>CBDCBO010000019.1:0-127840 GCA_965214335.1 Candidatus Velthaea sp. | reverse complement strand
GTTCAATGAGGCGGTTGAAGCTCACGTCTTCATGCGCCGGCGTCACATCGACGCAAAGGCCGCGCTGCGTGAACGTGAGACGTGGCAGAAAGAGCCTGCGAGTTACTCCACGAGCATAGCGGCTGCAGCAAGTCGCCGTGGACTTGGAACGCTGCGCGCGCATGCGCAGCCGAACAGCACCGGGGGTACGAGCTGCTTTCATGGAGCGCCGGTGACTGCAGCGCACCGTCGAGCGCGGGGTTTCCGGAATGCTTGCGGCAATCTGTGGTCGATGGTTGGGCGAATTCGCATTCATTGGCTTCCGCTCAAAGGTGCGGCGCGGGCCGTTGTACGGTCGAATCAGCCGGGCGCGCAACATTAGCGCTCGGGCGCCGCGACGCCGAGCTCGGCGGCAGCCGGCGATCGTCGTTGGGCTTGTGCTTGCCGCCGTTTGCGGCGTCCTCGTTCTGGCCGTGTTGGGCTATATCGTGCGGATCGTGCTCGCCACGGTCCATACCGCGCGGAGCAGCGGGACCGTCGCGGGCTTACCGCTGGACGCACCGGCGCGTATCGTGCGTGACGAACGCGGCATTCCGCACATTCGCGCAGCGACGCTGCACGATTTGTTTTTCGCGCAGGGCTATGCGACCGGCAGCGACCGGCTGTTTCAAATCGACCTGACCCGGCGCTATGTCTACGGCCGGCTTTCCGAGTTATTGGGTTCGGTCGCAATAGGCGCTGATATACGCAGCCGCGTTTACGATCCCGCGAGCGTTATCGCCGCTGAATTACGCGGGCTGACGGCATCTGATCGGGCCGAGTTGGATGCGTATGCCGAAGGGGTGAATGCCGCGGCCCAGCGCGAACCGGTGCCGCCGGAATATCGCGTGCTGCTGGCGCGGTTCACGCCTTGGCAGCCCCAAGACACGCTGGCGTGCGGGATCGCGATCGTGCGTGATCTCAGTGACGGCTGGGACGACGTCATCTTGCGCGACGACGTTATCCGCGCCGTCGGACCGGGCGCGGCCAGCGCATTTTTTCCGCTCAGCGATCCGGCCTACGACGTTCCGACGACCGGCGGGCCGCACATGCGTATCGCGCCGCTGCCGCCGCTCGCCGGTCGGCACCTGGCGGCGACGGCTGCCGCCGCGGCGACGGCGGCCGATCCGGATGGCGGCGCCCGCGGCAGCAACGCGTTTGCCGCCGGCGCAGCGCGCACGGCCGGCGGCCGCGCACTGCTGGCCAACGATCCGCATCTCGACCGCAGTATGCCGGGCATCTGGCACCTCGTCGACTTAGCGGCGCCGGGCTATCATGTCGCCGGCGCGACGTTGGCCGGCACGCCGGGCGTGGTGCTGGGGCACAACGCGTGGATGGCCTGGGGTGCCACGAACGGGACCGTCGCCGGACCGCGCGTCTATCGCGAAACGTTCGCTTCGGAAACCGGCGATACGTACGCCGCAGCCGGCCGTGAGCTGCGAGCGACGGTTCGCCTCGAACGCTTCGCGGTGCGCTTTGGCGGAATACAAACGCGGCGCTATCTCGCGACGCGGCACGGGTTCGTGGTCGAAGCGTCGGGCCGTGTGCGACATGCCGTGAATTGGGATGTCGTTACGCGACCGATCGCGGCGCTGAGCACGTTCGGCCGATTGAGCCGGGCTCATTCGGTGGCCGACGGCGTGCGGATTTTGGCCGGCTACCCCGGTCCGACGCAGAACTTCGTTTTGGCCGATGTCGGCGGACGTGTGGGCTACGCATTGGCGGGTGCGATTCCCGACGGTCCGTGGGGTTTGACGGCAGCGGCCGGCGCGACCACCGATCCGGCGGCCGTTCCGCTGGTCCCATTCGAGCAGCTGCCACGGGTCGCGCCGTCGCGCGCGGCGGTCGTCGTGACGGCCAACAATCTGCAATACGGCGCGGGTTATCCGTATCGCCTGAGCGCGGAATATAGCGCTCCGTACCGGGCGGCGGAAATAACGCGCCGTTTGCACCGGCTGACCCGCTTCGATGCGGCGGCGTTTGCGGCGATCCAAGCGGATACGGCATCGCCGGCGGAGCTCGAGTTGGCGCGGCTGACGGTCGCCGCGTTGCGCGCGCGGGGGGCCGATCACGACCCGGAATTGGTTCCGGCGTTTGCGGCGCTGGCGGCGTTCGACGGCCGGTTTCAGCCTGCATCGCGCGGGGCGACGGTGGTCGAACGCTTGCGCTTGGCGGCGGCCGCCGATCTCGCCGCGGCGCACTTACCCGCCGCGTTGAGCGCGCGGTACATGGCGCCGAATGCGCGCTTTGTATTGCTCATGCGCGCGCTGCGCGAACATCCGCGGGGCTGGTTTGCGGGCGACGATCCGGATGCGTTTCTGGTTGCCGAACTACGGGCCGTCGTGCGCCGCTTCGGCCGCGATGCCGTCGCGGTTGAATACGGCGAAGCGGACGCGGTCACGGCCGCGCACCCATTGGCGCCGTTCGGGTTTTCGCTGTGGAACGGGCCACGCGTCGCGGGTCAAGGCGGGCGCTATGCGCCGGCCGTGCAGGGGGCGAGCATCGGCCAAAGTTTCCGCGCCGTGTGGGACGTCGGCAACTGGGACGCCGGCGGCATCGACATTCCGCTGGGTGAATCGGGCGAGCCCGGTTCACCGCACTATCGCGATCTGGCCGCCCGTTATGCGCGGCACGTGTTGACGGCGTTACCGTTCTCCGATGCGGCGGTCGCGCGGGCCGCGCGGACCACGCTCGTGCTCGAGCGCTAGGCGTGCGCGGCTTGGGCATCGCGGCGGCCTTGTTTTACGTGGTGTTGTGGGCGTCGGCTTACGTTCCGAGCAAGATCGGCGTGCTCGATTCGTCGCCGCTGTGGTTTCTGGTCTGCCGCTTCGCGGTCGCGGGCTTGGTGACGTTCGCCATTGCGTGCCGTTACGGCGCGCGGTTTCCACCCACGCGGCGCGCCTGGGTCGCGGTGCTGGCGTTAGGCGTTGCGGGCAATGCGATCTATCTGGGCTTCACGTATGAAGCCTTGCGTCATTTAGCGTCGGGCGTCGGGGCCATCGTGGCGAGCCTGAATCCGCTCGTGCTGGCAATCGTCGCGCCGGCGTTGCTACGCGAACGACTGACGCCGCTCAAGATCGCCGGACTAGTATTGGGTTTCGGCGGCGTCGTTGGGGTGATGATCGCGCGAACCGGCAGCGGGAGCGCGAATCCGTCCGACGTCGCGCTGGCCTTTACCGGCGTCGTCGGCAGTGTGGCCGCAACGATCGTGTTCAAACGCTACTGCACCGCTCTCGATTTGCGCATGACGACGGCGCTGCAATTGTTAACGGCGTCGGCGGTGCTGTTGCCGTGCGCGGTGATT
This sequence comes from Candidatus Velthaea sp., assembly GCA_965214335.1. Classification (GTDB taxonomy): domain Bacteria; phylum Vulcanimicrobiota; class Vulcanimicrobiia; order Vulcanimicrobiales; family Vulcanimicrobiaceae; genus Velthaea. The sequence continues at coordinate 124,518 of CBDCBO010000019.1, read as the reverse complement.
TTTGAAGGTGCGCCGCACGCGATCTGGTCGCCGCGGATCGCGCTGGCCTTCGGCTACACCGTTTTTGTCATGAGTGTCGGCGCGTCGATGCTCTGGTTTTGGCTGCTCAATCGCGGCGAAGCAAGCCGGGTCAGCGCGTTCTATTTCTTGACCCCGATCTTCGGTTTGTGTATTGCGTATCTGATTCTCGGCGAGCCGGTTGGAACGCGCGATCTCGGCGGACTCGCGGCGATTGCGTTGGGAATTTTTCTGGTGCAACGCGCATAGGGTCGCCATAGAGGCCCGCTTTACCGAAACGACTAATCGGTGTCGGCCGCGCCCAGGTGGCGGAATTGGTAGACGCGCTGGTTTCAGGTACCAGTGGCCGCAAGGCCGTGGGGGTTCGAGTCCCTTCTTGGGCAGAATTAGGCAGGCGAGCGGTTCTCTACGCTAGCTTGCTCATTATGCGTTCGTTATTCCGTTGAGCGCGCTTGAATCTCGCGAGCAGTATGCCGCGCTTCGGCCAGCGGCGCCACCGCGCACGATGCGTTGCGATGCTGAACGACTTGTTGTTGACCATTAGCGTCCATTGCCGCGCGAGGGCATGCGGCGCGCGCTACCGGAGTCCACTCTCCGGCACGTCGACGCATCGGCTGTCAACCCAAGCGCCGGCGATTCGCTCCAGCGTTGTGAAGTGGTTCGTCTTTTTGGTGGCGACAGGCACGAGCTTAGCACCGCACCGGGCCGCGAGGCGCGCGCTATTAATTTAGCGACGCTTCCTACGACTTGAACCGTATGATTTGCGTTAATGGATTGTAACAATAGGCGAAACGGCAACGACCGGCCGTCGAGTTGGCGAAGTAGACTCGAATCGGGGCCGGTCAGTAGGAGATAGCGTGCTCGAATCGTTGGTAAAAGTAGCGTTGCCCGAGATGGGCGAGTCGGTTACTGAAGGCTCGATCGTCGAGTGGCGCAAGAAGGTCGGCCAGTGGGTCGATGAAGGCGAGACCTTGGTCGACGTGACGACCGATAAAGTCGACGTTGAAGTGCCGTCGACGGTCGCCGGGGTCGTTACCGCCTTGCACGGCAGCGAGGGCGCGACGGTCGGCGTCGGAACGATTCTGGCTGAAATTGATCCGACGGCACACAAGCCCGGGGCGGGGGAGCAGGGCGCCGCGGACGCGCCGACGGCAAACCTCACGCCGGTCTGGGATGAGCCTGCGCCGGCACCGCCGGTTGCAGCCGCGCGACCGCAAGCGGCCGCCGGGTTGATGCCGTCGGCAAACGGTACGGCCGCGTCGGGTGCCAACGGTACCAGTGCTGCCAACGGGAGTGGCGTCGCCTCGCACAAAGCCCAGTTGATCGCGGCCCGGTATCACATCGATCTGGCGGCGATCACCGGCACCGGCCCCGACGGCCTGATCTTGCGCGAAGACGTCGATCGGGCCCGCGCCGGCGCAAACGGCGCCCCTCGGGTCGGCGGCCTTGGCACAAACGGTGCGAGTGCGACAGCGGCCCCGGCCGTGGTCTTTCCGGCGCTTGCCGCCCAAACGGCGGTCACCGATCTTAAGGGCTCCGCTGCCACGCTGGCCGGCTACATGGATGCGTCGCTGACCATCCCCACCGCCACGTCGTTCCGCACCTTGGGTGTCGGGATGCTCGAAGCGCGCCGGAGCGAACTCAACGCGGCGCTCAAAGTCGCGGGCCGGCCCCAGAAAATCAGCTTCACCCACATCATCGCGTACGCGATCGTCCAGGCCGCTACGCTTCACCCGGCAATGACCGTTGCGTTCCGGCGCGCTAACGGCAAGCCGCAACGCGTCGAGGCGGGTATACACCTCGGGTTAGCGGTGGATTCGCAGCGCAAGGACGGCACGCGCTCGCTGGTCGTACCGGTGATCAAAAATGCGGCGGCGCTCGATTTTGTGGCGTTCCGCGCAAAGTATGAAGAGCTGGTCGCCAAGACGCGCGACGGCAAGCTGTCCGTCGAAGAACAGACCGGCGCATCGTTCACCTTGACGAACCCCGGTGGAATCGGCACCATCGCGTCGGTGCCGCGGCTCATGGTCGGTCAGGGCGCGATCATCGCGGCCGGCGCGATCGGGGTGCCGCCCGGCTTCGCGCGCGCGCCGCAAACGACGCTTGCAAGCTTGGGAATCGAAAAGGTCATGACGCTGACCTCGACTTACGACCACCGCGTCATTCAGGGCGCGCAGTCGGGCGAGTTTCTCAAACGCATCGATGAATTGCTGGCCGGCGCCGACGAATTCTACGAGCAGATCTTTACCGGCTTCGCTCTTGCGCGAACGGCAACGCCGGTCCAGGCTGTTGCTGTCCCGGTGGCCGATGTCGCGGCGGCGCCCGCGCTTCCGCCCGCTGTTGCAAACGCGAGCCAACCGGCCACTGACGAAATGGCGCGCGTGATCGCGGCCGGGATGGCGCTCGTGTCGTCGTATCGGCGCCACGGCCATCTCGCCGCGACCCTCGACCCGCTCGGCGTCAAACCGCAGGGCGATCCGTCGCTGAGTCCACGCTATGACAACTTGACGCCGGCGCTGCTCAGCGCCGTGCCGGCCTCCGTGTTGCGAGTCAAACTCCCGGGAAACACGCTGGCGGACGTGTTGCCGCGCCTGCGTGAAACGTACTCGTCGACCATCGCATACGAGATCGAACATATCTCGAACACGGCGCAACGCGAGTGGCTACGCGAATATATCGAGAGCGGCTATCACCGGCGCGAGTTGACGCCGCAGCGCAAAGTGCAAGTGCTCGAGCGGTTGACCAAAGTTGAAACGATGGAGCGCTATTTCCGCAAGCAATTCTTGTCGCAGAAGACGTTCTCGATCGAAGGGCTCGACATGATGGTGCCGATGCTCGAAGAGATCATCAGCATGCTCGCCGAGGATGGTACGCGCAACGCCGTGTTGGGAATGGCGCACCGCGGCCGGCTGTCGACGATCGCGCACGTGGTCAATCGTCCGTACGAGGAACTGCTCGCCGAATTCGAGGCGGGCGCGATGAAAACGGCCGATCCGGAACCTGATGAAGAACACGACGTCACGGGTGATGTGAAATACCACCACGGCGCCGACGGTGTGTACTACACGCCGGCCGGTACCAAGATCAACGTGAAGCTCGCCAATAATCCCTCGCACCTCGAAGCGGTCGACGGCGTCGTCGAAGGTATCACGCGCGCGCTGCAGACCGATCACGTATCGAACCCGCCGACGCTGGATTTCACCACCGCGGCGCCGATCCTCATTCACGGTGATGCGGCGTTCGCCGCGCAGGGCGTTGTCGCAGAAGTGCTCAATTTGCAGGCGCTCACCGGCTATTCGACCGGCGGTACGATTCATATCATTTCCAACAATCAAGTCGGCTTCACCACCGATCCGCAGGAAGGCCGATCGACGCGCTACTCGTCGGATTTAGCCAAAGGCTACGATGTGCCGATCGTGCACGTCAACGCCGACGACGTCGAGGCGTGTATAGCGGCCGTCCGCTTGGCCATCGATTACCGGGCCAAATTCGGGCGCGATACGGTCATCGATTTAATCGGCTATCGCCGTTTTGGACACAACGAGCAGGACGAGCCGATGTACACGCAGCCGATCATGTACGATGCGATCAAGTCGCATCCAACGGTGCGTGAGCTGTTCGCAGCTCAACTCGTGGCGCAAGGCGTCATCGCCGCCGACGACGTCAAAGCGATGCAGGATGCCGCCAACGCCCGCTTGACCGAAGCGCATCGCAACGTGCGCGAAGGCAATCAGAAGAAATTCATCGGCGCGAAGCCGTCGAACTCGCACGTCGATTTGGCACCCAACACGGGCGTCGATCGCGAGCGGCTCGTGCGCTATGCCGACGCCGTGGTAGAACCGCCCGAGGGCTTCCAGATGAATAAGAAGCTGCAGGGGCAATTCCTCAAGCGCAAGGCGTCGTTGCAGGCTGATGGCGAGGTCGATTGGGGCCTGGCGGAGGCGCTCGCCTTCGCATCGCTGCTCGGTGACGGCACGCCGATCCGGCTGACCGGTCAGGATGTCGAACGCGGCACGTTCAGTCACCGCCATGCCGTGCTGCACGACATGCGCACGAATCAAAAATACGTACCGCTGCAAAACATCGCGGACGCCAAGGCGTCGTTTGAGATTTACAACTCGCCGCTCTCGGAGTATGCGTGTTTAGGCTTCGAGTACGGTTACGGCGGCGTGCTGCCCAACGCGCTCATCCTGTGGGAAGCGCAGTTCGGTGATTTCAACAACGGCGCGCAGATTATCATCGATCAGTTTATCGCGGCAGGGGCTGCGAAGTGGGGTCAAGATACGCGCCTCACGTTGCTCCTGCCGCATGGTTATGAAGGCGCCGGTCCCGAACACTCCAGCGCGCGCTTAGAGCGCTTTCTGCAGCTGTCGGCGGAGGGCAATATTCGCGTTGCGAATTGCTCGACGGCGAGCCAGTATTTTCATCTGCTGCGGTCGCAAGCGAAATCGACGCGAGCGTATCCGCTCGTCGTCATGACGCCTAAATCATTGCTGCGCAACCGCGCCGCGTATGGAACGCTCGACGAACTCGTCGACGGTTCGTTCCGTGAGGTGATCGACGATGCGCGGTTCGCCCAAAATCGGGGTGCCGTGGAACGGCTGCTCTTGTGCAGCGGTAAGATCTATCACGACCTGGCCGCGTCTCCGGCGTTCGGCGAGTTGCAGAAGACGGCCGTGGTTCGGGTCGAATTATTGTCGCCGCTGCCCAAGGCCGCGCTTTTAACGCTGATCGCATCATATTCCAATCTCAAGCGCATCATTTGGGTTCAAGAGGAGCCGAAAAATATGGGCGCTCGCGCGCACGTGCGGCGGCGCATCATGGACGATCTGCCCACGCATCTCACGGATGTCGAGTATGTGGGACGGCCGTATCGCGCGAGCCCGTCGGAAGGCTATCCGGGAGCGCATGCCGTCGAGCAAGAACGCATCGTGCGCACGGCGCTCGTCGAGGATTGAGTCGCCCGCGACTTAATAGTTCTCCCACAATCCCGGTGTTGCGAGTTCGAGCACATGACCATCGGGATCGTGGAAATAGACGCTGCGACCGCCACGCGGCCAACGCACTTCGCTGGAGATCGCGACGTGGTGTTCGGCGAGATGCGCGCACCACTCGTCGTACGAATCAGCGCCGATGGCGAAGGCCAGGTGCAGCGGTCCGCTGCCGTCGTGGCCCGGAACGGTTCCCGAAGGGGACGGCATGTCGGCGAGCGAGGCGCCGCGCTTGAACACGAGCAGCACGCCGGAGTTGCCGGCGTCAAAGGCCGTCAGTCGTTCGCCGCGCAGCATCGGCTTGAGGCCGACAATGTGTTCGAAGAAGTCAGCGGATCGAGCCATATCGTCGACGTACAAGGCCGTTTCGACTAGGCCGGTGATGTGTGGCATCTCTGGAGTTAAGCCGCGTCTAGCCCTCGCGCCTGTCACGCCTATGTGCAGTCGGCCTAGCGTCGCGTGCACCGGCATCGCGTTTGGCGCCGGAAGGCTCCCGTTGCTGTGTTGCGCTGCCGTCATCAGATCGACACGAACCACCCCTGGCGCAAAGCCCTTACTTGGCCGGAGTACCGGATGCGTTCCGAACTACGGATACTTAAACGCGCCGATGAACGCGGCGAGCTGTTCCACATCGGCAACAACTTCAACGATGCCACGATTGCGCGCGTTGATGAAGCCGGCGGCATGCGCGCGGTCGAACATCGAAAGTAACGGATCGTAGTAACCGCCGGCGTTGAGCACGACGCACGGTTTAGCGATGATGCCCAACTGCACCCACGTTACCACTTCGCAGAATTCCTCGAACGTCCCAAAGCCGCCGGGCAACATGATGAAGCCGTCGGATAGCTGATTCATGAGTGCCTTGCGCTCGTGCATCGAATCGACGACATACAGTTGCGTGATGCCGTCATGCGCGACTTCCCGCGCCGCCAGCGATTGGGGAATAACGCCGGTGACCTTACCGCCTGCGGCCAGCGCCGCGTCGGCGACCGTGCCCATCAGCCCAACGTTACCGCCTCCATACACAACTTCAATACCGGCGCTCGCCAGCATCGTTCCGGTAGCCGTCGCGATCTGCCGGTAAAGCGGATCGAGCCCTGCTGACGATCCGCAAAAGACGCACCAGCGAATGACGCGCCCGGCGGCGTGCATCGCTTAGGCCAGCGCCTCGACTCGACCGCCGGCCTGCGCGAGTGCGTCGGCAACCATCGCTTCTTGCAAGGCGGGCGATTGCCAACGGACCTGCGCTTCGAGCGACAGCGTGTCGATCGGATCGAAATACAAGAAGTATTTGCCCGGCTTCACGCTAGGCGCCGTATACACCGCGATTCCGTTTTCTCGATCGTAGTACTCATAGCTATGCAGATCGCGTTTGCCGCCGCCGCCCGGCGCATCGCAAATGAACAGCGGCGTGTTAAAGCCGGCGGTGGTCCCGCGCACGTGCTTCTCCAGGTCGACTGCCGTCTGAATGGACGTGCGCATTTCCTCGACGCCCTTCACCAGGTCGTGCATGTAGACATAATACGGATGCACGTTAATAAATTCGAGCCGCTTAACGAGCGTCGTCATCGTCGCGATATCGTCGTTGACGCCGCGAATGAGCACACTCTGATTGCGCACGTAAATCCCGCGCTCGAACAACAGCTTCATGGCGCGCTGTGTAATCGCGCTAATTTCATTGGGGCTATTGAAGTGCGTGTGCAGCACGACTTCTTTGCCCAGCTTGCGTCCGCGGTCGACGATCGCGGTCAGCGCATCGGTCCAGGCGGCATCCGTCAGAATTTTCATCGGCATGACTGCCGGGCCCTTGGTGGCGAAGCGCATCCGGCGCACGTGCGGAATCGCCAGCAGCGCGTCACCGATGAGGCTCAACATCTTGGGTGCGAGTTGATAGGTGTCACCGCCCGAAATTACGATATCTTCGAGCTCCGGTCGCGACGAGATGTAGTCGAACGCGTCCTGCCAATCTTTCGGCGTCTTGGCCAGCCGTGTTTTCTGTTCGACTTCTTCTGTGTCCGGACCGATCGCGTAAGAACGCGTGCAAAAGCGACAATAGACGGGGCACGTATTGAGCGGTAAGAACAGCGCCTTGTCGGTGTAGCGGTGAATGAGCCCGGGGACCGGCGAATCGTCCTGCTCGTGTAGCGAGTCGAACGTTAGCCGCGGATGGTCGGCCAGCAATTGCGATGCCACCGGAATGAACTGACGCCGGATCGGGTCGGTATACGGTGCTTGCCAGTCGATCGAAGCGATCAGATACGGCGACACCCGCACGGCCATCGGCGCTCGCCGGAAACCCTCGCGCGCATCGTCGAAGAATGCGGCCGGTACCAAATCTTTGATCGTTTCGAGCAGCTCACCAGGCGTCTTGATCGATTGCCGGCCTTGCCAGATGTGATCGGAAAACGTGGCTTCATCGACATTCGCGTAAGCCGGAATCGTACGCCAAAACTCGCCGTCGCGAAGCGTGCGATAGGCGAGCGTGGCCGGGTCGACGGGGGGTTTGATCGGGCGGGGTGTGTCAATGGCGAGCATGAATCGTAAAGCCTTTCAAACCACTGGAGTGCCGTAGCGTTGCGTGAAATACGCCAAAACCGGCGGATGATCGCGCAGCGTTTGCAGGGCGGTCGCTGCATGGCCCTTGGCATAGCCGTTGCCGACGATCATGGTGACGTCTTTGGCGACGCCCTCGGCGCCGAGCGCCGCCGCCGTGAACGACGTGCTCATCGAGAAGAAATACACGACGCCCTCGTCGCGGGCGCATAAAATCGACGCGAGTTCGGTGCCCGGAACGTTGACACAATTGACGACGACATCGGCAAGGTCCGGTAGATGGCGAGGCAGCGCGGCGACGATCGTCAGCGCGTCGCGCGCGTCGGCCTCGACGAGCGTATCGGCATAACCGTGCTCGAGCAGCAGCACCGCCGCTTGCGTTGTCGCATCGGGAACGATGCCGACAACGCGCCCGGCGCGTCCCACGCGTGCGCGTGCCTGAACGCACGACAGCATCCCCGACTTGCCGTCAGCTCCGATAACGCACACCGTCTGGCCGGGCTGCGCGAGGCGGCGGACTTGGGCGGGCGCACCCGCGACATCGAGTACAGCGAGCGCTACGTCGTCAGGGATGTCGCCCGGCAAGCGAGCATACAATCCGGTCTCAAATAAGATCGCCCGACCGTCGATCCAAATACGGCCGGTGGTCATATCGACACGCCCGACGGCATCGATGCACAACGGGGTGAGCGTCAGCGAAACCAGCGACGCAATCCGGTCGCCGACGGCGATGTCGCCGCGACGGGCGAGGTCCGCGCCGATGGCCAGCACGCGTCCAATGAACATCCCGCCGCTGCCCGTAACGGCATTATGCTGTTTGCCACGTTCGGCAACCGTTGCGGCGATATGCGCGCCGACGGCGTCGGGGTCGTTGTCGCAAGCGCCGGCGATTTGCCGGAATGACGCCGAATCGATGTTAAGTACGTCGACCGCGCACAAAATTTCGTTGGCCTGCGCAAGCGGTGTATTATCGAGCCGCCAAGCGGCCTGCGGCAATGCTCCCGCCGGCGCAAGCACACGGTGGCTGCCCAAGCGGCAGGGCATACTGGGCGCGTTCATCGCTTCGCGGGTGTCCGCTCGACGACAACCACGCCGGGGCGTTCGAACGGCGTCGACAATACGATTGTCGTCTGCGTCCGGGCGATGCCGGGAATGCGCTTGATGCGCGAGAGAAAGTCGTCGAGATGCGCGGTCGAGCGCGTCGCGACTTTGAGCAGAAACGTCTCGTCGCCGGCGACGCTATGCATCTCGAGTACCTCAGGCAAGGTCGAGATTTGCGCGGTGAACTCATCGTACGTCTTTTCCGCCGCGGTAATCACCCCGACGAATGCCATGAGTTCGTAGCCCAGCCGGCGATTGTCGACTTGGGCCGCGTAGCCGCGCACGTAACCGCGCGTTTCGAGCCGCTTGACGCGTTCGTGAACGGCCGGCGCTTTGAGCCCGACGATGTTCCCTAATTCGGCGAATGTCGAGCGGGCATTGCGTTGCAATGCCTCAACCAGCTGCAGATCGAGCGGATCGAGCTCAGCATGCGTGAAAATCAACGGTCGAACCCTTCATGAGCAGCGAGTATTTCGGCATAACACGCAGTAGAACCTCGAAACGTTCATAAAGGCATCGGCCAAAGCGGAGCCGTCGCTCACTCGGCGGAACGCCTATGCGAGATGCGCCCCTTCTCCGTCGCGTGTACGTTGATCTGCGGCTTTCTCGGCATCGCCGTCACGAATTGCAGTCCGACGGCGCAGCCGATTGCGCGGACCGAATCGACCGTGCGTTTCAATCTGGCGGCCGACCCGGCAACGCTCGATCCGCTCTTCGCCCACGTGGACGCCGCAAGCGTAGAGCAGCAGGTTGCCCGGCTGGCCTTCGAGCCGTTCATCGACGTCGACGCGCGCGGCCGCGCGGTGCCGGTGCTGGTGACGCGCGTTCCGACCGTCGCCAACGGCGACGTAACCGCCGGCGGTAAAATTATTACCTACCATTTGCGCCACGGTGTTCGTTGGCAAGACGGGCCGCCGGTTACGGCCACCGACGTCCTCTTTACGTTAGCGGCCATCGTCGACCGTCGCAATCCGGTCCGCTCGCGCGAAGGGTACGACCGCATTCTCAAGGCCGAGCGGCTGGACGACTTCACCGTACGCATCACCTTGCGCGCCGCTTGGGCGCCGGCCGTCGCCACGTTCTTTAGTTACGGAACAGCACCGCAATTCGTGCTGCCCGCGCATCTGCTGGCCGGCGTCGCGAACTTGAGCCAAAGCGCCTTCGGCGCCCACCCGGTCGGCAACGGCGCCTTTCGTTTCGTGCGCTGGGATCGCGGTGAGCGCTTGCGGTACGAGGCCAATCCGGCGTACTGGCGTGGTGTCCCACGCGCAAAAAACCTCGAACTGCAGATCGTACCTGATACGGGCACGAATTTGACCTTATTGCGCAGCGACGCCATCGACTGGAACCTCATCGCTCCCGCACAGGCCGCCGCGTTAACGGACAAACACGACCTCGCGTATGCCGTCGCTCCGTTAGCGCTCGTCGCAGGCATCGCCATCAACACCACGCATCCGCCACTCGATGACGTTCGTGTCCGCCGGGCATTGGCCGCGTCGATCGATCGCGCCGGAATCAGTGCCAAAATAACGTACGGCCGCTATCCCGTTATCGATACCGCCCAACCACTAACATCGTGGGCTCACGATCCGGCTGCGCATCTGCCACGCTACGATCCGGCCGCCGCCGACCGGTTGCTCGATGCCGCCGGTTGGCTGCGCGGTGCGGATGGCCTGCGCTCGCGTGCCGGCCGGCCGCTGGCCTTCACCTACGTACAATTTCCTGAGACGACGACCGGCGTGCGCGTCGCAACCGTCGTTCAAAGCGAACTTGCGGCGCGTGGAATTGCCGTAACGATTAAATCGATCTCCAACGCGCAGCTTTTCTTGCCGGCGTCGCAAGGTGGAACGCTGGCGCTCGGCGCGTTCGATCTGGCGTACGTGCCTTGGCCGATGGGCGCCGATCCCGACGACAGCTTTCTGCTCGCCTGTCATGGTTCGGCCAACTACATGCGCTGGTGCGATCGCGACGTCGACGCGCTTGAAACGCACGCTATTGCGACACCGGATCGGACCGTGCGCGCGGCGCTTTACGCGCGCATCGAGCGCCGCGTTGCCGCTGAAGTCCCAATCATCTACTTATTTAATCCGGCGTATGTCTACGCGTATGGCCGGCGGCTACACGGATTTGCGCCCAACGCGTTCGGTCCGACGTGGAACGCCGCCGATTGGAGTATCGACCGATGAACGCCATTATCGATGCCGGCTATCCTTACGAAATCGCAGGTCTCGTTTTGTACGTATTTTTTCTCTACATGATTCGTAAGCGCGGCGGCGTCATGTATTCGCAACGCACGCGCATTCTGACGATCGTGGCGGCGATCGGGCTCGTCGGCGCGGTTCCATTTCACTATGCCGACAAGACGCCGGCCGTCGCCGTTGCGATGCTCCTCGGCGCCGCCGCGCTGACGTGCGCCTTTCTCGATCGACGTGCCCACCGGTAGCTGCCGCCGGCTTAGCGGTACGTGACGCCCGCGAGGACGATGAACCCCGCCGGGTGAGTGCCGTGCGTGGTGCGATGCGTCCAGTGCACGCCGTCGCGACCGGGCGCGTCATAGTAATATTCGCCGCGCACGACCGTCGTTTCGCCGGCACGGACCGGGAAGTTGCCCATGACGTCGATGTTGGCATCGATGTCGATGCGGTCGCCGGCGCCAACGTCGACCACCAGTATTCGATGCGCGCCGCTCCGTGTGCGACGGATCCGGCCGACGCGCACGACCGTCCCGCACAGTGTAACCTCGGACCGATTGGCTCGCGCCGCTTGCACGGCACGGATCGCCTGCGGGTCGCAATGTTCGGGCGACGCCGCCGGACCGCACGCTGCGACCAGCAGCGCCAAGCCCAGGCCGGTCGACTGCAGGCGCACGGCCTTACTCGTCCGGCTCGGCCGTCTTTCCGTTATTCTTGGCCAGCAGCGCGGCCAGTTCGCGGTCCATATCGTTCTTATTCACGACGAGGCGCAGCGCTGGTTTCGGCGCGGCGTCGCGCTTGACAACGGCAGCCGGGACGGCCTTGGCGCGCCGCGGGCGAAAGCGCCGGCTTTCCGCCAGGACGATTGGAACCACGATGGCGCACAGCAGCAACGCGACGATAACGGCTCGAGCGATCACGTGCGACACCCGGGTAACCGGAGGTCACCGGCAAAAACGCGATCCGTGTGCAATGTCGTATCCTTCATAGTCGATGGAGCGATGGAAGTCTGCCGGACTGCAAGGGAGATATTCCGTAGTTTTCGGCGCCCAACCTGGCCTTCAACAACCTTTGTTCTTTTAGCGAAATTTCAACCGCTCGGTCACCCATCTGACCCGAGGAATCCGGCTTTGGGCTGCTAACTACGCAGCGTTCTGCCGGGGTAGCGCTATTTGCGGCCTCCGTCCCGGGCACGTCAAGGAGTACCATAACCTGATATGACGACCAACTTACGCGATTTTCTCGAGCTGCCGTACGGCGAGCTCGAAGAGCTCAATCTCGCCGCCAAAGAAGAGCGCAAGAATCGCGTGGCGATGCACGAGCTCCAAGAGAAGCGAATCAAGTACCTCGTCGACGAGAAGCGCATCAAGGCCGTCACGGTAATGTTCAGCGACCTCGAAGGCCGGTTGCACATGCTCGACTACGATAAGAAATTCTTGATAAAGTCGAGTGACAACTTAACATTCGACGGTTCCTCGATCCGCGGCTTCACGTTGCAAAAAGAGAGCGATCTGCGGCTCTTCATCGACTGGAGCGCGTTCTATTGGACGCCGTCGGACGTGTTTGGTCCCGGCAAAGTGCTCGCCTTCGGTGACGTGATCGACAAAGACGGCTCGCCGTTCGCCGCCGACATTCGCGGCATGCTCAAAAAGTTCTCGCACGACCATTACGAGAAGAACGGCTACACGCTCAACGCCGCCAATGAGATCGAGGGCTTCGTATTCGCCGGCGAAGATGCCGAGCAGCATTTCTTCGAAACCCACAAGTTCGATTATGTGAATACCGGCGGCTACTATCACTCGTTACCCGGCGATCCGCTGCGAACGTTCATCGATACGGTGGCGGAAGTGCAGCGCGCGATGGGTTTCGAGAATGAGAAAGATCACCCGGAAGTCGCACCTTCGCAGTTTGAAATCAACTACGGTTACGGCGAAGTAACCGCCGGCGCCGACACCATCCAGCTGTATAAGCTCATCTGCCGCCAAGTCGCCAACAACTTGGGCATGACGGCCAGCTTTCTGCCCAAGCCCGTCGTCGGCGTCAACGGTAGCGGTATGCACACCAACGTTTCGGTCAGCAAGGACGGCAAGAACTTATTCTGGGACCCGGCCGGTGACGAGAAACTCAGTAGCTTCGGCTGGCAATTCATCGACCGTATTCTGACGCGCGGCGAAGATACTTGTCTTGTGTTCAATGCCAGTGTGAACGCATATCGCCGGCTCGATCCGCACTTCGAAGCGCCCAATCAAATCAAAGCTTCGGCGGTCGATCGCGGTTCGATGGTCCGAATTCCGATCGGCAACGAGCGCAGCGCGCGCGTCGAAGTGCGCTCTGTCGGCCCGGATGCGAACCCGTACATGGTGCTACTCTCGGTGTTCAAGACCGGGCTCGAAGGCTCGATCAGCGATGAGCCCAACCTGCGTCAAGCAAGCAAATATCTGCCCGACAACGTCTTCGACGCGATCACGCATTTCAAAAATTCGGATTGGATCTCAACGCTCTTGGGCGAAGATGTGAAGGGCCGGTACGCCGAATTGAAACAAGCCAGCGCCGATCGCTGTCCGCGGCTGCTCGGCACGTTCGTCAAATCCGAAGAAGTGCAGTATCACCACGAAGTGTACAACCAGTTTCTCTGGAATCTGTTTTAAAGCGAACGGAGCAACGCTCGTGCGCACATTGTCGGTCGCGCGGTCGCATCGCGCTCGACAATAGTGCGAGCGCGGGTTCAGCCGATCCGATGTGCGTCGGCGTACGTCCGGAAATCGTTACGGCCGCCTTGTTTTGCGGCGTACATCGCGCGGTCGGCCTTGCGAATGAGATCGTCGCCGGTGGCACCGTCGGTGGGATACAACGCGATGCCGATACTTGCGCCCACCTGCACCGCCGTCCCGTCGACGTCGATCGGTGCGGCGATAACCGCCAGCAGCCGTTGAGCAAGTCGCGCTGCGTCTTCTTCGGCTTCGACCGTCGCGCAGACGAGCACGAACTCGTCGCCGCCGACGCGACTGGCGGTATCGCCGGCACGTAGTGCATCGGCGACGCGCCTGCCGGTGACCGCTAAGACGTGGTCTCCGGCGGCATGTCCGAGCGTGTCGTTCACGTTCTTGAAGCCGTCCAAATCCAGATACAGAACGATCAAGCCGGTGCGCGCGCGTCGCGCCAGCGCGATTGCTTGAGCGAGGCGTTCCATGAGCAACATGCGGTTCGGCAAGTTGGTCATCGGATCGTGGTGCGCGAGGTGCTCGAGTTCGGCCGCGGTTTTGGCCAAGATCGCGGCCGCGGCTTTGCTGTCCTCGATATCGGTCGCGGTGCCGATCCACTTCGGCGTCTTATCGGCCGTGCCGGCAAATGAGACTGCGCGGATCGCGTGCCAGCGAAACGCCCCGTCCGCCCGCCGGAAGCGCGCGTCGCAGGTCCACTCGGTAGCCGGTGGATTGCCGCGCATCGCTTCGATCGCCGCTATGTCTTCGGGATGAACGAGCGCTGCTGGTGCTGCCGCTTGTGTCGCCGCAAGATCGAGACCGGTATACTGCGACCAGCGCTCGTTAACGTATTCGATCGTGCGCGTAGCGTCCGTGACCCAGACCATTTGCGGCATCGAATCCGTCAACGCGCGGTAGCGCGCTTCACTATTTTGCAGCGCTGTTTGCGTACGCTTGAGATCGTCGACGTTCGTTGACGTATCGAGCCAGCGGCGCGGCGCCCCGGGCTCGTTGGGAAGTAGCGTCGTGCGCATCAAAAACCACCGGTACCGGCCGTCGTGGCCGCGCAGGCGCATTTCGTCGTGGTGCGCATCCGCCCGCGCGGCGCGTAACTGTTTACGGCTGCGGTCGATACCGTCGAGATCGTGCGGATGAACGAACTCGCGCCAACCGAAGCCCAGCGCGGATTCGGTATTCGAGCCGGTGTATTGGCCCCAGTACGTGCTCGCATAATCGACGAATCCGTCGTCGGTACGAATAGCGACGATGCTGCCCATCGTATCGAGAATCGTGCGCGTTTCGCTGGCGATGCGATAGTCGTGGATATCGGCGCACGACCCGATCCATTCAACGACCGTCCCGGCTACGTCGCGCGTCGGAATCGCGCGTACCAGGTGCCAGCGGTACGTTGCGTCGGACGCGCGACGCAAGCGGCATTGTACCTCGAGCGGTTTAGCCGTTGCCAACGAACTCGACCAGTCCCGCAGGGTCGTCGGTTGGTCGTCGAGGTGTATCGCCTGCGCCCAGCCGGCGTCATAAGCCCGTTGAGGCGGTAGGCCGGTGAACTCGCACCACGCCCGGTTTACATAGGTGACGCCGCCTGCCGGATCGCTCATCCAAACCATGTGCGGCATCGCTTCGGCTAACAGCCGATAACGGCGTTCGCTGGCCGCGCGCAGCGCGTCGCGCTCGGCTAGGAACGCAGCGTCGGCGTCGACCGCGAGACCGTGCCGCCAGCGCATCTGCTGTTCGATACACGCGACGAGCTCGCGCGTGTCGAAGGGCTTACTTAGAAAATCTTGCACGCCGGCCTCAAGCGCGATGACGCGCTCGTTGACTTCCGACAAGCTGGTGAGCATGACGATCGGAATGCTGCGCGTTTCGCGACTTGCTTTGAGCTCTTCGAGTGCCGCGCGGCCGTCCATCACGGGCATCAACCAGTCGAGAATGACCACGTCGGGGTGCTCGCGTCGCACCGCCTCGCAAGCCAGCCGGCCGTTCTCGACGTCGATGACCCGGAAGTGCTCGCGGGCAAGGACGCGTCGCAAGACCAGACGCGTGGTAATGTCGTCCTCGGCGATCACGATCGTCCCGCGAAACGCAGTCGTTCCGGTTCCTTCGGAATTCACCACGGCGGTATCTCCGGTCATGGAAACTCCACTACAGGGCAGCGTAAAATATCGAGCATCGTTAAAGCGTACACATAGAACGAAAGGCGATCGCTTGTTGTATCTTGCGCGGCAACACCGCGTGTGGCATGCCTCTCTTTGGGTATCGGCCCGCGTGCAAGGCAACTTAACGTACCGCCGTCAATGCTTTATCGCTAGGTTAGCCGCCGGAAGTTGCTTTTATTTCGCCGTCTTTACAGCAGCAAGCTTCTCAAGCAAACATTGAACTGTTACGCTACCACGCGTGAAGAACGCTCGTTCTGCACGCTTTTGGCCGGTGTAGCATTAGAGTGAATTTGCGCCCGACGTATGGGCGGCCGCTGCCCGTCAAGCGTATCGACGCGCTGCGCGACAGGTGCCGATGAGAAGAGTGTCGCGCTCGCGTTTGCCCGCTCGTATATGCCCGCGGTGAACGACGTGGCATGTTCGCTGCCTGTCGCCGACCCGCTGCCGCAACCGACGGCCCAGCGGTTGTTGTCACTGGCGCGCGAGCGCATTTTCGGTCGCTTGGAGCGGGCGACAACGTTTCCGATTCTCATCGCCGCTGCTCCGGCCGGCTTCGGTAAAAGTACCGTCGTGCGCGAATTCCTCACTACACGCGCGCTGCCGCACCGTCGCTTGACCTTGTGTACCGGCGAAGCCGACCTGTTTGGCTTCATGCGTGAATTCGCAACGTGCTTGGGCGACCTCGCGCCCGCTTTGCTCACCTCGTTCATGGGCGTCTACGATCGAATGCATCGTCTCGATGACGCGCCGCGTGCCATCGCGGCGTGGGCGGTTGGCCACCTCGAATCGCTCGAACTCGCGCTGATCATCGACGGGTTGGAGTCAGTGACCGACGAGCGTCTTTTTACGCTGTTGATCGAGCTCGTCGACCAAACCTGGCATGCCCCGCTGCGCTGGATTTTCATCGGCGATACCGCCGACCGGTTTCCCGTCGCGCGTTGGCTAGCCAACGATCGGATGGATCTGCCGTTCGACGATGTTGACTTTACCATTACATTCGAAGATTTGCGTTTCGCCGTCGGCCGGACGGGAACCGCAATCGATGACCGTACGCTGCACCGGCTGTGTGCGGGCGCCTTGAATTGGCCCGCGGCGATTGCCCTTGCGCTTAGCGACGTAGCGGCGCTCGCGGACGCTGCGGGCGACGCCGGACAGCCTCGCTCTTATACGCCGTTCGCGCTACGTGCGTTTTTGGCGCGAAGCGCGGCCGAGCGTGAGTTTCTCCTCGCGACGTGTTTGTACAAGCACTTCGACCGGGCGCTGCTGGCCGTTGCGGGGCGCGAACGCAGCGATGCGCTGCTCGAGCGGCTGTGCGACGCCGGCGCTTTCATCTTTGCCGACGTCGACGGTTCGTACCGCTATCATGAGGTCTTCCGCGTCTTCCTCGAAGAGCAATTACGGACTGCGGGCAACGATCTGTTCACGCGTGTTGCATTGGCGTCGGCAGCGGTCTGCGAACGCGTCGGACGCTGGCTCGATGCGCTCGAACTCTACACCGGGTTGCACGCCGCGGAGCCACTCGCCGCGCTGCTGAGCGCTCGCGGGTTCGAGCTGATGGATCGGGGCGAAGCGGACGCGGTGAATCGCGGCTTGCGCGCGCTGGGTGAGCGAGAATTCGCCGCCTATCCCGTCGCGCTGGCCGTACGCGCCGGTCTCGAATCGCTCAACGGGAGCTTCGATGTTGCCGAAGCGTGGTTCCGGCACGCGATCAAGAACGTCGGCGATTCACATCAGCGCGGACCAATCGTGTTTCGGTTCGCGACCGACCTCGTTCGGCAAGACCGGCGCGACGCGATCGATCTGCTGCAGCCGATCGTTGCCGAAGGCGGGCACGACTTGGGCTTGTCGGTATCGCTGGCCGGTTTGCTCGCGACGGCTTACGCGACACATCAGCTTAACGAGGAATCGACCCAGACGATCGCCCTCGCGCTCGAGCAACTCGTCGCCGTTGACGACCAAGCCGTCCGGGCCAAGGTGTATTACCAAGCCGGATACGTCGCGTTTTTTGCCCGCGATCCGGAACGCGCGAAAGCGTACGCACGTTGCGCGCTCGATACGGCGCTTGCCTCGCATCTCTACGACATCGCGGCACGGGCGCTCAGTATCTTATACAACGTGGCGATGGATTACGAAGACGACGTCGATGCGGCGCGCTTGCATCTCGAGGCGCTGGCATCGTGCAGCATCAAAGCCGGTAGCCGGCATCTGCAGACCTATGCGACGCTCGGTCTGTTCGAGATCGAGGTGCTGTGCGGAAACCTGGTCGAATGCGCACGGCTCGACGAAGCATTGCGCTCGCTCGACGTCGACTACTCGGTGTTCGCGAGTGAAACGCTGCTACCGGCGCAAGCACTGCGCGCTACCTGGAGCGGTGATTTTCATCGCGCGTACCGGCTCGTCGCGCCGACAGCCGAGAAGCAAATAACGCCCGCTCGTCAGGCGCAGCGGTACGCGGAAATAGCCTTGTATGCCGCGGCGGCCGGGCTGCACACGGAAGCGTCCGCAGCCCTGGATCGGGCGCAGTCGACGCGGCACGACGTGGCGCCCGCCGATGCTTCGGCGGCGTTTACACAAGCCTACATCGCACTTGCGCTCACCCTGCTGGGGCGCCGGGAGGCGGTGCTGCGAATCCTCGACGATCTACGACATTCGGGCGCACTGTCACGCCGCAACGCGCAGCTCGTCGATGCGGTGCAAACCATCGGCGCCCGCTGGGCGGACGGACGGTATTCGACTGAACTGGGCGACGTGCTCGAACGGTTGGACGGCTGCGGGTTCGGCGGTATCCGGCGCCTGATTGAAGCGCTGCCGCTGCCCGAGACGTTTCGCGGCCATTTCGGCGAGCTCACCGCGACAGAACGCGAGGTTCTCATCCATATGTCGGCGGGCTTGGAAGCGGGCGAAATCGCGGTCCTTTCAGGGCATGACATCGGAACGGTTGATGGAGTTATTACCTCGCTGTGCCGGAAGCTGGGCTGTTCGAGTCAACGCCATGCCGTCGCACTGGCCAAGAGCGCCGCGCAATGCTGAAACGCTTCAAGACGCGTTCGTTTTCTGTAGCCGCCGACAGCGATCAAGCAACGTCGGCGTTGCCCGATCTCTACGGCGAAGGCCGGGCGCTGGCCGAAGCCGTTCGCATTGCGCGCTATGCCGTCGCGGCGGCCATGATCGGCCGGGCGGTACGCCGGCCTGAAGTGAATATCGGCCTTGAATTAACGGCGCTGTCGTTCGCCGAGCGCTTCGCGGATGCGGTCGGAAACGAAGACTGGTCGACGCTGCTGGAGTGGGTCGACGGCATCTGCGAACGTTACGCCGAGCTGCCCGTAGTGTCACGCCTGTTAGCCGCCGGTACATCGACGATCGCGCAGGTGGTCGATGTTCCCGGAACGGTCTGGGCCGCCCGCCGCTCGGCTTTGCGCGCGGTCGCCCAAGAGATCGAGCGGATCGCGAATCTTCCGCGCGTTTCGGCCGCCTTGGTGGGGAGCGACACGCTCGATGAAATCGATGTCGTGTTGGGCGACTTGGTCGGCCGCTTAGAGGCCTCCGATCCGCTCACGGCCGAGCATTCGCGTGCCGTAGCGGTATGGTGTACGCGGATCAGTAAACGCATGGCGCTGTCGGCGGCCGAAACGATCTTCATCTCGCGTTGCGGACTCATTCACGATATTGGAAAGATGAGCACGCCGCCGGAGATTCTCAAAGCGCCGCGGCGGCTGTCCGAAAGCGAAATGAACGTGATGCGACAGCATGCCGAAGCCGGGGGAGCGATCATCGCCGCGATTCCGCTGCTGGCGCACCACAAGCCGGCGGTGCGCGGGCATCACGAACGGCTCGACGGTCGCGGGTATCCCGATGGTTTGACCGCCGCTGACATTCCCTTGGCCGCCCGGATCGTCTCCGTTGCCGACTCGTTCAACGCAATGATCGGCAATCGACCCTATCGCCTGCCGATGCGGCCGACCGTCGCGCTCGACGAGCTGCGGCTCCATGCCGGCTCGCAATTCGACCCTGAGGTGATCGAGGCCATGACCGACGTGGTTACAAAGGGTCCCACGCCCGCCGTGTAGCGCTCGAATGATATTCTTTTAAAAAATTCCCAGCCGGTTATAAAGTCCGGGACCGCAGCGCCGATCACTAGATATAGCGGAGGTCCGATGGCGTGAGCAACGCCGTTCTCGGAAAGCTGCGAACCGACTCGCTTAGAAAACGAGCGGTTTTGGTATTCGATAGATAAAAATTTGTTCACCGCTTTTAACAAACGCTCCGTCTTTTGAGGGTACGTCTATAATGATTGCCGTAATGTTGTCTCTGCTCTCGATGTTCTCAGCCGCCGGTTCGGTTCAGGCGCACAGTGTCCACGCGGCCGCGCATGCTCAGCCGAAGCCCGGCCCGAGCCCGTCGACGGCTCATCCGCTCGCCGGCTGATCTCGCATCCCTTGTCCGGCGTCTTACGCCGGTAGCTCGTTGCCGATCGAGGCAATGTAGCCCGCAATCGGTCATAAGCCGTTTGCATCGGAAAATTCGTAATGGTATGTTGGGAAAGACCAAGGAGCATAACGGTACCGTTTAAGGTATCGAGTCTTTATCTTTCCGTCGTGTCCCTGTAGCGGTATGGAATCGAACCTTTCCGTTATGTCGAAGGCAGCTAGTCGCAATAGCGGCATAGTGCAAAGGATACGATTCATATTGCCGGCGTGCTATTAAAAAATCGATTGTTAATATAACCACGATGATTATCAACTCCGGTAAAGCGTCACTCACTAAGTTAATTGAAGTTAATGTTTGTGACCGGTTCTGCTTCGCATCGATCGCATGCCGTTCTCGCACGGGTACGTGCCGGCGAAACGTCCCGCTTCGTAGTGGCTTGGATGTCAATGGCAGGAACCTTCGACGTACGCGCGCTTAAGAGAGAATAAACGCGTGCCGGAGGTTCGGGTGCGGATCACTCTTGTCGATAACGTCCTCGTAGAGCAGACGGCGTCGGGTTTCGAGCTCGACCTTCAGCCGCACCTCGGCTTGATTTCGCTTATCGCGGTGCTCCGCGAATACGGCCATCGCGTATTGTTGTACGATCCGAAGCTGGCCTTCGTACGTGACGGCTTAAAGCTCGACGCGGCCTTCTATGGAAATGTCGCCGAACGCATCCTGGCCGACGATCCCCAGGCGGTCGGTTTTACGTCACTCGGGTGTAATTTTGCCTGCACGGTGCGAATTGCCGAACACGTGCGAGCAGCGCGGCCGGACATTCCGATTCTGCTCGGCGGCCCGCACGCCACGATTGTCGATCGCGAAATTCTCGAGCGCTATCATCAATTCGATCTAATCGTCCGCAACGAAGCTGAGGGAACGATCGGCGCCGTCATCGCTGCGCTTGAAGGCGGCTCACCGCTGCGGGATGTGCCGGGCATCACCTATCGTTGCGACGGCAGCGCCCGGCGCAACGCCGACGGCGCTTTTCTGGCCGATCTCGATGCGCTGCCGTTTGCCGCATACGATGCCTTTCCAATTCGTGAACTGGGGTTGCGAGTTCTGGACGTCGACGCCGGCCGCGGTTGCCCATTTACGTGCACGTTCTGTTCGACGGCGACGTTTTTCGGGCGTAAATACCGGCTCAAAACGCCCGCGCGTTTGCTCCACGAATTGGATACTCTGGCAGCCGAGTATGATATACGCCGGTTCAGTCTAACGCACGACCTGTTCACGGTCGACAAACGTAAAGTCCGGCAATTTTGCGCGGCGGTTGCGCCGCGAGGCTATTCGTGGACGTGTTCGGCGCGCATTGATTGCGTTGACGAGGCACTGCTCGCGACCATGCGCGAGGCCGGCTGCACCGCTATCTATTATGGTATCGAGACCGGCTCCCAACGGCTGCAGCCGATTGTCGGCAAGAAATTAAAACTATCCCTTTACGATCCGATGGTCGCCACGTCGCTCGGGCTCGGAATGAAAACGACCGTATCGTTTATCACCGGCTTTCCCGAAGAGCAGCCGGCGGATCAAATGGCGACTTTGACCCGGATAGCAGACTCCGTCCGGACGTACGGCGACGGCTTGACGATTCAACTGCATCTGCTCACGCCTGAACCGGGCACCGGGCTGCACGCGCTGCACCGCGGTTCTTTAGCGTTCGACGGGCACATCGGCGACTTCAATTTTCCCGCGTTGCACCCGGACGATCGGGCCTTGATCGCCGCCGATCCGGCAGTCTTCATGTGCCATCATTACTATGACCGTGGTCCGGCGCGCGAGCCCACCATTGCGCTCGTCGATGGTTTCCGGGCTTGTCGCGCCTTGGACACGTCCTCTTCTCGGCCCTGATCGAAGCCTATCCGGGATCTTTTGCGGCGCTGCTTCGTGATTATGCCGCATACGCTCGCGACGATCCCAACGATCCGGCAGCTTCGCTATTGCGATTCGTGCAGGCGCGCTGGCCGATCGACCACCCGTACGTCGCTGCCGTCGCGTACATTTGCGCCCGATCCGCAGTCCGGGCCGAGGATCGACGTCCCGTCGGGATGCCGGAGCCCCAATCATGGATTCGGCTGTCCCGCCGTTACGTTCCCGTCGCCGGCCGGGGTGACGGTTCGACGATCTTGGCGCGTCTGGCGCGTGGCGAATCGCTCGACGATCCGCCGCTGCGGCGGGCGCAGCATGTGTTGATTGCCGATCTACGCCTGACCCATTACCGGCTATTTGAGGTCGACGCGCCGACGATCCGGATCATGCACCTGCTACAAACGACCACGACGATCGAACAGCTGCGCCGCGCCGTCCCGGCCGCCGAAGTGGAGGCGTGTTTGCCCGTGCTGGCCCTGATGGGGGCGATTGTGGCCGGCGATCCAGAACGGCTGCGCAACGCCGAGCGCGCCGCGTCGGACGCGCCGTCCGCGGCGAGCGGCAGCCGCCATCGGATCGACGACCTCCGACCGCTCGAGTCGTTCGCTCCGCAGGGTCTGCAGTGCTAGCTGGGCTCGCCTTCGATCGGAGGCAGCGCGTGAATGTGTCCGAAATTTACGTCCCACGGTACGGTGATGTCGATGATATCGTGTTCAGTGCTCGCTGAACGGATTTCCGCTTCGATGCGGGCGTTGACCGCGTCGGTGTCGCGCGATAGGACGAGCGCCTGTTGTTCGTCCGTTAACCCGAACTCCGTCATCGCGCCCTTGGCTTTATCGTCTGAAGAAAAATGCGCGGTTTGAACGACTTTATTGCGCGCCAACATCAAAAAGTATTCGGCAATGAACCGGTTCGGCTGTCCACCTGGCTGCACGCTAACTCCTTTCGCCCCTTACGGTAGCGCCGTTTCTATTTAGCAGCGGAGCTACCTGCGCATGATGCCGCGGGCTCATGCGATCGATTGCGGTGGAAACTCGAACGCCACGCGTTCATCGTCCAAGGCGTTGCCCTGCGCGACGTTCGAGCGATACTCGTCCGGGCGCATCCGTTGCGTCAATGCGTCGACCGTGCGGTCGAACAGGCCGCCGATGAGCGGTGTGGGGCGATAGGGAAATGTCGACGCGCGCCGCTGCACATATCCGATGAGGCGGACCGCTCGAACGTCGTCGCGCCGGCGCTCGAAGATTGCCGCCGCGACGATGGTTGCTTCGAGATAACACAAGGGAAAATCCGAACCGCGCAGCGCCTCAAATGCGGCGGCGACTTCAGCGGCGGCTTCGGTTAGACGGTCGGCCGCCAATAGCGCTTGCGCGACGAGATAGTGGGCGGTGCCGGCTTCGCGCGTATCGCCCAAGCGTTCGAGAATAGCGAGGAAGCGTTGGGCCAATTCGATTGCCGTGGTGCAATCGTTCTCGACTAATGCAACTTCCGCCAGCCCGCGCAGAACGTAGGCCGAATCCCGGTTGCGCTGACTCTCAAACGTCGGCCCGCTGGCGTTCCGAAAGCCGGCAGCCGCCGCTTCCGTGTCGCCGTTATATAAGTCGGCAAATGCCAACGACGTCGTCAAACGCACGATCGAATCACCGTCCTCGAAGCTGTGCGCACGCGCGAGAGCTTCGCTCAGCGCCGTACGTGCTTCACCGTGACGGCCGAGATTGATGAGCGTCTTACCAAACATTTCGAGTGTCTGGGAAACGCCGGCCGTGTCGCCGAGACTTCTAAACACTTCGAGCGCTCGCGCGAGGTACGCGTCGGCTCCATCCAAATACGGCGCAATCCGTACCGACTCGAGCAAGACGCGTGCGGCCAGGTGCGGTTGGAAGTGCTCGCTGCCGGCTCGCGCCAG
Organism: Candidatus Velthaea sp.; assembly: GCA_965214335.1. Taxonomy (GTDB): domain Bacteria; phylum Vulcanimicrobiota; class Vulcanimicrobiia; order Vulcanimicrobiales; family Vulcanimicrobiaceae; genus Velthaea. The sequence goes on along the minus strand of CBDCBO010000019.1, from coordinate 100,545 downwards.
CGACAGCCACCGCGTTCCTTCGCCGGAGCTGCGGTAATCCCAATAGTGACCCAACAGAGCGGCAAGTTCAGCGCCGGCAACGACATCGTTGCGCCGGTGCAAGCTCCACTCGAGAGCGGTGCGTACGTTTTCAATTTCACGATCGACGGTTTCGAGCCACGCCAGGTCCGGCGTTGCGGCGACGGACGAGCCCACTCGTCGCGCGAATGCTAAGATATACGCGGTATGCCGCGCCATCGTAGCGTCCAGTTCACCGCTGCCGAGCAGTGATTTATGGGCGTATTCGCGGGTCATCTGCAAGAGCCGCAGCCGGCGTCGTCCGTCGCGATCGTTTTCGGCGGCAATCAGCGACTTCTGGACGAGGCTCGCAACGTGATCGAGCAGGCTGTCACGATCGATCGGATCGGCCGTGCAGACGGTTTCAGCCGCCTCGATGGTCCACGTCCCGGAAAACACGGCGAGGCGACGAAACACGAGCTGTTCGGCCGCCGAAAGTAAATCGACACTCCATGCAACGAGCGAGCGCAGCGTGCGCTGGCGCGGGACCGCGGTTCGCGTTCCTTCCGCGAGTAAAAAGCGTTCCGGCAATCGTCCGGCTATTTGCGCTGGACCCATCACCGCGACTTGCGCCGCCACAATTTCTAAAGCGAGCGGAATTCCGTCGACGCGCTGACAGATCGCAATGACATCGCCGGCATTGTGGTCATCGATGGTAAACGTGGCGTCGACACGTAGCGCCCGATCGACGAAGAAGGCAACGCTGCTGTACCGGAGCGCCGTTTCGGCGCTGCACCTGACGCGCTTCGCCGGTACGGAAAATGTCGCCAGCCGAAAGACGAATTCGCCGTCGATGCGCAGTGCTTCGCGACTCGTGGCGATGACCGTGACGTTCGGGCAACGCCGTAAGATCGTTTCGAGGACGTGGGCCGCTTCGATGACGACGTGCTCGCAATTGTCGATGACGAGCAGCACCCGGCGGTCTCGCAGCGTCGTCACGACCGTGTCGAGCACGGCCTGACCCGCCTGCTCGCGAAGTTGCAGCGCGGCGCCAATCTCTTGGGCCAAAAGCGCCGGATCCCGTAGCGCCCCAAGTTCGATGAAACGCGCTCCATCGGGATACTGTTCGCGGACGCCGGCACCTAACTCGATAGCGATCCGGGTTTTGCCGATGCCGCCGGCCCCGGTGATGGTTGTCAGCCGGTAACGCGCGATCGCCGCTGCCAGCGCAGCAAGTTCCGTATCGCGGCCGACAAAGCGCGTGAGGCGTTCGGGGAAGTTATGCGGCAGCGTTTGCAATTGTGACGCGTCGCCGTCGGCCGGCGCCAAGCGTGCGTCGTTGCGCGCCGCCGCCGAGCGCGCAGCGGCGGCTTCGAAGCGCTCGCGAGCCGTAGCGTCGAGTTCGAGCGCCTGCATCAACAGGCCCAGCGTGTGCGCGTACGGCGCGCGCCGGTGTCCTCGTTCGAGCGCGCTAACGGCTTCAACCGAAAGGCGCGCCCGCTCGGCTAATGCTTCCTGCGTCAGCCGCCGCGCCAGCCGCAGCTCGCGCAGAACGGCGCCGAATGTCGGCCGGTCGTCGGACATCAGCACGCCGCGACCGTGACGAGGGTGCGCAGGCGCCGCGGCCGTCGCAGCGGCACGTCCGCCGCCGCTTGGCCCGCGAGCCGCCGATAACGCGGAAAGCTAGTGAAGATTTCAACCATTTCGAGCGCTCGGTCTACCTGCTGCAATCGGTGCGTAACTGCTCGGCGCGGAATCTCGGCACGGCTTCGCCGCCAATCTGCAAACGGCGAACGTGACGCTGCCGACGCGCGGAGCAACAGTCGCGAGTCACTCACTGCACTTCTCACGACTATCGACGTCGCAATCGTGACCTTCGACTCTGTGTTCTCCTGACGAGTCGCAATAGCTTTCCCGCTCGCAGCGCCTACTTGCTCGGGCGACGGACGGTACGCGTCCGGCTCGTCCAGGGACCCTCCGTCACGGCCGCGTACTGCGTGCCGTGCGCACGTGGATCGTTGCCGGACTGTGTCTGTGGATGTTTGGTGCGCAGAGCGCACCGGCGAGTGCCGCGGCCGTGCACCCGATGAGCGCAACGGATTGGCAGCATCTACGCAGCGCGTCGCCGCGCGCGATCGCGGCTGACGGGCGGACGATTTTATACCGCGTTACGCATGGGCGCACGACCGGCCCCGACGTGCACGAATGGTTCACGATCGACCGTAGTGGGCGCGGCAAGCGCGCGATTCATGTGCCCAAAAACTTCGACCCGTTCGGATTTGCCACGTCGCGCGATGAACTATACGGCACGCTCGATGTGGGCGAGCGTGCGCAACTCGCGCTCTTGCGGATCGGGGCTCGCAGGGCGCGAGTCATCGCGCGCGTTGCCGGCGGCATAGCGGCTATCGTCCCGGCGCCGGACGGCGGTCGCTACGCGCTGCTGGCCGATCCGATGCCGCCCGATCCGCTGGCGAACGTTCGTACCGTCGTGACCAACGCCGGCTCTGCGTTGTACGTTGTGGCCGCACGGGGCGGCACGCCGCGGCGGTGGTGTCCGGCGCTCGATCAAATTGGCGGCGTCGCCTGGTCGCCGGCGGGTACGCGCATCGCGGTCATATCGCAAACGCCGAAAATCGGCTACCATCGCGTGACCGGCGCGGTCGACGTGTGCACGGCCGCGGCGGACCGGCGCGTCGCCGTCGTGCCTACCGCGGTGCTCAACGAGATTCCGTACCCTGGTGGTGCGATTGCCTGGACCGCCGGCGGGCGCGAACTGGCCTATCTATCAACGAGCACCGACGTGATCACCCCCGATCATCTGTGGACGGTCGGCGTCGATGGTGGCCGCCCGCACGACCGCACGCCCGCGATCCGCAGCTCGATTTTGGCTGTGCGCGGCGACGCGCGCGGTAACGTTTGGACGACGATCGCCGACGGCGTGCAGACCGACGTCGGACGCTACGCGGGCGGCGTCATGAGGACTGCGTATAGCGTTCCCGGCGGCTATCTCGGTTTACCGGTGACCACCGATTTGGCCGCCGCACCGGCAACGCTCGCTTTCGCGCAAGCCGACCCGCGCCATGTATCGAACGTTGTTGTCGCCGCCGGAACGGCGCTGACACGTATCACCCATGAGGGCGATGCGCAGCTAGCCGCTATCGCGCTCGGTCGCGTCATCCGTCACCGCTGGACAAGTGACCGAGGCGTACCGCTCGAGGCGATCGTCACGTTTCCGCCGTACGCGCGGGCGGGCGCCGGCAAATTTTTGGTCTTACCGCATGGCGGCCCGGAAGCCAACGATGAATTGCGTTTCGACGCGTTGGTTCGCCTCATCGCCGCGCGCGGATTCGTCGTCATGCAACCACAATATCGCGGCTCGACCGGGTACGGATCGGAGCATCTGCAAGCCATTTACCAGCACTTCGGCGATACGGCATATGCGGACGTCGATGCGGCGACGACCGAGGCGATTCGGCAAGGTTGGGCCGACCCCAAACGGTTGGCGATATTCGGCTGGAGCGCGGGCGGCTTCATGACCGCCTGGACCGTTACGCAGACCGCACGCTACCGCGCGGCGATCGAGGGCGCCGGTATCACCGAATGGCTAAGCTTTATCATGTCGAGCGACGTGTCGCAGGTGGACTATGATGCGCGGTTGCTGACTGCGGGCGCCGAACCGTTTCTGCGCTATTCGGCCGTCATGTTCGCCGATCGCGTCAGCACGCCGCTGCTCATCTTGCACGGCGCCGCCGACGAACGCGTGCCAACCTATCAGGGTCGCGAGTTCTTCATCGCGCTCAAGGAGCACGGGAAAACGGTGCGGATGGTCACCTATCCCAACTCACCGCATTTTCCGCGCGTCTGGGAGCAGCGGCGCAACGTCGCGGCTGAACTCGCGCGCTGGCTCGATCGCTACGATCCGTAGATCGCTGCACGATCCGATCGTGGCACGTTGGCGAGCCGTGACGCGGATTACCACTACGCGGCAGCCGGCGTTACAATAATGGCCGACACCCGAATATCTATTCGTCGAGTGCGCCGGATCGAGTGCATCGAACGCAGCGCAATGCAAGGGTAAACACAAACTTAGCTATCGCGCAAATTCATCGTATCGGTGGTGTCGCGCTTATTGTCTTGCTGTCGTCCGAAGATACACACAGAGTGTTTCATCGGCTTGGTTTCTCCGCGCGTGTGAACGCGGCTCGTGTAGTAACGAAGCCGGTCTGGCTGTTTCTATCCTTCGCGCTTGTCGTTGCGACGCTGGCGGCATTGTCCGTTGTCTCTTTACACGAACATGCCATATCGCTGTCGCGCTCGGCACGACTCGCGGGAATGAGTTCGTCGTTGCACGATCGCATGCGACAACTCGTCAACGAGCAGACAGCCGTTCGGGGCTACGTTGCCACCGGTGATCCGGCGTTCTTGGATAGTTATTACCGTGTCCGGCAGAATGTGCGCAGCGTAGACCGGCGGATTGCGGATCCGGTAGGCGATTCCAGGCTTGACGACGCTGTCGCGAACCTGCGCCCGCTGGACAGCCGAATCGATCGCTATCTCCGTTCAATAATTGCGGCAGTGCCGGACCGGAAAAGTCAATCGAACCTGACGCTGCTCCGAAATGGTACGGCGCTGTTCGATGCGTACCGGCGCGCGGATGATAGTGCCGAAGACCTGCTGAGCCGGAGCCTGCGGCATGTGCGTCAACGCAACTTGGAGTACGCGCAACGAGCAACGTATGTGCCGCCGATCGCGGCGCTGTGCATCATCATCGCCGGCGCCGGCTTCGTCACGCTTCTCGGGCGCATCGCGCGCTTTCAACAGTCGGCCGACCGCGTAAGCGACCTCGCGACGATCAACGAGTTGATGGCGATGGCCGAGGAAATGACCAGTGTCGGCTACTGGCGACTCGACCTGCGCACGCAAAAACGGCAGTGGTCGGACGAAGTGTATCGGATCTTCGGATTGTGTCCGGGCGACCCGGTGCCAACCGAGAAAATACCAAACGCCTATGTCGCGCAAGACCGGGAGCGCATCGCCGGCATCGTGGCCCAAGCCTTGAAATCCGGCTCGGGGTATCGCTTCGAAACGCGCATGAATCGTCCGGATGGCTCGCAGCGTCACGTCATCGTCACGGGTCGAGTGGAGCGTGCTCCTGACGGAACACCGCTCGTTCTCAAAGGCGCAATTCAGGATGTTACGGATCGCAAGAACGTCGAGCACGAACGCGATCGACTCATCGCGCGCATCAAGCAGGCCAATCAAGCCGGCCGCGTCGGCACCTGGGAATGGGACATTACAACCGACAAGGTCGTCTGGGACGAGAACATGTTCGTCCTCCGGGGCCGTAGTCCAAGCACCGACGAGCTGCGGCTCGACGGCATCGTTTTTGAAACGACGTATCCGGACGATCGCGCACTGCTCGAGCGAGAAGTCGCCGCTATCGTTGCGAACGGTACGGCGTATCAGCTGGAGTATCGGGTTGTTTGGCCAACCGGCGAGGTCCGTGTATTACGCTCGCAAGGAACGGTCATCCGCGACGATCGCGGTACGGCGCTTGGCATGCTCGGCATTGATTGGGACATTACGGAAAGCGCTGAGCTTACCGAGCGACTACGCGTTGCTGCCGAACGCGATCGTGCGACCGCCGCAACGTTATCTGAAAAGAACCGGCTCATGCTCATGGCCGAACAGATGGCGCATGTCGGGCACTGGCGCCTGGATGTGGCGTCGAACGATGTGTTCTGGTCGGACGAAATATACCGGACGCATGGCTTGCCGATCACGCAGAAACCAACGTTGGCGTCGGCTTTGGATGTGTTTCACCCGGATGACCGCGAGCATGTCGCGACGGTCGTCGCGCAAGCCATGAGCGCCGGAACCGCGTATCGCTTTGAGGCCCGACTGATCCGGCCCGACGGTATTATTCGGCATGTCGTTTCGCACGGTCAGTCCGAGCGTGGAGCCGATGGCGAGATTGTCGCACTTTTCGGCGTCTTTCAGGATATCACGGACCAACGGCAAGCCGAGCAAGAAAATCTGCGGCTCTTAGAACGTGTCGCGTTAGCTACCACGGCGGCGAGTATCGGCATCTGGGAGCACGATGTCGGCCGCGCTACGATGGTATGGGACGCCAATATGTTTCGACTCTACGGACTAGCCGCTGATGCGCTACCGCCCACGGTAGCGATGTGGAAGCACCGCCTTCACCCGGCCGATCGCGCTGATGTGCTCGACGCCATTGCGTCCGCGGTTGCAACGTGTGTGCCGCTGGAAATCGAATTCCGCAACGTCTGGCCCAACGGCGACGTCCATTACGTGCACGCACACGGATCGGTGCTTCTCGACCCGACGGGCCGGCCCGTTCGCATGATCGGCACCTGTTGGGATGTAACCGAGATTCACGATTTGGCAAACGAATTGCGCGCCGAAAAAGAACGCTTGCTCGAGACCGTCGATTTGTGGACGGCGGCTAAAGAGTCAGCCGAAGCGGCAAATCGCGCGAAGTCGGATTTTCTCGCTCGCATGAGTCATGAAATTCGGACGCCGATGAACGGCATCATCGGGTTCGCGACCCTCGTTCTGGATAGCGAACTGACCGCCGCGCAGCGCGGGCAGCTCATGCATCTTCACGCTGCGGGTAAGTCACTCATGACGATCATCAACGACATTTTGGACTTTTCCAAGATCGAAGCCGGCAAGCTCGAGCTCGAAGCGATTGCCTTCGACCCGCGCGAGCTGGTGGAAAGTGCCCTGTCGATCGTTCGTTCAGAGGCAGTAAGTAAAGGTATCGGCCTCAACTGTACCGTCGACCCGGACGTTGCCGCGTGGGTGAACGGTGATCCGACCCGATTACGGCAAATTTTGTTGAACCTGCTTACCAACGCGTTAAAGTTCACTCCGCACGGGATGATTAGCGTGGCCGTCCGTCGGGCCGAGCGGTGCGATGACGGCGAGCGACTGCAATTTCAAATAATGGATACCGGCATCGGTATTCCGCTCGACAAGCAGCATCTGTTGTTTCGGGATTTTGCGCAGATGAGTCCATCGACGAACCGCTACTATGGCGGCACGGGCCTTGGGCTGGCGATCAGTCAACGCTTGGTTCACGCGATGGGCGGCAAGATCGGTGTCACGAGCGCCCCGGGCAACGGCTCGACATTCTGGTTCAATGCGTTCCTGCCGACGGCCGGCGCACCCGCGCGCACCGGTCATGATGGGGCTGCCCCGGCGGTTGCCTGTCGCGTTCTGGTCGCCGACGATAACACGGTCAATCTGATCGTTGTGCAAGGATTGCTCGAGAAAGACGGGCATGCGGTGACGATGGTATCCGATGGCGCGCAAGCGGTGCAAGCCGTACAGACCGCAGCGTTTGACGTCGTGTTGATGGATATGCAAATGCCGGTGATGGACGGTGTCAGTGCGACGCGCGCGATTCGACGCCTAGCCGGCCCGGAGCAGGCCGTTCCGATCATCGCCCTGACGGCCAATGCGATGGCCGATGAAGTGCGGCGCTGCTACGAAGCCGGAATGAACGACCATCTCTCCAAACCCATCGATCGCGCGCTGCTGCGCCGAGCGTTGGCGCTGTGGACCGGCGACCGCGTCGCGCGATGATGCGCGTCCGGCCAGGCGGGGAGATGCGTCGGCGATCGCTAAAATTCGTCGAACGTGCAACGCGACGCCTCATCGGACGCCGGTTCGGGCGCGGGCGTGCATTCGAACGTCCGAACCGAAACGCTGTTCATCAGCCGCGCCGGCAGTGACGCCGCGGCCGGCGAATGGATTGCGCAGGTCTTGGTGGCCGCCGGGTACCAGGTCATCCTGCAGCAGTGGTCGTTTGCGAACAAGAGCTTCATCAATCAAATGCAGGCGGCGCTCGAAGACGGTACCCGGATTGTCGCGCTGCTGTCGCCCGAGTACCTCAAGAGTGACTTTTGCGCCGCTGAGTGGCAGAGCGTCTTAGCCGACGATCCGCTCAATCGCAAGAGCCGGCTCATCGTCCTGCGCATCGGCGCGTGTGCGCCGTCGGGACTGCTCAAAGCGCTGATGTACTGGGACCTGGTCGGGGTCGACGAGCCCGAAGCGCGCCGGCGGATCGTGCTTGCCGCCGCGGCAGGCAACGAAACGCGAACGTCGCCGCCGCCGGTCGCAACGGCGGACCCCCCACCGCCCGGCGGTCGCGTCGAGAACAATTTGCCGGGTTCGCTGACATCGTTCATCGAGCGCGCGGAGATTCTCGCGCAGATCACGGCGCACGTGACTCACGAGCGCCTCGTCACGTTGCTGGGTGCGGGCGGCGTTGGAAAAACGCGAACCGCGATCAAGGCGGCGCAGCAACTCGGCGACACAACGGCGTATCCGGACGGAATATGGTTCGTCGATTTCGCACCGCTCACGAGCCCGGCTTATGTTGGGCCGCAGGTTGCGGCAGTACTCGGAGTGCGCGACGAAACGGACGCGCCGCTGACCGAGCGCATTTGCGCTGCCGTGCGAACGAAGCAAATGCTCCTGATCTTCGACAATTGCGAGCATGTCGTCGCCGAAGCACGGTCGATTGCCGATGCGATCGTCCGGACATCATCCGGCGTCCGCATCCTTGCGACCAGCCGCGAGATGCTGGGAGCGATCGGCGAGTGCGTGTATCGGCTGCCGGCATTGGCGGCGCCGCCCGACGGCGCCGGCTTGACCGCAGCGCACGCGCTACGCTTCGAGTCGGTCGCGCTTTTCGTCGCCCGCGCGCAAGCCGCCGATCCACGCTTTGCCTTAACTGATGCGAATGCTGCGCTGGTGGCTGAAATCTGCCGCCGGCTCGACGGTATCGCGCTCGCGATCGAACTTGCGGCGCCGCGTTTGAAGCTCTTGAGTCTGGCCGAGCTAGCGCATAAGCTCGACGAGCGCTTTCGTTTGCTCACGGGCGGCAGCAAAACGGCGCTCGCGCGTCAGCAAACATTGCGAGCGCTCATCGATTGGAGCTACAACTTGCTCGCTGCGGACGAAGCACGTCTGTTTCGCCGGTTGTCGATCTTCGACGATGGTTGGACGCTCGCGGCGGCAACCGCGATCTGCGCCGATGCCGATGCCGAGAGCGATGAGTTCGCAATGCTCGACATGCTGACGTCACTTGCCGATAAGTCGCTCGTCGTGGTTGAGTTCATGGACGAAAACCGGCGCATGCGGTTGCTGGAGTCGATGCGCGAGTACGGCCGTGAACGGTTGCGCGATGCGGGCGAATGGAACGACCTGGCCGGCCGGCGCGCACACTATTTCGGCGCGTTCGCCGGCGATGGGAAAGCGGTCGCGTCGGCGGTCGAGCACGCGCGGCTAGCGGTCTTTGAGACCGAGCTTGAAAACATCCGTGGCGCCTTGCGTTGGGCGCTCGAAGACGGCAATGACATCAACTTGGGGGCGCGCACGCTCATCGGCCTCGGACGGTATTGGTATTTACGCAACCCGCGTGAAGCACAACGCTGGTGCGAGCTCGCGCGCACGTTGTTCGCGACGAGCCCGGACCGCTTGTTGAGCGCACGGATCGTATCGGCGCTCGCAGCGATGCTGCCGCATGGAAGTTACGAGCGCATTGAGGCGACACACGATGCACTGGCCGAATGTCGCGGCGCCGGCGACCCCATTTTGCTCGCGCGAGCTCTGTGCTCGTACGGCGAGCAGCTTGCCCCGTTGCAGCGATACGCCCAAGCGCAGACGGCATACGAAGAGGCACTCGCTCTGGCGCGGACCGTTCCCGACGATTGGACGGCGGCCCGAGCGCTGGCGGGCCTGGGCGCGCTTGCGAGCGACCAGAACGACATCGAACACGCGCGCAGCTACGGTGACGCGGCGATCCGGCTGTTCACGGCGGTCGGCGCGAGTGAAGGCGTCGCGTATGTTTCCATCATGCTGGGCGAGGCTGACTATACCAACGGTGATATCGACCGCGCGATCGACATAACGCAACAGGCGCGCGCCGCCTACGGCGACCTTCGTAACGATCGCTCGAGCGCCGGTGCGGCTAATAATCTGGCCGCCTTCGCGCTCGTTGCGGAGCGCATTCCCGAGGCCCGGAGCTACGCTCGCGACGCGATCTCGCTGTTGCGCGCCGACCGGCATCCGCTGTTCTTGGCCGACGCCATCGGCTGCGCCGCACTGGTCGCCACGCTGGCGGGCGATGTGGAGCGCGGTGCGCTACTCTTGGGCTATTCGCAGGCGACGTTCAGCCGGCTTGCGCACGGGCGCGGCCAAGCGTCGCAGCGCTGTTACGCGCGGTGCCTGGAGCTGCTCGAGCACCACTTCGGCGACGACGTGCAGCACCGGCTGGCCCAAGGCGCCGGAATGAGCGAAGACCGCGCTATTGAAGAGGCGCTGGCGGCGTGACCCATGTCGTTGCGGCGTCGCATTCCGGTGCCGCGGCCGCGCCGCCGCCGCGCGGTCTACCGATCGTGATCGGCGTTACCGGCCATCGCGATCTGTGTGTCGAGGACGAGGCGGCATTGATCCAGGCTGTCGAGAACGTCTTCGATGGCTTTCTACGCGCCTACCCATCGACGCCGCTCGCCGTTCTGACACCGCTGGCCGAGGGCGCGGACCGGCTCGTGGCGCGGGTCGCGCTGCGTCGCGGCATCCCGTATTACGTGGCGTTACCGATGGCCGCCGACGCCTATCGCAACGACTTCACGACCGGCGCGAGTTTGGCGAGCTTCGACTCGCTCGTAGCGACGGCTGCGGGCCCGCCGGATGTGATGCCCTTTTTCGGTACCAACGACGCTGTGGCGATCGCCGATGGGGAATGTCGCGCGCAGCAGTACGCACTCGTCGGCGCGCACCTCGCCCGTTCGTGCCACGTTTTGATCGCGCTGTGGGACGGCGAGCCGTCGGCCCATACCGGCTCGACGGCGCACGTCGTCGATTTCCGCCTGTTCGGCGTTCCCGAGCAGTACAGCGGCGCGGCATCGTCGATCGACGCGCCGCAAACCGGTCCGGTCTACCACATTTACACGCCGCGCAGTACGACGGCCGCGCGGACCGGCGTGGCGGGAGCGACGTGCTTGCGTTTTCGACGCGCAGCGGACGCAATCAGCGTCGCTGCGCTGGCTGCCGGCGACCCGTTCGCGACGATGTACGGACGGATCGACACGTTCAATCGGGACTGTGCGCAGCTGGGTGAATTGCAGCAAGGTGCGCGCGAGCACTCGCTGACGGAGCGCTTAACGGCGCGGGCGCAACGTGCCGCGAGCGAATACCAAAAGAAGATATCGGCTGCGTTGGCCCGGCTGTTCCTGGCAACCGGTGTTGCGGCGCTGGCTTTCGAGTTGTACGCCCACCTGTTTCCCGACGTGCATCCGTTCGCGCTCGTTTATCTATGCGCCGCCGGGGTCGCAATCTGGACTTTTTTGCGCGCGCGTCGTGGCCGTTGGCAAGATCGGGCTGAAGACTATCGCGCGCTGGAAATCGGCTTGCGCGTGCAACATGTTTGGCATGTTGCCGGACTCGGATTATCCGTCGCGGACGTGTACTTGCGGTTGCAACGCTCGGAGCTGGATTGGATTCGGGCCGCTATTCGCGCGGCACACACCATCGACCGGCACACGGCGTATGATGCCGCGGCAGCGGTCGCGGCGGTAAACCACTTCGTCCGCGAGCAGCATGCCTATTTTGCCGGCTCCGGACCGTCGTCCGGGGCCGCGCGGCGCGAAAAAAGCCGCAGCGAACGCTACGAACGGTTGAGCCGGGCCGCCTTGCGCCTGAGCGTCGGCGCCTCGATCGTGCTCATCGCCGCCGGCATCGCAGCGCTGGTCTCGCCGGCCTTTCGTGACGCCGTCGCCGAGCACGAAACGTGGCACGCCGGGTTGATTTTCACGATCGCCCTGAGCGCTATCGCGGCGGCGCTGTTCAACGATTACCCGGCGCGGCGGGCGCATCGTCAGCATGCGCGACGGTACGAACTCATGGCGCATGTTTACGGCCGGGCCGTTGTCGCGCTCGATGCCGCCGCGCTACCGGGTTCTTCGCCGGCCGCCGAACTCGACGTCGCGCGCCGGTGCATCCGCGAACTGGGACACGAAGCACTAACCGAAACCGGTGATTGGCTCCTGCTGCACCGCGAGTTGCCGATCGAGCTGCTCCCGCTAGCGTAGTTCCTTTACAACCATCAGAAACCCGCGTTTTGGTGTAATTAGGATTCAAGCCACAGCGCGTAGCTCGCGGACGAGCGCATCCGCCGAGGCATGAAGGTCTGGGTAGTGCTGGAAATGATGCGCTTGGAGCAGCCCCGCCGCAACCCTGGTGTGGTTGAGGCGGTGACCTCGGGCAGGCGAATGTACCTAACGTCAAAGGAGCGAGAATTGCAAACGATCGATGCCGTCGGCCTGATTACCGCCGCAGATCTTCGTTGTAGCGCTACGATCGATGACCGAAAACGCAAGTCGCAGTTGAGCCTAGCATGGTGAGCCTGGCGCAGTATCGGACGCTGGGCCGGTCGGGCTTGATCGTCAGCCCGGCGGCGCTGGGGACCATGACCTTCGGCACCGCGGCTTGGGGCGCCACCGAAGACGTCGCACGAACGTTGATGGACGCCTACACCGAAGCGGGCGGCAACTTCATCGATACGGCCGATGTCTACGCCGATGGCCGTAGCGAAGAAATTGTCGGCGCATATATCGCGCAACGGAATCTGCGCGATAGCATCGTCATCGCGACGAAAAGCACGTTCAACGCCGGCGAAGGTAATCCGAATGCGGGCGGCAACGGGCGCAAGAATATCTATCGCGCCCTCGATGCGTCGCTGCGTCGCCTAGGCACGGATTACGTCGATCTCTACTACACGCACTGCTGGGATTTCGTCACGCCGGTCGAGGAGGTGCTGCAGTCACTCGGCGACCTGGTGCGGGCCGGCAAGATCCGGTACTTTGGGTTCTCCGACGCACCGGCGTGGTACGCGGTCAAAGCCGCGACGCTTGCGTCGGCACACGGCTTTCCCGGTCCGATCGTGATACAGCCGGAATACTCGCTCATCGAACGCGGCATCGAGCGCGAACATATCCCGGCGGCGCGCGAATGCGGACTTGGAATTTGCTCGTGGGGACCGTTGGCCGCCGGTTTTCTCACCGGAAAATACGAACGTGCCGGCGACGGCGTTAGCGGTAGCGGCAGGTTCGACGCCCGGCAGCCGTTTCGAACCTTTACCGATCGCTGTTGGCGCGCGCTCGGTGCTCTGCGTACCGTCGCGGCCGAAGTTAACCGGCCGGTCGCGCAGATTGCGCTTGCGTGGATCGCCGCGCAACCGGGGATTACCTCGATTATCCTCGGTGCAAGCAGACACAGCCAGCTGCAAGATAACATCGCCGCGTTCGATTTGACCCTGAGCGGCGCTCAGCTCTCGATGTTATCGGAAAGCAGCGTGCCCGAATTAGATCATTCCTACGTTCCGAGCGCCACGGGGTTCGCGATTCGTCACAATATCTTCGGCGATACCGAGGTTCGCGGGTGGAACGAGAGTAGCTAGCGTTGTTGTTATTGCGTATCGAGTCGGCGGTGCAGCGGCCGATTTTGCAGTTGCCAAATCCGCTGCCGGAAGATAGCCCGTGAAGACCATCGCTGCTACCTTGAGTGTCTTGCGCCCCACATCTCACCTTGCACTGTCAGATCGGGTACTACGTACTAAGTTGTCACCCGATCCGGTTAGTTTAAAACTCGCGTAATGTTCTTCGATCTCTCAACTGATACAGATCGATTGGGCTTGCTCTTTTTATCGATATACATTGCCCGATCCGCGGCCTCAATGACGTCTTCAATACCGAGAACGTCTCCGGTATCGATGACAACTCCGATGCTCGACGAGATCACTAACACGTGTTCACTGAACTCTATCGGCGCTTCGAGACGTTGGCGCAAACGGTCCGTTATTTCGCCAGCTCTTGCCACACTCATACGATCGCGCAAAAGGACTGCGAACTCATCGCCGCCATACCGCGCTACGATATCGTCCGGGCGCGTTAATGACCTAAGTCTTTGTGCGAATGCTTGCAGACATTTGTCTCCAGCGAGATGCCCGAGGGTATCGTTGATGGTTTTGAAATCGTCGACGTCGATGAAAAGCAGGGCGAATCTCGGACTTTCCTCAGCGCTATTTAGGCTTTGCTCGAGATGGTTTAGTAAGTACTCGCGATTCCCAACATCGGTAAGTTTGTCGTGCGTAGCCTTGCGTTGTAAATTGCGTTCTTTGCGTTTTCGCTCCGTAACATCGGCTAACATTACCGCATAATAATGCAAATTACCGTGCTGTGATGTAATTGCGGTTACGGTTGCGATGCAGCAAAGTTCCGAATCGTCAATACGAATCAGCTTTAGTTCGTTATTTGTGTTTTCTGATCGATGGCCGTTCGTCTGGGAAAACAGCTCGGCGATAACTAAAGGAGTGCGTGAACGTAACGGCGCGAATAGCGGCTGACGTTCATCGAAATGAAGTGGTGCGCCGACAAGGACTCGGTAAGCGTCGTTGCATTCAATAACGTTGCCACTGCCATCCGTTATTGCAATTGGTTGTGGCGAACCGACGAAAATCGCCTTGAAGCGTGCCTCGTTGTACGAGAGGTCTTCAAGATGCGAAAGCTCGCGCCGATGACCCATCACGATGTTCCGGCCCACAAGCACCACGATAAGTAGCGTAAACCCCACCAGAATCAACGCCGTGCCTATCGTTATTGCGCGCGTGCGTTCGAGTTGAGCAATATCTTGAACGAGGCGCCCGTCAAGAACATTTGCCATGACGCGAGAAAGATCGGTTGCTGCAGAGACCGTCTCATTCATCGCCTGCGTCGCATTCGAACCTGCCGCCCTCGTCGTAAGGGTTTCCCATCGGTCGAGTCGGGAAAAGTAGGCGGCGGTTCGCGCATTAAGACGAGTCTGCGGCACGCGTAACTGCCTTGCAGTCCGGGGTTCGGCCTGTATCACCGGGTTAAGATCGCTATCGTTTAGCAACGCCAGACGGGAAGCGGCGGTAGCCTCGCTCTTCGCGACGGCAATGCGATTTGAAGACGTTTCTGCCGCGGCAAGTGCTGGTAGGGCGTCCGCCAGGGCGTATGCCGCACCGTCGGCCAAGTCAGTAACTTCGAAATCCGAGTCGAACGTCAAATTCGTCGCATCGGAAATGTTGTTGATCAAGTGGTCGACATCGAACGCGAGCGTCACCGCTTTGTCGTATTGTTTCGAGGCCTTAATCGAAATGTTCCGGAAGTCGGTTGTTTGAGGGCAACCACTGACTGCATAGGACTGGAACGCGGTTCTGACGTTGTGATAAAGCTTAGGATTGTGCCGTTGCTCGAAAGCGATAACCTCCTGCAGCATGCTGAAGCCGCGGCTGATGCAAGTTACTCCAAGGCGCTCGCCACGAGCAAGCGAAAGCGCGCGATTGAAATCGCGAACTTGCGAACTTCCAACAATGCTGATCGGCACAACGACGGCAACGGCGACGATGGCAAGCTGTGCCAAGTAGGGTATCAGGCGCACAATTCGCAGTATCCTCATAGTGGTCATCGGCCGAAGGTAGCGAATTCTTACGTTACTGTCGGCTGTCGGCGACAAGTCGGTTTGAGGTAAAGCATTACGGCGCTTGTTGTAGCCTAGATAGTGCGGCGCCGAATCAAATTCACGCGTGGGACATCACCACGCTGACGATTCGCAGGAATTGACGTACTACTACGTTCACGCTGTCATCGACATCTATCGCCGGTATAGCGTGTCACGAAGCGAACTTCAAGGATGGAGTGACCATGCTGCATGAGAGACACGCTCGCCGCGATGTTTTCGATCAGTCAATCCTGCATATCGGTCGATCGCAGTCGTCGAGGGTACGCTTTCGGAAAGACGATCACTGTGAGTGCAGCCTCGAATGCAGCCGCCGAGCATGCACGGGCTTTCGGCGCGTGCTCGCAAAGCGGTGTTGACACCCGGCGTGCGGGCGTATCGCCTCAGCTGGCTCCTGCCGCTGCGAAGCTGAGCGCGGCGGCCGCGTATATTGCCGGTCGGTGCTAGGCCGGAGCACGTTCCATGAGATTCCGCATCAAAGGCGGTTAGCATTGCAATCCGACACTCTGGAGGCCACGGTTTTTTAAAGCTCTTGAACATCTCTTGTCAAATGTCGAAAAGCTCGCTCGTCATTTTGACACCTCAAGCCGCTAAGATCCCGCTCATATCAACGATCATGTGGTTATGATCCGGATACCCGCGGCGCAACCTCAATATATCGAAACGATTCTGTGTCGCCCAATGCAAAGCGTCGGATTGCTACGGACGCGATTCGAGCAAGATCGACCATCAACTCGATCGTCAGAACCTCTCGTAGGAAGAGCGAATGACGCGCGCTGACGCCGGCGCCGCGAATACCGCCTTAAGAGCTACGAGCATAGCGTTGCTGGTCTGGGTACGGTGAAGGCACTTCTCAATCGAAGCCTTCAACAGTCTGAGTTGACCACATTTTTCTGGCGCGCCGAGTTCCGCCAAGCGGCCGCAAAGCAAAACGAGCCTGCGCCTGCAAGCTCGTTTGGCTCCTATCCCACTGAAGATTTCGTATACCACCGGAGACCGTCCGTTGGCATACAGAACCCGTCCGTTGGGATGGAGCAGAAAAGTGGTGGAGCTGTCGGGGAACTGCCCCCCGAGTCCGAAATCGCAAACCCGAGACATCACAGGCTTCCTGGATTTGGCCTTACGGCACGCTCACCAGAATCGCGCTGCCGGTCCGACCGGCTGGGTTCCTAGGTCGCTAGAACCGTGGCGTCAGCGGGCTAACGTCCGCTGCTTGTCCCGAGCGTGTGGTCGTCGAGTCACCGCCGGTATAGGAGGTCTGCCGGAAAACCCGAGCCGACCAGGGTCAGCTCGTACCTGTTCTCCTTGGACTTGCGCCCGCGGACCTACAGGGTGGAGGGTTCTTGAATGCTAAGCGGCCAGTGCCAGCTCGCGCCCTTGCGGGAACGAGGCTGCCATGATGGCGTTAAAGCGTTCGTTTACGTTTGCATTTACATGCGTGCAGTCGTTTTGAGAGGGCCTGCAGCTCTGCCTGTCCTTCCCGACCCTACTGACCCCGTCGAGCCTATTCAGCCCCCTGGAATCGCCGCCGGATCGCGTCGCGTGACGCAACTTCCCGGCCGCGGATCGTGCGCGAGCGGAACTCGCGCGTCTTAGTATACCCGCTCCGCAACGATATGGGAAGGGCTGCTTCCGGCAGGCGGCGTTTTAGTGGGTGATGGACGGTAGGGTCGGCAGCGGCGAGGGCAGCGGCCGGGCCGGCGGTGGATTTGCGCCGTTCTTCAAGATATGGGGCGTTACGATAATATACAGATTCGTGTTGGACGACTGATCCTGGCGGTTGCGAAAGAATCCGCCGACGAGCGGAAGATCGCCGAGGAATGGCGTCTTGGCTACGCTGCTGATGTCGTTCTGCTGCAGCAAACCGCCGATGACGAACGAGTCGCCATCCTTGACCGTCGCCGACGTGGTGGCTTCGCGCTGACTTAGAATCGGGTAGTTCTGCGAGGTTCCGGTTTCGCTGGAAACCTGCGAGAAAATATGCGAGGTGACGAAGCCGTCCGGGCTGATCCGTGGCTGGATCTGCAAGCTCACGCCGACGTTGATGTATTGCACCTGCGAAGACACCGCGCTCACGCCCGACACGGCAATCGACGTCACGATGGGAATCTGGGTACCGGTAATGATTTGCGCCGAGGTGCCGTCGAGTGCCGTAATGCGCGGCCGGGCGATCGTGCGGCCCAGCCCTTTGGTGATCTGCGCGTAAACCGCTGCTTGTAACGTGATGCCGCCCTGGGCGGTCGCGAGACTTGCGCTCTTGTACGATACCGCTGCCACCGGCCCGCCGGCGTTGGTGAAGTCAATGCCGATCGCCTTGGCTGCGCTGTCATCGAGTTCGACGATCTGGGTCTCGAGTTCGACGCTTGACAGCGGAATGTCGATTTTGTCGATCTTGGCTTTGAAACGCGCGATCATGTCCGGTGTGCCGGTGAGAATGATCGCGTTGAGCCGGCGATCGACGCCGATGTTGTCGTTGATTTGCTGGCCGAGCGCCGTGCCGCCGCCGCCCAAATTTTGCACTTGGTTGAAATTTTGGGTGGCCGGCGAATTCAGGCCGCCGATGGTGCCCCCGGCGAAGCTGCCCGTGGCGCCGCCCGTCAGGCCGGACGAGCCGAATTGTTGCTCCTGTGGGGTGAACGAATCGTTGGACGGGATCTGTTGGCCTGCCACCAACAAGCCGACCACTTCGCTTACGTCGGCGTACTTCAACCGGATGATTTCCATCGCTTCGCCCTGCGGCGGCGTCGGCGTCGGCGTGGCGATCGGCGGTGGTGTCAACACGGCCGGTCCCGGGACGCCGTTGCTGCTCGCGGCGATCGTCACCAGTAACGTTTGACCGGAGCCTGGGGCGACCGTGATGTTGGCCGGCGCAGCTTCGTGGAACGTGACATTGAGGCTGTCGCCGAAATTGTCGACCGAAATCGATTTGAGCGGATCGCGTCCGATGACCGTCGTGGGCGCCGTTACACCGCGAGCCGAGCTTTGCAAGATGAGCGATACGTCGTTCGTGTCGTTACCGAAGATTTTGTATGTCGGCGTGCCGTTGGTGAACGCAAGAATGACACGCGTATTGCGCCCGCTCGAAACATCGAGTCGAATGCCGCTCAAGGTTCCGGCGTCAGCCGGCCGGGCGTCGAACGTCAGCAGCGACATAAACGTCGCACATGTGAGTGCGGCCGCACCGCGTATGCGTCGAGGTGTTACGACAAAAACTCCATAGCGCCCGGACCCGTTCCGCTCGCGTTCCGGCGGACCTTCCGGTGCGTCGCGCGGTTTAATCGACATTTAAACGTACGTGTAAAGCTGTGATTTTCCTGAGCGTTGCGTACGGTACGCAACTCGCGTGGATGCCATGCGAGAGCCGGAACGCACACGTGGATGCACGTACCGGTTCTCGCCGGTGGCGGTCAGCGCAAGCGCGCTACTCGCGCGGGCGCCGCGTCCGCGGCGCGGCGCTCGAGCCGTTGCGTCCGCCGCTCGGACCGTCCGGACGCGGTCCGCGCGGCACGTACGCCGCGTCTTCGGTCGCCGCTTCGGCTCCCGGCATGACCGCCTTGCGTGACAGATTCACTCGGCCTTGACTATCGACTTCCATCACTTTGACCATGATCTGATCGCCGACCTTGACCACATCTTCAACTTTTTCGACGCGCTGCGGCGCGAGTTGAGAGATGTGAACCAGACCTTCCTTACCGGGCAAGAACGCGACGAATGCGCCGAAATTCATGAGGCGCGTCACGGTACCGAGATACGTTTCGCCGATCTTGACTTCTTTGGTAAGAGCTTCGACCATGGCTTTGGCTTTTTCCGCGCCGGCGCCGTCGGGCGACGCGATGAACACGCGACCGTCATTCTCGATGTCGATCTTTACACCGGTATCGGCGATAATTTTATTGATAACTTTACCACCGGGGCCGATGACATCTTTGATCTTATCGGGGTTGATAGCGAGCACGAGCATCCGAGGCGCCCATTGCGAAAGCGCTTTGTTCGGCTCGGCAATCGTTTCTTTGAGCTTATCGATGATGAACAGTCGCGACTTCTTGGCTTCGGCCATCGCTTCGCGCATGATGTCGATCGTGATGCCGGCAACTTTGATATCCATCTGAATTGCCGTGATGCCGTTGACCGTCCCGGCGACTTTAAAGTCCATCTCGCCCAAAGCGTCTTCGAGACCCTGAATATCGGTAAGAATCGCATGTTTCTTGCCGTGCAGAATCAAACCCATCGCGACGCCGGCGACGTGGTTCTTGATCGGCACGCCGGCATCCATGAGCGCCAGCGACGAACCGCACACCGACGCCATCGACGACGATCCGTTGGATTCCAAAACTTCGCTGATGAGGCGCAGGGTATACGGGAAGTCTTCTTCGGACGGCAGCACCGGTACGAGTGCGCGTTCGGCTAAGGCGCCATGCCCGATCTCGCGCCGGCCCGGCGCGCGCATCGGACGCGTTTCGCCCGTCGAGTACGGCGGAAAATTATAATAGTGCATGTAGCGCTTGTTCGGAATCGCCATGATCCCGTCGAGGCGCTGTTCGTCGCTGATCGAACCCAGCGTTGCGGCGGTGAGCACTTGCGTTTGGCCGCGCGTGAACAGCCCGGTTCCGTGGACGCGCGGAATGTAACTGACTTTCGACCAAATCGGCCGGATCTCGTCGGGCTTGCGGCCGTCGGGACGGATTTGCTCGTCGACGACCATCACGCGCAACTCTTGCTCTTCCATCGCCTTGATGATCTTCTCGAACTCTTTGTTCGATTTATCTTCGAGCAACGCCAAGATCGCGGGGTCTTTGCTGCCGACTTTGGCAATCGCGGAAGCACGCGATAATTTTTCTCGTGCGGCATTGCGTTCGAGCTTTTCGCTCACCCGCATGGCTGCCGCGACTTCTTTTTTAAAGTTCTTTTCGGTCCATGCTTTGAGTTTTGGATCGCTCAGTAACAGCGGGTACTCGCGCTTGGCCTTACCGCCTTTTTGCGCGAGCGTATCGATCGCTGCGACGATCTTCTTGATTTCGGTGTGCGCAAACTCGACGGCGCCCAGAAAGTCTTCCTCGGATATTTCGTTGCCGCCGCCTTCAACCATCATGACGGCGTCGGAGGTGCCGGCGACGACGATATCCATCCCGCCGCTTTCGTATTGCGGTAACGTCGGGTTGCAGATGAACGCGCCGCTTTCATCGCGGCCGACGCGGACCGCGGCAACATTCTTGTCGAACGGGATATCGGAGACCGCCAACGCGGCACCGGCGGCGCACACCGCGATGACGTCGTTGTCGAGTTCCGGATCGATCGCCAGCACGGTCGTGATGATCTGAACATCGTTTCGGAAACCGTCCGGAAACAGCGGCCGGATCGGCCGATCGATCTGGCGCGCGCTAAGCGTGCCGTGTTCGGAGGCTCGACCTTCGCGCTTGATATAGCCGCCGGGAATTTTTCCCGCAGCGTACATTTTCTCTTCGAAGTCACAGGTCAGGGGAAAAAAGTCGATGCCTTCACGAGGTTTCTCGGAGGCGGTGACAGCGGCGAGGACAACGTTTTGGTCGCCGTAGCGGACCAGCGCGCTGCCGTTAGCTTGCTTTGCAAGCTCGCCGGTCTCGATGATGAGGGTACGCCCCCCGATCTCGAGCGAGACGGATTCAGGCACAAATTCTCCTTGGCGTATGGGCCCGAAGGCTCGCTTACGCTCATTACTGTTCTTATTCTTTATCTTTGAACGGCGATACGTTCGTCCGAACGCGGAAAATCGCCTCGTTCGGCCGCGGTTGCTCCCCGGCCAGGGCTTACGCCGGCGATCCCCGCGCGGGCGCTTGCAGCGCCGTTCGAAGTCGATTTTTAAGCCAATCCGGTGCGGGCGTGATTGCCCGCAACCGTCGGGGCGGAGCCGCGAATGCCGGCTCCGGCCACACGCCTGCGTCTAACGCAGCCGGGCCAAACATTCGCTTCGCGCGCGGACCGCGGGGGCCGTCGTGGCAATTATCAGCGGTGCCCGGCGCTTCGGCATCCGCTCCGGTGCCGGCGGCCCGCGCCGTCAATCGGGGCCTAGGGTAAACTCGCGGGCGCCCCGTAAAGTCGCTAGCGCCGCAGTCCGAGGTCGGCGATCAGCTTACGATAGCGCTCGAGATCGACTTTCGAGAGATAGCCCAAGAGCCGGCGGCGCTGGCCGACTTGCATGAGCAGGCCGCGCCGGCTGTGGTGATCTTTCTTGTGCACTTTGAGGTGCTCGTTGAGCTGATTGATCGACGCGGTGAGAACGGCGATCTGCACGTCGGCCGAGCCGGTATCGTTGGGTCCGCGGCCGTATTTGGTCGAAAGGTCGGATTTCTGGTCTTTGGTCAAGGGCATGAAAGAAGCGCTCCTGTCTCGCGTGTCTCCAGATTCGCGCATGCGGTCCGGGACGGCGACCGGCGAATCATAGCAAAGCCGGTGCGGGCGGTCAAACGCCTTCGTCGGCCGGCGGTTGCGCCTCGAGCATGGCCACGCGAAGCGCTTCACGCAGGGCTACGAGGCCGGGCGTCAATGCCGTCGAGCGCTCGGCCAGCAATTCGAGTTCGGTCAGCGCGCGTCGCGCTTCGACCCGGTCGAGCGCGACGTACTGTGTCTGCGCCAGCTCTTTATCAAACTCGTCGATCGCGCGCTTGGCCATGTTGGCTTGGCCAAACGAGTAGGCATGGTGGCTGGCGTTGCCCAGCAGATGCAGTTCGGAGGTCAGCCAGTTGCGGTAGTCTCGAAGCAAGGCGTCCTCTTTCCATACGGGTAAACCCCGGCGCGTGTCCGTTGAATTCGTTCCTGTCGCCAAGGTTGCCGACCTCGCGCCCGACTCAGCCACCACCGTTGTCGTCGACGGCCGGGAAATCGCCCTGTTCCATGTCGGCGGTGCGTTTTACGCCCTCGATAATGCTTGCCCGCATCAAGGCGGCCCGTTGGCTGAAGGCTGGATCGAGGGCGCTACGGTGACGTGCCCGTGGCATGCGTGGTGCTTCGGACTCAGCGACGGCAAGATGACACTCGGCGACCTGGCGACGGTCGATGCGTTCGCGGTCCGGGTCGAGGGAGAAACGATCAGCGTCGCCCGCGCCCCGAAGACGCCCGCGGACGGCTAATCGCAGCGGGCGTCGCGCAGGTCCGCCAAGTGCCGCGAGCCGCTGGCGAATTGGGCGATGCGCAAGGCTCCGACCAACTCGGCGACCAGTTCGCTGACGGCTTGTTCGGAGCGGTTCGCTGCTTCGAGAAACGGCAGGGCGATACCGCACAGGTCGGCGCCCAGCGCGATCGCCTTGGCGATCTCGACACCGTTTCGAATGCCGCCGCTGGCGATGAGCGGAGCGCGCGGTAACGCCAGCCGAATTTCGGCCGTCGCACGGGCCGTTGCGAAGCCCCAATCCGCAAACGCCTCGGCGATCCGTTCGCGCTGCACGTCGCCCGAACGGCGACCTTCGACGAGCGCCCATGATGTGCCACCGGCGCCGGCCACGTCGATCGCGGCGATACCGCACTCGATCAAGCGGCGGGCCGTCCGGGCCGACATTCCGGAGCCGACGCCTTTGGCCAGCACCGGCACGTCGAGCTCGCGGCACAGGCGGGCGATCTTGGGCAGCAAATCGCGGAAATTCGTGTCGCCCTCGGGCTGGATTGCCTCCTGAAGCGGATTCAAGTGCAGGTACAGCCCGTTCGCGCCGTGCAGGTCGACCAGCCGTCGCGCATCGTCGACCGTCACGCCGTAGTTCAGCTGCACGGCACCCAGGTTGGCGAACAGCGGGATCGTGGGCGCGACGTCGCGGACGGTGTAGGTAGCGGCGAGGTCACCGTTCTCGAGCGCCGCCCGGCCGCTGCCGAGGCCGAGCGCGATGCCCGCCGCTTGGGCGGCCGTCGCGAGCCGGCGATTGATCTCACGCGCCCGCTGGGTGCCGCCCGTCATCGAGGAGATGAGCAGCGGTGCCCGCAGCCGGAAGCCGAGAAACTGCGCGCTGCAGTCGACATCGGCAAGGGCGAACTCCGGCAGCGCCTCGTGCTGCAGCCGCACGGCGCGGAACCCGGCATCGAGGCGCGAGGCGACATCGTCCTCCAAACAAATATCGAGATGCCGGCTCTTGCGCGCCTCGGTGTCCATCCCGCGTCCTTCGCCGACTCGCGTGCGGTGCCCGGTGAGGTGCCGGTTGCCCCGAGCCGGAACGGTCGAACCCGATGGATGCGGTGTACGATAGCGTGGCGGGTCTCGCCGGCGGACCGGCGTTCGGCGCGAAGTTGGCCGAACTCGCGGCAGAAAAAAACCTGGACCCCGTTGCGTTCGCCGAGGCCTGCGGTCTTGAACCGGCGTTCGTCGCCGACGTGTTGCGCGGAGCGGCGCGGGTGCCGGTGGCGGTGTTAGCCGCGTTCGCCCGCGCGTTGCGACTCCGGCCGATCGAGTTCATGCAGCGCACCGATCTCCTGTCGCTCGAAGTCTATGCCGGCGGCCTCGATCCGCTGTTTTTCCTGCCCAGCGGCGCGATTCGGCATGATGCCCGCATCTATATGCGCGAGATCAACCCGCGGCACGCCGTTCCGGAGGGCGATATGACCAAACGTAACCCGCTGTTGCGGCTGCTGGCCGACGATCCGCTGCTCGACCCGCTCGGAAAATTGGAACTGGAACTCGCGTACCTGCTGCGCACCGCCGCGGCGCTGACCGGCGGTCGGCTCTGAGGTACGGCGTCATTTTGCCACCGGTATAAGGGCCCGAGCCGCTGGCCACGGAAGTTGTAGCGATGGATATCGAAGGGAAGCGAGTCGCCGCGCTAGTCGGCGACGGGTTCGAAGAGTCTGAGTTGTTCGAGCCTAAACGTGCGCTCGAAGACGCCGGCGCGATCGTTACGATCGTCGGCGCCGACGAGAAATCACTGCAGAAAATTCGCGGTAAGCGCGGCCTCGACGAGGGGCAGAGCGTGAAGGCCGAAGAGCTTGTCGCCGACGTTACCGCCGACGACTTCGACGCATTGCTCATTCCGGGCGGCATGTCGCCGGATCACATTCGCACCAATAAAGACGTACAGCGTTTCGTCAAAGACTTCGACGCGGCCAAAAAGCCGATGTTCGTCATCTGCCACGGGCCGCAAATACTCATTTCCGCGCAGGTCGTGCGCGGCCGCACCCTCACCGGCTTTGCCGCGATCGCCGATGACATTCGTAACGCCGGCGGATTGTATCGCGATCAGCCGATCGTGACCGACGGCAACTGGGTGACGTCGCGTCATCCGGGCGACATCCCCATGTTCAATCGGGCCATGCTCGAAAAGCTGGCCAGCATCACGCCCGCTCAGGTGTAAAAACGCTCTACGCACGAGACGCCGCAGGCGGCGGATGATACCGGCGCCTGTGGCTCACTCGACGAGCGTGAGCTTGTCGTTCGGGCGCTCGGGCCGGCCGAATTTATTGCAGGCGACCCAACTGCCGTCGCGTTCGACGGCGACGATGTCGGCGGTGAAATCAAAGTCACCGCTGCGATCGAAAAATGCGCTGCCGACGGCGTAGGCGTCGACCGGCGCACCCCCGCGTTCGAACTCGCCGATCTTGGCTGCCGTGAATCCGCCGCTGGCAACGATCCGCACCGCACCGAAGCCGGCCGCATCGAGTCCCGACCGGACGTTGCGAACGAGTTGACTGTTCACGCCGGTCGGCGCGAAGGTGCCCATCATCGGCACGATCGATGCATCGACGAGCGTGCCGGATGTATCGAGCCGCACGCCCCACAGCCGGCTACCCAGCGCGCGCGCCACGCGCACCGCCGTTCCGACGCAGTCGTTGTCGAAGTCGACGAGCGATATGACGTTGACCGCCGGATCGATATACTGCGCGAATTTTTCAGTGGCCCGGACCGTGTCGCCGTTATACGCAGCGATGAGCGCGTGCGGCACCGTTCCCATGCCGCGCGAACCCCACCACTCGGCGTTCGCATCGGTCGACACGCCGAGCGCACCGGAGATGTAGGCGGCATAGCCGTCACCGGTCTGTACGAGATGGTGATCGAAGCGAGCCGGAAAAAATAACACGTCTTTGCCGTTCGCGGCCGCGACGATCGCGCGCGCGTTCGTCGCAATACGGGTGCGGCGTGAAAGCACGCCGAGATAACACGTTTCGAGATGCGCGAAGGTGCCGTAATCACCGTCGATCGTGAGCACCGTTTCATATGGACCGATCTCGTCGCCGTCGTGAAGCGCGTGGACACGCAGGGCCGGCCAACCGTCGATCCAGTCGCCGCCGGCCGTTCGCGTTCCGGCGGCCAACCGCAGAATCGCCAGGGCTTCATCGATGCCGCACAAGACCGCGGCGCGACGTTGAAACACTTGCATCCGTACGCGTGGGTGATGGTTATCGGCGCGCAAGATGTCGCGCGCGCGATTAAAATAGGTATCGGAATAATAACCGTCGCGCATCTTCTCGACCGGCAAGTTGAGAATCGTCGCATCCAGGCGAGGACGATTGGCGCGCAACATGCGTCAAACTTCCCATTCGTGCAACTCCAATCCTTACTCGGTGGCGGGCAATCGGCGGGTTAAGAATCAACGTTGCGAGCTTCGCTCCGGCGGCGCCAACATGGGACGATCCGCTAATGCGTGGAATGGAAAAGTCATGAAGCGCCTCGCGAATACGGATATCGCAGCAATTCTGGTTCAGATTCGCACGCTCATGGAATTCGCCGGCGAGCCGTTCTATAAGTTCATGGCCTACGAACGGGCCGCTGAAACGCTCGAGAATGCGCCGCCGGTTGCCGACCTCGTGGCCGCCGGCCGGCTCCAGGAATTGCCCGGCATCGGCAAGAGCATCGCGGCTCGAATCGCCGAAATCTGCGCGACCGGAACGTGTGCGTACCTCGAGGAATTGCGAGCGAAATTTCCGCTCACGCTCGTCGAACTCTTGGGGGTGCAAGGCGTCGGCATGAAAACCGCGCGGGCGCTCTTCGAAAGCCTCGGCATCGCGTCCCTGGCCGATCTCGATGCGGCGTTGAGCGCGGGCCGGCTGGACGGCATGCCCCGGTTAGGAGCGAAAACGATCGAAAATATGCGGCGCGGCGTGCTGTCTTACAAAGGCCGGCAACGGCGTACACCGCTGGGGCAAGCCTTGCCGATCGCCCGCTCGATCGTCGCCTATCTGGCCGAGAACACCGATGCCGCCGATCTGACGCATGCGGGCAGCGTGCGGCGTCAGGAGCCGACGGTCGGCGACATCGATATCTTATGCACCTCGAACGCTGCCGGCGCGGTGATTGCCGCCTTCACGCGGTGGGAACGGGCCGAAGCCGTCTTAGCCGAAGGCGATACCAAGGCCAGCATTTGGCTCGCCGGCGGCTTGCAAATCGATCTGCGCGTGTTGCCCGCGCACCTGTACGGAATTTGCTGCAGCACTTTACCGGCAGTCGCGAACACAACATCCAGCTGCGCGAACTCGCCGTGCGTAAAAATCTGCGCGTGAGCGAAAACGGAATCGTCGATCTCACCGACGGCAGCATCACGACGTGCCGCACCGAACGCGAAGTCTACGAAAAATTAGGGCTGGCGTACATTGCGCCCGAGCTGCGGTTAGGCATCGGCGAGATCGAAGCGGCGCGCGACGGCACGTTGCCGGCGCTCGTCGAACTCGACGATCTGCGCGGCGATTTTCACATGCATTGCACCTGGAGCGACGGCCGCAACACGCTCGAGGCGATGATCGCGGCCGCGGCGGCGCGCGGCTATGCGTACCACTCGGTCAGCGACCACTCGTGGGGTCGCGGCGGCATGGGTTTATCACCCGCCGACTTGCGGGCGCAGCGCGACCGGCTGCATGAGATCGGTGATAAATACGGGGTCCGCTCGTTGCGCTCGAGCGAGGTCGACATCTTGCCCGACGGACAGTTGGATTACGACGATACGGTGCTGGCCGATCTCGACATCGTCGTTGCCAGCGTTCATTCCGCGCTCAATATTTCGCGCGACGATATGACGCGCCGGCTCATTCGCGCGTGTGAGAATCCGTACGTGACGATCATCGGCCATCCCACCGGCCGGAACATCGAAACCTTTCCCGGCTACGAGTTCGATTACGACGCGGTGTTCGCCGCGGCGGCGCGAACCGGAACGGCACTCGAGATCGACGGTCAGCCGAACCGGCTGGATTTGCCCAGTCCGTTAGCGCGTCGTGCGCGCGAATTCGGCGTTACGTTAACGTGCGATTCCGACGCGCACGGCGCCGAACAATTAGCCAACATCGCTTACGCTGTCGGGCAAGCCCGGCGAGCCTGGCTCGAACCTGCCGATATCCTCAATACGCGTGATTTAGCCGGGGTACTTGCGTTTGTAAACGCGAAACGTACGCGCTCACCGCATGCAGACGTCGATTCCGGTTCAATTCCCCGATGATCAACACGACACGGTTCGCGACGAACTTTGTGACGCGTTTACGCGGCTCGCCGCGCAGTCATGCTCGGCGCCGATCGCGCTGATCGATCTCATCGCCGGCGACCGGCACCGGATTGTCGCGCATACCGGCCTCGATGCGCTGCCGCCGGTCGCGCCCGACGTCGCATTGAGCGCACACACCGGTGCGCAGGCCGATCTGCTCGAAATTGCCGATGTGCTGCTCGACGAGCGCTTCGGCGGCGCTGCCCAAGCGCAGCCCGGTGGCGGTGTCCGGTTTTATGCCGGCGTGCCGTTACGGGGAACCGACGGCGGCTCGTTCGGCACGTTGTGTGTGATGGATCGCGAGCCGCGCCGGCTCACCGCCGAACAGCGCGACCGGTTGCGAACGATTGCGGGCGCGGTCAGCGAGGCGCTCGCGAAGCGGCAGACGCTCCTAGCGCGGTTCGCTCGGGCGCCGGCCCGGTCGGCGCCCGAGCCGGAGGTGCCGGCCATCCCGCTGGAGCTGCAGATCGAGCGGCTCACCGCGCTCACGTCGGTGGCGCGCGACGTCGTCGCGTCGCTCGAACCGCGTTCGCTCGTCGATGCGCTCGTGCGCGGCGTCGCGGAGCTGAGCGGAGGCGGCAGTGCGCGACTGTTGGCCCGCGGGATAAATGGCGCGCTCACTCACACGCACGACCTGGGCAGCAGCGCCGATCCTCCCGTCGCGGTCGACGAGTTTTTGCGCGTCGCGATCGCCGCTGACGGCGTTTCGCTCAGTGCAAACGCGCTGCGCGCCGCCGTACCGATTCGGGCGCCTTCGGGAACGGTCGCGTACGTTCTGGATATTGCCGCCGGGCCACGCGAGTTCATCGCGACCGACACCTTTACGTTGGGTCTGTTGGGTCAATACCTATCCGTCGCGATCCGCAACGTCGAATTGTATGCCGAACTCGAGTCGCGCCGCGCTGCGGTCGCGGAACTCAATCAAGTCAAGAACGACCTCATCGCGATGTTAGCTCACGACTTTAAAGGCCCGCTCACCACCATCGTCGGGCTGGCTGACGTCCTAGCGGAAGACGAGCGCTTCGACTCGGAGTCGCGTCAGTTCTTAGGCATGATCAATTCGAGTGCCACGCGCCTAGCAAGTCTGGCCACCGACACGCTCGCTCTCTCGCGGTTGGAACAGAACGAAGTCTACCTGCGCTTCGAAGACTTCGATCTCGTCGCGCTGATGCGCGATATCGTCCGCGTTTTCAGCGTGACTCGCGGCATCGATATACGCTGCGCCGCCGAAGCGATCGCCGTCCGGGCCGACCCCGCGCGCTTGCGTCAGGTGTTTGAAAACTTAATCGGCAACGCCATCAAATATTCACCGGGCGGTGAAACGGTGTACGTTGACGTGCGCGAGAAACGCGGCGGCGTTGAAGTCAAGATTCGCGACCGTGGTATCGGCATTCCGCAAGCTGACATTCCCAAACTCTTCGGCCGTTTCGCCCGCGGTTCGAATGCCCGTGAACGGGGCATCGGCGGCACCGGATTCGGGCTCTACTTCTCGCGCACGATCGTCGAACGGCACGGCGGTGTAATCACGATCGAATCGACCCAAGACAGCGGTTCGACGTTCCGCGTTCGAATGCCGACCGTACCGGTGCCGCAGCGCACGCGCGACCGGCGTATCCTGCTGCTCGATAACGAAGAAGACGGGCGATCCTTCATCGCCCATGCGTTGCGCGACGAGGGCTATGCCGTGTATGTCGTGCCGGATGAGAGCGAGTTTTTGCGCGCGCTCGACGAGCATCGTTATGACGCTGCGATCGTCGACTTCGATCGTAGCGCCAATGGGGCCGCCGAACTCGCGGAGCGGGTCGGACGCCGCACGAGGCTCATCCGGCTGGCGAGCAGCACCGAAGCGGAGCTCGGCGGCGCCGGCATCGTCCTACGCAAACCGTTTTTGATGAAAGATTTGCGGGCCGTGGTCGAGTCGGCGGTGGCCGACCGCCGGCTCGGCTCGCGCCGCCGCAGCCCCGACCGTTAACGAAACAATTTTAATGCGTTCGCGGCCGTTTCACGGACCGCCCACAGAAACGGAATCCCGACAAAGGCCCAAGCTGCGACGAGCTTGATGCGGGCGGCCGGATCGCGCGGCGTATGTGTTTGCATCAGAAATCCTAAACGGCGCGCGCGGCCGCACCGGGGGCGTCGGGTCGCGACGTGCTTAGCGCGCGGACCATGAAGTTGCAGATTAAACCGACGATCAACAAGCTTGCCATGATGTAGACCGTCGTCGAATAGGCGTCGGCTTTAGCAACGCCGCGGTCGATCTGATACTGCCGGATGTAGTTGACCAGAACCGGTCCGGCGACGCCGGCTGCCGACCACGCCGTGAGCAGCCGGCCGTGAATGGCGCCGACGTTGAGCGTCCCGTACAGGTCGCGCAAATAGGCGGGAATCGTGGCGAACCCGCCGCCGTACATGCTCAAGATGATGCCGTATGCGAGCACGAACAACAGGATGTTTCCGGAGCGTCCCAGCGACGGGATGAGCGCGTACAGCAGCGCGCCGACCGAGAAGAAGATCGTATAGGTCTGGCGGCGGCCGATATAGTCGGACAGCGACGCCCAAACGATGCGGCCGCCCATGTTGAAGAGGCTCAGCAATCCGACGAAGCCGGCGGCAACGGCGGCCGAGCGCGTCGTTTCGGCCAGGTCGGCATGCGGAAAGCGGCCCGGAAACATCTCTTGAATCATGAGCGACGCCTGACTGAGAACGCCGATACCGGCCGTGACGTTGACGAACAGCACGATCCAGAGCAGATAAAACTGCCGTGTCCGCACCGCATGTCCGACCAGCACGTTTTGGTTGGTGATCATCTTCTGCGCTGAAACCGGCGCGATGTATCCGGCCGGCCGGTAATCCGGCGGAGCGACGCGGACCGTGAACGCGCCCACGAGCATGTAGCACAGGTAGATCGCGCCGAGCGTGAGCAACGTCGGCGCGACGCCCGTCGATGCGGGGGTTCCGGCGGCCGTGTGTCCGGCGTAGGCCTTCATGAGCCACACCGAGAGCGGCGCGCCGATGAGCGCGCCACCGCCGAAGCCCATGATCGCCGTCCCGGTGGCCAGTCCGGGCCGGTCCGGAAACCACTTGATGAGCGTCGAAACCGGGGAGATGTAGCCGATGCCCAAGCCGATGCCGCCCACGACGCCGTATCCGAAAAACACCAGCCAGAGCGCGTGCAGCGCAACGCCGCCGCCGGCGATGAGCAGGCCACCCGAGAAACACAGCGCCGAGACGAACATCGCCTTGCGCGGCCCAACGGCTTCAACCCACTTGCCGCCGAAGGCTGCCGATAGACCCAAGAACACGATAGCCAAGCTGAAGATCCAGCCGAGTTGAACGACGGTCCAATCACCCGGCGCCGGCTCGGTGACCCCGATGAGCTGGGCCATCGGCTTCGTGAAGACACTCAAGGCGTAGGCCTGGCCAATCGCAAGGTGGATACATAATGCTGCGGGCGGCACTAACCAGCGATTGAAGCCGGCACCGGCGACGGAGTGCGAGCGATCCAGAAAATCTGCGGCCACGGCCACCAGCCTTTTTCTCGCGACGGAGTCGTCGCTTGTTCCCTTGGTATGGGCACGGCACGTACGGGCTTATCGTCGTCTTACCCTCCGCCGGCCGTATCTTCCGGCCGCAATTTCTTACACGTTCGTGTGCGCGACGTGCGTAGCGCGTGAGTTCGCGCGCTCGCTTTCTAGCGCTCATCGGCGGCGCGCTCGCACTCGGCGCTAAGCGCCGTTCGGCCGACGACGGGTGGCACCACGTCCACGGGCCGAATGGGCTGGCGCTATCGACGTCGGTTCCGCTCGATCTCGACATCGTCACCGTCAACGGCGCGGCATTCCGGTTAGCGGATCACCGCGACAAACTCGTCGTGGTCAACCTGTTCGCGTCATGGTGCGGCCCGTGCAACGATGAAGCACGCGATGTGGCCGCGTTTGCGGACGCCCACGCCGCCGACACGATTGTCGTTAGCGTCGATATCGGCGAGCCGGCCGACACGGCGCTGCGCTTCGCGTCGCGCTACGACCTCGACTACCCGGTCGCGTTGGATGAGTCGGCTCGCGTGTTTAAAAAGATCGGCATGCGCGAATACCCGACGACACTGTTCGTGCGGCCCGGTGGCCGGCTGGCCTGCGCCTTCGTGGGTCAGTTATCGCACGACGATCTTGAAACGGAGCGCGCATACGCGCTTTCGATCCCGGCGTAAAAGGACAAGGGTTTGCCACATTCGATACGTGCCGTTGCCGCCTTGAGTTTAACGATGCTTGCGCTGGCCGCGGCAGGCCCGGCGGGCGCCGGGTTACCGCCCGGTGTGCCGGCACCGGCCGATCCGGTCATGGCCGGCCCGCACGCGCGCTACAGTAAGGCGCCGATCAACAACGGCTCGCCGAATCTCGCGCTGACGCTTGCCGTGGTGAGCGCCGGCGGCGGTGCGGCAACCTTCGACGCGCGGAAACTCATGGCGGTGCTGACCGGCAACGGACCGCTAACGGAGAACGAAACGGCCAGTCTGACGAAACGCTTCGGCGCCGCGAACGTGGCCTCGTTTTACACGACCTTCGGCTTCGTGATCGCCGACGGGCTGGCTGAAGCTGCCAAGGAGGGCATTGCGTTGCCGGCCACTCCGCTGCCCGATCCCGCCGACGGCCCGGCTCTAGCGGCTGCGCTCTACGCGGCCGGAGCGACCCCGCGCGCCAACTTCGATGTGGAGTATCTACTCGATACGCTCGTCTCGCATCCGATTCACGTGCAGATCATGAATGATATCGATGCGGATCCCACTCTCGGCTTCAAGGCGGACGCAAATTATCACGCCGTGTTCGCGCAGGCGCTGCTCGATCTTAAGCCCGCGCGGCGGCCTTGAGTCTTAGTGCGTGCGGGTACTGCCACGCGCGGCGGCAGCGGCCGGCGCCGAACGGCCGGCGAATGCCGGGCCGGTGTTCAGATGCGCGGGGCTGCTTCCGCCCAAGAACGTTGAGCGCGGTTCGGCCGGCAGCGTGCGGGTCGCCGTGCCGGCGCTAAAAAACGTCGTACCGGAAACCGTCGCCGGCGTCGAGCGAGACGGACTGGCGAACGAGCGACCGGCAAACGCCGACGGCGCGCGCTGCGCGCGCTCGGTCGGGTAACGTTGCGACGGGTTCGGTATCGGATGTTGTTCGGGCAACCGGCCGACGCTCGTTAGCGGCGCCGGGCCGACCGCGGACCCGAAGTAGCCGCGGCCGTTCCAGGGCCGCCCATAGAACGGCCGATGCTCGTAGCGCCACGGCCGGCCTTCGCCGAACGCGATGGCTAAGCCGAATGACGGACCGTACCCGTAAGCGAAGCCCGGGCACCAATATCCCGGCCCAAGGTACACCGGCGTCGGCAGCGGCCCGGAGTAGGTGTACGGCGTGTCGATCTCGTTCGCGTCGAACGTCGCTCCGGCGTTGACGCCGAGCACGGTGACGGTCATGCCGGGGCTTAGGCTCAACCCGGTCGGATTGATGATCGTGCCGCCGTGTAAGCGGACGTTATCGATGAACCCGCGGTCGTCATCGACGAGGACGGTAAACGCGCCGTCGACCGAGCGAATGCGTCCGTGAATGGTCTCGTCGCTGCTGACGTACGCCGGTTGGGCGTAGGATGGAACGCCGTCTTGGGCCGCGGCGGCGATGGGAGCGGTGAGCGTGCCGAGCGCGAGCGTTGCCGCGCCGGCGAGAAACGTGAAAGCAGCAATCCGGAGCATCAGTGTACCTCTTGCCCGAAATCCATAGTCGAGCACTGCCAATCCTACCAGAAAATGCTTACAAATGGTTGGGCTCCGCGCGGCGGCGCGCCACCCCGGCGCTGTTAGCGTGCACCCGGATCGGTGCCGGCGCGACCCTTGACCGCATGCCACAAAATGTCGTTGAGTTCGGCGGCGGGCGCCGCGTCTTCGCGGCGGAAATCCAAGCGCGCGCTGTCAGCGGCGCGATAAGCCGTTTTCGCATTGCGCAGGTCGGTATCGACCGCCTCGGGCAACGCCTCGAAGGTGCCCAAATCCGGCGTGGTGCGAAACGCCGCCGTCAGCAGCCGCGCTCGGGCATCGTACGGTGTCAGCGGCGGCAAGCCGAGAATCGTCTCGATCGTACGCAGCACGCTTGCGGTCGTATAGGTCAGATGTTGCACGCCGCCGCGCGCGTAGGGGCTGATGAGATAGAACGTCGAGCGCTGCTCGTCAACATGATCGGCGCCGTTTTGCGCATCATCCTCGAGCACGAAAATAGCCGTACTTTTCCAATCGGTACTGTGCGACACGGCCATCACGAGTTCGCCGACCGCGCGATCGTTGTCGGCGACCATCCCTTGCGGCGTAACCGAACCCGGCCGGGTTCCGGCGGTATGGTCGCGCGGCAGGCGCACGACTTCAAGTTCGGGCAATGTCCCGGTCCGTTCGAACGCGTTGAATTCGCGCTGCCACTCGCGCAGCCGGTCGACATCGCGAACGTCCATATCGAAGGTCGGAAAGTGCAGATCGGTCGACCGGCGCAACGTCGGGAACTCGGTCGTCACGTCGCCGCCCGGTAGGGCGCCGGGACTGGTGAACTCGCCGTAATTCCGAAACGTCACGCCGCTGCGCGCGGCCAGATCCCACAGATACCCCGAATGTGGGACTGCCGCCCGCGCACCGTCCTCGAAATCGTAGAGCGCGCGCCGGCCGGCATACTCGGGAGGCCACATCTTTTCGAGGTAGTCGTTCGCGAACGCCGCCATCGACCAATTATGACCGTCGGCACTCACGTGCGCGTTATCGTAGAAACGGTCGAACACGCCGAAGCGCGATGCCAGCGCATGCTCGTTGGGCGTTACGCCGGCGCCGAACATCACCAATGCCGGGTCGCCGTCGGCTCCGGCGATGTCGCCCAGCACTTGATCGTAGGTCCGATTTTCCTTGATGACATAGATGACGTGTTTAATCGGTCCGCCGGGATGCAAAATCGAATCGGGTTCGGGCGTGGCTGCGCCCGCTGCCGATCCGTTGAGGTCGGCGACGCTGCGCAAACCCGCGCGCAAGTCGGCGTCGCCGGGTATCGGCAGTCGCCGCACCGAGCCGGTCAAATTCGCGCCGATATACCCCGGCCGAGCGTCGCCGGCATGCACGCGCGCCAGCGGCCGGTACTCCGGGTTCGCGTGGCCGCCTTCGCCTTTGCCGTTGGTAACGTATAGCGCGCCGGCTTTTTGGTCGACGGCAACCCCCGTCGGATACCACCCGGTTGAAAAGGCTCCAAGCGGCGTCAACCCGGCCGGCCCAAGATGCATCACCACCACGGCGTTGGCGGCGCCGCAGCTAACGTAGAGCCGGTCGCCGGCCAAAGTCAAGGCGTTCGGCGAGGCACCGACGAGCGGCCCCAGGCCCAGCGGCACGCGCGCGACGGCGCGTCGCTGCGCGATATCGACGACGGTTATGTCGTCGTCATCGGCATCGGCCACGTACAGCCGGACGCCGTCGCTAACGAGCGCCGCCGGATGAAGGCCGACCGCGATGCTTTTAAGGGCACCTTTGCGCGGGTCGATGACGACGACGCTGCGATTCTCCCAGTCGGCTACGAACGCGAGCGCTC
This sequence comes from Candidatus Velthaea sp., assembly GCA_965214335.1. GTDB lineage: Bacteria > Vulcanimicrobiota > Vulcanimicrobiia > Vulcanimicrobiales > Vulcanimicrobiaceae > Velthaea. The sequence continues at coordinate 64,979 of CBDCBO010000019.1, read as the reverse complement.
CGTCCGGGCTGAACGCCGTCGCTTTGGGGTGGCCGCCGCTGCTCCAGGTCGCGCTGACGGTGCCGCCGGCTTCATCGACGAACGCGACGCGCGCGGCGGTGTCCCCGGTAACGGCCAAGGTCGAACCGTCCGGCGAGCGGCTCACCGACGTGGCGTAGAAATCGTTGCCGAGCGCGATCGAACGGTCGACTTTGGCGTTCGCCGTATCGATGTGGACGATCGTATTGCTACTCGCGCCCGCGACCCAAACGCCGTCGCCGGCGACGTCGCGCAGCGGGCTGCCGAACGCATCGTGCAGCGGCACCCGCCCGATCGTCGCCAGGGTCGTTGTATCGAGGATGCGCAATGCCGGTTGCGCGTAGCCGGCATCGACGACGAAAGCGCGCGAACCATCACGCGAAAGCGCTATTCCGGCCGGCAACGTTCCGGTCGGCGCAACGGGCCCGGGCGCGGCGGCGATCGTCCAATCGTTGGGCAGCCGGATGACGTTTGGACCGGCCAGTGCCGCGGCCGACGCCAGCAATGCTGCGGCGCACCAGCCGACGGTGGTCAGTGCGCGCTGCATGCCGGTGCGCTTACGCCGTGCGCAGTGGTTGGGGTCGCGCGGTACGGCGGCGCGTTAGCGCGATGTAGATGATACGCGGTCCGAGCCCCGCGAGCAGGATGAGCGTGATGAACGCAAACGTCGGATGCACGTATTCCAAGAATCCATGCGGTATGAAACGGCAGAAAAAATTCGTTCCGAACATCGCCATTGCGAACAGTCCGTACGCCAGTTGCAACCGATAGTGCGGATCGATGCCCGCACCGAACACCGAACGCCGGTGCTGCGGCAGCCACCACCACAGCATCGGCACCGCCAAGGCCAGCGAGAGCGCGCCCGACGCCGTGCCCCAAACGAGATCGAATACGCGGTCGCCTTCAAGAAACACCTCGCGTCGATTCTGGCTGTAAAGGCAGCGGTCCCGTCATGCAATCAAGCCCGGAGCGCCCAAGCCGATCCGATCGCGCCGGCCGACGCAACGGCGATCCAGGGCGGCGTTTCTCCCAAAATAGCCGAGATGCGCGATCGGTCCGCCGAACGACGTCAATCCCAAATGTAAAAATGGCCGGAAGGCCTCAGCCGTCGGAACTATGTTCGGCGAGGTTCCCGGCTTGTGCTGCGTGAATGCGCCTCGCATGCTTTCGGATTTAACGGTGTACGCCGATGGACGCTACGCACGCTACGATGACGCCAAGGTCGGCCTGCTAACGCACGGGCTGCAGTACGGTACGGGTTGCTTCGAGGGCATCCGCGGCTTTTGGTCCGAACGCGATGAGGAACTCTATTTGTTGCACGTTCGCGATCATTACGTGCGCTTGGCGCAGTCGGCCAAGATCCTCATGATCGCATTGCCGCACTCGGTGGACGAACTGACGGAAATTACCGTTGACCTCGTCGCACGCAACAATTTTCGCAGCGATATTTACATTCGGCCGTGCACGTTCAAGTCGGCCGAAGATATCGGCGTGCGCCTGCACGATGTCAAAGACAGTTTCGCCATTGTGGCATTACCGTTTAGCAAATACTTCGATGCCGCCGCCGGTCTGAAATGTGGCGTGAGTTCGTGGCGCCGGGTCGATGATACGAGCACGCCCGCGCGCGGAAAGATCACCGGAGCATACGTGAACTCGGCGCTGGCGAAAAGCGAAGCGATTCTTAACGGCTTCGACGAAGCGATCATGTTGTCGCACGACGGTCACGTGAGCGAGGGCAGCGCTGAGAATTTATTCGTGGTCAGAGGCGGCGTGATGTACACGCCCGATCCGTCGGCGAACATTCTCGAAGGCATCACCCGCCGCAGCGTCATGCATCTGGCACGTCACGAGCTTGGGCTGTCCGTTATCGAACGCTCCATCGACCGGAGCGAATTGTTTTGTGCCGATGAAGTGCTCTTGACCGGCAGTGCCGCCGGCGTGCAGTTCGTCTCGTCGATCGACCACCGCCCGGTGGGGGATGGCAGCCAGGGTCCGGTGGCTCGCCGGCTGATCGAACTCTACGCCAAAATCACCCGCGCCGAGTTGCCGAAGTACGCCGACTGGCTCGTGAAAACGTATGCCGCGCGAGCGGTTCGCGCCTAACGTTTAGGCGCTGGGAGCGGCGCTCGGCAACGGCTGAGTGCTGGGAGCGGCGGCCGGCGGCAGCGCGTCGTCTTGCGGTGCCGGCACGGCGGCCGGATCGGGCAGCGCCGGCACGGTATCGGTTTGCGGCGGCACTTGCGGCTCGGGTAGCGGAGCTGGCGTCGCCCAGGGCGTGACGTCCGGGGAACGGTCTTCGGGCGGCGTGACATCGTCGGCCATGCCGGGCAACGGGTTGGTTTCACGCCACGCGGCGAACTTTGATAACGATGCATACGCCAGCCGCGAGATGCCGCGGATGAATCGCCGTCCGGCATCGAGCGTGGGCAGTTGCGTGGTCAGTACGGCGATGATGTACGGCGACGAATTCAAGTACACGATGCCGACGTCGTTGAGGGTGTCGTGCAACGTGCCGGTTTTATGTGCGATCTGCGTTCCCGGTGGTAAGGGCTGCGGTAACAAACCGTTGTGATGCTGACCGGTGAGGATGGCAATCATGGCGCGCGACGACCAGGCGTTGATCAGCCGGTCGTGCGCCATCCAGTCGAGTAATGCGGTCATGTCCAGTGCGCTCGTGCGCAGTCCGCGGATGTCGCCGTCCGAGCGGATGTAGTCGGCTAATCGCGTTTGGCGCAAGCCCAACCGCGCCATTGTTTGATTGATGTGCGCGCGGCCGACGAGCCGGATGAGCATGTTCGTCGCCGTGTTGTCGCTCTCGGTAATCATCAACTGCAGCAGGTGATCGACATGATACGGCGTGCCGGCGCGTGCGTACACTAAATCGCCCCAGCCGGCATCACGGTCGCCGCGCTGCAGTTTGACTTGGCGATTGAGATCGAAACCGCCGGCCGCCATCTGGCGAAAGACTTCGACCATCACCGGTATCTTGATCGTCGATGCCGCCGGCATGTTGGCCGAGCCGTTGATTCCGGTGCTCAAGCCGGTCGTGAGGTCTTTGACGATGACTCCGACGTGACCCGGCGCGCGCGCCGACATCAGATCGAGTTGCGTTTGCAATTGTCCGAGCGGACCCGGAATCGCCTCGGCGTGCGCGGGCAGCGGCACGGCACCGCAGGCAGCACTAAACACCATCGCGATCAATGTCAACCGAACGATCATGCTGTGCATCTGCATACCATGATCGATGGCACCGGCGCCGAAGTCAAGCCTCGGACGCCGTGCAGATGTTTAGTGTTTGTTGACTCGAACCGGCCCGCCGCAGTGCGGACAGAAGATGCCGGCCGTGTTGCGGACGACATGCAAGCCGCACGAGCGATGTCCGCACCGGTCGTCGCGGCAATCATAGCGCCCGAACGCTAAACACTCGCGGTCGCGGCTGCGGCTGAAGCTCGTGCATTTCTGCTCGACGGCGGTCGCAATACTGGGTTGGACGAAGGTCATCATGTGCGCTCTCCTCAGGATTAAGGATACGCCGCCGTCCACGGACGCGCGTCCGTAGCCGGTACGGAGATTGCGCCCCCGCAGTACGGAGAATGCCGCCTCAGCCCTCGAACGGCACGCCGTCGGCGGCCGGTGCGCGCACGCTGCCGGTAAAACCGGCGAGCGCCACGAGTGCCGCCACATACGGTAGCGCCTGCATGAGTTCGCTTGGAACACCGGCCCGTTGCAGCGAATATTGCAGCGCCGCGAAGAAACCGAAGAAGAGCGCCGCGCCCAGCGCGCCAAACGGATTCCAACGGCCAAAGATCACCGCCGCGAGGGCGATATAACCGCGCCCGGCGGTCATACCGTCGGAGTATAAGTCGAGTTCGGCTAGCGACAAATAGACGCCGCCGAGGGCAGCGATCGCGCCGCCGATGACGACGGCCCAAAAGCGCGTCATGCGGGCATCGATACCGGCGACTTGGGCGGCCCGCGGATTTTCACCGCAGGCGCGTACGCGCAGTCCCCAGGGCGTGCGGAACAGCGCGAACCAAAGCGCACCCGCGAGCGCGAAGGCGAGAAGCGTGAGGACCGCTTCGCCGGCCGAACCCAGCCCGGCAACTTGGCGCGAGGCGCCGGGTTGCCCGAAGATCAAGACGAGACCGTAGGCGGCGCCGCCCAGCGCCACGATGTTGAGGCCGGTTCCGGCAACGATTTGATCGACGCCTAAGCGCGTCGCCGCAAACGCCAGGATTGCCGCCAACGCCGCACCCGCGACGACGCCCGCGGCGACGCCGGCGAGCGGACTGCCCGTGGCGGCCGTCGCCACGACAGCGAAAAATGCGCCCGCGACCAGGATGCCTTCGAGGCCGATGTTGACGACGCCCGACCGTTCGGACAGCACGCCGCCCAGCGCGGCGTAGATCAGCGGCGTCGCTTTCACCAGCGTTAGCGTGATGAGCGCGAGCAGTGCCGCGCCGAAATCGTTCATGCCGTGCGCCGCTCGCGGATGAAGCGCCGGCCGGCGAGCGCGATGATGACCAGACCTTCAACGAGCGTGACCACGTCGCGCGGAACGCCGGCCTCGGCTTGCATCGCGATCGCGCCGCTCTGCAAGATGCCGAAGCCCAGCGCCGCGACGATGATGAACGCCGGCTCTAGATTACCGACCAGCGCGACCGCGATCGCGATGAAACCATAACCCGGTGAGAGCCCGGTGTTGAACCGATGCAGCACGCCCATAACGATCGTCGCGCCGCCTAAGCCGGCGATCGCGCCCGAGAGTGCCATTGCGGTCAGTGCGGTGCGACCCAAATCGATGCCGGCGCGGCGGGCGGCTTCGGGCGCCGCCCCGGCCGCGCGCAGTTCGTAGCCGTAGACGGTGCGCGCGAAGAGATACCAGACTCCGGCGGCGAGGGCCAGCGCCAAAACAAAACTGACGGTGAGTCGTGTATCGGGAACGAGGACCGGCAGCCACGCGGCGGCCGGCAGTTGCGGCGTTTCGGCCGCGCCGGCGCCGGGCTGCTTGAACGGACCGCCGATCAGATACGTCGCCAGCAATAACGCGATCGTGTTGAGCATCAAGGTCGAAATGACTTCGTTGGCGCCAAAGCGAGCTTTGAGGAAACCGGCTAATCCGCCCCACGCCCCGCCGACGCACGCGGCCGCGGCCAGCACGGCCGGCACCAGCAGCACGCCCGGTAACGGTAACGCCACGCCAAGAATGCCGGCCGTCATGCCACCTAAAATAATTTGGCCCTCGGCACCGATGTTGAAGAGTCCGGCGCGAAACGCCAGCGCGATGCCGAGCGCCGGAAATAACAGCGCCGTCGCCTGCAGCAACGTTTCCGCAATCTCGGATTGATTGCCGAGCGCGCCGTCGAACAAGGCGCCGAAGCCGGCAATGGGACTAACGTGCGCGAGCGCCATCGCGATGCTGCCGACGCCGAAGACGACGCCGAGCGCGATGAGCGTATCGCGCACCGTCCGCTGCATCAGCCGCCCGCCATGAGCGCACCGATGCGCCCGCGGTCGATCGACGCGCGCTCGAACTCGCCTACAAATGCACCGCCGAACATGACGTAGATTCGATCGGCGAGCGCGAAGATCTCGTCGAGTTCAAACGAGATGAGCAGCACCGCCGCGCCCGCGTTCCGCGCTTCGATCAAACGCGATCCGACCAGCGCCGCCGCTCCAACGTCGATGCCGCGCGTCGGCTGATACGCGACGATGAGTTTGGGGGCATCGGCTAATGCCCGGCCGACGACGATCTTTTGCTGGTTGCCGCCCGAAAGCGCGCCGGCAATCGCTTTGGGATTGGGCGGCCGCACATCGAAGCGCTCGATGACATCGCGCGCGAAGCGCTGCGCTACGGCGCGATCGATGACCGCGCCGTTGCGCAGCGGCGCGCTGCTCTGGCGGCCCAGCGCGACGTTATCGATGACGTTCCAGTCGAGCACCAGCGCTTCGTGGCGGCGGTCTTGCGGGATCGAGCGCATGCCGCGCTGCAAGCGCTGCGCGGGTCTCAGCCCCGACGGCAGCGACTCGCCGTCGATGCTGATCTCGCCGGTGTAGGGAATGACACCGGCAATCGCATCGGCGAGCAGCGTTTGGCCGTTGCCCTCGATGCCCGCGATGCCGACGATTTCACCGCTACGCGCGGTAAAGCCGGCCGCCCGCAGTGCGCCCGAGCCGGTGCCCGCGCTCAGATTGCGGACGACGAGCCGCGCGACGGGTTGTGTCGGCGCACGGGCGGTCAGCGGCGGAACTTCGCCGCCCACCATCGCGACGGCGAGTGCCGCGGCCGTCGTCTGCGCGGTCTGAACCTGGACGACGACGCGTCCGCTGCGCATCACGCTGACGCGCTCGCTATACGCCATGACTTCGGCTAATTTGTGGGTGACGATCAAGATGGCGGTGCCGCGCCCGGCCAGCGCGCGGACCGTGGCGAAAAAGGCGTCGATCTCACTCGGCGCGAGCGCCGCGGTGGGTTCATCGAGCAGCAATACGGCGGGTTCGCGCGCGAGTTCGCGCAGTAGTTCAACTCGTTGCTTGATCCCGATCGGGAGCGTTTCGACGAGTGCGTCGGGATCGACGGTCAATCCGTGCCGCGTGCACAGTTCCGCCACGCCGGCCCGGGCTCGCGCGCGGTCGATGCGGAGCCCCCGGCGTGGTTCGCGGCCGAGCACGATATTTTCCCATACGCGCAGCCGCTCGATGAGTTGAAAGTGTTGGTGAACCAGACCGATCGTGCCGGCCGCTGCAACCGTTCCGGCATCGGGTTTGACCGCGCCGTACGCGATTGCGGCAAGGGTCGATTTGCCGGCGCCGTTTTCGCCGACGAGCGCGTGAATTTCGCCCGCCCTGACGTCCAGATCGACCCCGTCGACCGCCGTAACGGCGCCGAAGCGGCGGCGAATGCCGCGTAACTCGAGCGCCGCTTGCGCCACTTAGGGCGTTAACGCGACGGGTTTGAATCGCGCCAGCGCTTCGCGCGTTGCGGGCGGCACGATCTTGCCGGCGATGATCGCGGCTTTGAGTCTCGCGATTTGAGCTACCCGCGGCGCGGTCATGACGCTCTTGGTATAGGTGAACGACGTCAAGCCGACACCGTCTTCTTTGAGTCCGAGAACGAGGTGCCCGCTCGGCAATTTTTGGGCGACGGCTTCCTCGGCGAGCCGAAAGACGCCGACATCGACGCGTTTGATCATGCTCGTGAGGACCTTGCCCGGCGCCAATCCGTCTTGGTTCGAATCGACGCCGATGATGTACGCGCTGGGCCGCGATTTGACTTGGTCGATGGCACCGATGCCGGCTTTGCCGGCGGCAACAAAAATAACGTCCGCGCCTTGATCGAACAGCACGCCGCTCAGTTCTTTGCCGCCCGCGGCATCGTCGAAACTTCCCACATACTTCACCGCGACTTTGATCGCCGGATCGATCTGGCGCGCGCCGGCGGTGTAGCCGGCCTCGAATTTGCGGATGATCGGAATGTCGATGCCGCCGAGAAACGCGATCTGATGCGTCTTGCTCGCCATCGCGGCTGCCGCTCCGGCCAAGAACGAGCCGTCTTCTTCCTTGAACGTGACCGACGCGACATTAGGCTGTTCGACCTCGGCATCGATGATGGCGAAATGCCGCTGCGGAAAACGCGTCGCGACTTCTTCGACGTCTTTGGCCATCAAGAAACCAATCGCGAAGATCAGATCGTATTCTTTGTTGGCGAGCACGGTGAGATTCGGTTGATAATCCGACGCCGACTTCGATTGCAGCACCGCGATGTCGGCATGGAGCGCGGTTTTGGCAGCCTGTAAGCCCGTATATGCCGAGTCGTTAAAGGACCGATCGCCGAGGCCGCCCACGTCGGTCACCATGCCGATCCGAGCCGGACCGCCGTCGGCAATCGACTTGGCATGCGAACATCCGCCAAGCGTGACGCTTGCGGCCAAAAACAGCGCGGTCCAGACCGCATGGAGGCGCAACATTCGCCAGGGACTACGCCTTTGCTGCGGGTTGGCCTTTCGAGTGCCGCGAACCGCGCCGGCATGAACCTTCCCGCAGCGCGTAAGGGTCCGACGCCGCGCCGGCCGATCACTCGCGGCGAGCGGCGCATCACCTACGCGCTCAAGATTCTCATCGTTGTCGCGCTGGCAATTTATCTGACCGTCGGTGTCGTCAATTTCTTCGGCGCCATTCGAACCACCGGCATGCTCGTTGTCGGCTCGCTGTTCTTTGCGTATTTAATCTATCCGCTCGTGCGCCGGCTCAACGAACGCATCTCGGTCGGCTGGTCGATTGCCGTCGTGTACGTGATGCTGGCGCTCGTCGCGGTGACCGCCGTGCTGCTGGTCGTCCCGCCATTCGTCGACGAGTCGCAGAAATTGGCGGTTCAGTTTCCGGGTTTGATCGCCAAAGCCCAAGACGAGTTGGCGAATCCCACCAGTCCGCTGTTACGGCGCATCCCGGCGCACTCGCGTCTGTACCTTGCCGGTCTGCCCGGACAGTTGGGCACGTTCGTGCAGACGTACGGCATCGACGCGGCGCAAAAGACGTTAACGATCGTGCTCTCCGCGGTTTCCGTACTGGGCACGCTCATCATCGTGCCGGTGCTTGCCGCCTATATGCTGCTCGATGCCGACAACGTCAAACGCCAAGTGCTGGGCTTGTTCCCGGTCAAATACCGCGCTCGCGCCGAGGCGGTGATCGACGACCTCGATACGGTGATGGGCGGCTTCATCCGCGGCCAGCTCATCGACGGCGCGATCGTCGGAACGATGATCGGCGTGATGCTGGCGATCATGCACGTGCCGTACGCGTTGCTCATCGGCGTCGCCGCCGGTATCCTCAATTTTATTCCATACGCGGGCGCCGTGGTGGGCTTCGTTCCGTCGGTGATCATCGCGTTGCTGGTCAACGGCCCCACCAACGCGCTCATCGTGGCCGGACTCTTCGCCGTTATCCAGCAAATCGACGGCAACTTTGTCGCACCACGCGTGCTCAAAGATAATGTCGGCTTATCGCCGCTATACATCATTCTGGCGATTTTGGTCGGGACGGAGCTGTTCGGCTTGGTCGGCACCTTCTTGTCGGTGCCCATCGCGGCGATGTTGCGCGTGCTGCGCGAACACCTCATTCCCGCGCCGGTGACGCCGGCGGAGGCGCCGCCGGCTCTGGCCAACAAACCGCTGCGCAGCGCACGCTCCGAAAAGGCGATTCCATGAACGTCCACTCCGTCGATGTCGTCGGCGTCCCAATGGATCTCGGTGCCGACCGGCGTGGCGTCGACATGGGACCGTCGGCGATCCGGTACGCCCGGCTCAAAGAATCGCTCGAGCGGTTCGGCATCACGGTGAAGGATCACGGTAATCTGGTTGTCCCGCAGCCCGAGTCGACCTCGGCGGCGATGCAGAACGCGAAATTCTTGCCGATCATCCGCGAGGTGTGCGCGGAACTCGCCGCAGTGGTCGAGGGAATCGTCCGCGCGGAGAGTTTCCCGCTCGTGCTCGGCGGCGACCATTCGATCGCGATCGGTACGCTGGCGGGCGTCCGGCGCGGTCGTGGGGCGGTACCGGGGGTGATCTGGGTCGACGCTCACGGCGACATCAATACACCGCTGAGCTCGCCCAGCGGTAACGTTCACGGCATGCCGGTGCACTTCGCGCTCGAGGCAAGTGACGTATCGACGCAGCGGATCGTCTTCATCGGCTTGCGCGATGTGGACGACGGCGAGAAGCGCATCATCGCCGAACACGGTATTCGAACGTTCACGATGTCGGATATCGATCGGTTGGGGATGAGCCGGGTCATCGACGAAGCGCTGGCGATCGCCGGGAACGGGCCCAATTCGCTGCACGTCAGCTTCGACATGGACGGCATCGACCCAAGCGAAGCGCCCGGAGTGGGCACCGCGGTCCGCGGCGGCATCAGTTATCGTGAAGCCCATTTCTTGATGGAAGCCGTCGCTGCATCCGGGACGCTCGGCTCGCTTGAGATTACCGAGATCAATCCGATTCTCGACCGCGAAAACCAGACCGCGATCTTGGCGGTCGAACTGATCCTGAGCGCACTGGGCAAAACGACGCTGTAGCCCCGTTCGCGGGGAACGACTTCTGCTATCGATCGCGAAAGATACGGCGTATGAAGGTTGCTTTACTGACGGCTGCTTTTGCCGCGCCCGTTGTTGCCGTAGCCCTGCCGGTCGCGGCGCAAGATGCCGCCGGCGTGTCGGCAAAGATCGCGAGTGCCACCGCCGCTGTCCGATCGTTCTCGATGGCCATGCACGTTTCGGGAACCACCGGGGTCGACGCGGTCTCGACCTTCGTCGCGCCGATGCGGGTGAAGAGTGAGACGCGCATCGGCGGCTTGACGGTCGAGGTGTACCTCATCGACAAGGTGCTCTACATGCATCTGCCCACCGGTAATTGGCAAAAGGCCAGTATCGATCAAGCTCAAGCGAACCGGTCGGCGATGAGTATGGGCGCCGCCCTCAAAACCGCGCAGAGCCGGCTGCTGCCCGACCGGGTCGAGAATGGCCGGACGGTCGGCGTGATCGAAACCGATGCCCAGATACCTACGACCATGGGTCCGGCTATGCGCCAGGCGTTGCAGAAGCTGGTGTGCAGTTACGATAAGGCGACCTACCTGCTCGCGCGATGCACCAATAGCTTGCTGTCGATGACCTATAGCCGGTACAACGATTCAGCCAACGTCGTCGAGCTTCCGGCAGCGGCTCAAAACGCAACCACGATCGTCCTGCCGGTGCCCCCGGCACCCGCGGGTTCAGCATCGCCCGCTGCCGCCATGCCGCCGCCGGCCGCCATGCCGCCGGGAACCGATACGCCGGCGCCGGCCGGAACGCCCGCCGGGTCGCCGTCGCCCGCTGAGTCGCCGTCGCCCGCCGGGGCGGCCCCGCGCCGGCCGTAGACGCGGCTACAAGCGAAACGCGTCGATGCCGCCGGGCTCGGGAAAAATCTTGCCCGGATTCATGATCCCGTCCGGATCGACGGCCGCTTTGATGCGCCGCATCAGCGCGATCGCGTCGGTGCCCAGATCGAGTTCGAGAAACTGTTTCTTGAGCAGCCCGATGCCGTGCTCGCCGGACAAGGTTCCACCCAACGCGACGGCCGCCTCGAAAATCTCGCGCGCCGCGGCGGTAACCCGAGCCATTTCTTCGCGGTCGGTCTTGTCGCACAGAATATTGGGGTGTAAGTTGCCGTCGCCGACGTGCCCGAACAGCGGAATTTCGAGCCGGTAGGCAGCGGCGATCTCGCGCACGCGCCGGATCATCGGCAGAATCGAACGGCGCGGCACGGCGATATCTTCGCCCAGCTTGTTGGGCCGGCGCCGCGCCAGCGACGGCGAGATGGCACGCCGAGCGGCCCATAAGCGCTCGGCTTCGGCCGCGTCGCGCGCGATCGTCACGCTACGTGCGGCGTTGTCGCGCGCGATGTCACCGATCGAGGCGGTTTCAGCGTTGACGATGTCTTCGTAATTTCCATCGGTTCCGAAGAGCAGCACGGCGTCGGCATCGAGCGGCAGGCCCAGCGGACTGTTTTCTTCGATGCAGCGCAAAGTAAAATTGTCGATCAATTCGATCGACGTCGGCAGAATGCCCGATTGCATGACCGCCGTGACCGCCGCCGCCGCATCGTCGATCCGGTCGAACACGGCAAGTGCCGTCCGGGTGAAGCGCGGTTTGCCCAGCAGCTTGAGCGTGATCTCGGTGATCGTTCCGAGCGTCCCTTCGGCGCCGGTAAACAGCGCGCGCAAATTATAGCCGGTGACGTTCTTGACCGAACGACCGCCGGTCCGGATGATCGCGCCGTCGGGCAGCACAACTTGCAGCGCCAGCACGTAGTCGCCGGTGACGCCGTACTTGAGACCGCGTGCGCCGCCCGCATTCTCCGAAACATTGCCGCCGATCGCGCTCTGGCGGATGCTCGACGGATCGGGTGGATAGAACAGACCCTGCCGCTCGACGAGCGCCTGCAGATGAGCGGTAATGACGCCCGGCTCGACGACTGCGACGCGATCGACCGGATCGATCGTCAACACGCTGTTCATGCGGGCCACCCCGAGCACGATACTGCCGCCGAGTGGAACCGAGCCGCCCGACAGGCCGCTGCCCATCGCGCGCGGCGTCAGCGGCAGCTTGCGCGCGCTGGCCAGCCGATGAATGGCGGCCACCTCCGCGGTGGTGCGCGGCAGGACGACGAGCGGCGGCGTGTTATCGAAGAACGTGCCGTCGAACCCATAGGCGATGAGGTCGACGGGATGCGTCAGCACCGCTCCCGCACCGACGATCGCGACGAGTTCGGTTTGCAGATCGGTCATGCCGGCCACCCTTCGTTGCCGTTGGACCGATTATCGTTCGTTCACCGCAGATACATCGCGCTTCCCGGAGGATCTCGCATGGCTACCGCTGCTACGGAATACCGTCTGTCAGGCGCCGAAACGCTCAAACGCTTCGTGCAGTCGGTCTTAGCCCAACTCGATGTCGATCCGGCCGACGCGGCGATCGTCGCTGATGTGCTCGTCGCCGCCGATGTGCGCGGCATCGAGTCGCATGGCGTCGCATGCCTAGAACCGTATTATGTAAGCCGCCTACGTCAGGGACACATCGCAGCGCGGCCCAAGGTCGAAATCATCCGCGAGACCGGCACGTCGCTCGTCGTCGATGCCGGTAACGGCCTGGGGCCGGTGGTCGCGCAACGCACGATGGAGCACATCATCGCCAAGGCGCGCGAGCACGGCGCGGCCTTCGGTGCCGTCCGCAATTCCAACCATTTCGGCATCGCCGGCTACTACGCGATGCTGGGGCTCGAACACGACCTCGTCGGCATCGCGTCAACCAACGCGGTGCGCTCGACCGCACCGACGTATGGGCGCGATCTGATGCTGGGCGGTAATCCATTCGCGTATGCGGTACCGACCGGCAGCGAGCCGGCGTTCGTACTCGATTTCGCGACGACGGCGCCAACCACGTTCTCGCCCCTCGGCGGCTTGGGCGTCGATAGCGGCGGTCACAAAGGCTATGGCCTTGGTTTGCTGGCCGACATCTTCTGCGGCGTGTTGTCGGGCGGCACGTTCGGGGCCGCAATGCCGCTCGTGAGCGACGACCCGGTTCCCGGCGCGATCTCGCACTGGTTTGCCGCGTTCCGGGTCGATGGATTTTGCGATAGTGCGGATTTCAAGCGCGACATGGATCTGGAATTGCGCGGATTCAAAGACTCGGCCCGCGCGCCGGGACAGCAGCGCATCTATGTGGCGGGCGAGATCGAGCACGAAAAAACGCTGGCCCACCTAGCGACCGGCGTGCCGGTGCACATCGACGTTTGGGACGGCTTGGAGCAGCTGGCCGGCGAACTCGGCCTGGCCTTCGAGATCGAGCGCGCTTAACGCACGCGCTCGCATGCTACGATCCGCACCGCAAACGCCGATACACCGTTAGCGGTACCGCCTCGTATGTGGCCGCGGTAAGGAGCACGCGATGGAGCCGGCCGCAACGAGCACAAAAGACCTCAACGTCTTCGAGTTGAGCCGGGAAGTTTTGGACGAGCTGCCCTTCGGGGTCATTACTCTGGACCGCTGCGGAACGGTGTTGCGCTTCAACCGCGAACAAGCGGCGCTGGCCAGGCGCGAGGCGGTACAGACCGTCGGACTCAGCTTTTTCAACGATGTTGCCCCTTGTACGAACGTGCAAACCTTCCGCGGCCGCTTCGATGCTTTCGCCGCGCAGCACGATTCGGGCGTCGAGCACTTCGAGTTTTCGTTTGCCTTTCGTTGGGGCCGGCACGATGTTTCGATCACGCTGCTGCGCAAAGCCGGGCACGAAGACATCAATATTTTGGTGCGTGGTGAATCGATGGCACGCGCCACCCAAGCGCAATCGCCGGAGCCGAGCGGTCCGAGCGCATTCCCGCTGCAATTTCACGGAGCAATACTTCCCGCCGCGTTCGACACCAAAGAACTCGCGCGTCCGCTGATCGGGCCGCTGGACGCCGACTATCGGCAGGCTTTGGCCCAACGCGTGCATCCCGATGATTTCGCGACCGTGCGAGCCGTCGTTGAGGCTGCCGAGCGCGAACGTACTTCGTATGCGGTTGAATATCGCGGTCGCGGCGACAGGCCGGACCGGCGCATCTATCAGGAGCACGGGTACTTCGATCCCGACCACGGCCGTCCAAGCCATGCCACGATCATCGATATCAGCGAACAACGCACGGTCGAGCTTGAAGCGTGGCGCGCCGCGCATGTCGACCTGCTCACCGGCTTGCCGAATCGCGCGCTGCTGCTGTTGCGGGTCGCCGACGCGATTCGCGAGGCGGAACAAAACAGCCGTATCGCCGCGTTGCTGCTCGTCAACATCAATGGGTTTCGGACGATCAATGACACGGACGGCTATCCGGCCGGCGATGCGGTTTTGCGCGCGGTAAGCTTGCGCTTGGGTGAGTGCGTGCGTGGCGGTGATACCATCGCGCGGTTGATCGGCGATTATTTCGCCGTATTGCTGACCGATGTCGATGCGCGGCAAAGCGTGGCTGCGACGGCGCGCCGGCTCATGGCCGCGATCGCCGATCCGATCGTGGTCGCCGATCGTCCGTATTACCTCACGTTGCGTATTGGTGTGAGCCTCGCGCCCTACGACGGCACCGATCCGACGTTGTTACTGCGGGCTGCCGAGACGGCCTTGCACGCTGCAAGGGCTGACGGTCACAACGGCCTGCGCTTCTTCTCCGGCCAGATTGCCAGCGATGCCCTACGCAACTCCGCTGAACAGAACGAGTTGCGCGCAGCGCTCGAAAACGATGAGTTTACGCTGTTATATCAGCCGCTCGTTGATATCGAAACGGACCGCATCGTCGCGACCGAAGCGCTCGTTCGCTGGAATCATCCAACGCGGGGCGTCGTGTCGCCGGTCGAATTTATTCCGCTGGCGGATCGCACCGGTTTGATCGTCCCGCTCGGGTCGTGGGTGCTGCGAACGGCGTGCCGGCAGGCGCGGCGCTGGGCCGATGCGGGTTTCGACGTGCGGGTCTGCGTCAATGTCTCGACGGTCCAATTTCAACGGCCCGATTTCGTCGATCTGGTAACGGCCCTGGTGAGCGAATTCGGGTTGGCGCCCCGCCGGCTCGAACTCGAGGTGACGGAAAGCATCATGGTCGAGGGGTTTGCACAAATGATGGAAACGTTGGCCCGGCTCAAGACGCTGGGGGTCCGGTTGGCCATCGACGATTTCGGCACCGGATATAGCTCGCTCTCGTATTTAAAATACTTGCCCGTCGATACGCTCAAAATCGACCGCGCGTTCGTGATCGACATCGTGTCGGATGCCTTCGACCAAGCAATTGCGACGGCGGTCCTTACGCTGACGCGAAAATTAGCGCTCGAGTGTGTGGTCGAAGGAGTTGAAACGCCCGAACAGTTAGCGAAGCTGCGCGAGCTGGGCTGCACGATCGTGCAAGGCTATTACTTCAGCAAACCCGTGCAAGCGCAGACGATCGACACGATGCTCGGGCTGCCGATGACCAAGGCCGCGACGTAGCCTCGATCTAGTAGACAATCTCGAGCGTGCCCTCGCAGTGCAGGCCGTTACAATCGGCGGGCACGTACGAGAGCTGTAAGAGCGCGGCCCGCACGTCTTGCATGGCGGTCGTGAGAACCGCTGTGTTCGCGCCGGGGAATCGGACCGCCGTCGCGCGGCCTTGTTCGTCGATATCGACCGCAATGCGCCCGTGCCCCGCCAAGCGGGCGCGAACGTCGGCGACGACGCCTGATGACGTTAGTGCCGGCGGATAGTTTTGGGAGAAGAGTCCGCCGAAATTTTGTAGCTGCGCCACGGCCGGCCGGGGCGTCGGTGCTACCGTCGGCGTCGGCGTCGGCATCGGCGTCGGCGTGAGCATGGGCGGGGTTTCACTCGCCGGTTGCGGCGCGGAAGCGGTCGCTGCCAAGCTCGTCGGCGCGGGTGTCCCGAAGCTGTCGGCGGGCACCGCGCCGGCCGCCCAGCGGGATGCTTCGCGCTGCGAGCGGACCCCCGGATGCCGATGGAGGGCGGCACCGGAAGCGGCCGAGTGTGCGAGGGTGAGGCGGCCGGGCGCCGGTGCCGCTCGCGGTGCGACCGGCCGCAGGTGCGTCGGAGGCGCAAGCCGTGCTGCGGCCGGCGCCGCCGCGATGCGGGGCCGCTCGGCCCGGACGGCAGGCGCCGCCATTGGCCGGCGTTTTCGCGAGGCAATCGGTCGCTTGACGATCGTCGTTACGGCGAAGAGTTGTTGCTCGCGCCAACTCGCGTCGACCGAATCGGCCGGCTGCCGCACCGTTACGGCCAGTAGCGCGAACGCGCACAGGTGAATGGCGATCGAAAGTCCGATCGCTGCACGAAACCGGGACGGCGAAACGTCTAAATCGTGCATCGCGCTTGATCGTCGTGAGTTGCCCGGGCGGCATCGACGCAACCTTTTTCGGCGCCCGGCATTTCTACGATTCGACCATCGAAGGAGATGTACAACCGTGGGCAAGCCGACCGAGATCGTCCTTTATCAAGCAGAATGGTGTCCCTACTGCGCGCGGGTTCGTAAAAAGCTTACGGATCTGCTGCTCGACTATAAAAACGTCAATGTTCCGCACTCGCACGATGAGCGCGACGAAGTGAAACGCGTTTCCGGCCAGACGAGTATTCCGGTGCTCGTCGATGGCGATGTCGTCTTAGACGACGACGACGATATCATCCCGTATCTCGAGAAAAAATTCGGGGCTTCGGCGGTCGTTTAACGCCGCGCGTAGCCTATTCGGCCGGGATCTCCACATGCGCTGCGTTCTTTGGACGCTTGGGTAAAATGAGGATCAGCGGCATGAGCACGAATGCGAGCGCGCCCAGTGCCAGCTGGGCGTCCGCGTATGACATGGCACCCGCCTGGGCAACGACCACGCCATATAAGCCCGTGAGGCTGGCATGATTCGTTAAAAGCTGCTGCAACGGCACGCTTGACGCGGTAAAATTTCCGGCCAGAATTTCTTGGTGAAAGCTATTTCGCCGAGCCAGCAGCGTGACGAGCGCGGCGGTTGAAAACGAGCCGCCCAATTGGAGCGCAAGGCTGTTGAACGCCGCCGCTTTCGGAACGATCGGCATCGGCAGCGCGCTCAGTACCGCGATCGATAACGGCGTGAACACGAAGGCGAGTCCGATGCCGCTCATGACCGCCGGCGGCACGAGCGCCCCGAACGTCGTTGTGGTCGTGGTGATCAAGCCGAGCCAAATTTGGGCACTGCCGATGAGCGCAAAGCCAACGAATAACAGAATGCGCGCGTCGATCGTGCCGGCGCCCGCGTAGCGGGCGATAAACGGCGTGAGCGCGGCGATGAAAATCGCGCGCACGAATATTAATTCGCCGCTGAGCGTAGCCGTGAAGCCTAACAAACTTTGCACGTATTGGGGCAGAATAACCGTCGCGCCATACAGGACGCTGCCGATGGCGAACCCGAGCGAGGTGCCGGCCACGACGGCGCGATAGCGAAACGCACGCAGATCGACGATCGGGCGTTTGGTGCCCCACATTTCCCAAATGACGAAGGCCACGATGCCGAGCGCCGCCAGGACGCCGAAGAGGGTGATGAACGGATCGCTCCACCAGTCGTTGCGTTGCCCTTCATCTAAAATATATTGAAGCGATGCCAAGCCCAGCGCTAACAGACCCAGGCCGACATAGTCGAGCGGCAGCGCCCGTGGTTCGGTCGGATTCTTCATACGCGTCAGCACGATGACCGCCGCGACGACGCCCGGCACGACGTTGATGAAGAACACGTAATTCCACGAGACGTTGTCGGTCAGCCAGCCGCCCAGCGTCGGACCGACCGACGGACCGACGATGGCGCCCATGGCGAAAAGGGCTTGACTGGCGCCGAGTCGTTCGGGCGGAAATGTATCGCGCAATGCGGCTTGCGCCGTCGCGACCAGACCACCGCCGAAGAGTCCCTGAACCACCCGCCAAAAGATGAGTGAGGTTATCGATTCCGATAGACCGCAAAACACCGACGCGACCGTGAAGCCGATGATCGCGGTTGAATAATATTGCCGCCGGCCGAAGCGTTGCTGCAGCCACGGCGTGAGCGGGATGACGACGACCGCCGACACGATGTATCCCGTCACGACCCAGGCGCCTTCGTCGATCGTAGCCCCGAGATTGCCTTGAATGACGGGCAACGCGACGTTGACGATCGTCGTGTCGAGCGTCTGCATGAGCGTTGCGAGCATGATGCCGATGGTGATGATGACGAGCGCCGGTCCCTGTTCGACCACGCTGCGCTCCGGACGTGCCGGCGGCGTCGGTTCGCGCGCCGCGTCCGTGCGCGGTAATGTTACGGCCACACGTTTCTCCTTGAAGCACCCCGGCTCACGAGAGCGCTTCGACTGCCTTTGCGTAATCAACCGCGCGGCAGCGAAGTCGACGAGTACCGATTCGGTCGTCGGCTACCCGCTCGCCGTCTATAACCCGGCCCGGAACGGTTCGTATGCCGCGTGGCGGCGAGCGGTTAAAACCGTTCAAACACTGCCGAAAGGCTCAGGTGCTAAGCGGCGACGTTCGGTATATCATTCGGTCTCATTCGTTGCCAGAGGAGTAAAGCCGATGATGGACTCGCTCGTCGTATGCACGTGTGGCCACTCGATTCCCCAGCATGCCGATCAGTACGATCGCCGCAGTGGCTGCTTGGAACGCGGATGCAATTGCGCGCTCCGCGCGAGCCAGGTTCTCGACGCCGCAATTGCCGCGGTTCGGATCGAGTGGCAACCGAGGTCTGGTGTGTAATCGCCGTTGCTGCGGCACGGTTAGGCGTACCGCTCGGCCCGCTGGGCGGCGCAGGCTTGCCATCGAAAAGCGTTAAAGCTCAGCGGCACATGCGCTTGAGCGAAGTCCGGCTAAGGTGGTTTCCCCTTTTATGCTTAGGGGAACTGCTAGTCAAATGAACGTGTTGGGAATCAACGCAGTTTTCCATGATCCGGCGGCGGCGCTCGTCGTTGATGGCCGGATCGTTGCGGCGGCGGAAGAAGAACGCTTCTCCCGCCGCAAGCACGGTAAACTGTGCGTTCCGTTCTCAACCTGGGAATTACCGGAAGAAGCCGCCCGCTGGTGCTTGGCGTACGCCGACATCACGCCCGCGCAATTAGATTATGTTGCGTACTCATACGACCCCGATCTGGCGTCGCCCGATGGTGCCGACCTCGGCGCCAACGAATACGAAGGACTGCGGACCTATTTCGTCCGGCGCGCGCCGGGATTTTTAGCGGCCGCACTGCCTGGTTTAGATCGCTCGAAGGTTCGCTTCGTGCCGCACCACGTCGCGCATGCGGCATCGGCCTATTTAGGTGGTCCGTACCGGGATTGCGCGGTTATCGTGATGGACGGCCGCGGCGAAACGACGTCCTATTTGGCGGGCATTTTTCGCGACGACCGGTTCTCGGTGCTGCGCCGCGTCGGTTTGCCGCACTCGTTGGGCTTACGCTACGAAGAATTGACGATGCACGTTGGCTTCATGCGCAGTTCCGATGAGTACAAAGTTATGGCGCTCGCGTCGTACGGTACACCGCGTTGGCTCGACGATATCCGGACGTCGATGCGTCACGACGGCGACGGCGGTTTCGTCGCACCGCCGATCGACCTGACGCGCTTCACGCCGGTGCGAGCTCCCGGTGCGCCGTTCGACGCGGCGCACGCGGATCTCGCTGCGAGCGTGCAAGTCGCCTTACAAGAAACTATTTTAGAATTAGCCCAGTGGTTGCACGCGCAAACCGGTGCGTCGGCGTTGGTGCTGGCCGGCGGAGTCGCGCTCAACGTCGTGGCCAACACGTATGTCGCCGAGCGCGGACCATTCGAACATGTGTGGGTTCAACCGGCGGCGGGGGACAGCGGAACGGCGCTCGGGGCGGCGTTGCACGTCGCGCATGCGTTCGGTGATACGGTGCTGCCGATGGAAACCGCGGCGCTCGGGCGCGAATGGAATGATGCCGATATTCGGCGCGAACTCGATACCGCGCGCGTTCCGTACAGTCGTCCGCCCGACATCGCAACGGCCGCAGCCGGGATCATCGCGCGCGACGGCATCGTCGCGTGGTTTCAAGGCCGCAGCGAATTCGGCCCGCGGGCGCTCGGTCACCGTTCGCTCTTCGCTAATCCACGTCACGCCGCGACGTTGCGCCGGCTCAACGATGTGAAAGGCCGCGAACAATTCCGGCCCGTGGCACCGATGACCCTAGTCGAGGATGCCGCGCGTATGTTCGACGGACCGTTTCCGTCGCCGTACATGCTGTTCGTGCACGACGTGCACGCCGACTGGAAAGACCGGCTCGAAGCGGTCGTGCACGTTGATGGAACGGCGCGCGTTCAAACCGTCGACCGGCTGGCCGAACCGCTCGTGGCGCGCATGCTCGACGAAGTCGGACGCCAAACCGGAGTTCCGGTCGTGGTGAATACGTCGCTCAACACCGCCGGGCGGCCGATGGTCGATAGCCCGCGCGATGCGCTCGAGTGTTTTGGTTCGGCGCCGGTCGACGCGTTGGCGATCGGCCCGTATCTCCTCGAGCGGGCCGCGCGTTCGTGACTCCGGCCCGGGCCGGCGCGATCGATCTCGTGGTGCCGACGATCGGCCGGCCGTCACTGGCCGCATTGTTAACGTCGATTGCCGCTTCACGCGGTCCCCGGCCGCAGCGCATCTATGTCGTGGACGATCGACGTGACCCCACGGCGGATCTGCCTATCGGCCCGCACGATGACGACTTCATGCGGCGGATCGCCGTACGGCGCGGAGCGGCCGCCGGGCCGGCCGCGGCGCGGAACTCCGGCTGGCGGGCCGCCGATGCGCCGTGGATTGCGTTTGTCGACGACGATGTGCTCGTCGACGAAGACTGGCTCGAACGGCTTGCCGATGATACGAGCAACGCGGCTCCCGATGTCGCGGGGTCGCAGGGCCGGGTGCGCGTGCCGCTGCCGGCCGGCCGGCGGCCGACCGACTGGGAGCGCAACGTGGCGGGCCTGGCCACGGCGCAGTGGATCACCGCCGACTGCGCGTACCGGCGCGCCGATCTGCTCGCCAGCGGCGGCTTCGATGCGCGCTTTCCGCGCGCATATCGCGAAGACGCGGACCTCGGGTTGCGGCTGCAGGCGCGCGGAAAACGCATCATCCCGGGCAGCCGCGGCGTCCGGCACCCGGTGCGGCCGGCGCACTGGATGGTGAGCGTCGGCTTGCAGGCCGGCAACGCCGACGATGTGGTAATGACGGCGCTCCACGGCGCGACGTGGCGCGCGCGGGCGGGTGCGCCGCGCGGGGCCTTTGGCGACCATGTAGCGACCGTCGGCGCGGCCGCGCTGGCAGCGCTGGCCTTCGCCGGTCGTAAACCGCTCGCGGCCCGTATCGCGGGTGGGTTGTGGGCCCTCCAAACGGGTCGTTTCGCGTGGCGTAGGATCGCGCCCGGACCGCGGTCGGCAGTCGAAGTCGCCGGACTGCTGGTAACGTCGACGCTCATACCGTTTGCGGCGGTGTTCCATCGCGTGCGCGCGCGGCTGATGCTGCCCGCGCTGCTGGCAGATCGCCGGCGCGCGCCGCGGCCGGTCTCGGCGGTCCTGTTCGATCGCGACGGAACCTTGATCGTCGACGTTCCCTACAACGCCGATCCGCGTCGCGTCGTACCGATGCCCACAGCGCGCGTCGCGCTCGATACGTTACGCCGCGCCGGCGTCGCGACGGCGGTCGTGTCAAATCAGGGTGGGGTTGCGCTGGGACGGCTCAGCCGCAACGACGTCGATGCGATCAATGCGCGCACCGTCGAATTGCTCGGACCGCTCGGACCGATGCTCGTGTGCGTTCACGGTCCGCGCGACCGCTGCGCGTGTCGCAAGCCGGCTCCGGGTCTTATTTTCGCCGCGGCGCGGGCGCTGGGCGTGGCGCCGCAACATTGTGTCGTGATCGGCGACATCGGCGCGGATATGGAAGCGGCACGTGCCGCGGGTGCACGTGCGATTCTCGTTGCGACGCCGGTGACGCGGCCCGAAGAGGTTGCGGCCGCACCGTATGTGGCGGCCGATCTCGACGAGGCCGTGCGCGTCGTGCTGTCAGGTGCGGCATGAACGTGCTCGCGATTCGGCACGACAACAATGGCGATGTGCTGCTCGCCGGACCGGCAATTCGCGCGCTGGGCGCCGGCGGAGCGCACGTGACGCTGTTGTGCGGTCCGTCGGGGCGTGCCGCCGCCGGCGTGTTGCCCGGCGTCGATACGGTGTTTTGTCATGAAGCGGGTTGGATCGAAGCGAATCCGCAGCCGGTCAACGACGCCGGCATGCAACACCTGATCGCCGCAATTCGCGCCCGGCGCATCGAGCGCGCCGTTATCTTTACGTCGTTCCATCAGAGTCCGTTACCGATGGCGCTCATCTTGCGCATGGCGGGGGTGCCGTCGATCGCCGCGATTTGCGAAGATTACCCGGGCAGTCTGCTCGACATCCGGCACCGCGATGTCGCCGACGACATTCACGAAGTGGAGCGCGCGCTGTCGCTTGCGCGCCGGGCCGGCTTCGAGCTTCCGCCCGGCGACGAGGGCCGGCTTGCCATGCGGTCGGCGGCGCACAATCCCGTTTCCGGCCCGGGTGGCTATATCGTCGTGCATCCCGGCGCGACTGTTCCGGCGCGGGCCTGGAGTCCGGCCGCGAACCAAGCGCTGGTGCGCGTTTTGGGCGCGGCGGGCGAACGGGTCGTGGTGACCGGCGGCGCGGATGAACGAGCGTTGTGTAGCGCGGTTGCCGGCGATCACGCGGTAAATTTAGCCGGCCGCACCGATTTCGCAACGCTCGGGCGAGTAATCGCCGATGCCGATGCGCTTGTCGTCGGTAACACCGGCGCGGCGCACGTTGCGGCCGCGGTTGGAACGCCGGTCGTTTCGATCTTCGCGCCGACCATTCCGCCGGTGCGGTTCCGGCCGTGGATGGTCGACCATGTGTTGCTCGGCGACCACGCGATCGCGTGCCGCGGCTGCCGCGCGCGCGTGTGCCCGCGCGGCGACCATGCGTGCGTGAGCGGCGTCGATGTCGGCGCGGTCGTGGGCGCGCTGGCGCGCGTGCGGCGCACGATCGCCGCGTGATCGCGCTGCCGCCGGTCGATCGCCAGGCTGGCGTGGGCACGAAACATATTTTGCTGTGGCACGTGCACGGCTCGTATATCACGGCGCTCGTGCAAGGTCAGCATCACTATTATCTGCCGGTGCTGCCGGATCGCGGGCCGGACGGTCGCGGCCGCGCGCGTACCTGGACCTGGCCGGCAAATGCCGTCGAAGTTGAAGTCGAACGGATCCGCGAACTTCCGATCGACCTCGTCATCGTGCAGCGGCCGCAGGAACTTGATTCGCTCGTCGCAGCGTGGCTCGGCCGCGAGCCCGGTCGCGACGTACCGGTCATTTATCTCGAACATAACGCGCCGCAGGGCCGCATCAACGACATGCGGCATCCGGCCGCGGGACGTGACGATTTGACGATCGTGCACGTGACGCACTTCAACGATCTGTTCTGGGATTGCGGGACGACGCGTACGGTCGTCATCGAGCACGGCATCATCGACCCCGGCTACCGCTACTCGGGCGAATTACCGCGTGCCGCGGTCGCCGTCAACGAAGCTCGCCGGCGCGGACGGGTAACCGGCACCGATCTGTTGGCGCGCCTCAATGAGGCCATGCCCCTCGACGTGTTCGGTATCGGTGCCGGTGCGCTGGGCGGGATCGACGATCCGCCGCAGGCCGTGCTGCACGCCGAAATGCCGCGCCGCCGCGCGTACGTGCATCCGTTGCGCTGGACGTCGCTGGGACTGTCGCTGATCGAGGCGATGCAATTGGGTATGCCGGTAGTTGCGTTAGCGACGACCGAAGCGGTCGAAGCCGTGCCGGCCCGATGTGGCGTTGTTTCGACCGATATCGAGCGCCTGTGCGCGGCGCTCCGCGCGTACGCGGCCGATCCGCAAAGCGCCCGGGCCGACGGCTTGCGCGCGCGGGAGTATGCCTGCGAACGGTATGGTTTGGCCCGGTTCCTCAGCGCCTGGGATGCGCTCATTGCCGAGGTTGCCCGATGAGAATAGCGATGGTATCGGAGCATGCGAGTCCGCTGGCTACCCTCGGTGGGGTCGATGCCGGCGGCCAGAACGTGCATGTTGCCGCTTTAGCGTGCGCCTTGGTGCAGCACGGCCATGCCGTCACGGTGTATACGCGGCGCGATAGTCCGGCGACGCCGCGACTGGTGACGATGGCACCGGGGGTGGTTGTCGAGCAGGTCGACGCCGGTCCGGCCCGGCCGATTCCCAAAGACGACATTTATTTATTCGTTTCGCGCCTGGCCGCCCAATTGCGCCGGGCCTGGACGGTCAATCGTCCCGACGTCGTCCACGCCCATTTTTGGATGAGCGCGATCGCCGCACTCGCCGCCGCGAAACCGCTGGGAATTCCGGTGGTGCAAACGTTTCACGCGTTGGGGAGTGAAAAACGCCGGCACCAAGGTAGTGCCGACACATCACCGGCCGTGCGCATCGCCGAAGAAGCGCGGATCGCGTGCGAAGCCGACCGGATCGTGGCGACGGCCCAGGCCGAAGTGTTCGAGCTGCTGCACATGGGTGCGAAACAGCGTTCGCTCAAGGTCGTCCCGTGCGGCGTCGATTTGGATCATTTCACGCCGGACGGTGCGCTCGAGAAACGGCGCGCCGATCGCTTCCGGATCGTGACGCTGTCGCGACTCGTACCGCGCAAGGGAATCGACACCGTTATCGATGCGCTCGTCGACGTGCCTGATGCTGAACTCGTGATTGCCGGCGGCGGTGATGGCCCCGATCTCGTCTGCGATGCCGAAGCGCGCCGCTTGTCCGCGCGGGCGCGCGAGCGCGGCGTCGCACACCGCGTTTCGTTGCGTGGCCGGGTGGAACGCGATGCCGCTCCCGCCCTGTTGCGTTCGGCTGACGTCGTCGTCTGCACGCCGTGGTACGAACCGTTCGGCATCGTGCCGCTCGAAGCGATGGCGTGTGGTGTGCCGGTGGTTGTTTCGTCGGTTGGCGGTCTCGTCGACACCGTCGTCGACGGCGTCACCGGCCTTCACGTCGCGCCGCGCGATCCGGCCGGGCTCGCGCGGGCCCTCAACGCGTTGCGCGTCGACGACCACCTGCGGGCGTCGATGGGCCGCGCCAGCGTCACGCGCGTGCGCGCCCGATATTCATGGCTGCGGATCGCCGCCGAAACACTCGATGTGTATCGCGGACTCATCGGCCGTTCGGCCGCCGATACGGACGACGTGGCCAGCGGCATCTGAGCGCGATGCGCATCGTTGTCTTGCGGGCACTCGGGCTGGGCGATTTTCTCACCGCTGTGCCGGCGTATCGCGCCATCCGGCGCGCGTTTCCGGCAAGTCACATCACGCTAGCCGCGCCGCGCGCACTTGAAGCGCTCGTGGATTTGCTCGACGGCGCGATCGACACGCTGGCCGATGTTCGCGAGGCCGCGCCGTTACCGGCGACGCTGGGCGGCGCCGATCTGGGCATCAATCTGCACGGTTGCGGACCGCAATCGCACCGAATCTTGCTCGCCGCACAGCCGCGCCGGCTGATTGCGTTTCGGCACGCCGCGGTCGAAGAATCGGCGGGCGGAGCGGCGTTCGAGCCGCGCGAGCATGAAGTTGCGCGCTGGTGCCGGTTGTTGCGCGAGGCCGGCATCGCGGCCGATCCGGGTGAACTGGATCTCACGGTTCCGCCGATCGCCGTGCCGGAGCATCTGCGTGAGGCAACGGTAATTCACCCCGGCGCGGCGAGCGAAGCACGCCGCTGGCCGGCCGACCGCTGGGCGGCGGTCGCGCGAGCCGAGTTGCGCCGGGGCCGCCGGGTCGTTATCACCGGCAGCGCCGACGAACGCGAGCGGGCCCTGGCCATCGGTTCAAGCGCCGGCGTTGCCGCCGCGCAGGTGCTGGCCGGCCGGACCGATCTGCTGCAGGTTGCGGCCGTCATAGCGAGCGCGGCGCGCATCGTATGCAGCGACACCGGAGTGGCGCATCTCGCGACGGCCTTCCGGCGGCCGTCCGTCGTGCTTTTCGGTCCAACCGCGCCGGTCACATGGGGTCCGCCGCCGCGACCGTATCACCGCGTATTATGGGCCGGTACAACCGGCGATCCGCATGCGAATCGCATCGATCCCGGCTTGGCCGCGATCTCCGTGCAGCGCGTCATCGCCGCGCTCAACGAATTGCCCAGCAACGCGAAAACAGCGTGACCGAGTCCAGCGCACATTTAAGGGGTTCGAACGTCGCGCAACGTGTCACGTCGAGGACGGGCGAAGCGTGCGCGGCGTGCATCGCTCTCACGGGTTTTGTCCGCGTGCTCGGGGCTAATCTTTGTCGAGGTGGTTGATGCTGCCCGACAGCGCGCGCAGTAAGCCGTCCAGTTGTCCCACCCTGTAGTCAGCGATCGCAGAGGACGCCCCGCTCGCGCAGCACGGTGAGACCTCGGTGAAACGGCCGAGCGACTGGCCCTGCCGATCGAGCCGCCACACCACACGGCCATTCTTACATCCGCTACCGACGACCCGGTTTGAGTATTATCGCGTCTGCGAACGCACTGTACACTTCGACGGGCGTTGAAGTCGACGGTGCATACTATTTCACGCCGCCTCGGTACGTCGGACACAAAGTGATCGTGCATGTCGGTCGAATTTGGCTAAACATCGTCGATGCTGCCACCGATCCAGCTCTCGCCCATCAAGCGGCACTTTATCGATCACTTAATGCACGGGCTAGGAATCGGTGCCCCCATCGTGGTGCAGCGCCGCGATGTCGTGGTGGCGATCGGCGTCCGGTGATTGACGCATGAAGTCGACCGCGAGGTTGTTCGATGTCGAAGGCTTCTCCCGGCCGAGTTGATTTCGCGTGATGCACGTGTAGCCATCGCATCGAATCTCTCGTCGTGCGCGGCTGCATCCGGGCGGTTCGTCGTCGTGCGTCGGCTGTACCGACGCATTCGCTACGGCCAGGACGTTTCGCGGGACGGCGTGATGATGAGTTCGCGGACGTCGACGCCTTTGGGCCGGGTGAGGGCGAAGACGACGGTTTGTGCGACGTTCGCGGGGTCGTTCAACTGCTGTTTTTCAAAGGCATCGGCAGCGGGTTTGAACTGCTCGTCGCGGCCGTCGAAAAAGCCGGTGTTCATGCCGCCCGGGCAAAGCAGGGTCACGCCGACCCGGCCGGCGAGGTCGAGCGTGAGCGCGCGCGTGAAGCCGACGACGCCAAACTTCGAGGCACAGTAGGCGGTTGCCGCACCGAGCACGCGAAGCCCCAAGGTCGAGGCGATGGTGACGATGCGCGGATTGCCGGCGCGCTCCAAGTGCGGCAACGCGGCGCGGACCAGCGCGGCGGTTCCCAGCAAATTTACCGTGATAACGCGTTCCCAAGCGTCCGCCGCTACGCGCTCGAAATCGCCGCACGCATCGACTCCCGCATTCGCGACAACGGCATCGATGCCACCGTGCGTTAGGGCCACGGCATTTACCGCGGCCTCAATGGCTCTACGGTCGCCGCAATCAACGAGATGATGCTCGCGCGCGGTCGGCTCACGCGGGGGGTTGATGTCGAAGGTTACCGGCGTTCCACCGGCCAGCGCGACGGCGTCGGCGATTGCCCGGCCCAAGCCCGAAGCTCCGCCCGTCACGATGACGGTGCCGAGTGTTTTCGGTTGTGCCGGCACGGCCGACTCAATAACGGTTTGCACGACCTTCATCTTCCCCGCGCGACGCGGCGTTTACCTGGCCGGTGGCAGCGTCGTATTTTGGTCGAACACGAATTGCCATTCGCCGGCGACCGTGCGTTCGAAAATCAGCGATAACAAAAAGTGTACCGCTTCGGCGGCCGGCGTTTGGTGGTAGCGCACATCGATGAGCGCCAGGCCGGCGCAACCGAAGTCGCGCGTGAGCCGGACGCTGTAATCGAACGTCCACGCGTCGGGGTCGGCAAACCACCCGGCGTGCGCGTCGAGCACCGGCGTACGCCCGTGGGTCAGCTCGCCGGTTCCGGATACCACCGACACCTCCGGACCGACCGTCGCGGAAAAGCGCGCGATATCGCGCGCTTGGAGCGCGGTCAAGTGCTCGTGTAAGGCGCCGGCGAACGTTGAAGTTGACATCATCCGTACATGCAGCGTGCGGCACGATTCCCTTGCCGCACCGGTGCCGCGGTCGGCGCATCCGCGCGTCCTGGGGTTTGCTTGGCCAATCTCCAAGAGACCCGTTTTGGCATGTCGAGCGCTGCGGTACAAGCACAGTGCAACCTCACGTAATCGCTGGAGTAACACAATGCCATTCGCAATGCGGTCCGTCGCCGTTAGCCTATTGATCGCCGCAGCGCCGTTAGCGACCTCGGCAGCGACAACGCTGGGCACCCAGGATCAAATGTTTGCCACCAAAGCCGCGCAGGCCGGAATGGCAGAAGTTCAACTCGCAAATCTGGCGCTGGAGAAGTCGAAAACCGCCGGCGTACTGTCGTTTGCCCGTGAGATGAAAGCCGATCACAGTAAAGCCAACGCGCAGCTGATGTCGATTATTAAAGCAAAGAGCATGATGGCGCCGCAAAGCATTAGCGCGCAAGACCAAGCGCTGATGGTGAAGCTGCAGTCGGCCTCCGGAGCGGCCTTCGATAAGCTGTATCTCACCTCGCAGTTACCGGCTCATAAAAAAGTCTTAGCGCTCTTTCAAACCGAGGCGTCGAGCGGTCAAGATAGCGATCTCATTGGATTCGCTAAGATGACGATACCGGTTATCGCGAGTCACATCGCCATGGACAAACAGGATATCTCCAAAGTCGCCTCGACCGGAATGTAGAACAGAAGACGCACGTTAGCGGGTGCAACGTGTCGCCGATCGTCACGCCAATTAGCGCGAACAGCGTTAGCAGCCGGCTCACGGCTCCGATGGGCCGGCTGTTGGCGAAGGGCACAACGATCACAACGCGGCATGTGAGAGAAGCTTGCGCGGCGCGGATGTGCAGCCGGTCGCCGTCGTATGATTAGCCGACGGCCAGGCGCGTGACCGGAATCGAAGCTCGTTCGTTTATCCTCGGGCGACAAATTTTATTCGCGGCATGAAAAAGACCCGGATCGATTACGTTCGATCCGGGTCGTTACTTTGTGACGACGACGCGTTATTTGGTGAGGATATCGTACCAAACGGCGGAGCCGATGCCGGTTACCTGATCGTAACCCGCCTTCGCGGTATATTGGCCGTTATTTCCCGATGTAATGTCGTGGAAGTAGATGCTGCTGCCCGAACCGTAGCCCTTGGCTTTCCAGAAGGTAAAGAGCGTTTTGGCTTCAAGACCGGCGCGTTTGCCGGTATATTGATCCACTTCCGTCAGCGCAGCACCGAACAGCGGCGATGACAGCGACGTTCCGCCGAGCGGATTGTACGCCGTATTCCAGGTTCCACCGTAATAGAACGCCGCGCCGGTGTTCGGATTCGCGTCGAACGAAACGTCCGGCAAGTTCCGGCCGGTGGCGATGATATTCTTAACGGACTTCTGCCAGGCGGGCAAGGTGAAGATTTTTGAAACGCCGCCGCCCGAACCGCTCCAGCCAACCTCGCTCGACCACGTGCCGGTGTTGGATACGGCAAGTGACGTGCCGCCGATCGCGGCAAAATGCGACCCGCTGGCGGGCGCGGAAGCGCAGCCGCCGGCGGAACCGCTATCGCCGGTCGAGGCATGAAACGTGATGCCCTTGCTGGCGCCCTGCAGCGCTATTTTATCCCAGGCTTTGGCCGCTCCGGTTTGCTGTGTTTCACAACCGCCGAAGCTCGAATTTGCGGTATCGACGAAATTGTCGGAAACGACTTTGTTGTAGGCGTCGGTGATGTATTGATCGCTGTTGAAGTTGGGGAATTCATATACATAGAGCGCGGTGCCCGGCGCGTTGGAAACGATCGTTTCAACATCGAGTGCCGTTTCGAGCGAATCGGGGCTGCCGTTCCCCTTCGGCGGTCCGCCGTCGATCGGAATGCGAACCGTCGTTGGCCCGGTGCGCGTTACGTTGAAATACTTGAGGAACGCCGCCAGATCGGAATCGAGGTAATCCGCATCGATCACGACGCCTGACTTGCGGCCCGTTCCGTCGTAGTATTTGCCGCTCTTGGTTTTGAATTGTTCGGGAAACAGATAACCCTGGGAGAAGGCCAGCGGTCCGAAACCGGATGCCCCGGTTTTCGAGCTGACCGGCCCTTTGAGCGGCGGTCCGGCATTGTCGGGCGCAACGATACCGGGGTGCGGTTGCATCGTCGCCAAGTGCGTGTGCACGAGCGTCAGCGTCGACAATCCGCCGACATCGACGATGAGTCCGCGCAGCGCGGCGGGTTCGTGAGCCGGCAGTGCGTTCGCGTAGCGCTGGCCGTAGCCGGCTTGATTGACGCGATGGATGTCCGTTGAGAACAAACGATTTGCTGCGCCGACGGTGCCGACGGCGTCGATCACCGTCGCATTGGTATACGTCTGCGTGACGCGGAAGCCGTTCTGCTGCAAGAGGTTTGCCACGCGCACGTAATCGGCTGCACTGGGTGCGAAATTTGTGTTGAATTGTTCGTTGGAGAGAAAGTGGCCGAACAGGGGTGATGTCGGATCGCTCTGCATTTCGACGAGCTGCTCGAGCCGTTCGATGCGTGATTTGAGCGAGGCATTTTTAGCCGCAACCGGCTCATCGCCGTTCCGACCAGTACGCGATCCGAAAGGCAAAGCCGCTTGCCAACGAGTGTGTCGCCGGAACGAGCCGAGATAGGTTAGCGTTGCCCACGTGCCGCGCGGATCGTCGCGTCAATTGTTGCAAATAGCGAAGGCAGCCGGCTCTCGGCTTCAACGGGCCGGCTGTTGGCAAAGATGGCGACGACGAGATCGCGCTGCGGAAAGTAGAGGTGCGCGGCGCGGAACCCCAGCGTTTCGCCTTGGTAAAACCAAAAGACGCCAAGGTGAGGATCGAATCGCTGCGCGACCCCGAGACCAAAGCCGCCCGAGTCGGTCGCCGTCGGCTCGCGCAGCGGCCGTGCGGTCTTGGTCGAAACGAGACTCATCAATTCGCGACGCTGCTGCGGCGGCAGAAGCGTGGTGCCCGCATACAACGCGCGCGCCCACGTTGCGATGTCGGCGGGCGTGGAAATAATGGCCCCGGCACCTTGCGCCCATGACATGCTGTCGTGGCTCATGTCGCGGCCACGATAGCCCGCAAATCCCGGGTCGTCGTTTTCATAGTAGCCGGCGACCACGCGGCGTGCGATCGGGGGCGCATAGAGATGCGACGAGTAATAGGTATGTTCGAGTCCGACGCTGTGAATGATGCGCCCCATCTCTCGCTCGAAACTGTGCGTCGCGCTGCGGGCCGCAACGACTTCTTGCGCCAGCAAGTAGCCCGTATTCGAATAGGCGTAACGCGTTCCCGGAGCCGACTGTCGTTCGGGATAAACCAGCCGGATCAGCGCGTCGGCGGAACGATCGGCGAGCGGATTTTGCACATAATCGGAATACCAGACGCGGCGATCGTCGTAGGTGGCGAGGCCGCCGGTCATGTGCAGCAATTGCCGCAACGTGATCTTCGCGTAGGCGGGATAGTGTGGCAAATACGTGCCGATCGGTGCGTCGATCGAGACGCGGCCCTGCGCCTCGAGTTGCAGGATGGCGACGGCAGTAAAGGCCTTCGTGATGCTGCCGATCTGATACAGACTCGCCGGCGTAACGCGCGGGCCTTGGCGATAGCGCGCTGTACCCGCGGTCACGTTGATGCTCGGGAGGTGTTTCCCGAGGCTCACGCTGAGCGATAGCGACGACAGATGTTCGGCCGCGGAGCGTCGGCGTAAATAGGCGGTGAGGTCGCGCTGCAGGGCCGACCGCAGGTGCGCAAGTGCCGGCGACGTG
Source organism: Candidatus Velthaea sp. (assembly GCA_965214335.1). GTDB lineage: Bacteria > Vulcanimicrobiota > Vulcanimicrobiia > Vulcanimicrobiales > Vulcanimicrobiaceae > Velthaea. The sequence continues at coordinate 33,051 of CBDCBO010000019.1, read as the reverse complement.
GGCGCCGACTGCGCGCTCGCCATTCCGGGCAAGGCGTATACCACCGCCAAGATGGCGGCTGCGGCTACCTGTCGCAAACGGCTTGTCGAAAGCAACGCATCACCCCTCCGGGCCGCTTTTCGGTTGCGACTCGAGGGCCCCTATCCGCAGCGCTTATTGAAATAGGCAACAGCGGTCAGTCGCGGTAGCGCAAATCGGCGACGTCCCATCTCTGCGCCGTAAACTGACGGGGACTACCGTGGGCGTCGATCGTCGCCCACTCACGCGGGCCGAATTGTTTGACTGGGATGAGTGTCAGCTGACCAGGGTTGACGTTCGCGCACGCACCGTTTTCGCCACGGCCGGCGCTACCGGCACCCGTAGTCAGCTCGTCCCAAACCTCATTGCACGTATTCGGCCGAGCTCCAAGCAAGATCCGCTCCATCGGTCGATGGATCGCGTTCGCCGCCATCTACGACAACGTAGTTTTCGAAACGAAGCGCATCGAATTGGCGCGTTAGGCGGCCGGTACGGCAGTAGCCGCAAGCGGCGCGCGGCGCGCAAGAAACGTGCTTGTCCAGCGATTCCGCACGATCGTGATGAGCAGGGCCGCCATCAGCGCGATGAGCGCGAAAACCAAGAACCCGGCTTGAAAACCGCCGGTCAACGTGCGCAGTACCCCAAAGAGGTTCGGTAGATAGAACGCACCGAGCCCGCCGGCAGAACCGACGAAGCCACTGGCAATCCCGCGCTCACCGCTAAAGCGGTGCGAGACAATCTGCAGTACCGATCCGTTTCCGGCGCCGAGTAAGCCGACCCCGACGATCACGAAAAGCTCGCACAGCGGCAGCGTGGGCGCCGACGCAATGCCGATCGCGCAGAGCGCGAAGCCGACGTAGACGATCCGCAGCATCGGCAGTCCGCCGATCTTGTCGGCGAAATAGCCGCCGATCGGTCCGCACAGCGCGCCGGCCAGCGCCGCGGTGGCGCAGAATTCGCCGACTCGCACGCGATCGACGCCGTAGGCCATATTGAAGAAAATGGCAAGGTAATTGACGAGCCCGAGAAAGCCGCCAAATGTGACTGAGTACAGAAAACACAAGCGCCAGGTGTCGGCCATGGTCAACACCCGCACGTAGTCGCGCAACCCCTTGGTTCGCACGCGCGTCGCGTCGGCGGGAACGCAGCGCAGAAAGATCGCCAGCGCCAGACAAATCGGCAATGCCGCCAGTCCAAAGACGGCATGCCAGCCGAAGTGCGCTGCCAACACCGGAGCGAACAGCGTCGATACGATCGCGCCTGAATTGCCGGCGCCGATGATACCGGCGACCATGCCTTGCTTCTCGGCCGGAAACGCCCGCCCGGCCAACGGTAAGGCGACGGTGAAGCTGGCGCCGGCGATACCGAGCATGAATGCGACACCCAGGATCGCGCCGTACGAGGTGGCGGCGAAGGCTCCGACCGCAAGCGGCACGAGTGTCGCGACCATCGACGCCAGGGCAACGTTGCGCGCTCCGTAGCGGTCGCCGAGATACCCCCAAACCAGGCGTAGCGCGGCGCTGCCCAGGGCTGGTACGGAGACCAGCAATACTTTTTGCGACATCGACAGCCCAAAATCGCGGGCGATGAACAGCGTCAAAGCGCCGCACAGAACCCAGACCATGAAGGAAGCTTGATAATACAGAAACGCGCCGAATAAAATTGCTGACGGTCGCCGCACGGCGAGCCTCCCGAGGCGGCAAGCCAGAGTCGGAAGCGGCTTGCTCCTTTCGTATCGGCAGAACGCTGCACGGCCGCCATCACAGGGAGACAAATCGAACGGAGTTTTGTGCAACGGGTACGCGAAGCGGCGACCGAAGCGTCACAGGGTGCCCGGCGTGTGGCACAGACCGATGATATAAACCGCTGACAAGAACGTTTTTAGAAACAGCTCCAATCGTCCGATAGGCTAGTAGCGTGCAATTACTCGACGGTCAGCTCGTCCACTCGGCTTCAGATTTGAACGCTTTCACGGAGTGTCTGCACCTCGTCGCGGTCGAAAGCGAGCGCGCCGCCGGCTTGCGCGTACGCCCGCTACGAAATGACCCGACCGCGGAACTTCTCGCGCGCAAAGGCGACGCGCACGAGCAGCATTATTTGGCTAAACTACGCGAACAGTATGGCGCCGATCTGGTTGCGTTCGAGCAACGTCCGGTCGCGTCGCGTGCCGGCTATGTCGCCGCCGAGCGCGAAGCTGTCGCAGCGATGGAGCGCGGCGCACCGCTCATCTATCAACCGACGTTTTTCGATCAAACGTTTTTGGGTCGAGCCGACTTCCTGCGGCGCGTCGAGCGGCCGTGCTCACGCTGGCGGTGGAGCTACGAAGTCATCGATACGAAGCTGGCGCTGTCACCCAAACCGTATTTCCTCATTCAACTCTGCAATTACAGCGAGCATCTCGAGCGCATTTCGGGTACCGCGCCGCAGGCGGCGGCGATCGTGCTGGGAAGCGGTCAAGAGCGGCGCTACGCTGTGTCTGAATATGCGGCATATTACCGGCGCCTCAAAGCAGCGTATCTCGCGAGCATTCCCGGCGCTGACGTCTATCCGGTCGAGACGGCTCACTGCGATCTGTGCCTGTGGCGAGCGATCTGCGCCGCTCAGCGCGACGCGGACGATCACCTTAGCCTCGTCGCGGGCATCCGGCGCGATCAAATTCGCAAGCTCGAATCGGCCGGCATCGCCACCCTCGGTGGGCTGGCGACTGCGCCCGGCGACGTCCCGCGCCGGCTCAACCCGCGAACATTCGTGAATCTGGCCGCGCAAGCCGCCGAACAGCACCGCTATCGTTCGGCGCGCACGGCCGGCGGCGAAGCGCAGCACTCGTACTCATTCCGCAGCCCGGACGACGAGCATGCGGGTTTCGCGCGCCTACCCGAACCGGACGACGGCGACATTTTTTTCGACATGGAAGGCGATCCGCTGTACAGCGTGGAGCGTCCGCTCGAGTATCTCTTCGGCATCTATCTGCCGGCCGAAGACACCTATCGCGCGTTCTGGGGCACGGATCCGCAGCGCGAGCGGATCGCGTTTCAAGATTTCGTCGATTTCGTCGTTGCCCGGCAGCGCCGGTATCCAAATCTGCACGTCTATCATTACGCACCCTACGAAACGACGGCGCTCAAACGCCTCATGGGCGGCTTCGGTTCGCGCGAAAATGAGATCGACGCGTTGCTGCGCGCGCAGACCTTCGTTGATTTGTATCCGGTTGTCAAGCAAAGCATCTGGATTTCGCAGCCGTCCTACTCGATCAAGAAGCTCGAGGCACTCTATGGCTTCGAGCGCCGGACGCAAACGCGCGCCGGCGACGATTCGATCGTGATGTTTGAGAGTTGGCTGGAAAGCCGCGACGCCGCGATACTCGAAGACATTCGCGCCTACAACGAGGACGATTGCCGATCGACGTTCTTGCTGCGCGAGTGGCTGGTACGCTTACGCGCTGAGCGCAATGCGATGCTGCCGTCTCCGATTGCTTGGCGCGCGCCGGCGCAATCCTACTCCGGCAGCAGCGCCGGTCGAGCGCAGCGAGCTCGGACGAAAACTGCTTGCCGATCTGCCGCAGATCGATTCGCTCGCCGGCCTGCGCGCGCTCGATGCGACGACGCGTGCCCGTTGGCTGCTGGGCAATTTGCTCGAGTACCACCGGCGCGAACAGAAGCCGGAGTGGTGGGAGCACTTCAATCGCCTGGAGCATACCGACGACTTGATCGACGGCGACCGTAAAGCGCTGGGCGGCCTCGAACGGTGCCGGGACGTTCCACCATATAAACGCAGCGACCGCGACCGCTCGTTCGTGTTCACCTATTCATACCCGGAGCAAGACCACGAACTTGGTCAAGGTCCGCTCGATGCCGCGACGGGGAAGGGGGCCGGCGAAATCGTCGTGCGTGACGAAAACGCGCGGCGAATCTCGATCAAGCTCAGCAAGGCGGTGCAGCCGGACGGCTTGCGTGCACTCATCCCCGCCAAACCGCTCGACGATCGCGCCAAGCGCGATGCCGTCGAAACGATCGCGGCGGCGTACGACTCCGGCACGTTGGCCGACCGTCATCCGGCGACGTGCGCGCTGCTCCACGCAAGCACGCCGCGGCTGCACGATCGCCCGACCGGTGCGCCGCTGCAGCCCGTAGCCGTTTCGGCTGAATCGGTTTCCGCGGTCGTGTCGGCGCTCGCCGGCAGTTATCTCGTCGTGCAAGGTCCGCCGGGAAGCGGCAAGAGCACGATCGGGGCCCACACGATCGTCGACCTGCTCGCGAGCGGGAAGCGCGTGGCGCTCGCGGCGCAGAGCCATAAAGCGCTGCACAATTTGCTGCGCAAAGTCGAGCAGAGCGCCGAAGCGCGCGGCGTCACCTTTCGCGGTTGTCATAAAAGCACCGACCAGAACGCCGAATCGGCATACAAATCGTGCGTTGCTGCCGGGCTGGTCGCCGATGCGCCGAAATTCGATGCGGCGGCCGGATGCGCGCTCGTCTCCGCAACGACGTTTTCATGGGCCAGGGATGCCGGCCAACGCGGTGCGTATGACTTCGTGATCATCGATGAAGCGGGGCAGATTTCGCTCGCCGACGCAATCGTGACGTCGCTTGTCGCGCGTAACGTCGTCCTGCTTGGTGATCCGCAACAGCTTCCGCAAGTGTCGCACGGTTTTCATCCGGTCGGGAGCGACCGGTCAATTCTCGAGCATCTGCTCGACGGCGCGGCGACCATTGGAATCGATCGCGGAATTTTTCTCGACACGTCGTACCGGATGCATCCGCGGATCAACCGTTTCGTTTCCGAGGCTTTCTACGATGGAAGATTGCGCGCCGACAGCCGCAACGTGCGCAATGCCGTCCACGTCGGCGGTGCGATCCTGAGCGGAACGCGCTTCGTCGCGGTGGAGCATGACGGCAATGCTCGCCGATCCGTGGAAGAAGCCGACCGTATCATCACGGAAATTCGGGCCTTGCTCGGCGCGGGCACGGTGACGATCCGCGATCGGCCGGAGCGACGGATCTGCGCTGCGGATATTCTGGTCGTGACGCCGTACAATGCGCAACGCGCTTATCTCGTGAGCCGGTTGGAACGTGAGGGCATCGGCGACGTCGCTGTCGGGACGGTCGACAAATTTCAGGGACAAGAAGCGCCGGTCGTATTCTACTCGCTCACCGTTTCGAGCGCCGAAGATGCACCGCGCGGGCTCGAGTTTTTGTTAAGTCCCAACCGTTTCAACGTCGCTATTTCACGCGCGCAAGCGCTAAGCGTTCTCGTTTGCAATCCAGGGCTGCTGACGTCGCGAGCATCGACGATCGCACACATGCGTTTGCTCAATATTTTGTGCGCGTACGTCGAAACCGCGGGCGATGATGCCATCGCTTCGCTAGCCGTCGCCGGCTAAGCGAAGCACAGCATACGCGCTTTCCCCGGCTAACGATTGTCCCCATGTGACGATCGCTTCCTCAACCCGAGCGCCGCTCATCCGCCGGTTCGACCGCCGACGGAGACTCAAGGATGTGTCGCGGTCGTCGAACGGTGTTCGGCGGGCCACTTCCGAGCAGCGGAGCGAATTTATTCAGTTGGTGAATGCGAAATATTCTGGTTTGTTTCGGCCTCGGCGCGGGTGTTCAGTGCGGTAAGCGGGTTTTCGGTCCAGGCCGAACGGCTCTCAACCCCGGTGTGACGCTCCGTTCCGTCGCCGCCGGCGGCCGGCAACAAGCGTGCCGCCAGTGCGAGTGCGCGAGTCGTCGTTTGCGGCAGCAACGCGTTGGCGAGCCGCGCACATTGGGCCGTCCAGCCGATCGTTACCTGATAGCGGCGCTGTCGGATCGCTGCCACGATCGTGCGCGCGGCGGCATCGACGGAGACCGCCAGCAGCGGGTTGGCATCGGACAAGGTGAACCACGCGTACTCGCTGCGCCGACGGCCTTTGAAGATCGCGTGCCCCGGACTGCCGGTGATCATCAAGCCGGGCTGAACCGAGGTGATCGTAACGCCGTCGGCGGCAACTTCGGCCGCCAGCGCTTGCGTCAAACCGACCTGGGCAAATTTACTTGCCGAATAGGGCGCGAGGTGCGGCACGCCGATAACGCCGCCGACCGACGCAATGTTGACGATCTGCCCGCTGCGTCGCGCGCGCATCGCCGGCAACACGGCCAGCATCGTGTACAGCTGCGCCCAGAAATGCGTGTCCATTGCTTCCCGATAGTCGGCCAACGTCTGGTCGGCGAACGGACCGACTTCAATCACGCCGGCGTTGTTGATCAGGATGTCGATCGGACCGGCGTGCTCGACTGCGGCGGCGAGAAACGCGCGGCACGCGGCTTCATCGCGCACGTCGCAGCGAAGCGCCGTCAACGCATCGCCGAATGGAGCTAGCGTGGCGGCGGCCGCGGCCAACGATTCGTCCGAACGGCCGCAGATCGTGACCCGGGCGCCGGCTGCGAGCAGCATGCGGGTGAGAACGAAACCCAATCCGCGCGACCCGCCGGTGACCACGACATGCTTATGTTCGAAAAACGAGGTCTTCTTGGGGGTGCGGGTTCGAGTCGCGGCGACTAGCGCGGCGCCGATGGTGAGGAGTGCAACCGTCGCACGAGCCGGCGTAGACATGCCCGCCGGTTACCCGCGCGTGCGTATCCCCAATCCGCCGACGGTCTCAGCGCGCCATGATGCGCAGCGCGACGGCCGCCCCGGATAGCGTCGCGGCGAAATTGACCAGATCGTTGGAAAAACCGGGCACGCCGCGGATGCGGACGGTCGGCGTTCCGCACACGTGCGGATCGGTTTCACAGGTCCGTTCGCAGACCGGGCAGCGGCGCAACTCTTGAACCGTTGCTCCCAGCAACGAATCCAGCAGCGCACCAGCAACGCCGCCTAGCCAAACCGCCGCGAACAACCGCGCACGGAACGCGCGCACGGGAGGTGCCTGGCCGACTTCGTCCGGCGCACGCAGCGTCGCTGCGGCCACCGTCGCGAGCCATGCGGCGCCGGCAATTTCGGCCAGCGTTCCGATCGGGGTAACGCCGCCGGAGAACCCGGTCCGCACCGGCCGCAACGTCAGGATCGAACGTGGCGTACCGCGCATGAGCGTTCCGATCTCGGTACCCCATGTGTCGGCCGTTGCCGCGGCGTAACTACCGGCGAACGCGGCAAGCCACGCCGGCGAGCCGGCTGCCGCTAGGGCGCACACCGTCGCGACGCCGCCGTTGGCCAGCACTTGCCATGCATCGCGTGCGCCGCTTTTGCCGATATCGACGAGTTTCTTTTTGCGCGCGCGACCGATCCGGCTCAGCGCAATCGACGGCGCGAAGAACCCCAAGAGCACCGCGCTGAACGGCCAACCACCCGCAGCATAGGTGACGCTGCCGACGCAAAACGCCGCCACTGCCCCATCGCGCGACAGGGCGTGAGCGCGCAGCGCCGCCGCCGCGATCGTCGCGGCATACATGACGCCCGCGGTGCAGCGCCGGAGGTTCAGGCCGAAACGGCGGTATCGAGGGCGCGCACGAGACCCTCGATGGTAAACGCATCGGCGACGACGTCGACCCGGATACCGGCTTCGCGGGCGGTCGCGGCCGTCACCGGCCCGATGCAGGCAACGAGCTTGCCGGCGCAAACCGCGGCGCCGCCCGGCACATTGGCGAGAAAACCGCTGACGGTGCTCGAACTTGTGAACGTGAGAATATCGGCTCCGGCCGCCTTTTCAGCCAACTCCGGATCGATCAGCGTGCGGGTCTTGTACGCCGCGACATCGGTGACGGTGCGGCCCGCGGCGCGCAAGGCGTCCGGAACGACGTCGCGCGCTTCGGCAGCCCGGAACAGCAGTACCGCGTCACCCGGCCGCGTGCGTTCGAGCAGGCCCGCGGCGACGGCTTCGTTGATGAACGTCGCCGGCATGAAATCAACCCGCAAGCCGCGCGCGGCAAGTGCTTCGGCGGTCTTCGGCCCGATGGCCGCGATCTTTGCGTCGCCGAACGCGCGCGCGTCCCGGCCGCGTTCGCTCAAGCGATCGAAAAACGCGTCGACACCGTTGCGGCTCGTGAAGATGACCCAAGCAAAGTCGCGGACATGCTCGACGGCATCGTAGGCCGGGGCCGGATCGTCGGGCGGTCCGATGGCGATCGTCGGCGCGACGATCGGTTCGGCGCCGAGTTCCCATAACCGGGCCGAGAAATCGTCGCTCTGCACGGCCGGCCGCGTCACCAGAACGCGCTTGCCGAACAGCGGCCCATTATCGAACCAGCGAATGGCCTCACGTTCGTTGACGACGTCGCCGACCACCACGATCGCCGGTGCGGCGAAGCGCGTGCGCTCAACTTCGGCAACGATCGTATCGACCGTGGCGATCAGCGTTTCCTGAGTCGGTTTGGTACCTTCGCGCACGATCGCCACCGGCTTATCACCCGGAATGCCGTTCTTGCGTAACTCACCCATGATCGCTGCGAGATTGCCCATCGCCATGAGAAAAACAATCGTTTGCTTGGGATTGGCCAGCTTGGCGAAATCGAGCGTCGAATGGCCTTTGAGCGGATTCTCATGCCCGGTCGAAATCGAAAATGACGTGTTGTGATCGCGATGCGTGATTGGAATTCCGGCATACGCGGGCGCCGCGATCGCCGACGTAATGCCGGGAACGATCTCGAACGGAACGCCGGCTTCATGCAGCGCTTGTGCCTCTTCGCCGCCGCGGGCGAACACGAACACATCGCCACCCTTGAGGCGCACGACGCTGCGGCCGGCCAGACCGAGTTTGACGATGAGCTCGGTAATTTCGTCTTGGGTCAATGTGTGCGCGCCGGCTTTTTTCCCGACGTATATTTTCTCGCAGTCAGGCGGTGCCAGGCCGACGATCGCGCTCGAGGCGAGATAGTCATAAACGAGCACGTCGCACTGAGCGAGCGCGCGCGCGCCTTTGAGCGTTAAAAGGCCCGGATCACCGGGCCCCGCACCGACCAGCCAAACCTTTCCGACCGGCACGCTACTCGGCGTGATCGGCGTCGATGACGGCCGTCGTTACGCCCGCCTCTTCGAGTTGCGTCTGTAAATCGAAGAGTTCGTTGAGAATAAGCGCATGCGTCATCGCTTCGGCGCGGTTCTCGACGGCTTTATCGCGAATCTTCACGACCGCGGTGTGCAACAGCTTGGAGATAATGGTAAGCGACGTGCCGGTGATGAGCATCCGTTCGCGATCGCTCAACTCGGGGCAGCGTGAAAATAACCGCTCGACTTCCGATTCGCGAATCAGTTCCGCTTTTTGCGTGAGCGAGCTGATGATCGGAACGGCAACCCGCGATTGATACCACTCGTGGAAGCGTTCCGTGTGCTCGGAAATAATCTCTTCGACGAGGGGAATCGCTTCACGGCGGTGTTCGAGCGTATCTTCAACGACGTGTTTGAGCGCGTCGATGTCGACCAGATGAACGCCCGGAATACGGGCCACATCGGGATCGACATCGCGCGGGACGGCAATATCGATAATCGTGAGCGGCCGCGACGGTCGCGCCAGCATCGCTTCGGCGACGTTACCCGGATTGAGAATGAAGTGCGATGCGCCGGTCGAGGTGATGACGATATCGGCTGTTTGCAACGCATCGACGAGTCCCGGCATTTCAATTGCGCGTCCGACGCCCAGATTCGCAACCACGCTGCGGGCCCGATCGTGCGACCGGTTGATGACGCTAATTTCGGTTCCGCCTTCTTGCTTGAGGCGGCGTGCCGCAAGGGCGCCCATCTTACCGGCACCGATCACGAGGACCGATTTCGACACAACCGTACCGACGTGGGCCTTGGCGAAATCGACCGCCGCGGTCGCGACCGAGGTCGACTCGTTGCCGATTGCCGTTTGCGAGCGCGCCGCCTTACCGGCGTTGAGGGCTTCGCGAAATAACGTATGCAGCGTCTTACCCAGCGAGCGTGCGCGCTGCGCCTGAATGTACGCGGCTTTGACTTGACCCAAAATTTCCGCTTCGCCGATAAGCATCGAGTCGAGACCGGTGCTGACGCGGAACAGATGATCGATCGCCTGACTGCCCAGTAGCGTATACATGTACGAATCCATGTCGCCGACATCGCCGTGGCGGAAATTCGTCAAGAACGTTTTGAGCTGATTGACGCCGGTTTCGTAATCTTCAAGCTCGGCGTAAATTTCGAGCCGGTTGCAGGTCGCGACCATCACCGCTTCGCGGACGGCGGGGTAGTCGCGTAGCGCGATAAGCGCCTCGCCCATCCGATGCGCCGGAAAGGCATGCCGTTCACGGACTTCTACGGGTGCGGTGTGGTGGCTTAAACCGAGACAGACGAGCGGCACTAGATACTCCCTGCAGATTCGACGCCGTGCACTACGTTCGCGCTCCGGCGAACAGCTCTGCCAAGGTGGAGTCGGCCGCTTCGATCGTGCTATCGATCTGCGCCTCAGAGTGAGCAGCCGAGAGAAAACCGGCTTCAAACTGAGATGGCGCGAGGTAGATACCACGCTCGAGCATTCCGTGGAAGAACTTCCCAAACAATGCCACATCGGCGGCCTTGGCCGACGTGAGGTTGGTCACGGGACCTTCGGTAAAAAAGACACCAAACATCGAACCGGCGCGCGCTAACGTATGGGGCACCCCGTGGGTGGTAAACACTCTGGCTAGACCGTCGATCAACCGCGAACCGATGCGCTCGAAGTGGCGGTAGATGTCAGCATCGCGTAAGGCGCGCAGCGTCGCAATCCCGGCCGCCATCGCCAGCGGGTTGCCCGACAGCGTACCGGCTTGATACACCGGTCCCTCGGGCGACAGCGCCGCCATGATGTCCGCCCGTCCGCCAAACGCGCCGACGGGCAAACCGCCGCCGATGACCTTGCCCAAGGTGGTGAGATCGGGCCAGATGCCGTCCCGCTCTTGCACGCCGCCGCGGCTCACCCGGAAGCCGGTCATGACTTCATCAAAGATCAGCAGCGCGCCGTCGGCCGCGGTCATCTCGCGCAAGCCGGCCAAGAAGCCCGGCTCGGGCAGCACCAAGCCCATGTTGCCGACCACGGGTTCGACGATGACCGCCGCGATCTGGCCCGGATGCGCGGCGAACGCGGCGCGCACCCCGGCCAGGTCGTTGAACTCGACGACGATCGTGTCGGCCACGACTCCGGCGGTGATACCCGGCGAATCCGGCACGCCGTTGGTCAATGCGCCGCTGCCGGCTGAAATGAGGAACGCGTCGCCGTGGCCGTGGTAACAGCCGGCGAACTTGATCAGCCGCTCGCGCCGCGTAAATCCGCGCGCCAGCCGCAGGGCGCTCATCGTAGCTTCCGTACCGCTGGAGCAAAAGCGTACTTTCTCCACCGACGGCACCATCTCGATAACGAGTTCGGCGAGTTCGCTTTCCGCTTCGGTCGGCGCGCCGAAGCTGGTGCCGGTCGCCGCGGCTGCCTGCACCGCGGCCACGATCGCGGGATGAGCGTGGCCCAGGATCAGCGGGCCCCACGACAGCACGTAATCGATGTACGTGTTGCCGTCGACGTCGGTGAACGTGGCGCCGCTACCCGACCGGACGAACACCGGGCTGCCGCCGACGGACCGGAAGGCCCGCACCGGCGAGTTGACGCCACCGGGGATCAGCCTCTTCGAGCGCGTAAAGGCGGCGACCGAGCCGGCGTGATTCATCGTAGAGCCTCCGTGATGAGCGCGTAGTCGGCCGGCGTATTGACATTGGCAAAGATGTCGTCGCCGCCGCCCGCGTCGACCGTGACGTAATTCGTCGTGAGCGCGTCGATGACGCCGCGCAGTGCGCCGCGGCCGGCCAAGAGCAACGGCATGCCGGCCCGCACAAAAGCCGTCCGGTCGTAAATCGCGGCCAGCGGCTCGATGTGCCCGTCGTGCCGGGGAACCACGGCTTGATCGCCGGGGCGGATATGGGTTGCCAACCGCTCGATGAATGCCGAGGTGACGAACGGCGCATCACCGGCAACGGTGAAGACCCACGGGCTACGCATGCAGTGCATCGTCGAGAGTATACCCGCGAGTGGCCCGCGCAGGCTCCAGCGGTCGACGACCATCGGGCACGGCAGTAGCGCATCGACGTCCGGCGCGAACGTCGCTTTGCACGAAATGAACGTTTCGCGGCCGCTCGACACATTGCGATAGACGCGGGCGATCATCGGCAGCTGGCCGGCGGCCCGTTCGAGCTTGCCCGGCAAGCGGGTGGCTTCGCCGCCGCCTAAGATCAAGACGCCGACGTCGTGCGCGTTCATCGCCCGCTGTGGCGCTTGAGATAGTCTTTCGCGAAGTACGTGATGACGATATCGGCACCGGCGCGGGCGAAGCTGGTCAGCAATTCGTCGACGGCGCGGTGTTCATCGATCCAACCGCGTTCGGCCGCTGCTTTGAGCATCGAATACTCGCCGCTGACGTTATAACAAGCAACCGGCAGATCGATCTGTTCGCGCGTTTGCCGGATCAGATCCATGTAGGCCAGGGCCGGCTTGACCATGAGAATATCGGCGCCCTCGGCCACGTCGAGCCGGACCTCGCGCGCCGCTTCACGGCCGTTGGCGGGATCCATCTGATAGCTGCGCCGATCGCCGAACGCCGGCGCCGAACCAGCCGCTTCGCGAAACGGCCCGTAAAACGCCGACGCGAATTTCACGGCGTACGACATGATCGTGGTGCCGCTGAAACCGTCGCCGTCGAGCGCGCCGCGAATGGCACCAATGCGCCCGTCCATCATGTCGGAAGGTGCGATGATGTCGACCCCGGCGCGGGCGTAACTCAGCGCCGTGCGCATCAAAATTTCGAGCGTGGCATCATTATCGACATCGCCGCGTGCGTCGATGATGCCGCAGTGGCCATGATCGGTATATTCACAATTGCACAGATCGGCGATCACCAGCAGGTGCGGCAGCACGTCTTTGATCGCGCGGGCCGCGCTTTGTACGAGCCCGTTCGGATCGTCGTTACCGCTCGCGACGGCATCTTTTTCATCCGGCACCCCGAATAGCAAAACGGAGCGCACGCCGATCGCTGCAAGTTCGCGACATTCGCGCACGGCGGCGTCCACGGAATAGCGCGAAATGCCGGGCATCGAGCCGATCGGCGTTCGCACGTCGCGACCGGGCACGATGAACAGCGGCTGCACCAGACCGTCCACGTTCAAGCGTGTCTCACGAACCAGCGCCCGCATCGCGGGGCTCGAGCGTAAGCGCCGCGGGCGTTCGCGCAGCGCAAACCGTTGCGCGATGTCCATATTAACCGTTCTCCAAAACGAAGCGGGTAATGGTCTGCACGAACGTGCCGATCTCGGCACTAGGTGCTACGACGTCAGGCGGAAATCCGCAGGCATCCGCGCTGTCCGACGATGCCGGACCCATCGCCGCGACTACCGGGCGCTGTCCATTGTCACGAAGCCCCGCTAAGTACTCCGTGATGGCTATCACCGAGCCCGACGAGGGAAATAAGATCGCGGTCGGCACCCGGTCGCCGAGCGCCGCGCGGGCGGCCGCGGAGTCGGCGGCTTCGACGACTTCGGCGCCGGCTTCGCGTAGCGCGGGCGCGATCCGGCTGGGCCGGTCTTGCGTGCGCGGCAGTAAAAAGAGCCGGCCGGCGAGCGGCCCCGGGGTCAGCGCTTCGAGAATCGCCGCTCCGCCTTCGGCGAGCAAGGCATGGGCGAGTTCGATTCCCAGCGCTTCGGCGGCCGCAACGTCGGCTGCGCCGAATGCGCCGATTTCACAATAGCGCCGGCCGCGAACCACCCGCGAACCGTCCAATGCGGCGATCACCCCACGGACCGTGAGCACGCCGTCCGCAAATGCCGCGTGGGCTCCGACCGGCGCCTGGCAGCCGCCGCGCAACGTTCGCAGATACGCGCGCTCGGCGCGCACGCAGAGATTCGTTTGCGGATCGGTCAGCGCGGCTGCGATGCGTTGGGCGATCGGATCGCCGGCGCGCGTTTCGATCGCGAGCGCACCTTGGCCGACGGCGGGCGTGATCTCGTCGGGCGCAAACGGTACGGTGTACGTCGCGCCGATGCCTAACCGGCGCAGTCCGGCGCTGGCCAAAACGATCGCCGCGTATTCGCCGTCGCGCAGTTTGCGCAGCCGGGTGTCGACGTTGCCGCGGATATCGTCGAAGCGCAAGTCCGGTCGCAGCGCATGCAATTGGGCCCGCCGGCGCGGACTCGACGTACCGACGCGCGCGCCCGCCGGCAACGCCGCAAAAGTGGCGTACCGTTCGCTGCAAAACGCATCGCGTGGATCTTCCCGCCGCGTGATTGCCGCGATCGTCATATCGTCGGGCAGAGTGCTGGGCAAATCTTTGCACGAGTGCACCGCGTAATCGGCGCGCCGGTCGCGTAGCGCGTTCTCGAGTTCTTTGACGAACAGGCTGTCGCCGCCGATCGCAGCGAGCGAACGGTCCTGCACCGCGTCGCCCTTGGTGGTAATGTTGAGCACGGTCGAGGCGATACCGACGGCGGCCAACTGCGCCATCATCATCCGCGTTTGCACCATCGCCAGGGCGCTGGCGCGCGACGCGCAGACGAGCGTGTGCGGGTCGGCCGGAATAACTTCGGCTACGGTATCGGCGGCGCGTTCCACTTCATGCTCCAATTCACTGGGCGGCATCCCGGCCAGATCGTCGATGTCCCGTTCGCTGAAGTGCCGCATCACCGCTGCCCGTTCGGCGAGCGGAACCACGGCCTGTACGCGCTCCCGCAGCCGGCCCAGTGTTTGCGCCGCGCGGGCATAGCGCGTATCGAAGACCACCGCCAGCTCGTCGCGAATGCGCTTCGTGAAACCGGGCGATAGGCCGGCGGAATCGACCGTTACGGTCAGCGCCCCCGAGCGATGCACGGCCGGGGTGGCGAAATCACCGCGGCCGGCGTCGCTCGCATCGTTGACAAGCGCTCCCGCCGCGCGAGCCGCCGTACCGATCTGCGCGTTGAGCGCGGCGTCGTCGGTCGCGGCGAAAACGAGCACCGCGCCGGCGACATCGGCTGGTTCGTAGCGCCGCTCGCACCAGCGGACGCGACCGCCGGCCGCCAGCGCCGCGATCGGTGCGGTCACCGCCGGGCTAACCAGGGTAACGTCGGCATCCGCGTCGAGCAATCCCCGCAGCTTGCGTTCGGCAACCGGTCCGCCGCCGACGATGAGTGCGGGCCGACCGCGCAACGTCAAGATGATGGGATACACGTGCTCTTCGTTTGATGAGTGCGCCCGGGACTCCGCGCGCAGTCCGCCTAAAGCCCAGGATTCGATGCGACTTGCCGACGTTGCGGCCCGGGTCCCCAGGCGCGCGGCGATTCTCGGTGCGCTTTTTGCCGCGCTCGTCACGTTGCCGGGATTGGGCTCCGGAACGCTCTGGGATAATAGCGAGACCGCGTACGGCGAAGTCGCGCGCGAAGTGCTGATCTACCATGATTGGCTCGTGATGCACCTCAACGGCGAGGCTTGGTTCGTGCAACCGCCGCTGTATTTCTGGATGGCTGCGGTGTTCGCCAAGCTGTTTGGGGTCGGCGCGTTGGCAATGCGTTTGCCCTCGGCGCTCGCGACAATTGCAATGGGTGGAGCCGTCGGTTATGCCGCCGCGCGCATCGCCGGCACGCGCGCCGGCATATACGCCGCGATCATTCTGTCAACGAGCTTGATGCAAGCCATCGTGGGCCGATTAGCGATCATGGATGCGCTGCTCGACCTGACCGTCGCGGCGGCGATCCTGTGGTGGTTTCGCGCGTTCGAGCCGTCGCGCTCGGCCGACGCGCTCGACGCCGGCAAACGAATCGCGGCATTCGTCTGCGGCGCTGCGGCCATCGCCGCCGGCACGCTGGCCAAAGGCCCGGTCGCGCCGGTCGTCGTCGTCATGGTCGTGGGCGGGTGGCTCGTCTGGGAGTGGCTGTTGCGCAGTCCGGTGGTCGTGCCGCGAGCCGGAACCGTGGCAATTGCCGCGCTCGTGTTTGGCGCCGTCGCGTTGCCCTGGTTCGTGCTGCTGTGCCTGCGGGTCGGGCCGGGCGCGATGGTCGAGCTCATCGGCCATTACACGGTCGGTCGCTACACCGGCGTGATCGAGAACCAGCGTGGTCCGTGGTTCTACTACATCCCGGTGCTCATTCTGGGGTTTTTCCCGTGGATCGCGTTCGTGCCGATGGGCATCGTGCGGGCGTGGCGAGCCGCGCGCGAACCGGGCGGCGCGTTGGCGCGGTTGGCGCTGGTGTGGACCGTCTTGCCGTTTTTGTTTTTTAGTGCCGCGCAAACGAAGCTGCCGAATTACATCGCCCTTATCTTCCCGGCGTTGGCGGTGATCGTCGGCCTGTGGTTCGAGCGTATCAGTCGCGGTGCCGACCGGCGGGCGGCGCTCATTTCGGCCGCCGTGGTTCCGGTTACCGTCGGCTGCATCGCGTTTGCCATCGTCGCCTTCGGGCGCAGCAATCAACTGGCGATCGGCGCGGTCGAACCGCAGCTCGTAACGCTCGCCGTCGGCATGTTGCTCGGCTCGCTGGCGACGGTTGCAACCATCGGCCGGCGCGACGGGCGTGTCGCGGCGCCATACGTCTTGGCCGTAACAAGTTTAGTGCTCGTGCTGTTCATCGTTTTTATCGGTGAGCCGGTGGCCGAACGGCTCAAACCCATTCCGCAAATGGCGACCATCATCAACCGCCAGCGCAACGCCGGCGACCGGGTCGCGATTCGCGGCGTCTCGGGCGGCAACGGCTTAATTTTCTACACGGCGCCGGGCGTCGTGACGATCGATCCCGACGTCGACGAAAGTTACGTGCATGCGATTTGCGCAAGTGACGCCGCCTATGTGGTCACCCGCCGGGCCGACGTCACGGCGTTGCGTTCGCTGACGCACAGCGTTGCCCGAACGTTGACTCAGCTCGATGCGAATGGCCATACCGTATTACTGCGCATCAACGGTCCGCACTGCGCGCAAACATCGGGCGTCTCGGTCGAGAGCGGGCGTTAACCGGGCCTAGACCTTCGTGATCTGCCCCGCTTTCGTTCTAGCGCGATAGTAACGGGGGCGCATGTGGACATTTCATCTACTGACGGTCGAGTCATTTAAATAGCAGCACGAGGTGGAAGTGGCGAGGTCATATTATTATCGCGCTGACTTACTGTACTTGTATCGTAGTAACATCCCGGGGGGAAAACTCTGCTGCTTTGACCGACAAGCGCCGATCGGCGCGAGTTTCCGTGTCTGGAAACATCGCGCTGCAAGCGTCAATCCCGTTCATTGGAGGCCCGGCGGCGGAGACGCGATCGCAATCGCGTTTAGCACGGCCGCGCAGCGGCGCGAAATCCTCGACAAGCATCGCAGTGTCTAGAAAGATCGTGGCAACCGGAGTTGTTTAACTACGTAAGCACCTGCGGTGCATTTGTTGCAATCTTCTGTCGGCCATTAAGCCTCTGACAGGCTATTTTTGCAAATCATGGGCGGTGTCTTGCCGAGTATCGCGTCACCTTGCGCCGCTAGGTCTTCGCTTATCACAGGCTGCACCGGTTAGCCGTTTTTTCTGCACTGGGATAAAGCTGCGCCTCGACGGCCCAGACCGCGAATGTCACGAACATAAGGGCTATTGTAACGCGCGCTAGGCTCTTGTAGCCGCCCTTAGTCGTCGCATGAATCAGAAGCCCAAAAAACAAGGCCGGCACCCAGACGATCGTCCCGAGAGTACATATTAGTAGGTAGAGCAACCCCGTCACAGTGGATGAACCGCATACCGAATACCCTGTGAGAAGCGAGAAAATAAGCAATCCACACATGACAATAGTGCCAACAGAGAGGACCGGCTCGACGCGGCTGCGCTTAAGTTGATTTGGCTGCACTCTCTAGCCGCTAGCTATGCCCAAACGCACAGGAACTTGGCTCACAAGTCGTCCCTTCGCTTTAACAATGCAGGCGTCCGTCTCTCCGCAGGGCTCAAAGCCCGTTTAAAGTCGAGATGATTCGTCTGGCCGGTCTTAAGTGAAACGCGAAACCCTGAAGATCAGGGGAACGTCACGTTTGCTTAGTCTGCAGTGTTCGATAGCCGACGGCTTGTGAGACGGTGCCTTTGGGCGGCGAATCGTTGATGAGTGACACCATGGCCGGCAGCGCAAAGCACCAGCGGCAGGTCAAGCCAAAAATTTAGGAACATGTTCCGCGCGGACCAAACGCAAAGCGTTGAACAAGCGGCAATGCTGCAGCGCTGCCACTGTAATGGAAGACGACGGCCGACACGATTTGAGCCGTAAACGATTGCGGCTCGTCGCAGAGGCGAATTACAAGCCCGTGCTATGTGCTCGCGCGACGCATACGTGGCAGACTCAAAAGAAGCGCCGGCAGTGTGCCGGCGCTTCCTCGTTCACCCTGCGTTTGTTACGTTACTTAGCGACGGCCGTGACGTCGGCTGCGCTAACGGCTGCGGCTTTATTGCCCCAACTGGCGCGAATATACGTGATGACATCCGCGATCTGCTTATCGGTCAAGTTGCCCTTCCAAGCCGGCATTTGGCCGTTGTAGTTGGCGTCGCCGACTTTGATCGGACCATTTAAACCGTAATTGAGGGTGTGGATCACCGCTTTGGCGTCGCCGGTAACGTACGCATTGTTGGCCAGCGGTGGGAAGACGCCGGCTTGCCCGGCACCGGCGGCGCCGTGGCACCCGGCACAGTTCGCGGTAAATACGGTTGCGCCGGCTTGCGCATTGCCCGTCCCACCGCCGCCGCCGCTCGCCTTCGTATCGCTGACTTTTTCCACCGGCGGCGCACCATTCATACCGGTTTCGGCGGTTGCCGCTTGAGCGACTCCAGGCCCCGCAACGCCGTGCAGCACTTGCTGGTTTTGCACGTTGACTTGGCCGATCACACTAAGCGCGATCGCACCGAACATCGTCGCGGCGGTAAGGCCGAGCACCCAGGGCCGGCGCGAGAGGCGGCGCGACGGGTTGCGATCGAGGAACGGCAGCAAAATGAGGACGAGCACCAGCCCGCCCGGCACGATGACGGTCGCGACGAGATCGAGCAGTTCGAGCATCGTCGGGTTCTGCACGCCGCCGACGATATTGAGTAGCGCGAATAAGGCCATGAAGTACCACGCCGGATACGGTACGAACGCGGTGTTGTTCGGATCGGCTTTCTCGTCGAGTCCTACGGGCGAGAATACGGCGAGGGCAAAGATGACGACGAACATCGCGAACGAAACGACGGTGTCCATGAACATTTGATCCGGCCAAAAGCGGCCCGGCTTGAGCCGCGGCGCTTCGTCGATCGGCGGACCGGCCGGCCCATTCCAGCGGAAGATCGCAAGGTGAGCGCCGACGAGCGCGACGAGAATTGCCGGCGTCAGCCACACGTGAATGCCGAAGAAGCGGTTGATCGTCAGCGTACCGATACTCGCGCCGTCTTGTAGGAAATTAAGGGTGGGTCCGCCCACGACCGGCACCGATCCGGCAATCGAGATCGCGACTTTCGATGCGAGCAACGCATTGAGGTCCCACGGCAAGAGATAGCCCGTCAGCCCCAGCACGAGCGTCAAGATAAATAGGATGACGCCGACGATCCATTGCAATTCGCGCGGCTTCTTGTAGGCGCCCCAAAGCAGCACTTGCAGCAAGTGCATCGCCATGAACGCGATCATCGCCGACGCGCCCCAGTAATGGAGCGACAGCACCAGGTGGCCGAGTGGCACTTTATCTTGAATGTATTTGGTGGATTCCCACGCGGTCGACGCCGATGGAGAGTAATAGAATGTTAAAAAGATGCCCGTGACGATTTGCAGGAGCATCGCGAAGACCGTCGCGGAACCAAAGGCGTACCAGTAGCTGGCGCCGCCGGGCACATCTTCGGTGAGAAAATCCTTGGTTAAAGTGACGAAACCAGTGCGTTGGTCAAGCCAGGTCAGCATCGAAGACAGCCTCTACAAGTCGGCCGCGCAGGCGCGCGACAGATAACGGCGAGCGGATCGGCCGTACGCCGAAGAAAACACATGCAACATGCCGGACGCCTACGTCGAGTACGAGAGAACGACGTGATCCGGAATGTTTTGTGCGTACTGGATCCAGGTGATTTGCGCTGCTCCCGACTGATCGCGCAGCGGTAGTGGGTCTAAGCCGCGCTGCGCGGGCCCGGCCGTATGTTCGCCCAAACTCGTATACTGCGACCCGTGGCACGGGCAGGCGAATTTATTGAGCTGGTCGCTCCAAGCGTAGCGGCAGCCGAGGTGCGGGCAGATTGGGCTGAACACGACGAAGCCCATATTGACGACCGGATACGGCAGCTTGGCGGCGCCCTCGAATAAGTCGGGCCGTTTGGCTTTCATCGTCGCCTCGTCCGACTTGATGGCCCACACGAATTCGTCAGTCGACGCTTCAGGCAGATAGCCGTCTTTCGTTTTCACCGCGAAGCTGACTTTGATCGGCTTGTCCGTCGACTTTTTGAGTTGCGTAAGTTCGTCCGCGGTAAGCGGAGACCAGTTCGATCCCAGCGCGTCGGAACTGGGAATCAGCGACGTCACCACCGGAATCGCGATGCCTAATCCGATCAAGCCGCCGAGTGCGAGCGTCGCCTGCACCATGAATGTCCGGCGCGTTTGTTCACCCGGAGTTCCCTCGTCTTTATACGCCTCAGCGTGACCCATCACTGTCCTCTTCTTAACATATCGTGCTCGTACGCATGCGCAATGTGGAGCGCGGTCCCCACGCTCCGAAACGCGTTTACCTTAGTTTCACAGGTGCCGGGTTTCCTACTGCAGCCAGTATGTTAGACTGTTTTAATGGTCTACGCGGTTCTGGTGGCGAGTGCACTCTTGATCGAGATTGCGATAAACGTGCCGCTTGGATCGCTGCCGCTGGCGTTGCTCGGCGATCGCGTATCGCCCGGTGCGATCGCGCTCGTGATCGGAGCCGGGCCGATCGCGGCACTCGCGGTCAGCGTGCCGATCGGCGGCTTAGCCGACCGCTGCGGACGATTGCCTACCATCCGCGTTGCAGCCGGCTTGTGCGTCCTGTCGATCGCTGCCCTAGGCGTCGTTCACGACCCCGTCTTCGACGGATTCATCATGGCCGTTCGCGGTATCGCCATCACCGCTTATATTACCGCTGAGTTTGCCTACGCAAGTGCTATTGTCGCACCCGAGCGAGCCGTGTCCGCGACGTCGACCTTGGGTATGGTGGGAAACCTGAGTTTCGCGACGGCGCCGGCGGCGGGTTTCTGGCTCTGGCAGCACGGCATCCAGCGCGAACAATACCTTGCCGCCGCCGCGGTCGCGCTTTGCGGTGCCTTGATCGTGATGACGCTGCCGGCGGAAGCGGCGCGCCGCAAGCCGCGTTCGCGCAAGATCTTCATGCGCTCGGCGTGGCTGCCGGCCATTACCTTTCTCGTAGCGTGTAGTTTGGCCGGCGGCGTCAACGGCGCACTTGCGATCGTCACCTTTCACGCGCGCGGTATCGTCAACGGCGCCTTGCTCTTTAGCGCGATGGCGACGACGACGTTCGTGCTGCGATTCTTCGCCGGCCGCTGCGTCGATCGCTACGGCCCGCGCTTGGTAGCGATTCCAACGGCGGTCGTGCAATGTATCGGTGCGTTGCTTGCCGCCCATGCCCAAACACCGCTGCAGGTGATCATCGCCGGCGCCTGCATGGGTGTCGCATGGTCGGCGGTTGTACCGGTCGGCATCGGTCTATTGTTCGAGCGGAGCACTCCCGGCACGCGCGGTGCGGCCATGGGGTCGTACAATCTCGCATTCGGCATCGGTATGACCGGCGGATCGCTTATCGCTGCGGCATGCGCCGGGTGGGGTTACGGTTATGCGCTCGCAATATCGCTGTGCGCGGCGGCGCCGATCGTTGTCATCCCCTGGTTGTTTGTGGCGCGGCCGGTTCGGCCGGTCCGCCGCGCGGCCTTGCAATTCGCCGGCAGTCAAGGATAGCTCGCCGGTTTGAGGGTAGATCGATGGCGTGGACGATCAGCAACTGCACACCAACATCGAAAGCCTCGTCGCCGAGGAGCACAGACTGCTCGATAAAGGCAGCGCGCTCACGGCCGACGATCGGCGCCGGCTCGACGATGTGAACGTTGCGCTGGACCGCCTATGGGATTTGCTGCGGCAACGCCGGGCGCGTGAAGAGTTCGGTCAAGATCCGAACCAAACGCAAGAACGTCCGGCCGAAGTCGTCGAAACGTATCTCCAGTAAGACGCGTCAGCTCAGCCGGTTATGACGAGCAGCTGACCGTTATGGTCCTCGCCCATGATGGCGGCGCCGCGGCGTAGGCCTCGAAATCCGGTTGATCGTCGAACGGTTGACGCAGAACGGCCTGTAACCGGGTAATTTCGGAAAAGTCACCCGACTGTGCGCGCTCGATCGCTGTCTGAGCGAGGTAATTGCGCAAAATGTACTTCGGGTTAACGGCGCGCATCGTCGCTCGGCGCGCGGCGTCGGCCGCCGGTTCTCGACTCAAGCGGGCCCGGTAACGCGCCTGCCACGCATACCAGCCGTCGCGATCGGCAAAGAATTCGGCGAGCCGGTCGTCAGCCGGCGTGCTTGAAATCTCGACATCGCACAGGGCGCGAAAGAAGCGCGTGTAATCGGCCTGCGCGGCGCTCAGGAGCGTAAGCAAGTCGTGCACGATTTCGGCGTCCGCCGCTTCGATGCCGTGCAGGCCGAGTTTTGCGCGCATCCGCGCATCATACGCTAATCGATACGCGTGCTCGTAGGTTCCCAACGCCGTTTCAAGCTCGTTTTTCGAGACGAGCGACAGCATCGTGTTCGCCAGCGCGTAGCAATTCCAGAGTCCAATCGAAGGCTGCTGGTCGAAGGCGTAACGGCCTCCGGCATCGGTATGATTGCAGATAAAACCGGGCTCGTAGGCGTCCAGAAAACCGAAGGGGCCGTAGTCGAGCGTTAAGCCGACAATCGAGAAATTGTCGGTATTCATGACGCCGTGAGCGAAACCGACGCTTTGCCAAGCAGCCATTAGTTCCGCCGTACGCCGGACGACCTCGCTGAAAAATTGCGCATAGCGCTCGCTTCCCGACGCGCCGAGGGCGAAGTGCCGGTCGATGACATAGTCGGCCAAGAGCTGTACTTCCGCCGTCTGACGTCGCGAAGCGAACAATTCGAACGATCCAAAGCGCACGAAAGTCGGCGCCATCCGCACTAGTACCGCGGCCGTCTCAACGGTTTCCCGATAGACCGGTTCATCGCTGCCGGTAATGGACAGCGCGCGCGTGGTTGGAATGCCTAAATGATGCATCGCTTCGCTGCACAGATACTCGCGGATCGTCGACCGGAGCACCGCTCGCCCGTCGGCAAACCGTGAAAATGCCGTTGGCCCGCCGCCTTTGAGTTGTAACTCCCAACGACCGCCGGCGGCATCCACTTCGCCGAGGAGGATCGCGCGACCGTCGCCGAGTTGAGCGACGAACGTGCCGAACTGATGACCGGCGTAAATCGCTGCAATCGGCTCCATGCCGGGCAGGAGCGCATTGCCGCTTGCCCATTGCAAGAAGTCGGCGCCCAGTTCTGCCCCGGGTGGCAAATCGATCAAGGCCCCGGCATCGGCACTAAAAGCCAAAAGGCGCGGATTCGGCAAGCCGGTCGGCATCCGGCGCTCGTAGAAAGCCGCGGGAAGCCGGGCGAAGCTGTTATCGAAGTGCACGGCTTCCAGCGTGCGGCCGGCGTCAGTCAACAAGTCCATTCGCATCGCAAGACCGCGCGCGGCTGCGCGGCGTTGCGCGGCATGTACCGCAGCGGCGCAGTCGCAAAGCGCGCCGTCGAGTATGATCGGCGCCGATGCCGGTCGAATTTGATTCAGGGCCGACGCGCTGACGGTCGATGCTCGCGTCTGACGGGTCGCCGCGATCCCACCGGTTCTCTGTCGATTGGGAAAGTGCGGCAAGCCTGGGGCGAGGAATAGCGCTACCATGGTTCGGTTTTTCGCAGGCATCGTCGCAACGCTCGTCCTCGCCGTGGTCGTCCTCGTCGTCGTCGTCAAGTTCGGTTTGGTTCCGGCAACGGCGGATGTTCGGCCGCCGGCGCTCGAGCGACTCATGGCGCATACGTCGCTCGACGCCACCATTGCGCGCGACGCACCACAGCCGCCGTATCCGTTTCCATCTTCCGCCGCAGCGATCGTAGCCGGCGCGAAGCTGTACACGGTGCACTGCGCGATGTGCCATGGGTCAGCCACCGGCGACACGACGGTGCTCGCCAAAGGTTTGTATATCTCTCCGCCACAGTTTCGCAAACACGGCGTCGACGACGATCCGGAAGGCGAAACGTATTGGAAGATCGAGCACGGCATTCGCTTTACCGCGATGCCGTCTTACAAGCAATCGTTGACTGAAGAACAGATCTGGCAGATCACTTATTTTATGAAGAACCTGCCCGACCACTTACCGCCCGAAGCCGAAGCCGAGTGGAAAAAAGCCGCGGTCGAATAGCTTGTTTTCCCTAGCGGCCGCCCCAACGGTAAATGTCGTTTAGCTAATTGAGCTGCTCTGCCCGCCCACAAAGATGGCGCGCCGCAAGACCGCACGGAGCATGCATGTCGGAGCTTGACACTATGAAGCTACGGAGGCAGTCGAGGTACGTACGTGCCGGCGGTGTTCGCACATGCTCCCCGCCGGAGCGCCGGATTCACATCTTATACGAGTGCAAGCCGCTGATGAAAATGTTGACGCCGAGATAGCAAAACACGATTGAGATAAAGCCAATGACGCTCACCCACGCCGTCCGTGAACCGCGCCACGCGCTGCGGGTGTGCAAATGCATGTAGGCAGCGTAAATGATCCACGACGTGAGCGCGGCCGTTTCTTTGGGATCCCATTGCCAGTAGGCGCCCCATGCTTCCTTGGCCCACCACGCGCCGGTGATGATCCCGACGGTAAGCAACGGCAAACCGACGGCCACGATGCGGTAGGTAAGAATATCGAGTTTGCCCAGCGACGGTAGTCCGGCTAACCACAAGCCCCAAAAATCGCCGCGCGCCGCCGCGGCGTCGATGTTGGGCGTGTCGCTCTTGATCCGGCCGACTGCCGTCGGCGCCACGCGATAGGCTGCCGACATGCTGACGCCGAGCGTCGCGCCGGCGCCGGCAGCTTGCGCATTTACCGTGCCGCCGCTGGTGAGTCGGTTTTCGAATGCGGCTTTGAGCAGATAGATCAGCGACACGACGAAGGCGACCATGAACGACGCGTACGAAGCGATCACCAGCGGAACGTGGACTTTGATCCAGTACGATTGCAGCGCCGGAACGGCCGGCATGTAGCCTTCATTCCAGGTCGTTGCGTAACCGAGCGTGATTGCCGCAATTCCCAAGACGCCGAAGCCGATGAACCAGAGATCGTATTTGAGCGCGAAGAGCATGAAAATCAAAACGCCGAACGCGCTAAATAGCGACAGTGAGCCGTACAAATTCGTGAGCGGCCAAACGCCGGTCATGTTCCAGCGCGCACCGAGTTCGGCGAATTGCGCGATACAGCCGATCGCCGCGAGCGGCATGCCGATCGTTTTGAGCAAGCTCGAGCGCGAGAGAAAATAGCCGATGCACACCAGCGTTCCGGTGACGTAGGCCGAGATGCCGACAACGAGCAAAAATTGGTCGAGCGCTTGTTTCGATGGATCCATGATCGCGTGCTCCTCAAAGGTTTCCGGTACGGCGCTTAGGCGGGTCCGAACGCGGGCGTCGCGGTCCGGTTGCCACGCGGTGTGTCCTCCGACCGCTTGAGCGCTTCGACGAGAGCGGCAAACTGCTCTTCGTAGATGGTATACCCTTTGACCGTCGTCGCCGCCACGCCGATACGCCAAGTGCGGCTCGATCCGCTAACGTGCACGTACAGCCGGGCCGGCAGAAGGTAGAAGGAGATGCACAATCCCGCCAAGAGCACGAACGCGCCGACGCCGACGAGCGGAATGCCCGGATCGTAGCGGTATTGCAGTCCTGAATACAGCGTGTACCGATTCGCGGCGAGCCGGTAGCCGCCGCCCAGATCGATGCTGCCGCCAAGCGGAATGAGGGCTCGGCCGACGGCTCGATCGCCCTCGAACGCGCCGATCACGACGGCCGGATCGTTGGGCCGCGGGTCGGGAGCCGGCTGGCCCGTGCGGCGGTCGATGGTGCCGATGAACTGCGTGTACTGAATTGCGCGATTCGACGTGCCGATCGGAAAGGCGCCGCCTTCTTTGAGCGGCCCGCGCGGCGACGTTGCAACCGGGGCGCCGTTCTGCGTCAGCGTAAAATCGATCGCATAGCCGTACGATGCCTGATAATAGTCGGTGCCGTCGATCGTCAGCGGATGGTTCACGCGCAGTATCGCCTTGTGCGCGCTTCCGTCGCGGCCAGTGTACGTTATGTCGGAAACGTAGTCGATCGGCTGATACACCGTGCCGCTTTTCGTTTGCACCGGATCGATCCGATAACCGAAGCGGTCCAGCTTGATTCTTGCTTTGGTCTCGGGAATGACAATTGATTCACCGGAGATGACGGCGGTCGTGCCGCTGAAGCCCTTGGCCCAATAGATCGACGTTCCGGCCGCGATAATCACGAAACCAACGTGCGCTACGAGCACGCCGCGCCGCGCCCAATTATGTTTGTCGGCAAACACCCATTCGTCGCCGGCGATGTCGCGCTTGCGCACTTGCCAGCCGCGAGCGCCGAAGAACGCGGCCACCCGGCCGCGCACGTCTTCCTCTTCGCCGCGCACGGTGACCGATGCGTTGAGCGGGATCTTGTCGATCTTCACCGCGCGCAGCGGCGGTAAGCGAGCCGGAATCACGCGCTTGAACGTGCAGACCGCCAGCGACGCCAGGATGAGTCCGATGATCCCCACGTAGGCGGTCGAGTGATAGATGTTGTCGAGGTCGAGGCGCAGCACCAGTCGCGCCAGCGGCGGCGCATAATTCTGCCAGTAAAAGCTGGAATCTTTGCCCTGGTCGACGATTACGCCGATGAGCGTCAGTCCACCCCAGACGGCAAACAACGAAACGGCAAACAAGACGTTTGCAAATAACGAAAGGAACTCGTCCCGCACGTCGGCTAACGGATTGCGGCGCAGGCTTGGATTGACGGTTGCCATCAGTCGTAACGCTACGCGAACGCAGCTTCACGCTTCCACGACTTCTCGAGCAGCACGATGACCCAAATCGAGATTTCGTAGAGGACGTACATCGGCGCGGCGATCAGCAGCATCGTGGTGGGCGACGCGTCAGGCGCCAGAATACCGCCGGCACAAAGTATTCCGAACGCCGCATACCGGCGGTATTTGCGCAGCATCGTAACGTTGATGACGCCGATCCGCGCGAGTAACACCATGACCACCGGAGTCTGAAAAACGAGTGCGAACGCCAACAGCAAAATCAGGATGAGGTTCATCGTCGATTCGATGCCGAACGTTTCTTCAGCGACTTGATTGGTGATCATCAACAGCGCCGCGGTAACTTTTGGAATCACTAAAAAGTGCGCGAAGGCAATCCCGCAGAGTCCCAACAGCAGCGACGGCAGCACGTAGGCGTACACCATCCGCCGGGTGCGCGGGTGAAACGCCGGCACGATGAACATCCAAATCTGATACAAAATGACGGGCAAGCCGAGCACGAGCGCGGCATAGATCGAAAATTTGAATTCGACGATGATGACTTCGGCGGGTCCGAATGCGTGCAGCCGAATCCCCGGAAAATAGAGATGCGTCATCCAAGGAATGACGTATTGCGACGGCCAGAACAGCAGCGCGCCCAAACCGCCGACCACGACGAGACAAATGACGAGCCGGTTCCGGAGCTCCCGCAGGTGCTCCGTAAACGGCATTTCTTTCTGATCCCACTCCGGCACGTCAGCGCCGTCCGCGGAGCGCTGCTCGGTGAGCATCGGTCGCGGTCAGAGCGGGTGCGCCGATGGACTGCCGGCCGTGCCCGGCGTTTCGGCCACCGGCGCCGTTGCCGCGGCGGCCGCCGCCTCGGCGCGTTTGCGAGCGTCGGCACGCGCATTTTCAGCCGCGATGTCGGCCTCCGCTTGGCCGACGAGAAACTCTTTCTTGGCTTGACCGGCGCTGCGCGCGAGCTTGGGCAACTTGTCGGCGCCGAAGATCAGCACGCCGCCCGCGACAACGAGGATGATCCACGTTTCAGGACCGAGGAATGCGAGCAGGGGAATGAATGTAAGTGACATAGAGTTGGCAGGCCTCCGGCTGGCTGACGCTAGCTCTTGAGCAGCGTGTCCGCGATAGCAACAAATTCGGCGCGGGCGGGAACGTTCCCCAAGGGAGCAAGGGACACTTTAGCGCGCTCGAGGTAATCGGCGATCGCAACCTTCGTTTTGGTAAAGCCGCCATGGGCGCCAATTCCCGCAACGATCTCACCGATACGTTCGCGCGTTTCATCGTCTTGCCCGTAGAAACGTTCGACGTCGGTCCGAAAGGTCCGAGCGGCACCGTCAAGGGCGAAAATCGTCGGAATCGTCATCTTTTTCTCACGCAGATCGTTCCCGACGGGCTTACCGAGGATGCGTTCGTCGCCGGTCATGTCGAGCAGGTCGTCCTGCATCTGGAACGCGATCCCGAAATTGAGCCCAAAATCGCGGACGGCTTTGACGGCAGTTGCGTTACCGCCGCCCATGATCGCCCCGCATTCGCACGAGGCCGCGAACAGCTGGGCCGTCTTTTTGGTGGCGACCTCGACGTATTGGGACAAGCGCATATCGAGATCGCCCAGCGCCCGCAACTGCAGCACTTCGCCGTCGGTGATATCGGCCAAGGTTGAACTGAGGATGTTGGGCACGGGGTGCGGATAACCGGCGGTGACGTTCTTGAAAATCCAGGCGAAGAGGTAATCGCCGGCCAGGACGCTGATGCGATTGCCGAAGTCGACCGCGGTCGCGTTGACGCCGCGCCGCGTATCGGCCCCGTCCACGACGTCGTCGTGAATGAGGGTGGCGACGTGGATGAGCTCCATATACGCGGCCAGCGGCAAATGGTCCGTCGCGCGTGCCCCCATCGCTTCCGCGGCGAGCAGGGTGAAGCGCGGCCGAAGTCGTTTCCCGCCGGCGGCGAGCATGCGCCGGACGGCTTCGGTAATCAGCTCGTTGCCGGTCGAAAATGAATTCTGGAAAAAATTCTCGACGAGCGTATACAGATCGGGTTCCGTAACGGGGCGCTTCTGAAGCATCAAGCGACCCCGGTATGGATGGCGACGGCGCCGCCGCCGAGCCGCAGGTAGCGGACATCGGTGAAGCCGGCGCTGCGAAACCGGTCGGCTAGCGCGTTCGCGTCCGGATAATTCGTCAATGAGTTGGGCAGATACCGGTAGGCGGTTTTCGACCCGCCCACCAGGCCGCCGATCAGCGGCACGAGACCGTAAAAATAGAGGTTGAAGAGTCGCCGGAACAGCGGATTGGGCGCCTTGGACACGTCCAGATTGACGAAGCGCGTGCCGGGTTTGAGCACTCGCCGGGCTTCGCGCAACGTCGCGACGATATCGACCACATTGCGCATCGAGAAGCCCATCGTGGCACCGTCGAAGGTTCGGTCCGCGAACGGCAGCGCCATCACGTCGGCTTCAATGAATTCGGCCCGGTGAGCCGGATCCTCACGCTGCGCCCGCAGGCGTGCACCGCTCAACATCGGAGCGCAGAAGTCGGCGCCGGTCACGGTGACGAGCGGTTTAGCCCGCAAGACGTGAAATACGAGGTCGCCGGTCCCGCAGCACAAATCGAGCAGGTGCGCCCGCTCGCCGGCGGCCAGCTCCGCGATCGCGCGCTTGCGCCAGGCTTCATCAACGCCTGCCGTGAGAATCTTATTGGTCGCGTCGTAGCGCGGCGCGATCGCCGCGAACATTTCGCGGACGTACAAAGCTTTATCCATCGTTTGCTTGCGACCGGGTGGTTTCGCCGTCGCCTGTCCCCGATCTTTGACCCGGCCCGGCCGCGAAGGGTGCCCGACCGCCGGGCGGTGCGGCGCTGAGCGGTCCGACGGCACGCTGGTCCGACGAAATCTGTACGCCGGCTTCATCCTTGCTCGAGGATCGGCGGTCGTGATCGGCTGCGGTGGCTATCGCGCTTTCGTCCGTCTCCGCTTTCGCTACGACCGTCGCGACGGCGCAGCGCATCGATTTCTCAGCCTACACGTTGCGCGGCGGAAACGTGCGCGATGCGTTGTTGGCCGCAGCCCAGGCCGGGGCCGCCGTGCGCGTCCGGCTCGAACGCGATCCGTTGGACGATGCGGCGCAATCCTTGCACACCGCCAACGCTGACGCCGTCGCGCGGCTATCGGCCGCTGGTGCCGACGCCGGATTGACCGCGCCGGGGTCACCCGTGTTGCACATGAAGGCCGCGGTCGTCGATGGCGTCGCCTGGCTCGACGACCGGAACTGGGCTGGCGACGGCAACGAAACCGTTATTCGCGACTCCGATGCGGATGACGTCGCGGCAGTTCGGGCGGCGCTCGCCGGCGAGCCGGGTTCCGACGGGCACCTGCGGACCACGAAAAGCGACGCGCAATTCTTGGAGTGCGAGGTGATTCGGGGGGCCGGCGCGACGCCGCTTGCCGTTGAGAGCGAATCGTTCGGCAGCGGCTCCGTGTACAACGCGCTGCTCGCACGCGCGAAAGCCGGTTTGCCGACGCGGTTGATCGTGGCCGGGCGCGAGGCCGCTGGAACCGGCGCCGCCGGCGCGCACGAACGCGCGCGTCTCACCCATTTGGCGGCCTTGGGCGTCAATGTCCGGACCGGCAACGCGGACGGTTTGGATTTAGACGAAAAGCTGGCCGTCGCCGCGCATGCCGCCTGGGCCGGTTCAGCCAACGCAACGTACGCGCGCGGCGTCCTCGGCGCCCAACGTGATTGGGGCCTTGCAACGCGTCAGCCGACGATCGTCGATCAACTGCGCGCGGCGTTCGAATCCAACTGGGACGCGGCGATTCCGCTTAGGTAAGCGTCCGCGTTGCGGCCGCCGTTGCTGTAATTTAACGCAGTGGCATATCGCGCCGAACGCGTGTCGAGAGGTCCTCCGTATGCATACGAGGTCCATGCGAAACCAGCGCGGCCAATCGCATCATGAATAAACGATGCGCGCCTAGAGTCTCTCGTGAGCGCGTGCGATTTGGGCTGAGTGCGCGAATCGTCTTACGGGGTCGAACCCCTAAAGGCAAAATAGCCGGCGGGCGTTTTCAGTGGTGCGGCGCGCGACGTCATCCGGCTCGCAGCCCAGCTCGTCGGCAACGCGCCGGAATGACTCGACCAGAAAAGCGGGCTCGTTGCGCTGGCCGCGGTGCGGCACGGGAGCCAAGTACGGGCAGTCGGTTTCGAGAATGAGATGATCGAGGCCGACCACGCGAATCGCCTCACGTAGTGGTTCCGCGGTTTTGAATGTCACCACGCCGCCGATGCCGAGCTTTAGTCCGAACTCATTGACGAAGGTGTACGCTTCGACATCCGTTCCGGTGAAGCAGTGGATAACGCCGCGCATGGTCGCCGGATCGAAGTGTTCGCGTAGAACAGCCACGAAGTCGGCGAACGCGTCGCGCACGTGAAACACCAGCGGCAAGTTCTTCCGGCGCGCGTAGTCGATGTGCGCGATCAGAACGCGGCGCTGATCGGCCGCCGGGCTATGGTTGTAATAGTAGTCGAAACCCGTCTCACCAATGGCGACGATACGTTCGGCGTGTCCGGCGGCCAGTTCGTCGAAGGCCGTCGCAATGTCCGCCGGAGCCGTAGCCGCCTCGTGCGGATGGATGCCGATCGACGCGGCCAGCCCGTACGTTTGCGCGACATCGAGCGCGCGGCGGCTATCGGCGAGATCGCAGCCGATCGTCACGATCGCTTCGATGCCGGCGGCGCGCGCCCGGGCCAGCATCGCTTCGCGATCCGGATCGAATTTCGGATCGTGAACGTGGGCATGCGTGTCAATCATGATGCTGATGCGGCGGCCGCGGGAGGATCGATGCGTGGAAACAGCGCCGCGCCGGGATCGGTTTGCGTGTTTGCCGCTAGGCCGCCCCACACAAGTTCGTCGCGCCACAGCACGGCGGGCGTTCCGGGCAAACCCAGTTGGCGCCAAATTTCGCTGCCTTTGTCAGGCATGAACGGATGAACGAGGATCGCCAGCCAGCGCAAACCTTCGCACACGTCGTATAGCACGGCGTCGAGCCGGTCGCCCAAGCCCTCTTTGTGTAACGTCCACGGTTTTCGCTCTTCGATCTCACGGTTGAGCGCGGTGACCAATTCCCAAATCGCATCGAGTGCTTCACGGAATTGCAGGTTGGTAACGCGTTCGTACACCGTCGCGCCGACGTCGGCAAAGCGTTCGCCGAACTGCGACGCGCTCGCCGGCGGCACCAGTCCGTTGCGGTATTTCGAGAGCATCGCGAGCGACCGCCCGCAGCAGGTTGCCCAGATCGTTGCCGAGATCGCTATTGTGGCGCGTGCGCAGCTTCTCCTCGGATACCGTGAAGTCGCTGCCGAACGGCGCTTCGCGCAACAGAAAATAGCGAATCGAATCGGCGCCGTACACGTCGACGAGCGCGAACGGATCGAACACGTTGCCCAAACTCTTGGACATTTTCTGGCCGTCGCTGAGAATCCAGCCGTGGGCGAACACCATCTTGGGCGGCTCCAAACCCAGCGCCCACAGCATCGCGGGCCAGATGATGGTGTGAAAGCGCGCGATCTCTTTGCCGACGAGTTGCACGCTGGCCGGCCAGACGCGGGCAAAGAGTTCGGGATCGTCGTGCCAGCCCGTTGCCGTGATGTAATTGAGCAACGCGTCGAACCAAACATACATGACGCCGCCCGGCAACGGGATGCCCCAATCGAAGCTCGTGCGCGAGATCGACAGATCGTCGAGGCCGCCTTCGAGCGTCACGATCATTTCGTTC
The DNA here is from genome assembly GCA_965214335.1 of Candidatus Velthaea sp. Lineage (GTDB taxonomy): Bacteria > Vulcanimicrobiota > Vulcanimicrobiia > Vulcanimicrobiales > Vulcanimicrobiaceae > Velthaea. Next base: position 245 of record CBDCBO010000019.1, on the reverse strand, counting down.
CACACCGATTGCGGCCGCACGAAGTCGCGGTGCTCTTTAAAGTATGCGATGAGCCGATCGCGATATGCCGATAGCTTGAAGAACCAGTCTTCTTCGGACAGCCAATCGACGACGCGCCGGCATTCCGGATTGGGACACCGGCCGTCGATGAGTTTCGATTCCGGCCAAAACGTCTCGTCGTTGGTGCAATACCAGCCTTCATAGGTGCCGAGATAGATGTCGCCGGTCGCGCGCAGCCGCTCGAA
>CBDCBO010000018.1:0-21216 GCA_965214335.1 Candidatus Velthaea sp. | reverse complement strand
GAGATCGCCGGTACGGGCGAAACGCAGTTCTCGCGCGTCACCGGTCCGACGTATCAAGCCGGCTACGGCGCGCCATTTCGTCGCGGTCACTTCGAGGCCGTCTTCGGGTACGCGCCGGTCATGCACGGTACGCAATTTACCCTGTACGACAACGGCCGCTACCATGCGCGCGCCGATCCCGAGAAAGCCGAACAAATCGACACCGCCGCACGCTACGCGCGGCCGGTCGGAACTCGCGCCGAACTCACCTTTGGCCTGCGTTACGTCAATTACACGGCGCGCTATGCCGAGCCCGCGGCGGGCCTCGCCGATCGCAACGTCGGCCTCTTGCTCGTATTCGGCTACCGCGTCCGTATCGGACATTAGTTAGCCGCGTTGCGGCCGCGCCGGCGGTCGTAGCCTCCTGCGTTGGGGCCAGCCGGTACGCCCGTCTCGCTCGCGGAACCCGCGCATCACGACGCTAAGGGCGCTGCGCCCGGAATCAGTGCGGAGAGAGCGAAAGCGGCGGCTATGAGGCCGATCGAACGTATTTTCGAGCAACTCCTGTGGAGTAGCCGTCTGGTGACGATCGTTGCGGTCGTTGCCAGCCTGATCGTTTCGCTCATCATGTTCTATGTTGCGAGCACGGATGTTTACTTTTTGCTGCAGCAGGTGGCCCACTATGCGACGGTGCCGGCCGCCGAACGTTCGCACCTGCACATAACGATCGTCGCACAAATAGCGCAAACGGTCGACGGGTATCTGTTTGCCACGATTCTCATCATTTTCGCGCTCGGTCTGTACGAACTGTTCATCAGTCGGATCGAGGCGGTTGAGAATTCCCCAATCGCCCGCCGGCTGCTGCTCATTCGCAGTATCGACGATCTCAAGGACCGCCTGGCCAAGGTCGTGTTCTTGATCTTGATCATCCGCTATTTCGAGTATGCTATCGATTCCAAGATCGAGAGCCCACTCGATCTGCTCTACTTAGCCATCGGCATCGCGCTCATCGCGACGGCACTGTATTTGACCAAACACAAGGAGCCGCCGGCGTTTCTCGCCTCCGATGATGACTAGTCACGGGTTTGCGTCGGTCAAGAAGCAATGCGCTCCCAGGCCGCGCGGACGCAAAAGTCACCGAAGCTTTCGCTCGCCCAGCGTTCGGCGCGCCAGCGCGTAAACAGCGGTGCGAGCACGCCGGCGATGTCGGCGCCCCGCACGCCCTCGCGATACACGCGATTCAAGCGCGTCGAGGCGGCATTGCCGCCCAGATAGAGCGTATAGCGGTCGGCACTGACGCCGACGATACCGATCTCTCCCATATACGGCCGCGCGCAACCGTTAGGACAGCCGGTCATGCGGATCGTCACCGGTTCGGTCGCTCAGATTCAGGCGACCCAACACCGCGTCGATATCGGCTACGATTGCGGGCAGCACGCGCTCTGATTCGGCCAGAGCCAAGCCGCACGTCGGCAGCGCCGGACAGGCCATCGCCTGTTTCTCGCGCGCCGAAATCTCGGCCGGAGCGGGAATGTGGTAGGTTGCCAGGATCGTATCGACGCAAGCTCGGGCGCCGGCCGGTATTGCGCTGACGAGCACGTTCTGATCGGGTGTTGCAATGAGGTCGCAGCCGAGTTCGCGCACGATATCGCGCAGCGCCGCTTTTAGGTCTCCGCCGATCCGGCCGTTGGCAATCGGCATACCGTAGAACCAGCTGCCGTCGCCGGCTGCGTTCCAGCCGAGGTATTGCGGCACGCTCCAGTCGGGCAGCGGCCGCCACCGTTCGAGCGCGAAGCCGGCGACCGCTTCTACCTCGGCGCGGAACCAGTCCAGGCCGCGATCGGCGACTAAATATTTGAGCCGCGCATGGCGGCGATCGGTCCGGTCGCCATGATCGCGCTGCACGATGACGATTGCACGCACCGCTTCCAACAACTTGGCCGCCGGTACAAATGCGAATTCATCGGCCAACCGCGGATAGGTTGCCGTCTTTCCGTGGGTCATGCCCAAACCGCCGCCGACGGCGAGATCGAAGCCGAGCACCGCACCGGCGCCATCAACGATCGGCACGACACCCAGATCGTTAGTATACAGGTCGACGCTATTGTCGCCCGGCACGGCGACCGCAATTTTAAATTTGCGCGGTAAGAACGCCGCACCATAGATCGCCTCTTCACTGGACTCCGAAGAGTGGACGACTTCGCCATCCTGCCAAACCTCGAAGTAGGCGGTCGCGCGCGGCGTCAACAACTCGGCAATTTCGTGTGCGGCGTTGCGTGCCGCGACGTAGGCCGGAGCAGTAAATGGATAGGGCGGCGCCATGACGTTGCGGTTGATATCGCCGCAAGCGCCGAGCGTCGAGCCGAGTTGTGCGTTAACCTCCGCGATGACGCCGGCCAAATTCGCCTTGCGCACGCCATGGAGTTGTAACCCGCCGCGGGTCGTTACGCGCACGGTTCCATTGCCGAATTCATCCGCGAGGCGATCGACGGCAAGGTAAAATGCCGCCGGCAAGAAGCCACCCGGATTCTTCGTCCGCACCATGAACGAAAAGTCGCGGCCCGGAACGCCGCGTTCGCGCAACGTCTTGCGCGCATCGCGATCGTCCTGTTGATAGACGCCGTGAAACTTAAGCAGAGCAACCGATTCATCGCTGAAATGATCGGTCGGCGCACGCAGCTCCGTGGGTATTGAGCCCCGCAAGCCGGCGCTGCCGGCCTTGATCGCTTCGACGTCAAGCTTACTCAAGCGAGCGTCACTCGCGACTGTTCGACGATACAATCGAACCCGGGCGTGGAAGGTGAGATCAACGGGTTTGACACGGTTGCTCCAACGAAATAAGCACGAACTAAAAAACCCTCACCGGCATTTGCGGCGAGGGCTTTACGGGTGGGCGATTCGTTACCAGTCGCTCAATCCCACGCAAAACACCAGCGCCGCAACATGCGACAACAAGCGGATTGACAGGTCGAAAGCGGTCGGTTCACTTAGGCGTCGACACTAACACGTTTGCGCGGGCGGCGTCAAGTTCGCCACCGCATAGCGAACGTTTCACGTCAAGCACGCCGGGCCAGATCCATCGTATTGCAACGCGGTTGCGGGCGCCGAGTGAACGGCGGGTTTATCCATCCGCGCGCTACGCAAGTTTAACGCTTGCGCGTTGACGTCCGAGCGGCGGTCGTGTTACTGTGGCCCGGATGAAGCTGCTCGCATGTTGTTGCGCTCCTTGTCTTGGCGGTCCAATCGGATCGGCTTGAGCTTGTCGCGCGCATAACGTTCGAGTAACGTTTGTGAGTTGAAGCTCCGCCGACCGGCGGGGCTTCTTTTCTTTTCCAACGTCTATCCAAAGAGGCGGACCATTCTCACTTCGTCTTCCCCGGCGGTCGAAACCGCCGTTCAAACGCTGCACTGGGCGCTACGCACCTATCGCAAGCGCGTCGTACTCGCCGTGTCGTTCGGCGGCCTCGGCGGCCTAACGCTACTGGATATCGCGCTGCGCACCGAACCGCGGCTGCCGGTCTATTATCTTGATACGGGTCTGCTCTTTCCCGAAACCTACGCGTTCATCGCCCGCATCGAAGAGCGTTACGGCATCACCGCGATCGCCGTGAAACCCGCACTTTCGCTAGCCGATCAAGCCGCATCTCATGGTGACGCGCTGTGGGACCGAGAACCCGACCGGTGTTGCGATTTGCGTAAAGTTCAACCGCAGCGCGCGTTTCTCAAAAATTACGATGCGTGGATCACCGGATTGCATCATACTTCGCTTGCCAGCCGGCAAGAGCTGCCTCGCGTCAGTTGGGATGCTCGCGCGAACGTGGTTAAAATAAGTCCGTTAGCGCGCTGGACCGACGCCGACATCGAAGCGTACGCCGCCCAGAACGACATCCCGCAGAATCCGCTCACCGCCGCCGGTTATGCCAGTATCGGTTGCGTGCCGTGTACCCGGCGCGTCGCCCCGGGCGCCGATCCGCGCTCGGGCCGGTGGGCAGGTTTTGCCAAAACAGAGTGCGGTTTACATGTCACGGCCGCATTGCCGGAGCGCGTCTGATTCGACTCCGGCGTCGTGGCTACGGCGTCTGTAGGGACCCCACCAAGAGCCGGGAATCTTCGCGGTAATGGCTGCGACCATTCATGCGCCCGGACGCCGAACGCTTGCAACGACGCCGATTGTCTTTGTCATTCTCGTTGCGATACTCATCGTTGGCGGCTCGATCGTACGTGGATTCGTAGCCGGCTCGTTCGCGATCGCCGCACGCATCAGCGCCGCCCAAGCGCTATCCGCGGCGGCCTTGGAGCAACAACTTAACGAAGAAACCGGGTTACGCGGATTTGCCGCCACCAACGACAAGCTGTATCTCGAGCCGTACGACGATGGGCGAGCGCGGCTGGGGCCGATCCTCGCAAAGTTAGCGTTAGCGTTGGACGAATTGCACCTGTCGAGCGCCTCGGCGTCGCTCGGTGACGCAGCCGACATCAACCGGCGGTGGGTGCGTTCGGTAGCCGCGCCGCTGTTAGCCTCGCACGGCGGAGCCGCAGCGATCGAACAGCACGGCAAATTGCTCGTCGATCGTTTCCGCTCCGACCTTGCGGCGATCAATGTTGCACTTGATAGCCGTCGAGCGTCCGTCAACGCCGATGCGCAAGCGGCCATCGACCGGGTCGGAATTTTCACAGTCGCGGCAATTGCGGCCATCGTGCTCCTCGCGATGCTTTTCTTGTTTCAACAAACACAGCTTGAGTCGCGGCTCGAGCAAGAGCGACTGGGACTCGAGCAAGAACGCCGGCGCTCGGCCGAGATGCACGCCGCTTTCTTAGCCGAAAAGCGCATCGCCGATACGCTCCAAGAGGGCTTTGCGCAACGTCCGCTGCCCGCGCTTCCAACCGTCCGGTTCAGCGCGACCTACGTTCCGGCGACCGAAGAAGCCAAAGTCGGCGGCGACTGGTACGATGCGCTCGAATTACCGGCGAACCGCATTCTGTTTGCTGTTGGGGATGTCGCCGGTCACGGCATCGATGCGGCGGTAACGATGAACCAAGCGCGGCAATCGCTTATTTCGTGCGCGCTCTTGAGCTTCGATCCGGCTTCGGTGCTCACGCGCGTGAACGCGGAGCTTTTTCGCCAGAACGCGCGCATGGTCACGGCGGTTGTGGGCTACGCCGATTCGCAGACCTATGAATTTGTGTATTCGACCGCCGGCCATCCGCCGCCGGTCATCGTGGAGCCGGGGCGCGCTCCGCGCTTACTTGACTTTGGCTCGGTGCCGCTGGGGATCATCGCCGATCCACGCTACAAGACGTATCGCATTCAAAGCGTTCCGGGTGCGATGCTCGTGCTCTATACAGATGGCGCGGTCGAACATTCGCGCGACGTCATCAAGGGCGAAGAACTGTTGCTGGAGGCGACGGCTCAGGCGGCCGCCAGCCCCGAGTTGGAGTCGGCCAGCGTCATTCACAAAGCAATCTTCGCCGGGCGTCCGGTCGGCGACGACGTCGCGATTCTGACGATCTGCTTTTCGCATGACCCCACCTCGGGCTTGACGATTTCGGCCGACAATGCGCAGGCGACATTTGTTGGGCGGCTGGGCGGCGTCGCGAAGCCGGCCGCTGTTTCTTCGCGCAGCAATAGCAGGAGACCGATGCTCCCGTTCGAGAGAAAAGCGTCGTGAACGGATCGTCGACCACGGTTATTCGGCTTGCCGGCGAATTGGAGATCGGACGACGCGACGAAATTCGCGACTCGCTCCACGTCAATGGGGCTGAAGGTGGAATACTCATCGACTGTTCGGAAGCGACGTACGCCGACTCGACCACATTGGCCGAGTTGTTGCGTTTTCGAGCCGATGCGCAAGAGCGCCACGTTCCCGTGGCAATCGTCATCGGTAGCCGACAGTTCGCGCGAGTGATTGCGTACGCCGGCTTAGCCGACGTCTTCAAGATTTTCGATTCACGCGCAGCGGCGCTTACATATCTTGCCCGCGAAAGCACACCGTGACCGGCCGATCCGAACTGCGAATCCACTGCCGAGCCCTGCCGCCCGCGGCGGCTCCGCTCCGGCATGCACTCGCCGCGTTTCTCAACGTCCTCGACGTCGAATCGGAGCTATCCGACGACATCCTGACGGCAGTCGGCGAGGCGCTCGCGAACGCGGTCGAACACGCCTACGAACACTTCGGCGATAGTGCCGGGCCAGGCGACATCGAACTCTACGCCCGGGTTGAAAATAGCGATACGCTCTCGGTCGACATTTTCGATCGAGGCCGCTTCATCGAACGCGCTCTCCGGCCCGGCCGCGGCTTCGGGCTGCGGATCGTGCGCGCGATCGCGCGCGAAGTCACGATCAAAACCGATGGCGGTACCCAGATTCGGATGATTTTCGAGGCCCGCCGCAATGCCGGTTCGGCCGCCGTCGGCTAAGCACTATCGAGAAGCCGCGGCGCCGGCAAATGGCCGGCGCCCGAAACTTTGGCTCGCCGTCGACCCGTCATATGGGTCGTGAACGACATCAAGAAATCCAACGCCGAGTGGCGCGCCGAGCTTCCGCCCGAAAAGTACGCCGTGCTGCGCGAAGCGGCGACCGAGCGTGCCTTTAGCGGCGAACTTTACCACAACAAAGCCACCGGCACGTATCAGTGCGGTGCGTGCAAGGCGCCGCTCTTTTCGTCACAGGCAAAATACGAAAGCGGCAGCGGCTGGCCGAGTTTCTTCCAGGCGGGCGACGCGGGCAACGTCGCACTCATCGAGGACCGTTCGCACGGAATGGTTCGCACCGAAGTCCGCTGCAAGGCTTGCGATTCGCACTTGGGTCACCTGTTCGACGATGGTCCGGCGCCGACCGGCCAGCGCTACTGTATGAACTCGCTGGCATTAGAATTCGAGCCGCAAAAGAACGCCTAGCGGATTACGGCAATGTCGGCCTGAGGTTTTGCATCGTGCGTGACGGAAGTTCTCCGGCAGCGCGAAATGCAGCGCGCCGCGATGGAGCACGATGAGCGAACCAAACCCGAATCTACGCAGTCGCGAGTGGTTCACCAACTCGCATAATCCCAGCATGACCGCGCTGTACATCGAGCGCTTCCTCAACTACGGGTTAACGCGCGAAGAACTGCAATCGGGCAAACCCATCATCGGCATCGCCCAAACCGGCAACGATCTCGTTCCCTGTAATCGCCATCATCTCGAACTGGCGACGCGGGTGCGCGACGGAATCCGCGACGCCGGCGGCATCCCGATGGAATTTCCGGTGCATCCGCTGCAGGAAACCGGCAAGCGGCCGACAGCCGCGCTCGACCGGAATCTCGCCTATCTCGGCCTGGTCGAAATTCTCTACGGCTACCCGCTCGACGGCGTCGTGCTCACCACCGGCTGCGACAAAACGACGCCCGCCGCACTGATGGCGGCCGGGACGGTCGGCCTGCCCGCGATCGTCCTGTCGGGCGGACCGATGCTCGACGGCCACTATCAGAATCGGCTGGCCGGCTCGGGGACGATCGTGTGGGAAGCGCGTGAGTTACTGGCGGCGGGCAAGATCGACAGCGCCGAATTTATCGATATCGTGGCTTCTTCGACGCCCAGCGTCGGTCACTGCAATACGATGGGAACCGCAACGTCGATGAACTCGCTGGCCGAGGCGCTGGGCATGTCACTGCCCGGCTGCGCCGCGATTCCCGCCCCGTATCGCGAACGCGGTCAGATGGCGTACGAAACGGGCCGGCGCATTGTGCCGATGGTGCTCGAAGATCTCTCCCCCGCGAAGATCATGACCCGCGCGGCATTCGAAAACGCGATCGTTGTGGCGGCCGCTATCGGCGGTTCGACGAACTGCGTGCCGCATCTCATCGCGATCGCGCGGCATGTCGGGGTGGCACTCGACCTCGATGATTGGCAGCGCTTCGGTCATCCGATCTCGCTGCTGGTAAATTGTCAGCCGGCGGGCGAGTATTTAGGCGAAGCCTACCATCGCGCCGGGGGCGTCCCGGCCGTCATGGGCGAGCTTCTGGCGGCCGGAAAGCTGCACGGCGAGCCGCTCACCGCCAACGGGCGGACCGTTGCGGCGAACGTTGCGGCCGCGCGCAGCAAGAACACGGCGGTCATTCGTCCTTATGCCGATCCGATCAGCACGGAAGCCGGCTTTTTGGTGTTGCGCGGCAACTTCTTTGATTCGGCCATTATGAAGACCAGCGTGATCAGTCCGGCGTTCCGGGCGCGCCACTTGAGCGACCCGGCCGACCCGAACGCGTATGTCGCACGAGCCATCGTCTTCGAAGGACCCGAAGACTACCACGCGCGCATCAACGATCCGGCGCTCGAGATCGACGAACACTGCGTGCTCGTCATACGGAACTGCGGGCCGGTCGGCTTTCCGGGTTCAGCCGAAGTGGTCAACATGACGCCGCCCGATGCGCTCGTAAAACGCGGCGTTACGACCTTGCCGACGATGGGCGACGGACGTCAGAGCGGCACGTCGGCCAGCCCATCGATCCTCCACGTTTCGCCCGAAGCCGCCATCGGCGGCGGATTGGCGCTGCTGCATACCGGCGACCGTTTGCGCATCGATTTGCAGCTGCGAGTCGTCGATCTTCTGTTGCCGGATGCCGAGATTGCCGCGCGCCGGCAGAGTTGGAAAGCGCCGAGCCTGAAAAACCAGACGCCGTGGCAGCAAATCTACCGGTCGGACGTCGGCCAACTCGAAACGGGCGGCTGTCTTGAACCGGCGGTCGCATTTCGCGATGTCGTGCACGTCATGGGATTGCCGCGCGACTCACACTGAGCGGCTGGAATCGGGTGCCCTTACCGCACGGCCTGCAGCATCGCCGGTAAGTCTTGGGCAACGAAGCTGTCGACGATGGCGTCGACGTCCGGGTCGGCTTCGAACCCCATGCTCTGGGCGCGCTCGGCGCGAACGCCGCCCGGCCAGCCCGCGACGATATGCTGCGTCTTTGCATCGGGACGCAGCGCGATCCGTCGCACGGCGACAGCGCCGCCGATGCGCCCGACCGCATCGATCATATCGGCCACGCGCGCCGATACCGCCGGCAACAGCAGCGCACGCTGCGCGCCGAAGGCTTCGGCGGGTAAGGTGGCCGCTAAGGTAATACCGTCGATGAGCCGGGCTACCGACATGACCGCCATAACCGACTCCGGCGCGACCGGACAACTCGTATCGCGCCCAAGCAGCGGTTCACGAATGATTGTCGACGCGAACGTGGACGCGGCTAAATTTGGTTCGGGCCGAACCAGGATCGTCGGGAAGCGCAAGGCCCGGCCATCAACATAACCTTTGCGGCTATAATCGGAAACCAATAACTCGCCGCAGGCTTTGTGCATGCCGTACGACGTTTGCGGATAGAGCGGCGTCGCGTCATCGATGATGCTCGGCAGCGCACCACCATACACCGCGAGACTGCTGGCGAAGATCAGCCGCGCCGGAGCCGGGAGCGCGCGGCACGCTTCGAGGACGTTGCGCGTGCCGTCGAGATTCACGCGCAGGCCGAGATCGAAATCGGCCTCGGCACCGGCGCTGACGACGGCCCCAAAGTGAAAGACCGCGGCCGTCTCCGCACCGATGATGCGGGCCAAGGTCGCGGTATCGGCGATATCGCCGACAACCTGCTCGACGCGCGGATCGGCGGCGACTGCGTCATTGGTCGCCGCAACGTCGAAGAGTACGAGCTTGGTCAGCGTCCGAGCCGTTCCATCGGCACCGACGGCCTCACCGCGCTCTAAGAGCCGCTGCGCGAGGCGGCGACCGATGAACCCATTTCCGCCGGTGATGACAATCTGCATGAACGACGCTCCCGGACGTTAGCCGCGGCCGACGAAGGGCATCTTCGTCGCCATAACGGTCATGAATTGGACGTTGGCTTCGGGCGGCAGCGTTGCCATGAGCACCACCGCGCGGGCGACGTTGCTCACGTCCATTGTTGCTTCGACCGCGACACTGCCGTCGGCTTGGGCCACACCTTGGGTCATGGCGGCCGCCATATCGGTCAGCGCGTTGCCGATATCGATCTGACCGCACGCAATATCGTATTTGCGCCCGTCGAGCGCGATCGCTTTGGTCAGACCGGTGATCGCGTGCTTGGTCGATGTGTACGGCGCGGAGTTAGGCCGCGGCGCGTGCGCCGAGATCGAGCCGTTGTTGATGATCCGGCCGCCGCGCGGCGATTGTTCCTTCATCAGCCGAAACGCGGCTTGCGCACACAGGAAGGCACCGCCGAGGTTTACGGCAACGACGCTACTCCATTGCGCGAAAGTGAGATTCTCGAACGGCACCGGCGGAACGTTGGTTCCGGCGTTGTTGAACAAAATGTCGATCCGGCCGTAGGCTTGCCTGACGTGCGCGAACAGCGCGTCGACGGCCGCGGGATTGGCGATATCCGCCGGCAGCACGGAGGTTGCGCCGCGCGGAGCCAAGGCCGCCGTTTGCTCGAGCGGCTCGCGACGGCGGCCGGTCAGCACGGTGGTGAAACCGGCGCCGGCGAGGGCTAACGCCGTCGCCCGGCCGATACCGCTGCCCGCACCCGTCACCACCGCGACGCGGTCAGCCACAGCGACGGCGCATGCTTTTCGATCGACGCTTCACGCCGCTAGCTATTGCGCCGCCGGATGAACTCCCTTTGCAGCGGGCCGCGCGCGTCTACGCGCCAGGCATACCCGGGCCGTGTCCGGCGTGTTCTGGGCCGCCGAAATTGCCGAGCGTGTGCAGCACGATCGCGCCGGGATCCGAGACGCGTCCCGCTCCCGCATGACTTTCGTGCAGAGCTTCCATTTTGGCGTCACGCTGTTGCATCTGGGCCCGCGCGTCGGGGGTAAGCGTGGCCTCGAACGAGGCGCGCGCTTGCTGCATGAGCGTCCGTGCGCTTTGATGCTCGGCGGTATTGATGGCCACGATCGATTGCTTTTCGACCGGCGCCAGCGCGGCATCGAGTTGCGCCGCGGCGGCACGAGTATCCGGCACCGGCGCCAACACGAGCTGGCCGACGATCGAGGCAACAAGTGTGCGATGCGCCGGAGACAGAGCGGCCAGCATGCGCGCGCGCGCCTGTTGCCGCAATTGGGTCATCTGGGCGTGGGTTTGCTGCATGGCGGCAAACATTTGCGGAGTGGGGGCGCCGGCGTCGGCCGGCCCGGGCGGGGGCCCCGCTTGAGCGAGTGCCGCCGCCGGTGCGGCAGCCAGCGCGAGGCAGAACATCATCGTGCGTTTCATGCACGTATTCTATGGCAGCGCGAAACCCGATTACCTGGGATTACCCTGAACCTCATTAAACGCCGATAAACTTTCACCAAACGGCCGTACACCTGGGTCGAGAACAAATCCGCGCGCCGGAAAAGCGGCGCTGCGCTGAATCCAGTTGGTCGCCGCGTACGGCACATCAGCATCGACGGCGTGCAGCGTATAGGCATGGCGCGAACGCGACGACCGATTCGGCGCACTGTAATGTGGCAACAACCCGTGCAGCAGCACCAGCGTTCCGGGTTCGACTTCGACGGGCACCGCCGTAGCGTTGTCGGGCCACGCGGCGGGATCGATGCGCTCGAGTTTCGCCCCCGTCGCATCGACACTGAAACGCTCGCGCAGCGGCGTCCGATGACCGCCGGGTTGGACCCACAAGCAACCGTTGGTCGTATCGGCGGCTTCGAGTGCGAACCAAAACGTCGTGACGCTGACGGGCTCGGTGACGAAGTACGTCGCGTCCTGATGCCAGCGCACTTCTCCACCGATGTTCGGCTGCTTGAAGATGTACATCGATTGATAGACCAGCGGGCGGTTCAAGCCAATGCCGGCCGCGATCGTTTGCAACGGTGCAGCATGCGAAAACTCCGAAAACACCGGGTCCAAATCGTGCATTGCGTGACCGATCTTGTTGATCGACAACGCTTTGGGTTGCGTTAACCGCCCGTCGGCTGCAAAGGCTTCGGCCTCGAAGAAACACCGTACGGCGGAGCCGGAGGTCAAAAAATAGGCTTCATTTTTGGTCCGTTCGTCGCCGGTGGTAAAAATAGTCATCGGCTCGCGCTCGTCGAACGTCTCGACGATTGTTTCGGCCCGCGCCCGTAACCGCGCGATCTCGGCGGCAGTCTTGACCCCTGGTATGACTAAAAATCCGTCGCGGGTAAAGCGCTCGCGTTGCTCGTTGCTCAGATGCATGTGGCCCTCCTCAGGCGCGCGACCGCCGATTTCCTCGCGCGTGCCCGGCGGCTCACCCGGCGTGGCGTTTTAAGCATGCTGGATTTCCGCTTTGCGGCCACCGCCATCGCTACCGCGTTCACGATCATCGATCCGGTCGGGATGATCCCGCTGGCGCTGGCGGTCACCGACGGTGCGACGCCGCGGGCCCGGGCCGCGATCGTCGACCGGGCCGTCATCATTGGGGCGGTCATCATTTTGGTGATGGGGCTCGTCGGTCGCGGGCTGCTCGAGTATCTCGGCATCACCCTACCCGCATTCACCATCGCGGGCGGCATCCTACTGTTCCTCATCGCGATCGACATGCTGTTCGCGCGCCGTCCCGGAACGAAGCAAACCGACGCCGAGCAACGCGAAGCAACGCACATCGAGAACCCGGCGGTATTTCCGCTGGCAGTGCCGATGATCGCGGGTCCGGGGACGATTGCAACAGTGCTGCTGCTCGTCAACATGAGCCATTACGACGCCGGCCGTTTGGCGACCGTGAGTTTCGCCTTTATTCTGGCGCTGGCGGCAACCTGGGTCTGTATGCGCACCGCGACGCTGGTGCTACGGTTGATTGGGAACACGGGCGTCCACGTCGTCACGCGCTTGCTGGGCATCATTCTGGCCGCACTCGCGGTACAATTCGTCATCAATGGACTTATCGAGAGTCCGCTGCTCCATCGTGCGCTTTAAGATCGTGATCCGCCGTCGTATCCGGGTTGCGGAATGTGGTCCGTTTCGCGCGAGCCTACATTTGCGGCTGCTGCCGGCGACGGCAGCGCCGTGACGGACGGCTGATATTCGTTCGCAACGTCTCGCCGTCTCGGCCGTATTTTGCGTTAACGGGGTCGGCATCGGAATCTGGGCGGCGTTCATTCCGCTGGTCAAAGAACGCTTCGGCATCGGCGATGCGACGCTTGCGATCATGCTATTTTGCGCCGCGACCGGCGCCATTGCCGCGATGCCGCTATCCGGTCTGTTGTGCGACCGTTACGGCAGCCGGCGCGTGACGGCGTTTAGCGGTGGGCTTTTCGGGCTGGCGCTGGGTGCCGCGACGTCCGCGCCCGCGTTCGCCGGCGCGGTCATCGCCGCGTTCTTCATGGGCGCCGGTAACGGCGCGATGGATGTCGCGATGAATGTCAACGGGGTAACGCTGCAGGCCCGCGCCGGACGGCCGCTCATGTCTTCGCTGCACGGCTTATTTAGCGTCGGCACGTTCATCGCCGCGGTGTGTATGGCGGGCCTCGTGGCGTTCCGGCTGCCGCATATTGCGGCCAGCATCGCCGGCGCGCTGCTGCTCGTCTGCGCCGCTGCGTCGCTGCGCCCGCTGCTCGTGCGCGAGCCCTCGCGACGTCCGCAATCGTCGGCGCGGCCTGCCCGGCGCATCTCGCGGCGCCTGCTGCTGCTGGGCATCGCCGCTATTTGCGGCGCGGTTGCCGAAGGTTCGCTCGTCGAGTGGAGCGGTGTGTACGTGCGTGAATCGTTGCACGTCGGCATCGCGTTCGCATTGGGCGGCTTTGCCGCGTACGCGATTGCGATGTCGGCCGCGCGTTTTTGCGGCGATTGGATCGTGCATCGTATCGGTCCGGTGACGCTCGTGCGCGCAAGCGGACTGTTGGGCGCCGCGGGCCTAGCGGTCGCGCTCATCGTGCACACGTATCCCGCGGTGCTGTTCGGCTTTTTCATGACCGGCCTGGGCTTAGCCAACGTTTCTCCACTCGTGTACGGCGCGGGCGGCGACGACACGTCCGAAACTGGTGCCGGCGCCGGTGTCGCGGTCGTCACGACGCTCGGATATAGCGGCTTCTTGATCGGTCCGGCACTCATCGGCTTTATCGCCCAGCGCGCCTCGATCGATCGGGCTTTCGCGCTCGTTGCGGCCTTCGCGCTGGGCATCGCGCTGCTGGCGCCGGTGCTGCAGCGGCGCATATAGCGCCCGCGTTCGAGGATCGTTATACTTTAGCCATGTGCCGCAACATTCGCACGCTCGTACATTTCGATCCGCCCGCGACGGAAGATGAGATCCGCGCCGCCGCGCTGCAATTCGTGCGCAAAATTTGCGGCGTCAGCAAGCCGTCGCGGGCCAATGAAGCCCTGTTCGACCGGGCGGTCGACGATGTTGCCGACGCGGCGCGACGCCTCGTGGAAACGGCCGTGACACCGGCGGCACCGCGCAACCGCGAAGAATGGGCGGCTCGCGCGCGGGCACGTTCGGCCCAGCGCTTCGCGCGCGCGAGCGGCTAGTCGGGCAGCAACGGTGCGTCCGCGGCTTCCGGCGCAGCGCCGGTAGTGGTGCTCCGCGCCCGACCGGCATACGCGTTCACCGAACGCACTCGCTCCGGGCGAAAGCCGATGCCGACGGCATAGGCCGGAATTCGTTTGAGCGCCGGAAACCGCTGGAGCAGTCCCGCGAAGGGCAGCGGCCCGATCGGCTTGCGCGCCGCCAACACCGGTTCGAATACTAGCCGATGAAAGAGCACCTGCACCAGTTGAGTCACGCGCGCCGGGAGCGCTCGCCGGCGTTGTACCGCGCGCAAAAGCCCCAGCGACACGGCGCCGTGGCGCAGCGGCTCGGCGAGCAGATTAGCGGTCGCCACGGCGTCCTGTATGGCCAGGTTGATTCCGACGCCGCCAACGGGCGACATCGAGTGAGCGGCGTCGCCGATACACAACACACCGGCCCGAAACCAACGCTCGAGGCGGTCGACGCGGACCGTCAACACCTTTACGTCGTCCCATGAAACGATCTCATCCACGCGTTCCGCCAAGGCGGGGGCCAGCGTTGCAATTCGCGCGCGAAATGCTGCGATGCCGTCGCTTCGCAGCGTCTCGAATGAACCTTTGCGGATGACGAGCGCACACTGGTAATAGCTGCCGCGATCGATCGTGACCAGCAGCGCTCCGGCGGCGATGGTGCCGAACGATTGTGGGCGCTCGCCGGGCGGCCGCGTGAGCCGCAGCCACAGCACGTCGATCGGCGCGCCGAGATCCCTGAGCGGCAGCCGGGCCCGATCGCGGATGACCGAGGTGCGCCCATCGGTGGCGATCACCAGATCGGCTCGCACTTCAGTCAGACCGTGATGCGCGGAACGCGCCAGCACACCGGTCACGATCCCTCCGTCGCGCAGCACGTCGATCGCTTCGGTGTTGTGCTCAAGCCCAAACGTTGGATACCGGCGTGCTTCGCGGACGAAGAAATCTAAGAGATCCCACTGCGGCATGAGCGCCAGATACGGTACCCGGCCCGGCAGGTGCCGGAAATCCGCGATTTCGGTGACAACGTCACCGACGCGGACGCCCAATGTATCGACTTTCACGTGCGGCAACCGCAGAAATGGTTCGAGCAATCCCAATTCATCGACGATCCGCAGCGTTGACGGATGGACCGTATCGCCGCGGAAATCGCGTAAGAAGTCGGCATGCTTCTCGAGAACGAGGACGTCGACGCCCGCACGCGCGAGCAAATAGGCCAGCACGATTCCGGCCGGGCCGCCGCCGACGATAACGCATCGCACGCGCACCACGCGATCCGGTCGAATCGCGGTGCCCACGCCAGGGGCCAGCCGGCTCACATATCGGGCGGCGCGGCGAACGCGACGATCTCGTTGCGCTCGCGATGATTGGTCCAGAAGCGTTCACCGTCGAAAGCCAACGAACGCGCGGCGAACGGAATCCGCGCAAGGTCGGTAACGACCGGCGTTTGCGCGCGCGCGTCGACGCGCGTCAGCCAATACTCGGTCGTGTCCTCGGCATCGGTCGTGGCCAAAAAAATGCGGCCTTCGATGATGACACAACCGCAAATTCCGTGCGGTACGACGATGGTCGTTCCGACCGCGCCCGTCTCGTCCACGCTCAAGATTGTTTTGCGGTACCATTGGGTCACAAATAGCCGGTCCCCGTCGAAGCCGAGGTACGATCCGGTGTCATCCGGACATGCGAACCGGCCGCTGGCGGTGAAGCCATGGCCCGGCCGAAAGCGCCACACGAAGCGTCGATCGTCGGGCGGTTCACCGCACAGCACGCGCAGTTCATCACCGGTAACGGTTAGCCCGTATGGTGTTCCCGGTGCCTCGCCTTCATCGCGGGCCTGCCAGGTCCGCGGGTCGATCGCATACATCCGCCGCGTGTCACGCGTCCCCATCCATAACATTTCGCCGTCGAAAGCTAGCGACTGAGGCAGCGGACCGGGCGCGGGCAGCCGTTCGAGTTCGGTAATCTGGGGCAGCGTCATGGGCCATCACTTCGGCATCGCGCGGGTGGTCCTTCGGGCGGCGCTGCGAAGCTGTCCGGAACTCACTCTTAAATCGCGACCTCGATGCCTAATTCCACGCGGCGCTCGGGTTTGATCCGCAGGTCATCCGGTAACGGTCGCGCGTTGCGCAGCAGAAACATGAAATAGCCGCGCACCCATTTTGGCAACGGCGCGTCTTTGGACGCAATGATCTTGGGATCGGCATAGAAAAATGAGGTGTCGTCGGTATCGATATCGAGGCCCTGCGCGCCGCAGCCATTGGCAACCGATGCGATGAGGGGTCGCTCCATATAACCGAAATAGGCGGAAACGATCGTCAACCGATCGTTGACCTTTCGAATCTGCACGCGTTCGCTTTCGGGGACGACCGGGCGCGACGCGCGCACGAGCGTCAACAAAATGATGCGTTCTTCGTATGCCCGCGCGCGGATCCAGCGGTGGCGGCCGCCGATAAAGGGTACGCCGTTGGGATTGCCGGTCAGGAAGATCATCGTACCCATCGGCGGTTCGGTCGAAGTCGGCATGTCGCGCAGGTAGTCGTCGAGCGGCATCTGTAAGGCGATGAGGCTCTTGGCCAAACAGCGTCGACCTTCGAGCCACGTCCACGACGTCACCACGAAAACGAGGCTTATCGCCAGCGGCAGCCACGCGCCGTCGGCAATCTTCGGCAGGCCGGCTACAAAGAATGTGCCGTCGACGATAACGAACAGCGTCACGAGCGGCAGCACCGCGATGCGCTTCCACTGTAGAACGTTGGTCACCACGAAGTAGAATGCGATCGTCGTGGCAAGCATCGTCGCCGATACGGCTAAGCCGTACGCCGCCGCGAGATGATCGCTGCTGCGGAACGTGAGCACCAGCACGACGCAGGCAATCGCGAGTACCGTGTTCACCACCGGAACGTACACCTGACCGGCTTGCGTCGAGGACGTGTGGATAATTTTTAGGCGCGGCCATAGATTGAGATTGACCGCCTGTTCGGTCAAGGTGAACGCGCCGGAGATAAGCGCTTGCGATGCGATCACCGTTGCGACGGTTGCTAAGACCACCATCGGAATGAGCCACGGCCCGGTCGTTAGCGCGAAAAACGGCGAGTCGAGCGCTTTCGGATCGTTTAAGAGTGCGGCACCTTGGCCGAAGTAACTGAACGCGACGGACGGGAACACGATACAGAACCAAGCGCTCGATATGGGAATGCGGCCGAAGTGCGACATGTCGGCGTACAGCGCTTCAACGCCGGTTATCGCCAGCACGATCGCGCCGAACACGAGAAAGCCGAAGACGCCGTGATGCGTGATGAAATGCAACGCATGGCGCGGGTCAACCGCGGCCAACACGCGCGGCGCGTGCACGATCGCGATGAGGCCCGAGACGGCGATAGCCGCGAACCAGAGCACCATGATCGGGCCAAACACACGCCCCACCCGTTCGGTGCCGCGTGATTGAATCAGGAATAGCGCGATAAGGATCGCTACCGAAATTGGAACGATGAACGGCTGCGCCGCGGACGTCGATACACCGATGCCTTCGACGGCGGAAATTACCGAGATCGCCGGCGTGATGATGCCGTCGCCGAAGAGCATCGCGGCGCCCGCAATGACGACGAGCGTCAGCGCACCGGCTTTGATCGGCAAGCCGAAACTCTTCGCCGGCGATGCGAGCGCGAGCAGCGCCAGAATACCGCCTTGGCCTTCGTGGTCGACGCGCATGAGGACGCTGACGTACTTTACACACACCACCACGATGAGCGCCCACAGCAACAGCGAAATAATGCCCAACACGTTTTCGAGCGTCGGCTCGACTTTGGCGATCGTGAAACATGTTTTGAGCGTGTACAACGGGCTCGTGCCGATGTCGCCGAAGACAACACCCAATGCGGCGATCGCTAACGCCGGCCGCAAGCCGCCCGCGCGCGTGGTCGCGATCGCCCGGTCGGCCGGCGGTGCCGCTTCCGGCGAAACTGTAATGCCCACGTCGGCTAATACCCGCTTTACGGCGACGCCTTCCTGGCGCCGTGTGCAAAGCGCTGCGATCGTGCGTCTGTTGGCGCTACCGTCGGCGTCGAGCTTGGAAGCGGCACTGCTGCCGGCGTTGCCGCCGGCGGCGTCGTTTGCGGCGCTGCGCCGGCGTCAACGGTCGCCGGCGCATTCGAGGCGAGCGGCTGCGGCGTTGCAACGACTGCCGTTTCGGGCACGAGCGGCGGAAATCCGGCGGCTAATCGTGACCGGCTCAAATGGCCCTGCGGCGTATTGGGGTAATTCCGGACGACATCGCTGAGTATAGCTCGCGCATGCTTGCGCGCTTCGTCGCTTTGTACGGCTTGATAGAGTTGTTCGAGGTGATAGAACGTCGGCGCGAGCCACGAATCAGCCGGATACTTGGCGCGCCATACGCGTAAGGCGTCTTCCGTGATGAGCGCTTTGCGCAACACATCGCGATCGCTAATCGTCCGCTCGTGATACTCCCGGCCAAGCAATCCGATTGTGCTTCGAATCGAGAGTGGGCTCATTCCAAACGGTCCAAAATAGGTGTCCGCGGGCGCTAATCCCGCCAGCCGATTCGAGCCGCTCTCGGGAGTCGGCTGCGCAGCCGGCGCTTGCGTCATCTTTGGTCCCGGAGTCACTGCGGTTGCCGGCGATACGGCTGACGCAACAACGCACACCGAGGCGATTAAAAAACATACGGCGATACGCATCGTCTTACAACTATCGGCCGGTGCGCCGGCAACGTGAGTCAGCCTAAGGTAACGCTGCATCGTCCGGGGCTTGAGACGTTGACAGCGCAACTGTTCGCGAACGCTGCACGTCGAATGCGACATGATGATGCCGCCGGGACCGCGTGGATGGAAAACGCTGGGCTTCTTCGGCGGCGGCTCGGCGGCGGGCGTCCTGGCGTTTCTCGTCGACACGTCACGCCGGTTCGGACCGGTCTCGGGTTTTCGCGTGCTCGCCTCGCGCATCTATATTATCGACGAACCCGAGCTGATCGGCGAAATCTTGGTCCGACGGCAACATGCCTTCGTGCGCGACACCGGCGCGACGCTGCTGCGCGAGCTCGTCGGCGATGGTCTTCTCACCAGCGAAGAACCGCGCCACCGCGTCCGGCGCCGCATGCTGCAGCCGGCCTTTCACCGCGCCCAGATCGCAACGTACGCCGATACGATGGTCGCCCAAACGCTGCGCGTGGTCGACTCCTGGGCCGGCCGCGAAAACATCGACATCGGCAGCGAGATGCGACGCCTCACCTTAGGCATCGTCGGAGCGGCGTTGTTCGGCACCGATATGGATGCGAGCGCCGAAGCGGTGGCGACCGTGCTCCAGGGCGTCATCGTGAAGTCGGCCCGGTTGGCGCCGCCGCTGGCGCTCTTCGAACCGCTCGTCGCCGCCTTTCGCCGCCGCTTCCCGAGCGCACCGAGCCTGTTCTTCGGTGCCGAACGGCGCGCGCTCGAGCGGCTCATCGCCCCGATCGTCGCGCGGCGGCGGGCCGGCAGCAGCGGCGACATCGTCTCGCTGTTGCTTGCCGAACGCGACGAACGGGGTGCCAAACTCGATGACGAGGACGTGCGCAACGAAGTCGTAACGCTCGTGCTGGCCGGTCATGAAACAACGGCGACGGCCCTGACCTGGGCATGGTATCTGCTGGCGACGCATCCGGCCGTCAGCGAGAAGCTCGCGGCCGAGCTCGACACGGTGTTGGGCGATCGCGAGCCGACGCTGGCCGACGTCCCGGAATTGAGCTATACCGCCGCCATATTCGCCGAAACGCTGCGTCTGTATCCGCCGGCGCTGGCCTTCGGCCGGCGCCCCATCGAGGACATCACCCTCGGCGGCTACACGATCCCGCGCGGCTCGAGTATCTTCCTCAGCCCGTACATCACGCAGCGGAACCCGCGCTGGTTTCCCGAGCCCGACGTCTTCCGGCCCGAACGCTGGATGACGCCGGCGGACTGGCCGAAGTTTGCCTATTTTCCGTTTGGCGGCGGCGCGAAGATGTGCATCGGCGAACCGTTCAGCAAGCTCGAAGGCGTACTGGTCTTGGCCACGATCGCGCGCCGCTTGCGGCTCTCGCTGGTGGGCGAGCAGACCGTCGGCGTTCGGCCGGGCGCCACGCTGCGGCCCGATCGGACGATTCTGCTGGCGCCGCAGGCGCGCCCGTTGGGCGCGTCGGCGCCGGCCGTTTGACGCCGGTCACTAAACGTGACATACTTGGGCGTCACCCTGCGCGCGATCTCTCACGAATGAGCGACAGTTCGCGCATTTTTGAAAGATCATGGTCCGTTTGACGTTCGATACCCTCGACCTCCGCCCAGCCGTGCTCCGCGCCGTGCACGACCTTGGGTTTAAAGAACCAACGCCGGTTCAAGCGCAAGCGATTCCGCCGGCCCTCGCCGGCCGCGACATCCTTGCAAGTGCCGAAACGGGCAGCGGAAAATCAGCCGCCTTCGGTATTCCCCTCATCAACGCGTTGGCCGACAAGCCGCGCGGCACCACGCGCGCCCTCGTACTGGCACCCACGCGTGAACTCGCGATGCAAATCGCCGAGCATCTCGGCGCCCTCGCCAAGCACACCAACGTTCGCGTCGCGGCTGTTTTCGGCGGCGTCGGCTTCGGCGGTCAAGTCGGTGCGTTCAAACGCGGCACGGAGATCATCGTCGCAACGCCGGGCCGGCTGCTCGACCATATCGGTCAAGGAACGGCGAGCTTGGCCAAGATCGAATATCTCGTGCTCGACGAAGCCGACCGGATGCTCGACATGGGCTTCTTGCCCGTCGTGCGCCGGATGCTCAAGATGGTGCCCGCCGAGCGCCAAA
>CBDCBO010000017.1:0-30845 GCA_965214335.1 Candidatus Velthaea sp. | reverse complement strand
GGATCAAGACCGTCGTCGCCGTGGCCGGCATGGTCTTGGCCATTGAGTGCGTGCCCAGCCGCGACGAGATTCTCGGTTTGCTGCTCGCAGTTGTTTTCGGAACCGTTGTCTATGTCTCGCTTTCGATCGTCACTCGGCTCGATTTCGTGCGCTCCCGTTTCACACGTCGCTTCGCTTGGTTGCAAAGATAAAGTGATTGATAATTCTGTCGGCCGGTCCTACGATCTTTTCGGCGCCAAGATCACGCCCACGACCCAAGTGGGCCTCTTGCATCTGCTCAAGGAGCGTGTCGACGGCGGCGAGCAATGCGTCATCGCGTCGCAAAATTTGCACGGCATGCACGTGCGCTTGTGGGATGCCGCCCTCAACCGGCTGCACCACTTGCCGCAAACCTTCGTCCATATCGACGGCATGCCGCTCGTGCTGCTGTGTAAGATGCGCGGCATCGACGCCAAGCGTGCGCATCGCCTAACGCTCGTGGATTGGATTTGGCCGTTATTGACGCTGGCCGCGAGTGAAGGCTGGCGCGTGTACTATTTGGGCGGGACGCAAGAAGTGCTCAACGACGGGTCGGCAAAGATCCTCGAGCGCATCCCAAATTTGTCGCTGCGGACACATCATGGGTTTTTTCTGTCCGGTGGCGACCGCGCAAGTTTAGCTGTCGTGCAAGACATCGTTGAATTTCAACCACAGCTCGTGCTCGTCGGTATGGGCATGGGCGTGCAAGAACGATGGATTTTGCAGAACATCGACATTCTCGCACCGGCCAGCGTCTGCACGGTCGGGGCCTGTATGGAGTATATTGCCGGAGCCGCCGCGACTCCGCCGCGCTGGATGGGCCAAGCGGGGCTCGAATGGGCTTTCCGTTTCCTTGAAAATCCGGGCCGTTTTGGTACCGCTATTTGGTCGAGCCGTGGTTCGTGCTGGCGTATATTCTGTGGTATATCTCGTTGCCCGAAGCGGCCCGGGCTTCGAGCCGGCTCGAAGTCGACGTTGAAAGCGTTATCACCGCACGCGAGTTGACGCAAGCGCCGAGTCTCACGAACACGTGATCGGCGGCCTCGACCGGGGCGCCGACATTGGAGCCGGTCGAGCACCGGAATCGATCCGGCGCAAAATCCTATTCGTTACCACGAGCCTGCCCGGCCACGATGCCGGTTTTGCGCAATCGGGGCACGCGCATTATCTTGCGAGCTTCATCGACTACTTCGTCGCGCGCGGTGACGATGTCGTGCTGGTGATTGGCCGTCCGCGCCTCGACGTCGTCGCGTTGCGGCCCGATCGGCTGCCGTACCGGATCGCGAGCCGCGCATTGACGCCTGTCGGCAAGCTGCTGCTGGTCACCGATCGGGCGGCTCTCCGAGCGACACTGTCGTGGCTCGTGTACTCCCGCTTGCCGCGTGCGCTCCAGGAAGCCGGCTCCGTCGCTCGCGGTGCGCTGCGCAAAGCGCGCGGCTACGCGCACGTGCTGGGCTCCTTTATAACCGTGCCGGAAATCGATTTCGTCAAACGGAGGGTCGCCGCCGAGCAGCCCGATCTCATTCTTTACGACGGAATCTTCAACGCGTGCGGACGGCTGAGCGAAGCCGAGCATTGGATCGTAACGCACGAGGTCAAGCATCAACGCGCCGCTTCGTTCGCCGAGCGCGGCGTTGCGGTGACCCCGGCCGGATTGAGTCGCGAATCCGAACGCGCGCTGCTGGCCGAAGTGGGCAACGTGATTGCCATACAGTGGGACGATGCCGACGAATTCGCGCGCATGCTTCCCGCTGGCCAAACCGTGGTGGTGCCGGTGACGATCGAGCAGCCGGCGCGCCGGCGCGATCGCTCGGCGGCGCTGACCGGCCGGTGTTTGTTCGTCGGCAGCGGCTCGTTTCACAATCTCGACGGCATCCGCTGGTTTCTCGATTCGTGCTGGGCGTCGATCCGGGCAGCCGTTCCGGACGCGACCCTCGATATCTTCGGGACGGTCTGCTATCGGCTCGCCGACCTGCCAGCCGGCGTCGTCGCGCATGGAACCGCCCCGGATCTCGCGTCGGCCTACGCGCGGGCATCGGTCGCCATCGTTCCGCTACAGATCGGCAGTGGTCTGAAGGTCAAGCTCATCGAGGCGCTGGCATTTGGGCTGCCGGTCGTAACGACGCCGGTCGGGGCGCAAGGACTCTCGACGTTTTTGCCGCGGCCGTTCCTGCTGGCCGCGAACGCCGCCGACTTTAGCGCCGCTTGCGTCACGGCACTGACCGATGCGGCGCTCGCGAGCCACCTGTCGGCCGCGGCCGAAGCGTGCGCCGGCCGCTTCACCCCGCAGCGGGCATTTGCCGCGTTCGCCGCGGCCACGGCCGCGCCGCGCGGGCCGCAAGCTCGGGCGGTACGGATAGGTATTGCCGTTCCGACGTTCCGGCGCGAGGAACTCCTGGGACGCCTACTCGACGGCATCGCGCGGCAAACGATCGATGCCCGGGCCCAGATTGACGTGGTCATCCTCGACAACGACCCGGCTGCCGGCGCCGCGCCGCTCGTTACGCAGCGACGTACCGGCTTTCCGTTTCCACTGCACTACGAGCACGTTCCCGAACCGGGCCTTGCGACGGTGCGCAATCGCGCGCTTGCATTTGCCCGTTCGCGCTTCGACTACATTGCGCTCATCGACGACGATGAAGTTCCCGATCCCCACTGGCTCGGCGCGCTGCTGGCGGTCGCACTGGCAACGCGCGCCCCGGTCGTGGTCGGGCCGGTCTATCCGGTCGTCCCGCCGGGCGCGCCCCAGTGGATCGCCGATCTGCGGTCGAAGGAAACACCACTGCATCGCAACGGAGCGCTATTGCGCGACGGATGGAGTTGTAACGCGCTCGTCGATCTGCGGACGGTTGCCGCTGCCGGCGTGACGTTCGATCCGGCGCTCAACTTTGCCGGTGGCGAAGATCAACTTTTCTTCCGGCAACTGCACGCGTTTGGCGCGCGAATCGTCTTCGCTGCCGAAGCGACCGTTCGGGAGACGATCGGTGCCGGCCGGCTCACGCTGCGCTTCAATCTGTTACGGGCGTTTCGGCGCGGCAATTCGCTGTCGTTCTGCGAGCGGCGCATGCTGCGCGGTCCGGGTGCTCGGCTGATCCGGGTTGCCAAAGCCGGGCGGCTCATCGCCCTCGGCTTGGTGCGGATGACGGCGGGACTGCGGCCGGGAGGCGAACGCGCGCTCGTCGTTGCCGCGTGCGATGTGGCGAACGGCCTGGGCATGCTCTGCGGCCTCGTCGGAAAGATGTATCAAGCGTACCGGCGAGAGCCCTAGATGCAGGTCACCGAAACCGGCGTCGCCGGAACACCGGCCGACCCCGTTGCTACCTCGGACGCGGTTCCCGCCGCGGCGCCCGAAGCCGCTAGTCCAAGCAAGATCGAGCGCTGGGTGCTCGTCGCGATCATTCTTTCTCTCGATAGCTTCTTGCATCTCATTACGACACACATCGGCGGGAGTTGGGATCAGGAAAGTTCGCCTGTTTCGCAATTTGCTTGGACGTCGTTATACTTCTGGGCCGTCGTCGGACTCATTCGTGAACGCGAACGCGCGCTGTTCCTGGTACAACGTTCGGGTCCGATTCTGGCCGTTATCGCGCTCATCGTTTTATCCAGCCTTTGGTCGACATTTCCGGACCTTACCGCTAAGCGCGCGTTCGGGTTGTTCGGAACGTCGCTGATCGGCTTTTATGTCGTGTGCCGCTTCCGGTTAGCGGTGTTTCTGGAATGTTTCGTCATCGCGACCGGCATCGCGGCTGGTTTAAGTATTTTCGCAATTCTGTTCTTGCATCGCATCGGCGTCATGCAAGAAGAGTATGCCGGTGCTTGGCAAGGTATCTACGGACATAAGAATATCCTTGCAGCGGCAATGGTTTTCGGGATCATCAACGCGTTATTATTGGCGCTTGCTTCCGTTGGCCGCCGCCGCTGGGCGTATATCGGTCTGATCGCACTCTTCGCCGGTTTACTGGTCGGTTCGCGTTCGGCGACATCGTTACTGATCACCGCAACGATGGTCGGAATCATCACGCTCACGTTGCTGGCGCGTTCGCGCCGCTTCGCCGGCGCCACCGGCATTGCGGTTCTGCTGGTACTTGCCGTCGTGGCGATTGCGATTCCGGCACTCGGCATCGACATGCAGGCGGTGTTCGATCTGTTGGGCCGCGACAGCACGTTGACCGGCCGCACCGACATTTGGCCGTATGCGATTCAGGCGATCGGCGACCGGCCACTCCTGGGCTGGGGCTACAAGGCGTTTTGGCTCGACAATGGACCGGTTCAGCAATATATCACCAGTGACTGGCTGCCGTTTCATGCCCATAACGGTTTTCTCGAACTTTCGCTCGACATCGGTTTGCTCGGAACGGGCACGTTCATTATTGCCTGGTTCCTCGGCGTCTGGCGCGGTCTGCTCATGGTGCTACGGGGAACCGATGCCATCTCGCTGTGGCCGCTGATGACGAGCATCTGCTTCGTCTTGTCGAATATTACCGAGGCGAGCATCGCATCGTACAACACGTTCCAGTGGGTGTTTTATCTCGCAGCGTTCCTATATGCGATCGCTCCGGCCAAGCCGAAACCCGTCGCGGCATCCGGCTATGGTACGGTAGAACGACCGTCAAGCACGACCTAAAGCCGGCCGGGTTCTCATGCGGCCCAAGGCATTGCGCTTCGCGAACTTCATCGGCGAGCTAGTGCCGATTCGGGCGTGACGCCGGCGCGGTCAAAGAAGCCTTCAATCGCGCCGGACGCCGCCGGCAAAACCATTGCGTTCTTCGTCAAGCGACCCGTCGCCGAGGACCACATTCGCGAGCTGCATCAGAGCTTTGGCCTATAGCGTTGGCTGACCGATGTATCGTGATTACATCGATAGCAGACTCGTGTAGGCAACACGCGGTGAATGGACGTAGACGCCGTGCAAGCCGTTCGGCGTTGGGCGTCGGCTGACTCCAGATCGTTCGCCGGACACCGGCTTGGCCCAGCAAGTGGAACGATTGCCGAGCGCAGATTGGCGGAGCCGCATTCGTGACGCTCCATACACTGCACGCTCGTACGAAGGGCAGCCGGCTTCGTCACGTTAAATCGCATTTCAGATACCGCGATTCCGACCGCATCGCGTCTCTATCGAATTGCAATTGTTGCAATGATGGTAATGCACGATTATCCCCTGCGAGCGTAACGTCTAAGCGCACCGCGTCGATTTGCTACGCTCGTTCGGCCGGGGTTCACGTTGTTACCGGCACGCTGGTGCTTTCATTCAGATTTCGCGAAACGTAATTGGAATTGTTTTTATGAATTGCTGAACTATCGTAGCGAGTGCTTCATTTATCTTTGTCGCGGTCGAATGCGTAAGCAAGCCGCTACTCGATCGATCTCCCAACCGTTCCGTCTGAGATAGGTAATTTTGTTATGCGTGCCCTTCACCGTTGGTTGAGCGCTATGGATCGGCGTTTTGAGCGCAGCATATCGCTGCTGTCGAGCGGGGCCTGCATCTGCGTCGCGTACGCCGGCCTGACCGGTTGCGGCAGCGGCGGCCCGAGCGGTTCGAGTTTGCCGTCGTCCGCGAACGCGGTCGCGTTGCGGTCCGAACCCCAAAGTGTGATCTCGATCGTCGCGCCTACCGCCGGAGCGATACGGCCATCCGCGCTACCCGGCGGCCAGGTCTTGTGCGTCGGGGGCACCACCTATGCGACCGTGCAAGACGATGAGTTCTCAGCCGACCGAAGTGTGAATTATACATCAAATCTGCTAACGACGACGCCGGCGCCCGACGGTGCGATGTGGTCGAGTCGTGCGAACGGTTTCGCCAGCGATCATTCGCGCAACAACGTCGGGACCGACGATGCGTACTATACCGACCCGGCGCGCGGTTTCGGCGGATACAATCCATACTCGCTCTCCGGCGGGGCACTCAACATTCAAGCCGAGCCCGTACCCGCTCCATACGCGACGAATCCGGCCTTGCTCGGCGGGCACTGGCTTTCGGGTCTGCTGGAAAGTCCGGCGCTCACCTACGGCTACATCGAAATCTCCGCGAAGATACCAAATCTGCAGGGGTTCTGGCCCGCGCCGCTTTGGCTGCTCGGTCTTAGTGGCGACGACGGTCGCGGCAACGGCTATGAAGAACTCGACGTCAACGAGTTGTTCGGTAACGCCTTACCGCCGTCGACGGTGCAACAAACGCAAATTTTCAGTCCGTCGGGCAATCCACCGGCGAATGAAGTGCGCACGCTCGTATCGCCCGACCCGAGTCTTGCCTACCACACCTATAGCGTGCTCTGGACGCCGCAAAACGTGCGCTACTATATCGATCGCGTTCAGCGCAGTCCCGCCTACCCGAACGCGGCGAATGGGCCGGCGAATGCCATTATCAGCCTCCAGGTCTTCGCGCTGCACACCTGGGCGCCGCCGCCCGCGAACGGCACGCCGCATTCGATGAGCGTGCAATATTATCGCTGGTATCAAAGCCGGAATACGAACTGCAGTCCCAGCGGCGTCGGCACCGCGCCGCCGACTCCGACTCCGATGCCGAGCCCCGAAGCGACCGGTGCGCCGTCGATCGCTCAGAACACCGGGCTCATCGCATACCATAATGAATCGACGTTGTTAGGTCAGTTCGCGCATCCGCCGGCCACGGGTGATACGCTCATCGCGTTTATCAATGCATGGATACCAGTTGCGACACCGCCGGGTTGGAACCGCGTCGACGCGCCGAAAAATAACGGCTATTTTGTCTTTACCGGAATCGTCGGCAGAAATGGCTTGGCTTCGTCGGCAAATTACGCCTTTGGATTGAACTGGGGCCTCATTCAAGTCCTCGACATTACCAAAGCATCACAAAGCGCTCCCATCTTGGCGAGCGCCGACCCCAACGAGTATCAGTCGCAATTTCCCCGGACGCTGAGCATTCCCAAGACCGGCGGCTTACTGCTCAGCGGCTGGGGCGGCTATTCGTCGCTGCAAAACGGATTCAGTTCGATTGCCGAGCAGCTGCCCAGCGGCCAACTCGAGAAAGTACTGACGTATAGCTTGAATGATAGCATCGGCTCGTCCGGATCGTTCTCGTTTCGGCTCGCTCAAATTACGACCGAGCCATTTGCTGCGCCGAATCCATTTACCGTCGTCGAAACGGCCGTGGATCAAGATTGGACGCTCAACGGTGATTTGCTGTGGGTGCCGCCGGCTCAGTGAGCGCCGCGCCGAATCATTGCAATGCGATCGTAACGATGTGTCCCTACAGCACAACACTCTGCGTGGGTGGAATTCCTTAGCTTCTTAGTCGTCCCGGAGACGATCGGTGACAGACACCACACATTGGTCGCTGGTGCTACGCTACGGTTTAGCGCATGTCGATTGAGTGTGTATGCACACCACATCTCGGCATTCAACGTTGCTGCGCAAGAGAATTCGCGAGCGCATGCTCGATGCTGTGTGTCTAACGATGGCAATGTCGATTGGCGGTTGCGGCTCGGGATCCGGTTCGTTGCCGGCCATGAGCACCGGATCGGCCGTAGCTCCGGGTGCGCCGACAACGGCTGAATCGACGACCGCCGCAGCGATGATGCAGCCCGGAGAAACCGGTGCCGCGCGCGTCAGCGGCGTCGCCCGCGCGCAGACCGGAATCACGCCGCAGTCGTTGTGCGTCGGTGGAACGCAATATGTAACGACGCAGGACGACGAATTTGCGCAAGATTCGACCTTACGCATGACGTCGAATCAAATCGGCGCGACGCCGGCGCCGGACGGCTCGATTTGGTCGACCCAAGCGCTGGGATTCGCGAACGGCGGGACGCGTAACAATATTGGCGCCGACGACGCGTACTACACCGATCCGTCGCGCGGTTTCGGCGGCTATTCGCCCTTTTCACTCAAGAACGGCGCGCTGAACATCACCGCGCAACCCGTTCCCGCATCGTATGCGACCGCACCGCAACTCGACGGTGCGCATTGGCTCTCCGGCGTGCTCGAAGGTCCGGCGCAGACCTACGGGTACGTGGAAGTTTCGGCCAAAGAACCGAATCTGCAAGGCTTTTGGCCGGCGCCGCTGTGGCTACTCGGATACCGCGGAAACGACGGTAAGGGCAACGGCTACGAAGAACTTGACGTGAACGAAATTTTCGGAAACGCACTGGGCACGAGCGTCGTTCAGCAAACGCAGATCTTTAATTTATCGGGCAACCCGCCGGCGAACCACGTACGGACGACGGTCGCGCCCGATCCGAGCAGCGCTTACCACACCTACGGCGTTTTGTGGACGCCGCAAACGGTCCAGTATTACATCGATCGCAAGCCGACGAGTCCGGCGTATCCCAATGCCGCGAACGGACCCGCCAACTCGATCATCATCCTGCAAGTCTTCACCAAGAACACCTGGGCCCCGGGCCCGGCGCAGTCCACGCCACAAACGATGAGCCTGCAATATTTCCGCTGGTATCAAACAAAGAATCTGAGCTGCAGCCCGACAGTCATCGTAAACGGTGCGCCGTCGCCGACCCCATCACCGTCGGCGGCGCCGTCGCCCTCCGCGGCGCCATCACCGTCGAGCGCGCCGACCGCAACTCCGACGCCGTCGCCAACGCCCACTGCCGCTGTCGTAAGCCCGCGCATTTCGCAAGATACCGGGATCAAAGCCACTAGCGCTAACGCACCGCTCGTAGCGACGTTCGGCCATGCACCGCTAACCGGCGATACGCTCGTGGCCTTCGTCAACGCCTGGACGTCGCCGGCGGTTCCGGCCGGTTGGACGCGCCGCGACGCCCCGAGCAATAATGGATTCTTCATCTATTCCGGCGTCGTCGGTGCGGCCGGCCTGAACGCGTCGAATGCCTATAGCTTCGGTACCAATAGCGGTGCGATCGAAATCCTCGACGTCGCGGACGGTTCCCCGTCGCAGCCGGTCCTGGCCGGCGCCGACCCGGTCCAATGGCAAGCCCAGTTTCCGCGCTCGCTGACCATTCCGGCCGCGCACGGCTTATTGCTCAGCGCATGGGGCGGCTACACCTATAACGCGACCGGAATGACGGCAATGGCCGAAGCGCTACCGGCGGGTCAAGCCGAGCACGCGCTGAGTTACAGCCTCAATAACCCGATCGCGGCGGGCGGTGCGTTCTCACTACGCGTCTCGCAGATAACGAGCGAGCCGTATGTGGCCAGCCAACCGTTTACGACCGTTGGAACGATCGCCGTTGCCGGTAACTGGAACTTCAACGGCGACCTTATCTGGATCGCTCCGCGCTAACGGCGTCGAACCCGACCGGCGAATGTCAATCTCCGGCGAAGCTAGTCCGGGCAATGATAACGCTTCCCCATCAACCCGACCGCCCGCTCGACATCGCCGTCGGAATTCAGTGGGGGGACGAGGGAAAAGGCCGCGTCGTCGACTTGATGGCCGACGATTACGATATCGTGGCGCGCTTCGGCGGCGGCGACAATGCCGGGCACTCGATTGAGGTCGGCGGAAAAAAACTGGCTCTGCGGATCGTGCCCTCCGGCGCGCTGGTGCCATCGACTCGGCTGTTCATCGGTGGCGGAACCGTGGTGGGCTTGCGGGGGCTGGTCGACGAGTTGGCCACGCTGTCGGCGGCCGGCGTCGACATTTCGCGCATCAGCATCTCGGATCGCGCGCACGTCGTCTTCCCCTATCACGCGGCGCTCGACCGGCTCAGCGAACGGGAGCGCGGCGCGGGCGCCATCGGCACGACCGGGCGCGGGATTGGTCCCGCCTATATCGACCGCGTCGGCCGGATGGGCGTCACCTTCGGCGATCTGAGCCGGCCTGAAGTCTGCGCCCAAAAGATTCGGCAAGCGATGCTCACGCGGGCGTCACTCTTCGCCCGCGCCGGTGACGTGCCGCGCGAAGAAGACGTTGTTTCCGAGACGCTCGTGCTCGCGCGGACGCTGCTGCCGCACGTCGTCGATGGTGTCGCATATTTGCACGAGGCACTCGAAGCCGGCCAGCGCGTGCTGGCCGAAGGCGCGCAAGGAACGCTGCTCGACGTCGGCTACGGCAGTTACCCCTACGTGACAAGTTCGAGCACCATCGCCGGCGGCGCGCTAACGGGCTTGGGCGTCGGGCCGCGGATGGTGGGCAATGTGGTGGGAATCGCCAAAGCCTATGCCACCCGCGTCGGTAGCGGTCCATTTCCGTCCGAACTGGGCGACTCGGTCGGCGAGCGTTTACGCAGTGCCGGTCGCGAATTCGGCGTCGTCACCGGCCGGCCGCGACGCTGCGGCTGGTTTGATGCCGTCGCGGCGCGCTACGCGGTTCGGCTCAACGGATTATCGCACGTTATTTTAACGAAGCTCGACGTGCTGTCCGGCTTCGAGCAGATCGGCGTTGTGACCGGGTACCGTCGCGCAGATGGCCGGCCGTGCGGCGTCGAGGCCATGGGCGATCCCGAACTGCGCGTCGATATCACCTACTTCGCGGGTTGGCCGCAGGATATCAGCGACGTCCGGGACGCGCGCGATCTGCCCGGGCCGGCTCAAGCCTACGTTGCGCAGATCGGGGCATACCTCGGCGTGCCGGTGGCACTCATCTCCGTTGGGCCCGAGCGTTCGGCGTTCGCCGCGGTGCGCTAAGTTTGCGTTAAGCCCATGGTGCGGGTGTGCCCTCGACGTGACGAATCGTCAGCGAGGTAAGATTCGCAAATCGCCGAGCCGATAGAAAGATGGTCGGACTCGGATGTCCGGCGATCATGGCCACGGTGGGCACGCCGGCGAAGCGTCTTTACGCTTTCGCGCAGGGTCACATTTGGATACCTTAACGTCGTCGTTTGCGAATGTATCGCAGCGACTGCGCGATCTCTGGGGCGCACAAAACAACGCCGTCCGAATTCTGATCGGTGTGCTCGGCGGCGCGCTCGTCGTTGGGCTGGTAATTTTCGCCTCGATGCGTATGCGCGGCCCCGAGTATGGCGTGCTGTTCGCCAATCTGAGCGCCGACGATGCCAGCGCCGTCGTGACGAAACTCAAAGACGGTAAAATACCGTATCGTCTGAGCACCGGCGGCACGACGATCTCCGTACCCCAAGAGAGCGTGTACGAAGAGCGCGTGCTACTGGCCGGCGACGGTGTCGTCAAGGGCGGCGGCTCGGGCTACGAGCTCTTCGATAAAGTGAATTTCGGCATGACCGATTTTCAAGAAAAGATCGCCAAGCAACGCGCGACCGAAGGTGAATTGCAGCGCACGATCGCCGGTTTGACACCGGTCGAATCGGCTCGCGTCCATATCGCTTCGCCGGAAGCATCATTGTATAGCTCGACCCAAGAACCGACAACGGCATCGGTTGCAATCAAAACCAAACCCGGTATGCAGCTCGGGCCGACGGAAGTCCGCGGCATCACGCAGCTGGTTTCCAATTCGGTCGAGGGTCTCAAGCCCGACCACGTCACGATCGTCAATCAAGACGGTAACGTTCTCGTGCCGTCCGCCAACGATCCGAGCGATTCGAGTTTGAGTGCGCAAGCGGGCGCGCTAAAACTCACCCAAGATCAGCTCGTGGCAAAACAACATTACGAGTCGAACCTGCAAGAAAACATTCAAGGGTTGCTCGACGCCGTGATTGGGCCGCATCGTTCAGCCGTGCGTGTGGCAACCGATATGAGTTTCGACGCCAACGAGAGCGAATCCAAAACGTACGCCCCGCAAGGCACGATTCTTTCGCAGCAAAACGAGAAGGAAGCCTATACCGGGGCCCCGCCCGGCAAGGGTCCGAGCGGGATCCCCGGCACGACCAGCAACACGGTGCCGACGTATCAAGCCGCGCCTGCCGCGAGCGGTACGGGAAATTATAAGAAATCCAAGTCGACGGTAAATTACGACGTTACGGAACAAAACGCGAAACACGTTGACGCGCCCGGTAAATTAACCCGCGAAAGCGTCGCCGTGCTCGTCAACGTCCCGGCTGCCGCGGCAGCCGCTGCGACGACTCCGGCGGGCGCCGCAGCGGTAACGCCGCAATATGTGCTCGCCGCAGCCGACATTGCCAAAATCCGCAACGTGGTCGCCGCGGCCGCCGGCATCGACCCCAATCGCGGCGATCAGATATCGGTCGAGGCGATTCCGTTCGCACCGCTCGCCGAACCGGTCGTCGAACGCGTGCAAACCATCTTCGGGCTACCTGCCGCCGCGGTCATTGCCGTTGCCGGGATTCTGGCGCTGGGCGTCGCCGGCTTCATCGCCCTCAAACTCCGCCGCCGCAAGCCGATCGAGATTGCGTCGCAGCCGGACCTGCCGTCGTTCGACTCGACGTTGGCCGCGGAGCTGCCGTCCTTCGACGGCGTGCCGATGCTCGAAGGCGCAACCGCTCTTGCCGCGCCGATCCGCTCGGCCGCCGATTTGACCCGCGAACAGATGATCGAATACGTCACGAATGTCGCGAACGAAAATCCCGACAGTATCGCTAAACTCGTTAAGCTCTGGCTTGCGGAGTAACAGACCATGTCAATGATCAGCGACGGCCCGATCGGCGGTCAAACGGATACCGGTTTCAACAGCGTTCCGATGCCGTTCGCGCAGGAGTTCAACGCACCGGTCAGTCGTGACATCGCGGGGCCGGAAAAAGCCGCGATCCTCATGATCACGCTGGGCCTCGATCTATCGGCGAAGTTATTTAAATATTTGCGTCAGGATGAAGTCGAGCTCATCGTGCTCGAGATTGCGAAGATCTCAACCGTTTCAATCGAGAAGCGCGATGCCGTCATCCAGGAAGCATACCAGCGCGCGATCGCGCTCAAATACATCAACGAGGGCGGAATCGAGTACGCCAAGGAAATCTTGGAACGCTCGTTCGGCGCCGGTCAAGCCGATGACGTGACGAGCCGGTTGTTCGCCGCGCTCAAACACGACAATCCGCTCGAGCTCGTCAAGAAGACCGAGCCTGCGGCGCTCTTGGAGTTCATCAAAGAAGAGCATCCGCAAACGATCGCCCTCATTTGCGTCTACATGCAGTCCGAATCGGCCGGCGCCGTGCTTTCGGCGCTCGACCCCGAACTGCAGGGCGAAGTCGCGATGCGCATTGCGATCTTGCAAAAGACG
This sequence comes from Candidatus Velthaea sp., assembly GCA_965214335.1. Taxonomy (GTDB): domain Bacteria; phylum Vulcanimicrobiota; class Vulcanimicrobiia; order Vulcanimicrobiales; family Vulcanimicrobiaceae; genus Velthaea. The sequence continues at coordinate 17,797 of CBDCBO010000017.1, read as the reverse complement.
GCACCCGAAATTTTGGAGCAACTCGATGAATTACTCGGACGGCGGTTACTTGTGAGCGGTTCGGATTCCACCAAAGCGGGCGGCGTTCAATCGCTCGCGACGGTTATGGGCTACGTCGATCGCCAAACCGAACGCAACATTCTCGAAGGTCTGCAGAAGCGCGATCCGGCGATCGCCGAGGAAGTCAAGAGCCTGCTCTTCGTCTTCGAAGACATTATCAATATCGACGATCGCGCCGTTCAGCGCGTGCTCAAGGAAGTCGACGGCAAAGATCTCGCGTTGGCGCTCAAGACCGCCAACGAAGAGCTGCTCGAACACATTTATAAAAATATGTCGACCCGAGCCGCTGCGACGCTCAAAGAAGACATCGAGATTCTGGGTGCCAAACGCATGTCCGAAGTCGGTAAAGCGCAGAGCAAAATCGTCGATGTGGTGCGCACGCTCGAGGAACAAGGCCAAATTCAGATCGCGCGCGGTTCCAAAGACGAAGCGTTGGTCTAACGATCGCTGTGGGCAGAGTCATCAAAGGTTCGGCGGAAAGCGAGGAGCGCTATTCCGTAGCGCCGCCACCGCTGGTTTCCGCAGCGTCGTACACCGATGGCGCGGACCTCTGGAGCGACGAGTTCGACGGCGGCGGCGTCGCTGTCGCCGGCGACGAATCGGCTGCCCAGTCATACGAACCAGCGATCGATTTCGACGCCATCGCGGCGCAAGCGCAAGAAGTCATCGACACCGCCGCGCGGAGTGCCGAGACGATCGTCACCGAGGCCGAGGAGCGCGCCCGCGGCATTGCCGGCGACGCCGAGCGCCACGCGGCGGAGCTTGCGCAAGCGGCCCGGCGCGACGGTCGCGACGCCGGTTATACGGATGGTTTGGCGGCGGCCCAAACGGAGATGGCCGACATGCTCGAGTCGCTGCGCGAACTCATCACGGCGGTGCGTGACGAGCGGCACGTGTTGCTGGCGTCGGCCGAACCCGAACTCGTTCGGCTCGCGGTCGGCATTGCCGAACGTGTGCTGCACCAGCAGATCGCACTCGACGGCGGCGTGGTGGTGGAAATGGCGAAGGCCGCCATCGCGCGCATCGTGGACCGCGATAAGATCACCGTGCGGGTCAATCCGGCCGATATCGAACGCATGCGCGGGCATCGCGACGAGCTCTTAGCGCTCGGCGACGTGCGCACGATGCGCGTGATTGAAGATCAACGCGTCGATCGCGGCGGAGTTATTCTCGAAACCGATGCCGGCAGCATCGATGCCAAAATTTCGACTCAACTCAACGAGGTACGCAACATCCTGCATATCGTCGACGACGTCGTCGTCGTGACGCCGGCCGCCGAACCGGCCGCCGCCGCCCGCGACGGCGAGCCGTTCCCGGCCACCCGAGCATCGTAAGGCCCGCTATGCCGCCTGAAAAATCGGCTGCCCCGCCATTTTCCGCGAACCGCTATTTAGCTGATTTGCGGGCCGCCGATCTGATTCGTCAGAATGGAAAAGTTCGGCAAGTCATCGGCGTCGTGGTCGAGTCGAACGGACCGTCAATGTCGATTGGTGAGACGGCTCATATCATCTATAAACGCAATGCCGATCCGGTCGTGGCTGAAGCGGTCGGGTTCCGCGACCGCCATGTGCTGCTCATGCCGCTGGGCGAGCTCGGCGGTATCAGCGCCGGTTCTGATGTGGTGTCGCTGGGCAAGCCGCTACAGGTCGCGCTGTCGCCTGCGCTCCTGGGCCGGGTGCTCGACGGACTGGGCCGGCCGCTCGACGGCAAAGGCCGCATTCCCAATGCGGTGTCGGCGCAAATCACCGGCGTTCCACCGAGCGCGTTGACGCGCCGCCGGGTCGATACGCCGCTATCGCTGGGCGTTCGTGCCATCGACGGACTCTTGAGCTGCGGCCGCGGTCAGCGCGTCGGCATATTTGCCGGCAGCGGCGTCGGCAAGTCGACCGTGCTGGGCATGATCGCGCGCAATACCGAGGCCGACGTCAACGTCATTGCGCTCGTCGGTGAACGCGGTAAAGAAGTCCGCGACTTCGTCGAGCGGGATCTCGGCGAAGCGGGCTTACGGCGGTCGGTCGTTATCGTCGCGACGAGCGATCAGCCGGCGCTCGTCCGCATCAAAGCGGCCTTTGTCGCGACCCGCATCGCTGAGTATTTTCGCGATGACGGTTTGGATGTGATGCTCATGATGGATAGCGTCACCCGCTTCGCTATGGCTCAGCGCGAAATCGGTTTAGCCATCGGTGAGCCGACGACGACGCGCGGCTACACGCCGTCGGTTTTCGCTTTGCTTCCCAAGCTGCTCGAACGCGCCGGAACCTCGGAACGCGGAACGATCACCGGGCTTTATACCGTGCTCGTCGACGGCGACGATATGAACGAGCCGGTCGCGGATGCGGTGCGGTCGATCCTCGACGGTCATATCGTGCTGTCGCGCAAACTCGCGGCGGCCAATCACTATCCGGCGATCGACGTTTTGGCGAGCGTCAGCCGGGTCATGACCGACGTCGTATCGCGCGAGCACGTGACCTGTGCATCGGCGGTACGCGACCTGATGGCGACCTATCGCGAAGCCGAAGATCTCATCAATATCGGCGCCTACGTCGCAGGTTCCAATCCGCGAGTCGATTTGGCGCTGGCACGCTACGAAGAAATTCGCGCGTTTCTTCGCCAAGGTATCAACGAACGATCGACGTTCGATGACGCCGAACGCGCGCTCTTGGCGATGGGCTGATGGCGCGGTTTCGGTTTCGGCTGCAGCCGGTACTCGATGCACGCCGCAGGACGCTCGACGAGCGCCAGTTGGCACTTGCCGCCAAGCAGCGTGAACGCAATGCGGCTCAGTCCGAACTGGATGCCTTGGACGCGCAACGCGACGCGCAGCGCGATCTGCTGTTGCGCGACCACACGGCCTTCGACGTGGATGCCTTGCGAGCCACCTACGCCCACTTAGCGTACCTCGACCGGTCGATCGAAGACCAACAGATTCGTGTTGCCGCCTGCGATGCCGAGGTCAGCCGGACGCAACACAAACTCGTCACGGCCCATACCGATGTACGCGTTCTCGAAACGCTCAAGACGCGCCGGCACGAAGCCTTTACGGCCGATGAAGCGCTCGTTGAACAACGTGAAGTCGACGATCAGAATGCGCGCCGCTACGGGCGCGTACAGCACGAACGGGAGAATAGCGCGTGAGCGAAAAAACCGCGGCTACGGCCGAAGCTGCCGCGCCGGCCGGCAAACCGTCCAAATCCGACCAAGCCGCGAAGCCGGCCAAGAACGCTAAAGCGCCTCAGAAAAAGGGCGTGAACCTCACTTTTATTCTCATTCCGGTAGCGCTCGTGGCCGCGATCGTTCTCGCTGTCGCGTTGCCGCCGACGCGCGGCATGCTGGCGCAAGGCCCGCTCAAACCGCTTTTCGCGCGGTTCGAGAAAGCGCCGGCCGGCAAAGGGGCGGCGGCCAACGCCGATCCGGCCGCCGCTGCCAAGCGTTTGAGCGACACGGTCGAAAGCGACCGTAAAGCCGCTCAAGCCAAAGACGCCCAAATCGCGCAGCTGCAAGCGCAGGTCACCCAACTTCAAGCGTCGCCGGCACCGTCACCAACGCCGGCCGCGAAGGCAACTCCGGTGGTCGTCTCCGACGACGTGAAGCGCACCGCCGCGTACTGGAGCGGGATGGACGCCGATAAGGCCGCCGAAATCATCAAAGCGCTGCCCGATGCGTACGTCCAGCAAGTGTTGCGTCAAATGCCGGCCGATGCCGTTTCGGACATCATGAGCGCGCTTCCGGCGAAGACCGCGGCGCGCCTCACCGTCGACACCGGGTTGCCCGCGCCCTAACTATTGCGGCGTAAGTTCGATCATCCCGTGTGCGCCGCTCTCGCCGCCGAGCGGCCGCGTCCGGCCGGCATACACGCTGCGCGCTTGATCGGCCGCGATCGCGCGATACGTAAAGCCGAACTCGTGACCCTCGCCGGCTCGCCGCAGGACGACGTTGAGCGAGATCGTCGCTCCCGTGTCGTCGTCGATTTGCACCGAATTATCGCGGGCGCCGGCTTGAATGCGCCGAAACATCTCGTTCGTGGCGACGATCGTTCCATCCGGTGCAACCGCGGCCAGAGCGACGTTCAAGCGGTCGACGATTGAAACGAGCGCCGCCGCGCCGAGCCGCGCGGTTGCAATTTCGACGTCCTTCGCTTGCAGCGCATCGTATGTCTCGCGGGCGCGCGCTTCGTGCTCGTCGTTCGTCGTGTTGAGCTCTTCGATGGTGGCTTGAAATTCCTCGTTGAGTGTTTCGAGTTCTTCGTTTGTCGCTTGCATCTCTTCGTTGAGCGTTTCGATTTCTTCCGTCGCCGCTTCGGCTTCTTCAGTGTTGATGATCAGCGCGTCGTTCTCTGCACGCAAGTCGGAATTCGCTTGCGCGAGCACCGTGTTCGCCTGCACGAGCAGTCGCTGGCGCTCGCGGGCGTGCGCTTCGGACGAGCGCAGTGCTTCGAGTTCGCGATTCGCATTGCGCATTGCGTGCAGCGAGTCGTGGCGCGAACGTGCGAGCTCCGTAACGTCGACCGCGAGCAGAACCGCGCCCGTCACCGTACGGCCGGTGCCGGCTTCGGGATAACAGGACAACGTGAGATACTGTGGTGCGTCGGTGCCGTCGCTGCGGACCTCGATCTCTTCGCCGCCGGCCGTCGGCTCTTGGTTGCGCAAAGCTGAATCGAGCAACGCCCGCAGCTGGTTCGCGGCTTCGGGCGGCGCGAGGTGGACCAGATCCTCGCCCACGGCCACACCGTTGATATTGAACATGGTGCGGGCGCTGGCGTTGATCGAAATGATATCGTAATTGCGGTCGACCAGAATCACGCCGATGGAAGCGGCGGTGAGGAAGCTGCCCATCCGTTCGTTGATCGTGAGCCGGTCGTCGCGTTTGGCGGATTCGAGCGCGGCGACCGTCGAACGCGCGCGTTCCGCGTCGCGGACGAGCAGCGGCCGCTGGATCTGAGCCGGTGGTATCGTGACGCGCTCACCGTAGCGGCGAAAGATCCGCAGCACCGGGTTGACGATCGCAAATGAGTCGGCCAGCGGACTCGCGGTTTCTGCTTTACCAAGTGCCAAATAGCCGCCGTTACGCAAACTAAAGGCAAAAATTTGCAGGGTCCGGGCTTGAAGTTCTTTGGAGAAGTAAATCAGAACGTTGCGGCAGAGGGCCAGATCGATGCGCGGAAAGGGCGCCCGCTGGCCGAGATCGTGCTGGCCGAAGATGGTCATCGTCCGGATCGCCTTCGAAACTTCCCAACCGCCGTCAATCGGTGTGAAGTAGCGCTCGACGAGTTCCGGCGCGATCGTGGCGATGCTCGCCGGCGGATAGATTCCGCGCCGGCCGAACGCGATCGACGCTTCGTCGATATCGGTTGCGAAAATGCGCACGCTCAGCGACTCGCCCGAAGACCGCACGGCTTCGGCGCACAAGATCGCTAACGAATACGCCTCTTCGCCGGTCGCGCAGCCGGCCGACCACAAACGCAGTTCGGTTAGCCCGCTCTGGCGCGCCGCGGCGACCAGTTCGGGCACGATCGTGTTGCCCAGCGTATCGAACAGCTCGCGATCGCGGAAGAATTCCGTTACCTTGATCAAGAAATTATTGACGAGACGCTGAATTTCACTTGGCTCGGCCGCTATAAATGCGAGGTAGTCGGAGATGGTCCGATGACCGCTCAGCCGAATCTGGCGGGCCAACCGGCGCCTGATCGTCGCCGGCTTGTAGTGCGAAAAATCGATACTGCTGGCGGCCCGGACGATTGCCAGCAGTTCGATGAATTGCGGCGAATCGTCGGGCACGTCGACCGATTCGCCGACGAGGTCGCTCAGCTCGGCGGCAATCTGCGCGAGCGGCGCGACGATGTCGACCGTCTCGGGTTCGAGCGACGCCGGCATCGAAGGGAAGCTGGCGGTGAGCGGGTCTTCGATGATCACGGTGCCGCCGAGGCGTTTCACGGCCCGGGCGCCGTTGGTGCCGTCACGTCCAAGCCCGGTTAAGACAACCGCCACAAGCCGCTCGCCGAACGCCTCGGCCGCCGATATGAACAGATGATCGACTGAGGGCTTGGGGCGGCTCTCGGCCGTGCCGGGCCGGACGCGAACGGAACCATCGGTAATTTCGACGTGCCGATCGGCCTGTACGACGTAGACCGTGGCCGGCTCCAGCGCCGCTGTATCGAGAACCGATACGACCCGGAGCTTGGTGCGCTTGCTCAAAATCGACGCTAAGTTGCTGGGCACGCGCGGGTCGAGATGTTGGGCGACGACGATCGGCGCGGCGAAGCCGGCCGGCAGCCCGCTGAGCAGCACCGACAATGCCTCGATGCCGCCGGCAGAAGAACCGGTCACGACAAGTTGGCTACTCTCGGGGCCTTGGGTACGCATTGCTCGGATATTCGCTCTTGGCGTGGAGAGCCACTGGTATTTTGGTGAGCTCAACTTCCGTTTCGTACCTGCCGAAACGAGAAGTATGCGCGAACGTGCAGCTGTCACGGCATGCCGAGGCAATGCTGCGGCCCGCCGCACGAATCGCGCGCAAAGAAAGAGCGGAAAATGAACCCGGTCACCCTGAATCTCATGCCGGACGGCGCGGCCGGCAGTCCACCAAGCGACGCTGCTCTCGGGGCCGGCGGTAACGTTCCGGCCGCGGAACACGCCGATATCTTCCGTACGGCGCTCGCGCAGCGCATCGTCGCATCGGCCGCCGCACCGCCGCGCGCCTCAGCGGCTCTGCCAAACGCCGTAACCCGGGCGCAACTTGCCCTAGAAGCACAGATCGCCAAACGTCTTGACGGCGGCGCGTCGCAGGCCGACATCATCGCGTCGCTTGCCGCCCAACTCGCCGCGACGGTCGCGCCGCACGTGGCCGCAGGCGGAGCCGAAGCGCAGAGCAAACTGCGTGCGGTTTTCGCAGCGGCCTTGGCGCCGCCGGGCGACGGCGAACCGGCCCAACTCTCGCTGGCCCAGCGCGTTCGACAGCTTGCCCAGCGATATATGAAACTTGAAGCGGTAGCACGGGCGATCACCGGCCATCCACCAGACGGAACGGTCGCGGGGCAGCAGAAATACGTCGCGGGAACGCTCTTGGACGCTCGACGAGCGAAAGACATCCCGGCCCCGGCAGCACCGATCGCAACGAACGCGCCCGATGCTGCTTCTGCCGGTAGCGCGGCGTCCGCAGGTGCTTCCGAGACCGCCGGGCCAACGGCATTTGCCCAGTCCACATCGACGCCGGCTGCGAACGCCGCGCCGGTTACCGCTCTGGCGCCGCATCTTCCGGCGGCCGCGGCAGCGCGGCTCGTCGTCGCGGCACCTCCCGCTCCGGGTTCGGGTGACGGCCGGCGGGTGAGGCTCGACGCGCTGCCGGCCATCGGCACGGGCGGCGACACGTTGCTCGGACGCATCTTGGCGCGCGCGGCCAATGCCGCCGAGACGCGCTCCGCGGCCGCGGCGCCCCAGCCGGCGCCCACAACGGCGGGACCCGCCGCTCCCGGCACCGGCACCGCCGGTGCCGCTGCCGACGGCGCCCTGACCGCGTTTGTAAAAGCGTTCGAGGCGGCGCTCAAGCCGGACAGCGAGAGCGTAGCGCCCGCAGTGCCGGTCGCCGCTTCAAGTGTCGCCGCGTCGCCGCATCCCGATCCCTCGCCTGCGGCTACCGCCGTATTCGGTCCCGCCGCACCGGTCGCCGAGCGGGCCGCGGCGGCGACCGGCCCGGCCACACCGGCCGCTTTGCCGCCCATCGACCACAGTTCCATCGCCGATCAAGTTTTGCGCGGCGCCTTGCTGCGCAACGTCGGACAGTCGTCCGAGATGCGCTTATCACTCGTACCCGAAGCCTTAGGCGACGTCGGCGTCAAACTTGTTGTCGAAGCGGGCAACGTCAGCGCGCATGTCGTGGCCGAGACGTCCGAAGTGCGCGACGCGCTCGTCGCGGCCGCGCCGCAGCTGGCGAAATCGCTGGCTGAAAGCGGCTTGAAATTACAAAGCTTCAACGTCACGCTTTCGGGCGACGGGTTCGCCGGCTTCGGCCAGCAGCAGCAGCCGTCATCCGACGCCCAACGGCAACACCGTGCGCCGCAGTTCGATGACGCTGAAGCCGTCGACGAAACGCCGCTCGAGGCGATCCCAACGTTCGGACCGCCGACACTCGTCCGGTCCGCAGCCGGCGACCTTAACCATCTCGCCTAACGAGGAGTATGCATGCCAACCGAAGCGACAGCATTGCCGATAAATTCACTTATCACCGGCAGCACGCCGGCCACGCCGACGACACCGGCGACCGGTTCGAATCAGACACTCGGCGCAACCGACTTTCTGAATCTCCTGACGACCCAACTCAAGAACCAAAATCCGCTCAATCCGGTCGACGATACGCAGTCCGTCGCGCAGCTGGCTCAATTTTCAGCGCTGCAAGCGACTAACGCGCTGTCGACGAGTTTTACGGCGTTCGAGTCGAACTTCGCCGTGTCGCAAGCCAGCGGCTTGCTGGGCGAAACCGTGACGGTGTCGACGCCGGATGCCAGCGGCAATTCGACGAGCGTCTCGGGCGTCGTGAAGTCGATTGCGGTCATCAACGGTTCGCCGCAATTCACGCTGGCCGATGCCAACGGCAACGCGTATGCGGCGGCGAACGGCACGCCGATCGAGTTCACGACTTCGCAAATTACCGGCATCACCAAGTAGACAATGGCAGATCCGCAGCGCATCAACCTTACCCTCCCGCCGGCTGCGGTGCCGTCGGTCGCGGCGCGGGTTCCGGTACATATTCCGCCGGCTGGTTCAGTACCGTTTCGCGACCTGCTGCGCTCGACCGCCGCACCGGCCGCGACGCCGCTCAAATTCAGCGCTCACGCTCTCGGGCGTCTGGAGTCGCGCAACATTACGTTGACGGCTGACGATGTCGCGCGCATGAACGCGATGGCCGATCGGGCCGCCGCTAAAGGCTCGAAGCAGTCGCTGTTCATGCTAAACGATGTCGCGCTGGTGGTTTCAATCAAGAATCGGACCGTCATCACCGCCGTCGATCGGGACTCAATGAAAGAGAACGTCTTCACCAACATCGATTCCGCGGCAATCATCAAATAACACTCTACTGCACGAAGCGGACCTCAGTTGAGGGGCTTCGACCGCGCCGCCGATAGAAGGACGCGCCGCGGAAATGCAACGCAACGAAAGGAAGCCACCATGCCCCAAGATTCAATGAGCATCGGCGTTACGGGAATGGACGCCTACCAGGCTCAGATCGACGTGATTTCCAACAATATCGCCAACGTTGGAACGACGGCTTATAAAAGCCAGAATTTAAGCTTTCAAGACCTGCTGTATCAGACCCAAGCGCCGGCCTCCGGACCGACGCAGACCAGCGGCGGCATCAACGCCGTGCAAATCGGTATCGGTGTCAAGGCCGCCTCGACCGACACCAATATGAACCAGGGCGGCGTGCAGACGACCGGCGTCAACACCAACATGATGATCAATGGCGACGGTTACTTTATTTTAAATAACGCCGACGGCACGGGCTCGCCGAAATATACCCGCGACGGGGACTTCTCGCTCAATCAAAATGGGCTGTTGTACGATCCGTCAAGTGGTCTTGGCGTTATGGGTTACACGGCCAACGCCGCCGGCGTGGTGACGCCGTCCGGCACGCCGGGCCCAATCCAAATTCCGATTGGCCTCAAGGCCCAAGCGACCGCGACCGGCGCCGGTGCGAAGCAAGGCCCCAGCGGCGATAAAGTTTTCGACATGAGTTACGGCGGTAACCTCAACTCGACGCAGTTCGCCGCCGCGGTGTCGAACGGCGCCGTCGGACCGGCAAATCTCGCGACCGCCGGAACGACGATCTACGATTCGCTCGGCGACCCGCATCTGGTGCAAATTACGTTTGCGCCCGAACTCGCGCAGGCCGGCTTAGCGCCGTTGCCCTTTGCCGTCGACAACGCTGCCGGCGCGGCCGTAACCGCCGCAACGGAGTGGGCGTATACCGTAAGTTCGACCGACGGCACGACGTTTACCGGCGGCTCGACGACATCGCCCGTTCAGTATGCGTTTTTCGACCAGGGCGGAAACTTCATCAACTCGTCATCGACCGCTGCGCCGCCCGTGGGCGGAACGCTGGGCGGTGCGAACGTCCATCAAGCTGCCGGACTGCCGTCGGCGGCAACCGGCGATCAGCTCACCGTAACGAAGTGGGGCGCGACGCCCGGTGCAAACAATTCCGTTACCAATACGCCGGTACCCGGTCCACTGGGCATCGATCTGTCGGGCATGACGGCGAATGCGTCAGCGTCGCAGGTATTGAGCACCGGTCAGAACGGTGTGGCCCCCGGAATTCTGTCGAATATCTCGGTCGGACAAGACGGCACGATAACGGGTTCGTTCACCAACGGTCAATCGCAAGCGTTGGCGCGCGTCGCCGTGGCGACATTCCAAAACGAACAAGGCTTGACGCGCCTAGGCGGCAGCCAATATGCGGCGTCGGCCGATTCGGGAGCGCCGCAAGTCGGTAGCGCCAACGTCGGGCGCTTCGGTGCGATCGTCGGCGACTCGCTCGAAATGTCGAACGTGTCGATCGCCGACGAATTCACCAAGCTCATCACGGCGCAAAATGCCTTTACTGCGAACAGTAAGAGCATCACGACGGCCAACGAAAACCTGCAAACCGTGATCGGGCTCATTCACTAATCGCGAGTCCCGAGACACCCCGCGCGGAGCCGGCGCGATCCGGTTCCGCGTTTCCAAATTAAACGGTGGCTGCTATCGCACATGCTCATTTCCCGGCCGGCATTTCGTTGTGCATGATCGTCAAGGACGAGGAACGCTTCCTGGCCGATGCATTGCGCAGCGTCGCCGGCCTGGTCGACGAACTCTGCATCGTCGACACCGGCTCGACCGACGCGACGCGGGCCATCGCCGCAGCCCATGGTGCGCGAGTCGTCGATAGCGCCTGGCAAGATGATTTTGCGCACGCGCGCAACGCCGCTTTGGCGTTGGCGACGCGGCGCTGGATTCTGGTGCTCGACGCCGACGAGCGCCTCGACCCGAATTCGCGCGACACGCTGGCCGCGATCGGAACGACGGCCGCCGGCGTGCGCGGCAAATGGATCGCGTGCCGCAACCTCACCGATACGTGCAAGGGCTCGGGCGCGATGACGAACGCGCTCGTGCGGATCTTTCCCAACAATCCACGCATTCGTTACCGCAATCCCATTCATGAATTCGTGGCGCTCGATGGCGCTGACGGCGGCTTGGCGGCCGACCGGACCGCGATCGAAATCGTGCACCACGGGTATTTGGGCGCCATCGTCGCCGAGCGGCAGAAGGCTGCGCGCAATCTGCGACTGAGCCGGCTGGCTGCCGAGCGCGAGCCGCACGACGGCTTCCACCACTATAACTTCGGTATGGCGTGTCTGCTAGCCGGCGACCGGAACGGCGCGCTGACCGCACTCGAGCGCATGTTGGAACTGACCCGCGATACGCCGCGCGGCTATCGCGTCCACGCGCTCGTCGTTCTAGCCGAACTGTATTGCGACGTGCGTGCCGATCTGCGCTCGGCGTTGGCCTTGATCGATGAATGCGTGCGGCTGGTACCCACCTATTCCAACGCCCACTTCACGCGCGGTACGCTTTTGGTGCGGGCCGGCGACCTTCACGCTGCCCGTGACGCGTTCGGGGCGGCGATCGCCGCCGGCGCTCACGACCGCGAACAGTTCGTCGTCGACGATGAGATTGCGATCTGGAAAGCCCATGCGCAGATCGGATCGACGCTCATGCACGAGGGCCGGTTCGCGCAAGCCTTGGCCTGGTTCGACCTTGCAGCCCAACAACGGCCGGCGGCGCAGCCGCTGGTGATCAATCGCGCCAAATGTCACGAGATGCTCGGCAACGCGGCCGCCGCCGACACCCTGTTTTCGGCGGCGTTCGCGGCCTATCGTGACGAAGCGTCGGCCGTCGAATGGATCAATTTCTTGCTGCGCTCCGGCCGGACGGCGCAAGCCGCGGCGGCGATTGAAGCAGCCCTTCCGTTCGTCGGTGATGAGGCCCGAACGATCCTGTTAGGAACGGCCGCGGCGGCCCAGCTGCGCGCCGGGGACGGCTACGCCGCGCGGGCCAGCATGGAGCGCGCGGTCGCCTACGGCGCGCCTGAGGCTGCGAACGCAGCCCTCGCCGCCCTTGCCGCCCACCTCGAGATGCCGCAACTCGTCGACTTACTGCCGGCGCGCCTTCCTTCGCGGGCCCCAGCGCTGCAGATCGCGTACATCCGCTAACGATGATCGTGCTCAACCGGCTTAATAATCAGCCCATCATGGTGAACGCTGATTTGATCGAAACGCTCGAGTCGACTCCCGATACGGTAGTCACGCTCACGTCGGGCAATAAGCTCGTCGTGCGCGACCGGCCCGAAGAGATCGCGGCAAAAATCGTCGCGTATAAGCGCAAGATTCATACCACCGTGCCGGCGCTCGAGAGCGTCCCGGAGCCGGCTGCCGGTTAGCGCCGCGCCCGGCGAAATTAACGCTGTGGTGCTTGCCTGGTATAACTTCTGATCCGGCGTTCGCCGATAGTATGAAGACGAGCGTCGCTTCACATGGCGATGCTTCGAGCGGCGAAAGGTTCAGAGGTTGGATGTTGCGACGGTAGTTGGAATAGTAGTCGCGTTTGGAGCCGTCGCGCTTTCGGCTGCCATCGGCGGCGTCGATTTGAGTATCCTCTATCAACGCTACGAGGCGTTCATTCTGGTTATCGGCGGAACGATCGGCGCAACGCTGATCTCGTTTCCCTATCGCGTTTTCGTGCGCGGTGTGGGTAGCGGGCTCCGGACCGCATTCTCCGAGTCGCCGTATGCCGAACGCGATGTCATCGCGACACTCGTGCACTTCGCAGACCGGGCTCGGCGCGAGGGCTTGCTGACCTTGGAGCCGGAGTTGGCTAAGGTCGACGACGGGTTTTTGCGCAAGGGCATGCAGCTCGTCGTCGACGGGCGCGATACCGACCTCGTCCGAAAAATTCTGGAAACCGAGGCGTTCTTCGTTCAGGAACGCAACGCGAAATCAGAGGCGATCTTCACGACGCTGGGCGGATACTCGCCGACCTTGGGCATCATCGGAACCGTCCTGGGCCTCATCGCGATGCTCAAAGACCTAGGCAACGCGAGCGCTGCGACGGCATCGGGCATCACCGGTTCGATCGGCACCGCAACCGCGCAGGCCTTCGTCGCGACGTTCTTCGGTATCTTGCTCGCTAATCTACTTTGGCTACCGATCGCCGCCAAAATCCGGGAGCGCAACAAGCAGCTCTTGTTATTGCGCGAGATCATGATCGAAGGGATTCTTTCCATTCAAGCCGGGGACAACCCACGTCTGCTCGAAGAGAAGCTCAACGCTTTTCTCGACGCCATTGGTGTGGATGCAAATGTAAACGAAGGTGAACCGGTTCGCGCAGCGAGCTTGGCAGGCGTGTGACGCTTGAAGGGCATAATCGGCAGTCGCGGAGCGAGCCGCCTGCGGCAAGTTTCGTCCGACCGGCACCTCGAAGGCGCCGGCATGATGCGTTGGCTGCTAACGTACGCCGACATGATTACGTTGTTGCTCGCTCTGTTCGTTATTTTGTTTTCCATTTCGACGGTCGACCACGTCAAATTGCAGCGACTCGTTCACGATATTTCGGGCGGTTTCAATAGCGAAGATGCCATTAACAACCCACCAAATGGCGGGTCGACCGGTCAGCAAATCGGCGGGCCCACAAAGGATTCGGACCTTGCGCGAATCAACGCGAAGCTACAGAGCTATATTTGGGTAAACTCGCTGGAATCGGAGGCGTCTACGCGCATCGACCGTCGCGGTCTGGTTATCACGCTCTTGGCCGATCGAGCACTCTACTCGAGCGGGAGCGCCGACCTGCCGCCGGCGACCAAGCAGTTGTTGGATGAGATAACCGCCGAAGTCGAGCCGACGCGAAACCACTTGCGAATTGAGGGAAATACGGATAACGTGCCGATACAAACGTCGATCTACCCGACGAATTGGGAATTATCGGCTGCGCGCGCTACCGGCGTGACTCGCTATCTCGTTGAAGATAAGGGCCTTTCCCCGATGCGCGTTTCGCTGGCCGGCTACGGCGAATACCGCCCGCGGACGGCGAACGCGACGCCGGCCGACCGGCGTTACAACCGGCGCGTCGACATCGTGATTTTGAATGCGGCGATGACCCGAGCGGACGAGGCGGTCCAACCATAATGTCGATGCTTTCACAAGAAGAGATCGACGCGCTCGTTAACAACCTTTCAGCACCCGAGGCGGCGACGACGGCCGTCGAAGCGCGCAAGATCAAGCCGTTCGACTTCCGCTTCAACAAAAAAACCGATAAGTTCTCAAATCACCAGTTGCAGACACTGCGGACGCTGCACGATAACTTTACCCGGTTGCTCAACAATGCGCTCTCGCTGTATCTGCGCACACGGGTCGATGCTTCGATCGTATCGATCGAGCAAATCAGCTACGGTGACTTCGTCGCCTCGATCGGCACCCCGTCGATTCTTTCGATCTATTCGATGGATCCGCTGCCGGGTTCCGGAATCGTCCAAGTCGATCTCAATCTGGCGTTCTCGATCATCGATCGCTTACTTGGCGGACCAGGTTGGTTTCCGGCTAAATTGCGCGATTTCACCGACATCGAGCGAACGCTCATGCAGCGGTTCATGGCCCGCATGCTCAATAGCTATCGGGAGTCGTGGAACTACCTTTTGACGCTATCGCTCAAGATTGAAGCGCTCGATTCGAACCCGCAATTCATTCCCCGGATCATCCCGCTGGATCAAATCGTTGCCTTCGTTACCTGCGAACTCAAAGTCGGCGACAAAAGCGGCACGATGAATTTTTGCCTGCCGTATCTCGTGCTGCAGTCGATCGGGGCGCAGCTCTCGGATTTCCAATGGTCGCCATCGGTGATCTCCGGGCGTGGAATGACCGAGGATGATATTGCCCAGTTGGTTCGCAATGTCGAGCGAGCGGAGGTTGAGTTCGAGGTCGAGCTGGGCCGCACGATCGTGTCGCTGCGCGATCTCATCGCGCTGCAGGTTGGTGACATCGTCCAATTCGATGAGTTAACCTCGTTACCGTTGACAGCACGGATCAACGATCACGAACGCTTTAAAGTGTACGCGGGAACCAATCGTGACCGCTTGACCGTGCAGATCGTTGATACCATCACGAGCGAGGACTGAGCGAGCGTGGAGAAGAGTAGCGCCGACGCGATGTTCGCGTCGGCGACCGGAGTTCTCGGAGCGCTCGTCGATCGTGTTGTGACTGCCGGACCGTGCGAATCGAGTTCGGGTGATAGTTCGATCCGGATCGAGCCGGATACGGTCGCCACCGTGACCGAGATTCCGTCGGGTGGTTTTTCGTTCGTCACCCGCTATGAGAAAGCGGCGCTGGCGCGGATCGTCGAGCTCATGTTGGGAGCCGGCCCGAGCGAGGGCGAGATGGACGCCATGCAGCTCTCGATCGTCGCCGAGACGGTAGCGCAGATTTCGAGTGCGATGGCCGAGAGTTTGACTCAAGAGTTGGGCATCGCCTCGCAAAACATCGTCTCGACCGTCCCGGCGGAAGCCGGCGCGTTTCCCGCGCCGCCATTCTCATCGTTTAGCGCGCTGCTCGACGTCGCCGCCGAATTCGGGGTGAGCGTCAGCCTTGATTTTGACGGCGTGGCGCTCAACAAAATGGCGCCCAAGCCGCCCCCCGAGCCGGTTGCGCCGCAACCGCCGCGCGTAGCGCCGCCCACGCGTCCGAGCGCCCCCGCCCCCAAGAGCCAGCCGGCGGCCTTTCCGCCGCTCGCGCCGACGCCGATTCGCGCCGCGCCGCCGGGTCAAGCCAACCTCGACCTCGTGCACGATATTCCGCTCGAAATTTCGGCGGTTTTGGGCCAGACCGCAATGTCGCTACGCGATGTCGTCGCGCTGCAAAACGGGAGCGTGCTCGAACTCGACAAGCTCTCGAGCGATCCGATCGATTTGTACGTAAACGATATTCTCATCGCGCGTGGTGAAGTCGTCGTGGTCGACGACAAGTTTGCCGTCAAGATCAGCGAGCTCAATCCGGCCGTCGATAAGGTGTAAAGAATTCGGCTCGGGCGGCCGTTTTTGAAGTTTCTCGCAGCGTACTTTGCCGAACATCGTGCCGGCGGATGGATATCGCGTTTATTTTCAAGATCGTGTGGGCGTTCGCGCTTGTCTCGCTCTTGCTGTTCGGCCTCGCATACACGGTACGAGCATTGTCACGCGGGCGCCTACTGAGCGCGACGAACCACAAACTCGTGACGGTGGTCGAGTCGACGTTCGTGGCGCAGAACGTCACCGTCCACGTCATTAAAGTCGGCGCGCGCTTTTATCTCGTGGGCGGCGGCTCGGCCGGCTTAACGGCGATCGACGAAGTTCCGGCCGACGTTGCGCAAACGTGGCTCGACGATCAGAAAAACGTCCTCGGCGACCGGCGCGACGCGATGGTCAAGCTCATGCGTCGCTTTCGGGCGCCGCAATGAGAACCGGCTGGCTCGGCGCCGCAGTCGCGTTGGGAGCGGCACTCGTCGTGCTGTGCGTCCACCCCGCCGCGGCGCAAAGCATTCCCGGTCCGGCGGCTCCGTCGATCGCGATTCCCAAGATCGACTTCGGCGTTTCGCCGGCGACCAAACCGTCGGACGTCGCGCTCTCGCTGCAGATCCTGCTGCTGCTGACGGTTCTCACCTTAGCCCCAACGCTGCTGGTGCTGGTAACGGCGTTTACCCGAATCGTCATCGTTCTGTCGTTCGTGCGGACGGCACTGGGCACGCAGCAAGTGCCGCCCACGCAGGTGCTCGTCGGCCTAGCACTCCTGTTGACGTTTTTCATCATGAATCCGGTGATCAACGATATCAACAAGAACGCGCTGCAGCCGTATCTCGCGAACAAGATTAGCCAGCCCGTGGCGCTGGAAAAAGCCAGCGCGCCGTTGCGCGCCTTTATGTTTCGCCAAACGCGTGAAAAAGATATCGCGCTGTTTTATTCGTTGACCAAAGAACCGCGGCCGGCCAAACAAGCCGACGTGCCGACTTTCTTGCTCGTGCCGGCGTTTGTCATCAGCGAAATGAAGACGGCATTCGAGATCGGCTTTGCGATCTACATTCCATTTATCGTAATCGATATGGTGGTTGCGTCGGTGTTGCTCTCGATGGGCATGATGATGATTCCGCCGGTCACGATCTCATTGCCGTTCAAAATTCTGATTTTTCTGCTCGTCGACGGCTGGAACCTTACGGTAAACGCGCTGTTCATGAGCTTCAAGTGACGCCGGCGGACAGCGCGAAGTGACGTATGCCGACGCGTTGTCGCTCGGACGTGACGCGATCTTCACCGCGCTCATCGTCGCGGCACCGATGCTGCTCTTGGGTCTGGTCACCGGACTCGTTGTTTCGATCTTTCAAGCCGTGACGATGATCCAAGAACAAACATTGACGTTCATTCCCAAGATACTGGTATCGGCAATCGCTATACTGTTCTTTGGACCATTCATGCTGGCGATGTTGACGGGCTTCATGTCGCGCGTGTTTTCGGCAATTCCGCAATTCGTGAAATGACCGCGCAGGTCATGAGCGGCGCGGGCCACTTCGATCTCTTCGGCATGTCCGAGGCGCGGCTGGAAACGCTGCTGTTGGTAACCATTCGCGTGACGATCATGCTCTCGCTCGTGCCGATTTTTTCCGGAACGCAGATTCCGATCAGCGTGCGGTTGGGC
>CBDCBO010000016.1:0-15958 GCA_965214335.1 Candidatus Velthaea sp. | reverse complement strand
CAACCGCCTCATTGAACGTGTTTGTCTCGAGTACTCGTCCATCATCCGCCCACGCAGAGTGCCATCCTGGTGGCCGTTAGGCGCGTCATAATGGCGTCATGAACCAAAATCCGCTAACCGACCCGACATCCCTCATCGTCTACCGGCTCGCAAATGGCGATTCATCGCTTCGGACTGAACCGGCTCACACCGCAGCCGGCAAGACGCGGGTGGGTTCATCCGGAATCATCGCGCTTGGATTTCTCGTTGCGATCATCACGATCGCCGTGCTCGTACTATAAAACGTTCCCGATAATCGATCGTGCCGTCGATGGACACGTGGCGCGTCTCGCGTTAGTGACATCACGCAGGAACTGCTCGACGCGATGCCGCTGATCCAGCCGCCAGCCGATCCGCCCCTCGGACGTTGCAATGAATGCTCGTGTGTTGACTATAAGCCAACAGCGTAAGCGGGGAGCGGATTACCAGTAGTTCCGGGTAATGTTGCCGGTTGGATTCGGTTACTTCCAGGGGCTCGTTGCCTCAAGCGGGCCGGCAAACTCCGACGCGATGCGGTAGTATGGCGTTGATTCACCCCGGACGGCTAATTTAATATTGAATAGGTCGAGGGCCTCATTTTCACATCAAAATACTTGTTTGGCCTTAAAATCTAGCCGATGCGTGCCTGGGGGCGTGTCTGCCTTTGTGACCAATCTCGCGTCGCATGGATGAGACCAGCGAAATCTTCATCAACAAGAATCTCCGTAGATGCCGATACGATAACGATGAAAACTGATGCCGATGGTTACGCTTTTATGGAAAGGCAGCTTGGAGATAATTTGATCGAACAAGTGCAGCATTCTCAGACGGTTGATGCTATTTGGCACGAATTTCGATTGAAGGAAAGCGGTTTAATACCCCTTCGTCATCTAATCGCACACGGTATCCCAATCACTGTAGAACAGACGGATAGTAATTCGATAATGAAAAAGGACCGAACCCGATGATATTTCTGAGCCTTTTCTGAGCCTACATCACCGGTCAGACGATCAACGTCGACGGCGGCCTCATCATGTCCTAACCTCGATGCGCCCAGATCAGCGCTTGCGCAGCCGTTTCCACACCGTTCGAGCCACCAGAAAGCCGGGTTGTCCGAGCGGGCTTTGACAAATGCGGGTTGCGGCCAGTGCGAGAACCGCCAGCGGCGTGGGCCGCGCTGCGACGCTTTTCGCGAGATTGTCGGCGGCCTCGGCAAATTTCTCGCGCCGTGCTAGTTCGATGCCGAACCGGAAATAGCGGACGTGATCCGTCGTCGCCATATAACGGACATCGCCTTGAGGATATTTGGCCGGGTCGGCCGCTAAGCGCCGCGCGATGTCGAACTGGCCCAAAATAAACTTCGAATAATTTGCCGTCTCGCCGCCCGGATGTTTTCGATACAGCATGAGCGAGCGCATGAGTGCGATGCCCGGAACGCACTTGAACAAACGAAGGAAAAACTCCCAATCCTCGCCGACGGGAATTGTCCGATCGAAGCCGCCCGATGCCAACACATCGGCCCGCCGGACGATCAGCGCCGACGGTTGGATGTAACAGTCGGGCAGCACGGCTTCGACTCCGTTGTCGGCGATCACAAACTCGCCGGATGTATTCTTCTTACCGATGCGCTTCACCGTATCTCGAAACGCCGGATGCGCCCATAGACCACTCTTATTGTTCGTCCCGCGGTCGGTAAAAATCCGGTAGTCGGTAAAACAAAATGCCGGCTTGCCATAGGCTTGCAGTGACGCGTACTGCACGGCCAGCTTCTCGGGTGCCCACAGATCGTCCGAGTCGAGCAACGCGATATACTCGCCGGCCGCAGCATGTATTCCGGCGTTGCGGGCCGCCGATATGCCGCTGTTCGTCTGCGAGATGAGCCGCACGTTATACGCGCGTGCGATCTGGGCCGTGTCGTCTTTGGACCCATCGTCGACGACGACGACTTCGAGCGGCGCCAAGGACTGGCTCGCGACGCTGTCAAGGGTCTGGGCTAAATACGCCGACGCATTGTAGGCTGGAATGACGACCGAGATCGACGCGGTCGGCCGCGCCGTCGAACCACCGGTGGAGAGCGCCGCATCAGTCCGCATCGCGGTCCCCTTCCATGCAGCGCCGGTAATCTCCGAGCGCACGGCTTCATGCGTCGGCCGGCAGATCGAGTCGCCACCCCGGCCAGACAACGCGGTTCTCAAGCGACAATGGCCGAACGCAAAGCAGTCCTCATTACCGGCGCGTCCTCCGGGATCGGTGAGATCACGGCGCACGAATTGGTACGCCGCGGCTTCCATGTTTTTGCCGGCACACGGACGGCGGCCGACGCTACCCGGCTCGCGGCGCTCGGGACGCGGTGCACGCCGATTGCGCTGGACGTCACCGACCCTGCCTCCATCGCCGCTGCCGCCGCAACGCTGCAGGCCGCCGGCGGCCTCTACGGCCTGGTGAACAATGCCGGCATCGCGGTCGCCGCTCCGTTGGAATATGTGCCACTCGACGAGTTGCGCCGCCAATTCGAGGTCAACGTGTTCGGTGCCGTTGCCGTCGCTCAAGCACTGTTACCGCTGCTGCGGCGCTCGCTGGGGCGAATCGTCAACGTCGGTTCGATCTCCGGCCGCACGGCGCTGCCCGTCACCGGACCATATAGCGCCTCCAAGGCGGCGCTCGACCTCTTGACGCAGACTTTGCGCATGGAACTGGCACCCTTCGACGTCGGCGTTTCGTATATCGAACCCGGTGCGCATCGCACGCCGATTTGGGCTCGCAGCGGGTCGGCCGCCGAGGCGCTACAAGCGCGCCTTCCGGCGCTTGCGCGGGAGTACTACGGGACGCTCAGCGCGGCGATGCGAACGTTCATGGCGACGGCCGAGCGCAACGGCGACGATCCGCTACGCGTCGCGCGGGCGATCGCGCATGCGCTCGAATCGACGCGGCCCAAACCCCGCTACACGGTCGGCAGCGATACGCGGATCCGTTTTGCGCTCAGTGTGTTACCGGCACGCGTAAAAGAACGACTGATCGCGCGCCGCATCGCGGCGGCCGGCGTGGCGCGCGCGTGATCGTTCGCCTCTTGCCGATCCTCGGCATCACCTTCATCGATATTCTCGGCTTTAGCATCCTCATACCGCTGCTACCGTTTTACATGCAGCGTTTCGGCGCATCGCCGCTAACGATCGGCATTTTATTTTCAACGTTTGCGTTTTGTCAGCTCATCGCGGGACCCGTGTGGGGCAACGTGAGCGACCGCATCGGACGCAAGGCAGTATTGATCGTATCGCAAGTCGGCGCGACGATCGGCTGGACGATGTTGGCCTTCGCGCCAACCTTGCCGGTGGTGTTTCTGGCTCGCATCATCGAGGGACTATCGGGCGGCAATCTCAGCGTCACGCAGTCATACGTGGCCGATGTCATCGAGCCCGAGAAGCGCGCGCGCGCGTATGCATACATCGGCGCGGCATTCAGCGCGGGCATGATTTTCGGTCCGGCAGCGGGCGGATATTTAGCCCACCGCTACGGGTTTGCCGCACCGTTCGTCTTGGCCGCGGCGCTGCAAGTGGTGACGCTCATCGTAACGATCGTCGTCTTGCCCGAATCGCGCTCGGCCGATGCGTCACCCGAAGTCGCAACCTTCGCCGACATCATCGTCGCGCTACGCGATCCCGCCGTTGCGCCGGTGTTATGGCAGAAGCTGGTGTACTCGCTGGGCCTGTACGGCTGGTTCGCCGCGCTCACGCTGGTACTGCAACGTCAGCTCGGCTACGGCGAAGAACAGGTCAGCTATTTCTTCGCCGGCTTCGCGCTCGTGAGCATCGTGATGCAGCTCGCTGTCGTCGGTCGCTTGACGGAACGCTTCGGCGACCGGCAAGCCAACAACATCGGGTTGTTCGTCACGACGCTCTCGTTTTTTTTCGTGCCGTTCATGCACGATGTCTACAGCGCGAGCGCGATGTTCATCTTGTTCGCGCTGGGTTTGTCGATCAACAATGCCACCCTTGCCGCGCTTGTCGGCGCCGCGGCTCCCGAGAACGCGCGCGGCACGATTTTCGGCGTCGGCTCGTCGCTCGAAAGTGCTTCAGGCGTCATCATGCCGCCGATTTCCACCGGCGTGCTCAGTGCCTACGGCGCCATCGCGACGGCGGCGATCTCGGGCGCGTTGACGATCGTAGCGCTCGCCATGGGACTGCTGCAAACGCGCCTGCGATCCAAGCCCCGGCCCGCCGCGGTAAAATAGCGCTGCTACTCTAACTGGGCGAAGACCGCACGCTCCACCACGTCGGCCGCGGCGGCGATCCGCGCCGCATCGAGCAGATCGCTTTCCAGAATATTGGTGCGGACGATGCCTTCGAGCACGGACATCAATACAGCGGCGGTTGCCGCCGGATCCGGCAGGCAGATATATCCGCGCTCGGCCAGCGCCGTAAGATAGGCGCCCAGCCGGCCGAGCGTCGCATTCTGCCGCTCTTCGCGATACGCCGCAAGCCGCGCATCGCTCGCGACGAGCGCGTACCAGCCGCGGATCGTACCCCGGCGTTTCGATACGAAGTCGAGCCGCTCGCACACCCAGGCCCGCATGGCGGTCCGGGCCGCAGCCCGCGAAGCGACGTCGCCCTGGAGCAGATCGTCATTCTCGGTGCGCGTCGCGCGCAGGTGCCGGGCGAGCGCTTCAAGTGCATCGGAGCGGTCGCGAAAATACCGGTAGAACGTGCCGTGCGCAACGCCCGCCGCGGCGGCGATCGCGTCGGCGGTAACGGCCGACGCTTCGCCGCCCTCGAGCAGTTGCTCGGCCGCCGCAAGCAGCCGCAGGCGCGCATCGGATCGAGGCACTCGGCCCTTGGGCACGGTGCGTTCGCCGGCGACTCGGCCGACATAGGTCCAGCGGTTGCGCGTTTTGCCGGTGTTCGGATCGCGCTCGCTTTGCACGCGGTAGCGATACTCGCGTCCGCCGATCGTCTTCACCACATCGTACGCCATGTGGTAAGATGACTTAGCCGTCATGTCAGTTTTACCTACACGCGCGACGACTGCGCCCCCGACCGTCAGGCCATCCCTAGGCACCGCCGAAGACGCGCGGCGGCGGCCCGCCGGCGGCGCGGCCGAGCCTTTAGTAGCCGCGGCGAAACGCCCGGCGGCCGATCCGCCGGTCATTCTCATCACGCTTACCACGATGCTCGGCTTGATCATGGCGATCGTCGACACGTCGATCGTCAACGTCGCGCTCACGAACATGGCTGGAACGCTCGGCGCGTCGGTCGATGAAATCGGCTGGGTTGCGACGGGTTACATTCTGGCCACCGTCGTCATCATGCCGCTCAACGGTTGGCTCACGGCTCGCTTCGGACGCAAGAATTACTACGCCGCGTGCATCGTTATTTTTACGGTGTCATCGTTCTTGTGTGGTACCGCGACCAATGTCTGGCAACTCGTTTTTTACCGCGTCATTCAGGGCTTAGGCGGGGGCGCGCTGCAACCGACGGCGCAAGCGATTCTCTTCGAATCATATCCGCCGGAGAAACGAAGCGGCGCGATGGCGATTTTCGGCTTGGGAGCAATGGTCGGCCCGGCGATCGGGCCGACGCTCGGCGGCATCATCGTCGACAACTATTCCTGGCCGCTCATTTTCTTTATCAACTTACCAATCGGCGTGATCGCGTTCGTAATGACGATGCGCTACATCAAAAATCCCACCTACATCGTGCGCGACACCTCGCGCGTCGACTGGTTCGGCCTCACGATCATGACGGCCGGGCTTTCGGCGCTGCAATACGTCCTCGAACGCGGACAACACGACGACTGGTTCAGTTCGTCGACCATCGTGGTCATGACGATCGTCGCATTTTTCGGCATCGCGGGCTTCATCGTGCGCGAAGTGCGGGTCGCGCATCCGCTCGTCGACCTGACCGTTTTTCGCTCGCGCGGTTTCACTGCCGGTAATATCATCGGCATCGTCAGCGGCTTCGGTTTATACGGGCTCAATCTGGTCTTGCCGCTGTACATGCAGAACGTGCTCGGCTTTAGCGCGACGCTGACCGGAATTGCGCTGCTGCCGGGCGCGATTGCAACGGCGGTTTCGATGCCGATTGCCGGACGCCTGGCCAAGTACGTCGACGCCCGGGTGTCGATCGGCGCAGGTCTGGCGATGTTCGCGGTAGGTTCGTGGATGCTCGGATATCTCAACGCCAACGCCGGTTTCGACGACATCTTCTGGCCCCGGATCTTACAGGGCTTGGCCCTCGGCTTTCTCTTCGTTCCGTTGACCACGGCCTCACTTGCCGACGTGCCGCGCGCGCGTTTATCGAATGCGACCGGGCTTTATACGCTCGTGCGCCAACTCGGCGGCGGCTTCGGGATCGCCATTCTGCAACTGGTGCAAACGCGCGCGCAAGATAGTCATTACGCCGATCTCGCGTCCGGCGTTACCGGCGCAAATCCGGCGGTTGCCAACATGTTGCACGGCGCCGCAAACGCGCAGCCACACCTGCAGACACTGCTCGGGCTAGTCCAGCTCAACGCGACGGTTATGTCGTACAACGACGTCTTTCGCTTGTGCGCAATCATCTTCGTCATTTCGATTCCAACGGTGTTTCTGCTCAGTGGCAAGAAAACGGCCGCCGGAGCGGCCGCTATCGTCGCGGAATGAAGGCCGCGCGTTTATTGCTGGGTGATCACCGTCGTCGTTACGCTGACCGCGACCGTCGCCGATTGTCCGCCGGTTCCGGTGACGGTGAGCGTGCAGGTGCCGGCAGTTTGCGGGGTCACGGTCAGCGTTCCGTTTACCGGCCCCGCCGTCGTCACGATCGAAGCGCAGCCCGAGACGCCGAAGCCGGTGGGGTTATTGGGTTGCGACACCGACACGGTTTGGGCATACGCGGCGCCCGCGGCCGTAAAGGCTAGCGCAGCAGGGGAAACGCTCACGCCACCTTGGACGGGCGTCGGACTAACCGCTGGCGTCGGGCTGGCGGCGGGCGTCGGGCTCGGGCCACTTCCCGCCGTCGGAGCAGCGGACGGGCTGGGGCCGGCCGTCGGCGGGGCTGTCGGCGCACCCGGTGAGGTCGTCGCTCCCGGCGTCGGCGACGCGACCGGCGTCGCGCTCGGGTGCGGCGCAGCCGTCGGTGTGGCGCTGGGGTGCGGCGTCACACTCGGCGTTGCGCTCGGATGTGGTGTCGGCGTCGGGCTGGAGCCGCTAACACCGATCGAACTTGACGCCGGAGCGGGAATGGATGAACCCGCGGATCCGCCGCCACCGCCGCACGCCGCAAGAGTCACGGCCGCCGCGACCGCAACGCCGGACACAATTAGGGAAAAACGCAACGTCGTCAGCCTCTCAAGCAATGCGTGCCGCGCGCACGCTTAGGCGCGCTGCTTCTGCCGTTTATCATTGCCCAGCGTTCGCTTGATGGACGTGAGGCTTTCGCCCATCACCGCTGGGCCGTTCCACCGGGTTACTGCGAACCGACCGTTGTTGTCGTCACCGTCACCGGAATGAGTGCCGACGCGCCGCCCGCGCCGGTCACCGTGAAAGCGCAGGTGCCGGCGGCTACCGGCGTGACGGCCAGCGACGCCGTTGCGGCGGCGGGAGCCGAAGCGATCGTCACGCCGTTGGCCACGCAGGTTGAAACGGCGAAGCCGCTCGCTCCAGCTTGGCTCAGGCTTACCGTTGCGGCCGCGGCTGCGCCGACGGCGGTAAAGGCAAGCGAACTCGGCGATACGACGATCGCCGGAACCGCCGTTGGGCCTGCGCTGGGTGACGAAACCGGACTGGGCGACGCGCCCGGACTGGGCGACGACCCCGGACTTGGTGAACCACCCGGGCTCGGCGAAACGCCGGGACTCGGTGAAGCACCGGGGCTAGGATGCGCTGTCGGTGACGGTGAGGCAACCGGTGGTGCCGTCGGATTCCCGACCGGCGACGCCGGCGTCGTCGGCGGCCCACTGCCGCCGCCGCCGCCGCACGCGGCCAGCGTCAGCAGGCCGGCCGCGGCGAGCGGTCCGAGTACACGCAAAGAGCGCGGACCCCAGGGTGGCAGCGAAAAAAGAGCTTGGCTCGGATCGGTAGGCATGCGGGTTTATCATGCCTGTAGTGGTACGCCCGCGCATGGGACCTTCGTTCTCCCTTTGCGGGGCTTTTAACGCCCTCGGTGGTTACCGATCGCCGCCTCGCCGCGGCCGGCCACCGTCGGCTCGAACCGCTCGACGAAGGCCGACGGGGTCAGCGAAGTTTGCACGCTCAAGCGCGAGAGCCGTGGTTCGACCAAATCGTCGGCTTCGAGCCGGATCATATATTTGCGGGCGACTTCGTACGATTCGGTCGTCACGTCGACCAGCCGCACCCGGATGCGGCCGGTGGTCGAATCGGTCAACTCCTCGAGCGTCACCGGCGCCACGCGGCCGCCCGACAGCGCGATAAGCGCACCGCTGCCGCCTTGCAACAGATAGCGCACGGCCCCGTAACCAAGCGTCCGCGTATACTCGGCGTCGAACGGCACCGGTTTGGCACACCGCAATTCGTAGCCGATGTCTTTGGTGACCACGGTGATCTCATCGAGCCCAATTTCGGTCAGCCGGGCGCGCACCGCATCGCGCAGCACCATGCCGATCGGGACGTCGGCCAACCGGACGTGACCGTAGGCGTCGCGCGAGGCGCCGTCAAACGCCGCCAGCGCTTGCGGATCGACGCGTTCGGCGATCCCCTCCGCGACCATCGCCACGCCATGGTCGTGACCGAACGATTTTCGTTTCACGATCGAGCCGACGATCGTGTCGACGACGCGGTCGAGTGAAACAAAGTCGCCGTCGAACTCTTCGGGGATCACCGCGAGCGTCGCGCCGGCGGCCTTACAGATCCCGAGTGCCAACGCGCCCGATTTGCGCCCCATCGTCACCGCGAGATACCAGCGCTGCGCGGTGCGCGCATCTTCCATAAGGTTCTCAACGATGGCGCTGCCGACCGCCCGGGCGGTTTCGAAACCGAAGGTCGGCGCGTTATCCGGGAGCGGCAGGTCGTTGTCGATGGTCTTGGGGACGGTCACAACGCCCAGCCGTCCGCGCGTTTGCGCCGCGATGCGCGCCGCGCCGAAGGTGGTGTCGTCGCCGCCGATCGCGACCAGATACCGGACCCCGAGCTGCAAGAGCGAGCGGATGCAGCGCTCGACGGTTTCGTCGTCCTTGCCCGGGTTGGTGCGCGACGTCCGCAAAATCGACCCGCCGGAAAAGTGAATGCGCGAAACGTCGTCGATGCCGAGTTCAACGACGTGTGACGTGTCGCCGCGCGCGATATGCCGGTAGCCGTCATAGAGCCCCAACACCCGCAGGCCGCTGTTAACGGCCTCGATGGTGGCCGAAGCGATCACCCCATTGATGCCGGGCGCGGGTCCGCCGCCGACGAGAATCGCGAGCGTATCGTCTTTCATGTTCTCCGCTTCCCTTTCAAGCCGGTCCCTACGCCGGAACTGCCGCCCCGTGCACGTGCGCGATGCGGCGAGCGACGAATGCATACGCGACCGCCGACAGCAGCGGAATCGCGCTAACGGTCAACAGCGCCAAAGTCGGTCCGGTCCGGGCAATGAGAAAGCCGACGCCGGTAACGGCCGCCGAGCCGACGCCGAAGGCGACTCCGTTCATGAGCCCCAGCGCCATCCCTAGATTCCGCGGCAGCATTGCTTGCGCCAGCGCGACGCCCGGCGCGTTCTGCACCGATAGCAGCACGCTTCCGCCCAGCAGCAGCGCGACCGACAGCGGACCGTTCGTCAGCAATGCCGCGGCTAGAAATGGAACAGCAACGCACAGGCTCACGATCGACACGCTGACCGGACCGAAGCGGTCGGCCAACGCACCGCCGGCGAACAGTCCAATCGCGGCGAACACCAAAAAGCCGGTAACGACGGTGCCCGCCTGAGCGAGCGACAATCCGCGGGCCGTCAATAAATTCGGCAGATAGTACGCAAACGAGGCGGTCACGAGATACCGCAGCGCCGTGCTCGCAATGAGCAGCCCGACGCCGAAGCGATCGACGCGCGCTTCGCCTATGTGTTGCACCGGAGTGTGTTCGGCATGCATCGCGCGCGCCGTATCGTCCACGCCGCGCATCAAAACGAAGATTGCCAGGACCGCCAGCAGGCCGGGCAGCAGCAGCCAGAGCGAGCCGCGCGGCCCGTATGCGCCGAGCAATAACCCGATAATCGCCGGACCCATTCCATAGCCGATTTGGCCGCCGATCTGGAAGATCGAGATGGCCGACGTTCGTCGAGCGCCGCTGAGCATGGCGGTGTAGCGGCCCGCTTCGGGGTGCATGATCGCCGAACCCAAGCCGCCCGCAACGATACACGCGCCCAATACCGGTAGCGACGCGGTCGCGCCCGCAAGCGAGACGGCGACGACGGTCAAGCCGACCGACGCCGGGAGAAACCACCAGCGGCCACGCCGGTCGCCGTAGGCGCCGAAGAGCGGCTGCACGATTGAACTCGTGAGATACCAGGCAAACGCCAGCGCGCCTTGATACCATACCGGCAATCCGGCGCGCGCGACGTCGTAGAAGATCACCAGCGGTACGATGCCGGAATAAAAATCGCTCGCTCCGTGAGCAAAGGAAATTACGGAGATGCCGGCCAGATTCCAGCTTCCGGCGCGTTGCGTCGTGACCGCCATATCAGCAGTGTACCGTACGCGCGCGAAGTTCGCACCGCCGAAGTTCGGAACCATCGGAATCGCGTTGCGTTCACCGCGTTCGAACGCCGTCCGTCCCGACGGCTGCGCCGAAGAGCAGCGAAATACGCTGCGCATGAGTGCGCTCACCGCCAGGGCCCTTACCGTGGTCCACTCACCGACGGAGTGCGTCACGACTGCATTTCGGTTCGTCGACGCGGTGCGCTTCGGGAATAACGCGCGTTCGGCTCAGGACGCCGCTATTAGGCGGCCGTCTTCTTACGCCGGGCTTTGGCGGCGGTCGCCGACTTCTTGCGCGCGCTCGCGGTTTGTTTGGTGCTGCTCTCGGCATCGTCGTCGCCGCTTGCTTGCGAACGCGGCGCGCTGCCGCGCTTCGAGCTTGAAGCTTCGAGGCTGCGCTGCAGGATGTCCATGAGATTGACGACGTTGCTGGCCGCCGGTCGCGCCGTTTCGTCCGCCGGAATCTCTTTGCCGGCGGCGCGCGCTTCGAGCATCGCCACCACGTCCTCACGGTAGGTATCGCGGAAGCGCTCGGGCTCGAACTTTTCCGACGTCATTGTATCGATCAACATTTTAGCGACTTTGAGTTCGGCCGGCGCGACGTTTTCTTTAAGTTCCGGAAAATCGAAATCGTTTTGGGCAACGAGTTCGTCGGCGTAGTGCATGAGTTCGAGGATGAGGGCTTCGCCGTTGGGTTTGAGCGCGGCCAGATGTTCGCGCGAGCGAATGACGACTTTCGCTATGCCGACCTTGCCCGACTCGAGCAACGACTCACGCAGCAGGGCGTATGCGTGCCGGCCTTTCTTCTCCGGTTCCAAATAATACGGGGTGTCGAAGAACATCGGGTTGATTTGCGCGAGTTCGACGAACTCCATGATTTCGACCGACTGCGTCGCCTCGACGTTCACGCGTTTGAGATCTTCATCGGTAACGGTGACGTACCGGCCTTTCTCGTATTCGTAACCGCGGATCAAATCGGCGTATTCGACTTTCTCGTTGCACACCGAACAGTGCCGCTCGTTGAAGATGCGGCCTTCATCGGCCTTGTGCAAGAAGTTGAAGCGCAGGTCGCTGCTGCGGACGGCCGTGTACAACTTGACCGGAATAGTGACCAGGCCGAACGAGATCGCACCGGTCCAAATTGCGTGTGCCAAGCTACCCCCAGAGAGAACGTGCGGATGAGAGAGCGCCTTCGAGATGCTGGGGTATCCAGCCCTCGGCGGCCCAGGGGTCGCCGCTCTTTTTTACTAGGCCGGCAACGTTGCCGATGGTCCAGCGGGCCATCTCGTCGCTCGTGCCGGTTGCCCGCTTGCGGCGCATCGCCTCGACCTCCGGCCACCGCAAGGGCATCGAAACCGGTGCCGCATCGCGGGCTCGAACGCTGAACGGCGCTACATACGTCTTGCCCTTGCCGACTTGAACGTAATCGAGGTACACAGTCCCTTTCGGGCGCTTGGCGATGGTGCGTTCGATGGTGGTTTCGGCCGGCATCACCTCGTGGACGCGACGAGCCAGCAGTTCGGCAAAGCTCTTGGCAAGCTCGTAGTCGTAATGCGGTTCGAGCGGCAAGACCAGATGCAGACCGCTCCCACCGGTGGTCTTTACCAGCGGCACCAGGCCGATGTTCTGCAGCTCCTCGCGAAATCGCAGTGCCACCCGGGCCAACGTCGCGATGCCGCATTCAAACGGATCGAGATCGATGAGAATGAAATCGGGCGTTTCGAGCGACGGCAGATGCGAGTACCAAATGTGCAATACGATCGAGCCGAGGTTCGCGACATACGCCAGCGTCGCTTCGTCATCGCACACGACGAAGTCGATGTGATCGCGCCGCTGCGAGGCGTCAACGGCCGCGGTGCGGACCCAATCCGGCACGCCGCGCGGCTTATTCTTTTCCCAGAACGACGAGCCGTCGATGCCGTCCGGGTAGCGTTCGATCGTTAGGGGCCGGTCGCGCAGATAAGGCAGAATATAGGGCGCCATCGAGCGGTAGTACGCGACGAGATCGCCCTTCGTGTAACCGTCGCGCGGAAAAAACACGCGGTCGGGATTCGACAGCTTGACGCTGCGGCCGCCGATGTCGGTGGGGATCTCGATCCGGCGCGGACTCAGAAGCGGCACCGCACGAAGCGCACCAGTTTGCCGGCGCGGGCGATCTTACGTTTCCTCAACCGGCATCGCTCTCAAGCGCAGTCCTTTGCAATTTGCGGCACTTAGCATGCCGCGCGTATTCGGCCAAACCTCTGCAAGCCTGTTTGATCTTCCCGCCGGCGCTCCTCGGAACGCGTCGGGTTTACCCGACACATGACGTCGGACAGCTTGGGCGAAGCTCAAACGAAACACACCGAATGCTCGACGAGTCGAGCCCAAGGGCGGAATTATGCCTCCAGCTCCGCTGGGCTTACTTCGCGTTCGCGCACGATCGTCGTGGGATCTTTATCGGCCCGCAACGCGACAAACACCGGCTGACGCAAGATCTCATCGCGCGTCCACTCGGCAAACTCTATTTCTGCAACGAGCGACGGCTTGACCCAATGCGCCCGCGTATTGGTCTTGGGCCGCGTCGCAAACGGCGCGCGCTCGATTTCCAACTCCGCCAACTGTTTGCCCAACGCGCGCAGCTTGACGTGGTCGAAGCCGGTGCCGACGTGACCGGCATACACGAGCGTACTTCCGTCATACACGCCTAACAGCAGCGCGCCGAACGCGGTCCGAGAGCCGCGCGGTTCCGTCCAGCCACAGATCACGAACTCTTGCCGGCGCTTGGCTTTAACTTTGATCCATTCGCGCGTTCGGGTCGAGCGGTAGATTGACGAGCGCAGTTTTCCGATGACACCTTCGAGCGCGTTGTCGACGGCAAAACCATAGAGCTGCTTGCCCTTGCCCAGAATGTGTTTCGAGAACATGACCCCGTGATCGGCAACGATCAACGATTCCAGCCGCGCCTTGCGCGTTTCGAGCGGCTCGTCGCGCAGATCGCGACCGTCGGCATACAGACAATCGAAGGCAACGAAGGTGACCGGTGTTGCCGACGGTTTGGCACCGTTCGAAAATCGTTTATCGCGCGATTGCAGCGCCTGAAACGACGACCGCCCGAGTGCATCGAGAATACAGATTTCGCCGTCGACCACGATCGGCAACGAGGCAAACGCCGTACTCAACTCGGCCAGCTCGGGAAATTGCCCCAATAAATCGTTCCCGGCGCGCGAGGTGAGCGTGACGCTACCGGCAGCGTCGATCGTGGCTATCGCGCGGTAGCCGTCCCACTTCAACTCGAAGAGCCAGGCGTCGTCGTCGAAGGGCGCGTCTACCAGGGTGGCGAGCATGGGCGTGCCGACCGTCGGTACCGGCTCGCGTTTCGCGCGCCGGGTCGCACGCTTCGGCGCCGTTGCCGCGGGCCGATCGCTTTGCCACTGTTGCTCCGTTTTCGCGTCACGCTTGATATCGGCCAGCGTCTTACCGGTTTTGACGCTCTGCTCGTGCGCATCGACCGTCCACTCCGGATCGACGAACGCATCGCGATCTTTAATGAGCAGCCAGGGTTCACCGCTCTGATCGCGCGAGTTGCGGATTTTTATAAGCGAGAACATGCCTTTAAGTTTTTTCCCGGCTAAAATAAACTTAATTTTACCGGTCGCAATCTCCGCGACCGGGTCGGTGCCTTCGGCCAGCGTGTAGGTGCCCTCATCCCACACGATCACTTCGCCCGCGCCGTAATTTCCGTTGGGGATGATACCCTCGAAGGTGCGATAGTCGTAGGGGTGATCTTCAACGTGCATGGCCAAGCGGCGCTCGCGCGTATCGAGCGAAGGCCCCTTGGGAATCGCCCACGACGCTAGGACGCCGCCCGCTTCGAGCCGGAAGTCGTAGTGCAGCCGGGTGGCCCGGTGCTTCTGAATGACGAAGCGCAAACGCCTCGAAGGTTTCCGCGCGGCGCCCTTGGGCTCGGGGGTATCGGCAAAATCGCGTTTGCGAACATATTCGGCGAGCGGATCGCCGGCCGCCGGCGGCCGTTCGGCGGCAAGTCGCGTGCCGGCGGCAGCGTTGGGCGAACGGCCGGGTGTCAATTGCACGTAAAGTTCCGCCCGTTACTGCTCGAACCAAGCGACTCTTCCGACACCTTAAGCATGGTAACCGAATCCTGATGGGTGCGCTGGTAACGGCGCGGCGCGCCGTGCAGAAACGAGCATACCCGTGAAAGCACCGCGTATCGTACGCGCCCTCACGGCACGCCTGACGCAACCGCTACAACGCGCGAGCCGTCTCGATGCATTAGCCGCCCACTTGCCCGACGCCATCGTCGAGTTGGGCTTCGACGGTCGCCTGCGGTATGTCTCGCCGAACGCGTTGCCGGCCTTCGGCGCCGATCCGGCGGCGCTGCTCGGAACGGCGTTGCGCACGCTCTTGCACCCGGACGACCGGCCGCATTTCGACCGGGTCATCGGAGCGGCGGGCCCACACGCCCCGCTAATCTGTCGCGTGTTACGCTCTGACGGTAGTCTCGTGCGGACCGAATTCGCGTTTCGCACCGTGACCGATGCCGCGCAAGTGCCGACGGGCATCGTGGCTGCCCTGCGCGCGATCTCCGCCGCGCCCGGACCGGCCACTCCCGGCGATGTACCGGCGCTGCACGGGCTCGCGACCCAGCCCGGTCAAGTTGGTATCTGGGAATGGAATCTCCTAACGGACACCTTTCGCGGGGATGCGAACCTGTCCGCGCTTTACGGCTCGGACGCCCGGCCCTCGGCCCAGAGCATCGTCGCCTGGACGGCGACTCTGCATCCCCAAGACGTCGAACGCGTCATAGCCGAGATGCAACGCGCCGTTGCAACGGTTATGCCGTTTGATTCGGAGTTTCGCGTGCGGTGGCCAAACGGCGACGTGCATCACCTGCGCGCGCTGGCGACCGTCATCTGTGACGCGGCCCGGCGACCCCTACTTCTGGTCGGCACCAACTGGGATGTTACCGAAGTCCGGGTGCTCGCCGAACGCCTGCGCGAAGAAAAACAGCGGCTGCTCGAAACGGCGAAAACGCTCGAGGTGACCGCCAAATTCGCTCAAGAAGCAAGTCGCGCCAAAACCGAATTTCTTGCCCGTGTCAGCCATGAGATTCGAACGCCGATGAACGGCATCATCGGCTTCACCACCCTCTTACTCGATAGCGGCGTGAGTCGCGATCAAATGCAATTGCTGACGTATCTCAAGGATTCCGGCGAATCGCTGCTGGCCGTCATTAGCGACATACTCAATATCGCGAAGATCGAAGCCGGTAAACTTGAGCTTG
>CBDCBO010000015.1:0-15226 GCA_965214335.1 Candidatus Velthaea sp. | reverse complement strand
TCAGTTTCGGGGCGCGCAAGATCGTCGGCACGCCACCGCCGTTCGGCGCGCTACCGAGCTTCGCTTACGGGACGAATCTGTCGTTCGGCTACAGTCTGCGCCGGCCCCATGACGAGCTGTACTTCGTGTATGGTGACGCCAGTCAATTCATAACCCGGCCCGCCATCACGCTCAAAGTCATTCACTACTTCGGCGCCGAAAAAGGGACCTGACGTCGCGACGATACCTGATGTCGGGACGCGCTCCCGTCTCGCTCAACCGCGGAGACCTGCTACATGACCTCGCTGCCGCCCGGGCACATTCGCTTTGCGCTTACGCCGGTCGAACGGGACGATCTGGAAAAGCTTTTTCCCGCTCGACAATCGCCGGTCATCTCGTTTATAAACGTAGCGATATCCGGCCTCGTGATCATCGTCGCCGCGCTCGACGCGCATCATTCGGTTCGGTCGATCGCTGAAGTGGCGCTCGGCGCCGCCGGCATGGTGTGCTGCGCCGGCGTGGGCATCTCGGCTCTGCGGCAGCGTCGCGTCGCGGCAACCGGATCGCTTGACGTCACGCGAACGGGGTTCGCCGGTATGCTCGACGGTACACCGGTAACGCTGGAGTGGCAAGATATCGCGGGCGTCCGCGACGTCGAGGACGCGATTGTGTTGCTCCGGCGCCGGACATCGGCTGTCATCGCGTTGCCGAAACGCGATATTGACGACCCCGCCGCGCTGTGGGACTTCCTCGAAGACCGGCTCGTTTCAAAGCGCGGCCTCATCCGCAGCGCGGCACCGCGAAAAGCGATCGCCAACTCAGCATATTAGCCTTTCGCTCTGCGGTAAATCGCGGCGATGCTCAGCCGTATCCGGCTAGATACGTTGCGCAAGCAAATGTCGTGCGCGAATTAACTCTCCAACGAACGGCTTTACACGGGAGAACAGCTTGGCGGCGGCCCAGAACGTGATTTCACGGAGCGCACCTAAGACGCACGATCGTCCCCAGCCGCCGCGACATTGCGGGCTTTATTCGCTACGTTGGAGCCTGCCAGAGTGCATTCACGATAACCGGGGAACATCGCCACAAATGCGTCAGCGAATATCGTCCGGTTCTTCGTTCGAACGCGACATCGGGTATTCGCGCGCCGTTATTGACGGCAATGACATCTTCGTCTCGGGAACCACGGGTTTCGATTACGCGACGATGACCATCTCCAGCAACCTTATCGATCAGGTTGAACAAGCGTGCGCGAACGTCGGCGCTGCGTTGGCACAGGCGGACGCAACCTTCGCCGACATCGTGCGCGTCCGCTACATCCTGCCGCGGGTCGAAGATTTTCCGCCGTGCTGGCCCACGTTGCGACGGACCATTGGAGAAGCAGCACCAGCCGCCACGATGATCTGCGCCGGCCTTTCCGACCAGCGGATGCGAATCGAGATTGAAGTTACGGCGCGGCGCCAGGCACGCTAGTGCTCTACGCCACCTCAAGGGTTTCGAGTGAGTCTCGCTGACCCTAAGCACCCGCTCGGCCTTACACTCAACGATGGCGCTCGGTGGTCGACGTTCCATCGGCTTGGGCTACTCGATATCTTGGGTACCGACGGCCAGCGCCGGTGAGTCAAACAGAAAACGAACATCGTCGACGTTTCTTCGAACGGAACGCGCGTGTCGACGACAGCCGAGGGCCGTAGCCGCCCACGCTCGGGATTTGCACATAGAGTTTAGCACCGAAGACAATACGACGACGTTAGCATGCTTGGCTGAGCTACACCACATTACCGCGAAGCTAGCAACACGGAGGTAAGGCAGATGGGCGATCAATTTTACTTAATGCGTTTCGTGGCTCACCGGCCGACCTTTGCCGCGGACATGACCGACGAGGAACGCGCGGTAATGCGGCAGCATGTTACTTACTGGACCGCGGAAGTTCGTGCGGGCAGCATGTTACGGTTCGGGCCGGTTATCGATCCGCGCGAATCATGGGGCTTCGGCGTGTTACGCGTGGGCTCGGAAGCTGCCGCTCTTGCGCTTACGGAAAAGGATCCCGCAACAGCACTAGGCCGTCACGAAGTCTTGCGCGTTCCGTTCTTGGTGCGCTGACCGCAGAGTCGCAATGGCAGCGTGCGGACGCGTCACGGATACCCAAGACGTTCGACGTCATCGGCGTAATAGCGCGCGATGAGATCGGAATCAAGCGCGACGCCGATTTCTTTGGCAAGCAGTTGCGAGATGTCATCGTCGGTGCGGCCGGCCGCACGCAGCTGTTCGATTTCTTCTGAGATCATCCCGACAAACTGTTCGGCTGAAAACTGTTGCGGCGCAAGACCCAGAGCTGCGCGCAAAGCCGTATTGGCTGCGGCCGCCTGCTCGGCGGTAAACGAATGAAGATTCTTCAAGTGAGCGACCCTTCAAGCACGTGACGTCCGTTCACATACCGCCTCCGAATCGTCCATGTTTCACAGCGGCGGTGCGCCGGTTTCTTGTTAAGCGCGGACTCGCCGAGCGCAAATCTCTAAGCGCGTCCCGCACGGGTCTTCAAAAAATAGCGCCGGGTAGCCGGGGTCGATCGACCATTCAACCGCCCGCGCGCCGGCTTTACGAACGAGCGCTTCGATCGCGAGCAGATTGGCTTCGCCATCGAGCGCGAAGGCAATTCGTGTTTGAGTAGGGATCATCAGCGGATCCTCGATGAAGCCGATGAACCAGCCCAGCGTTCCCGGCAAGTTCTGCGTATGATATTCGACCGTATTACGCGGGTGCGCGGCATCGACGTCATACCATTCGCCATCACTTCCGACATGCGAGAACGATTTGCGTGACAGGCCGACTAGCGGCAGAAACGCATCGTAGAACGGTTCCACCAACTCGAGCGAGGGTACGCGAATATCGGCGTGATCGAGGCCGGTAAGTATCATAGTAACCGCGTCTCACAGGCGTTGAAGAATGTTGCAGCGATGAATGTAATGCGTGCCGTCCCCTTCGCGAGCCTTGACCCAAACGTCTGCGTCAGGCAAACGGCGTCACAACGATTTCGTCGTTAGTCGCGTTAGGCTTCGCTAACGTCGTTCTCGAAAGAGCGTCGTTCAGGTCGCTGGATAATTGGGCTCCGGCTGCCGATCGCCAGCAGGAGCCGGCGAGCCGTCGCAACTTTGCGCTTACCAACGAGTTCCGCGACGTAGAACGCTACGGTCTGTGGCGTCGCTGGCAACGTCGCCCGATCGTTGTGTAAGCAATACCACTCAAAGTCGCGGATATTGCTGTCGTACGCTCGACGGCGGGTCGCACCAGCGCGTAGTTTACGCGTACGGGTCTTCGCTCGTTCGGGCCTCGCGAACTGAACGTCGGAGTGGGGCGAAAGAGGCCGTTTGAGGTGAGCGGTGTTTCAGCGGCGTGGAGAATATTATCAAGCGGAGCTTCTATTTCGCAATCGGCAGAGAGCGTATCGTTTTGTACGCTCAGTCAGCAATGCCGATGTACAGCTTGCGCAAGACGGGATCGTCACGGATCGCGGAGGGCCGGCTTGAGAGTGCGAAAGCTCCATGTTCCATAACATGAACTTCGTCGGCTAACTCGAGCGCGCGTTCCACGTCTTGCTCCACAAGCAGAATGGTAAGCCCGGCGGTACGCAAGTCGGCAAGCGCAGCGTAGAGCCGATCGATCATTGCGGGAGCGAGTCCAAAGCTGATCTCATCGAAAACGACAAGGCTGGGCCGCGACATCAATGCGCGGCCGATCGCGAGCATTTGCTGCTCACCCCCAGACATCGAAGTGCCCCCGCGATTGCGATGCCTTTTGAGGACGGCGAAAAGCTCGTAGACGCTTTCGAGCCGGCGCAACTGCTCGGCGCGCGAAACGCCACCTACCCCGAGGAGTAAATTTTCTTCAACCGACAGCGGCGCGAATATCCGGCTGCCCTCCATGCAAGAAGCAATTCCAAGACGCGAGATCTGGTGCGGCGGCGCTCCCGTCACGTTTTGGCCGCGAATACAAAGCTCGCCCGAGGTCGGCCGCATGGCTCCGCTAATTACGTTTGCGAGAGTCGTTTTGCCGGCTCCATTGGTTCCCAAAATTGCCACGACGGTGCCGCGCCGCACCGCAAGGTCGATCCCGTTGAGTGCTCGAGCTTGTCCATAGCCGGCTTCAATCGCTCGCAACTCCAAGAGCGGAACGCCGGCGCATACTTCACGCTCATTGGCAGCGTCCACGAGGCGCCGGATTGACGCGGGCGCGGAAGCGACACGTAGAGTCGACTGCGCCGGTGCGTTCGCCGTCTCTGGTGCCGGGGCGCGGTGCGCTGTACCCAAATAGACTGCCGCCACCTCATCGTTCGCAAGAACCTCAGCGACTCGGCCTTGTGCCAAAATTCGACCGGACGTCATGACGACGAGCCGGTCGCAACATTCGCGCACGATTCGGAGCACGTGCTCGACGATGACGATGGCCTGCACCGTGGTTTGAATCGTCTGAATCAACGCGATGAGTTCGGAGACTTCCGCGTCGATGAGACCGGCCCCGACCTCGTCGAGCAACAGCAACTTTGGACGCAGGGCAAGGGCGCGCGCGACCTCGAGCCGTTTGCGGCGCAACAGCGGAAGCGCGCGTGCCGGCGCGGCGGCTGCCTCGGCGAGTCCGGTCGCTTCCAGGATGCGGCTGCACGCGTCCAGCGCTCGGCTGCGAGAACTGAACGGTTCGAGCGCGTAGTGAGCCGCCAGCACGTTTTCACGCACGGTCAGGTCCAAAAATGGTCGAGGCGTCTGATATGTTCGGGCGATGCCAAGCGCCGCGCGTGAGAATGCCGGCGCTCGAGTAATGTCGACGCCGTCGAACGTGACGCGGCCGGCGATCGGCGCGACGGCTCCGCTCAGGAGGTCGATGAGCGTCGACTTACCGGCCCCGTTGGGGCCAATCACGCCACAGACCTCGCCGCGTGACAGTTCGAATGCTACGTCGTCGACTGCGGCCACGCCGCCGTAGCGTTTGGTAAGAGCCTGCGTTCGCAGCAACATCTCGGCCGGTGCACGGGTCACGCAGTTCTCGGAGCGTGGAAACGCTCGGCGAATCGGCGCACAACACCGGCCAAACCCTTGGGGGCAAAGCGGATCACCGCGATTATTATCACACCGGTAAGGGCTAATTGCAGGGCCGGATAGTCAGCTAAGATTTCGCTCAGTGCCAGCATGAAGATCGTTCCGAACATCGGTCCAAGCCGCAGTCCTTGACCGCCAATGATCACGACGGCCAAAACGTTCACCGTCCATTGAAGGCCGAACATTCCATACGGTTCGATCGCGCCCAGTTTGAGCGCTTGCAAACCGCCTGCGGCACCCATCACAAATCCGGCAACAACAAACGCGGCAAGCTTGATACGATAGGCCCGGATACCGATCTGCGCCGCGGCGCCCTCGTCATCGCGAACCGCTCGCAGCAAGATGGAGAAGCGCGAACCCGTGCCTAGCGTCATTAGGACAGTGGTGAGCGCGAAGAGCGTGAGCGCGATGAGAAACAGGCCGCGCAAGCTGGGCGGTTCAGTCGTCAAGATGAGACCCGAAGCTCCACCGAAGCCGTTGTAATTTACCATGAACAAACGTAATGCTTCAGCTAACGCCAGGGTAGCGACCGTGAAATAGAGTCCATGCAGGCGGAACACCGCCGGCGCAACGAGGCTAGCGAGTACCGCTGCGCATAGGCCCGAACCGAGCAGGGCAAAAGCAATCCCGATGGCGCTGTTGTTCAGCAGGCCGACAAGCACGTACGCGCCGACGCCGATGAAAGAGGCGCTACCAAGAGAGATTAACCCGCCATAGCCGGCAAGCAGATTCCAGGCCTCAGCCAGCGAGATGAGCAGCAGTGCGCGATAGCCGAGCTCAAGCTTATAGTCGTCGAGCCATCGCGAACTAAGGGCAATGACGACAAACGCGAACGCGGCCGCCATCGGCAAGATGAGCATGCGCCGCGGTTGGCCAGATTGCGAAGCGGAGAACACGAAACTCACCTGGTGCTCGGAGTTGCGAGCATACCGCGGGGACGAAAAGTTAACGCCAAGAGGAAAACCACCAAACCGACGAGATCGCGGTAGCCGTCCCCAAATACCAAACCGCCCGCGCTTTGTATCACACCCAGTGCAATTCCCGCGACGAGCGTGCCGAACACGTTTCCTAGTCCGCCCAGCACGACGATGGCGAAACTCGTGAGCAGATATGTCCCGCCCGTCGACGGTGTAAATGAAAGGGCCGCTCCGATCAGCGCGCCGCCCACTCCGGCGCAGGCTCCTCCAAGCGCGAACGTGAGCCCATGGACGCTGCGAACGTTGACGCCGTTCACCGCGGCTGCAACCGGATCGGCGGCGCTGGCCCGTAACTCGCGGCCGAATCGCGTATGCGAAACGAGCAGATGAACCAGCACGATCGTTACGGCTGAGATCGTAAAGCCAATGAGGTAGATTCGCGGAACGATAAAGGGACCTAGAAAAAACGGGGCGGCCGAATACGGCAGATCGATCGCGCGTGAGTCGGCGGTGAACGCGAGCAAGAATACGTTTTGCAATATGATCGAGATCCCGAAGGCGGTCATCATCGGCGGCTCCGGTCCTATGCCGCCCAGCGGCGCAATCAAAAGGCGATAGATCGGAAACGTCAGCAGCGCGACGATTCCGCCGATGAGCGGCAGCGCCAGGATCGGATCGATCCCGGTCCGTTGCAGGAAAAAGAACGCGAGGTATGCACCAGCAACGAGAAATTCGCCGTGCGCCAAGTTAACGAGACGCATCACACCCATAACGATCGACAGGCCAAGCGCGGTCAATGCGAGCAGCCCACCGAGTAGAAATCCCGAAGCGAGACTATCCGCGACAACCGTGACGTTCATCGAACGGCGATCTCCGGCTACGGCAGCGGAAAGATCAGCTCGCCGTCCTTGCGATTTTTCGGCCACATGACGACGAGCTTCATGTCATGCCACTGGAGTT
Organism: Candidatus Velthaea sp.; assembly: GCA_965214335.1. Lineage (GTDB taxonomy): Bacteria > Vulcanimicrobiota > Vulcanimicrobiia > Vulcanimicrobiales > Vulcanimicrobiaceae > Velthaea. The sequence goes on along the minus strand of CBDCBO010000015.1, from coordinate 8,280 downwards.
CGGCGGTCGGTATTTTCGCGAAATGAGCGGCATCGAATTTGACTGGGCCGACCACGTAGCTCTTGTCCGTCTTGGCGATTGCCGCGTTGATCTGTTCAGTATCCAGTTTTCCCGCCGCAGCGATCGCGTCGAGGAGAACGCTGGCGGCCGAGTTGGAATCGGCGATGTGCTGGCTGCTTGCCTGGCCGGTTTCCGACTCGAATCGCTTCGCCAATGCCGCGGCGCCGGGATACGGAAACGCCGGAGCCCAATAGCCGCTTGTAAGCACACCGTCGGAAAGCTTGCCCAACGCTCGCGCAAAGTCTAAAGGCTCGCCGCCTTTTTCGACGACCAGCACCTTGGGTGTATAGCCGGCCGCTGCCATCTGTTTGCGAATAAGTATCGCCTGCGGCGTTATTGCAAAGACGAGGACGACGTCTGCACCGGTGGCTTTCACTTCGCCGATGATCGATGTGAACTGAGTGTTATCGACCGGGAAAGATGCATTGTTCACAACCTCGTAGCCATACTGCTTGGCAGTCGCGGCCGAAACCGCGCCGCCGACTTGCCCATCAGGGCCGTTATCGTGCAGAATGGCAAGTTTCTTATTTGTCTTGATTCCGCTGCCGGCAAACATCTGAAACGACCCTACAACGAGATCCTGCTCGTCGAAAAAATTCGCCCAGGCGTACTTCCACCGGCGAACTGAGGTGAAAGCCCGCATCGGATCGCAACCCGTAACGAATGGCACCCTTCGACGTTCGGCCACGAGAGCCCCGGGAGTTACGAGCATCGGCGTGCAGGACCCGAGCATTGCGATCGCACCGTCGCGGGAAATGAGCGTTTCGGTATTGCTGGCGGCAAGGCTCGGATCTGTCTTGTCGTCACGAACGACCAACTTTACCCGCATCTTGGTACCGTCGATGATAATTCCGCCGGCTTTATTGACGTCAGCGACGGCCGCCTCGTATCCCCACTTTTCATAATTACCGAAAGCCGCCAACGGACCGCTGAGTGGAACCGATGCGCCGATGACGATCTCGTCGGCGGCGCGCGCGCCGGGCGAGATGCCCGTTGCGAGTAGCGCCGCTGCCAGCAACGTTCCGGCTAGGGCGCGATCACCTCGGTGGCGATCCGTTTGATGTTCGGTCCAGGTCTTCGTCATTTGATACTCCTTCTGCGAACGCTGTTGCTGAGCGAAATTAAACGGCGATTTTCGTGACATCTACTTATAGATCAATAACACTGATGATTGCGCGACAGTACTACTGTGCTACATGGCGGTCATGACTTTGCACCAATCAAGGCTCACCCATGGGTAAATCCTCGGCATTATCGAAAGCTCATTAAACGTCGGTCAATTTTACACGTAAGCCATCGGCCCTTCGTACATTGTTTCGTTTGGCTGCCGTCATCGGCCCGATCGGCGTTTATTCTTTTGCGGTTGACTCGGAGTCTGGGCCGTTCTCAGCTAAATCGGCTTGCGAGCGGCGAACGGATTGCCGACGGTTGTCGCGATCGCGCGCAGATAATTGCCCATTCGTGGACGTGCGGGGCGTTCTATGTACAGCGACGGGTAAAGGATTTTCAGTGGGACGCATGCCCCGGCCGATTGACGGTGGGGTTGAGTGCTCTTCTCGGGCCGGCTCATTAACGCCGGGCGCGCAGCGATGAAGCGGTTCACGCTTAGAGCAGTTTGGTCGGTAGACAAGCCGGGCATCGCCGTGGAGGCGAAGTGTCCAAAAGTGTTCATTTCGATGTCCTTTTTTATTGATAGTGTGAAGAGCGTAAGAGAATAAGTAGGTGAACGATGCACAAGAAAGCTTTTGACGACCCATCGACCGGAGGAAGTGTTGGTGACGAACCGAGCGTCGAAGTGGATAGCGCGTTTCTAGCTGCGGCGAGGGCGGCAAACCGCTACACATAGCCATTGCAATTCCGGCGCGCAGTACGCTGAACGCCCGGCAGCCGCGACTAGTCCGTTGCGAGCACGCAATCATCAATTGTCGAGATCGACCTCGACTGCGTATGATCCGGCGACTCCGCTGCACGCGTCGGTTGCGGGAGAGTAAACCGACGAAGCGACAGCAGCGATTGCGGCTCGATCGAGAATAACGCTCCCGGTCGACTTTGCGACACTCGTGTTGAGGACGCGACCCGTTGCTGAAAGGTCAACCCGGATGAGCGCCTTAGTGGAAGCGGCCACCATCTTAAAGCTTTCCGGATAATCAACCGGCGCGGCTTGAACCAGATGGGCAGCTTGTCCGTGATTGGTCGCGCAGCTAGCGGGCTTTGTCGGGGCGGCGGCAACTTGACTGGATCCGAGAGCGGCGATGAGAGTGGCTGCGAGTAAATGATACATCTGCATGATCCTCTTTGTTGATGATGGAGCGCCGCCGCTTATCTGGGGAACAAACAGATCCACCGAGAGCGGTCGGCTAAGGCAATTGACTGATGTGCAGATACCGGTCGCGCCGATTTCCCTTGCGCTTCACGTTGCTTCGACGTTTGCCGTTCTGCGCTGAGCTTGTTGGCGTCGGTTTCCGTGAGCACATGGTACGTCTATGCGGTGCGCTGGTGAACCCTGACAAACCCGGCTGTTACCTGATAATGCACGACGGATTCCCCGAGAAGAAGCACCCTGAGAGTTCGTCGGGAATCCCTGATAGTTAACGTCGCCCTGCTCAGACCGCTTTACTTCTTGACGGTAAGCGCTAAAGTGGTAAATAAACCACGGTAGCGGCGCCGCAAGGAGGAATTCATGTACGCCACGCGCTTCTTGGGACGGGAACGGGAAATGCAACAGCTGCTTGAGCTTAGTCAAGCCACACCGCGGGGAGCGGCTTCAATGCTGCTGCTCGGTGCGACGGCAGGGATGGGCAAGTCACGCCTCATCGCTGAACATCGTCGCGTTGCCGAACCCAGACGCGTTTTCGCGGTGGGTGCATGTCTTGCGTACGCTGGAGCGATACTCTCACCGTTCGCACAGATCGTCCGCTCGCTTTCGGAGTGGTCGCCCGACACAGTTCGCAACCATCCGCGTATCTTCGAGCGGCTCGGCGCTTTCGATGACCGGTACGAGAGCGGCATCCAAACGCCGCCTCGCGAGGAGAAATTTCGGCTGTTCGAGCTCTATTCGAATGCGCTGCGCGCTTTTTCGCGTGAGACGCCGCTTACGCTGGTGCTTGAGGACGTGCATTGGGCCGACAGCAATTCACTTGAACTCATTGCATATTTGGCTCAGATACCCGGCCCCGGTGACCTGGTCGTGATCGCAACCTTCCGAAGCGACGAGCTTAACGGCGATCACGCCTTGCGCGGTCTCGTTGGGCGGCTCTCGGCGCTACCGACCGTTGAACGGGTCGAGCTTTCACGGCTTGACGACACCGCCATCGATGTGCTCGTCCAGGGCATTCTGGCGCTAAGCCCAATCGACAAATCAGAACGCAATGCGATCCGCGCACGTTCCGAGGGAAATCCGCTTTTCGCAGAAGAGTTGGCCCGCCATGTGCGCGACCGCCGCTGCAACGGCGAGCACGAACGTCTCCCGTTGTCGATTGAGGAAGCCGTCTGCGCCCGATTGCCGCAGCTATCGCCCGATCAACGGTCGCTTCTCTTGTGGGCCGCAGTGCTCGGGCGCACGTTCGATGCACGCACATTGGCAGATGTCGCGGGCGCCCCGCTCGCGCATGTTCTCGAGGTGCTGCGTCGTGCGCGCGACCTCGCGTTCATCGACGAGGGACCACCGCCAGGATTCAGTTTTCGTCACGCCCTTACCCAAGAGGCACTCTACAGCGAACTGCTCGAGGCGGAGCGGCGGACCATCCACGCGGAAACGCTCGCGATCTTCGAGTCAAAGCCGGACGAATCAGTGTCCATTACGGCCCTTGCCTACCACGCCTGGGCTGCGCGTGATGCCGATAAAACAACGCGCTACAACGAACGAGCCGGCGACGCCGCGGCGAAAGCGCGCGCGGTCGTCGAAGCGGCGACGCTGTACGAACGTGCGCTGCAGTTCTCTAGCGGCGATGTTACGGCGCGACTCCAAGAAAAGCTCGGAGCCGCACGTCTGCGTGCCGGATTTCCGGAGCGTGCGATCGCGTCCTATATCAAAGCGCTCGAGTTTCGCCAAACGATGGACGATCGCGCGGGCATTGCCGCGTGTGCGCTCGGGATCGCCGACGCCTGCGTTTATCTGGGTGAGGACGAGCGCACGTTCGAGTATCTCGAACTCGCGCGTGACGCCTTGCAAACGGAGCCGCAGCACGATCTACGCGTGCGGGCGATTCTCTATGCCGCCCGTATCGCACTCGCCGACAACGACGTCAAGACCGCGCTTGGACATCTCAGCGCAGTCGAAGAGTTTAGCGATACACTCGATCTACGCTCCGCTACGTTACTCTATACGATACGTGGCGATGCCATGCTCATGCAGCGCCGATACGACGAGGCGATTGCGGATCAGCAACACGCTGTCGACCTTACCGTACGGGGCGACGAACGCCGGCAGGAGGCCGAAGCACGAGCGATTCTCGCCGCGACATTTCTGCTTGCCGGACGGTTCACACTCGCCGCCGCCACGTATCGCGAAGCGTTTCTCGTCGCCGATGAGAATTTCGATGTCGCGCAGGCGACTCTGTACCGCGCGCATTACGCGGAAGTGCGACTGATGCAGGGCTTCACCGAGGACAGTAAGAGTATTATTCTGGAACTGTTGGCGCTTGCTGTGCAAACCGAAAGCCCAGCGTTCATCGTGTTGCTTGGTCGAGTTGGAATTTTTGTCGGCTTGCAGACGGGAGACCGAGCACTGACGAAACGCATCGTCGAGCGACTTGAGTTAGAAGAGCGATTTCGGCTCGAAACGCCGCGCCAACTTTTTCCCGTTTCCGGGGCTTACGCTCAGTTTTTACTCGAAGAGGGACGAGAAGACGAAGCAAAGGACGTTTTGCGCCGAGCCGTGCAGCGTTTGACGCAAAAGCGTCTGCGCAGCACCGATTGGTCGGTCTGCACCCTTATGACCGTCGCCGTGCACGGGTCGAGCGAAGACCTCGCAACCGCCCGCAACGTACTCGCTGCGTCTTTTTCGGCGCTCGCTTCGGCGTTGTTGTCCTTCTTTGACGCGGTCGCATCCCTTCGTGCCCATCGCGAAACGGAGTCTGTCGCGCTCGCGCGTGCCGCTGCGACTAGCATGCGGTCATTCGGATTTCGTTATTTCGAGGCGCTTACGTGGGAGCTTGCCGGCGAAAAGCAATTAGCGCTCGACCTTTTCATTGAGATGGAGTCGCACAACGATGTGCGCCGGGTGCAACGCAGCATGCTCACAATCAATCGACGTGGGCGCGCCGAGAACGAGCTTACCTCGCGAGAACTCGAGATCGCCAAAGCGATCGCGGTGGGGCAAACCAATCGGATGATCGCCGAACGCTACTGCATCACCGAGAAAACGGTTGAAACGCATGTGGCGTCGATCTTCACTCGACTCAAGATCCGGACGCGCGGCGAAGTCGCGAAGAGCCTCGCGAAGGCGGTGCTCGCTGAACGCTAATGCGATTGAATGAGTGGCGGCGTTACGTCCTTTTTGGAGCGGAAGTCGCATATGCGCTTACGGCACAATCTAGCGCGGAAGCCCTAAGCGACGAGGCTCGCGTCATTTTATTTGGACGCTGCGACATAGCCCGTTTGCTCAGCTCGCTTTTCAATCACGAAACTGGCCGAGCGCACGAGCGCTTGTGAGGAACGCAACGAACACGTTTGCTCCGACGCGTTTCAACTGGGCGCTCGCTGTCGAGAGCGTCGTTCAGCTCGTTGAGTGGTTGGGCTCTAGCTGCAGTTGTTCGAGGTAGACTTCCGGGGCCACGTCGCGCATGTGCTGGGCGACCAACCACTGGTGACCTTCGGGATCGGTCGCCTGATAACGACGATCGCCCCATGATTCATCGGTAAGTCCGAGCACGATAACGGCGCCCGCGCTTTTTGCGCGTACATAGTGCGCATCAACGTCAGCGACATAAATTTTAAGCATCGTGCTCACGCCGTACGTCGGGTTCTGCCCATGAATCGACGGTAGTCCAAGCGTCAGCACGCTGTCGTCGACCCGAAGTCGGGCCCGCTCGACTGACCCGTCGGCGGCGCTGTGGCGCGCGGACATACATTCGGTGAAGCCGAATGCACGGCATAACCAGTCGGTTGCACGCGCCACATCCTCGTAAATAAGGTGTGGGGTAATGCGCGGCCAACCCGGTGGGAGATTTGCGACCGACGTCGGCACGCGTGCATCCATAGAACGCCTCGAATTCACGAGCGAAACGACCAGCGTTTCTACGCCTAATATCGACGCTCTCGAAGCGTCGCTTTCCGAAGCAATAGCAGGCAAACCTTCGCCGTACACCGACGCACGCCACACGTGCGTGTTACTTCGGCCGCCTGACCTCAACGCAAGATATAGCGGTACCAGCAATCGAGCAGCAGTAAATGTAATGCACTCGCTCCTCCAACCACAACTGCCCTAATCGATCTCCGCAAGGGCCGTAGCGCCGCCGAGACCCGGACGCCGCCCGACACCCTCGGCACTCTGCCGCGCAAGCAATACGAAAATCCAGCCATACCATACGCCTTGCGCGCCGAGCATCACGATGAGCGCGTGGGGTGAGGGGTCCCGACCGCCCGTCGCCAGCATCGCGCTGGTCAGCGCCGCCGCGCCGAAGCCCACGTTGGCGGCTACTCGGCTTTCCCCGCCGTCACGGGCCAGGTCGAGCGACCACGCCACGATCGCGCACGTTAGAGCAACGACGCCAAACGTCGCGAACACGTTTACCGCGATCCCGCACGCCGCCAGCGTCGTCAGTGCGGCACGTTGTACCGCCGGCTCAGCGTCGAGGAAGCGCGCCACTAGATCGGGTAACAGAAAGCCGTCGATCAAACCGGCGACGATCAAGCCGCCGATTCCGACACTGAAACCCACGAGTCCGACGACCACGGGCCGGCGCGTGAATCCGCGTCGCAGGGCATAGTTGACCAACTCGGCGAGCAGTGTGCCGAGCAGCAGAAGCAGCGTTCCGTGCACGAGCCGATCGCGCAGGCTCAGCAACGCCAACTCGTGGAGTTCCGCCGCCGCACCAGTCTGACCGCGAGCGTGTGGATGCAGCGCCAAAGCCAGAATCGCAAGCAGCACACCGCCCGCAATCGGGGCGGCGGCGCGTAGCGTGGCGCGTCGTTCAGCGGTCATGCGTTATTCCTACCACGATCGCGGTCGACACCGCCGGCGAGCGCCAGGGATGCTGTCCGCAAACAGACAACGCGACCGTGATGTCCGGCAAGGCGCTCCACCGCGGCCATTCCGGAACCGTCGACCGGCGGGTCGGCAAAACGCGCGCGGCTCTGCTCGCATCGTTCGACCGGCTCGTCTTTGTGCGCGACTACGATACGCTGAGCGTCCGCGAACTCGCGGCGTGCGCCGATATCGGGCGTTCGACGTTTTACGAACACTTTGAAACCAAAGACGACCTGCTCGAGCAGAGCATCGCCCCACTTGTCGCAACCTTCGCTGATGCGGCCGCGACCGCCGCGCCTTCGAAGGTGCTGCACGAAGTGTTGCACCATCTGCTCGAACATCGTGCGCTGGCTTCCCGGCTCTTGCACGGCTCCACGCGCGCCATCATGATTCGCGTTTTAGCTCGGCGACTCGAACCGCATCTGGCGACATTCGTACGCCGCTCGGACACACCGCCGATCGCGCCGCTCCCGTTTCTAGCCGTCTCGCTGGCGCACGGACAACTCGGAACCATCGACGCGTGGCTGACGACCCCCGACCGTTGCGACGTCGCGACGGCGGCGCGGCTGTTGCACGCGACGACGCGGGCGGGCGCGGTCGCGATGTGCGCCCCGAGCCGCTAGATCACCAATCCCTGGGCCCGCGTTATTCCGGATCGGCGAACAGTAACTCGAGATCGTCGCGCGTCAACGATTTGGCTACGGCGCTATCGGCTTTGATGACCGCCTTCGAGAGCGCGTTCTTGCGTTCGGCTAAAGCGCGAATCTTTTCCTCGACCGACCCGACGGTCACCATGCGATACGCCGTCACCGGCCGCGTTTGGCCGATGCGGTGCGTCCGGTCGATGGCCTGCCGTTCGACCGCCGGATTCCACCACGGGTCGTACAGCACCACGTAATCGGCCGCCGTCAGCGTCAAGCCGACGCCACCGGCTTTGAGCGAGCACAAAAACACCGGCGGCCCGTCGGGGTGCATGAACTTCTCGACTTCGGCCTGCCGGTCGCGGTCCTTAGTTGCACCGTCGAGATAAC
>CBDCBO010000014.1:0-868101 GCA_965214335.1 Candidatus Velthaea sp. | reverse complement strand
TTTTTTTATCGGGACGATCCAAGCGTTCGTCTTCACGCTGCTTACCATCGTGTACCTATCGTTGGCAACGACCGAGGAAGGGCACTGATGTCCGTTACTGTAGAACCACCTGTCGGCGTCGCCGGCTTGAATTTCTAGAAAGGTCATTCCGTGAGTTCTGAGAGCCTGATCGTTGCCGTCCTCATCATCGGCTTCGCGTTGATCGTCTCGGCGTCGCGGTCGGATCCGCTATCGGCGACGGTATCGTCGCTTCGAAGGCGGTTGAGGCCATCGCCCGTCAACCCGAAGCACGCGGCAACATCTTCACCTTCTTCTTCTTGGGCGTCGGCATCTTGGAAGCGTTTCCGATCATCGCGCTCGTGCTCGGCTTCTATTTGTTTTTCGTGGTCGCGAACGTGCCGGGTCTCGTCACGACATTGCTCAAAAACGTCCGCTAACTAAGCCGTGCTGCTCTCGCTCGACGGGACGCTCGTCGTCCAACTCATCAACTTTCTGGTTTTTCTCGTTGTGCTCAACGTCATATTCCTCAAGCCGGTCGGCGCGGCGATCGCGCAGCGGCGGGCGTATATCGACGGTGTGTCCCACGATATCGAACAGTTTGAGGCGGACGTGAAGTCGCTCCAGGCGCAAGCCGAGGAACGCCGGGCCGCCGCGCGCCGGGAGGCCGATTCGGCGCTGGCCGCCGCCCGCGCGCAAGGGCAGACCGAAGCCGCCTCGATCGCGGCGGGCCACGCCGCGCGAGCGACCCAGCTCGTCGAGGATGCCCGCGCGACGGTTGCGGGCGAGATCGCCGCCGCGCGAACGAACGAAGCGCAGATCGTAGAAAGTCTGGCCGATTCGCTGCTGGCGCGCGCGATCGATTCCGGGGTAGCCGCTTGATGGAGACTGCGCCGACGTTCTACGATGGGCTCGCGCAATGGAGCGAGATCGTCGGTGGTTTTGCGTTCATCGTCGTTGCGGTCGTGCTGTTCCAGAAATACGTACTGCCGGCGGTGCGCGGCGCGCAAGTAGCGCGCAACGCCGACTTGGTTAATGCCGAAGCGCGGCTCGAGACGCTCAAAGGCGACGTCGCGCGGGCGCGCGGGGAAGTCGAAGCCGCCGATCGCGACGCGCAAGCGACGCAGCGGCGCGGCGCCGACGATGCTGCTCGCGAACGCAACCGGCTCGTAGCCGATGCCGAAGCCGACGGGCAACGTGCTGTCGCTAGCGCGCAAAATGAACTCGCTCGCGCGCGGTTGGCCGCCCAAGCGCAGCTGCGCTCAGAATTCATCGGACGGGCACTCGATCTCGCACGCGAGAAGGCCGCCGCGCGCATCAGCCCGGCGGTCAATACACGCCTCGTCGGCGCCACGGTCGAAACGTTGCTGGGCGACCGCGCCGGAAGTGGCCGGTAGTGCCGAACGAGACCGTTGCCCGCCGCTATGCCGGTGCCATTTTCTCACTCGCCAAAGACGCCGATAGTATCACGGCGGTGAAAACCGACTTGCACGTGGTCAAGACGGTGCTCGACAGTGACGATTCCGCGCGCCGCTTCTTTCGCTCGCCGGTTATCGATCGCAAAGAAAAAGCCGCGATCGTCGAGCGCGCGTTCGGAAGCTTGAACGTCATCGCCCTGCATAGCGTGTTGCTGCTCGTGCGCAAGCGGCGGGAAGCTATTTTTGACGAGATCGTCGCGCAGTACGATCTGCTCGAAGAACGCAGCCGCGGAGCGTCGCCGCTGCGAATTGAAACTGCCCGCGAACTCGATCCCGGTGAGTTGCGCGAACTCGTCGACCGGTTGGGCCGCCGGTTTCAAACTACGTTCGAGGTCACCCAAACGGTCGATCCGGGCCTCATCGGCGGCGTGCGGATCACCATGGGCGATAAGCAAATCGACGGTAGCGTCGCCGGGCGCCTCGACGACCTGGCGCGAATGTTGAGCACGAACTAATGGCGCGCCGCGTCGCACCGCAAGCTGGAGGCTTTCCCCACCCATGATCAACGCTGACGAAATTGCCGGCATTCTCAAAGGCCAGATCGCCGCTTACAAGAGCACCGACAGCGAATCTGAAGTCGGCACCGTGATCGAGGTCGGCGACAATATCGCTCGCGTCTATGGCCTCGCATCGGTCCAGCAGTCGGAACTCGTCGAGTTCGCCAACGGCGTCCAAGGCATCGCGCTCAACCTCGAAGAGGACAACGTCGGTGTCGTCATCATGGGCGACGATACGGACATTAAAGAAGGCGAACAGGTCCGCCGGACCGGCCGCATCGCGTCGGTTCCCGTCGGTCCGGCCTTGCTCGGCCGGGTCGTCAACCCGCTGGGCGTCCCGGTCGACGACAAGGGTCCGATTGAGACGCGCAAATACCGGACGATCGAGAACACCGCGCCGGGCGTCGTGCAACGGCAAGGCGTGAAGCAACCGCTGCAAACCGGAATCCGCGCCATCGACGCGTTGATCCCGATCGGCAAAGGTCAGCGCGAGCTCATCATCGGCGACCGCGGTACCGGTAAGACGGCGATTGCGATCGACACGATCATCAACCAAAAAGGCCGTAGCGTCTTCTGCATCTATGTCGCGATCGGGCAGAAGAATTCGACCGTTCGCGCCCTGCAAGATACGCTGGAGAAGGCCGGCGCGATGGAATATACCACCATCGTCACCGTTTCTTCGGCGGAACCCGCCGCGCTCAAGTTCATCGCTCCGTTCGCCGGCTGCGCGATGGCCGAAGACATGATGTACGAGGGCAAAGACGTCCTCATCATTTACGATAATCTCACCCAGCACGCGATCGCCTATCGCGAGGTCTCGCTGCTGCTGCGCCGACCGCCGGGCCGTGAAGCGTACCCCGGCGACGTCTTTTTCTTGCACTCACGGCTGCTCGAACGCGCGGCGAAGCTATCCGATGAAATGGGTGGCGGTTCGCTCACCGCGCTGCCGGTCATCGAAACCCAGGCCGGCGACGTTTCGGCGTACATTCCGACCAATCTCATTTCAATTACCGACGGCCAAATATATTTGCAAACCGGGCTGTTCTTCCAAGGCATCCGGCCCGCTGTCGACGTCGGCATCTCGGTCAGTCGCGTCGGCGGCTCGGCCCAGATCAAAGCGATGCGGACCGTCGCCGGCCCGCTCAAGCTCGACCTCGCCCAATATCGCGAGCTGGCCGCCTTTGCCAAGCTCGCGTCCGATCTTGATAAGAACACCCAAGCCCAGTTGACGCGCGGCGAAAAGATCACCGAGATCCTCAAGCAGCCGCAATTTCAGCCGCAAGCCGTCGAAGATCAAGTCATGGTCATTTTCGCGGCGACGAAGGGCCTGTTAACCGACGTCCCCACGCCGCGCCTGCCAAGATTGGGTCGCGTCGTTCGTCGGCTTCGTTCACGACCGTCATCCTGAAATCGCCGAATCGATCCGCACGAGCAACGCCCTGTCGGATGACAATACGAAGGCCCTGCAAGCGGCAATCGCGGAGTTCAACAAGTCCTTCTAATGCACGCAGCACGCAAAGCGGACCGGTAAATGGCAACCGTCAGGGATCTGCGCGATCGTATCCGGTCGCTCAAAAACACGCAGCAAATTACCAAAGCCATGAAGCAAGTCGCAGCCGCGCGCATCCGGCGCGCCGAAATGCTGCAAAAGCAATCGCGTCCCTATGCCGATGCGCTGTCGGCGATGCTGCGCGATTTAATGGCGAACGTGTCGAACGTCGATCACCCGTTCATGAAGTCCGGCCGCGCGGGCGCTCCGATGGGCGTCATCGTGATGACCGCCGATAAAGGCCTCGCGGGCGCGTTCAATTCCAATCTCATTCGGCAAGCCGAAACCTACGGTCGCGAGAACCCGTCCGTTGCGTGGTATAGCGTCGGCATCAAGGGCCGCAACGCGCTTAAACGTCAAACCGGGCCGACCACCGGCTTTTGGGGTTTGACGGCCGGCGTCATGCTCGACACGGCGCGCGCCGTTTCACACCAAGTCAGCGACGACTTCGTGGCCGGCAAAATTTCCGGCATCACGCTCATCTCACCCAAGCTCGTCTCGATGATGTCGCAGCGTCCGGAAACGCGCGCCATCGTTCCGATCGTCGCCGAACCCACCGAAGCGAACGCCGCGCCAAAGGGTGCCGTCGAGTTCGCGCCGTCGCCCGAAGCCGTGCTGTCGCGGCTGCTGCCGAAATACCTCGAGTTCACCATTTACTCCGCGATGCTCGAAACCAACGCGTCGTTTTTTGCCGCCCAGCTCGTCGCGATGAACAACGCCACCGATAATGCGAAGAAACTCATCGACGAACTGACGATTACGATGAATAACGCGCGTCAGGCCGCGATCACCACTGAGATTCTCGAAATCGTCGGAGGCGCGGAGGCGTTGGCGGGATGACGGTGGGGCGGGGTGTGTCCGGTGCCGGGGACGTCCGCGATTTCTCATCCATGAGAAATCGCTACTTGCAAAAAGTTCGCTCTCGCCCTCCGGGCTGCGCGAACTTGTTTGACACCCCGGCACCGGACACACCCCGCCCCACCGTCATCGTCCAATCGGTGGGTTGGGCGCGACACGCGGGCGGGTGGATGCGTTGGTGCGTCGGGTATTGGTATTGGTAAGGTTTTTGGGGGGCAATTTTTTAGGGTTTTTGTTTGGGGGATTTGTGGTTGAGGTTGGGTGTGTTTACTTTTTTGTCGCGTTTTTAGGAAGTTGAAGGTTATGGCTGCTACTGGTAAGGTCGTTCAGGTGTTGGGGAATGTCGTCGATGTTGAGTTTACGATTGAGACGCTGCCCAATATCAATGATGCGCTGACATTGCGTGTCGGTAGTGCCGAAGGCGCGAGTAATGGAGCCGCGCACAGCGCCGACGGAATCGAGCTTGGCGGAACGGCGATGCAGTCGCGCGATCTCGTGCTCGAAGTTCAGGGCGAGCTGGGAAACAACCAGGTGCGGTGTTTAGCGATGGGGTCGACCGATGGGCTCGTGCGTGGGTCCGCAGTGACGAACACGGAAGCCCCGATTCAGGTGCCGGTGGGCGAGGGTACGCTCGGCCGGATTTTCAACGTGCTCGGCAAGGCGATTGATTCCGACGAGCCGGTGACCGCGGCGGCATTTTGGCCGATTCACCGCGAAGCGCCGACGTTCGCGCAGCAGGATCCGACACCCAAGATTTTCGAGACCGGTATTAAGGTCATCGATTTGATGGCGCCGTATACGCGCGGCGGCAAGGTTGGTTTGTTCGGAGGCGCGGGTGTCGGTAAGACGGTTCTCATTCAAGAACTAATTCGAAATATCGCGCAGGTGCATAAGGGCTTTTCCGTGTTCACCGGCGTTGGTGAGCGCACGCGTGAAGGCAACGATCTGTGGGTCGAGATGAAAGAGTCGGGCGTGTTGGCGCAGACGACGCTGGTGTTCGGGCAGATGGATGAACCGCCGGGCGTGCGCTTTCGCATCGCGCAGACCGGCGTGACGATGGCCGAGTACTTCCGCGATGAAAAGGGTGCGGACGTGCTGTTGTTCATCGATAATATCTTCCGGTATATGCAGGCCGGCTCGGAAGTGTCGGCGTTGCTCGGACGCATGCCGTCGGCTGTCGGCTATCAACCCTCGCTTGCGACCGAGATGGGCGCGCTCGAAGAGCGCATCACATCGACGCGCAAGGGTTCGATTACGTCCGTACAAGCCGTCTACGTGCCGGCCGATGATTATACCGATCCCGCGGTTGCGACGACGTTCGGACATCTCGATGCGACGACGGCATTGTCACGCGCGATCTCAGAGCGCGGTATTTATCCGGCAGTCGATCCGCTTAATTCATCGTCACGTATTTTGGATCCGAATATTGTTGGCCCGGAACACTACCGCGTCGCGCGAGGCGTTCAGGAAACGCTGCAACGGTATAAAGATCTGCAGGATATTATCGCAATCTTGGGTGTCGACGAACTCTCGGATGACGACCGGGCGGCGGTCGGGCGCGCGCGCCGGCTCGAGCGGCTCTTTTCCCAGCCGTTCTTCGTGGCCGAACAATTTACCGGACGCGAAGGCAAGTACGTGAAGATTGAAGACACGATCGCAGCGTTCGCCGAAGTGCTCGATGGAAAGCTCGATCATCTGCCCGAGCAGGCGTTCTACATGGCGGGCGGTATCGACGAGGTCAAGGCAAACGCCGAAAAGCTCGGCGCGACGGTCTAGCAGGTGGCCAATACGATCCCATTCACGCTCATTACCCCCGCCGCGGTGAAGTTCGAGGGCGAAGCCGAACTCGTTATCGCCGTGACGACCGAGGGCGAAGAGGGCTTTTTGCCCTCGCACGCACCATTTCTCGCAGCGCTCAAGGCCGGTGTGCTGCGCGCGAACGTTGTCGAGAACGGAACGAGCCGCCGGCTCGAGTTGGCGACGAGTGAAGGCTTCGTGCAGGCGTTGCCGGGCAGAGTGACCGTGCTCGCCGATGCGGCTTTTGCGCCGGACGAGATCGACATTGCTGGGTCGCGGACGGAACTCGCGGCCGCTCAGGAGGCGCAAAAAGCGGCGGGCGCCGATGCGACCGCCGTCGCACGGGAACAGGCCACAATCGACTTCGCACTGGCGAAGTTAAAAGTGGGCGGCGCCAGCTAAGCGTCCCCCACGTTACCGCTTAGATCAAACTCAGGGCGCCTCCGAGGAGCAGGCCGGTTGCTCGCTGCTCACTTTTTCGCCGATCTGGTGTAGCGGCCGCTTCCCGCGGGCATATACCGAGCCTCACGTCTACAGGGGAGATTTTATGCAAACGATGGGAAGCAACAATTCGGACTTGTTGGGTGACCAAGGTTCGCCGGCGCTCGTGAATCAAACGACCGTTGCTGCGTCGTTCGCCGACCGCGAACAGGCACGTACCGCAGCGAAGCGCCTGCGTGAAGAAGGTTTTCATGACACGTGGATGGGCGTGACCCAGACCGACGATTCGGTCGACTATTCGGCTCAAGCTGCGACCGAAACGCGCGTTGCGGCCGACAACTGGTTTACCCGAGTGTTCGGCGAGGGTGACGAATCGTTGCACGACGCACTGGTGCGGCATGGCGTCAGTGAATCCGACGCCCAAGCTGCCGGAACGCTGCCCGGAAATCGCGCCATTCTCACCGTGGACGGCTCCAACCATGCCGAGTTCGCGGTTCAGATCATCTCCGAATGCGGCGGAACGCTTATCACGCGTGGTTTCGGTTCGACCGGCTACGGAACGGCTGATGCCTACGCGGCGACAACGTCCGGCACGAGCATGACCGCGAAGCCGGCGGCATATGATGTCGCGGCCGACGATGTTGCTGCCGCCGGCATCGCAACCGCGGCGCCGGACCAATACGGGACGGAGTTACCGTTGGCCGGTACGCGCGATTATAACGACTACGGCAAGTATCGCGGTGGAGACGCCGTCGACGAGAGCACGCGCTTGCAGCTGCGCGAAGAGCGGCTGCGCATCGACAAGACCGCCGTGTCGAGCGGCTCCGCAAGCATCGGCACGAAAGTCGTATCGACGACGCAAGACATCGACGTTCCGTTGATGCATGAAGAGCTGTTCATCGAGCGCCGTCCGGCCAGTGGAACGGCCGTTTCCGATACGACACCGATCGGCGCTGGTTCAGTGATCGAAGTACCGCTAACGGAAGAGAAGTTGACTGTTTCGAAGAGCGCCTTTGTTACCGAAGAAGTCGTTGTCGGCAAGCGCCAAGTGCAAGACGTGCAACATGTCTCTGAAACAACGCTCAAGGAAGAGCTCAACGTCGTCGATCAGACCGTAACGACCGACGCCGGCCTGCTCGGAACGGAAAAGCGTTACTAAGAGCGACACCCGCATCCGCGCATGTCGCGGTGAGCATGACCGGCGTCTCGGACGCTGGTCATGCTTTTTCGTTTCGCGTGTAGCTTCCGACACCTAACGAGATTGCGTATCGCAGACACGTGTCGGACCGCGCCGCCCGAAAGTTGCCACATAGGCGCGGGAAGCGTCGTTCGCAGACACGGCATGCCCTTGCGTCGACGATGCGTGGCTGCGCGGTAAGACTCTTACAAGCCGAGAACGATGACAGCCGAATTATTTTGCGGGGTGCCGAAGTTCCCGGACACCATTCCGGCGGCGACCGCGACAAACTGCGTTCCGCCGACTGCGTAGGTAACGATACCGCCGCCCACCGGCAAGCCCGTCGCAATTGATTGCAGCAGCACACCGCTGGCGGCATTGAGGGCCAAGACATTTCCGAGCAAATCGGCGGTGAACACAATGCCGCCCGCGGTCGGCGTCACGCCTGCGACTAACGGCTTGCTCGAATGATATCTCCACGCCATGGCACCCGTCGTCGCGTTCACCGCGTTGAGCCACCCGCTTTGCGCGGCATCTTTGACACCCTCGCCGTTTGAAGTCCCGAGCCAGGCTTGACCGGGCACGTACGGTTGAGGCGTCGGCGAAAGGTCGACCGTTTTGCACCAGTCGGCGGAATTCACGTAAGCGAGCCCCGTGACCGGTGAATATGCGGGACCATTCCAGAAGACGGCGCCGGCTGGGCAAAAGTGTGTGCCGCCGACAACGATCGGCGCAGTCGCATTACGGATCGTCGTAATGGCCGTTTGCCATAGCGGTGCGAAGTTCGCCAGCGCGACGGAGCGCAGATAACCGTCCTTGCCGGCGACGAGCGCGACGCTCGTTCCATTCGCGAGTGTCACGATCGCCGGTGCCGCAGATTGGTCCCAGTCGTGCGGATCTTGGGGATCGAATTGCATCGTCCGGGTCACGTGACCGGTTGCCGCGCTCATTTCCAGCACCGCATCGGTGTAGAGATTTGCGCCGCTGCGCTTGCGGATGTCGTAATCGGGTCCCGGATTGCCGACCGGTGCATAGAGCTTGGCGGTGCTTGGATCGATGCTGAACGAGGTCCACGTCGCACCCCCGGCAATGCGGCTCGCGCCCCGCCACGTTTTGGCCGGCGGCGCACCCACATTCGGCACCGTCTGCACCGACCAGAGGGCCCCACCGGTTGCGGCGTCGAGCGCGATGACGTGGCAAGCCTGACCAGAATCACCGTTGGCGGTGCCGACGATAAGCGACGTTTTCCAAGCAACGGGCGCACCGGAAATAATCTCGAGGCTGCCGGCCGCGATGACGCGCTGATTCCAGATGGTCGTTCCCGTCGTCGCGTCGATCGCAATGACATGACCGTCAGCGAAACCGCGGTAGATGGTGCCGTTCGCGTACGCCGCACCGCGGTTCGTATGCGTCACGTTCTTCGGTAATGGATACACGTTGGTCCAGCGGGTGGCACATGTCGTCGCATCGATCGCGATTGTTTGATTCGACGTCGTCACATACAGCACGCCGGCGACGACGATCGGCCCGCTTTGAAAACTTATTTGGGCGCCCAGTTGAGCGCTGCATACGACGTGCAGCCCGGAAACGTTCGCCGGCGTAATTTGGCTCAGCGCCGAGTAGCGGTCCGCCGCCGGATCGTTATTATACGCCGGCCAGTCGACCGTTGGTCCGGCGCTTTTCGCGGGGCCGTTCGCGCCCAGCGCCCCAGCGGCAACCAGCGCGCAAAATATGCCGGCGGCGAGCAAGTGGCGACGGTGCATGTGCAAAGCCCTTCAAACGAAAGTATCCGACCGTTCTTGATGACCAGGTCGGTTCCTCCGCGCATTAAAACCCGTGCGTTTCCGCGTAGCATGCGACAATGTGGCAACGTTGCCCGACGTCTCGTCGAAGTCGCGCCGCAGGTCGTTGCCATGAGGCAGATTCGCGCCGCAGCTATTTTGCGAGCTGTCAGCAATGTTCGGCTGGCGCACATTGAACTACGCAGAACGAACGAGCTAACGTGATTGTGGCCGTGACGACTGCTCGCCCGATTCGCTTATAACTCGAGATGCGCCGTGACAAAGCGCGTGTAGCGGGCGTATGCGTCGCGATACGTGTCGCGAACGAGCGGATCGGGCATGGTTGGCTCGTCGTAGCCGGCGGCGCGCGCGGTTTGCGTCGCGTCGGCGATCGCGCCGATCGCTTGGGCTGCCAACA
This sequence comes from Candidatus Velthaea sp., assembly GCA_965214335.1. Taxonomy (GTDB): domain Bacteria; phylum Vulcanimicrobiota; class Vulcanimicrobiia; order Vulcanimicrobiales; family Vulcanimicrobiaceae; genus Velthaea. The sequence continues at coordinate 858,108 of CBDCBO010000014.1, read as the reverse complement.
GCGCGGCGCCAAAGGCTGAAGCTTCTTGTTGGTGCGGCTGAACGGCGGGCAGATCGAAGACATCGGCGAGTAAATGGCGCACGAGCGGAGCCTTCGTCAACCCGCCCGAGAGCAGCAGCCGGCCCGCATCGCCGACGGTGGCTCGTACGCCTTCATAGACCGCATTCATCCCGAACACGACGCCCTCGAAGCCGGCCCGCACGATCGTGCTCCGGTCGTGTGACAAATCCATTCCATCAAAACTGCCGCGCAGCGAACTGCGCCAGTACGGCGCCCGTTCGCCGGAAAAAAACGGCAACACGATCAGACCGCCGGCACCGGGCGCGACGGTTTCGGCGAACGCCGCCGCGCGCCCGAAGCGTTCGTCTTTAGCGACGTCGGCCAACAGCAAAGCGAAGATCCAATCCAGCGATGCTCCGGCGCTGCTGGTTGGACCGCCGACGATATATCGCGTGTCGTCGGCATAATAGCAAAACGTTCGGCCCGCGGCGTCGACCGCCGGCGCGTCCACCAACACGCGCACCGCACCACTCGTCCCTAAGGTTAGGGCTAAGTCGCCGGCCAGCGACGCGCCGATGCCGATGTTCGCCAGCGCCCCATCGCTGGAAGCCAAGACGACGGCCGTATCCGCGGCCAAGTGCAGTTCGCGCGCGACTGATGCCCGGAAACCGCGCAGTGCCGTCGTGGGCGCCGCCGGCGTTGACAGCCGGGCCGGATCGATTCCGGCAGCTTGGAGCGCGCGGTCGTCCCATTGCGGCCGGCGTACGCTGAACAATCCGGTGGCCGCAGCGATGCCCCAGTCGACGAGCCATTCGCCCGTCCAGCGGAAAATAAAGAGCTCCTTGAGTCCGATGAAGCGCTGCGCGCGGTCGAAGACGGCGCGATCGTTTTGCTGCAACCAACGCAGCTTCGTGAGCGGCAGCATCGAATGCATCGGCGCGCCGGTGCGCGCGTAGAGTTCGCTGCCGGTGCCGTCGGCCCGCCAGCCGTCGGCGATCGCCGCACTGCGCCGGTCGAGCCAGCAAATGACGTGCGAGAGCGGTTCGCCGTTCGCGTCGACCGCGAGCAATCCGTGCATCGCGCTGGAAAACCCAATCGCGGCGACTTCACTGCCGCGCAGGCGCACGTCGGCCAGTACGCGTTGCAGCACGCGCATCGTCGCACGATAGATCGCGTCCGCGTCTTGTTCGACGAATTCCGGCTGCGGCGTAATCAAGGCGTAAAATTCGGAGCCTGAAGTAATTTCACGTCCGTCGATCGTTACGGCAAGCACCTTGACGGCACTCGTTCCGAGGTCGATGCCGACGACCACCGGCGCGTCCGCGTCAGCGCGCACGTTACACCGGCTCCGGAATTTTCTCGATCCGGCCCAGCACGAACAGGTACGACGCGACGCCCACGAGCAAAATAAGTGCCGCCGTCACGATCGCGGTCGAAAACGAACCGGTGCGCGCAACGATGAAGCCGGTAGCGATCGGCGCCGCGGCGCTCGATAGATTGCCGAACAGATTCATGATGCCGCCAATCTGCCCGGTGCTGTTTTTCGGCGCGATCAAGCCCGGGATCGACCACGCGACCGGCGCATGAAACGCTATTCCGGCTGCCGCGATCGTCATCCAAAGCACCGCGACATGCAGATCCTTGGTGTATGCCGCACCGATAACGGCGAAGCCGATGACCAAGCCCGCGACCAGCAACGTTTTGCGCACGCGGTTGGCATCCGCGCCGCGTTTGATCAAGTAATCGACGAGCCAGCCACCGACGAGGAGATCGCTAACCGTCGCGACGCCCCAAATGAGCAATGCATAGCCGCCGGCGCTCACGACGTTGATCGAAAACGTCGAAGTGAGATAGCTCGGCAGCCACGTCAAGAGCAGCGCGAACAAGTAATCGTACGCGCTAAAGCCGAGCGTCAAGCCCCACACTTTGGGCTGGCGCAATAAGTAGGCGAAGCCGGGGCCGCGCGGCACTTCGCCGGCCGGTGTTTCGGTCTCGCCGCCGCCGCTCTTGATATACTGCGCTTCGGCATAGGTCAAGCGTTTATCGGCGCCCGGATTCCGGTAGAACACATAGAACAAGCCGAAAAATACGAGGCTCAAGGCGGCCGTCGTCCAGAACATTCCGCGCCAGCCGAATTGCACGAGTAGCCAGCCGGTAAAGAGCACGCCGATACCGCTCGATAACTTCGCCGCAGCGTCGAAGAGCGATGTCGCGAAGCTGCGTTCGCCGCGCGGAAACCAATAGCCGACGGCTTTGGCATTGGCCGGAAACGTGGGCGCTTCGGCGATGCCCAAGAACGACCGGGCCGCGAAGAGCAGGGCGAAGTTCGGCGCCAGGGCGGTGAGCATCGAAGCAACCGTCCAGAGCATCGCGCTGATGCGCGAAAGCAAGGTTACGCCGAAACGATCGAGCAGCACGCCGATTGGAACCTGCGCCAGTGCGTAAATCCAGAAAAACGCGCTGCTCAATAAACCGAACTCGGCCGGCCCAAGTCCCAAATCCGTATGGAGCGGCTTCTGGGCGACGCTGAGCGCGCCGCGATCGATATAGTTCACAAGCACGCCGAAGCCGAGAATGAGCGCGATTCCCCAGCGCAAATTGGTAACGCGCTCGGCGGGCGCGATAATGCTGCGAGCCATGGCTCCTCCCGAAATGTTTACGCTACCGTGACTTAACCGTTCGAGGAGTAAATGCCGCGCAATGAACGGGCGGTTGCACGGAGAACGTGGCATCCGCTGTGAACCTCTTAGATCGGCTCGATACGACCCTGCGCGTGCGCGGCGGCGCTCGGCTCGAAGGCTCCGTCGACACCCATGGCGCGAAGAACGCCGCCCTGCCGATCATGGCGGCAGCGCTCATGGCCAAAGGCAAAGTGACGCTGCATCGGATTCCGCGCATCACTGACGTCTCGGTCATGTGGTCGCTGCTCGAAGCACTCGGAGCGCGGCTTTCGCTCGACGGTCCCAATACGATCACGATCGACGCCAGCAACGTCGCGGCGCATCGGGCGCCGTATACACTGGTGCGCAAACTCGCGGCATCATTCGATCTCGTTGGGCCGCTGCTCGGCCGCTTCGGTCGCGCCGAGGTGCCGCTCCCGGGCGGTTGTATTTTAGGAACCCGGGCGACGGATATGCACGAAGCCGCATTCCGGGCCTTGGGCGCGACGGTTTCAAACGAACATGGCTACTTGATCGCGCAGGCCGGCGGCGGGCGACTGCATGGCGGCCACATTGAATTCCGCACCCCGTCGGTCGGCGCCACAAAAAACGCGATGCTGGCCGCGGTCACGGCCGCCGGAGCCACGACGATTCGCAACGCGGCGATGGAACCTGAAGTCGAGGATTTAGCGAATTTCCTCGTCGCTATGGGCGCCCGTATCAGCGGCATCGGCGCCGATACGATCGAGGTGGTCGGCGTCGAACAGTTACACGGGGTCGAGTACACCATCATCGCCGACCGGATCGTGACCGGAACGCTGCTGCTCGCGGGCGCCGTGACGCGCGGCGACGTCACCGTCAAACGCTGCCGGCCGCGCGACTTGGCCGCGCTCACCGGCAAATTGGCGGAATGCGGCGTAACCATTACCCACGGCCCCGATTGGATTCGCGCCGACGGTTCGACCGTTAAGGGCGGTACCGACATCGTAACCGCACCGCACCCCGGCTTTCCGACCGATTTACAGCCGCCGATGCTGACATTTTTGTGTACGACGCCGGGTACTAGCGTCGTCGAAGAATCGATCTTCAACGCGCGCTTCACGTACGTCAACGAACTCAAGCGCATGGGCGCCGACGTGCGCGTGGCCATGGACAATAACACGGCGCTCATCAAAGGTGGTTTGCCGCTGTCGGGAGCTCCGGTCGAAGCACCCGATATTCGCGCCGGGGCGGCGCTCGTGGTGGCCGGCTTGGCCGCTCACGGCGAAACCGAAATCATCGGCCTTGAATACATCGACCGCGGTTACGAGCGGCTCGAAGAGATGCTGTCGGCGCTGGGCGCGCAAGTTCAGCGTTCGAGCGGCATCACGCCGTACATGGAACCGACCGGAACGTTCGAGACGCGCGCGTTTCCGCGCGTTTCGTGAACGGCATTAGGAATTCGTCAGTAAGCCCCGAACGCACCGAACGAACCATTCGCGTTCGCGTCATCCGGACGCCTTAACGTCCGCGTGTCCCTTCACGCGCGCGCCAAAAAAACTGGAGAACTGTACCATCGATATCGGCATTGACCTCGGCACTGCGAACGTTCTCGTGTACGTCAAAGGCAAGGGCATCGTCTTGCGCGAGCCGTCCGTGGTCGCCAAAGACATTCGCACGAACAAGACGCTGGCCGTTGGTGAAGAAGCGCGCCAAATGCTGGGCAAGACGCCGAGTCACATTCAAGCCATCCGGCCGCTGCGCGACGGCGTCATTGCCGACTTCGAGGTCACCGAAGCGATGCTCAGTTACTTCATTAAAAAAGTGATGAAGAACCGGTCGTTCTTCGCATCGATCTTCCGGCCCAAACCATCGGTCGTTATTTGTGTTCCGGCGGAAATCACGTCGGTCGAGGAACGCGCCGTGCGCGACGCGGCAAAATTAGCCGGTGCGCGGTCGGTGGACATCATCGAAGAACCCATGGCGGCCGCAATCGGCGCGGGTTTACCGATCGACGGACCATCGGGCAACATGGTCGTCGACATCGGCGGCGGAACGACCGATGTCGCCGTTATTTCGCTGGGCGGCATCGTGGTGTCACAATCGATTCGCGTCGCGGGAAATAAACTCGACGAAGCGATCATCCGTCACATCCGGCGCGTTTACAATCTGATGATCGGTGAACGAACGGCCGAAGAAATTAAAATTAAAATCGGCTCGGCGTACCGGCTCGAATCCGAGTTGGCGATGGAAATCCGTGGTCGCGATTTAATCAATGGCTTGCCGAAAACGGTGAAGATCACCAGCGAAGAAGTCCGCGAGGCGTTGTCGGAACCCGTTCAAGCGATCGTCGAAGCGGTAAAGACGGTACTCGAAAAGACGCCGCCTGAATTGGCCGCCGATATCATCGACCGCGGTGTCATTTTGACCGGCGGCGGCGCGCTATTGCGCGGACTTGATATTTTGCTCGGCGAAGTTACCGGCATTCCCGTCATTGTCGCTGAAGACCCGATGTCGTGCGTGGCAATCGGCACCGGCCAGCGCGTCGCGCTCTAGCGCGGAGTGCGGTGGCCCCCGTAATGGTGCATCGATCGATCCGGACAGCGGCCGCTGCCGCGCTGCTTGCCGTTACGGTGGCCGCCGCGCCGCTCGGCGGGGTCACCACGCGCGACTTCCGGATCGAAACCGATCAAACCAATTCCAATCTCAACGACGGCAGCTTTACCATGCCGCATCACGTGAAATTTTTTCGTCCCGGTACCGACGTGGTCGGCGATAGCGCCAAGGGTAATTACAAAGCGGGGCTGGTTACGATCAGCGGCCACGTGGTGCTGCATGACAACGGGCAGTCATCGCAAGTACGGGAAGCGGGCGGGGCGGCCGGTGCCGGTCCGGCGACCTTACGCTGCGACCAGTTGGACGTCGATTCGAAACGCAAGGTGTATACGGCGACCGGAAACGTCGTGTACGTGCAAGGTTCGCGCCGGGCGACGGCTCAAAGCGGCCGGCTCGATCAAGGTGCGCATACACTCGAACTGAGCGGCAACGTTCGACTGGCCGACGGCGAGCAGACGATGACCGCGCAGACCGTTCACTACGATACGCTGACCAAGGACGTGAGCACCAGCGGCGATCCGGTGATCCTGAGCCAGCCGGCCGGCTCGGCGCTCGACCACCCCACGTCGACGTTGCCGACGCCGCCCGCCGGGACCGGGTTGCCGGCCGGAAAGACGACCTTGCCCACACCGGCGGCAAAGGCCAGTCCGAAGCCGAAATAAGCGCCGATGCTCGGATTATTTGACGCCGGCGGCGGCGGTGCCGGTAGCGTTCCGGAACCGCTGGCCGCGCGGATGCGCCCGCGGACGCTGGCCGAATTTGTCGGCCAAGATCAAATCGTGGGCCCCGGCCGGGCATTGCGGCGGGCCATCGAGGACGACCGGATCCCATCGATGATATTGTGGGGCCCGCCCGGCACCGGTAAGACGACGCTCGCGCAGATCATCGCTGCCCAAACCGGAGCGCACTTCACCGCCATTTCGGCCGTTAGCGCGGGCGTGGCGGATTTGCGGCGCGTGGTTGCGGACGCCGCAAAGCTCAAGGCGTCCGGCCGCCGCAGCGTACTGTTTATCGACGAAATCCACCGGTTCAATAAGGCGCAGCAAGACGCGGTGCTGCCGTATGTCGAGAACGGAACCGTAACCCTGATTGGAGCGACGACCGAGAATCCGTCGTTCGAGGTAAATTCGGCGCTGTTGTCACGGTCGCGCGTGTTCGTTCTCAAGCCGCTCGCCGACGACGCTATTCGTACGTTACTCGAACGTGCGCTCGCCGATGCGGAACGCGGCTTGAACGGAACGATCGGCATCGAACCGGCGGCGCTCGACGCTCTGGTGAATTTTGCGAACGGCGATGCGCGGGCGGCGCTGGGCACGCTGGAGTTCGCCGCTTCGTCGGCACGGCCGGACGCAACAGGCGTACCAACGATTGATGTTCCGACGATCGCCGACGCCCTCCAAAAACGTGCGCGCACGTACGACAAAGGCGGCGACGGGCACTACGATACCATTAGCGCCTTCATCAAAACGGTGCGCGGCAGCGATCCCGATGCCGCCGTCTATTACCTCGCGCGCATGATCGAAAGCGGCGAAGACCCGTCGTTCATCGCGCGCCGGCTGGTCATTCTCGCTAGCGAAGATATTGGGCTCGCCGACCGGGCCGCGCTGCCCTTGGCGATGGCCGCTCAGCAAGCCGTGCACTTCGTCGGCTTGCCCGAAGGTTTTTACCCGCTCGCGCATGCCACGCTTTATCTTGCGACGGCGCCGAAATCAAACACCGTTGGGCGCGCTTATTCGGCGGCTCTGGCGGACGTCACCGCGACGCGCAACGATGAAGTGCCGATGCATTTGCGCAACGCTCCGACAAAGCTGATGCGCGAACTCGGTTACGGCGACGGCTACCGGTACGCGCACGCCGACTACGCCGCGCTGGACGCGGCCGGTGAGGGACCGCCCGCGGTGGTGTTGCAATCCAATCTACCGGCGGCGCTCGATGGTCGCGAATACTTCGATCCCACGCGGCAAGGCGATGAGGTCCGGTTGCGCGCGTGGATCGACGAACGGCGCGCGCGCCGATGACGCGCGCCTATTTCGATCACGCCGCAACGACGCCGGCACGGCCGGAAGCCATTGCCGCGATGCTGCCGCTGCTCAATGCCGGCGGCTATAATCCTTCGTCGATGCACTTGGAAGGCCGGGCAGCCCGAGCCGCGCTCGACGCGGCGCGAGCGACGGTTGCCGGCCGGCTTGGGGCCAAGCCGCGCGAGCTCGTATTTACCGGTGGCGGTTCGGAATCGATTGCCCTAGCGATCGTCGGTGCCGCGCGGGCTGCGGCGAGCCGGGGCCGGCATGTTGTGACGAGCGTCATCGAACATCGTGCGGTGCTGCGCGCCGTCGAGGTGCTCGAACATGACGGCTGGCGGGTAACGCGACTGCCGGTCGATGCGGCGGGCCGGGTTGACCCGGCAACGTTCGCGGCTGCATTAGCCCCCGATACGACGCTTGCGACGATCATGCTGGCCAACAACGAAATCGGTACGCTCGAGCCGATTGCGGCGCTGGCCGCGCTCGCTCGTTCGGCCGGCGTTCTGTTCCACACCGATGCGATACAAGCGCCGGCGGTGCGAAGACTTGACGTTAACGCTTTGGGCGTCGATTTACTATCGCTCTCCGGACACAAGTTTTACGGTCCGAAAGGCGTCGGTATGCTGTACGTTCGCGCCGGCACGCCGGTCGCTCCGCAGGTCGTGGGCGGCGGGCAAGAATATGGCCTGCGGGCCGGTACCGAAAATGTGGCCGGTATCGCCGGCTTCGCCGCTGCATTCGAGCTGGCTCAAGCCCAATGCGAAAGCGCGGGCGCGCGCATCGGCACCTTGCGCGACCGGCTCGAAGCCGGCATCTGCGCGCAGGTTCCAGGTACGCGCGTTCACGCGGCGGGTGCGCCGCGTTTGGCCGGTATCAGCAGCGTCGCCTTTGCCCGCATTCCCGCGGACGCGCTACTCATTCGCTTGGATCTCGAAGGGGTGGCCGCTTCGGCCGGCAGTGCGTGCGCGGCCGGTTCGCTCGAACCGAGTCACGTGATCGCGGCCCTGGGGCGTGCCGACGACGGGGCAGGCGTCATTCGCTTCTCCTTGGGAGAATCGACGACGGCCGGCCAAGTCGACCGACTCGTGTCGCTGTTGGCGCGGCTGTGCGCGCAGATGCGCGACGTCGCAGCCGTCGTGTAGAGGAGACATTATGTGGGTATTCGTCAGCCGTGGCTGTAGTACGCAGTCGGAGGTTTGGTTTTGACGGCCCCAACGGATTGGCCCCATGTGTTTTTCTCAGTTGCGGCTGGACTCGGCGTGCTGCTTATCGGCATCGGGATTTTAGTTGTCTGCGCGGCGATCGCAGGCACTTTGAAGCGGGTCAACACGACGCTCGATGAAGTCGACCGGCAAGTCGCGGCGTTGGGTGCGCCGGTCGCCGCAGCGTTGGGTCACGTCGGCGGCATTGCCGATACGGCGGACCTCACCATCGCCCGCCTCGGAGCCGTTGTGGGAACGCTCGAAACGGTGGCCAGCGGTGTCCTGAAGACTTCCGGTCTCGCAAACGACGCGGTGAGCCCGGCAATCGTCAACCTGGGCGCGACGTTAACGGGTCTTACCGCCGGCATCCGCAGCTTTCTTGCCCGAAGCAATGGCCGCACCGCGCCGGCGCCCCACTATCACACGGTCGATGAGCGCGAGTTGGTGCGCCATGAGTGACTCCGCAGCGGCAAATTTCGGCGCGCCGGAGCCGGAATCGTCAGGGTTTCTGACCGGCTTGCTTTTGGGTGGGCTCGTGGGCGTCACGGTGGCGATGATCGTTGCTCCGCCGGCGGGGGACGGCACGCGCGATGCTTTGAGCGCCAAGGCGCGGGAAGCGTCCCAAAGTGTGCGCGATGCGGCCGACGACCTGGCGCAAACCGCCCAAACCTCCACGAACGACTTGCTTGCTCGCGGCAAACAAATCGTCGACGAAGCGCGAGCGCGTTTCGAGAGCGCCGTCGCGGACGGTAAAGACGCCGCTGCACAGCAGCGCAGTATACTCGAAAACGAAACGTAGGAGCACCTGTGGATATTAAAGTCAATGTGCGTGAATCGGAAGGTGACGCATATGTCGTCGACCTTACGGGCGAAATCGACGTTTATACCTCACCGAAGGTAAAGGACGCGATTTCCGAACTCATCGACCAAGAGCACTACAACCTGGTGATCAACTTGGAAAAAGTGCGCTACATAGATTCGACCGGATTAGGCGTGCTCATCGGCGGACTTAAACGTGTCCGCGAGCACGGTGGATCGGTGAACCTCGTCTGCACGAATCCCCAGATCAAGAAAATTTTCGACATCACCGGACTCGTCAAAATCTTTGGAATCTTCGACGACGAGCAGGGCGCGATGAAGGCGCTCGTGTGAACCAAGCCGTATCCGCCGAGCCGTCGTTCGGCACCGTCGAACTCACGATTCCCGCGCAGGCTGAATGGGTCGCGGTCGCGCGGCTTGCCGTGGCGGCGGTAGCGGCGCGGTTACACTTTTCCGTCGACGAAATCGAAGATATTAAATTGGCGACGGCCGAGGCCTGTACGAACTGCATCGGTCACGGCTCGGACAGCGACCGCATCGAGATAACGTCCGAGGTGATGAGCGACGAAGTGCGGGTCAGTGTCCGCGATCGGGGCATCGCACCCAAGCTCGAAGCGGTCGATAAAGATGCGGATTTCACCGATGGCCGGCGGACCGAAGAATTGGGCGTGTTCCTCATCCGCGCATTGATGGACGAGGTAACGTACGATGTTGATCCGCGCGAAGGGACCAAATTGGTCATGATCAAGCGCGTGACGGAATAGTCGTCCAAGAGTAAACGATGAGTGCAACGCCTCCCGTTGAAGAGGAACGCTGGGATCGTAATCGTGCCCGCGCGATCTTCGCGCGATTCACCGTCGTCCGCGGGGACCGGGCTCTCGATGCTGGGCCGAATAATGTCGGCGAATCCGAGTACGAGCGGTTGCGCAACGATCTGGTCGTCGCGCACCTCAATTTGGTGCGCTATCTTGCGGTGAAGTTCGCCAATCGGGGCGAGGCACTCGACGATCTCATCCAGGTCGGGACCGTTGGCCTGCTCAAAGCGATCGATCGCTTCGATCTCGAACGCGGCGTCGAGTTCACAACATACGCGACGCCGACGATCGTCGGCGAAATCAAACGATACTTTCGCGACAAGGGATGGGCCGTCAAGGTACCGCGCCGGTTGCAAGAACTCAATCTTGCCGTTAATCGTGCCATTGAAAAACTGACCGTCAAGCTGGGCCATTCGCCAACCGTTACCGAACTAGCGTCGCACTTAGGTGCTTCCGAAGAAGACATTCTCGAAGCGCAAGAACTCGGGCAAGCTTATAATTTATTGTCGCTCGACACCGAACTCAACGGCGAAGGCGATAAGAAATCACAGACGTTGGCCGACTACGTCGGCCAGAACGATTCAGCGCTCGAGCTGCTCGAAGACCGGGCAAATCTCGAGCGAGCCTTCGGTGTACTCACCGGCCGCGAGCGCGTTATTTTGTATTTGCGTTTCTACGAAAGTGTGTCCCAAACCGAAATTGCGAAACGGCTTAATGTTTCGCAGATGCACGTGTCGCGATTGCAGCAAAAGGCGCTCGAAAAGCTGCGCAACGTATTGCAGGAAAAATAACCCGCGGCTTTCCGTTTCGCGACGGTCGTTCGGTCTGGCGAGTTGCCGACACCACCCTTGCACGCCGGCGGAGCGACTCGACGAAGGGTACGTTTCCATTGTCGACCTCACGGGGAATTTAGAGCATCGGTATTTCGTGAGGAGCTTACATGTCTGAACCGTTCGTCGTTTCACGCCGGCGCGTCGCAATGATGTTCGCGGGTACTTTGGCGGCGTCGGGTACGGCTGCAGCGGCGTTCGGGCCGCGGGCCGCGACGGCCGCAGAACTTCAAACGTTGTCGGACGACGTCATTCACCGGCAGATCGGTGGCTTGCTGAGTCGTGTGCGTGAAGCACGGACGGATCGATCACGGCGTGATGCGTTCGAGCGTTGCAAGCGCGCCCTGGCACTACACGATTCGTGCCGGATGCCGGTGGGGAACGCCGGCACCGGATCGCCGGCGAGCTGCTCGCAACTGTATCGCGGATGCGATTCGGCGACAATGTTGGCGCGGGTAATCGTGCGTGAGCTCGATACGCTGCCAATCCGGGATGGCAGCTGGCTCGAGCGCTTCGGCGATCTCGAGGCGGCGTTTGCGTCGCATCTTACCGTGCACGAACGCGCCGGACGCTTCATCGAAGCGTAACGATCCGTTTCGGCCGGGGCCGAATTGACGACGGCGTAAGCGAGTCGGGCGCAGCTTGGGCTTCCGATAATGGCCCGTGGGCGAAAAGACGTTTCTTCCTAACCCTTCCCGGCTCGGTTCTTAGCGCGTATGGCAGAAGGCCGGAATTGCTAGCAAGATTTGGCGATGTGCGAAAAGATGTTACTTTAGCACTAAGACGCCCCAAGACAATGGCGTCATAACTTCTGGTCGCTAGAAGTTATATCGAGGCTGGGCTGCTCGAGCTCCTAGCTATGGGTGAGCGTGATCTTAAGGCGCTCGAGCGGCACAAAATCGAAGCACGGCGAACGTTGTCAAGGCTTCGGTAGAATGTGCGCTATCGACGAAAAAAAAATGTGCGGCGGTACATGCTCATCGCCAAGGCGCGGAGGATAACCGAAGCGACGGGCGCGTTGATGCTGAGGACACTTTCTTTGCCGAAACCGGACGTGACGCGCTGAACAGCTCGCTCCCATCCGTCATCCGCAGCAGGACTTATTCCTCGCGCAGATGTTCGGCGCGGCGCTTAAAGATGATCAAGCCTCGATGGAGCACCCAATGTTTTCGCTTTCGACGACGCCCGATCTCAAGATTAGGGTCTACGAGCACAATGGGAAACAGCATCATGATAACGCCTAGCGCTAACGGCCTTGCGACGATTTGGGACAAGGATCCTGAGCTTGACCAGTAACGACTCGTGAAAGCGGGTTCGAGCGAAGGAGTCGCGTTGTCTGGCATGTTCGCGAAGCCAACCGATAATGGGATGAGCTTTCCGAATCATGTGCGGCCATTGACAATTTCCAAAAGTGCTGTTTTGGACGTTCAGGAGAGTTAAGGCGAATCGGCGAGCAGCATGTTACGGGTCAAAAAGTGCTCGATAAAGCCTTCGAGTTACAAGAGGACGCGTTAAACGCAATTCAACCGGCAAACAAAGGGTAACACTTTGTAACGTATCGAAGCGGGCGAGCTGCTTCGTGAAGACGCACGCCGTTTTATCGCGGAGGCTCGAGGCTTCGCCTTGAAGGGAGCGGCTAATGCGATCTCCGATTAGCTTAGAAGTAGATTTTATTGCGGACGCCGGTTATCTCGCATATGCGACGCTGAGCGAGGGGCAGTTCGTGACGCGGACGCAGCGTGTACACGATGCTGTGCATGTGGACTTCGACGCAGAGTCGCAGATCTTAGGCATCGAATTGCTTGGCTTTGATGATGCCGCCATTGGCGCCGCCCAAAAGTTCGTACAACAACATGATCTCGCGTTTCCGAAGCTGCTAGCTCGCGCGACAGTTTAGGCTGCATAAGCGCGGTGGTAAGGGCAATCGTCCGAGCCGAACATTTATTGCAAATGAACTATAAATGAGGCGGGATGCTGCAATATCGGGAGGCCGCCGATGCGATCATCTTTTTGACGAGCGGGAGCGTTAGATTCTGCGGGATTGACGGCCTGGCTTGGAAACGCCAATTACCCAGTTCTTCGAATGGGAGTTTAAGAAGACGCCCGGAGTACTCTTGCCGCGGGCGTTCGTGCGGCCGAGAAGAAGGGGCGCCGTCGATAACGGCGCCCCGATCGTCAGACGTACTGGGCGTTACCCGGCACGCGACTCGATCTTCCGTTACGCCGGAATCGCGTCGATATCCGTGCGATTGAAGAAGCGGCCGTGGGCGATTGCGGCGATGAACGCGCCTGCGCCGCCGTTCTGCGATGCGGCCGAATTGCCGACGATCACGCCCAAAGCCTGCGCGCCGGCCGGATCGCCGCCGTGGATGCCGGCCGTTTCGAGTAATGCGACGCCATCACCAAAAGCGCAAATCGGCTTGGCGTGTTTGTATTGTTCGCGGACGAACAGCAAGGCAGCACCGGAAGCAGCCAACGCATGAACGCTGGCGGAGCCGCCGGGGATGAACACCGCGTCCCATAGCACCGATGGTTCGGTGATGATGCGATAATCGACGGCCAGACTGCCGCCTCCGGCGCCGCTGAGATGGCCTAGGCGCGCCGACAATACCGCAACTTTTGCGCCTTGGGCTTGCAGTGCTTTGCCGACGGCTTCGACCTCGGCGATGTTGACGCCGTCAGCGGCCAGGATGGCGACCTTGCGAGTTTGGATCGACGGACTCTTCGGCGCGCTCAGCATGCTCAACGCCGGTGACGGATGGACGGCTTTGGCCGGCGTGCCGTTCGACGTACCGGCTTGCGGATTGGCGGTAAAGCCGAGGTCCGCAGCGACCCGGGCGGCCAAACTTGCGTCGACGTGGGCCAAATTGCCTACCATGCGTTCGCGAATCTCGGGAATCTGCACCTTGGCTAGCTCGAAGCGGAACGCGTCAACGATGTGCTCTTGTTCGGGCTTCGTTTGGCTGCTCCAAAACAATAGCGCTTGGGTGAAATGATCGCGGAACGAATCGCTGCGAATGCGGCGATTTCGCCCGTCTTGCATCTCTGGATACGACACGTAGCCGCCGGCGTCGGCGGGCGTTTCGCGCGGAGTGTTCCCATCGATCGAATTCGGATAGTAGGCGACGCGGCCAACATCGATCGGGCGCCGAAATTTCGCCTCTCGCTGATTGTTTGAGAACGGGCACACCGGCCGATTGATCGGGATGTCGTTAAAATTCGGGCTTCCTAACCGCGAAATCTGAGTGTCCATATATGAAAAGTTGCGGCCTTGAAGTAACGGATCGTCGGAGAAATCGATACCCGGCACAACGTGTGTGGTACAAAACGCGACTTGTTCGGTTTCCGCAAAATAGTTGTCGACGTTACGGTCGAGCGTCATCTTTCCAACTCGCCGAACGGGTACCAGTTCTTCGGGCACGAGTTTCGTCGAGTCGAGCACATCGAAACCAAACTTCGCGGCGTCCGCTTCGCTAAAGATCTGCAAGCCCAGTTCCCATTCCGGAAAACTGCCATTCGCGATTGCGTCCCACAGATCGCGCCGGTGGAAATCCGGATCGCGTCCGGCGATTTTTTGAGCTTCATCCCAGACCAGCGAATGTACGCCCAGGAGCGGCTTCCAATGCCATTTGACAAAGTGCGATTCACCTTGCGCATTCACCAAGCGGAAGGTGTGAATGCCGAAACCTTCCATCATCCGAAACGAGCGCGGGATCGCGCGATCCGACATCAGCCACATCATCATGTGGGTTGATTCGGGCGTTAGCGAAATAAAGTCATAGAATGTATCGTGCGCCGACGACGCCTGCGGAATCTCGCGATCCGGTTCCGGCTTGACGGCATGAATGAGATCGGGAAATTTGATCGCATCTTGAATGAAAAAAACCGGCATGTTGTTGCCGACGAGATCGAAGTTGCCTTCCTGCGTATAAAACTTGACCGCGAAGCCGCGCACGTCGCGCGCGGTATCGGCTGAACCGCGCGATCCGCCCACGGTCGAGAACCGCACGAACACCGGCGTCTTGGCCGAAGTATCGTTGAGGAAGGCGGCCCGGGTGTATTGGCCCAGCGGCTTATACGCTTGAAAGTAGCCGTGGGCGGCCGCGCCGCGTGCATGCACCACGCGTTCGGGGATACGCTCGTGATCGAAGTGCATGATTTTCTCGCGGAAAAACGAGTCTTGCAGCAGCGTTGGGCCGCGCGACCCCGCGCGTAACTGATTTTGATCGTCGGCGATCTTTACGCCCGTGTTGCTCGTTAGCGGCTTGCCGGACGCCGACATGAGATCGCGGTTGAGTGCGACGATCTTCGACGTTTCTTCCGTCGGATGAGCGGGCCGCACGTTGCTATGGAGAGGCAGCGTCGAATCTTTGTCCATGTGTTCCTTCATTTCACCGGTATAGCCGAAATTCAATCGGTTCCATTCCGATAGCGGCAGCGACACGAGCATACCCGAATCGTATGCGATGCTATCTCGGCGGCTCCGCCGACATGCAAGCAAAGGACCGGCAGTGGCGCTGTGGCCGTGGTGATCCGCGGCCGCGGAGGCCGAAGGGAACAGCGAGCCGTTTCGCCGGCGTCGCGGGTAGCGACAAGTCCGCGGTTAACGCATCGCCGATAATCCACTACGACCGGCAAGAGGGATGTGCGCCTGGTAGGCTAAGCGGGGCGTGAACGTAACGTCCCGACTTGTGGAGGAACGGATAATGTTCATCCGGCCGGCTTGCTTCTACGCTTTGATCTGCGTGTTGTTCGTGTTGTGCGCGGGCCCGCTGCTGGCCGGAACGACCGGCGGTGTAAGCGGAACGGTCGTCGACGAGGCCGGCGGAAAGGGCTTGGCCGGCGTGCAGATCGAGCTCAGTAGTGCGTCGCAAAATACGAAGACAACAACCGATGTCAACGGTCATTTCGCGTTTGTTTCGCTTGCGCCCGACACCTACGTCGTGACGCTCCGGCGCGCCGGTTACACGCCGGTAAACCAATATGGAGTTACGATCACAGCCGACGCGCAACAGACGCTGAGCTTGCGTTTGCGCGCCGCGCTGCGGACGATCGGCAAGGTCGGCTCGCGCAGCAGTGCCGATCTCGTGCGGCCCGGTACGACCGCCGACGTCTATTCGATCAACGCCCGCCAGCAGGACGTGCTCAGCAGCTTGGGCGGCGGCGGTAATCTCGATACCGCGTACTCGGCGATCGGAAGCGTGGCCGGCGCCTACGTGCCTTCGGGCCAATCAGGTTACAATCAGGCGATCCATATTCGGGGCGGCGACGCCGACCAAGTCGGATTCGAATTTGACGGCATCCCGGTCAACCGCGGTTTCGATAATTACCCCGGCGGCTCGCTGTCATCGCTGGGCCAACTCGAGCTGCAAGTCTATACCGGCGCATCGCCCGCGAACGCGGAAGCGCAAGGGCTCGCGGGTTTCGTCAACCAGGTTATTCGCAGTGGAACGTATCCCGGCTTCAGTTCCGTAAAATTCGATCTGGGCGGCCCCGCCTACTACCATAGTGTCAACGTCGAAACGGGTGGCGCGAATGCCGCCCGGACGTTCTCGTACTATGTCGGTTTGGGCGGCTACAATCAAGATTTTCGCTACATCGACCAATCGAACGGGGCGACCGTCGGCACGACCTATGGACCGATCCTCTACGCCTGCCCGAATCCGGCGCCGGCGGGTTTGCCGTCATGCTTCACCGGCGCTGCGCCCAATGTCGGTCAAGCCGGGCAGCCGGGATACGTGCTGGGCTCGCCCGCCTGGGCCGGAACCTCGGCGGCCAATGTTGCCTCACGCACCTCCGTCGTGAACCTGCATTTCGGCTTACCCCATCGGAACGGGCTCAAGGACGACATTCAGATCTTATATGACAACAATGAAATAACGACGGCGCTATTCAGTTCGCCGCAAGAATTTGGTTCGATCAACGCCGCAAATTACGGCCAGCCAACCTATTCCGACAGTTGGCAATATACGGGCGCGCTGGGCGCGATCGTCACCGATCCCAAGCAGTTGTCCGCGAACGTTGCGCCATATCTGTTTCCGGCGTCATCGTCCCGGCGCAGCTTGAACGGTGACATTCCGCTGGACATGCGCGACACGCAACTCAACGGTCAAGCGATCGTTAAGCTGCAATATCAGCATAACTTCGATACGCGATCGTATCTGCGCCTGTACGGGTACACCTACTACTCCGACTACATCGCGAGCGGTCCGAATTCTTCGTTCCAGCCGTATACGGGATACGATTCGGGCGATTACGAGCTCAACTCCCACACGCGTGGCGTTAGCGCATCGTATGCGAATGCGCTCAGTGAAAAACACTTCATCGAGGCGGGCGTTTCGTACACCACGTCGCGGTCGCTGCGAGCCTACAACGAGCAGATGTTCGGCTACGCTGATGCGTTCGCCGTGCTCGTCAATCCGGCCGATGTCGCAAATCCGGCAGCGTTCAGCGGCACGTGCTATCAGGCACCGGGCACCGGCACGGCCGCGATCGCGACGACTTGCAATCCGGGAACGTTGACCGTCGGCGGCGCCGGCGGCGCGACATTCGCTTCGCTCGCTGGAATCGGAGCGTGTAAGACGACCGGCGCGTGCGCCTCGGGACTTCCGCCCGCAGTCGCGGGACTGCGCTGCGGAAGCGGTCCGTGCGCGTATTATGTGGCCGAGAACGGTGCCTACGGCGAATACAATCATGTGACGCCCGCCTTCACCGGCCTATCGTTAACCGATACCTGGAAACCGAGCGACCGCGTCACCGTCACCGCCGGCTTGCGGCTCGATCAGTATCGCTATACCGGCGACAACACCGATACGAGTCCAGCCCGGACATTCTGGTACGCGGCCTTCAACCACGACACGTGTTACAATTCGCAAACCCTATCGCTGGTCGACAAGACCACGCTGTTCGGCACCGCGCCGAACCCAACCGCCGTCGCGTGTGCGACCGCGGGCGCTGCTTACGCGCCGGTCAATATGGTCAACACGCCAAGCCAGCAGTTCACGTATAACGTGTTTCAGCCGCGCTTGGGGGCGACGTATTCGCTGGGCGCCGACACCGTGGCGCGCGCGAGCTTCGGAAAGTATAACGAGCAGCCGTCGGCCGCCTACTCGCAGTATGATGCGTACCAACAGAATTTACCCGCAACCTTGACCGGCTTCTATTCGTATGGTTTTAACACGCCCGGTCACGTCGTACGCCCGGAAGTTTCGTATAACACCGATTTCTCGCTCGAGCATCACTTTCGCGGCAGCGATGTTTCGATCAAGCTCTCGCCGTTCTTTCGCCAAACCAAGGACCAACTGCAGAATTTTTATCTGGACGTGAAGTCGGGCCTGGTGTCGGGGCTCAACGTCGGACAGCAGACTTCGGACGGCTTCGAGCTGGCGATCGATAAGGGTGATTTTTCGCGCAATGGTCTTTCGGCGCAGTTGTCGTTCGCATATACCAACGCCGGGATTAAATATGGGCCGCTGTCGAACGGCACCACGATTCTTTCGCCGATCAACGCCGACATCGCGACGTATAATGCGTATACCAAAGGTTGCGCGGCCGGCGGCGCGTTCGCGGGCAAAGCGCAGTTCGGCTCGCCGGTGTGCGGTAGTACACCGACCGGTGCCGCCGGCGCGGCGTGTTACACGTCGGGCGGCGCGCCGGATCCGGCGTGCGCCGCGACGAGCGTCGCCAATCCGTATTGGAATGCTCCGACGCAAGGGCTGTTCGATCCGAGCGCGACTTACACCCCATATTCAATCTTTCCGGGCGCGATCGGCACCGGCGATAATTCGTTCACTTTTCCGTATGTCGCAACGCTGGTGCTCAGTTACCGCCACGCCAAGTTTTCCGTCACACCGATCGTTCAATTTCAAGCCGGCAACCGTTACGGCTCGCCCGAAACGACGCCCGGGATCGATCCGGCATCAGGCTGTTTAGCGTTAGGTTCGCCGGCGGGCGATCCGCGCTATCCCTACGGGGCCCCCGGCGGGTCGTCATATAACGCCGATCTGGCGAATGCGGCCACCCCGAGCTGCACCGGCCAACTCAATGCCATCCCGAATCCGTACACGCACGGGTTCGATGGTATCGGCGCTTTCCGCCAACCCGCGCAGCTCGTCGGCAATCTCCGGCTTTCCTACGACCTCACGAAACGGGTTGAATTGGTCGCAACCTTGGCTAACGTGGTGAATCGCTGCTTCGGCGGCCAGAAAACTGCATTTACCTACAATCTCGGTTCGCAGGTTTGCAGCTATACCGGGTTGACGAATGCAACCTCGCCGGTCGGCAACATCTACAATCCGGCCGACAACGTACAAACGTTCCAACGCTATCCGTACGAGCCGTCATTCGGGCCTTACAACGATGCGACCGGCTCGTTCGTGCAGCCGTTCTCGGTCTATTTGAGCGCGCGGGTCAAGCTCTGAAAAATTGCATTCGATTCCTTCTGATTGACCGCGCAGCTTTGTAGTCGACGCCGTGCATGGGCTTCGGCGCGGCGGCGGACGCGACGCTGCACTTGATTGCCGGCGGTGGGAGTCGTTTGCATGGCGGCCGCGCACCACTCATCGCGTTACGAACCAGTCGCGATGGGTGGTTTCGGCGGTCGCTTGCGGATTGCACGGCAACCTCGTCTTAGGATCCGCTGGGGCGCAGCGAGCCGCTGACGACACAGCGCGTTGGGAAGTTCCGCCTAAATTTTCGGCGTCAATGGGGCAACGTCGATTATTGCGGGTAAATTCGCGCTACGAACATCGTCGGAGGTAACATGTCTGAACGCTTAACTACAACCATCAAACACTTGAAGGACGGCGTAGCATCGATGGGGATCGCGGCCGCTCGTCATTCGATCGAGTCGTGGCAAACGGAACTTAAAGAATATGACGGCGCGGTCTTTCACACGCTCGTCACCGACCTGGGGCACTTACACGAAGAACTCGCGGCGGATGAGATCGATGGCGGTAAGGTGGGCAAACTGCTAGCCAAACTTGGTCGCGAGACGGCCAAGGCGGCTAAAGGTGCCGATGGCGCGAAGCACGATCAAGTTGCGGAATTGGGCGAGTTATTGGAAAGCGCCGCGACGCAGCTCGAAGATAAGGAACCCGCGAAGAGCAAACGCTGATACGCTGCAAGGCTTGAGAACCGGCGCCGTCATGGCGCCGGCGACCGGCAGTACATTGCTCGCCCCGTAGGAATTGCCGGTATTTCGTCCGGTCGACGAATCGGTTTGCGCTAAGAAGGTATGGGCGAAAGCAGTGGCGCGTTGCGCCGGCTATCGTCCGTAGCAATAAACTTGGGGACTTGGTCCGGCGGTATGGGCCGCGCGAAAAAGTATCCCTGCGCGGAGGAACAACCGAGCGCGCGCACCATCTCCAACTGCTGGCTCGTTTCCACACCTTCAACGACGACTTTCACGCGCAGCGTTCGGCCCATTGCAACGATCGTCTTGATGAATTCGGCGTTTGAAGCGACGTTTTCGTCGCCCCGCACGAAGGACTGATCGATCTTGAGTACGTCGACGGGATACCGCTGCAAATAACTTAGCGACGAATAGCCGGTGCCGAAGTCGTCGAAGGCAATGCGCATTCCCATCGCGCGTAAACGAGCAACTGTTCCGCCGACAAGTTCGGCGTCGTCGAGCAACACGCTCTCGGTAATTTCCAGCTGAACTTTGGCCGGATCGACGCCGGACGCATCGAGAATCGATTGCAGGTCGGCACAGAATGTGCTTCGCCGCAGTTGCACACTCGATACGTTGATACTCATGACCGACAGACGATCCGCCCCAAACCGGTCGTCCCAGTCGCGCATCTGCGTGCACGCTTCGCGCAGCACCCACGCGCCGATGCCGACAATGAGCCCCGTTTGTTCAGCAGCGCTGATAAACTCGAGCGGTGAAACGACGCCCCGGTCCGGATGTTGCCAACGGATGAGCGCCTCAAACCCAATCGTATCGCCTGTATCGAGGGCAACGATCGGCTGGTAATACAGACGAAACTCGTTGCGTTCCAGCGCACGTCGCAGGTCGTTTTGCAAGTTCAACGCGTGGGCCGAGTCGACGTGCATCGCCTCTTCATACACGACGTACCCGCCGCCGCCGTCGCTGATTCGTTTTGCTGCATACATCGCGCTGTCGGCGCTGAGCAGCAGCTCGTCGGCATGTTCGCGCGTGTTGGAACTTATCGCGATCCCGATACTGGCCGAGCAGAAGACCTCGGTATCGGCAAGCATGAACGGCGTATCGAGCGTACGCGCGATCCGTTCGGCGATAGCGATTGCCTGCGAAGCGTCGGCGATATTGTCCAGCAGCACGGTAAATTCATCGCTGCCCAAACGCGCAACGGTATCACCGGGTCGAACGGTCTCTACGAGACGCTGCGCGAAGCAAACCAAAAGCAGGTCGCCGGCGCTATGACCGAGACTATCGTTAACGAGCTTGAAGCGGTCGAGATCTAAAAAGAGCACCGCGTGAAAAACATCCGGACGCTGACGTCCTCTTTCGAGCGAAGCTGCTAAGTGTTGCATGAAATACGAGCGGCTGCGCAGGCCGGTAAGATCGTCATGAAAGGCCGTATGTCGCAGGTCGACTTCGGCGCGTTGATCGGCGGCCGGCTCATCCGTCGCCGCGTTTTGCGAGAGGATTGCGGTGCGTGCGGCGGTCGTGCGCAAGAGCGTACGAATCTGCGCGATGCTCCACATACTGACGCCGCATTCGACGCAGATCAGCGCTGCGTGCAGGGCGATTCGGCCCAGGCCGCCGTCGAAACGTAACGCGAACGCCGGCATTGCGAGGTGTAGGAGAAGCGGGTGCAGCGACGCAACGGCTGCCGAGATTGCGACCGGCCGCCAATCGCAGAACGCCGCGAGCATTGCAATTACGACAAAGAAGTACATGCCTAAATCGGTCTGCCATGCGCTTTGGGCGCCATAGACACACAGAACCGCCATACCGCTAAGCGCTACGGCGATCGTTGCACGGGTGGCAAAGGCGTCAGGCTGGTACCGCGCCGCAAGCGTGGCCGAAGCGGCGAGTGCCGTCGCGAAAAGGCCGAAGGCAACCCAGCTCGTGTGGTACGCCGCGGCGACGCAGATCACGAGTGGCAGATGCAGCCACAAGAGCGCTACGAAGAAATACGTCGCTCGGCGGCGTAGCGCAATAAGCTCGGGAAATGCATCGGCGCGGACGTGATCCACTCCCTACATTTCGGTAAACGGACGGCAAAACTTGAACTACTCGACGACGAAGCCGCGACGGTTCACCCGAGGCTGCTCGTGAAAGCGACTAGCGCCGCAGCGTCGGAGAAGCCGGACGGCACCAAATCTGCAATGTCTCTACCGTTGGGCACGGTGGTTTTGGCGCCCCGTTAATGCCTAGCGGTGCGCTCTGGCGTTACGGAGTCGTCGGTCGTCACAAAGTCCGCAAAGCGCCGCTAACGTGCGTAGCGTTACGCTGACGCCAAGTGCTACGTGGCGTTAACGCACCAAGCGTGCATATTCCGCAAGCGCGCGGGCGATGGCCGCATGAACCGCGGCGGCTTCGCGGAGATGCGGCGCCAACGGCGGCCCCTGCGACAGGGCGACCGTCCCGAGCACCGTCGCCAGCCGTTCGCGCGGGCCGTCGGGCTGCGCTAGCTGATCTTCGGAGTTGCGCGGGTTTGACGTAAATTTAGCATACACCGCGTCGATCCGTTTGCGTTGAACTAGCGACGCTTGCGGGCGCTGTCGGTCGAGCGTGTTGAGCGCGCGATCGATCGCCGAGTAGTCTTCGTCGAGTGTTGCGATGAAGTCGTGGCGCGCCCGGTAATCGGCGACGGTCCAGGTGGCCCGCGGGTCGGCGCGCACTTCGAGTTTTTGCTCGACCGTGCTCGTTCCGGCGCGAAGCCGGAGCGTATAGACACCCGGCATGGCAAGTGGGCCGGTGCGCGGTCCGCGATTCCAGTCGCGCGCGTGCGACCACGCGATGGGCGGTCGTTCGCCTAAATCCCACACGAACCGGTTGATGCCGCTGTCATTCGGTACGGCGAACGTGCGCAAAAGCGTTCCCTCGGCGGTTACGATGTCCAAGCGCGGTTTGGCCGGCAGGCGTGACGGGAGATAGTACGATACGATCGCACCCGACGGCGGATCGGCGCCACTAAAGGCCGCAGCCGCGGCGCAGCACTCATCTTGATGTTCGCCGTAATTATTCGCCCACCAACGATATGTTTCGATGGCCGGCCGCGGCGTAAAGAGTGCCGGCGTGTTCCCTTCGCCGGTCGCGGCGAGCTCTTGGAGTGGCGCTACATCGTCGAGAATCCAGAAGCCACGGCCGTGCGTCGCGACGATGAGGTCGTTCGCGTCCGGTTGCACGCGGATGTCATGCACGGCGACACGCGGCATGCCCAGCCGCAGGCTGCTCCAGTGCCGGCCGCGGTCGAGGCTGAACCACACCCCCTGTTCGAGTCCCGCGTACAGTACGTCGCCGTTGCGCGGGTCTTCGCGGATGACGTGTGCGTACTCGGCCGCCGGCAAGCCGGCGCTCAGCGCGCGCCAATGCGTCCCGCCGTCGTCGGTAGCGAATAGATAGGGTGCCGGGTCGCCCGACAGATGCCGATCGACGGCGACGTATGCCCGCTGCACGGAAATGTGTGACGCCTCGACCGTTTCGATGCGGCCCCACGCCGGCGCCGGCGGCGCGACATTCCGCCAGTGCGCGCCCCCGTCGATCGTACGCTGCACGAGCCCGTCATCCGAACCCGTCCAGATCACGTTCGCATCGAGTGGCGACGGCGCGATGTCGAGCAGCGTATCGTAGAATTCCGCGCCGGAAACGTCGGGATTGACGGGTCCCCCGGCGACTTGCTGTTTGGCCGGATCGTTGCGCGTGAGGTCAGGACTGATCGGCTGCCACGTTCGTCCGCGATCGCGAGTGGCAAACACCACATTACCACCAAAATACGCAACGCCGGGCGCCGCGGTCGTGAACGCGATCGGGGCTTCCCAATTGAAGCGATGGGGCAATCCGGCCAGCGCGCGGCCATTCGTATCGTGGACGTCGGGCGTAATGTCGTAATCTTGGCGTGAGCTCAGATCGAAGATGCCGAGTTGGCCGTTGAGTTGATTGACGCCGACATTCCAAATCGACGCCGGGTGGCCGGGTTCGGGCCACGCCCAGGTGCCGTCGCCGTCATTGCCCGCCGCGCGCCAATCGGTGTTCGTGATCCCGAGCGTGCTTTGTGAATCCGATGGTCCGCAATACACGTCGTTGTCTTGCAGTCCGCCGCAAATGTTGTACGGCCGCGCGTCGTCGTAGCCGGCGTGATACACCTGCGCCAGCGTAACGTTGTAGCGCCAATCCCAGAGCCGGCCGCCGTCGAGCGAGATCGGCGCGCCGCCGTCGTTGGCTTCGATCATGCGCCGCCCGTCGCGCGCGATCCATAATGCATGATGGTCTTGATGCACGGCTGCAACGACTTCGTGATACGTTCGTCCGCCGTCACGGGTCTCGACCAGATTCTCCGAGAGAAACATGACGTGGTCGCGGTTGGCCGGATCGACCTCGAGCCGGCTCATGTAAAACGGGCGCTGGTTGATGAGCGTATCGCGCGACATGCAGCGCCAGTGACTGCCGTTATCATCGGAGCGCCACAAGACGCCTTGACGCGATTGAATGAGCGCGTAGACGCGGCCGCCGGGCGCGACCGCGATGCCGATGCGGCCCAGCGTATCGGTCGGTAGACCGTCGCCATACAGCCGGCGCCAATGCGCTCCGCCGTCGTGCGAGCGATACAGTCCGTCCCGCGGTCCGCCGCTGCGAAACGACCACGGCTCGCGGCGAAATTGCCACATACCGGCATAGACGACGTGCGGATCGTGCGGATCGGCAGCGAGATCGCTGATACCGCTCTGCGGTCCGGCGTATAGAGTGCGCCGCCACGTTCGGCCGCCGTTCACGGTTCGAAATACGCCGCGTTCGGTGCTGTCGCGATACGGATCGCCCAGCGCGCCGGCGAGTACCACATTGGGATCGTGCGGATCGATGATGATGCGTGATAGTGCCGCGGTGTGCGCGAGTCCCCGATGGGCCCAGTGCTCGCCGCCGTCGTGCGTGACCCAGATTCCGTCGCCATACGACGCGTCGTTGCGCGGTTTGGATTCACCGGTGCCAACCCAGACGGTCTGCTTATCTTCGGGCGCGATGGCCAGCGAGCCGATCGCGCCGACGCCCGCGCGCATCCACACGTCTTGCCACGTTAGGCCGGCGTTCGTCGTTTTGAAAACGCCGCCGTCGGCGGCTCCAAAGTAGTAGACTTCAGGGTCGGCGTCCGTGCCGGCAACGGCAGCCACCCGGCCACCCGCAACCGCCGGCCCGATATTGCGCCATGTAAGGGCCGTCGTTGCGGATAGCACCGGACGCGGTGGCCGCGCCGGCGCCGCGTGCGCCACCGCGAGCAGCATCACCGCTCCCAGGGCGAGTATCAATCGGCACCAGATCGTGCGGCTAATCGGTCATGCGTCCTACATAATACCGGTCGAACGCGGCGAGCAGTCCCTCTTGATTGGCGTACGGCCCGGAGCGGTAGGCGCGCGACTCGATACCACGTTGCGTCAATTCGTTAACGTGCCAATCTTGACGATTCGTGACGTCCCAGAAGTCGACGGCGTCCGACGGGTCGAAGTTCGCGGCGTTCATCGTGTGCGGATCGAACAACCAGTGACAGGTGACGTTGGTGCGGTCGGGGGCCAGCGGTTCGATGGTGTGCACCATGATGTAGTCGGGATGCAGACTCAGCAGTAGCGATGGAAAAATAGTGTAGTAATACGAGCGCTGCAAATCGGCCCCGCCGACACTGCCCACGGGCGGGCGGGCTGACCGGCCCGTAGTTGTCAGACTCATGCCGGCGGCACGCATCTCCGAATAGCCACCTAGGATCGGGCCTTCTTCCAAGTCGTTGCGGCCGCTATCTGACGGCGATAATACTTCGAGTTGCGGATGCACGAGCGGGCAATGATAGCACTCCGAATAGTTTTGAAAGATTAGCTTCCAATTGCAGTGCAAAGCGTACGTTACGGTTCGCGCGACGCGAAGCTCGGCCATATACCAGTCGGTAAAGCGCGGCAGCAGCGCCGCGTACGTGGTAGAGAAGGGCTCGACATCGGTGCTCAGGCTTACGAATACGAAGCCGCCGTATTCGGCGACCGGCGCTGCGATCAGCGGGTAATCGCCGCGCTCGAAGCCCGGTACGTCGTTCATATTACGCGCGGCCTGCAGCCGGCCATCCAAACCGTAGGTCCAGGCGTGATACGGGCACTGAATCGCACCGGCGAAGTGACCCCGGCTCTGGGTGCAGAGCTGGGTTCCGCGATGCCGGCAAACGTTGAAATAGGCCCGGACGCTGCCGCCGGCGTCGCGCGTGACGATCACGCTTTCCGCGGCGACCTCGGCGACGAAAAAATCACCCGCCTTTGCGACTTGCTCGGCCCGCCCGACGCAGCTCCAGCCGCGCGCGAACAGCCGTTCCCGCTCGCTTGCGAAAATGTCCGGCGCGAGATACCAGCGGGCATCCAGTGTCATGGCCCCGGCGGTAATACGCGGCTTGAGAAATGTATCCAAAACGGCTGTCTCCTTCTCAGCTCGCGTCTTCGTCTAATCGGTCAACTGTCGCCTTCGGCCGATGGGCCCGAAGCGCGCATCGTTTCGAGCCTTTGATTGATCGAGCAATGGCAATCGCCCATCAAGGCAGAGGCTTCGCGTTCCGCGATTGGTTGAGACCATTCTCGTAAACGGAGCGAGTCAAATCCTGATAGGTGACTCGAGAGTGTTGCTCATCATCGAGGATCAGTCTTTCGGCTATTGCGCTTCAGTTTCGGCCATCAGAGAGGGCCAGTGTCGATATGGTCCTCACAGATAAAGTCCTCGATGATTATCGCTTGGAGGCGCAAGAGGACGGCATCATCGGGCAACTCAAATTCCTGGCTGCTATCATCATTCAAAACTATAGACCGGCATTCTCCCATGAAACGCCTAGACGCGTGCCTTTTCTTTCGCTCGGTCGTCCGCCTTTTCGGCCATTTTCTTTAGCTGCTATAGCCTTGGCAAGGCTTTTCGCGCCTTTTGTTTTGTCCGTTGTGGCGAGAAACGGCGCTCCTAAGTTTTTCGGCGAGCAACCCAGGGACAGAGATATCGACATTGATCGAACAAAGAGAAATGCCATCACCGCCAAGCGTGATCTCCACTTGGGCCATGTCTGCCGGTGTTGCGTCGCGCAGGTCTGGGATGTGGTCTCGCGGGAAGCTGACAATGATTCCGTGCTAAGCGCGAAATTCAGTCGATCTGTTCCGTTTCGATAATTTGCCTCAACGACCGCGAACGGGTTGGTATCGACATTCTTTTTTGTGAGTATCAAGCTGGAATATCAATTTTTGCACGCTTGACTCGAAGAAAGTCGCTCCAGCGGCGAACCGGCTGAAGGCTTTCTTAATTTTTTCTTAGGCGTGGAATTGCTAGGCGCGGCGGCGCCGGGAAACTCCGCAAAGGACCACCTTGCCGGCGGGCGATCAGTTTCCATCAATGGTGTAACCGAAGAAACCGAGTTAAATTTTGGTAGCTCGGCTCCGATCTGCCAAAGTAGACCCGGTATCCGGCGGCGCCGCATTTGAAGGCCGTGATCCGGGCGAAGGCCAGCTCGTTCGCCATCGACGATGGCAACGGCCCGCGGTCGATTGTCATTCCGAATGCCGTTGTCCATATCGAGGGCTGTCCCAACGCCGAGGCTGCGCTGTGACCGATGCCAAGATCGAAGCGGCAGCCCCGTAGGACATGCTTCGTTTTGATCGATCACGAGCAGATTAGCCGCATGGTCGATCATCACGCCACCCGGGTAATACGGGCTGGCGGATTCGCCGCCGCAATTGCGTCGGGCGAGGTTACGCCAAGAGAGCGGCTAAGTGATCGTAGCATGCCGCGGTACCTTGCTCCATGCCGGATTCGAGAGCCCTGTTGCGCGCTTCCATGGAATCATACAGTAGCGTCATCGTAAACATGGTTACACCGTCCCGCTCGTCAAAGGTCCACGTCTCGAGCGATTCGCCCGGATACCTGGGATCATCGAATTGCTCGGTATGGACGACGCGCGCGGGTCGCGTGATTTCGGTGTAGACGCCGCTCACGACGAACTCTTGCCCATCCGCGCCGTTGCGCCAGAGGTATCGGAATGCGCCGCCGACTCTTAAATCGATGTCGCAGACCGCGAGCGTCCAGCCTTCCGGCGCGAGCAGCCACCGTTTGACAATCTCGGGCTTCGTAAACGCGTCAAATACGAGTTCTCGCGGTGCGTCAAAGACGCGCGTCATGACGATATCACGATCGGTCGGTGTTGTTACTTCCAGTTGGTGCGCGGACGCCCCGAGTTTCATTGTTATTTCCTCCGTCGCTTGGTGTGCTTCGATCCGGTTGCAACCGCTTTCAACTCATCGAGCACCGCATCGAGCCGCTGGAAATTGCCTTCCCACAGCCGTCGGTAGCCTTCGAGCCAGCCCGTCACTTCTGCCAGAGGTCCGGCCTCAATCCGGCACGGCCGCCGCTGCGCATCCTGTCTGCGCGAGACAAGGCCCGCGAGCTCGAGCACTTTAAGGTGCTTGGAGATTGCCGGCTGACTCATCGCGAACGGAGCGGCCAGCTCCGTCACGGATAGCTCGCTCTCGGCAAGCCGAGCCAAAATCGCGCGCCGCGTGGGGTCCGCAAGCGCCATAAACGTCGCGTCTAGGCGCTCGAGAACACTTGTTTCATAACTGACTAGTTTCATAACCTAATAGTTATATAGACAAATCCGCTACCCGCTGTCAAGTCAGGCGGCAGCATGGGCCGCAATTTATCGGGACGTTCCCCTCGATTTGCGGTAGGCGACCGCTAGATCATGTACGTTTTTGGGGGGGCCGCCAGGCGCAGGATTGGGCGATCGAGGCGGAATTCCGGGAGCCTGAAGGCTGAGGTTCCGTCGAGCGCCGTCTCCGCGAGTGTGCGGCCTAAAACCGAGGCGAATTTGAACGCGTGTCCCGCCCCGATTGCGATGCACACATTGGGATGCTCGGCCAGCGTATCAACAACGAAATCCCGGTCCGGCGTGAGTGTATAGAGGCAGGTTTTCGTAACCAGTTCCGGGCCCAGCAGCGACGGCAGCCGCGCCGATAGAAACGTCCGGATGCGCGAGCTGATTTCGGGATCCGGATCGAAGCCTCGCAGGTCGGGGTCGACGGCCTTGCCGCCGGCGTCTTGGGCGACTTTGACACCGGCTCCGGCCAAATCCGGGAAACCGTAGAACGATGGATCGTCCATCCAGATCCACACCGGGAAGCGGTCCGGCGCGAATCGGCGCGGCTCGGCCGGCGCAAAATACGTAACTTGTTCTTTCGTCACTTCCAGCGGGATCGACACGTCGAATGCCGCCAAGGCGCGAGCGCTCCACGGACCCGCCGCGATAATCAGCTTGCGCGTCCGGTACGACTTGCCACCGGCCTCAACCCGAATCTCACCGCCGAGATCGCGCAGCGCCGTTACCATCGCATGCTCGCGGAGATCGGCGCCGAATGCGCGGGCGGCGCGCTGATGGGCCGCCGTTGCACGCGCGGCGGCGACAAAACCGCCGTCGGCTTGATACAATCCCCAGATGTCGTCGCCGATGGTGAACGCCGGCCAGCGCGCACGGATCGCGGCGGCATCGAGCTCTTGGAACGGCACGCCGCAAACGCGCATGCTCGCGGCATAGTGCGCGAGCGGAATCGCGCCGTCGCGCGGCCCGAGATCCAAGCCGCCGGTCCGCGTCACGACGATCTCGCCGCTATCGGCTTCAAGCGCCGCCCACGCCGCGTACGCCGCTTGGGCCAACTGTACGTAGTGCGGCGTGTGATACGAGAGCCGGATGATGCGCGAGTGGTCGTGCGATTCACCGCGCACGTGACCGAACGCGAATTGTTCGAGACCGAGCACGCGTGCGCCGCGCTTGGCGAGCCAATACGCGGCGCCGCTGCCGATGCCGCCCAAGCCCAGGACGATGGCGTCGTAACGCAGCGGCGTGCTCATGGCGTTTCAACGGCAGCCGGCCCCAGCCGCGCGGCAAGATAGCGCCGGATATCAAGACTGGCATCCTCGAGAGGCGCATAATAGCCGAAGCGAAACGCGCGCGATGACATGCCGGCTTGCACCTGTTCGCAAATGTGCCAGTCTTGCCGATTGACCAGATCCCAAAACTCGACGGCGTCGTGCGGATCGAAATTCGGGCGTTGCATTTCGGCGGGATGAAACAGGAAGTCGCACACGACGGTGGTGCGGCTCGTATCGAGCGGCCACAGCGTGAATGCGGCGACATGATCGGCTGACAGGCTTAACAGCATGTTGGGATACACCAGTTCGCCTTTATGGCGCACGCGTTCGTCGTGGTCGAGTGCGGCAAACGGCGCACGTGTCGTCGTGCCGTCGCGCGTGAACGTCGTTGCGCCGGGGCGATGCTCGATGCCGTTCTCCCAGTCGAGGCCCGCGCCGCCGTTACGCCGGAAACTCGGCACGATGCGGCATAACTCAGGATGGACCCCCGCGCAGTGATAACATTCGTTATAATTCTCGAGCAGCACTTTCCAGTTCGCCGCGACCTCGTACCGGATCGAATGGCCCGTTCGCAATTCGGCGAGCGGATAGCGGATCACGCGTTCGGGTATCGCATCGAGTTGCCGCGCGAGCGACGCATTCGCATCGAGCGTCTCGTCCGGCGTAATGCGCACGAACACGAAGCCGCCCCATTCGGCTACGCTCGCGGGGTAGAGGCCCGCAAGTTCGTCGGGCAACGCGGCGCGCTCGATAAACGGCGTACCGATGAGCGACCCGTCGTGCGCGTAACTCCAGGCGTGGTACGGGCACACGATCGCGCCGCGCAGCCTACCGTCGCCGCACATCAGGCGGCTACCGCGATGACGGCAGAAATTAAAATGCGCGTGTAGCCCCGTCGCACCGCGCACCACGAGAATACTCTCGCCCGCGATCTCACACACGCGGTACGCACCGACGGCGCTAAGGTGTTCGCTGCGGCCGACCTGGAACCACTGATTCCAGAAGATTGCCGCGCGCTCGCGCGCGAAGAACTCCGCATCGACATACGCCGCGCGGGGCAGCGACCGCTGGAGCTTCTCCACGCCGTTCTCCACGAGCGCGTCTTCTGCGCGGGCACAGATCATGTCTCCCGCGGCAGAGTGCCTGGCCGGGTTTGCCGTATGTGGTGATGTCTATGGACGTTCCCACCTTACGCGTCGCGCGGCCGACGCGCAATATCGCCGGTCTGCTGCCGTTCTACCGTGACGGTCTCGGCTTCGCGGTCATCGGTTCGTTTCAAGACCACGCCGGCTTCGACGGCATCATGCTGGGCTTGCCGCACGCCCCGTATCATTTGGAGTTCACCCACCGCCGCGATGCGCAACCCGCCGGTCCCGCCGATTCCGAAGATCTGCTCGTCCTGTACCTGCCGGAACGCGACGAGTGGCTCGCGGCGCTGCAGCGCATGACAAGCGTGGGCTTTACGCCGGTTGCGGCCGTGAATCCGTACTGGGACCGGCTTGGCCGCACGTTCGAGGATCCGGACGGCCGGCGGGTCGTGCTGCAGAACGCGCGCTGGCCGTAGCGAGGGCCTTTGCCGGTCGCGCGTGAACTTTTATCGGCTGCTATGACTTCCCAGGAATTGCGCGCGGCCTTCGTCGATTTCTTCGTCGAACGCGGTCACAAACACGTCGCGTCGGCCAGTCTGATCCCCGATGCCTTGTCGACGACGCTCTTCACCATCGCTGGGATGGAGCCGTTCGTTCCGGCGTTCCTCGGCGACATCGCGCCGCCGGCGCCGCGCGCGGTGAGCGTGCAACGCTGTTTGCGTGTCGCCGGCGCCAAGAGCGATATCGAGAACGTTGGGCGCACTGGCCGGCACGGCACGTTTCTCGAGATGCTGGGCAACTTTAGTTTCGGCAATTACTACAAGCGCGAGGCGATCCGCTTTGCGTGGGAGTTCCTTACCGGCGTCCTCAAACTCGATGCATCCAAGCTGTATGTGACGGTTCACGTCGGTGACGATGAAGCGCAGCGGTTGTGGGAAACCGAGATCGGTCTCCCGGGCGAGCGCATCACGCGCTGGGACGAAGATAATTTCTGGACCATGGGTCCGACCGGTCCGTGCGGTCCGTGCTCGGAAATCTTTTACGACACCGGCGCGCGCAACGCCGCGGGTCCCGACGACACGGGTCCGAACCGGGGTAACCGCTACGTCGAAATTTGGAACCTCGTGTTCCAGCAGT
This sequence comes from Candidatus Velthaea sp., assembly GCA_965214335.1. Lineage (GTDB taxonomy): Bacteria > Vulcanimicrobiota > Vulcanimicrobiia > Vulcanimicrobiales > Vulcanimicrobiaceae > Velthaea. The sequence continues at coordinate 825,866 of CBDCBO010000014.1, read as the reverse complement.
ACGACCGCGCCGCCAACGGAACGCTGGGCGAACTGCCGAGTAAGAACATCGACACCGGGGCCGGTTTCGAACGCCTGCTCGCGGTCGTCAACGGCAAGGCGTCGATGTATGAAACCGATTTATTTACCGACATCATCGCTGCGCAGCCGCCAGTCGGCGCGACGTCGCTCGAACCTAGCGAACAGCTGGTGCGCCGCAACATCATCGCCGATCACGCTCGCGCCGTCACGTTCCTTATCGCCGATGGTGTTTATCCATCGAACACCGACCGGGGCTACGTCTTACGTTTTTTGATCCGGCGCGCCATCCGCAATGGCCGGCTGCTCGGTTATCCGCGCGAATTTTTACCGCAGCTGGCCGGCGCCGTGACGGCGTCGCTGCGGTCGGGCTATCCGCTGCTCGAAAGCCGCTTAGCCGACGTGCAAAACGCGTTACGGACAGAGGAACAAGCGTTTATTCGGACGCTCGATCGAGGCTCGGAATTACTCGCAACGCTCATCGAGGCCGCGCTTACCGACGGTTCGCGCGCGCTCGACGGCCCCAGTGTTTTCCGGCTGCACGACACGTTCGGCTTTCCCTCTGAACTGACGCGCGAAATTGCCGCCGAACGCGGCGTCAGCGCCGACATGGAAGCCTTCGAGCGCAGCATGAACGAACAGCGACAACGCGCGCGCAGTGACGCGAAATCAAAGCGTGCCGTAGTCAACGTGAACGATCTGCCGGCGCTGCGGAGTTCGTTCGTCGGCTACGCCGGCTTAGAGTCTGATGGAACGGTGCTGTCACTGCTGTCCGCCGGCGTGCCGGTCGACGTGCTCGAAGCCGGCGCGACCGGCGAAATCGTGCTCGACCGCACGTCGTTCTATGCCGAAAAAGGCGGTCAGATCGGCGACCGCGGCATCATCAGCAGCGCCGACGGTTCGTTCGAGGTCGGCGACACGCAGTATATCGGTGACGCGATCGCGCATAGCGGACGCGTCGTGAGCGGATCGTTCATGCTCGGTGCCGCGGTTGCGACGCGCGTCGACCCGGTTTGGCGCGAAGAAGTCCGGCGCCACCATACCTCAGCGCACTTGCTCCAGCGCGCGCTACGCGACGTGCTGGGCGAAGAGGTCGTGCAAGCCGGCTCGTGGGTCGGCACCGAGCGCATGCGGTTCGACTTTCGAAGCCCGGTGGGCGCGCTGAGCGTCACCCAACGGCGCGCCGTCACCCAGCGCGTCAACGAACTGATCCGCGCCGACTACCACCTGCATACCGTCGAGATGCCGATCGAGGAAGCGCAACGCAGCGGCGCGATCTCGATGGCGGGCGAAAAATACGCTGAACTGGTGCGGGTCGTCAATGCCGGCCCGGCAGTCGAATTCTGCGGCGGAACGCACGCCGTGACGACCGGCGAGCTTGGGTTATTTTTGATTTTGAGCGAAGCGTCGATCGGTAGCGGCGTCCGGCGCATCGAAGCCGTCGTTTCGAAAGCTGCCGAGCAGTATGTCGAAAAGCAGCAAGATGTGTTGGCCGAACTCGCGGATACGTTATCGGCCAAGCCGGACGAATTGACGCTGCGCGTCGGTCGCTTGCAAACCGACGTCCGCGATCTGCAAAAGTCGTTGGCCGATCTGCATGCGCGCTTGGCAGCGGCCGACGCCAAGGCGTATGTCGAGCGCGCCGAAGAGCTGAACGGCACGATGCTGGTGGCGGCGATCGTTCCCGAAGCCGATGCGCAGGCGGTCCGCACGCTCGCGGGCGCGATTCGCTCGCGCTTGCGCAGCGGGGTTATCGCACTCGTCGGCGTCGACGGCGACGCGGCGTCGCTGTTCGTGAGCGCCAGTGACGACGCGGTGCGGGCCGGCGTACACGCGGGCAATCTCATCCGCGCCGCGGCGCCGCTCGTCGGCGGTAAAGGCGGCGGCGCACCGGCCCAAGCGCAAGGCGGCGGGAAGCTTGTCGCGGGCGCCGAGGCGGCACTCGCGGCGATGCGTCACGCGCTCGCGTGAACGCGGCGATCTTCATGCTGGCCCAAGTGCTCGCGGGTCCCGTCACCCCGAGTCCCGCGGCGGCGTCGGCGGTGCCCGCTGCCCTGGCGCCGTCCGTCATTCTGGCGCGCTATGCCGCGGCGCTGACAAAAATAAAAGAGCCGAAGGTTATTTCGTTCGACTACACGCTCGAACAAACGGGATTGCGCATGCTGGCCCAGACCCACCGCGTCTTCCGCAGCGGCTCCGACGAGCGCGACGAAACGCTGACCGTGGACGGCAAGCGTTTAGCGCCGCCGAAGATTCGCATCTTCCGCGGCCGGCGCAACCGGTACACCGTCGGACTCCTAGCGCCGCGGCCGGCCGACTACACGTTTCGCTATGTCGGCGCACGCAAAGACGCGCGGCATCTCGATTACGTTTTTCGGGTAACTGCCAAATCCGGGCGTTCGTTCTCCGTTACCGGACTGACCCTCGACGGCGTTCGCTTCTTACCGCTAACGATCGCGTTCACCACCACCGTCAACGATGGCGCCGGCAGCATCGCGTTCGGCAGCAATGCCCGCTGGTGGGTTCCGTATATCGCGACGGCGAGTGCGTCGGTCGCGGCCGACGTCGCGACCGAAAAGCTCATGTTTTATACGTATCGCTTTCCGGCGACGCTGCCGTCGTCGACGTTCGCGCAGCCGCTCCGGCCAGCCGTAAAAGTGCTTCCGCCGGTGCACACGCTCAGCGGATCGCTGACCGAACGCTAAGGCGGAATCGGCAAACGGGATCAAGGTCGACGGTTATAACGCCTGTCCCGCGACGGATGCGCGCACGCCGGTAAGATGCGCGGTAACGTTTTCGCGAACAAGCGTCCAACGGCCGCCGTCGACCGTGAACTCAGCATAGCCGGCGTTTTCAACTGCCACGTTCCACAGCTCGCCCAATGGCCGCCCTTGCGCTACCAAGATCGCGACGCGCACGACCGCGTCGTGGGTCACCACCAGTGCGGGCACTCGCGGGTCGAAGCTCGCGGCAAATGCGCGCCAGCGCGCGGCGACGTCGGCCAACGTTTCGCCGCCGTCGAAGGCGACCTCGGCCGGCCGTTCTTGCCAAGCGCGGAAGGCGAGCGGCTCGCTCGACGCGATGTCGTCGCGCAGGCGCCCTTCCCACGTCCCATGCGCGATTTCGATGAGCCGGTCGTCACGTTCGAGCGTGAGGTCTAGCCGGTCCGCGACGAATTGCGCCGTCGCACTGCAGCGGAGTAAGGGGCTCGCAACGATCCGTTCGATCGGCGGTCGCACGTGTGCGAACGCTTCGGCCAGCGCCCGGCCTTGTTGCTCGCCGAGCGCGGTCAGCGCCGATTCGCGCCGGCCCTGGTAACGGCCGGCCACATTCCACGTCGTCTCGCCGTGGCGCGCGACATACACCTGCACGACTAGATCGAGAGCGAACGCACCGAGTTGATGTCGGGCAGCGCGCGGAGTGCCGCGATGGTGCGGTCATCCGCCGGACGGTCGATCGCGAGCACCATGATCGCATCGCCGCCAATCGCGTTGCGCGAGACTTGCATGGTGGAGATGTTGACATTTTGCTGGCCGAGCAGCGTCCCGACTTTACCGATCATGCCGGGGACGTCGCGATGCTGCGTGATGAGCATCGCGCCGATCGGCGTCGCGTCGATTTCATAGCCGTCGACTTCGACGATTCGCGGTACGCCGCTCACCGACGTTCCGGTCAGCGCGGTCTTCCCGCCCGCGATGCGCAGCGAACTTGCATAGATCGACGTGCCGCGTTCGCCCCGGGCATCGATATGCACGCCTAATTCGCGCGCGATGGCATCCGCATTGACGACCGATACACGCCGGTCGGTGGTCATCTGTAGAAATCCCGACAAGAACGCCCGCACCAGCGCGTCGGCGGGAACGTCGGCCAGATCGCCTTGTAACGTTAGAGAGAACGACGGCAATTGCGTCTCGTCCGCGAGTTGCGGATAGAAGCGTCCCATGCGGTAGGCGACTTCCATGAACGGCAGCACGCGTTCGGCTTCGGGCCCATCGGGCACGGGTGCGTTGACCGCGGCGTTGGCCGGGCCGCCGAGCAATACGCGCGCAACATCATGCGCGAGTTCCGTGGCGATGCGTTCGAGCGCTTCATGGGTCGAGCCGCCTAAATGCGGCGTCGCGAAGACTTTGGGATGGCGGTGGAGTTGCGCTCCGGTACCGTCGGGCGGCGGTGGTTCTTGGGCGACCACGTCGATCGCCGCGCCGGCGAGCACACCGGCATCGAGTGCCGCGAGCAGATCGCTTTCGACGATCACGCCGCCGCGCGCACAATTCACGATCGTGGCGTGTGGCTGCAGCAATGCTAATTTGGCGCCGTCGATCATGCCCAGCGTATGGTTCGTGAGCGGCACATGCAGCGACACGATATCGGCGGTCCGCAGGAGCGTTGGGAGGTCGACGAGCTTGGCATCAAACGCCTCGGCGCGCGCGGCGCTGATGTATGGATCGTACGTGATCACGTGCATGCCGAAGGCGCGCGCGCGCGAGGCGACATTGCCGCCGATGCGGCCCAAGCCGACGATGCCCAGCGTTTTGCCGAAGAGTTCGCTGCCGATGAACGGCTTACGATCCCAGCGTCCTTCGCGCAGCGACTGCACGGCGGCCGGCGTCCGGCGCGCGAGCGACAGCATCAGCGCGAAAGTCTGTTCGGTCGCCGCGATCGTGTTGGCGCCCGGCGTATTGAGAACGACGATGCCGGCGTCGGTGGCGGCATCGACGTCGATTGCATCCACGCCGACGCCGGCGCGTGCCACCACGCTGAGTTTCGGACCGGCCGCGAGCAGATCGCGATCGACGCGTGTTTCGGAGCGCACGATGAGTCCATCGGCCTCGGCAAGCGCCACCACGAGTTCGGCGCGCGTCCGGCCGACTTGCGAATCGATCGTGATGCCGTGGTCGCGCAACACGGCCAAACCGTGCTCGGCGAATTGCTCGGCGATAACGACCCGCGGCGAACGGGAAAGGCTCGGCTGCATCACCGGCGTAGTTGCACGCCCTTGAACTACCGCCTCCGTTTCACGGGCGCGTGCCTGCTCGCGTTTGTCGTGCCGCTGTGCATCTACGTCGCATCGCTGCGGCCGGGCCTCGACTTTTGGGATACGGGCGAACTGCAAACCGTCCCGTATATTTTAGGCATCGCGCACCCATCGGGGTTTCCGGCGTTCGTGCTCATCGGCTGGCTCTGGTCGCATGTGCTCGTCTGCGGCGATCCGGCGTACCGGATGAATTTGCTCGCGGCGGTCGGCATGGCGACCGCGTCCGCGGCCTTGAGCGCCGCACTATTGGAACTCGGGGTCGAGCCGGTCTTCGCGCTCGGGGCGGCCATCGTCTTCGCCGTAACGCGCGTCCCATGGGATCATGCGACGCATGCCGACGTGCATGCCGTAGCGTTGGCGGCGCTGAGCGTCGCGTTTTGGTGCGCGCTGCGCTGGTATCGAACCGGCGCGCCCGGCCTGCTGCCGGCCTGCGCGCTCGCCGCGGCGCTAGCACTCGGCGTTCACAGCGGCACGATTCTGGTGGTACCGGGAGTGGCGCTGGCGGCGCTGGCGCGCCGGCCGCCGCGCCGCCGCATCGTCGGGTGCGTGGCGCTGGGCACGCTCGTGGTTGCGGGCTGCTATGCGTATTTGCCGCTGCGGAGCGCGGTCGTGTACGAGCAGCGGCGCGATCCGACCTTGGCGCTTGGGCTGCCGCCGGGCCGGCCGTTTTGGGACACCGATCATCCGTCGACCTGGCGGGGTTTCCGGGCCGAAGTCGGCGGCGGTGAGTTCGGCGCGGCCACGGCGCTGCGGCGGCTGATCGATCCGGCCGTGTTGGCGAAGCTGCCGGCCCGCTACGGCCGAGCCGCGGTCGGCGATTTAGCCGGCGGCGTGATGGTCATCGCCGCGATCGGTCTGGTCGTGCTGGTCCGGCGCAGTCCGCTCGTTGCCGCGGGTATCGTCGGCGGTTCGCTGGGTCCGGTCTTGTTCGTGCTGGCCTATCCGGCGGAGTCCGATCCCGAACGATATTTTTTACCATCATATTGGACCATCGGGCTGTTGTTGGGGATCGGTGCGGGCGTGCTGGCGCGCGGCGGGTTATCCCACCCGCCGCGCGCGCTCGTCGCTGCCGTGGGTGGGTTGTTTCTCTTTGTGGCGGCCGGTAACGTGTACGCCAATCGGTTCGCATTCGGTGCGCACGACGATGCCGCACGCCGCTTTGTCGACCGGATCGTGCGCGAAACCGGACCGCATGCGATCATCGTTGCACCTTGGATGTATGCGACGCCGTTAGCCTATGCGGCGTACGTCGAAAAGCGGCTGGGCGATCGAATCGTGGTCACCGGCTGGCCGACCGATTATACCGCATACTATCCGCGCTGGATCGCGCGCCGGCCGATCACGTTCGTTAGCGACGATCCGGTGCTCGCGGTGACCGGCGTGCGCATTCGCTATACCGATATTCTGACCCCCGCGCCGCATCTGTTCGCGGCGCTGGCGCTTCCGTGAGTCGCGCGGCGCTGCGGCCTTGGCTCGTCGGACTCGCCGGTTTCGTCATTAGCGCCGCGTTCGCACATGGCCGCTCGACGCCGTACAACAATTACGTGCTGTTCGCCGACGCGCTGCTGCACGGCCGCATTTGGATCGACTGGCCGGGTAGTTATATCGACGCCGTGCTCTTCGACGGCCGGCGCTATATCGTCAACGATCCGCTGCCCGGAGTTTTGCTGCTGCCGTTTGTGGCGGTGTGGCATACGGCGGCAAATCAAACCGTGCTGGCCTGCATGCTGGCCGGCGTCGCCACCGGTGCGGCCTGGCAACTGGCTCGCAATCTCGGTACGAGTGCGGCTATTGCGGATTGGCTCGCGGCATTCATGCTGCTCGGGACGGATCTCATGTGGTGCGCGATGCTGGGCGACGTGTGGTATATCGCGCACGTCGCGAGCGCCGCGTTTTTACTGTTAACGTTATGCGAGCTCGCGGGCGCCGGCCGGCCGATCGTCGTCGCGCTCTATTTTGCCTTAGCGTGCGCGTCGCGCTTCACGGTCGTATTGACCTTGCCGGCGATCGTGTACTGGTTGACCTGCGGCTTCGCCGTCGAGCGACGACGTTGGCGCGCGCTGGTGCCGGCAGCCATCGCCTGGCTGCCGTTCGCGGCGGTGTGGGTAGCGTATAACGAAGTGCGCTGGCATGTTCCGTGGGATAGCGGGCATACGATATTCTTCCATCAGGATGTCGACGTCGGAAATGTCGTTGGTTCACCGTTCGGCCTGAGTAATGTGCCGATGCAGCTGTGGTCGTTTTTCGTTCAAGCCCCCGAACTGCTTAACGCCGCGCCGTATGTCGTGCCGCCGCAGAGCGGTGTTGCGCTGACCTGGACGAGTCCCGCTTTGGCCCTCGCGTTCTTCGTGCGGCGTCCGGTGCCGCTGGTCGTCGCACTCTGGTGTGCGACGCTGTTGGCGGCGATCCCGTCGTTCATGTATTACGTCAACGGAGCGATTCAATTCGGCATGCGCCACGCGCTCGATTTTGAACCGTTCCTCTTTACGCTCATGGTGCTCGCTGCGCGACGCAAACTGCCCGTGGTGTGGCGCGTCCTCATCGCGATCTCGATTGTCATGGGCGTGTGGGGCGCGTGGTATTGGAACGCGGTCTATCGCGCGAACATGTGACCTCGAGCGATGCGTTACTCGTCTTCGCCGCTAAAGCCGCGAGCGAACGAACTTGCGTACAATATGAGTAGCAGCGTATAGACGGCGAGCAAGGGTATAACAAGAACCGGCCAACGCAACGCCAATCCGAATGCCGCAAGAAACGCGCCGCTCAGCGCGGCGAACCAGCGATGAGATTTGGCGGTCATATGGTAAACGGCACCGGCATAAAACGTGCGCTCGGCCCGCGCGCGTCGGAGCGCGAAGGCGCCGCCGCCGAGGCACAGCACGATGCCGAGCAGCGCGTATCCGTTCGCCGTTGGATCCGTCATACCGAGGCCACTCCGGCGGAAGTACGGCGCCAACCGGGCCGGCCCTGGGCGCTATGCCGGTAGCGTTTCGGACGGCCGATCGCCGAGTGCGTGCACGAGCGAGGCGGCGCCGCAATCTGAAATGTTTTCGGACGTGGCCGTGACCGGTGCGCGAGCAGTCCACGTGTCGATCGCCGCGCGCAGTAGCTCGCGATCGATGGGTTTGGCGAGGTGGGCGTTCATGCCGGCGCGCATGCAGCGGGCGATTTCCTTGGGCAACGCGTTAGCCGTGAGCGCGACAACCGGCACGTTACCGGCGGGCGCATCGAGTGCGCGAATCACATACGTTGCCGCGACGCCGTCCATCACCGGCATCTGCATGTCCATCAACACCAGATCGAACGCTCCGCTGACGACGGCCGCAATCGCTTCCTGTCCGTTGGCTGCCAGCGCGACATCGTGGCCATCGCGGGTCAGCAAGTTCTTGACCAGGATCTGATTGATCGCATTATCGTCGACGATGAGAATCCGGCGCCCGGGCGAGACACACGCGGGTGCCGCTGAGCCGGCCGGCGCGTTGACGACTTCGAGTGCGATCTCGAACCAAAACGTGCTGCCCACGCCGGTAGCGCTTTCGACGTCGATGCGGCCGCCCATGGCTTCGACGATCCGCTTACAAATCGCTAGACCAAGTCCGGGTCCGCGGGCGTGCGCGGCCCGGCCTTCGAGTTGAGCAAACTCGGTAAAAAGCAGGTGCCGGCTGGCGGCCGGGATGCCGACGCCGGTATCGCTGACGGCGAAGTGCAAATTCGCTGTTCCGTTGCGATCGACGCCGCGCCGAAGCGCCAGCCCGACTCGGCCGCTATCGGTAAATTTTAGCGCATTGGTGAGCAGATTGAGCAGTATTTGGCGCAGGCGCGTCGGATCGCCGCGCACCCATTGCGGAATGTCGTCGCTAACGTCGACCGTTATCTCGATCGCCTTTGCATGCGCGTCAGCCCGAACGATGGAGATCGCGCTGTCGACGAGTTCGCGCGGACACAGCGGAACGAATGCAAGCTCGAGTTTACCGGCTTCGATCTTCGCGATATTGAGTATGTCGCTAATGACGGCCAGCAGCGATTCGCCGGAATCCTTGAGATACGTCAGCAATTGCATTTGATCGCGACTCACGCCGCTATCGAGTAAGAGGGTGGTGAAGCCGATGATGCCGTTCATCGGCGTTCGAATCTCATGGCTGACACGGGCAAGAAATTCGGTTTTGGCGCGACTTGCTTCTTGAGCGAATTTGGCGGTCACCTCGAGCGTTTTCGCCGTTTCGAGCAGCCGCTGTTTTTCTTCGCGCAGGCGTTCGGCGAGCACCCGCACTTCGGTAACATCCCAGTTGGTGCCGACCAGAAGTAGGGGTCGCCGGGCCGCGTCACAGATGACGGTCGCCAGCGCGCGCAGGTGATGCACGTCGCCGTTTGGCCACCGCACGCGAAACTCCGAATCAAACGGCATAACCGTTGCAACGGCGCGTTGCATCTCGGCTATGACGCGTTCGACGTCTTGGGGATGCAGAGTCGCCGTCCAGGCGACGATGCTCTGGGCCGAGGGCCGGGCGTCCGAGCCGTAAAGCGCGGACAGGTTCGCATCCCCGCGAAAGGTGTCCGTTAGGAGATTCCATTCCCAGATACCAACTTGACCGGGCTGGGTCGCGAGCCCGTGCAGCGCCGGTACATCGCCGGGAGTGGCCGGTCCGGGCGCGGCGGAGATCGCGCGCAGGGCAGCCACGATGCCCGTCGGCACTTGCGCGGCATCGGTCACGGTGCGAAACGCGAATTCGGTCCGCACGAGACTACCGTCAGAGCGTAACACGCGACAGATTAGCGGGGCGTGTGGGCCCGCCGCTCCGATGACCCGGTCGAAATGCGGCCGGTCGTCCGGGTGCAAGAGCGTGCGCAACGCCGTTCCGAGCAGCGCCGCCGGATCGGCGCCGAAGGCCGGCAACGCGTTCGGCGAGACATACCGCAGGCGACCGTCGAAGCCCAACTCGACGATGGCGTCGGGCAAGTGGGCGGCTAATGCATCGAGACGGCTCGCGCGTTGTAGCGGTTGCGTCAGGCGTGCCGTGAGGGCGCGTACGATACGCGGTGCTTTCACGGGTATGCTCGTTTATGCACGGCGCGACGCGCCGTTACCAGCGCACCCATCAGGATTCGGTTACCATGCTTAAGGTGTCGGAAGAGTCGCTTGGTTCGAGCAGTAACGGGCGGAACTTTACGTGCAATTGACACCCGGCCGTTCGCCCAACGCTGCCGCCGGCACGCGACTTGCCGCCGAACGGCCGCCGGCGGCCGGCGATCCGCTCGCCGAATATGTTCGCAAACGCGATTTTGCCGATACCCCCGAGCCCAAGGGCGCCGCGCGGAAACCTTCGAGGCGTTTGCGCTTCGTCATTCAGAAGCACCGGGCCACCCGGCTGCACTACGACTTCCGGCTCGAAGCGGGCGGCGTCCTAGCGTCGTGGGCGATTCCCAAGGGGCCTTCGCTCGATACGCGCGAGCGCCGCTTGGCCATGCACGTTGAAGATCACCCCTACGATTATCGCACCTTCGAGGGTATCATCCCCAACGGAAATTACGGCGCGGGCGAAGTGATCGTGTGGGATGAGGGCACCTACACGCTGGCCGAAGGCACCGACCCGGTCGCGGAGATTGCGACCGGTAAAATTAAGTTTATTTTAGCCGGGAAAAAACTTAAAGGCATGTTCTCGCTTATAAGAATCCGCAACTCGCGCGATCAGAGCGGTGAACCCTGGCTGCTCATTAAAGATCGCGATGCGTTCGTCGATCCGGAGTGGACGGTCGATGCGCACGAGCAGAGCGTCAAAACCGGTAAGACGCTGGCCGATATCAAGCGTGACGCGAAGACGGAGCAACAGTGGCAAAGCGATCGGCCCGCGGCAACGGCGCCGAAGCGTGCGACCCGGCGCGCGAAACGCGAGCCGGTACCGACGGTCGGCACGCCCATGCTCGCCACCCTGGTAGACGCGCCCTTCGACGACGACGCCTGGCTCTTCGAGTTGAAGTGGGACGGCTACCGCGCGATAGCCACGATCGACGCTGCCGGTAGCGTCACGCTCACCTCGCGCGCCGGGAACGATTTATTGGGGCAATTTCCCGAGCTGGCCGAGTTGAGTACGGCGTTTGCCTCGTTGCCGATCGTGGTCGACGGCGAAATCTGTATTCTCGATGCACTCGGGCGGTCGTCGTTTCAGGCGCTGCAATCGCGCGATAAACGATTTTCGAACGGCGCCAAACCGTCGGCAACACCGGTCACCTTCGTTGCCTTCGATTGTCTGTATGCCGACGGTCGCGATCTGCGCGACGAGCCGCTCGAAACGCGCAAGGCGCGGCTGGAATCGTTGATCGTTGCCGATCACGGGGTCATGTTCTCGAAACACATTCTGGGCAAGGGCAAGCAGCTCTATGGTTTTGCCGTCGACAACGCGCTCGAAGGTGTCATCGGGAAACTGCGCTCGTCAATCTACCGCTCGACCCGAACGCGCGAATGGATCAAAGTTAAAGCCAAGCGCCGGCAAGAGTTCGTGATCTGTGGCTGGACGGAACCGCGCGGCTCTCGGACCGCGTTCGGCGCGCTGCTGTTAGGCGTGTATGACGGAAGTACGCTCGTGTATGCCGGTCACGTCGGCACCGGCTTCGACCACGTCAAGCTGCGCGCGTTGGGCAAACAGTTGGCGGAGTTGGAAATCGAGCGCGCGCCGTTTGCGACGCGGCCCAAGACCAATACGCGGGCGCATTGGGTCAAGCCGTCGCTCGTTGCAGAAATAGAGTTTGCCGAGTGGACGCGCGATGAGATCTTGCGTCAGCCGGTGTTTGTCGCGTTGCGGGCCGATAAAGATCCCACGACGATCGTGCGCGAACGCGAAGTAAGCCCAGCGGAGCTGGAGGCATAATTCCGCCCTTGGGCCCGACTCGTCGAGCATTCGGTGTGTTTCGTTTGAGCTTCGCCCAAGCTGTCCGACGTCATGTGTCGGGTAAACCCGACGCGTTCCGAGGAGCGCCGGCGGGAAGATCAAACAGGCTTGCAGAGGTTTGGCCGAATACGCGCGGCATGCTAAGTGCCGCAAATTGCAAAGGACTGCGCTTGAGAGCGATGCCGGTTGAGGAAACGTAAAATCGCCCGCGCCGGCAAACTGGTGCGCTTCGTGCGGTGCCGCTTCTGAGTCCGCGCCGGATCGAGATCCCCACCGACATCGGCGGCCGCAGCGTCAAGCTGTCGAATCCCGACCGCGTGTTTTTTCCGCGCGACGGTTACACGAAGGGCGATCTCGTCGCGTACTACCGCTCGATGGCGCCCTATATTCTGCCTTATCTGCGCGACCGGCCCCTAACGATCGAACGCTACCCGGACGGCATCGACGGCTCGTCGTTCTGGGAAAAGAATAAGCCGCGCGGCGTGCCGGATTGGGTCCGCACCGCGGCCGTTGACGCCTCGCAGCGGCGCGATCACATCGACTTCGTCGTGTGCGATGACGAAGCGACGCTGGCGTATGTCGCGAACCTCGGCTCGATCGTATTGCACATTTGGTACTCGCATCTGCCGTCGCTCGAAACGCCCGATTTCATCCTCATCGATCTCGATCCGTTTGAATGCGGCATCGCGACGTTGGCCCGGGTGGCACTGCGATTTCGCGAGGAGCTGCAGAACATCGGCCTGGTGCCGCTGGTAAAGACCACCGGTGGGAGCGGTCTGCATCTGGTTTTGCCGCTCGAACCGCATTACGACTACGAGCTTGCCAAGAGCTTTGCCGAACTGCTGGCTCGTCGCGTCCACGAGGTGATGCCGGCCGAAACCACCATCGAACGCACTATCGCCAAGCGGCCGAAAGGGACCGTGTACCTCGATTACGTTCAAGTCGGCAAGGGCAAGACGTACGTAGCGCCGTTCAGCGTTCGAGCCCGCGATGCGGCACCGGTTTCGATGCCCTTGCGGTGGCCGGAGGTCGAGGCGATGCGCCGCAAGCGGGCAACCGGCACGAGCGACGAGATGGCGCGCTGGACCATCGGCAACGTTGCCGGCCTAGTAAAAAAGAGCGGCGACCCCTGGGCCGCCGAGGGCTGGATACCCCAGCATCTCGAAGGCGCTCTCTCATCCGCACGTTCTCTCTGGGGGTAGCTTGGCACACGCAATTTGGACCGGTGCGATCTCGTTCGGCCTGGTCACTATTCCGGTCAAGTTGTACACGGCCGTCCGCAGCAGCGACCTGCGCTTCAACTTCTTGCACAAGACCGATGAAGGCCGCATCTTCAACGAGCGGCACTGTTCGGTGTGCAACGAGAAAGTCGAATACGCCGATTTGATTCGCGGTTACGAATACGAGAAAGGCCGGTACGTCACCGTTACCGATGAAGATCTCAAACGCGTGAACGTCGAGGCGACGCAGTCGGTCGAAATCATGGAGTTCGTCGAACTCGCGCAAATCAACCCGATGTTCTTCGACACCCCGTATTATCTGGAACCGGAGAAGAAAGGCCGGCACGCGTACGCCCTGCTGCGTGAGTCGTTGCTCGAGTCGGGCAAGGTCGGCATAGCGAAAGTCGTCATTCGCTCGCGCGAACATCTGGCCGCGCTCAAACCCAACGGCGAAGCCCTCATCCTCGAACTCATGCACTACGCCGACGAACTCGTTGCCCAAAACGATTTTGATTTTCCGGAACTTAAAGAAAACGTCGCGCCGGCCGAACTCAAAGTCGCTAAAATGTTGATCGATACAATGACGTCGGAAAAGTTCGAGCCCGAGCGCTTCCGCGATACCTACCGTGAGGACGTGGTGGCGATGCTCGAAGCGCGCGCCGCCGGCAAAGAGATTCCGGCGGACGAAACGGCGCGACCGGCGGCCAGCAACGTCGTCAATCTCATGGATATCCTGCAGCGCAGCCTCGAAGCTTCAAGCTCGAAGCGCGGCAGCGCGCCGCGTTCGCAAGCAAGCGGCGACGACGATGCCGAGAGCAGCACCAAACAAACCGCGAGCGCGCGCAAGAAGTCGGCGACCGCCGCCAAAGCCCGGCGTAAGAAGACGGCCGCCTAATAGCGGCGTCCTGAGCCGGCGGCCGGCCGCGAAACGTTGCTGCTGACGCATTGTCCGCCGCTCGGCTACCTCGCTGCCCAAGTCGCTCCCGAAACACCGGGCGCGATCGTGCCGCTTCACCGGTGCGCCGCCGCCGATTTCCAGGCACGACCCGAGCGCTGCGGATAAGCGGTGTTCGACCGCATCGCGGGCGGTTGGTCGATCGGCAACGCGATTCCGATGGTTCCGAACTTCGGCGGTGCGAACTTCGCGCGCGTACGGTACACTGCTGATATGGCGGTCACGACTCAACGCGCCGGAAGCTGGAATCTGGCCGGCATCTCCGTAATTTCCTTTGCTCACGGAGCGAGCGATTTTTATTCCGGCATCGTACCGCTGGTGATCTTCTACGACGTCGCGCGCGCCGGATTGCCGGTATGGTATCAAGGCGCGCTGGCGTTTGCCTGGTATCTCACGAGTTCAATCGTGCAGCCGCTCTTCGGCGCCTACGGCGACCGGCGTGGCCGCTGGTGGTTTCTCCCGGCGTCGGTCGGCTTGACCGTCGTCGCCGTCTCGCTCGCGGGCGCGACCGCGTCGCTACCGGTATTGGGCGCGTGTATCGTTGCGGGCGGCTTGGGTTCGGCGATCATGCACCCCGAAGCGGGCCGCTACACCGCCATGCTCAGCGGCGCTCGACGAACGTCGGCCATCTCGATCTTCCAGATCGGCGGCCAAATCGGCTATGGAATGGGTCCGGCGATTATCGGGTTATTGCTCGGCGCATACGGGCCGCGCGGCTCGCTCTGGCTGCTGCTGCCCGGCCTGCTGGCGGTCCTGGCAATCTTCGTTTTGATGCGCGGCGTGGACGATACGGCGCGCGCGATGCATGCCGAACACACTCCGGTGCAACACATAGGCGAAGCGCGCGTCGATCGCTTCGGCGTCGGGCTGCTCATTGCGAGCACGGCGCTGCGGTATCTCGTGACCGCCTCGTTTGCGTACTATCTGCCGAATTTATTGACGGCCCGCGGATTGTCGCTCGCTCAGGCGGGCACCGTCGTTACCGGCTTTTTGGTGTTCGCCGCGATTGGACTGTTCGCCGGCGGTGCGTTGGCCGACCGCTTCGGTCCGGTCAGCGTGTCGATCGTGAGCCTGTGCGTTGCTGTTCCATTTCTAGCTGCGGCATTGCTGACGAACGGTCCGCTGTCGGTCGCGCTGCTGCTGGGCGGAAGCGTGCTGCTATCGGTGCAGAACGCGCCGGGCGTCGCGCTGGCGCAAGCAATGCTGCCGCGGAATCTAGGGATGGCGCTGGGGCTCATGAACGGAGTCGCCTTCGGCGTCGGCTCGGCGGCCGTTACCGGCGTCGGCTTTCTCATTGCCCGGACCGGACCGACTTCGGCGCTGTTGACCGTTAGCGCGATTCCGCTGCTGTCGGCGGTCGCGTATGCATTCGTCGCTCGCCGCATCGCGCACATGCACGGGGCGGCAGTTCCGGCGTAGGGACCGGCTTGAAAGGGAAGCGGAGAACATGAAAGACGATACGCTCGCGATTCTCGTCGGCGGCGGACCCGCGCCCGGCATCAATGGGGTGATCGCTTCGGCCACCATCGAGGCCGTTAACAGCGGCCTGCGGGTGTTGGGGCTCTATGACGGCTACCGGCATATCGCGCGCGGCGACACGTCACACGTCGTTGAACTCGGCATCGACGACGTTTCGCGCATTCACTTTTCCGGCGGGTCGATTTTGCGGACGTCGCGCACCAACCCGGGCAAGGACGACGAAACCGTCGAGCGCTGCATCCGCTCGCTCTTGCAGCTCGGGGTCCGGTATCTGGTCGCGATCGGCGGCGACGACACCACCTTCGGCGCGGCGCGCATCGCGGCGCAAACGCGCGGACGGCTGGGCGTTGTGACCGTCCCCAAGACCATCGACAACGACCTGCCGCTCCCGGATAACGCGCCGACCTTCGGTTTCGAAACCGCCCGGGCGGTCGGCAGCGCCATCGTTGAGAACCTTATGGAAGATGCGCGCACCGCGCAGCGCTGGTATCTCGCGGTGACGATGGGGCGCAAATCGGGCGCGTTGGCACTCGGGATCTGTAAGGCCGCCGGCGCGACGCTCGCGGTGATCCCCGAAGAGTTCGACGGCGACTTTGTTTCACTCGACCGCGTCGTCGACACGATCGTCGGCTCGATCGTGAAACGAAAATCGTTCGGTCACGACCATGGCGTGGCGATGGTCGCGGAGGGGATCGCCGAACGCGTCGATCCGCAAGCGCTGGCGGCGTTTGACGGCGCCTCGCGCGACGCCTACGGTCACGTCCGGTTGGCCGACGTCCCGATCGGCATGGTGCTGCGCGATGCGGTGCGCGCCCGGCTGACCGAAATTGGGCTCGATGAGATCACCGTGGTCACCAAAGACATCGGCTACGAATTGCGGTGTGCCAAACCGGTGCCGTTCGACGCCGAGTATACGCGGACGCTTGGTTACGGGGCCGTGCGCTATCTGTTGCAAGGCGGCAGCGGTGCGCTTATCGCGCTGTCGGGCGGCCGCGTGGCGCCGGTGACGCTCGAGGAGTTGACCGATTCGACCACCGGCCGCATCCGGGTGCGGCTGGTCGACGTGACGACCGAATCGTACGAAGTCGCCCGCAAATATATGATCCGGCTCGAAGCCGACGATTTGGTCGAACCACGGCTTTCGCGCTTGAGCGTGCAAACTTCGCTGACCCCGTCGGCCTTCGTCGAGCGGTTCGAGCCGACGGTGGCCGGCCGCGGCGAGGCGGCGATCGGTAACCACCGAGGGCGTTAAAAGCCCCGCAAAGGGAGAACGAAGGTCCCATGCGCGGGCGTACCACTACAGGCATGATAAACCCGCATGCCTACCGATCCGAGCCAAGCTCTTTTTTCGCTGCCACCCTGGGGTCCGCGCTCTTTGCGTGTACTCGGACCGCTCGCCGCGGCCGGCCTGCTGACGCTGGCCGCGTGCGGCGGCGGCGGCGGCAGTGGGCCGCCGACGACGCCGGCGTCGCCGGTCGGGAATCCGACGGCACCACCGGTTGCCTCACCGTCACCGACAGCGCATCCTAGCCCCGGTGCTTCACCGAGTCCCGGCGTTTCGCCGAGCCCGGGTGGTTCACCGAGTCCGGGGTCGTCGCCCAGTCCGGGCGCGTCGCCCAGTCCGGTTTCGTCACCCAGCGCAGGCCCAACGGCGGTTCCGGCGATCGTCGTATCGCCGAGTTCGCTTGCCTTTACCGCCGTCGGCGCAGCCGCGGCCGCAACGGTAAGCCTGAGCCAAGCTGGAGCGAGCGGCTTCGCCGTTTCAACCTGCGTGGCCAACGGCGTGACGATCGCTTCGGCTCCCGCCGCCGCAACGGCGTCGCTGGCCGTCACGCCGGTAGCCGCCGGCACCTGCGCTTTCACGGTGACCGGCGCGGGCGGCGCGTCGGCACTCATTCCGGTGACGGTGACGACAACAACGGTCGGTTCGCAGTAACCCGGTGGAACGGCCCAGCGGTGATGGGCGAAAGCCTCACGTCCATCAAGCGAACGCTGGGCAATGATAAACGGCAGAAGCAGCGCGCCTAAGCGTGCGCGCGGCACGCATTGCTTGAGAGGCTGACGACGTTGCGTTTTTCCCTAATTGTGTCCGGCGTTGCGGTCGCGGCGGCCGTGACTCTTGCGGCGTGCGGCGGTGGCGGCGGATCCGCGGGTTCATCCATTCCCGCTCCGGCGTCAAGTTCGATCGGCGTTAGCGGCTCCAGCCCGACGCCGACACCACATCCGAGCGCAACGCCGAGTGTGACGCCGCACCCCAGCGCCACACCGACGGCTGCGCCGCACCCGAGCGCGACGCCGGTCGCGTCGCCGACGCCGGGAGCGACGACCTCACCGGGTGCGCCGACAGCCCCGCCGACGGCCGGCCCCAGCCCGTCCGCTGCTCCGACGGCGGGAAGTGGCCCGAGCACGACGCCCGCCGCCAGCCCGACGCCAGCGGTTAGTCCGACGCCCGTCCAAGGTGGCGTGAGCGTTTCCCCTGCTGCGCTAGCCTTTACGGCCGCGGGCGCCGCGTATGCCCAAACCGTGTCGGTGTCGCAACTTAATAACCCCACCGGCTTCGGCGTCTCGGGCTGCGCTTCGATCGTGACGACGGCGGGGCCGGTAAACGGAACGCTGACCGTAACCCCGCAAACTGCCGGCACGTGCACGCTCACGGTCACCGGAACCGGCGGACAATCGGCGACGGTCGCGGTCAGCGTAACGACGACGGTGATCACCCAGCAATAAACGCGCGGCCTTCATTCCGCGACGATAGCGGCCGCTCCGGCGGCCGTTTTCTTGCCACTGAGCAGAAACACCGTTGGAATCGAAATGACGAAGATGATTGCGCACAAGCGAAAGACGTCGTTGTACGACATAACCGTCGCGTTGAGCTGGACTAGCCCGAGCAGTGTCTGCAGGTGTGGCTGCGCGTTTGCGGCGCCGTGCAACATGTTGGCAACCGCCGGATTTGCGCCGGTAACGCCGGACGCGAGATCGGCGTAATGACTATCTTGCGCGCGCGTTTGCACCAGTTGCAGAATGGCGATCCCGAATCCGCCGCCGAGTTGGCGCACGAGCGTATAAAGCCCGGTCGCATTCGATAAACGCGCGCGCGGCACGTCGGCAAGTGAGGCCGTGGTCAACGGAACGAAGAGAAAGCCGAGGGCCAAGCCCTGTAAGATCCGGGGCCAGAAGATGTCGTCGAAACCGGCGTTGGCGTTGAGATATCCGAGCATCCACGAACCTACCGCGAACATCGCCAGACCTGCGCCGATCGACACCCGGGCGTCGACGTACTTGGCCAGGCGTCCGGCAATCGGCATCGATGCCGCAGTTGCAATCGCGCCCGGCAGCAGCGCAATTCCGGTCAGCGTCGCGCTAAAGCCGAGCACGTTCTGCATGTACAGCGGCAAGACCAGATTGAGCCCGTATAAACCGAAGCCGCTGACGATGCCGATGATATTACCGGCAGTGAAACCGCGCGAGCGAAAAACGGTCAGGTCGACGAGCGGATGCGCGACCCGCACTTCGCGCACGATGAAGCCCGCGATGCCGAAAAATGCGACGATCGTCATGACCACGATGGTCGACGAACTGAACCAGTCGTCGTGTTGTCCGCGTTCGAGGACGTATTGCAGCGCCGAAAGCCCGGCCGTCATGATCGTGAGGCCGAACCAGTCGACGCGCGAGGTGTCGCGCACGATGTAGGTGGGATTTTTGATGTAGCGCATCGTCATTACGAACGCGATCACGCCGATTGGTAAGTTGATAAAGAAAATGAGCGGCCAGGAATAGTTGTCGACGATGATGCCGCCGAGCGTCGGCCCGATCGCCGGGCCGACCATTGCTCCCAAGCCGAAAATCGCCATCGCGCCGCTTCGTTTCTCCGGCGGATATGATTCGAAGAGAATCGCTTGCGCCGTCGGTTGCAGCGCGCCCCCGCCTAAGCCCTGAATGACGCGGTAAAAACGAGTTGCCAGACATTGGTCGCGGTACCACACAAGAACGATGACACCGTAAAAATAACGATGCACGCGGCGTAGTAATTCTTGCGTCCGAAGCGAGCCGTGAGCCAACCGTTGAGCGGCATGATGACGACGGTGGCCAGAATGTAACCCGTCGCAACCCAGCCGATTTCATCGACCGACGCGCCGAGCGTTCCAGCCATGTTCGTGAGCGCGACGTTGACGATCGACGTGTCGACGATCGCCATGATCAAGCCGAGCATCGTGGTAAGCGTGATGAGAATGACCGGCGGATCGGCCGCCGGGCGTTTCGCCGCGGCTACTAAAGGCTCGGCCGCGCCGCCGGCGGGCCGCCGCCGCGCGTCTTCGGCGGTGCCTAGGGATGGCCTGACGGTCGGGGGCGCAGTCGTCGCGCGTGTAGGTAAAACTGACATGACGGCTAAGTCATCTTACCACATGGCGTACGATGTGGTGAAGACGATCGGCGGACGCGAGTATCGCTACCGCGTGCAAAGCGAGCGCGATCCGAACACCGGCAAAACGCGCAACCGCTGGACCTATGTCGGCCGAGTCGCCGGCGAACGCACCGTGCCCAAGGGCCGAGTGCCTCGATCCCCGCAAGCCGCGCATCGCTCGCGACGAGCGCGTACCAGCCGCGGATCGTACCCCGGCGTTTCGATACGAAGTCGAGCCGCTCGCACACCCAGGCCCGCATGGCGGTCCGGGCCGCAGCCCGCGAAGCGACGTCGCCCTGGAGCAGATCGTCATTCTCGGTGCGCGTCGCGCGCAGGTGCCGGGCGAGCGCTTCAAGTGCATCGGAGCGGTCGCGAAAATACCGGTAGAACGTGCCGTGCGCAACGCCCGCCGCGGCGGCGATCGCGTCGGCGGTAACGGCCGACGCTTCGCCGCCCTCGAGCAGTTGCTCGGCCGCCGCAAGCAGCCGCAGGCGCGCATCGGATCGAGACACTCGGCCCTTGGGCACGGTGCGTTCGCCGGCGACTCGGCCGACATAGGTCCAGCGGTTGCGCGTTTTGCCGGTGTTCGGATCGCGCTCGCTTTGCACGCGGTAGCGATACTCGCGTCCGCCGATCGTCTTCACCACATCGTACGCCATGTGGTAAGATGACTTAGCCGTCATGTCAGTTTTACCTACACGCGCGACGACTGCGCCCCCGACCGTCAGGCCATCCCTAGGCACCGCCGAAGACGCGCGGCGGCGGCCCGCCGGCGGCGCGGCCGAGCCTTTAGTAGCCGCGGCGAAACGCCCGGCGGCCGATCCGCCGGTCATTCTCATCACGCTTACCACGATGCTCGGCTTGATCATGGCGATCGTCGACACGTCGATCGTCAACGTCGCGCTCACGAACATGGCTGGAACGCTCGGCGCGTCGGTCGATGAAATCGGCTGGGTTGCGACGGGTTACATTCTGGCCACCGTCGTCATCATGCCGCTCAACGGTTGGCTCACGGCTCGCTTCGGACGCAAGAATTACTACGCCGCGTGCATCGTTATTTTTACGGTGTCATCGTTCTTGTGTGGTACGGCGACCAATGTCTGGCAACTCGTTTTTTACCGCGTCATTCAGGGCTTAGGCGGGGGCGCGCTGCAACCGACGGCGCAAGCGATTCTCTTCGAATCATATCCGCCGGAGAAACGAAGCGGCGCGATGGCGATTTTCGGCTTGGGAGCAATGGTCGGCCCGGCGATCGGGCCGACGCTCGGCGGCATCATCGTCGACAACTATTCCTGGCCGCTCATTTTCTTTATCAACTTACCAATCGGCGTGATCGCGTTCGTAATGACGATGCGCTACATCAAAAATCCCACCTACATCGTGCGCGACACCTCGCGCGTCGACTGGTTCGGCCTCACGATCATGACGGCCGGGCTTTCGGCGCTGCAATACGTCCTCGAACGCGGACAACACGACGACTGGTTCAGTTCGTCGACCATCGTGGTCATGACGATCGTCGCATTTTTCGGCATCGCGGGCTTCATCGTGCGCGAAGTGCGGGTCGCGCATCCGCTCGTCGACCTGACCGTTTTTCGCTCGCGCGGTTTCACTGCCGGTAATATCATCGGCATCGTCAGCGGCTTCGGTTTATACGGGCTCAATCTGGTCTTGCCGCTGTACATGCAGAACGTGCTCGGCTTTAGCGCGACGCTGACCGGAATTGCGCTGCTGCCGGGCGCGATTGCAACGGCGGTATCGATGCCGATTGCCGGACGCCTGGCCAAGTACGTCGACGCCCGGGTGTCGATCGGCGCAGGTCTGGCGATGTTCGCGGTAGGTTCGTGGATGCTCGGATATCTCAACGCCAACGCCGGTTTCGACGACATCTTCTGGCCCCGGATCTTACAGGGCTTGGCCCTCGGCTTTCTCTTCGTTCCGTTGACCACGGCCTCACTTGCCGACGTGCCGCGCGCGCGTTTATCGAATGCGACCGGGCTTTATACGCTCGTGCGCCAACTCGGCGGCGGATTCGGGATCGCCATTCTGCAACTGGTGCAAACGCGCGCGCAAGATAGTCATTACGCCGATCTCGCGTCCGGCGTTACCGGCGCAAATCCGGCGGTTGCCAACATGTTGCACGGCGCCGCAAACGCGCAGCCACACCTGCAGACACTGCTCGGGCTAGTCCAGCTCAACGCGACGGTTATGTCGTACAACGACGTCTTTCGCTTGTGCGCAATCATCTTCGTCATTTCGATTCCAACGGTGTTTCTGCTCAGTGGCAAGAAAACGGCCGCCGGAGCGGCCGCTATCGTCGCGGAATGAAGGCCGCGCGTTTATTGCTGGGTGATCACCGTCGTCGTTACGCTGACCGCGACCGTCGCCGATTGTCCGCCGGTTCCGGTGACGGTGAGCGTGCAGGTGCCGGCAGTTTGCGGGGTCACGGTCAGCGTTCCGTTTACCGGCCCCGCCGTCGTCACGATCGAAGCGCAGCCCGAGACGCCGAAGCCGGTGGGGTTATTGGGTTGCGACACCGACACGGTTTGGGCATACGCGGCGCCCGCGGCCGTAAAGGCTAGCGCAGCAGGGGAAACGCTCACGCCACCTTGGACGGGCGTCGGACTAACCGCTGGCGTCGGGCTGGCGGCGGGCGTCGGGCTCGGGCCACTTCCCGCCGTCGGAGCAGCGGACGGGCTGGGGCCGGCCGTCGGCGGGGCTGTCGGCGCACCCGGTGAGGTCGTCGCTCCCGGCGTCGGCGACGCGACCGGCGTCGCGCTCGGGTGCGGCGCAGCCGTCGGTGTGGCGCTGGGGTGCGGCGTCACACTCGGCGTTGCGCTCGGATGTGGTGTCGGCGTCGGGCTGGAGCCGCTAACGCCGATCGAACTTGACGCCGGAGCGGGAATGGATGAACCCGCGGATCCGCCGCCACCGCCGCACGCCGCAAGAGTCACGGCCGCCGCGACCGCAACGCCGGACACAATTAGGGAAAAACGCAACGTCGTCAGCCTCTCAAGCAATGCGTGCCGCGCGCACGCTTAGGCGCGCTGCTTCTGCCGTTTATCATTGCCCAGCGTTCGCTTGATGGACGTGAGGCTTTCGCCCATCACCGCTGGGCCGTTCCACCGGGTTACTGCGAACCGACCGTTGTTGTCGTCACCGTCACCGGAATGAGTGCCGACGCGCCGCCCGCGCCGGTCACCGTGAAAGCGCAGGTGCCGGCGGCTACCGGCGTGACGGCCAGCGACGCCGTTGCGGCGGCGGGAGCCGAAGCGATCGTCACGCCGTTGGCCACGCAGGTTGAAACGGCGAAGCCGCTCGCTCCAGCTTGGCTCAGGCTTACCGTTGCGGCCGCGGCTGCGCCGACGGCGGTAAAGGCAAGCGAACTCGGCGATACGACGATCGCCGGAACCGCCGTTGGGCCTGCGCTGGGTGACGAAACCGGACTGGGCGACGCGCCCGGACTGGGCGACGACCCCGGACTCGGTGAACCACCCGGGCTCGGCGAAACGCCGGGACTCGGTGAAGCACCGGGGCTAGGATGCGCTGTCGGTGACGGTGAGGCAACCGGTGGTGCCGTCGGATTCCCGACCGGCGACGCCGGCGTCGTCGGCGGCCCACTGCCGCCGCCGCCGCCGCACGCGGCCAGCGTCAGCAGGCCGGCCGCGGCGAGCGGTCCGAGTACACGCAAAGAGCGCGGACCCCAGGGTGGCAGCGAAAAAAGAGCTTGGCTCGGATCGGTAGGCATGCGGGTTTATCATGCCTGTAGTGGTACGCCCGCGCATGGGACCTTCGTTCTCCCTTTGCGGGGCTTTTAACGCCCTCGGTGGTTACCGATCGCCGCCTCGCCGCGGCCGGCCACCGTCGGCTCGAACCGCTCGACGAAGGCCGACGGGGTCAGCGAAGTTTGCACGCTCAAGCGCGAAAGCCGTGGTTCGACCAAATCGTCGGCTTCGAGCCGGATCATATATTTGCGGGCGACTTCGTACGATTCGGTCGTCACGTCGACCAGCCGCACCCGGATGCGGCCGGTGGTCGAATCGGTCAACTCCTCGAGCGTCACCGGCGCCACGCGGCCGCCCGACAGCGCGATAAGCGCACCGCTGCCGCCTTGCAACAGATAGCGCACGGCCCCGTAACCAAGCGTCCGCGTATACTCGGCGTCGAACGGCACCGGTTTGGCACACCGCAATTCGTAGCCGATGTCTTTGGTGACCACGGTGATCTCATCGAGCCCAATTTCGGTCAGCCGGGCGCGCACCGCATCGCGCAGCACCATGCCGATCGGGACGTCGGCCAACCGGACGTGACCGTAGGCGTCGCGCGAGGCGCCGTCAAACGCCGCCAGCGCTTGCGGATCGACGCGTTCGGCGATCCCCTCCGCGACCATCGCCACGCCATGGTCGTGACCGAACGATTTTCGTTTCACGATCGAGCCGACGATCGTGTCGACGACGCGGTCGAGTGAAACAAAGTCGCCGTCGAACTCTTCGGGGATCACCGCGAGCGTCGCGCCGGCGGCCTTACAGATCCCGAGTGCCAACGCGCCCGATTTGCGCCCCATCGTCACCGCGAGATACCAGCGCTGCGCGGTGCGCGCATCTTCCATAAGGTTCTCAACGATGGCGCTGCCGACCGCCCGGGCGGTTTCGAAACCGAAGGTCGGCGCGTTATCCGGGAGCGGCAGGTCGTTGTCGATGGTCTTGGGGACGGTCACAACGCCCAGCCGTCCGCGCGTTTGCGCCGCGATGCGCGCCGCGCCGAAGGTGGTGTCGTCGCCGCCGATCGCGACCAGATACCGGACCCCGAGCTGCAAGAGCGAGCGGATGCAGCGCTCGACGGTTTCGTCGTCCTTGCCCGGGTTGGTGCGCGACGTCCGCAAAATCGACCCGCCGGAAAAGTGAATGCGCGAAACGTCGTCGATGCCGAGTTCAACGACGTGTGACGTGTCGCCGCGCGCGATATGCCGGTAGCCGTCATAGAGCCCCAACACCCGCAGGCCGCTGTTAACGGCCTCGATGGTGGCCGAAGCGATCACCCCATTGATGCCGGGCGCGGGTCCGCCGCCGACGAGAATCGCGAGCGTATCGTCTTTCATGTTCTCCGCTTCCCTTTCAAGCCGGTCCCTACGCCGGAACTGCCGCCCCGTGCATGTGCGCGATGCGGCGAGCGACGAATGCATACGCGACCGCCGACAGCAGCGGAATCGCGCTAACGGTCAACAGCGCCAAAGTCGGTCCGGTCCGGGCAATGAGAAAGCCGACGCCGGTAACGGCCGCCGAGCCGACGCCGAAGGCGACTCCGTTCATGAGCCCCAGCGCCATCCCTAGATTCCGCGGCAGCATTGCTTGCGCCAGCGCGACGCCCGGCGCGTTCTGCACCGATAGCAGCACGCTTCCACCCAGCAGCAGCGCGACCGACAGCGGACCGTTCGTCAGCAATGCCGCGGCTAGAAATGGAACAGCAACGCACAGGCTCACGATCGACACGCTGACCGGACCGAAGCGGTCGGCCAACGCACCGCCGGCGAACAGTCCAATCGCGGCGAACACCAAAAAGCCGGTAACGACGGTGCCCGCCTGAGCGAGCGACAATCCGCGGGCCGTCAATAAATTCGGCAGATAGTACGCAAACGAGGCGGTCACGAGATACCGCAGCGCCGTGCTCGCAATGAGCAGCCCGACGCCGAAGCGATCGACGCGCGCTTCGCCTATGTGTTGCACCGGAGTGTGTTCGGCATGCATCGCGCGCGCCGTATCGTCCACGCCGCGCATCAAAACGAAGATTGCCAGGACCGCCAGCAGGCCGGGCAGCAGCAGCCAGAGCGAGCCGCGCGGCCCGTATGCGCCGAGCAATAACCCGATAATCGCCGGACCCATTCCATAGCCGATTTGGCCGCCGATCTGGAAGATCGAGATGGCCGACGTTCGTCGAGCGCCGCTGAGCATGGCGGTGTAGCGGCCCGCTTCGGGGTGCATGATCGCCGAACCCAAGCCGCCCGCAACGATACACGCGCCCAATACCGGTAGCGACGCGGTCGCGCCCGCGAGCGAGACGGCGACGACGGTCAAGCCGACCGACGCCGGGAGAAACCACCAGCGGCCACGCCGGTCGCCGTAGGCGCCGAAGAGCGGCTGCACGATTGAACTCGTGAGATACCAGGCAAACGCCAGCGCGCCTTGATACCATACCGGCAATCCGGCGCGCGCGACGTCGTAGAAGATCACCAGCGGTACGATGCCGGAATAAAAATCGCTCGCTCCGTGAGCAAAGGAAATTACGGAGATGCCGGCCAGATTCCAGCTTCCGGCGCGTTGCGTCGTGACCGCCATATCAGCAGTGTACCGTACGCGCGCGAAGTTCGCACCGCCGAAGTTCGGAACCATCGGAATCGCGTTGCGTTCACCGCGTTCGAACGCTGTCCGTCCCGACGGCTGCGCCGAAGAGCAGCGAAAATACGCTGCGCATGAGTGCGCTCACCGCCAGGGCCCTTACCGTGGTCCACTCACCGACGGAGTGCGCCACGACTGCATTTCGGTTCGTCGACGCGGTGCGCTTCGGGAATAACGCGCGTTCGGCTCAGGAAACCGCTATTAGGCGGCCGTCTTCTTACGCCGGGCTTTGGCGGCGGTCGCCGACTTCTTGCGCGCGCTCGCGGTTTGTTTGGTGCTGCTCTCGGCATCGTCGTCGCCGCTTGCTTGCGGACGCGGCGCGCTGCCGCGCTTCGAGCTTGAAGCTTCGAGGCTGCGCTGCAGGATATCCATGAGATTGACGACGTTGCTGGCCGCCGGTCGCGCCGTTTCGTCCGCCGGAATCTCTTTGCCGGCGGCGCGCGCTTCGAGCATCGCCACCACGTCCTCACGGTAGGTATCGCGGAAGCGCTCGGGCTCGAACTTTTCCGACGTCATTGTATCGATCAACATTTTAGCGACTTTGAGTTCGGCCGGCGCGACGTTTTCTTTAAGTTCCGGAAAATCAAAATCGTTTTGGGCAACGAGTTCGTCGGCGTAGTGCATGAGTTCGAGGATGAGGGCTTCGCCGTTGGGTTTGAGCGCGGCCAGATGTTCGCGCGAGCGAATGACGACTTTCGCTATGCCGACCTTGCCCGACTCGAGCAACGACTCACGCAGCAGGGCGTACGCGTGCCGGCCTTTCTTCTCCGGTTCCAAATAATACGGGGTGTCGAAGAACATCGGGTTGATTTGCGCGAGTTCGACGAACTCCATGATTTCGACCGACTGCGTCGCCTCGACGTTCACGCGTTTGAGATCTTCATCGGTAACGGTGACGTACCGGCCTTTCTCGTATTCGTAACCGCGGATCAAATCGGCGTATTCGACTTTCTCGTTGCACACCGAACAGTGCCGCTCGTTGAAGATGCGGCCTTCATCGGCCTTGTGCAAGAAGTTGAAGCGCAGGTCGCTGCTGCGGACGGCCGTGTACAACTTGACCGGAATAGTGACCAGGCCGAACGAGATCGCACCGGTCCAAATTGCGTGTGCCAAGCTACCCCCAGAGAGAACGTGCGGATGAGAGAGCGCCTTCGAGATGCTGGGGTATCCAGCCCTCGGCGGCCCAGGGGTCGCCGCTCTTTTTTACCAGGCCGGCAACGTTGCCGATGGTCCAGCGGGCCATCTCGTCGCTCGTGCCGGTTGCCCGCTTGCGGCGCATCGCCTCGACCTCCGGCCACCGCAAGGGCATCGAAACCGGTGCCGCATCGCGGGCTCGAACGCTGAACGGCGCTACGTACGTCTTGCCCTTGCCGACTTGAACGTAATCGAGGTACACAGTCCCTTTCGGGCGCTTGGCGATGGTGCGTTCGATGGTGGTTTCGGCCGGCATCACCTCGTGGACGCGACGAGCCAGCAGTTCGGCAAAGCTCTTGGCAAGCTCGTAGTCGTAATGCGGTTCGAGCGGCAAGACCAGATGCAGACCGCTCCCACCGGTGGTCTTTACCAGCGGCACCAGGCCGATGTTCTGCAGCTCCTCGCGAAATCGCAGTGCCACCCGGGCCAACGTCGCGATGCCGCATTGAAACGGATCGAGATCGATGAGAATGAAATCGGGCGTTTCGAGCGACGGCAGATGCGAGTACCAAATGTGCAATACGATCGAGCCGAGGTTCGCGACATACGCCAGCGTCGCTTCGTCATCGCACACGACGAAGTCGATGTGATCGCGCCGCTGCGAGGCGTCAACGGCCGCGGTGCGGACCCAATCCGGCACGCCGCGCGGCTTATTCTTTTCCCAGAACGACGAGCCGTCGATGCCGTCCGGGTAGCGTTCGATCGTTAGGGGCCGGTCGCGCAGATAAGGCAGAATATAGGGCGCCATCGAGCGGTAGTACGCGACGAGATCGCCCTTCGTGTAACCGTCGCGCGGAAAAAACACGCGGTCGGGATTCGACAGCTTGACGCTGCGGCCGCCGATGTCGGTGGGGATCTCGATCCGGCGCGGACTCAGAAGCGGCACCGCACGAAGCGCACCAGTTTGCCGGCGCGGGCGATCTTACGTTTCCTCAACCGGCATCGCTCTCAAGCGCAGTCCTTTGCAATTTGCGGCACTTAGCATGCCGCGCGTATTCGGCCAAACCTCTGCAAGCCTGTTTGATCTTCCCGCCGGCGCTCCTCGGAACGCGTCGGGTTTACCCGACACATGACGTCGGACAGCTTGGGCGAAGCTCAAACGAAACACACCGAATGCTCGACGAGTCGGGCCCAAGGGCGGAATTATGCCTCCAGCTCCGCTGGGCTTACTTCGCGTTCGCGCACGATCGTCGTGGGATCTTTATCGGCCCGCAACGCGACAAACACCGGCTGACGCAAGATCTCATCGCGCGTCCACTCGGCAAACTCTATTTCTGCAACGAGCGACGGCTTGACCCAATGCGCCCGCGTATTGGTCTTGGGCCGCGTCGCAAACGGCGCGCGCTCGATTTCCAACTCCGCCAACTGTTTGCCCAACGCGCGCAGCTTGACGTGGTCGAAGCCGGTGCCGACGTGACCGGCATACACGAGCGTACTTCCGTCATACACGCCTAACAGCAGCGCGCCGAAAGCGGTCCGAGAGCCGCGCGGTTCCGTCCAGCCACAGATCACGAACTCTTGCCGGCGCTTGGCTTTAACTTTGATCCATTCGCGCGTTCGGGTCGAGCGGTAGATTGACGAGCGCAGTTTCCCGATGACACCTTCGAGCGCGTTGTCGACGGCAAAACCATAGAGCTGCTTGCCCTTGCCCAGAATGTGTTTCGAGAACATGACCCCGTGATCGGCGACGATCAACGATTCCAGCCGCGCCTTGCGCGTTTCGAGCGGCTCGTCGCGCAGATCGCGACCGTCGGCATACAGACAATCGAAGGCAACGAAGGTGACCGGTGTTGCCGACGGTTTGGCACCGTTCGAAAATCGTTTATCGCGCGATTGCAGCGCCTGAAACGACGACCGCCCGAGTGCATCGAGAATACAGATTTCGCCGTCGACCACGATCGGCAACGAGGCAAACGCCGTACTCAACTCGGCCAGCTCGGGAAATTGCCCCAATAAATCGTTCCCGGCGCGCGAGGTGAGCGTGACGCTACCGGCAGCGTCGATCGTGGCTATCGCGCGGTAGCCGTCCCACTTCAACTCGAAGAGCCAGGCGTCGTCGTCGAAGGGCGCGTCTACCAGGGTGGCGAGCATGGGCGTGCCGACCGTCGGTACCGGCTCGCGTTTCGCGCGCCGGGTCGCACGCTTCGGCGCCGTTGCCGCGGGCCGATCGCTTTGCCACTGTTGCTCCGTCTTCGCGTCACGCTTGATATCGGCCAGCGTCTTACCGGTTTTGACGCTCTGCTCGTGCGCATCGACCGTCCACTCCGGATCGACGAACGCATCGCGATCTTTAATGAGCAGCCAGGGTTCACCGCTCTGATCGCGCGAGTTGCGGATTCTTATAAGCGAGAACATGCCTTTAAGTTTTTTCCCGGCTAAAATAAACTTAATTTTACCGGTCGCAATCTCCGCGACCGGGTCGGTGCCTTCGGCCAGCGTGTAGGTGCCCTCATCCCACACGATCACTTCGCCCGCGCCGTAATTTCCGTTGGGGATGATGCCCTCGAAGGTGCGATAATCGTAGGGGTGATCTTCAACGTGCATGGCCAAGCGGCGCTCGCGCGTATCGAGCGAAGGCCCCTTGGGAATCGCCCACGACGCTAGGACGCCGCCCGCTTCGAGCCGGAAGTCGTAGTGCAGCCGGGTGGCCCGGTGCTTCTGAATGACGAAGCGCAAACGCCTCGAAGGTTTCCGCGCGGCGCCCTTGGGCTCGGGGGTATCGGCAAAATCGCGTTTGCGAACATATTCGGCGAGCGGATCGCCGGCCGCCGGCGGCCGTTCGGCGGCAAGTCGCGTGCCGGCGGCAGCGTTGGGCGAACGGCCGGGTGTCAATTGCACGTAAAGTTCCGCCCGTTACTGCTCGAACCAAGCGACTCTTCCGACACCTTAAGCATGGTAACCGAATCCTGATGGGTGCGCTGGTAACGGCGCGTCGCGCCGTGCATAAACGAGCATACCCGTGAAAGCACCGCGTATCGTACGCGCCCTCACGGGACGCCTGACGCAACCGCTACAACGCGCGAGCCGTCTCGATGCATTAGCCGCCCACTTGCCCGACGCCATCGTCGAGTTGGGGTTCGACGGTCGCCTGCGGTATGTCTCGCCGAACGCGTTGCCGGCCTTCGGCGCCGATCCGGCGGCGCTGCTCGGAACGGCGTTGCGCACGCTCTTGCACCCGGACGACCGGCCGCATTTCGACCGGGTCATCGGAGCGGCGGGCCCACACGCCCCGCTAATCTGTCGCGTGTTACGCTCTGACGGTAGTCTCGTGCGGACCGAATTCGCGTTTCGCACCGTGACCGATGCCGCGCAAGCGCCGACGGGCATCGTGGCTGCCCTGCGCGCGATCTCCGCCGCGCCCGGACCGGCCACTCCCGGCGATGTACCGGCGCTGCATGGGCTCGCGACCCAGCCCGGTCAAGTCGGTATCTGGGAATGGAATCTCCTAACGGACACCTTTCGCGGGGATGCGAACCTGTCCGCGCTTTACGGCTCGGACGCCCGGCCCTCGGCCCAGAGCATCGTCGCCTGGACGGCGACTCTGCATCCCCAAGACGTCGAACGCGTCATAGCCGAGATGCAACGCGCCGTTGCAACGGTTATGCCGTTTGATTCGGAGTTTCGCGTGCGGTGGCCAAACGGCGACGTGCATCACCTGCGCGCGCTGGCGACCGTCATCTGTGACGCGGCCCGGCGACCCCTACTTCTGGTCGGCACCAACTGGGATGTTACCGAAGTGCGGGTGCTCGCCGAACGCCTGCGCGAAGAAAAACAGCGGCTGCTCGAAACGGCGAAAACGCTCGAGGTGACCGCCAAATTCGCTCAAGAAGCAAGTCGCGCCAAAACCGAATTTCTTGCCCGTGTCAGCCATGAGATTCGAACGCCGATGAACGGCATCATCGGCTTCACCACCCTCTTACTCGACAGCGGCGTGAGTCGCGATCAAATGCAATTGCTGACGTATCTCAAGGATTCCGGCGAATCGCTGCTGGCCGTCATTAGCGACATACTCAATATCGCGAAGATCGAAGCCGGTAAACTCGAGCTTGCATTCGTTCCGCTGTGTCCGCGCGAACTCGTCGACAGCGCGATCTCCATCGTTCGGGCTGACGCGCATGCAAAGGCGATCGAGATAACGGTCGACGTTAGCGACGACATTCCGCAATGGGTGCGCGGCGATCCGACGCGCCTGCGCCAAATACTGCTCAATCTGCTCACCAATGCGCTAAAATTTACCGATAGCGGCCGAGTCGGGCTGGCGCTTCGGCGCGGCGTCGATCGCAACGGAACAGCGAATTTGCACTTCGCCGTCAGCGATACCGGCGTCGGCATCCCGGCCGCCAGCCGGCACCTGCTTTTTACCGAGTTTGCTCAACTCGAAGGCCGGGCCGCGCACGCCCGCGGACCCGGACTTGGTCTAGCGATTTGTAAGCGGATCGTCGAAGCCATGGGCGGCCGCATCGACGTCGAAAGCGCTACCGGCGTGGGCAGCACGTTTTGGTTCGAGATCGCACTCGAAGTCGTCAACGCGCCGGCCGGCTCAGCGGCACCCGCGTGTGTCTCGCCCGGGCGCCGGATTCTCATCGTCGACGATAATGCGATCAATCAGATCCTGGTCAAGAACTTGCTGACCCGCGATGGCCACGATGTCGCGCTGGCAGCCAACGGACAGGAAGCGATTGCGGCCGTCGTCAGCGGAGCGTTCGATCTGGTGTTGATGGACATGCAGATGCCGGTGATGGACGGCGTCGCGGCAACGTATGTGATTCGCGCACTCGATGCGCCCGCCGGCAACGTGCCGGTTGTCGCGCTCACGGCTAACGCGTTGCCCAAGGAAATCGCCCGCTGCATGCGCGCCGGCATGAACGCCCACCTCGCCAAACCCATCGATCGCGAGCTACTGCGCGCGGCGATCGACACGTGGACTGCTCGCACACCGGTCACGGCCACGTCGGAAAACATTTCAGATTGCGGCGCCGCCTCGCTCGTGCACGCACTCGGCGATCGGCCGTCCGAAACGCTACCGGCATAGCGCCCAGGGCCGGCCCGGTTGGCGCCGTACTTCCGCCGGAGTGGCCTCGGTATGACGGATCCAACGGCGAACGGATACGCGCTGCTCGGCATCGTGCTGTGCCTCGGCGGCGGCGCCTTCGCGCTCCGACGCGCGCGGGCCGAGCGCACGTTTTATGCCGGTGCCGTTTACCATATGACCGCCAAATCTCATCGCTGGTTCGCCGCGCTGAGCGGCGCGTTTCTTGCGGCATTTGCATTGGCGTTGCGCTGGCCGGTTCTCGTTATACCCTTGCTCGCCGTCTATACGCTACTACTCATATTGTACGCAAGTTCGTTCGCTCGCGGCTTTAGCGGCGAAGACGAGTAACGCATCGCTCGAGGTCACATGTTCGCGCGATAGACCGCGTTCCAATACCACGCGCCCCACACGCCCATGACAATCGAGATCGCGATGAGGACGCGCCACACCACGGGCAGTTTGCGTCGCGCGGCGAGCACCATGAGCGTAAAGAGGAACGGTTCAAAATCGAGCGCGTGGCGCATGCCGAATTGAATCGCTCCGTTGACGTAATACATGAACGACGGGATCGCCGCCAACAGCGTCGCACACCAGAGTGCGACGACCAGCGGCACCGGACGCCGCACGAAGAACGCGAGGGCCAAAGCGGGACTCGTCCAGGTCAGCGCAACACCGCTCTGCGGCGGCACAACATACGGCGCGGCGTTAAGCAGTTCGGGGGCTTGAACGAAAAACGACCACAGCTGCATCGGCACATTACTCAGGCCGAACGGTGAACCAACGACATTTCCGACGTCGACATCCTGATGGAAGAATATCGTATGCCCGCTATCCCACGGAACATGCCAGCGCACTTCATTATACGCTACCCACACCGCCGCGAACGGCAGCCAGGCGATGGCTGCCGGCACCAGCGCGCGCCAACGTCGTCGCTCGACGGCGAAGCCGCAGGTCAACCAGTACACGATCGCCGGCAAGGTCAATACGACCGTGAAGCGCGACGCGCACGCTAAGGCAAAATAGAGCGCGACGACGATTGGCCGGCCGGCGCCCGCGAGCTCGCATAACGTTAACAGTAAAAACGCGGCGCTCGCGACGTGCGCGATATACCACACGTCGCCTAGCATCGCGCACCACATGAGATCCGTCCCGAGCAGCATGAATGCCGCGAGCCAATCCGCAATAGCCGCACTCGTACCGAGATTGCGAGCCAGTTGCCAGGCCGCACCGGTAGCGACGCCGGCCAGCATGCAGGCCAGCACTGTTTGATTTGCCGCCGTATGCCACACCGCCACAAACGGCAGCAGCAAAACTCCGGGCAGCGGATCGTTGACGATATAGCGCCGGCCGTCGAAGAGCACGGCGTCGATATAACTACCCGGCCAGTCGATCCAAATGCGGCCGTGCAGCAGCGCGTCGGCGAACAGCACGTAATTGTTGTACGGCGTCGAGCGGCCATGTGCGAACGCGGCGCTAATGACGAAACCGGCGAGTCCGACGAGCCAAGGCCGCAGCGCCGCGCGACTCACGGAAGCGCCAGCGCCGCGAACAGATGCGGCGCGGGGGTCAGAATATCGGTATAGCGAATGCGCACGCCGGTCACCGCGAGCACCGGATCGTCGCTAACGAACGTGATCGGCCGGCGCGCGATCCAGCGCGGATAGTATGCGGTATAATCGGTCGGCCAGCCGGTGACCACGATTCGATCGCCCAGCCGCTTTTCAACGTACGCCGCATAGGCTAACGGCGTCGCATACATCCAAGGTGCAACGATGATCGCATGCGGTCCGGTTTCGCGCACGATCCGGTCGACAAAGCGGCGTGCGGCATCGTCGTGCGCACCGAATGCGAACCGATTGGCGTACACGTTACCGGCCGCCACAAAGAGAAACAACCCACCCACGGCAGCGACGAGCGCGCGCGGCGGGTGGGATAACCCGCCGCGCGCCAGCACGCCCGCACCGATCCCCAACAACAGCCCGATGGTCCAATATGATGGTAAAAAATATCGTTCGGGATCGGACTCCGCCGGATAGGCCAGCACGAACAAGACCGGACCCAGCGAACCGCCGACGATACCCGCGGCAACGAGCGGACTGCGCCGGACCAGCACGACCAGACCGATCGCGGCGATGACCATCACGCCACCGGCTAAATCGCCGACCGCGGCTCGGCCGTAGCGGGCCGGCAGCTTCGCCAACACGGCCGGATCGATCAGCCGCCGCAGCGCCGTGGCCGCGCCGAACTCACCGCCGCCGACTTCGGCCCGGAAACCCGGCCAGGTCGACGGATGATCGGTGTCCCAAAACGGCCGGCCCGGCGGCAGCCCAAGCGCCAAGGTCGGATCGCGCCGCTGCTCGTACACGACCGCGCTCCGCAGCGGCAAATACGCATAGCAGCCCGCAACCACGAGCGTGCCCAGCGCCACGCACCCGACGATGCGGCGGCGCGGCGGCCGGCGCGCCAGCGCCGCCAGCGCCACTCCCGGTACCACCAGAATCGTGCCGCTGTGAACGCCGAGTGCTAGCGCCGCGGCGAGCGCGCAGGCCGGCAGCAGGCCGGGCGCGCCGGTTCGATACCAGCGCAGCGCGCACCAGAACGCGACGCTCAGCGCCGCCAACGCTACGGCATGCACGTCGGCATGCGTCGCATGATCCCATGGGACGCGCGTTACGGCGAAGACGATGGCCGCCCCGAGCGCGAAGACCGGCTCGACGCCGAGTTCCAATAGTGCGGCGCTCAAGGCCGCGGACGCGGTCGCCATGCCGACCGCCGCGAGCAAATTCATCCGGTACGCCGGATCGCCGCAGACGAGCACATGCGACCAGAGCCAGCCGATGAGCACGAACGCCGGAAACCCCGATGGGTGCGCGATGCCTAAAATATACGGGACGGTTTGCAGTTCGCCCGTATCCCAAAAGTCGAGGCCCGGCCGCAGCGATGCGACGTAGATGCACAGCGGCACGACAAACGCGAGCAGGCACGCGCCCGTGAAACGGAGGCGGTAGTTCAAGGGCGTGCAACTACGCCGGTGATGCAGCCGAGCCTTTCCCGTTCGCCGCGGGTCGTTATCGCCGAGCAATTCGCCGAGCACGGTTTGGCCGTGTTGCGCGACCACGGCATCACGATCGATTCGCAAGTCGGCCGGACGCGCGCCGAACTCGTACTGGCGCTTGCCGAGGCCGATGGACTCATCGTGCGCTCCGAAACACGCGTCGATCGCGATCTGCTCGCGGCCGGTCCGAAACTCAGCGTGGTGGCACGCGCCGGCGTCGGCGTGGATGCAATCGACGTCGATGCCGCCACCGACGCCGGCATCGTCGTTCTCAATACGCCGGGCGCCAACACGATCGCGGCGACCGAACAGACTTTCGCGCTGATGCTGTCGCTCGCGCGCCGGACGCCGGCCGCCGTGCAGTCGCTGCGCGAAGGACGCTGGGATCGTAAGCCGTTCATCGGCAGAGAACTCTTCGGCAAAACGCTGGGTATCGTCGGCTTGGGCCGCATCGGCGGCAATGTCGCCTCGCGCGCGCGCGCCTTCGGCATGCACGTGATCACGTACGATCCATACATCAGCGCCGCGCGCGCCGAGGCGTTTGATGCCAAGCTCGTCGACCTCCCAACGCTCCTGCGGACCGCCGATATCGTGTCGCTGCATGTGCCGCTCACGAACCATACGCTGGGCATGATCGACGGCGCCAAATTAGCATTGCTGCAGCCACACGCCACGATCGTGAATTGTGCGCGCGGCGGCGTGATCGTCGAAAGCGATCTGCTCGCGGCACTCGATGCCGGTGTGCTCGCCGGCGCGGCGATCGACGTGGTCGCCCAAGAACCACCGCCGCCCGACGGTACCGGAGCGCAACTCCACCGCCATCCCAAAGTCTTCGCGACGCCGCATTTAGGCGGCTCGACCCATGAAGCGCTCGAACGCATCGCCACGGAACTCGCGCATGATGTTGCGCGCGTATTGCTCGGCGGCCCGGCCAACGCCGCGGTCAACGCACCCGTGCCCGATGGGCCCGAAGCCGAACGCGTGCTGCCGTTCATGGAAGTCGCCTACCGCATGGGACGCTTCTATCCGCAACTCGCAGACGAGACGCAATTGCCGTCGTTCTCTCTAACGTTACAAGGCGATCTGGCCGACGTTCCCGCCGACGCGCTGGTGCGGGCGTTCTTGTCGGGATTTCTACAGATGACCACCGACCGGCGTGTATCGGTCGTCAATGCGGATGCCATCGCGCGCGAATTAGGCGTGCATATCGATGCCCGGGGCGAACGCGGCACGTCGATCTATGCAAGTTCGCTGCGCATCGCGGGCGGGAAGACCGCGCTGACCGGAACGTCGGTGAGCGGCGTACCGCGAATCGTCGAAGTCGACGGCTATGAAATCGACGCGACGCCGATCGGCGCGATGCTCATCACGCAGCATCGCGACGTCCCCGGCATGATCGGTAAAGTCGGGACGCTGCTCGGCCAGCAAAATGTCAACATCTCCACCATGCAAGTCTCGCGCAACGCGATTGGCGGCGATGCGATCATGGTGCTCGCGATCGACCGTCCGGCGGATGACCGCACCATCGCGGCACTCCGCGCGCTGCCCGACATCAACTCGGTGCGTTCGCTCTCGATCTAGTCGTGCAGGTGTATGTCGCGCGCCACGGCGAGACGACGTGGAATGTGGCCGGCCGTTACCAGGGCCGGCGCGAATCGGCGCTGACCGCGCTCGGCGAGCAACAAGGCCGGGCGCTGGCCGAAGCGTTCGCACACGTGCGACCGCCGATCGAACGGATTGTTGCGAGCCCCTTACTCCGCTGCAGCGCGACGGCGCAATTCGTCGCGGACCGGCTAGACCTCACGCTCGAACGTGACGACCGGCTCATCGAAATCGCGCATGGGACGTGGGAAGGGCGCCTGCGCGACGACATCGCGTCGAGCGAGCCGCTCGCCTTCCGCGCTTGGCAAGAACGGCCGGCCGAGGTCGCCTTCGACGGCGGCGAAACGTTGGCCGACGTCGCCGCGCGCTGGCGCGCATTTGCCGCGAGCTTCGACCCGCGAGTGCCCGCACTGGTGGTGACCCACGACGCGGTCGTGCGCGTCGCGATCTTGGTAGCGCAAGGGCGGCCATTGGGCGAGCTGTGGAACGTGGCAGTTGAAAACGCCGGCTATGCTGAGTTCACGGTCGACGGCGGCCGTTGGACGCTTGTTCGCGAAAACGTTACCGCGCATCTTACCGGCGTGCGCGCATCCGTCGCGGGACAGGCGTTATAACCGTCGACCTTGATCCCGTTTGCCGATTCCGCCTTAGCGTTCGGTCAGCGATCCGCTGAGCGTGTGCACCGGCGGAAGCACTTTTACGGCTGGCCGGAGCGGCTGCGCGAACGTCGACGACGGCAGCGTCGCCGGAAAGCGATACGTATAAAACATGAGCTTTTCGGTCGCGACGTCGGCCGCGACCGACGCACTCGCCGTCGCGATATACGGAACCCACCAGCGGGCATTGCTGCCGAACGCGATGCTGCCGGCGCCATCGTTGACGGTGGTGGTGAACGCGATCGTTAGCGGTAAGAAGCGAACGCCGTCGAGGGTCAGTCCGGTAACGGAGAACGAACGCCCGGATTTGGCAGTTACCCGAAAAACGTAATCGAGATGCCGCGCGTCTTTGCGTGCGCCGACATAGCGAAACGTGTAGTCGGCCGGCCGCGGCGCTAGGAGTCCGACGGTGTACCGGTTGCGCCGGCCGCGGAAGATGCGAATCTTGGGCGGCGCTAAACGCTTGCCGTCCACGGTCAGCGTTTCGTCGCGCTCGTCGGAGCCGCTGCGGAAGACGCGGTGGGTCTGGGCCAACATGCGCAATCCCGTTTGTTCGAGCGTGTAGTCGAACGAAATAACCTTCGGCTCTTTTATTTTTGCCAGCGCCGCGGCATAGCGCGCCAGAATGACGGACGGCGCCAGGGCAGCGGGCAACGCCGACGCCGCCGCGGGACTCGGGGTGACGGGACCCGCGAGCACTTGGGCCAGCATGAAGATCGCCGCGTTCACGCGAGCGCGTGACGCATCGCCGCGAGTGCCGCCTCGGCGCCCGCGACAAGCTTCCCGCCGCCTTGCGCTTGGGCCGGTGCGCCGCCGCCTTTACCGCCGACGAGCGGCGCCGCGGCGCGGATGAGATTGCCCGCGTGTACGCCGGCCCGCACCGCGTCGTCACTGGCGCTCACGAACAGCGACGCCGCGTCGCCGTCGACGCCGACGAGTGCGATAACCCCGCTGCGCAAGCGCGAGCGAATCGCGCCCGCGAGCGTGCGGACCGCCTGCGCATCGGCTTCGGGAACGATCGCCGCCACCAGCATCGTGCCGTTCAGCTCTTCGGCGCGCTCGACATACGCCTTGGCGTCGGCCGCTGCCAAGCGCGCATGCAGATCGGCCAACGACTTTTGCAGATCGCGGACGTCGGTTTGCAAGCGACCGACGCGCAGCGTCAATTCGTCCGGCTTGGCCGATAACGTATCCGCGAGTTCGGCCAACACATCTTGCTGCTTTTCGACATACTGCTCGGCAGCTTTCGAAACGACGGCTTCGATGCGCCGGACGCCGCTACCGATCGACGCTTCGCTCAAAATCAAAAATAACCCAAGCTCGCCGGTCGTCACGGCGTGCGTTCCGCCGCAGAATTCGACTGCCGGGCCGGCATTGACGACCCGCACCAGTTCAGCGTATTTTTCGCCCGCCATCGAGATCGCGCCGCTGCGTTGCGCTTCCTCGATCGGCATCTCGACGGTATGCAGGTGGTAGTCGGCGCGGATCAGTTCGTTGACGCGCTGGGTGACGGCGCGCCGTTGAGTGACGCTCAGGGCGCCCACCGGGCTTCGAAAGTCGAACCGCATGCGCTCGGTGCCGACCCACGAGCCGGCTTGCACGACCTCTTCGCCCAGCACGTCGCGTAGCGCGCGCTGGAGCAAGTGCGCTGAGGTATGGTGGCGCCGGACTTCTTCGCGCCAAACCGGGTCGACGCGCGTCGCAACCGCGGCACCGAGCATGAACGATCCGCTCACGACGCGTCCGCTATGCGCGATCGCGTCACCGATATACTGCGTGTCGCCGACCTCGAACGAACCGTCGGCGCTGCTGATGATGCCGCGGTCGCCGATCTGACCGCCTTTTTCGGCATAGAACGACGTGCGGTCGAGCACGATTTCGCCGGTCGCACCGGCTTCGAGCACGTCGACCGGCACGCCGGCGGACAGCAGTGACAGCACCGTTCCATCAGACTCTAAGCCGGCGTAGCCGACGAACGAACTCCGCAGCGCCGGCAGATCGTTCACGTTGACTACGGCACGCTTTGATGTCGCGTCACTGCGCGCGCGTTGTCGCTGTTCGTTCATGCTGCGCTCGAAGGCTTCCATGTCGGCGCTGACGCCGCGTTCGGCGGCAATTTCGCGCGTCAGTTCAGAAGGAAAGCCGAACGTGTCGTGCAGCCGGAAAACACTGGGGCCGTCGAGCGCGCGCGAACCGTCGGTAAGCGCGGCCTCGATGAGCGTTGCGAGTAATTCCGAGCCTCGATCGAGCGTGCGAATAAACGCTTGTTCCTCTGTCCGTAACGCGTTTTGCACGTCGGCTAAGCGGCTTTCGAGCAGCGGATAGCCCGACCGCAGCGACGCCGTCACGGCGCCGGCCAGCTGCGGTAAAAATTCGCGCGGATAACCGAGCAGCCGGCCATTGCGGATGGCGCGCCGGATCAAAAAACGTAAGACGTAGCCCCGGTCGGTGTTCGATGGATAAACACCATCGGCGATAAGGAACGTGACGGCGCGAGCGTGATCGGCGATGATGTTGCGGCGCACCAGCTGTTCGCTAGGTTCGAGCGACGTCGCGCCGACTGGCGGCTGCGCAGCGATGATGTCGGTAAATAAATCGGTTTCATACATCGACGCCTTGCCGTTGACGACTGCGAGCAGGCGTTCGAAACCGGCCCCGGTGTCGATGTTCTTACTCGGCAGTTCGCCCAGCGTTCCGTTGGCGGCGCGGTCGTACTGCTGGAACACGAGGTTCCAAATTTCGACGTAGCGGTTACCCCGGTTCGGACCCGTGTCGTCGGGACCCGCGGCGTTGCGCGCGCCGGTGTCGTAAAAGATTTCCGAGCACGGACCGCACGGACCGGTCGGACCCATGGTCCAGAAATTATCTTCGTCCCAGCGCGTGATGCGCTCGCCCGGCAGACCGATCTCGGTTTCCCACAACCGCTGCGCTTCATCGTCACCGACGTGGACCGTCACATACAGCTTGGATGCATCGAGTTTGAGGACGCCGGTAAGGAACTCCCACGCAAAGCGGATCGCCTCGCGCTTGTAGTAATTGCCGAAACTAAAGTTGCCCAG
The DNA here is from genome assembly GCA_965214335.1 of Candidatus Velthaea sp. Lineage (GTDB taxonomy): Bacteria > Vulcanimicrobiota > Vulcanimicrobiia > Vulcanimicrobiales > Vulcanimicrobiaceae > Velthaea. The sequence goes on along the minus strand of CBDCBO010000014.1, from coordinate 784,887 downwards.
CATCTCGAGAAACGTGCCGTGCCGGCCAGTGCGCCCAACGTTCTCAATATCGCTCTTGGCGCCGGCGACACGCAAACAGCGTTGCACGCTCACCGCGCGCGGCGCCGGCGGCGCGATGTCGCCGAGGAACGCCGGAACGAACGGCTCCATCCCGGCGATGGTGAAGAGCGTCGTCGACAAGGCATCGGGGATCAGACTGGCCGACGCGACGTGTTTGTGACCGCGTTCGACGAAGAAATCGATGAAGGCCGCGCGCAATTCCTGGGAAGTCATAGCAGCCGATAAAAGTTCACGCGCGACCGGCAAAGGCCCTCGCTACGGCCAGCGCGCGTTCTGCAGCACGACCCGCCGGCCGTCCGGATCCTCGAACGTGCGGCCGAGCCGGTCCCAATACGGATTCACGGCCGCAACCGGCGTAAAGCCCACGCTTGTCATGCGCTGCAGCGCCGCGAGCCACTCGTCGCGTTCCGGCAGATACAGGACGAGCAGATCTTCGGAATCGGCGGGACCGGCGGGTTGCGCATCGCGGCGGTGGGTGAACTCCAAATGATACGGGGCGTGCGGCAAGCCCAGCATGATGCCGTCGAAGCCGGCGTGATCTTGAAACGAACCGATGACCGCGAAGCCGAGACCGTCACGGTAGAACGGCAGCAGACCGGCGATATCGCGCGTCGGCCGCGCGACGCGTAAGGTGGGAACGTCCATAGGCATCACCACATACGGCAAAGCCGACCGGGCACTCTGCCGCGGGAGACATGATCTGTGCCCGCGCAGAAGACGCGCTCGTGGAGAACGGCGTGGAGAAGCTCCAGCGGTCGCTGCCCCGCGCGGCGTATGTCGATGCGGAGTTCTTCGCGCGCGAGCGCGCGGCAATCTTTTGGAATCAGTGGTTCCAGGTCGGCCGCAGCGAACACCTTAGCGCCGTCGGTGCGTACCGCGTGTGTGAGATCGCGGGCGAGAGTATTCTCGTGGTGCGCGGTGCGACGGGGCTACACGCGCATTTTAATTTCTGCCGTCATCGCGGTAGCCGCCTGATGTGCGGCGACGGTAGGCTGCGCGGCGCGATCGTGTGCCCGTACCACGCCTGGAGTTACGCGCACGACGGGTCGCTCATCGGTACGCCGTTTATCGAGCGCGCCGCGTTGCCCGACGAACTTGCGGGCCTCTACCCCGCGAGCGTAGCCGAATGGGGCGGCTTCGTGTTCGTGCGCATTACGCCGGACGAGACGCTCGATGCGAATGCGTCGCTCGCGCGGCAACTCGATGCGATACCCGAACGCGTGATCCGCTATTCGCTCGCCGAATTGCGAACGGGCCATTCGATCCGGTACGAGGTCGCGGCGAACTGGAAAGTGCTGCTCGAGAATTATAACGAATGTTATCACTGCGCGGGGGTCCATCCTGAGTTATGCCGCATCGTGCCGAGTTTCCGGCGTAACGGCGGCGCGGGCCTCGACTGGCAGAACGGCATCGAGCATCGCCCCGGCGCAACGACGTTCACGCGCGACGGCACGACGACACGTGCGCCGTTTGCCGCACTCGACCACGACGAACGCGTGCGCCATAAAGGCGAACTGGTGTATCCCAATATGCTGTTAAGCCTGTCAGCCGATCATGTCGCCGCATTCACGCTGTGGCCGCTCGATGCGAGCCGCACCACCGTCGTGTGCGACTTCCTGTTTCATCCCGCCGAAATGCAACGCCCGAATTTCGATCCGCACGACGCCGTCGAGTTTTGGGATCTGGTCAATCGGCAAGACTGGCACATTTGCGAACAGGTGCAAGCCGGCATGTCATCGCGCGCGTTTCGCTTCGGCTATTATGCGCCGCTCGAGGATGCCAGTCTTGATATCCGGCGCTATCTTGCCGCGCGGCTGGGGCCGGCTGCCGTTGAAACGCCATGAGCACGCCGCTGCGTTACGACGCCATCGTCCTGGGCTTGGGCGGCATCGGCAGCGGCGCCGCGTATTGGCTCGCCAAGCGCGGCGCACGCGTGCTCGGTCTCGAACAATTCGCGTTCGGTCACGTGCGCGGTGAATCGCACGACCACTCGCGCATCATCCGGCTCTCGTATCACACGCCGCACTACGTACAGTTGGCCCAAGCGGCGTACGCGGCGTGGGCGGCGCTTGAAGCCGATAGCGGCGAGATCGTCGTGACGCGGACCGGCGGCTTGGATCTCGGGCCGCGCGACGGCGCGATTCCGCTCGCGCACTATGCCGCGAGCATGCGCGCTTGCGGCGTGCCGTTCCAAGAGCTCGATGCCGCCGCGATCCGTGCGCGCTGGCCGGCGTTCACCATCGGCGACGACATCTGGGGATTGTATCAAGCCGACGGCGGTTTCGTCGCCGCCGCGCGTGCAACGGCGGCCCATCAGCGCGCCGCCCGCGCATTCGGCGCCGATCTCCGCGAGCATGCGATGGTAACGGCGCTGCGCGATCTCGGCGGTGAGATTGGGGTTGAGGCCGGTGGCGAGTCGTACCGGACGCGCAAGCTGGTTATCGCGGCGGGTCCGTGGAGCGCTCGCGCCTTGGCGGCATTCGACGTGTCGATCCCGCTGGAAGTGACGAAAGAACAAGTTACGTATTTTGCGCCGGCCGAGCCGCGCCGATTCGCGCCGGACCGCTTCCCGGTGTGGATCTGGATGGACGATCCATCGTTCTACGGTTTCCCGAATTTGGCCGGAGCCGGTGTCAAAGTCGCCCAAGACGCCGGCGGCAAGGCCGTCGACCCCGACCTGCGAGGCTTCGATCCGGATCCCGAAATCAGCTCGCGCATCCGGACGTTTCTATCGGCGCGGCTGCCGTCGCTGCTGGGCCCGGAACTGGTTACGAAAACCTGCCTCTATACACTCACGCCGGACCGGGATTTCGTTGTTGATACGCTGGCCGAGCATCCCGATGTGTGCATCGCAATCGGGGCGGGACACGCGTTCAAATTTGCCTCGGTTTTAGGCCGCACACTCGCGGAGATGGCGCTCGACGGAACCTCAGCCTTCAGGCTCCCGGAATTCCGCCTCGATCGTCCAATTCTGCGCCTGGCGGCGCCGCCGAAGACGTATATGATCTAAATTGCGCCTACGCAAATCGAGGGGAACGTCCCCATAAATTGCGGCCCATGCTGCCGCCTGACTTGACAGCGCATAGCGGATTTGTCTATATAACTATTAGGTTATGAAACTAGTCAGTTATGAAACAAGTGTTCTCGAGCGCCTAGACGCGACGTTTATGGCGCTTGCGGACCCCACGCGGCGCGCGATTTTGGCTCGGCTTGCCGAGAGCGAGCTATCCGTGACGGAGCTGGCCGCTCCGTTCGCGATGAGTCAGCCGGCAATCTCCAAGCACCTTAAAGTGCTCGAGCTCGCGGGCCTTGTCTCACGCAGACAGGATGCGCAGCGGCGGCCGTGCCGGATTGAGGCCGGACCTCTGGCAGAAGTGACGGGCTGGCTCGAAGGCTACCGACGGCTGTGGGAAGGCAATTTCCAGCGGCTCGATGCGGTGCTCGATGAGTTGAAAGCGGTTGCAACCGGATCGAAGCACACCAAGCGACGGAGGAAATAACAATGAAACTCGGGGCGTCCGCGCACCAACTGGAAGTAACAACACCGACCGATCGTGATATCGTCATGACGCGCGTCTTTGACGCACCGCGAGAACTCGTATTTGACGCGTTTACGAAGCCCGAGATTGTGAAACGGTGGCTGCTCGCGCCGGAAGGCTGGACGCTCGCGGTCTGCGACATCGATCTAAGAGTCGGCGGCGCATTCCGATACCTCTGGCGCAACGGCGCGGATGGGCAAGAGTTCGTCGTGAGCGGCGTCTACACCGAAATCACGCGACCCGCGCGCGTCGTCCATACCGAGCAATTCGATGATCCCAGGTATCCGGGCGAATCGCTCGAGACGTGGACCTTTGACGAGCGGGACGGTGTAACCATGTTTACGATGACGCTACTGTATGATTCCATGGAAGCGCGCAACAGGGCTCTCGAATCCGGCATGGAGCAAGGTACCGCGGCATGCTACGATCGCTTAGCCGCTCTCTTGGCGTAACCTCGCCGACGCAATTGCGGCGGCGAATCCGCCAGCCCGTATTACCCGGGTGGCGTGATGATCGACCATGCGGCTAAACTGCTCGTGATCGAAAAAACGAAGCATGTCTTACGGGGCTGCCGCTTCGATCTTGGCATCGGTCACAGCGCAGCCTCGGCGTTGGGACAGCCCTCGATATGGACAACGGCATTCGGAATGACAATCGACCGAGGGCCGTTGCCATCGTCGATGGCGAACGAGCTGGCCTTCGCCCGGATCACGGCCTTCAAATGCGGCGCCGCCGGATACCGGGTCTACTTTGGCAGATCGGAGCCGAGCTACCAAAATCTAATTCGGTTTCTTCGGGTACACCATTGATGGAAACTGATCGCCCGCCGGCAAGGTGGTCCTTTGAGGATATTCCCGGCGCCGCCGCGCCTAGCAATTCCACGCCTAGGAAAAATTAAGAAAGCCTTCAGCCGGTTCGCCGCTGGAGCGACTTTCTTCGGGTCAAGCGTGCAAAAATTTGATATCCCAGCTTGATACTCACAAAAAAGAATGTCGATACCAACCCGTTCGCGGTCGTTGAGGCAAATTATCAAAACGGAACAGATCGACTGAATTTCACGCTTAGCACGGAATCATTGTCAGCTTCCCGCGAGACCACATCCCAGACCTGCGCGACGCAACACCGGCAGACATGGCCCAAGTGGAGATCACGCTTGGCGGTGATGGCATTTCTCTTTGTTCGATCAATGTCGATATCTCTGTCCCTGGGTTGCTCGCCGAAAAACTTAGGAGCGTCGTTTCTCGCCACAACGGACAAAACAAAAGGCGCGAAAAGCCTTGCCAAGGCTATAGCAGTTAAAGAAAATGGCCGAAAGGCGGACGACCGAGCGAAAGAAAAGGCATGCGTCTAGGCGTATCACGGGTTAATGCCGGTCTATAGTCTTGAATGATGATAGCAGTCAGCAATGTGAGTTGCCCGATGATGCCGTCCTCTTGCGCCTCCAAGCGAAAATCATCGAGGACTTAATCTGCGAGGACCATATCGACACTGGCCCTCTCTGATGGCCGAAACTGAAGCGCAATAGCCGAAAGACTGATCCTTGACGATGAGTAACACTCTCGAGTCACCAATCAGGATTTGTTAACCAGAATGGCCTCAACCAATCGCGGAACGCGAAGCCTCTGCCTTGATGGGCGATTGCCATCGCTCGATCAATCGGAGGCTCGGAACGATGCGCGCCTTCGGGCCCATCGTCCGAAGGCGACAGTTGACCGATTAGACGAAGACGCGAGCTGAGGAGGAGACCACCGTTTTGGATACGTTTCTCAAGCCGCGTATTACCGCCGGGGCCATGACACTGGATGCCCGCTGGTATCTCGCGCCGGACATTTTCGCAAGCGAGCGGGAACGGCTGTTCGCGCGCGGCTGGAGCTGCGTCGGGCGGGCCGAGCAAGTCGCAAAGGCGGGTGATTTTTTCGTCGCCGAGGTCGCCGCGGAAAGCGTGATCGTCACGCGCGACGCCGGCGGCAGCGTCCGGGCCTATTTCAACGTTTGCCGGCATCGCGGAACCCAGCTCTGCACCCAGAGCCGGGGTCACTTCGCCGGTGCGATTCAGTGCCCGTATCACGCCTGGACCTACGGTTTGGATGGCCGGCTGCAGGCCGCGCGTAATATGAACGACGTACCGGGCTTCGAGCGCGGCGATTACCCGCTGATCGCAGCGCCGGTCGCCGAATACGGCGGCTTCATATTCGTAAGCCTGAGCACCGATGTCGAGCCCTTCGCTACCACGTACGCGGCGCTGCTGCCGCGCTTCACCGACTGGAATATGGCCGAGCTTCGCGTCGCGCGAACCGTAACGTACGCTTTGCACTGCAATTGGAAGCTAATCTTTCAAAACTATTCGGAGTGCTATCATTGCCCGCTCGTGCATCCGCAACTCGAAGTATTATCGCCATCAGATAGCGGCCGCAACGACTTGGAAGAAGGCCCGATCCTAGGTGGCTATTCGGAGATGCGTGCCGCCGGCATGAGTCTGACAACTACGGGCCGGTCAGCCCGCCCGCCCGTGGGCAGTGTCGGCGGGGCCGATTTGCAGCGCTCGTATTACTACACTATTTTTCCATCGCTACTGCTGAGTCTGCATCCCGACTACATCATGGTGCACACCATCGAACCGCTGGCCCCCGACCGCACCAACGTCACCTGTCACTGGTTGTTCGATCCGCACACGATGAACGCCGCGAACTTCGACCCGTCGGACGCCGTCGACTTCTGGGACGTCACGAATCGTCAAGATTGGCACGTTAACGAATTGACGCAACGTGGTATCGAGTCGCGCGCCTACCGCTCCGGGCCGTACGCCAATCAAGAGGGACTGCTCGCCGCGTTCGACCGGTATTATGTAGGACGCATGACCGATTAGCCGCACGATCTGGTGCCGATTGATACTCGCCCTGGGAGCGGTGATGCTGCTCGCGGTGGCGCACGCGGCGCCGGCGCGGCCACCGCGTCCGGTGCTATCCGCAACGACGGCCCTTACATGGCGCAATATCGGGCCGGCGGTTGCGGGTGGCCGGGTGGCTGCCGTTGCCGGCACGGACGCCGACCCTGAAGTCTACTACTTTGGAGCCGCCGACGGCGGCGTTTTCAAAACGACGAACGCCGGCCTAACGTGGCAAGACGTGTGGATGCGCGCGGGCGTCGGCGCGATCGGCTCGCTGGCCATCGCGCCCGAAGATAAGCAGACCGTCTGGGTTGGCACCGGTGAATCCAAGCCGCGCAACGACGCGTCGTATGGCGACGGAATCTGGGTCACGCACGACGGCGGCGAGCACTGGGCCCATCGGGGACTCGCGCACACCGCGGCACTATCACGCATCATCATCGATCCGCACGATCCCAATGTGGTACTCGCCGGCGCGCTGGGCGATCCGTATCGCGACAGCACCGAACGCGGCGTATTTCGAACCGTGAACGGCGGCCGAACGTGGCGGCGCACTCTATACGCCGGACCGCAGAGCGGTATCAGCGATCTCGCTGCCGATCCGCACGATCCGCGCGTCGTCTATGCCGGTATGTGGCAGTTTCGCCGCGAGCCGTGGTCGTTTCGCAGCGGCGGACCGCGGGACGGACTGTATCGCTCGCACGACGGCGGAGCGCATTGGCGCCGGCTGTATGGCGACGGTCTACCGACCGATACGCTGGGCCGCATCGGCATCGCGGTCGCGCCCGGCGGCCGCGTCTACGCGCTCATTCAATCGCGTCAAGGCGTCTTGTGGCGCTCCGATGATAACGGCAGTCACTGGCGCTGCATGTCGCGCGATACGCTCATCAACCAGCGCCCGTTTTACATGAGCCGGCTCGAGGTCGATCCGGCCAACCGCGACCACGTCATGTTTCTCTCGGAGAATCTGGTCGAGACCCGTGACGGCGGACGAACGTATCACGAAGTCGTTGCAGCCGTGCATCAAGACCATCATGCATTATGGATCGCGCGCGACGGGCGGCGCATGATCGAAGCCAACGACGGCGGCGCGCCGATCTCGCTCGACGGCGGCCGGCTCTGGGATTGGCGCTACAACGTTACGCTGGCGCAGGTGTATCACGCCGGCTACGACGACGCGCGGCCGTACAACATTTGCGGCGGACTGCAAGACAACGACGTGTATTGCGGACCATCGGATTCACAAAGCACGCTCGGGATCACGAACACCGATTGGCGCGCGGCGGGCAATGACGGCGACGGCACCTGGGCGTGGCCCGAACCCGGCCACCCGGCGTCGATTTGGAATGTCGGCGTCAATCAACTCAACGGCCAACTCGGCATCTTCGATCTGAGCTCACGCCAAGATTACGACATTACGCCCGACGTCCACGATACGAATGGCCGCGCGCTGGCCGGATTGCCCCATCGCTTCAATTGGGAAGCCCCGATCGCGTTCACGACCGCGGCGCCCGGCGTTGCGTATTTTGGTGGTAATGTGGTGTTTGCCACTCGCGATCGCGGACGAACGTGGCAGCCGATCAGTCCTGACCTCACGCGCAACGATCCGGCCAAACAGCAAGTCGCCGGGGGACCCGTCAATCCCGACGTTTCCGGCGCGGAATTCTACGATACGCTGCTCGACATCGCGCCGTCGCCACTCGATGCGAACGTCATCTGGACGGGTTCGGATGACGGGCTCGTGCAGCGTACGATCGACGGGGGCGCGCACTGGCGGAATGTCGCGCCGCCGGCGCCGGCCTGGGGCCGCATCGAAACGGTCGAGGCGTCACACATTTCCGTGCAGCGGGCATACGTCGCCGTCGATCGGCATCTGTCGGGCGACCCGGCACCCTATCTATTCGCTACCGACGACGGCGGGACGCATTGGCGCGCGCTGAGCGCCGGCTTGCCGGCGGCCGAGTACGCACACGTCATCCGCGAAGACCCGCGCAACGGCGACGTACTGTACGCGGGACTCGAACAGGGGGTGTGGTTCAGCCTCGACCGCGGCCGGCACTGGAGCAGCCTGCGGCTGGGCATGCCGCGTGTCGCCGTGCATGACATCCGCGTGCAACCGGACGCGAACGACCTCATCGTCGCGACGCACGGCCGTGGCTTCTGGATTCTCGACGATGTAGCGCCGCTCCAAGAGCTCGCCGCGACCGGCGAAGGGAACACGCCGGCACTCTTTACGCCGCGGCCGGCCATCGAAACATATCGTTGGTGGGCGAATAATTACGGCGAACATCAAGATGAGTGCTGCGCCGCGGCTGCGGCCTTTAGTGGCGCCGATCCGCCGTCGGGTGCGATCGTATCGTACTATCTCCCGTCACGCCTGCCGGCCAAACCGCGCTTGGACATCGTAACCGCCGAGGGAACGCTTTTGCGCACGTTCGCCGTACCGAATGACAGCGGCATCAACCGGTTCGTGTGGGATTTAGGCGAACGACCGCCCATCGCGTGGTCGCACGCGCGCGACTGGAATCGCGGACCGCGCACCGGCCCACTTGCCATGCCGGGTGTCTATACGCTCCGGCTTCGCGCCGGAACGAGCACGGTCGAGCAAAAACTCGAAGTGCGCGCCGACCCGCGGGCCACCTGGACCGTCGCCGATTACCGGGCGCGCCACGACTTCATCGCAACACTCGACGAAGACTACTCGGCGATCGATCGCGCGCTCAACACGCTCGACCGACAGCGCCCGCAAGCGTCGCTAGCTCAACGCAAACGGATCGACGCGGTGTATGCTAAATTTACGTCAAACCCGCGCAACTCCGAAGATCAGCTAGCGCAGCCCGACGGCCCGCGCGAACGGCTGGCGACGGTGCTCGGGACGGTCGCCCTGTCGCAGGGGCCGCCGTTGGCGCCGCATCTCCGCGAAGCCGCCGCGGTTCATGCGGCCATCGCCCGCGCGCTTGCGGAATATGCACGCTTGGTGCGTTAACGCCACGTAGCACTTGGCGTCAGCGTAACGCTACGCACGTTAGCGGCGCTTTGCGGACTTTGTGACGACCGACGACTCCGTAACGCCAGAGCGCACCGCTAGGCATTAACGGGCGCCAAAACCACCGTGCCCAACGGTAGAGACATTGCAGATTTGGTGCCGTCCGGCTTCTCCGACGCTGCGGCGCTAGTCGCTTTCACGAGCAGCCTCGGGTGAACCGTCGCGGCTTCGTCGTCGGGCAGTTCAAGTTTTGCCGTCCGTTTACCGAAATGTAGGGAGTGGATCACGTCCGCGCCGATGCATTTCCCGAGCTTATTGCGCTACGCCGCCGAGCGACGTATTTCTTCGTAGCGCTCTTGTGGCTGCATCTGCCACTCGTGATCTGCGTCGCCGCGGCGTACCACACGAGCTGGGTTGCCTTCGGCCTTTTCGCGACGGCACTCGCCGCTTCGGCCACGCTTGCGGCGCGTTACCAGCCTGACGCCTTTGCCACCCGTGCAACGATCGCCGTAGCGCTCAGCGGTATGGCGGTTACGTGTGTCTACGGCGCCCAAGGCGCATGGCAGACCGATTTGGGCATGTACTTCTTTGTCGTAATTGCAATGCTTGCGACGTTCTGCGATTGGCGGCCGGTCGCAATCTCGGCAGCCGTTGCGTCGCTGCACCCGCTTCTCCTAAACCTCGCAATGCCGGCGTTCGCGTTACGTTTCGACGGCGGCCTGGGCCGAATCGCCCTGCACGCAGCGCTGATCTGCGTCGAATGCGGCGTCAGTATGTGGAGCATTGCGCAGATTCGTACGCTCTTGCGCACGACCGCCGCACGCACCGCAATCCTCTCGCAAAACGCGGCGACGGATGAGCCGGCCGCCGATCAACGCGCCGAAGTCGACCTGCGACATACGGCCTTTCATGACGATCTTACCGGCCTGCGCAGCCGCTCGTATTTCATGCAACACTTAGCAGCTTCGCTCGAAAGAGGACGTCAGCGTCCGGATGTTTTTCACGCGGTGCTCTTTTTAGATCTCGACCGCTTCAAGCTCGTTAACGATAGTCTCGGTCATAGCGCCGGCGACCTGCTTTTGGTTTGCTTCGCGCAGCGTCTCGTAGAGACCGTTCGACCCGGTGATACCGTTGCGCGTTTGGGCAGCGATGAATTTACCGTGCTGCTGGACAATATCGCCGACGCTTCGCAGGCAATCGCTATCGCCGAACGGATCGCGCGTACGCTCGATACGCCGTTCATGCTTGCCGATACCGAGGTCTTCTGCTCGGCCAGTATCGGGATCGCGATAAGTACCAACACGCGCGAACATGCCGACGAGCTGCTGCTCAGCGCCGACAGCGCGATGTATGCAGCAAAACGAATCAGCGACGGCGGCGGCGGGTACGTCGTGTATGAAGAGGCGATGCACGTCGACTCGGCCCACGCGTTGAACTTGCAAAACGACCTGCGACGTGCGCTGGAACGCAACGAGTTTCGTCTGTATTACCAGCCGATCGTTGCCCTCGATACAGGCGATACGATTGGGTTTGAGGCGCTCATCCGTTGGCAACATCCGGACCGGGGCGTCGTTTCACCGCTCGAGTTTATCAGCGCTGCTGAACAAACGGGGCTCATTGTCGGCATCGGCGCGTGGGTGCTGCGCGAAGCGTGCACGCAGATGCGCGACTGGGACGACCGGTTTGGGGCGGATCGTCTGTCGGTCATGAGTATCAACGTATCGAGTGTGCAACTGCGGCGAAGCACATTCTGTGCCGACCTGCAATCGATCCTCGATGCGTCCGGCGTCGATCCGGCCAAAGTTCAGCTGGAAATTACCGAGAGCGTGTTGCTCGACGACGCCGAACTTGTCGGCGGAACAGTTGCTCGTTTACGCGCGATGGGAATGCGCATTGCCTTCGACGACTTCGGCACCGGCTATTCGTCGCTAAGTTATTTGCAGCGGTATCCCGTCGACGTACTCAAGATCGATCAGTCCTTCGTGCGGGGCGACGAAAACGTCGCTTCAAACGCCGAATTCATCAAGACGATTGTTGCAATGGGCCGAACGCTGCGCGTGAAAGTCGTCGTTGAAGGTGTGGAAACGAGCCAGCAGTTGGAGATGGTGCGCGCGCTCGGTTGTTCCTCCGCGCAGGGATACTTTTTCGCGCGGCCCATACCGCCGGACCAAGTCCCCAAGTTTATTGCTACGGACGATAGCCGGCGCAACGCGCCACTGCTTTCGCCCATACCTTCTTAGCGCAAACCGATTCGTCGACCGGACGAAGTACCGGCAATGTCCTAACGGGGCGAGCAATGTACTGCTGGTCGCCGGCGCCATGACGGCGCCGGTTCTCAAGCCTTGCAGCGTATCAGCGTTTGCTCTTCGCGGGTTCCTTATCTTCGAGCTGCGTCGCGGCGCTTTCCAGTAACTCGCCCAATTCCGCAACTTGATCGTGCTTCGCGCCATCGGCACCTTTAGCCGCCTTGGCCGTCTCGCGACCAAGTTTGGCTAGCAGTTTGCCCACCTTACCGCCATCGATCTCATCCGCCGCGAGTTCTTCGTGTAAGTGCCCCAGGTCGGTGACGAGCGTGTGAAAGACCGCGCCGTCATATTCTTTAAGTTCCGTTTGCCACGACTCGATCGAATGACGAGCGGCCGCGATCCCCATCGATGCTACGCCGTCCTTCAAGTGTTTGATGGTTGTCGTTAAGCGTTCAGACATGTTACCTCCGACGATGTTCGTAGCGCGAATTTACCCGCAATAATCGACGTTGCCCCATTGACGCCGAAAATTTAGGCGGAACTTCCCAACGCGCTGTGTCGTCAGCGGCTCGCTGCGCCCCAGCGGATCCTAAGACGAGGTTGCCGTGCAATCCGCAAGCGACCGCCGAAACCACCCATCGCGACTGGTTCGTAACGCGATGAGTGGTGCGCGGCGCGCCATGCAAACGACTCCCACCGCCGGCAATCAAGTGCAGCGTCGCGTCCGCCGCCGCGCCGAAGCCCATGCACGGCGTCGACTACAAAGCTGCGCGGTCAATCAGAAGGAATCGAATGCAATTTTTCAGAGCTTGACCCGCGCGCTCAAATAGACCGAGAACGGCTGCACGAACGAGCCGGTCGCATCGTTGTAAGGCCCGAATGACGGCTCGTACGGATAGCGTTGGAACGTTTGTACGTTGTCGGCCGGATTGTAGATGTTGCCGACCGGCGAGGTTGCATTCGTCAACCCGGTATAGCTGCACACCTGCGAACCGAGATTGTAGGTAAATGCAGTTTTCTGGCCGCCGAAGCAGCGATTCACCACGTTAGCCAAGGTTGCGACCAATTCAACCCGTTTCGTGAGGTCGTAGGAAAGCCGGAGATTGCCGACGAGCTGCGCGGGTTGGCGGAAAGCGCCGATACCATCGAACCCGTGCGTGTACGGATTCGGGATGGCATTGAGTTGGCCGGTGCAGCTCGGGGTGGCCGCATTCGCCAGATCGGCGTTATATGACGACCCGCCGGGGGCCCCGTAGGGATAGCGCGGATCGCCCGCCGGCGAACCTAACGGTAAACAGCCTGAAGCCGGATCGATCCCGGGCGTCGTTTCGGGCGAGCCGTAACGGTTGCCGGCCTGAAATTGAACGATCGGTGTGACGGAAAACTTGGCGTGGCGGTAACTGAGCACCAGCGTTGCGACATACGGAAAAGTGAACGAATTATCGCCGGTGCCGATCGCGCCCGGAAAGATTGAATATGGGGTGTAAGTCGCGCTCGGATCGAACAGCCCTTGCGTCGGAGCATTCCAATACGGATTGGCGACGCTCGTCGCGGCGCACGCCGGATCCGGCGCGCCGCCCGACGTGTAACACGCCGCGCCGGCGGCACCGGTAGGTGTACTACCGCACACCGGCGAGCCGAACTGCGCTTTGCCCGCGAACGCGCCGCCGGCCGCGCAACCTTTGGTATACGCATTATACGTCGCGATGTCGGCGTTGATCGGCGAAAGAATCGTGGTGCCGTTCGACAGCGGCCCATATTTAATCCCGGCGTTGGTATATGCGAACGACAACTGCGCCGAAAGACCATTGCGCGAAAAATCACCCTTATCGATCGCCAGCTCGAAGCCGTCCGAAGTCTGCTGTCCGACGTTGAGCCCCGACACCAGGCCCGACTTCACGTCCAGATAAAAATTCTGCAGTTGGTCCTTAGTTTGGCGAAAGAACGGCGAGAGCTTGATCGAAACATCGCTGCCGCGAAAGTGATGCTCGAGCGAGAAATCGGTGTTATACGAAACTTCCGGGCGTACGACGTGACCGGGCGTGTTAAAACCATACGAATAGAAGCCGGTCAAGGTTGCGGGTAAATTCTGTTGGTAAGCATCATACTGCGAGTAGGCGGCCGACGGCTGCTCGTTATACTTTCCGAAGCTCGCGCGCGCCACGGTGTCGGCGCCCAGCGAATACGTCGCCCCCAAGCGCGGCTGAAACACGTTATACGTGAACTGCTGGCTTGGCGTGTTGACCATATTGACCGGCGCGTAAGCAGCGCCCGCGGTCGCACACGCGACGGCGGTTGGATTCGGCGCGGTGCCGAACAGCGTGGTCTTGTCGACCAGCGATAGGGTTTGCGAATTGTAACACGTGTCGTGGTTGAAGGCCGCGTACCAGAATGTCCGGGCTGGACTCGTATCGGTGTTGTCGCCGGTATAGCGATACTGATCGAGCCGCAAGCCGGCGGTGACGGTGACGCGGTCGCTCGGTTTCCAGGTATCGGTTAACGATAGGCCGGTGAAGGCGGGCGTCACATGATTGTATTCGCCGTAGGCACCGTTCTCGGCCACATAATACGCGCACGGACCGCTTCCGCAGCGCAGTCCCGCGACTGCGGGCGGAAGTCCCGCGGCGCACGCGCCGGTCGTCTTACACGCTCCGATTCCAGCGAGCGAAGCGAATGTCGCGCCGCCGGCGCCGCCGACGGTCAACGTTCCCGGATTGCAAGTCGTCGCGATCGCGGCCGTGCCGGTGCCCGGTGCCTGATAGCACGTGCCGCTGAACGCTGCCGGATTTGCGACATCGGCCGGATTGACGAGCACGGCGAACGCATCAGCGTAGCCGAACATCTGCTCGTTGTAGGCTCGCAGCGACCGCGACGTGGTGTACGAAACGCCCGCCTCGATGAAGTGTTTTTCACTGAGCGCATTCGCATACGATGCGCTAACGCCACGCGTGTGGGAGTTGAGCTCGTAATCGCCCGAATCGTATCCCGTATACGGCTGGAACGACGAATTCGGACCGCTCGCGATGTAGTCGGAGTAGTAGGTGTACCCGTACAGGCGCAGATACGATCGCGTATCGAAGTTATGCTGATATTGCAACTTAACGATCGCTTGACCGTTGAGTTGCGTGTCGCGCATGTCCAGCGGAATGTCACCGTTCAAGCTGCGCCGGGACGATGACGCCGGAAACAGATATGGCGCAACGTTCGCGGACAACTGCTTGGGATCGGTGACGATCGCGCCCAGCGCGCCCGTATATTGCCAACTGTCGGAATAGGTTGGCTGGCCGTAATTTGCGGCGTTGATCGAACCAAATTCTTGCGGCGAACTGAACAGCGCCGTCGTTATTTCATTGTTGTCATATAAGATCTGAATGTCGTCCTTGAGCCCGTTCCGATGGGGTAAGCCGAAATGCAGGTTCACGACGGAGGTGCGTGAGGCAACATTGGCCGCCGACGTTCCGGCCCAGGCGGGCGAGCCCAGCACGTATCCCGGCTGCCCGGCTTGACCGACATTGGGCGCAGCGCCGGTGAAGCATGACGGCAAACCCGCCGGCGCCGGATTCGGGCAGGCGTAGAGGATCGGTCCATAGGTCGTGCCGACGGTCGCCCCGTTCGATTGGTCGATGTAGCGAAAATCTTGATTGTAGCCGCCCAAACCGACATAGTACGAGAACGTCCGGGCGGCATTCGCGCCACCCGTTTCGACGTTGACACTATGGTAGTAGGCGGGGCCGCCCAGATCGAATTTTACGGAACTGAAGCCGGGATACGTTCCACTGCGAATAACCTGGTTGACGAAACCCGCGAGCCCTTGCGCTTCCGCGTTCGCGGGCGACGCGCCAGTATAGACTTGCAGCTCGAGTTGGCCCAGCGATGACAGCGAGCCGCCGGGGTAATTATCGAAACCGCGGTTGACCGGGATGCCGTCAAATTCGAATCCGACTTGGTCGGCGTCGCCGCCCCGAATATGGATCGCCTGATTGTAACCTGATTGGCCCGAAGGCACGTAGGCGCCGGCCACGCTTCCGATCGCCGAGTACGCGGTATCGAGATTACCGCCGCCGCCCAAGCTGCTGAGCACGTCCTGCTGGCGGGCGTTGATCGAATAGACGTCGGCGGTCGTACCGGGCCGCACGAGATCGGCACTGCTGCGCGAGCCGACCTTGCCGATCGTCCGCAGTGCGGCGCGCAAACGCAAGCTCAGCGTCTGTTGCGCGTCGGCCGTGATCGTAACTCCATATTGGTTTACCGGAGTGTAACCGGCGCGCCGGAGCGTCACGACGTAGGTGTCGGGCGCAAGCGAAACAAACGCGAAATGACCGTTGACATCGGTTGTTGTCTTCGTATTTTGCGACGCACTACTGAGCTCGATCTGCACGCCGGCCAAGCCCTTTCCGCCGGCCTCGTCGACGACCGTTCCGCTTACACCGCCGGTCGTTCCGGCCAGCAGCGGGCCCGCGCACAACACGAACAACACGCAGATCAAAGCGTAGAAGCAAGCCGGCCGGATGAACATTATCCGTTCCTCCACAAGTCGGGACGTTACGTTCACGCCCCGCTTAGCCTACCAGGCGCACATCCCTCTTGCCGGTCGTAGTGGATTATCGGCGATGCGTTAACCGCGGACTTGTCGCTACCCGCGACGCCGGCGAAACGGCTCGCTGTTCCCTTCGACCTCCGCGGCTGCGGATCACCACGGCCGCAGCGCCACTGCCGGTCCTTTGCTTGCATGTCGGCGGAGCCGCCGAGATAGCATCGCATACGATTCGGGTATGCTCGTGTCGCTGCCGCTATCGGAATGGAACCGATTGAATTTCGGCTATACCGGTGAAATGAAGGAACACATGGACAAAGATTCGACGCTGCCTCTCCATAGCAACGTGCGGCCCGCTCATCCGACGGAAGAAACGTCGAAGATCGTCGCACTCAACCGCGATCTCATGTCGGCGTCCGGCAAGCCGCTAACGAGCAACACGGGCGTAAAGATCGCCGACGATCAAAATCAGTTACGCGCGGGGTCGCGCGGCCCAACGCTGCTGCAAGACTCGTTTTTCCGCGAGAAAATCATGCACTTCGATCACGAGCGTATCCCCGAACGCGTGGTGCATGCACGCGGCGCGGCCGCCCACGGCTACTTTCAAGCCTATAAGCCGCTGGGCCAATACACCCGGGCCGCCTTCCTCAACGATACTTCGGCCAAGACGCCGGTGTTCGTGCGGTTCTCGACCGTGGGCGGATCGCGCGGTTCAGCCGATACCGCGCGCGACGTGCGCGGCTTCGCGGTCAAGTTTTATACGCAGGAAGGCAACTTCGATCTCGTCGGCAACAACATGCCGGTTTTTTTCATTCAAGATGCGATCAAATTTCCCGATCTCATTCATGCCGTCAAGCCGGAACCGGATCGCGAGATTCCGCAGGCGTCGTCGGCGCACGATACATTCTATGACTTTATTTCGCTAACGCCCGAATCAACCCACATGATGATGTGGCTGATGTCGGATCGCGCGATCCCGCGCTCGTTTCGGATGATGGAAGGTTTCGGCATTCACACCTTCCGCTTGGTGAATGCGCAAGGTGAATCGCACTTTGTCAAATGGCATTGGAAGCCGCTCCTGGGCGTACATTCGCTAGTCTGGGATGAAGCTCAAAAAATCGCCGGACGCGATCCGGATTTCCACCGGCGCGATCTGTGGGACGCAATCGCGAATGGCAGTTTTCCGGAATGGGAACTGGGCTTGCAGATCTTTAGCGAAGCGGACGCCGCGAAGTTTGGTTTCGATGTGCTCGACTCGACGAAACTCGTGCCCGAAGAACTGGTACCCGTTCGGCGAGTTGGAAAGATGACGCTCGACCGTAACGTCGACAACTATTTTGCGGAAACCGAACAAGTCGCATTTTGTACCACACACGTTGTGCCGGGTATCGATTTCTCCGACGATCCGTTACTCCAAGGCCGCAACTTTTCATATATGGACACTCAAATTTCGCGGTTAGGAAGCCCGAATTTTAACGACATCCCGATCAATCGGCCGGTGTGCCCGTTCTCAAACAATCAGCGAGAGGCGAAATTTCGGCGCCCGATCGATATTGGCCGCGTCGCCTACTATCCGAATTCGATCGATGGGAACACTCCGCGCGAAACGCCCGCCGACGCCGGCGGCTACGTGTCGTATCCAGAGATGCAAGACGGGCGAAATCGCCGCATTCGCAGCGATTCGTTCCGCGATCATTTCACCCAAGCGCTATTGTTTTGGAGCAGCCAAACGAAGCCCGAACAAGAGCACATCGTTGACGCGTTCCGCTTCGAGCTAGCCAAGGTGCAAATTCCCGAGATTCGCGAACGCATGGTAGGCAATTTGGCCCACGTCGACGCAAGTTTGGCCGCCCGGGTCGCTGCGGACCTCGGCTTTACCGCCAATCCGCAAGCCGGTACGTCGAACGGCACGCCGGCCAAAGCCGTCCATCCGTCACCGGCGTTGAGCATGCTGAGCGCGCCGAAGAGTCCGTCGATCCAAACACGCAAGGTCGCCATCCTGGCCGCTGACGGCGTTAACATCGCCGAGGTCGAAGCCGTCGGCAAAGCACTGCAAGCCCAAGGCGCAAAAGTTGCGGTATTGTCGGCGCGCCTAGGCCATCTCAGCGGCGCCGGAGGCGGCAGTCTGGCCGTCGATTATCGCATCATCACCGAACCATCGGTGCTATGGGACGCGGTGTTCATCCCCGGCGGCTCCGCCAGCGTTCATGCGTTGGCTGCTTCCGGTGCCGCCTTGCTGTTCGTCCGCGAACAATACAAACACGCCAAGCCGATTTGCGCTTTTGGTGATGGCGTCGCATTACTCGAAACGGCCGGCATCCACGGCGGCGATCCGGCCGGCGCGCAGGCTTTGGGCGTGATCGTCGGCAATTCGGCCGCATCGCAGAACGGCGGCGCAGGCGCGTTCATCGCCGCAATCGCCCACGGCCGCTTTTTCAATCGCACGGATATCGACGCGATTCCGGCGTAACGGAAGATCGAGTCGCGTGCCGGGTAACGCCCAGTACGTCTGACGATCGGGGCGCCGTTATCGACGGCGCCCCTTCTTCTCGGCCGCACGAACGCCCGCGGCAAGAGTACTCCGGGCGTCTTCTTAAACTCCCATTCGAAGAACTGGGTAATTGGCGTTTCCAAGCCAGGCCGTCAATCCCGCAGAATCTAACGCTCCCGCTCGTCAAAAAGATGATCGCATCGGCGGCCTCCCGATATTGCAGCATCCCGCCTCATTTATAGTTCATTTGCAATAAATGTTCGGCTCGGACGATTGCCCTTACCACCGCGCTTATGCAGCCTAGACTGTCGCGCGGGCTAGCAGCTTCGGAAACGCGAGATCATGTTGTTGTACGAACTTTTGGGCGGCGCCAATGGCGGCATCATCAAAGCCAAGCAATTCGATGCCTAAGATCTGCGACTCTGCGTCGAAGTCTACATGCACAGCATCGTGTACACGCTGCGTCCGCGTCACGAACTGCCCCTCGCTCAGCGTCGCATATGCGAGATAACCGGCGTCCGCAATAAAATCTACTTCTAAGCTAATCGGAGATCGCATTAGCCGCTCCCTTCAAGGCGAAGCCTCGAGCCTCCGCGATAAAACGGCGTGCGTGCTTCACGAAGCAGCTCGCCCGCTTCAATACGTTACAAAGTGTTACCCCTCTGTTGCCGGTTGAATTGCGTTCATCGCGTCCTCTTGTAACTCGAAGGCTTTATAGAGCACTTTTTGACCCGTAACAAGCTGCTATCCGATTCGCCTTAACTCTCCTGAACGCATTCCAAAAAGCACTTTTGGCCCATAGCTAGGAGCTCGAGCAGCGCAGCCTCGATATAACTTCTAGCGACCAGAAGTCATTACGCCATTGTCTTGGGCGTCTTAGTGCAAAAGTATCATCTTTCGCACATCGCCAATCTTGCTAGCAATTCCGGCCTTCTGCCATACGCGCTAGAGAGCAGAGCCGTGAGGGTTAGGAAGAAACGTCTTTTCGCCCACGGGCCATTATCGGAAGCCCATGCTGCGCCCGACGCGCTTACGCCGTTATCAATCTGGCCCCGGTCGAAACGGATCGTTACGCTTCGATGAAGCGTCCGGCGCGTTCGTGCACGGTAAGATGCGACGCGAACGCCGCCTCGAGATCGCCGAAGCGCTCGAGCCAGCTGCCATCCCGGATTGGCAGCGTATCGAGCTCACGCACGATTACCCGCGCCAACATTGTCGCCGAATCGCATCCGCGATACAGTTGCGAGCAGCTCGCCGGCGATCCGGTGCCGGCGTTCGCCACCGGCATCCGGCACGAATCGTGTAGTGCCAGGGCGCGCTTGCAACGCTCGAACGCATCACGCCGCGATCGATCCGTCCGTGCTTCACGCACACGACTCAGCAAGCCACCGATCTGCCGGTGAATGACGTCGTCCGACAACGTTTGAAGTTCTGCGGCCGTCGCGGCCCGCGGCCCGAACGCCGCTGCAGCCGTACCCGACGCCGCCAAAGTACCCGCGAACATCATTGCGACGCGCCGGCGCGAAACGACGAACGGTTCAGACATGTAAGCTCCTCACGAAATACCGATGCTCTAAATTCCCCGTGAGGTCGACAATGGAAACGTACCCTTCGTCGAGTCGCTCCGCCGGCGTGCAAGGGTGGTGTCGGCAACTCGCCAGACCGAACAACCGTCGCGAAACGGATAGCCGCGGGTTATTTTTCCTGCAATACGTTGCGCAGCTTTTCGAGCGCCTTTTGCTGCAATCGCGACACGTGCATCTGCGAAACATTAAGCCGTTTCGCAATTTCGGTTTGGGACACACTTTCGTAGAAACGCAAATACAAAATAACGCGCTCGCGGCCGGTGAGTACACCGAAGGCTCGCTCGAGATTTGCCCGGTCTTCGAGCAGCTCGAGCGCTGAATCGTTCTGGCCGACGTAGTCGGCCAACGTCTGTGATTTCTTATCGCCTTCGCCGTTGAGTTCGGTGTCGAGCGACAACAAATTATAAGCTTGCCCGAGTTCTTGCGCTTCGAGAATGTCTTCTTCGGAAGCACCTAAGTGCGACGCTAGTTCGGTAACGGTTGGCGAATGGCCCAGTTTGACGGTCAGTTTTTCAATGGCACGATTAACGGCAAGATTGAGTTCTTGCAACCGGCGCGGTACCTTGACGGCCCATCCCTTGTCGCGAAAGTATCGTTTGATTTCGCCGACGATCGTCGGCGTCGCGTATGTTGTGAACTCGACGCCGCGTTCGAGATCGAAGCGATCGATCGCTTTGAGCAGGCCAACGGTCCCGACCTGGATGAGATCGTCGAGTGCCTCGCCCCGATTGGCGAACTTCACCGCAAGATAGCGCACCAAATTGAGGTGCGCGACGACCAGATCGTTGCGCAACCGCTCGTACTCGGATTCGCCGACATTATTCGGCCCAGCATCGAGAGCCCGGTCCCCGCGGACGACGGTGAATCGCGCGAAGATCGCGCGGGCACGATTACGATCCCAGCGTTCCTCTTCAACGGGAGGCGTTGCACTCATCGTTTACTCTTGGACGACTATTCCGTCACGCGCTTGATCATGACCAATTTGGTCCCTTCGCGCGGATCAACATCGTACGTTACCTCGTCCATCAATGCGCGGATGAGGAACACGCCCAATTCTTCGGTCCGCCGGCCATCGGTGAAATCCGCATCTTTATCGACCGCTTCGAGCTTGGGTGCGATGCCCCGATCGCGGACACTGACCCGCACTTCGTCGCTCATCACCTCGGACGTTATCTCGATCCGGTCGCTGTCCGAGCCGTGACCGATGCAGTTCGTACAGGCCTCGGCCGTCGCCAATTTAATATCTTCGATTTCGTCGACGGAAAAGTGTAACCGCGCCGCTACCGCCGCCACGGCAAGCCGCGCGACCGCGACCCATTCAGCCTGCGCGGGAATCGTGAGTTCGACGGTGCCGAACGACGGCTCGGCGGATACGGCTTGGTTCACACGAGCGCCTTCATCGCGCCCTGCTCGTCGTCGAAGATTCCAAAGATTTTGACGAGTCCGGTGATGTCGAAAATTTTCTTGATCTGGGGATTCGTGCAGACGAGGTTCACCGATCCACCGTGCTCGCGGACACGTTTAAGTCCGCCGATGAGCACGCCTAATCCGGTCGAATCTATGTAGCGCACTTTTTCCAAGTTGATCACCAGGTTGTAGTGCTCTTGGTCGATGAGTTCGGAAATCGCGTCCTTTACCTTCGGTGAGGTATAAACGTCGATTTCGCCCGTAAGGTCGACGACATATGCGTCACCTTCCGATTCACGCACATTGACTTTAATATCCACAGGTGCTCCTACGTTTCGTTTTCGAGTATACTGCGCTGCTGTGCAGCGGCGTCTTTACCGTCCGCGACGGCGCTCTCGAAACGCGCTCGCGCTTCGTCGACGATTTGTTTGCCGCGAGCAAGCAAGTCGTTCGTGGAGGTTTGGGCGGTTTGCGCCAGGTCGTCGGCCGCATCGCGCACACTTTGGGACGCTTCCCGCGCCTTGGCGCTCAAAGCATCGCGCGTGCCGTCCCCCGCCGGCGGAGCAACGATCATCGCCACCGTGACGCCCACGAGCCCACCCAAAAGCAAGCCGGTCAGAAACCCTGCCGATTCCGGCTCCGGCGCGCCGAAATTTGCCGCTGCGGAGTCACTCATGGCGCACCAACTCGCGCTCATCGACCGCGTGATAGTGGGGCGCCGGCGCGGTGCGGCCATTGCTTCGGGCAAGAAAGCTGCGGATGCCGGCGGTAAGACCCGTTAACGTCGCGCCCAGGTTGACGATTGCCGGGCTCACCGCGTCGTTTGCGAGACCGGAAGTCTTCAGGACACCGCTGGCCACCGTTTCGAGCGTTCCCACAACGGCTCCGAGGCGGGCGATGGTGAGGTCCGCCGTATCGGCGATGCCGCCGACGTGACCCAACGCTGCGGCGACCGGCGCACCCAACGCCGCGACTTGCCGGTCGACTTCATCGAGCGTCGTGTTGACCCGCTTCAACGTGCCTGCGATCGCCGCGCAGACAACTAAAATCCCGATGCCGATAAGCAGCACGCCGAGTCCAGCCGCAACTGAGAAAAACACATGGGGCCAATCCGTTGGGGCCGTCAAAACCAAACCTCCGACTGCGTACTACAGCCACGGCTGACGAATACCCACATAATGTCTCCTCTACACGACGGCTGCGACGTCGCGCATCTGCGCGCACAGCCGCGCCAACAGCGACACGAGTCGGTCGACTTGGCCGGCCGTCGTCGATTCTCCCAAGGAGAAGCGAATGACGCCTGCCCCGTCGTCGGCACGCCCCAGGGCCGCGATCACGTGACTCGGTTCGAGCGAACCGGCCGCGCACGCACTGCCGGCCGAAGCGGCCACCCCTTCGAGATCCAAGCGAATGAGTAGCGCGTCCGCGGGAATGCGGGCAAAGGCGACGCTGCTGATACCGGCCAAACGCGGCGCACCCGCCGCGTGAACGCGCGTACCTGGAACCTGCGCGCAGATGCCGGCTTCGAGCCGGTCGCGCAAGGTGCCGATGCGCGCGCCCGCGCTTTCGCATTGGGCTTGAGCCAGATCGAATGCAGCGGCGAAGCCGGCGATACCGGCCACATTTTCGGTACCGGCCCGCAGGCCATATTCTTGCCCGCCGCCCACGACCTGCGGAGCGACCGGCGTGCCGGCGCGAACGTACAGCATACCGACGCCTTTGGGACCGTAAAACTTGTGTCCGGAGAGCGATAGTAAATCGACGCCCAAAGCGTTAACGTCAAGTCTTCGCACCGCCGGCGCTTGTATCGCATCGGTGTGGAACAGAACGCCGGCCGAACGAGCGAGCGCGGCCAGCGCCGCAATCGGCTCGAGCGTACCGATTTCGTTGTTGGCCAGCATGATCGTCGCAAGCGTCGTATCGGGGGCTAATGCAGCCGCGAACGTTGCCGGGTCAACCCGGCCCGCCGCATCGACCGGCAGTCGCGTTACCCGCCAGCCGTCATGTTCGAGCACCTCGACGGCGCGCAGCACCGCACGATGTTCGATGACGCTCGTCACAACATGCCGGCCCCGGCTCGCCGCAGCCCGCGCGGCACCGACGATCGCTAGGGCAATCGATTCCGAACCGCCACCGGTAAATACGAGCTCGCGCGGCTTGGCCCCAAGCCGGCCGGCAACCGTCGCTCGCGCCGCGTCGAGCGCGGCTCGGGCTGCCCGGCCTTCCAAGTGCATCGACGAAGGATTATAGCCGCCGGCATTGAGCAGCGGCAGCATCGCGGCAATGGCTTCCGGCCGTGCCGGCGTCGTTGCGGCGTGATCGAAATAGGCGCGCGTCATCGGCGCGCGCGCCGTTCGTCGATCCACGCGCGCAACCGGACCTCATCGCCTTGCCGCGTGGGATCGAAGTATTCGCGACCATCGAGCGCCGCCGGTAGATTGGATTGCAACACCACCGCGGGCGGTCCCTCACCGGCCGCGTCCAGCGCGGCGTAGTCGGCGTGCGCGTACCGGTAGCCGTCGCCGTAACCGAGTTCGCGCATCAGCTTTGTCGGAGCGTTGCGCAAATGCATCGGCACTTCATCGTTGCGCGTCGCGGTGACGTCCGCCAGAGCCGCCGAATAAGCGCGCCCAACGGTGTTTGATTTCGGCGCCGTCGCAAGATAAAGCGTGGCATGCGCGAGCGGGTAAAAACCTTCGGGCAAGCCGACGAAGTGCACGGCTTGCTGAGCGGCCATCGCCAAGGGCAGCGCGGCCCGGTCGGCGAGCCCAATATCTTCGCTAGCGAGAATGACCAGCCGGCGCGCGATGAACGACGGGTCTTCGCCGCTTTCGATCATGCGCGCGAGGTAATAGACGGCGGCATCGGGATCGCTGCCGCGCACCGTTTTGATGAAGGCGCTAATGGTATCGTAGTGCCCGTCGCCGCCTTTGTCGTACGTGCGCGCACGTTTTTGGAGGGCGTCGGCGATCGTCGGAACATCAATCGTTGGTACGCCTGTTGCGTCCGGCCGTGCCGACGAAGCGGCGAACTCCAGCGTGCCCAGCGCCGCCCGCGCATCGCCGTTCGCAAAATTCACCAGAGCGTCGAGCGCCGCCGGTTCGATGCCGATCGTTCCGTTCAAGCCGCGTTCCGCATCGGCCAGCGCACGTTCGAGTAACGTACGAATAGCGTCGTCGGCGAGCGGCTTGAGAACGAACACGCGCGACCGTGACAACAGCGCCGAATTTACCTCGAACGACGGATTCTCGGTCGTCGCTCCAATCAGGGTTACGGTTCCGTTCTCGACATACGGCAGCACCGCGTCTTGCTGCGCCTTATTGAACCGGTGGATTTCGTCGATAAACAGTAGGCTGCGGCGGCCGGACGCCTTGAGCTTTGCGGCGTCCGCAACCACGCGCCGCAAATCCGCCACGCCCGCGCTAACGGCCGAAATGGCGGTGAAGTGCGCTCCGGTTTGGGCAGCGATGATCTGCGCGAGCGTCGTCTTACCGGTGCCGGGCGGGCCCCACAAA
Source organism: Candidatus Velthaea sp. (assembly GCA_965214335.1). Taxonomy (GTDB): domain Bacteria; phylum Vulcanimicrobiota; class Vulcanimicrobiia; order Vulcanimicrobiales; family Vulcanimicrobiaceae; genus Velthaea. The sequence continues at coordinate 759,636 of CBDCBO010000014.1, read as the reverse complement.
ATCATCGATGGGATCCGGTCGTCCTCGATGGCCCGCCGCAATGCCCGGCCGGGGCCCACGATTTGATCTTGGCCGACAAATTCGGCCAGCGTCCGCGGGCGCATCCGCGCGGCCAGCGGTTCCGGAACGCTACCGGCACCGCCGCCGCCGGCGTCAAATAATCCGAGCATCGGCGCTTATTTCGGCTTCGGACTGGCCTTTGCCGCCGGTGTGGGCAAGGTCGTCTTTCCGGCCGGCAACCCGGTCCCGGCGGGCGGCGTCGGCAACGTCGACGTGGGGTGGTCGAGCGCCGAGCCGGCCGGCTGGCTAAGGATCACCGGATCGCCGCTGGTGCTCACGTCCTTGGTCAGCGTATCGTAGTGAACGGTCTGCGCGGTCATCGTCTGCTCGCCGTCGGCCAGTCGAACGTTGCCGCTCAGTTCGAGTGTATGCGCACCTTGATCGAGCCGGCCGCTTTGAGCCGTCGCCCGGCGCGAACCTTGCACGTACACGACGTTTCCGGTCGCCGTATACACCTTGCGTTTCGAATCGACGTCCAACTGGTCGCAGCGTAAGGTCGCCGGACCGGCACCGGCCGCCCCGCCCGCTTCCCGTACTTGCGATGACTGCCCGTTGTCATGCAGCACCACGTGGCCGCTGATCGTAACCAGCCCCGCTTTGTAATTACCCTTGGCGCTATCGCCGACCACGTCGGTACCCGGACGAAAAAATTTCACGTGATGCGGCATGGTAAAGCTGCCGTCATTGAGATTGGAATTGGTTTGATCGGTTTCGATCCGGAAGTCGCGCGTGGTGACCCCGCCGAGCGGCGCGGCGGCCACCGTAACGGCAAGCAGCGCGGCAGCGGCCGCTGTCCGGATCGATCGATGCACCATTACGGGGGCCACCGCACTCCGCGCTAGAGCGCGACGCGCTGGCCGGTGCCGATTGCCACGCACGACATCGGGTCTTCAGCGACAATGACGGGAATGCCGGTAACTTCGCCGAGCAAAATATCAAGTCCGCGCAATAGCGCGCCTCCGCCGGTCAAAATGACACCGCGGTCGATGATATCGGCGGCCAATTCAGGCGGCGTCTTTTCGAGTACCGTCTTTACCGCTTCGACGATCGCTTGAACGGGTTCCGACAACGCCTCGCGGACTTCTTCGCTGGTGATCTTCACCGTTTTCGGCAAGCCATTGATTAAATCGCGACCGCGGATTTCCATCGCCAACTCGGATTCGAGCCGGTACGCCGAGCCGATTTTAATTTTAATTTCTTCGGCCGTTCGTTCACCGATCATCAGATTGTAAACGCGCCGGATGTGACGGATGATCGCTTCGTCGAGTTTATTTCCCGCGACGCGAATCGATTGTGACACCACGATGCCGCCCAGCGAAATAACGGCGACATCGGTCGTTCCGCCGCCGATGTCGACGACCATGTTGCCCGATGGTCCGTCGATCGGTAAACCCGCGCCGATTGCGGCCGCCATGGGTTCTTCGATGATGTCCACCGACCGCGCACCGGCTAATTTTGCCGCGTCGCGCACGGCACGTTCCTCGACCGACGTGATTTCCGCCGGAACACAAATAACGACCGATGGTTTGGGCCGGAAGATCGATGCGAAGAACGACCGGTTCTTCATCACTTTTTTGATGAAGTAACTGAGCATCGCTTCGGTGACCTCGAAGTCGGCAATAACGCCGTCGCGCAGCGGCCGGATGGCTTGAATGTGACTCGGCGTCTTGCCCAGCATTTGGCGCGCTTCTTCACCAACGGCCAGCGTCTTGTTCGTGCGAATGTCTTTGGCGACCACGGACGGCTCGCGCAAGACGATGCCCTTGCCTTTGACGTACACGAGAACGTTCGCAGTGCCGAGGTCAATGCCGATATCGATGGTACAGTTCTCCAGTTTTTTTGGCGCGCGCGTGAAGGGACACGCGGACGTTAAGGCGTCCGGATGACGCGAACGCGAATGGTTCGTTCGGTGCGTTCGGGGCTTACTGACGAATTCCTAATGCCGTTCACGAAACGCGCGGAAACGCGCGCGTCTCGAACGTTCCGGTCGGTTCCATGTACGGCGTGATGCCGCTCGAACGCTGAACTTGCGCGCCCAGCGCCGACAGCATCTCTTCGAGCCGCTCGTAACCGCGGTCGATGTATTCAAGGCCGATGATTTCGGTTTCGCCGTGAGCGGCCAAGCCGGCCACCACGAGCGCCGCCCCGGCGCGGATATCGGGTGCTTCGACCGGAGCTCCCGACAGCGGCAAACCACCTTTGATGAGCGCCGTGTTATTGTCCATGGCCACGCGCACGTCGGCGCCCATGCGCTTGAGTTCGTTGACGTACGTGAAGCGCGCGTTGAAGATCGATTCTTCGACGACGCTAGTACCCGGCGTCGTACACAAAAATGTCAGCATCGGCGGCTGTAAATCGGTCGGAAAGCCGGGGTGCGGTGCGGTTACGATGTCGGTACCGCCCTTAACGGTCGAACCGTCGGCGCGAATCCAATCGGGGCCGTGGGTAATGGTTACGCCGCATTCCGCCAATTTGCCGGTGAGCGCGGCCAAGTCGCGCGGCCGGCAGCGTTTGACGGTGACGTCGCCGCGCGTCACGGCGCCCGCGAGCAGCAGCGTTCCGGTCACGATCCGGTCGGCGATGATGGTGTACTCGACCCCGTGTAACTGCTCGACGCCGACCACCTCGATCGTATCGGCGCCGATGCCGCTGATGCGGGCGCCCATAGCGACGAGGAAATTCGCTAAATCCTCGACTTCAGGTTCCATCGCCGCGTTGCGAATCGTCGTGGCTCCGGCGGCCGTGACCGCGGCCAGCATCGCGTTTTTTGTGGCGCCGACCGACGGGGTGCGGAATTCAATGTGGCCGCCATGCAGTCGCCCGCCGCCGGCCTGCGCGATCAAGTAGCCATGTTCGTTTGAAACCGTCGCGCCCAAGGCCCGGAATGCGGCTTCGTGCATATCCGTCGCCCGGGTTCCTAAAATACAACCGCCCGGGAGCGGCACCTCGGCGCGACCGAAGCGGCCGAGCAGCGGCCCAACGAGATCGAATGATGCCGCGAGTTTGCGCACCAGTGTATACGGCGCCCGATGCGCCGCGACGTTGCTGGCGTCGATCGTGATCGTATTGGGACCGTCGAGCGAAAGCCGCGCTCCGAGTGCTTCGAGCAGCGACCACATGACCGAGACGTCAGTGATGCGCGGAATCCGATGCAGCGTCACTTTGCCTTTGGCCATGAGCGCTGCCGCCATGATCGGCAGGGCGGCGTTCTTCGCGCCATGGGTGTCGACGGAGCCTTCGAGCCGAGCGCCGCCGCGCACGCGCAGGGTCGTATCGAGCCGATCTAAGAGGTTCACAGCGGATGCCACGTTCTCCGTGCAACCGCCCGTTCATTGCGCGGCATTTACTCCTCGAACGGTTAAGTCACGGTAGCGTAAACATTTCGGGAGGAGCCATGGCTCGCAGCATTATCGCGCCCGCCGAGCGCGTTACCAATTTGCGCTGGGGAATCGCGCTCATTCTCGGCTTCGGCGTGCTTGTGAACTATATCGATCGCGGCGCGCTCAGCGTCGCCCAGAAGCCGCTCCATACGGATTTGGGACTTGGGCCGGCCGAGTTCGGTTTATTGAGCAGCGCGTTTTTCTGGATTTACGCACTGGCGCAGGTTCCAATCGGCGTGCTGCTCGATCGTTTCGGCGTAACCTTGCTTTCGCGCATCAGCGCGATGCTCTGGACGGTTGCTTCGATGCTCACCGCCTTGGCGCCGAACTTCGCCCTGCTCTTCGCGGCCCGGTCGTTCTTGGGCATCGCCGAAGCGCCCACGTTTCCGGCCAATGCCAAAGCCGTCGGCTATTGGTTTCCGCGCGGCGAACGCAGCTTCGCGACATCGCTCTTCGACGCTGCGGCGAAGTTATCGAGCGGTATCGGCGTGCTCTTTACCGGCTGGCTACTCGTGCAATTCGGCTGGCGCGGAATGTTCTGGACGACGGCCGCCTTGAGCCTCGTATTTTTCGGCTTGTTCTATGTGTTCTACCGGAATCCGGGCGCCGATAAACGGTTGACCTATGCCGAAGCGCAGTATATCAAGAACGGCGGCGGCGAGACCGAAACACCGGCCGGCGAAGTGCCGCGCGGCCCCGGCTTCGCCTACTTATTGCGCCAGCCCAAAGTGTGGGGCTTGACGCTCGGCTTTAGCGCGTACGATTACTTGTTCGCGCTGCTCTTGACGTGGCTGCCGAGCTATCTCACTTCGACGTTTTCGATCAACGTCGTGAGCGCCGGCGGCTATGCATTGCTCATTTGGGGCGTCGCGACGGTTAGCGATCTCCTCGTCGGTGGCTGGCTCGTCGATTACTTGATCAAACGCGGCGCGGATGCCAACCGCGTGCGCAAAACGTTGCTGGTCGCGGGCTTGGTCATCGGCTTCGCCGTTATCGGTGCGGCATACACCAAGGATCTGCATGTCGCGGTGCTTTGGATGACGATCGCGGCAGCCGGAATAGCGTTTCATGCGCCGGTCGCGTGGTCGATCCCGGGCTTGATCGCGCCCAAAAACAGCACCGGGCAGATTGGCGGCATCATGAATCTGTTCGGCAATCTATCGAGCGCCGCGGCGCCGATCGCTACCGGCTTCATCGTTGCGCGCACCGGTTCGTTTTCGACCGCGATCGTGACGGCGGCACTTATTTTGCTCGTGGGCGTCGCGTCGTACCTGTTCGTGCTGGGCCGGATCGAGAAAATTCCGGAGCCGGTGTAACGTGCGCGCTGACGCGGACGCGCCGGTGGTCGTCGGCATCGACCTCGGAACGAGTGCCGTCAAGGTGCTTGCCGTAACGATCGACGGACGTGAAATTACTTCAGGCTCCGAATTTTACGCCTTGATTACGCCGCAGCCGGAATTCGTCGAACAAGACGCGGACGCGATCTATCGTGCGACGATGCGCGTGCTGCAACGCGTACTGGCCGACGTGCGCCTGCGCGGCAGTGAAGTCGCCGCGATTGGGTTTTCCAGCGCGATGCACGGATTGCTCGCGGTCGACGCGAACGGCGAACCGCTCTCGCACGTCATTTGCTGGCTCGACCGGCGCAGTGCGGCGATCGCCGACGGCTGGCGGGCCGACGGCACCGGCAGCGAACTCTACGCGCGCACCGGCGCGCCGATGCATTCGATGCTGCCGCTCACGAAGCTGCGTTGGTTGCAGCAAAACGATCGCGCCGTCTTCGACCGCGCGCAGCGCTTCATCGGACTCAAGGAGCTCTTTATTTTCCGCTGGACGGGCGAATGGCTCGTCGACTGGGGCATCGCTGCGGCCACCGGATTGTTCAGCGTACGCCGGCCGCAATGGGACGACCGCGCGCTCGAAGCTGCCGGAATCGATCCGGCCCGGCTGTCAACGCCGGCGGCGCCCACGACGGCACTGCGCGGTTTCCGGGCATCAGTCGCGCGCGAACTGCACTTGGCCGCGGATACGGCCGTCGTCTTGGCTTCCAGCGATGGGGCGCTGGCGAACATCGGCATCGGCGCGTCGCTGGCCGGCGACTTAGCCCTAACCTTAGGGACGAGTGGTGCGGTGCGCGTGTTGGTGGACGCGCCGGCGGTCGACGCCGCGGGCCGAACGTTTTGCTATTATGCCGACGACACGCGATATATCGTCGGCGGTCCAACCAGCAGCGCCGGAGCATCGCTGGATTGGATCTTCGCTTTGCTGTTGGCCGACGTCGCTAAAGACGAACGCTTCGGGCGCGCGGCGGCGTTCGCCGAAACCGTCGCGCCCGGTGCCGGCGGTCTGATCGTGTTGCCGTTTTTTTCCGGCGAACGGGCGCCGTACTGGCGCAGTTCGCTGCGCGGCAGTTTTGATGGAATGGATTTATCACACGACCGGAGCACGATCGTGCGGGCCGGCTTCGAGGGCGTCGTGTTCGGGATGAATGCGGTCTACGAAGGCGTACGAGCCACCGTCGGCGATGCGGGCCGGCTGCTGCTCTCGGGCGGGTTGACGAAGGCTCCGCTCGTGCGCCATTTACTCGCCGATGTCTTCGATCTGCCCGCCGTTCAGCCGCACCAACAAGAAGCTTCAGCCTTCGGCGCCGCGCTGTTGGCAGCCCAAGCGATCGGCGCGATCGCCGACGCGACGCAAACCGCGCGCGCCGCCGGCTACGACGAGCCAACCATGCCCGATCCGCTCGTTCGCGACACGTATCGCGACGCATACGCCCGCTACACGCGCTTCGTCACGGCGCATCTCGACTTATAAGCGAATCGGGCGAGCAGTCGTCACGGCCACAATCACGTTAGCTCGTTCGTTCTGCGTAGTTCATTGTGCGCCAGCCGAACATTGCTGACAGCTCGCAAAATAGCTGCGGCGCGAATCTGCCTCATGGCAACGACCTGCGGCGCGACTTCGACGAGACGTCGGGCAACGTTGCCACAGTGTCGCATGCTACGCGGAAACGCACGGGTCTTAATGCGCGGAGGAACCGACCTGGTCATCAAGAACGGTCGGGTACTTTTGTTTGAAGGGCTTTGCACATGCACCGTCGCCACTTGCTCGCCGCCAGCATATTTTGCGCGCTGGTTGCCGCTGGGGCGCTGGGCGCGAACGGCCCCGCGAAAAGCGCCGGACCAACGGTCGACTGGCCGGCGTATAATAACGATCCGGCGGCGGACCGCTACTCGGCGCTGAGCCAAATTACGCCGGCGAACGTTTCCGGGCTGCACGTCGTATGCAGCGCTCAACTGGGCGCCCAAATAAGTTTTCAAAGCGGGCCGATCGTCGTCGCCGGCGTGCTGTATGTGACGACGTCGAATCAAACAATCGCGATCGATGCGACGACATGTGCCACCCGCTGGACCAACGTGTATCCATTACCGAAGAACGTGACGCATACGAACCGCGGTGCGGCGTACGCGAACGGCACCATCTACCGCGGTTTCGCTGACGGTCATGTCATTGCGATCGACGCGACGACGGGAACGACCATCTGGAATCAGCGCGTCATCGCGGCCGGCAGCCTCGAGATTATTTCCGGTGCGCCCGTTGCTTGGAAAACGTCGCTTATCGTCGGCACCGCCAACGGTGATTCTGGTCAGGCTTGCCACGTCATCGCGCTCGACGCCGCAACCGGTGGGGCCCTCTGGTCGGTGCAGACGGTGCCGAATGTGGGTGCGCCGCCGGCCAAAACGTGGCGGGGCGCGAGCCGCATTGCCGGGGGTGCGACGTGGACCTCGTTCAGCATCGATCCAAGCACCGCCAAGCTCTATGCACCGGTCGGCAATCCGGGACCCGATTACGACATCCGCAAGCGCAGCGGCGCAAATCTCTACACCGATGCGGTGCTGGAAATGAGCGCGGCAACCGGTCACGTGACCCGGACGATGCAATTCGATCCCCAAGATCCGCACGACTGGGACCAATCTGCGGCACCGGCGATCGTGACACTCGCGAATGGAACGAGCGTCGCGCTCGTCGCCGGCAAGGACGGTTATCTGCGCTCCGTCGCGCTGGCGAACTTCGCACCGCTATGGCAAACGGCCATTACGACGATCCGTAATGCGACTGCGCCGATCGTTGTCGGCGGCACACACTTTTGCCCAGCCGGCGCCGTCTTCTGGAATGGTCCCGCATATTCACCGGTCACGGGGCTCGCTTACGTGAATTCCGCCGACTGGTGCAAAACGGTCGACCTTTCGCCGACGCCTCAACCGTACGTGCCCGGTCAAGCCTGGCTCGGGACTTCAAACGGCGAGGGTGTCAAAGATGCCGCGCAAAGCGGGTGGCTCAACGCGGTGAACGCGACGACGGGTGCCATGGCGTGGAGATATCATTCGAGCAAGCCGTTAGTCGCGGGCGTGACGCCGACCGCGGGCGGCATTGTGTTCACCGCCGATTTGCTCGGAAATGTCTTGGCCCTCAATGCCGCCAGCGGTGTGCTGCTGCAATCAATTGCGACGGGCTTGCCGGTGGGCGGCGGTATCGTTACCTACGCAGTCGGCGGAACGCAGTTTGTCGCGGTCGCCGCCGGAATGGTGTCCGGGAACTTCGGCACCCCGCAAAATAATTCGGCTGTCATCGTTCTCGGCTTGTAAGAGTCTTACCGCAGCGACGCATCGTCGACGCAAGGGCATGCCGTGTCTGCGAACGACGCTTCCCGCGCCTATGTGGCAACTTCCGGGCGGCGCGGTTCGACACGTGGCTGCGATACGCAATCTCGTTAGGTGTCGGAAGCTACACGCGAAACGAAAAAGCATGACCAGCGTCCGAGACGCCGGTCATGCTCACCGCGACATGCGCGGATGCGGGTGTCGCTCTTAGTAACGCTTTTCCGTTCCGAGCAGGCCGGCGTCGGTCGTTACGGTCTGATCGACGACGTTGAGCTCTTCCTTGAGCGTTGTTTCAGAGACATGTTGCACGTCTTGCACTTGGCGCTTGCCGACAACGACTTCTTCGGTAACAAAGGCGCTCTTCGAAACAGTCAACTTCTCTTCCGTTAGCGGTACTTCGATCACTGAACCAGCGCCGATCGGTGTCGTATCGGAAACGGCCGTTCCACTGGCCGGACGGCGCTCGATGAACAGCTCTTCATGCATCAACGGAACGTCGATGTCTTGCGTCGTCGATACGACTTTCGTGCCGATGCTTGCGGAGCCGCTCGACACGGCGGTCTTGTCGATGCGCAGCCGCTCTTCGCGCAGCTGCAAGCGCGTGCTCTCGTCGACGGCGTCTCCACCGCGATACTTGCCGTAGTCGTTATAATCGCGCGTACCGGCCAACGGTAAATCCGTCCCGTATTGGTCCGGCGCCGCGGTTGCGATGCCGGCGGCAGCAACATCGTCGGCCGCGACATCATATGCCGCCGGCTTCGCGGTCATGCTCGTGCCGGACGTTGTCGCCGCGTAGGCATCAGCCGTTCCGTAGCCGGTCGAACCGAAACCACGCGTGATAAGCGTTCCGCCGCATTCGGAGATGATCTGAACCGCGAACTCGGCATGGTTGGAGCCGTCCACGGTGAGAATGGCGCGATTTCCGGGCAGCGTTCCGGCAGCTTGGGCGTCGGATTCACTGACGCCATGCCGCACCAGTGCGTCGTGCAACGATTCGTCACCCTCGCCGAACACTCGGGTAAACCAGTTGTCGGCCGCAACGCGCGTTTCGGTCGCAGCTTGAGCCGAATAGTCGACCGAATCGTCGGTCTGGGTCACGCCCATCCACGTGTCATGAAAACCTTCTTCACGCAGGCGCTTCGCTGCGGTACGTGCCTGTTCGCGGTCGGCGAACGACGCAGCAACGGTCGTTTGATTCACGAGCGCCGGCGAACCTTGGTCACCCAACAAGTCCGAATTGTTGCTTCCCATCGTTTGCATAAAAATCTCCCCTGTAGACGTGAGGCTCGGTATATGCCCGCGGGAAGCGGCCGCTACACCAGATCGGCGAAAAAGTGAGCAGCGAGCAACCGGCCCCCTCAGAGGCGCCCTGAGTTTGATCTAAGCGGCGACGTGGGGGACGCTTAGCTGGCGCCGCCCACTTTTAACTTCGCCAGTGCGAAGTCGATTGTGGCCTGTTCCCGTGCGACGGCGGTCGCATCGGCGCCCGCCGCTTTTTGCGCCTCCTGAGCGGCCGCGAGTTCCGTCCGCGACCCAGCAATGTCGATCTCGTCCGGCGCAAAAGCCGCATCGGCGAGCACGGTCACTCTGCCCGGCAACGCCTGCACGAAGCCTTCACTCGTCGCCAACTCGAGCCGGCGGCTCGTTCCGTTCTCGACAACGTTCGCGCGCAGCACACCGGCCTTGAGCGCTGCGAGAAATGGTGCGTGCGAGGGCAAAAAGCCCTCTTCGCCCTCGGTCGTCACGGCGATAACGAGTTCGGCTTCGCCCTCGAACTTCACCGCGGCGGGGGTAATGAGCGTGAATGGGATCGTATTGGCCACCTGCTAGACCGTCGCGCCGAGCTTTTCGGCGTTTGCCTTGACCTCGTCGATACCGCCCGCCATGTAGAACGCCTGCTCGGGCAGATGATCGAGCTTTCCATCGAGCACTTCGGCGAACGCTGCGATCGTGTCTTCAATCTTCACGTACTTGCCTTCGCGTCCGGTAAATTGTTCGGCCACGAAGAACGGCTGGGAAAAGAGCCGCTCGAGCCGGCGCGCGCGCCCGACCGCCGCCCGGTCGTCATCCGAGAGTTCGTCGACACCCAAGATTGCGATAATATCCTGCAGATCTTTATACCGTTGCAGCGTTTCCTGAACGCCTCGCGCGACGCGGTAGTGTTCCGGGCCAACAATATTCGGATCCAAAATACGTGACGATGAATTAAGCGGATCGACTGCCGGATAAATACCGCGCTCTGAGATCGCGCGTGACAATGCCGTCGTCGCATCGAGATGTCCGAACGTCGTCGCAACCGCGGGATCGGTATAATCATCGGCCGGCACGTAGACGGCTTGTACGGACGTAATCGAACCCTTGCGCGTCGATGTGATGCGCTCTTCGAGCGCGCCCATCTCGGTCGCAAGCGAGGGTTGATAGCCGACAGCCGACGGCATGCGTCCGAGCAACGCCGACACTTCCGAGCCGGCCTGCATATACCGGAAGATATTATCGATGAACAACAGCACGTCCGCACCCTTTTCATCGCGGAAGTACTCGGCCATCGTCACGCCGGTCTGCGCGATGCGAAAGCGCACGCCCGGCGGTTCATCCATCTGCCCGAACACCAGCGTCGTCTGCGCCAACACGCCCGACTCTTTCATCTCGACCCACAGATCGTTGCCTTCACGCGTGCGCTCACCAACGCCGGTGAACACGGAAAAGCCCTTATGCACCTGCGCGATATTTCGAATTAGTTCTTGAATGAGAACCGTCTTACCGACACCCGCGCCTCCGAACAAACCAACCTTGCCGCCGCGCGTATACGGCGCCATCAAATCGATGACCTTAATACCGGTCTCAAAAATCTTGGGTGTCGGATCCTGCTGCGCGAACGTCGGCGCTTCGCGGTGAATCGGCCAAAATGCCGCCGCGGTCACCGGCTCGTCGGAATCAATCGCCTTGCCGAGCACGTTGAAAATCCGGCCGAGCGTACCCTCGCCCACCGGCACCTGAATCGGGGCTTCCGTGTTCGTCACTGCGGACCCACGCACGAGCCCATCGGTCGACCCCATCGCTAAACACCGCACCTGGTTGTTTCCCAGCTCGCCCTGAACTTCGAGCACGAGATCGCGCGACTGCATCGCCGTTCCGCCAAGCTCGATTCCGTCGGCGCTGTGCGCGGCTCCATTACTCGCGCCTTCGGCACTACCGACACGCAATGTCAGCGCATCATTGATATTGGGCAGCGTCTCAATCGTAAACTCAACATCGACGACATTTCCCAACACCTGAACGACCTTACCAGTAGCAGCCATAACCTTCAACTTCCTAAAAACGCGACAAAAAAGTAAACACACCCAACCTCAACCACAAATCCCCCAAACAAAAACCCTAAAAAAATTGCCCCCCAAAAACCTTACCAATACCAATACCCGACGCACCAACGCATCCACCCGCCCGCGTGTCGCGCCCAACCCACCGATTGGACGATGACGGTGGGGCGGGGTGTGTCCGGTGCCGGGGTGTCAAACAAGTTCGCGCAGCCCGGAGGGCGAGAGCGAACTTTTTGCAAGTAGCGATTTCTCATGGATGAGAAATCGCGGACGTCCCCGGCACCGGACACACCCCGCCCCACCGTCATCCCGCCAACGCCTCCGCGCCTCCGACGATTTCGAGAATCTCAGTGGTGATCGCGGCCTGACGCGCGTTATTCATCGTAATCGTCAGTTCGTCGATGAGTTTCTTCGCATTATCGGTGGCGTTGTTCATCGCGACGAGCTGGGCGGCAAAAAACGACGCGTTGGTTTCGAGCATCGCGGAGTAAATGGTGAACTCGAGGTATTTCGGCAGCAGCCGCGACAGCACGGCTTCGGGCGACGGCGCGAACTCGACGGCACCCTTTGGCGCGGCGTTCGCTTCGGTGGGTTCGGCGACGATCGGAACAATGGCGCGCGTTTCCGGACGCTGCGACATCATCGAGACGAGCTTGGGTGAGATGAGCGTGATGCCGGAAATTTTGCCGGCCACGAAGTCGTCGCTGACTTGGTGTGAAACGGCGCGCGCCGTGTCGAGCATGACGCCGGCCGTCAAACCCCAAAAGCCGGTGGTCGGCCCGGTTTGACGTTTAAGCGCGTTGCGGCCCTTGATGCCGACGCTATACCACGCAACGGACGGGTTCTCGCGACCGTAGGTTTCGGCTTGCCGAATGAGATTGGAATTGAACGCGCCCGCGAGGCCTTTATCGGCGGTCATCACGATGACGCCCATCGGAGCGCCCGCGCGGCCGGACTTCATGAACGGGTGATCGACGTTCGACACGTTCGCCATTAAATCGCGCAGCATCGCCGACAGCGCATCGGCATAGGGACGCGATTGCTTTTGCAGCATTTCGGCGCGCCGGATGCGCGCGGCTGCGACTTGCTTCATGGCTTTGGTAATTTGCTGCGTGTTTTTGAGCGACCGGATACGATCGCGCAGATCCCTGACGGTTGCCATTTACCGGTCCGCTTTGCGTGCTGCGTGCATTAGAAGGACTTGTTGAACTCCGCGATTGCCGCTTGCAGGGCCTTCGTATTGTCATCCGACAGGGCGTTGCTCGTGCGGATCGATTCGGCGATTTCAGGATGACGGTCGTGAACGAAGCCGACGAACGACGCGACCCAATCTTGCAGGCGCGGCGTGGGGACGTCGGTTAACAGGCCCTTCGTCGCCGCGAAAATGACCATGACTTGATCTTCGACGGCTTGCGGCTGAAATTGCGGCTGCTTGAGGATCTCGGTGATCTTTTCGCCGCGCGTCAACTGGGCTTGGGTGTTCTTATCAAGATCGGACGCGAGCTTGGCAAAGGCGGCCAGCTCGCGATATTGGGCGAGGTCGAGCTTGAGCGGGCCGGCGACGGTCCGCATCGCTTTGATCTGGGCCGAGCCGCCGACGCGACTGACCGAGATGCCGACGTCGACAGCGGGCCGGATGCCTTGGAAGAACAGCCCGGTTTGCAAATATATTTGGCCGTCGGTAATTGAAATGAGATTGGTCGGAATGTACGCCGAAACGTCGCCGGCCTGGGTTTCGATGACCGGCAGCGCGGTGAGCGAACCGCCACCCATTTCATCGGATAGCTTCGCCGCGCGTTCGAGCAGCCGTGAGTGCAAGAAAAAGACGTCGCCGGGGTACGCTTCACGGCCCGGCGGTCGGCGCAGCAGCAGCGAGACCTCGCGATAGGCGATCGCGTGCTGGGTGAGATTATCGTAAATGATGAGGACGTCTTTGCCCTCGTACATCATGTCTTCGGCCATCGCGCAGCCGGCGAACGGAGCGATGAACTTGAGCGCGGCGGGTTCCGCCGAAGAAACGGTGACGATGGTGGTATATTCCATCGCGCCGGCCTTCTCCAGCGTATCTTGCAGGGCGCGAACGGTCGAATTCTTCTGCCCGATCGCGACATAGATGCAGAAGACGCTACGGCCTTTTTGGTTGATGATCGTGTCGATCGCAATCGCCGTCTTACCGGTACCGCGGTCGCCGATGATGAGCTCGCGCTGACCTTTGCCGATCGGGATCAACGCGTCGATGGCGCGGATTCCGGTTTGCAGCGGTTGCTTCACGCCTTGCCGTTGCACGACGCCCGGCGCGGTGTTCTCGATCGTCCGGTATTTGCGCGTCTCAATCGGACCCTTGTCGTCGACCGGGACGCCCAGCGGGTTGACGACCCGGCCGAGCAAGGCCGGACCGACGGGAACCGACGCGATGCGGCCGGTCCGGCGGACCTGTTCGCCTTCTTTAATGTCCGTATCGTCGCCCATGATGACGACACCGACGTTGTCCTCTTCGAGGTTGAGCGCGATGCCTTGGACGCCGTTGGCGAACTCGACGAGTTCCGACTGCTGGACCGATGCGAGGCCATAGACGCGAGCGATATTGTCGCCGACCTCGATCACGGTGCCGACTTCAGATTCGCTGTCGGTGCTCTTGTAAGCGGCGATCTGGCCTTTGAGAATGCCGGCAATTTCGTCAGCGTTGATCATGGGTGGGGAAAGCCTCCAGCTTGCGGTGCGACGCGGCGCGCCATTAGTTCGTGCTCAACATTCGCGCCAGGTCGTCGAGGCGCCCGGCGACGCTACCGTCGATTTGCTTATCGCCCATGGTGATCCGCACGCCGCCGATGAGGCCCGGATCGACCGTTTGGGTGACCTCGAACGTAGTTTGAAACCGGCGGCCCAACCGGTCGACGAGTTCGCGCAACTCACCGGGATCGAGTTCGCGGGCAGTTTCAATTCGCAGCGGCGACGCTCCGCGGCTGCGTTCTTCGAGCAGATCGTACTGCGCGACGATCTCGTCAAAAATAGCTTCCCGCCGCTTGCGCACGAGCAGCAACACGCTATGCAGGGCGATGACGTTCAAGCTTCCGAACGCGCGCTCGACGATCGCGGCTTTTTCTTTGCGATCGATAACCGGCGAGCGAAAGAAGCGGCGCGCGGAATCGTCACTGTCGAGCACCGTCTTGACCACGTGCAAGTCGGTTTTCACCGCCGTGATACTATCGGCGTCTTTGGCGAGTGAGAAAATGGCACCGGCATAGCGGCGGGCAACGGTCTCGTTCGGCACTACCGGCCACTTCCGGCGCGGTCGCCCAGCAACGTTTCGACCGTGGCGCCGACGAGGCGTGTATTGACCGCCGGGCTGATGCGCGCGGCGGCCTTCTCGCGTGCGAGATCGAGTGCCCGTCCGATGAATTCTGAGCGCAGCTGCGCTTGGGCGGCCAACCGCGCGCGAGCGAGTTCATTTTGCGCGCTAGCGACAGCACGTTGCCCGTCGGCTTCGGCATCGGCTACGAGCCGGTTGCGTTCGCGAGCAGCATCGTCGGCGCCGCGCCGCTGCGTCGCTTGCGCGTCGCGATCGGCGGCTTCGACTTCCCCGCGCGCCCGCGCGACGTCGCCTTTGAGCGTCTCGAGCCGCGCTTCGGCATTAACCAAGTCGGCGTTGCGCGCTACTTGCGCGCCGCGCACCGCCGGCAGTACGTATTTCTGGAACAGCACGACCGCAACGACGATGAACGCAAAACCACCGACGATCTCGCTCCATTGCGCGAGCCCATCGTAGAACGTCGGCGCAGTCTCCATCAAGCGGCTACCCCGGAATCGATCGCGCGCGCCAGCAGCGAATCGGCCAGACTTTCTACGATCTGCGCTTCGTTCGTTCGCGCGGCGGCGATCTCGCCCGCAACCGTCGCGCGGGCATCCTCGACGAGCTGGGTCGCTCGCGCGGCGTGGCCCGCCGCGATCGAGGCGGCTTCGGTCTGCCCTTGCGCGCGGGCGGCGGCCAGCGCCGAATCGGCCTCCCGGCGCGCGGCGGCCCGGCGTTCCTCGGCTTGCGCCTGGAGCGACTTCACGTCCGCCTCAAACTGTTCGATATCGTGGGACACACCGTCGATATACGCCCGCCGCTGCGCGATCGCCGCGCCGACCGGCTTGAGGAATATGACGTTGAGCACAACGAGAAAAACCAGAAAGTTGATGAGTTGGACGACGAGCGTCCCGTCGAGCGAGAGCAGCACGGCTTAGTTAGCGGACGTTTTTGAGCAATGTCGTGACGAGACCCGGCACGTTCGCGACCACGAAAAACAAATAGAAGCCGAGCACGAGCGCGATGATCGGAAACGCTTCCAAGATGCCGACGCCCAAGAAGAAGAAGGTGAAGATGTTGCCGCGTGCTTCGGGTTGACGGGCGATGGCCTCAACCGCCTTCGAAGCGACGATACCGTCGCCGATAGCGGATCCGACCGCGACGCCGAAGACGATCAACGCGAAGCCGATGATGAGGACGGCAACGATCAGGCTCTCAGAACTCACGGAATGACCTTTCTAGAAATTCAAGCCGGCGACGCCGACAGGTGGTTCTACAGTAACGGACATCAGTGCCCTTCCTCGGTCGTTGCCAACGATAGGTACACGATGGTAAGCAGCGTGAAGACGAACGCTTGGATCGTCCCGATAAAAAAATTAAAAAACTCGACGCCGAACGGAACGACGGCGGCCGGAATGGACAGATGCAGCGGCCCGATCGTCACGTTCGCCGCGATGATCGTTGCGACCACGAACAGCAGCAAATCGCCGGCGAGAATATTGAACGCAAGCCGCATCGCAAGCACGACCGGGCGGGCGATTTCTTCAATGATGTTGATCGGTAGCAGCGCCGGAAACGGCTTGGCCAGATGCGCGAACGCCCCGAGTCCGTTCTGGCGAATTGCGACAAACCAAATGCCGACGAACACCGTTATCGCGAACGCCGCCGTCGTGTTGAGGTCGGCCGTCGGCGAACCGCCGAACGGCAAACCCATTTGCTTGAACGGCAGCAGACCGAATTGGTTGAGAATCCAAATGAAGAAAAAGATGCCGACGAACGCCGGAACGAACCGCTCGCCCTTTTTACCGATGGTGCCGACGGCGAGGTCCGAGAGGTACGCGATAATGCCCTCAAAGGTGGCCTGCGTTTTGTTGACCCGTCGCCCGCGATACGAGCCGCCGAGCCAGTAGAAAAAAGCCCACGATAAGACCATGACGATCCACGTCGTGAGAATCGTATCGGCATGGACACCGCCCAGCCCCGGAATTTGCCAGAGCGGATGCTCACCGACCTTTTCATGCATGTCTTAGCTCGCCCCGATTTCACGTTGCAACTCGAACGAATACAGCCCTAACGGCACAAAAAACCCCGCGATCGCCACCAGCATATACCACCACGGATGGTGCATCGTCAGTGCGACCGGAACCAAACCGACCAAAACAATGCGCAACACGTTGCTCGCACCGTACGCCCCGCGCGACCGGCCGCGTTCGAGCAGCCGTTCGTTGTTGCGCATGGTTACGAGCATGTTGACGACGCCACATATACCCCCCACGGCAAGGTCGAGACCGAGCTGCGGCCACCAAATGCCAAAACATCCGGCAACGGGGAAAAGAACGACCATCGACCGTATTCCGACGATCCGTTTGCGAGCAAAATACGCGCGCAAATGGTCCGCTGATTCGGCGCTTGGCCTATTGTCGCCGTCTAGGCAACTCCCCTGCTCGACTTTCATCGAAACGCGGCGCTCGCCACCGTCGCCGAGAATCGCAGCGACAGCGTGCCCGGCGCCGTCACGCCGCGGTTAAAAATTCGGCCGGCTTGGGGCCGTTGCGCAGCTTCCACAAAAGCCAAGCGACGATGCGTTCCGCAGCCCGGCCGTCACCGTACGGGTTGCTGGCATGGGCCATGCCGGCATACACGGTCGCGTCGCTTAGCAACACGTCCGCGGCGCCGACGATCGCGGCTCGGTCGGTACCGATCAATCGCAGCGTCCCGGCGTCGAGGCCCTCGGGCCGCTCCGTTTCGTTGCGCATGACCAGGACCGGCTTACCAAGGGTCGGGGCTTCTTCTTGGAGACCGCCCGAGTCGGTAAGCACGAACCGACAGGCCGCGACGCACGCGACTGAATCGGCGTAGTCCAGCGGCGGCACGAGCCGAATTCCGGGCACGTCGGCGAGCAATTCGTGCGCGATCGGCGCGACCTGCGGCGACGGGTGAACCGGCCACAAGATTTGCGGATGCTGCGGCAACGCCGCGATATCGGCCAGGGCCCGGCAAATCTCGGGCATGCGTTCGTGATTTTCGCGGCGGTGCGCGGTTACATAAATGAGCGGCCGGGCGATATCCAGGCCGCTCAAAACGGTCGGTGCCGGACGCGGCCGCCGGCTGGTTTCGAGGAACGCGTCGATCACCGTATTGCCGGTGACGACGACGCAGTCACGCTCCACGCGCTCGGCAAAGAGATTCGCCCGCGAGCCGGACGTCGGGGCGAAATGATAACTGGCGATGACGCTGGTCAAGCGGCGATTGAGTTCCTCGGGGAACGGCATGTGCACCGTGCTGGTGCGCAGACCGGCTTCGACGTGGCCGACGGCGACCTTGGCATAGAACGCCGCCAGCGCCGCCGCGCTCGATGTCGTCGTGTCGCCGTGGACGAGGACCACGTCGGGCCGGGCCTCGATCAGCACGCGTTCCATGCCGGTCAAAACGCGGGTCGTGATGTCGGTCAGCGACTGTGTCCGCGTCATGATGTTGAGATCGTGGTCGGCCACGATCGAGAATAGCCCCAATACCTCATCGAGCATTTCCCGGTGTTGGGCGGTGACGCAGACGATCGACTCGACGGCCGGGCCGGCAGCTTTTAGCGCCAATACGACGGGAGCCATTTTAATTGTATCCGGTCGCGTTCCCATAACGGTCATGATGCGCAGCGGCTGCATGGCTGTCCTCATTACCGCAGCCCGGTTAGATACCCGCTAGCTTGATCGGGCCGACGCCGCGGGCGAGGAGCAGCGCCACGGCACCAAGCGCCATGCAGACGACGTAGATGAGCAGCACCGCTTGCCGCACGTTAAGACCAAACCGGAAGATCAATTGATGGTGGAAGTGACCGCGGTCGGCCTCGGTAATTTTCTTCCCGGCGCGCATGCGCCGCAAAATCGTGGCCGCGATATCGATCACCGGCAGCGCCAAAACCACCAGCGGAATGAGCAAGTTGATCGAAATGGCAAATTTCGAGGTGCCGACGATCGACACCGTGGCGAAGATATAGCCGATGAAAAGCGCGCCGCAATCGCCTAAAAATATCTTCGCGGGGTTGAAATTATAGGGCAGAAAACCCAGCGCTCCACCGACGAGCGCGGCCAGCACCAGCGCGAGTTCGGGGTGGCCATGCGTCAATTCGATAACCAGCAGCGACAGTCCGGAGATCGCGGTCAAACCTGACAGCAAGCCGTCCAGTCCGTCGATAAAATTAATCGCATTCATCATGCACAGATACCAGAGCAGCGTAAATGCGGCACTGAACCAATACGGCAAGTGAATGTAATCGCCGTGGTGCAGCGGATTGTCGAAGCCCTTGATGTCGAACCCATACAGTAGCGAGATCGCCGCCACCACGAATTGCGCCAAGAACTTGGTGCGCGGCCGCATGCCCATGATATCGTCCCACAGACCGACCATGAGGATGAGCGTGCCGCCGAAGAGCATCCCGAGCACATCATGAATGCTATCGAGATCGAGCAGCTTATGGTTCGCGATCAAATACCCGACGACGCCGAACAGCGCAAACGAGAACCCGAGGAACAGCGCGATGCCGCCGATGCGCGGCGTCGGCGCGACATGCATGCGCCGGTCACCGACAGCGTCGACCATACCGACGTGCGTGGCCAGCCGCGTAACGAGCGGCGTGGCGAACGCCGACGCACCCGTTGCCAGCAAGACCGTCACGAGTAACGTGTACACGCTCACGCGAGCCGGCCGACGGTCTCTAAACCGGAAAACGCGACGATCGCAACACCCGCTTCGGCCAATAATTCGGCGGCGATGGAATCCGGATACGCATGCTCGTATACGATCCGCGCGATGCCGGCGCTGATCAAGAGTTTCGAGCAGTTGATACACGGCTGATGGGTACAGTATGCGGTCGCGTCGGCGAGCCCGACGCCGTGCAGCGCGCCTTGCACGATGGCGTTCGCTTCGGCATGCGTGGCGCGCTGACAGTGATCGTGCACCAGCGTGCACCCCACGTCGACGCAGTGCGCGACGCCGCGCGGCGCGCCGTTATAGCCGGTCGTCAGCATCCGCCGCTCGCGAGTTAAAACGCAACCCACGCGGGCGCGCGGACAGGTCGCGCGCGTGGCGACCGTCCGGGCGATCTGCATGAAGTATTCGTCCCAGCCGGGACGCCGAGGCCCATTCATCACCGCCATGGCGTCCTAGGTTGCCCGGGCGCTGACCGGGACCGAGCTCGTCGAGCCGAACATCCGATCGCCGGCGTCACCCAAGCCCGGGACGATATAGCCGTGATCGTTGAGCTTTTCATCCACGGCCGCAGTCACGATCCGCACCGTCGGATGCCGGCTCAACAGGGTTGCTATCCCGGCCGGCGCGGCGATGATACACACGAAGGTCATGTTTTGGGCCCCGCGTTCGGCCAGCATCGTCAGCGCCGCGGTGCCGGAATGTCCGGTTGCCAGCATCGGGTCGACGACGAACACGTCGCGCTCCGCCAAGTCGTCCGGCAAATTTGCGTAATACGGAATCGCGGCCAACGTCGCGGGGTCGCGATAGAAGCCGAGATGCGCGATCGATGCATCGTCGACGACATTGAGAAAGCCGGGCAAGAGGCCTAGGCCGGCGCGCAAGATCGGCGCGACCACCGGCCGCGGCGCGATGCGCAGCGCCCGCGCGGTGGCAACGGGCGTTGCAACCGTCGTTTCGTACAGCGCTAGGCCGCGCGTCGCTTCGTACGCGAGAAACAGACCCAGCTCTTCGACGAGTGCTCGAAAAACCGGTGTCGGCGTTTGCGCGTCGCGCAACCGGGCGAGCCGGTCCGCAACGGCGGGGTGGCCGATCACGGTGAGCCGCGCATCTTGCATGCCGCGCGTCTTCGCCCGGATCGCAAGCGATCCCCAGCCGCCGGAGTTAACGTAATCGTTCCGGCACAAAACCTGGATCGGGGTTGCTCTTGGCCGTAAGCACGTGGTCGCGCCAGGCACCGCCGATAAACAGGTAGTCGCGCGCGAAGCCCTCCGGAACGAACCCCAACCGGCGGAGCAATCGTGCGCTACGCTCGTTCGTCGGCTGATAATTGGCCATGATCCGGTGCAAGCGCAACTCCGCAAATGCAAAGCCGACGACTGCGCCGACGGCTTCGCTACCGATGCCCAATCCTTGCGACCGCGCATCGACCGAATAACCGAGATGCGCGGCCCCGAACACGCCGCGCACGACATTGCTCAGATTGATGCTCGCGACCATCGTGCCCGGATCGTCGAGCCGGAATGCGACAAAGCGGTGGGTCCAATCATCGCGCGCGTCGTCGACTGCCCGCCGGCCCGCCGCTTCCCAATACGCGAGCGTCAGAAAGTCGCTGGGCCAAGTCGGCTCCCATGGTTCGAGGTGCGCTCGATTGCGCTCGTAATAGGCCAGTTGTGCCGTTGCGTGGGCGGGTTCGACCGCTGCAACCTGCAGCCGCTCGGTCTGCAGCAACGGCTACGGAACGTCGAACCGGGCCGTCAACTCGCCGACACGCGCGCGCAATTCCTCGATGCGAGCCCGCGCCGCGATGTCGGTGAGCGCTTCTCCGATGATCGTGCCGACTTCGCGCGCATCGGCGACTCCAAAGCCACGTGACGTGATGGCCGGTGAACCAATCCGGATGCCGCTCGTGACCATCGGCTTCTGCGGGTCGAACGGGATCGCGTTTTTGTTGACGGTGATGTGTATCTCGTCGAGATACTGCTCGACGGCTTTGCCGGTAAGTCCCTTGGGCGTCAGGTCGACTAACAGCAAATGCGTATCGGTTCCGCCGCCGACGAGCCGGACGCCGGCGCGCTGCAGTTCTTCGCCCATCGCTCGGGCATTCGCGATGACCGCGCGCCCATAATCGGCGAACGCCGGTGTCAACGCTTCACCGAACGCAACCGCTTTGGCAGCGATCGTCTGCATGAACGGTCCGCCCTGGATTCCCGGAAAGACGCTCTTATCGACCGCTTGCGCGTATCGCGCGGTCGTGAGGATCAAGCCGCCGCGTGGTCCGCGCAGCGTTTTATGCGTGGTCGAAGTGACGAAGTCGGCCAAGCCCACCGGCGTCGGATGCAGGCCGGTTGCGACCAGGCCCGCGATGTGCGCCATATCGACCATGAACGTCGCGCCGGCCTCGCGCGCGATCTCGGCGAACGGCGCGTAATCCATCGTCCGCGGATACGCGCTGGCACCGGCGATGATCATCTTGGGCTTGTGTTCGCGCGCCAACGCCCGCACCTCGTCGTAATCGATGCGTTCGGTATCTTTGCGCACGCCGTATGCGACGGCGTTATAGAGCTTGCCGCTGAAGCTGACCTTGGTTCCGTGGGTGAGATGGCCGCCATGCGCGAGCGACATCCCGAGGATGGTGTCACCGGGCGCGAGGACCGCCATCATCACGGCCATGTTGGCTTGCGCCCCGGCGTGCGGCTGAACGTTGGCATGCTCGGCACCGTACAATCGCTTGAGCCGCTCGATGGCCAAGGTTTCGGCCACGTCGACATACTCGCAGCCGCCGTAATAACGCCGGCCCGAGTAGCCTTCGGCGTACTTATTGGTCAAGACCGAAGCGCTTGCTTCGCGCACGGCCCGGCTGACGTAATTTTCCGAAGCGATGAGTTCCAGATTCTCACGCTGACGGCGTTCTTCGTCGGCGATGGCGGCATACAGTTCGGGATCTTGTGCGGCGAGCGTGGCCGGTTCGAGCAGCTGCATCTGGATTAAAGATCCCCTTTGTCGCCGGCCGACCGGCGGCGCATGATCGTGGTCGCCGAATAATCCGGCTTCGCCGGGGCCGTGGGCGATGACTTCATGAAGCGTAAGACTTGCACGAGCACCAGTAACGCGACCGTCGTGACGAGCGCGGCCCAAAACCAGGGGCTCACCCAGCGCGGTTCGGTTCGATCCAGCAGATATTCGGCCAGCGCGATGCAGACCGCCAGCAGCGGCACGAGGCCGGCCAGCGTTTGGCGATCGGGGACGGACAACGGTGAGGGCCTCGGCACGCATATCAAGAAACCGCGAGCCGGTATGAAGGTGGCGATTTCGAGCTTCTCGTTCGCGCCGGCGCTGGCGGCCGGCGACTTGACGCAGCTCGAGTGGCTCGAAAGCTGCGCCGGCGCCCTGGGAGCCGACGGCGTGGTCTTCGCGCGAGCCCATTTCCCGCGCGTCGATAGCGAATATCTCGCTCAGCTCAAAAAAATGGCCGTCGATCTGGGCTTGGTGCCGCTGGCGATCGACGAACCGCAGCTGTTCGGGGCCGAGACGTCGCCCGAGCAGCAACGTGCAGTCATCGAGCTGGCCGCAGCAACCGGCGCGCTGTTCGTGCTGACCGACCTGCCGGCACCGGGCGACGTTCCGCCGGCCACGTTCGTCGCGACCGTCGGCGCGGCCAAGGCGGCGGTTCGCGCCGCGAAGGTGCGCAATATCACCTTGCTGGCGCGCGCGGCGGCCGCCACCTTGGCCCCGGACGTCACTGAATTGCGCCACTTTCTCAAAGACGTCGACAGCGCTTGGCTACGCTATGCGCTCGATGCGGGCGCCGAGCGCGGCGTGCTCGGGCCGCGCGACCGCACACTGCTCGTCAGCGTCGATCCGGCCGCCGATCTGGCCGAGCTCCGGGAGATCGAAGACGCCGCGCGGCCGTGGCTGCTGCTCCGGGGTCCGGTCGACCGCGAACGCGTCGAGACGCTGCGTCGAGCCGGCGCAAAAAAGACGCTGGCGACGACCGGCGTCTTGTAAGGAGCGACTCAGACCGCAGATGCCGTCTGCAAACTAGGTGAGAACCTGCGATCTCGCAGGTGGGTGCGGCCCGGGCGCTTAGATCTCGGAGTTGCCTCTGAGAATGCCAATCGTATCCGGAGCTTGTGCTCCCTAGGTGTTCACATTGGTCCAACACCGTCGTAAGTACGCGCGCATGCGCAGTCTTTGTCGCCCCCTTAGTATCACACCGTCGTCAAGTCTTGACAGGGCGACCAAATCGCGTGCACCTCTTTCACGCGGTAGGCCGGACTACGTGCGACCGGTTTTCAACGCCGCTCCGTAAACATCGATCGCACGCTGCCGAGCCGTCGCATGCTCGACGATCGGCTGGGGGTAGTCGCGCCCCAGCACGAAGCCGGCGCCGGCCGCGATCAGGGGCGGCAAAGCCCAAGGTTCGTGGATATATTTATCGGGCACGCCGGCTAAAGCGGGGATCATCGAGCGCACGAACGCGCCCTGCGGGTCGAACGTTTTGCCTTGCAGGGTCGGATTGAAGACGCGAAAGTACGGCGCCGCATCGGTGCCGACCGACGCCGACCATTGCCAACCGCCGTTATTGGCCGCTAAATCCGCGTCGGCCAGATGCTGCTCGAAATAGCGTTCCCCGTCGTGATAATCGATCAACAGGTGTTTGGTCAAGAACGACGCGACGATCATGCGTAGCCGATTATGCATCCAACCCGTGGTATTAAGTTGAATCATCGCGGCATCTACGATCGGGTAGCCCGTCGTGCCGGTGCACCAGGCCGTATACTTCGCGTCGTCCCGAAGGTAGGCGATATCCTTGCCGGCCTCGATGAACGGCTCGTGTGCGACGCGCGGAAACTGGACCAGCAACCCTTGGTAAAAATCGCGCCAGATCAGTTCGCCGATCCAGCCGTCGATGTTGGCCGCGGCCTGTCGCGAGCGGCGGCTGCCGGCCGTGCGCGCCGCATCGACGCAGGTGCGGATGCCGATCGTGCCGGCGCGCAGATGCGGTGACAGCCCTGACGTGCCGGGGGTCGCCGGAACGTTCCGCGCGTCGAGATACGTGTCGACGCCGTCGGCCAAAAAGTCAGTCAACCGGCGCTGGGCGACGTCCAGACCGCCGGCGGGAAAGCGTTCCGACGACGCGTGGCCGTAGTCTTCGGGGCGCGGCACGGCGCGCGACCCGCCGATTGCCGCGGCGGCGAGCCATTTCGGCCCGGCCGCTGCTTCGGATGCCAACGGCGCACGCGGTTGCGCGTCGAACTGGGCGTGCCACCGTTTGCGATAGGGCGTATACACGCTATACGGTTTGCCGCCCGCCTGCACGATTTCGCCGGCGGCGGCATACACGTGATCGACGGAGCCGAACACGTCGAGTTTCGCGGCGCGTAACTCGGCGCCGACACGTTCGTCACGGGCATGCATCTCCGGATCGTAGTCGACATTATAAAATACGGCTTGCGCGCCGGTACGTTCGGCCAACGCGCGCAACTCGGGCCCGAAATCACCCTCGAGGAGCGCCAGGTCCGAACCATAGGCTTTAAGTTTTTCGCGCAACACGTGCAATGACTCAAAGAAGAACTGCACGATCGGCGCGCCGACGCGCGGCCCGCGCAGCAACTGCGGATCGAGCACAAACGCTGCGACGACTCGCTCGCTGCGCCGGGCCGCGGCGAACAAGGCCGTATGATCGGCGAGTCGTAGATCGCGCCGCAACCACACGATCGAGCAGGCGTAGGACGTAGTATCCAACAGTAAACGACCTAAATTTCAAGTGTTGAAAGTAACGCTAGGAGTCGACAGCGGCGCAGCGCACGCCGGCCGCGTGCCGACGGCATTACACGTCTTTGACGGTCATACCGGCGCTCGCGTTTCGCTGGAGAAGCGTCGCGCGCGAGGTTACGCGAGCGACTCAGCCATCGTCCGCATTTGAATTTCGATGATGCGCGAGCCGGGCGATTGCGTACAGGCAAGTAACACCGCACCCGCGACGTCCTCGGGCTCCAACATCGCCGAAGCAGCGACGGCATCTTCGGTCCGGCCTTTACCGAGCGCGAACTCTGTTTTTACGCCGCCGGGGCAAATTACACCGACTTTGATCCCGCTTGGCCGCAACTCTTTGTCGAGTGCCTGTGCAAATCCAACTTGGGCGAATTTTGTCGCGCAGTATACCGCCTCGCCGGGAAAACCGTAGATCCCGGCCATCGACGAGATCATGAGGATCGTGCCGGACTGGCGCGCGATCATGTGCGGGGCGGTGTAGCGCGTAAATAAAAACGTCGAGCGCACGTTGGTCAAAAACATGTCGTCGTAGTCGGCGGCACTCGTATCGACGAGATTTTTATAATTACCGACGCCCGTATTATTCACTAAGATGTCGATCTTACCGAAACGCTCGATCGCGCCGGCGACGACGCGTTGCGCCGTTTCTTCTTCGCGCGCGTCGCCGGTGACCACGAGTGCATCAGCGGAACATTCCGCTACCAAAGCGGTCAAGCGCTCTTCACGCCGGGCCGTTAAAACTAAGCGCGCGCCCGCCGCCGCTAAGGAGCGCGCGACGGCGGCGCCGATTCCGGCACTCGCGCCGGTGATGAGTGCGACGCGATCGGCTAATGGATGTTGCATACCGCCGCCGCTACGGTTAAACGCACGGCGAGTCCCGCAAGGGTATGCAAGTTTCGCTCCGCGAACGCCGCACCGACGATGACCGATCGCGTGATGGCCGACATCGAACCGTCCCGCGTCCGAGCGATCGCGGCGGCCGGCCGCATTTTCTATCGGCCCGCCCGCGTCGTGGCGCAGTTGCTCCACACGTATGCAGATGTACCCGAACGCGACTATCCGGGCGACGACGCGGTCACCCGCGTTTGCTACGAGCATCCGGTGCGCGTCGGTGGAACGCTCGGCGTTTTCGGCCTCAAAGCACTGCACTGGCCGATGTTGAATTTAACCGATACGGCCGACCGCGACCGCCGCGCGTTTGGGGCGGCAATGTGCGAGGTCATCCAAGCGGCGCGCGGCGCGACGCCGAGCCCGGCATGACGCCCGCTGCATTCGCCGAAGCCGGTCGCATGTCGACGATCGACGTGTCGACCGCGGTGCTGGAATTACCGCTGGTCCACGAGTTCACCATCGCGCGCGGTTCAGAGCGGGTCGCGCGTAGCGTCGTCGTGCGCGCGCTTTGGAATGGTCACGAAGGCTTGGGCGAAAGCGCGCCGGTCGAACGCTATGCCGAAAACGTGCACAGCGTGCAATCGGCGCTCGGAAAGCATCCGCTGGGCAGCGACCCGTACGCCCTTGAAGCGCAATTAGCCGGACTGCCGCCGGCGGCGCGGTGCGGACTCGACGTCGCGCTTCACGATCTCATCGGCAAGGATCTCGATCGCCCACTGTATCGGTTGCTGGGCGTCGATCCCGCCGCGACACCCCGCACCTCGTTCACCCTAGGCATCGCCCCGCTGGCCGAAACGCTGGCCAAAGTGCGCGCCGTCGGCGCCCATCCGATTCTCAAAATCAAGCTCGGCCGGGGCGCCGAAGTCGAGACGATCGCCGCAATCCGCGACATCTACACCGGCACGTTGCGGATCGACGCCAACGAAGGCTGGACGCCCGAACAAAGCGTCGCACTGCTAGCCGAATTGCAGCGCTACGAGATCGAATTCTGCGAACAGCCGATTCCGGCCGGAACGCCCGAGCGTTTGCGCTGGATTCGCGAGCGCAGCAGTATTCCAATCGTGACCGATGAAGATTCCCGTGATGCCGCCGATTTGCCCGGATTGCGCGGCTGCGTCGACGGCGTCAACGTCAAACTGGTAAAGTGCGGCGGCATTCGCGGCGCACTCGCGATGATTCATACGGCCCGCGCGCTGGGCTTCAAGATCATGCTCGGCTGCATGGTCGAATCGCAGATCCTGACGACTGCGGCCGCGCACCTGTCACCGCTCGTCGATTGGGCCGACCTCGACGGCCCCTTTTTGACCGCCGGCGACCCGTTCTCGGGCATCCGCTACGCGGCCGGAAAAATCGTCCTGCCCGACGGACCGGGGCTGGGCGTTGTGGCGCTTGGGGCATGAACGTGCTGGTGCTCGGCGGCACCGTCTTTCTGGGCCGCCATGTGGTGGCCGAACTCATTGCTTGCGGGCATACCGTGACGACCTTCAATCGGGGCACGCACGCCGTCGACGCCGGGCTGCCGGTCACCCGGATCGTCGGTGACCGGACGCGTCCGGACGAGCTCGCGCGCATACCCGCCGCCGGCTGGGACGCCGTGATCGATCCGAGTTCGGACGTTCCCGGCGAAGTTGAAGCCGCGGCGCGGCATCTGCGCGGGGCCGGCCGTTACATTTACATCTCGTCGGTCTCGGCGTACGACTTGAGTCAAAGCGCGGTCGCTGAAGATTCGCGCCTGCATACCAGCGTCGAAGGCGACCCGAACGCGGCGACGGCCGAGGCATTCGGCTGGCGCAAAGCCACCAGCGAAGCGCGCGTCGCGGCGGTTTTTGGCGAGCGGGCCACTTGCCTGCGGCCGGGACTCATCGTCGGACGCTACGATCCGACGGACCGCTTCACGTACTGGCCGGTCCGGATCGCGCGCGCCGGCCACGTGCTGGTGCCCGGACCGCCGGACGGGCCGGTGCAATTCATCGATGTGCGCGACGTCGCCGCGTTCGTCGTCCGGGTACTCGAACGCGACCTGGCCGGTGTCTATAACGTGACGAGCCCGCGCGGTGCGATTCGAATGCGCGACGTGATCGACGCGGCGCGCGATTGGGCCGCCGGCCTGCCCGTTGTCCACTGGGTTGACGGCGACTTCCTCGTCGCCGAAGGCTGCACGGGGTGGAGCGACCTGCCGTTGTGGATTCCGGCCGATTCTCCGTATCGCGGGATCGTCGCCGCCGACGTTAGCGCGGCCATCGGGGCAGGCTTAACGTTTCGGCCGCTGCACGAGACGGTGCACGACACCGGCGACTGGTACATCGCGAGCGGCCGCGACCACCTACTCGCCGGACTGGATGCACGCCGCGAAACGGAGCTGCTCGACCGATGGAACGTCGCTATCTCATCTTAGCCCCGCACGTCTTTACGACGCGGGCCGCCAAAACCGCCCACGGCGTGATCGCCTATTCCTCGGACCTGACCGTCGCGGTGGTGGATCCGGCCAATGCCGGGCGCAGCGTGCGCGACGTGCTACCGTATCTGGACTCCGACGCGCCGATCGTCGCGAGCGTCGCGGCCGGGCTGGTCCACGCGCCGACGTCGCTGCTGGTCGGCATCGCCCCGGCCGGCGGCGAGTTACCGGCTGAGTTCCGGCTCGAGATCGCGGCGGCATTACGCGCCGGCCTCGAAATTGTTAGCGGCCTGCACACGATTCTCGCCGACGACGCCGAGTTCGCCGAATTAGCCAAAGCGCATGATTCGCGAATTTGGGACGTGCGACTGCCGCCGGCGGCGCCACTCTTCTCCGGTGCCGCGTACGATATCGAGGCGACGATCGTATTGACCGTCGGCAGCGATTGCGCGGTCGGCAAAATGACCGCCTCGCTCGAACTCGTGCGCGCCGCCAACGAACGCGGCCGCACCGGCGAATTCATCCCCACCGGCCAAACCGGAATCGCGATTGCCGGCTGGGGCACGGCCGTCGACCGGGTCGTCGCCGACTTCGCCGCCGGTGCCGTCGAGCAGTTAGTGCTCGAGGGCGAACGCCGCGCGAACGCCCGCAGCGCGGACGTTGCCGGCCGGCCGCTGCTCGTGGTCGAGGGCCAGGGCAGCATCAATCATCCCGCTTATGCGCCCGTAACCTTGGCACTCTTGTACGGCAGCGCACCCGACGCATTGGTGCTCGTGCATATTCCATCCCGGCGCGAGATCGAGGGTTACGATATCGCGCTGCTCGGTTATCGCGAACTCATTCGCACGTATGAGATGTTGTGCGCCGGCGTCAAGCCGGCCAAAGTCGCCGGCATTGCGCTCAATACGCGCGATCTCGACGAAGCCGCCGCACGCGCGGCAATCGCCGACGCCACGGCCCAAACCGGACTGCCGTGCGACGACGTGGTTCGCTTCGGTCCATTCGCGCTGTACGATGCCATCGCGCAGCAACTCGTCAAGCCGGCGGTGCAACACCATTAAGGCATTTGTCGCGCTCACGTGCGGCCTGCTGCTGCAATTCACCGGCTGCGCCAAGATCGGCAACGACAGCGTCAGCGGAGGCTTCGCGCGTCATTCGTGGACGCAAAGCGGCCATCTGCGGTTAGGCGAAAGCGACGAGCCCGATGCGCTCAACCCGCTCTTTTCCCATACCGCCGCAGCCGATCAAATCGAAACGCTGCTCTTCGCATATGTCTTCCGCTACGATGCGCACGGCCGCCTCATCCCGGAAGTCGCGCGCGAAATTCCCACCTATGCCAACGGCGGTATCAGCCGCGACAATCGCACGATCACCCTGCACATCCGGCCGGGCTTGACCTGGGCCGACGGCGCGCCGCTCGATGCCCGCGACCTGCGCTTCACCTGGCGTGCCGTTATCAACAGCCGCAACAACACGAAGTTGCGGCTGGGCTGGGATGATATCGCTTCGATGGACCTGCCCAGCCGCACCACGCTCGTCGTGCATCTCAAGCGTGTGAATAGCGCAATTCTTTACGCAATTTGGGGCGGCGGCGGCGGATCTTCTTACCCGCCGTTACCGGAGCATCTGCTGGGCCGGCTGCCGGATCTCAATCGAGCCGCCTTCAATACCGCGCCGCTCGCGAGCGGGCCGTGGCTGCTCGCGGCTTGGAATCACGGCTCATCACTCGAATTCGTGCCGAATCCGCGCTACTGGCGCGGACCGCCAAAATTAACCCGGCTGACTTGGAAGATCGTGCCCAACCCCGATAGTTTGCTGGCTGAATTACAGACGCACGACATCGACGTGTACGATAGCATCCCCGATACCCAAGTGCCGCAACTGCGTGCGCTGACCGGAATAACGATTGCCAAACGCGTCGTCGCAAATTACCGGCATCTCGAAATCAACACGCGACGGCCGCAACTCGCCGATGTCCGGGTCCGGCGGGCGTTAGCCCAGGCCATCGACTGGGATCGCCTCAATGCGACCGTTTACCATGGGATCGACGTACGGGCGGTCAGCGACATCGTTCCCGACTCGTGGGCCGCGCCGCACATTCCCGCGTGGACGTACGATCCACGCGCTGCAAAACAGCTGCTCGACGAGGCCGGCTGGCGGGCCGCCGGGGGCGGCGTCCGGCGGCGCAACGGCGTTGCCTTGAGCCTTACTATTTCAGCAACGAATAAACCGGGAAACGAACAAGCCGAAATCCAGATGCAAGGACAGCTCCAAGCCGTCGGCATCGCACTCGTCATCAAAAATTACCCGGCTAGTTTTTTATTTGCCCAAAACGGACCGCTGTACAGCGGCAATTACGACTTATCCTGGAGCATCGATACCAACGGTCCGGAAGTCGATAACGCCGGATTGTGGAGCGGCCATTTCATTCCGCCGCACGGTGCCAACACGTCGTTTCTCGACGATCCGATCATCACGCAAACCGGTGAAGCGGCGACCAAAACCTTCGATCGCACCCAGCGCAAGATACTGTATCAGCGCGAGGAAGAACGCATCCACACCATGGTACCGGCTATTTTTCTGTATTGGGAAACGAGCTACGTGGCCTATAACAGCGATCTGCGGCACTTCATTCCGGCGGAGTACGATATGGCCGGCGTTTGGAACAGTGCGGAGTGGAGCATCTAAGTGCTGACCCTGGTGACCCCGACCGCAAACCGCACGATCGTACCGATTCCCGCGGCGACATCTGCGGTCGTCTCGTGGAATACGGACGCGGCGAACGGCCGCATCGAGCTAACGGTGTATCGAGCCGACGGCCAAGTCTCGACGTGGCTGCCGTATGTTGAATTTGCGCCCGACGGCCGTCGCTCGTTCTGTGGTGGCGACGACGTGGCCCGGATCTCGACGGACATCGTCGAATCGAGCGAGCCGATCGTCGCGATCGAAGTTCGCTCGAGCGTGCCGCTCGACGCGATTGCCGTCAGTACGCCGTTTCCCCACCGCTCGAGCCGGCCCGGGTCGCCTCGAACGCCGTCACTCGATGTGCCGGCACTATCGCAATACTCGGCATCGCACCCCGGCGAACGCGGTTGGTGCTCGCCGGCGTCGCTCGCGATGCTATTGGCCTTTTGGGGCAAACCGCACGACTTGAGCGACATCGTGCGCAGCGTGTACGACGACCGGTATGGCGGCACCGGCAATTGGGCCTTCAATATGGCCTATGCCGGTCGTTGCGGATTGCGGGCCGCGCTCACGCATTTGGCCGGGCTCGACCATGCAGCGGGCTTTATCGCCGCCGGCATCCCGGTCGCGTTGTCGTTCTCGTGGAGTCGCGGTTCGCTGCCCGGAGCGCCGCTCGATCACAGCGACGGTCACCTCGCGGTCTTACGCGGTTTCACGCGCCACGGCCACCCGCAACTCAACGATCCGGCGCAGGCGGATATCATCACAACCTACGACCGCGGCGCACTCGAGCGCGTCTGGCAGGCACACGGCGGCGCCGCGTTCGCCGCGGTGCCGCTCGAGCGCAGTGCCGACCTGGTTCGGCTGGCGAACGAATGAGCACCCAACCCGCGACGCGCGTCGCCTGCGGTTCCGCGGTGCGCGCAGCGCCGTTGCACATCGTGCTCGTCGAGCCGCAAATACCGCCGAACACCGGCAACGTGGCCCGTTTATGCGCGGCGACGGGCTGCGCCTTACACCTCGTTGAGCCGCTCGGGTTCAGCATCGACGATCGCGCGCTCAAGCGCGCCGGACTCGATTACTGGGACGCGCTGCACGTCGTGCTCCACCCCTCGCTCGAGGCGTTCTTCGAGCAGCATCCGCCGCCGCGGTGTTGGCTCTTGTCGACCCGGGCGGAGCGCAGCTATCGCGACGCACCCTACCGCCACGGCGACGCGCTGATCTTCGGCAAAGAGACCGCCGGTTTACCGGCGGCCGCGCTACAAGCTACGCCGGACCGCAACTTGCGCATTCCGATGCGCGCCGGCGCGGTGCGCAGCATCAACCTGGCAACGGCGGTCGGCGTCGTCGCCTACGAAGCGCTGGCAACGCTGGGTTTCCCCGCGATGCGCTAAAGTCGCGTTACAAGCAATGACGATCGACCTCATCGAGCAGCTCGTTACGGAATGCACGAAGTGTCCCGAGCTCGTCGCGCATCGGCAAACGGTTGCGCGCGAAAAACGCCGCGCGTATCGGGACGAAACGTATTGGGGCAAACCGGTACCCGCATTCGGTGATCCGCGGGCGCGCGTCGTGCTCATCGGCTTAGCGCCGGGAGCGCACGGGAGCAATCGCACCGGACGCATGTTTACCGGCGACGCCTCCGGCGAATGGCTGTACCGGGCGCTGTATCGGGCCGGTTTCGCGAATCAAGCACGGTCCGTTTCTGCCGGCGACGGACTCGTGCTCAGCGACTGTTTCATTACGGCGGCAGTGCGCTGCGCCCCGCCGAAGAACCGGCCGTCGCCCGCCGAACGGCTACGCTGCTCCGGATTTCTGCAAGCCGAATTTGCCGCGCTGCGCGACGTGCGCGTGGTCGTTACGTTGGGCCGCATCGCCGACGACGCGTTTCACTTACTCGTTCGCAAGAATGGGACGTATCGCTCCGCGCGAAGCAGCTTCGCTCACGGAGCCGAAACCGCGGTCGCTCTGCCCGAGTCGCCTGCTATTATTGCTCTGGCGTCCTACCATCCGAGCCGGCAAAACACGAATACCGGCGTTCTGACCGAAGCGATGCTCGACAAGATTTTCGTCCGGGCAAGCGAATTGGCGCGTAAAGATGTCCCGATTGGGTAGAATCGAGCACCATGAATTTTCGGATTGACGATCGCGACCTGTCCGCTTTCCTGGTCTATGCCGCCCGGGAACGCAGCCTCGATGCCTCGTTACGGGCCGCTAGCCGGTATGCGCGATCCGACGAACATCGCAAGTCGATCGACGCTTTGCGCGAGCTCAATAAGAAGATGCTGTTCCGTGAAACGCGGCGATCGAGCCTGTAAGACCACGTCTTAAGTTTAAGTTGGCTTGTTGAAACAGGCCGGCTGTCCCGGCTCGGTCTACGAACCTGCACAACGAAACGCCCGCGCGGCGTTTTTTTTGTTCCGCAAGCGTCAATGGATGCAGACCGCTCTCAGGAACGAGGACTTTCGACACACCTCCGCCACACCGGGGTGTGCTTGAGTTATACGACGAGGTAGCTGCGCCCGTAGAGGCCGCGTGCGCTTTGCCATGCCGTATGGAGCGTCGATTATGTGTAGGTTACGCCGGGCAATCGGTCTCGGTCTCGCGATTTTTATCGCCTTCACCGGGGTTAACGTCGTACTGACGCAGCCTGCGCCGGCCGCGGTGACGGCGCCGCCCGAGCTTCCGGTACCGCCCGAAGTTCGTAGTGTCAACGGGCTCGCCCATTTGCGCTTGACCGCGGCAATCGATCCCGCCACTCAGCTGCCGGCCTTCGTCTTCAACGGACAGGTGACGCCGCCGACGATCCGGGTGCGTCCCGGCGATACCATCGTCATCGATTATACAAATGCGCTTCCCGTGCGCTCGCTGCCGCCGCTCGATATGACGAACCTGCACACGCATGGCTTAATGGATTCGCCGAAAGCTCCGGGCGATCAAGTCATCATGACGATGGTCATGCCGGGACAGACGTACCGCTACGTGTTTGGTATTCCCAAACACCAGCCGCCGGGACTGTATTGGTATCACCCGCATCCACACGGTGAAAGTAATCGGCAAGTCGCATCCGGCATGTCCGGCCTCATCATCATCGACGGCATTGAAGCCTACGCGCCCGTTGTGCGCGGACTGCCCGAACGCGACATCATCGTCCGCGATTATTATTTCGATCCGTCAGGCGCGCCACTCGCACGCGTGCGGCACCGGGCACGCGCCGCGCGCGCCGGGGCGCTCGACCACGAACCGGATTGCGACATCGATGACGCCTCGAAAGGCGTCACGATCAACGGTGTGCCGAAGGCGACGATCACGATGACGCCCGGTTCGCGACAGTTCTTGCGCATGGCCAATTCGTCCGCGAACAGTTTCTTCGATTTTAAAATTCCGGGCACGGAATTTCTCGTGGTGGCGAACGACGGCGTACCTTTGTCGTTCCACGACCGCTCGGTGCAAGGACAGTGGCTCGATCACGTGCTCGTTCCGCCCGGCGGCCGAGTTGAAGCGGTGGTGCAGGCGCCGGCAACGAGCGGCGTGCCGCTCAAGACGCTGTGCGTCGATTACGGTCCCGACGGCGATACCGACCCGCCGCGCGATCTCGCGACGATTGCACTGGGCACCCCGCCGGCGCTCACCTCCGCCTTGCGTGTCGCGCCGGCTGCGGCGCCCGAGCCGTTCGGCGACATCCACTCGGTCCATATCGCCGCGCGGCGTCAAGTGAACTTTACTGAAAATAATCCTGATAGCGAATTTTATATTAACGGGCAACTGTGGGATCCGAACGCACCGCCGATGTTTACCGTCCAGGCCGGAACGGTCGAAGAATGGACGGTCTACAACTACGCCGACGAACTCCACGCGTTTCATATTCATCAAATTCACTTCTTAGTCGAAGACATCAACGGGGTCAAGCAACCGCCGTCAACGTGGCGCGACACCGTCACCCTGCCGTACGCCAAGCGCGTTCACGGCAGCATCAGCCCCGGCGTCGTGCACCTGCTCATGGATTTCCGCAGCCCCGTTATCGTCGGGACGTTCGTCTTCCACTGTCACATCCTCGAACACGAAGACTTTGGCATGATGGCCAAGATTCGCGTGGTCGGTGGATTGGGATCGGCAGCCGAACAAACGCGCAACCGTGGCTATCGCCAAGGCTTTATCACGACACGCTAACGGCTTGCACCGGCCGGCCGGAATGGCGCGGTCACCGGCGGAACGAATGCACTGCCGTCGTGAAGGTTCGATCGGCCGAAGCCGGGATCGCGCTCCGGTGAACGGCGATTTCACAGCCCTGGAACGTGCCGCCGTCTACCGGGCGATCGCCGTACGCCGGGACGTTCGGGCGGAGTTCCTGGCCGATCCCGTTTCCGACGATGTGTTGAAGCGCGTGCTCGGCGCGGCGCACGCGGCGCCGTCGGTCGGCCTCTCGCAACCCTGGCGCTTCATCATCGTGCGCGACCTCGCCCGGCGGCGTCGCGCCCACGCTCTGTTCATGCGGGCAAACGCGGCGGCCGCCGCGGCGTACGACGCCGCCACGGCCGAGCGCTACGGCGAGTTACGACTCGCCGGTATCCTCGACGCACCGGTCAACATTTGCGTTACCTGCGACGACGACCCCGAGCGCGGCAACGGTTTAGGGCGGCGGACGATGCCCGAAACCGCGCGCTATTCGACCGTCTGCGCGATTCAAAATTTGTGGCTCGCCGCGCGGGTCGAGGGGCTCGGCGTCGGCTGGGTGAGCATCCTCGAACCGGGCGAGCTGCGCGCCTTACTCGACATCCCCAGCGATCTAACGATCGTTGCATACCTCTGCATCGGGCACGTCGCGGCATTCGCCCCGGTCGCCGACCTCGAGCGCGATGGGTGGGAAACGCGTCGGACCCTAGCCGACGTTCTCGACTACGAGCGCTACGGCGGCACGGTGAGCGACGTCGTCACCGGCGCCGAATCTGACCCAGCCGCGGCGCGCTAGCGCTCCACACCGGAGTAGCGCGCATGTCGCCGACGACTCTCGGCCTCGTGCTGATCGCGGCCGTGCTGCACGCGACCTGGAACCTCCTGGCCAAGCGCGTTACATCGGACGTAACGGCATTTGTTTGGCTGACGTCGGCCATCTCGTTCGGCATGTATCTGCCGGTGGCCGCGCTAACCATCGTGCTGACGCACCCCGCGGCATTGACCCCGATCGATGCCGTCTTCATCGTCGGAACCGGCCTCATCCACCTCGTCTACTTCGTGTTGCTGCAGCGCGGCTATCGCAGCGGCGATCTGTCGCTGGTATACCCGCTCGCGCGCGGCAGCGGTCCGCTCTTGGCCGCGCTGTGCGCGATCGTCGTGTTCGGCGAACGGCCCGGTCCGTGGGGCTTCGCCGGCATCGGCTGTATCTTGGGCGGAGTCGTTGCCGCGACGACCGGACTGCCGCGAACGGGTGACGGCCGGGGTCGCTTGTCGATCGTGTACGGACTGGCCACGGGCGCGTCGATCGCGGCGTATACCGTCTGGGACAAACAGGCGGTGAGTGCCCTGGCGATTTCACCGATCCTGTACGACGTCGGACGCAACGCCGCTACGGCCATCGTTATGGCGCCCTGGGCGGCCGGTCGCGGGCGCGCCGCAATTGCACGCACCTGGGACGCTTCACGTCGCGAAGCCGCCGGCGTCGCGTTCTTGTCGCCGCTGGCATATATACTCGTGCTGTTCGCGCTCGTGCGTGCGCCGGTTAGTCTTGTCGCGCCGGCTCGCGAGATCAGCATCGTTCTGGGCACGCTGCTGGGCGCGCGATTCTTCGGCGAAGGGTTTGCGCTGCGCCGCGTTCTCGCGGCAGCCCTGATGTTCGCCGGCATCGTCGCGCTCGCACGCGGCTGATGCGCGGCGCCAGACATTACCGGTGTCGTCGCGCTAAGGGTGCCGTCGCGCTACGGTGCCGAAGCACCGCCGGTCGGAGGCGGCTTGACGAGCGCAACGCCGAGTTCACGCAGAGCGGCGGCCGGCACCGTTGCCGGCGCGTCCATCATCAGATCGCGCGCCACTTGGTTTTTGGGAAATGCGATGACGTCGCGTATGCTCGACTCACCGCACGCCAGCATCGCGATACGATCGACGCCCAGCGCCATGCCGCCGTGCGGCGGAGCGCCGTATTTCAATGCTTCCATGAAGAAGCCGAACCGGTCTTCAATCGTCGCATCGTCCAAACCCAAGCGATGGAAAACTTTGCGCTGAAAAGCCTCCTTGTGATTGCGGATCGAGCCGCTGCCTAATTCGTAGCCGTTGAGTACCAGATCGTAATGTTGCGCCCGCACGCGCAACGGGTCGGTTTCGAACATGCCCTCTTGGCCCGGCCCGGGAGCGGTGAACGGATGGTGCGAGAAGGTAATCTCACCGGTTTGCGCATCGCGTTCGAAGAGCGGGAAGTGATAAACCCAACAAAAGGCATACTTCTGCGGGTCGCGCAGTTTCAGCCGGTCGCCGATTTCGAGCCGTAAGCGGCCGGCAAGATCGCTTGCGACGGCGTGCGCCTCGCCCACGAACAGCACCGCATCGCCGGTATGCGCTCCGGTTGCGCGCTGCAAGGCTGCGACGACGTCGGGCGTGAGAAACTTGACGATCGGCCCTTTGGCGCCGTCCGCCGTGAGCGTGATATAGGCTAAGCCTTTGGCACCGAAGCTCTTCGCCGTTTCGGTTAACGCATCGAACTCACGCCGCGACAACGCCGCGCCGCCGGGATAGCGCAATGCGACGACGCGATTGCCGGCCGTCGCTGCCAACGTTGCGAACAGGCCGAACTCGGTCGGGGCGAAGAGGTCGGCCACATCGACGAGTTCGAGCCCGAAGCGCATGTCGGGTTTGTCGGAGCCGAAACGACGCAAGGCGTCCTCGTACGTGAGCCGTTCGATTTGCGGTGCTAGGGCGATATTCAAAGCTTGCTGCCAAACGGATCGGATGCAGCCTTCCATCATCGCCATGACATCGTCTTCTTCGACGAACGTCATTTCGACATCGAGTTGGGTAAACTCGGGCTGGCGATCGGCGCGCGAATCCTCATCACGGTAACAGCGCGCGATTTGCATGTAGCGGCCCAAGCCGCCGATCATCAAGATCTGTTTGAGCAGTTGCGGTGATTGGGGCAACGCGTAAAAACTGCCTTGCTGTACGCGCGAGGGAACGAGAAAATCGCGCGCGCCTTCGGGCGTTGATTTAATTAAATTCGGCGTCTCGACTTCGATGAATCCGCGGGCGTCGAAGTAGTCGCGCATCGCTTTGACGATACGATGCCGTACCGTTAGATTGCGTTGCATCCGCGGACGGCGCAGATCCAAATACCGATAACGCAGCCGGACGTTCTCATCAACGTCGTCGTCGCCGGCGACGACAAACGGCGGTGTAAGCGACTCGTTGAGGATGTCGAGCGCCGTCACCGCGACTTCGATCTCGCCCGTTGGAAGACCGGCCTTCTCGGTGCCCGCGAGGCGGCGCCGAACGCGGCCGCTGACGCGAATGACGAATTCACCGCGCAAGCGTTCGGCTTGCGCGAAGACCGTGCGGTCGAGTGTCTCGTCGGACGGATCCAAGACAAGCTGCGTGAGTCCGTCCCGGTCGCGGATGTCGATGAAGAGCAAGCCGCCGTGATCGCGCCGGCGGTTGACCCAACCGCGCAAACACACGTCGCTGCCGGCGTCGCCCGCCCGCAGTTCGCCGCACGTCGCGATACGCACGGTCGCAAGAGGATTATCGGTCACCACGTAGCGCTGCCTTGACTCCGGTCAAATAGTGATATTGAAACGAGAGCGTGCGAGCGAAGCCGGGTTTCGCTGCATTCTTTTCGATCCAACTTTTCAACGCCGGGGCGCGCTCCACCACGTCGTGGAGCGCCAACGAGACCGGCGTCATGCCCAACTTCGTTCGCACGCCCAACGTTGGGTGTTTACGGTAAAACCGGACCGTTGACTTGCCTGCGAGTTCCATCCGTCCTTGCTGCTGATCGAAGGGCACGGGATGCCAATGGTAATTCACGGCGAGTGGTTCGTATTCCAAGGCGACTCCGGCATGCTTGAGCCGGTAGCCAAGTTCGAGATCCTCATGCCCGTAGCCGGTAAATGTTTCGTCGAAGCGCCCGACCCGATCGAGTTCGACACGCGGCGCCGACGCGTTGCCGGTTAAGAAGTAGAGCCAGTCCAAGCGTTTGCGCGAGCGCGGATGCAACTCATCATGGCTCGTCGGTCGAGCTTTTTTTTGGGTGTAATCGGCATACGAATTGACTTGGATTTCCAAGCCCACGACGGCCCGTGGACCGCCTGGCCGAGCGTGCCGCGCCAGGTGGCGCGAGAGCAGGTCGGGCGCGGCGATGATATCGGCATCGGTGAAGAGCACCAGCGGCGCCGATGCGGCCGCGATGCCCGCGTTACGGGCTGAGGCTCGGCCGGTGTATGGGCCGGGCAAGTGACGGACCTGCGGCGCATCCACGCTCGTTGCGGCGAGGTATTCTGCGGTACCATCGTTCGAGAGCGAATCGGCAACGATGATCTCGTACGCGTCCGGCGCCACGTCGGTAGCGAGCAGTGACGGTATGACGTACTGCAAAGTATCGAAGCGATTGTACGTTGGAATGACGACCGAGATGCGTAGCGATGCGTTCATAGCAGTGATGCGACCGCCGCGACGATTTCGGCCCGGGAAGCGCGTAAAGCGCGCGGGTCCTCGGTGCGGGGTTTGCGCAAAACGGCGTTCGGCACGCGGTACGGCGACCATTCTTGCGAGTTGAGCCGGAAATAGCGGTACTCGAACAGCACGACGGTCGGCGTCTGCACCGCCGAGGCGACGTGCGTGGCGCCGGTATCGATCGTCACGACACACGCGGCTCGCTCGAAGACGGCCGCCCACACCGGG
Source organism: Candidatus Velthaea sp. (assembly GCA_965214335.1). Classification (GTDB taxonomy): domain Bacteria; phylum Vulcanimicrobiota; class Vulcanimicrobiia; order Vulcanimicrobiales; family Vulcanimicrobiaceae; genus Velthaea. Next base: position 719,596 of record CBDCBO010000014.1, on the reverse strand, counting down.
AACGGCAGCTGCCCGATGACCGAGTCGGCGACGCCGGCCGCTGCGACGCGGCCGGCGAGATCGGCGCCATCATCGCCGAAACTTGCGATGAGCGGCCGGCCAAGCACGCGCAAATCGCGAAAAAGTTGAACCAAGCTGTCCGGCGTGCTGCCGCGTTCGCCCCAGCGCTTTCCGATATGAACGACGATCGCGCCGGCCGGCAGCTCGGCCACCGCCGCTCGATCCTGGGGACCGATCTGCACCGTCAGGTCGCGCACGATGTCGTGCGCGCCGGCCGCCTGCGCGAGCGCCAACACCTGGTCGACTTCATGCCGGACGACGCGGCTCGGATGGCGGTCGGCCCGGTCGGGATCGGCTTCGGAAACCAGCACGGTGGTGAGCCAGCGCCGGGCCAGGATCCGAGTGAGATAGCGGCGCGCATACGTATAGCCGATTCGCCGGCGGGCCCGCGTGGCCGCGATGATCTGCATGTCGAGCGCCCGCGGCGCTAGCGCGATGGCGACATCAACGTTGGTGAAACGCCGGCGCGTCACTTCGGCGGCCGTTAGCGCCGGAAGTTCGACGATCTCATCAATGTCGCGCGAGCGCGCGACCACCACCGCGTTGTAGCGGCTGCAAACGAGCGTGATGCGCGCCGCCGGGAACGACCGCCGCAGCGTGCCGATCGTCGGCGTGGTCAAGATCAGATCGCCGAGCCGATCGGTGCGGGAGAGAACGATGTGCAGCGTCCGGTCCTCTTACGGTGCTCGGCGGGCGCGTCGCAGTTCGTCGTAATACGCCTGAGTGCTGAGCACCGCTAACGCCGCGCGGGCCGCTCCATCGAGCGGGCGATCGCCCCCGCGCTTGACGAACGGTTCGAGGCGTTCGGCGATGCCGCTGCGCACGACCGCGTTTCCGAGCCAACGCTGAGCGGCGGTATCGCCGACCGCGAGTGCCACGCGCCAGTGCGGATGCTTACGCTCCAACTGTACGGCCGTGCGGGCTTGGGCGCGAGCTTGGCGCAGCACACCGGCAACATTCGCCGGCTGCGGCGGCGGCTTGTAGTGAAAAGCGACGGCGCGTTTGTTGAACACGGCTTTCGTGCCGAGCGCGCGTAAGCGCATGCCCAGCTCAATATCTTCCCAGCCGTATTCGGCAAAGTCCGCATCGAAGCGGCCGCCGGCGCGGTCGAGCCGTTCGTGCCGCACCGATACGTTGCTGGTCCAAAAATAGTTGGCGCTATAATTCGCCGGCGACCACATCGGCGGCGGCAGCCGATCGAAGGTGACGGTGTTGATGACGGCGCCGCGCACGATAACATCGCCGTGTTGCGCATCGGAGCGCAAGTGCTCGGCGACGAACACCGGTGTGGGCAACACGTCGTCATCGATGAACGCGATGCGTGTGCCGAGAGCCCGCGCTAGGCCTGCATTGCGGGCATTCGCTAAGCCGGCGTTGGGTTGATGGATGACCGTGAAGCCGCACCGCGCCAAGGCTCGCATTCGTTCGATCACCGCGGGCGTGTCATCGCCGGAGCCGTCGTCGACGAGCACCACTTCGTAAACATCGGGCGCAACCGTTTGCTCGAAGCACGCCTCGAGCACGCGTGCCAATAGGTGCGGCCGGCGGTAGGTGCAGAGCTGAATCGTTAAACGCATTAGCTGCCGTAACCGAACCGCAGCTTATGGTAGAGGTCAGGCCGGAACACATACCGTGCGCCGAACGCGGCGCCGCAACGCCGGTACTCCGACGTTCCGAGAACGACGGTTCGCGATTCAGTCACTTGGTATAGAGCGGCGCCGACTCCCATGCTGCCGGTGTTCGGCGGTGCAACCACTATTCCCGACCGCGATCCCGTGGTGATACCGCATTACCGGTCCGGCACCGGCGTCGGCGTTACCGGGAACGACACGGAACGAGAAGCCGGTGACGCCTGGGACGACGGTAGGATTTTGACCGCGGCGCGTGACAGCGCGCAGGTATCGCGTCGTTGACTCCCAACGCGTTTGCCGCATGTTAACGTCTGAGCTCGCTTCGAGTTCAAGGAGTTTTAGCGTGCCTTTTAATCGCCGTTTTCGACTTGCAGCCGGCCGTGTATCGGTGGGGCTGAGCGTGGCGGGAATCGTCACCGCCGCGACGTTGTGCGCCACGCATCCAGCCGCTGCCGCAGCGGCCCTGACGGCCATGCAAAATGCCGTTACGTGCGGTTCAAAGTCAGCCTGTTTTCTAGCAACCAACTCGTCGAGCGGACCCGGCGTTGCCGGTACGAGCGCCGGCATCGGCATCCAGGGTAAAGGCATAACCGGTGTTAAGGGCCTCGCAACTTCGGGCTACGGAATCTTTGGACAATCAACGTCAGGTAGCGCCGGAGTAGCCGGCACAACGGCAAGCCGTGACGGTGTATATGGTTATACGACCAGTAACGGGATTGGCGTTCATGGCGTTTCGGCCGGCGGTTACGGCATCTACGGCTCGACCACGGACGGTACCGGCGTTGGGGTCGTCGGCAGCGTAAATGCCGACGGTATTGGGGTGTATGGTGCGAGTTCTTCGAGTTACGGCGTGCAAGGCTTATCGTCGAGCGGTTACGCGCTGTACGGCGATGCCTATGGCAGCGGCACCGCGGCGTACCTTGCCGCCGAATCCGGCGGCTACGGACTCATCGCGTATTCGAACGGCAGCCCGACGATCTATGGACGAAACGCAAACGGGAACGGCGCCGACCTCGGCGGCTCGTACATCGCTTTGGTGGCGCGGACACCGGCATCGAACGGCTATTCGTTTGTCGCGACCGATCCCAACGGTAACAATTTATTTTATGTCGATAGCGGCGGTAATGTGTCGTACCACGGCGGGCTCTTTAAATTTGCGCACGTTCGCGGCGGCGCGCTGGTAAAATCATTCAGTCCGAATACAACCGCGCCGACGGTCGAAGATACGGGCACCGCGCAGCTGGTCGGCGGCGCGGCCAGCGTTCGTCTCGATCCAACGTTTGCCGCTTCAATCGACGCCGCGAGTTCGTACCGTGTCTTCGTCACCCCGGGCGGCGACACGCGCGGACTGTTTGTTGCGGGAAAAACGGCGACCGGCTTCCTGGTTCGCGAATCGCAAGGCGGCCGCTCGACGGTCAGCTTCGACTATCGCATCGTCGCAACGGCGGCCGGACAAGCCGGTCAGCGGATTGCCGTCGTAAACGCGACTACCGAGCCACACGCGGCCGAACCGCACGCCCCGCGCTTCACGACCAAGCCGATTGCGGCCGCGGCCCGGCCGTAAACGCCGCTTGACAAAGAACGAAGCGTCGGTGCGCGCTACCTCGAAGTTCGGCGTTTGGTGGCGCGTCTAGCCGGCTTCGTTGTCAGCCGCGGCCTGCGCGCGCACCGTCTCGATAGCGGCGATAATGCGTCCGGTATCGAGCGCGCGCACGCAGGCAAAGTCGGGACACGTTTCTTTGCGATGCCCGGGTGGACACGGATACGTGGCGCGCACCACCGCCGTCCAGCGGCCCAACGGTGCCCAGCGATCCGGCTCGTCGCTCTGCAGCGCGAAGATTCCGATCGTCGGCGCACCGACGGCCGCCGCGATGTGCATCGGCCCGCTGTCCATCGCCGCGACAAAGGCGGCTCGACGCGCGATCGCCCCGAACACGCCGAGCGACGTGGCACCGGCGATCGATCGGGCGCGCGGTCCGGCCGCGGCGGCGATCGCGCGCGCGATCGGCGCGTCCGCAGCCGACCCGCTGATCAAAACCGGTAGGCCGTCGCGGGTATCGAGCGCGCGCGCCAACTCGACGAAGCCGTCGATCGGCCAGCGCTCACGCTGAGCCGATAAGCCGCGGGTCGGGTGTAAAACGCCGAAGCGACCGCTGATTCCCGCGAGCAGCAGCGACGCATCGGCGGCGCGCTCGTCGGCGGCGGTCGGAACGAATGCCGGCCACGGGTCGAGCGTGTCGCAGCCGATGCTGCGCGCGTAATCGAGCAGAATTTGGGTCCAGTGCGTCGTATGGTCGCCGCGTTCCGAACGGACCACAACCCGGTTCGTAAAGAGCCGGGAATACAGCCGGCGGTCCTGGCCGGCGCGCCGCGGAACGCGGGCCAGAAACGGCACTGCGGCGGTCTCGAGCGTCGCCCAGGTGACCACCGCCGCAGCGTAACGCCGGCGCCGCACCAGTCCCGCCAGCGCCGGCAGCGAGCCGGCCTTCACCACGACGCGCCCGATATCGGGCATACGCTCGGCGAGTTCACGGTGCGCCGGCAGCACGAGCGCATCGACGTCGTAGCGCGCATGCAAAGCGCGCGCGACGACGCCCGCTAGGAGCGTATCGCCGATGCCTCCGCCGGCGGCAACCAGCAGCGCCCGTTCAGAAGGCATCCACGGCTCGCTCGATGCGCGCGACGCCTGCCGCGCCGCGCAACTCGTGCGCGACGAACGCGACGAACGGCGCGGCCCAGGGATGCCAGCGCGCGATGTGCGCGACTGCGTCCGCATCCGGAAAACAATCGACGACCGGAATGCCGAGCATTCCGGCCAGGTGCGCAGCGCCGGTATCCGGCGTTACCACCACCCGGGCGCTGCCGATCACCCGCTTCCACGACGACACATCGCGACAGACGATAAAGGCACTGCCGGCCGAAAGCTGCGCGGCCACCGGCTCTTCGGCGGGGCTCGCGACGAGCCGCGCGCCGCGCGCCGCGAGCGCCGACACGATCGTTCCGGCAGTGGCGGTATCCAAACCGATCGCCGACCATTTCGTACCGAGTTGCACGACGACGTCTTCGGCGGCCGGCGGCGGGTCGGCCAGAATGAGTGGCGTTAACCGCCCGGGGTCGCGCGTCGGCTCGGCCTCGCCGTGCAGCTCCAGGCCGTGCGCGAGCCTGAAGATGATTTCAACCTCGTGCGCCGGCTCGGAGTACACCGTCGCCCCGCGCGCAACGGCCCGGGTGACCTTGCGGCGCACCCACAGAGACTTGAGCGGCTTCGCCCAGCCGGTCGTAAACCCGACCCGGACCGGTATCCCGGCAGCGAGCGCATAGGCTTCGGGTTCTTCCGATGCAACGAGCGCGATATCGTACTTCGCGGCGGCGATGCGGGTTCGCGCGATGCGGCTCGATTCAGGTGTCGAGCCGTGCCGGGGCCAGGGTATGCGCTCGAGCACGTAACGCGCGAAAAGGACGCCCGGCGCGAAGACGTCGCGATTGCGATCCGACAGCGCGAGTCCCACCGCATGTCCGGCATCGCGCAGCGCGGCGATGAGTGGCGTGCAGACCAGCGCATCGCCGATCCCATCAAGCCGGACAATCAGAATTTTAGCGATCGGAGCCTAATTCTCGCTCCAGCTCATCCACGTACACGCTGTCGAGCAGCCGCCCGCGGGCGAAACGCGCGAGCGCCGGCGCAACCTTCGGGCTCGTCGCGACACCGGCGAAAAACGCTTGCGCGAAGCGGGGCGCAAGAGCTTTGGCTCGCCAAAAATTCGCTCGATACGCGCCCGTCGCTAGCCGGGCGCGTGCGGTCGGCACTTTGCGCATGAAGCGCGCGGCCATATGCGCTTTTTCAAGTGTCTTGGCTAAAGCGGCGTCCAGCGTTTCGATGTGCGGCGGTTTGATATGCCACAGATACGCGTCCCAATCGAAGAGATGGCCGACGTCGAAAGCGCGCAAACGCACGCCGAGTTCGGTATCTTCCCAGCCGTACAAATCAAATCGTTCGTCAAAGCCGCCGACGGCGGCCAGCGACGATGTTGGAACGCTGGCGTTACACGTGCAAAAGAACGCGCCGGAATAGTTTCCCGGACCGGGCGCCGGACGATCGCTCGGCGTAGCGACGTTCACGATCGGCCCGGACACGACGCGCGGAAAGATCGAGCCGGCATGCCCGCGCGCATGGACGCCGAGGAAACCGCCGGGCACGATCACATCGTCGTCGACGAACACCAGATGCGAGCCGGTCGCGGCCGCGATGCCGGCATTGCGCGCCCGTCCGCGATTGGGCACCGGTTCGTATACGTAGCGCGCCTGGTGCTTTTCGACCACGCCGCGCGTACCGTCGCGCGAGCCGTTGTCGACCACGATGATTTCCGTCGGCGGCGCATGGCCTTGCAGCCGCAGCGATGTCAGCGCCGCGTCCAAGCGATCGGCCCGATTTTTGGTTGCGATAATTACTGAAAACTTCATACCGATCGTTCGACCGATTCCAAGAGCGCCGTCGTCATCCGCTTGGCGGCGCCGGCGTGGGCGGCATATCGTTCGCGCAATTCCGTACCGGTCCGCGTGCACCAGGCGGCGTCCGCATAGCGTTCGGCCGCAACCGTTGCCACTCGGGCCGGAAATAGTGTCCCCGACAGCTCCGGAATCAGTTCCCGGTCGGCGTCGATGTTGGGCTGCGCGAAGTATGTGAATCGGCGCGTCACGGCCATCGCCGCGGCGCGCTTGAGCGGCGCACCGATGAACGGCAGCCGGCCGATATACTGCAAGGGGCCGTTGATGACCGCCAACTCCGGTGCGTTCATCGGCAAACAGCAGATCGACGGGACGCCGATCGCCGCAAGCTCGATCAGCTTGGTCCCCGGAATCGAAACGGCTAAGCGCGCCGCAACCGCGCTGCGCATGGTGGCGCCGACGACGGGGAAGATGAACTCGCCGCTGCGGATCGCGGTGCCACCGTCGACGAGCCGGGCCGGCGCACCATAGGCACGCGGATCGCCGCCCGCCCGCAACGCTGCGTCTAATTCGTCATCGGTCGTAAACGGCGAACGGCCGAAGGCGATCGGAACGTCGCCCAAGCGCCGGCGCAACGCAACTGCGACCGCCACGAAGAACGAGTACAAATTCGCCACTTCGTGTTTGCGCGAGCCGGGCAACAGCATGATTCCGTCGCGCGCGGCGTCGCTGGGCCGATCGCCATACGCACCGCTCGATTCCGCGAGCGCACCGTCGATCGCTAAGTTGCCGATGACCCCGATGCGTTCGTCGGGCGTGCCCCAGCCCGCGAGTTGCCGGCGATTCGATTCGTCGACGGCGAAGACGCGCGCAAACAGCGACCGGTACGCCTTGCGCGAAAATTTGTACGACGTTGCAACGCCGCCCAAGCGCTTCTGAATGCGCGCCGCGTGCATGAGGTCGCCACCGAGATATTGCACCCGATCGGCGCGCGCCGGCATTCCCGCGATCGGGCGACCGAGCGCGAAGCGCACGTACTCCGCCGGCCCATATACCTGCGCGCGCGGAAACAGCGTCCGGGCCACGTCGGCTTCTCGCCCGGTGGCGTAATCGTCGGGCACACAGAAGATGCGCACGTCCGTTTCGGGCGCGCGCGCGTACAATTCGGCCAGCAGCGGCCGCACCCAGCCGGCGAACTCGCCCGGGCCGTTCGCGGTAATCGCTAAGATCATCCGGCGCCGCGCACGCGAGCCACGATATCGGTCGTGCTTTTGCCGGCTTCGTGCGGTGCTAGCACGATGCGGCCGCCGTGCGACTCGACGACGTAGCGTTCGGGTAATTCTTCGATCCGATACTGCGCGCTCTTGACGTGGATATCGGGCGCGATGCGGTCGAGCAGCACCTCGGGGGTGCGTTCGGCGAAGCCGACCACGACGTCGACGCTGCGCAGCCCGGCCAGCACGGCAGCCCGGTCCGCGAACGGCGAGAACGGCCGTTCGGCGCCTTTGAGGCCGCGCACCGACGCGTCGCTGTTCAAGCCGACGATGAGGGCATCACCTTGTGCCCGGGCCCACGCGAGGTAGTGAACGTGGCCCGCATGCACGAGATCGAAGCAGCCGTTGGTGAACACGACGCGGCGACCGGCGGCGGCTTGTTGCGCACGCCATTCGGCCGCCGCGGCAATATCGAGTATTGCGGCGGCAAACTCGCTAATGCGGCGCTCCATCATCTTCGAGTAACGCGATAATTTCAGCCGGCGACGCCGTCGCCGTGCCGAGCTTTTCCACCACGGCTCCGGCGGCAAGGTTCGCGAGCTGCATCGCCGTTTCGATCGGGATGCGCGCCGCCAGCGCCAAGGTGAGCACCGCGACGACGGTGTCGCCCGCGCCGCTCACATCAAAGACCGAGCGCGCGACGGACGGAATATCGGCCCGTTCGCCGTCCCGGCCGAACAGCGACATGCCCGCTTCGCCGCGCGTGATGATCACGTCACGGCAACCCAGGCGCTCGAGCAACGCCCGGCCGGCACGTTCGAGCGAAGCCGCATCGACGATTGCGAAACCGGTCGCGCGAGCGGCCTCGGAAACGTTGGGCGCGATGCAATTCACGCCCGCGAAGATCGCGACGTTTTCGGGCTTGGGATCGGCGATCACGAGCGGGCAGGCGAGCGCCGCTTCGACAATTTCGCGCGAGAGAAATCCCTTTCCGTAGTCGCTGAGCACCACCGCGTCGGCCGCGGCGATCGCGTCGGCGACGCGCTCGACGGCGAGCCCGCGATCGGTGTCACTCAACGGCGCCGTCGACTCCCAATCCGCGCGGACCACTTGCTGATTGTGTGCGACGACGCGCGTTTTGCGGGTCGTCGGGCGATCCGCCAGCGTGATGATGCCGCCGGTGTCGACGCCGATCTCGGCAAACAGCGCGCGCACGCGCTCGCCCTCGGCGTCGTTGCCGACCGCGCCCGCAAACGCCACCGTCGCGCCCAGCGCGCGTAAGTTATTGGCCACATTTCCGGCACCGCCCAGGGTGAAGGAATGATGGTCGACGCGCACCACGGGGACCGGTGCTTCGGGCGAGATGCGCGTGACGCGGCCCCAGATCCACTCGTCGATCATCACGTCGCCGATGACGACGACCCGGCGGCCCGCCATGCGTTCGAGAAGTTCGCCGGCGGTCGGAACCGCGATCAACTCAAGCGCCACGCCGGCCCACGATCCATTCGGCGGCCGCGAGCAAGGTACCGGCGCGGAAATCGGGCTCGGGACCGGCATAGACGACGGGCCCCGGAACGAGGACGCCGGGAATTCCCAAGCGCCGGCCCAGTTCGATATCGCTACCGCGGTCGCCGACGACCGCGCTGCGCGAAACATCGATATCATGCTCGAGCGCCGCCCGGCGAATCATACCGGGCTCGGGCTTGCGGCAGTCGCACGGCGCGCCGTAATGCGGGCAGAAATAAAAGGCATCGACGGCAACGCCGTGGTCGTGCAACCGTTCGACGATCTCGGCGTTCACGGCGTGGACGGCCGATTCAGCGAAGTAACCGCGCGCCACGCCGGATTGATTCGTCACGACGACGCACGCATATCCGGCACCGGCAAACGTGCGCAGCGCGTCGACCACCGTCGGTAAAACGCGCACGTCGGCGCGTTTGCACACGAAGCCGACGTCATCGATGAGCGTCCCGTCGCGATCGAGAAACGCGGCCGGCCTCACGTTGGGAAAAGCAGCGCTTGTTCGACGAGGTCGCAGATGATGTGGCCCATCGTAATGTGAACTTCCTGAACGATCGCTGAGTAGCCGTTCGGGCCCACCAACGCGAGGTCCGCGATCTCGGCGACCCGGCCGCCGCCGTTGCCGCTAAAGGCGACGGTCACGGCGCCGCGGCGCTTCGCTTCTTCCAACGCGAGGACGACGTTATGCGAGGTGCCGCTCGTCGTGATGCCGACCACCACGTCGCCCGGTACGGCGAACGCTTCGACTTGGCGCGCGAACACGCGCTCGTACCCAAAATCATTCGCGATCGCGGTCAACGCCGACGTGTTGACCGACAGTGCTTCCGACGGCAAGCCGCCGCGTTCGCGTAAAAACCGGCCGCTGAACTCGGCCGCGAGGTGCTGCGCGTCGGCCGCACTGCCGCCGTTTCCGAACCACAACACTTTGCGTCCGGTCGTGAACGCACGCACGATCGCGGCGACGATCGCCGCGACTTGTCCGGCGTAGCGCGGCTCGTCGAGCAAGCCGCGCCGGTCGGCGAGCAGTTCGGCAAAATCACGCTGCCCGCGGACGTTTACGGTTCGATCCAAAATAGTTCCTCATTGAGCCGAACGAGCTCGCCGTTCTCGGGCAGAATGCGCGTGATAAGTCCGGCAAAGTCACTGGTGATCTCATTCATGAGCTTCATCGCTTCGAGAATGCACAACGGCTGACCGACCGCGACCCGATCGCCCACCGATACGAACGGATCGGAACCCGGCGTTGCGGAGCGATAAAAAACGCCGACCACCGGGGCCGTCACTTTTAACGCTCGCTCGGACGCGTCGTTTGCAGTCGCGGGCGCGGGCGCCAAGCTCGCTGCCGGCGCGCTCGCAGCCGGCGCTGCGACGGCGGCGATGGGGACGCTCGCTTGCGGCTCTCGGCGAATGAGTTCGTATTGGGCGTCGCCGATTCGAACCCGGATCGCGTCCAGATCGAACTCGTGCAAGATCTCGCCCAGCGCCCGAACGCGCGAGGCTTCGTTGTCATCCATCTAGGCGACGGCTTCGACTAAAGCCCGTGCCGTATCTTCCGCCGTCGCCGCGGCGGCAATGTGCCGGTCTTCGCGCGTTACCAGATCGCGCAAGACGATCCGGCCCGCGGCAAGTTCATCGGTACCCATGATAAGCGCGTAACGGGCACCGTTGCGATCCGCCGTTTTGAAGTGCGCGGTGAGCTTGCGGTCGGCGAAATCCATATACGCCGGGGCGTCGCCGAGTTTGCGAAGCGCCGCCACGATCGGCACCAGCCGAGTGCGCGACGGCGCGCCGAGCGCGATGGCTTGGAAGCCGCGCCGCGCCGGCACGGCTTCGCCCCGGGTCGCTTTCACGACCATAAGAAACCGTTCGAGCCCGAGTCCAAACCCCACCGCCGGCGTCGGGGGACCACCGAGCGATTCCACCAGTCCATCGTACCGGCCGCCGCCGCAGACGGCGCTTTGTGCGCCGAGCGCAGCCGACGTGATCTCGAAAACGGTCCGCGTGTAGTAATCGAAGCCACGGACTAAGCGCGGGTTCACATCGTACGCAATACCGGTCGCGTCGAGATACCCCCGGATGGCCGCGAAGTGCTCGGCACACGCCGCGCACAGCGTGTCGAGAAAGGTGGGTGCCGTCGCGATGTACGGCGCGTCTTCGGGCGCCTTGGAATCGAGCAGGCGCAGCGGATTGCGATCCAGGCGGCGTTGCGAATCATCCGATAGCGCGTTGCGATGGGGCGTGAAATGCGCCAAGAGGGCGGCGCGGTACGCCGGCCGGCAGGCGTCGTCGCCGATCGTGTTGATCTGCAGCCGGGCGTCGGCGATGCCGTAGCGGGCGACCAGATTGCCCGCGACTTGCATGACCTCGACGTCGGCCTCGGGGCCGGCATAACCCAGGCATTCGACCCCAAACTGATTGGCCTGCCGATAGCGGCCGGCTTGGGGGCGCTCGTAGCGAAAGAACGGGCCGATATAAAACAACCGCAGGGCGCCCGTGGCCAGCAGCTTGTGCTGCAGAACGGCCCGTACGACGGGCGCCGTCCACTCCGGCCGTAAGGTCATGCTGCGGCCGCCTTTGTCGAGAAACGTGTACATCTCTTTTTCGACGATGTCGGTGGTTTCGCCGACGCCGCGAACGAAGAGTTCCGTCGCCTCGAACATCGGCGTGCGAATCTCGCCGTAGCCGAAACGTCCGGCGATATCGCGCGCATGAGCTTCGAGTTCATTCCAAGCGGCCGACTCCGGCGGGTAAATGTCGTTCGTGCCGCGCGGTGCGCTCATCGGCTCCATCGGTGGGGCAGGTACCACGCACCGCCAAGGACGCCCTCGCCGGGGAGAGCTCGATGGCGTTTGTTCGACGGTGGGGGTCAAATGAAAGGTCGAAGCATGCACGCGCCGAGGGCAAGCCACGGTCGCCGGTGTCAATGATTTCGCCGGTCGGCGTCTGCTTCGCAACCGTGCTGCTCGCCGCGTCGCCGGCACTCGGGCTTTCGCTCCCGAACGCTCGGCTGACGCCGGGCGCGGTCGGCGCGAACGACACCGTTTCCGTGGTTGCCGCGCAGGTCTGCGTCCGCGGCTACGCGCGGGCTGCGCGCCATCCGTACGATACGGCTTGGCGACACTACCGGACGGCCCTTTTCCGCGCCTACGGCATCCCGCATGCACGCTGGAAAGCCTATACGATCGACCACCTCGTGCCGATCGAATTAGGTGGTCGGCCGTTCGGCGTCATCCGCGGCCGCGATGGCCGCTCCACCTGGGACCTGCGCAACGTCTGGCCCGAGCCGAAGAATGACGCGCGCCGGAAGGATGCCGTCGAAAACGCGTTGCGCGCAAGCGTTTGCGCCGGCGGCTTCCGCGGCGTCCGCCTCACACTTTCCCAGGCGCAGCATGCGATCGCGAGCGACTGGACGCGGACGCCCGTCGGCCTACCGTCTCCGGGCATCGCATCGCCTGAATCTCGCTAACGCGTCCCGTGGTTCGCGTCATTCGCCATGGTCGTGATCGTGTTCGTGATCGCCATGCGCGTGATCGTGCGTATGGACGATCCCGTCGGCATGTTCGTGGGTGTGACCGTGCTCAAGATTCCGCGCACGTTGCGCGAGGCGTTGCGCCTCCTCTCGTTCAATCTTCGTCGGGCCGAACCATGCCATCAGCTTTTTAAGCATCATGCAACTCTTCTCGCGTTACGACGCGACATGTACCGGTCGCACTCTTATGCCCAGCTGCCGTGCCGTTGCAGACCGTCCGACTCTCCATTTGCAAACGGCCCATCTCATAGGCTCAGCGAGTAGGTCAGCCGAACGGTGCGCGCCTGCGACGGGTGAAAATGGTAGTCATTGACGCCTCCGCCGCCAAGTGCCGGATTGACGGACGGGTCGTTCGCCAGAGCCGGATTCGCTGCATCCGACTTCAGCCATGAGCTATAATAATAGGTCACGTCGGCTGCCGGCGAGTTCAGAATGTTGAACACATCGAGCGAGACGCTGCTGCGTCGCTTGAATTTAAACGTTACTTGCGAATTTAGCGTTGTGGACGGGGCCGACGAAGCGTCACCTTGGGTATCGAGAAGCCGAGGACCGAAATAACGGAGGCGTAGACTTGCAGCGAAGTGCGGTTGGTCGAGCGTCGCGCCGGCGGAGATCACACCGGCCAGCGATTCGGGGACGCCCGTTCCCTCGTTGAGCGGGTCGGTCAAGAAGCGTGCTGTTGTCGTTGCCAGGTCGGCGTCGAAGGTCAGATTCTTGGTCGGCGTGTAGAAATTCGAGAGTTCGATGCCTTGACGAACGTCCGGGCCGCCAACGGACGTCGTGCCATGGTCGCCGTCGAAAATCAATTCATTCGCGACGAGTAAGCGAAAAACTGAAACGGTCGAAGTAATTCTGGTCGATGAATAGCGATAGCCCAGCTCGTAGCCGACCGCCCGCGTGAGCGGTGAATTGAACTGGACCGGCGCGCCGGTTGCGTCGAAGTTCGCGTGTGTTTGCGGATCGTTGTTGCCGATCACACCGCGTGCGTCATTGGAGTGGAAGCTTGCACCGTAATCGGCATAGAACTCGCCATGCGGCGAAGCCGCATACGCTGCGGCGAACTTTGGGTTGAGTAACCCTTCGTTTGCAGCGCCGGAATTCGCCGGGTCGTACGCCGCCACCCTATAGTTATAGCGATCGTAACGCAGACCGGGAGTCAGCTTAAGCTTCGGCCCGAGTGACATTCGCGATTCCACGTAGGCGAACTGCGAGGTATTTACCACATGATCGTTGCTTAGCGTTCCATTTTCGTACTGCTGTTGCGAGTTGGTCAAGTAAAGCCCGACAACAGGCGCGTTGTCGTTGCGTATACCGGCGCCGATGGTGGTCTCGGTGCCCGGGGTCCCGAAGCTGCGACTGGCATCAAACCCATAGTACAATCTTTTATCGACTTGCTCGCGCTGATCGCCGCAGGTGAACGAGTATGGCGAGAGCGGAACCGAGTGTCTGGCTGCACCAGCCGGCGCCGTGTTGTTGGCGGGACAGTACGACTGGTAGCCGTTCGTACGCGGGGCGGTTCCCGTGTTCGGCACACAAGAAACGTAGGCCGCGTTGCACGTGATCGGATTCTGAGTCACGTTATAGTAGTCGTTGGCATCGAAGAAGTTGTACGTGAAGTTAGAGAACAAGTTCAGCATCGAGTTCACGCCATAGGCATTGAACTTGGTTGCTCCGTTGACGTCTGTATGCGTGAATTGGGCCGACAACGCATAGCGGTACGTGTTACCGCCGTCGCTCGGATCCTCATAGCCGAACCGGCCGATCAAATTCTCGCCGACGGCCCGTTGCGGGATTTGGTCGGTCGAATTGAACGCGCCGTTATAGGCGATGCCGGTTACCGCCAGGCTATTGGGACCTTGCGCCCTCGAGTAACGTAAAACTCCATTGTACCGGTGATACTCGTCCGCCCGAGCGTACGAGCCGTTATCATGCGCGATCTCGGCTGCATAGAGCAGATTTCCCGCGCCCAGCTTTATCGTATCGGCAGTGAAGAAACGGTCATAACCAAAATCTCCGACGGTAAACTCCGACGTCGGCTCGATGACGTTTCGGTAGAAGAGATTGTAACCACCGGCAACGGCGAAATCGCCCTGGTCGGCGAAGTAGGTGCCCTTCTTAAATTCGACATATCCAACGAGTTCGGGCATGAGATAGTTTATGTCCGAGTAGCCTTGACCGTGTGCATGCGAGCCTAAGTTTACCGGGATACCGTTGATATCAGCCTCTAGATTCGTGCCGTGATCGAGTTGGAAGCCGCGTAGGTAATATTGATTTGCTTTACCGCCACCGCTGTGCTGGCTGATAATGAGCCCGGGAATGGCTTCAAGCACTTCGCCCGGCCGCAGCAGTGGGCGCGTTTCGATCTGCTCGTGACCGATCGTTCCCGTCGACGCCGACAACACTTTCCCGACAAGATTCGCCTTCCGGCCGACTGTAACGCGACCGATCTGCCGCAGCGCCCCTGGGCAGGGTGTTCGGGACGCGGCCGGCGCCGATGTTGCGGCCGCCGGCGCGTTTGATACTCCGGCCGGCGCACTCGACGCGCACGGCGCCGGTTGATGCGCGTTCGATGGCGCCACGGCCGCCGGAGTCGCTTGCGCCACGACGTTGGCGTCCTCACTCGGCGGAGCGATAAGCGCCGGCGGCGGAGCCAGCACTGCGGCCAGGACGACAGCGGAAAATACCATGTCTAACCCCCGATGTTGCGAACGATGGCTGAGCAACGACACCGTGGTTGATGCCGACATCTTCACGCGCGCTAATACATCAATGACGGTTGCCACAGCCCGACCGGCTAACCGTTAAAAGCGATAACGCTAAGGTCGCTCACCTAGATTTCGCTCTGGCTATTTGAATACAATAATTACTAACAACGTGGTCGCGGCCAATGTTTGGGAATCGACGCTTAACTGCACGATCGCGCTAAGCGTTCGTATCGGGATTATATACCGGAAAGGTCCAATTAGAGCGTCTACATTGATTGCGTTTATCCGGTACTATGAGGAACCCGTATCGTCCGAGTGAGCGAAGCGCCGGCTTGCGCGTACGAGCTTTATTCCGTCCGGTTCGTTAAGCCGGCCGCAGGGCCGCCCACATGCTCGCTGGTCAGCCAATGCTCGAGGTGCGTTACGTACTCTTGACCGAACGTATCAATGAGGCACCGTACGTACGCCGCATAGCCGTCGGTTTCGCCGGCGCAAATGTGCTGTTCGAGGACGCGCCGATGAATCGCCATGTACCCTTCACGTAGGCGCAGGCCGCCATGAAGCAACTGCACAAGGAGTTCACTGGGCGAGCGTTCGGGATGCCGTTCTAGGCGTTCGGTGAACCATTCGTCGAGTGCTCGCGGCAACCGCATCGAACGCGTTGGGCCCATCGACCCTGAGCCGCGCGCGCGCGCCACTACCGCTGGGTCCCGGCGTCGTGCACGTGCTCGGCGGCATCATCATCGCCATGGCTATGCGTATCCCCGTCGTCATCGTGGTGGTCGTGATCGTGATCGTGATCGCGATGGCCGTGCGTATGCGTGTGCCGGATACCATCAAGATGTTCGTGCGTGTGCAGATGGGCCTGATTCGCAGCTTGGGTTCGGTCCTCATCGCGGTCGATGCTCATCATCTCCTTTTCGAGGCGTCCGCGCTGGGATGAATCCATCCCAGCTATACGCGACGTCGGCAGTCCATGGTAGTTAAGCCATCTGGTTGTTCATGCTCATGAAGTCGCGCTCACCGGTACGGTCCGGCGCCTCTTCGCCGGACCGCCGCGCCGGTCCCGAACGCCGCGGCCGCGACGAGAGCGCGTCGACCTCACTCCTCAGGGGAGAGCCTTTATAAAGCCGTCGTCAGCCGCACGACGATACGCCGTCCGGCCGCCCATTGAGTCGTGTTGAATCCGTTATTGACCTTGATGAGGTACTGATGGTTAAACAAATTTTCCGCCACGACTCCAAGCCCCAGCCGGTGCGTTCGGGCATCGGAAAGGCGACCGAATGACGCGTTGACGATGAGATGCTCCGGTAAGTTCCCAGACGATCCGTCCTGAAATGTGACGGGATACCCGGTGCCATATTCTGGTTCAAGCGTAACGTACAAGCTGTGATCGCTTGAAAACCGATGCGTGTACGCGGCGTTGATGGCGACAGCTTGGTCGTGATCTTCAGGATTGAGGGTCAGATCGGACACGGCGTCGGGCGCAAACAAAAAAGTGCTGCCCGATATGCCGCCCGCAAGCGACTCGGAAAGCGTCGTTGAAAGATAGAAACTGTCGCGAACGGCATCACTTTGGAGGCGAAACTCAAGTCCATGTGCATGGCCGATCGAGTTGTTGAAAACGGCGAAGAGTGGCGTGTTCAGGAGTTGTGTCGTGTCGAGCACGTTGGTAACGTTACGTTGCCAGGCGTTTGCATAGACTGATAAGCCGGGGTGGTACGTATGCGCGATGCCGAACTCGACATAACTATCGTGTTCGGGCTTGAGATCGTAGGGCGGGTTCGCATCGGCCGTCGTTTGGGTCACGATGGCATCGCGCCGCGTATCTTCGAGCGACGGAGCGGCGTACAGGCGCCCGAAGTACGCGTGAAAAACCGTTGCACGATCGAACGAGTAATTGACTTCAGCGCGCGGACTGAGCTGTCCACCGGCGACAAAGCCGGTCGAATGATCGAAGCGCAAACCGTAGTTCACTGCAACGTGCTGACCCAACGCCCAACGGTCCTGCAGATACGCACCGAAGAGCGTCCCCGCTTGCGCAACGTCGGATGTCTGACGGCCGGCGTTATTCGCTAATTCGATGAAGCCCGCATCGCTATAGTTCTCGCGCGATACGTCGATACCGGCCTTGAAGGCATGAATGTCGCTGGATCGACTTACCGATGTGCGCAGGCCAAGGTTGTTGACGCGTTGATCTTGCTGTAGGCCGTTCTGCAACAACACGCCGCCATTGCCGTCAGGTAGTGTTGCCAGCACGTCGCGCGCGATATCGCCGTCGTACGCTACGCGTGACGAGCGTAGCCAGGGCACCACCTGCACCGATCCTAGCCCATCGTCGGAGATATGGGTAAACGACGCACTCACGAAGCGGTCGTACTCGCGTTGCACGTCGTCGGTTCCCGGCGCTGAGACGAACGCATTGTTCGGGTCGTACGGATTCGTATTGATCGGGATTTGATATGCGGCGAACTGGTTTGACAGATCGAACGCGACCTGATTGCCGCGACCGGCGGGCGCCACCACGCGCAAGAACTGGTCGCTTAAACTCGATTGGTCGTGGGTCAACTCGCTGTCCGGAGTCGGCGCATCGAGACCGCGATTCGAGCGCACCTCATTAGCCGAGAACGAGATCCCGGCCGAACCGACATGAAAGCTTTCGTTCAAGCGTCCTTCGGCAGTACCGTAGCTGCCCGCCCCCAGCGTGAAACTGCCGACGGGCGGCCCGCTGAGCACCGGCGGTCGCGAGATGATGTTGACGACGGCGCCCATGCGTTGTCCACCGTATTCGGCCGGAAACGCGCCGGTAAAGACTTCGACGGCTTGAACGTTGCGCGGATCGACAAGCTCCGAAAAATTCGAGCTCGTGCTTTGCGGCAACGGAGCACCGTCGAGTTCATAAGTTAGTCCGTGGTAGCCGTGCGCGACCGGTTCGTCATATGAAAAGCGCACGACGCCGGGAACGCTCTGCACGAGCGCATTGAGCGAATCGCCGCGCGGCAAAGTCGCGATACTGCCCGGCAAGATCGCGTTCTCCGAGACAGGCGTGCCGCGAACCCCACGGGTACCCCCGCTCACTTGACCGATCGTTCTGAGCGCCGCGTCGGCAGTCAAGGCGACGGTTGTGACGGCACCCGTAGCGACGTCGACGTCGGCCACGGCCGGCGACCCGCCGACGTTGGTGTGCAGCGAATAGTGGCCGAACGGGACGCGCGCGAAAAGAAAGTGGCCGTTGCGATCGGTGGTCACGGCTTGGGCGAATCGATCGCCGTAAAGGTGCACGACGGTTTGAGCGACGCCGTGCCCAGCGCGGGCCACGGTTCCAGATATGGTGCCGACCGAATCGGCAAGCGCCGGTGCCGCACACGCGACAACGATCGCGCATGCCGCCGGCATGACGAAGCGAAACATAATCCCTCACAAAGAACGATAGTTAAACAGCGAAAACCGAGAAACGCTGTCCGTTCGGAGGGGCGCGTCCGAAACGTCGCGCGGTACGCGCGACCCCACGACGCAGTGGGCAAACATCGGAAGGAAAGAGCCGAGTCGCGCGCTCGCGGCGTTCGAGCCGTTCGAGCCAGTCGCGCAACAAATCCGCCACGAACAGCGCGAACAGCGCGGTACTCCGGCGTAGCGCATAGGCTAGGAGAATCGCGAGCGCCGCAAGCACGAGCGTCGGCAAGCCAATTTCGATTCCGTTGCCCTCGATCGCTTCGATGCCATAATACAAGCTCGCCGCGACGAAAAAGACAATGGGTGCACCGGGAATGATCTGCCGCGCGCGCGCGGCCGCGATAGTTCCCGTCGTGGTCGTGGTGCTGCCGGTGAGAAACGCGCGGACGATCAGCATCGCGATGGCGACTACGCCGCCGACGGTTGCCGCCACGAGCGTCTCGCTCGCACCACCGCCGAAGGCGTGGTCGTCACCAAAGCGGACGAAGTGCGTCGCAATGGCAACGCAGCTGCCACACGGAATAGCGAAAGCGAACCGGCGAAACGCACCCCGCATGTGCGTGCTCCATTCGCGGTTCGTTGCAGGGTGAACTGCCGCCGGGCCGGGGAATCGCTCGCAGACGCCGAGCCGATGCAACGCCGGATGCGAACGCGACGGCGCAAGACACCATGACACGCCGGGCTCGGCGGGGTACGATAGCGGCATGACCATCGTCAAAGCCCAGTTTCCCGACGAGCAGTCGCAGACCGGCGCCTTCGTCCGCCAAGACGACGCGTTCCGGGACTGGGTGACCGCCGATGGCCGGTCAGGCTATCCCGCCGCCCGCGGGCGCTATCACCTGTACGTTTCGCTGGCGTGTCCCTGGGCGCATCGAACGATCGTCGTGCGCCGGATCAAACGGCTGGAAGACACGATCGGGATGTCGGTCGTCGATCCGATTCGCGACGAGCTCGGTTGGGCGTTTCGTGACGTACCCGGCGCGGGGCCCGATCCGATCAACGGATTCGGCTACTTGAGCGAGGCCTATACGGCCACCAAGCCGGACTATGCGGGGCGCGTCACCGTACCGGTTCTCTGGGATCGGCAAACCGGCCGGATCGTCTCGAATTCCGATGACGACATCATGCGCATGTTCGAGACGGAATTCAATGCGTTTGGCGATCCGGCACCCGATCTGTATCCAGCGGCGCACCGGACCGAGATCGACGAGCTCAACGAAGTACTCTATCAAACGCTGAACAACGGAGTGTACCGCGCCGGATTCGCGACGGCCCAAGACGCTTACGCCGAATCCGCTTACCGCGTGTTCGAGACACTCGATACGATCGAGCAGCGGCTGTCAACGCGACGGTATTTATTCGGCGCCGCACCGGTCGAAACGGATTGGCGACTATTCGTGACGCTGGTTCGCTTCGACGCGGTATACTACGGGCATTTCAAGTGCAATCTCCGCCGCATCGTCGACTACCCGAACCTGTGGGGGTATCTGCGCGATCTCTACGGGTTCGATGGCGTGGGCGACACGGTCGATCTCGATCACATCAAGCGTCACTATTACGCAACGCACGACGACATCAATCCGACTCGGATCGTTCCCGTTGGACCAGTGCTCGATTTTAGCACCGCCCACGGCAGAGAGCGCCTCGCGTAACGAACGCTAATTCAGCGCGAATAAACGGATTTTCCGCCCCGGCGCGGTCCGTGAAACGACGTATCGACATGGAGCGGTTACGTTCGGCTGCGCCCGCCCATTCGTCGTCGCGTAGCGGGTAGACCGCCACCCTCCGAAGCTAAACGATCGCTCCCGTCCGCTTTTCCAACAGCTCGACGGGAATGCCGTTGGGATCTTCGATGAAGGCGATGGCGCGCGAGCCGCCGGGAGACTTTTTCGGCTCGCGCGTTATTTTAACGCCTTTGGCGCGGATCTTCTCGATGTAACCGGCGAGATCGTCATCGTCGATCTCGATGGCCAAATGTTCGTAGCGATTGCCGATACCGTACGGATCGTGCGCTTCGAGATCGTAGACCAGCTCGATGTACGAGTTCCAGTCCTCGCCCACGAACGCCATATCGGCATTTCCGGGATAGTGGTGGGGGCCGCCAAGCAACTTGAGCCCCAGCTTTTCGGTGGACGTATGCAAATAGCGCGGCATGCTCGAAGCCTACCACGTCTCGCGGCGGCGTTCCAGGCGCCGGCTCAAATTAGCCGGCGGCGGCCAACCGGGCCAGCGCGAACGGTGCCGTCAGCGCCGCGCCGGCAAGATACATCGCAACGAACACGGCGGCGTTCCGGAGCGCGCCGAAGCCGAAGATCGCCAGCACGATCGGAGCGACGGTCACCGCGGTCGCCACGACGGCGTGCGGCCCCTGCAACACATCGACCGCGTCGAGTCCGGCGCGCACCCAAAAGTATTCCGCGATGCGCGCCGGGATGCCGATGAACAACGCGTAACCGACGATGCGGACCACGAATGCGATGAAGGCGCCCATTTAGTGCAGAAAGTATCGATACGTTGAAAATACGAGCGCGATATTGTGCTCGTTGGCCGCGGCAATGACTTCTCGATCGCGAATCGAGCCGCTGGGCGCGATAACTGCGGTAACACCGGCCTCGGCTGCCGCAATCAAGCCGTCGGGAAACGGAAAGAATCCATCACTGGCACACGCCGCCCCGGCCGCGAATGCCCCGGCCCGGTCGCCCGCAATGCGCACCGCACTCACGCGATTGGTTTGGCCGGCGCAGATGCCGCGGGTTATGCCGTCTCGGACGATCGTAACGCCGTTGGACTTAACGTGGCGCACGGTATCCCACGCGAAAACGAGATCGTTCCATTGCGTCGCCGTGGGCTGCCGCTCGCCCGCGACATGCCAGCGTTCGGGCTCGGCCTGCGGATCGTCGTCTTCGGCCAACACCCCGCCGAGCGCCGAACGCACGCGCAACTCCTGAGCGATTCGCTCGGGCAGACCCGGACTGAATTGCATGATGCGCAAATTCTTTTTTTTCCGTAAACGCGCCAAGGCATCGGCGCTGAACGCCGGCGCGGCGACGATTTCGAGAAAGAACTCAGCGAGGATGTTGGCCGCCTCGAGATCGACCTCGCCGTCAACCGCGATGATGCCGCCGAAGGCCGACACCGGATCGGCGTCGAGTGCCTCGCGCACGGCTCGCGCAACCGACGGCCGCTGGGCGACGCCGCAGGGCACGGTGTGTTTCACGATCGCGGCGCGCGTCACCGGCGGCGCGGCCGGCAGCGGTATGCCCAGCGGCGCTCGGACCAACAGCCGCAGTGTCGCATCGAGATCGAGTAAGTTATTATACGAAAGCGTCTTGCCCCACAACTGATTGGGAAGCTTCGCTTCGCGGGCCAAATAAAAAGCCGCGCGGTCCTGCGGGTTCTCACCATAGCGTAATGACTGCTCGATCGGAATGGTCAGCGCCAGCGAACCCGGCAGATCGTTCACCAGTAGTCCGGCCTCTAAATAGCGGGCGATCGCGCTGTCGTATTCGGCCGTCCGCTCGAACGCGCGCGTCGCCAGCGTCCGCCGCACATCGACGTCGGGGCCGCCGGCCGGCAGCGCCGCCGCGAACGCGGGATACTGCGCCGGGTCGCTCAACACGCTAACGTGCGTGTAATTTTTCGCCGCCGCTCGCAAGAGCGCCACGCCGCCGATGTCGATTTGCTCGATCGCTTCTTCGATGGTCGCGCCGTCGCGCGCGACCGTCGCCTCGAACGGATATAAATTCACGATCACGGTGCCAATCGATGGGACGCCGTACCGTTCGGCCTCGGCAACGTGCTCGGGATTGGAACGATCGGCTAAAATACCGCCGAATATATTGGGATGCAACGTCTTCACCCGGCCGTCGAAGAGCGACGGAAAACCGGTTAAGTCGCCGACGTCGGCGGCCGTGATACCGGCCGCATCGAGATAGCGGCGCGTTCCGCCGGTCGCGTAAATCGCAACGCCGGCGGCCCGCAGCGCCGCGGCGAGCTCCGTTATGCCGGTGCGATCGTGCACCGAAATGAGCGCCGCGCCGGCCGGCGTCGCAGTCGCCGGCATGGCCACGCTATGAGACAAGGACGGGTTCGCGTACGTCATCGATCTCCGGATGCGGCGCATTAGGCTGCGAGTCGAGGGTCGCGGAAATGATTGAGCTCACGCCCGGTTCAGCCATCGTTACCCCATACATGCGAGCCGCCAGCTCCATCGTTTTCTTATTGTGGGTGACCACCAAAATTTGGGCCGCCGACGCGACTTCGCGAATCATCGCTGAAAGCCGGT
Organism: Candidatus Velthaea sp.; assembly: GCA_965214335.1. Taxonomy (GTDB): domain Bacteria; phylum Vulcanimicrobiota; class Vulcanimicrobiia; order Vulcanimicrobiales; family Vulcanimicrobiaceae; genus Velthaea. The sequence goes on along the minus strand of CBDCBO010000014.1, from coordinate 696,752 downwards.
CGACATTCGCGTCGTCGAGCGCCGCGTCGACTTCGTCGAGCAGATAAAACGGCGACGGCTTCACCCGAATCAAAGCGAAGATCAACGCCGCTGCGGTCATCGCACGTTCACCGCCCGAAAGTGCCGGGAGCGCGGTCATCTTCTTACCCGGCGGCGCGACCGAAATCTCGACCCCGGTGTCGGACAAGTTGTCCGGATTCGTCTGCCACATTTTGGCTTGGCCGCCGGGAAACAGCCGGGCGAACATTGCCTCGAACTGCACGCGCACCGCTTCAAACGTTTGGTTGAAGACGGTCTGACACGCGGTCTCGATCTCGCGAATCGTTGCAAGCAGCGTTTCACGTGCGCGGCTCAGATCGTCCATTTGAGTTCGCAGATGCGTTTCACGCTCGGCTAGCTCCGCCCGATCCGCTTCGGCATTGAGATTCACGTTCGCGAGCCGCGCTAATTCCTCGCGCAGTCGCGGCAATTCGCCGCTCACGTCGGCGGGCTCCGCCGCATAGCGTTCGGCGACGTCGCGCTGCTCGTCATCGGTCGCCGGATTCTGGGCGAAATTGGCTTGCAGCATTCCCAGCTCGGCGTCAATCTCAGCCAACCGCCGGCGGTGCTCTTGCGCCGCCTGTGTCGCTTCACGCTCGTCGCGTTGCGCGCCGCGCTCGGCGGCCTCTTTCTGAGCTGCGGCGTCGCCCTGCGCTTCGCGCTCGCGGCGCGCCGCCGCGACCGCCGCGTCGGCACCGGCAACCGCTTCACGCACGAGCGCAATCTGCGTTTGCAGTCCGGCGATTTGCCCGTCCAAGCCGTCCAGTTCGACCAGCATCTGCTCGCGCGCGGCGCCGGCGCGCTCGGCATTGGCATCGAGCAGACCCAGCCGCGTGAGCGCGCCTTCGCGCTGCGCACCCAGCGCCGCGATCTCTTCGCGAACTCCACTCGCCGCGGCGACAACGGCCGCTTGCGCGGCTTCAACTTCGGCAATCCGCGCGCGGGCCGCGGCTAGCGCCCCTTCAAGCTGCGTGCGCTGCTCGCTCAAATCGACCGAATCATCGGTTAAATTTTCGAGCGCATGCAGCCGGGCCGCGACTTCGTCGCGCCGGACCTGCATCGTGGTCGCGCGCTGTCCGGCGCCGGCGTGCTCCGCTTCGAGCCGGCTAATGTCGACGGCCAGCGATTGTAATTGCGTGCGCACGTCGCGCAACGCGACCTCCGCGGCACCGCCGGCCTGTAACGCCCCTTCGCGTTCGATCGCGCAGGCCGCGACGACCGAGCGCGCGGCGTTGCCGTCACGTTCGATCGTCTCGAGTTCCGCGCGCAGCTCCGGAAGTTGCTCGCGTAAGGCTTGAGCCTGAGCGCGTCGGGCCAAGATCGAGCGCTCGCGCCGGTAGCGACCGCCGGTTATCGCGCCGCCGCCTAAGATCTGTTCGCCGTCGAGCGTCACGATCGAATCGCGGAAGCCCTCGCCGCGAACGAGCCGGATACCGGTGGCTAACACATCGACGACCAGAATGCGGCCGACCAAAAACGCCACGATGCCGGTGTAGGCGCCGGCCGTCCGCACCAGCGTGTGCGCGTAACCGACGACTCCCGGCCGGCCGGCTAAGTCGCGTAGATCGCGACCTTCACGCGTAGCCAGGGTGTCGAGCGGCAGAAACGTCGCGCGGCCCAACTCGCGTTCGCGGAGATACTGCACCGCGCGTTCGGCATCTTCGGACCGCGCCATCACCAGATTCGATAGCCCGGCTCCGAACGCGACATCGAGCGCGCGGGCATAGATCTCGTCCACCTCGATCACGTTCGAAACGACGCCGTGCAAGCCGTGCAACTCACCGCGCTGCGCCGCTTCGACGACGGCGCGGGTGCCGGGAACATGTCCTTCGAGCGTCGCTTCGAGCTCCTCGATCGTGTGCAGTCGCGCTTGCGCCGAAGCAAGATCGTGGGCAATCGCGCGGTAGCGCGTTTGCAGCTGGGCAACGCGCGCCGCGGCAGCGTCGCCGCGCAGCTGCGCATCGAGCGCGAGCTCGCGCTGTTCGGCGACCTCGGCTTCGCGTGCGCGCACCAGTTCGTCGCGCGCACTCACCGCGGCACGGGCGAGCTCGGCATGCGCGGCATGGTCGGCGCGTTCGGTGCCCAAGCGCGCGATATCGGCGTCCAGACGTTCGGCGTCGCCGCGAGCGGTCTGGATCTGAGCACGGCGCTCGGCGGCGCTCGCGGCACGTTCCGCCGCGAGCGTCTCGACGGCGCGTAAGTCGGTGTAGATGCCGTCGAGCCCGGCCCGGGTGTGCGCGACCGCCGCCAGCGCAGCCGTTTCACGCTCGCGCAAGTCATCGGCCCCGGCGACGAGCGGCGCCAGGCGCACATCCAATTGGGCGGCGGTCGCACGCAGCTCGGCACGCTCGCGCTCGACCCGCTCGCGATCTTCGGACGATGCCGACGATTGAGCCACGAGCGCGTCGCGCCGGGCGCCGGCGGCGGCGCATTCGGCCTCGAACCGTGCGAGTTCCGCACGCGCTTTTTGCGCCGCGTCACGCTCGGTTTCGAGCTGTAGTTCGAGCGTATACAGAGCCGTGCGCAGGACCGATACTTCGGATCCCAGCACCGCTGCTTGGGCTGCGGCAACCGTCCCCTTTTCGTCGAGCGATCCGACCCGGAGCGCAACGCCGTCACGTTCCTGACGCCGCGATGCAGTCGCACGCAGAAACGCCACTATTTCGAGATCGCGCAATCGCGCCGACACTTTTTGATGCCGCTTGGCGCGCCGCACCTGAGTGTCAAGCTCGGGCATGCGGCGCTCGAGCTCCGCAATGAGATCGTTGACCCGGATCGCGTTCTGCTCGGTGCCGTCGAGACGGCGCAACGCTTCGGCCTTGCGCGCGAGGAACTTTGCGATGCCGGCGGTTTCCTCGAACAGCGACCGGCGTTCGGTCGGCTTGGACGAAAGAATCGCGTCGATCTGGCCTTGCGAGACGATCGCGTACGAACCGGGCCCGAGGCCCGTGCCCATCAGCAACTCGACGACGTCGCGCAACCGCACGTGACTTCGATTGATGAAGTACTCAGACTCGCCGGCCCGATACGCGCGACGCGTAATTTGCACTTCGGCGACGTCGAGCGGCAGCGCCCGATCGTCGTTGTCGAAGGTGAGCGTAACTTCGGCCATGCCCAGCGGTTTGCGCCCGGTGTTGCCGGCGAAGATGACGTCTTCCATCTTCTGCGAGCGCAGACTGCGCGACGATTGCTCGCCCAACACCCACCGAATGGCATCCACTAAATTTGATTTGCCGGACCCATTGGGCCCGACGACCGCGGTGATCCCGGGTATGAAATCAAGTGTCGTTGCTTGCGCGAACGTCTTGAAGCCGAAGACTTTGAGCGACTTTAACCGCATGCGTTCAGAGTGGTGCTTTCGGTGGAGGTTTTATTTTGCGGCGGGCGCGAAACGCGATCACGCGGCCGTCGGATGCGGGTCCGGGCGGTGCTTCGTGCGACACCTCCGGTGGCGCTGCTGCGACCCATATCCGGCCGCGTAACGCCGCCAGCGCCATCGCGGCGGCGCTGAGCTGAGCGGTTTTCTTCGAAGCGCCGATGCCTTCGCCCAACACCTCGTCGCCGACCCGCACCTGCGAGATGAAACGGCGATCGTGCGCCGGCCCTTCGGCTCGCTCGAAGTAGGTCGGCATGGTGCTCAGCCGTGCTTGAGTCAGTTCCTGCAACGCCGTTTTGGCGTCGGCCTCGCCGAGTTCGATGCGATCGGTCGGCGCGAGATGTTCGGCTTCGACGAACGCGCTTACGAGTGTCAGGTCGGTCGCCAACAACAGCGCCGCGATGTACGCCTCGAACGCGTCGGCGAGAATTGATGAATTGTCGGCGCCGCCGGCCGACTGCATTCCGTGGCCGAGTACGATGAGTTCGCCGAACTCGAGCCGGCGGGCCGACTGCGCGCACGACTCCCCGCTCACAAGCGCGTTTTTCCGCCGGGCTAACTCGCCTTCGCTGGCGTGCGGATAGCGCGCGAACACATAGCGCGCGGTGATACAGCCCAAGATGGCGTCACCGAAAAATTCGAGCCGCTCGTTCGACTTTCCGGCGCTCTCACGAGCCGCCGATTCGTGAATGAAGGCCGGCTCGATCGCGGCCGATTCGACGTGGCCGGCACCGCTGCGCTTGAGCAGTGCGCGCAAACGCCGGCGGCGGGCTTCACCCGGCATCGCGACCGCTGGTATAGCTCACGGCGCGTGCTTTCCGAAGACCGCGACGGCGTTGTGTCCGCCGAAGCCGAAGCCACTCGACATCGCGATGTCGACCGTCGCGCGGCGCGCGATGTTCGGCACGTAATCGAGCCGGCACTCCGGATCGGGGTTTTCGTAGTTGATCGTCGGTGGAATGATGCTGCGCTTGATCGCTAAAATCGCGGCGATTCCTTCGACCGCGCCGGCCGCGCCCAGCAAGTGTCCATGCATCGACTTGGTCGAACTGACCGCCAACTGAAACGCGTGTTCACCGAACACGCGTTCAATAGCTTGCGATTCGGCCAGATCGCCGAGCGGCGTCGACGTCGCGTGCGCGTTGATGTAATCGACTTGTTCGGGCGCAATGTCCGCGCTGCGCAGCGCCCGGGTGAAGGCCAGCGCAACCCCTTTGGACTCGGGATCCGGCTGCGCGATGTGATAGGCGTCGGCCGACTCGCCGTAGCCGAGTACCTCGGCGTAAATACGCGCCCCGCGAGCGATCGCGAACTCGCGTTCCTCGAAGATCAGGGCTCCGGCGCCTTCGCCCAGCACGAAGCCGTCGCGCGTCGCATCGAACGGCCGCGAAGCCCGCAACGGCTCGTCATTGCGCGCCGACAGCGCTTTCATGCTGTCGAAGCCGCCCATCGCGGTGCCGATCACCGTTGCTTCCGAGCCGCCCGTTACCATCGCAATCGCATCGCCGAACGCAATCTTCATATACGCCACAGCCATCGCGTCGTTCGAGCTGGCGCAGGCGCTCGCGACCGAGAACGTCGGCCCGCGCATGCCGTGCTTCATCGAAATATTGGCCGAAGCGGCGTTCGCCATGAGCATCGGGACGAAAAACGGCGAGATGCGATCGTAGGCGCCCGTCGGCGCAACCGCGCTCGTGGTGTCTTCGACCGTGATGATTCCGCCGATGCCGGTCGCCATATGACGCCGGTTTCCTCGCGCACGGCCGGGTCGGCCGGAAATTGGGCGTCGGCAATCGCCTCGTCCGCCGCAACATAGGCAAATTGGGCGTACCGGTCCATGCGGCGCGCTTCTTTACGGCCGATGAGTTTCTCCGGCTCGAAGTTCTTCACTTCGGCCGCGAAGTGCGTACGCAGCCGGGTCGAGTCGAAGGCCGTGATCGGCCCGACGCCCGACTGACCGGTAATGAGCGCTTGCCAAAACGCTTCGCGCCGAGGCCGGTGATCACCACGCGTCGTTTCTCCAAAACTGTAACGACATACGCGCCGGACGGCTCGCGCCCTGCGGGAACGGGCCCGAATTGAAGTGACGGCCTCGAGGCACAAAGCGGTAATGTCCGGTTTCTGCAAAGCGAAATGTCCGGTTTTGGCTTCGAGGGCGGATATTCTAACTGCGGCGCCAGCGGGGGTATGAGCCTTGGCGGGGTTGGGAATGCGCCGATTGAGATAGGCGTTGAGGTCCTTGGCCCCGACGATCGGCCGGATCGGACGAGCGTAGCGACTTGTTGGCTTTCGAGTAGCTGAGTTCCGGCGTCATGGGGCTGTCAGGATGGAGATGAACTTGCACCGCGAGCCCGCGCAGAGGTTGAGCCGGCAGGGATCCACCAGAGTGAAGGCGATGTCGTCGACTTGGAACATGAGGTTCTTTGTCACCACGCGTTCTTCACGCCGGCACAGGATGTGCTTGAGGTCCAAGTCGCCGACTTCGCGGTGGGCATCTTCCTGACTGCGGCGTTACGGCCGCGTTGTGTGCGGTGACTGCGCGTTGGCCGATGCCGGCGATGGTCTCGAGCCGCATGATCAGGCGGTCTTGGAACGAGATTAGCGCGTTCGACACGGCCTTTGGCTTGCCAAAAGCTCGATCGAGTGAGCGTTGCATTGCGTGCTGATATCGTTGTTGATGCTGTTGCCGGCGAAAGATGCTGTGTTTATCAGTGTAAGCGGCGCGAAAGCGGCCGAACGTTTCGAGGTGCTTGCGAATGAGCAGTAAGTAGCCGTCGGTGGTTTCGGTGTTCTCAAAGCGAGCCGAGGTGATGCGGCTTGTAGCATCATCGATGGCTAAAAGCAAGGTGCACCGCGGGCCGCGCTCCTCGAACCAATCGTGCGGTGAACCGTCCATTTGCACAAGTTCGCCAAAACGCGGCCGGCGTTCGCGCAAGGGATGCACGTTTCGCTTGCGCCGCTTGGCCTTCCACAGATCATTCTCGATGAGCAAGCGCGCAACCATTCCGCGCTCACGTCGATGCTCGCGCCGCTAAGGTCTCGGCTAAGAAGGTCGGCCCGAAGCCGCGATATCGCCGCGGCAGCGTTCTAAGACTTGCGCGCGCACGGTCTCAGAGACGCGGTTGTTGGGCGGCTTCCCACGCTTCTTGGATGGAACGGAGGCGGCGCCTCGAGCTTCCAATCCGCGCAGCAAGCGCTGGCGCTCTGAAACTCGCGTCGGCATCACGCTGACGTCGAAAGCCTCTTGAACTTCCTGGAGGATGCGGAGGCGTTCCAGTTCGGCCTTGGTCATGGTCAGGAGCTCCATAGGGGGCCCCCTTGGCTGCTCCGGACATCTCTGCTTTGCTAAGGACCGGACATTTCTGCTTTGCTCCTACAAGTGACGGCCTCGAGGTTGCGGCACGCTACTCGCGTCTGCTATGATGCCGTGGCTATGTTCTTCTTCGACCTCCAGCTCTTCGCGTCCAAAAAAGGCGCCGGTTCGACCCGCAACGGACGCGACTCGAATTCACAGCGGCTGGGCGTGAAGCGCTTCGGTGGCCAGCTCGTCGTTCCGGGTAACGTTATCGTCCGTCAGCGGGGCACGCAGTTTTATCCGGGTCTGGGCGTCGGGATGGGCAAAGATCACACGCTGTTCGCGCTCGTTGAAGGGCACGTGAGCTTCACGACGGCGCGCAATCGCAAGCACGTAAACGTCGTTTCCGCTGCCGTGTAGGATGCGGGCGGCGCTGCGCGGCGCGCTGCCGAAGAAGAGCCGAGCGGGCTCTTTTTTGTTCTCGGCCGGATAAGCAGCGATGCAGTTCATCGACGAGGCGACGATTGCCGTCCACGCCGGGAGCGGCGGCGACGGCGTCGTCGCTTGGCGGCGCGAGAAGTACGTGCCGATGGGCGGGCCGGCGGGTGGCGACGGCGGGCGCGGCGGCAACGTCTTCTTGGAAGCCACGCCGAACCTCAGCACGCTGGTCGACTTTCGCTTCAAGAAAGTTCTCGCTGCCGAATCGGGCATTGCCGGTTCGACCTCGAATAAGTCCGGCAAATCCGGCGCCGACCTGATCATCTCGGTACCGGTCGGCACTTTGGTCTATCGGGCCGCGATCGACGCGGAAGGCACCACCGGCACGGAGCGGCTCTTCGCCGATATGAGCACCCCGGGCGAACGAACCCTCGTCGCCAAAGGTGGCCGCTACGGGCAAGGCAACCAGCACTTCGCGACCAGCGCGCGTCAAGCGCCGCACTTCGCCGAGAAGGGTCAGCCGGGCGAACACTGCGTGATTCGGCTTGAACTCAAGCTACTGGCCGACGCGGGTCTGGTCGGCTTGCCCAACGCCGGCAAATCGACGTTGCTGTCGGTCGTGTCCGCCGCGCGCCCGAAAGTCGCCGATTACCCGTTTACGACACTCGAACCCCAGTTGGGCGTCGTGCGCATGGGCGTGGACGAGTCCTTTGTGATGGTCGATGTACCGGGCCTCATTGAAGGCGCTTCGGAAGGCGCCGGCTTGGGCGACCGGTTCCTGCGCCATGTCGAGCGGACGCGCGTGCTGGTGCACCTCATCGACGGCGAACGTTCGCGCGAAGAATTGCTGGCCGATAAGGCGACGATCGAAAGCGAACTGCGGGCTTGGAATCCGGCGCTAGCCGACAAACCGCGCATCCCGGTTATTACCAAGCTCGACCTGCCCGAAGCGCGCGCACGCTTCGAGGAGTTGACGCCCGAGATCGCCGGTCTGCGCGGCATTTCGGCCGCAACGGGCGAGGGCGTCCGAGAGTTATTATTTGCCGCCTGGGAAACCATCCGCGCCCTACCGCCGCCGGAGCTTGCCACCCCGGAGCCGGCCACGATCGATCTTGCGCCAAGCGAACCATTTGAGGTGCGGGTCGAGGGCCGGGTGTTTGTCGTAAGCGGCGAACGCATCGAGCGACTCGCGCAAATGACCGACTTCGAATCGGATGAAGCGCTGTTGCGCTTCGAGCAAGTGCTGGCGAAGCTCGGGGTGGAAAAACGCTTGCGCGAATTAGGCGTGACCGACGGCGACACGGTGCGCGTCGCGGGCGTCGAATTTACCTACAGCTAAGGTAGCCGCTCATCAAGATTGGTATATTCGGCGGTGGCTTCGATCCAATCCATAACGGGCATCTGTTCGTTGCCGAGGCGGTGCGAGATGATATCGGCCTCGACCGGGTCGTATTCGTGCCGACCCGCAGCGGCGCTCATCGCACCGCCCCCGTTGCGGCGCCCGACCAGCGCGCGACGATGGTGCGGCTCGCGATCGCCGCGAATCCGGCCTTCGGCTTTGATGAAAGCGATCTGGCGCCCGAAGCGACCGGCTACACCGCCGATTTACTGCCGATTCTGCGCGACCGTTATCCCGATCACGAATTGCACTTCATCGTCGGCGGCGATTCGCTGGTGCGTTCGCGCTGGAACCGGCTCGAGAACATCTTGCACCAATTACAGGCGTTGGTCGTGGCCCCGCGAGGCGATGTCACCGCAGCGGAACTCGATGCGGCGCTGGCCGATTTGGCGCCCGCGCTGCGCGCGAAAGTCCGCATGCTCGATCTGCCGCTCGTCGCCGAGTCAGCGACGCTCATTCGCAACCGGCTGGCGGCCGGCCGCAGCATCCGGTACCTCGTTCCCGAACCCGTGTACCGGTATATCGAGGAGTGGAGATTATACCGTTGATCGCGCCGGCCATGGTTGATGCACCGATCGGCGGCGTTCCCGCCGGCGAACTCGCCGCGACGTACGGGACGCCGCTGCACATCATCGACGTCGACGAATTAGAACTCGAGATCGAGCGCTTTGTGCGCGCCTTCGATGCGCGCGATATCCGCGTCGGTTACGCGGCCAAAGCGTTTCTGTGTATCGCGCTCGCCGAACTCGTCGCCCAGACCCGGCTGCGGCTCGACGTCTGCTCGCTGGGCGAATTGCGAACGGCCGAACGAGGCGGCGTGCCGGCCGGGCGGATATACTTTCATGGGTGCGGCAAAACCGACGCCGAACTCGCCGCCATCGTCGAGCGCCGGGTCGCCTTCAACGTTCTGGACAACATTGAAGAACTCGACCGGCTAGCAGCATTGGCTACCGGCGGAGCACCCGTTGACGTCATGCTGCGCCTGAATACCGGTATCGAAGCGCACACGCACGAGTACGTGCGCACCGGCGGCGACAACACCAAATTCGGCATCGGCATCGACGCCGTCGGTCCGACCCTGGCGCATCTGCAAACGCTGCCGCAACTGCGCCTCATCGGCCTGCACAGTCATGTCGGCTCGAACATCGTTGACCCCGAGCCGTTCGTCGATAATCTCGGTCTTCTCATCGAATCGGCCGACGCGGCGCGCCGGCTGGGTCATCCCGTGCGCGAGCTCATTGCCGGCGGCGGCTTCGGTGTTGAAGCCATGCCGGGCGAACCGCGCCCGCTCGACCTCGAAGCGCTGGCGCTGCAATTAATACAGCGCGCGCGCGCGACCGGCTATCGCGTGGCCGTTGAGCCCGGCCGCGCGTTGATCGCCCGCGCGGGCTCAACACTGTATAGCGTCATGGCGGTGAAACGCCAGGGCCGGCGGCGGTTTGTCATTGTCGACGGCGGAATGGCCGACAATCCGCGGCCGGCATTATATGGCGCATATCACCATCTCGACGTTATGCGTTCAGCAGCGATTGAAGCACCACAAGCCGCAACATTGTGCGGCCGGTCATGCGAAAACGATGAACTCGGGTCGGTCGCAATCGCAGCGGACGTGCGGGCGGGCGACCTCGTCGCGCTGCGCACCACCGGCGCCTACACCTACAGTATGGCCAGCAATTATAACCGCTTCGGCCGTCCGACCGTCGTGTTCGTTCGCAACGGCTCGCATCGGCGCGTTATACGCGGCGAAGGTCCGGACGACGTCCTTCGGAACGATTTAGGTTAAATTCGCGCTACCATGGAATGATTCGCAGGTTTCCCGCTTGCCATGTTGGTGACAGCACCATAAAATAGATTCATTCAACACCAACTGCGGCCGATTCGACACCTCGCGCTCGCAAGCGCTTCCCCGCGCCGGCGGGAACTGCTTCACTCGATCGGCCTGCGCGTTGATGTTATCCCCACGAGTTACCATGAAGCGCCGCTCGCCGGCCATACCCCGCAGGAACTCGCGCTCGCGCATGCGCGCGGAAAGGCCGCCGGCGCAGCCGACGCCCCGATGCTCATCGTCGCAGCCGACACCGTCGTCGATGTTGACGGCGTCGCGCTGGGCAAACCGCACGACTTGGCGGAATCGCGCGCGATGCTCGAACGCTTATCGGGACGCGACCATTACGTCCACACCGCTTTTGCATTGCGCGACGAGCATACGGGCCGCATCGTCGTCGAAACCGAGTCGACACGCGTTCGTTTCGCGACCTTATCGACTAGGACAATCGATGCATACGTTGCCGGCGGCGACGGCATGGATAAAGCGGGCGCATACGGTATTCAAGGCTTTGCGGCAACGCTCGTCGAGCGCATCGACGGCGACTACTTTACGGTCGTCGGCTTTCCACTTGCCGCGTTTGCACGCACCTTGCCGCAATTCGGCTACGAGTTAGTCCCGCCCACCCACACCAAATGGTCTCCCGAGACCAAGCTCACCGAGGCCGCCGTATGAGTATCGCGGGCACGCTCCGCTCCACGTTCAGCCCCGATCTCGGTATCGATCTCGGCACGGCCAACACGGTCGTCTTCGAGTACGGCAACGGCGTGATCGTCAGCGAGCCATCCGTTGTCGCTTACCGCGTAAGCGACGATGCGATCGTCGCGATCGGTAGCGCGGCCAAAGAACTCGACGGTCGCGCGCCGGGCCGTATTCGCGTCGTCCGGCCGTTGCGCGGCGGTACCATCTCCGACTTCCGCGGCGCCCACGCGCTCATTGAGACGCTCGTCGACCGGGCGATGCAATCGCGACCGCGAATCGCCCCGCGCATCATCGCCTGCGTTCCCGGTTGCGCCACGGATATCGAGTGCAAAGCGGTCGAAGAAGCAATCAAAGCGGCCGGGCCGCGCACGCTGTGCTTCGTTCCGCAGGCGGTGGCCGCGGCGGTTGGTGCCGGCTTGGATATTGCCGAGACGCGCGGCCGCATGGTGGTCGATATCGGCGGCGGAACGACCGAGATCGCGGTGCTGTCGATGACCGGCGTCGTCGCGCTTCACTCGATTAAAGTCGGCGGCGACACATTCGATGCCGCGATTGCCGCCCGGTTGCGCAACGAGCGGTTCGGCATTGGCCCGCTGACGTCGGAACGACTGAAGATCGAACGTGGCTACGCCGGCCGTCCGCCCGGGCGCGACCCGTACCCGGTCGCCGGAACCGACAATGCCGCGATGCGGCCGGGCCGGCGTCTGGTCGATGAAACGCTCGTCGGCGAAGCGATGGCCGACGGCATCGAGCAGATCGCCCGCGCGTGCTGGTCGATCCTCGAACAAACGCCGCCCGACCTGGCGGCCGATCTGCTCGAGACCGGAATCACCTTAACGGGCGGCGGCGCGCTCATTCCGGGACTCGCAGGCGAGTTGAGTGCACGAACGAATGTGCCGACGACGGTCGCCGACGACCCCTTAACGTGCGTGGCGCGCGGAGCGGGCGTCATTCTCGCGTCGCCGAGTCTGCTCGAACGGTTGAAACCGCAAGCGGACCGGTTGACGAGGTGGTATCAATCTCTACGTATCGGGATGAGAGAAGGCTATTCGCGGTAATCGGCGTCGTCATCGTGGCGGCGTTAGTTGCGCTACTACAGATTGACTTCGCTCGCCAAGGCCGGCCCAGTCCCATCACGACAACGGTTACAACCGTTGCGACGTACGCCCAACTTGCCGTCGCGACGATAACGAGCGGGCTGCGTAGCGGCTTTACAACGGTAGTCGACACGCCGCAACTTGCACGCGACAACGCTGTTTTGCGGACGCAGAACCGTCGCTTGCGCAACGAGAATCGCGAGCTGACGGAAACCCTGGCCCGGGTTCCGGCCGAACGCGACATCGCGCGCGCCGCCCAACGTCATCCGGCTGGTATCGAAGCGACGGTCATCGGTTACGATCCCGAGGCGACCACGCACGTGATAACGATCGATCGCGGGGCCCACGACCGGATTGCCCGTGACGACGGTGTGATTACCGGCGAGGGCGCCGTCGGACGCGTGATTGAGGTTGCACCGATTTCCAGTAAGGTGTTGCTCATCGTCGACGCGGCCAGTAAATTGCCCGCGGTCGTGCAGCATGGGCGCTGGTGGTCGATTGCCGTCGGCACGCAGTCGCGGCTCAAGCTGCAGTACATCTCGCAAGACGCCAAACTTCGAGTCGGCGACGTTGTCGTGACGGGCGAGGGTCGCTCGTTCCACGCCGGGACACCGATCGGGCGCATTTCGCAGATCTTTTCCACGAACGCCGGGGCACTCGATCAAAGCGCGGTTGTCGAACCGGCGGTTTCCTTTGGATCGCTCAGCCGTGTCTTGGTCCTCGCGAAGTAATTTTCGCTCGATCGAGGTCGTGGCCGGCCCGGCACTTGCGCCGGCTATCGGGCTGACCGTTCTAGCCGTGTTCGTGCAAACGGTCTTCGCGCAGTTCTGGACGTTTCGTGGTGCCGTGCCATCGTTCGTCACCATTGCCGTCGTGTTGTACGCGGCCAAAGCCGGCGCGCGGCGCGGCGCAATGTTGGGCATCATCGGCGGCGTTCTCGAAGATTGCTTCGCCGGCAGCGGCGGGGCCTGGACGATCGCGACGACCGTGACGGCGCTCGTCGTCGGCGGCGTTTCACGCACGTTCTTCTCCGACGGCTTTCTGATGCTCGGCGCACTGGTGGCGCTGGCGATTCTGCTACGCGATGCGATCTTCTGGATGATCATGAGCATGACGGGCTATCCGCGCGGCTTCGCCGACGCCCATCTGCACGCGGCGCTGTGGCAAGCGCTCATGACCGGTCTGTGCGCTTTGCTCTACTTGGTCGTGCGCGAGCGCGTTGCCGGCGATCACACCGCCATCGAGCGGTTCTTATGATCGCGGGCGCGCCCAAGGTCCGGTCGTACGCGCGGTTGACCGCCTTCATCGGCGCGCTCGGCGTAGCTCTGGCAATTATCGTGTTTCGGCTAACCCAAGTCCAGATTGTCGAGGGCGACGACTTTGCCGCGGCCGCGCGCGCCAATCAAGTCGAACTCATTCCGGTTGCGGCGCCGCGTGGACTCATCGTCGACCGCCACGGGGCGGTCATCGTGCGCAGCCGGCCGTCGTTCGTGTGCGCGCTCATTCCGTCCGAAATTAAAAATATCAAGGCCACCATGCGTGGGCTCGCGACGATTCTCGCCGTACCGGAGGCGCGGCTGTGGAAGCGGTTGCTGCATCACCGCGGGGTGAATTACACCGATTTCGATCAAGTTCAAGTGTACGAGCCGTACGGCCCGGTCATCTTGGCTAGCGAACTTTCGCCGGCTCAGATGGCGCGGCTGGCGGAATCGGCCAACGACTATCCGGGCGTCGACTTTCAAGCCCAGCCGGTGCGCAACTATCCGTATAAATCCGAAGGCTCGCATCTCTTTGGTTACGTCGGCGCGATCAACGAAGACGAATATCAGGTGTTGCGCAAACAGGGCTATTCGCCCAACGACGTCATCGGCAAAGACGGGCTCGAAAAACAATACGACCGTTATCTGCGCGGGCGAATCGGCGGTCAAGAGATCGAGGTCAACGCTTCGGGCGCGCTCGTCAAGCGGCTCGATAACGTCGATCCCGTGCCCGGTAACACGCTCGTTACAACGATCGACTGGCGCTTGCAACGCAGCGCGGAAAAAAACCTCAAAGCGATGCTCGTCAAGTGGGGCGGCTACCGGCATCGCCGCCTCGCCGGTGCGGTTGTCGCGATCAATCCGGCCGACGGCGGCATCTTGGCGCTCGCATCGTATCCCGAGTTCGATCCCAACGATTTTGCCACGCCCATTAGCGGATCGAAATTTGCGCACTATCTGACCGATTCGCTGCGCCCGCTGTACGATCGCGCCATTGGTGCCGCCTCACCGACGGGCTCGACGTTTAAAATGGTGACCGGTTCGGGTGCGATCAGCGCCGGCGTGATCAAACCCAATCAGGTGTTATACGACTCGGGTGCGTGGGATTGCCACGGTGTGTTGTTTCGCGATATCGCCGCGGGCGGGCTCGGCTCGACCGATTTCGTGCGGGCGCTCGCGGCTTCGTCCGACGGCTACTTCTACCAGCTCGGCTACCGGCTGGGCCACGAACGCCTACGCTATTACGCGTTGCAATATGGTCTCAACTCGATTTTGGGCATTGACTTACCGGGCGAGTTCGAGGGCAATTGGCCGACCAACGAATGGTCGATGCGGGTGTACAAATTACCGCTCGAACCAAGTGACGTGTGTCAGCTGGCCATCGGCCAAGGCGCGATGGAAGCGACGCCGCTGCAGATCGCCAATGTTGCCGCCGCCGTCGTCAACGGCGGTACGCTGTACCGTCCGCATATCGTGGAAGCCATCCGCTCGCCGCGCGGCAAGATCATCAAGACGTTCGAGCATGAGGTTATCCGCAAAGTTCATGTGACCGCGGAATCACTGCGCGAAGTGCGCGCCGGGATGGCGAAGGTAACCGACCCCGGCGGCACCGCCTACGGACTGAAGATCGAAGGCTTACCGTTCGGTGGAAAAACCGGTACCGCCGAAATCGGCGTTAACGGCAGCAGCTCGAACACGACGTGGTTCATCGCGTTCGCGCCGTCCGACCATCCAAAGATCGCGATGGCGGTGTATATGGAGCAGAGCGGCGGGTACGGCGCATCCGTGGCAGCTCCGGTCGCCCAGCATATTTTGGCCGAGTATTTCGGCAAGAAGATCCCGCCGATTTAAGGCTTGCCAATGCTTGTGCGATTTGCGTCGGACCGTGTGCCTGGGTCGAAAATAACCGGCTCGGGCGAACTTGCGACTTCGGCATCGATCGCGTCGCGCGGCACGACGACCGCCCTCGGCGACCGAAATCTCGGAGATTTGCCAACACAGGTTCCGCTTGGCAACTTAGCACGGATAGGTTACAAATCTTTTGGCAGTCCGTATGCATTGGTGAACACTATTTGCATCGCGCGCGTTGAGAGGAACCTCATGTCGGTGTACGGGCCATCGCTTCATACGGCGTAGCCGTGTGGCGGAATCTGCTGTACCAAACATGCGATGTTTACTATCCGTTTCTCAACGTCTTCAGCGCCAAACCGGGCTTGCAGAGGCCGCTGCGCGTGCTCCGCGGACCGTTCAAAGCCGTCGGGCAACGTCGTCCGCGGCCCATAATTAGCAGGCCGATGTTGCTCCGTCGTTGCGAATGTCGACCGGGTCGCGCGGCCGAGAGCCGCAACAATCTTACGCGTTCGGCCGCCTCGCACGACGAATAGGCGCTGGCAGATTAGCGACTCGCGATCGCTCGCGTTGCGTTGTTCAAAACTTCAAAACGGCAGCCGGCGCTTGCGCTTGGGAGCCGGCGTCGGCAGCGTTTGTGGATTCGCGGTTGGAACCGGCTCGTAGATGCGGACGTTGCCCGACCCGGCGAATTGCTTGTCGAGCGTGTTGTAGTGCATCTTCGACGCGACCGCCCGATGCTCGCCCTCGAGTACATTGGCATTGCCGATTAGGTCGAGCGTATGCCGGTCTTCGTTGAGTTGCGCGAGGTCGGCATTGCCCGAGCGGGCGCCTTGCACGAAATGCACGTTGCCCCGGGCGACATACGACCGGCCGAGTTTGTCGACGTCGATTTCGTCCGCGGTGACGGTCAGCGGCTCATCGCTCTCGCTGGTCGCGCCGATTTCCCGATCGATAGTCGGATCGCTATGTAAGCTGACGTTACCCTTGAAGATGTACGCTTGGCTCGCGAGGCTCCCGGTGAGCACGTCGGCGTCAACGTCGGTTCCCGGCCGGTGCAAATGGACGCGGCTGGCCGGATCGATGGTGGGCCGTGGCGCCGGACGCCGCGCCGGCTGAGCACTCTGCGACGGGGGATTCGGCTGAGCCTCAGCCGGATCGCTCGACGTCGGAACGGTCTGCGCTCCGGCTTGGAACGCACCGCTGAGGCCGCCGATCAATGCGAGCGAACCGACGAGAGCGCGTAAGGGTAGCGCAACGGCACGCGCCGTGCGCGATTTCCAGGGCGGCCCGGAAAAGCCGGTGAAACGGAACGTCTGCGGGGCCTTTCGCGGATTGCTCGCCATCGTCGGCAGTTGCCTAGAGGCTCGAAAATTCGGCGCTCACCGCGCGCCGTCCCTTATCGAATCTACCAAACGGGTGACGCGCAATGACGACTACGATCCCGCTCCAAACGCAACTCGCCCAAGCGGTATCACGCTTGAGTGGAGAGAGTGCCTTCGAGGTGCTGGCCCGGGCGCGCGAACTCGAGGCGCAAGGCCGCCACATCGTTCACATGGAGATCGGCGAACCGGATTTCGATACCCCCGCCCATATTAAGGCCGCCGGCATCGCCGCGATCGGCGACAACCAGACCCATTACGCGCCCTCGGCTGGCATCGCCGACTTACGCCAGACGATCGCCGAGTATGCCGCGCGCTTCCGCGGGATCGAACCGTTGCACCGCGATAACGTCGTGGTTGCCCCGGGCGCGAAGCCCGCGATCTGGAATACACTGGCGGCCCTGCTCGGTCCGGGCGACGAATTGATCTACGCCGACCCCGCCTATCCCGCATATGCCTCGGCAGCCAGCTATTTGGGCGCGACGCCGATTGCCGTACCGCTCCGCGAGACCAAGAACTGGCGCCTCGATCTCGATGAACTTGCAGCGAACATCACGCCGCGCACGAAAGTTGTCGTCGTAACATCGCCACATAACCCGACGGGCGGTGTACTGACGCGTGACGATCTGCAAACGATCGCTACGTTGTCGCACCGTCACGGCTTTCTTGTGATGGCGGACGAGATCTATAGCCGGAATATCTACGGCTCGGCGTTCGCCTCGATTACCCAATGTCCGGGAATGGTCGAGCGAACGATCATCATCGACGGCTTTTCCAAGGCGTATGCGATGACGGGCTGGCGTTTAGGCTACGCGATCGTGCCGCCGGCGCTGGCGCGCACCGTTACGCTGCTGGCTAATAATACGTACTCGTGCGTTGCTCCGTTCGTGCAACGGGCCGGCATCGCCGCGTTGCGCGGTCCCGACGACGACGTGCTCGCGATGAACGAGACGTTTCGTACGCGCCGCGATCTGCTCGTGCGTGGTCTCAACGCGATCGACAACCTGTCGTGCACGCAGCCCGAAGGCGCGTTCTACGCCTTTCCCAACGTTTCGAAGATCACCACCGACGACAAGGCGCTCGCGCGCTTTCTGCTCGAGCGCGCCGGCATCGCGTGTTTGGGCGGATCGTGCTTCGGAACGGCCGGCAACGGCTATCTGCGTTTTTCATACGCCGCCTCGGTTGCCAATATCGAATTGATGCTCGCGCGGCTAGCTGAGTTTTTGCCCCAGTTTCCCGGTTAACTCGCGCGACGCGGCCGGCCGAAGAGTTCGACGACGAGCGGCGGCGTGAGTTCGGTCAACCGCGCGAGCGCCACGTCGGCGAGCGCGAGCGCAGCGGGCGCCGGTGGAAAATCCAGCGTCGGCACGGCTACGACGCGCATCCCCGCGTTCCAGCCGGCCCGAATGCCGTTTGAGGAATCTTCGACGGCAAGACACCGCGCCGGATCGACCCCGAGCAGCGTCGCCGCCTTGAGATAGACATCCGGTGCAGGCTTACCGCGGCCGGCCTCCGCCGCGGACACCGTAACGCCGAAAACGGTGCTTAGACCAGCGAGATCGACGACGACATCGATGAGTTCGCGACCGGATGCCGACGCTAATCCGACCGGCCAATGCCGCGCCATTTCGCGCACTACTTCGCAAACGCCGGGAAAGAACGGCCGCTCGCGCCGATACGCCGCGCTCATGAACTCGATCATCCGGCGCGCGATTTCGCGCTCGTCGAGCGGGACGCCGACCGTCGTGCGCAGATACTGCGCCCATTCCGCCGTTGTCATGCCCATCACATCCGTGGCAACATGATCCGAATAGACGCCGCCGCACGTGGCGACGAGCAAACGGCGTGCCGCCTCCCAATGTTCTTCAGAATCGATCAGAACGCCATCCATGTCGAAGATGACGGCGGCACAATCTGTGGGTGTTTGCACAGCGGGCGGCTTCGGCGCCGGCCCGGGCGGAAACTACTCCTAAACATAAAGTGCTCGGGCGACCGTGCCGTGCGGATCGCTTCAGCCATCGCCCGGAATGTGTCGACACCGTCGACGAGATATCGTGCGGCATTGCCCGTGCAAGTTCGCATGCGAACTCAATCGAGCGCGCAAGACGGGACCCCAGTGGAGCGGGTCAAGCCGTGCGGTTCTTGGTAGCGGCGTGGGCGGCACGGGAATCGACAACGGCGGCAGGCGCGACGCGCGCGCGGCGGGCACGCCGGGCGGTGTATGAGCGGCCGGCTCGTCGGGCACGACGAGGACACGCTGCGCCCGTGCGGATCTTCACCAGTCATCGAGGCTGCGCTAAAGGAGCCGCTTCATAATGCTAAGGGCCCGGATGACGGACGTCAGTACCGGCAGTTGTTCCCGGGATCGAAGCGCCCGCAGGTTTCTACGCGGTGGAAAGGCATTTGTTCGGCACGCGCCTTCGGCTGGCCGGTTTACCTAAT
This sequence comes from Candidatus Velthaea sp., assembly GCA_965214335.1. Taxonomy (GTDB): domain Bacteria; phylum Vulcanimicrobiota; class Vulcanimicrobiia; order Vulcanimicrobiales; family Vulcanimicrobiaceae; genus Velthaea. The sequence continues at coordinate 677,650 of CBDCBO010000014.1, read as the reverse complement.
GCTTCTGCGCACATCCGTATAAGTATTGCTCCCACAGTTCAGAGATCGATTAGCTTGAAGCTACGGAGCGCACCGCTTCGTTCGATACGGGCCAGAACCGTGATCGGCGACGACGCCATTCGCTACAACGAGTCATGCGCCGCAGTTCGACCATCGGTCAGTCAATGAACTTCACTGCATCGATAACCGGAAGCGCACGATCCGCAAGCCAGTAGAGTCCTGAAAGTGTCTTCGTGACGGACGTATCCGGTGCTGGGCGTATCAGCAGACGGCCGTGTTTCGCGACGCAAGGTACGCGGCGCTTTTGCGGAGCGTGTGACACGCCATGTATCCCCCTTACTCAGCCAATTTCATCGCGCGCCGAACGTCGCGTAAGGTCGCGCGCGCGACGACCCGAGCTTTCTCGTTACCCGCCGCAATGATCTGCGCGACGCGCTCACGATCGAATGATGCACGGCGCGCGCGCACCGGCGCCAGCCAAGCGTTCATGGTCTGTGCCAGCTCGCCTTTGCAGGCCACACAACCGAGCGCACCGGAGCGGCACGCGGCTTCGATCTCCCGTACGCGTTCGCCATTACACAACGCGTGTAGTGCAAAGACCGGGCAAATTTCGGGCCGCCCTGGGTCGTTACGACGCACTTTCTGCGGGTCCGTAATCATGCCGCGAATCTTTGTCGTCGTGCCGACGTCGTCGTCCGCAATATCAATCGTGTTGTGATACGACTTGGACATTTTGCGACCGTCGGTGCCGGGAACCGCGGGGAATTCCGAAAGCGTCGCGCCGGGCTCAACTAAAGTCGCGCCATACAAGAAATTAAACCTGCGGACGACTTCACGACCGAATTCAAGGTGCGGCAATTGATCGCGGCCGACCGGAACGGTATCGGCTTTAAATATTGCAATATCGCATAGTTGCAAGAGCGGGTATCCAAGAAAACCGTACGTCGCGATATCGCCACCGAGCGCGTCGATCTGATCCTTGTGGGTCGGCACGCGCTGCAACCAGCTTACCGGGACGATCATCGACAGCAGCGTGTACAGCTCACTGATTTCGGGAATCGCCGACTGCAAGAAAAGCGTGCAGCGGTCGGGATCGATTCCGGCCGCAAGCCAATCCAGTACGAGTTCATCGCGGTCGCCTCGAATGGCCTGGGGGTCGTCGAACTTGGTCGTGAACGCATGCAAATCGGCAATCTCGAAATAGGCCTCGATCGACGCCGGAAACGATACCCACTGCGACAATGCCCCAGCGAGATGGCCAATATGCAGGCGGCCGGTGGGGCGCATCCCCGACATGACACGGGCGAAGATTGGTGGGCGCTGCTCGGTGATCACGAAATCTAACTCAATTTCAGAAAGTGCACGCGGATTCAAGCGCGCCGGAGCCGTAGCCGCTTCACGATTGGGACTTCACGGCTCGCTCATCGGCCGGCGCAGCTGAAAGGACGCCTTTCTTGCGCTCAAAAACCGAACCTGCTTTGCGTGCAACGCTGCCCATAGATCCGCGAACGCCGCGTGCTTTCGCGGGCTTTCTTGGGCGCCGGAGCGATACGCGCTTTACGCTCGGAACACGTCCGTGTCACGCGCTTCAAACAGAACCGCCGGGAGTACGGCACCGGGTTCAACGGCGCAACGCACCAGCGTCCCGACGCGACATGTGGAGCGGCGTTCAACCGTAAATTCATGCCGGAATCGCGGCTCATGGAACGGTTCGAGTGCCTGCAAACGCAACAGCGGCGAGCAACATGCGCCGTACAAACACTCGCGCCGCAAGAATACTTTCCGTCAGCGAATCGCCATGTGCCAGGCGAGCGGCGATCGCGCACGCCAGCAAGTCGCCGGTGCCGCGCACGGTACCCGTAATGCGCTCATCAGAAAAATGACGAGAGCCGCCGGCGCTAACCAAGACGTCGGTCGGGTCGCCGCTTAGGTGACCGCCTTTTATCAGGACCGCCGCCGCACCGTAAGCGCTAAGCGTGCGCGCCGCGGCTTCCATCGATGCGGCGTCGAGCGTTGCGCACCCGAGAAACATCGCGGCCTCGTCGAGATTCGGCGTGATCAGGGTGCAGCGCGCAAACAGAACGTCACGCAGCGCGACGACGGTCTCGTCACTTGCCAGCTGCCCGCCGTTGCTGGCCGCGAGAACCGGGTCGCAGACGACCGGAACACCGGGAAAGCGCCTCACTTCCGTTGCGATGGCAACGACGCTGGCCGCATCGAGTAGCGCGCCGATATGAATCGCGGCCACACCGCACTCCGCGACGCTGGCGAACTGAGCGGCGATTGTTTGGGAGTCGACGGCTTTGCGGGCCAGCACCGCACCGGCCGTTTGCGCGCTCACTCCGGCGATGACCGTTACCACGCGAACACCGAGTTCGGCGCCAACGCGAGCATCGAGTCCAACGCCCGCGATGTTGAGCGGATGCGTCGTTCCGACGGCCAGCAGGACGGGCGCTACGCGTTCCAAACGCCAACGAAAGAGCGCGCGGTCGCGGCGGGATCGCTTCCGCCCGCGAGCGCCGACATGACCGCCGCCATCTGAACGCCGCTTTCACGGGCGCGCGATAAGCGAGCGCGATCGATGCCGCCAATCGCTGCCGCCGGGACTTCACAGGCGTCCACAACGGCGCGCACGCCGTTCACCCCAATCGGCAAGCCGGCATCGGCTTTCGAGCCGGTTGCGAACAGCGGCCCGATGCCGATGTAATCGATGAGGTCAGGGTCAACAGCGCGCGCCTCGGCCGGCGTGCCACACGATAATCCGATGACACCATGGGGCAGCCGCGCGCGGACCGCGCGGAGATCGTGCGCCGCCGCATCTTCCTGCCCGAGGTGAACCCCATCGGCCGCGGCGGCGGCGGCTACGTCGTCATTGACGAGCGTGAGCCCGCCCGCGGCCCGCACGCGGGTAACGATTGCGTCAAGCGTTTCCGCGGCGATACCCAACTTTGCGCGAATTTGAAACAGCCGGATGCCGCCGGCGAGCAACGCGTCGACGAACGGTACGGGCGGACGCAACTGCGGATCGACCAACGCATAAATGCCGCGCAGTTGCCCAAAATACGGACGCCGGCCGGCTCGCGACGGCACTAGCGGCACCAGCTATTATTCATGGCGCTCAGCGCCCGGATTCGGTGCGATGTTGGCCACATCAATGCCAAACGGAGTATTGCTGCCGTCAGCGAGCATCGGACGAATCGACAGCACGAACGAACGCTGCGCGTCGTCAAGGCGCTGGCAGGCGAAGTTGAGGAAACCGGTATACTGCGCATCCGGCGCTAATCGCAAACCCTCAAAAAGCGTCTTGTCGGTGACCGACCAGTCGCGCGTTTCAATGACGCGATACGGTACACCGGCGGCATCGTGTAAGATACTCTTGCCATACGCTAATACCGTAACAAAGCCGCTACCAAGATTCGCAATTGTTACAACGGTCTCGATGCGGCGCGCGAAAAACGACACTTTTTTAACTGTCACGCGCAGGCCGCTCGCGGCACCGGACGCGCGGCTTGCGAACGCGCGCCACGGATGACCCGGATCTTTGACTTTCCACCCACCGCGATCGAACACGGCGCCGATCGGAACCGTTGCCGTAACGCGGAGGTCGACATCATGCGCGTGGTCGCGGAAGCGTGCCGTTTCTCGCATAAAGAACACGCGCCCCCGCCGATCGTCACCGCGCGCACGCAGCGGCGCGAACGCCAGAATGCGATACGCGTCGGCACGATACACACTGCGGAAATTATCCGGTTCGCGAAAGTACGCTTTGCCCGCGCTTTCGAGTAAGCGATATGCGTCGCTGTAGCGGTCATCCCGGAGATCGGCTAGGTAATGAAGCACGACGGCGCGCTGCGCCGCGTAGGCCGGCGAACGCGGCTCGGCAGCGGCAGGAACGGCGCCTAGCCCGCCGGCGAGTATAAGGGAGGCGCAGAGTATGGTAATCCGGCGGATCACGTGTCCGCCCCGTCGCCGAGCAAGATATCAGCAATCCGCGTGAGATCGTCGGCGTCCGCGTATCGAATCTCGAGCGTGCCACCGCCGCCCCGCTGCACGAGCCCAACCGGAGCGCTAAACTTATAACGCAACCGCTCGAGCAAAGCCGCATCATCGTTTGAGTCGGCGCGCACGCTTCGCAGCGTACCGGCACGGACAACCGGTTTCGGGCCGGCGTTGCGCGCGAGTGCTTCAACGGCGCGCACCGTTAACCCATCGCGCACGATCCGCTGGGCGGTCTGCTCGCGCCGCTCCGCCGGCAGCGCGAGCAGCGCGCGGGCGTGACCGGCACTCATTGCTCCGCTGCGCACGAGTGCCTTAACGTCGTCAGAGAGCGTCAACAGGCGCAGCGTGTTCGCAACGGTTGAGCGACTGCGACCGAGACGCGTCGCAACGTGTTCTTGGGTGAAGCCATATGCCTCCATGAGATGCGCAAAACCCATTGCTTCTTCGAGCGGATCGAGATTTTCGCGCTGAAGATTTTCGATGATTGCAACCTCGAGTGACTCGCGGTCATCCGAGTGCCGAACGATCGCGGGGATCGTCTCAAGGTGTGCCGCCTGGGCTGCGCGCCAGCGGCGTTCGCCGGCGATGAGCTCGTACTTGTCTCCGACGGGGCGGACGATAAGCGGAACGAGGACGCCGAACTCCACGATCGAGGCGCGCAAGTCGTCGAGCGCCGCCTCATCGAACGTCGTACGCGGTTGATTTGGATTTGGCGCTATACGTGTCAGTGCGATCTGCAGGAGGCCGCGCGGCGGTGCGGTCGTGATGTCCGTCGTCGGCCGGTCGCCGAGCAGCGCGCCCAGACCGCGCCCGAGACCACGTTTGGCGCTCATGTAATAACCTCGCGCGCAAGCGAAAGGTACGCTTGTGCGCCGCGCGACTTCACGTCGAAAAGCACCGCGGGTTTCCCATGCGAGGGCGCTTCGGACAAGCGTACGTTCCGCGGGATCTGCGTTGCGAAGACGCGGTCGGGAAAATAGCGGTAGACCTCGTCGAGAACCTCAGTTGCCAGCCGCTGACGCGCGTCATACATCGTAATGAGCACGCCGAGAATCGTCAGGTCGGGATTGAGCGCCTCTTTGACCCGGCGAACGATCGTGGTCAACTGCGATAAGCCTTCAAGGGCGTAAAACTCCGCCTGTACCGGTATGAGAACCTCGCCTGCGGCCGTTAAAGCATTGATGGTCAACAACCCGAGCGACGGCGGACAATCGATGAGAATGAAGTCATAAACCGCTTCTACGGCTTCGAGCGCCGACTTTAGCCGGCCCTCGCGCCGCAGCGTCGAGACGAGTTCGATTTCGGCTCCTGCCAAAGCAAGCGTTGCCGGGACGATGGAAAGACCGGGAACACCGGTTCCCAACGCGACTTGAGCAACGGTAGCGCCCTCGATAAGGACCGAGTAGACATCGCGTTCGACAGCGCGCTTATCGACGCCGACACCGGTGGTCGAATTACCCTGCGGGTCGATATCAACGATCAGCACCCGTTGGCCCAGTGTCGCAAGCGAAGCTCCAAGATTCACCGCGGTCGTGCTCTTTCCGACCCCACCCTTCTGATTTACGATAGCGATAACGCGACATAAGCCGGCGCTCTGCCGGGCTGAAACGACCGTGATACCCTCATTCCAATGGCGGCCGGGCTAGCGCCGACTGTGCGTTCAGCCTAGACCTGGCGAGTTTCCGGGTGGATCGACGTGGTCGACGGCGCCGAACTGCAGAGCCCTTACGTCCCGACGGCAAGCATCTTCTGCGCTTCATGCAGGAGCGCCTCACGCGTGTTCAGAGCTGGTTCGTCAACGACCCGTTCAAATAAGCTGCGCAAGATTCGGCCGACCCGTGGATCGCCGGCAAAACCATGCGGAGCGGCGCCCATGCGCTGCATGAGTTCGATCACGTCGCGCCCCCCGATCGTCAAGTCCAGAACGCTCGCCGCCGGCGACTCGGACAAAATAGAGAAGACTCGCGCCTCGAATCGCTCGTTGGCGTCGTCGCGCTTGGGCAGCCCGCTGCCGGTGATGTCCGCAGCGCGCAAGGCGAAGAGCCGGCTCAACTGGTCCGGACCGATGCGTGTGATGAAGCGCCGAATTGCTTTCGGAGCAAGTTCTGGATCGGCGGAGTACATGTGATGGCGCACAAGGTGGGCTGTGGCGCTGATCGTGGCGGAGGGGAGCCGCAACCGGCTCAGCAGCGGCATCACCATTTCCGAGCCGACTTGTTCGTGCCGATAGAAATGTGGGCCGTCCTTGGTTCGCGGCTTCCCGACATCATGCAACAGTGCCGCCAGCCGCAAAACCAGGTCGCCGGGCGGAGTCGCGTCTAGCGTGACGAGGTTGTGGCGGTAGACGTCGTAGGCGTGCCACTCGTTCTGATCCACGCCGACCCCTTCGAGAACTTCCGGCCACAGGTGCGCGAGCACACCCGTCTGATGCAATACTTCCAGCCCGGTTGAGGGCACCGGCGCCATCACGAAAAGCTTCGTGAGTTCCTCGCCAATGCGCTCGGCTGAAACCGTTTTGATGAGTTCCGCCGCCGCTGCCATGCCGGCTCGAGCACCGGGCGTGACCGTAAAGGCGAATCGCGCGGCGAATTGGGCTGCACGCAGCAGGCGCAGCGGATCTTCCACGAACGTTCGGTCACTCACCGTATCGATACGCCGCCGGCGAATGTCGTCGATGCCGCCAAGCGGATCGATGAGCACATCGTCCTCGACACGGCGCGCGATCATGTTCATCCGGAAGTCGCGTCGGCTCAAATCCTGCGCGAGCGAAATCTCCGGTCCCGATTCGACCAAAAAATCGCGATGACCCGGACCGGTCGAACGTTCCCGACGCGGCAGAGCGATATCCGCCACGCCTGCGGCGTGGGAAAACTTGACAACGGCGAAAGACGACCCCACCACGTTCACGCGACCCGCGCTTGCCAGTCGGTCGATCAGGGTGCTAGCCGTCATGCCGGTTACAACATAATCCAGATCTTTCGGTGCGCGATTGTGACCGTCGAGCCGGTCGCGAACTTCGTCCCGCACCCGCCCGCCAACGGCATAAACATCGGAACCCAGCAGCGCGGAAAGAATTTGATCGAGCGGATGTCGCACCAACCCCATTTTACCAAAATTTCGCCAGTTCGGTCGGCCTGTTAAGTACTTGAGAGCCGTTCAAATGACACTTCGCGGCCTGACCGCCATGCGAAAATTTGAAAGCCCGAGCCGGATAGCAATGCAGGGGCAAAAGCCAGCGTTTGCTTGAACGGTGCGACGACTGCGTTTCACGTGAAACAGACTACTCCTCGATTCAACTAGCAGCGCGTTTCTGATGACGAAAGCGCCGTTTCGCGTTTCTGATGACGAAAGCGCCGTTTCGCGTTTCGCGAACAAAGCGCCGTTTCACGTGAAACATGACATACTGGGCAGCTAAAAGGCTTCGAGCCGCACTGAGCGGCCGGGCAACGGATTTTGCCCAAGCCGAAGTCTTTTGGTCCCACTAACCGCATGACCAGCGGCATGCGCGACGAGCAGTTTGCCGAGGGAAATTTTGCCTTTCAATTATGGGCGACATTCTGCGGCACGGAAACTGTACCAGGCGGGCTTCGCGTTTCGGGAGTTCAGGGATCCCTTGCGGCACGCGTCAGAGTTCCTAATCTATCTTTCCGCCTGAGCTTAAGCCAAGGCACAAGCTGCCGTCCCACACGTCGGCCATTTGCGGTTGACGAGCTTGAAGCTCGAAGCTCACTTCAGGCCCTCCGTCGACTATCTGAGCGCGTCGACTTTCGATTGAAACCTATGTACCGTCTAATCTGCAGCTCGCTCCTCAACGTTTCTCCACGTAGCTGCGACCAGTTCGGGAGCTCGTCGAGGAAAAGCCGGGCTCGCGCGTCTGCCACAAAATGAACGTGTCCAAGTCGGCAGATTCCTCATCCTGCGCCGACACGTCGCGGATTACGCCGTGTCCTTGCGAATCGGTACGCAAAAGAATTGGCCTGCCGCTCGTGGTCGTCGCTTGCAGCCGTGCCGCCATCTTTGCGACCTGCCACGGGGCGGTACGCCGGTCCGCTAATCCGGTAGTAAGCATCGTTGCCGGATACGCGGCGGGCTTGATATGGTCGTACGCGCTCATCGCGAGCAGATCGCGAAAACCGTCCTGCGTCTTCACGGTTCCAAACTCCGGTACGTTTCCCGGACCGTTCGGCATGTTTTCCAAATCGACCATGTCGTTGAAGCCTACTTGCGAGATTGCGACGGCAAACAGCTCGGGATGTTGAGTGATCGCACCGCCGATCACGATTCCGCCCGCACTCGCGCCGATGCCGGCCATTTTCGCATGCGACGTCCAGCCGTCGTCGATCGCCGCTTGCGCGCCCGCGACGAAGTCGTCGATGCTGTGCTGTTTTGTCGGACCTTTGCCGGCGAGATGCCATGGCTCGCCGAACTCGCCACCGCCGCGCGCGTGCACCAGCACGACCACGATGCCGAGTTCTATCGCTGAAGTGTAAAACGGCGGCACCGGCGGTTCGATATCGTAGCCGTACGCTCCATAACCGACCACGAGCGCCGGTCGCCGCCCGTCTTTCGGCACGCCGGCTTTGTAGATGACCGTGTACGGTACCTTCGTTCCATCAGCACTCGTCGCCATAGAATCTTGGTAGCGGATACTCGCGTAAGATGCGGGCAACCGCGGGCTGATGAGAGCCTCTCGAACGGTCGCGCGTGGTCCGGTGATCTCGTACCAGCGTCCCGGATCGTCAAACGACGCCGTTTCAATCTCCAATCGGTTCGTCGCGGGATCGCCTTGCATCGGCAGAATCACATTTGCATGCGGAAGCGCGACCTCGCCGAGCCGGCGCCCTTCGAGATCAAAGTGTTCGAGCCGCATATCGGCCCCGATGCGCTTCGCAACGTACAGGCCCGATCGATTCGCGAAGATGTCGTTTCGAAAGCCCTCGCCTTCGGGAGGAATCGTTCGAACACGCGCTCCGCTTAGGCGGTCGCGTATGTCGATCGAGCGGCGCGCGTCACCGTTGTCGCTCAGGCCGTACAGGTAGCGGCCGCCGATTGCGACCCGCACAACCTTATCGGCTTCGCCGAAGATGCGACGCCACGGACCGTTCGCGCGCGTCGCCCGCGAGAACGGCGCCACGAACGCGGAGACGTGCGGTGTCGGTTCGCGCTGCGGCATCGCGAGGACGGCATCTCTGCCGAGCACCGAATATGTAACAAAGAGACTGCGAACGGTACGCGAGCCCATCGGTCCGTCTGCGCCAAAGCCGGCGATCGGCGCATCGGTTCCGAGCTTGGACCCGACGGTGTGAAGATAGCTCGTTTCAGTTCGGTTCGTCACGCCCTCACGCACGGTCGAGTAGTAAAAAGCGTGCTCGTCGCGCCACGTGACGTCCGGAATAACGGATGCATCGATCGCCTGGACCGTATCGTGCGCCCCTTTCGCATCGCACACGTGAATCACCACCGCCTCGCTCGAGGCACTCAGGCCGTAAGCAATCTTTGTGCCGCGCGGCGACGGTTCGAACCAGCCGATCACGCGCGCCTTGGGAAGCGACGCTGCGTTGACGATGACCTTGGCTCTCATCGAGCCGTCGTCTCGTGCGAGCAACGACGGATCGTTACCGCCGGGCAAGGTTTGTAGATAGAGAACGCGCGAGCCGGCGCGAACCGCGCCGGACGTCGTAGTCGCGCTCGCCGCAAGAGCGTCCACTTCGCGTATCGCTCGCAGCACCCGCGGACGTCCCGGATTAGCCGCAAGAACTGACCGCGTGTAAAAGCTTTGCCGGTCGAGGTAATCGGCGAGGTCGGCGCCACCGCCTTCCATCCAATGATACGGATCGCTCCGAACCGTGCCATAGAATGTTTGGCTGAACGGAACGACCTTAGCAGGCGGTGGTGGGCTCGCGCCGGACACGGCCATCGCAGCCAATACAGAAGTGGCGCGCATCCAAAAAATGTTCGTCATCGGCGCTATTATAGGGGACCGCACGAAGCTCTGCAAAGAAGTTCGCGATGAAGCAGCGCGGCTTAAAGCGGTACAGCAGAAGCGCCTGGCCTCGACGGCAATCCGTGCCCCATCATTCATCAGGATGCGCCAAGACCCAAAATCGGCTTGGCTCCAAGCCGAGCATTCTCGGATTGCTAATGTCGATTGGATACTCGTGCTGCACTACGTATCGATCGCGACTGCATTGTCAACACCCCAGCGAATATGCGTCGCAGCAGGTCCGGCACCCGACCCGTAAGGTAAGCTCTTCGATTCGCGCGTGCAGTGTACGTCCGACTCATTCAACTAGACGTGAACCCGGACGGTCTTTTTGATCAGCCATTCTCGACCGATGGTGTTTAGATTCTTGGGAAACAAATCGGATCTACGACGGAACGCGCGTGGGAGTATGCTGCACCCCTTATTCGGATGACAAGCGTAGCGGCAGCGCAATGCAGCGTGGCGCCATCATTGCGGACGAAAGCATAAAAACCGACCCCAGTTAGGACGTTTAATCGTAGACGAAAGACCGGCTCACTCTACGTTTCTTAGAACTGTTTTCGCTTCTCAACTATAGCCCTCAGGGTCGTCGACGAACGCCGCGACAATACTTGTCGCCGTTTTCTGAACAAACTCGGGGGCACCATCCTCGACTGCGCCACGAGCACGGGCCACAGCATGAAGGATCGCATCGCAGCATACGTGGCGGCGTTCCACTTCCACCTCATCGCCGCCGTGTGGAAGGAAGTCGTTCCGTGTTTTGTTGCTCGGACAGCTACGAAAATGCGGCCCTTTGTTATTCCAGTTACCGGGCTTTGAGTTCGTTCTTGAGCCGCGACATTCGCCATTCTGGCCCAACTGCAGCAACTCAAGAAATTGCAACTTCTGCAAGACGGCCCAATTTGCTCGTTCGGTATTCGCACTCCTCAACAGCGGTCCGTTCGCGGCTATTAACGAATCCGCTAGCGCCTTCGCTTGTCGGCTTTACAGCCATCGCACTCGCGCATGGAGATCGTTATCGTAAGCTACCACCAATTGAAATACTATTGCCGAGACAATTCATCCGCGTCAGCGCATCCGGGAAGCCGGCGATCGTTGCACTGCAGAGGTCAGCCTCGCGTTCGTAAAAGAAAAGCACAGCGGTCGCTTTTCGGGAATTCCGGCGCGACGGGGAAAGCGCTGCGGCGTCGGCGTGACTTTGACTAATACTAAAATCCGGCGCTCGCCGCCGACCAGGCGCTCTTCGACACATTGCGCGCCCAACATCGGCGCAGCGTCGATGATCGCGCGCCGTTCGCGTTCGTCGAGCGCGCCGCGCTGCAGCAATGCCCGGCCGCCCACGGCGAGGAAGGGAACGCACAATTCCGCGACCGTCGGAGCTGACGCCACCGCACGTGCCGTTGCGCAGCGAAAGCGTTCACGAAACGCGGGGTCCAGCGCGAGCACCTCTGCCCGGGCGTCGATGGCTTCGCCCGCAATGCCCAACGTCGCTAAGGCTTGCGCGAGAAACGCGGCTTTCTTTTTCACCGCATCGACCAAGACAATCGCACAGCCCGTGGCGATCGCGAGCGGAATGCCGGGAAAGCCCGCGCCGGAGCCGAGATCGATGAGCGGCCCGTCAATGTCAGCCGCCAACGTCAGGGCGTCGAGAAGATGCTCGGTGATGGCGAGCGGATCGCGTGCTCCGGTGAGGTTCGTCGTGCGGTTCGCATCCAGGACGAGCTCGCCATATGTCGCGAGCCGCGCACTCACGTCGCGTGCGACGCCGTGCGCAAGCAAAACGGACGCGATGGCGTCGCCGGCGCTCACGTGGCGGCGAGGCGCCGGTCGCGATGGAGAAGCACCCGGAGAATTGCCAGATCGGCGGGAGTAACACCCGGGATGCGCGCTGCCGCACCAAGCGTCGCCGGCCGAACCCGCTCGAATTTTTCGCGCGCCTCACGCGATAACTGCCCGAGATCGGCATAGGCGAAGTCTGCCGGGACCAGCACGGCCTCATCATGGGCTGCCTTTTGCACCGCAAGCTCCGCTCGCCGAACATACCCTTCCATCGAAATCTCGATATGCGTCCGTTCGCCGATGTCCGCGGCGAGCGGCTCGGGAAACCGGTCGGCCACATCGCAATAGCGTAATTCCGGCCGGCGCAACGCGTCGGCGAGCGTCGCACCGGCGCCGAGCGTCGAACCGTTTATGGTCACGGCACCAAGCCGCGTCTGTTCGGCCGCGTTTCGCGCATCATCGAGCGCATCACGCCGCCGGCAAAACGCTGAAAACTCGTCGTCATCGACCAATCCGATATCGCGGCCGATCGGCGTTAATCGCAAATCGGCATTATCGTGACGCAGAAGCACCCGATGCTCGGCCCGCGAGGTCAACATCCGGTAGGGTTCGTCGACGCCCTTGGTCACCAGATCATCGATCATCGTGCCGATAAATGACGTCTCTCGGCCCAGCCGTAGCGCGGTCCGGCCCAAGGCCCGGCGGGCGGCATTAATCCCGGCGATCAAGCCTTGCGCGGCCGCTTCTTCGTACCCCGAAGTTCCGTTGAGCTGACCACAGTGGAAAAGGCCGGCGACCCGCCGTGTTTCTAAGCTGGAATCGAGTTCCGTCGGGCTCACAAAGTCATACTCGACCGCGTAGCCCGCCCGGCGCATGACCACGTCGGCGCAACCGGGCAGCGTACGGAGCATAGCCAGCTGAATCTCGGCCGGGAGCGACGTCGAGAATCCACCGACGTACAGCGTCGGCTCATCCCAACCTTCGGGTTCAATGAAGATTTGATGGTGCGGGTTGTGCGCGAATTTTATGACTTTGTCTTCGATCGACGGACAATAGCGCGGCCCGATACCGCGGATGAGATCGAGACCGTACAGCGGCGAGCGGCCGAGATTTTCGCGCACCAGCTCGTGCGTCCGGGCATTGGTCAGCGCGACCCAGCACGAAAGCTGCGGTCCGGCGAACCGACTGGGGCTTGCGTACGAGAACATCAGCGGTTCGGCGCTCGGACGTTGCTCCTCGAGCGCCGTGCGGTCGATCGAATCGCGGTCGATGCGGGGTGGCGTGCCGGTCTTGAGTCGGCCCAGCGGAAAGCCGAGCCGCGCCAGAGCTCGCGATAAGCCGATGGCGGGCGCTTCACCGTAGCGGCCCTCGGACCGCACCTTTTCGCCCTCGAATGTTTTTCCGCCTAAGAACGTGCCGGTCGCCAGCACGACGGTGGGCGCCCGCAGCTCCGTTCCACCGGCCGTAATGACGCCCCGAACGGCTCCCTGCTTAACGATGAGGTCGTCGACGAGCGCGGGGACGACACGCAAACCCGCCTGCTGCGCTAAGCGGGCCTGCGCCGCACGAGCGTATGCCGGTTTATCCGCCAGCGCCCGCAGCGCGCGCACCGAAGGTCCCTTGGATTCGTTGAGAAAGCGTGCGTGCAGCGACGTTGCGTCGATGAGCCGGCCCATTGCACCGCCGAGCGCATCGATTTCACGCACCATTTGGCCTTTTGCGCTTCCGCCGATGGATGGATTACAGGCCAGCGTGGCCACCCGCGCCGGATCACCGGTTACCAGCAGCGTCGCTGCCCCGAGTTGTGCCGCTGCCAGCGCCGCCTCGACGCCGGCATGTCCGCCGCCGACGACGATGACTTCGGCGTCGGCCGCGCTCGCATTCCAATCCATTGCCTGCGAACTTCGGCACGTGGGAATGTTGCCCATGGCGGCGCTCGAAATCCGGCCTTCGGCACCGACCGCGTTGAAACGCCGCCCGCAGGATGGGCGGCGAACCCGTGTCCCGCGCTGCGTTATTTCCCGATACAGAAGCGGGCGAAGATGCCGTCCAACAGTTCTTCGGTCGCGGCCGCGCCGGTGATGAGACCGAGCGCTGCTGAAGCCGTGACGAATTCGCCGCTGATGAGATCGACCGGCAACCCGTCGTCGAGCGTCGTTCGGGCGATGCGTAACGCTGCCCGGGCGCGCGCGATCGCTTCAACGTGCCGGGCACCGGCTAAGTATGGCCGAGCGGCGTCAAACGTTTCGCTCTGCCACCCGAGCCGTGCGATTTCTGCGCGAATCGCTTCGAGGGCGGCCGGGTCGAAGGCCGAACCGACGAGTGCGTCCGCTTCGGCCTTGCCGCGCTCGTGGTAGCCGGTCAGGCCGAGGTCTTGCTTGTTGAAGAACACGATCCGGCGCCGATCGCGCGTTAGCTGCAGAACATCGTGCGCGTCCGGATCGAGCGGCCGGGCTGCGTCGATAACAACCAGGACGAGTGTTGCCCGTTCGAGTGCCTGACGTGTGCGGCCGATGCCGATTCGCTCGAGCGGATCCGCCGTGCCGCGCAAACCGGCCGTATCGATCGCACGAATAAGCACGCCGTCGATCGCAAAGCTCTCCTCGATCGTATCGCGCGTCGTTCCGGCGATCGGCGACACAATGGCGCGATCTTCACCCACGAGCGCGTTCAGCAACGACGACTTGCCGGCGTTCGGCGGGCCCACGATTGCCAGCGCAACCCCCTCGCGGATTACGCGCCCGCGCTCGCCGTCACGCGCCAACTCGGCAAGTCGGGCTTCAAGCTGCGCGAGCCGCGGCCGGACCGAGCCGGCTTGCAGCGGCGCAACTTCGTCGGGAAAGTCGATCGCTGCGGCGAGTTCCTCGAGCAGAGCGCGCAGGTCGCCGCGAATCGCTTCAATGATGCGCCGCAACCCGCCGTCGAGGTTCGCCGCGGCGGCGGCTGCGGCGGCCCGGGATTCGGCATTGATCAGATCGGCGACCGCCTCGGCGGCCGACAGATCAAGCTTGCCATTGAGGTATCCGCGTCGCGTAAACTCGCCCGGCTCTGCCAAACGCGCTCCGGCGGCGATGAGCGCCGCTAACGTTTCGCGCGCCGTGATCGGCGAGCCGTGGATCTGAATCTCGACGAGATCTTCGCCGGTGACCGTTCGCGGGCCATCCATCGCGATCGCCAAGCCGCGATCGAGGGTCCGGCCGGCCGCATCGACAACCGTGCCGTATGTCGCAACCCGATGCAGCAACGCGGCCTTCGACCGGAAGACCGTCGCGGCGATACGCCGGGCGGCGGGCCCGCTGCAGCGCACGATGGCGATCGCCCCCCGACCGGGCGGCGTCGCAATGGCCGCAATCGTGTCACCGGCTACCGCTATCGCCGCCGGCGTCACTCCGCTTTCGGAAAGACGACCAGCCGGCGTTCGGGCTCGACGCCTTCAGATTCGGTCCGCACGAAGGGTGAGTCGGCTAACGCCAAATGAACGATTTTGCGCTCCGACGGCAACATCGGCTCAAGTTCAACCGGGCGTTTTTCGCGCACGACGCGTTCGAGCGTGGCCAGTGCCAAGGTCTTGAGCGCGTCGGCCCGGCGGGCCCGGTAGCCTTCGGCGTCGATCGTGTAATAGCGCCGATTGTTGCGAACGCCGACATTCACGATGTTGTTGAAGATCAAATTGACCGCTTCGAGCGTGTTCCCGTGTCGCCCGATCAGATTGGCGAGATCCGGCCCGCGAACCTCAAAATATTCGCCCTCGGAGCGCGCGATGAACACGATCTCAACGTCGCGTAAGCCCATGCGCGTGAGGATCTCTTCTAGTAAGGCTCGCGCCGGCTTGGCGGCCTCCGGCTCAACCGACGCTGCGGCCGGCTCGCGCCGCACCGGCGGTCGCCGGCCGGCAAAATCGCCGTCGCGCGGACCCCGCACGTTTACCGGCGGACGCCCCCCGCGGCGCCGTTGCCCGTGAGCTCGCCGCGCCGCGGCGTCGCCCGAAAAATCATCGTTCACTGCATGCATCCTCTTCGATGACGTACGCGCTGGCCGAGCGGAGCAGCGTCGCGCATCTCAGCGCTTGAGACTGCGCTTCTTCGCGCGGCCATTCGCAGATTGCGCGTTGGCTCCGCTCTTGGTCGTGATGTTCTTGACCGGTTTACCGGCCGGAACGGCCACCGCGGCACTCGCCGCAGCCAACGCCGCCGCCGATTTCGGGCCGATCAGCCCATACCGGCGATATAAGAATAATTGCTGCCCCATCGTAAAAATGTTGATCGATAGCCAGTACAAGATCAGTGCCGAGGCCCAGTGGTAACGCAGGCCGATATACGCGATCATTGCCGGTGAGACGAAGGCCATGATCTTCTGCGTCTGCGCTTGCTGCGGGTCGCTCGACGGCGGGCTGCCGTAACGAACGCTCAGATACATCGAAATCACGTAGAGCGCGAGCAAGATCATGTCGGTGGTCGCGAGGCTGGTGCCGAGCACGGCTGGATATTTAAGCGAAATCGCCGACCCGATCCAGGCAAAGTGTTCGTTGGCGAAATCACCCAAACGCTCTTGGATCGACCAATACAAGGCGATGAGGATCGGGAGTTGGAGAACGACGGGAAAGCAGCCCGCGAGCGGATTCACTTTGTGCTCTTTATAGAGCGCCATTGTTTCAGCGTTGAGCTTTTGCGGATCGCCTTTGAATTTCGCCTGCAGCGCTTTGAGTAAGGGCTGCACCTTCTGCATCTCAGCCATCGATTTGAACTGCGCCTGCGACAGCGGCCACAGCGCCAGCCGAACCACGAGCGCGAGCAGGATCAAGCTCCAGCCATACGACGGGACGACGGAGTGAATCTCGGTCAAGATCCAACTCATGGCAGCGACGAGCGGGACGAACAGCTGGTGGAAAAAATTACCCACGCCTACCGGGACTCTACTTTCGTGACGGCGCCGGAACGGGATCGAATCCGCCCGGGTGCAAGGGATGACAGCGCCCCAAGCGCCGCGCGGCAAATACTATTCCAGGCGCCAAGCCATGTTTCGCGATTGCCTCGACGGCATATTCCGAACATGTCGGCAGAAACCGGCAGGCCGGCGGTAAGAGTGGTGATATCACCAGTTTATACGCCCGGACGACGGCGATCGCCGCTCGTGCCGGCGCATTCACGGCCGCGGCCCCAAGGTCCGTTCCACTTCCGCTGCGAGTTCACCGAAGCTCAACTCGCCCGCGCCGGGACGCGCGATGAACAGAATCTCCTGAGCCGGATCGGCGAAGCGATACATATCCAAAATTGCCCGCAGCCGGCGCCGAATCAAGTTCCGCACGACGGCGCCGCCGATCCGAGCGCTAACGGTGATGCCGACCCGGGTCCGATCGCGGCCGCGCATGACGAAACAGGTCAGATGCCGGCCACCGTGCCGTCGACCCTGCCGCGTGAGCCGGGCGAAATCAGCTCGGCGCCGCAGGGCTACATAGCTTCTCACGAGCAAGCGGGCCGGAGCCGGCTCAGACGGTAAGGCGCTTGCGGCCTTTCTTGCGCCGCGCCGCCAGGACGCGGCGCCCGTTCTTGGTCGCCATCCGCGAAAGAAATCCGTGGACGCGTTTACGGCGCCGGTTGTGCGGTTGAAAAGTGCGCTTCACGAGTCGGATGCTCCAGACATGAAAATGGCCGTCGATGCGGCAGCAATGTAGTATACGGTCCGGCACGCCGATCGGTCAAGCCACGGCTCTCGACCGATGACTCGGCGGGCAACAGATGGGAGCGCTTCGCACGTTTTCCACACGTGTGGAAAAGCCGGTGGACAAGCCCGCCGCCAACCGCGCTCGGACGCCCATTTGACCGCGATTCCTGCCGTCTTTTCCATCGAATTTCGACTTGCGAAGAACTTCGTAGAAGCTTGCTCCGTCAAGCCTCCGCGGCTCATCGGGGGGCTGTGGATAAGTGGACAAAATCAGCGTCGAAAAGCGCAGGAAGCGGAACTCGCCGGGCCAATCCGAGAGGCTCATCTTTACCGTTCCCATGCGCGAACGGGAAGTCGTTTTCCGGCCGTTGGGCCGGAAGTGGCGGGTATGAAATTCGAATGAGCAGTGCGATCGGAACGGCGGGAACAACGGAACTCTGGGGCGCCGCCCTCGAACAGCTCGAGCGCAAATATTCCAAGCCGATTTACGAGATGTGGCTGCGCCCGATGCGACTCGTCGAGCTGGGTCCTTCGGAGATCGTGCTATCGGTCCATTCGAACTTTGCCCGCGATTGGGTTGAAAACCGGCTAAAGAACGAGATATCGGACGTGCTGGCGAGTTTACTCGGTGAAACAATCGCTTTGCGCTTCATCGTCGCCGACAATCCCGACGCCGGCGACCGTGCCCCGGTCGCGCCGCTGACGATTCCGGCTCCCGAAGAGCTGCGCTTAGGAAATCTCAATCCGCGTTATTCGTTCGACGAGTTCGTCGTCGGTAATAGCAACCGTTTCGCCCATGCCGCTTCTCAAGCCGTCGCCGAGGCACCCGCGAAGGCGTACAACCCGCTCTTTCTCTACGGTGGAGTGGGTCTGGGCAAAACGCACCTCATGCACGCAATCGGACATCGCGTGCTCGCCGCCAACCCGAATGCCAACGTGGTCTACGTTTCGAGCGAAAAATTCACCAACGAATTCATCATCGCGATCAAAAATAACCAAACGGTCGAGTTCCGAAACCGTTACCGGCATGTCGACGTGCTGCTCATCGACGACATTCAATTCCTCGAAGGCAAAGAACAAACGCAAGAGGAGTTTTTTCACACCTTTAATTCGCTGCACGAAGCCCAAAAGCAACTCGTTATCTCCAGCGACCGCCCGCCCAAGGAGATTCAAACGCTGGAATCACGGTTGCGTTCGCGTTTCGAATGGGGCTTGCTGACCGACATCGCGCCGCCGGATTTGGAAACGCGTGAAGCGATTCTGCGCAAAAAAGCCGAGACGGAAAAGATCCCGGTGCCCGATGAGGTCACCTCGTTCATCGCGAAAATCATTCCGTCCAACATTCGCGAACTCGAAGGTTCTCTAATTCGCGTGGTCGCGTTCGCGTCGCTCACGCGTTCGCAGATCTCGGTCGATCTGGCCGCCGAAGCGCTCAAAAACGCCGTCGCGCAAGCTCCGATTCACCGCATCACGATCCCGCTCATCAAAGAACGGGTGGCCAAAGCGCATGGCTTATCGGTCAAAGAAATGGACAATCCGCGCCGCGATCAGCGGCTGGCCGCGCCGCGCCACATCGCGATGTATATCGCAGCCGAGCTTACCGACTGTTCCTTACCCCAGATCGCGCGCGAGTTCGGCAAAAAGGACCACACGACAATTATGTACGCCCGCGATAAGGTCAAGGACATCATGGCGCGCGACGAAGCGTATCGCAATAAAGTCCGTTCGCTCATCGCCCTGTGTCAAACCGAATGAGCGTGCCGTCCGCGCGGTTTCCGCAGGCTTCACCGCACCCGGCGCACAGGGTCGCTCAAAGGGGGTGGATAAAGCGGATCGGCGCGTGATTGGTGGACAGCGTGGACGAACCGTCCATTGCATGCACAGCCCAAAATGCGCGACGAGCCCCCGTGATCCGGACCCGCGCGGCGTTGTCCACGGTACACACCGCGTTACTGCTATTACGACGAACTTTATATCTTTAAACGAGTAGACGCGTCGCCGGCGGCGACGGAACGGTGGACGACTCCAGTGAAATTTACCTGCAGCACCAAGGACATCGCGTCCGCGGTCGGCGCCGCGAGCAAGATCGTCAACGCCCACACGACGGTGCCGATTCTGTCCAACGTTTTGCTCACCGCCGACGACGGCGCGATCAAAGTGCGGGCCACCGATCTGGAGCTGACGCTCGAGCATGCGTTTCCGGCTGAAGTCAGCGAGAGCGGCGCCGTCACCGTGCCGGCGAAATTGTTCTCCGGCTATCTGGGCAACTTGCCGGCCGGCTTGCTCGAACTCACGGGTTCGCCGACTCGCGCTTCGGTCAAAGCGGAGCGCTCGAATTACGACTTTCACGCCCTGCCGCCCGACGAATATCCGCCGCTGCCTGCGGCTCAAAAAGGCGTCTCGTTCGCGATCAATGCCAAGCAGTTTCGTGAGGGTGTCGGCGCCACGATCTTCGCTGCGTCCGGGGAAGAAGCGCGCGGCGCGGTCTTGATGGGAACGCTGGTCGAAATCGAGGGCGACAATATCACGCTTGTCGCGACCGACGGGTATCGGCTAGCGAAGTGGTCGGCGCGCTTAGAGCGCGGGATCGCCGAGGGCGCGCTAAAATATATCGTGCCGTCGCGAGCGCTGGCCGAGTCGGCGCGCAATATCGGCAGCACGGAAACGCTTGAAGTGACGGCGCTCGGAGCGCAATCGAATCAGCTTTCGATTTCAGCTGACGCCACGTCGATCGTGGTGCGCCTCGTCGATGGCCAATATCCGAATTATCAGCAAGTTATCCCGGCCAAATTCGATCGATCGGTGACGGTCAACACCAGCGCGCTCATCAGCGGATTGCGCCGGGCGGAGCTCGTCGCCGGCGACCGCGCGTCGATGGTCAAGGTGGCGATTGCCGATGGGCAGTTGATCATCACGGCGAATTCCGATACGGCGGGCAACGCCTACGAGGAGCTCCCGGTGGAGCAAACCGGAGCCGAACTCACGATTGCGTTCAATGCGCGGTATCTCATCGAGATTCTCAATCACGTCGAATCACCGCAGGTTGTCATGGAGTTTCTGGGCCCGCTATCACCGGCGGCGATTCGGCCGCTCGAAAGCAGCGGAACGGGGCAGCAGCTGTATGTGTTGATGCCGCTGCGTCAGTAGCGGCGGCAGCCGTTCGCGCATGCAGCTCGAACACGTTCGACTCACGAACTTTCGCAATTATCGGAGCCTCGACGTCGAACCGGCGCCGGGGCTCAATATTTTCGTCGGAGCCAACGCCCAAGGGAAATCGAATCTGCTCGAAGCCATCGCGATGCTCGCAACCGGCAAATCGTTTCGAGCGCACCGCGATGCGGAGCTCGTTCGTAGCGGCGAGCAACTCGCCGAAATCGGCGGCGCGGCGCGGATCGCCGCCGGAATGGTGCGGTTGCGCTGCACGATCGATCGCTCGGCCGGCGGTACGCGAAAAAGCTTTGACGTCAACGGTGCGGCGGTCGGTTTCGCGCGCTTTCTCGGCAAGGCCCGGGTCGTCACCTTCGTTCCCGGCGACCTGGCGCTGGTTTCGGGTGGTCCGGCGCTGCGCCGAACGTTTCTCAATGGAGCTCTAGCGCAAGGGTCGGCCGCTTATTTTCGCGCCTTGGCGCGCTACGCCAAAGTCATCGGACACAAAGGGGCGCTGCTGCGCGGGGCGATCGCGCCCGACCGCGAGCTGCTGCTGGCGTACAACGACGAATTAGTCGGCCCGGGCGAAGCACTCATGGCGGCTCGCGCCGCATTCGTTGCCGATATGAGTGCGGCGGTAACGGGCATCTACGATCGTTGGCCGGCCACGCGCGAGCGGATCGTCATGCGCTACGCGCCCAATACCGGCGAAACGGCTCTGAGCGACATGCTCGCACTGAACCTTGAAAACGAAGTGCGCCGGCGCCAAACGCTCGTCGGCCCGCACCGCGACGACCTACGGTTGGAGCTCGAAGGCAAATCATTAGCGGCCTTCGGTTCACAAGGGCAACAACGCACCGCGGTCTTGGCGCTCAAGGTGGCCGAATACGAGGTCATGCGGGAACGGGCGGGCGACGCACCGATTCTCTTACTCGATGACGTCCTATCCGAACTCGACGCCCAGCGGGCCGACGGGTTCCTGCGCGCGGTTGGTTCATTCGAGCAAGCGTTCTTGACGACGACGGAGTTGCCGGGTGGCGTTCCGGCCGGAGCGGCCGCGTTTTTGATTCGTGCCGGAACCGTCGAGCGGTGTGTATGCTGACCAAGATCGGCGATGCGCTCGGGGGCTGGACGCCGCGCGCCGGCGGCGGCGATCCGCTGGGAGTCATTCGCGCCGGCTGGATCGAGCTCGTGGGCGCCGAGGTGGCGCGCGCGGCGCAGCCCGTGGCGCTGGCTCACGACACGCTCGTGGTGGTGACGAGCTCGAGTTCGTGGAGCCACCAATTGGCATTTCTCGAACCCCAGATTCTGCGCGGCATCCACGAGCGTCTGCCGGCCGGGGTGGTGGTGCGGCTGCGCTTTCGGGTCGGGACGATTCGAGTCAGACCGCGCGGATTGACACCGAAGAGCGGCCCCGCAACATCCGGTCGGGCGCCGGCGCCGGCCCGGCCCGCACCGCGCACCGCGCATGAAGCGTTAGCGCGTTTCCGGACCACGGTCGAACGCGTCAGAAGTGCCCACCGGCAGCGTGGCGGGGCGTTTTGCACGCTGTGCGCGGCACCCGTGCGGCAAGCCGGGCACTGCGTTCCGTGTGCCGACTGGGAGCGGGCGGCTCTACACGCTCAGTGTCAGCGCCTGCTCTTCGATGCACCGTGGTTGCGGCCCGAAGATGTGCTCGAAGCCTTACCGCGGCTCGATGCCGTCGCTTACGACGGCATCCGGCGGCAATTGCTGCGTTCGTGGCGCGATGAAATGGCGCTGGCGCGCCGCCGCGCCGCATTGCCGCGCCCGATTGCGCCGGATGCCACGCGTTTGCGGAAAATCGCCAGTTCCTACGTGCTGCTCGAAACGAAAATCGATCCGAATCGGCTCGAGATGGATTCGCCGATCCGGCGCAACGCGCTGGGCGATCTCTATGAGTTTATTCGTTCGATCGAAGTCCGCGCGGCCGAACGTCCGTAACGCGGCGTGCCGCCTGGCGGGCTTTCCGCAGCGTACGAACCACGAAGTAAAGTCATCGGCACGGTCAGCGTCGAAACGCGACGATTGGAATGGCAGATTATACCGGTGAGCAGATTGAGGTTCTTAAAGGGCTCGAAGCCGTACGCAAGCGTCCGGGTATGTATATCGGAAACACGAGTGAACGCGGCTTACACCAGCTGGTGTACGAAGCTGTCGACAACGCCGTCGATGAAGCGCTCGCGGGCTTTGCGTCGCACATTACGGTAACGCTGACAGCCGACGGAAGCTGCTCGGTTGAAGACGACGGCCGGGGCATTCCAATCGACGTCATGGCCGAAGAAGGCTTACCCGCAGTCGAAGTCGTCATGACGATTTTACACGCCGGCGGTAAATTCGGTAAGGGCGGTTATAAAGTTTCCGGCGGGCTGCATGGTGTCGGCATATCGGTCGTCAACGCGTTGTCGCAAACGATGGTGACGCGCGTGAAACGCGACGGCGGGCTGTACGAAATTCGCTTCGAGCGTGGCGTCACAGCGCAGAAGCTCAAGCGTATCGCGCGGGCCGAGGGCACCGGAACGTACCAGCTTTTTAAACCCGATGCGACGGTCTTCGAGACGCTCGATTTTTCCTGGAATACGCTCGAAAAGCGGCTGCGCGAGTTGGCCTTTCTCAACCGGGCGCTGCAAATTACGTTGATCGACGAACGGCCGCGTGAAGCAACGGACGAAGCCGACGCCGAGCCGGCTACCAAACGCAAAGAGAAGATGTATTTTTACGAGGGCGGCATCGTATCGTTCGTCGATTGGCTCAATGATAATAAAGATGCGTTAACTCCGGTTATTTCAACCAACGGCGAACGCGATGACGTCGTCGTCGAATGCGCCTTGCAGTGGACCGACGGCTATAACGAAGTCGTGTATTCGTACGCCAACAACATCAACACCATGGAAGGCGGGATGCATCTGACCGGCTTCCGGACGGCGGTGTCGAACCAAGTAAACACCTACGCCCGCAAGCGCGGGATGCTTAAAGACAACGATGCGAATCTTTCGACCGACGATTGCATGGAAGGTCTCACCGCGATCGTCTCGGTCAAACTGCAAGAGCCGCAGTTCGAGGGTCAAACCAAAACCAAGCTCGGGAATGCCAAGATCCGCCCGATCGTGTATAACCTCGTGCAAGAACGGTTGGAATTCTTTCTCGAAGAGAACCCCAAGTTCGCGCGGACGATCGTCGAAAAGTGCATGCAGGCGTCGCGGGCCCGCGAAGCGGCAAAGAAAGCTCGCGATCTGTCGCGCCGCAAGAACGCGCTCGACGGGAGCGGACTCCCCGGCAAGCTCGTCGACTGCAAGAATCAAGATCCGGTATTCTCCGAGCTGTTTCTCGTTGAAGGCGACTCGGCGGGCGGCACCGCCAAGGGCGGCCGCGACCCGAACACGCAAGCGATTCTGCCGTTGCGCGGCAAGATCCTCAACGTCGAGAAGGCACGCCTCGATAAAGTGCTGTCGAACGAAGAGATTCGCACGATGATCACCGCGCTCGGCACCGGTTTCGGCGACGAATTCAACATCGACAAGGTGCGCTATCATAAAATCATCATCATGACCGACGCCGATGTCGACGGCTCGCATATCCGCACGCTGCTGCTGACGTTTTTCTACCGGCAGATGAAGCAACTCGTCGAACGCGGTTACGTTTATATCGCCATGCCGCCGCTCTATGGCGTCAAGCGCGGCAAGCAACAGTGGTACGCTTTCGATGACGCTGAGTTGAGCCGCATCTTCGGCGAACGCGATCCCAAAGAATTCCAAGTCCAGCAGTACAAGGGCTTGGGCGAAATGGATGCGCAACAGCTCGCTGAGACAACGATGGAATCGGCGACCCGGCGGCTCAAACAAGTGAACCTCGAGGAAGCGAGCGAAGACGCCGAACGGATGTTCACCACGCTCATGGGTGATAAAGTCGAGCCGCGCAAGGAGTTCATCCAAGCCTACGCGCGGACCGTAAAAAACATCGACCTCTAAGCGCTTTCTAAGGAGCATGGAACGCGGTTTTGCGTTTCCGCGCAAGAAGATGAAGACACAGCGCAGCGGTCCGCCGGACGGAATCGCGCCGGCCGGACCGAGCGCCGATCGGGCGGCTAGCGCGCGACCGCCGTTATCGCCGCGCCGGCGCGCTTTGGCGGCCGCCGTCGCGGTCCTCGCGCTGCTCGTCGTCGTTGCGGTTTTCGGCGGCCATGCGTTGCTCGGACTCGGGCTAACGCGCGGACTCAGTGCGCTCACCGGCGATGCGGTGTCCATCGGTTCGTTTCAAATCTCAGCCGCGCGGAGCATCTTCACCGACGTCGAGATTCGAACGCCCAACGGCGATCCGCTGCTCCGGGTCGGACGCGTCGCGCTCGAGTATACGCCCGCGGAGCTCGTGCGAAACGGATCGCATCGCTTCGGCTTGCGTTCGCTGCACCTTACGCAGCCGGTCTTCACGATCGTGCGGCATGTCGACGGCGGCTATAACTTGAGCGGTTCGAACGCGCCCTCAGCCGGGCCGGCCACCGCCCCGTCGAGCGTGACGAATTGGGCTGCCGGCTGGAATCTCGAGGTGGCCGTCGACGGCGGCCAGATCGTACTGGTCGATGAGGCGCCGGCGGCCGCTGATCTAGCACGCCAACGCATCGCGAATATTACGCTCCGCGCCAGCGTCCGCGGCGAGCAGCGGTCGACCCTCCGTGCCACCGGCACCGTTTTGGGGCGGGCGGCGGCGACCGGCGGCGAGCGTTTGTGGCCGGTCGATGTCGCCGGCGCGCTCGACTTCCCGCGCGGCGCCGCCCTCCTCAACGCACGCGCCGAGCGCTTGCCGATCCGCGGCTTGCTGGGTTTCTTAACCCACAGCGGCGCACTCCGGATCGACGACGGCGTTTTGCAGCAGGTCGAGTTCAAGCTGTTTGCGCTCGATATTCGGCCGACGGCACCACTGCGCACTCACGCCGGCGGCAGCGGCGGGCTAACCGGTGGTCGATTGCACATTGCCGCCTTAGCCCGTCCGGTCACCGACGTGCGTGGCCGCATCATCCTCACCGACGACGGTGTGTGGACCCGCCGCCTCGATGCGCGGTTAGCCGGTTGGCCGCTCGTCGCGCGCGGCGGAGTGTTCGACCGCGCCCAGCCGACGTTGCGGCTCGGGATCAGCGCCGACGGCGATCTGCGCGATCTGCGCACCGCGTTCGCCTTTTCGCGGCGCGTCCCGGCCAGCGGCGGCGCGCACGTCGAAACGCTGCTCGAAGCGCCGGTTGCCGGTCTGCTCGTCCGGACGGCGCTCCGGGTGCCGCGCGGCCGCTATGGTGCCATCCCGTTATCCGGGGTCGGCGGCCGGATCGATTACCACGATCGCGCGGTGGTTCTCGATGGGATCAGTGGCCATTACGGTGCGGCGGCGCTCGATATCGGTGGCCGTTTTCTGCTCGGCGGACCGGCGCTCGACTCCGCTATCGCCGCGGTCGCCCGGGCGTCCGGACGCACGCTCCCATATGCTGAAAATGTCGCCCCGGATGCAACGGTCGACCTCGCCGCGCTGTTCCTCGGCGGCGCGGCCGGTTTTCGGACCGCCGGCTCGCTCGGGCTCGTTGGCCCACGCACCGTGGGCGTGGGCATGTTGGCCGTCAACGAGCGCGGAACGGGTGAATTCGGCCCGTTCTTCTTAGCCCGCGCAGACGGGTCGACCCTGGCGGGGGCGTTGCGCATCGAACGCCCGACATCGCGCAGCGCGGCCTGGCTGACGGCGCGCCGGTTTATGGTCGAGGTTCCGGCCGCGCCGGCGCGCCTGGCGGGATTGAGCGTCCCGGCGTTTCCGCCCGTCGCCGGTCGCATCGATGCCGATCTGGGCGGTGGCGGCACACCCAACGCCTTCGCGCTCGCCGGCAGCGTGAGCGGCGCCGGATTACGGGTTGGCGCGGTACGGCTCGGGACCGGCCGGGCGAATCTCGGCGGGACGCTCGCCAACCTCAAAATTGGTTCGCTGCGGCTCGACGGTCCGGTCGGGCGCTTCACGGGCAGCGCCGCAGCGGCGCGCGGCGCGTTTGCGCTACGCGGCGAGTACGCCGGCTCGCTCGACCGGCTCGTTCCGCTCACGGGACAACAACAAGGCCATGGCGCCGTGCGCGGGCACGTGCTGGCCACACTTAACGGCGCCGACGTCGTCGTTGCGTCGCCCGATGCGACGCTGCGCGACGGCCGCATTCGGGGCGTCGCGCTCGATACCGCGGCGGGGACGATCGCGGTCCACAAAAGTCGCTTCACGATTCTCGCCGCGACGGGGCGCGTACTCGGTCGCCGGGCCGTAGCGGCTGATGTGGGTGGCCGGATCGCGTTTTCGGCGCCCGACATCCCGTTCGCGGCGTTGGCCGGGACCGGTCTGCCGCTCGGGGCCGGTAACGTGTCGGCCTATGGTCTGGCCGACTTGCGCGGGCCGCTGCCGGCCTTTACCGGAACGGTGTCGCTGGCCGGCGGTGAAACACACGGCTACCGCGTCGCCGGCGACGCGCTCGTGGCGCTGGCCGGCTCGCGCGCCCAGATCTTCGCGGCGACGGGGGCGCTTGGTTCAACCTATGGTTCGATCGGCGGCGTTATCAACGGCGTCGGCACCCACGCGTTCGGTTACGACCTCACGGTCGCGGTGCCGCTGGGCGAGATCGCGGTACTGCGGCAAGATTTGAATCTGCCGGTGCGCTTGCTCGACGGCAGTTTCGCGGCGGCGTTGCACGTCCGGGGGTCGGGCACGCGTCCAGCGGTCGTTGGGCGGATCGACGCGCCCGAAGGCTCGTATCACGGTCTCGCCTTTCGGGCCGGCGTGGCACCGGTGAATTTCGGTTCCGACGGTCTGGGCACCACCGGAGCGACCCTCACCGTCGGCTCGACAAAAGCCACCATCGACGCCCGTGAAAGCGGTGGCCGGTATGCCGTCGGCGTGCGTTCGCCGGCAATCGATCTGGCTGACTTCAACGACTACTTTGACGGCAGCGAGACGCTGGCGGGGCGCGGCGCGGCCGACCTGGCCTTCGCGACGACCGGCAAGCACCTCGCGACCCGAGCCCGGCTTGCCTTTACCGGATTGCGTTATCGCAGGAGCCCGGCGCAAGACGTGAGCGCGCACTGGCACATGCAAGGCGACACGATCGCTGCGACCGCCGGCGCGCACGGACCGGGCGGAGCGCTGAGCGCGGCGGTCCGCATCGCCCCCGGTGCCGGAGCCGATCCGCTCGCGGCATTCCGGCAAGCCGCGTACGACGGACAGGCGACCCTGGACGGCCTCGATCTGGAAACGTGGCTTCCGGTTTTCGAATCGCGCCTGCCGGTGCTCGGCCGGGTGAACGGCCGGCTCTCCGTGCGGGGCCGCTTACCGGATCTGGCCGTGCGCGTCGACGCCGACGCCCCCGCGGTCAACGTTGCCGGCTATGCCGTCACCCGGCTGCGCCTGCGGGCAACCGCTCGCGGCAGCCGCATCGCCGTTGCCGAAAGCAGCGCCGGCGTCGGCTTGGTGCAGCTCGCCGGCAGCGGCCGGCTGGGCCTGGCAGCACGCGATCCGTTGGCCTTCGACCTGCGCATCACAAGTGCCGATATCGGGAGCGTGGCCGGCACCTTCATCCCGGCGCTGCGCGGCCGCGATATCGCCGGCGCGCTCGATGCCGACGTGCGGCTCGGCGGCACGCGAGCGGTGCCCACTATCGCGGGTGGCTTCGATCTGACGGCCGCGCGCTACGGCGGTTTCGTGGTTCCGCGCACGATCGGCGCCCTGGCGCTCGCCGGGCGGGCAATCGAGTTGCGCGACGCGGATGTCGAATTTGCCCGCGGTCAAGCCTTCGTTGCCGGATCGCTGCCGCTCACCGTGGTACCGTTCGGCGTCGGTC
The DNA here is from genome assembly GCA_965214335.1 of Candidatus Velthaea sp. Lineage (GTDB taxonomy): Bacteria > Vulcanimicrobiota > Vulcanimicrobiia > Vulcanimicrobiales > Vulcanimicrobiaceae > Velthaea. Next base: position 649,220 of record CBDCBO010000014.1, on the reverse strand, counting down.
CGCCGCACGCGCCGCTGTCATTCGACGTCACCGCGCGCAGCGTCGACCTGGCCCAATTCGGGCCGTTGTTTCCGGCCGGTACGGTGCTGGGCGGCACGGTCGACGGGCGCTTCGGCGTCGAGGGCACGGTCGACCGGCCGCGCCTGCTGGGCTCGCTGGCCGTTTCCGGTGGATCCTACACCTCGCCGCTCGAGCGTGCGCCGATCGAACACGTCGGTGCCAGCCTGGCTTTCGCCGGCAACCGGGTGGCGCTGGACGCCTTTCACGCCGATGTCGGCGGTGGCACGCTCGATGGGAGCGGCGGGATCACATTGCCACTGGGCAGCGGGCAAGCTCGCTACGAGGCGAGCGCGAGCGCCACGGCCGCCCGCTTGGACTTTCCCGCCTACGGGCGCGGTACGGTCGACGGCGTATTGCGCCTAACCGGAGGCAGCGGCACCCCCCAGGTCAGCGGCGAGGTCAGCGTACGCGATGCCGTCATTCCGGTGTCGGCCGTCTACGGCGGCGGTGGCGCAAGCGGGAGCAGCGGCGGCGTGGGAACCATCGATCCGGCGCTCGCCATTCACGCCGTCGCCGGCCGCAACGTCCGGGTGCGCAACTCGATCGTGGATATCGGCGTCGCGGGTGCCGTCGACGTCGGTGGCCGCTTTACCGCGCCGCAACTTACGGGCGGGTTTTCCGCCACCGACGGAACGATCTCGAGCTACAATCACGTGTTCCGGATCGTCAACGCCGCAGTCAGCTTCAATCCCGCCGATGGGCCGTTGCCGACGATCGCGGCGCGCGCCATATCGCGGGTCAGCAATCCCGATCCCGATCCAAGCCGGAATATCGGCGGCAGCGCCAATATTATCGTAAGCGTCAGCGGAACGCCCGACAGCAACAATCTGCAAGTCACCTATACATCCGACCCGGCCTATTCGCAGGAGCAGATCATCGGGCTGCTGCTCGACGTTCCGGCGCTGCTCGGTGCGGTCAACTTCGACCTCAACGGCGGCGCCGGCTCGCCGCTGCTGCGTGGTGCGCCGGGTGAAACCAACGCGCTCTTGCCACCCGGTGTCACGCCCGAACAGGTCGGCGCTATTTCATTCAATGAGGAAGTTTTCTCGCTACTCAACGGACAGTTCACCCAGCGCGCGCTCAACCCGGTGGAGCGTGACTTCGAGCGCGTTCTGGGGCTGTCGGATATCGAATTCACCGTCGACTACGGCGGCGGGATCGGTTACTCGCTACGGCGCCAAATCGGGAAACGCGACTTCTACGCCTTTTTGAGTCAGACCGTGAGCTACCCCGAGCGCCTCAATGTCGGCTTCGAGCTCGTCCCGAAGCCCTTCCAAACGGTCAACTTCAGCTATTATCAGCAAAACGGCGTGACGTCACTGATCACCAACGCAACGCCCGGCGAGGGCTTCTTAAGCTCGACCCGACGCTTGACGAGCGTGCAGCCGCTGGGCAACCGTTCCGGTTTCTCCATAAATTTCAACCGCCGGTTCTAGCGCCGGCCCCGGATCGGCGGCCGCCGGGGCGTTGGTCACAAGGCGGTCACAGATTCACCGTGTAACTTCGGGCCCGGGAACGCGCCTCGCAGTTTGCTCGTTACACCCGCAAACCCGTGCGTACGCATTGCTGATGCTCGCCGCGCTGCGCGATGTACGGTGCCGGCCGCGCGAAGAGCAGCCGGCGCCCGGTGGCGGCCGCGGTCGCGGCCGGTCCCGCGCGCGGCACAGCCGGCCCATAATCCAGCAGTAGTAAGGACGAAACAGCTTGTTCCATTGGTCTTGTCGCGTGCAGCGCATCGTGCTTACGGCGCTCGTTTTTCTCGGTCTGGTGATGCCGCCCGCGATCTCCCAAACGGCCGCTCCGAGCGTCGTATCGGTGTCGGTTACCGGCAACGCGCATATCGCCACCGACCGCATTCTAGCCGTCGTGCGCACGAAGGTCGGCGATCCGTTCAATGCCGCGGTCGTGCAGGACGACTTACGCTCGATCAACGAGCTCGGGTTTTTCTCCGACCAAGCACCGCCGGTGATCAAACAGCGGCCCGACGGGGTGGCCATCACCTTCCGGGTGATTGAGAATCCGGTCGTCGCACGGATCAACTTCAGCGGCGATGCGCACGTGCCGGCTGATACGCTGCTGGCGCTCATGGACACCGCTGTCGGACAAGTGTTCAACCTCAAGACGTATCAGCAAGACGTTCTCAAGATCAATTCGTACTATGACAAGATCGGCTACGGCGGCCAGGTTCCGACCCACGTGGCCGACGTCAGCATCAGCCCGCAAGGCATTCTGGCGGTGACGATTCGTGAAGGCCTGATCGTGCGCAACGTACTGATCTCCGAACCGCCCGTCGGTGACCCGTTGCTCAGCCCCAACCTGATCCGGTCGGTGCTGCTGACCAAACCGGGGACGCCGTATTCCGAAGATCAGCGCGACAAGGACGTCGACCGGCTCAAGGACCTCTACAAACAGTACGATTTACAGATCGGCGACTTCGAGGCCGGTATCGATCAGTCGAGTATCGATCTCAAGGCCGGGACAGCCGATGTCCGTTACACCATCTCCGTCATGCGGGTCGGCGCGATCGAGATCACCGGTAATACCGTTACGCACGACGACGTCATCCGGCGCGAATTGCGCTTGCGCCCCGGCATGCTGATCACGGATTCAGGCGTCCGGCGCGACTATGACCGGCTGAACAATCTGGGCTTCTTCGAGAAAGTCGAACTGAACGATAAGCCCGGTCCCGATCCGGCCAAGCCCGCCCTGCATACGCTCAACTGGCAAGTCAAAGAACAGCGGACGGGTACGGCCCAAATCGGCGCCGGGTATTCGGGCGGCTTGACCGGTACGGGTTTAACGGGCACGGTATCGTATTCGCAAAACAACATCAACGGAACGGGCAACGGCGGATCGATCAAGGTCGAACGCGGAGCGCGCATCTCGGATGCATCGATCTCGGCGACGGTGCCGTACGTCGGTAAGACCGAACAATCGCAGAAGTATAGCTTCGGCGGCACCATCTTCACCAATTCGCAGACCAATTATTATCCGGTCTACGTCGTTCCGACCCCAACGCCGGCGCCCAAGGCCACCGCGGCTCCGGCAACTGCGCCCGTTGAAGTGTCGATCTTGCCGCCGGCCAACTCGGCCGCAACGCAAGTCAGCGGCGTCGCCGCGACGTATCAAGCGCGTTCGACCGGTATCAATTTGACCACCGGCCGGCGGTTGAACGATATTTTGCGCGCTTCGGTGGGCGTGAACGTGTCGTCGGTCGCTTCGCAGGCCCAAGTCCCGTCGCCCTATTATTTCGGCAATTCCAATGACGCGTCGCTGGTCGGCAGCGCCTGCGCCTCGGGGACGACGATTCTGTCCACGTCGTGCCAAGACACGTCAGCCTTGGGCATCGCCGCACCGTCGCTGGCCGTGACGCAGGCCGGTAAAAGCTACGCGCTGCACTCGCTCTCGTTTGGATTCGGCGTCGACAACCGCGACGACGTGTTCAATCCGCGCCGCGGCGTCAATGCCAGTTTTTCCGACGAGATCAGCGCCAAGTTTTTCGGGTCGGCCTTCTCGTACGATCAATACGTGCTTGACGTGGCGAAGTTCTTTCCGGTCGCGAAGAACTGGACGTTCGGCGTGCACGTTCGCGGCGGCACCTCAACGGGTGCCATTCCGACGAATAAGATCTTCACGTTCTCGGACCAAGAACTGCGCGGGTACACCGACGTGTTCTATGGGACCGACGAGGCACTGGTGCAAACCGAGCTGCGCGTCCCGCTGACGTCGGACCGCAAGTTTGCCGTCGTCGGATTCGCCGAGTCGGGCGGCACGCGCATCCGCGGGGCGACGGCGGGCGTCGACACGAATGGCAACATCGTGAATTACGCGCAGTTCAACTTCCATAGCGATCTGGGCATCGGCTTGCGCTTCGACGTCCCACAACTTGGACTGCGAACGATCCGGCTCGATTTCGCGAAGGGTTCGCAAGGCACTCACACCGCTTTTGGAATCGGTCAGAGCTTCTAATCATGATGAACCGCATTTTCCGCGCCGGGAGCACCGTTGCATTCGCGGCCGGGATCGCTGCCGTGCTCGTCGCACCGGCGGCGCTGGCAGCCGACGTCACTGATATCGGCTTCGTCGACCAAGGCGTCTTGGCGTCGCTGCCGAGCTTCCAGGCTGCCAACCGTCAATTCTCCGATTTTGGCCATCGGTTGCAAGCCCAATATGTGGCGCGCGCGAAACGGGTGAATCCGGCGCAACAAGCCCAGTTAGCCAGCGAATTCCAAGGCAAGATGGCGGAGCAGCAGCAGCGCCTGATCGGGCCGCTGCTGAGCAAAGCGCAAGTGGCCATCGCTTCGGTCGCGTCGAGTAAGAATCTATCGGTCGTGGTCGATAAGCGGATCGTCGTTTTCGGCGGGACCGATATCACCGCGAGCGTTCGCGACCTGCTAACGAGCCCAGGCGATCCGGTGCCGCCCACCTCGACGCCGGCGCCGTCGGCCGTCGGTTTCGTCGATCAGCGCTCGATCGACGATTTGGCGAAGGTCAAAGCCGTCCAGAGCGACTTTGCGAAGTTCAAAGCCGACACCGAGAAAGCCGCCCAGGTGAAACTCAAGTCGGCGAAATCGGATACCGACCGGCAAGCGATCTTCGCCGATTACAAGAAAACGCTCGACGCGAAATCCGACGCCGAGATCAAGCCGGTCGTCGATCAGACGCGTGGCGTCATCGGCGATGTCGCGAAGAAGCGCGGCTTGACCCTGGTGATCGATCGCAGCAACATCATTTTCGGCGGCCAGGATATTACGGCGGACGTCACGGCGGCGCTCAAATAACTCGCTGCGGGATCGCACGCCCGCTGGCGGGAGTCGTCGTTTTCACGGCGGCCTTGGCGCTGGCGGCCTGTTCGAAGCCGGCGCCGAACTCGGCACCGGCGGCTGCCGGCACCGGCGGAACGGTCGGCTACGTCCGGATGGTCGATCTGGTGAAAGTGCACCCGCTCTACTCGCAGCTGACCGGTTACGACGAGAGCATCGCGGCGTTGAACTTGCGCGCCGTCGTGCCGCAAGTAGCGAAACCCGATGCGGCCATCGTCCGAGCCGAGGCTGCTCTGCAGAGCGAACTCAATGCGGCGGCGAACCGTACGCGGCGCCTGTTGGCCCAAAAATCGCAGACGTATCAGGCTCGCGAGCAACAGGCGATCGCTTTAGCGCTGCGATCGCCGCGCAACGGCGTACCGTCCGCCGCACAGATCGCCGCGGAAATAAATGCGACCGCGCACACGCAGGCAACGAATGTCGCGGCGCAAGCCAATCGCGATTTCGACAGCTACCGCAAGACGCTCGTGGCTCAGGACAACGGCGAACTGACCGCGGCCCAAAAGGCGTTAGCCGATCGCGCCCAGCGGCAGTACCGGGCCAAACAAGACGAGCTGCAAGCCAAGGAATCCGCGCTGTCGCTCGCCCAGGCGAATCGCGATGCGGGAACCCGGCTATCACTCAAGACGCGGCTGTCGAGTCTGGCGCTCGACGATGCGCAACGCGATGACGTTCGGAACCAGCTCGCGGCGCTCGATCGCGCCGATGCCGATGCGCTCGCCGCACTCAAGAATCGCGATGGTCAAACGCTCGCGGCGTTGGGGGCTCAATTACGTGCCGGCGTCCAGCGCGACATGCAAGCCAAAGCAACTGAAATTCATAGCCGCTCGATCGCAAAACTCAATGGACGCCAGCAAGACATCCGGCGCGATTTCAGCAACCGCTACGGGGCCGCCGTACCGCCGCCGGCGACCGGGGCGCTGGCCGACAATCGCAATGTTTCGCCGCAGCTGCGCACGACGATCAAGGCGCTGCACGATAATTACCAAAAGCAATTCAACGGCGACGCGAAAGCGACGATCGACGATTTCAACCGGACCCGCGAAGATTTGCGCCGTCGCTACGAACAACTTCGCGGCATCGACGCGGCGGCGCAAAGCGGTGCTGATGCCCAAATCGCGTCGCTGGCGAAGAAGCGCGCCGATTTGTACGGACAGATGGTCGCGCAGATCGGTCGCGAAGTGCGGGTGCTGGCTCAACAGCGCGGAATTTCGGTCGTGGTCACCGACCCCGTCGCAAATGCCGGCGGTGTGGATCTCACGTCCGACGCTATGAAAGATATTGAAAGTCTCCACGAATGAAGGTCTCTGTTTCCCGGCTCGGCGCGCTCGGTGCGGCGGCCATGATACTGCTGCTCGCGGCGTGCACGAGTTCTCCCAAGGCAACGATCGGACTGATCGACACCACGCGCATAACGAGTAATTGGCCCAAGTTTCAAAATTATCAAAATCAGATTGCCGCCGACGAAGCGGCGATTCAGCGTTCGAGCGCGACCAACGCGCAGAAAACGCAGCAGATCGCGCAGCTGCAGCAACGTTATGTGAGCGCGCAGCGCGAACTCACCGACGACGTGTCGAATGCCGCGCAGCAAGTCGCCAAGGACAAAGGATTGAGTTACGTGCTGACGCGCCAATACGTCGGCTATGGCGGCGTCGATGTGACCGGCGATATCGAGAAAATTTTGAAGATCGACGAAAAAGCGACGCCCGCTCCGTGACGCTGGGGACGCTCGAGTCGCTCGCGCAGCGCATCGGCGGCCGCGTGATCGGCAGCGCCTCGGTCGTCGTCGAACGCCTTGCCGCCGTCGACGACATCGACGATATGGCCCTGACGTTCGCCACCGACGAACGGTACTTGCGGCAGGCGTTGGCAAGTCGCGCGGCAGCCATCTTGACCCAGGAAACGCTCGTCCAGGCCGGCGTCGTGTACACGAAACCGCTGCTGGTCGTGCCGTCGGTGCGCTCCGCGTTGGCCGACCTGCTGGCACTGCTCGAAGTGCCGCGGCTCGCTCCCGGGATTCACCCGACGGCCAGCGTCGATACGACGGCCGAACTTGGTCCCGATGTGGCGCTCGGCGCCCACGTGAGCGTCGGTCCGCGCTCGCGTATCGGCGCCCGCACCGTGCTGGGCGCGGGCACGGTTATCGGGGCCGACGTGCATCTCGGCGACGACTGTTTGCTTCATCCGCGCGCGATCGTGCTCGATCGCTGTCGAGTCGGGCACCGGGTCGTGCTGCAGTCGGGCGCGACGATCGGGAGCGATGGCTTCGGCTGGGCCTTCGTGGAAGGCGCCTTACGCAAAATTCCGCAGGTCGGGTTCGTCGAGCTGGGCGATGACGTCGAGATCGGCGCCAACACCTGTATCGATCGTGCCCAGACCGGCGTCACGTCGGTGGGCGAAGGCACGAAAATCGATAATCTGTGTCAGATCGGTCACAATTGCCGCATCGGCAAACATTGTGCGGTGGCAGCCCAAACCGGGATGGCCGGCACGACGATCGTCGGGGACTACGTGCAAGTCGGCGGCCAGTCCGCCTTCAAAGGTCACATCACGGTCGGCTCGCGCGTGGTCATTGCCGGTGCGAGCCATATCTGGGGCGATGTGCCCGATGGGGTCATGGTCAGCGGCCGGCCGGCGCGCAATCACCGGGATGAATTACGAGGACAGGCTTTGCTGCGCAAACTTCCGAAGCTGTTTGCTCGGGTCGATGCCCTCGAACATCCGGCAATCGGCGAAGCGGAGTAAGATTCTGCAATATCAATCGACATTACGCGATGCGATCGAATTCGCAGGCGTCGGCCTTCACACGGGCCTCCCGGGTCGCGTACGCCTCACTCCCGCTAAAGCGGGAGCCGGTTTGCGTTTCCGGCTCAACGATGCCGTTGAATTTCCGGCGCTCGCTGAATACGTCGTCGATACGCGCCGAGCCACCATGCTGGGGCTGGGCGGGCACACGGTATCGACGGTCGAGCATTTGCTCTCGGCCGTGCTGGGCATGGGAATCGATAACGCGCTCATCAGCGTCGACGGGCCGGAGATTCCCGTCATGGACGGCAGCGCGAAGATCTTCGCCGACGCGATCGCTGCGGTCGGCTCGGTCGTTCAGCGCGAATCACGGCTGCGTTTCATCGCGACCGAACCGTATGTGTTCCGCGATGGCGACAAGCTGCTCATCGTCGTACCGGCATCCACGTTCCGCATCCGCATGACCGTCGACTACGAAGCGCCGATCGGGGCGCAATATCGCGACATCGAGATCAGCCCGCTGACCTATGCCGACGAAGTTGCGCCCAATCGCACCTTCGGCTTCCAGCACGAAGTCGAAGCGCTCATCCGGCGCGGCTTGGCGCAGGGCGGCACGCTCGAAAACGCGGTCGTTTTCGGCCCCGACGGTCCGCTTGCGCCATTGCGTTCCGCTGACGAACCATGCCGGCACAAAATTCTCGATCTGGTCGGCGACCTGGCCCTATTGGGCGCCTATCCGCAATGTGAGATCATTGCCTTCAAGAGCGGTCACAAGCTCCATTGCACCGCGGTGCGCGAACTGCGGCCCGTCGGCGTTGCCTCACGCGCCGCTGCCGTTTTCCCATAGCCGTCGAAAACATGCCCGTACTGGACGTGCGCGAGATCATGAAGATCTTGCCGCACCGCTATCCGATGCTGCTCGTCGACCGGATAACCGACTTCTCGCCGATGAAATTCGCGCGCGGCTATAAGAACGTCACGATCAACGAACCAATGTTCACCGGGCACTTTCCCGGCAATCCGCTCATGCCGGGTGTGTACATCATCGAAGCGATGGCTCAGATCGGCGGGATCGCCATTCTTGCTTCAGGCGACATGGCGCGCAAAGTGCCGTATCTCGCCGGCATCGAAAAGGCGAAATTCCGCCGGCCGGTCGTCCCGGGCGATCAGTTGCTCATGGAGGCCACGGTCATGAAGACGCGCTTGAACATCGGCTGGGTCTACGTTGAAGCCAAGGTCCATGGCAAGCTGGTGTGTTCGGCGGAGCTGTCGTTTTCGATCTCCGTCGACCCATCGGCATTCGCCAACGATGCGTCGATCTTGCATCAATGATCCATCCGACCGCGATCGTGCACCCCTCGGCCCGGGTTGCGCGCGGAGCGGAAATCGGCCCGTACTGTTTGGTCGGCGAACACGTGTCGATCGGTGCGGGCGCTAAGCTCCTCGCGCATGTCGTCATCAACGGTCACACGACGATCGGTGAAGAGGCGACGGTGTATCCGTTCGCTTCGATCGGCGCACCATCGCAGGATCGTAAAGCGGCCGAGGAGGTCGCGTATACCACGATCGGCGCGCGCACCGTCGTGCGCGAGTACGTTTCGATTCACCGGGCCACGGGCGAGGGCCAGACAACGGCGGTCGGCAGCGATTGCTTGTTGCTGGCCTACGTGCACATCGCGCACAACTGCACGATCGGTAATTCGGTCACGATGTCGAATTTAGCGCAGCTGGCCGGACATTGCACGGTCGACGACTACGCCGCGATCGGCGGTATGGCCGGCCTGCATCAGTTCGTGCGGGTCGGCCGGCACGCGTTCGTCGGCGGATACACCAAAGTCGTGCGCGACGTACCACCGTATTTTCTCATCGAAGGCAATCCGGCCGAAGTGTACGGTCTCAATAGCGTCGGGCTGCGCCGGCACGGCTTCGATCACGACGCCTTGCACGAACTCAAAGAAGCGTATAAGACAATCTACCGGTCCGATCGCAATCTCTCGCAAGCGATCGCGTCGCTGCGCGAAACGGTTTCCACCGATGAGGGCCGAGCGTTGCTCGTATTCCTCGAGGCCGAAAGCAATCGCGGGATAATGAAATAGGCGCGCCGGTGCGCATCTTCGTGTCGACCGGCGAAGCCTCGGGCGAATTGCTTGCCGCCGATCTGTTGAGTGCGATGCGCGCGCGCGGCGCGGTCATCGAAGCGGAAGGCATCGGCGACGCGCGGCTCGAGGTCGCCGGCGTGCGGCTGTGGCACCGTACGCGCGGCTGGGCCTCGCTCGGACCACTCGACGCGTTGCGCAAAATTCCGCGGCTCTTAGCCATCATGTGGGCGACCGCGCTGCGGCTGGCTCGCCGGCCGCCCGACCTCATCGTGCTGGTCGACTTCGGTGCGTTTAATATCCGCCTGGCCAAATCGCTGCGTCATTTTGGCTCGCGCGTGCCGATCTTCTACTATTTTCCACCGGCCGCATGGCTCGATAATCCCAAACGCGCCCGCGACGTCGCGGCGGCGACCGAGGCGCTCACCGCATTTGCCCATCAGCGCGATTTTTATCGTTCGCTGCAGCTGCCGATCGGCTACGTCGGCCATCCGCTCACTTCAACGATTGCCGCGCGTGCCGCGCGCGAGCGGGCGCCGGCCAACGGCGGAACCGTTGCGCTGCTGCCCGGCAGCCGACGCGGCGAAATCGATCGGCACACGCCGCTGCTGCTCGACGCACTGGCGGTCATGCGGTTGGAGCGTCCCGCTATCCGCGCGACGCTCGTCGCGGTCGACGACGAGGCACAGCGCGCATTCGAGCATCTGCTGCACTTGCGCAGTCCGCAGCCGATCGCGATCGTGCGCGACGCCCGGGAAGCGCTGGCCGGCGCCGACGTCGCGGCGGTTGCCTCGGGCACCGCGGTGTTGGAAGCGGCGCTCGTACAAACGCCAACCGTGGCGTTGTACGTGCTGTCCGAAGCTCAAGCGAAGATCGCGCGGCGGGTCTACAAAGGCTCCTATATTACGCTCCCCAACCTCATCGTGAACGAACCGGTCGTTCCCGAATTGTTGCAAGAGCGGGCGACCCCCGATGCGCTGGCCGCGGCGTTAGCGGCGTTGCTGGCCGCCCCGCAAGCGCAGCTCGCGGGGTACGAGCGCGTTCGCGCGGCGTTAGGTCCGGCCGATGCGCTCGACCGGTGTGCCGCTTTCGCGCTCGACGTCGCGGGATGCTGAAGCGTGCGAATCTATCATACGTCGGACTTGCACGACCACCGTCACATCGCGGCACCGCTGCGCGCGTTGCGCGAGCGCGCGCCGGGCATCCTGGCCGATTGCGGCGATAGTCTGCGTGGCAGTCAAACCGTCTTTCATCGGCGCGAACCGATATTGGCCGAGATGGAAGCCGCGCAGTACGATGTTGCGGCGATGGGCAATCGCGAGTTTCACTATCTGTTCGCCGCCGTCCGCGCGCGCGCGGCCCGCATGCGGCATCGTTTCGTTTGCGCTAATCTGGTCGATACGTTCGGCCGCGCGTTACCGTTCGTACCGCAAGTCACGCTCGAACGGCGCGATTCCGACGGAACGGCTTGGAGCCTCTGTTTTTTCGGCCTGCTCGTGCCGCAGTACCCCGCCGGCAGTCCGTGGGAGCGCATCTTCGGCTGGCGCTTCCTGTCGCCGTACGACGTTGCCGAACGCATCGCGGCAGCAACGCCGCCCGGCGTAACGCTCATCGCGCTCTCCCATATCGGACTGCGGGCCGATCGCGAGTTGGCGCGCCGGGTGCCGCGACTCGATCTCATCCTGGGCGGCCACAGCCACGATACCTTGGCCGAACCGGAGTACGTCGACGACGTGCCGATCGTGCACGCCGGCCCGTATGGTGCCTTCGCTTCACAAACGGATCTGGTGCGCTCCGGCGAGCGCGCGCGCATCGGCGCCTTCGCGCTCGTGTCACTTGCCGACCGGTGAAACCGATCTTGTTTGTCACCAACGGCCACGGCGAAGCATCGATCGCCGGCCGGATCGCACGCGACGCGCGCGCGCTGGGCTTGCGGACCGACCATCTGGCGCTCGTGGGACACGGCGACGGAAGTGCCGGCTTTCGCGCCGTCGGGCCGCAGGCGCGCATGCCCAGCGGCGGCCTCGTCGCCATGGGCAATGTCCGGGCGTTGGCGGCCGACGTGCGAGCCGGGTTTCTCCAGCTGCTCGGGCGCCAGATCGGCTTTGCGTGGCGGGCTCGGCCGCGCTACGCGGCAGTGGTCGCCGTGGGCGACATCTATGCATTGGTCTTCGCGTATCTGGTGCGGCGGCCGGCCGTCTTCGTCGGGACGGCCAAGAGCGTTTACGTTGCGCCGTACGGGCGGGGCGAGCGGCAGCTGTTGCGCGCGGCGCGCGGCGTGTTCGTGCGGGATGAGCCGACGGCGGAGTTTTTGCGGGCCCGCCGGGTGGCCGCCCAAGCGCCCGGCAACGTGATTGTCGATCTGTTGGCAACCGACGAACGGGTGGATTGGCCGGCGGCAACGGAACGCATCGCGCTCTTGCCGGGCTCGCGCGAACGTGCCTATGACGACGCCCTGCGCCTCGCCGGCGTGCTGCGCCGGGTTGCCCGGACCGTGCCGGGCGTCGCGGCGGTCATGTCGATCGCACCGGGCCTCGATGCCGGCCGTTTCGCCGGCGCACTTGCCGGTGAACCGCAGATCGCGGCTTGGCGCGACGATCTGGGCGCGCTCTTCGCCGAAGCCACCCTGGCGGTCGGCCAAGCCGGCACGGCCAACGAGGCGGCTGCAGCCTGCGGTGTACCGGTGGTGGCATTGGAGTTCGACGGCGCGCGCAAATCGGCGTGGTACCGGATGCGTCAGGCGCGCTTGCTCGGCGACGCGCTGGCGGTTGTGCCGGGCGATGCGGAGCGGGCCGCCGCCGCGATCGCGGCGCTGCTGGCAGATCGCGCCCGGCGGGCGCGCATGGGGCAGGCTGGGCGCGAACGGATGGGCCAGCGCGGCGGAGCGGCGGCTATCGCCCAGGCGATCGCCGCGCTCGTCGGCGAGCCGCCGGGATGATCGACCGTTGGGTGGTCGCGTCGCTCGCCGCGATGTACGCCTTTTTCCCGCTGTACGGCACGTTCTCGGCGTTCGCGCCGCACCCGCCGACCGCGCCGCTCGTTTCGCGCGGCGTTGCGGAACTCATCGGCGTCGTGCTCGGGCTGGCGATCGTCGGGTCGGTGGTCGGCGCACTACGGCGGCCGGCGCGGCCGGCGCTGCGGCTATGGCTGTTTCCCAACGTCGCCGCGACGTATCTCGGAGCGTTGCTGGGCTTCGACCCGGCCGTCGGCATCGGCCTCGCGACCGTGATCGCCGGCATGGTCGCCGCGCACTTCGCGCTCTTTGCGTATTACCGCCAACCGGGCGTCGCTCGCACGGTGTATACCGCGCTGCTCGTATCCGGGCTTGCGGCATCGTTGTTCGCGATCGCGTTGGTCGTGTTCAAGCGGCCGGCCGACTTGTACGCCTACAATCACGGTCGCGCCGTTGGTTCGTATTTGAACCCCAACGAATTTGCAGAGTACCTGCTGGCCTATCTGGGCGCGGCGGCGGGCGTGTCACTGGTCCGGCGCGGTTGCGCGCTCGGACGGTTTGCCGCGCTCTGCACGTTCGTCGCGGGCGTCGCGTTCGCGCTGACGTTCTCGCGCTGGGGCCTCGTCGCGGCCGGCGCCGGCCTGAGCGTATACTGCTTGGCGTTGCGACCGCGGCGCGGCTTGGCCTTGGCGGCGGCGGCTTTCGGGCTGGTGCTGGCCGTAAATGTCGCGCTGGCGGCAACGCACCACGAGCCGCAAGATACCGGCTCGCGCTACGTGGCGTGGCGCGCGGGGCTCGTAACCTGGCTGCACTTCCCGCTGACGGGGGTCGGTCCGCTGGCCTTCGAGCGCCTGTATCCGGTGATGCGTGCGCCCGACGCGCCAGGGGCCAACACGCCGGTCGCGTTCGATCCCCACGACCTGCCCCTGTCGATTCTGGCCGAGACCGGTGCCCTCGGCTTTGCGGCGTACGCGGTCTCGCTGTGGTCCTTCTTTACCGGCCTGCCGCGGCTGGCGGCGGCAGCGTCGGCCGAGCATCGTATGTTGGCCTTCGCCGTTTTCGCCGGCGTCGTCGCGGTCGGCGTGCATATGGTGCTCAATTCGGCGAGCATCGCGTTCGGTTTGTATCTGCAATTTACCGCACTTGCGATCGCGGCGGCGCGCTGGGGGTTCGAAGGCCATGCTGCGTAAGGCGGTCGGCGTCGGGATGCTCGTCGTCTGCGCGGCCTGTAGCGCACCGCCGCACGCGGCTACGAGCCCCACTCCGGCTGCGACGCCGGCGCGAACCGCCGAGCCGACCAGTGAACCCGTGCACATCGAAACGAATAGCAGCGGCGACAAGTACATTACGGTAGTGCAACGCGTAACAGACCCGTCATCGAAGCGGACACGCATCGCCTACCGGTTGCGCGCCTTATCGTCGCAGGCGGACATCGTTGGTACGCAGTCCGTCGTCACGTTCGAGCGGCCGCACATTATCTTCAACGACCGGACGGGCAAAACGCTGATCGCGGATTCACCTCAAGCCCGGATAACGCAGCGCGACAAGAGTGTCGTCATGCACGGCGGGGTCCGCGCGCGCGCCGGTGACGGCAGTGTGTTGACGTGCGACACGTTGCGCTACGACGGCCGAACCGAGAAATTACACGGCCAAGGCCACGTGCAACTCACCGGACCAAACGATCTCACGCTGACGGGCAAATATCTTGAAGGCGACATCCGCCTGGACGACGTCCGGGTTGCCGAACACCCATTATGAGCGATCGCATCGTCATCTCGAACTTGATAAAGCGCTATGGCAAACGCACCGTCGTTAACGGCGTAAGCGCCGACGTCAATCGCGGTGAGGTCGTCGGGCTGCTCGGGCCCAACGGCGCCGGAAAAACCACGACGTTTTATATGGTCGTCGGTTTGGTTCGCCCCGATGACGGCGAGGTGGTGCTCGAACGCGAGGGCCGCCGGCGCGACATGACCCGCGCTCCGATGCACGAGCGCGCGCGGGCCGGGATTGGCTACCTGGCCCAAGAGAACTCGATCTTCCGCAAGCTTTCGGTGGGCGATAACCTGCGCTTGATCTGGGAGATGAACGGTATCAGCCACGCCGAGCAGGACCTGCGACTGCCGGCGCTGCTCGAGGAGTTCGGCCTGGCGCGCTTTGTCGATGCGCGCGGCGATTCGCTCTCGGGCGGTGAGCGCCGGCGGGTCGAGATCGCCCGCGCCATCGCCACCGAGCCGGCCTTTCTGCTGCTCGACGAACCATTCACCGGGATCGACCCGATCGCGGTCGCCGACATTCAGGCGATGATCCGGCAGCTCCGCGATCGCGGCTTGGGCGTGTTGATCACCGACCATCAGGTGCGCGAAACGCTCGCCATCGTCGACCGCGCCTACATTCTCAATGACGGGAAGATCGAGGTGTCGGGATCGGCGGACGACGTACTGGCCTCTCCGGTCGCGCGCAAGTTCTATCTGGGTGAAGGGTTTCGGCTTTGATCCTGGCGGGATGGGGCGGAGGTGGTGCGGGTGGCGGGGACGCCCGCATTTTCGCCTCGTGCGAAAATGCTGCTCGCGTGCCTGCGCCTCTCGCGCATCCTGCGCTTCGGCTCCGGTCACGACGCCCCGCCACCCGCACCACCTCCGCCCCTTTCTCGCAGCATCGGCTGGGGTTTGCAGGGGCGGTGCGTGGGGTGGGGCGGAGGTGGTGCGGGTGGCGGGGACGCTCGCATTTTTGCCTCGTGCGAAAATGCTGCTCGCGTGCCTGCGCCTCTCGCGCATCCTGCGCTTCGGCTCCGGTCACGACGCCCCGCCACCCGCACCACCTCCGCCCCATTCTCGCAGCATCGGCTGGGGTTTGCAGGGGCGGTGCGCGGGGTGGGGCGGAGGTGGTGCGGGTGGCGGGGACGCTCGCATTTTCGCCTCGTGCGAAAATGCTGCTCGCGTGCCTGCGCCTCTCGCGCATCCTGCGCTTCGGCTCCGGTCACGACGCCCCGCCACCCGCACCACCTCCGCCCCTTTCTCGCAGCATCGTTGGGGTTTGCAGGGGTTCTTTATGATGGGGCGTGAGGGCGGTGTGAATGGTGGTTGGTTAGCGGCGATCGACGGTCGGCTCGGGGGTCGGCGCGTTGGTAGGGGTGCCTAGTTCGGTCGCACCGGTTGCGGTGCGGCGGGCGGGGTGGCGCGTTTCGATTCTCGACCGGTATTTGGTCAGCGAGCTCGTTGGGCCGTTTGTGTTCGGCTTGTCGACCTTTACCTTAATTTTTATTGCGACGCAGATCATTTCGATCGGCAAGCTCGTGAGTGAGGAGCATGCGCCGCTCGTTGCGGCGATCGAGTATTTCTTTTGGGACATGCCGCAGTTTTTATTGTTTGTGATTCCGATGGCGATGCTGCTGGGGACGCTGTTGGCGATGCAACGCCTGTCGGGCGATAGTGAGATTACGGCGATGAAGGCCGGCGGTGTCAGCGTCATGCGGATCGTACTGCCGTTGGCCGCCGTCGGACTGCTCGTTTCGGTGGTCTCGCTGGGGCTGCAAGAGATCGTCGTGCCGCTGGCCAACGACCGGGCGGCCTATATCAAGACTGCGGTGATCCAACATCTCAACCCGATCGAAGGCAACTTGACCGTCGTTACGCCGTTGCCGTCGGGCGGCAAGCAAATTACGATTGCGTCCGGTCTGGATGCGGTAACGCAATCACTCGTCGACGTTACGGTGGTCCAACAGGATCGCGCCGGAAAGCCCGGGACGATTATTTATGCCGACCGCGCGCGCTACGCGCCGCCGACCTGGACGTTCGTCAACGCAACGACGCGCACGTTCAACGAGGACGGCAGCGTGACAACCGGAACCGAACCGCAGCTCAGCGTCGATATCGGCGAAAAGCCCAACGAGATCGCGAAGCATACCGTCAGCGGCGATCCCGAACAAAAATCACGTGCCGAAATTAAAGCTGCGCTGAGTACCGGGCTGCTGTCACCGCAGCAGGTCACAACATATACGGCCAGCTATTCGGCGAAACTCGCGCGTCCGTTTGCTGCGCTCGTCTTCACGCTCATCGCGGTGCCGTTCGGCATCCGGCCCGGGCGCGGCGGCGGGCGTGGCCTGGGCTTCGGCTTGGCGCTGGTGATCATCTTCGTGTACTACGTCATCTCGACGTTATTCCTGACCATCGGTGGAACGGCGACGTGGCTGGCCGGCATCGCGGCCTGGACGCCCAACGCGCTCTTCACCCTCATCGGGCTGTGGCTTTTACGTGGAGCCTCACGTGTGTAGTTGCCCGTGTACGGCACCGGCGTTGATGCCGCTCTTCCGCGGGACCCGTTAGCGTGTCGATGCTGCCCGGCATCGGGCTGGTTCTGCTGATCATGATTGTCGCGGGTTTCGTCGCCTACGTCGGCGACCGGGTCGGCCACCAAGTGGGCCGGCGGCGCTTAACCTTGTTTGGACTGCGGCCGAAATACACGTCGACGATCGTCGCGGTCGCGACCGGAATGGTCATCGCGTTGGCCGTTACCCTTATCGCGCTGCTGCTTTCAAATGAAGTGCGGACGGCGTTCTTTCGCTTGGATCAACTCAACACGCAAATTAATACCCTGCAAGCGCAAGCGCTCGAGCAGAATTCGGAGTTGCTCAAGACCCGCAACGGCACGCTGGCGGTCCCGAACCGGCAACTCATCGCCAATATCGCGGCGACGTTGGATACCACGACTCCCGAGGATGACCAAGTGCGGCGGCTCTCGACGTTCTTCGATGAGACGGTCACGCTAGCCAATTCGCAACTGACGAAACCGCCGTATCTCCTCAAAACGTACACGCGCAAAGCCGGCGATCCCGATATTGCCGAAGGGCTCAAAAAAGAAGTTGAAACGATCGACGGCGATGCGAGCGCGCGCGCCGGCACCGGCCGGCCGCCGGTCGTTCTGATCTTACCGGTAGCCGCGCAGAACCTGTTTCGGGGTGACCGGATCACGTTCTACTTGTCGTCGTACGCCGACCGAAAACTGGCGTCCGCCGGTGAGGTGCTGGCGTCGGTCACCGTCGAAGGCGGTCAGCCGCTCAACCTCACGCCACTGATCACCAACGCATCGGTGCAACTCGCTAAACGCGGCATGCCGAACCCGTTCCTACAAAGCGCGGGCTACAATGCGCCGCAAGTGCAAAGTGTCATCGCGCAGCTGACGCGTTTACGCGGAAAATACCGCGTCTCGGCGAAGGCGTCGTTCGATCTTTACCCGCATTCGGGCGGTGTGGTGTATGATTTTAGCTTGACGCCGGTGCACACCTAAGTGATTCTCGGCATCGACCCCGGCACGCGTAAATGTGGCTACGCGTTGCTCGAACACATCGGCGCTGCACCGCTCGCACTCGGGATCGCGCAGCTCGCGGAGTTGTCGCCCACCGTGGAGGCAATCGTCGCCGCGCATCGGGTCGAGATGGTGGCACTCGGGCGCGGTACCAATAGCGGCTATGTCGCCGGTATTCTGTCGCTCTTAGGTTTGGCCCACGCGCTTGTGGATGAGCGCGAAACAACGCTGCGGGCGCGCGGCCGCTTCTTTCTCGATCACCCGCCGCGCGGCTGGAAACGACTCGTTCCGCGCGGCATGCTGCTGCCCGATCGGCCGATCGATGATTACGCCGCATTGCTCATCGCGGAACGGTATCTCGCCGAACGTTAGAGCGGGAAGGAGTCGATTGCGGCCGGTCGTATACCGCCTTCGCTGCGCTTCACACCAGGGCGTGCTTTTGTGCCTCCGATCATGCTATCAACCTTCTTGCGGTACCGGTCCCTGGGAAACATGATGAAGCTTCTCGCAACGCTGGCCCTCGCGACGAGCCTCATTTTTGCCGCACGTGGGGCGGCGCGGGCAACGCCGTTCGCCGATGTGCCCGATAGTCATTGGGCACAACAGGCAATCGCGTCACTCGCCGCCGACGGGCTCATCGAAGGCTATAGCGACGGCAAGTTCAAAGGCGACCGGCCGCTTACGCGGTATGAAATGGCGGTCCTCGTCGCGCGCGTGATCGCAAAAGTGCAGGCCAACGGCGCCGGTTATGCGTCCAAAGTCGACCTCGACAAGCTGCAAAAGCTCATCGACGCGCTCAAAGATGAACTCGATTCGCTCGGTGTGCGGGTAACCAACGTGGAAGACGCGCTCGACGCACTCGACAAACGGACGAAACAGGCGCAAGCGCTGCAAATTCACGGCGACTTGTATCATAATTTTAGCGAGCGTCAATCGGTGACCTATCCGCACACCATAACGAACGGTACCGGACTCGCGCAGCAGCTCTACTATGGCGGCACGGTGCCCGCCGGCGGCTCGGCCACGGTCGATCCGTTTGTCGATGCCTTTTTGCGTAGCCCCGAAGACAACAGTCCGCTCGATGCGGGCATTCTGGCTAATTACATTCGTTTCGACGATAAGATCGATCTTGCGTACACCGTGAACGAGAACTTGATGGTCTCGTTTCCGATTCACATCCTCAATTATGAAACGGGTGGCGAATACACGCCGGGAGCGAAGTACGCGGTGCAGCCCGACATCGTGATCAACATCGCCAAGAGCGGCAATATCACGAATCTCTTCTTTCGTTTTGGTGAGCTCGACGATCTGCGTTCGTCGCGCGTAGGCTTGACGTATCGAGCCCCGGATCCGGCGCAACAGGGCCCGGGCTTTGAATACCCGGTGCAAAATTACCAAAAAGGCGTTGAATTCGGCGGCACGGTTGGTGGTCTGACCGATATCCAAGTCGCCTTCAGTCAGGTCGATCCGGCGTTGATCAATACGCAAATAAATGTGCTCGACCCCAGCGGCGAACTCGGCTTGAGCAATTACTTTTACTATGTCGATCGTCCGCAAACGACCTATCTGCAGCCCGGCGCGCCGGGATCGACCAGCGGCGCGCTGCAGGCAAATACCTTTACATCGGGCAGCGGATCGCTGGCGCAAGTCTACCTAGCCCAAAAGGCACAGCTCGGCAGCGTGTATATTTCGCAGTATGACGGAGCGCAATTCAACAGCGCCGCCGTGCGCGTGGGCGGCGCGGCCGGCGGTCCGCTGGCTCCGCCGGCGTTCGTATATAACGATAGCTACAACGCCGTCGTTTTTCCGGCGCCCTTGCCGCCCGGTTCCTCGATTACCATTAGCTACATCGGTCTGACCGTCTCGAATGAAGCCGCACCGCAGCGCTACGATCTCAATTTGCGCGTGAATCACAAGTTGGCCGGTTTGCCCGGAGCGGAGGTCGGGTTATCATTTAACCGGCTCTTCGATACGGATTCGGCCGCCACGCCGGCCGGCATTACCAATGTCGGTTTGCAGAATGGTTCCGGTTACGGTCTGGTGAGTGATTCGGTGCTGGGCATCGATGCGCAGGTGCCGCTCCGGGCGTTGCACGTTGGTGGCGACCGGGCCGATTATCCGATGCTGTATGCCGAGGCGGCGTCGAGCCGCTACACGCCCGATTACCGCACGATCGCGGCCGGTACCGGCGACGCCGGCGTCGTCGGTTTACGTCTCAAGCTCTACAATCTTACGGCGTCCGTGCAATATCAATCGGTCGGCGCAAATTTCCTGGACGGCGCACCGCTGCGGTACTTCGGCAACCCGCCCCAATTATTGAGTTACTACAACCAAAACTACTTTCCGGGCTTCGCCGGCTTTGCCAACAACGCTGCGATCAACGCCGCATACGATGCGGCCAACGGCAATTGCAGCGGCCGGGACACGCACAAGTGTGCGTCACAAGATCCGAACTTGACCTTCATCTATCCGGTATTCAATCCGTTCGTCGCGAGCGGCTCCCAATTTTTTAGTGCCTTCGCTCCGAATACCAGCGGCGTCACGTTGAACCTCAACACGCCGCTGCACATCGGCGGCTTTGGTATCAACGCGCGCGTGCTGGGTCAGCACTTGAGTGAGATCCACCCTGACGGGTCGGCGACGCAATTGTATTCTTCGTATCTGGGCCCAGGCATCGGCGCGACGGGTAAACGCATGACGCTGGATAAAGTCGAGGCGGGTGCCCAGTTCAATCTACCGGTGTTGCGCCAAACCGTCGGAGTTTCACTTACTGCCGCAGTCGAGCGGTTATCGCGCGCGGATAAGACCGCGTTTCGTTACGTACCGCTCGATCCTGGAACGTTAACGCCGGCCGCCGCCGCCGGCGTCGGTGTTCCGTTCTATCCCAACTTTACCGATATGTATCACACGACGGTCGCCGCCGCGGCTTCAGTGCCGCTCAGCCGGGACGTCGTATTCGGCGCGAGTTACAACGTGCAAGGTTTCCACGGTGCTTATGGTACGACGCTGGGTCAAAATATCTCGGAGCGCAAAGACACGTACGTGGGCTCGATAACGTACACGATTCCGAAGACGACGAGTTCGGTCGCGTTTGCGTTACGAAATTTCAAATATACCGATTTTACACTACCTTCGTTTAACAACAACGAAAATAAAGAAGATATCAACTTCGTCATCCGCTTCTAGCCGCCGGCGTCGCGTTGCCGGGCCGGCGCTGGGCGTCGCCGGTTTGCTGCTTAGCGTGGTTTTCGGCGCCGTGCAATGCGCGTCGATGGCGGTGTACGGTGATCTGGCGAACGCACCGGCCGTCCCGCTGCTGCTCGCGCCGGCTGCCGGTTTGCAGCTCGCGCGGCCATTGGGTTCGGGCTCAGCGCCCGCTGCGCTGCGGATTGCTTACGCCGGGGCGCTCGTGCACCGGGGGCGGCTCGCAGCCGCGCAAGCCATCGTCGACTCGTTGCCTGACAGCGCCGATGTGGACGATCTGCGGGGCCAGCTGTTCGAGCTGCGCTCCGACCCGGCCGACGCGCTCACCGCCTACGCTCGCGCGCATGACTTCGAGCGCGCGCAGCGCTTGATCGATGATCGCGACGCGGCCGGAGAACTGCCGGCGGCGGCGCATCTCGAGGCGCACCTCGTCGAAGTCCTTGCCGGCGAACGCGACGCGGGTATCAAGGCGCGCGCGCTGTGGCGCTTCGGTCAAATCACACAAGAGGAAGGTGCGGCGAGCCGGGACCCTCACGTGTCGGCGCGACGGTCGCTGCAGTTGTATGAAGCCGCGCTGCAGATCGCCCCGAATGAGGAAACGTACCTGTTAGCCGCCGGCCGGCAAGCCCTGACTGTCGGCGATAAGCCGGCCGCCCTGCGCTATTACCGCCGCGCGCTCGACGCCGTTCCGGCCAGCGTCGATGCACGGCGAGGGTTGCTGCAGGCCGGCCGATGATCGTCGCGCTCGACGCGCAGTTAGCCGTCGGTACGGCAACCGGGATCGGGGTGTATCAACGCGATCTGGCTGTCGCGCTTGGCGCACGTGCCATCGACGTGCGTCCGCTGCAGGCGCGCTGGCTCGATCCGTGGCGCTTCGACCGCCGCGTCTTGTGGGATCAAGTCTTGTTGCCGATCGCTGTCGCGCGCAGCCGGGCGGATATCTTCCACGCGACGGCCGGAACGCTGCCGCTCGTCGCACCGCGCATGCCGACGGTCGTTACCGTACACGATATGGCGTGGTTGCGCGTACAGCAACACACGAGACCCTACGCCCGCGCGTACTTCGGCAGCGCGATGCGCGCAGCATATCGACGGACCGCCGGGGTCATCGTCGATTCGCACTTTTCCGCCGCCGAATATCTCGCATTGAGCGGCGATGCGCGTCCGCCGACGGTGATGTACCCGGGCGTCGACGAACGCTATGGTGCCGTCGTTCGACAGCCGGACGCCGATCCGTTCGCGCTGGTGGTCGGGACCGTCGAGTCGCGCAAAAACTTGCTTGCGGTGGTGGAAGCCGCAGCGGCAATTCCGCAGTTACGGATTGTTTCGGTTGGGCCGCCGACACCGTATATCGAACGTGTTCGGGCGCGGGCGGCTGCGCTCGGCGTGACGGCACGTATCGAGTTACGCGGCTATGTTGACCCAAGGACGCTCGACGATCTCTACGCGCGGGCGACGCTCGCGTTGATTCCGTCGCGCTACGAGGGGTTCGGCTACGCCGTAGCGGAGGCGCGCTGTGCCGGGCTGCCGTTCATCGCCGCGCGTGGTTCATCGTTGACCGAAGTCGCTGCGAACGCCGGCGAGCTGGTCGATCCGGACGATATTAGCGGGTGGATCGACGCGATTCGGGCGCTGCTCGCCGATCCGGCCAAAGCGCAAGCCGACGCTGCGCGGGACCGAGAATCCGCTTCGAAACGCTTTAGCTGGACGACGGCCGCAGCCGCGCTCGAAGCACTGTATATTCGCGCGCTGCGTTAATCACGTTTGCCGCTGCTGGTGCTCAATACACCGGCGACCCCGGTGCGCCGGGTTGAACGCTGCCGTCGTCGGAGCCGAAAATGAGCCGCAACGGATAGGACGACCCGCCTTCAGGCATCGTGATGATCTGCACCCGCCGGAAGGTACGGGCGGGTATCGTCTCTTGCCAAATTTTATAGCGTGAGAAAGCCGGTAAGGCGTGCGTTTGCACCAGCGTACGATCGATCAGATACGTTCCCGTCGCCCGGCCGCCACGCGGATTGGCGTAAATAGCAACCGGGGTCGCGCCGTTGCCGCTGTTGACGATCGTGACCGTGACGGCTTGCTGTACGCCGTAATCCCCGGCCAGTGCTTGACCTTGGCGGAGATTCGGTAGCGGCAACTGACCGATCGGAATTTCGAGCGGGTCGCCGCCCGTAGCGTAGCTATAATCAAAATAAAATTGGGGCACCTGGTATTCGCCGCGCGCGTGAGCGACGCCGCCCGATAGGAGTTGCGTTGTATCGACCGACTGATCGAGCGGTGCGCTCGCGTCCTGAGCCACCAGCGTGAGATGCACCGGATCGCCGTCGACCTCGCGTAATTGCAGAAGCGCGCTCACGATGGTGCCGGGCGGTAGCGGATGATCGACAAGATTGATCGTGGAGTTCGGCGGAATGGATACGACCGTACCTTCATTCTGCAACTCGCGCACGAGAAAACGCTGGGTCGACAAATGACCGACTTCCATCTCGTTGCTTTCCGGGCCGGCTGAACCGGAAATAAACTGCACGGTTGCCGGCTGGGCCGACGGATTGGTGACGCGTAGGAGAATGCGCCGGCTGGGCTGGCTGCTCGGATTATAATGGTAATACAAGAACCGCTGCGCATCGCGCCGGTCGAGATCGGCGGTGAACAGAATACCATTCGCGCTCAGCGTTTCAGGATAGTCACTGACGAGTAATCTTGCCGGTTGAATATTCGGTAAGGCAAAATTTTCGATCTCGACATGCGTAACGCCGTCTACCGGAATATAGCCGTTGCCGACGATCTGGACCGGGACGTCGGCCGCGGTGCGATTGTCGACGCCGAGATTGGTCCGGAGATTAATTTGATCGGCGTCGATTTGAGCCGAGGCGCCGGGTCGTACGGTCGCGCTGCGTTGGGCGGCCGCGGCTGCGGCTTCACGTAAGAACGTTGCCGTCGCCGGGTTACCGGTAACGCGAATCGTGGCTTGTTCGCTCACGGCACCTGCCGCATAGGCCACACGGACCGCCACATCGCGGGTGATGACCAGCCGGTCGTCCTTGACCGTGATCGTCGTCGTGCCGACGGCATGACCGGTAATGAACAGCGCTCGTTGATTCTGATCGGCGACGACATCGGCGATTTGAGGGTTGGCCGACGTCGCGACAATCGTGCCATAAATGCCGCTTAAACGGACTTGAACCACTTTGCCCGGTTCGACGCTAGGCGCGGGCGGCTCGGCGATAATCGGTACCGGCGTCGGCTGCGGTGTCGCGACCGGCGTCGCCGACGGTTGCGAGAGGCTGCCCGGTTCGCCCGGAACGTCACCGGGTGCAGCACCGGGTGACGGCACGCCGGTGGTCGGCGCGGGTGCCGGTGCGCTGCCCGGCGACGCTGTCGGCGAAGCGGCCGGTACGGGTGGCGGGGCGCCGGGAGCGGGCTGCGTAGTGGGCGGCGGAACCGGCGTTGCGCGAATGGTGCCGGGGATCGGCGGCGTCGGTGGAGGCGGACGTGGAACGGGTGAGCCATCGGGAGCGGATGTCGCACTTGGCGCACTCGGGGCGGGTGAATTTTGAGCGCGTGCCCCGCCGGCCAGCGCGAACGCTAACATAAAAATTGCGAGCATCGCAAGGAAGCGTCGCACACCAAAATTCTGGGACAAAACGCGGACGCTCCAGTTAGGCGATCTTCGCTTCGCGACTCACCGCCGACGCAAGCAACGTCTTATAACCGACATTCGGAAACAAAACGGTCACGAGGTCTTTCTCGGCTCGTTCAACCGTGCCTTGCCCAAATTTCGGATGATACACAATATCGGCAATGCGGTAACCGGAGACCGCGCGCGACCGATGACCCTGCAGACAATTGTCGCACGCGCCGCACGTTTCGGTATCATAATCTTCGCCGAAATAATTGAGGATGAAGCGTCGCCGGCACGACGAGTTTTCGGCGTACTGCAACATCATGGCCAGCTTCGATTGATCGTAGCTTTTCTTGGTTTCATAATTGGTCAGATTGAGCAGCAACTCGCGCTTTTCGCGGGCATTTTCAGTGAGCGTATACTTGGCCCGTGACGATGTCTCGATAAAGCCTGACTTCTTGAGGAGAGCAAGGATGACTTTTAGCTTCGTGAGCGGGAGCTGAGAAATTTTGCGCAAGTCGGTCAGCGATACGCCGCCCTCTTGCGTGCCGAAGAATTCGAGCGTCCCGAAAACGCGCTGGACTTCCTCGACGTCGGGATACTTACCGGTGAGAAAATAATTTTGAACGCGCGTATCGCTCATCCGATAGAGCAAGATACAGCGCGACAAATCGCCGTCGCGACCGGCGCGGCCGGCTTCTTGCGTATAGGCCTCGACCGACCCCGGCAGATCGTAGTGGACGACGAAACGAATGTTCGGCTTGTCGATGCCTAATCCGAACGCGTTGGTGGCGACGACGGCCCGGATGTTCTCTTGCATGAACAGTTCGTGGACCGATACCCGGTCTTGCTTCTGCAACTTCGAGTGATAAACGGCGGCCGGCAAGTTGAGCTGCTCGTGAAGATAATGTTGGACTTCGAGTGCGTTCTTGATCGTGGCGGTATAGATGATGCCCGTTCCCTCGAGCCCGGTCTCGAAGAGTTCTTTGAGAATGCGCAGCTTGGCTTGTTCCGAGTCGGCGCGTTTGACTTCGTAACGCAGGTTCGGCCGATCGAACCCCTTGACGATCGGCTTCACCGTCGGGATGCCGAGCTGGAGCAAGATGTCTTCGCGCACGGCCGGAGTCGCCGTCGCCGTCAGCGCCAGCACGGCCGGCTTCCCCAGCTGAGCGATCACGCGGCCTAAATTCAAATAGGCGGGCCGGAAGTCGTGTCCCCAAGCGCTGATGCAATGCGCTTCATCGACCACGAAGAGCGGTACGGTAAGGGTCTGCAGCGTCGCTACGAACGCGTCGTCTTCAAGCTTTTCCGGCGTAACGAAAACGATCTTTATCGCCCCCGTTGCGATCTTTCTCACCGCGGCCGCTTCTTGATCTTCAGACAACGTCGAGTTCAGCGCGACGACGCTATCGACACCGCGTTCACGCAACATATCGAGTTGATCTTTCATCAACGCGATGAGCGGGCTGACGACAATCGTCGTCCCGGGCAGAACGAGGGCGGGAAGTTGGTAACACAACGATTTTCCGGCGCCCGTTGCCAGGATGGCGAGCGTGTCCTCACCCGCCATCACGCGCTCGATCACTTCTTCCTGACCCGGCTGGAAGGTCGAAAATCCGAATCGCTCGTGCAGCGCCGTGCGCACATCTAAAGCAACTACCGCCACGAATGCTCCTAGGTCGTCCTGCCGCTGGGAGAAGAAACACGCACGCCCGTATAGAGCGTGTCGGAAAACGTCAGCCGAGTGTATTTACCCGGGGACTTTGGACCGTAAACGTGCGCCGGCCGACCGGGAGGCGTTGGATGGCTCCCGAACTTTCCGGTCGGCATGTCATTATATCGTACCTGGCGTCCGCAAAGTTTCGCTGACCTCGTCGGTCAAGACGCGGTTGTCCGCACCCTGACGACGGCAATCGATACCGGGCGATTAGCGCACGCGTATCTGTTTTCCGGGCCGCGCGGCTCGGGGAAAACGTCAGCGGCGAAGATTTTGGCGCGCTGCATCGAGTGCGTGAACGGCCCAACGGCGGCGCCGGACAACACGTGCGAGAATTGCCGCTCGATCCTAACCGGAACGGCGCTCGACGTGCTCGAGATCGACGCGGCCTCGAACCGCGGCATCGATGAAATCCGCGCTTTGCGCGATGCGGTCAAATTCGCGCCGGCGACGATGCGCATGAAAGTGTACATCATCGATGAGGCGCACATGTTGACCAAGGAAGGCGCCAACGCGTTTCTCAAGACGTTGGAGGAACCGCCACCTTACGCGGTCTTCATTCTGGCCACCACGGCTCCGGAGGCGTTGCCGCCGACGATCCTCTCGCGCTGTCAGCGTTATGCGTTTCGGCGCATCCCGATCGCCACGATGATCGAGCGCATGCGGACCATCAGCGCCGCCGAACATTTCGCGATCGACGATGCCGCACTCGGGGCGATCGCCTACCGCGCCGATGGCGGCTTGCGGGATGCCTTGACGATGCTCGAACAAGTCGTCGCGTTCGCGGGCGGGCCGGTCGACGCCGCAACCGTCGATGCCGCGTTCGGCCAAACCGGACGCGAGTTCGCGCGCCGCGTCCTCGGCGCGGCGCTGAGCGGCGAGGTGACGGCGGCCCTGGTGGCGATCGACGATGCCAGTGATGCCGGCAGCGATATGACCGGATTGATCCGCGGGACGATCGCCGAATTCCGGCACCTGCTCGTGGCCCGCATCAATCCGGAATTGTTGAGCCGCGATCTGTCGGCCGACGATGCCGCGGCCGCGCGCGATCTCGCCGTTACGACACCCCAAGCGCGGCTCATTCGCGGTTTGCGATTGCTTTCAGACGCGCTCGGCGCGGCCCGCGGATCGGGTAACGCGCGACTCGAAATCGAAACCGCGCTGCTGCGTTTCATGCTGCAACACGAAGACCCGGCGCTCGACGCGTTGGCCGCCCGCGTCGCCGCGTTGGAAAACGGCGAGTCCGCCGCTCCGGCTCGTGCCGCCGAGCCGGCCGCTCCGCGCCCGCGGCCGGCCGGACCCGCGGCCCGGGTCGCCGATCCGCCGGCGGCGGCGATTGCCCGTCCCGCCGCGCCGGCGGCGCCGGTGCCCGAAGCGCGACCAGCTTCGGCTCAGCCGCAGGTGCCGCGGCTGCAGATGCCGCCGCGCAACGGTGTCGCGCCGGTGGCCGAACTGTCGCTGCAGAAGTTGCAATCGCTGTGGCAGAATGTGCGCACCCGAGCCGTTTCGGAAAAGGTTCAGGTCAGTTCGGTCTTATCGCAAACGGTCGTCGATGCACTTGACGGCGATACGGTGACTTTGCGCGTCCCGGATCCGCCGCGCGCTGAAATGCTCAAGTCGAATCTGTCGGTCGTGCACGCCGCGATTGCCGGGGTTTTGGGCCGCCCGCTGCAGATTCGGGTCAAGATCGAAAGCCGCGAGCCGGTCGCACAAAGCACGGCCCCCCTCAACGAAGAAACCGATCTCGTCCGGTATGCCAACGACACGCTGCCGACGTAACCCCCGCGCGTTCGGCTCAGCGAGCCGCGCCCGCTCGTCACAGAAAGCATTCCCTCCGACATGAATCAAGCTCAGATGATGGCGCAAGTTCGCAAAATGCAGCAAGAGATGACGCGCGTTCAAGAGGAGCTCGCCAACACGATCGTCGAGGGGAGCGCGGGCGGCGGCGCGGTCACCGTCGGCGTCAACGGCGACTTCAAGGTCACCAAACTCACGCTCAAGCCTGAAGCCGTCGATCCGGATGACATCGAGACGCTCGAAGATCTCGTCGTTATCGCACTCAACGATGCATTGGGCAAAGTCCAGGCGCTCAGTTCGAGCAAGATGGGTGCGCTGACCGGCGGCATGCGCATTCCGGGTTTGATGTGAACCGTAGGCGCTTTTAATCAACGCCATTGCCGGGCCGGTGGCGGCCCTCATCAACGAATTCTCCAAGCTGCCCACGATCGGTCCTAAGACCGCGGCGCGGCTGGTGTTCTACTTGCTCAATCGCCCACGAGCCGACGCTGTGGCATTGGCCGACGCGATCGTTGCGCTCAAGGATCGCGTGCGCCTTTGCTCGCGCTGTTTTGCCATTACCGAAGACGATCCGTGCGACATTTGCGCCGACTTGCGGCGCGACGCGTCGCTGCTCTGCGTCGTAGCGGAAGCAAAGGACATCTACGCGCTCGAACGCACCGCTGCATACAACGGACGCTACCACGTGTTGGGCGGCGTCATTGCGCCGATGGATGGGATCGGGCCGGCCCAATTGCGCGTCAAGGAACTCATCGAACGCATCGCCGACGGCGATCCGCAGGAAGTCGTGGTCGCAACCAATCCCAATGCTGAAGGCGAGGCCACCGCGCTGTATTTGTCGCGCTTGATCGCGCCCAGCGGCGTCCGCGTGACGCGTTTAGCGTACGGCTTGCCGATCGGCGGCGATCTGGACTACGCCGACGAAGTGACCTTGGCCAAAGCGCTCGAAGGCCGGCGTCCGCTCACACCGTAAACGACTCCGGTGCTGCACGGCCGGCGTTCTCCAATGCTGGAAATCGGCATAACTGTAAGCTGAGGCACGCGCGTGACGGGCACCGCCGGCGTAGCATCCACGATATGAGCCGACGAGACGCCGATGTCCGCGACGGGAAATCCATCCAACCTGATAGCAAATCTAATCTACCGGAGACGGGCTTGGCGGCATCGCAAGCTGCGGTGACCCACGACTTCACGCTCGAACGAATCGAACATGTCGCGTATGCATGCTCGAGTACGCTCGAAAGCATGTATAAGCTCAGCCCGTTCGTCTGGCGCGATGCCGAACGCTTCGAGCTGCTTTTACGCGTCGTCAATTATTCGGAGAACCCGGCCGAGAAGGTTGCGCGCATCCACCGCGGCATTTCGCTCAATGGGCGAGATTTCGCGCTGGGCGACACGCCCGTAATCGCACCGGGCGAGGACGTCGCGGGTTCCTATGACAGCGGCGGCTGTGAAGATCCGACCGTCGCATTCGTCAACGGAACGTACTACGTTTATTACAGCGGCTGGAACGAGCGCGTCAAGCGCGGCGAACTGCTGCTCGCTCGCGGACCGTCGCTCGAACGTCTCGACAAGCGCGGGATCGCGCTGCCGTCGACCCCCAGTGCGACAAATCCCAAAGAAGCCGAGATCGTGCGTGCCGCCGACGGAACATGGCGGCTGTTTTTCGAGTACGCGCACGAAGACCGCTCGAAAATCGGTATTGCGTCCGCGCCGCACGTCGACGGCCCATGGGCCGTGCAGACGCCGCTGTTCTCCGCCCGGCCCGGTTGGGACGAGTGGCATCTCAGTACCGGCCCCGTCATCGGTGGCGGCGACATTCTGCCGGTGATGTTCTATAACGGCGCGACGCGCGCGGCGCAGTGGCGCATCGGCTGGGTGGTCTTCGACCCGATGTTCACCCGTGTCGTCGCGCGCTGCGAATATCCGCTCGTGTTGCCCGGGGAGCGGCGTTACCCCGAAGATACCGACATCGCGTTCGCCGCGTCGGCCGTTGCGGACGGCGACCGTATCGCGCTGTATTATTCCGTCGCCGACCGGCATGTGATGCGGGCAACGATTTGCCGGCATTGACGGCGTTGGCCCGCGACGTTGCCCGCCGAGCTTACTTTAGGCTTGCGGCGCCGAAGTTCACGTTGAAGCGTTCACAGTAGATCGCGACGGACTTAACGTCGGCGAGGTTTACGTTGGCGGGGATGACATAATTTTGATTGCCGGTGTTGCCCTTGAGGTCGCCCAGGTCAAACGATTTGGCGTTCTCGACGTTATTGCCGCTAATTGCGTGGTCGGCAAGGATGACGTGAACTTTGGGGCCATTGGACGTTTCGAAGTTGGTCAGACGCAGCAGGCGACTACCGTCGTCGAGCTTGTAAATGGTGGCGCTGCCGGTGGTCGCATGTGCGCCGCTGACAAACGCTCCGGAGGTGAGCGCCGACGGAGCGGCATTTGCGGCAAGCGGCATGAGGCCGGCGAAGATTGTAAGGGCAAGAGCGGCGCGGGTTGCGGTGTTCATGATGATGGCTTTCATTTTTAGTTGCCGCTACGCGGCGGTGAGATGTTGTTGAGTCTTGGCTGCGGCGGTTTCGTTACAGGTGCGACGTCGATGTTGTCGCGGTCGTCGCCGGAAACGGATCGTTGACTGTCTTGTTGACGAAGAGCAGTTCGGGACGAAACGCCAGCCAAAGCATGACGACGACGAGCGTGCCCAGAATGACGACGGCGGGTTTGCGGATAAGCTTTTTCACGATACGGTCCTCGATGAAGGATGAGTGCGATGCCGTTACGTCTCGATGAAGGCGGCGAACGTTACAGCGGATCGGATGAGAACGCGCTTTTGGCCCAACTGCGCGCCGGCGACGAAGCTGCGTTCTTGACGTTGGTGGATCGCTACGCGTCGGCGATGCACAAGATCGCGCGCGCGTACGTCCGCGATGATGCCGCCGCCGAAGACGTGGTGCAGGAAGCGTGGCTGGGCGTGCTGCGCGGCTTGGCGGCCTTCGAGGGACGCAGTAGCGTGCGCAGCTGGATTTTCACCATCGTCGTCAATCGCGCGAAAACGCGCGGCGTTCGTGACGCACGCAGCGTTCCGTTTTCAGCACTCGCGCGCGAAGAAACCGAACGCGACGATCCAGCGGTCGCCGCCGACCGGTTCGCCGGCCCTGACGCGCGCTGGCCCGGGCATTGGCGGGAAGACGTCGTCTCGTGGGGCGAGCGCCCCGAAGAGCGACTGCTGGGCCGCGAGCTGCGGACTCGCATCGACGCGGCGATCGACATGCTGCCGCCGGCCCAGCGGACCGTGATCATCTTGCGCGACATCGCCGGCCATGCGACGGGCGACGTCTGTAACGCCTTAGAGCTTACCGAGACTCACGTGCGTGTACTGCTCCACCGGGCCCGCGCGAAGATCCGTCGCGCCCTCGACCCGTACATCACCGGCGAGGTGCTCGCGTGATGCCTGATTTGGATTGCATCGAACTTGTCGAAATCACGACGGATTATCTTGAAGGCACCCTCGCTCCGGCGGATGTGGCGCGGCTCGAATCCCACCTTACGGAATGTGACGGCTGTACGGAATATTTGCGCCAAATGCGCGCCACCCAAGACACGCTGGGCCGGCCCGACGCGGCCGTCGTCCCCGCCCCCGGTCGCACGCGCCTGCTCGAAGTGTTCCGTGCCTGGAAACGCGAGCGCGATTGACGCCGCTCCGTGATCGAGCCCGTCCGGTGGTCGCGGGCCGGGCAACGGGTCTAGCGCACGATCGGGTCGTCGGGGGCGATCGTCCCCGGTCGTTCGACCACGCAATACACGCCGACGACGTTCGAGCGGTGCCGCGCCACGGTCTGCAACACCGCCGGATCGCTTTCGCCGCTGCCGACGTCGTACGTCGTCGTGACGCAGCGCCGGATCGGCTCGACCACGCGCAACGCGGTGTCGCCCAGTAGCAGGAGGGCGCCCACGAGTGCGTCTTCGCGCCCGCTGAAATCGGCGGCCGCACGGGCGAAGATGTTGGGCCGATAGCGCAGCGGATCGAGCGCATATCCGACGAGTGCTTCGACGTCGCCGAGCCACGAATCGAACACGAGTGAAATGGGCCGGGCATCGAAGTAATGTTCGGCATCGGTGCGAGCTTCGATGTCGATGCCGGCTCGGCTCGCGATGGCGCGTGCCGCTTGCGGCGTCGCGACCGTGTGCAACAGGTGGTGCTCCTTACCGCGCAAGGGCTTACCGCTGCGGGCGTGGCCGGTTGAACGCACGATGAGGGCGCTCGCCCGATCGCCGGCAAAGCCGCCGGCTTCGACGGTTGCGCGCGCGAGCGGTTCGGCCGCCAGCGCTTTGACCGGGTAACGCCAGAGCGCGGCGACCGTTCCTATCTGCATGCGTGGGATTTCGCGCTTGCCCATCCGAACGCTTGGCGCACGTGATACACCCCGATTTGCGCCCGCTGACGATCGGCGAAATTTTGGACCGGGCCGTCACCTTATTCGTCAAGCGATTCGCTGTCCTCACGCTCATATTAGCGCTCGTGGCGATTCCGCTTGCGGTCCTGGGTTTCGCAGCCCAACCGCAAACGCTGGGCTTCGTCGCCGACATCCAACAGATACTCGCGCTGCCACCCGGTCATGCCGACGAACAGCGCGCCCTGCTCAGCACGTTGTCGGCCAAAAATCGATTCGGTGCGACGGCCGCGGCGCTGGTGATCGCGAGCTGGATTTTAAGCTCGCTTTCGGCAACGGCCTGTATGATTGCCGTCGCACAGGCGTATGCCGGCCGGCTTCCGTCGGTGCGCGCCGTGTATCGCGAAGCCGTGCGCCGCTGGCCGGCGCAACTCGCGGCCTCCGTGCTGTTCGTCGCGTTTGCCTTCGTGATCGGCATCGTTGTGTCGATTGTAACGTTATTGCTCGTGCTGGCGCTGGGTGCGGTCGGCGGGGCGGCGCGACCGCTGAGCATTGCGCTAGCTATCGTTGCCATGCTCGCGATAGTAGCATTTGCTATTTTATTTTATTTCGTCGTGCAGATGACGTACGTGTCGATCGCGCTCGAGGACGCAAATCCGATTCGCGGCATCGCGCGCAGTTTGCGCCGAACGCTGAGTCCGGCCGTTTTCTGGCGGTCGGCGCTCGTTGCCGTCGTCGTTTTCGCCGTTTCGCTCGTCGGCTTCTTCGTGATAACGGCCATTGGCGCTACGCTCGCTGCGCTTACGCATCTGAGCGCGCTCGATCCCGTTGTCACCGTTATCGGCGGTGTCGCGCTCAATGCCGTCGTCACGACGTTTGCCGTATTGTACGCAATCGACGTGCGGGTCCGGCGCGAAGGCTATGATTTACTGCTTGCAGCACAGGAGCCGGCCGCGCGATCTTGACCGTGCCCGCTTGGCCGAACGGCGATCCGCGCACGGTCGCGCGCGCGATCGTCGCCGATCCGCGTTACCGGCTCGGCGTCGCTCCCCCCGCGTCCGGCTCATGGCTCGATGCGCTCTGGGCTTGGTGCATCGGTCGCCTACACGACGTGTTGCATTTCATCGATCGGGCCTTGGGCGCGCGGAACGGCTACGACGGTGCAATCGGCATTGCCGTTATCGTGGCGGCATCCGCGCTGGTTGCGTTCGGCATTTTCGTGCTCGTCCGCTCGTATGCTCGCCGGACGCGTGGTCAGCGACCGCGCGCGGCTACCGGCACGCCGTCGCCCGGTGCTGCGCCGACGGCCCAGACGTTGCGCGTTGCCGCCAACGCCGCCGCGCAGCACGGCAACTATCGTGAGGCGGCCGCGCTGCTGTTCGCGTCCGCCGTGCGCGCGCTCGACGAACGCGAACGCGTCGCCTACGATCCGGCGCGCACGCCGGGAGAATATCGCCGGCTGGTGCGCGACCCGGTCTTCGATGCGCTGGCGGGCGATGCGGTCGTGGCCCTGTTCGCGGCGGCCGAACCGCGGCGTGAACTCTTCGACCGGATGCTCGGGGCGTACGAACGCTTCTTTTCCGCACCGGCGCTACGGTGAAGCGCCCCGCAGCGCAAACAGCCGCGGCGGCGGTGGTGTTGGCGGTGCTCGGCGCTGTCGCGATCTTCACGGCGCACCCGGCCGCACCGGACGCCGGCCGATTCAGCAGCACCGATTATGGGCCCGACGGTTATCGCGCCTGGTCGGCGCTCTTGACGCGGGAAGGCATCAGCGCCGAACGCTTTCGGCTGCGGCCGATCGAACTCGATCGCCGCATCGATACCCTCATTTCCGCGCAGCCGGCAGCGGCCGGCGACGATCCGTCGGCGCGCACCCCAGCCGATCTGGCGGCGCTCGCCGCCTGGGTGCGCGGAGGCGGCCGGTTAGTGTACGCCGGCCGCAATGCGCGGCTAAGCGCCGGTGAAGACCAATTGCTGCACCTGCCCTATTTCTTGCCCGATGTCGGATCGCGCGCGGGCCTTAACGGACCGCTGGCCGCGGCCGTCGGCAGCCTAGCCGCTGCCGGCACGAATCGGATGCTGCTCGTCGAACATGCGGGGCGCGCCGAACTGGCCGACGCGAACGGCGACATCGTCGTCCGTTATGCCCTCGGGCGCGGCGAGATCCTCGCGGCGGTCGACGGCGTTCCGTTTACCAACGCCCACCTCACCGCCGGCGGCAACGCGCGGCTTGCCTACCTTCTGGGCCGGCCGGGCCGGCCGGGCGGAATTGTCGCGTTCGATGATGCGATCCATGGCGCGCTCGTCGACCGGCCTTGGTATCGCGCGTTGCCGGTAGCGGTCTTGGTCGGCCTGAGTATCGTTGCGGTCGCCGGGGTGCTGGCGCTCGCGGGCAGCGCGCTGCCCGGCGCGCCGCCGGTGCGCCTCGAGCCGCCGCGCGAACCGACGTCGGGTGAATACGTTGCAGCGCTCGCGGCGCTCTACGAGCGCATCGAGGCGCGTTCGGCGGCCGCGGCGACGCTCGCCGCGGACGCGCTGCATTGCGCCGCGCGCGGCAACGGCTTGACCGACGCGGCGGTCGCCGCCGACATTGCGGCCCGGATCGGCCCGGGCCCCGCCGGTGATGACGTGCGACAGTTAGGCCAAACGTTGATCCAGCCGCCGGCAACCGATGCCGAATTTGTTGCGAGCGCCCGGCTCGCGCAACGCGTACGAAGGGAATGGAGCCATGACGGATTCGGCGACCGCGGTCGCGCGGCGTTTACAGGCCGGCCTCGAACGCGTCGTCGTCGGTAACGAGCAAACCGTTTTTGCCGTGCTCGTCGCGTTGTTGGCGGGCGGTCACATTCTGCTCGAAGGCGTCCCGGGAACCGCGAAGACGCTGTTCATCCGGATGTTGGCGCTGCTGCTGGGCGTCGATTATCGGCGCATCGCGTTCACGCCCGATCTGATGCCGTCCGACGTCGTGGGCACCACGGTTTTCGATCCGCGCAGCGCGACATTCTCACTCCGTCGCGGCCCCATTTTTACCAATCTTCTGCTCGCCGATGAGATCAACCGGACACCGCCTAAAACGCAGTCCGCGCTGCTCGAAGCGATGGAGGAACGGCAAGCCACGATCGACGGCGAAGCGCAGCAGCTGCCGGTACCGTTCATGGTCTGCGCGACCCAGAACCCGGTTGAGTACGAGGGTACGTACCCGTTACCCGAAGCGCAGCTCGACCGCTTTTTGGTGCGCGCGAAGACCACTTATCCATCGGCGCAACAGGAGCGAGCCCTCATCGCCCGAGCCGTCGACGGCTTCGACGCCCGCGATCTCGCGGCTGCCGGTGTCACGGCCGTTGCCACGGCGGACGATGTCGTCGCCGCGCAAACCGCGGTTCGGGCGGTGTTTCTGTCGGAAGCGCTGCAGGGCTACGCGTATGCCGTGATCGCTGCGACCCGCGAAGCGCCCGATGTGGCGCTCGGCGCCAGCCCGCGAGCATCACTGGCTCTGGTACGAGCTACCCAGGCCGCGGCGGCAATCGACGGCCGCAGCTTCGCAACGTCGGACGACGTCAAAAGCGTCGCGCCGTTGGTGCTCGAGCACCGCTTGCTGGTGCGGCCGGAAGCGGAACTCGAAGGCCTCGACGCGGCGCTGATCGTGCGGCGTATCTTGGCTGCAGTCGCAACACCGCGCGAGTGAACGCGCGGCCGCCGGTATGGATCGGACCGCGCGGCACCGCGGCACTGGCCGCTTTGGGGGTTATCGGCGGGTTGTTCGCACTCGTTGTTCCTTGGCCCGACGTCGCCATTGGTGTCGCGCTGGTCATGACGGCGGCGTTGGTGGGCGACGCTGGGCTGCTCGCGCGTCCGCTCCAGATCGTTCGGACCGTGCCCGAGCATCTCGCGCTCGCGCGTCCCGACGTCTTCACGTACACGTTGACCAATCGCTGCGCGGTTGCGGTGCGGTTCGCCGTGTTTGAAGCGCCGGTGGCCAAGCTGGCGGTAGCGGTGGCGCCCGCCCGGGTCTGGGTAGCGGCGCACGCCGACGGCTGCGCGCGGATCGCGTTCACGCCGCTCGAGCGCGGGCGGACGACAGTCGGGGTGGCGTTCGGGTGGTACGAATCGCCGCTGGGTTTGGTGCGCCGGCGCGTGCGGGTCGGCGTAGCCACACCGATCCGCATTCGGCCCGGCACGATGCTCGACCGGAACGGCGACGTGGCGCTGCGTACGCGGTTGATCGACGCGGGGTTGCGCCGCGTTCGCCGCCGGGGTGCCGGAACCGAATTTGAGAGCCTGCGCGATTACACCGCCGGCGATCCGTTCCGGGCGATCGACTGGAAAGCCAGCGCGCGTCGTGGACATACGATGGTGACGCAGTATGAGGTCGAGCGCAGTCAGCAGATCGTCATTGCGCTCGATGCCGGCCGGCTGATGAGCGCACGGCTCGGCGACCGTCGCAAGCTCGACTATGCCGTCTCGGCGGCGCTGGGAGTCGCGGCGGTCGCCCAACGGGCGGCCGACCGCGTCGGTTTGCACGCCTTTGCCGCCACGACGCTTGCCGCCGTGGGGCCGCGCGCCGGGGCCACGCAGACGGCCGCGTTGACCGATGCGCTAACCGATCTGGAGCCCCACTTTGAGGAGGCGGATTACGAACGGGCAGCACTCGAGTTACGCCGTCGCTGCCGCAAGCGGACGCTCATCGTGCTGTTCACCGACCTGTTCGACCCGGTCGCCTCGGGCGCGGTGCTCGCGGCGCTGGCATTGCTCGTGCCGCAGCATCTGGTGCTGGTGGTGCTCATGAACGATGCCGCGCTCGACGCGGCGCGCGAACAAACGGTAGATCGGGCCTCCGCCGGCTATCGGGCCAGCATCGCCACCAAGCTCGCTGCCGAACGAACGCGGGCCGTTGCCCTATTGCGCGACCGTGGCATCGGGGTGATCGACGTCCCGGCCGGCGACTTAACGCTGGCCGTCATCGATGCCTACGTCGATATCAAGAGCCGTGGCGCGTTGTAGCCGCGAACCGGGCATCATCCGGTTGAGCCCGGTCGGGCAAGAGCGCCACTGTACGCCGCCCGCGTCAGCTGCGCCGTGCTCGAAGGCATCGAATCGGCCTAAGACGTTGCCGGGTCGGCCGGCCGCGCTCCCCGGTGGAGCGTTGACCGCCCGGCGCCGGCGGCAAAATCGTCCGCCAACGGCGGAATACGCGTCGATGGCGGTGCCTGGCCCGCATACCGGCTGCCGTTGGCCACCGTTGCTTGGCTATAGGCCAGCGTGATTACCGAAACGTCGTCGCAGGCGTTCGTGCCGACGAGCGTTTCGAACAGTGACGTCGCCGGATCGGCGGCACTGACGATCGCGGCGTCGGTCAGCACCCGGCGCAGTAGCGCGAGACCGCCGATAAGGTCTTTGCCGGATTCAACGAGACCGTCGGTGTAGGCCACGAGCAAGGTCGCCGGTTCCAGGAACGTTACGCTGGCCGGTACGGCGTCCGCGTCGAAAATGCCCAGCGGCGGCGCCGGCCGGTCCAATTCGAAGATGCTGCCGTCGCGGCGGCGGAGCATGGGAGGCGGATGGCCGGCCGAAGCCCAGCGCAGCTCACCCGACGAACGCTCGAGCAACGCCACAAATGCCGTTGCGATCGTTTCCGGATGTTCGGTACGCAGCGCCGTGTCGGCCACCGCCAGCATCGCGTTGGGATCTGGCGACAGATGCGCTGCGAGCCGTAGCGATTGGCGCAGCTTGCTCATGATGATCGACGCCGCCAAGCCGTGGCCCGCGATATCGCCGATGGTGATGGCCAGCCGCCCATCCGGCATCACAAAGGCATCGTACCAATCGCCGCCGATTTGAAGATCGCTTAAGGCCGGCCGGTAGGTCGCGTGCAGTGCGATGCCGTCGAGCGCGGGCAGCACGCTCGGCAGTGAGGCATGCTGGAGCGCGGCGGCGATCTCGTGTTCTCGGGTAAGGCGGTCTTGTAATCGCCGGCTGTCGGCAAGCGTGCGGTTGAGCCGGGTGGCGAGCACCGTTGACCGGGCGTATAACGCCGACCAGGCCGCTAGCA
The DNA here is from genome assembly GCA_965214335.1 of Candidatus Velthaea sp. GTDB lineage: Bacteria > Vulcanimicrobiota > Vulcanimicrobiia > Vulcanimicrobiales > Vulcanimicrobiaceae > Velthaea. The sequence goes on along the minus strand of CBDCBO010000014.1, from coordinate 610,456 downwards.
ACGCGACGAGAACGATGCCGGCGCTCACGAACGTTTCGAGTTTTCCCACGTACCAAGTCAAGCTGAAGCGAACCGGCGAGATGGTATTGAGGCCGGTATCGAGCGCGGCTGCCATTAGGGCAGCCATCAGCCATACGGAGAGGCGAGAAAGTTCGGCTTCGACGCGCAGCAGCACCAGGACGGCCACGATGTTCGCGGCCGTCGCCGTCAGCGACAGCAGCGTAAAGAATAGCGAAAAGCTACCGTGGTGAACCAGTTGCGGCAACGCGGCGCGCCCCGCCGTTACGGCCAGCGTGGCGCAGGCGGCGAACAAGATGCAGCCGACGAGGCTTAGGGCGATATGACTCGCGCGGTGGGCGGGGGCATCGATCCGCCGCGCCATCAGCGTTCCGGCAGCAACGATCAGCGCGAACGTGCCGTGCCAGACGAGCCATAACCAAGCGGCACTTTGTTCGTTGCCGATAAAGCCGTGCGCATCGACGACGCCGGGAAAGGTGAGCGCATAGGGGCCGATGAGCACGGCGTTGATCGAGTACGCGACGGCCGTTGCGAGCAACGCCCGCGAGCCGTCGATTTGATACAAGCTGAAGAGAAGAGCGGCAGCGAGGGCATCCATCGTTCCCGTCGTCCCGGCGAAGGCCGGAATAAAAAACGCCGCGGTCGACCATACGTGCCGGTAAAGCGGCGCCGCGACGGTCGATGCGATCAGCAGCAGTCCGATCAAGCCGCGCGATAAGCGACGTTCGCCGATCGAGGCCGGTTGCCGGAGCATGCTGGAGCTTTCGGTACTGACGTTCTCACTCTCGCTGGGATCGACGCCGCGACGGTCGGGCCCCATAGTTCGGGCGTCTCGTACACCACATTCCACGCCCTCCGGCACTTCAATGGCATGGCAGCCCGGGGCTCGACCGCCTCGCCGGGCAGCGCACGTCGCGCCGGTTTGGCGCGCCCCGCTATCCTGCGGGCGGCCCGAAAGCGGGGCGGCGTCCGGCGAGGCTGATGTAGCAGCTCAGTGCGATCGCGGTTAGGGCGCCGATGCCGATCCGCACCTCGGGACTTAAGCGTTGCGGCGAGACGAAGCCCTCGATGATGCCGGCGACCACGAGTAAACCGGCCGTACCGAGCGCCAAGATACCGGCGCGCCGGCCATTCCGAACCAGCGCGTCGACGCGCCGGATGCGTCCCGGCGCGACGATCGCGGCGGCGAGCAAGAGTCCTGCGCCGCCCGCCACCATAATCGCGCTCAACTCGATCACTCCGTGCGGAGCGATCGTCGCCCAAAAATCCAATCCGTCGTTCGCACGCGTGAACAACGCGCCGGTTCCACCGAGCATCAATCCGTTTTGTAGGATGATCCACACGGTGAGCGCGCCGCACGTCATGCCGCCGGCGAATGCGATCATCGCGACGCGAATATTGTTCGTAATGATTTCCGATGAGACCAGTGGCGCGAACGAGCGGTCGAAACCGAAGTTGGAGTCGTGCAGAGATTTGGTGATATGCGGGATCTCGTTCGGCGGCAGGAGCGCGTACGCGTTGGCCGGGTCGGCGGCGATCGCGGCATAGGCCAGCATGGCGCTCATACTCGTCAGCGCCACGCACGCACCGATCGGCAGCCACGACCGCCGCACTTCAGCCGGAAAGGTCGTCCCGAAAAACCGTCCGACCGCCGACCAGCCGCTCCGGCTCGTGCCTAGATACACGTAGGCGTGGGCGCGGGCGCACAACCGATTGAGATAACCGACGATCGCCTGGTCGTAACCGCGGGCCTGCGCCATCGCAAGATCGCTGGTCGTGGCGCGGTACTGCAACCCGAGATCGTCGATATCGATCGCGCCCAGAGTTTTCATGCCGTGCCGGTCGATCCGCTCGACGAGCGCTTCGAGTCGATTCCACCCCGGTTTGCGCGCCTGAACGAAGCGCTTCTCTCGCATAGCGCCGCGCTTTCTGCGCCAGGGCTTCGGCCGCCCCGGCCGTATGGGCCAAAACGTGGAACGTCAACTGGCTATTCGAACCGGCGAAAGCATCGAGATTCGCTACGAACTGGCGGGTCTCGGTAGCCGGTTTCTAGCCGTCGGGCTCGATCTGGCGATTCAGGTCGCCGTAACGCTAGCGCTGTTCGCGCTCGGGGCGTTCGTGATATCGTTGAGCCCGGGGAGCGGCGTCGCCGGTGGCTCCACCGGCTTGGCGGCGGCGACGAAGATCAGCCGCGCTGTCCTCGTCGGCGCCGGTGTTTTCGGCGTATTCCTGATCTTTTTCGGCTACTTCATTCTGTTCGAGCTGTGGTGGTCGGGCCGGACGCCGGGCAAACGCGCGCTCGGCATTCGCGTCGTGCGCGATGCCGGTTTTCCACTCGATATCGGTGGCGCGACGGTGCGCAACGTCGTGCGCATCGTCGAATTCGGACTTGGTTTCTATGCAGTGTCGGCGCTCGTGGCAGTGCTATCGAAGCAAAACAAACGGCTGGGCGATCTTGCCGCCGGAACGATCGTCGTGCGCGACCGGCGCTATGAGGCCGCCGATCTCGACGCTTACCTCACGCGCGAGCGGCCCGCCGACGATGGCTTGGAAGACGGACAACGGCTGCTCGTGGAGCGCTACGTCGCGCGCCGCGATCAGTTGGATCCGCCGGCGCGGGCCGCTGTGGCGGCACACATCGCGCAACGCATTCGGCCACAGCTACGGGCCTCGTTCGATTTTCTCGATGACGATGCGCTGCTCGTCCATCTTGGCCGCGGCCTGCCGCCCGAGCGTTAGCCCGAGCCGTTGCGCCGTAACTTCGCGAACGAATCGCGGGCGAAAGCCATCGCGGCGCTCTTCGTATCTTCGTAGAGTTTGGCGCCGTCGGCCGCGCTCATGTGGCGTCCGTTTTGAAAGTAGACGCGCGCGCCCTCGCCCACGACAACCGTTCCGGCGTAAGCGATCGCGGCCTTGATGAACACGCCGGCCACCGGGATAAAGCCCGCTAACTCGCGTGACAATGCTCGCCAGCCGAGACCGCCGCCGACGATCGGCAAGAGCTCCCACACACGTGCCAGATCGGGATCTTTCCCGTACGTGGCGCCGATCTGCAACATCAGCATCATCTGGATGCCGGTAATGGCCATCATGTCGCCGGCCGATGCGAACGCGCCGATCACGATGCCCAAAAGTGGGATATGATCGACGACGGCACTAGCGCCGGCAATCTTGAGCGCGTTGAGCGCCGCGTCGCGGGTCAGCTTCGCCGCGACTGTTTCCCGCAGCGCGGGCAGCCGCCGCCCGACGGCGATCTCGATGCCGCGGCAGCAGTCGATGACATGCGGCAGAAACCGGCCGGCGAGCGTGTCGAGGGCGATCGCCGGAACGACATACTCTTCGATGCTTCCGCCGGCCGGCGCCGCCGCCGGGCCGCTCGGTGCGGCCACCTGCGGATCGACCAGCAAGCTCAAGACCGGAAGCGCCAAACTGGTCAGCAGATCGAGCCGCGCTCCGGAACGGTCGGCCGCCCGGCCTAGGAAAATGATACAGCGGGCGTCGCTCGTGTCGATGGTGCGGCCGCTGGTCGGATCGATCGTTTCGAGCGCCGCGGCGGCGTCGATCGGAATATAGCCGTCGGCGCCGTGACTGTCCAGCATCAGACTACGGAACTCGGACATCAGCGCCGGATCGCCGCACAGTAAGAACCGGAACGGTCGCCGCGCGCCGGCCTGAACGGCGCCCACGTTGATCGTGCCGCGTAAGCGCTGAAACACTTCCGCTGCACCGATGACGGATGCACGCATGTCATTCATACGGCGCCATACCCGGGCGCGGCGGTGAAGTTACGTTCGTCCGCGGGCTTCCTTTTCCGGATCGTCCATATAGTCCATGTAGACCAAGCCGAGCATGATTTCGAGTGCTTCGGCCTGCATGCCGCGTTCGTTAGCGACATCGACGACGGAGCGATGGGTGCTGGCCGCTTCCTGCTCGATGACGGCCGGCGAGACGTTCGTGTCGGCCGCGACAATCGAAGCGGCCGCGACCTGACCGGGCGTCAAGTCGGCGTGCAGTAAGGCATCGTAACTCGGCACGTCGTTGGCGAACCGGGTGTCGAGCGCCGTCTTGAAGGTGGCGTAGCGGTCCGGCGACGACGCTAGGCCGAGCGCATCGATCCGGGCGATGAGCTGCCGCGCCCGGGCCATCATGAAGAGCTGGCTTGCCTGGGACGAGGCGACGGCGGCGTGGTTGAGCGAATTGGCCGCCGCGGTCATCGACGGCTCGATGCTCTTGTAATCCGAGGCTGACAAGTCACCAAGCATGTCGAGCTGAACGTGCATCAGATCGCGCACGAACCGGTCGAGATCGCCCAAACTTACGTCGAGCAAGGCCAGCGACGCGCGCGCCGCGTCGACGGCGCGGACCATGTCGCCGTCATCTTGGGTCACGTCGGCGAGGATGCGGGGATAGTAGGCGAACGTGCCGAGCGCCTGGGGCGAGGGCGCGTCGTTCTTGAGCGGCGCCGCGAGCTCGCTGATGATATCGGCGTTTTCTTTGAGCAGGCCGCCTTCTTTATTGCGTTCGAGCGAGCCGACGCCGCCGATCGTTTCTTGCGCTTTTCCAACCGCGGTGTCGAGCGAGCGGCTCATGATCGTCAAGTTGTGCAGAACGGCATCTAAGCGGCTACCGCGCCGCGCTTGCACCCGCGAGAAGTCGGGAATTTCATACGCGATATTTTCGATCCGCGTTGACAGCGCTTTGAGTTGCTCGCGCCCGGCTTCGCGCCGCGACGCGATGGCCGTGACCGCGCCGACCTCGTTGGTTTGAGCCGCATTTACCTCATCGCGCAGCGGCGCTAAGTTGGGATGCAGCAAATTCATACGCTTCTCGGTGTCGCGCAGCGCGGCGATGCGGCCGAGCGCCAACGTCCGCGTTTGGGGCGTCCCTTTGGCTGCGGCGTCGGCCAAGTTTTGCTCGCCTTTGCTGGTTTGCCCCAGCGCCACTTGCGCTTCACCCAACTCGTACATCGCGAGCGCATCGTCGGGATGATTTTTGACCAAGCCCGAAAATTCGCGCGCCGCGATCGCATACCGCGCTTCATCCAAGTTATGCAACGCGGCGGCTTCGCGCTGTTCGGCGGTGCGCTTGGTCGGATCGAGTTCGGTATATCCTTGGAGATGGGCGACCCGATTGGGAACGCCGGGATGATCGGCAAGATACTTATCGAGCAGCCCGTTATGCTCGTTTTCGACTGCGCCAAGATGGGTCATGAACGACACCATCGCTTCGGGATCGTAGCCGGCGCGCGCCATCAGCATCAGGCCGTATTTATCGGCTTCCGTTTCATCGGTGCGCGAAATCTTGGCCAGCGCTCCGGCCTCGATGATTTGACCGAAGCGGTAGATGATCGGGGAAAAAAGCGACCCGACGCCGAGCAAGATATTGACGATTTGCGCCTTATTGTTGGCCGTTACGGCATGCCGGCGCTCGATATGGCCGGTCTCGTGGCCCAACACGCCGGCAAGTTCATCGTCGGATTGAACGAAATCGAGCGTGCCTTCATTCACGTACACGTAGCCGCCTAAGGTCGAGAACGCGTTGATATCCGCGACGTCGAGCACCTTGATGTTGTAGGGGACGTCTTTGCGGGCCACCTGGGCCCACAATTTGCCGGTGATGCCGTTGACCCACGCATTGAGCAGTGGATCGTTCACGACATTGGTCGAATCGGTAACCTCTTTATCGGTTTGTTTACCGATTTGGACTTCTTGACCGGTCGACAGTCCGGCCCGAGCCGGGGCCGGCGCACTCGACAACAGCAGGGCGAAACTCAGTCCAAATCCCACCAGGCGGCGAAGCTGCATGAAATGCTCTTTCGATTGAATACGGGAACTCGATCCGGTCACGCCGGACGACAATTATTCGACGTCCCCGCGACCGGTATCATCTAACGGTGGAAGGACATTATCGCCTAGCGACGCTCGGCTTGGCGGAGACACGGCGCGCGCGCCGAACCGTGGACCACTTGTGGACAAGGGCACGTTCTTGTGGGAGGCGTGTGGATAGCGCAGGGCGTGTCGGCGCTGCATCGGGAACGCCCGCGGTGAAAGATGGAGGCGCACGGTTGAGCACGATACGCGGACGCGGACGCAGTTTGGAGATCGCTATCGACCGCGCCTTGCCCGACGCCATCGTGGAGCTTCGCGGTCAACTCGCCGAGCGGCCGGCTTTTTTTCAGGGTAGCCGGGCCACGGCCCATTTTGGCGTTGTTAGCGCCGACGCGGCCGAACTCACCGCTTTTACCGAAATGCTGACGCATTTTGGAATTACGCTCAACGGCGTTTCGGGTAGCGAACTGCTTGCGCCGGGCTTGGTGCAACTCGATCTGGCCTATCTCGGTGTAACGCCGGCCGATGAAGTCGCGGCCATTTCCCGCCCGCGAGTCACCCGCAGCGCGACGCTCAGCGATAGCGCCCGTTCGTTGGTGGCCGACTTCGCCGGCGCCCGGGCCGATCTCGCGGCGCGCCGTACCGAGCGCGAAGCTGCCGCGCTCGACCGTCACCCGGCGGGTGCGCCGGTGGCGAGTGCCGGTGTCACGATTCCGGCGACCCCGCAGAGCGCGCCGGCCGGCGTCTCAACGCTCTACCACCGCGGAACGCTACGCGGCGGCCAAGCGCTCCACAATCTGGGCAATATCGTCCTCATCGGCGACGTCAATCCGGGTGCCGAGTTGATCGCTAGCGGCGATGTCGTTGTTTTCGGCTCGTTGCGCGGCGTCGCGCATGCCGGCGCGCAGGGTGATGTCAGCGCCCGGGTCGTCGCGCTCGAGTTGGCGCCGACCCAGTTGCGTATCGCGACGATGATCGCGACGCCCGAGCCGGGCGCGACCGCTCCCGGACCGCAGCACGCATACATTTTGGGCGAACGCATCGCCATCGTTCCACATGCGGCCGCCGATCTGGGCCGCCGGGAGGCGACTGTTTGAGCGCACGACGCATCGTTGTCACCTCGGGCAAAGGCGGCGTCGGAAAAACGACGACGACGGCCAACCTCGGCGCGGCCCTGGCAAAGCGGGGCAAGCGCGTCGTGCTCGTCGATGCCGATATCGGTTTACGGAATCTCGACTTGGTGTTGGGTCTCGAAAAGCGTATCGTTTTCGATCTCGTCGAAGTCGTCGAAGGTCGCTGTCAACTGCGTCAGGCGCTCATCAAAGATAAGCGCTTTCAATCGCTCTCGATTTTACCGGCGGCGCAAACGCGCGATAAAACGGCGGTGAGCGAAGAGCAGTTCGCCGCGGTGATCGCGGGCTTGGAAGATATGTGCGATTACGTGCTCATCGATTGCCCGGCCGGCATCGAGCACGGCTTTCGCAACGCCGTGGCCGGCGCCAACGAGGCGATCGTGGTGACGACGCCCGAAGTGAGCGCGATTCGCGATGCCGACCGGGTCATCGGAAAACTCAACGAGCGCGCGATGCCGATCCGGTTGATCGTCAATCGCATCCGGCCCGAGATGGTGCGCAGCGGCGACATGATGTCGGTCGACGATGTCGTCGACATTTTAAATGTCGACCTCGTGGGCATGGTGCCTGATGACGAAGAGATCATCGACACGACGAACCGCGGCGAACCGATCGTGCTCGTTCCCGACTCGCGCCTGGGCGAGATCTACGAGAAAATCGCGCGCCGGCTCGAAGGCGAGAACGTCGCATTCACGACGCTGTCGGCGCCCGGTATCTTCAGCCGATTGTTCGGCCAGCGAAAGGCCGGTTGACGATGCGCGAATTACAGGCCGACGCCGCGACCGCCGCCGCTCCCGTAACGCACAAGCGGGGACGCGCGATCGTCGTGACGTCCGGCAAAGGCGGCGTCGGCAAAACGACGACGACGGCCAATATCGGAACGGCACTAGCGCTGACCGGGGCGACCGTCGCGCTCGTCGATGCCGACGTCGGGTTGCGCAACCTCGATATCGTGCTCGGCCTCGAGGCGCGCGTTCGCAGTCACTTGCTCGACGTGCTCGAAGGCCGCGTCACACTCGATGACGCGCTCGTCAGCGATAAGCGCGTGCCGACATTACGCTTGCTGGCCGCTGCCCAAACGCGGGAAAAAGACGATGTCGATACGCCGGCGATGCAAGCGCTCGTCGAGTCGTTGCGCGACCGGTTCGATTACGTGCTCATCGATTGCCCGGCCGGCATCGAGAAGGGTTTCACCAACGCGATCGTCGGCGCCGATGAAGCGATCATCGTGTGCACGCCCGAGGTCGCGGCGGTTCGCGATGCGGATCGGGTCGTCGGACTGCTCGGTAATCGCGCCAGCATCAAGCTGATCGTAAATCGGCTGCGGCCGGAGCTCGTGCGGCGCGGCAAGATGCTCTCGGTCGACGACGTGAACGCGATTCTGCGTTTACCGCTCTTAGGCGTGATTGCCGACGAGCCGGGCGTCATCATTTCGACGAATAAGGGTGAACCGCTGGTGCTCGACGATGCTTCATCGACCGGCGCGGCATACCGCGCGATCGCCGGCCGCATCGCGGGGACCGATACATCGACGCCGCAGATTCCGCAACCGCCGACGATGTTGCAGAAACTCGGATCGCTCTTTGGAGGACGACGCAACTAACGATGATTGAGTTTTTTCGAAGGCTCTTTGCTCCCGAACAGTCTGGTGCCACGGCGCGCGAGCGCTTGCGGCTTGTCTTGTTATCCGATCATCTTTCGCTTGCGCCCGATGTCGTCGAGTCGTTGCGCGCTGATTTGATCGCGGTCATCTCGAAATACGTCGAAGTCGACGAAGCGAATTGCGACGTGTCGTTCGAACAGCAAGATAGCGCCGTAGCGGTGCTCGCGAACATTCCGATCCTGGCGATGCGTTCGCGGCCGCTGCCACCGGCCGCGCCGCCGGCGCCGCCGCGGCAGCCCGAACAGCCGCCGGTCAGTAGCCCGGCGGCGTCCGCCGTCCGGTACGATGATGTGACCGACGTCGGCCAAACGGCACCCCGACCGCCCCGCCGGCGCAAGCGCCGCCGGCACGCGGCAACCCAATCGGCACCAGCCTCGAGCTGATGCGGGCGCGGGCGCTGCGACGGCCAAACGAAGCAGCCTGAAGTGGATCGCCCCTGGTACGAGTCGTTTAATTGGCCGCTGGTGCTGGCGTGTGTCGTCGTGACGGTCGCCGGCATCGTCTTCATCGGCTCGGCCACCCTGCATACGCCCTCGGAATCGTCTGAAGTTCGCAATCAAACGATCTATGCCGTCCTGGGCATCGCGCTCATGTTCGGCCTGGCGTTCGTGGACTATCACTTGTGGCAACGCTGGGCGGCGCCGATCTACGTCGTCAACGTCGTGTTGCTCGTTTTTATTTTAATTAAGGGGCATAGCGCGCTCGGCGCTCAACGCTGGATCTCGATCGGTTCATTTACGTTTCAACCGTCGGAACCGGCTAAACTCTCGCTCGCAATTGCCGTCGCGGCTCTGCTGTGCCGCAGCAGTTACCAGAAACTTCAAGAGCTGCTCTTCCCGCTCGTCGTCGTCGGCATCCCGGCGTTGCTCATCCTCAAACAGCCCGACTTGGGCACGACGCTCGTGCTCGGCGCGATTTTAACTGCCGAGTTGTTTTTCGGTCTACCGAATTTACTGGACTTCGGCATCTATATCGGATCGATCGTTGCCGCTTCCGCGTTCGTGTTGAGCAGCGAAAAAATCCTCAAGCCGTTTCAACGGGCCCGGTTGCTCGTGTTCCTCAACCCCAAAGCCGATCCGCAGGGCGCCGGCTGGAATCTCAATCAATCCAAGATTGCCGTGGGCAGCGGCGAGTGGTTCGGCAAAGGCCTCTATCGCGGCACGCAAACGCAATTGAATTTCGTCCCCGAGCATAGTCGCGATTTTATTTTTACCGTTGTCGGCGAAGAGGTGGGGTTTATCGGCGCGCTGGTGTTGCTCGCGCTGTACGTCATCATCGTGGCCGGTGCGATGCGGGCGGTGTTCGCCGCGCGCGACCGGTTCGGCGTTTTGCTCGGGGTCGGACTCGTCGCGATGCTGGCGTTTCACATGATCGTAAACATCGGCATGACGATCGGTATCATGCCCATCACCGGCATTCCGCTGCCGTTCATGTCCTACGGCGGAAGCTCGATTCTCACCAATTTCATCGCCGTTGGGATGCTGCTCAACATTGCCATTCAACGCGACCGGCTGGTGTTCGATGAGGGTCCGACCGCGAACGCCAAAGCAACGGCGGCGCCGCTGATATGACCGCGCTCAACGCAGCGGCGGACGAGGCTGCGCGGCTCGTCCGCTTGGCGGTCACGACGGCGGTACAGTTGCTCGAATCGCAAGATGGGCTGCTGTTCCCGATCGCGCACGCCGTGGCGTCCGATGGCCGGACGACGTTTATCGGCACGTACAGCGGCGGTACGATCTTGCAGCCGGTGCAAGCGCTGATCGCGATTCGGGCCGCACTGCGCAAACAGCCGTACCGCAGCACCGCGGTGACATTTGGTATCGCGTTCGCTCACGAGTGCGGCCGCAGCGCCTTGTGCGTCGAGTTCGAGTCGCTCGACGCGGCGCCGGAAACAATTTTGGTGCCGTTCATCATCACGCGGCCGCGCATGCGACGCGCGCGCGTCGTGACCTACGCACCGATTCGCGAACCCGGCCGCAATCATGTCCTGCGCGCCGGATCCGCGGCGGGCGCCGATGCTCCGGCCGGCACGCAGGCGCACGAGAGGACCCCTCTCCGCGAGAAGGAATGATCACATCGGCCAAGCTGGGCGGTCGCACGGAGGTGCTGGATCGTCCCTGAGGTCGACGCATTTCAGATCAAGCATTTTGTTTAGGAGACGGGCCCGGCCCGGATCGTCCGCTCGAGTCGCCGGATAGGGCGGTTCGCGAAGTTCGATTGCGACGCTAAGGCCCGAGAGAGGCCCAACTTGCCGACCGATATTCTCATTTCGAGCGATCCGTGGGAGAACCGCGTCGCGATCCTCGAGGATGGGACGCTATCAGAAATTTACGTCGAGCGCGAAGAAAAGGTCATCGGCTCGATCTTCAAAGGAAAAGTTCAGAACGTGCTCCCCGGCATGGGCGCAAGTTTCGTGGACATCGGCTTAGGGCGCAACGCGTTTCTGTACGTCGACGACATCAACAAGACGCCGTTGAATATCGGTGATGTCGAGATCACATCCGGTCGCAGCGGTTGGACCATCAACGAGAAAGTCAATCGCGGCGACGATGTGCTCGTTCAGATTGTTAAGGAACCGCGCGGGCTCAAGGGTGCGCGCATTTCGACCAACATCTCGCTGCCCGGCCGCTACCTGATCCTGATGCCGACCGGCAAGTATAGCGGCGTGTCGCGCAAGATCGAATCGGCTGACGAACGCAACCGGCTCAAGGGCATCATGAAAGCCATCCGGCCCGAAGGGATGGCGACCGTCGTGCGCACGGCGGCGAATCGCGTTTCTTCGGCTGAACTCGTGGCCGATCTCGGCGTGCTCATCCGCATGTGGCACGGCATCCTCGAACAATTCAAGCGGGCGCCGTCGCCCGCGTTGCTGCACAAAGACATGAATCTCGTGTATAAAGCGGCACGCGATTTCATTACGCCCGAAGTCGAGAATGTCTACATCGACGACCCGGCGGAAGCCGAAAACGTGCGCGATTTCATGCGCCTGTTGGGGCCGCAATATCTGGATCGGATCAAGCCGTACCCCGGCGGTCGCGCTCTGTTCAGTGATTACAAGATCGACGATGAGTTGCAGCGCTTGATGCGCCCGACGGTAAAGCTACCGTCCGGCGGTTCGATCGTCATCGAAACAACCGAAGCGCTCACCGTGATCGACGTGAACTCGGGCAAGTTCACCGGCGGTAAGAATCTCGAAGATACGATCGTCCGCACCAACGTTGAAGCGGCGGCCGAAATAGCGCGTCAGGTACGCCTGCGCGATATCGGCGGGATCGTCGTATGCGACTTCATCGACATGAACACCGAGGGCAATCGTAACCGCGTGATAACGACGCTCGAGGCGGGTCTGCGCAAAGATCGCACGCGCTCGACGATTCAGTCGTTTTCACCGCTGGGTTTGCTCGAGTTTACGCGCAAGCGCGTCGGCAAGGATCTGGGCGGACAATTGCGCGGCGCCTGTCCGACCTGCAGCGGTCTGGGCACCGTGATGTCGCCCGAGTCGGTGACGATATCGACCTTCCGTCAGATCTCCGAACATGCCGACGGCCATGGCGAACACGTGCATATCGCGGCGTCGCCCAATGTCGCGGCGCAAGTCGAGTTCTGGTACGAAGACGAACTCAAAGCGCTCTCCGAACAGGTCGGGAAACCCATCGACGTTCGGGTCGATGCGACGGTTCATCCGGAAAAACCGCGCGTACTCTTCAACGGTACGCTGCCCGAGTTATCGCCGGTTCGCGTCGGTGACGAGTTCGACGTCGATTTGCTCAACGTTCGAACACCCAGCGGCACCTCGGCGTTGGCGGTGGTCAACGGCCGGCTAGTCGAAGTCGAGAACGCTGCGAATCAAGCCGGAAATCCGATGAAGATCCGGATCATCGACGTCGACGGCAATGAAGTCTTGGCCGAACCGCGCATGCCGGCTGCGGCCTCGGCGTTTGTCGCTGCCGGTGAAGGCAAGCGCAAACGCCGGCGTGGCGGTCGCGGACCGGCGAAGCCGCTCACGTCGGACGAGCAGGCCGAAGAACTCCGCGAACTCGCCGAAGAAGCGGCCAAAGGCGTCGGCGCGCGACTCGCCATTGGGATTTCGACCACCGAGGAAGCCGAAGTCGAGCAGACGGACCGCAAGGTGAGCGTCGCGGTCGTTGCCGAGGACCGGGCCGCTAAAGGTATCGTGCCGGTGGTAAAACCGGCGGCCAGTATCGTCGGGAACGGCGCGGTGGTGAAGTTGCCGGGCGAGTCGCTATCCGGATCGCTGGTGATGCCCGGCGAATCGCTGTCGGGCGACCGGATCGGGCGACCTGAGGTTGCTCCCGCCGGCGAACGCCCGCTGCGACCCGAGACCCCGTTGCCGCCGGTTCCGGCACCCGCCGCCTTCTTGCGGGAGCCGGTCGAAGAACCCGACGGCGACAAAGTCATCCCGATTACGGAAGCCACCGGAACGGGCGACGGCAGCCGCCGGCGCCGCCGGCGTCGCCGGCGTGGCCGTGGCGGCAGCGTGGAAGTCATTCCGCTGCAGGCGACGACGAACGCCGCCCCACCGCTCGACCTGGCGGCCGCGGCAGCCGCCGGGGCTGCGCCCGATGATGAAGACGATCTGGCTGAAGATGAAGCCGCCGCCGTTGATGCGGCATTGGGACTCGAAGACCCGGCCGGCGAGGGCGAACCCAAGCGCCGGCGCCGGCGCCGGCGCCGGCGTGGCCGAGGAACCGGCGAAGCCGCGGCTCAGGCGAGCGCGCCGGTCGTTCCGGATCGCCATATCTTCCGGGTTGATTCCGACGGCGCCGCGCAGGCGACCGGCGAAACCGCTCCGCGCGAACCGTCGCGCGCCATTGCGCCCGTCGATCGCCGCCCGGCACACGTTGCCGTGAACGCGCCTCCGCCGTCGCTCGTCGCTCCCGACGAACCGGCCGCCGAGGTCAAGGTGACGACACCGGCCCGGCGGCGGCGGGCCGCCGCGCCCGACGCCGCGATTCCGGCCCAGATCGAGTCGACACCGATGCGCGCACTGCCTCCGCCGCGGACGGAAGAGCGCGCGAAACGGACCGCCAAGCCGGAGTCGGAGGCGGCGGCCGTACCCAACCGGGCGACGCGGACCACAGCGCGGCGTAAGGTCGAGGCGCCCGCACCAGTCGCAGCGTCGCCGGCGGTTCAACCAGCCGAGCAGCGTGTTGCCGTTCCGGCGCCCGAGCCCGTCGCCGCGCCGCCGATCGAGCCGGCGGCTATCGCCTCGGAACGAAGCGCGCAAGCCGCACCGCGGGCGAGTGCCGCGCCGCGGCGCGCCAAGAAAGCCGAGCCCGCGGGTGCCGTGAAGAAAGCGCCGGCAGCCAAGGCTCCGGAACGCAAGAAGGTCGCGACGACAGCCAAAAAAGCGCCGCCTGCGAAAGCAAGCGCCGCAAAGGCGAGCGCCGTGAAGAAAACCGCTACGTCAGCGAAAAAGGCGCCGGCCGCGAAGAAGACGGCGGCCAAGAAGGCTACGACGCGCAAGAAAAAATAGCATGATCGTGTTCGTCGATTTCGACGGCACCATCACCGACATCGACACCTACGATGCGCTCGTTCGCGACGCCGTCGGTGACGATGCTTGGGACACCATCGATGCCGAGCTGCTCGCCGGGCGCCGCACGCTGCGCGACGTACTGGCCTTGCAGGCGTCCCACATCCGCAAATCGGAGGCGGAGGCGCTGGCCTTTGTTGCCGCGACGGCAACGGTCGATCCGGCTTTCGCGCGATTCGTGAGCGAAGCGGATGCGCGCGGGGTCGAGGTACGCGTGCTTTCCAGCGGCGTGAAGCCACTCATTGAATCAACGCTTGCCGCGGCGGGCGTCAACGTGCCGGTATTCGCGAACGGCGTCAACTTTGCGCCGGACGGCTGGACGATGCAGTTCATCGACGCGTCCGCTAACGGTCACGACAAGGCTGCTGCCGTGCGGAGCGCACGCGCGGCCGGCGAACGCACGGTGTTCGTCGGCGACGGCGTCAGCGATTTCGATGCAGCGCACGAGGCGGAGCGGTGCTTCGCTAAATCCGGCCGCGCACTCGAACGATACTGTCGAACGAACGGCATCGCGTTTACCGCGTTCACGTCGTTCGACCAAATTACCGCGGCGTTATTTACGCACAGCGTCGTGCCGTTGCAAGCGTCGAGTTAGCCGGCGTAAGGTGATGAAAGCGGTGCATACACAAGATCGTGCGAACGAAGGCGATTCTGTTGCCGCGCGCGGCCGGAGTTAACCGGCCGCAGCGTGACTACTGACTCGACGTGCGGGCGGCGATGCGCGACTGCAAATACGTTATTGCCGCGCCGAGCTGAATGTCGGTGGTCGGGTCGCCGGCTTTGATCCGGGCGTCTTTAGGCAAGTCCGACAGAATCTCGGGCTGAATGCCGATCGAATTGATGTCGCGCCCGTGCGGGGTTAAATACCGTGCCGTCGTTATCTTCACGGCCGAACCGTCGCCCAGCGGAAAGATCGACTGTACGACGCCCTTGCCGTAGGTTCGGGTACCGATGATCTCACCGACGCCGCTATCTTGAATTGCGCCGGCCGTAATTTCCGACGCGGATGCGGTGAAGTGATTGACGAGCACCGCTAGTGGCCGCGGGGCGATGGCGGTGTTTTCGGCATCGTACTCGGTGTCGGTTCCGGCGCGCGATTCGACTGTCACGATCGGGCCGGTCGGAATGAACTTCGAACTAACGTCGACTGCGGCCGTCAGATAACCACCGCCATTCGAGCGGAGATCGAGAATGAACGCTTTCGCCCCCTGCGCATCGAGGCGGTGCAATGCCGCGTCGAGTTCGTGTCCGGTGTCCGCGCCAAAGACGGAGAGCTGCACCCAACCGATGTCGTTGGGCAGCAGTTTCGCTAGTACGCTGGGCGAGTGAATCGTTGCGCGCGTGATCGTGAACGATGACGGCTGCCCGGCCCGGTCGACGGTCAGCGTTACCTTGGTGCCGGGTTCGCCGCGCAGAAGGCCCTGAATCGCTTTGGTCTGCGCTTCGGCCGTTTTGCCCGCGATCACTTCCGGCACGGCCTGGCCGTTGATGTGCGTAATGAGGTCCTCATTGAGCACGCCCGCTTTTTCCGCCGGTCCGTCGGGAATCACGTTCTGCACGTGAATGTCTTTGGTTTTATCGTCGATGTCGTAGGTTAGCCCGACGCCGCCGAACTGCGTGCCGTCCAAGCTCTCATTGATCGCCGCATACTCGGGCGGCGTCAGGAAGACGGTGTACTTATCTTTGACCGCACCGAGGGCGCCCTGAATGGCCGCATACGCGATTCGGGTCGCACCGGCTCTGCTGCCGCTCTTGCCGCCGGCTCGGACGGCATACGTCGCGACGGCGCCTGATACCGCATGCTCGAGTTCGCGCGCGTTGCTCACGTCGTCATCGGTGGCGTGAAACGCCGGTAACGTCGGGTTGACGACACCATTGGCGCGCAGGTACGTTACGATATTGTTGCGTACGCCGTCGAACACGGCTTGCTTGTCGACCTTTTTATAGAATTCCGTCGTAAGGTGCGCGTAGCTCGTAATGAGTTCGTTGGCATCCTGAGATGACAGCGTCGGCGATGCTGCCGTCGCAGCCGGTAGCGCGACGGGAGCAAGGCCCAGCGACAAAGCGAGCGCGGCGGGAAGCAAGCGTTTCATTTAATTGCAGCGTCTTTCTTGAGAATGATCGATTTCGCGGCGGCGAGCTGTTTGTCGTTGGCCGTATCGATGATCGGAGCGTCAACACGCTGGTCGATCGTAACGTCGGGAATGACTCCCTTATGGTGGATATCCCGGCCCAGCGGCGTCACGTACCGCGCGGTGGTTATTTTGAGCGCGCTGCGATCGGGCAGGTTGTACAGACTTTGCACGACGCCTTTGCCGAAGGTTTTTGTTCCGACGATCGTGCCGACGTGATAGTCTTGCACGGCGCCGGCGGTAATTTCTGACGCACTCGCCGTGTATTTGTTCACTAAGAGAACGAGCGGCGCGAGCCCCAAGGCCCGGCCGTTGGCCGATTTCGACTCTTTGTCGCCGCCCCGGTCGATCGTCGATACGATCGTGCCCTGCGGAATGAACAAGCTTGAAATGTCGACCGCCGCGTCGAGTAGGCCGCCGCCGTTGTTACGCAGATCGAGAATGTAGCCGCGGGCATGCTTCTGGCGGCCTTCGAGCATCGCGGCGCGAACTTCGTCAGCCGAGGTCTGACCAAAATCGGCCAGCCGCACGTAATCTATTCCGCTCTCCATCTTTGCCCGCACCGAAGGAACATGAATCTCGGCCCGCGTTACCCGCACGACTTGCGTCGCGCTGCTGTCGTGGCGGCGAATGCGCAGGTTGACCGCCGTGCCGAGCGGCCCGCGGATCCGGCGCTCGACCGCATCGAGTTTTTGACCCATCGTCGATTGGTTGTCGACCGACACGATGATGTCGCCCGGCCGGACCCCGGCCTTGATGGCCGGATTACCCTCGATCGGGTCGACCACGATGGCGCCCGAATGCGGGTCCTGCGCGATGTACACCCCGATCCCGCCGAAATTCCCGCCGGCCAGTTGCTCCTCGAGCGCATCGATCTCCGCTTGCGGCAAGTAGACCGTATAGGGATCGCCCAGCGATTCGAGCATGCCGGAGATTGCCGCCTGGGTGTACTCGTCGTTGGTGGCGGCTTTCGGGTAGCGCGTTTCGGCCGCCGCGAGCAACCCTTGCACCAGCCCCAAATCGCGCCCGCGGTCCGCGGTCGCCACCTGCGCGGGCAGCGCCGGGTGCGCGACCTTGCGCTCTTTGAGGAGGAGCAGCAGCTTCTTCTGCTCGCCCGTGAGCAGCATCTGGTCGTCAAACGACTTATAATAGGCGCTCTGAACGCGATTATAGGCCATCGCGACCATATCGCGGTTCGCGTTCCCGGTCGACCCGGACAGCAAACTCAGATCGAGTCCGGCGATACGCGTGCCGGTTTGCGAAATGACCGCGCTGTCGTCGGCCGACGCGCGCCCAACGTAAGCAGCGCCGCCCAGTGCGGCGACGGCGACGATAAGAGCGGCAAGGACGAGCCGCAAGCGGGTAGACAACGTGTCGTGAACCTCGGTTCAAAGGGGCGTCGGCAGTTCTGTCCTCGTTTGGACCCGCCCGGCCAGGCAAATGTTACGCCTGAAGGCTGAGAAGCAGCTTCGGACGCCAACGTTTAACCGAAGCTTAGTGTAGATACCCCAAAGGATCGACGGGCCTGCCGTTGATGCGGACCTCGAAATGCAAGTGTGGCCCGGTCGCGTCGCCGGTCATGCCGACGGCGCCGATCGCTTGTCCGCGCTGGACGTCTTGACCGACGCCGACGAAGATTTGCGACAGGTGGCAATAGTTCGTTGCCATCCCTCCGCCGTGATCGATGGTGATCATATTGCCGCAGTTGCCGGCCGACTGCGCCAAGATAACGCGGCCCGTCGCGGCGGCGGCGATCGTGGTCCCTTGGGCCGCGGCAATATCGATTCCGGCGTGCATGATGAAGCGACCGAACACCGGGTGGTTGCGCATGCCGAAGCCCGAGGTGATCGGGCCGGACACCGGCCACATGACGCTGCCGGGCGCTCCGCTGAGGGGCGCTACCGGTTCGCCGGCCAACTGGCGTGCCCGGCGTTCGGCTTCGCGGCGCGCTTCTTCTTCGGCTTGCTTCTGGCGGATGAGCGTTTCGAGCGCCGCCTCTTCGGCCGCCGTCATCTCTTCGTATTGCACGACCTGGGCCGCCGCCGCCGTTTGCTCGCGGTGCGCCGCGGCCAGCAGGCCCAGTCGTTCGCCGGCGAGCGCCGCTAGTGCCGCATGCTCGTGGCTGGCCTGCGTCTGTTGCGCGCCGAGCTCGCTCTGCACGCCCAGCAGCGACGATTCGATGCCCGCCACCCGCGCTTCGGCCGCGCGTCGTTCGCGAATCGTAACTTCGTTAGCGCGTACGACCAAGCGCACCGCATTCCAGCGGTCGACGAAATCGGCGAAGGAGCGCGCCTCGAGCAGCACGTCGATGTAGCCCAGATCGCTGTGCTCGTAGGCGTTGACGAGGCGCCGTTTGAGCGCCTCATCGTGCCGTGCGACGGTGCGGCGCGCGGCGTCGAGCTGGACGTGGGTCCAGGTTAATTTCCGTTGCGTCGATGCGATGTGCGCCGCGAGATCGTTCAAGCGTCCGTTCACGGCGCCGATCGTGCGATTGGTCTGGGCGAGCTGATCCGTAATCGAGCTGACTTTGGCCTGCGCTCCATGGAGCTGGTCGCGGCCCTGGATCAGCCGCTCGTGGGCCGCATGGATTTTTTGTTGCTGGTCGTGGATCTTCGCATCGACGCTGCGGCCGAAGATTGGTTGCGCCGGCGGCAGCGCCAGAATGGCTGCGGCGATCGCGATGAGCGCGAAGCGATGCATCAAATCTTGCGCTTGTCGGTGGCGATATACGAGCCGCTTTGTTTTTTAGCAAAGCGTTTGAGTTCGGCGGCGACTTCGCCGATCTGTTGATAATTGGTGATCTTGCGGCGCTCGTCGGTGACAACGGCAATTGAGAGCGACATGGCGGGATAAACGCTGACGGCGCCGCGCCGGTCGGTCGTCATGATCCAGCCGCGTTCGAGATCGGCCGGATCGTACAGCCCGCGCACGTCGCGCTCGAATGACGCGGCGATCGTGCGGGCGAGGGCCTCGGCGCGGCTGGGGTCGGTAACGAGAATGAAGTCGTCGCCGCCGATGTGGCCCACGAAATCGTCATCTTCACCGCCCGCGCGAACCGCGCTCTGCAAGGTTGAAGCGAGCAACCGGATTGCCTCATCGCCGCGGACGAAGCCGTAAACGTCGTTGAAGGCCTTGAAGTTGTCGAGATCGATGTACACCACGGCCCACGACAAACGGCCCTCGAAGCGGCGCCGAATCTCGTTTTCGATGGCGAGATTGCCGGGCAGCCGAGTGAGCGGATTGAGCGACGAATCGACGGCCACGCGGCGAATCTTCGCGCGGACGCGCGCCAGCATTTCGCGTGGTGCGAACGGCTTGGCAACATAATCGTCGGCGCCCGCCTCGAAGCCGGCGACGGCGTCTTCGGTCTCACCGCGCGCCGTCAGCATCATGATCGGTACGTGCGCACACGTCGGATGGCGGCGGATGCGCCGGCACAGCTCGAAGCCGTCCATACCGGGCAGCACGACGTCGAGCACGATGAGATCGGGAATCTCGTGCGCCAGAAACGCCAGCGCCGCTGCCGCGTCGTTCGCGGTGACCACGCCGTATCCGGCCAGCTCTAAATTCGTCCGAATGATCGTGCGCAGGTTGCGATCGTCGTCGACGACGAGGATCGTGTAGCGCGCCGCCGCCGGGGCCGCTTTGGCCGTCAACGCTTCCCCGCGACGCTACGCACGCAAATACCGGCCGACCGAAAACCACGCGGCGATGAAGCCAACCGCCGCACCGACCGCCAAACACTGCGCGGCAAGCAGTGGTTCGTTGGCGTGAAACGGCACGAACGCCAGCGTCGCGGCCAGCTTTGGAATGAGTTCGACCCGCGCCGCGTAAAGCACGCCCAGGGCCAGCGCCGCGCCGAGCACACCCGCGAGCATCCCCTCGGCGATGAACGGCATGCGAATATACATATTCGTCGCGCCGACAAGTTGCATGATCGCAATCTCGCGCCGCCGCGCGAAGACGGTCAACCGGATCGTATTGGCAATGATGATCGCGGCGGTGAAAACGAGCAGGCCGATCATGACCAAACCCGCACGTGCGACGATTGCCACGATGCGTAAGAGTTTCGTAACCGTATCGGCGGCATAGTCGGTTTTCGCGACGCCGGGAAATTTCGCGATCGTCGCGGCGACGGCCGGCACTTCCTCGGGCTGCCGGACGCGCACGTGGAAGGCATTCGGGAACGGATTCGAGGTGAGCAGCGAGGTGTCGAAATCCTTGCCCAGGACGGTCTTCATGTGACGCAATCCGTCACGTTTGGGAACGTAGGTGGCGCCCAGAATGCGCCGGTCTTGAGCGAAGCGTACCGCGACCTCTTTGGCCGCGGCGTCGTCGACGTTATCGTTGAGGTACACGGCGACTTCTATTTTCGATAACATTCCGGTGCCGAACGATGCGAGCGTATCGCGTACGTATAAAAAGGCGCCGAGCATGACGATCGTTACCGCCACGGTGCCGATTGCCGTGAATTGCATCGTTGCATTGCGGGTGAAGTTCGCGCCGACTTCACCCAGAAAGAACTTGAGTTTGCCCCAGTCCACGGAAATAGTAGCCTCGCTCGTCGTCGTGAAGAACCTTACCGTTTTCGAGCCGGATGACTCGCCGTCGCATGCGGTCGACAACGGCCGCGTTGTGCGTCGCAACCACGATCGTGGTGCCTTTGAGATTGATGCGTTGGAGCAATTCCATGATTTCCGTCGTGTTCGACGGGTCGAGGTTTCCGGTTGGTTCATCGCACAGCAGAATTTTCGGATTGTTGACGAGCGCGCGCGCGATCGCCGCGCGTTGCTGTTCGCCGCCCGATAGTTCGGTTGGAAACATCCGGCTCTTGTGCGAAAGACCGACCAAATCGAGCGACCGCGGCACTTGGCGCGCGACGTCCCTGCTATTTGCGCCCGTCACCTGTAAGGCGAACGCCACGTTCTCCCAGACGGTTTTATGCGAGAGCAATTTGAAGTCCTGAAAGACGACTCCGATGTTGCGCCGGAGTTCCGGCACCTTACCGCGACGCAGGCGATCGACGCGGACGTTGTCGACGGTCACCTCGCCGGCCGACGGTCGCATCTCGCGATACAACAGTTTGAGCAGACTCGATTTTCCCGTTCCCGAGTGACCGACGAGAAAAACGAACGACCCCTTCGCAACTTCGAGGTCGACATCATCAAGCGCGCGTACGCCGTTGGGATAGGTGAGCGTGACACCGCGGAGGCTGATCATGTGGTTGGGCCGCCTCGCATTAAAAGGGATTTTTCCGAACAACCCTGAGTCATACCTTCGCCCATGAACTTCGATTTGTCAGGTGATCAACAAGCAATCGCGCACCTGTGCCGCGACTTTGCCCGTGAAGTCGTAGCGCCGCAAGCCGAAGCGTTGGACCGCGAAGCGCGTTTCCCATACGAAATCGTCAAGCAGATGGCGACGCTCGGGCTGTTCGGCTTGCCGTTTCCCGAAGAATACGGCGGGGCGGGTGCCGATACCGTCAGTTACGCGCTCGCGGTCATGGAAATCGCTCGCGTCGATGCGTCGGTCGCGATCACGCTGGCGGCGCACGTGTCGCTCGGAGCCTCGCCGTTCGCGCTGTTTGGGACCGAGGCGCAAAAGCAGACGTATCTCGTTCCGCTGGCGCAAGGGCACCGGCTGTGGGGCTTCGGGTTGACCGAGCCCGGCGCCGGGTCGGATGCGGGCGGAACGCAGACCCGAGCTGAGCTGCGCGACGGTAACTGGATCATTAACGGAACCAAAGCCTTCATTACCAATAGCGGCACCGACCTGACCGGCGGCACGACGATCACCGCCGTTACCGGCACGCAAGCCGACGGCCGCAACGAGATTACCAACCTCATCGTGCCTCAGGACGCACCCGGTTTTAGCCGTTCCAAGAAATATAACAAGATGGGCTGGCGGGCGTCGGACACCCGCGAGCTCTCGTTCGCCGATGCGATCGTGCCGGCGGATAACGTGCTGGGCGAGCGTGGTAGCGGCTTGCGCCAGTTTCTGACGATTTTGTCCGGTGGGCGCATATCGGTTGCCGCGCTATCCGTTGGGCTGGCCTGGGGTGCGTACGATGAAGCGCTCAAGTATGCGAAAGCCCGCATTCAATTCGGGCAATCGATTTCCAAGTTCCAGGCCATTCAATTCAAGTTGGCTGATATGCTCATGGAGATCGAACATGCCAAGGTCATGGTGCTCAAAGCCGCCTGGGAAAAGGATGAGGGTCGCGACTTCGCGATGACGGCGTCGCTGGCCAAGCTGTATTCCGGTGAAGTCTCGCGGCGCGTGGTGAACGAGGCGGTGCAGATTCACGGCGGCTACGGTTTCATGGACGAGTACCCGGTATCACGCATGTATCGCGATCAAAAGATCAACGAAATCGGTGAAGGAACGAACGAAGTGCAGCGACTCGTCATCGCTCGTCTCATGGGTTTGTAGGAGCGTTATGAAGTTATCATGGTTACTGCTCGCCGCGGCGATTGTTCTGAGCCCGGCAGCGGCCGGTGCGGCGCTCAAGGACGGTGTGGCCGCGCCCGACTTTGCCACCCAGGCGGCGCTCGGCGGCACGGCGCAAGATTTCAGTCTGAAGGCGGCGCTGGCCAAGGGTCCGGTGGTATTGTATTTCTTTCCGAAGGCGTTCACGAGCGGCTGCACGGTCGAAGCGCACGCTTTTTCGGATCACATTGCCGATTTCCATAAATACGGCGCGACGGTCATCGGTGTCAGTGCCGATACGATCGAAACGCAAAAGAAGTTCTCAACCCAAGAGTGCCGCTCGAACTTCCTGGTGGCCAGCGACCCCGGCTTGAAAATCGCTCGTAGCTACGATGCCGTACTGCTCGGCACGTTCGCCAATCGGGTGTCATACGTCATCGCGCCTGACGGTATGGTCGTCGAGTCGTACACGAATCTCGAACCGCTCGGGCACATCGATAGTGCGCTACGAGCGCTGCACGACTTGAAGCCGAAATCGTAAGGCAATGGGAAGTGTGAACGAAGCCGACGCTGAGGCCCTCTGGCGGTTAGTCAATGTCTCGCTCGACCAACTCGACGCAATGCCGTTCGGCGCGATCGTCGTCGACCCGGGCGGCACGATCGTCGCCTACAATCAATACGAGGCGCGGCTGGCGCGCGTCGATCGCGAAGCGGTCATCGGTAAGAATTTCTTTCGCGACGTTGCCCCGTGCACCGCCGTACAAGAATTCGAAGGCCGGCTGCAAATCTTCCTGCGCAGTAAAGATCAGGTCACCGAACGCTTCAATTACTTTTTCCCATTCACGCATGGTCCCGTCGAAGTCACCATTACGTTTTTAAAGCTGCACGGAAAAAATCAGGTGCTCATTGCGGTGGAACGGGTCGATCCGGAGGCTGACGGCGGCGGGTGACATTGCGTTAAGTGCATTTCCGAGCCGGTGATTGTACCGCCGACTGCAATCCCGAGAGTGGTATCTTGAACCGGCGTAGCCCATTCGGCCGCGTCGACTGTCGATGCTACGGTGAACGAAGCTTCGTCCGATCGTTCTGCGCCGGTAGCGCATCCGCTACAACATTCCGGTAGCCTTTCTCGCCTTTTAAGACTCGACCGGCTGGACCGAATTTTCGTCGGGTAGTACCGCGCCATTAACCGTCGAGAATGCGCTCAATTACTTTCTAACCAAGAGTGAAACGGCGTTCCGTTGGGCGCTCGCGTTTTTGAACTCCGTCTTAATGCATCGAGGCGAAGCCGTAATGGCGCAGATGGGCCCTGCTGCTGGCGAAGATCCCGGCGTTTCAATATTGCTTGCGGACTCCACACGAAAACTCGTGGGCGCGAACCGCTCGGGGCGCACCCGACCGTCGTCAGCGTAGCGTAGTGCAAACCTTGACCTACCGCGCCGCGGCTAAAAGCGGGTCGGCTAAGTCGAGCCGCCGCGCGCCGCGCAGCACCGCGGCGGCCGCTAATTCGGCACTTGCGGTGAAGAGGATGGCCTGGGCATCGCGGGCGGCGTGCTCGATGACCGGCAAGCAGCGCTCGATGCGGGCGTTATCCCAATAGGCGAACGGGTCGTCGAGGAGCAGCGGCGGCGTTTCGATTCCTTCGGCAAACATGCGCGCCATCGCAAAGCGCACGACGAGGTACGTTTGGTCACGCGTGCCGGCCGAAACCGTTGCCAGATCGTGAATTGCGCCGGTTTCGGGAACGCGAACGCGAATGGCGAGATTTGCCGGATCGACAAATATTTGCGCGTAGCGTCCGGCGGTAATCGTTTCGAGCGTTGCTGCGGCATAATCTTCGAGCCGGCGCGCAAAGGCGGCGTGGATTTCTTGGGTGCGCGCTTCAAGCGTCGTTTTGGCGAGCGTGACGGCGCGCTCGAACGCTTCGATCCGCGCGATCTCGAGCGTGGTTCGTGCGAATTCTTCGTCGAGTGCGGCTAAGTCCGGTACTTGCGATTGCGCGCCTTCGAGTTCGCCGCCGAGGCGTGCGGACGTTTCGCGCGCGATCCGCAACGCTTCCGTCACGGCCCGGGCTTCCGCTTCCATCACGCGTAGCGCACCGGGCGTATCTTCATCGCTTGCATCGACGCCCGCGCGCTGCAATTCGCGCAGCTCCGCTTCGAGCAAATATTCATCGTCGCTGCCGAGAATTGTCGAGCGCCGCATTTCGAGCGCATGGAGGTGGGCGACGATGCCGTCGCGCTCGCGCCGGCGGGCCGCTAACGCGTTGAGTGTTTGCATCGCGGCAATCCGATCTCGGCCGTCGATCGGGACGACCGCGGCCACAACCCGGTCGAATGTCGCGTTTGCTGCCTCAGCCGCGAGGCGCGCGGCGCGCGCTCGGTCGAGGCTGCGCTCGGCATTGCGTTTGCGCGCGAACAGTTCGGCTAAGCGGTTCCGCCGGGCGACGAGTTCATCGAAGCCGGCGATGCCCAGCGGTTCAAGAACCGCGCGCACGGCATTACCGGCCGCTTCTTCGGCGCGTAATGCGTCGTCGGCGACGGACTGGCTCGATTGTGCCCGCCGCACGCGGGCGGTACGTTCCCGGTCGCGCGCGTAGGCGATGACCACCCCAGCCACGGCAATAATCGCGGCCAACGCGGTCCACGTCCAACTGTGCGCGATGGCACAACCGACCGCCACGCAGAGTGCCGCTAAACCAGTCGCCAGCCAGGCATTGCGGTTATTCGAAGCACGCGGATCGACGCGCGTCGCAGCAGCTTCGCGAGCGGCAACCGTCGCGCTCGTATGGGCTGCGGTCGCGCGTGCATGCGCGGCCGTCAGCGCCTCAAACGTTGCCTCGTCGATCGAGCCGGCATCGCGTCGTCGCCGTTCCAGCTCCGTGCGTTCCGCATCGCTCAACTGGGCCGACCTGGCTTCGGCTTGTGCCGTTGTCGAAGCGTGCTGCGTGGCGCTCCAAGCCGCAAAGGCGGTGATGCATTCGGGCTCGCGTTCGGCGGGAAAGGCGGCCACGTCATCATACGCTGCTCGATCGGCTTGCAGGGCGGCCAGCTCGGCTCGAAACGCATGCAAGTTGGCCAGCCGCTGCGCGATCGTGCCGGCGCGCAGCGATCGCACCCGACGTTCGATCTCGGTGCCGGCATTGGCGAGCCGCTCGCAGTCATGGCCGGCGCGTTCGAGCCGCTTGCGCAGGTCGTCGAGCGCCTGCAGCCGCGCACGTGCTTCATCGACCTTCGCTTGTTGCTCTTGAGCTAAGGTCCGACGCGATCGCAACGGGGCGTTCTTGCGCGCGCGCCCGCTGCCGACGTGCACGCGCAAAGCCTCTTCGAGCCGGGCGATCGCACCGAGCGCGGCGTCTTCGCGCGGACCGCCGTCGAGCGCGCGGGCTAAATGCGCCGCGATCGGTGCGGCGTCGCGGCCCGCGTCGATTGCGACCGATTGCTGTTTGACGCAAGCGGCGTTCAGAAAAACCTCGAGCGGAATTCCGAGGTGTTCCTCACCGGGATTGAATTTGCCACCGCTGGACTGACTCGAAATTTCGTTGCCGCTGCGGTCGTAGACGTGCAAGCCTTTGGCGTCGCGATCGAAGTCGCGCTGGATCTCGATCTGCTCGCCGTTGACGAGCCGGTAGGTCAGACGCGTTGCGAACGCCGGACCGAGCCACGGTCGCCACGCTTTTTTCTTTTGCTCGACGCCGTACAGCGTTGCCACGATCGCGTTCGCCAGCGTCGATTTGCCGCTCTCGTTCGGGCCGAAAACAACATTGAGCCCGGTCGTGAAAGCGAAGTGCCGGTCGACGATTCGGCCGAAGCCGGCGACGTCAAGGGAGGTGATGATCACGGTGCGATCTCGCTGCCTTCGAACGCCGCGACGAGGTACGCGAGTGCGCGATCGGCGTCGGGATCACCGGCTTGCGAGCGGCCCAGCAAATCGCTCACGACGTGGCCGCGAACGTTGGGTTGTCGCGCCAGGGCCGCGTAGTCGGCGGAAACCGTCCGGTCAATGATTTCAAGAGCCGCGAGCGGTGCTCCGCAGCGATCCGCGAGTAATGTGCGGTCGATCCGCGTCGCGGGCGACACGGCCCCCATAAGGCGAACGCGCACGTAGTCGGATCGGCCGTAGCTCTCGACGGCGGCATCGACTGCCGCGATGACGGCGCGTTCGCTCGTCGCGCCGTCGACGCGAACGTCAACTTCCGGCAACCGGGTTTGCGCGATCGGCACGGCTTCGGCGCGCACGCCGCCGGCAACGACGCTGATGACGAGCGCACCATGATTTCCGCCTTCACCGAAGCGGATGGGTTCGGGTGAACCGGGATAAGCGAGGACGGGGCAACCCGCGCTCTCGACCACGTACCCGGCGTGATAGTGTCCCGCCAGCACCACGGTCGCACCGGCGGCCGTTATCTCCGCTGTGGTAAACGGCGCGGTGGCGCGTTTGCCGGGCGGGCAACGATCCTCATCACTTCCATGGACGAGCGCGATGCGTACGCCCGGCCGGTCGAACCGGGCGCCCGCGAACGGTCGTCCGGGTTCGGCCGGCGTGTGGCCGAAACCATACAGCGTGATATCATCGGCGAGCGGAAACGCGGCCCACGCCGCTTCGGCGAAGACGCGCACGTTCGCCGGCTTATCGTCGCGGGCATACAGCGACCGTGCCGCGTACGGGTCGTGATTACCGGGCGCGATGAAGACCGGCCGGCCGAAGCGCGTGAACTGCTCGTAAATGAAACGCGCGGTTTGCGGACCGGCCCGTTGCGATTCGAACAAGTCGCCGCCGATGGTCAGGATGTCGGCGTTGCGCGCAATCGCCAAGTCGACGATGCGCACGAAGGCGTCGGCCAGCGCAGCCCGCCGGCGGCTGCCGCCGCGGACCTCGGCGAAGATCGTTTCGAGATGAACGTCCGCGGCGTGAACGATCGTCAGCACGGCGTCGCCTTAGAGATAGGTGGTGAACCAGGCCAGCGTCTTGGTCCAGGCGTCGGTCGCGGCCGATGCCACGTACGCTGCGCGCGTATCGTCGAAAAATGCATGGCCCGCTTCGGGATAGATGCTGAGTTCGTGCGCGACGGTTAACGTGGCGAACATGGCCCGCACGTCGGCAGCAGCGATACTGGTGTCGCGTTCGCCATAGTTGCCACGCAGCGGCGTGCTGATGTTCGCGGTGTAGGCGAATGTGTCCGCGGTCGTCGGCATTCCGCGCGGTGTTCCGGGCCGCACGTCGCCGTAGAAGACCGACGCTGCGGCGTAGGTGTGCGTACCGATGAGTTGCTTGAGCGCGATCGCGCCGCCCATGCAGAAGCCCGTTATGCCGATTTTGGCGTGCGCGGCTTTGGCCCGAATCCAGTCGTGTCCGGCCAGCAGGTCGCCGGCGACGACGTCGTCGACGAGCGCCGCCGCGGCCGGCCGGAATAGCGCGATATCGCTTGTGCCGTCGCCGGCCGGCGGTTTCGAGCGTGCATACAGGCTCGGCGCGATGCACAGGTAGCCGGCCTTCGCATAGCGGCGCACGTCGTCGCGCAGCGTGCTGTCGACGCCCCAAATGTGCTGCACCATAACGATGCCCGGCGTTGCCGCCGTCATCGACTTCGGCCACGCGGCATACGCGTCGAGCGCGATGCCGGGGCGCGCCAAGCTGACGTGCGCGGCTTCGATCGCCGGGTCGTCTTCGGCGACGATCGGCGGATGCGGCTTACCGAATTCCGAGGTGCTTTGCGCCATGCCGGCTGCCGCGGTTGATGCCGCTGCGGCTGCGCCGGCGCTCAAGCCGACGAACGCGCGCCGATTGAATGCCGGCGACGTTAGGGTGTTGGGATCGAGTAGGTCGGCCATGTCCAAGCTCTTCGATACGCGGCGTCGCGAGGCCGTCCAAGCCGATCGCGCCGGTTTGTTTGTGGTCGGCGCGGTCGGCGTCTTGGCTTACTCTGCCAAGAATGAGAGATCGGTGGACCGCGGCGACACGTCGTTTGCTGCGAGCCAAGCGGGGTCGTAAAGCCGCGAGCGATAGCGATCGCCGCCGTCGCACAGAATCGTCACGACGCGGCTGCCCGGCGGTAAGGTTCGCGCATAGCGTGCCGCCGCGGCGACGTTGAGCGCAGCCGACCCGCCCACAAAGATCCCTTCGGCGCGTAGCAGCCAGTGCGCCATCTCGACCATGGTCCGATCGTCGATGCGCACGGCATCGTCGATTGGCGCGCCGGCGAAGTTCGCCGTGATCCGCTTGATCCCGATTCCTTCGGCGTTCGAGTCGCCCTCGGCTTCGAGTTTGCCGTGCCGGACGTAATTGAAGAGAGCCGAGCCATACGGATCGGCGAGCACGATGCGGATCCGGATGTCGTGCTTGCGCAAGGCGCGGCCCACGCCGGCGATGGTCCCGCCGGTGCCGGCCGCGGCGACGAAGGCGGTGATGGCGCCGCCGGTTTGCGCGATGATCTCCGGGCCCGTCGTCCACTCGTGCGCGTCACGGTTAGCCGTGTTCTCGAATTGATTGGCCCATACGGCACCGGGAATCGATTCGGCGGTGCGGCGCGCGACATGATAGTAGTTTTGCGCTTCGTTCGTAAACGGAGCGGCTTCGACGACGCGCAGGTCGGCGCCGTAAATACCTAATAAGGCATACTTTTCAGCGGCTTGATCGTCGGGCATGACGATGATCGTGCGATAGCCGCGCGCGTTTGCGACGAGCGTTAATCCGATGCCGGTATTCCCGGCCGTACCTTCGACGATCGTGCCCCCGGGTTGCAGCAACCCGCGCTGCTCGAAGTTCTCGATGATGCCGCGAGCCGCCCGATCCTTGACCGAACCGCCGGGATTGAGAAACTCGGCTTTACCGAAGATCGTGCGCCCGAGTGCTTTCGAGAGAGCGGGAAGTTCAAGTAGCGGCGTATTGCCGATCGCACCGACCAAACCGCGTTGTGCCACTACGGTCGCGCGCTTGCGACGACGCCGTCTTGCATGCGATAAGCGGACTTATTCTGGCGCATACACGATTCTACGCGGCGGCTGAACTTGGCGCCTGCGGCACGCGCACGCTGCTTACGATCTCGTGTTTACGGCGTGACAGTCCCGGTATTCGAGTGACCGCGTTGTGCTCGAACTGGTAGATGCATGAGCCGCAAAAACGCTGCAGTGATACGACAGATCGGCGACATGAAAATAAATAGTGGTAGTACGCGATGTAATGACGCAGGCGTATGTAGAGAGCGCAAATAGTATTCTTTCGCGCATAGTGCTAAAGCACTTTAGTATCGGGAAGCACGACGCGATAGCCGGGCATGCACGCGGAGATATTGTTCGTAGCGACGGCGGCACTTCTGCTTCCGGTGCACCTCACTCTTGATACGGCGATATCTACATCGCTTCTATCGTGTTAGCAAAGATAGGTAGCCACTCTAGATGAATTTGTCGAAAGCAATCTCCGCCGCAGCGGTTTCGGCGATGTTCCTCGGACTTGCCATTCCGGCCAGCGCCGCCGGCCTGATGAACGTTACGTCGTCGAACACGACGTCGGTCACCGGCAGCATCGATAGCCACACGACCTCATGGGATTCGTATGCGGGCGCGCAACTGACCGTTTCGGAAACCAGCAGCAAGGCCGGCGCGATCGGCGCCGATCTGACCGGCCTGGCGCCGAACTCGTCGCTCGGCGGCAACCTCAACCTGTACGGTCAAAAATCACAGAATTTCGCCGCGCAAGCGAACGTCACGTTCTTCAAGGGCGGCGATACGTCCAACACGACGATCCACGGTTCGATCAACCAAATGACCACCACGTTCTCGACCGGCGTGCAGACGTCGTTCGGCAACTAATCTAAGGCGGAGAGGGTGCCGGTTCCATTGACCGGCGCCCGCCTCGCGCTCTTTCACGTAATGACTCACTGTAACGACGCGAAGTAAAGAAGGGCACCGATGCGAAAGTTCATGGCGGCTTGCGGCACAGCACTGGTTATTGGACTGAGCAGCGTGCCGGCTCAAGCTGATCAAACCGTCAACGTGACGCCGAACCAGCAAACCACAACGGCCTCCGCTACGTCGAGCCCCAGCGGGCAAAACATCAGTCAGCAAAACAACTTTTCAGATCCGGGCGTCAATGCATTCGGACCCGGGATTCAATGTGCCGGTCCGTATGTCGCGTCGAGTGTTTATCGCGGCGACTCTTCAAATCCCGGCAGCGTGGGCGTCGGCAGCTACGCGAATACGGGTGGAACCCTGGGCCTGGTCATTCCGCTCAACGGTTCGAATAAAAAGTGCCAAGAGTTCGTGAACGAGATCGTCTTCCAGCGCCAGATCGACACCTGTTTGTCGATGGCCAAACAAGGGTTCGCCTTCGACCCCAACGGTCAGTACGCCGACCTTGCGAAACGCTGCTCGGGCATTCACTATACCGGAGCGCCGATCGGCACCGCTAATCCGCTTTCACCGCCACCACCGCCCACCGTGATCACGGTGCCGGCCGTTCCCGGGTCGGGACCAGCGCTGCACGTTCAAGCCCCGGGCTCCGGCGCACCCGTTAGCGTCGAACCAGCGGCGGTTACGGTTCCGGTAATACCGGCGGCAAATCGCACGACGGCGGCGGCTTCATATTGCCAGCAGTTAAACGCGTCACGCAAAAAGCGGCTCATCGCCCAATTTCGGCTCGGCCACGACCGCAAGACCGCGCTCGACATGCTGCACGCCGCGTGCATCTCCGACTCCGATATTATGGCTGCGCTCTAAGCGATGCTCGGGCTCTATCTCGCTGTTGTGTTAGCTTCTACGCCGGCTGCCGCACCAGCGCCGCAGCCGCTGCCCTCAGTCGTTGTAAACGGCGTATTGTTCCGCGCCGTCGAGTTCGATACGGCGAAGGCCGTGTGGCGCAATCTGGCCGTTACGGTCACAGCTGACCGGCTCGACGCCTGGCGCGCGCTTGACGCGACGTCGAAGAATGCGTACGCCGCGCAAATGATCCAGACGTATCGCTCGGGCCTACGCTACTCCGGCGATGTAAAACTGTCGTTCATTGACGAGCACAACACCACTCTCGACCAATATCTGTGGACGGCGCCGGCCGGAAACAAATAGTCATTCGCGGCGTTGCGCCGACACCGACGAACTTCACGGGTCGTGGGTCATCGCGCCGAACGTGCACTTTCCCGAATGCGTCCGTGACCGCAACGGTAAACCGCTTCACGCGATGAGTTTCAACGGATGGTCGGCGGGCGCGATGGCGACGGTCCGGCCCCAAGCGAAGCGCAGAAAATCTTCCTCGATGCCGTCGCCGAAGATGACGCCACCCGAACTCATTTCCGACACGGCACTGGCGGCACTTTTCGCGAGTGTCGCTGCGGTGATACTCGTGCCGAAGCCGGGCGCGGCAAACGCCTCGCGAACGAAGAGCGCCAACCCCGGCTCGCGTGGTAACGGCAACGACAATTGCCCGGCCCGCTCGCGCATGATTGAACTCGCCCAGCCGGTGGCACCGGTACCCGTGGCGACAATAAAGCCGGAAGACGATTGACGCTCGTGTACGCCGTCGATCGATAGCCGGTACTTGGCTGATTGATGGCTCTGATGGCCGACGAATATCTCGTTGAGCGCCCGTAACGTCTGCCCATCATCGAGTCGCGCTTCGACCATCGTCCGCCGCTCGTAGTCGACCCGCTGGGCAACGGCGAGCGCGAGCAGTTGCGGTGCATCGGCCGGATCGTGGCGTACGAGAACGCCGGCATAGTGCGCAGGGTCCGGATTAATCCCGAGCACCAATTGCGTATCGAGATACTTTGCAACGTTGGGGATGAGTCCGTCTTGGCCGATCGCGACGACCACGTCGCCCGGATCGAACAAAAAAGTCGGCAGCATATCGCGTGCGATGCTGGCCCGACGCCAAGCGCGCGGCAATCCTCCGACTACGGTCGCTACGGCGGCATGCTGTGCGGCATCGCGCTGCACCAACTCGGCAAATTGGGCCTCGGCGCTGACGGCGAACCGGGCCTGCTGGCGCGTTCCGTGTTCTTGCACGAGCAGTTCTAATTCTGTCGGGCGCGTGACAATGACGATGCGTGGAAAAAGCTGCGCCATGGTCAAGCACCTCGCGCCGCTCCGCCAAAGCGCGATACGATCGACGCAACGAGATCGGGCGTAATTTGCAGGGTGTCGATATGCTCGAGATGATCGGCGAAAGCGCTTGCGGCTACGGTCGCCAGAACGCTGCTCGGCATTTCACGCAGCATGCCGAGTCGCCGGCCTTCGATTTCGTGACGCGCGCCGTCGACGACGTTGATGCGCTGCGCTTCGGCATCGGCGCCGATCGCGGTACTTTCGGCGTCGCTCTGCGCTTTGCGCTTGGCGTTGGTGCCGGCCTGTTCCACTAACTGTTCTTCGCGCCGAGCTAATTCGATACGATTCTGCATCTCGTTCTCCGCGATCGCGCGTTCTTTTTCCACGGCTGACGCGCGCCGGGAGAACGCGGCTTCATCGGATTCTTGTTTGATCCGCTCGCGCATCGGCGCTTCGATGGCCTTTTCTAAGTCGGGATTGGGCCGGATCGCCGTTATGCGCACGGCAGTCACCGCGAGGCCGAACTCGGGCAGCTGCGGCGCTCCGGCCAGCGCGGCGTCGATGGCTTCGCGCAGCCGGGCCACCCCATCGGTGAGAAAGCCGTGAATCGGCGTGCGTGCTAAGTAGCGCAGAACCTCCTCTTGCGCGAGTTGCGAGAGTAACGCTTCGATGCGTGTAAGCGGCTCACGTACGTACCGGCCGCGGTTGAGGTCGAGCGCGAAGTCGACGCGCGCAGCGAGTTGCTCGGGTGCGATAGCGCGGTAGGTGACTACGCCCTGCACTGCCACGTCTTGATAATCTGCCGTTCGGCCGTGCACGGCCAGCACCAGATCGCGGTCGTCGACCGGTATTTCCGATACGCTGTCGCTTAGCGGCCAGACCCAAGTCGAGATTCCGCGGCCGCTGGCGATGAGTCGTTCACCACGGTAGTGCAGGATGTGCGCGGTTTGATCGGCGCGCAGATGATGGACGAATGGAAAACGGCGAATATCAGCCATGGGTAGTCTTCTTTCTGTTACGCAGACGATAGAGCGTGGCCGGACGGTGGCCGACGCCGGCTTGGACCGCAGCGGTCGCATCGAGTTCGCCCGAGGCGAGCATGCGCCGCCGGAACGAGTCTTTGTTGACGGCGGCATTTTGAATGATTTCGTGAATGCGCTGAAGCTCGAGTAAGGTAAAGCGTTTGGGCAACAACTCGTAGCCGACGGGCGTGTACGCGAGTTTGCCGCGCAGACGTTTGATCGCCATGCCGATGATGTCGCGATGATCGAATGCAATTTCCAACCGGCGACCGCGTGTATCAAGGAGGTCGACCGGACCGCCGGTTTCGCCGGTCCACGGAACGACAATGTGAGCCAAGCAGCGTTCGGCGTTAGCCGATATGTGAGCTAATCGCTCGGCGTGAACGAGCGCATAATACGCGACCGTGACAATACGCGTACGTGGATCGCGGTCGACGCCACCAAAGGTGTAGAGTTGCTCGAGATAGATGTCGTGCAGAGCCGCTTTTCGCTCGACGATGTGCCGAGCATTGTCCTCGAGCGAGAGCAGCGTATCGACGAAGCCGCCCGGTAGCGCCCACTTACCGCGCTCCGGATGCTCGGAACGGCGCACCATCAAGGCGAACAGGGCGTCATCGCGGATCGTGAGCACGGCCACGTCGGTTGCCAGCGACGGACGGTCAAAGGACGTCGCGTCGTAAGCGGCTAGAAACGTAGCTTCGGATAAGTCTGCCACCGCGCACCCCTTCTATGCATCTAGCATATATGCTCGTCACATATAAGTCAAGCGTTTGGCACGACCGTGTAACTTCAGAGCGTCCAGGCGGACCTTCAATGACTGCGGTCACAAATCACGGAGCACGCGCAAATGGTCACGTCGGCACCGTTCGAAGCGGAGCCGAAGTTGCGGGGCTTTCGCGTTGAACCGGAGAGGTGGGCGATGCACCGAGCAACGCTATTACCGGTTAAACTCGCTAACGAGAACGATCGAATACGGAATACCGGTCGTAAACTCAAACCACAGTGAGTTAGGGCGGCCGAGCCGTGGCAGTTCATTGACGCGGCGTAGCGATATTGCTACGATTCGGCGCGTGCAGGCTGCTCCTACATTTTATCCACCGCCGGCTTGGAGACAGCGTGATAAGATCGCGGCTCCCGCCGTTCGGTTTGCGCGCATCAAGCGGGCCGGGAATCGATCCCTGCCCCGGGTTGCACTCGCCGCGCGCTTCCGTTACTTACCGGCCCGTGCCCGCACCGGGCGCAGCCTCTATCGCTCGCTACGGCTCGCGATTGCTAAGCCTGAACGCGACGGCATCAACGGCGCTGGCCATCGTTACGGATGTGGTTACGGTAACCGCGTCGACCGGCGCGAGCGTACGGGCGGCGCGCAGTGACCGTGGGCCCGGAGTGGCTGCTCATCGGTGCCGTCGCGGCGGTTGGCGTGTTGCATACGGTCGTACCCGACCATTGGGTGCCGATTACGCTCATCGCCCGCCAGCAAGGCTGGACCAAGCGCGAAGTCGCTCGCGCGGCTCTGGTAGCCGGTACGGGCCACACCGTATCGACGCTGCTGATCGGGCTCGTCGTTTGGGTCGCCGGCGTCGCCTTCGCGACCAAGTTTGGAAATCTGGTTTCAACGGTTTCGAGTGGCGCTCTAATCGCGTTCGGCGGTTGGATCGCGATCACGTCGCTGCGCGAACTCCGAACGGGCTCGGGCCACGGCCATGGCCACGGGCATCGCCACGGCCACGGCCACGATATTGTTCGTAGCGCGAACCCGAGCTTCCACGGCCCGGAACTGACGAGAATCGCTGCCGACCACGACCTGCTCGAACTTTCGATCTTCGAAACGGGCCAGCCGCCCCATTTTCGACTCTCGGGACATTCGGGCGACCGCGTGTGGCTCGAGACCCGCCGCACCAGCGGATCGGGGCAGCGATTCGAGTTCGTGCATCGGGGTGCTTATTGGGAGTCGGTCGACGAGGTACCCGAACCGCATCGATTCGCGGTGACCGTATCGGTCGCGCACGGCGAACGGGTCCATTCGTACCCAGCGGCCTTCAGCGAAGACGAACACGACCACCACCATTACGGCGCGGGCCTGCCGGCGAGCGACGATGCGTTGTACGTGCCGAGCCCTGCCGGCACGACCGTGCTCGTGAAGCACGCGCACCTGCACCGGCACGGCGCCTCAAACGTACATACGCATCTGCACGATCACGGGCCCGACACGTGGCATGAAGAGAGTACGGTAGCGGCGAGCGATCCGCCAACACACGACCATAAGCACCGCCGGTCGCTTCGAACGACGCTGCTCTTGATTCTCGGGTCGTCGCCGATGGTTGAGGGCATACCGGCATTCTTTGCCGCCGGCAAATACGGCGTTGGTTTAATTGCCGTGATGGCGCTCGTGTTTGCGCTTTCCACCATAGCAACGTATATAACGCTATGCGTGACGTCGGTCGCGGGTTTGCAGCGTCTGTCATTCGGTCCGTTCGAGCGCTACGGTGAAGTTTTAAGCGGTGCGTTCATCGCGCTGGTCGGCTGCGTTTTCTTACTTTATCCGGTGCTGTAACTCGCACCCGGATCACCGTGGGCGGCACCGTGGCGTGCGTATTGGACGCTGTATTGACAAATATCAATCTAACGCATAGCATCGAAGTATGTCGATTCAACGCTGCTGTCCGGAGACGCTCGTGTACGGCGGGGATGTGGCCGACGAAGCGACGCTTTTCAAGGCCCTAGCCGATCCGGCGCGGGTGGCTATCCTGGCAACGTTGGCGCGGGCCGCCGATGAGGTTTGCGTCTGCGACTTTACTGCCGGGCTCGACCTCAATCAATCGACGGTTTCGCACCACCTCAAGCTGCTCAAAGACGCCGGCCTCGTCAACTCCGTGCGTCGCGGAACCTGGGGCTACTATTCACTGGCACCGGATGCGCGTGCTCGCTTGGAATCGGCGCTTGCATCCGTCATCCCGAGAAAGGTTCTCGTATGAAAGTGCATCTCAACCTCTCGACACGCGATCTCGGCGCGAGCGTAGCGTTCTATCGCACGCTGCTGGCGTCCGATCCAGTCAAACACTACCCCGACTACGCGCTATTTGTGACCGAGCAGCCTGGCCTCGAGCTCGCGCTCGACCTCGATGCGACCACGAATGTCGGCGCAGGCGCGCACTACGGCGTCGTGGTGGAGAGACCCGAAGAGGTCGATGCCGCGACCGCACGTTTCCAGCAAGCCGGCTACGGCGTGGATGTCGAGGCCGGCGAAACGTGTTGCTACGCCGTACAAAATAAGATTTGGGCAACCGATCCCGACGGCCGTCGTTGGGAAACCTATTTCGTGGTTGGCGAAAGCGAAGTCCCAGACATCGAAGCGTTTACGAGTTGCGACGGTGACGTGGCAGCGGCCGCGCCGGCCGCGTGTTGCTGAGATGAACCTCGCGCGTCGTGCGGTGGCCGAAGCAATCGGCACGGCGCTTTTGCTGCTAGCGGTTGTCGGTTCGGGCATCATGGCCGAACGGCTCAGCGGCGGCAACGTCGGCATCACGCTACTCGCGAATGCGGTCGCGACCGGCGGTGCACTTATCGCAATCATCGTCGCGTTTGGCCCAATTTCCGGGGCGCACCTCAATCCCGCGGTCACGCTTGCCGATGCGTGGCAGCGCGGGTTCTTGTGGCGTGATGTTCCCGCCTATATCGGTGCGCAACTCAGCGGCGCCGTCGCCGGCGTCGCGCTCGCGAACACGATTTTTGGTCTGGCACCGTTCGCGGCGTCGCAGCACACGCGTGCCGGCGGCGCGCAACTCCTTAGCGAGTTTGTCGCGACGTTCGGACTGCTCGCCGTTATCTGGGGCTGCTCGCGAACGCGCAGTAGCTCGACGCCGTATGCGGTCGCCGCGTATATTGTCGGAGCGTACTGGTTCACCTCATCCACGTCGTTCGCAAATCCAGCCGTCACGGTCGCGCGATCGCTCAGCGACACCTTTGCCGGCATTCGACCGATCGACGTCGGGCCGTTCATTCTCGCCCAACTGCTCGGCGCTTTCGCGGCGACTGCGCTCTTTCGTTGGCTGGTGCCGTTCTCACCGGCCGCCGCCGACACCGCAGTACTCGCGAACTGAATCGGAGGATCCCGATGTCGTCCGTTAACGCTAACGCCACCGCCTTGCTACACATTCGTGACGCCGCCGCCGGTGATCTTGCCGCAATTCGCGCTATATATAATCAGGGCATCGAGGATCGCAGCGCCACGCTGGACGAGGATCCGAAGACCGAGGAAGCGCTGCTGGAGTGGTACGCGGCCCACGCCGATCGATATCGCGTGCTCGTCGCCGAACGCGATGGGCGGACGGTGGGCTGGGCATCGCTCAATCCGTATTCGCAGCGCTGTGCATACCGCGGCGTCGCCGATCTGTCGATCTACATCGAGCGCGCCGCGCGCGGAACCGGCGTTGGATCGCAGTTGCTCGGTTCGCTCGAACGTCGTGCGAAGTGCGAGGGGTTCCACAAGCTCGTGCTCTTCGCGTTACCCTTCAATGCCGCAGGGCTGCAGCTTTACGGCAAACTCGGATTCCGCACCGTAGGAACGTTTCGCGAGCAAGGCCGGCTCGATGGTCGCTTCGTCGACGTCATGGCGCTGGAAAAAATCTTGAAGCCGTTCGTTCTGTTCGTCTGCCGTCACAATACCGGTCGCAGCCAAATGGCTGAAGCGTTCCTCCGGCGCTTCGCCGGCGACGACATCGACGTTGCGTCCGCTGGAACGATCGCAGCCGATCGCCCAGACACCGGCGTCGTCGCGGCAATGGCCGAAGTCGACATCGACATTGCGCGCGCGCGGCCGAAACTCGTCGATCCCGCACTTGCCGCTCGCGCCGATTGGATCGTCACGATGGGCTGTGATGTCGAGGGCATCCCGCGCGTCGACGACGACTGGGGGCTTGCGGACCCCAAGGGTCAGTCGCCGGAACGAGTGCGTGAAATCCGCGATCTTATCGCAAGCAAGGCCGAAGTCTTGACCAAAAAACTGTTACAGCATTCGAGCGACTAAGGGGATCGCGGAAGTGTAACGCGCTGCGGTCGCGACAGCAGCGCGTTGACACCGATGTTCGCCTACGCGTCGCATCGTACATAAGCGTCGGATCTAAAGCCGTGGCACTTTGGTGTCGGGAATCGCTAGGGGCTCATCCCGCCCGACACTTCGATGCGCTGCGCGTTGATCCAGCGGTTGTCGTCGGAAAGCAGCGACGCGATCATTGGCCCGATGTCCTCCGGCTGACCGACGCGTCCGAGTGCCGTAACCCCGGCAATGCGTTCGTTGACTTGCGGATTGTCGCGAACCATCCCGCCGCTGAAATCGGTTGCGATTGCGCCCGGCGCGACGGTGTTCGCCGCGATACCACGCGCCCCGAGCTCGGCGGCCTGGTAGCGCGTGAGCACCTCGATCGCGCCCTTCATCGCGGCGTAGGCGCTGCTGCCGGGATAGCTGAAGCGCGCAAGTCCCGATGAGATGTTGACGATGCGGCCGCCGTCGTTCATGAGCGGCAGCAAGCGCTGCGTGAGCATGTACGGCGCCTTGAAATGTACCGCGTACATCTCGTCGAGTTGAGCTTCGGTCGTTTCGGTGAACGCTGCGTGAAGCGACGTGCCGGCATTATTGATGAGATAATCGAACCGTTGGCCGCCAAACTCTGCGATCGCCGCTCGCACGTTCGTCTCGAATGCAGCGTACGAGGCCACGTCACTGACGTCGAGCTGAACGGCGTAGGCGCTACTGCCGATGGCGCGCACGGCATCAACGACGCGGTCCGCGTCGGTCCGCTTCGTGTGATAGGTGAAAATCGAAGCGACGCCGCGCTTGGCGAGCGCGAGAACCGTCTCTCGGCCGAGACCGCGGCTGCCGCCCGTCACAACCGCGATTTTCGTGCCTGTTGGTAGAAGTGTTTGCATCGTCATTCCTCAATACTACGCCGCCCCGCCGTTGAATTGAATGCCGGTTTCAGTCTCATTCTTGCCTATTCGTAGCGTTGGATGCATCGCTCGCCGCGCCGTTCAGGTTGATAAGTGCATGTCGACAGCCGCACTTGCGCATGAGATCGCCGCACATACGAACCCCGAGCCGGGACATCAGCCGTATTCGACCGCGATCGACGGACTGACGCTGGTTCGATCCGATGGTTTGATGCCGCCGATGCCGCTAATCTACAAGCCGGCGATCTGTCTCGTTGCCCAGGGGGCGAAGACGGGTACCTTTGGGTCGCGCCGTTTCATCTATCGGACCGGCCAGGCGCTCGTGGTCGGGATCGAGATGCCGGGGATCGGCGTCGTGAGCGAAGCGAGTTTCGAGGTGCCATATCTGGGCGCGATCGTCGAGTTCGATCTGACGGTGATGCGCGAAGTGCTCAACGGGCTCGAGCAACTCGCGCCGAGTCACGACGTTTCGGGCGGCGTCTTCGTCGCGGATATCGATAGCCGGATCTCGGACTGCGTCCGCCGGCTCGTGCAATTGCTCGACGCGCCACGCGCCATTCCGGTACTCGTTCCGGCGATCATGCGCGAGCTTTGCTACTGGTTGCTTTCGGGCTCCATCGGCGGCGACGTGGCAACGATCGTTTTCGGCGTCGATCGGTCGCCCAGCGTCGTCGCGGCGATCCACGAGCTACGCAAGCGTTTCACCGATACGATCCGCATCGACGAGCTCGCTATGAATGCGGGCATGAGCCCGTCGGCGTTTCATCGCATCTTCAAGGCGATGACGTCAATGACGCCGCTGCAATATCAGAAACAATTGCGGCTGTTAAAAGCTCGCAACCTCATGATCGACGATGCAACCAACGCCGAGACGGCCGCTTATCGCGTTGGCTACGAAAGTCCGTCACAATTCAGTCGCGAGTACGCGCGGATGTTCGGTGCTCCGCCGCACCAGGACATCACGCGAGCGGGGTCCGCGACGCGGGTCGCCGCTACACCATGAATGACTTATTATAGGTGCGACTGAGCCGGCTGCGACGGTGGTTTGGCTGTTGTGATTATCTGACATGACGCGCTCGCAAAACAGTTTATACCGTACTTTCAAGGCTTTTCGACACAGACGCTGACGTCCCGAAAGCGGTCCGCTCTAGGACGACGCACTTTGCATCCCGGCTCCGCACTCAACATTATGGCCCGACCGTTGGGCGTCGGCTGCGTTGCTTCTCATCGTTGCCGTATTGGTGCGCCTAACGTCTGCCGTTGCGTATAGGCAGCTACTTTCACCCGGTTTCCGCAACGCCGCATGCTGCACCAGCGCCGTGCGCCCTTCTTGCTCGTGTCATAAAATTGTCCGGGACAGGCTTCACACTTACGGACTCGTGATCGATCGCCCGTGAATAGGGAAGCCGCGGCGTCGGCAAGCGGCCCATAGACGTCGTCGGGCACCTCAAGGTCGCTGCGGCGTCGCAGCTTCGGCTGAGTCTTCGCCATCTGCATCTCGTAACGGATCGGATGGTCGGCGAGAAGACGATTAAGCTTTGCGATAAATGTCGCCCTCGGTTTCTTTCCAGCTTCGAAAGAAAGAACTGCGTCGCGCAGCTCGTCGCGAAACGCCCAAAGTCCAGTCATGAACGCTTCGCCGTCCGGTCGTAAAGCCCAACGGGCGGCGGCTTCGCGTGCGTTCGCTGGTGACACGAGGCCGGCGGCCGACAACCAGCGACCGACGGCATGCACGTCGGTCAGGAACTCAAATGCCTCTGTGCGCTGAGTGAGTCGCGTGTTGAGGAAATCCAAACACAGCTGATTCGCGACAAAAATGAATCCGGCTTTCCATTCCGGGCCCTCCGTTTCTCGAGCAATCATGCAAGCAATTCTATCACACCGCCAAAAGGCGTTTTGAGCGCCTCTCTTCGAAATTCTTCTACACCGTTGTAAATGATAACAACGGTGTGATACAGTACGGCTTACTCGAAGAACCTTGGAGGTCGGCACAGATAGTGAAAAACCTAGCGAAATTCCTCATGCCCATCGGTGCGATCGGCGTAGCGGTCGCGACCCGTTTCGCGCGGATTCACCATCTGCGAGCCGTGCGTGAGATTTTTCGAAAATGGACTGCCGGCCGTGGTTCGCTCTTCGATCTAATGACCGACGACGCGTTAATCGTGATTCCGGGCACCGCTGCGCATTGCGGAAGTTTTCCTAAAAGCGTGTTTTTGAAAGACGTCGCAACGCCGTTCATGGCGCGTTTCAACAAGCCACCCACGCCGCGTGCCCTAAAGATCTGGTCCGATGGCAACGACGTTGCCGTCCTCGCCGAGGCCGAAGGCACGACGCGCGACGGCAAGCCGTACGCGAATAATTACGTTTTCATACTCCAGATGCGAGGCGGCCGCATCACGAAAGCTACCGAGTTTCTGGATATGGCGGCCTTTAACGATGTATGGGATCGTGTCGAGCCCGCATCCTCAAGCGCCACAGTCTGATGAAGCGATTGGTCATCGACCCGCACGGGCGTAACAGCCTCCGTATCGATTAACGCCGACGCCGAGCCCTTCTCGATGATTTGATGCGCGCCGTCGACCGGACCGGACGAAAGCCAATCATCGATCGTCGCTATGTGTTCGAAGAACGGCAAGCCGCGTTCGACCACCTTACCCGCGGAGCTTTCGGAAAGATCGTGATCGACATGTCTGAGTTAGGAACCGACCGGTGAACCTGAACTTTGAAGGCACGACCACTGCGCTCGTGGTCGTAGATTTGCAGCTCGGCGTCTTAGAGCCGGAGCCGGTGCCGTTCGGTAAGAGCGAAATCGTCAGGCGGGCGGCGACGCTCGGGCGTGCCTTCGCGGATGCGAAAGCGCCCATCGTTCTGACCACGACAAACTTCTCGCCTGACTATGCCGATGCACCGAAGGGCACTGCCGACACGCCCTGGGCGCTACCTAAGGACGGTCTCCCGGCCGACTTTGCGACGCTCGTGCCGGAGATCGATGCACTGCCGGCCGCCGTCCGCATCACGAAGCGCCAGATGAGCGCCTTTTTTGGTGCCGAACTCGATCTACAACTCCGCCGCCGACGGTGTGACACCGTCGTCATCTGTGGAGTGGCAACCAACCTCGGTGTCGAGGCTACGGCACGCGCCGCTTTCGATCTTAACTACAATGTGGTGATCGCCGCTGACGCATGCGGCAGCGTCGCACCCGGCTTACACGAATTCGCCATAGCGAATATTCTGCCGCGTATCGCGCGGATCCGACAGACAACCGAAATAATCCGAGCGCTGCGGCGATCCGAACGCCTGTTGTAAAGGATTCAATTCTCATCCTCGGGATCCGTAATTACTAATATCCATACCGGGTTTGTTTTCCTTACAGCGTGAACGTGACGCCCCGCGCGCTGTTTAGGATTTAAACCGACGATAACCGCGGTAACGGCAGTCATCGCCACGATCGGTCGCGCTTTTCGCTGACCCACGTGACGCCGTCACTACCGCCAGCGCGAACGTGTTTCACCGCATTTGGCCAGCGGTGGCACCGGCGCCGGGATGATGTTCGTCGTGATGTTCCATTGCGGCATGGTCGTGATGGCCCATCATGTCCATCGGATGCTTACCGTTGAGATAAGCAAACCACGCGACGGCGCCGGCGGCCAGGACGTTGAGCCAGAACGTGTAGTTGAATGAAAACGATTCAACCATCGCAAGCATATGCGTGTTCGGCCTCGGAACCGCATGCAGCGCTGAAAAGACGACATCCATGAGCATCGCCGAGCTGACCATCGTCGCGAAGAAAATCGCGAAGATATACGCGGCCATCCGCCAACCGTAGTACTTGCGATAGACATCGAGCAGCGGTAGGACGATGAGATCCGCGTACAGGAATGCGAGCACGCCGCCGAACGAGATACCGGTGCCCCACAGAATCGCCGCCATCGGAACGTTGCCGATCGAGCAGACGAAGGTGAGGATGGCGATCACCGCGCCGGCGAGAGCATTGGCGGGAATCTGGACGACGGCCGGCGCTCCGGCGAGAAATAGCGTTTGCCAAGCATGCGGTGGTACGAAGACGGCGAGAAAGCCGGCAATGAGAAAGCCGCCGATGACGTCCTTCCAGAGCATCGACCAGTCCATTGCGACGCTTTGCGCGACAAGGATCGGAGTGCGCGGATTGCGGAGCTTTTGCCAAAGCGTCGCGCCTTCGACGGTCTCGCTGCCGTGTTCGTGGCCGGCGCCGCTTTCCTTATGCGTGCGTGCTTCTTGGACGAGCCGCTTGGGATATGTCAGCTTCACGAGCACCGACATGATAGCGACGAGCACCACGCCGCCGACCCACTCGGCGACTGTGAACTGCCAGCCCATGAGCAGATACAGGATGATGCCCAGCTCGATCACGAGGTTGGTAGAAGAAAATAAAAACGCGAGCGACGGCGCGAGCCCCGCGCCTTTCTTAAACAGCGTTCGGCTCAGTGCCGCAGCAGCGTACGAGCAGCTCGAACTTGCGGCACCGTAGCCGGTCGCAAGGGCAATCTCGCGAATGCCGCTTTGGCCAAGTTGCTCGCGCATCCGCTCCTTCGAAACGACTGCCTGAATAATGCCCGAAAGCACAAAACCAAGCACGAGACTCCAACCGACTTGCCATGCCATCGCGCCGGCGGCAAATAGCGCCTGGCCGACGTGGATCACCAACGCGGTCACCGGCCACGCTCCGTCAGGCCGAGAAGTTCGGCAATCTCGGCATGAGCACGCGTCTCGTCACCGCTCCGAATCGCGTCCGCGTAGCAATGTTGGAAATGGTTATTTAACTCAATCTTCGAGACGCGGTCGAGGGCCGCGACAATGGCCGATATCTGCCGCATGATGTCGATGCAGTAACGA
The DNA here is from genome assembly GCA_965214335.1 of Candidatus Velthaea sp. Lineage (GTDB taxonomy): Bacteria > Vulcanimicrobiota > Vulcanimicrobiia > Vulcanimicrobiales > Vulcanimicrobiaceae > Velthaea. The sequence goes on along the minus strand of CBDCBO010000014.1, from coordinate 565,822 downwards.
TCGTCGTCGACCATGCGCATAACGCCATCGACTTGGCCGCGGATCGACTTCAACCGCTTTTGGATATCGATCTTCAGCGACGGCGAGATGCTACCGTGGGAGTTCATGCGACCTTTAACACCCCTCCCCCCTGGGGTGGTTGCGTGCCGAGGTGCTCTCAATCGGCAGAGATACGTTCCGGCGATGCCGGTGTGCGAACGGAGTTAAGCGTCGGTGTTCCCTGGCTTTGTGGCGACGAATCAGCGGCCGAGCGGCGACCTTCGACGCCGGGTGGGGATGCTTACGAAGCACCGTCATACGCGCTGGTGTAGTATACTTGCTTTTGTGAAGATTATTCCACGGCGGAAGGCTGATCTAGGCAAGGTTCTCGGAAGTCGCCAAGCGATGATTTTGGAATATTTTTGGGCGCATGGCCCGCAATCCGTGTCGACGCTACATCACGGCATGTGCGAAGTTTCCGACGTCGCGTACACGACGATTTTCACAGAACTCAGCCGGATGTTGAAAAAAGGGCTCGTATCGAAAGGCAACGATGGCGGATCGCATCTCGATATGCGGTATCACGCTGCCGTCACGCGCGAAGCCGTGGTCTCGGCCGTCGTGGCTCAAACGTTGGGCGGGCTCATCGCAGCGCACGGACCGGCTGCGATTCACGGCTTCGTCGACGCGGTTGCGGACGATCCCGAGGCGCTCGCCGAGTTACAACGTGTCCTCGGGAGTCGTGCCCGCAGGAAGCGCTGACAGCGTGCGGCTCGTCCGCGCACTGTGGCCGATTGCATTCCTCGTTCCGCTTTCATGGTGGGCGGACCGTGGCTGCGGTTTCGCCGGCGTCGATTCGCTCTATCACACCACGGTATGGATTCACGAGCGACTCGGCTGGTTCGTAGCGGCTTTGGCGTTAGCGTCCGTGGTTGCGGTGCTGGGCAACATCGTCGTGGCACGGCTACGTTTTTCACGCCTGCTCGATCTGGCCGAAGTGCTACCCGCACGTGTCGATCGCGCTTTCGCTGTCGCCGGTGCCGAACTCGGCGCCCGAGTGCCGCGCATCGCTTACCTCGATGTCGCAAGTCCGATCGCAACGACGGTGTTCGGTCCGGTCGTGCTCGTATCGCGTGGATTCGCCGATGCGCTAGATGACGACGACCTATTGCTTGTCGCGCGTCATGAAATCATTCACGCAAGCCGGCATGACGCCGGCGTGGGCGTACTCTGGCACTTGGCCTTCGCCGCGCTGCTACTGCCCGGCTTTGAGCCGCTCGAGCGCCGACTGCATGCAGCCCGCGAGCAACGGGCGAACGCCACCGCTGCCGCCGAGCGCGAGGGGCAATACATGGCGCTCTTGGGTCGCTTGGCGGACGGGGCTGCGCTATGTGCCGGCGCTGGGCTGGGGCTCGATGCGGCGGCGCGTCGTCCTCGAGACCGTTGGGTCACCTGGGCGACTCCCACCCTCATTCTTTTGCTCGCCGTCGCGCTGTCGCTCAGCCATCACGAGTTCATGCGCGATTTGCCATACCTGCTCGCACATCACTGCTAGTTGCGGAGGGATTCGTACACGACGTAATATACTACCAAATGTACGATATGTTCGAGCATGCTAGCAAGACCTTATACCGCCGCAAATTTGTTGAACTGCTCACCTTGACGACGCTGCTTGTAGTTCCGTCTGCCGTCCGGGCCGAACAACCCGCGCCGCAAGCTACCGTGACGCCCGGGCCGGAAGCCTCCGGCATGCCGAAGGGTAAAATGAACGGCATGCATATGGGCGAATCGCATATGTCTATGCCGATGAACGCTAGTGGCGTTATGAGCATGTATGGCATTAGTAGAATGCAGATGACAGCGGACGCAATGTCGATGCGCTCGATGCCGGCCGTCACCGATCTTGGCATACCGATGTCGCGTGAAGGTTCCGGTACCGCGTGGTTGCCGGACTCGTCGACAACGTTCGGTCACATGACCATGAGCGGCGACATGATGCTCATGACGCACGGCGCCGGATTTGTGCGCTATAGCGATAGTTTGAGCGAGCGCGGCACGCGCACATTGAACGCGCCGGATTGGTATATGGTCATGGGCTCTCGTCCGCTGAGCGCGGCCACGCAACTCGGCGCGCGGCTCATGGTCACGAGCGACGTTGCTCTCGTTGGCGGCTATGGTTACCCCGAATTATTGCAAACAGGTGAAAGCTTCGCGGGCCGGCCGTTGCACGATCACCAGCACCCGCACGATCTGTTTTCTGAAGCTGCATTGACATACTCGACTCAACCCAGCCGCAGTTCATCGGCTTTTCTTTATCTGGGTTATCCCGGTGAGCCCGCACTCGGTCCGCCGGCGTACATGCACCGGCTTATCGCGTACGACATGCCGGGCGCGCCGCTCGGTCATCATTGGCAAGATTCGACGCACATCTCGTTCGGCGTCGTTACCGCCGGCTTCGCGCTCAATGCGCTCAAAATTGAGGCAAGCTCGTTTACCGGCCGAGAGCCGAACGAGATCCGTACGAACTTCGATCCCATACGTCTAGATTCGCTGAGCGAACGCATTTCGTGGAATCCAACGGCCGCTATTGCGACGCAGATGTCGTTCGGCTATATCAAGAGCCCAGAAGCGCTGACGCCACTGCTCGACCAACATCGCACGACGGCGTCACTCATCTACAACAAGCCGCTCGGGCTCGGGCAGTTCTTTACAACGTCAGCCGTCTGGGGTCAAAACGTCGACAGTGATGGCGCGCGATCGAACGCGTACCTGCTCGAAGCGGATTACCATCGCCGCTCCGATAGCCTATATGGTCGGGCGGAGTTTATTCAGAAGTCGGGCACCGAACTTGTGCTTGATGCCGATCCGGCACAAGCGGCTCTGACGCCGAATCTTGATAACGCATTGTTCCCGATTGGCGCATATACGCTAGGCTACGTTCACGATATTCCGCTACGCCGCACGCGAACGGTTGCCGGTCTTGGCGTTCAGGCCACATTCAACACGCGGCCGGGCGAGCTGACGCCGTTTTATGGTCGTGAAACCCCGTGGGGCTTCGAGCTTTTCTCGCGCTTCCGGCCAAGCGCGCTCCGGTAAATCAAACCGAGCATCGGTCGCGCGAAACTCCGACTACCCGGTGCACGGGCTAGGCGGTTGTTACGTCGCCCGCCGCAGTTCGCATCCGACGGTGCGGAATACGATCGCGAAGGCGCGACGTTCCGATCATCGCGGCATCCGTTTACGGCGATGCCGGCGTTTCGCGCCGCACTGAGCGATGAGCAAAAGTGGCAAGTCGCGATGCTTAAACACGTTGACCGGTTGCCCAAAGCTGTTGACGGCTCGAAGTTAACAAAGTACCGGCATGACATTAGGATGTCGCAAAAAGTTGATGCGCGCGAACGTGTAGGTTACCGGCAGATGGTCGGCTCAACTCGCAACGTTACCCAGTCACAACACCAGGCAGATTCGTTCGCGAGTCGTTTTCTGTCGGCACGGTCACACCGCTGAAGCGTCGACAGCGTTGATTGACCGCTGACGGCGCTATCGACTTGGTGCGGCGCTATCGACTCGGTGCGCGTTAATGGAAATTGCGCGAGCGGACGTGGTCGGCCGTGCCGGCGGTATCAAAATGCCAACAGCGTTTCATGAGAATGTCGACGACGCCATATTCTTTTTGGATCACGCCTTCGATGATGAGCGCGTTGGACTGGCGAATGACGCGCCGGTAGCGTTCGTACACGTCGGGTCGCACGATAATATTTACCAGCCCCGTTTCGTCCTCGAGGGTAAGGAAAACGAAGCCTTTCGCGGTGCCCGGCCGCTGGCGCGTAATGACCATCCCGCCGACCTTGCACACCAGGTGATTGGGCATCGCCGTCAAGCGGTTTGCGGCCAGAATGCTCGCCGCATCGAGCTGGGTCCGAAAATGGTGAATCGGTTGAACATCGGAGACGCCGGTCGTGTTGATGTCGAGCGTCGTTGCCTCCGTCGGCCGAAGCCGGGCGAAGACCGCCGGAGGTTCGTCAACGTCCATTGCTCGCGCCAGCTCACCGCGCGTTTCGCGTTCGTCCAAACCCCGCAGCGCCCACAGCGCTTCGCGCCGTGAAGCGTACCACGGGCCAAACGCATCGGCGGCGGCCAAGTTTTCCAGCCCATCGCGTGTGACGCCGGTGCGGCGCGCGAAGTCGAGTATGTCGCTGAAGTGCCCGGTGCCGAGCGCCGCCTGAAGTTTCGCCTGTTGCGACTCGCCTAAGCCGCGCACGAGGTGAAAGCCCAGCCGTACGGCGCCGTTTGATTCGACGAAGCTCCACCATTCGCTGGCGTTGACGGTGACCGGCTCGATCCGCACGCCGTGGCGGCGGGCGTCGTTTACCAACACTTCGGTAGCGTAAAAGCCCATCGGCTGCACGTTGAGGATCGCTGCGCAAAAAATTGCCGGCTCGTGACACTTCACGTAGGCCGAGGCATACGCGAGCAGCGCGAAACTCGCCGCGTGCGATTCGGGAAAGCCGTAATCGGCGAAGCCTTCGAGCATGTGAAAGAGCCCCTCGGCGGCAACGCGGTCGATGCCGTTCGCCACCATGCCGTCGATGAGCTTGGGATAGATTTGGGCCATCCGTTCGTGCGAGCGTTTATGGCCCATCGCGCGCCGTAAGGTGTCGGCTTCGCCCGGTGAAAACCCGGCCGCTTCGATCGCCATACGCATCCCTTGCTCTTGAAAGAGCGGCACGCCCAAGGTGCGTTTGAGGATCGGCTCGAGTTTGGGATGCGGGTAGGTCACTTGCTCCTGGCCGTTGCGGCGGCGGAGGAACGGATGGATCATGTCGCCTTGAATCGGACCCGGCCGGATGATCGCCACCTGCATCACTAGATCGTAGAAGCAGTTGGGCCGCAGGCGCGGCAGCATCGATTGCTGCGCGCGTGATTCGACTTGAAACACGCCGATCGAGTCGGCGCGCTGCAGCATCGTATAGGTGGGTCGATCGTCGGCTGGAATCGCTGCTAAGCCTAACGCCGGCCGGTCGGGATAGCAGCGTTTGTAGAGCGTGAATGCATCGCGCAACAGCGAAAGCATGCCTAAGCCGAGCAAATCGATTTTGATGAGACCGAGGTCGCCCAAATCGTCTTTGTCCCACTGTACGATGGTGCGGTCGCGCATGCTGGCCCACTCGACCGGCGCCACGCGGACGAGCGGTTCGCGCGTGATCACCATCCCGCCGGAATGAATCCCCATGTGTCGCGGAAAGCCGTCGATGCGGCGGCAGAACGACAAAATCGTCGCGCCGAGCATCCCGCCGACCGGGCTGCCGATATGCGGATCGGGATCGCTGCCGAAGTCTTTAGCGATAAAGCCGTACAAGTGCGACGGATGCGCTTTGACCTGCGGTGCGATCGCATTCTGCGGATCGGCGCGGTTCATGGGAACCGGTTGTGACTTCGGTGCGGGTGTGGTTGTGGTGCCGGCCGGCGGTGGCGCGGGCCGTTCTTGAATCTCGGCAAAGCCCGGCACGACGTTGGTCCGCGAACGATATTGATTTGAACCGGCGTCGAAATCACGCCGCTTGACGATCGACTCAGGTAGTTCCGCGTAGCCCTGCGGCTCGGTGCCGAGCGCCCCGGCGAGCGACTCTCGCGCGTCGTATTCTTGCACGATTTGTTCGATCTGCACGAGCGACAGACCCAGCGCTTTGCCGATATCGCGGATCGCCGAACGCGTACGATAGGTAACGACTTCGGCCGCCATCGCGGCGTGTTCGCGCCCGTAGCGGTCGTAGACGTATTGAATGACTTTTTCGCGATCTTGATGCGCGAAATCGATGTCGATATCGGGAACTTCCTTGCGCTCTTCGGAGAGGAAGCGCTCGAAGAGCAAGCCATGACCGACCGGATCGACGGCGGTGATGTGCAGCGCGTAACATACCGCGGAATTCGCAGCCGAACCACGGCCTTGACACAGCACGCCGATCTCTTCAGCCGCGCGTACGATATCCCAGACGACGAGAAAATAGCCCGCCATGTCGAGCCGCGCGATGATGCCCAATTCGTATTCGAGTTGGCGCTCGACCGCGGATTCGAGCGGCATCGAATAGCGCTTGGCGGCGCCGCGGTACACGAGCGTGCGCAAATAACTTTGGCGGCTCATTTCTTCGTCGGGAATGGGAAAGTGGGGAAATTGGCCGCTCAAGCGTTCGAGGCGAAACGTGCAGCGTTCGGCAATTTCAAGCGTGTTGGCGATCGCATACGGATAAGCGGCGAAGAGCTTCGCCATGTGGTCCGGTGATTTTAGCGCGTGTTCGTGGTTGGGCCGCAGTAAGGTACCGGCTTTCTGTAAAGTGGTTTTGTAGCGCACGCATTGCAGCACGTCGGCGAGCTGCGCGTTGTCGCGCGTGGCGTAGGCGACGCCGTTGGTTGCAACGTACGGGATGCCCAACCTCGCGCCGAGTTCCATCGATGCCAGAGCCAGCGCGCCGTCCTCGGCCCGGGCATGGTGCTGCAGTTCGAGGTAAAAGGCGCCGCCGAACAGATCGCGCAGGTGCGCGCCGGCGGTGGTGGCAGCCGCGGTATCTCCGGCTAAGAGCGCGCGTTCCGGCAACCCGTTGCGCCAGCCCGACAGCGCGACGAGGCCACCGGTTTTGCCGGCCAGGTCTTCCAGCCGCAGCCGGGCGTCGCGCTTACGGCCGCGCAACTGGGCCATCGAGATGAGCGCGGCCAGATTGGCATATCCGTCGCTATCGGCGACGAGCAGTACCAACCGCGGCGAATGAGTTGGCACCTCGTGCGACGGCCGCGGACCCTTTTCCCGGCCGCGGCCGCGGCCGTTGACCGGCGGTTCGAGTTCGAGCGTGAGTTCGGCACCTACGATCGCGTCGAGCTTGACCGACCGCGCCGCTTTGCCGAAGCGCACGTGGCCGTACAGTCCATCCCGGTCGGTCAGCGCCAGCGCGGCCAGGCCGAGACCGGCCCCATGTTCCGCCAGCTCCTCAGGATGCGACGCACCCTCCAAAAACGAAAAATTGGACCAGCAGTGAAGTTCGGCGTAAGGCCCGCGGAGCGCCATGGGTATTCATTATAATCGAACATACGTTCGATTGCAAGGGAGCTCGCAAGCACGGCGGCTATGAAGCCTTCGAGTTTGCCTAACGGGCGACGACGGACGGCTTCGAGGCGACGCCCAAACGTAACACGTTCAACGAAGTTGAACTCCTAAGCGGCCCCAGCAAGCTGCGACCCGTTATTCAAAAAGCTCATCGAGCGCGAGGCGAAGATGGTGATCGCTCAACGCAAGCGTCGCATCGCCGCAGCTTATTTCCCAGCGTTGCACTCCAGGCACGTCGGTCGGCGATAAGCGATTGAATGTCCAGACGCCGTGTTCGCGCGCAATCCGTTGCGCTCGCCGTTCGAGTTCCCGCACCGTATTGCGGATGAAGACATGCAACATATTCGTTGGCGGATCGTGCGGCCGGATCGTAACGGCCGGATAGGTTTTGAGAGCGTCGGCCACGCGAACCGCCGCCTGGTGGTACGCCGTCATCGCGTTGATGCGTTCGTCGAACGACGCCTCGGCGATGGTCGAGTAAGGAAACAGCGTAAAGAGGTTGCCGCCGTGTCGGCGCAGCCAAATTCGGGCTTCCGCGATGAACGGGCCCGGGCCGGCAAGCATCGCGCCGGCGAAGGCGCCCAGTCCCTTATAAAATGAAACGTACACGCTATCGAAGAGCGCGCAGATGTCGGCGTATGGCCGGGCGTAGGCCGGCCCGCATTCCCAAAGTCGCGCACCGTCAAGGTGCATGTGCCAGCCCCGGGAATGCGCTGAGCCGGCGATCTCGACGAGCTCATCCCAGGACGGAAGTTCTCCACCCAGCTCGCGCTGCGGCAATTCGAGCAGCAACGTACCTACCGGTTCGTGAACGGCGTGCAAATCGTCGAGCCGGATCGACCGGTTGGCGGCTCCGACCGGTACGAAAGAAAGGTCGTGTAATCGGGCATATCCGTCGCGCTCGTGCAGCACGACATGATTGGTCCGATGACCGGCAAAGGTTCGGAGCGCGCGCCGATCGGCGACAATGCGTAACGCGATTTGCTGCGCCATGGTGCCGCTGGGCATGAACACCGCCGCTTCTTTGCCCAACCGTGTTGCGATTTTCGCTTCAAACGCGTTAAGCGCTACGCCGTCGCCGTAAATGTCGTGAGCGCCCGGCTGATACCGCTCGGCGACGTTACGCGCTAACTCCGCTGCGGATAGCGGAAGGTGATTGGCAATGGCATACGCGCAGTCGCCGCGCGCGAGTAACCGCATCGGCTCACTCACCTAACGATTTTGTTCGCGCTCGACTGCAGCTACGTGACGTCGGCCAGAACGTGCTGCTAACGGCCTCCTGCCCTCGCCATTATGCCGTGGCCGCCGGGGCCGGCGTTCCTTTGGCAGCATCGGCAACGATGCGACGTGCCGCATCTTGGATCGCGTGCAGATGATCGGCGCCCGCAAAGCTTTCCGCGTACAGCTTATACACGTTTTCCGTCCCCGACGGCCGAACCGCAAACCAACCGTTTTCGCTCGTTACCTTCAGGCCGCCGATGGCTTGGCCGTTGCCGGGCGCCGTCGTCAGGATCGCTGTAATCGGTTCTCCGGCAAGTTCTCGGACGTCAACCTGATCCGCCGACAGCCGGCTCAGTGTCGCCTTTTGTTCGGGGCTGGCAGGTGCGTCGAGTCGGGCGTAGACCGGATCGCCGAATTTCGCCGTGAGGTCGCGGTAGTGCAGCCCCGGGTCGCGACCGGTTCGCGCGGTGATCTCGGCGCTGAGCAGACCCAGCAAAATGCCGTCTTTATCCGTTGTCCAGACGGTGCCGTCATGCTGGAGAAACGAAGCGCCGGCGCTCTCTTCGCCGCCGAAACCAAGGCTGCCGTCGACGAGGCCGTCGACGAACCACTTGAAGCCCACCGGTACTTCCAGTAAGCGGCGGCCGATGCCCGCCGCGACGCGGTCGATCATGCTGCTGCTCACCAGCGTCTTGCCGACGGCCGCGTCGCGCCGCCAGCCCGGCCGATTCTCGAACAGATACGAAATTGCGACCGCTAAATAATGATTGGGATTGAGCAAGCCCGCCGACGGTGTAACGATTCCGTGGCGGTCGTGATCGGTGTCGCAGGCAAACGCGATGTCGAACCGATCCTTCATCGCGACGAGCGAGTTCATCGCGTACGGCGACGAGCAATCCATCCGGATTTTGCCGTCATGGTCGAGCGTCATGAAGCTAAAGGTCGGATCGACGTGACGATTGACGACCGTCAGATCGAGACCGTACTGTTCGGCAATGCGGTCCCAGTAAAAGACACCGGCGCCGCCCAGCGGATCGACGCCGATGCGAATGCGGGCATCGCGAATCGCCGCTAAATCGAGCACTTGAGCCAAATCCCCGACATAGGCGCTAACGTAGTCGAAGCGGTGCGTCGTCGGTGCTGCCAGCGCTTTGGCGTACGACACGCGCTTAGCCCCGGCGAGTCCGTCGCCGAGCAAGGCGTTGGCGCGTTGTTCGATGGTTTTGGTGACGTTCGTGTCGGCCGGGCCGCCGTTGGGCGGATTGTATTTAAAGCCGCCGTCTTCGGGCGGATTGTGCGACGGCGTAATCACAATACCGTCGGCAAAGTTTGCCGTGCGTCCGCGGTTATAATTGATGATTGCGCGCGACAGCGTGGGCGTCGGCGTATAGCCGCCGGCTTCATCGACCATCACCTCGACACCGTTGGCGGCCAACACTTCCATCGCTGAAGCGAATGCCGGTTCCGACAACGCATGCGTGTCTTTCGCCACGAAGAGCGGCCCATCGATTCGGGCGCCGCGCCGATACTCGCAAATGGCTTGCGTCGTTGCGATGATGTGATCTTCGTTGAAGGCGGTCGTCAGCGATGAACCGCGATGACCGGATGTGCCGAAGGCGACGCGCTGCGCGGCAATGGCGACATTCGGTTTGTCGCTATAGTACGCCGTGATCAGGCGCGGAACGTTGACGAGCATTCCGGCTTCGGGCCGCTGTCCAGCCAGCGGATGAACGCTCATTGCGGCCCACCTCGGTGGTGCGCGGCGGGTCGGCAGGCAATCGACATCATCTCGACCTTCCTTTTCCTACAGATGCCGGACGACGATCGGCCCGGCAGCACTATTGCGGACGCGAACGCGTTTTATTTACTCCGTCGCCGGAAGCCGGCAAGCGGCATGCGGCAAGTAGCCCGGCGCCGGGCGTCAAAGCGACACGAATGCACTCGCGTACGCCGCTGCCGTCTCCGTCGTCCCCAACAAATACCCGCATACCGCGCTTATTCCACGAGGTGCTGGACTCACCCATCGGCCCGGTCCACATCGTCGGCACCGAGGCGGCCGTGCACGCGGTCGACTTCGGCGGTTTTCAGGCGCGAATGCATGCGCTGCTGCAGCGGCGCTACGGCACGTACGAATTGGTACCGAGCCGCGATGCCCTCGGCGTCACCGCCTCGCTCGAGCGGTATTTCGGCGGTGACTTCGCGGCGCTCGACCACATCTGCGTGGACGCCGGCGGGACGCCGTACCAGGAACGGATCTGGGCCGCGTTGCGCACGATTCCGTCCGGCCAAACCCGCAGCTACGGTGAGCTGGCCGCGCAAGCCGGCACGCACGCGCGCGCAGTCGGGCATGCCAACGCGCTCAATCCGATCGCCGTCATCGTGCCATGTCACCGCGTCATCGGCGCGAATGCGACGCTCACCGGCTACGCCGGCGGCCTGGCCCGTAAAGCGTGGCTGCTCGAGCACGAAGCACGCGGCCGCGGTTCTGCGCCGATGTTTCCGGGGCTCCGCTGAGTGGATGCGCTCGGCGCACAGTGCGGCGCGGCGCCCGAACGGCAGCACGCGCTGCTCGTTGGAAATGCGCGCTCGAGCCACAGCCGGCTCTTCATGCAGGCGCACGCGTTGTTGACCGCCCGCGGCATCCTTGTCGACGAAACGCACATCGCCGCCGACGCGCGCGGCGTTCGCCGGCGGGTGAAACGCGCGATCCGGGCCGGATGCGAACTTGTGATCGTGGCCGGCGGGGACGGCACGTTGACCAACGTCGTCGGCGCTTTTGCCTACAAGAATGCGACCCTCGGCATCGTGCCGCTGGGGACCGGCAACAGCTTTGCCCGTTCGCTTGGGATCGAGCCCGATCTCGACGCCGCCGTGGCGGCGATCGCCGCCGGAACATGCCGGCGCGTCGATCTGGGCCGCGTCAATAAAACCTATTTTGCGAATGTCGCGACCGTCGGCTTGTTCGCCGAGGTGTCGGGAGCAACGCCGCGCGCGCTCAAGGGTGCTTTGGGCGTCGCTGCCTACGCCGTCGCGGGCGTGGGTCCGCTCTTGACGCACCGCCCGTTCACGTGCCGCATCCGCTGGCAGAAGAATCGGCTCGATCTGCGAACGCATCAAGTGATCGTGGCGAACGGCCGGTTTTTCGGCGACACTCCGCTGCTTCCGGATGCGGCGATCGACGACGGCGTACTGGCGCTCTTCACGACCGCGGGGACGAGCACGTGGGATGCCGCTAAAGCGTTCGTAGCGCTGTGCGCCGGGAATCAAGTCGATTTGCGCAACGCGCACTATTTTTCGGCGCCTAAAATTACGGTGAAAACGTCGCCGCCGGTGGCGTTGGCGATCGACGGCGATCCGATCGGCCGGACTCCGGCGCGGTTCTCGATCGCTCCCGCGGCGCTACGGGTGATGGTTCCGCGCGACGCGCTTGGCGGCACGTGATACCGTTGCGTCGCGCGCGCGCGGGTTTTGGCCGGCGCCCCGGCTAATGGCGCAGCGACGTTGTCGCGTGGAGGACCACTATGTCGTTATTCGATCGTTTCAAACTTACCGGCAAGATCGCGGTTGTCACCGGCGGTCGCACCGGGATCGGCGCCAGCTTGGCGCAAGCGCTCGCCGAAGCCGAAGCAAAGGTCGTCATCGCGGCACGCGATCTTGACGGCTGCCGGACAGCGGCGGACCAAATTACGGCTGCGGGCGGCCAGGCAATGTCGCTGTCGCTCGATGTCACCGATCGGGCCAGTATCGAGGCGTTGGTGCGCGAGGTGAACGCAAACTGGGGTGAGATCGATATTTTGGTCAATAACGCCGGCGTTTGTCATCATCGCGCTGCACTCGACGTTCCGGACGACGAGTGGCATCACGTCTTCGATGTAAACGTGCATGGCCTGTGGTATTGCTCGCAAATTATCGGGCGTACGATGGTCGAACGCCGCAGCGGCGTCATCGTCAATATCGGTTCGATGTCGGCGTCGATCGTGAACCGCCCGCAAATGCAGCCGGCGTATAACGCTTCCAAAGCGGCAGTTCACCACTTGACGCGGTCGCTGGCCGCGGAATGGGCGCCTCACAACGTTCGCGTCAACGCGATCGCACCCGGCTATATCGCGACGGCAATGTCGCCGGTCGACGACCCGAAGTTCGCCCGTTATTGGATCGGCGATACACCGATGCAGCGACCGGGCCGGCCCGACGAACTCGGCCCGACGGTGGTGTACTTGGCTTCAGAAGCGTCGAGCTTCATGACCGGCGCCGTCATCGTCGCCGACGGCGGCTATTCTCTGTGGTAGGCGGTAACGACGCGTTTGCCGGCATGCAATTGCGCGGCGAGCTCGGAGTGTAACGTCCGGAGTTGGATTGACGTCAGCCGCGCGTTCGCGCTTGCCGCCTCCTGAAACGATTGCGATTGATTCGGTAAGCCCGCAGCGATGCGGAAATACAGATTCGCCGTCGTCACTTCGCGCAGCGCGGTCGTCGCGTCGCCTAAACCGATGTATGATAAGGTTGCGGCGCGTTCGAGAATTCGGCCGGCGACGAACAGTTTCTCGGGGCCCTGGGCGACGGTTGACGGGCGCATCGCGTCAATTAGGGCGATGCCGCGCTCGCACGCCGCAACGTTACGTCGCATCAAGGTATGGTCGCTGGGATCACCATGATACACCGCACCGTCCATCGACGCGAAGCATTGCGCAACCGACGGTTTGGACGATGACGAAACGTCGGACATGGTAGCGAGAGCTGCGGCAATCGCAACGGCATGAAGCATGAAACGTCTTTCTGCGGGAAGTTACGCGCTTTCGCTACGGGTTGAAGCTTTGCGTGCGCGGCGGGTGTGGCTGATTGAGGCTTGGGTGTATCTTGGTTGCGGATGTAAGTTTCCGCGGATTATATTGTTGATGGAGAATTGTATTATCGTTGGTGGTTGACCGGCTGAATGTTGACGTGCGTCGCCACTAGCGGGCGCGGACAAACACCGACTGATGTGCTTAAAGTACATTATAATTCGGCGCGCCGCTAATGGATAAAGACATCGCGTCATAGCGACCAAGGTAATTCGCCTTATGTCGAACGCCACGCGCGTTCGGTTTACCGATCGGGCGTGAAGCATGGTCGGCCTGCCGCTTTGCGGGGGCGATCATGCACGAAGGAGTACATGCGGCGGTGATGGACGAGCAGCATCGGCGTGATTACATCGGCTATGGGCCGTCGCCGCCAAATCCGAAGTGGCCGGGTGACGCGCGCCTGGCGGTCCAGATTGTCATGAATTACGAAGAAGGGTCCGAGTATTCGATCGGGGATGGCGACGGTGTGTCCGAGACCTACCTCACCGAAGTTCCGGGCGCAACGCTCGGCTTGGGCAAGCGCGATCTCATCGTCGAGTCGGTGTATGAGTACGGCAGCCGGGCCGGTTTTTGGCGCGTGATGCGGATGTTGGCCGAACGCGACGTGCCGATCACCGTCTTCGGTGCCGCGCTTGCGCTCGAACGGAATCCCGCCGCGGCGGCGGCGATCCGGGCCGCCGGCCACGAGGTGTGCTGTCACGGCTGGCGCTGGATCGGCTTTCAAGATATGGACGAAGACGAAGAGCGCGAACAGATGCGACGCGCAATCGCGTCGCTCGAACAAACGATCGGCGTGCGGCCCTACGGCTGGTATTGCCGCTACGCACCAAGTCTCAATACGCGGCGGCTGGTCGTCGAGGAAGGCGGGTTTCTCTACGATGCCGATGCGTATAACGACGATTTGCCGTATTGGACGCGCGTTGGTGCTAAGCCCCACCTCGTCATTCCGTATACGCTCGACAACAACGACATGAAGTTTTCCGTGGCGCCCGGCTTCACATCGGGCGACGGTTTTTTCAACTACCTCAAAGACGCGTTCGACCTACTGTATCGCGAAGGCCGCAACAGTCCGAAAATGATGTCAGTCGGCTTGCACACGCGCTTGGTGGGCCGGCCCGGTCGCGCCGCGGCGCTCGAACGGTTTTTGGATTACCTCAAAACCTTCGACGATATTTGGCTCTGCCGGCGGATCGACATCGCCCGGCATTGGATCGCGCACTTCCCGGCGCAGCTGTGAGCGTTCCGCTGGCAATGCGGCTGCCCAAGGCCGAATTGCACGTGCACATCGAGGGCACGTTCGAGCCAAACCTCATCTTCGCGTTGGCCGAGCGCAATCAAATGCGTTTGCCGTACCCGTCGGTCGACGCGCTGCGCGCCGCGTATCACTTTACCGACCTAGCGTCGTTTCTCCAGCTCTACTATGCGGCAATGACGGTGCTGCGAACCGAAGCGGATTTCGCCGCACTCGCCGATGCGTATTTGCTGCGCGCAAACGCTCAGGGAGTCGTTCACGCTGAGATTTTCTTCGATCCCCAAGCGCATACGGCGCGCGGCGTCTCGTTCGCGACCGTGATCGGCGGTCTTTGGTCGGCCCTGTCCACCAGTGAAAGCCGGTTCGGCATCACGACCAAACTCATCATGTGTTTTCTGCGCGACGCCAGCGCGCAGTCGGCGCTCGCGACGCTCGAAGCGGCGCTGCCGTTTGGCGAGCGCATCGTCGCCGTCGGTCTCGATTCGGCCGAGCTGGGGCATCCGCCGGCTAAATTTCGCGACGTGTTCCGGCGCGCTCGGGCCGCCGGTTGGCTAACGGTCGCGCACGCCGGTGAAGAAGGTCCGCCGGCGTATATTTGGGAGGCGCTCGACCTGCTGCACGTGTCGCGCATCGATCACGGTGTGCGCAGCTTGGAAGATCCGAAACTCGTGGCGCGCTTGCGCGACGAGCGGATTCCGCTGACGGTGTGTCCGCTCTCGAATGTGAAGCTGCGCGTGTGCGATACCTTAGCCGACCACCCGTTGCGCCGAATGATCGACGCCGGGCTGTTGGCAACGGTAAACTCCGACGATCCGGCGTACTTCGGCGGATACGTGGGAGATACTTATGTAGCCGTCGCGCAGGCGCTCGAACTCCCCGCGTCAACCATGATCGCCTTAGCGAAAAACAGCTTTGAAGCGTCGTTTCTCACGGCTGCCCAACGCGCGACGTATCTGGCGCGCGTCGATGCGGTCGTCGCTGCGCCGGAGCCGGCGTGAAACTGCATGCCCGGCTGGCGGAGCTTGCGACCTTGGGTGCCACCGCCGACGGCATCGATCGCGCGTTATTCTCACCCGCCGAGCACGCCGCGCGGCAGCGTTTCGCAGAATGGGCGTACGAGAGCGGACTGTCCGTCGAGCAAGACCGGGCCGGGAATGTTTTCGCGCGGCTGGACGGTACCGCCGAGGGACCGCCGATCGCGTGCGGCTCGCACCTCGACACGGTCAAGCACGGCGGCATTTACGACGGCGCACTAGGTGTCATCGGCGGCCTCGAGGCGCTCGAACGGATCGCCGCGGCGGGCACCCTTTTACGGCGTCCACTCGAAGTCGTGGCCTGGGCGGGTGAGGAGGGAAGCCGCTTTCCGTTGGGTTGTTTAGGCAGCTCCGCGTTCGCTCGGCTAACCGCGTACAGCCACATCGCGGAACTCGTCGCAGATGATGACGGCGAGCGGTTCGCCGACGCGCTCGACGGCCCCAGCGGCTTGCTCGACGGCGTGCGACTGCGCGACGATTTTCCGCCGCCCGCCGCATATATCGAACTGCATATCGAACAGGGTCCGGTGCTGGACGCGGCTGCCGTCCGGTTGGGCGTCGTGACGTCCATCGCCGGTCAGCGCCGGCTGGCAATCGAGGTGTCCGGCCGTCAAGGCCACGCCGGCACCTTGCCGATGACCGGCCGTGGCGATGCACTGTGCGCGGCCAGCGACATCGTTCTTGCCGTCGAGCAAACTGCTCGCGATGTCGGCGACTCGGTCGCGACCGTCGGCCGGCTCGTCGTCGAACCGAATCAGGCCAATATCGTTCCGGGGCGCGTCACGTTGCGCGTCGACGCGCGGTCGGCGGATGACGAACGGGTCGCCGAGCTCGAGCGCCGCATTCGCGCCGCCGCCGGCCGGATTGCGCGCCAGCGCGGCGTCGGCGTCGAGGTGGTGTTAGTCGAGCTACGCGCCGCCGCGCCGATGGATGCGCGGCTGCGCCAAATCGTGCACGCCGCATGCTCGCAACTTACGCCCGCGGTTCTGGAGCTGGCCAGCGGCGCCGGGCACGACGCGATGTGCTTGGCGCAGATCGTTCCGGCGGCGATGATCTTCGTGCCGAGCATCGGCGGTCACAGTCACGTCGCGGCGGAAAAGACTGCCCCGGACGACCTCGAACTCGGAGTTGAAGCGCTCGCGGCGGCACTCGTGGCCGCGGACCGAGCGCTACCGGTCGACCGGTGAGTGAGGCGACGATGTTGTTCTTTATTTGCGGTTCGGCGCTGCGCGGTCAACCCGATCACGCGAACCTGGGCGGCGCGACGTTCGTGCGAGAGGCCGTTACCGCGCCGATCTACCGCTTGCACTCCGTTGAAGATAAGCATCCGGGGATCTACGAAGTTCCCAGTGGCGGTGTCGCGATCAAAGGCGAAGTGTATGCCTTGAGCGCCGAACAGCACACGGAACTCATCGCCAGCGAACCACCCGATCTCTACGAAGCGCCGATCCGGCTTGACGATGGCACGAGCATCTCCGCGATGATTTATCCGCGCGATGTCATCGAGGCACGCGGCTATGCCGATATTTCGCACTTCGGCGGCTGGGCCAGCTTCAAGGCCGCGCGCGCGTAATCGGAACGGCCAGGTGCGGGTCGAGTATGCCGACGCGAAAGCGGTTGGATAATTCGCTGCCCAGATAGCCGCCGACGAGCAGCAGCAGCGCGCCGACAATGGTGAGGGCGATGCCCCAACCCGATTGCCAGGCGTTCGCTCGGGCCGCGAGTGCCAGTCCGAACACGACGGTTGCGGCGATGCTCCACAGCATGTGTCCGGTCGCCACACTGCGCGCTTTGCGCGTTAGCCGAACGGTCCGGTAATCGATATAGCCGCAGATCGCGGCCAGCACGGCAGTGCCGGTTCCCATCGCGATGAGCACCACACTCATGCGAAACCAAAAGCTGTCGTGCGTCACGGCGCCGCCGGCATCAGTGGCAAGGGCTCCGGTCCAAAATGCGACGGGAAACGAGATGAGCATCAGGTGCAGTGGATGCCCGCGGAAATTCGCCTTACCTTGCATGCCGGGTCCTTTTCGCTCGCTTCGTTAGGTTATGGTAGACCGGGGTCGGGCGGCGCAGATTCATCGGCCCGCCGGCCGAAACGAATGGTGGAGGTCATTCGCTGCCGATGCTGTTCGTTACATGTCTGCGCTGTCATCAAACCTTTGGACGGCTCGTCGGCCGTCCGGATTCGCACCTGTGCCCGCTGTGTGCCGCGGAGGACGCTTGGCGTAACTCCACGGTTGTCGCAGCGCCGGTCTTTCCATGCTAGTCACCAAATCGCGCACACCGGCCGCGGCGGCGGCGCGCAATGAAATGCCGCGTACCAGGCGGGAACGTTAGCGACGGTTTGGTTCACGCGGTCGCGCGGCAGTGGATGTGGGTCGCCGAGCGCTTCGGTGCGGGCCGCTTCGGGCCGGACCGATTCGGCCCACGACTGCGCGAAGGCGAGAAAATAGCGCTGCTCCGGTGTAAAGCCGCCGACGGCCGTGTGCGGCGCGCCGGCAAGCGATGATTCCAAAGCGCGATAGCCGATCACCAGGCCGCCCAAATCGGCAATCGCTTCACCCGAAACGAGCCGGCCTTGATAGTGCACCGTTCCAACGGCAACGGTGCGATCGAACTGCTTGATGACGCACTGTGCACGCCGGTCGAATTGGGCTAAGTCGCGTGGCGTCCACCAATTACGCAGATTACCGTGCGCGTCAAATTTGTGGCCCTCATCGTCGAAGCCGTGCGTCATCTCATGGCCCACGGTTCCGGCCCCGGTCGAACCGAGATTCGCCGCGTCGTCGACGGCCGGGTCGTAGAACGGCCGCTGCAATTGCGCGGCGGGCAGCACGATCTCGTTGCGCTGCGTATCGTTATAGGCGTTGACTGTTTGCGGCGTCATGTACCACTCGGCTCGATTGACCGGCCGATCGATCTTCGCGAGTTGATAGCGGCGATCGAACGCCTGTCCGCGCGCAACGTTGTTCGCGTACCCGTCGGACGCCACGTCATAGCCGGCGAAGCTACGCCAAACGGCGGGATACCCGACTTTGAGGCCCATTGCATCGAGCTTCGCAATCGCGATGCGTTTGGTCACCGGCGTCATCCAGCCCAGGGCGCTCATCTCGGCGCGATAGGCTTCTTTGATGCGCCGCGTCATGTCGAGTGCACGAGCTTTGGCATCGGGTGAGAAGGTGCGCGCGACGTATTCCTCGCCGACGGCTTCACCGAGCAGCGTGCCCGTCGCGGTGACGCAGCGCTTCCAGCGCGGCAACTGCGCTTGGGCACCGTTGAGAACGCGGCCGCGGAATTGAAAGCTTTCGAGCTCGAAACGCGCCGGTAAGGTCGGCGCGAATGTATCGAGCAGACGCCAGCGTAAATAGGCTTTCCACGTCGCGAGCGGCGTTTCCACCAGGGCTCGATCGACCGTCCGCAAGAAGGCCGGCTCGGCCACGTTGATCCGGCCCGCGGGCACATCGACGGCGCGTAAATACTGCGCGAATCGAGCGTGCGGCGCCAGCGCGAAGACGGCCCGCGCGGCCAACGGGTGATACGTTGCTTCCGGTTCGCGCAAATCGGCGGCCGGCTTCGAAGCGCGGGCAAACCGCGTTTCAAGTGCGACGATCGCTTTTGCATCGGCCACGGCGCGAGCATCGCCACCTAAGCTCAACATCCGCGTGACGTAGCGGACGTACTGGGCGCGCAGCTTGCGCGAGTCGGCATCGGGCCGCAGATAATAATCGCGCTCGGGCAGGCCGATCCCGGCCTGGTCGATTTCACCGATGATTTTACTACTGTCGCGGATATCGGTCGACGAAGTAAACGCAAACCCCGCATCGACGCCGATCGCGTGCAGGCGCGCGAGTTCGACCGGTATTTCGTTGCGCGCAGTCAGTCTCGCAATACGTGCAAGCTCGGGTGCCAGCGGTGCAAGTCCGCGCCGCTCGATCGCCGCCGTGTCCATGCAGCTCGCGTAGAAGGTACCAATCTTTTGGGAATTACTGCCCCGAACACCGGGGTGCGCTTGAGCGTTGACGATGATACCGCGCACGATGTCGCGCGTCCGGTCGATGAGTTCCTCAATATAGCCGTATTCGGTGAACGCCGCCGGAATCGGATGTGCGGCGCGATAGCGGCCGGTCGCGAACGCGAAAAAATTCGTACAAGCGTTTGCGTTGCGGTCGATCGCCGAAACGTCGAATGGTTCGGGCAACGGTGGTTTAGCGGTTTGTCCGGTCGCGTGACCGGCAACGAAACTCAATCCGGTGCAGAGCGTTACGGCGACGGCAAGCCGGATAGCGGACGAAACGATAGGCATCGCCGCGCGATACCGGCTTAGCGGGCGCCGCACCTGCTCGCCGTCGCGCCTCAGCTCCCGCGGTAGGTGGTGTAACTCCACGGCGCGATCAGCAGCGGTACGTGGTAGCGGCCGCCGCCGGCCGCCAGTATAAAACGCACCGGAATCTCGGCAAAGAACGTCGCGTCGCCGGTGCGCGCAAAATATGCGCCGGTCGCGAAGACGATCTCGTAGACGCCGGCCGCTGCGTCCGTGGCCAGCGGCGCGTCGGTGCGCCCGTCGGCGTTGGTAATCGCTTGCGCAACGAGCGTTCGGCCGGCGGCGTCGAGCACGTACACGGCGATCTCGATGCCGGGGGCGGGCCGACCGCGCGCGGTATCGAGAACATGCGTCGACAACGTCATCGCAGCGTCGCTCCGCCGTCGATCCAGGCACCCAGCGTGGCGCGCTCGGCAGCGGTGATGTGCGTGACGTTGCCGAGCGGCATCGCGTGCGTTGCAACGGCTTGTGCGTAGATGCGACCGGCGTTGGCGGCAATGTGCTCGGGCGTATCGAGCAGCACGCCGGCCGGAGCCGCGGCGAAGCCCGGCTGCGCCGGATGAGCCGCGTGACAGGCGGCGCAGCGCGCGCGGACGATCGGCGCCACACTGCTGAAAGCGACGCGCGACCCGGCATCGGCGGTTGCCGTCGCATGCGGTGCGATGACGAAGGCGGTAACACCTAACAGGAGTGCCGCGGCAACCGGTAGCGCCGGCACGTAGCGTGCTCTATCCGCCAGCACGAAGAAGTGACGGATCAGCACGCCCGCGACACTAATCACTGCCAGCACGAGCCAGCCGTTGGCATTTGCGTACGTCATCGGGAAATGGTTGCTGAGCATGATGAACAGCACCGGAAACGTGAAGTAGGTGTTGTGGACCGAGCGGATTTTGGCCGTAATGCCGGGTGCCGGATCGGGTTCACGGCCGGCGCGGATCTGGCCGAGCATCCGGCGTTGACCGGGAATGATCGCGAAGAACACGTTCGCCACCATGATCGTGCCCGCCATCGCGCCGACGTGCAGGTACGCCGCGCGGGCGCCGAACACGTGGAACAAGCTCCAGTCGGCGGCGAGCATGAACGCGCAGACCAGCACCGCGAGCAGTTTCGGCGCCCGGCCAAATGCGCGGCATAAACCGTCGTACACGAGCCAGCCGGCGACGAGCGTTGCGATGCTGATGCCGATTGCTTGCGCCGGCGTGAGGTCGAGCACGCTCTTGTCGATGAGGAACGTGTCGGCCGCCGCCCAATAGACGATTGCCAACAGCGCAAATCCCGACAGCCATGTCGTATAGGCTTCCCACTGGAACCAATGCAAGTCGGCCGGCAGCGGTTCACGCCGGGGTCCGGTCAGAAACTTCTGATTGTGGTAGAAGCCGCCGCCGTGAACGGACCAGAGTTCACCCGCCATGCCGTTCGTCGCGTCGGCGGCATTCTTGGGTGGCTGCAGATGGTTGTCGAGCCAAACGAAGTAGAGCGACGCACCGATCCAACTGACGCCGGCGATCAGGTGCGACCAGCGTACGACGAGGTTGAGCCAGTCGAGCGTGTAGGCCATGTCTACGCGGGCTGACTCATAGGTAATTGTTAACGTTCTCCATCGTAGCTAAAATCTTTGTCGCGACCGCCGCCACGAACACGGAGACCCTTGGAGTTGCAGCAACTCGCGAGCGTGCGACGCCGAGTTGGGCGCTCCACGAAGAAACGCCCTAGCGCAGCGCACGATACCGGGTCGAGCACCTTCGGTCAGTGGTGAACGAGTTCGGCGGATGGTGCGATCGTCAAGGGCGCTTCGGTGATCCGCACGTCGTCATCGAGCGCGCGGGCGGGTCGTATGCCTTGCGATTGCAGCGTTCCGTGATACGCACGTACGGCGGCGGACGGTTCGATGGTGCCCAGCGCAACTTCGCGCATGAGAGCGACGAGTGCGAGCGGAGATTCCGCAAGATTGATCTTGCGACCGAAGAGGGCGAGCCGCCCACCGTGGCGTTCGGCTTGATACACGAGCTCGAACGCATCGCGCGTCGTGCCGGCACCACCGCCCAGAACACCGACCACGACCGTCGGATCGAACTGCGTAAGTTCCTCGAGTGCTTGCGGGCCGTTGTACGGAATCTTGAGAAATTGCGGCCGATCCGCTTTTACGACGCCGGCTAGCGATCGCACGATGTGGTCGTTGACGAAGCCCGGGATTTTTGCGGCATCGAGACCGACCGGTGCATTCGGGTTGAACACCTCGAGAAAATACCGGAAGCCGACTGCGGATGCTTCGGCACGAAAGTCCTTAAACGTCTCGAGTGTCAGAAGATCCGCATCCAGATCGTTGTTGAAGGTCATTGAATAGAGACCAAGATCGGTACCGACGATCGGGCTATGTGGCTGCGGCTTGCTGCTGCCGTACATCGCGCGACTTAGAACCGCCGAGCGGTGCGGGACGGACATCCGACTCGTGTAGTTGTTGTGTCGTATACCGCCGAAAACGTCGGTCGTTTCGTTGAGGCGAATCGCCGGCTGCACGCCGCTGGTTGCAAACACGCCTTCTTCGATCAGCACCTCGAGGTTGGACGCTGACATGAGCGAGATGTCGATAATATCTTGCTGCACGAGCGCCGTAATAGCGTCAAGGTAGTCGCGGCGCGTTCGCATGCCGTCGACACTGCCGTCGGGCCGGCGCCGCGGTCCCGCCATACCGATGCCGCCACCCATATCGGCGTCTTTCGCATCGGCGATCATAAAGTCGGCGCGGGTGTAGCGCCCCGCCCGGATGTTGCTTAGTTTCGCGTCAATCTTTTTCATAAGTCGATCCGTCCTTCGTTACGTCGATACAGAGGTTTCGTTAGCTGGCTTTGGCTATGGTGCCGGCCCAGCATCAAGAGACAGCCGGCCGTAAAGGTGTCGCCGAGCCCGACGGTCGCGCTCGGGTGGGCGAGATATGGTGCGGCGCAAACGACGATATTCCACGGTCCAAGGGAACGCGTTGATAGCGGCGGTGTTGCAAAAACCGCGTCCGCCGGTAGCGAACGTGGACGTATTGGTCGACCGTGCGCCGCGCGCGAGCTGGCCAGCAAATTTCCCACCAGCAACGCGTCGCGTTCACGTTGCGGATCGTCGAGCGTTGCGGTCGCCGACCACTCGTCGGCATGGACGCACACCCGCCGCAACCCATACGTCGCGCCGAGCGCGCACATGTTGCCGGCCACATCATCTCCGAGCAGGTTGTGGTCGCGAACCAGTGCACCCAGTTCGGACAGGCTTAAGCCAAGCGATGTCACGTAGTCGCTCAACTCGACGAGAACGCGGTCGCGATACTGCGGGCGATCGTATCCGCCAAGTTCCAAGTGAATCATGGGAAGTTTTGCGTCGCACCAGCTGCGCGCGAGTTTGCGCGTGTTTGCGAGCGCCGTTGCGAGATCACCGGCGCCAATGGTATTGAAGCCGGCGAGCAGCGCCGCGCCGGCATGCGGCGCGAGCCGGCTGCTAAGTTCCCAGAATTCCGCGTCGTTTTCGAGGCCCGGATCGGTGAAACGGACGATGATGCGGGACGAGCGGGGAGGCACGACCTCGCCGATCGCGCGATCCTTGGTATATTCGAAAATATAGATTTTCGGCGCGTTCCGATGGTCTGGTTGAATCGATTCCGCCGGCACGGCTCGTCCCGCATGCGCGAGCCAGATCTCCGGGTGAAGAAGTGCAAGCTGTTCGGGACTGCGTGTTTCGAGGGCCAGCAACGCCGGTGCCCCGAGCGTCGCGAGTGCACGGGCGGCATGCGCGGCCGTTCCGCCCAAGTCGAGCTTGAAAGGCAGCTGCTCATCGAGCCAGCCCGGACCGTCCGGCCAATCGACACGGACTTCGCCGCCGACTCCGGCTGCCGCACGTTGCAGCAGGGCAGCGGCGAAGCGGACCGCCTCGGGCGGATGAGCCGCGTCGAACAGCGCTCCGGCGTCATGCAGCGAGACCATCGCATCGACGCAGACGGAAAGCCCGCAGAGCGTCGGGCGCGCAGTCGACGCGACGGCTTGGAGGCCATCGAGAACGTTAGCGTAGGCCGCTTGCCAGGAATCCAAACTTGCTCCGATCGCACGCACCATTGCCCGATAGGGGCATCGATGCGTGCGCTTATATGCGCGATGTTGCGTTTATCTGCGTTTTAGGCTAATCTTTCCTGCAAACGCACCGCGGTTCGCGGCGCAAGGCGAAGGTTCGGCGGGACGCGACACCTACGGCAATCGAGGGGACGATGTGAACCACTTCAACGGTCAGCGTGACGACCTCGATCCTGCGAGCGGTGACTTACCGGCGACGCGCCAGACGAAGCTTGTCGAGCTAGTCAATGAAACCGGACAGGTAACGGTCAGCGAACTTGTCTCGCGGTTCGGTGTTTCCCGCGATACGATTCGACGCGACTTGACGCAGCTCGAAGCCCGCCGACTCATCGTGCGCACCCATGGCGGTGCCGTATCGGCGGACCGGACGGTCATGACCAATACGCCGCTGAGCAGCCGCATGGACGCGCGGGTGAGTGCGAAGCAGCGCATCGGCAAGGCCGCCGCCGGTCTTATTCGCGATGGTGAAACGCTGATCGTTAACGGCGGATCGACGACAACGTATTTTGTCGCCGAATTACATGAGCGCCGCGATCTCACGATCGTCTCCAACAATCTCCGCGTCCTGTCGGCGCTTCCGGAGCGCTGCCTTTGGGCCGTGTATCTGTTAGGCGGCACGTATCTGCAGAGCACGCAGAGCGTCGTTGGTTTCAACGGCTTTACGTCGATGCCGCTCATCAACGTCAACACGGCCGTGATTGGAGTGGCCGGAATTTGCGCCGCCGGCTTTTCGACCGGTACGATCGAAGAAGCGCATGCGACGCGCGCGATCATGGAGACCTCACGGCGTACGATCGTGGTAGCCGACGGGAGCAAATGTAACGTCGGGGCGTTTGCGTGGATCGCCGAGCTTAAAAACGTCGAGCATTTTGTCACCGACGTCATGCCCGACGACGCGCTGCGGGCAGCGCTCGATGCGGCCGAGGTTGAGATCATGGTTTGCGAGCCCGGCTCACAAAAGCCGTTTTGACCCGCTAGACGAAACACGTCGCAGCCGTACTTCGTGGACGTGTTCCGTTCGGAAAGTACGAAAGCGATCTTAGACGTGCAGGGTATCGTTGAGACGCAGCCGGGCGATCTTCTCGATTTCGGCCAGCGCCGCGTGCATTTCTTGCCGCAGATCGTTGCTTAGACGCGATCGCAGACCGCTGACGATCGCGTCTCTGGTATGTTCGCGCACGCATACGATAAACGGAAAACCGAAGCGGTCCCGATAGGCACGGTTGAGTGTGAGGAACGTGCGCACGTCGGCGGGAGCGAGCCGGTCTAACCCGGCCGCAGCTTGTTCCCGAGTCGACGCCGGCGACAGCGTCCCGGCGCGCGCAGCCTGGCCCACTAAGTCCGGGTGCGCGCGAATGAGCGCCAACTGTTCGTCGCTCGTGGCGGCCGCCACAACGCCGCACATCGCCCGATGGAGTGCCGCGCTGGTCGGGAAGGGTCGCTGCGGCCACGTGCGCGCGGCGACCCAGGGCGAATGTTCAAAGATGAAGCCAAGCGCCGCGACGAAGGCGGTCTCGTCGGCGACGTTGAGTGCGTCGAGCGTCATGAGGAACGGCTCACATCAGGACACTCTTGATCCGCGGCGCGGCGCTCGTTGCGACCTTCGATGATGCCGGCAGTGAGATCCGTGACGGTTCCATTCTCATCGCGGATCGTGCGATCGCGGCGGTTGGCCCGGCGGCCGAACTGCCGCAAACCGCCGACCGCATTATCGACGCGCGCAATCTGGTCGTCCTGCCGGGCTTGATCAACACCCATCATCACTTTACCCAAACATTGACGCGCGCAATTCCGGGCGCGCAGGACGCCGGACTTTTCAACTGGCTCGCGACGCTCTATCCGATCTGGGCGCGCATCGACGCGCGGGCAATGCGCGCGAGTACGGCCGTTGCGATAGCGGAGTTGCTGCTATCGGGCTGCACTACCGCAAGCGATCACACCTACCTCTGGCCGCCGGGTACGTCGCTCGACGATCAGATCGACGTGGCTCGCACGCTTGGTTTGCGCTTCCACGCCGCGCGTGGTTCGATGTCGATCGGGCACTCGCGCGGCGGATTGCCACCCGATCGCGTGGTCGAAGACGAGCTCGCCATCTTGCGCGATTCGCAGCGTGTAATTGAGACGTTTCACGACGCGAGCCGCTTGGCGATGACCCGCATCGTGCTCGCGCCATGCTCGCCTTTTTCCGTGTCGCCGGAGTTGATGCGCGAGAGCGCCGCACTCGCCCGGACGTACGGCGTTCATCTGCATACGCATCTGTGCGAAACGCTGGACGAACAACGGTTTTGCGTCGAACGCTATGGCCGGCGACCGGTGGAACTCGCCGAAGATCTCGGTTGGGTCGGTCCGGATGTCTGGCACGCGCACATGGTGCATCTTGCGCCGGCGGAGATCACGCGGCTGGGCCGAACGCGGACGGGTGCCGCGCACTGTCCGAATTCCAACATGCGCTTAGGGTCCGGCATCGCGCCGCTCGCTGCGATGACGTCAAGTGGTATGCGCGTTGGTCTCGGCGTCGACGGCTCAGCTTCGAACGACGCGTCGAACCTGCTGGGCGAAGCGCGCGCGGCGATGCTCTTACAGCGGGTCGGCGGCGATGCCGGCGCACTATCGGCGCGCGCGGCGTTGCGCCTCGCCACGCGCGGCGGCGCCGCGGTATTGGGCCGCGACGATGTGGGCGCACTCGCGCCGGGCTTCGCCGCCGATGTTATCGGCATCCGGATTGATACGCTGGGCATGGCCGGTGCGGCCGTGCACGATCCGCTCGCGGCGCTCGTCTTTACCGCCCCAGCGGGCGTCGATCTTAGCGTCATCAACGGCGTGGTGCGCATTGCCGGCGGCGAACTGCTCGGCGTCGATTTGCCGGCCCTCATCGCGGAACATAACGCGTGTTCGCGCGCGCTGTGCGCTTAGGGCGTATGCGTCAGCCAGATGGTACTCACCGCACCGCATGTCGCCCGGTGGCCCACGGTGGTTAATGTTTCCCGGCAGCATTGCCGAAGAACCCAAGTAACGATTTGCCTGTAAAGGACGCTCATCTCTCGATGTCCACACCGGCCTTGGTGCTACAGCGAAACTGGCAACGGGTCAGGGTCTGTATTCCGGCCTTGATCACCGTCGCGAACGGCAAGCGCAATTTTGCGGCAGAGATCAAGGATATCAGCGAGAACGGCATTGGCTTTGCCGCAACGGAGAATCTGTTGGGCACCGACGGAATCGTGGCCTCATTCTGGCTCCCCTTCGATCCGCGCCGGCCGAACCAAGCAATGTTCGAACCGGTGACGGCGCGCTTAGCGCTCGCGTCCAGCCGGTATGCCGTTGAAGCCGATACGTATGCGTACGGCGCGGTGTTCGTCGAACTGGGCAGCGCCCTGCGACGCGAGGTGCAATCGTTCATGCGCCGGCGCGGAAGCGAAAAGTAAGCCCTTCCACCGATGACCGGCGTTCTAACGCGCGCGCTTGAGAACGAAGTCGTGACCTTCACGCCGGCGCACAAAGCCGACAATGGCGCCGTTTGCGTCGCGCCGGAAGATCCGGCGTACGCGCGGCCGACCGCCGACAAGGCCGTTCGGCACATCGTTATAACAGCGCGGCGGCAGGTGTAAGGTGTTCGCGGGCGGATTCGATCGCATGCAGCACGCGCTCGGGCGTCATCGGTAGATCGCTGACCCAAACGCCGACGGCGTCGTGAATCGCGGCCGCGACGGCCGGTGCAAACGGCACCAGCGGCATCTCGGACATGCCGCGCGCACCGTACGGGCCGGCCGGATCGGCCAGTTCCATGATGATCGGCACGATATCGGTCGGCATGTCCAATGTGGTCGGCAGCAGATAGGTGCTAAAGTGCGGGGTGAGCATCGTGCCGTTGCGCGTTAGGAAGTTCTCGGTCAGCGCGTAGCCGACGGCCTGGGCTAAGCAGCCTTCGATTTGGCCCTCGATCTGTTGCCGATTGATCGCGCGGCCGACATCGTGCACGCTGATGATGCGCAGCACTTCGGTAACGCCCGTCGTGATGTCGACTTCAACTTCAACGGCTTGTGCGACATAGCCGTAACAATAATTCGGATCGCCCGCGCCCGTTACGGGATCGAGCGGCGTCGTCGCCTTGGGACGAAATTGCACGGTCGCGTTACCGCCTTTGCCGGCGAAAAAGTTGGCCCGCGCCGCGGCGGCCGCATCGTGCACGGCGCGACCGGCCATGAACGTCAAGCGCGAGGCCGAAGCGGAGCCGGCGTTGGGCGCAAGTGCGCTATCTTCGTGCACGAGCGCGACGGTACACAGCGGCAGATCGAGCGTTTCGGCGGCGATCTGGCGCAAGATGAGCGCGACGCCTTGGCCGACGTCGGCGACTCCGGCGCGGATGACGGCGCGTTCGATCCGGGTCGTGCCGATAAGCTCCACCGTCGCCGTCGATTGCTCCGGAAAGCCGAACGAGTAGCCGACATTTTTCATGCCGCATGCGATGCCGAACCCGCGTCGTTTGTTTGAGCCGGCAGCGGTCCGCGCACTCGCACGCCGGCGCAACCGCGCCTCCTGTGCGCAGCGCTCCAACACCGGCACCGCGCTAACGCCGGGTGGCAATACGCTCTGGGTCGCTTCCGTGTCACCTTCGCGGTACAGATTCATCCGCCGAATGGTAACCGGGTCGATCGCGAGGGCATGTGCGATCCGCGTAATCATCGATTCGGCGGCCCAGTGCGCTTGCGGCGTGCCGAACCCGCGAAACGCGCCGCTCGGCACATTGTTGGTGTACGTGACGTAGCCGTCGGTCGCAACATTCGCAACGCGATACGGTCCGTGCGCGAAAATCGCCGCGCACTTGATGACTTCGACGCTCGTCGACGCGTAGGCGCCGCCGTCGGCGACGCTGCGCGTTTGGACCGCGACGATGGTGCCGTCGCGCTTCGCGCCCCAGCGCGTCGTGATGTGAAACGGGTGGCGCTTGTGATGGCCGACGATCGCTTCTTCACGGCTCCACACAATCGCCGTCGGCCGCTGTAGTTTCCAGGTCGCGAGCGCGACGAGCGTCTGCACCGAAAGATCTTCGCGGCCGCCGAACGCGCCGCCGATTTTGGCGTAGCGCACGATCAGCGCGTCTTCACGGAGCCCGAGCATGGCGGCGAGTTGGCGGCGATCCTCGTGCAGCCACTGACCGGCGGTTTCGACCACGAGTGCGGCGCCTTCGTAATACGCGATCGCCGCATCAGGTTGAAGATACGCGTGCTCTTGCCAGGAGGTCGTGAACGTGCCTTCGAGCACGACGTCGGCTTCGGCGAAACCGCGCTCGATATCGCCTTTGCGAATTATCTGGTGCAGCAGCACGTTGCTGTCGCGGTGCCCGTGCACGAGCGGGGCATCGGGTTGCAGCGCCGCCAGCGCGTCGGTGACCGCGGGCAAGTCTTCGAAGGCGACCTCCACGAGCGCGGCCGCGGCTTGGGCGATTTCAGGCGTCGTCGCGACCACCAGCGCGACCCGGTCGCCCGTGTAGCGCACGCGTTCGCTGCACAACACTTCCTGGTCGCTCTCGATCAGACCGTAGCGATTGAAGGGGACATCGGCTGCCGTCAAAACGGCCAGCACGCCGGGCAGCGCGCGTGCACGCCGCGTCTCGATGTGCAGGATGCGGGCGTGCACGCGCCCGGCGAATACCGCTTTGCAGTGCGCCATGCCGGGGCGAACGAGATCGGCGGGATACTGGGCGGCGCCGGTTACTTTGTCGCGCGCATCCGGCCGGGCGACCGATGCACCGATGAGCGTCATCGGCCGACGGCCTCAACGGGCGATTGGTGCGGCGCCGGCAACTCCCGGCGCGCGGCCGCATGGCGGGCAGCATCCGTCATCGCATCGAGAATCTTGCGGTACCCGGTGCACCGGCACAGGTTGCCGCTGATCGCACGCTGGTGATCGTCGAGCGCCGGTTCCGGCCGCTCCTCGAGCAGTTTGGCACCGGCCATGATCATGCCGGGAATGCAAAACCCGCACTGCACCGCGCCGCAATCGATATACGCCTGCTGCAGCGGGTGCAGCGCGTCGCCTTGGGCTAAGCCCTCGATCGTCGTGATCGTGGCGCCGTGCGCCTGAGCGGCCGGGACCAAGCACGACATCACCGCCGCGCCGTCGAGCCAGACCGTACACGCGCCGCACTCGCCTTCGCCGCAGCCTTCTTTGGCGCCGGTCAAGCCGGCATCGCGCAGCGCGGCCAGCAGCGTTTTACGACCGGCGTCAGGCAATGTCCGCGCCGCACCGTTGATGGCGGCCACGGCCGTACCGGCGAACGGCCGGACCGGCAGCGCCGGCGCGGCCGCCGTCTGCAGCAGCACCGGACGCGCCGGAAATCCGTCGGCCTCGCGCCCATCGGCCAAGCGCTGCAGCGCAGTCGTCATCAGCGCCCCCAGCGTCGTGCGGCGATACTCCGCCGAACCGCGAATATCGTCGATCGGCGCGGCGTCGGCCAGCACCGCGGCAGCGGCAGATGCCAGCGTCGCGGTATCCAGCGGCCGGCCGACGAGTGCCGCTTCGGCGAATCGCGCGCGCACGATCGTCGGCGCGAGGCAGCCCAGAGCGATGCGAGCTTCACGAACGCTGCCGTCGCGCTCGAAGCTCAGCACGAGCGCGAGGTCGATGACCGAGATCGCCTGCGCGCGCCGTAAGCCCAGCTTGAGGAAGATGCCGCGGCAGCCGCTGCGGTCGAGCGCCGGGAATCGAATCTCGGTGATGAGTTCATCGGCTCGTAGGCACGTTTGCCGAAAGCCGGTGTACAATTGGTCGATCGGGACGCTGCGCGTTCCGGCCGCGTTCCTAAGGAGCAGTGTCGCGCCCAGTGCCGTCAGCGGCGCGATCGTATCGTTCGCCGGCGAGGCCGTGACCAGATTACCCGCCAGCGTCGCGCGGGCGCGAATCTGGGGCGCGCCGACTTCGATCGAGGCTTGCGCGAGCGGTAGGGCCGCGTCACGCGCGAACGGCGCCGCGAGCAGGTCGTTGTGCGTGGCGAGGCCGCCGAGAACGACATCGTCACCCGCGCGGCGCACGTATTTGAGTTCGCGCAGCGCCGAGATGTCGATCAGCGTCCGAGCCGGTTTGCCGCCGCGCTGCAGTTCGACCAGCACGTCGGTGCCGCCGGCGACGATGCGCGCGCCGTCGCTCTGCTCGCCGAGCACGTGTAGGGCCTGCGCAACGGTCGTGGGACGGATCACGGCTTGCCACATGCGCACACTCTTCGGGTAGCGCCGGAAGTGCTCTTGCGCCCATCGGCCCGTTCGCGCTATCCTCGGTACTTCTTTTGGTGAGGTGAGCTTGGAAGAGTTGTCGCTCGGTGCGCCGGTAAGCGCCCCGCTCTCCCGCATGGAAGCGCTGATCGAGGCGAACCGCTGCTTATCGTGCTACGACGCGCCATGTATCGCCGCGTGTCCGACCGGCATCGACATCCCGGCCTTCATCAAAAAGATCGCGACGGACAACATGCTGGGGAGCGCTCGCACGATCCTCACGGCAAACCCGCTGGGCGCCAGTTGCGCGCGCGTTTGCCCGACCGCCGAATTGTGTGAAGGCGCATGCGTATACGCGCCCGATTCGGCGCCGATCCGAATCGGCGACCTCCAGCGCTACGCCATCGACTGGCTCATGGCCAACGACCGCGACCTCTTCGTAGCCGGCGCCGCTACCGGCAAGCGCGTCGCGATCGTCGGCGCTGGTCCGGCCGGATTGTCCGCGGCCCGCGATTTGGCGCGCGCCGGTCATGCCGTGACGCTCTTCGAACGACGCGCGGAAGCCGGCGGCTTGAACACGTACGGCATCGTTCCGTTCCGCTTGCCGGTTGAAGTCGCGCGCTGGGAAGCAGCGCAAATCGTCCGGCTCGGCGTCGAGATTCGAACCGGCGTGAGCGTCGGCGCAGATGAAGAAACGACGCCCGACACACTGCTCGCGCACTACGATGCCGTCGTGCTTGCCATCGGCATGGGAGCCGTGCCGCAGCTCGGCGTTCCCGGCGAATCGTTGCGCGGCGTCGAGGACGCGTTAGTGCTGATCGAACGCGCCAAATTCGGCCGCCCGATCGCGCTGGGACAACGCGTAGCGGTGATCGGCGCGGGAAACACGGCCATCGACGCGGCCACGACGTCGCGCCGGCTGGGCGCCGAATTCGTAACGATGTGGTACCGTCGCGGATCGACGGAAATGACCGCGTATCCGTTCGAGATCGCGTTCGCGCGCGGCGAGGGCGTGGCGTTGCGGTTTCACCGGATGCCGGTCCGGATCGACGGAGTGGACGGCGCGGTGACGTCGATGACGTTCGCGCAAACGATGGTCATCGACGGCGTGCCGATCGCCGTACCCGGGACGCATGAGACGGTCGAAGTCGATACCGTCATTCGCGCGATCGGCCAATCGAAGTTAGCGGCGTTGTTCGCCGCTTTCGGCGTGCGTCAAGAACGCGGTGTGCCGGTCGTCAACGAGCAGCTGCAAACATCGAACCCGCGCGTTTATGCCGCCGGCGACTGCATTTTTCGCAGCGGCATGACCGACGCCATGGTCGTCGTTGCCGCGCAACACGGCAAGAACGTTGCGGCGCATGTTAACGCGACGCTGGGGAACGTGGCGGCATAATGGCCGATCTCTCGATCGATCTGGCGGGTATCCGGTCGCCCAATCCGTTTTGGCTCGCATCGGCACCGCCGACGAATAGCGGTTATCAGGTGATGCGGGCGTTCAAGGCCGGCTGGGGCGGCGCGGTGTGGAAGACGCTGGGCGATCCGATCGTCAATGTGACGTCGCGCTTCGCCGGTATCGGTTACGGTACGGGTCGCATGGTCGGGATGAACAATATCGAGCTCATCACGGATCGGCCGCTCGCCGATAACCTGCGCGAAATCGCGGAATGTAAGGCGGCTTTCCCCGATCGCGCCATCGTTGCATCGCTCATGATGGAGATGAAGCGCGAGCGCTGGCACGACCTGGTAAATACGGTACAGGCCGTCGGCGTCGATGGGTTCGAGTTGAATTTCGGCTGTCCGCACGGAATGTCCGAACGCGGCATGGGTTCGGCGGTCGGCCAAGATCCCGAGCTCATCGAGTTGTGTACGCGCTGGGTGGTCGAAGTGTCGCGCGTTCCGGTGATCGTTAAGTTGACGCCCAACATCACCGACGTGCGCGTGGCGGCCCGCGCCGCCAAGCGCGGCGGCGCGCATGCCATCAGCATGATCAATACGATCAACAGCCTCATCGGCGTCGATCTCGACTCGTGGAATCCGATTCCCCACGTCGACGGCCGCGGGGCGCACGGGGGCTACTGCGGTCCGGCCGTGAAGCCGATCGCGCTCAACATGGTTGCCGATTGTGCGCGCGACGCGCAGATCGACTTACCGATCAGCGGCATCGGCGGCATCGCGACGTGGAAGGATGCCGCCGAGTTCATGCTCATGGGTTCGAGCACGGTGCAAGTGTGCACGTCGGTGATGCATCATGGCTTTGGGATCGTTGAAGACATGATCGACGGGCTTTCCAATTATCTCGATGAGCGCGGCGTCGGTTCGGCGCGCGAAATCGTCGGCCAGAGCGTGCCGCGCTTTGGTGATTGGAACGACCTCAGCCTCGACTACCGGATTGTCGCAAGCATCGATCCGTTGTCGTGCATCAACTGCAACAAATGCTATATCGCCTGCGAGGATGCCGCGCACCAGTGCATCGACCGGCTGCGCGACCCGTCCGGTGAGACGACGCTGGTGGTCGATTCCGAACACTGCGTGGGCTGCAATTTGTGCCAGATGGTGTGCCCGGTCGAGGACTGCATCACGATGGTGCGCGTCGATGACGGCAGCCGCGCGACGACATGGCGGGACCGCTCGCTCGTTCCGGCGCAAAGCGTCTAATGGAGAAGCGAACCGCACCGCCGCCGCCCAAAATTCCACGGCAGCCGCTCAAAACGCGCACGATCGAAGAGTTGCGCCCGGCGCAACAGCCGATGCCGCTGTACCATACCGTCGTGCACAACTGCAGTTGCCATTCATTCGACGACGTGATCGGCGGCCTGATGAGCATTGTCGGCTTGAGTTTGCGTGATGCCCAGCTCAAGGCCAAAGAAGTCGATTTTTTCGGCAGCGGTATCGTCGCGACGGCGAATCTCGAGGTTGCCGAACTGTATGCGACCCGGCTGCACGACGAAGTCATCAGTGCCAGTAAGACGTTTTTGCAAACGTCGGTGCGGCCGGCGTAACGTAAAGGAGAAGCTGTATCGGAACGATTATTCGCGGCGGGACGGTCGTCACCGCGACCGACGTGATGCAAGCCGACGTGCTCATGGAAGACGGCAAGATCGCCGCGCTCGGCAACGCGCTCGATGCTGCCGGGCACACGTCGGTCGACGCGACGGGCTGCTACGTTTTCCCCGGCGGGATCGATCCGCATACGCACCTCGACATGCCGTTCGGCGGCACGACGACAGCCGACGATTTTGCGACCGGCACGATTGCGGCGGCGCTCGGCGGCACGACGAGCATCGTCGATTTCGCGCTCCACACCAAGGGCGATTCGCTGGCCAACGCGCTCGCCACGTGGAAGAAAAAGGCTGCCGGTAAAGCGGTCATTGATTATGCGTTTCATCTGACCATCGCCGACGGTCGCGACGAAACGATCGCTGAGATTCAGACCATGATCGAGCGCGAAGGCGTGAATTCATTCAAAGTCTTCATGGCCTACAAACATATCTTGCAAGTCGACGATGAGACGATCTTCAAGGTGCTCAAAGCGGCCAAGAAGTTTGGCGGTTTGGTGCAAGTTCACGCCGAGAACGGCGACGTGATCGAGGTGACCACCAAGGACGCACTGGCCGAAGGCCACACCGAGCCGAAATGGCACGCGCTCACCCGGCCGGTGGAACTCGAAGGCGAGGCTACGCATCGGGCGATTCGCCTGGCCGAAGTAGCCGGCGCGCCGCTGTACGTCGTGCATGTTTCGAGCGCGATGGCGGCCGACGCGATCAGCGACGGCCGTAAACGCGGGTTGGCAATTTACGGCGAGACCTGTCCGCAGTATCTCGTGTGCTCCGAAGACGACTACGATCGGCCCGACTTCGCCGGCGCGAATTACGTCATGTCGCCGCCGCTGCGGCCGAAATGGAACCAAAGCGTGTTGCTGCGCAAGCTCAAGAATTTCGAGCTGCAGACGTTCGGCAGCGACCACTGTTCGTTCAATAATTGCGGTCAAAAAGAGTTGGGCCGCAACGACTTTTCCAAAATTCCCAACGGCGCGCCGACGATCGAGGACCGGTTCGTCATCCTTTGGCACTACGGTTACAACGCGGGCGTCATCGGCATCAACCACTTTGTTTCGCTCGTCTCGACCAACGCTGCCAAACTCTTCGGTCTTTTCCCGCGAAAAGGAACGATCGCGATCGGCTCGGATGCCGATGTCGTCATTTGGGATCCGACGGTCGAGCGCACGATTTCGGCGCAGAGTCACCATATGAACGTCGACAACAATATCTTTGAAGGGCTGGCAGTGAAAGGCAAAGCGCGTCACGTTTTCTCGCGTGGACGAGCGATCGTCCGCGACGCGAGTTTCGTCGGTGAAGCGGGCAGCGGCGCGTTCGTCAAATCGCAGCCGTTCTATCCGGTGGCGCTATGAACGCGCCCGGCGATACGGTCACGATCGGCCTGATCCAAACGCATCATGAAACCGACGGTGCCCAACCGGTCGAGGTGCACAAGGCGCGCTCGATCGAGAAACATGTCGGCCTGATCCGTGAAGCGGCGCTGCGCGGGGCCCAGATCGTTTGCTTGCAAGAGCTGTTTTACGGTCCCTACTTCTGCACCGAACAAAACCCGAAGTGGTACGCGGCGACGGAGCACATTCCCGACGGTCCGACGACGCGCTTGATGCAAGACCTCGCGCGCGAATTGGAAATCGTGCTGATCGTGCCGATCTACGAAGTGACGATCGCAGGGGTGTATTACAACACGGCGGCCGTGATCGATGCCGACGGCACGTATCTTGGGCGCTATCGCAAACACCATATACCGCAAGTTGCGGCGGGCCCCGCCGGTTGCGGTTTCTGGGAGAAGTATTACTTCAAGCCCGGTAATAGCGGGTATCCGGTGTTCGCGACGCGGTACGCGCACGTCGGCGTCTATATCTGCTACGATCGGCACTTTCCCGAGGGCGCGCGGATGCTGGGCCTGGCCGGCGCGGAGATCGTATTCAATCCGTCGGCGACCGTCGCGGGCTTGTCGGAATATCTTTGGAAGCTCGAGCAACCGGCGCACGCGGTCGCGAACGGCTACTATGTCGGTGCGATCAACCGGGTCGGCATCGAGACCCCGTGGAACATGGGCGAATTCTACGGCCAGTCGTACCTGGTCGATCCGCGCGGACAAATTGTCGCATCGGCCAGCCGCGACCGCGACGAAGTGGTCATCGGCGAGATGGATCGCGCGCTCATCACCGAGGTGCGCAACACGTGGCAGTTCTATCGCGACCGCCGGCCTGAGACGTACGGCGCGATGATCGACGTTTGACGACCGTCGCCACGGGCAGTGCTTCGGTGTAACGGCGTGCGCCGCCGAGCACCGGTGCGCTAGCGTGTGTAGCAGGTAACGATGCGCAGCCGCTTCGTGCCCCGGATGATCCAGTCGGTGTGCCAACGATCGGTGCCCAGCGTCAGGCTCAGCGTGTAGACATCGTCGCCGCAATAATGTACCGCGGATCCCGTGCCCGTGGGGCTCAGGCGGAGTGAGAAAAAGGGTGTGCCTTCGGCAAACGATGCAACGATCGTTTGGGCCTCGGTCATGAAGCGATAGTGGCGGGCCGCCTTGATGAGCCGATCGCCAAGCCGATACGAGACGGCTTCGTCGTAGAGCATCGTCGCGCCGCATTGCTGCAAATGCGCCGAGCCGGTGCACGAAATTGGGCTGTCGTCGCCGGCGTTGCAGATGGTGCGTTCGATGCTCCACCGACCCGCCTGCGCCGGCGTCAGTGCACGGCTCCGTAGCGAAAATCCGCGCGCGCGTGCAAGGACGCCGCATGCGAATCACGCATTAGGAGACCAAAGCAAAACAAGCGCCGATCACCGGAATGCTGCTCGATCTCGCACCGGCAGCGGGGTGATTCGCCCCGGTTCAGCCCGGGCGACGTTCGCATGCGCGGGCGGTCTGCCAATGTCACTTGGGCGTCCGGCCGCGACCATCAGGGGGAAGAATCATGTTTCCGCAGTTGCTCACGCCGGTCGCCGGCGCCCTGTTGCCGTCGTTCATTGTCGCGACGCTGCCGATCGTTGCGGTCTTGGTCATGCTCGGCGTGTTACGGCGTCCCGCGTGGCAAGCGTCGCTCGCCGGGCTCGTGCTGGCGTTAATCATCTCCGTCGGCGTTTGGCAGTTACCAATTGGCTTAGCGCTGGCGTCGGTGGCAAACGGCGCAACGTTCGCGGTCTGGCCGATTATGTGGATCGTCGTCAATGCGCTGCTACTGTATAACATTGCGGTAAAATCGGGCCGGTTCGACGCGTTCCGCGAGTGGATACTGGCGCATTTACCCAATGACCGGCGCATCATCCTCGTTGTCGTCGGCTACTGCTTCGGCGCGCTGCTTGAAGGAATCGCCGGCTTCGGAACACCGGTGGCAATCACGAGTTCACTGCTCATCGCGGTCGGCTTTCCGGCGATCGACGCGCTTGTATTCACGCTCATCTTCGATACGGCGCCGGTCGCATTCGGTGCCTTGGGCGTACCCATCACCGTTCTGGGCGCCGTCACGCATCTGTCACCGACGGTCCTGGGTGCGATGGTCGGCCGGCAGTTGCCGTTCTTCGCCTTTCTACTGCCGTTCTACGTCATCGGCGTCTATGGCGGACTCAAGTCGATCCGTCAACTGTGGCCGGTGTTGCTCGTCTCGGGCGGCGCATTCGGTTTGATTCAGTTTATTTGCTCGAACTATATCAACTATAGCCTTACCGACGTACTGTCATCGCTCGGCTCGCTCGTGCTGACGTTGCTCTTTCTGCAATACTGGAAACCCGCGCCCAATCCGACGTATGCCGTTCGCGAGGGTGTGATTGCGCATCGGGCGCCGGCGGGCGTTTCCGCCACGATTGGTGCCTGGCTGCCGTGGATCGTCGTGACGCTAACGGTCATCATCTGGACGACGCTCAGTATTTTCAAAATCGGCGATACAAAGATTCAATGGCCGGGTTTACATAACGCCATTTCCATTACGCTTTATAAGGGCACGCCTTATGCTGCAATTTGGGATTTTCAGCCGTTGGCTACCGGCACGGCTATTCTCGTCGCGGCGCTGATCACGGCGTTTGCCGTCCGCTTGCCGGTTGGCGACATCATGGGTTGCGTCGCGGTGACGTGGCGCCAAGCGCGCATTCCGATCTTCACCGTCATGCTCATCATCGGGCTTGCGTATCTGATGAACTATTCCGGCTTGAACTATACGCTCGGACTTGGCGTCGCCTCAGTCGGCGTGCTCTTCGTGCTCCTGTCACCGTTCTTAGGCTGGGTCGCGGTTTTTCTCTCGGGGAGCGACACGTCGGGCAACGCGCTGTTCGGCAATTTGCAAGTGGTAGCGGCAAATCAGCTCAATCTCGATCCGGTATTGTTCGCCGCCA
This sequence comes from Candidatus Velthaea sp., assembly GCA_965214335.1. Classification (GTDB taxonomy): domain Bacteria; phylum Vulcanimicrobiota; class Vulcanimicrobiia; order Vulcanimicrobiales; family Vulcanimicrobiaceae; genus Velthaea. The sequence goes on along the minus strand of CBDCBO010000014.1, from coordinate 527,373 downwards.
CGAATTCATCGGGCGGCGTCATGGGCAAGATGATCTCACCGCAGAATTTGACGACCGGTACATCGGTAACTGATCTCAAAGGTCAGGAAGGACGCGTCTTCGCGCGCACGTTCCCGCATAGCATCATTCTGACGATCGCGCTCGGCGCACTCGTCGCGATTCAACAATTCTTAATCCCCGGCATCATTCCGCACGCGCCGTAGACCGGAGACGCACGCCGGATAGAAATCGTCGAATCGATGCGGAACAAAGTTCAAGGACGCGTTCACGCCGGGACGCCTCTTGCGATCGCGTCAGTATAATCGGCAAATGTGGCGGGAGCGTGTTCTGCCGTCGGTATTTAGCGCGGCGCTTGACCGTTTCAAGAGCGGTGGTTTACGGACGGGGGATTCCCTCGAAGACCTCGCTGACGACGAACGCGACACCCTCGAATGCAAACCGATCGTCGCCGCGCAAAACTTCACGCTGGTTTTCGCTGTCGGCAGGCGTCCAAATCTCGACGAAGCGGCCCGGAATATCGGCCCGCCAGGCCAGAGGGATGCGGCCGTCGCGCATGTATTCGCGCATTTTCTCGCGCGGGTTGCGTTCGGTGTCGCCGACCTCGATCACGAGCGAAGCATCGCCCCCGTTCGGATGGCGCGTCTTGTAGTAGTCCGTGCGAAAGCTCACAACGGCGACGTCGGGCTCCGGCGAGCCGGCCGGTTCGATTTCCAGCGTATTCTCTGCGCGGATGAGGTAACGCCCGACGAGCGGTGCCAAGCGGTTCCCGAAAAAGGTCACGACACCAGCGTGGGGCGGCTTTGCGGGACGTATCGCGTAGATGGTTCCGTCGAGCAGCTCGTAGCGCAAAGCAGGGTCGAGCGAGTCGGCAATCGCGTAGTATTCGGCGCGCGAAAAGCGGTATGGGTGGAGGACGGGCTCGGCGACAGCCATAGGTCGGTCATTCCTTTCGGGGCGTAGACCTTGAGTCAAATCGTCGTCTGACTATTGCGCTCCGCCAATGCGATGGTGTGTGTTACCCGTTAACCTTGGCGAGTAGCTGTGCCACGCATACGTTCGCCTCGATCGAGTTCGGCCTGCCCTTCGGCGAGGTCGGCGTTCACTCGCTAGATGAATGGATCAGGTGGGGTTCGGCATTTGCGTATTTCCTTTCGCGGCTGAGCTCCGCCGGCCATTCGGCGCCCACTCTGAAGCTTCGTTGCAATCGCGCAACTCAGGCCGTATTGTGCCGCACCGGAGAAAGCCCCGAGGTCCGCGGCGGCGCCCCGGGGTCGATCTCAAGCTGATCTTGGCTCGGCTCTGCGCTGCCGCTTGCGCCAGGCTAGGAGACGGGTGGCCTGGACGATGACTTCGTCTCATTTGGACTTCGCACGTTTGCGGCTCCCTTGTCGTCTGACTAGCCGACTTAGAGTAGAAACGACCAAACGTGGCAACGATGCGCGCATGAACTTTGTGTGCAAGCGATTTCTCGTGCCGGCATGTGCCGTACTGCTCTTCGTCGTCTGGCTGAGCGCGCACGCATATGCGCAGTCGGGCCCGGGCCCATTGCCGACCGCGCCGGGAGCGGATCGAGCCGTCGAGGGCGGCCTTTCGATGGCACATGCGTCGCTGCCGGGTGGACCTGGGCGATCGCCACTCGAGCCCTATTTGGTGACGTGGCTGCTGCCGGCCAGCGGACTGTTAGCGCTCTTTGCCGGCGTGTATACGGACCGGCGCATTCGGAGCTTGGCGCGGGTCGCGCGCTAGGAAGTAGCGTCTCGCCGGCAGTTGATGAGAAACGGCTGGAGTTCCGGCAACGAGAACAACGCATACGCGCGTCCGAAGCGCGTATGCGGCCGCCTGCGGCGGCTTTATATTATCGCAGGTAAAAGATCTTGCCGGTTAATGAATTCCGGCTTTATCCCAAACGCTATGCGTCCACGCGCCCGTCGGCTTCTTGGTAATCACCGGCTCGCTTTTACCGCCCATGAGCACCGCGACGGTCCGATTCGCGGAAGCGTCGTCTAAGTAGCCGATTCCGCGCGTGCTGCCCGCGACGAGCTTCGCGATTTCACCCATCATCCGTTTTTGATGTTCGGCGGTTTGCGAACCAGCCGTATCGTTCGACAACACGATTTTCACCGCCTCATCTTGGTGCGCGATCGCATATTGCCAACCGAGCATCGATGCTTTGACGAAGCGCGCGAGTTTATCCACGGAAGCTGGGTCTTTGAGTTCCGTATCGGTCGTATACAAGCCGTCTTCGAGCGTCGCGACGCCCAGATTTTCGTACTTGAAGACGGTTAGCTGATCGGGCTTCATTCCGGCCTCGATCAGTTGCCAATACTCGTTGTATGTCATGGTCGAAATGCAGGCCGCCTGTTTCTGTAGCAGCGGATCGACATTAAAGGCTTGTTTGAGCACCGTCACGCCGCCCGGACCGCCGTCGATCGAGTAATTTAACTTACTCATCCAAGCGAGAAACGGATACTCGTTGCCGGCATACCAAATGCCCAGCGTCTTGCCTTTGAAGTCGGCCGGCGTCTTGACCCCGCTGTCGTTGCGGCAGGTCATCTCCAAACCGGATTTTTGAAAGACTTGCGCGATGTTGACCAGCGGTACGCCCTTTTCACGCGCCGCGAGCGCATCGCCCATCCAATCGACGATGACATCCGCGCCACCGGCCGCGATGATCTGCGACGGATTGATATCCGGTCCGCCCGGTTTGATCGTGACGTCCAAGCCGGCCGCCTTGTAAAACCCCTTGGCGTCGGCAACGTAATAGCCCGCGAACTGGGCTTGCGCAACCCACTTGAGTTGTAACGTCAGTTTGTCGGCGGCTTGAGCCGGTCCGGCCAAAACGGCGAAGAAGCAGGCGATACCGAGCAGCAATGTTCTCATGATCGATCCCTTATGAGCGCTTGACGAGTGCGGATCTCTGAAACGACGGATGCCAAAACAAGACGGTACGTTCGAGCAGCGCGAGTGCCGCGAAGCAGACCGAGCCGGTCAGCGCGGCCAGCGCTATTTCGGCCCACACCACATCGATATCGAGCCGAGCGGCTTCGGTCGAAATGCGAAAGCCCATGCCGACAATCGGTGTGCCGAAGAACTCGGCGACGAGTGCGCCGATGAGCGCCAAGGTGAAGTTTAATTTGAGCGCATTGAAGACAAACGGCAATCCGGCGGGCAGCCGCAACGTGAGCAGCGTTTGCCAATAGCTCGCACCGTACGAGCGCATCAGATCGCGTTCCAAGGCCCCGGTGGCGCCCAGCCCGGCGAGCGTATTTACCAGCATCGGGAAAAACGTCATCACGGCCGCGACCGCCGCTTTTGACTGCCAATCGAAGCCGAACCACATCACCATGATCGGCGCGATACCGACGATCGGCATGGCGCCTAACAAGCCGGCCAGTGGCAAGACCCCGCGCCGCAGAAAAACCGAACGGTCGAGCGCTATCGCCGTGAGGTAACCGCTGATGCAGCCGATGGCATAGCCCGGTAACACCGCGTGCACGACGGTCTGAACGAAATCGGCGGCGAGCATCGGCAGATGCGTTGCGACGGCCTGCGCGATCGCGATCGGCGCCGGCAGTAAGACGCGCGGCACACCGTAGCCGCTACAGGCCACTTGCCAGCACCAAACCAGCAGCACGCCAAAGAACACTGGTGCCGCGACGAGAAACGGGCGACCGTCGCGCCCCGCGAGTTGAATCAACACGAGCGTGCCGACCGCCAGCGAACCAACCAGAATGAGCGTCGTTGCGATCATAGCCGTCCGCCGCGCCGTGCGACGAGCACCTGTTGCGCGCCGTCCGCGGCCGCGACCGCCAGCAGCGTTAACAGCCCGGCCATCACCAAGGCGGCCCAAATTTGCAGCGTCTGGCCGTAATACGAACCAGCTAAGAGCCGCGCTCCAAGTCCCGCTTGCGCGCCGGTCGGCAGTTCGGCCACGATCGCTCCGACGAGCGCGAGCGTTGCGGCAACCTTCACGCCCGCGAAGAGGAAGCCCAGTGATGCCGGCCAGCGTAATTTCAGAAAGACGTCGCGGCGACCGGCATTATAAGTCCGCATGAGGTCGAAGTGCATGCGATCGGGCGCGCGTAAACCGGTAACCATCGCGGTCGTGATGGGAAAAAAACTGAGCCAGGCGGCGATGAGCGCCTTGGGCAACAGGCCGGTTAACCCCATGTTGCCGAGGACCACGATGACCATCGGCGCGATCGCGATGACGGGAATCGTTTGGCTCGCGACGATCCACGGCATGAGCGAACGATCCAGCGTGCGGGCGTTGACGATTGCGACGGCCAGCGCGATCCCGAAAATAAGCGCGAGCGCGAAGCCGACGGCGGCGCTCTGCGCCGTCACTGCGGCATGATAGACCAGACTGCGCGGCGAGCTGACGGGTTGGCCGAAGACGCCGTCGGCCACACTCCGGAGAACTTGATGCGGTGCGGGCAGCAGCGGCCGCTCCAGCGACCAGGCGCCGCGCGCGATCGCAAGCGGGGCGGCGGCGACGCCGGCAACGCTACGGGCGGCCGAAGCATTCAACGCCAGCGCCGCGAGATACCACCCGCACGTTACGATCAGCAGCACGACGAGCATCGGCGCGATGCGCCGCGCGGCCGCGTCACGCATAGCTTTGTCCGGCATGGAGTGCCGTGCGCACGCGGTGCGCCACGCCTAAAAACTCGGCGGTGTCGCGTACATCGAGCGGCCGATCGGCGCCGAGCGTGTTCTCGACCACGTCGACGATCCGGCCCGGCCGCGGCGACATGACGACGATGCGCGTCGAGAGATACACCGCTTCCGGAATCGAGTGCGTTACGAACACGACCGTCATTCCGGTGCGTTGCCACAAGTCGAGCAGATGCACGTTGAGCCCGTCGCGTGTAATTTCATCGAGTGCGCCGAACGGCTCGTCCATGAGGAGTAACGCGGGTTCGAAACTGAGCGCGCGAGCGATCGAGGCACGTTGCTGCATGCCGCCCGAAAGTTGCCAGGGAAAACGCCGGCCAAACTCACGTAAGCCGACGAGTTCGAGATAACGCTGGGTCCGCTCGCGTTGCTCGGCTGCCGGCAAGCCCATGATTTCGAGCGGTAGCATGACGTTGCGCTCGATCGTCCGCCACGGGTAGAGGGCGGGCGCTTGAAACACGTAGCCGTAGGCACGCTTGCGGCGCGCTTGGGCCGGCGTCATGCCGTTAACGATTAAATTTCCGTGCGTTGGTTGTTCGAGATCGGCGATCGCGCGCAGGAGCGTCGTTTTTCCGCAGCCGGACGGTCCGATCAGCGAAACGAACTCGCCGCGCCGAATCGTGAGATTGACGCCGGTAAGCGCGACCGTCTGATCGGCGCCCGAACCGAAGATCAGGCCGACATCGCGTGCCTCGACGACCGCCGGTAAACGTGCCGGTCGATTGTCGTGAGTGCTCGCGGCGGGCTGCATCGGCGTTAAACGACGCGCGAAAACCATCGCATCGGCCATCGCTTTGGCCGCTATCGGCGAAAACCTTTGGCCATCCGAGCGTCTTTAGACGACGAACGATCCGCGCATCACCGTTACGGCTTGGCCCACGACGGTGATGCGGCCAATGGCATCGGGCGCGCTGCCGGCGATGCGGACCTCGGCGCTGCCCGGCCGGTGTACGTGCATCCCCTGTGCCACCCGATAGTGGTCGGCCGCGAGTATCCCGTAGCGCGCGCAGTACGCCGCCATTCCGCCGGTTGCCGAGCCGGTAAACGGATCTTCGAGTACATCGCCGATGTCGGCGAAGTGGCGCGCGTGCAACGCAAAGTCGTCGTCGCCGCGCGCGAAAACGTGTGCGCTCAGGAAGTCGCGCGACTGCGGAAACAGCAGCCGGCGATCGACATCAATGCGGTCCAGCGCCGCCAGTGACGCCAGCGCTATTTGCAATTGGGCGGTTCCGGTTGACACGACTTGCGGCAGCACGTCCGCCAGCAGGTCGCTTTTGCGTAACCCGAGCGCCTTGGCGATCGGACCGCGTTTGCGCTGGGACAAGAACACCGGTGCCGGTTGCGACATCGCATAGCGTTTGGCGCCATCCGGATTCGACTCGATCGCCACCGGAATGATTCCGGCCGGCATGTGAACCGTTATGCTTTCACGGTCCGGGGCGATGCGGCCGATCTCGCGGAGCGCGTGCGTCGTCGCGATCGTCGGGTGACCGGCGAGCGGAATTTCACCGACCGGCATGAAATAGCGCACGCCGAAATCAGCCTGATCCGACGGAAAGACGAAGGCGGTTTCCGAAAGATTGATCTCGCGGGCGATGGCGAGCATGTCCGGCGGTTCAAGCCCGCGCGCGTCGACAAACACGGCGCACGCATTTCCTTGCAGCGGCGTTGACGTGAACGTATCGATCCAGAGAACGTCATAGGTGGCGATTGGCGTTGGGCTCCCGTGCGCGAATGACCGGTGTGGAGCGTTTGTTCGCCGGGCTTTCATTGACCTCGGCGGCCACCGTTCGCGTCGGCTGGAGCGATCGATCGCGGCTCGACCGGACGGCCCGCATGATCGCGCGGCTCGCGGGCGAACGGTCGAGCCGTGGGGCTCCGGGTGTTATTGGCGATCAATCCGCGGGCGCGCCGGGGGCGTAACGCCCGCGAGCAGGCCGCGGCGTTTTTACGCGAGCGGGGGCATGTCGTCACCATCGCGCACATGCGCAACGCCGGCGATCTCGAGCATGCGATCGTCGCGCAGCGCGGCCAGGTCGATGTCGTGGCGATCGGCGGCGGCGATGGAACGCTCATCTCCGCCATCGGTCCACTGCGAAGCATCGGCGTTCCGCTGCTCATACTACCGCTGGGAACCATCAACGAATTAGCCCGGACATTAGGCATCCCGCTCGATATCGCTACGGCGTGCGGCCTCCTCGAGCACGGTGAACTACACGCGATCGATGCCGGCCGGGTCAACGGTTTCTGGTTTTTCAACGAAGCGAGCATCGGGCTGTCGACCCACGTTGCCCGCCGGCAAACGGGACAAGTAAAAAGCCGTTGGGGCATGCTCGCCATTCCGATTGCCACCATCCGAGCGTGGCGCGCGCTGCGCATTTACCACCTTGATGTCGAACTCGAAAGCGGCGAACACGTGTATTACCGAACCAAGCAGCTCACGGTCGCCAACAGTTCGCGTTTCGGCGGTATCGTCGAAAATCCAGATGCGCGCATCGACGACGGAACGCTCGATCTCTATAGTATCAATCCCGGACGCTGGTGGGATACGCTCGAGATCATCGGCGCCGTAGCGGTAAAGCGATTCTCGAATTCGACCAGCGTACAAACCATTCGCGGCCGGCGTTTCGTCATTCGCGGACGCCGCCGCCATCATGTGTTCGCCGACGGCGAACCGGCCACGAAGACGCCGGCCGAGTTCAGCGTCGTTCCGCACGCGATCTCGGTCTACGTGCTCAAACCATGAGCCGCCGGCGCTGGTGGTGGCCAACGTCGTACGCGCCGAGCGTCGCGGCGATCGATCTCGACCAGCTCAAGGCCAACGGGTTTGCCGGGATCATCATCGATCTCGATAATACACTCGTTGCGTACCGGGCCGATGCTCCGGGCGAGCGCGACGCGCTGTGGCTTGCCGATGCGAAGGTCCGCGGCCTGCAGGTCATCATGGTCACCAACAACGCGACGCCTTGGGCCATCGGCATCGCGCGCAATCTGGGTATCCCCTGCGTGTCGAACGCGCGTAAACCGCTGCCCTCGGGTTTCCGTCGCGCGCTGACGTTACTCGCGCTGCCGCGTGAGTCGGTCATCGTCGTCGGCGACCAGTTTTTCACCGATGTTTTAGGCGCCAAAATGTTTGGCCTGGCGGCGATACTGGTCGAACCGCTGGTGCGTCGCGATCCGCTCAATACGCGGCCGTTGCGCTGGCTCGAACGCGTGCTGCTGCACGGGTTACCACGGAACTGAAGCCGAACGGCGAACGCCATGCGTTATAGAACACTCGGCCGCTGGGGCATCAACGTTTCCGTCATCGGCTTGGGCTCGTGGCTGACGTACGGCGGCGCGGTCGAAGAGGCCGCGGCGCGCGATTGTATCGCGCGTGCCTTCGAGCGCGGAATCAACTTCTTCGATACGGCCAACGTTTACGCGCGTGGGCGTTCCGAGGAAGTCGTTGGGCGCGCCATCGCGCATTTCGATCGCGACGATTTGGTGCTGGCGACCAAAGTATATTTTCCGATGGGTGACGGCCCCAACGATCGCGGTTTGTCGCGCAAACACATCCGGGAACAGATCGACCGCAGTTTGACGCGCTTGGGCACACCCTATGTCGATCTCTATCAATGTCATCGCTACGATGTGCGCACGCCGCTTGAAGAAACGTGTTCGGCGATGAACGATCTGGTGCGGCTGGGAAAAATTCTCTATTGGGGCGTGTCGGAATGGACCGCCGATCAGATTGCTGCGGCGGTGGTGCTGTGTCGCGTACGCGGCTGGGCCGAGCCGGTCAGCAATCAGCCGCAATACAGCGCGTTATGGCGCCGAATCGAAAATCGCGTTTTACCGGCTTGCCGTGAATACGGATTGGGTAACGTCGTCTGGTCGCCGCTGGCCATGGGAATTCTTACCGGCAAATATACTGACGCGGCAAATCCGCCGGCCGGTACGCGCGCGGCCGGCCAATCGGCCGAGATGATGGACCGCTACTTCTCGCAGCCCGTGCTCGATGCCGTGCAGGGGCTGCTGCCGCTGGCCAAAGAGGCAAACTGTACGCCGGCCCAGTTGGCGTTGGCATGGTGTCTGCGCGACACGGTTATTTCGTCGGTCATCGTCGGCGCGACCAAGGCGTCCCAAGTCGACGATAATGCCGCCGCCGCCGAGCTGGATATCGATCCGCAAATTTTCGCGCGCATGGAGCAAATCTTGGCGCCGGTATTGCCCGACGAACCGTATCTGGCCTAGCAAACCGGCGAGTAACGGGCACGCCGGCGAGCCGTATCAGGCGCCTTGAGCCGGCGCTGCCCCGACGTTTGCGTCTCTCGTTCTCGCATGGACATGTAACGACGGGCCGCTTACGATGGGTTCATGTACGTTCCACCGCACGCCCGTGAAGAGCGCATACCCGTTTTGCACCAAGCAATCGAACGCATCGGCTTCGGGACGCTGGTCACCGCCGGTACGGCCGGACCACTGTTGACGCATCTGCCGATGATGGTTGTTGCGGACGGAACGCGCGGCCGCATTCTCGGGCACGTGTCGCGCGCCAATCCGCAGTGGCACGATGCCGGGGTTGGACACGCTGTCGCCTCGTTCGTAGGCGCGTCGTTCTACGTATCGCCGAACTATTACGCGAGCAAGGCGATCACCGGTAAAGTGGTTCCAACCTGGAACTACATCGCGGTGGAGGCGCGCGGCTCGATCGAGTTTTATGACGATCGTGACCGGCTGCTGGCATTGGTCGAACGATTGACGAATCACTATGAGGCATCGCAGCCTCGACCGTGGACGGTGAGCGACGCGCCGCCGAGCTATATTGAAGCGCAGCTACGTGGAATCGTGGGCTTTGCGTTGGCGATTGACGACCTGGTGGGCGCCTGGAAGTTAAGCCGGAACAAAACCGACGCCGACCGCGGTGGTATTGCAGACGCGATTTCCGCCAGCGACGTTCGGGCTGTCCGGGAGCTTGCCCATAAAGTGCGGCAAGGCGCAGCTACGGCGAACGACTAAAACGGGCATGTTCTACGCGACGATTGGCCTGCTGGGCGCTCGCATCGAACTTCGTTCGACGCGGTACACTGAGCCGCACCCTCCATCCGTCGTCAGTAGTCGGCCAAGCCGCAAACTCTAGCCGGCGATGCTGCTTGGTTCCCCGGTGTTTGAGCGCGTGCTTCGCACGAGAGCTTCAAATTCTGCCACCGGAACGGGTTTACTGTAAAAGTAACCCTGGTAATAGTGACAGCCGAAACCGGCGAGCCGGTCTCGTTGTTCGCGCGTCTCAACACCTTCTGCGACGACGCGTAAATTCAGTGATGTCGCCAAGGCGACGATGGTCTGCGCTATCGCGGCTTCATGTGAATCGGTCAGCAGATCGCGCACGAACGTTTGATCGATCTTTAAATGGTCCAGCGGCATACGTTTGAGATAGGAAAGCGAAGAGTACCCGGTTCCGAAGTCGTCGAGCGAAAAGCTCACGCCGAAAGCCTGCAGGGCCATCATCTTGCGAATCACGTCGTCGACATCGTCGACGAACAGACTTTCAGTCAGTTCGAGTTCGAGCCGATTCGGATCGGCGCCACGCTGTTTCAATGCGGCTAACACGTTGTCGACGAACGTATCTTGCGCGAATTGACGGCAGCTCACGTTTACCGCAATCTTCAAATCGGCCATTGCGGGGTCTGCCGCCCATGCATGCAATTGGGCACAGGCAACGTCGAGCACCCATTCGCCGATCGGAACGATCAGCCCGGTTTCCTCTGCGAACGGTATGAATGTGAGCGGTGAGACCATGCCTCGGGTGGGATGGTGCCACCGGATCAGCGCCTCTGCGCCCTTGATGGTGCCACCGCTCCCGATTTGAATTTGATAGTACAGGGCGAACTGTTTTTCGGAGATAGCCGTCAGCAACTCTTCCTCTAACTCTGCTCGCTCGCGCACGAGGATCTCCATGTGCGGATCGAAGAAACGGCAGCAGTTACGCCCGGAATCTTTGGCTTTGTACATGGCGAGGTCGGACTGTTTGAGCAGAACGTCGACCGGCGTTTCGTCATCATGGAACAGCGTCACGCCGAGACTTGCTGAACTTGCGTGCGTTGCGCCGCCGAAATGAAACGTATTCTGCAACACTGCCAAAATGTTCGTTCCCAGCGTTTCCAAGGCGGCCGCCGCGGCATCACGTTCTTTTCCGAGACCAAGAAAGACAATGACGAACTCATCGCCGCCAAGGCGGGCGACGGTATCACCGCGACGGACGCTGGCGACGAGCCGCGCAGCCACGTCCCGCAGCAACATATCTCCGGCATCGTGACCGAGCGTATCGTTGAGCGCCTTAAATCTGTCGAGGTCAATGAACATCAGGCCGCCGTACTCGCCGTTACGCGCACTGGCGGAAAGTGCTTGACGGATGCGGTCGACAAGCAGCCTGCGATTTGGTAGTCCGGTAAGCACGTCCGATGTGTGCGCCGCCGCGGCATCTCGGCTGTTGTCGCGTAAGACGAGCAGAGCGCGTGCCATGACGCCGACCTCGTCGGCGCGGTGCACCTCGGGTACCTCGCCGTCGAACTCGCCGGCAGCGACGCTCGCAACCCGGGCCGATAACCGCGATAGCGCCGCCGTCACATTCTTGCTCAGCAGGAACGTGATGATGCCGGCGCCCCCAATGAGCGCGCCGAAGAGCGCGACGAGATAGACGACCTGGGCCCGGAACGTCGCGTTGATATCATCGACGTAAACGCCGGTGCCGACCGACCACCCCCACGGAACAAAAAGCCGCGAGTAGGCTATTTTTTGTTGCGGTATCGTTTCACCGAGCTTCGGAATGCTGTATGTCGTTATGCCCTCGTGAGCCGGGCTCTTCGCTACGGCAACGAGCCGCGTGACCATGAAAGCGATACCGGGATGCGCACGTGCCTGCGGTGAGTTGATGAACCGCTGACCTTCCCATTCCGGATGCGAACCATGCGCGACGCTCGTGCCGTCCAGGGTCCAGATGAAATAGTAGTTGTTGTCGCCATAGCGCATGGCTCGGACCGCGGTGCGGGCCGCCCGGCGCGCCGCCGCATCCGTTGTACGGCCCTGCTCCGCCTCGTTCTGATAGAACGCGACGCTGGAATATGCGGTATCGAGCAAGTTTTTTACTTCGGCCGTGCGATCGCGCAGCAATGATTGATGCAGGATGGACAGCGAGGCAACAGAGATCCCGGCTTGACACAGAAACGCTAAGATTAAGACGAGCATGAAGCGCGAAGACACGGTCAAGCGCCAACGTGGCACGGCTTTACTCCAGGTGAACAAAGGCGCAGAACGGCACGATCATCGTTTAGTGCATCGGCCGGTCAAGCACAGTCTATAAGTGCCGGCCGTATCGCATGCATCGCTGCAACCAACCTACGGGTCAACTCGGCGATTGCCGCACGGGAAGACACCCACTTCAGGTCAGTGTAGCGTGAAAGCGTCCATTTGCGCCTTGGCTCAAGATCGACCATGCGCTGCCGAATGCGACGACGCTCAGCCTTGGCGTCGGCCGGCCTGCGGATGCCGCAATGACGTTGCCGCGAGCTGCACTGCCACGAACGTTCATTCTAATCGACGACCGTTTGGGATGCGCAATTAGCGTAGTCGTCAGAAGCGGTACTTTCGCAGAAGCGTCGCTCTCAAAGCGGGGATCGCACAGGGAAGCTACAGCTTACACCGTAGCGCTTTTGCGTGGACTCCAATAATGAGACGTGGTGTGGCTCGACGCAGGTGTGGAGTGCTACAGGCTATGCCGAGAACGGCCGCTTCGTAGCGGATCTTGCCGCACCGCTCGTGGACCTGCTCGCGCCGCAGCGCGGCGAGCGAATTCTCGATGTAGGTTGTGGCGACGGCGCGCTCAGCATCAAGCTGATGCACACCGGAGCGACCGTTGTCGGTGTCGACAGTTCGCCCGAGCTCAGCGCTGCGGCCCAAGCCGCCGGAGTCGATGCGCGCCTCATCGATGCCCACGGCATCAACTTCCGCGAAGAATTCGATGCCGTGTTTTCGAATGCCGCGTTGCATTGGATGCTCGACCCCGACCGCGTCATCGACGGCGTGAAGCGCGCGCTTCGGCCCGGGGGCCGCTTCGTCGCTGAGTTCGGTGGCCATGCGAACGTTGCCGCGATCCGCACCGCGCTGGCCGCCGTGCTTCAAGCGCGCGGCTATGTGGTACGCTCGCCCTGGTTCTTTCCGACGGCCGACGAATATGCGTTGCGACTTCGCGAGCACGGCTTTCACATCGAAGTCATGTCGCTCGTTGCGCGCCCGACGCCATTGCCGACCGGCATCCGCGGCTGGCTCGATACGTTTGCTCAGCCGTTCGTCGCCGGAGTCGAGCCGGTCGAGCGCAACGATATACTCGACGCGGTGGAAACGCTGCTGGCGCCGATCTTGCGCGACGCCGGCGGCCGCTGGACTGCCGACTACGTGCGCTTACGCTTCGCGGCCTATCGGCCGTAGCGGCGGCGTGCGGCGGCGTCAACGCGGCGTGAATCGCCCGTCGTCCGTCGCGACGTAGATGGTCGTTGCGAATGTTCCGTTGACCCAGGCGTGGACGGCAAAGCCCGCAGGCTCGGCCCGCCAGCCGATGAGCCGGCGCTCGAAGAGTTCCGGAACGCGCTGCGGCGTGGTGCTCGGGCAGGTCGTGACCGCGGTCGTCGCGATCGCCGAACGGCGTTCGCAATGGATGTGTCCGGCAACGATGCGGCGCACGGCGGGATACGTTGTAATGATGTCCCGAAAGCGCGTCAGGCCGTAAAAGCCAAAGATGTCGGCGGCGTTGACGCCGGTGCGAAACGGCGGATGATGCATGAAGACGAGCGTCGGCTGCAGCGGCGCGTGGGCTAATGTGCGCTCCAGCCAGGCGATGCTCGCGCCGTCGAGATAGCCGCCCAGGCGGCGCGGTTCGGTGGTATCGATGCCGACGAGGCGGACAGGCGTGCTCTCGACGCTATACTGTAGCCGGCCGCTGACGACGCCCGGAAAATACGAACCGGGCAACTCGGCGCGGAGGGCTGCGGGCCGATCGTGGTTGCCGGGAACAACGTACAGCGCGATTTCACAACCGGCGAGGATCCGGCGCAAGACGGCATATTCGCCGGTGGTGCCCGTATTGGCCGTGTCGCCGGTGAGCACGACGACGTCGGGCCGCGGGCGTAGCGCGTTGATCGCGGCGATGCAACGGGTTAAAGAACGCGCAGCGATGCCGTCTTCATCGGCGGAAATGTGGGTGTCGGTAATTTGGGCGACGAGCACGGCGCGATCTTCCGGTTTCGAACCCGCTTTCACCCGCGCAAGGACCTGCGGAACCTACGCCGTCTCGCCGCCGGCTTTGCCCGACCGATTCGCGAACCATGCTGGTAAGAAGTTCGGCGCATTGCCGCTCCGAAGCACCAGCCATGCGTGAAGCGGCTCTTGTCGTAGAGCACCTGGCCAAGCGATTCAACCAGAAAGCGGCGCTCGACGATTTGTCTTTTACGCTTGACGCGGGCGAGATCGTTGGCTTGATCGGCCCCAACGGCGCTGGTAAGTCGACGGCGTTCGGAATTTTAAGCGGGCTGCTGCGCCCGGACTCCGGCAGCATGCGCTACGGCAACGCACCACTCGGGCGCGACCGCGGCCGTCTGGTTTCACTTATTCCGGAGACGCCCGACGTGTATCCGCTGCTCACCGTTTGGGAGCATCTGGTATTCGTCGCGCGGCTATGCCGGCTCGCTGCGGGCTGGGAAGCCCGTGGTGAGGCCTTGCTCGCGCGTTTTTCGCTACTCGACGTGCGCAACACTTTAGGCCGCGAACTCTCTAAAGGCATGCGCCAGAAAACGCTCATCGCCGCGACGATTCTGGCGCAAACGCCGGTGTTGCTGCTGGATGAACCGATGATCGGGCTCGATCCTTTGGGTCAGCGCGGCTTGCGCGATTTATTGCGCGATCTGCGCACGGCCGGAACGGCGATTATGTTGAGCACGCATCAACTCGAGACCGCGCAGACGTTGTGCGATCGCGTGGTGATCCTCAATCATGGCCGGTCGGTCGCCAGCGGAACGATCGAGGAGATGCAGCTGCTCGGTAGCGGCACGTTAGAAGACGTGTTTTTGGAAATTACCCGGACGTAAGGATCGAGCTTCGTTGTCTTTGATGGTCGCGTTTCGGCCGCGCTCGACGACTCCGCGTGGGGGCCGCGTGCAAGCCGCCCAAGTAACTGCTGCGTGAACCAACTCGGGGCGCTGGCGTATGCCGATTGGCGCGCATTCGTCAACGATGTGCGCAGCGTCCGTCGATCGCCGGGCCGCATTGCGCTTTGGATCGGCTACGCCGTGTTATTGGGTCTGATTACCTTTGGCCGTGTCCTCGCGGGTAGCCACCGCGGGCCGCCCGCGGGTAACGATGATGTCGTGCGGGCCGATTATTTCGTCGCGGCACTGGGCGTCATGCTGGCGCTGTCGGTAGCTACCGGCCAGGGCGCCGTCGGCATTTTTCGCAGTCGGGTCGAGGGCCGCTTCGTCATCGGCTCACCGGTCGCGGCGCCGCCGGCAATTGCCTATCTGGCGGCCCGCGCAGCGCTGGCACAAGCTATTCGCTTTATCATTTCGGTCGTGTATTTCGTCGTGTATTTCGGGCTTCGGCATATCGGACCGCTCACTGCGTTCGCCGATGTGCTGCTCGTGTGCGCCGTCGTCGCCGCGGCGGCCGCGATCGTGGTTCCGCGCCGCCTGGCTTCGGGCATGACGGCTGCGGCGTGTGTCGTTGTCGGCGTCCTGCTGGGGCTCGTGGCGGTTGCGCCGGCCCTGCGGGATGCCGTTATCGCGATGCCGGAGCCGATGCTACCGCTTATTCGTGCTGCCACTGTGGTAAAGACGCTGCCGGCATGGCATCCGGGCTACATCTTACTTGTATGGAATCCGCTATGGCTGTGCGCGGTGCTGGCCCTCGCCGCCGTTGCCATCGGCGTATTGGCGGCGGCCGGGCGCGACGCGTATCCCGAGCTCTACGCGCTTTCGATCGCCCGGATCGAACGGGCGGAACGCTGGCGCGATCGGCGTGGCGCACGGCTCAGCGCGACAAGCGTTGGTGCGGCAGCGGCGCGCGCCGCGTCGCCGACGCCGTTCGTGGTACCCGCACCGCGCGGCGTGCTGGTGTTCGTATGGAAATCGATCGTTGAGGTTGGCCGGCGTGTCCGGCCGGCGTATCTCGCGGGCGTGGCTGTTCTGTTGTGCGCGGTGGGATTTGGCTGCGCTCGCTTCGCCGCCGATGAACCGTCGCTGTTTGCAACGTTGATCAGCATCATGATCAACTCGCTGCTGATCCTTGGAATCGGCGAAGTGGGGACGATCGCGAGCGAAGTCCGGCGGCCGCTGTTTTGGCTTGCGCGGGCAGCGTTATTCGAACGGTTGTGCGCGCTCGCGTTGGCATTGATCTGGCGCACGATCGTTACGCTCGAACTCATTGCGGCGGGTTTTGCCGTGGGCGGTGGCCGGCTCGATGAAATTCTGATGTTGGCCGTCGGGTTGCCGGCGCTCGTGGCATTGCTCGCAGGCGTCGGCTTCGCGATGTTCGCGCTGTTTCCGAGTGCCGCCGATCGTCGTGGTCCGGGCACCGTGCTGCGCTTTCTCGTCTCAGTGGTGTTGCTCGTGCCGCCGATCGTGCTGTATACCGTCATGCTGACGGTGCTCGACGCGCCGTCGGCGGCGCTGGCAGCGGCCGTGTTGCTCGCGCTCTTCGAAGCCGGCGGTCTGATCGGCGTCGCGGCGTGGCGGCTCGATGGACACGTTGACCGGCTGGTATCGTGAGTGCGTCAATCATAGATGCCGCGGACGCTCCAATCGGTGCCTTCACGTGCGATTCGCACGAGCGCACCATCTTCGAGCAAAACGTCGTACTCGTCGCGAACGAGCGGCGTGCCGCTTCCGGTGGCCGGCATCCACCAGCCTTCGTTCACTCGCCAGGGACCGGCGACTTCGAGAATGGCTTGCGGCGGTGAACCGATGAAGCGCGGCATTCCGGCGCGCAACAGGACGTCGACGGGCCTCGGATCGACCAAGTGAAACTGCACTCCCGCAGCGCCGGGTAAGGCCGAGCCGACTGCGCCGGGCAACGCGGAGCTGCCCGCTATACCGGGCAGCGTCGAGGTACTCGCGAGCGTGAACGGCTCGAAGGTGAAGCGTTGCTCGATGCGGGCGCTAGCGGTTACGCGGGCACGCAGCGCGTGATGTTCGCCCAGCGCCGCGTCGAGCCGCGCAATGGCGATGCCGAGTGCATCGGGATCCGGATCGCCGGCTGCGAACAACGCGATCTGCACGCCGCCGTTTTCCAACCGGTGCGCCGCTAATCGTAGTCCGGTAACGGGCGAACGCAAGACAATGCCTTCCAACCGCGCGCGCAGTAATTCAAAGAGCGTCGCCGGCTGGGCGGTGGGCTGCGCAACGCGGGTGGTAACGGCCTGCACGTCGCCATCTTCACATTCGAGGCTGAGCACCAGCTCGCCGCATCGTTTGCCCGCCACATTGACGTCGTCGACAACCTGGCCGACGAGAGTTCGCAGAGCGAAGAGGACCTGTTCTTCGCTAGCCGCGCTGCCTTCACCGTAGATGGTACGGTCGATCCGCATGACGCGCGGGCGCGGCCGTAACGGCCGCGGGTCGATGCCGCGGGCGCGATCGTGCCAGACCGCGCCATCGGCGCCGAACCGCCGCACGAACGGACCGTGGGGTAACGCCGCCAGTTCACCCAGTGTATGTACGCCCAGAAGTGCCAAGCGTTCGACGGCGGATGGGTCGAGTTCAAGCATTTCCACCGCTAGTGGCGCGAGAAAGTCAGCCGCCATGCCGTCTGCGACGCTGAGTCCGTCGCGGACGAGCGCAGCGGCCCGGGCAACGAACGGATTGGCGGCAAAACCCAAGCGTAGCGGCAACGCAAAGGCGACGAGCGCGCCGCGCACGGCGTCGAGCCAGCCGCTGGTGCCGCCCGTGATGCCCTGCATCTCCACGTACGCGCACCCCAAGCCCGCGTCGTCGACAAGCGGTGAAGCGGCATCGAGTGCGTCGAGCATCGCTTGCCAAACGGTTCGATTTCGCGCCGGATCGTCCAGCACGACTCGGGCGTCGCGAGCCGCCGCTTGGGCCTGAACCAACGTCATGCCCGGGCGTACGCCCTGAGTTGTCGCGAGTGCCGAACACTCGACGACCCGCCCGCGTTCAAGCTTGTCGGCGACGAGCACGGCTCCGTCGGCGGGAACCGCTGGATCGTTCAAGCGTGCGACGCCGAGCCGGAAGGCCGGCACAACAACGCAGATAATCGGCATGGGAATGTAGCGTAGTCGAACACGTGTTCGATGTCAATTGAGGGCAGAAGTCTCAGCTGCAGGTGCTGTTATGGCATGGTTCGGCCGGCGTAGTTTGCCGACAAGAAGACATACCGGTTTTGTAACGCAGCGGTAAAACAACTCGTCTAAACAAGTGCTGCTCATCCCCACGCGTCCGAGCGGCGGCGCGCCCGAACGGTCCGGGAGACGCCGCATTAAGCAAACGATAACCTAGCTAGACAAGTGGTTCAGAGGCGTCTTTTCAAGGTTTTTCGTTAAAAACTTTATCAAAACGGCCGATTCAATTGACGAAAAGTTCAAGTATCCTATAATCATTGGACGGTGCGCTCTGCGCATCGCGTTGTTCTGGAGGCATCGAGAAATGAAATCGATCACATCGAAGTTTCGATCGCTCATCCGGTTCGCGACCGAACTACTCGATCGCCCGGAGTCGGCTAGCAGCGGTATCACCAGCAAGTTCATCGGACTGATTTAACCGGCCGCCGAGGTGAGCCGGGTTCGTACCGGCGCTCCTGCCAGTGCAAGCCGGCGCTCGCGCACGGCCCCGAGCGGAGCGAACTCCTCGAACGTCGTGCATGAAACAAGCGCGTTCGCACCTGGTGCGGCGCGTTTGTGTTTGCGCACGGTAACACGGACATCGTAACCGGCGAGGGCCCCAAAATGCCCGGGGGGCCCGTTCCAGCGCACCCGTTCGATCGCCGTTTCAACCCGTACCGAGGCGAAATAGCGCAGTTCGCCCGACGCTTCGCCGCCGATCGCGAGCAGCACGGCATTGGCCCGATGCGCCAAGCTGGCCAAGCGGGTCCAGGTTGCCGAACCCGTTCCGCGCCCGCTCGGCAACGCCGGTATGATAACGACGGTGAAGACGCCCGAACGTAACAGAATATCGCCGGCGCGCGCCGCGCCGACCCGATCCGCGGTGTCAACGATGAGCAGCCGCTCGAGCCGTACCCCGGCTGCCGCCAGCGCCGGAGGAAAAACCGGAGTGCCGACCACCGCCGCTAATCCGCTCGCCGTCGCCGTTGCCAGCAGCCGAGCCGCTACCGCTAGGCGGCCTGAACTCGGTGCGCCTTCGACGGTTGAAATTGTTCCCCGCGGCAATCCGCCGCCCAGAATACGATCGAAATCGGCCACGCCGCTAGCTAAAACGGTATCGCCCGCGGCCACGAATGCAGCGAGGGTCGTGTCGCGGAAGCGATGATCGAGCCGCTCACGTAGCTCCGCGAACGCGGACGGTGATGCCATGGGGGAACAGCATAATCGAACGTATGTTCGATGTCAATTCTCTTTCGAGTCGACTCGTCCGAGCGGCGTTTTCGCCATCGGCAGTGCGCTCATGGCCGTTTGCCAAGCGTTAGGGTCGATGCCGAGCTGGGTGCGGAGGTACGCCCACGTAAGCCATCCGACGGCTTCCACGCGGTCGGGATTCTCGTCGGTTGTCTCGTCGACGTCGTATCCGGAGACTCCGCCGAGGCCGTGCCCGGCTTCGAACAGGGTGAGTAGCGACTTGGGGCCGGGTGCCAGAACGTAGGGATCTGCGTGCCACGCCGGACCGCTCACGGTCAGGTGCGCCGAAGCGTCGCGATCGCCGGCGACAATCAGTGCCGGCGCCGTCATTTGCGAGAAATCGGTGGTCGCGAAGAACGAGTAATTCTCGGCGGTAAAGGACGTTAGCGCATCGCCACCGCGGCCTGGCGCGGCGAGCAGAACGCCGGCCGAAACGCGCGGCTCGTAGAGATTGACTTCAGAGCCGTCCGTTGGATCCGTAAGCCGTGCGCCGAGCAACAGGCTTGCGGTATGGCCACCCATCGAGTGCCCGGCGACCGCGACGCGGTCGCGGCGGATACGGCCCCCGAGCTGCGGAACCGCGGCCTCGATCGCGTCGAGATGGTCGAGGATGAACGACATGTCTTCGGCGCGCGTACGCCAATGGCGCGGTGCTTTCGAACCGCCGGAAACGTCGCCGAGCGTTTTTGAGTCGAGGTGCGTCGGTTGAATCACGACGAAGCCGCGCGCCGCCCAGAAATTTGCCAGCGGCGCGTACCCGTCGAGCGACGACAGATGGTTGGAATGGCCCAGACCGTGTGAAAGCAAGATGAGCGGTAACTCGCCGCCGGTCAAAGGCGTGGAAACGCGCAGGTGGAGGTCGACCGCGCGGCCCGGCGCGGGCAGCACGACCGGAGCGATCGAGAGAACGGGAACTGTGGGAACGGTCGTCGCTGCGTACGTGGTATCAGTCATGATGCACTTCGCTTTGCTGAAATGTCGCGCCGCGATCGGACGCGCGAGTGGCGTGGCTGGCACGAACGACCCGGGTGCGCTATCATTTAAAACGGATCGTCGTTCCGAATAATACGGAACAATGTTCCATATGTCAAGATGAACAGGGGCGACAGTCAATGACCGAGCAGTCGACGCCGGCTCGCGGCAAGCGAGCTGACGCTCATCGGAACGAGCAAACCCTGCTGACGGCGGCGGCCGCCGTTTTCATCGTTTCCGGCGTCGACGCACCCATCCGCGACATCGCCGCGGAAGCCGGGGTCGGCATCGGAACCATCTACCGCCATTTCCCAACGCGCACCGATCTCGTCATCGCAGTCTACCGTCATCAGATCGAAGCCTGCGCAGACGCGGGTCCAGCGTTGCTGGCCGATGCCGATTCACCACTTGCCGCACTGCGTCAGTGGATCGATCTCTTCGTCGATTTTCTCGCCACGAAGCACGGCCTTGCCGACGCATTACAAGCAGATAACGCCGATTTCGCCGGCTTGCACGCGTATTTTCTCAATCGGTTAGTCCCCGTTTGCGCACACTTACTGCGAGCGGCACAAACCGCCGGTGAAATCCGCTCGGGCACGGACGCCTATGAATTAATGCGAGGCATCGGCAATCTTTGCATCGTACGCGGCGCCGATTCGCGGTACGAGCCGCGGCGACTCGTCGAACTGCTCGTTCGCGGCATGCGCGATTTTGGTGCCTAAAATGCTGCGCACGTTTCATGGACAGCGCATGGATCTTTACCTCAAGTTAGTAGAGCGGCCGCCGATACATAGTTTGTGAGGATGAAGACCTAACGCCGGCGTATGCGCGAACATGCCCGTATCAGCACGAACATCGCCTCCGGAGCACTCGTCGTCGTTTTCGTCGGGTTGTTGTTGTTCACCATGCTTGGTATCGCGACCATTCGCGGTGCCGCGCATCGAACGCAAGCGGCGGTGTCATTGAGCCAGCAATACGAATACGTCGAGCGCGAGCTCTGGAAAGAGGCGTCGCTCGTTCGCGTTCACGGCTTGAACTGGCAGAATTCCGATTGGTATGCCAATGTCGTTGCCGAGCACGCCGCGGCGCAAGCCATTGATGCAACGCTGGGGCAGATCGCTCAACGCGGCACCGATACGAATCGCGGGTTCGTCGTTCAAGCGTTGGCCGATCACGCGAAATACGTTGGTATTCTGCGCCAGCTGTTCGCCGAGATCGATGCGAACGCGCATGGCGCCGGAGCGACCTTCGAGCGCTCGACCCGGCTTTTTGAAATGATGCAAAGCCGGATCGATCGACATGCCGCAAATCAGCATGCCATCGCCAACGCGGCGTTGACCGAACTCGACCAAACCCAAACCCAAATCCTCAAGCTGATGCTCTTGGCGACCGCTATCGGCGGCGCACTTCTGGCGGCGTCGGCGTATGTCATAATGCGCTACCGGGCCGTTATCGAACGCGTACGCTCCGCGGAGCTCCAACGGTTCGCTCAAGCGTCGCTCACCGATACGCTAACGGGGCTGGGCAACCATCGGGCATATCAGGAAGGTTTCGAGTGCGAGCTTGCGCGCAACGTGCACGACGGCAGAACCGTATCGTTAGCTCTTATCGACGTTGACAATTTTAAAACGGTCAATGATACGCAAGGACATATTGAAGGCGATCGGGTTTTGTCGACGTTGGGCACGTTGCTGCTCGGGCTCCGGAAATCGGACCGCGGCTTTCGTCTTGGTGGCGATGAATTCGCACTTGTACTGCCGGACACGGATCTGAGCGACGCGCTGGCGACAATGGAGCGTTTGCGGCAAGATGCCGCGGCGCTGCTCGGCTGCACGATCAGCATCGGAATCTCGTCAACTGCGGGACAGGATATCGATGCAATCGCCTTGCGCGCGCAGGCCGACTCGGCGCTCTATGCCGCAAAGCATCGCGGAAGAAATAGTGTTATGGCGTACGCCGACGCCCGGGGCCATGCATTGGTGCCGGCGACGGAGAAACGCGGGCTCCGCTAGTCGATCGCCGACGAAGACCAGCCGAATCGGCGCGCCATCTCCGGCGTTGTGGCCTCCATCGTGTGTGCCGCAAGCTCGGCGCTGGACGGACGCCGACACGGCGTCGGTGCAACTGCTGCTCGCCCAAGTGCAGCGGATCGCTTTCGCGTCGCGACGCACTTTGCCGCGAAGTAACGCCGATCGGCGCGACATCGCCGTGTCGCCGCCGGGCCGCAAGGCAAGATTCTTGACGGGTTCGGGCGCAAACGAGGAGGGACCATCAACCTAGTCTCAAGATTGCGTGGAAATGACCGGACCTGTTGCCCAACCGACGCGCGCGGCGATTGCTTTGACGCCGATCGACTTCACCGACCGCACCCTTCCGAACGGCTTGCGCGTGCTGCTGGTGGAGGATCACCGCTCGCCATCGGTCGCCATCAACGTCGGGTATCGGGTCGGTGGCAAAGATGACCCGCCGGGCCGCTCCGGATTCGCGCATCTGTTCGAACATTTGATGTTCAAGGGGACATCCAACACCGTGCCCGAGACGATCGACCGCCTCACTGAAGATGTCGGCGGATATAACAACGCCTTCACGGCCGAAGACATCACCAACTACTACGAAGTGGTGCCGTCCAATCATCTCGAAACGCTGCTCTGGGCGGAAGCCGATCGGTTAGCGGCGCTACGCATCACGCAGGCGCACTTTGTTACCGAACGGGAAGTCGTCATCGGCGAATACGATCAGCGCATTTTGGCCGAACCGTACGGCATGCTCGACGAACTCGTGAATCGTGAGGCGTTTACCACGCATCCGTATAAGCGCGGCGTGATCGGCGACCCCGATAATCTCAACGCCGCGACACTCGATGACGTCGTCTTATTCCACGCTACGTATTACCGGCCGGACAATGCGGTGCTCGTGGTGGTCGGCGACTTCGATCCGGCCGAGGCGAATGGGTGGATCGATCGCTACTTCGGCGCGATCGTGCGGCCGCCGGGCAGTATTCCGCGTGTTACCGTCACCGAGCCGCCCCAGACCGCCGAGCGTTCCATTCGCTATAGCGCACCGAACGTGCCGCTGCCGGCGATCGATTACGCCTACCACATTCCACCGGCCAACGCTCCCGAAGCCGCCGCGCTCGACCTTGCTGAAACGGTTCTCGGCGCGGGCAAAAGCTCGCGGCTCTATCAGTCGCTCGTCTACGGTAAAGCGCTTGCGTCAAGCGCGTACGCGCGGGCTGATTTGCGCGAGCATGCTGGTTTATTCGAGTTCTCGGCGATCTTGAGCCGCGGTAAGGAAATTGCCGATGCGCGGGCGGCACTCGATGCTGAGATCGAACGGCTGCGTACCGAGCTCGTGAGCGAATATGAGATGCAGCGGGCGAAAACGCAGATCGCCAGCTCGTTCGTGCGTGGCCGCCAAACGTATAACGGCATCGCGCTGTCGCTGGTACGCGCGGCGGTCGAACGCGGCGATCCCGATGCCGTCAACACCGACCTCGAACGGTATTTAGCAGTGAGTGCCCAGGATGTGCAGCGCGTCGCCGATACCTATCTGCGAACCGCAAACCGAACCGTCGTTGAATACGTACCGGCGTGATGCGAGATAATCTGACCGTCGCCCATATGGCAAACGCTTTGCCGCCGGTACCGGGGGCGCCACGCACCGCAACCTTGCCGACGCCGCACGAACGCGTGCTGGCCAACGGCTTACGCGTCATCGCGTTCGAACAGCACTCGCGACCCAAGGCACTCGCCGTGCCGCTCATCGCGGCCCAGTTGATCGTGCGCGGCGGCGGTTCAAGCGAGGTCGAAGCGGAGGCCGGTTCGAGCGCCCTGACCGCGTCGCTGCTCACGACCGGTACGGCGACGGCAACGGCACTCGAAATCGCACAACAGGTCGATGCACTCGGCGCCCGGCTCGATGCGAGTTCCGGCTTTGATGCCTCCGTCGTGGGCGTGAGCGCCACGACGCCGGTATTCCGCGATGCGTTCCGCTTGTTTCGCGATGTGATCCGGCAACCGGCCTTCGCGATCGCCGAGTTCGAGCGCGTCCGGGCAAAATCGATCGGCGATCTCGGCTTGACCTACAGCAACCCGAGTTCGCTTGCGCGGCTGGTCGCGAACCGTGTCGCTTACGGCGCGTCGCCCTACGGCCACCCGCTGGCCGGCACTGCCGAGACGCTCGCCGCGTTGACGCGCGAAACTATCGTGGGCTTTCACGCTCGCTGGTACCGGCCGGATAATGCGGTGCTCGTCATCGGCGGCGATGTCACCATCGCCGACGCGTTCGCGTTCGTCGAGAGCGTGTTCGGCGACTGGCGCGCGCCTTCGCACGCGCTGCCGATTCACGACCCGCAGCCGGCACCGACAGCGTCGGCAAAGATCATCGCGATCGACAAGCCGGATGCCGGGCGCACGGCCATCGTCGCCGGGCGCGTCGCGATCGCGCGTAGCTCGCCGGACTATTACGCGGGAACGGTCGCAACTGCGGTACTCTCCGGCTATTCAGGCCGGCTCAATCAAGAGATTCGGGTCAAGCGCGGGCTATCGTACGGTGCCGGCGCACAACTCGTCACGCGGCGCGAGCCCGGCATGTTCTTGGCCTCGACACTCGTCGACCATACCAAAGCCGCTGAGGCGGTGAATGTTATTCGCGAGACGCTCGACGGTTTAGCGCACGGCCAACTCGACCGCGCGGAACTGGCGCCGCGTAAAGAAACCGTCACCGGTGCGTTTTACCGCAGCATCGAAACGATCGACGGCATTGCAGGCACGTTCGGTGAACTCGCGCTCTACGATGTGGCGCTGGCGAATCTAGCCCAATACGTTACGCGAATCGCCGCGGTCGGCGAATCGGACGTGGCGCGCTTCGCCCAAGAGTACATCGCCGCGGAGCCGTTCATCGTGCTCGTCGGCGATGCGAATAAATTTAGCGACTCGTTGCGCGCCGCATATCCGGCCGCGACGTTCATTGCGTCCGACCGGCTCGATCTCAACCTGCCGGGGTTGACGAGCGACGACGCGATAGCGCGCATCGCATCGCCGTCGCACGAGCCGGTCTCCTAACGACTTCCTACGGAACGAGCAAGACTTTGCCGGTCGTCCGGCGAGCTTCCAAATCGCGATGCGCTTGGGCGGCTTCGGCCAGCGGATACGTGGCACCAATGCGTATGTCGAGCCGGCCTGCCGCGATCAGCTCGAAAAGCTCGCCGGTCCGGCTCAGCAGCTCGGCGCGCGTCCGTTTATAATCGCCCAACGTCGGACGGGTGAGGAACACCGAACCCGCGGCGGAAAGCCGCTGCGGGTCGATCGGCGGAACCGGCCCACTCGATGCACCATACAGCACCAGGTAGCCGCGTTTGGCGACCACGCTCAAGCTGCGCTCCCAGGTGTCGACCCCAATCGAATCATACGCTGCGGCAACGCCCCGGCCGCCGGTCAATCGCAGCACGTCCGGCGCGAAATCGGTGGTTCGATAATCGATGACGTGGTCGGCGCCGGCCGCCGCCGCGAGTTCTACTTTTGCCGTGCCGCCGGCCGTGGCGATCACCGTCGCGCCGGCGATCTTGGCGAGTTGCGTCAGGAGCAAACCGACGCCGCCGGCCGCCGCGTGAACGAGCACCGTGTCGCCGGGCGCGATCGGATACGTGCTGCGGCACAGGTACTGCGCGGTAACGCCTTGCAGCATCGCCGCGCACGCGATGCGGTCATCGACAGCCGCCGGAATCGGAACGGCCTCGGCTACCGGCACCACGACATATTGCGCGTACGCGCCCAGGTTCGCTGTTTCCAAATACGCGACGCGGTCGCCGGCGGCGAACTCCGTAACGCCCAAACCCACGGCGTCGATGACGCCGGCTCCTTCGCGCCCCAACACGAAGGGCGTTGGACGAGGATACAGGCCGGTGCGAAGATATACGTCGATGTAGTTTACGCCGGCAACGCTTTGCCGTACGCGGACCTCGCCGGGACCAGGCTCCGGAACCGGAACGTCGGCGAGCTGCAGGCTGTCGGGACCGCCCGGATGGTCGATACGGATCGCTTTCACGCCGCTGCTAACCCCGAACGCCGGCGCCCGGTTTCCCGACGCACGGCGCGGGGTACGGAACGCCTATGGAACGTACATCGCTGTATCAAAACGACCTCACCGAAGAGCGCTTGCCGACTCCCGCGCAGCGCGACGATGTCGAGCACACCCTTGCACTCGACCCGGACGTCGACGCCGACGCGGATGAGGACGACGATGAAGATGATGATGAGGCCGAAGATCTCGACGATTAGGTCCGGGCTTGCAGCAGCGAGAACTTCGCGCTAACGCGAGCGCCGAGCCGGCGCGTATCGACATCGCGCTGCTGCGTGATACCTTTTCTGCTTGGAACGACGATAAAGCGCCGCGGCTTGCCGCAGCGCTTTCATTTTCAACCGTATTCTCGATCGCTCCGTTGCTCATCATCGTCATCGCGCTGGCCGGAACGATCTTGGGTTTACGCGGTGGTCTCCAGCATCCGCATGGCAACATCGAGGCACAGCTGCTCGAACAAATTCGCTTGCGCGCGGGCACGCAAACCGCGGACACCGTTCGCGATTTGGTTGCCGCGAACTTCTCCAAGCCGCATCAGGGCATCATCGCCCAAATCGTCGGCTGGCTGACATTCATCATCGGCGCATCGGGCGTGTTTGCGTCGCTGCAAGATGCGCTCAATACGGTGTGGCACGTTGAGCCGGCAAAGCAAAGCGTTTGGTTGACGGTTCGCCAACGCGCTGCCGCGCTCGCGATGGTGCTCGTGATCGGCTTTCTGTTTCTGGTGACGTTTATCTTGAATGCGGCCGTTGCGTTTATCTCCTCGCATTTCGCAAGCGAACTGCCCGCCGGCGCCGCGACGCTCTTCACGTTCGCCAACTACGCCGTATCGCTCATCGTCATCACGCTGTTATTCGCGCTAATTTTTAAGATTTTACCCGATGCGAAAATTGAATGGGCCGACGTTTGGACGGGCGCCGCGATCACGGCGCTGTTGTTCGTGACCGGCCAAGCCCTTATCGGCGTCTACTTAGCTAAGAGCGGCGTGGCGTCGGCGTACGGCGCGGCCGGCTCGGTGTTGGTGCTGCTGCTGTGGATCTATTATTCGTCGCTGATTTTATTGTTCGGGGCCGAGCTGACCAAAATCTATGCGCATCGTCGGGGCCGGGCCATTGTCGCAACGCATGGTGCCGCCGCGGCCGGCGACCCCGCGCCGGCGCTCACGCCGCCCCGAGGCGCTGCGCCGTAAGCCGATCGCGATTGCGCGCGTAGGCCGAGCCCTCGATGAGTCGCGTGCCGGACCACTTCTCGAAGGGCTGCACGCGGCTGAACATCTTCCATAGGCCGATCAATGCGATAATCGAGCCGAACAGGCACGCATACCGCAGTATCGACCGTAATAGGCCGATCCGTCCGAACCGATCGCTCACGACGCGCAAGCCCATGATCAACATACCGAACGTTTGACCCGCAAATCCGACCAGCAGGATGATGTAGAGGAGCAGTACGATCGGACCCAGGCCGCTGTCGACGGCATGCGCCATATTGACCGCTGAGACATGAACGTGTGCCGTCGATCCGATCAACTTTACCACCCAGTGCGGTACTTCGGGGTCGTTCAACGCCGGCGTGGCCGGCGTAGCCGGAGCTACGTTTACAGCGACGCTACCCGAAGGAACGATCGCTCCAATCACGACGGCGTCGATGAAGAAAGCGCTGACGCGACGGCCGAATCCCGCATAGGCTCGGCGTGGAACGGCTCCTGCCGGCAGCGGCGCCGGAACGAACGGCAGCGAACGCCATTGCTCGAAGCGCACGGCCCAGCTCAAGAATAATCCGTCACGCGAGAAGTTGCGCAAAGCCGCAATGCGTTTGGTCGCGTATGGCGTTGCCGAGATCCACTCGCCGATGCGCAGCGCGCGTTCGCTTTCAATCTCACGTTGCTGCTCGGAAAAAACCGCCAGGTCGATCTTGCGGCCGACGAGATGGAAGGTTGAAACGGAAATCGCGCTGAGCGCGTCGTCGAGTGCCGCGCAGCACAGCAGGCCCGCGCGGTCGGCCGTATATTCGATGCGCCGCAACCACGCCCCGAACAGAACGCTCACGAATGCGTTCTCGCGCCCGTTGACGCTGAGCAGCGACGTGAGCCGCGTGTGACCGGCCTCGATATGTGCAAGTTCACGGCCAATGAGAAAGCGAAGTTCGCCGGGCGTGAGATGATCGACCCACTGGGCCGAAATGATGAGTGAATACGGTTCGCCGATTCCGACGGCGACGATTGGAACGAACGGGTCGTCACGTACGAAAATCGCCGGCACGTTCATGCGCAGCGCGCGCGCGCATTCGAGCGCGATGTCGTAAACGTGTCCGAATTGGCCGGCGTGCACACGAATGCTCGAGCCGATCAAGCGGCCACGCGCGAATGTCACATAGATCATCGCGCCGATCAACAGGAGTGCGATCTCTTTGAACGTTGCGATGCTCGGCAGCACGAGTGCCAGCAGCGGCGTCGCAACGACGATGATGACGAGCGTTACTCCCAACAGGCGCCACTCATTGGTCATGCGCAACGAGTCGGGTCCGTCGAAGATACCCGCCGGAGCGGCGGCCGGCCGCGTTACCATCCGCGCGTCCCCGCCGCACCCTTGAACGGCCCGACGATCGCGGCGGTGATCCAGCCGCCGTAAAAATCACCAGCTTGGGGCACGACCTGTTCGCTGCCCACGAAACACGCGTCGACACGACTGGCGTAAAACGCCAGATGGTTCGCCAGCGCGCTGTACGCCGGTGCCGGTAGCGGATACGACCAGCCGATATCGCGGACGATCGCACCGTCGTCGAGCACGAGATCCCAATACCGCGCGGTGCCCTTGAACTCGCAGAATGAGGTCCGGCCGTTCGCCCGGAGCAGCCCGGCCGGCACGGACTCCGGTGCGAGATAGTAGACCGGCGGGTGGCTCGTTTCCAGAATGCGCCAACCGCCGGGGGCGTCAGCGATCGTCCGGCCACCGTGTTCGACTCGTAATGGGACGTGCACGGCTTCGATGCGCGGCGGGCGTGGATAATCCCAAACCGATTCTTGGCCCGGCCCGGGCCGGACACGCAACAGTCTTGGCATGCGCTAGAATTCGACGCGCTGCCAAAACCCCTTGACATCATTGAATAATCTGTTATTGTACTAATACACTAGTACAACAGAACGACAGGACACTAATACAATGCTTTTTCAGACCACCGCCCGTCCGATCCGCCGCCCCGCCCCGGCCGCCCTCGAAACCGATCGCCGCGGCGTGCGCCTCCCGCAAGGCGCCGACACGAAACTCTTCGGCGGTTGGGGCGTCCGCTTCTAACCGACCCGCCCGCTCCACCCCGCTAGGCCGCACTGCTTCTTCCGACCCGCTACAGTCTCAGGAGAACTTCCATGACCACCCAGACCGCCGCCACTCGTCCCGCCCGCCCTGCCGCTTCGCCCACTGCGGACGACCGCCGCGGCGTTCGCCTCCCGCAAGGAGCCGACAGTCAACTTTTTGGTGGCTGGGGTGTTCGGTTCTGAAGGCGTGCCCGGCAACTTCAACATCGATCCGCGCAGCGGCGTCCCGATGTACGCGCAGTTGATCGATCAAGTAAAACGCTCGATCGCCGTCGGCGCGTTGGCTCCGGGCGAGCGATTGCCCACCGTCAAGCAACTCGCCGTCGATTTGACCATCAACCCGAATACCGTCGCGCGGGCGTACCGCGACCTCGAACGTGACGGGCTGATCGAAACGAGTCCGGGCCGTGGCTCCTTTGTCCGCGACGGCGATCTCGTGCAAACCCGCAAAACCGTGGCCGACGTCGCGGCGGTCGCCCTCGAAGCTGCGATCCGCGACGCGCGTTCGATCGGCGTGGAACGTCCCGCACTCGAAGCGCTCGTGGCTCGCCTCGTCGAGCGCTGGTACCCCCAAGGAGAAGCCCGGTGAATCCGATCATCGTCGAATCGCTCAGTAAACGCTACGGCTCGTTCGAAGCTGTACGAGATGTATCGTTCGAGGTGCCGGCCGGATCGATTTGCGGTTTGCTGGGTCCCAACGGTTCGGGCAAATCCACGACGTTCAAGTGCATGATGGGACTCGCCGTCCCGGATTCCGGTCGCATCAGCATCGACAGCGGCACGCCTCGGCCCGCGATGTTCGAGCATCTCGCCTTCGTGCCCGAACGCAGCGCGCTCTACGAACGCCTCAACGGGAACGATCATTTAGAGATGGCGCGCCGCGCCTATCGTTCGTACGATCCGGCCCGCGCCAAAGCGATGCTCGATATCTTTTCGCTGGACGCCAAAAAACGAATTAGCCGCCTCTCCAAAGGCCAACGCACCGCGATGGGACTCGTTCTAGCCATGGCCATCCGTCCACGCATCATGGTGCTCGACGAACCGGCCAGCGGGCTCGATCCGATTCATCAACGTGCCGTGCTCGATCTTTTAATTGAAGCGGCGGCCGGCGGAACCGCAATCGTTTTATCTTCGCATCAAATCGGTCAAGTCGAGCGCGCCGCCGACCGGGTTGTCGTGCTCAAGCGCGGTCGCGTCGTGCTCGACGGTGAACTCGACGACCTGCGCGGTCGTGAAAAACTCGTTGAAGCGGTATTCGCCGTGCCGTTTACTGATGGCCGGTTTAGCGCCGATCCGCGCGTCCGGCGCGTGGAGCAGCGCGGCACCACGCTGCGGCTGTACGTGCACGCCGATCCGACCGGCGTGATGCGCGACGTCGGCGCACTGGGTCCCATTAGTTTGCACTTACTCGATCAAAATCTCGAAGAGCTATTTTTCTCCGCGGTTGAGGAACCGCGTCCCGCAACGCTGGAGGTTCTCTAACATGTGGTACATGCCGTATCTGCGCGTCCGGCGCGCCGTGCAAATTTACGCTTCGATCGTCGTTGGATTTTCGCTCGTCGCAATTGCGTTGCGGTATTGGCCCGGCGCGCTGCATCTCAACGCGCATGACGTTCGCGCCGCGGGGACCGATGTGAGCCTGTCGTCGCTCATTGCCGGAGCCGCCGCGCTCGTCGGCGGCTTGGCGACGGTTCTCGGATTAAATTTAGCGGCCGAAAACGATGGACATTTGGAAGTGGCTTGGACGAAGCCGGTGTCGCGTGAAGGCTATGCGCTCGGTGTGTTCGCCGTCGACATCGGCGCGATGCTGACGTGTATCGTGCTAACCGTCGTCTGCGCCGTGCTCGTGCTCGACGCCGATCTCGGTCGCCAAGCGATAATCTTAGGTAGCGGAACGGATGCGTTAAAAACTGCTGCTTTTTGCGGGTTTCCGTTATGTGTGTATGCCTGGATCACCGCGTTGAGCGCGTCGTTGCGCGGCGGCCGCGGCACGGTGAGCGGTATATTTTGGCCACTCATGCTCGCGCTCGTCATCGTCGCGGCGCTCGTGCACATCCCGGCGGTTCAACTCGTGACGAACGTTCTCAATGCCGTTAATCCGCTCGAACTGTATTCGCTCACGAGCCAGGGACCGCGCCCGTCGGTCTGGCTTGCTCTGTGGGGCTGGGGCGTTTCGGCGGCATTGCTGGCAGCGGCGATGCTTCAATGGCGGCGTCTGCAGGCGTAATAGTGCGCCGGCCGCTGCGCGAGAGACGGTCTACGGCCCGACCGCGAGCGCGTACGGAGCGCGAAGCAACGATGCCGGACCGCCCACGATTGCGAGCGGCTTCTGCGCTCCGGCGACGGTGGGATCGAAGACGAAGATCAGGGCCGATTTAACGGTCTGACTGTAGATACTCGTAGCGTAGACCAATCCGCCGTTATAGGCTAAGCCATACGGGTCATTCAGCGGAACCGTTGATGACGTTATCGCGTAGGATGCCGGGCAGTTCGGGATCGAGCCCTTCGCGTAGTCGGGAATCACGACGATTTGCGACGGCGCTCCTGCATGATGGAAGCTGCCGATCGCACTCACGATGAGTTCCCGGCCCGGACCCCAGGCGGCGCCCCACCCGCTGATCGACGGGCAAAACAGCGGATACGGCACCTGTTGCGACTGCTTCGGCGCGTCGGCGTAGATCGCGGGGCTGCCCGCGGAAAGCGTTGCCAGGTCGCGGGCGTCGTTCACAACAAGCGCAGTTACCAGCCGAATCGGCTCGGTGGCTCCCAGAAAATACCGCGCGATCGGATGATCGTTACCGCTCGTGATGGGCCGATACACGTTTACATGACCGCACGAATAGCCGCTGCAACCGACACTGTAGCTTATATAGATGAACCCGGCTGCGTCGACGCCGATCGCGCCTTCGCCTGAAAATTTGGGCAACGGCAGCACATACGACGGGCGTGCACCGGTCGCGGGACTCGGCTCGTAAACGGCGAGCGCACGGGCCGCGGCGTCGATCACATACAGTCGCCGGTCCGGTCCGATCGCGAGGCCGCGGGGTTCGCTCAGTCCGTCGATGATCGCATCGGGTTGTCCGGCCGGCCGGCCGGCCGAATCTAGCGGGAAGCGCAAGACGCGATGCAGAGCCGGTTCGCTCGCATACAGGTGGAGACCGCTACCCGCCGGGTGCGTACGCGCGTCAACGGTAAGACGCGGTAGCGCGGAGAGCGCAAACGCAAGCGCTGCTACGGCAACGCTGCACAAATGAATAATCCGGCTACGCCGAGCATTCATCGCCATCAACCTTTTTTAGCGGGTCTCTCAACCCAAACCGGTTACCGGTTCCGGTGTATGGTAACCCATAACGGCGTAGGAAAGAAACCCGGACGCCGAACCGGCCCCAGCCGGCGCGATTTTAGCGTGACAGGAACGCCGACGGGTGCGCTTGTTTGAGGTAAGCGAATTTTCCGTCGGCAACGGTGTAGAAATACAGCTCTGGATCGATCGCATCACCGGACGGCGCGAAGGTAAACGACCCGACGATGGTATCGTAATTACCGCCTAGCGACATCGTGTTCATGAGCGTCGCGCGTTGAGCGGCGCCGGTGCGGCGCACCGCGCTCATGATGATCTGAGCCGCCGCGTAGGCGAATGCGGAGATCGGGAGAAACGGGCCGTACGACGATTGATACTCTTGCTGCAGCCGTAAGGCGGTCGGCGCAATGGCTAGATACGGCATCGAACTCGAGATGACGATGCCGTCGCACTCTTTGGCGTACTTGGTCGCGGTCAGCGCGTCAAAGAATCCTTGCGGCGCCGCCAGCGGTCCACTATAACCTTTGTCACGCAAGATCTTCACGATCGGTCCCATGTCTTGGGCGGTACCGGCAAGCATGACGTGATCGGGCTTGGCCGCCACGACGAGATCGGCTGCGGCGTTATAGTCGGGCTTATCGTACGCGAAAACGGTGGCTTTGCTGTCGATCTTGAACGTGCCGAATTGCTGAACGTAACCGTTGGCGACCTCAGCACCGTAGTCGCCGTCTTGGACGAGCACGTGCGGCGTTTTCGGCGACGAGCGCGCGTTGACGAACTTCGCTAATAATTGGCCTTCCACGGTGTCGCGGGTCGTGAGCCGAAAAACGTTGCGATAGCCTTGTTTGGTGAGCCCGTCAGCCGTAACGGCGGGAACGATCAGCGGCATCTGCGCCTGCGCATACGTGCGCAGCGTCGCGATCGTCGCTTTCGCGCCAAGATGCCCGATAACGGCGATAATGGTTGGATCGTCAATTGCGAATTGGGCGTTGACGATGGCGTCCGCGACGCCGTTCTGATCGTCGAACGTCCGCAGCGTGAAGATTTTATCGAAGCCGGCGCGCTCGCGATTGCGGAAATCGATGGCACCCCGCACGCCGTTGGCGAGTTGCTCGCCGGCGCTGCGATACGCTCCCGATAGCGGGCAGATGACACCGATGGAAACGGTCGCCGCGTAATTCGGTACGTCGATACCCGCGAGCGTTCCAACGCCGCCGAGACCGGCGAGAAACTCGCCGCGACCGATCATCGCGCTAACACGAACGACGCCAGCGTCGTCCCCAGAAACGCAACCGAAAACGCCATATTCGTTAAGAAGATCCGGTCGTTGAGCACGAAGATGTCTTTGGCAATGGCGATCAGCCGTTCTTCGTACACGACGAGCAGTGCCGCTAAGCCGACTCCCGCGTAGTACAGCGCTCCGGCGTGAGCTAAAATACCGGCGCCACCCAGTGCGAGTGCCATCGTCACGTGCAACGCAACGGGCAGCAGCCGGCCCGTTCGTTCGCCGAAGCGCGCCGGAATTGAGTTCAAGCCTTGTTCGACGTCGTAACGATAATCCATGAGCGCGTACAAAATATCGAAGCCGGCCACCCACACGGTTACGGCGAAAAATAACAGCAGCGCCGGCACGGTGACGGTTCCGGCGATGGCAATAAACGCACCGAGTGGGGCGAAACCGTCGACGGCACCCAGCACAAAGTGCACCAGCCACGTAAACCGCTTGCAGAGCGGGTAGAGAAGAATCCCGGCCGCGGCCAGCGGCAGCAGCAACAAGCACAGCGGATTGAGTGCCGCCGCACTGATCAGCAGAATGCCGATGCCGCCGATCATCGCGTAGATCATGACCTGCGGCGCCAACGTTCCGCTGGCCAGCGCGCGCTTCGCCGTTCGTGGATTGCGTCGGTCGATCGCGCGGTCGAAGTAGCGATTGGCCGCCATGGCGGCGGTCCGGGCGCCGGCCACGGCGAGTGTTATCCAGAACAGCTGGTAGAAGCTCGGCACGCCGCGGGCCGCCATGACGGCCCCCACATAGGCGAACGGGAGCGCGAACAGCGTATGTTCGACGCGAATTTCTTTGAGGAAGAGGCGCACACCGGTCGCAGTCACGACGGTTCTAACGCGATTCGTGCCGCGCCCGTTAGCGGGGGCGCCGTGCCGGCCGTCATTGCCGCCGAGGCCAGGAGCCGGCGCAGACGCTCGGGCCCCTGGCCGGAGTAGGCATCGGCCGTTCCACCGAGCAAGTCACCGATGCCGTATTCGGCCCAGCGCGCACTGACCCGCGCGCGCGTTTCGGCGTTCATGAGAATTTCGGGTGGCCAATCGCGCGCGTAGCCTTCGTCGGCCCGTTTACGCGTCGCATCGATACCGAGCTTATGACCCAGCGACATGAGATACGAACCGCTGTGATCGAGGTCGTCGACCGGACCCGGCATCACGACGAGGTCGCGGGCGGGATCGACGTTGTTAAGTGCGTTCCAGACGACGCCACGGACATCGGCTGGGTCGACATCATGATCGACGACGAGAATAACGCGGGTCAGCATCAGCATGTGCCCGAGGCCCCAGAGCGCGTTCATGACCTTTTTCGCTTGGCCGGGATAGCTTTTGCGGACGGCGACGATCGCTAAGTTATGGAAGCCGCCTTCGACCGGTAAGTTATAATCGACGATCTCCGGCACGACCATCTGCAGTAAGGGCAGAAAAAGCCGTTCGGTGGCTTTGCCCAGCCACGCATCTTCCATCGGTGGCTTACCGACGACCGTTGCGCCGTAGATCGGATTGTTCCGGCGCGTTATGCATTGCACGTGAAAGGTGGGATAGTGGTCGGCTAAGCTATAGACGCCGGTGTGATCGCCGAACGGGCCCTCGACGCGAATGTCTTCGTTGTCGACGTATCCTTCGAGCACGAACTCGGCGTGAGCCGGCACCTTGAGGTCGATCGTCCGGCAATGCACGAGTTCGATCGGCGCGCCGCGTAACCACCCGGCCAACGCCATTTCATCGACGATCGGCGGCAATGGAGCCGTCGCGGCGTACGTGATCGCCGGAT
Source organism: Candidatus Velthaea sp. (assembly GCA_965214335.1). Classification (GTDB taxonomy): domain Bacteria; phylum Vulcanimicrobiota; class Vulcanimicrobiia; order Vulcanimicrobiales; family Vulcanimicrobiaceae; genus Velthaea. The sequence goes on along the minus strand of CBDCBO010000014.1, from coordinate 491,372 downwards.
CGGCGCCGATCACGACCGCGACGGGAACGCGGCGACCCCATTTTTCGGCATGGGCGCGGCCTTGTTTGTGGCGTTGCCAGTGCATGCCGGTGGTGTTGCGATCGTAGATTTGGACCCGATACATGCCGACGTTTTGCATGCCGCTTACGGGATCTTTCGTGAAGACCAAAGGCAGGGTGACGAACGGTCCGCCGTCGAGCGGCCATGTCGTCAACACCGGCAGCGTGCTCAGATCGGGTTCGTGGTCGATCACGTCTTGACACGGTCCAACCACAACGGTTCGCGGAATTGCGCTAATAAGTGAAGTTAAACCGACTAACTTGCCGAGTTTTCCGCCCAGCGTGTCGGGCACTGAGAGGTCGATCGTTTTGCGCATCCGGCGCTCGACATCGGCGAGCGATTCGGCGCCTAGCGCCAGCGCCATGCGGCGCTGCGAGCCGAATTGATTCGTTAGCACTGGGTAGTTCGAGCCGTGCACGTTGCGGAACAACAGGGCCGGACCACCGGCTTTGACGACCCGGTCGGTTATCTCGCTGATCTCGAGATACGGATCGACCACAGCGTCGATCTCGACCAGCTCGCCGGCCGCGCGCAAAACGTTGACAAAATCGGCTAACGAACGAAGTGACATTGCAAGTCTGGTTGGACGACGCCGGCCGCAACTCCGTGCAGGCCGGGTCGCCCGTCGTCGCCGCATTCGTTGACAACCTGCGAGTTTGCTTCGATAATCCGAGCATGCTCGCCGGCGCGACGTCGACCCTCTACTCGAGCGGCTTCGGCAACGAAGTCGCCACCGAGGCATTGCCCGGGGCGCTCCCGGCGGGCCGGAACTCGCCCCAACGTCCGCCGTATGGCTTGTATGCCGAGCAGCTTTCCGGCACCGCGTTCACCGCTCCGCGCAGCGAAAACCGGCGCTCGTGGCTGTACCGGCTGCGACCCAGCGCCGATCATGGCGCGTTCGTGGCCCTGACATCCGGGCGGATCCGGTCGGGTCCGTTCACCGGCGCCGCGTCACCGAATCGCTTGCGCTGGGACGCGCACCCGGTGCCGGCAGCGCCGGTGGATTTCATTGACGGACTCATGACGATTGCCGGTACGGGCGATCCGGCCGCGCACGCCGGCGCCGCGATTCACGTGTACGCCGCCAACCGTTCGATGAGCGAGCGCGTTCTCTCCAACGCCGATGGCGAATTGCTCTTCGTGCCCGAGCGCGGCGGGCTGCGGCTGGCGACGGAACTGGGCCTCATCGCCGTCACGCCCGGTGAGATCGCCGTCGTGCCACGCGGCATCAAATTTCGCGTCGAGCTACCTGATGGCACCGCCCGCGGCTATGTTTGTGAAAACTACGGCATGCCGTTTCGGCTGCCCGAATTGGGGCCGATTGGGGCCAATGGTCTAGCCAACGCGCGTGACTTTCTCACACCCGTGGCCGCTTACGAAGATCGCGACATCTCGACCGAAGCGGTTATGAAATTCAACGGTGGGTTATGGCGCACCGAACTCGATCGCTCACCGCTCGACGTCGTTGCTTGGCACGGCAATTATGCGCCGTATAAATACGATCTGGCGCACTTCAACACCATCAATAGCGTAAGCTTCGACCATCCCGATCCGTCGATTTTCACCGTGCTAACCTCACCGTCACTGGCGGCCGGAACGGCCAACGTGGATTTCGTTATCTTTCCGCCACGCTGGATGGTGGCCGAGCGGACGTTTCGGCCGCCCTGGTTTCACCGTAACGTCATGAGCGAATTTATGGGACTCGTGCGCGGTACGTACGATGGAAAAGCCGGCGGCTTCGTGCCCGGCGGCGCCAGCCTGCACCCGGCTTTCTCGGCGCATGGGCCCGACGTCGCGACGTTCGAACACGCGACGCGGGCGGAGCTGGCACCACACAAGATCGATGCGACGCTGGCGTTTATGTTCGAGACGTCGTCGCTGCTCGTGCCGACCGCGTTTGCCCTGGAGACGCCGGTCCGGCAGGCCGACTACGACAACGTGTGGCGCGGGTTTGCGAAGAATTTCGACGCGTCAAGCGGCCCCGAGGCACGCTAGGAACTCGACTGCTTTACGTTTGTCGCCTTGGCCTGCGGCCGGTCGATCCGTCGTTGGCCGTCGGCAAACCGACGCCCTTAAGAGAATTGCAGCTTCGCTAAAACTCGTTGTTTGGGTCCGGGCATCTAGAAGAGGTAGAAGCCGTCGTCGATTCGCGCCAGCGGCCAACGGCCGTTGGTGAACAATTCGTACCGCAGGACGAACCGGTGATTCTCAGGCTCGCCAACCGCCGCTGCGAGCGCGGCCCGATACACGGATTCCGAAGCAGCCGCGGCCGCGACCCGAATGAGTTCCGGAGCGCTGACCCGCGCGATGCGGGCGGCGGCACCGGCCCGGTCAAAGAAGATTTCCAGTCCACCGTCGACGATGGTCGTCATCGCGGTCATCAACGCGGCGCGGTCGGTCGCTTCAAGGGCCCGGCCTTTGAGCCGTTCCAACTCTTGCGTATCGGCTTGAGCCGCTTCGGCCGCTCGTTCGTCCTCGACGATTTGGCGCGCGGCTTCCCAAGAGGTGGCTCGCACGGCCTTGACGGCGCCGGTTGCCCGCAAGTAGGCGTCGACCGTGCCAAGTTCGCGCTCGTCGAACGGCAAACCGAGATTTACGAACCAGCGCCCCTCGCCGATGCGCTGCGCGTATTGTCGCACGATCGCGGGGTCGAACGTACCGTTCAGAGCGACACCTGCACGGGATACCGATTCACGTCTCCGGCGCGCATCGCCTCGTCCCCAAACCGAAGATTCGGGAAATCCGCCTTGACTCGTGTCCGGAGGGAAGGGCGCCTTGCCTGTTCCTCAACGCGGTCCGCACCGCTGATACGCGATCCGATTACATTTGCAGATTGGACACCGGAGACGGGTGCCGCGACCACGGATAGCGGCGTGCGTGGGCGAAGGGTCCGACAGCGTTTCTCTTCGCGTTTGGTCACGTTCGTCGATTCCCTCGGCGTTGGACCATGCGAGATCCAAGAGGGTGGGCCGTGAGAAGACGAAGCTCAACCGGCGCATGGGTGATGGATGCACTGGACTTCCGGGGCGATGTCATTGCCGGTTATCCGCCGCTGACCGAGCCCGGCGCGATCGCGATCGCGCCGGGAATCATGACCCTGGACGCAGCCGGGCGTGCGCTCTATCGGAAATGGCTCTCAAAGTGGACCGACCACACCGGCCGTATCATCACTCCGGCCGAACACGCGCGCCGGCTAGAAGTTTCGCGCAACCCGCCCGCGCTTCGGTCAGCTTACGTAGTTGGCGCGGATGCTTTCGAGCGCGCCGCGACCGAACGCATGTGTTTAGCGCTGGCCGTTCAGAGCGGCGCGCGCCATCGCTGTTTGAACCTGGCAATCGACGGCGGATATTCCGACACAGGGTAACTCAGCCCATGAAGTCCGCGCAGGATCAACGGCCGTATCTTTGCGCAGAAAAGCGAGAGCGAACGCGGCGAGCTTGCGATGCGTGTTTGCGTCAATCGGACCGGCGGCGGCTATATGCTGGAAGGCCGGAGCGATAAGCGCGCGCATGATGATATAGTAATTGCGCGCATCCTGTTTTTGTGCAATCGAGTAATGATTAACGCTGAACGCGCGAGTCATCTGCCGCGACAGTGCGACGCTCAAAAGCAGTGTTGCGGCTCCATCGATGGGGCTGTCCGGCCGAACGATGCGGTACGCTCCTTGCAAAGCAAAGAGACGCGCATGGACGATGTTTCGCGGATCGAACGCGAGTGGCGTCGCCCGTCGCGCCTCGGCTGGATAAGCCGCAAGACGCTGGAGCATGTATGTGCGCAACATGCGCCGCTCCGTGCTGGACGTCGACTTAGCGAGAAGTACGTCCAATTCATGACGCGATTGCGTCGCCGGCACCAACAAGGCTGCGCGCCACGCGGCCGTCTCGCTCGCAGCAGAAGGGCCGCTCGACGAACCACCATTGCTGACACCGGGCATCCGATCGAGCCAACGATTCATCGTCCGCCGATATTGATTGCTCGTCTCCATTTCTTGAATCTGCTCGACGTGGTTGTCCCACGTTTCGCTGTCCAAAATATCCGCGTGAGCCGGGGGCGACAGTAAGAGAATAACCGCCACAAGAGCGAGGAGACGTCGCATGCGACTATCAGTGCCCGCAGCAGGCTAGGTCATTCCATCGCCGGTGCGAGACCCGGCGTTTTCGAGAGTTTAAGTTTAGTGACGCCCGATTGCCGACGTGGCGCCTAGGCGCCGAGAGACGATAAAGCGACGACGTCCCGAATCTCACACGCTGGACACGACCGCCCATCGGCGATCAAGATCGCTTCCGACGTCGACCATGACGCGAGGTCGCGCGTTTTCAAAACCACGCGACCGTCTGCGCTGCGCGAGCGCAGGCGCACTAAGACTTCAGCTGCGGGACGCCGGGCGGCAAGCGCGTCAACATCAGCGGGCGACAGACCGCAGAACGCAGCCTACTCGCTAATTGTTCCGTCCGCGACGGCGAGAACTAACGAATGGTCGGCATCGCTATGCAATGCCAACCTCGTCGTATAGCGCGTCGATATTCAGCGTATAGCCAATCGATACGAAACGCACGAGACCGAAAATATAATACGGGTCAAATTGAAACTTACCATTCGCAGCTTTGTACCAGCGGCGCACAGAACGCTTTGTAGAGTCGACCACGACGTATTCTTCGACAGTTTCGATCGCCTCATATTCATCGAGCTTGTCTTTCAGATCGTCGCCTTCATTCGGGCTCAATATTTCTATGATGAGCTTCGGCCGCGAGTTAACCCGCGTCCATGGGGCAAGGTCCTGTTCATCGCACGTCACGACGATATCAGGTGAACGCTCGCGGTCGACTTCCCGATTCACCGTTCGTAGCGGCGCAGCCAGGCGCGCCTTGCATCGCTGCCCGCGCAAATGCTGATAGAGCGCGGCCCCAAGGACGAGCGCGATATCTTGGTGGGCATTGCTGGGCGTTCCCATCGCGACCGCGTGCCCATCGACGTACTCATACCGACCGTCTTTGTCGGCGATGAAGTCGAGGAATTCTTGATAGGACAACGGCGCGGAGCTAGCGTGTTCCATTGGGTTTAGTCGTGTTCCATGACGTGATTTCTCCTGTCGAAGCGATGTGCTCGGGCGGTTGGAGGGCCGAGGGGGTCCTCGTCGAGCGCGGACGGTTGCGTCATCCGCTGCGCGATCTGCTCGGCCTGGTTGGCGGCGTCGGGGTCACGGGTGCCGGCGCGCATGCGTGTCAAGTGCGGCGAAGCCGAGGGAGCCTGCGCGCGTGTTTTGCGAGGTGGCGTAATGGACGGACGAGATTGCGAACGTGGACGGCTACGCCGGTACGTCGAAGGTTTCGTCAAACGGTTCTCCGGATCAAGCGACTACGAAGGTGAGTCGGACCGCGTCCTCGCCGACAAGACCGGTATCGACCAGGCGCAGCGGCGTTCGGGCACCGGCGAAGTACGGTTTGCCGCGGCCCAGCACAAATGGGCGGACGTACAGATGATACTCGTCGATAAGACCCAGGTCTCCAAGGCTCGCAGCCAAATCGGGTCCGGAGACGGCGATGACGCCGTCGACTTCCGCCTTGCGCCGGCGCGCGAAGGCTGCCAGGTCGTCATCGACGAGGGTCGCGTTGGGGCCGACCGACGTTAGCGACCGTGATGCGACCCATTTCGGCTGTGTCCGCCACGCCGCCGCGAACGCGCGCTCGTCCGCGCCCCAGTCCGGTTGATCGTCGTCCCAATAGCGCATCACCTCATACATGCGACGGCCGTACAGACTGCCCGCGAGGTCGCGGACGGAATCGATCCAATAACGGAAAAGCGCAATGCCGGGTGGTGGAATTGCCGACAGCTCCCCGTCGACGCCGCCAACGTAACCGTCGAGCGACTGCATCATCGCAAAGACGAATTTCGCCACCGATCCAACCTCCGATCAGCCTCGCATCTCAAGGATGCCCAAATCTACAGCGCTTTTACCGCCGACACCACCGAGTCGATCGACTTTTTCGCGTCGCCGAAGAGCATCGCGGTCTTCGGATCATCGTACAGCGGGTTATCGATGCCGGCAAAACCCGGCTTCATCGAGCGCTTCAGGACGATAACATTCTCGGCCTTGTCGACGTTGAGGATCGGCATGCCGTAGATCGGCGAGCCTTTGTCGCTGCGCGCGGCTGGATTCGTTACGTCGTTAGCGCCGATGATCAAGGCCACATCGGTGCGCTCGAACTCCGGATTGATGTCGTCCATGTCGTAGAGCGCCGGATACGGCACATTGGCTTCAGCCAAGAGCACGTTCATATGTCCCGGCATGCGGCCGGCGACCGGATGAATTGCGTATTTCACCTCGACGCCGCGTTTTTCGAGTTGATCGGCCAGTTCGCGTACGCTGTGTTGCGCCTGCGCAACGGCCATACCGTAGCCGGGCACGACGATAACTTGGTTCGCGTAGGCCACGAGCGCGGCCACGTCATCGGGCGAAACCGAGCGCACGTTCTGGCCGCTCGTCGACGAACTTCCCGAGCCGCTGCCTTCCTTCACGGCACCGAAGGCGCCAAACAAGACGTTGGTGATCGAGCGATTCATCGCTTTGCCCATGAGCAACGTTAACAAGGTTCCCGATGCGCCGACGAGCGCGCCCGAAATGATGAGCACGTTATTTTGCAGCACGAAGCCGGTCGCCGCCGCAGCGAGACCCGTAAACGAATTGAGCAGCGAAACAACGACCGGCATATCGGCGCCGCCGATCGGTAACACGAAGAGCACGCCCAGAATGAGCGCGGCGACCAAAGCCACCCAGAACGAGGTCAGAATATTGACGTTGGCAATGACGAAGCCCGAACCGACCACCACCAGCAACAGGATCAGCGCGTTCACCACCTGTTGACCCGGATACGTGATCGGGCGACCCGTCATGACTTCTTGCAACTTGAGAAACGCGATGATCGACCCCGCGAAACTCAAGGCACCGATAACGCTGGTCAGCATGATCGTGAACGTCACATCGAACGTCAGCGCGGCGCCGGCGTTCATACGTTTGAAGAGTTCGCCCGCCGCAACGAGCGCGGCCGCGCCGCCGCCGGCGCCGTTGAACAGCGCTACCATCTGCGGCATCGCCGTCATCTTCACGACGCGGCCGGAATAAATGCCGATCGCTGCGCCGATCGCCACGCCGATCGCAACGATCCACCACTGCACGATGCCTTGGGTTAGCACGGCAATGAGCGCGACGAGCATGCCGACCGCGGCCAGCCGGTTCCCCAAGCGCGCCGTCCGCGGCGAGCTAAGATAGCGCAGTCCTAAAATAAAGAGCACGCCGGTGACGAGATAGGCGACGTTGACCGGATTGACTGCCACGCCGGCCATTACTCCGTCTCTTTCTTGACCACGGCGGCCCGCGGTTTGAACATTTCGAGCATGCGTTCCGTCACGGTAAATCCGCCGAACACATTGAGTGACGCCAAGATCACCAGCACGACGCCGATAACGGCGTTGAACGGGGCGTCAAACGTGCCGGCGACGAGAATCGCCCCGACGAGCACGATGCCGTGGATTGCGTTCGTCGCGGACATGAGCGGTGTGTGCAGCGTCGATGGAACTTTCGAGATGACTTCAATGCCGATGAAGACTGCCAAGACGAAGACCGTCAATTCGGTGAAAAGGGCTTCGCTCACGCAGTTCCTCCGGAGGCCGGCACCGACGAAGCGCCGGAGACCGCAAGTGCATCGAGTGTCGGTTTGTGCACGATCGCACCGTTATGGACCAGGGTCGTACCGCGCACGATCTCATCGTCCATATCGAGCGCAACCGCACCATCGCGGATGATATAATCGAGCAACGTTTGGACGTTGCGGCTGTACAGTTGACTAGCATGGGTCGGTACGGTTGCGGGCAGATTAATCGCGCCGATGATGAGAACGCCGTTATCGCTGATGACGGTTTCACCCGCGCGGGTAAGTTCGCAATTACCGCCGGTTTCGGCGGCAATGTCGACCACGACGCTGCCCGGCTTCATCGCCGCAACCGCTTCGGCCGTAACCAAAAGCGGTGCGCGCCGGCCGGGAATGGCAGCGGTCGTAATGACGGCGTCGGCTGCGCCGATCGCCTTGACCATCGCCGCACGCTGTTTCGCGATCGCTTCTTGCGAAAGCTCTTTGGCATAGCCGCCGCTGCCCTCGGCCGATTCGCCGACGTCGATCTCGAGAAATTTCGCACCCAGCGACTGCACTTGTTCTTTGACGGCGGCGCGGACGTCGTACCCGATGACGACCGCGCCCAGCCGGCGGGCCGTCGCGATCGCTTGCAGCCCCGCGACACCCGCGCCGAGCACGAGCACTTGAGCCGGTTTGACGGTGCCGGCCGCCGTGGTAAGCATCGGAAAGTATTTTGGTAGATGTTCGGCGGCGATTAGTACGGCTTTGTAGCCGGCGATATTGGCTTGCGACGACAAGACGTCCATCGCTTGGGCCTTGGTTGTGCGCGGAATCGTATCCATGCTCAAGGCGGTGAGCTTGCGTTGCGCATAGCGTTCGACCGACGGCGCATCACCGAGCGGTGCGAGCACGCCCACCACGATCGTTCCCGGCCGCAACGCGTCGAGTTCGGCGTCGCTGGGCTTTGCGACGCGCGCGACGACGTCGGCATCGGCATACAATTCCGTTGCCGACGCAACGACGTGTGCTCCCGCGGCTTCGTATGCCGCGTCAGGATAGTACGATGCTTGACCCGCGCCGCGTTCGACGTTGACGCCTATTCCGGCTTTGACAAACTTCGCAATCGTTTCTGGTATGAGCGCGACGCGGTTCTCGCCCGCAGCGCGCTCCTTCGGAACGGCGATCTTCATGCGCCGTAATCACTTCGTAGAGATGGAGTGTCCTCCCCGACAACATTCGCCCGCCGCTCCTCACTTGCAGGAGTGGCCGGCCGTCAGCGCCCGCTGCGCACTAAGGCCCAGGCGATACTCAGACCCGCGGCGCCGCCGGCGTGGACGGCGATGTGGCGCGGACCGGCATCGCTGCGGCCGGTCAGAACCGCCGTCGCGTCGCCCGCGGCGGCCAAGATCGACGCCGCCAACACGACTTCGAGCCCGGCCCGATTGCGGCTCGCCAACAGCAACAGCACGATGATGCCCAGCACGATGTCGCGTGCGCCGACGGCCCGGATGAAGGCCAGAGCGGCCCGATCCGACGTCGGCAGACCGTACTGCTCGCTCGATAATCCCGGCGCGAACAGCGCGCCGATGCCGATTGCAAAGAATGCCAGACCGCCTAACGCGGCTACCACCGATCCCACCATGTCAGCGCGTCGCGGCCACGGCGGCCGACAGGGCGACGGCGTTGCGCAACACGCCGATACCCTCGATCTCGACCTCCATGACGTCGCCGTCTTTGAGAAACACCGGCGGTTCCATCGCAAAACCGACCCCGTCAGGCGTGCCGGTCGCGATGATGTCGCCCGGTTCGAGCGTCATCCCATTCGAGAGTTCAGCGATGATCCGGGCGATCGAAAAGATCATCGCGCGCGTGTTGGAACTCTGCCGCGTTTCGCCGTTGACGCGCAGCGCGATCGCCACATGTTGCGGATCGGGTAATTCTGCGGTATCGACGATCCACGGGCCCAGTGGACACGTATCGTCGAGCGATTTTCCTTTGAACCACTGCTGATGCGCGCGCTGCAAGTCGCGCGCGGTCACATCGTTGAGGCACGTGTAACCAAAAATAACCGAAGCGGCATCGGCTTCCGTGACGTCTTTGCAGCGAACGCCGATGATGACGGCGAGTTCGGCTTCCCAATCGTACTGCGTGCTGATGCGGCCCGAGAGCGCCAGCGTTTTGCCCGGCCCGGCAATCGCGGTCGGTGCTTTGGTAAAGATCGTCGGGACGCTAGGCAGATTGAGATCCGTCTCGCCGCGTGCCCGGGCGCCCTCTTCGGCATGCGCGAGGTAATTTCGGCCGACGCAAAAGACGTTCTTGCGCGGAGCCAGCGGTGCGAGCAGTTCGACGTCAGCGAGCGCGATCGAGGCACCGCGGGCCGCAAGTGCGGCGTTGCGCGCATCGGCGTCGAGTGCGATGAACGCTTCGAGCGACAGATCGCCCAACGGTTCAACGGCGTCCGCTGCGAGCACCCCCGGCCGCGGACTCGAACCGGATTGCGAAAACATGACAAAGCGCACGCGCGAGTATTCTCCTTACGACGGCAAGCGAAATGGGCGTTTTCCGCATGCGTCACGCAAACCCGGTGCGCCGCGCGCAGTAAATCTTCCGGCGGCTTTGCCGAAGGGATTGTCACGGGCCACGAGACGGAGTTCGGCCTGGAAAGTGACAAGGATGCAATGCGGCTGCGACCGGGCTCGACCCCGAATGGACGGCGCACACAGGACCTCGATCGTCCCCTTCGTACCGGCCGGCGGACCCGCGGGAACCGGTTTCTTTGCGACGGCGTGATGCGATGACACATGCCGAACTCGCGCGCGCCTTGCCGGAGTTACCCGCCTCGGACGCAGTCTTGCTCGACGCCTCACTCGTTGCGGGAACTATACGCGACGGCAACGCCGCGTGGTACGACGCTTTCGAGCTCGCCGACGGTCGGATCGCTGTTGTCATCGGGAACGCTGCCGGAAGCTCGGCCGCCGCCCGAATTCCGGCCTGTATCGCCGCCGTGCGCGACATCTTTACCCGTAGCCCCGCGACAGCAGGAGCGGGCCGGTTGCGCGAAGCCCTCGACACCGTCCTCGATCTGCAATCAGCTGGGCTTACCGCGGCCGCGACCGTGGGCGTCGTCGATGCCGCCGGCCGAACCTTTACCTATATGACGTCTGGACAGCTGCCGCCCTTCGTCCGCTATGCCGACGGTCAAGTTGCCTGCATACCGGTCGAGTCGTTGCCCAACATGGGCGACGCCGAGCATCCGCCGGCGGAAGTGGTCCTAGATTTAGCCGATGTGGCGTTGCTCGTGCTGTACTCAGCAAGCCTCGTCGAGGATTCGCGCGATCGAGACGGCCTGCAACGAGTGCAAGCCGTCTTGAGCGACCCGCAGCTGATCCGGCGCGGTCGTCCGGTGGCCTGGCTCGAGCGCCGGTTACTCGCCGGTCGGGTCCACGGTGATGTTGCGTTGCTGGCGCTAACTTTCCGGTCACGCCCGATCGCCACCGTCCCGCCCGCGCCCGGGGTGCGCCCGCTGTGGTCGGTCTCCTGGGCGTTCGAGGCCACCGGTTCACTGTCGAACGGCGCCCGGCGCGCGTTCATGGGATATCTGCAATCGAAGCAGAGTGCCGGGCGGCCGGCCGACGCGTTAGCCGCCGAACTCATCTTCGGCGAGTTGCTCGGCAACGTTGTCCGGCATGCGCCTGGCCGCGTCGAAATTACGCTCGACTGGACGACCGATGCACCGGTCCTGCACGTGATGGACAATGGACCCGGCTTCTCCTCGCGCCGCTTGCGCGAACGCTTGCCCGACGATGACTGGAGCGAGAGCGGGCGCGGGTTGTTCATCATCAACGCCTGTGCGACCAGCTTCTGCGTACGGAATCGGCCCGGGCGCGGGACGCACGCCAGCGCGACCTTGCCGCTGGCGTAAGCATCCATCGCAGCCACGCCCCGGCCCGGCTCGGCTAAAGTTGACGCTCCAACGTCCGAAGCTTATACAGAATCGCGTGTTCCGGCCGCCGGATTCCCTGCCACATCAGACGGAGCGACGGTAGATGCCCCGATCCTTGGACCGTATAAACGATCGTTTCGCGGGTCATCGCGCATGACCGATACCGATCACGAATTCGTCTTTTCCGAGCACGACTTCAGCCGCGTCCGGCGGTTGTTGCACGAGCACTCCGGGATAGCGCTAGGCGCATCGAAGCGAAGCATGGTCTACAACCGGCTCGCGCGACGCTTACGTGCTCTGGGCGTCACGCAATTCGATCGGTATCTCGACATCGTCGAACGTGATGGCGATGAACGCGAAGCGTGCATGAACGCCCTTACCACGAATCTCACCTCATTCTTTCGTGAAGAGCACCACTTCGAGGTGCTCGCGGACTACGTGCGCAGCCAAAATCTTCCGCGCTTGCGAATTTGGTGCGCCGCCGCGTCGACGGGCGAAGAACCGTATTCGATCGCAATGACGATGATCGAAACCTATGCGACCGATACGCCGCCGGTCGAAATTATCGCCAGCGATATCGACACCGACGTGCTCGAGCACGCCCACCGCGGCGTGTATCCGCTCGAACGCCTCACGAGTGTCTCCGAACGGCGCCGCGCGCGCTTTTTTCAGCGTGGCGATGGGCCGAATCTCGGTTTCGCGCGAGTGCGGCCCAATCTACGCACGATGATCGATTATCGCCGGATCAATCTCCACGATGCCGGCTGGAACGTTCCCACCACACTCGATATCATTATCTGCCGTAACGTGCTGATCTATTTTCAAGCTGCGCTGCAACAGCAGATCGTGCGGCGCTTTCATTCGCTGCTCGGGCCCGATGGATTGCTGATTCTCGGGCACTCTGAAAACGTCGCCGCGTCCGCGGATCTGTTCGAATCACTCGGGCAAACGGTGTACCGGCCGGCGAACACGGGACAGGTCGCCGCGGGTCGCTCGCGCGCGCTCACTCATCGATGATTTCGGGCCGGCCGGTTATCGGGCGGCGCGTCAAGTGCCAAAATTCGCAGTAGCGGCAGTGATAGGTAAATAAACTGCCGCTCATGCCTTGCATCGTGGCGATCGCGCGGGCTTGACCTTCGCTGGCGTATTGTTGCTTCGACGTGCACGACCGCGCGACGTCGGCATCGATCGAGGTATCGACGGCGGCCCGATTGCGAAGATAGAAGTCCATGAGCGATTCATCCGCTTTACGCTTGGCCGGCCCGCGGCGGTTGCGGCGGTTGCGGCGGCTCATAGCCAGCGAACGGCGTCGTCGAGACTGCGGCGATCTTTGCGCTGTCGCACGAGCGGCGCGGTTGGATTTCCCACGATGATGCTGGTAAATATTTTGAAGCCGGCAGGCACGCCCAACAGCGCGACGATGTCTTTTTGAAACGCTAAGCCGCGCGTCCAACTGGTGAACTGGCTGGCCAAGCCGCAGGCCGTCGCTTCGAGCGCCATAGCCATGAGCGCGCACGCGCACGCTTCACTCGACTCCGGATACGCGTCATCCTGAAGGACCACGATGGCAACGCCGTTCGCGGGCAACACGTCGCCCGTCGCTTGACGCGCTAAGCCGGCTTCATAGTCGGGTTGTCGCAACCGCGCGTTGAGCGTACCGAAGACGCGCCGCATCTTCATGAACGTGTCGCGCGAAGTGTTGCAGCCTGTCCGCACGCGTTCGTATTTCGCCGGATCGCGGACGACGACGAAACGGACCGGCTGGGTGTTGAACAACGATGGGGCGTTGCGGCCGGCATCGACGATGCGGCGCAACGCCATCGGTCGGCAGCGGACCGGGCGCGAACGACCTTGCGTGGGTGGTACGCTCGAGCAGCCCGAGCGCGCCGGGCAATTCCTCGACGATGTCCATGCTCGGGCGGCTTAGTGTGGGCTCGGCGTGGGAACCGGTCCGATGACGCTATCCAGATCCGGTAAGCTGTGCGGATCGATCGACGCCGCCGGGCCCGGAGCCGCCGAACCGGGCGGAACGTGATGTGCCTTGTCCATCAGACTCAACGCGGCGCCACGCGCATCCGGATCGACGCCGCCCTGCGTCACCAACGTGACGTCGCGTCGCACGCGGGCCGTTTTCGGATCGAAATCATACGTCAGGCGGTACGTTCCCAAAACGACCTGCCCGTCGGGCGTCCGAATGAAGGCCTGTAGCGCATTGCCATAGGTTTGCGCGTTGAAGGTTTTGTCGCTACTCGGTCGTGCCGACCGGACGCGCGCGACTTGGCCCAGCCGGTTGATCTCGACGACATACTCGCTGTGCTCGGGATGCTTGGGCAGCAGCGCCTTTGGCTGCACTTTGGTCAGGTCGACGCGAGCCGGGGCGCTGGTGCGCGGTGCGGGCGTCGCCGCCGGGGCCGGCGCGGGAAGCGTGAGAGCGAGCATGCTGAGCGCGAGGCCGAACCGGCGGAGCGCCCTAGTTACGTGAGAGTGCGGCAAAAGCGGCGCCGCATGATGCACAGGCGACAATGACCTGGAATGTTCCAGCATGTTCGCGTAAGGCTTTCTCGTTTGGTTCTTCCGCATCGCTCCCGCAGTAACGGCAGGGTAGCGACGTGGAGTTCCCGTTTGGGCGCTCGTCGTCCACGCCGTCGGCATTTGGTTCGCGAGTACGGGACGCCTCCTGCGGCATGCCGAACCTGCAGCGCGATGTGGGAACGGCTGGTGTGCGCCGCGATGCTCTGTGTGTCGCTCGGCGCGTGCCGCGAAAGCAAACCCGACGATCCGGCGCTGATCGTGGGCGGTGGTCCGGTCCACGTGCTGAACTCGCGCTATGTATCGAGCGGCGACTCGCAAGCGGCGCTCGGGGCGGGAGCGGTCACCTACGTCATTAGCCGGGTCGAACTCACCAACGATCAGACGGCGGCCACGTATCCGATGGTGACGCATTTCTCGCTCACCGACCGGACCGGAAACCGCTACTTCGGCATCGATTCGGGCGCCGCGGCGTTGGGCGGCATCACGAACGATTTCTCGCCCCTCAAATCAGGTGAAAAGCGCACGTTCGTGATCGGCTTTCGGGCTACCGCGACCACGATGGGGACGATCCGTTACGAATATTAGGTGGGTCGCACTCTTGCTCAGCGCCGCGTTGATCGTTGCGGGCGCAACACCGTCGGGCGCGTCGCGGCCGCTGTTGGATTCCGGCAAATGGGACGCCTATTTCGCGCTGTTCGCGCGCGATACCCAAGTGCCGTGGAAACGCCTGAGCGTCCGGCTCGACACCTACAGCGGCGCGCCGGTCGACTTCGCCGCCTACGACGTCGACCCGGCCGACGTGCTGGTCGCGGGCTCGAACGCGCGGCCGCGCGCGCTCGATACGGCGCGCCGAACCCCGGTCGCAAAATGGCGCTTCGTTCCGCCGTCCGGTCTGAAATTCGAGTCGAACGACGTCGACGTGCCGCTGCACGGGCGCGAAGGTTTCTTCGTGATTGAGGCGCGGCGTGGAGCCGCGACCCAGCAAGTCTGGTTCAACGCCTCGCGCATCGGGTTGTTGACCAAAGAATCGGCGGGCGGAATCGTCGTATACGCCGCCGATCTGGGGAGCGGGCGCGCGCTACCGGGAATGCGGCTCACCTACCTTACGGGCGCGTCGTTCGTTTACGGCAAAACCGACGCGCACGGCGTGGCTCGAATCACGGGTCCGCGGCCGCGCTTCGCGCTGGCCGAATGGGGCCGGAGCCATGCGTTTGTCAACTTCGTACCCGTGCCGCCCGAGCCGCCGGCGGTTGTCGGCGTGCGACTCGACCGCGGCGTCGTGCGCGCCGGCGACATCGTGCATGCCGTCGGTTTCGTCCGCGTGCGCGCCGGCGGCGACATGCGGCCGGGCGGAGGAAGCGTCCGGTTGTCGGCCGTCGCCCGCGGCCGCACGCTGCTGACGGTAGCACCCCGGCTCGATCCGACCGGGGCCTTCAACGCCGACTTGACCATTCCGGCGGACACCGCTTCGAGCGACGTCGCGATTTTGGCCAGCGCGGCCGGGGCCACGGGCGGCGCTTCGGTTCATGTTGCGGCGCTGGGCGACGCCGGTATCGCCATTGCCGCGGCGTGCGGCGCCGGGTGCCCGCCCGCCGCGGATATTGCGGTCACGATCGGCGTGCAGCGCGACGGCACTCCGCAAGCTGAGCGCGACGTACGCGTGCGCGTCGTGCGGACGCCGCACATCGTCGCGCCCGGCACTCCGGACGATGCACCGCAGTGGGCGACGACGGTGATCCTCGATCGCCACGTGCGCACCGACGCGACCGGTACGGCCCGCGTGACGGTACCCGCACCGGCCGACGAACTCGCTTCGACCTATGGGATAACCGCCGAAAGCGGATCGGCCGTCGGGTCGCTGCGGCTGGTAACGCCGACGGCGAAGATCGCGCTGGCCGTGAGTCCGGAACGCTCGCCGATCAACATCGGCGAGGCGGCCGTCATCAACGTGCGCGGCTTCGACGCACTCGACGGAACGCCGGCCGCCGGCACCGCGGTACGCGTGCGACTGGCTCACGGCCCCAACGTGGCGGAAACCAGCGTTGTGCTCGACGCCGGCGGTCGCGGCCGGGTCACCTTCCGCGACGTTTTGCCGGGTACGAATCTCGTGACCGCGACCGCGACGTCGGGCACCGGCCGGGCCTTCGACGCGTCGGCGGTCGCGGTCGAGCCGAGCGCGCTGACGGCCGGCGGTGGCGGCAGCAGCAGCGGCGACGTGCGCATCGACTTCAATAGCGTTCGCTATCGTGTCAACGCCGACGCGGCAATTTCGGCTGCCCTGACGGGGGCGGCCGGCGATGCCTTCATTTCGCTTGACGGTGCGCGCTCGTTCGCGACCCAGGTCGTCTCCGTCCATGACGGCCGGGCCGCAGCCGTCTTTCGCGTTCCGGCGGCCGTCGGCGACGTTGAAGCGGGCGTGGCGTTCGTGCGCGACGGCGCGCTGTACTACGGCATTCGGGCGCTGGCGATCGACGGCCGGGGCCATCCGCGGCTCACCGTGCTGACCGCGGACCGACCGGCCTATGCGCCGGGCGACATAGCCAAAATTAGCATTGCCGACGGCGGCTTGCATGACGAAGCGACGATCGCGCTGCGGCTGGGTGACGGAATTCCGGCGCGCGGTGCCGATTTCGTCGACGCGCCCGATAGTTTGGCGTCGGCGGGGACGACCTCCCAAGACCCGGCGTCCGACGATCCGGCATGGCACGCCTGGGTGGCACCGGCCCACTCGACGGCCGGCGATATCTTCGGCTTCGACCGCCCGCGCGCCGCCGATCGCACGGATCGGTCGCTAGCGGTGGCGGCGCCGCGCGCGCTCTTATGGCGTGTCGACGAACACGGTACCCAAACCGTCGATGTTCCGCTCCCGCATGAGAAAGGCAAATACGTGCTGTCGATCTTGAAAATTACCGCCGGCGGCGACGTTGGCGCGGCGTCGATTTCGCTCAACGTGCAGTGAGCCGGCAGTTAGCGATGCTTGCGCCCGACAGCGCGCGGCTCATGCTCATCGACACCTACGGTTTGGTGTATCGCGCATTTTTCGCCTTGCCGATGCTCACGACGACGGCCGGGGTGCCGATCAACGCGGCGTACGGATTCACGATGATGTTGACCAAGATCATCGCCGACGAAAAACCGACCCATGTCATCGCCGCGTTCGATAAAGGCTTACCCAAAGCGCGCGTGGCGCTGTATGCCCAGTATAAAGCGCAGCGCACGGAAACGCCCGACGACTTGCGCTCGCAATTCGCACTGGTGCGCAAGATTTTGGCGACGTACGCGATTCCGATCGTCGAAGTCGAGGGTGAAGAAGCCGACGACGTCATTGCGACCTTGGCGCAGCAGGCCGAAGCGGCGCAGCAGCAGGTCGCCGTCGTCACCGGCGATTTGGATCTCCTGCAAATCGTCGACGACCGCACGACGGTCTTGACGACTCGGCGCGGTATCACGGAGTTAGGCCGCTACGATGCCGCGGCGGTTCGCGCGCGCTACGATCTCGAACCGCGTCAACTTCCCGATTACCGCGGGCTCAAAGGCGACCCATCCGATAACTTACCGGGTATCCCGGGCGTCGGCGAAAAAACCGCGATCAAGTTGATTCGGAGTGCGGGCTCGCTCGACGCGCTATTGGCCGATCCGGCATTGGCGGGTTCGCCCAAACTCGCGCAATTGATCGTTGCCTACGGCGCGCAGGCGCGCGTTTGCCGGGACGTATCGGTCATCGATCGCAATTTGCCAATTACACTGGATTGGGACGCCGCCGCATACACACCACCCGGAAGCGATGCGCTCTACAAGCTGTATCGCGAACTCGAATTCAAGACGCTGCTCAACCGGCTTGAACCGCCGGCGACGCCGGTCGAGATCGCGCCCGAGGCGCAATTTACCGGCCACCACAGCTCGTTTGTCGCCGCGACCGATCCGGCCGACTTCGCGAAACTCGCCGCGCTCATCAGCGCGGCGGCCGGCCGTCCGCGCGTCGCACTCGCATTGGCCGGTGAGGCCGTCGGCTTCTCCGACGCGGACGAAACCGGCGTCGCTTTTTCACGCGCTGCGCTCGAACAACCGGCGATCGGTGCTGCCTTCGCGCAGTTATGGTCGGCCGTTCCGCAGCTCGTGGTGTACGACCTCAAAGCCACCATCGCCGCGTTGCGGCTGACGCCGCGACCGGTTGCCGACGATCCGATGATCGGCGCGCACGTCCTCAATCCGGCGCGCGCGTACGGCGATATCGGCGACGCGACGCGCGAGTGGCTGCACCGCGAGCTGGCCCCCGGCGATGCGGCAGCGGCAGCCGATGCCGCGGGCCGCTTAGCGTATGTCACCCGCGCCCAACTCGAAGCGCGCGATCAGCTTGCGCTTTACGCCGACGTGGAAGTGCCGCTGGCGGTGGTGCTGGCAAAGATGGAGCGCGCCGGAATCAAACTCGATGCAGCCGAGCTCGGTGCGCTTGCCGTCAGCGTCGATGCCGATGTCCGGCGGCTGCAAGAAGAAATCTACGCGATCGCCGGAGAGACATTTAATATCGGTTCGCCCCAACAGCTGGGGCGAATGTTGTTCGATAAACTCGGCTTACCGGCCGGGCGTCAGAATAAGACCGGCTATGCAACGGGCGTCGAAGTGTTGCAAGGATTAGCCCGCAGCTTTCCGGTGGCCGCCAAAGTGCTCGAGTACCGTGAAGTTTTTAAATTAAAAAACACCTATATCGATGTGCTGCCGACGCTGATCGACGCGCGTGACGAGCGGCTGCATACAATCTTCAATCAAACGACGACGGCGACCGGCCGGCTGTCGTCGACCAACCCGAATCTCCAAAACATCCCGGTCCGCAGCGAGCTTGGCCGGCAAATCCGCCGGGCCTTCGTAGCCCCGTCGGCCGAGCGCGTGCTGCTCGCGGCGGACTATTCGCAGATCGAATTGCGCTTGATGGCGCACCTTTCAGGCGACGAAGCCATGCGCGCGGCGTTCCACGAGCACCAAGACATTCATGACGTCACCGCGCGCCGCATTTTCGAGATCGGACCGTTCGCGGACGTCACGCCGAACCAACGCCGGATGGCGAAGTCGGTCAACTTCGGCTTACTGTATGGCATGTCCGACTTCGGTCTTGCGGCGCGGCTCGAAATCGAACGCGCCGAAGCTCGCGCGATCACCACGGCGTATTTCGACCAGTTTCCCGGTGTGCGCGCGTACATCGAGCAGTGCTTGGAAGAAGGTCGCGACCGCGGCTACGTTTCAACGCTTCTGGGTCGCCGGCGCTATATGCCCGATCTGCGGGCCAAAAACTACGGCTTGCGCGCGGCGGCCGAACGTGAAGCGACCAACGCACCGTTGCAAGGCAGCGCGGCGGACCTCATGAAGCTCGCGATGGTTCGGCTCGACCGGCGAATCGCCGCTGCCTCGCTTGACGTATTGCCGATCTTGCAAATTCACGACGAGCTCGTATTCGAGCTTCCGCGGGCCGAACTTGATGCGTTCAGTCGCCTGGTGAAGTACGAAATGGAACACGCCATGGAGCTGAGCGTGCCGATCGAAGTCACCTTAAAAGCCGGCGCCAACTTGTACGAAATCGAGTCGTTCGACCTCGACGTTGTCGCGCTTGAATTGTCGTAACCGCCGCCTCCGTGGGCGAACGGGCGGTAAAGGCACCGGCGGTACGGCACACCGAAATGCGCGCGAGTGCAGCTACGACGTGGGAGACCGAGCGCGATGACCGTACGACTCTTCCTCCCAGCCTTGGTCGCGGCGTGCGCTGCAGCGACGACCGTAGCGGTTGCGCAAGCTACCGCCGGACCGTCAGCGGCCGGCTCGCCGGCTCCGGTGGCAACCGCCTCAGCCGGCGCATCACCGCTACCTTCGGCGGCGCCGGCGATGACCGGTGTCGATCCGGCGATTACGGCCCGTGCGAAAGAGTGGCTCCATCGCACGCAGACCGGCACCATCGATCGCGCGCAACTCGACGGACCGATGAATGCGGCATTGACCGACGCTGCGGAAAAACAAGTCGCGGCCCAATTCGGACCGCTGGGTGATCCGGCCGATTTCACCTACGTCGATAAGAAGTCCATCGCCGACAGCACGGCGTACATCTACCGCGTCACGTTCAAAACAACGTCGCTGTATTGGCTGTTCTCGATAAACGGCGCGGGCAAAGTCAGCGGGTTGCGCTACATTCCCAAGCAATGATGTTGAGGTTTGCGGTTGCAGCCACCGTCGCAGGTTGCGTGTCGACAGCGTTGTTGGCCGCCGATGCGGCGCGCGCCGGCCAAATGCCGCCGTCCGCGACCACGAGCAGCCAATGTCCGGCGCCGGACGCCGATACCACGCACTTCGCCAAAGCCACCGCGTACAACGTGCGCACGCCGCACGGCCGGATCGCGCTGGTCGCCGTGCGCACCGATGAAACGCGCGAACGTGGGCTGATGTGCGTGGTTCACGTGCCGGCCGGCCGCGGCATGCTGTTCGTCTTTCCGGCGCCCGATCGATTGCAGGGCTTCTGGATGAAGAATACGCTCGTTGGGCTGGACATGGTGTTCGTTACGGCGGACGGGACGGTCAGCGGAATCGCCGCCAACGTGCCGCCGACGCCGAACGGGACGCCGGATGACGCGGTCGCGCGTCGGCAGGGCTTGGGGCGTTTCGTCATCGAGCTTGGCTGGGGCGACGCGGCGCGGCAGGGTATCATGCGCGGCACGAAATTGATCTTGCCTGCGTTGACCGCTCAGCAATGATCGCGACCTTCATAACGATCTTCGGCAGTTGCTTGCTCGCGCTCGTAACCCCGGCGGCGCAACTTACCCCGCATCCCGATCCGACGTACACGCCTTCGCCGCAGCGGTTGCTCGGGCTCATTCGAGCGAAGTTCCGCACCCATCGGCCACCGCCGCCGTTCATTACTTACACGATGTCGCGCAAACAAAATACCGACCGCGGCTTTCCGGATTTTGCCGAGAGCTATACCTATCATATCTGGGTCCGCAACCTGGATCGGGCGGCACTCGGCCGCAAAGTCCTCATCGCGCCGGCGATGGGCTTTCCGGAGTTCATGCGCCCGGCATTCAACGAGGACCGCGATCCGGGGCCGCCGACGGCCGATCTGTTCGAGCCCGCGCCGGCCAAACCGCGGCCGGTCTCGGAAGTGCCGACGCCCGAACCGCAAGCCACGCAATATAAACAAATCGGTACCGTTACAACCACGGGCGAATACGATTATTACGTCGACAGCGTTACGGTCGAAGGGAATCTCGACCATTTGTTGTTGCGCCCGATTCGCGACCCTGAACGCAATCGAATCCGCGAAGTATATGTCGATAAGAACACGCTCGAACTCGTGCGGCTCATCACGCACGACCGGCTCTTTGATGAAAGCGCGAACAAGATCTATAGTGCGCTCTTCGATGTAAAGGTCGCGATGCTGCAAGGTACGCCGGTCGTCACCTCGATCCACGGGATCGTCGGCGACGGCTATGACGGCGACGGCAAGGTCGTCGACTACACGTACACCAACATTGCGTTTCCGGCGACGTTGCCGGCCTGGTATTTCGATGCCCGCAGCTACGCCCAGCATGAGGCCGAGCTTCCGCTTTAGCACTCGAACGGGTCGGGACTATCCCCGCGTCAAGTCATCGGTAGCTTCTGAGCCCGAAGGGAGCGAACTGTGAAAAGATATGGCTAATACCGCGGATTAGAATGATCGCCGGTACGCTAAAAACCGAAGCAAAGAACAAGGACGGTCCGTTCACCGCCGGCATGCGTTTTCGTCGTTCGTGCATTGTCATGCTCTTCATATGTATGGCGCCGACGAAATCGCAAAATAGCAGTTGTTGGGCCGCCGAAGTTTCTATGGAATGGAAGCGGCCCCGATGCGTGGACGATACGATGTGAAAGGCTAGCATGTTTTGGCAATGGCGGACACACGCGGCACTAAAAAAATCCGAAGCCGAGAACCGGGCCAAAATTGCGGCCATCGACACGTCGCACGCGATTGTCGAATATGCGAACGACGGCACGATCCTGGCCGCCAACGAAACGTTCTTGCGCATCATGGGCCATCGGCGCGAAGACGTCCTCGGAAAGCCGAGTGCGATTTTCGTTGACGCCGCGTACGGCCGTTCCGCTCAATATCGGACGTTCTGGGCCGAACTGCAGCGTGGACACGGTCAAGCGGGTGAATTCAAGCGCGTTACCAAGAGCGGGGACGTTGTTTGGCTACAGGCGTCGTACGACCCGATTTTCGATGCATCCGGCGCGGTCGTTATGGTGGTCGAGTTCGCTCAAGATATCACGGCCCAAAAAGCGGTGCACGCGGAGAACGAAAGTGAGTTGTCGGCGATTCACCGTTCCACGGCCGTCATTCACTTTGCGCTCGACGGCACGATCGTTGACGCAAACGAGCTGTTTATCGGAGTCGTCGGATACACGCGCGAAGAGTTACGCGGACGGCACCACCGGATGCTCGTCGATTCTGCCACCCAGAACAGTCCGCAATACGCTGAGTTTTGGCAGCGGCTGCGACGCGGCGAATGCGTAACGGGCCGGTTCAAGCGCATCGCCAAGGGCGGTCGCGTGATCTGGCTCGAAGCCTCATATAATCCGGTACTCGACGCTAACGGGGAAGTCTGCCGCGTCGTCAAGTTTGCCACCGATATCACCGAGCAGCGCATGAAAGACGCCGAATATCGCGGCGAAAGCGAGGCCATCGGGCGCTCTCAGGCGGTCATTCACCTCGGACTCGATGGGACGATTCAGTGGGCCAATGCGCTGTTTCTGCAGACCGTGCGGTATTCGCTTGCCGAGATCGCCGGCAAGCACCACAGCATGTTCGTCGAACCCGGCATGCGCCAGAGCACCGACTATCTCGACTTTTGGAAGCAGCTCAATCTTGGCCTTCCGCAAGCCGGGCAGTTTAAACGCGTCGCTAAAGACGGAACGACGATCTGGCTCAACGCCACGTATACGCCGATCCTCAACGATGACGGGGTTCCGGTAAAGGTCGTAAAATTTGCCACCGACGTTTCGGGTCTCGTCGCGCAGAAAGCGCAACAGGGGCTGGTCGACACGACGCTGGACACGATTATCGACGCCGTAGTGAACGTGGGGCGCCAGTCGGAAATCGGCGCGGAGGCCTTGCGCCAAACGGTTACCACCATCCACGCGGTGGCGGCCGCTACCGACGAACTTGACGCTTCAATTACCGCCATCGTCGCCAGCATGGATACCTCGAAAGACGCAGTCCGCCACGTCGTGCAAGAATCGACGGCGGCCAACGACTCGACGACGCGACTCAGCCATAAAATTACGCTGATGAACGATATCGTACGGCTCATAAAGAAAGTCGCCGAGCAGATCAATCTGCTGTCGCTCAACGCGTCAATCGAAGCGGCGCGCGCCGGCGCGGCAGGCCGGGGTTTCGCCGTCGTGGCGACGGAGATCAAATCGCTGGCCGATCAAGTGGCATCGGCATCAACGACGATCGAGCACGAAATTAGTGAGGTCCAAACGACCTCGACGGCGGTCGTCCGGGCCCTCGGCGCAATTCATGCCGCAGTCGATAACGTACAAGCCGCGGTCACGAGCACCGCCGCCGCGGTTGAGGCGCAAAGTACGGTCACGCGTCAGATTGCGACAAACATGAAAGTCGCGGCGACGTCGGTGACCAGTATCGACACCAGTCTGACTGATATTCTCGGACTGGTCACCGCGGCCAATGCTTCCGCCCGCGACGGTAAAGCAACGCTCACCAAGGCCATGGCGAGCTAAGCGGCATTACGCCGCTGTGACCGCGGCATCCGAAACGTCCGCCGCGCGCGGCGGGTCTGGGGAAGCGTGCGTATACGGTGCGCTGTCGCGGCCACGGCGTTTTTGTCGGCCTTGCTGGTTTGGGCGTCCGCGCTTGGCGCGGCGCAATCGAGTGCGGATCCCGACGCCATTCTGGCGCGAATCAAAGCCGATGCGCGGGCGCGCACGCGGCCGCCGTACGTCGTGTACACGCTCGTGCGCCGTGACTCGCTCGACGGCGTTCCGGATTTCGTGAATTCGTATACGCTGCGGATATGGTGCCGAACGCGCGATAACGCAGCGCTGGCGCGGCGACGCGCCGGACGTGGTTTCGAGGCTCCGCAGTATCTCGTGCCGGCCTTCGACAAACCGCTCGATCCCGGACCGCCGACGGCCGATCTGCTCGATGTCATCCGGCAAACGCGCGGCGATCCGACGCCTGCGCCGGTCGCCGGAGCGCTGCCGGTTATCGGTTCTGTTTCGGTCGCGGTCGAAACGCACTACGCCGTTACGTATGCCGGCACCGACCACGACGACGCGCATCTGCGGCTTGAACCGCGCCGCGATTCCGACCGTAACCGCTTGACCGACTTGTATGTCGACCGCTCGACCTACGTGCTGCACCGTGCCGTCGCTCACGACCATTTGTACGCCGGTATTCGCGCGATCCCGGAACGTTTCGAGATCGTCTTCGACGTGCGGGACGGCGTCCCGGTGATCGCGTCGATTCACGGACAGACCGATTACGCTGCGCTCGAGAACCGCGCCGCAGATGAACCGCTGCACGAAGTCGACTATCGGTTTGAAGACGTGTCGTTTCCGGCCGAACTGCCGGACTGGTATTTCGATCCGGCGGAATACGGCGCGCATCGTGGCGAAGCACCCGATTGAAGCGGCCCGTTCGCCGCAATCGGTAGCGAACGCCGCGTCCGACCGGCGCGGCGGAGGATGTCTGCCCGGACGCTGCAAATGTGCTGTGGCCGTTCTTCTGCCACGGTTCACAGGGGGTTCCTTGACGCTACTCACGTTGACGCGCAGCTGAGCGATCCGAGCCGGTCGGCCGCGGTCGGGAGCGACCCGATCGACTGCCGTTGCCCGCATCGTCCGTTCGACCCCGCGGTCTTCAGGGCGGCCGAGATGTACTTTGGCCGGCGAGCCTTTTTAACGGGTGCGGTGGCTTCGCTAGGCGCCGCCACCTTCGCACCGTTGCGCGCCGCGGCCGCCGAGACTGACGTCACCGTGCTGCGTGCCGCGCGTTTGTTCGACGGCACGAAGATGCACAGCCCGGGCGTCGTGGTCGTGCGCGGCGAGCTGATCGTATCGCTGTCGGCAGGCGACGCGCCGGCCGGCGCAACGGTACGCGATTTAGGTGATGCCACGATCGTGCCCGGCTTGATCGATGCGCACACCCATGTTGCCGCCTTCGTCGTGCCGTCGATCTACCTCGTGAAGTCGGGCGCGGAAGCGCCGAACAATGCGGCTGCGAGCGTCGCTGAAGCGGCCTTGAATAGCACGCGCAATGCTGCCGTGATGTTGGCCAACGGCTTTACGACGATTCGCGATGTCGGCGGGGTCGACGGCATCGATCTTGCGATGCGCAATGCGATCGCGCGCGGCGTGATTGCCGGACCGCGCATTCTTGCGGCCGGAACGATTCTCTCGATTACCGGCGGACACGCCGATGCGAACGACCTCGCACCGTCGGTCCACGTCGATAGCGACATCGAACCCGGCGTCGCGTTTGGCCCGTATGGTTTCCGCGAGCGCGTGCGCGAGCATGTCAAGCGTCACGTCGACCTGATCAAGATCGTTGCGACGGGCGGCGTTCTGTCGTATGGCGATGCCTTCGATGTACCGCAATTCAACCCCGATGAGATTGCCGCGGTCGTGGATGAGGCGACGAAATTTGGGCTCAAGGTCGCGGCCCACTGTCACGGTGATCGTGGTATCGTGCAAGCCGTGGACGGCGGTTGCCGATCGATCGAACATGGCACCGGCGTCGGCGAAGCGACGCTCCGCAAAATGAAGGACCGGGGCACGTATCTCGTGCCGACGATCTGGGCGCTCGATTCCATTCTCCAGCCGGGAAATCCAAATCGGATCGGCCCCAACGCACTCGCTAAAGCCGCCTCAGCCGCCCGGCTTCGCAACGCGGGGATGCAGCGCGCCGTCGCGGCCAACGTGAAGTTTGCGTACGGTACCGATGCCGGCGTGTTTCCCCACCGCGAAAACAACAAAGACTTCGCGCTCATGCAATCGATGGGTATGCGGCCACTCGACGTGCTGATCTCGACGACGTCCGCAGCTGCCGATTTGCTCGGCGTCGCCGACCGCGGCCGAATCGCGCCGGGTTTGCTGGCCGACATCGTGGTCTTCGCCGGCGACCCCGGTACCAGCGCTTCAGTGCTCGAAGCCGCGCCACAACTCATCGTGCAAGGTGGAAAAGTCGTCGACCGGACGCGGCTCGTTTCGGTATAACGCTAGCCGCCCGACAGAAGCGAAACGGGCGCGGTAGCGCCGGGGTTGTAGAGCGAGGTGCCTGAACTGCCGGAAGTCGAGACCATCGCCAACGGTCTCGCCAACGCGATCGTCGGGAAGACGATCGCTGCTGCCGCCGTATCGATGGCGAAGATCGCCGTCGCGGCGTCGGGCCGAACTTTCGCCTTCGATCTGCCGGGTGAAACGATCGCGGCCGTTGGCCGGCGCGCGAAATTCGTGGTGATCACCTTGAGTTCGGGCCGCCGTCTGACGGTCCACTTGCGCATGACCGGACGGTTAATTTTTCAGCCGGCCGGTGCCGGCGCCGAGCCGTACCCCTACACGCATATCGCGATCGACTTTACCGACGGCACCCGCGTGGCGTTTGCCGATGTGCGCCAATTCGGGCGGATGCGGCTGCTCGAATCGGACGAAGTGTGGGATGCGGATGGTGGCCTCGAGCCGCTGTCCGAGGGCTTTACCTGTGGACGATTTGTGAGTATGCTGGACGAACGTCGCACGCCGATCAAGGTTTTTCTGCTCGACCAAAACAGAATTTCCGGAATCGGTAACATTTACGCGTGTGAGGCGTTGTGGGAGGCGGGGATTCGTCCCAGTCGTCCGGCTCACAAGGTCTCGCGACCGGCCAGGCGCCGGCTGCACGGCGCGATCCAAAGCGTTTTGTCTCGGTCGATCGCGGCACGGGGCACGAGCGTTGACGATTACGTGGATGCTCAGGGACTCAAGGGCGGATTTCAAAATCAGTTGTCCGTCTATGGTCGCCTCGGCCAGCCATGCCTGCGCTGCGGCAGCGCAATCGTGCGAACCGTTCTGTCGCAACGCGGCACCTGGTGGTGCCGCACCTGTCAAAAATAAACGGGTGGACTCGTAAGAGTCCCGAAGATTAACGGACTCGGGCTACTTCTGGTCGGTTCGGACTCCCTCGGAGATGCGTCTCTAAGCCGAAACGACAACGGGCCATGAGTTTGGGGGCCTTGCGCGCACGAAGGTGCGACGCGAGGGGTCATCGAGCAACGGCGCATCAACGCGCCGGTGCACATGCCACAACATGAGGATACTTTCTAATTACTAGCACTATCGCCCCAACGCCGGCAGTCGAACCCGAAGAAGAAGACCAACTCGCGCTCGAGCAACGCCTTTACGAAGAGAGCCTCAAAGTTCTCGACGAGGGTCAGGTGCTCACCGGCGTTATCGTCGCCAAGTACCAAGACGAATTGCTTGTCGACATCGGCGGCAAGTCGGAAGGCACGCTGCCGTTTCGCGAACTCAGCCTGGCAATCGAGCCCAAGGACCTCAAGGTCGGCGACACGCTCGAAGTCATGATCCATCGTATCGACGATCAGGACGGCTCGCTGTTCTTGAGCGAACGTCGCGCCCGCGCGCTCAAAACGTGGGAAAAGGTCATTGCCGCACACGATAACGATGAAGTCATCGAAGCCACCGTGACGCAGGTCGTCAAAGGCGGCGTCCTTGTCGATCTCGGTATGCGCGGTTTCGTTCCGGCGTCGCAAATCCGCCGTCAGCCGGTCGGCAACCTCGACGAGCTCGTCGGCAAGCGGCTGCGCCTCAAAGTCATCGACCTCGACCACAAGCGCCATCGAGTCGTTCTCTCGCAGCGTCAAGTGCTCGAAGAGGAGCTCAACGCCAAGAAGCAAGAGTTGCTCGGCACCCTGACCGTCGGTCAGATCCGCGAAGGCGTCGTCGTTCGGTTAGCGGAGTTCGGCGCGTTTGTCGACCTCGGCGGTATCGATGGACTCATTCACAATAGCGAGCTCTCGTACGCTCGCATCAAGCACCCGTCCGAGGTGGTGAAAATCGGCGATACGGTCTCGGTCGAAGTCATGAAATTCGATCCGGAGGCCAAGAAGGTTTCGCTGTCGCTCAAGCACGCGTTGCCCGATCCGTGGAACGAGCACGCCGAACGGCTAGCCGAAGGCAGCAAGCTCGTCGCCCAAGTCGTCAAAGTTACCCCGAATTATCTCCTCGTCGAAATCGTACCGGGCGTCCTCGCGATGGTTCCCAAGGGCGAATTCGACCCGGCCAAGCAATATTCGCCGGGCGAGGAAGTCGAGGTCACGCTGCTCACCATCAACGAGAGCACGCGGCGTATCACGGGCTCGATCCAGCACGTTGCCGACATCCCGCTCGACCCGGCCGAATTTCCCGATTACGCCCCGGAAGCCGACGGCTATCAGGGCGGCGGTCTGGGAACGCTCGGTCAGGAACTCGCAGCGCAGCAAAGCTAATCCGGCTTACGGCGTGCGCGTCGGCTTGACCGGAGGAATTGGTTCGGGGAAGAGTGCGGTGGCCCGCCTCTTCTCCGGCTGGGGTGCCGCGGTCATCGATGCCGATGTGTTGGCTCGCGAAGTGGTCGCCCCCGGAACGCCGGGACTGGCTGAAATAGCGGCTCGTTGGCCGCACGTCGTAACAGTGGAAGGGTCGCTCGATCGGGCGGCCCTTTCGCGTATCGTCTTCGCCGACAACGCCGCACGCGAAGCGCTAACGGCGATCATTCATCCGCGCGTTCGTGCGGCGGCCGATGCTCGCGAAGCGCTCCTTGGATCCAGCTCGGTCATCGTGCATGAGGTTCCGCTCCTGTTCGAGGGTGAATATTGGCGATCGTGCGCGGCCAACGTGGTCGTCGTCGCGCCGGCCCGCATGCGGATCGAGCGCGTGATGGCCCGCGACGGCATTTCAGCTGAGGCCGTGCAAGCACGCATGGCAGCTCAAATCGACCCGGCCAAGGCGCTCGGCATGGCCGATTTCGCTATTCATAACGACACCGATCTGCCAACCCTCGAAGAGCGAGCGCGTCAGGTGTACGTCGCGCTCCGACGGCGCTCGGCGGCATGATCGCGACGCCGACGATTCGTGCTTTGCGCGCGGATGATGCGGCGGTACTGGCCGGTGTCGTGAGCCGGGCCTATACAGCGAGTGATACGAGCGCAGCGCGGCTCGCGGCGTATCTGCGGATGCGCAAGGGTGCAACGTTCGTCGCCCAGTGTGCCGGCGTTGCGGCCGGGATGGTTGTCGGAAACGACTATGGTCCGGTGGCCTACGTGGCGCAAATGGCGGTTGAACCGGTGCTCGCGCGGCGTGGCATCGGCACCGCCCTGATGGAGGCGTTGATCGCGTGGGCCGACCGACAGGGCTTCGCCGCCGTCGAGCTCGCTGCGACGGCGGCTGGAGCGCCCTTGTACGCCCGGTACGGATTTTTTTGGCTGCCGGCGAGACGGCCGTGTACGCGGCAGCGGAGATCCTGTAAGGTTTTGCTCGGGACAGGTCCGCGACCGCTATCCCGTGTCCGCGCGACCGCTATCCCGTGTTCTTTTGGTGGATAGGCAAGTATGCATCATCCGCGGTCGTCGCTGATGTGAAGCCGGCTGAGCCGCCCTGACCTGGGTCGGCGTACGGACCTTGTCGATAGCAACCAGTCCCGCGTCACCTTGGCCGTCGCGAACCCGCTGACCCATCCGCGAGCTTTGAAGTCGTTGAGCACAAGCTCCAGCGCGCTCTTAGCAATAAGCGTGCCAGCCGCTCCCTCCTCGATCCCATCGTCGAACTTGATAGAGGTTTCGACGAGGTTGTAAAGCCGCTGCTTGATCCACTTGAAATCATTCGCGCCGGCATGATGTGCGGTGCTGTGTGGCCGTTTGAGAATCGAGTGCAACGTGGAAACGTATCGCATCACCCGGCTTCGTGTTGCGCGCGAGGTGCATCACTTCAAGCCAAAAGTCGAGGTCGTATTGATCGAGCCGCCATCCGGTGATGGTGATGCTCGATCCGGCCGGACCCGCGACGGGAAGATCGACGACACGTTTACGCCGGCCGGTGCGCACGACCCCGAAGATCGCCGAGCGGATAACTTCGTTCGGGGCGCCCCCGGCGATCGTCAGGCCAATCCGGGAAAAGTTTGAGCTACAGCTCGGCGCGCTGCGCCTTCTGGATCGCCGCGATCTTCGAGTCAATCGCCTTGAGCGGAGCTTTAGGATCGCGTTTTGCCATCGTTCGTCTAATCATGATTTTTTTTGCATGTATGCATGAAAGCATGCTAGCATAAAAGCGCTGATTGTTTGTTCGCGCTCTGCGGCGGCGATTTTGATCGCCCGCACTTCTTCTCTGGGCAATCGCACCTGTAGCGGCATCGGCTTAGGAGAGGGGGCCGCCGCAGACTTGCGGGCGCCGCCGCGCGGGGTCGTCGCAGCGGGCGGAGTGGTCGTAACCGGAGCGAGCGCGTCCGGGGTGAGAACCGTGGGCTTAGGCATGCGCAGCGACCTCTTGTGCCGTTTGCATGGCAGCATTACTCGTTTTCATGTTTGCATGCAAGCATGTTTTTATGTTTTCCATAATTTTGGCGGTTCGATCGCAATGAACGTCTCCGCAACCGGACCATGATGGGACAGCGCCGCTGCCGCCTGGGCCGTAATACCCGCGTTGACCTTGACTTGGTTTAGGACGAAAAGGAATGAAACGTTGTCGCGTTTCAGCAGCTCCACCGTCGCCGCAGCAGCCCAGAGGTCAGAAGGGCTTGGACGTATTGGGATCAGCACAACAGAGGCGAGGCTGAAGAGCAGCGCGGTTTCGTCGGTGCGGCTTGGGGCAGTGTCGATAAAGCAGAAGGCCGCCCCATGTTACTCGCGCTGACGCAGGCCGGAGGCAATCCCGTCAAATGGGACTTCGATCCGGCGCGGGACATCCGCGCCGCGCCGCTTATGCCACGTTGTCAGCGTCCCTTGCGGGTCGGTGTCGATGAGGAACACGGGGCCGTCACCGGCGCGTTCGGCTTCTACCGATAGGTGGGCGCATAGGGTCGTCTTGCCGCTGCCGCCCTTCTGCGAGTTGATGACGATGGCTTGCATGCAGACAGGCATCCATAGCCAAAGCGTAGTGGCGATGCAAGGAGCAATGCGACTGCCGGTGTTTGGCTCGTCCTTCCCCGCGCGGTGAATCATGCCCAGGATTGACTACCCGGACGAGCACTATATCGATCTGCGATCCGACGAACACGGGTTGCTCGCACGAATCGTAGTGCGCTTGCTGGTTGTCGAGGGCAAGCGGGTCCGGTGGTCCGTCGTGCTGCAGGTGCGCCGGCAAGATGGTCGCTTCCGCGACATCGTGCGCTTTGACGACTGGCATGGCTATCTGCACCGGCACGATCCGCGCGGCAACAGCGGACAGCCCGGAAAGTCCGTTCCGGTCGAGCCGATACCCGGCGTCGACCCCCTTCGGCAAGCTGTCGGCGAGCTCGTGACGCGCGCCGATGGATATATTGCACTCGCCACGAAATCTGATGACCTGGAAGCCGAGGACGACGACGACGATGAGAGCACTTAGGGACGATGAGCGAGCCCATGCGGCGGCGATTCTTGCCGTGTGGCTGGTCGAGAATGCGGTGCAGGTAACGGCCGGTTATCCGACTGGCACGAATTGGGTCCCGGTCGCGATCGACGACGAAACGCGCCGGCTTGGCGTACTCGTGCAGGCCCCCGGCACAA
Organism: Candidatus Velthaea sp.; assembly: GCA_965214335.1. GTDB lineage: Bacteria > Vulcanimicrobiota > Vulcanimicrobiia > Vulcanimicrobiales > Vulcanimicrobiaceae > Velthaea. The sequence goes on along the minus strand of CBDCBO010000014.1, from coordinate 459,438 downwards.
CCAGCAGCCTCGCTGAAATACCAATGCTCGCCGTCGCCTGACATCGCATAAGGCAAAATGCCCAACGCTTCAAACCGGTAAAAGTTTGTAGCTTTGATGAACTACACCCACGGACGGTCGAGGCCTTGGTTACGGCTGCTCCCATCTCGATCGGGTTCCGCCAATCGACGTGCCGACCGTCGTCCTCATGGGGCGCGACGACGGCGCGACGTTGGCGCACAGCGCGGTTGGGAAAGAGGCGCCTTTCCGGGAGCTACGCGCTCCACGTCGTGCCGGAGTGCGGCCATTTTTGCAGCGGGGACAACCGGCTGCGGTTCTAACGGCTATCCGGGCGGCGCTGGGCAGCGCGCGATAGCAACCACCGGCCGCACGGCGAGAAGATGTTAATGCCGGCTGCACATCATTGAGCCGACGTTGCGAACGAGCCGTGCGACGGCCGGTCGCGTGATACGTGGTCGCTTCGCGTTCATGACAGTTCGAGCGGCTCGATGCCTGACACATCGATTGGCCCGGCGACGAGCACATGCGGAATGAAGACAAAGCCAAGCGCGACGGCGTCGTTGGCTTTCTGTTCTTGCAAGTATATCCGATGAAGTGGCGGGACGTCGGCGGTTTCCTGGTGCGTCTGCGGATCGAAGTCGCTAAAATCGGTTTCGGGCGGAGCCGTCGGGGCGTTTGGATCGTGCGGACGACTATTGAGCCAATGCGTCGTCGCCACGTATCGCGTTGCAGGAAGCTCGGCGATACGTTCGATCGGAATGCGCAACAGCCGGCGTGAAAAGAAGTTCGAGAACGCCACTCCCAGGCTGCGGCGTTCCTCAACGAGCCGGCGCGGGTCGAGTGCTGATAAATTCACCGTATCTGCCCAGCGCACCCCGATTCGCGGCACGATGAAGTCTAAAACGCGCTCACGTCCGGAGTATTTTTCCCTCTCGCGCGCATAGAGATCGGGATGAATTGCACGCAAATCGTTTAGCGGATAGAGAACAGAACCGCGGAACTCCCTCGAGCAGAGGTGATAAAGGTGCGGCATCGTGGGGGCGTTTTGGCATCGTCTCGCGGACGACCCTTTTTGCGAACGCATCGGTCTCCCGGTTGCATCAAAACGGGTCCCTTATGGGACGAATGAGCGATCTAGCAGCGAAGGCACTCTACGCGTCCCGAAAAGGCGTCCCAAAACGAATCATGAGGCGACAAACCCATGATGACCCTCGAAGACCCCGGCGCGCGGCGCATCTATCCGGCAGATAGCGACCCGGCCGCGCTGCGTGTTGCGATGAGCCCCGCAGGCATCTCGGCGCCGCCGGCCATAGCGATCATCGCGATCGACGACCCGAAGTTCGGCGAGGAGCGCGAGCGCCCGGTCCGCATCGTTATCTCGCCGGCCCAGGCCACCGATTTAGTTCGCCGGGTCCAAGCGATGCTCGACGAAATCTGATTTTAGAAAGTGACACCAAAGCGCGCGGGGATCCCACTCGATGAGATGCTCGCCGCACCGGCCGTCGGCCGGCCAGCTCGGGCGACATCGGCTCGGGCGCCGGCAGCGGCCAATCCGTCGAAAACGAAGCCAAATGAAGCCCCAGGACGGCGTTTGCCGCGCCGGGATGACGCTCAGGTCGTCCAGGACGCTCGCCCGCGGCTGGTGGGCTACGCGCGCATCTCGACGGACGACCAGACGACGGCGCTGCAAGCCGATGCACTCGACCGCGCGGCCGTCGATGATGTGGTCTTCGAGGAAGCGGCGTCTGGCGCAAACATCGCGCGCCCGTTCTCGCAAAGACGCTCGCCGCGCTCCAAGCGGGCGACACGCTCGTGGTGTGGCGGCTCGATCGGCTCGGCCGGTCGTTGGGCCATCTCATCGAGGTGGCCACCGTGCTACGCGAGCGGGGCGTCTTCTTGCGATCGTTGACCGAAGGATTCGACACGTCGACGGCTTCCGGGCGGCTCTCGTATCACGTGCCTGGCGCCGTCGCGGAGTTCGAACGAGAGGTTATCAAAGAGCGTACCGTCGCCGGGATGCGAGCAGCAAAAAACTGAGGCGAGCACATTGGCCGGCCCTTCGCCCTCACGCCGGCGCAAATCCGGGAAGCGAAGACGATGCTCAACCGGGGCGAGAGTCCCAATCATGTCGCACGCGTTTTGCGCGTCGGTCGCTCGACGCTATATCGCGCGATCGCACGGAATGAACCCTATCTCGTGACCCAAGAAACCCTTCAAGACCTTGTTCGGCCCATTTGGAACGAGCGGTTACGGCGTCGGCGAGAGAAGCATGTCGTCAAAATGCGATCGATCAACGTCGAATCCGCGGCGAAGGGCATTATGCGCTCTGGAGCACACACGTGGATGGCATTCGAAGCGTCGGTCCATGAGTGTCGTTTACGAGCATTGCTTGCGCGAAAGACATTGCATGATGCTGTGAGGCAAACGCAATCTGTTTGGACGTCGGCCGAACTTCGTTCGCTTTACTCGGATCTTGCTACAAGCTCCGATAACATGGGCATGAACCACGATATCGATCGACTCATGGGCGAGGTGCTTGATCTTATCGCGGTTACTCCGAAGCAGCGTGGAGATCAAATGCTTGCGCCAATGATCTCGACCTCGATTGGATGCAGATGCTGGTCGAGACGGTCAGCGCTTCGCGGTCCGGTGCTTGCACGACGGCCCTTACCGTGCACCGGATTTCGCCGATGAGCGCGCAGATCGAATTGCTACGCCGGCGCACATCGTATTCGCGGCATCTTAAACAAAGGTGCGGCTAGCTTGGCCATCGAGACACAGGTTGGATGTCGATCGCGCTCGTTCGGAAAACGATCAGGGTCTTCAGCCTGCTACTCATACTACTCGTCAGTCTGCTAGTCATACTACTTGCCGCAACTGCGCTGCGCGGGAATGCGACCGGCGATGGCGGGCTGTTCGTAAAACGAGAACTGGTTCTCGGCGCGCAAACGTTCCGCTATTTCGTGTATGTTCCGAGGTCGAATTCACCCGGCGCCGCACTACCGATTCTGCTCTACCTCCATGGCGCCGGGGCGATGGGGAGCGACGGAGTCGCGCAGGTCGCTTCGGGCCTCGCAGCGTCAATTCGCACGAGGCCGGGCCGGTTCCCCATGATTGTGGTCTTTCCTCAGGCCAGCGAGCGCTGGATCACGCCACATATGGAAAGTTTGGCGCTTGGCACACTGGAAAGGTCGGCGCGTGAATTTCACGCCGATTCGAACCGCATGTATTTGATGGGCTATTCCGTCGGAGGAGCCGGCGCGTGGCGGCTCGCGTATTTGCATCCCAAGCGTTTCGCGGCGGTGGTTGCGGTCGCCGGGACGGTCCGTTCCGCTCCCGGATTATTTACGTCCGCGGAGCTCGCCGCCGACATACGTACGCACGCATATTTGCGGGCTCCGAATCCGTATCGCGCCTTGGCGCAGCGGTTGCGCGGGGTGCCCATTACGGTCTACCACGGATCCGACGACCAGGTTGTTCTTCCGATAGAATCACGCAGTATCGTCGCTGCGCTCCGCTCGCTGTCAGGCAACGTGCGCTTCTTTGAGTTTCCGGGTGTCACGCACAACGGGGTGCTGCCCAAAGTCCTCGCGGATCCTAGCCTCAATGAATGGCTCTTGGCGCAGCACCGAACCGACCAGAAATAAGTGCGTCGTCCGTGACGCTTGGCCGCGATAATCGAAGGCTGCCGCGATCGAGTCGAAAGGCTATCGCAACCGAGTCCGTCGAGCGGGAAACCTTTAGCGGAGCGGGTCGACGAAGACTGCACGCAGGAACGCGTAGTGTACGGTGTGACCCGTTACGTCGGCCCGATCGCGCCGACGAAGCCTTCGTGTGGCTCAACCGGATGCGGGGGCCCGAACGGCGCCAGCTCGTGCGCGATCCGCGCTTCAGCCGGCTCCGTCGGGATCCGCGCTTCGACCGCTGGCTCAGCGTGTAACGCGCCGGGCCGCCGGCAGCGAAGTCCGGCCGGCGTGGCGCTCAGGCAGCCTCGGGCATGCCCACGTCGCACGCCGTCACGTTGGTAATTTGGAGCTTTCCCATCCGGCACACGCCCGCTGCCCGGGCTCGAACGTACCGCATGCCATCCCGAATCTCACCGCGGGTCCGATTCACACGCTCGCCGACGGGACCGTGCGGCGCGCTTTCCCGGCGCGCGTCACGCGGCGAACCGGCGCGGACGGAAGCGAGGGCGGCGGCGCTGCGCCCGGGGAGCGAAGCTTCACTCGAGGCGCACGTTCCGGCCAGTGGGGCGGCGGAAACGCGGGCGCGTGGTGCAACGACGGGCAGGGCGGCAATCGATGAAGTCGAGCGCATAGAGTCTGCCTCCGGATATTGCGGTGATCGGCGGGCGTCACTGCGGCGTTTGCGCCGTGGACTGCTCCGCTTAGATTGGGTATCGGCAGCAGCCGGCGATTCCTTAACCCGCCGGGCAGTAATTATAGCAACTCACCCGTGAGCCGGCCGGCTAACACACCGATTACGACATCAGCCCGGTTCACGGCGGCGCACGCGCACGTACGGAAAGGCTTTGGGTTGCATCAGCGTGACCGTTTTGTGGGCCACCCGCAGCAGGCCCACGTCGACGAGCACCGCTAGTTCTTTGGTCAGCGTCTCACGGCTGGTCCCGATCAAATCGGCGAGATCCTTGTGTGTCAAGCTGATGCCGATGCGCAGCGTTCCGTCGGGTTCCTCGACGCCGTGACTCGATGCGAGCCGGCCGAGGATGTCGACGAGCCGGCCCGGCACACTGCGGCCGGCGAGTTCGGTCAGCTCTTGCTCGGTCGCCGCCAGCCGGCGCGTGACTCCGCGGGCGAACGCCCGTGCGACATCGCGGTCGCTTTCGAGCAACTGCGAAAAGTCGCCGACGCCGATCGCATCCACGGTCGAGGCTTCGATCGCGACCGCGGTGGTGCTGCGGCGATCGCTTCCGGCGCGATTCATCCAGGTGAGTTCGCCGAAGATATCCCCGGGCGCGCGAATGCCGACGATGACATCCGCGCCCGCGGCGGTCGAGCGGACAATTTTGATGCGTCCGCTGCGCACGAAGTATACGCTGTCGGCGCGGTCGCCGGGTACGTAGATGAGGCCGTTGCGGTTCATCTTAATGAGTTTCGCACCGGCCAGCAACCGGGCGGTTTGGTCCGGACCGAGATCGGCGAGATTCATCGCCCGTTACGCAGGACGCGGCCGGGCAATGCGCGCGTAAACTCTCCGTTCCGGATCACCGCGCGTCCGTTCACGACGACGTGCCGAATCCCCGCTGCAGCTACGAAGGGCCGTTCGTACGTCGCCCGGTCGACGATTCCATCGGGTTCGAAAATGACGAGGTCGGCCCACGCGCCCGGCGCGATCGAGCCCCGTCCGGCAAGCCCGAATTGGGCCGCCGGCAGCGACGTCATGCGCCGGATCGCTTCAGCCATCGAAAGAATGCCGCGGCCGCGCACGAAGCGGCCGAAGACACGCGGAAAACAACCGTACGTGCGGGGATGCGGAATGCCGCGTGCGGTGATACCTTCGAATGCGCGGGCCGATGCGTCGCTGCCGATCGAGCAAAAGCCGGCGCTCAACACGCTGGCAACGTCGTCTTCGCTCATGCTGAAGAAAGCGCACTGCACGCGCAATTCTTCTTCAACGAGAAGCCGGATCGTGCAGTGGGCCGGACTCATGCCCCAGGCTCGCGCCAGCTCGTCGATTCGGTAGCCGGCGACACCTTCATTGCGTTCGTCGCCGACGTCGGTAATGAGGATATCGTGCCACGTATCGCCGCCCAGGCTCGGGTCGCGCTGGAGGTTGAGGGCCAGCGCGACGGCGGTGGCCACGTCGGGTTGCCGCAGCCGCTCGAGGGTCGCGGCGGCGCCGCCGCGGCGCACGGCCTCGGGCAGAATCGTCGCCAGCTCGGTCCAGCTCGCGGTATACGGGTAGGCGTCGATGCCGACGTCGGCACCGCGCGCCTGCGCTTGGCCGATGAGCTCGAGCGTCCGATGCACTTTGCCCCAGTTGCGGCGGCCGGCGGCTTTATGGTGCGAACACTGCACGGCGACATCGGCCCGAGCGCCGATGTTGAGCGCCTCTTCGACTGCCGCCACCACGTCGTCGCCTTCATCGCGAATATGCGAAACGTAACGCGGTGCCCCGGCTAGCCGCGCGGCAACCGCACAACCTGTTAGTTCAGTCAGATCGGCGTAACGCGACGGTTCATATATGAGTCCACTGGACACACCCAAGGCACCGTGCTCGACCGCCTGACGAACGAGGAGCTCTTGGGCCGTTCGTTCGGCCGGCTCGAGCCGCCGCTCGGCGGGACCGCTTATACACGCTCGCGTTGTCCCTAACCCAACTAAGCTTGCAACGTTAAGTGCAATGCCGTTACGTGCCACCAAAGAAAAGAATTCATCGAGTGATTGCCACTCAACATTAAGCCGGTAAAGCCCCGCATCATGCCGCTTCCGGTCGAGTGCCGCACCGGCAAGCGGTGCAACCGACGTGCCGCAATTACCCGCAATCTCCGTCGTAACACCTTGGGAGATTTTCGACAAACAGCGCGGATCGGCGAGCCAAAGTTCATCTGAATGGGAATGAACGTCGATAAAGCCGGGCGAGAGGGCCAATCCATCGCATGCTACGCGCTCGAGCGCATCGCGCCCGGCAAGGTTACCAATCAAGGCAACCTTGCCCGCAACAGTCGCTATATCAGTAATATATGGAGCGTTGCCAAGCCCATCATAGATGAGCGCACGCTCGAAAACGGTCTCTAACAAAAGGCGTTTAACCTAGCTCCTGCCGGGAAACACAAAAGCAACGGGGCGAAAGCTCAAAAGGGGGTCATCTCGATATGGCGACAAGCGATAATTCAAATTCGGGCGGAATGAGCGTTCGGGAAGCCGGCAAGCGTGGTGGCGACCGCGTTAAAGCAAAATACGGCTCTGAATTTTATGAAGCAATCGGCCGCAAAGGCGGCGAGGCGACGAAAACCAAATACGGCCCCACTTTTTACGAGGAAATCGGTCAAAAGGGTGGACAAAAGCTCAAGCGCACCCCGGTAGATCGCACAGAGTAGCGTATGGCGGAAGAAGCGAAACCGGCTACGCCCAAGGTGGCGAAAATCCCCAAGGTCGAAGGCGAAATGTCGGTGCGGGAAGCCGGCAAAAAAGGCGGCGATACGGTACGTGACCGGTACGGCTCGGGCTTCTATGAGACGATCGGGCGCAAGGGCGGTCAGGCCACTCGCGAACGCCATGGTGCGGAATTTTATGAATCGATCGGCCAAAAAGGCGGCCGCGTCGTCAAAGAAAAGTACGGTCCGGATTTTTACGAGCAAATTGGCCATAAAGGCGGCCAAAAAGTTAAGAAGTTGATCGCTGACGCCAAAGCGACCGCGGCTGCGAAAGAAGCAGAAACGAAAGACGCGAAAAAAGCTTAGCGGCAAGCGCCGCGTCGAACAAGTAACGTCCACTCCGCTTCCAAGATTCGCGCATCGTTCGCTCCATCTGCTTGAAGGGTCATCACAACGCCGCGCGGTGTCGTCCATACGATACCGTTCGGTGTTGTACCCCTGCGAAACGTGCGAGCGCTACCGCACGCTGCTAGCGCCGGCTCGTAGGTGGCGAAGCCCGTGATGGTCCCGCCGCCGAGCGGCCATTGCGCCAGGGCGTACGTACGGTTGTCGCGGCCGATGTATTCGTAACCGATGCCGCGGTTGCGGCGCGTGTCGTCGCCGTGAAACGGGGGTAGCAGGGCGACGGCGATGATGTGTCGCGGCGGTGCGAACGGCGCGAAGGCAATCCCGTGGCGCGCGGCGGCTTCGGACGTTTGTTGGCCCATTCGGGTAACGATGAGCGAACGGGACGGCGCTTGCGCAGCCTCGGCGGCTCGAGCTGCCGTTGGTGCGAACATCGCAAATACTATGACGGCGAGGGCCGCTGAGGCGATGGCCGAGCCGATGCCCCGTTTCAACACGTGCGGGCGGTCAAAACAGGCCGATGAGGGCGCCGAAGCTCATGTCGCCCGATTTGAAGTTCACCGTCGCGTTGCGAAACGTCGCGTTTCCCTCGTCGCCGGTGAGACGCGCTTGGTGCGTCAACGTCAGCGTCTGCATAACGCCTGAGTAGTCGGCCGTATTCGAGGTGAGCCGGCGGTGATGCTTGCCGTCGCTTTGGGTCAGCTCGAGCGGCCCGGTGACGGTAAAATCGTTCGATAGCGTGTTGATGACAACGTGCTGTGCTTTCATCTGCATGAACGGCCGGCCGCGTTTATAGAGCGTGCCGTGGCGAACGTTTTCGAGCGTGGCGATCGTGGTATCGGCACTTGTGACGAGCGTATCGTAGTCGAGTGACCAGGATGGTTTGCCATCGATGCGGCGACCTTCGGCATGCCCGAGGCTCAGCTTTGTTTCCGGCGCAAGCCGCGGTGCCGGAACATCGCCGCCGGCGTGCAGCACCCCAAATCCGACCCATGTCAAGAACGCCACGACGCACAGGGCGACGGCCCAGCGGACGAGCCCATTCACCGCGAATTGCGCCGCCGACCGCAGCCGAATGCAAGCGCCGCGAGCAGGGTCGCCGCGGCACCAATGGGCCACGGTCCAAGCCGGCTGTAGACGGTGGGCAGGGGTTCGCCGAGCGTTCCGGTGACGACCGCTTGGGTGTCGAGGACCGACCGCCGGCGCCAGCGTCCATCGGGTCCGATGATGCCGGAGATTCCGGTGGCGGCGGCGCGCAGCACCCAGCGGCCGGTCTCGATCGCCCGCAGCTGGGCGATCTGCGCCTGCGCGTACGGACCATCTGTCTCGCCGAACCACGCGTCGTCGGTCGCAATGGCGAAAAAGCGTGCGCCGGCCGCGGCTTGACGCTGGGCCAGATCGCCGAAGCCGGCTTCCCAACAGATCAGCGGTGCGACGCGCAGTTCGCCGGCAAACGGCCCGAGCCGTGCACCGCTGCCGAAATCCGAGATGAGCGACGCGAACGGCAGATTGCGCAGCCACGCCGGCCCCGGCAGAAACTCGGCGAACGGCACGAGCCGGCGTTTGCGATAGACCTCTAGTGTTGGTGCATCAGATCTAAAGAAGATCAGGTCGTTGTAGGGGCGGCTCGTGGTCGCCTCATCGCTGCCGACGGCCAGCGTCGTGCCAAGCGACCGGGCTACTCCCGCGAAGCTTCGGCGCAAGTCGCGAGCGGATGCCACGAAGGCACCGTTGGCCGGATTGACGGCTAGGCCGGGGTCGATCAGGAGATCGGTCGTTATGACCGTTTCAGGCCAGAGCACGAACGCCGGTTTGAAGTCACGTAGCGTCGCGGTTAGGGTCGTGTAGCGCTCGACGGCTTGCGGAAGCGAACGCGCCTGCCACTTGACGGACTGGCGGATATTGCCCTGAACGGCGGCGACCCGGATGGTGCCGGGCATGACGGTTCGGGCCGGCCAGCCGAGCCAAGCGGCCAACGACGCTATGGCGATCGTCCCGATGATGATGCCCAGCCGGCGGGCCGGCCCGCGCCGGTCCGCTGCGCCGGCCAACGCGCCGAATGCGGCCGCCGCTACGGCAATGCTGAACGTCAAGCCGTAGACGCCGAAATATGCCGCGAGCGGGGCCAGCGGCGTGTCGACGAATGCGGCGCCGACTTGATACAACGGGACGCCCAACACTCCGCTGGAGCGCACCATCTCAACGAGCGTAAAACCAGCGGCCGCGGCGATGGGGACCCAGAATCCGGTAAGCCGTTGCGCCGCGAGTGCGGCGATTGCCGCCGCGGCGGCGAAGCCGACCGCCTCGATTGCCGCCGGCGCGAAATCGAGCAGAAAGCCGAATGGTCCGAGCAGCGCTCCCGCTGACTCCCCGAACCAGCTAAAATCGAGCGCGAAAAAGATCACGCCGGCAAGGTAACCCACCGCGGCGGCCGCCGCCGGTCGCAGCGTCATCCAGCTGGCGAACAGCGCCCCTAGCGCCAGCGGGGCCAGCCACGGAAGATTGGCCCGCGGGAAGGCCAAGTGCAGTACGAAAGCGCAGGGCAAGGCGAGTGCCGTTGCCCGTAAGGTTCGCGAGGTAGAGATGTATCGTTGGCTCGGAGTAGCCGTGGTTGTTATTGCGATTGCGTTAGCCGCCTGCGGGCGTCAGGTAACGGGATTGGGAGCACCGGACGCAGGTTCGATTCAGGCCGGGCATATGCTCATCCGCTTTCGCGTCGCCGGTCCGCTCGACTTCACGAACGTCCAATATCTCATCGTATTTAATACAACGGGCAACGGCGCCGAGCCGTATCCGCAAGGCAATCTCACCGGGTACCAAAATTTCAGCTTTGCGCTCGTGGTGGGTGGTAACGCGACGGCAAGTCAACCGCTGCTCAAGCAGTATTACCTCGCCCCCGGAACGACTTCCGGCATCCAGCTCTTCACGATCGTCATCCCGCCGCAACTCGTGAACTACGTTCCGAACAGCGGCGGCAACCCCACCGGCGGCGGCGAGTTCACGATCGATTTTGCCCGCTCGCTGCTGTACGGAGCAAATCCCGGCGGATCGCCGACGCCGGTTGCAACGGCCATTCCGTCACCGACACCCACGCCGACTCCGACCCCCGCCGGCGCCACACCGACACCGGTGGCGACCACCGTCGCGACGCTCAATCCCAACGTACAACCGACGACGACGGCGCAGCATACGTGGGCGATCAACTTCATCACCGCCGACTCGACCGGTGTCCCGATCGATTCGATGGGCTTGGGCGGCGCGCGCGATACGACGTTCTCGTATTCGCGCGACACGACCCAGCCGTTCGACGACGTCATTACCAAGCCGGTTGGAACGGGCAGCGTGGCGAATTTAGGAGCGCAGTTGCAAGGCTTCGAGGTCATCAACGCGCCGTAGTGCGTTTCGCTCGTTCGCACACCATCGCGCGGACCGCTGCGTGAATGCGACGGACGGGTTCGCGCCGATAGTCCCAGCGTTCGTCGGGCGGCGGCGGCGGAACGACCATGGTCGCATTTGCTTCGAACACCACAACGCGTCCGCGCGCATCGAGCCCGAAATCGACCCCGCCGTAATCGAGTCCCAGCCGCTCGCGAATCGCGTGCAGCGCGGTCATCGCGGCCGGCCCGAGCACGCCCGGCATATCAGCCAAGAACGCCGCCTCTTCGGCGCGATGATCGGCGCTATCCGTCATATCGGCGCTGAAGTAGTGTACTTTCCAGCCGGTCGAGATCGCGAGATGCAGCGGGTAGAGCGCATCCCCGACAAACATGACGCGGTACTTGCGCACCAGCGCGTCAACGCCGCGAACGTGAACGTAGGCGATGACGAGCAATGCGTCACCGGGAAGCGCTGCCACGGCCGCGCGAAGATCAGCACAGCGTTCGACGAGCACGCAATGGTCGCCGGTGTGATAGCCGGGGGATCGCAGGATTAGCGGAAACGTGAAGCCCGCTTCGCTCAAGTCCGTCTGCGCATCGCCTGCGCTAAGTTGCGCGCGAAAACGTTGTGCCGTCAGGGGTACGACGAGGTCCGGTATGTCCGTCAGCCGGCGCGCGTTTGCGTGGCGGCCTGTTGCTCTGACGCGTCGGGCTGAATTGATCGTCGGCACCGTCGTCTGTGCCAGCAGCGCTTCTGTCGCGTCAAGCGCTATGCCGCAGCGGTCGGCATCGCCGACGGCATTGAAGACCAGCTCGTGAGGCGGTAGCGGCTGGAGTGGATCGCTAAACTCCGCGACGAGCGTCCACTTCGCAAAAACGCGGTCGTCGAGGTACTGTTCCGTGGCGACGTTGCCGCCCAGCGCCGAATTGATGACGAGCACGCGTATCGGGTCGCCGCTGCCGCGGTATGGCCAGCCTAAGGCGCCGCCGCGGAAGCCGACTGCCGCGTACGCTTTAGCGCGTTCGACGTCGCCGAGGCGCAGATGCACGATCGCTAAACACGCGTTTGCGCCCACGTTCTCGGGGTCCAAACGCACCGCGATCTCGAAGTGCCGGCGTGCGGTGGGCAGGTCGCCCGTGTCGAGCAACAACGTGGCTAAATTACCGTGGCCGGTCGGGTCGCCGGGATGACATTCGACGGCTCTCATGAACAGCGAACGCGCCGCCGCACTGAAGCCCGTCGCGTTCAGCAACCGGCCCAGCTCGTTGAGCGCGCCGGCATGCGTGGTGTCGCGCTCGAGCACCGCGAGGAAAGCGAGTCGCGCCGCTTCGGTCGCCCCGAGTGCGTTACATACTTGCGCCCGTTCGTACAGCAGCGACAGTGCCGGGTCGCCGGCGGCTAGCGCGGCATCGACCAACGCCAACCGCTTTATTCGCGCGTGACGTGCGTCGGCGAGCGATGCCGGCGGTCCGCTTGCCGCGGAACGCATTCTCATCGTCGTGCTATTCGGTGTGGGACGGTATGCTTCGTGCCGGCTTGCCGAAGCGATCGCGTTAAGCTTTGGGCGAGGCTTGTCGCTCGAGTCAGGTCTGACCCGAACTTCTACCGCCGTTGAGTCTACGTTTGCGTTATCCCAATGTTCGAAGCAGCGTTCGCATCACTCTGATGCTCTGCAGAACGACGAGCATCGATCCCAGCATAATACCGTCTTGTACGACGAGGGTAAGGGTCTGAGCGATGGCGTGTAGAGCGTTCGCCGTTTCATGGGCGTAGATTGTAAAATCCGATACGCCGATCAGCACGAGCAAAAAGATGCAGCTCAAAGTTGACGCGCGCGGAACGCACCCCAGAACGAGTCCGATGAGCGCTAGGCGCACGAGGTGATAACCAGCGCCGCCGAAGCCGATATGGTCCCAGAGCGGGAGGGTCGCAAGGCACAAAGCGCACGTCACAGCGGCGGAAACAAGTGCAAATCGCCAGTTATCAGCGAGCGTCTGCGCTGCGCCGTATGCGAGCAGTGAGGGGAGCGAACGCACGAGGTCGCCGCGGCAGGTGGCCAACGCGCGATCGTCGCCGCCGGTTCGGGCAGTCGCACGGCTTTCATGCAGATCGCCAATGATGGCATCAGCAAGATGAGGCGGTGCGATCGCACGCACGAGCGCTATCTCGACGGGTAACGGCACGTTAGTGCTCTGCTCGAAACGTAAGCCCGCGGGACATCGCCCGAACGTCGCTTTGCGCCGCGTTGACCGACGCGCGTCCAGCCCGTGTGATTTCGTAGCGACGCCGGATGCGGTTATCGCGCGCCAGTGTACCTTGCTCGATGGTTGAGGCGACGAGACCTTTGCGTTCCAGCCGGTCGAGCGTGGTGTACACCGCGCCGGTCGAGATTTCGCGCGACGTACGCTCGATGATTTCGTTCCGAATCGCTAGTCCATAACCCGCGTCGGCCAAACGCATCACTGCGAGCAGAACGAGGTGTTCGAAATCTCCCAAATACGGGCGGCTCATTACGCTCGATGCGTTTCGAGCCGCCGTTGACATATCCTACATTGTAGGACTATTATGGGCCAACGCTCAGGCCGAAGGATGGCCTTCCCGACATGGCCATCGTCATCACCGACCGGGGAGACGACATGTGTTTTCAAGTCTGGCGTCGGTGCGCTTCAGCATCTACGCTGTTAGGCAATAACACGTTGTTCGAACGCGGGTCGATCGCCAAACCAACGCTCCGTTGGCTTTCCGGACGCACGTTCGGCAGCGCCTGTTTTTGGGCGACACGATTGTGCACGGTCTGCCGGAGTTGCACGCCAACCCGTGTACATGAAAGTAAGCAGTTCTAAGAGCTGAGTTTCGGTCAGCTAACACTTGCAAAAAGGGAACCTATGTGCACGAGGTGTGTTTTTCTTGGCGGCTTAGCGGCGGCTCTCACGACCGCACCTGCGATCGCTCTAGCGGTGAAAGGCGATCCTCAAGCTCTTGAAATTGCCATGCCGGCCATGCGGCGCGTCGCTCAAAATGCGTGGCTCGAGCGTGTCTCGCCGCATGTTTGGATTTATACGACGACGCATGTTCTCGATGGCGTCGGTTACTATCCGGCCAATGGCGCGATCGTTGTTGATGGCGACCGGGCGTTGCTCATCGATACCGGCTGGAACGACGGTGCCGCGCATACGATTCTCGACGCTTGGGATCGTTACGGAAAAATACCGATCACCCGCGCGATCGCGACGCATTTTCACTACGATCGGACGGGCGGTATAGGCGCCGTTTCCAAACGCGGTATCCCCGTGTTCGGCAACCCGCTCACCATCGGTTTAGCGCTCGACGCGAACCTGCCCGTGCCGCGGCCGTTGCATCGCTTAGAGAAACAAAAGCTGCGAATCGGCAGCGTCGAAATCTTCTACCCCGGCGCCGGCCATACGATCGATAATATCGTGGCGTGGGTTCCCAGCGATCGCGTTCTGTTCGGCGGCTGCCTGGTGAAGGCGACGACGGCGCCGGACCTCGGAAACACCGAAGACGCCGATCTTCGAGCCTATCCGAGAACGATTCGCCGTCTGATGCGAACGTATCGGCCCCTTCGCGTCATCCCGGGTCACGGAACGATAGCGGGAGATTCGCTCGGGCATACGTTGGCACTAGCGGATACAGCCGTTACGACCTAGGGCTTGATGAATCGCACAACGTTCGTCACGTATCGGCCGCGTTTGCAAGTACTGCGGCGTTGCTTGGGCGTCACGCCCCGCCGGCGACGGCTTCGCGTTTTGCCACTGTCGATCGGATCGCGCCGATATCGAGGCTGATGCCGACCGAATCGCGCAGATCACCGTTTGTTTACGGCCGTTTCGTACGCACGGGCCGCGAATCCACAAAACAAGACCATCACGGCTTTGCGGATTACGGCGACCGGATTGCGGACCTCATGCCCGGTTGGCACGACGTTCGTACATCCGATGGGCGCGTACCGTTCGGCATGACGCGTGCACGCGCAAGCACGTCGATGACGTTCAACATCGCTGCTTATTCGAGACAGCTCGTCAACGAGTTTTTACGGCCGGAGGCGCGATCGAGACCCGCGAGTTCCACTCGCCGAGCGACTTGGCGTCACTTGCGCAAGCCTTGGATTGCGCGAACGTGCCACGGGAGCTGGGGAGAAGAGCGTCCGCTACGCGAGATAGCGCTTATTGCCCGCTGGCGAAGTTGAGCTGACCCGGCAAGATCGACGTTGGCGTTGCCAGACCGAAACTCGCGGAGTGCGAAGGATAGGCCAGTATGAGCACGTTGAACGTAACTTGCTTGAGGTCTTGATTGTACGAAAGATTGAGTTCGTAACAATCGCCGATGATGCGCCGGTAATAAATGTTCTTGCTCTCGAGCCGGCCGCGTGCTTTCCAGTCGATGTTGGTGGCAAATTCAATGTCGGCGCCGCGTCCGAGCGGCGTGATGACTTGCACGTTGGTCAGGGGAAAACCGTTGCCGGGTCCGGGGATCCAGGTGCCGCCCAGCAGCACCGACGAGCGCGGTGACGGCCGCAGGTTGAGCTGGTAGTTGATCGGCTGGGCGGCCCGGTCGAAGAGCGTCGTTCCTTGCAACGTCAACGTGTAGACGTCGCCATTGAAGATGCGCACGACATCGGAGGCCTGATGCGAAGCGCCGCCGATGATGTCGAAAGTCTTGAATGGTTCGGCTTGCGGCCCGTTCGAGTTCTGTTCGGAATAGGTGATGGCGTTCACGATGTGGCTGCTCAACGCCGTCGTCAAGCTTGCGTTTTGCTGGACTTGGGCTTTCTGGTCGCCCGTGCCATAGAGGTTCTGCGTCGCGATCACCGATGCGTTGAAGTCGCTGCCCAAGAAATGCGCCAGGGCCGGACCAAACGTGACCTGCGCCTGACCGCGTTGCGTTGCCAGGCCCGGAATACTGTTACCGGCCGCATCGATGACCTGCGGCTGATGCTCGCTATATTCGCCCAGCGCGAACTGAGCGGTGATCGGGAGCGCCGTAAAGCTCGGATCGAGGACACCATGCGGCCGCACGAGCAGTTCGGGCAGCTTATCGATTCCCGATTGCTCGCTGCTCAACGTCTTGTCCACCGTCAAGTCGTAATCGATGCCGCTGGTCGTTACATGCGTTAGCGTATTGAAATGAAACGAGTCGATCGCTGTTGCCGCACCGGCATACGCGTTGGTGTTGCTGGTGTAACTCAAATTCACGCCTTGCGTGACGGCCGGCGATAACGTACGCTGATCGATGAAGCCTAGATCGAGCGACGACTGCTGCGAGCCTTCGCCGTATTTGTTGAACGTGTAGCTTTGCGACTCGTTGAATCCCGTATGGACGACGGAGCCGGTGATCGTATAGCTGGGCGGCAAGAAAACACCCGGTGCGTAATTGCCTTGATAATTCACGCCGAATTGGCCGCGCAACGTGCGCGAGAAATTTTCGCTATCGTTCAGCTGCAGATTGTTTTGATCGCCCTGACCCTGATTGCTGCGGAAGCGGTAGAAATTAACGTCGACGGCGCGCTTGCCGTCCTTGCGCCGAAAGAAGGCAACGTAGCCGAGACCCAGGCCGAGCTTCGTTTCTTCGTCGACCCGGTAATAGCCGTAGTACGTGTCGCTGGGCGCGAAGCCGATCTTGGCCTTGACGTAAAAGCCTTCGGCTTGCGAATACCCGATCACCGGCAAGAAACCGGTTTGGCGGCCCGGACCACCTTCAACGTGCGTGAGCGGAATGACGATCACCGGCAAAAAGAATACCGCGAAGCCGCCGAGATACAAGACGGCGCTGCGCGCAACGGCTTTGTCGCCCGGAAAGACGTCGAGCGTCTTCGCTTCCACATGATAGCCCGCGCGCTGTCGCTCGCAGGTGGTGAACGACGCATGATCGCCGTGCGTAACGCCATTGCCGGTTGTCGTCAGCGTGCGCGCCTTGTAAAAAAGATGGCCCGTCTCGACGCCTTGCGACGTCCGGCCGGTGCCGTTGAGCAGTACCGCTTTCGAAAGCAGCGTATCGAAGCGAATCGATTCGGCGTGCAGCGCGCTGTCGTCGGCTTGATTGCGGATATATGGGTTGCCGGTTAGATCGATATACCGAACGCCGTCGTAATGCGCGTGGTCGGCAACGAGGATGCCTTCGGAGTACAGAATGTTGACGTTGCCGTTGAGATCGGCCGGCGCGCCGATTTTATTCGTCCCCGAAATCTCATCGGCCAGGACCACATATTGATTCGGACCTAACGTTTCGGCCGGCGCCGGCGAAGCGCCGCTCGCCGGACCGGTCGCCGAGGGCGAACTGCTGGGCTCAGGCGTGACGCGTTGCACGAACACCGGCCCGGCGCTGGCGGTCGAACTCGGCGTCGGCGTCGGCACCGGCGGCGGCGTGACGCCCGGCGTTGCGGTGGGCAACGGCGGCGGATTGAGTTGCTGCGGACCGGCGGCGGCGCGCGGCGGACCGGGCGCGCCGCTGCCGGTGGGCGATGCACTCGGCTGCGCCGACCCGCCGGACTGCGGTGATCCGGACGGTTGCGGCGTGCTCGACGGAACGGTTCCGGGAACCGCTTGCGCGACTAGCGCCGGCCGCTCGCAGCCGGCGCTCAGTAGCCGCAATGCCGTCGCTTGCCGGCTGTCGGCCACGTTCGTCGCACCGGCGGGCATGAACGAACTGACGACCGTCGTGAGAGCGACGATCGCAGCGAAAAGCCTACGCAGCAATTAGCGGTCTTCGCTGAAGATCAAGAAGCCGCCGGCCGCGGCCATCAACGCGTTGGGCAACCATGCCGCAACGTATGGGTCGAGCGCGTTATTGCTGCCGAACGCCGCCGACATCGCACCGAGCACATAATAAACAAAGAGCACCACGATCGAAAGCGCGATTCCAAGCGTACGCCCTTTCTTCCCGAACTTAACGGCGAGCGGCAACGCAATGAGCACCGCGATGAACGCGGCGAACGGATACGCGAGCTTTTGGGCCAGCGTGATCTCCCGCTTGGAAAGATCGGATCCGCCTTGGCCCGTTGCCTTGCGCGCCGCGATATCCTCCCGCAAGCGCTTGGAGTCCATGGTATACGGATCGCTGTACGCCGAACTCAGGAATTTGTCTGCCGTTTCGGCCAGCGGCAAACCGAGATCGAGCGTTTTCTGATGCGTCTCGAAATCGAAGTCACCGCTGGGTTTGTAGCGCGACACCGACGCATCGAACAAGGTCAGTGTCGCGCCGTGAATCTCGGCTTTCGCCGCGGTCGTCACCATCTGGAACGGTGAAACACGCGAGGGTTCGAAGATCATCACATTGTGCATCGTTTTGCCGTCGGCATCGACGTTGCCGACGTAGAAGGTGTTTCCCGTCGCCGGATCTTGGCGGAAGATGTTGGGTTCGAGCGGCAAGGTCTGCATCTTATACACGATTTGATAAAACGTCCGGGTCGAAAGGTCGGTCGATGCCGGCACGACGTGTTCGTTGATCCAATACGAAGCGCCGAATGCCAGCATGCCGGCGATCAGCGGCAGCCGCACGATGCGATAGAACGGCACGCCCGACGTTCGCAGCGCGGTTATTTCATTGTCCGCCATGAGCCGTCCGAACGCCATGAGCGTCGCGAACAGACAGGCGAACGGAAACGCTTGCGGCGTCGCTTGCGGCACACGAAAAATCAAAAAGCGTAGCACGAGAAAAATCGGCGCGCCTTTGTTGATGACATAGTCGGCGGCCAGAAAGAAGATATTGACGAACCAGAACAGCAGATACGCGCCGAGCGCGAACGCGAACGGCGGCCATAATTCACGCAGTATATAGGCGTCGAGGATCGGGAGCTGCCAGGGTCCGCGCGGCGATGCGCGCGCGTAGAGCCGATTCCCGACGCCGGGGTAAGCGGCCATCGTTACCGGGTCGGCATCGCTGCCGCTACCCGCGCAACATAGGCTTGGGTTTCGGCAAAGGCCGGAATACCATGGGCGGCATCGACGGCACCAGGGCCGGCGTTATAGGCCGCGACCGCTAATTTCCAGTTGCCGCGATAGCGCCGCAGCAGATCGTGCAAATAATGCGTTCCGCCGTCGATATTTTGCGCTGCGTCGAACGGATTGACGACGCCGTACTGCAGCGAGGTGGCCGGCATGAGTTGCATGATGCCTTGCGCTCCGGCGCGGCTGACCGCCGACGGATCGCCATGCGATTCGGCGCCGATGACGGCGCTAATGAGTCGCGTCGAAACGCCGTGAACGCGGGCCGCCGAGCCGACGAGCGCGGCGAGCGTTCCGGCGTCGAGTGAACGTCCGCTGCCGGGCAGAAAGCTGCCCGCTCCCGAGCTGCACCCAAAGAGCGTGCTCACGATACAACAGACCGCTAACAGAGCCGGAGAATACGCGTCTCGCCGGGCTGGATGCCGATTCACTTCGCCGCCTGTTCTGTTGCCGTTCCCGCGGGGCCTACGGACGCGACGCACCGATGCACAGGCTTAACCCAGCCGACGGTCACCCGGCTTGCCGCTTCTACCATCCGGAGCGCCGGTGCGTCGCGGCGCAAACTTTACGGCGCCAATCGGCTCGCACCGAAAATAGGCCTTTCCAAAGGGTGCCCGGTGGGATATAGTGGGGCGAAAGGGTGCTTTGTGGTGCCTAGTGGGGTTGGGTTGTGGCCGCGGATCGACCGCTCTTTACCGGCAGCGTCGAACACAGCCTTGATGACAAGGGTCGTCTTGTTGTGCCCGCGCGCTTTCGCGAACGGCTCGGCGCCGGCTTCTTTCTCACGATCGCTCAACCCGATCCGTGTTTGGCGCTCTACCCCGCGGCGTCATGGGCCGAGCTGTGTCAAAAGCTGGAGGCGGCTCCGCTCAAGGACGCCAGTTTCCGCAGTTTCGTGCGCATGTTGTTCGCCCATACCGATGAGCTCTCGTGCGATAGCCAAGGTCGCATGCTCATTCCGGCGGCGCAGCGCGCGTACGCCGACATCGACAAGGACGTTGTTTCGATCGGTTCGCTGACGCGCGTTGAAATCTGGTCGCGCGAACGCTACGAGCAGCAAAACCGCGACGCGGCGCCGCTGCATGACTTCGCCACCGAGCTTGGCCTGTTTTAGTGCGTGGAGCACGTTGCGGTTCTGGCCGCGGAGGCGGTTGATGCGCTCGCGATCGATCCGGGCGGTACGTACGTCGACGCGACATTCGGCGCCGGCGGCCACAGCGCGCGCATTCTCGCGGCGCTCGGTCCGGCCGGCCGGCTCGTCGCCTTCGATGCCGATCCGGCCGCGCGGCTCGATGACGCCGACCGTCGCGCGACGCTCGTCCACGCCAACTTTCGCGAGCTTGCAGAGCAGCTCGACGCGCTGGGCATCGCTCGGGTGAACGGTGTGCTCTTCGACTTAGGCGTCAGCTCGCTGCAGCTCGATGCGCCGCAGCGCGGCTTTTCGTTTCGGGCCGCGGCGCCGCTCGACATGCGGCTCGATCCGACGCGCGGCGAAAGCGCGGCCGAGCTCATCGCGAACCGCAGCGAAGGCGAACTCGCCGATATCATCTTCACCTACGGCGAAGAGCGTGCGGCGCGCCGCATCGCGCGGGCCGTCAAATTGCGTGAGCCGGCCGACACCGCGGCGCTGGCAGCCCTCGTCGCCGGCGTCGTTCAGGTACGCGGCAAGCGCGAGCGCACGCATCCGGCCACCCGGACCTTTCAGGCGCTGCGGATCGCGGTCAACGACGAACTGGGCGCCTTGCGCGCCGGTCTCGACGCCGCATTGGAGCGCACGGCGCCCGACGGCCGCATCGCCGTCATCAGTTTTCACTCGCTCGAAGACCGCATCGTCAAGCAGCTGTTTCGCGACGACCCGCGGTCGGCCCGAGTGACGCGCAAACCCGTTGTTCCCAGCGACGCCGAGTGCGCCGCCAATCCGCGCGCCCGCAGTGCCAAGCTGCGCGTCTGTAGCGTCGTCCGCCCAGCAACCGGAGGCCCCGCGTGATCGCATTCGAAAAACTTCCGACCGAACCGTCCGCCCGGCACATCGAGCGCGGCCGGACGGCAACGCGCCGACGCGTCCGGCACGCGCGCCGGCGCAGTTACGCGGCATTCGTGCGCGTCGGCGGCGCGGCGGCGGTGATCGTCGTACCGCTGATGCTCTACGTGATGCTGACGGTGAATCTGACGAGTGCGAACTACGCCTTGGCGCACGCGCAAGCGCGCAAAGCCGGCTTGATCGCCGAAACGATGCGCGCCGACGATCGGATCGCAAAGCTCGAATCGCGCGAACGGTTGGCCGCGATTGCGGATCGGCTGGGCATGCACGATCCGCGGACGTTTGCAGTCGTCACGTTGCCGCCGGTGCCGCGGACGATGCCGGCGCCGCACGGCATCGCGCTGCTCGGTGCGATCAACGCGTGGTTGAACGGCGCGGCCGGAAACGCTCGCCAATAGTGGCAGCGCGGGCCTTCGCGCGCGTCGCTCCGGTGCGCGCGAAAGTTGCGTTTTACGGCATCGTCGCGATCGGACTGTTCCTGACCTGGCGGCTGTTCGACGTGCAAGTCCGGCAAGGTCCGAAGTTGGCGCGCGAGGCGTTGTCGCAGCGTTCGCAAACGCTGACGCTGTTCGCGAAACGCGGGACGATCTTCGACCGCGACGGTGGCGTACTGGTGCGGTCGCTACCGTCCGAAAGCGTGTACGCGGTGCCCTCCAACATCGCCGAACCGCACGCCGCGGCGGCGCTGTTGGCGCCGCTCGTCGCCGTTCCGGCGCCGCAGCTCGAATCGATCTTGCGCGAGCGTTCGCAATTCCACTGGCTGGCCCGAAAAATTCCCTACGATACGGCGCAGCGCATCAAGGCGCTGCAGATCGTCGGCATCAACACCGAGCCTGAGGACACCGGCGTCCGCTTCACGCCGTCGGGGCACCTAGCGTCGACCGTGCTGGGCTTCGTCGGGCTGGATGAAAACGGCTTGGCCGGCGCGGAAGCGTCGTTCGAACACTACCTGCGCGGCCGTCCCGGCAGCATGCGGATCGAGGCCGACCAGTTCGGACGCGCGATTCCGTTCGGCGAGACCACGATCGTGGAACGGCCCGCGCCCGGCCGCAACCTGGCGTTGACGATCGATTCGTATTTGCAATTCGAGACCGAACGCGCGCTCGCAGCGCAGGTCAGAGCGTCGCACGCGCGCAGCGGGACGGCGATCGTGATGGATCCCTGGACGGGCGAACTGCTCGCACTCGCGAACGTGCCCGATTACGAACCGGCGCGTTTTTTCAAGTACTCCGATGATGCTCGCCGCGACCGGGCGATTGAAGATGCGTACGAGCCCGGCTCGACATTTAAGCTCATCACCGCGGCGGCCGCGTTGGAAAGCGGACGCGTCACGACCGCCACGCGCTTTCCGCCGCTCGACGCCCTGACCGTCGGCGGCCGCACGATCCACAATGCCGACGACGGCTTGATGGCCTCGAGCGGTGGCCCCGAAACCATGGAAGATATCATCGCCCGCTCGCATAACGTCGGCGCCGCCGAAATCGGACTGGCCATCGGTCCCAAAGCGCTGTCGGGAACGATCGGCAACTTCGGCTTCGGCAGCCTCACGCAGATCGAGTTGCCCGGTGAAAACCCCGGCATCGTTCCGCCGCGCGCCGAGTGGAGCGGCAGTTCGCTGGCAACAATCGCGTTCGGCCAGGGCATTTCAACGACGCCGCTGGCGATGGCGCGAGCGTACGCCGCGATCGCCAACGGCGGCCTGTTGATGCGTCCGCGGATCGTGCGCGCATTATACAACGACGACGGAAGCGTTGCGTACCGCTACCCGCCCGAGATCGAACGGCGCGTCATGTCGCAGGCGACGGCGCGCACCCTTCGCCGCTATCTGCGCAGCGTGGTATTGCGCGGAACCGGAAAAGGGACGGCCGAGATTCCCGGGTACACGACGGCGGGCAAAACCGGCACGGCGCAAATCGCGGAAAACGGCTATTACGCCGCCGGCGCGTACGTCGCATCATTTATCGGCTATGTGCCCGCCGATGTGCCGCGGTTCGTTATCTTGGTCAAGATCGAGCGTCCCCAGGGCGTCTACTACGGCAGCACGATCGCCGCGCCGGTGTTCGCGACGTTAGGCCGGATCGCCATGTTGCATGCCGGCAACATGCCGGCCCTGCCGTCGCCCCGGCCGCGCTTGGTGCCGGCACCGCCGGCGCCGAAAGCCGTCCGATGATGCACGATCTGGCCGATCTGGTGCAGCTGCTGGACGCCCCACGCGTCATCGGCTTGCTGCCCGCGCGGATCGAGGCGATCGAGAGCGACTCCCGGCGGGTCGGGCCGGGCGCGCTGTACGTCGCCTTGCGCGGCGAGCGCCGTGACGGCCACCATTTCGCCCGGGCGGCGGTTGCCAGCGGGGCGGTCGCGGTGGTCGTCGAGACCGAGGTCATGGTCAACGCTCCGCAGATCGTGGTTGCCGATACGCGCAGCGCCGTGTCGCGGCTCGCGGATGCCTTTTACGACCGGCCGTCGGCGGCGCTGCAGATCGCCGGCGTGACCGGCACCAACGGTAAGACGACGACGGTTCATCTGTTGGGAGCAATCCTGAACGCCGCCCGGCGGCCGTGCGCCGTCGTCGGCACCTTGGGGGCCGACTTCGGCGCGCAGCACCGGCCGTTGAACAACACGACCCCGCTGGCCCTCGAATTGCACGGCCTGCTGGCGCAACTGCGCGACGCCGGAGCTGCCGCGGTCGCAATGGAGGTCAGTTCGCACGCGCTGGCCTTGGGTCGGGTCGAGGACGTTCGCTTCGCGGTCGGCATCTTTACTAATCTCAGCCGCGACCACCTCGATTTTCACGCGACGTTCGAGGCCTACGCGCAAGCGAAACGGCGACTCCTGGCGCTCGCACCGCGGGTGGCCATCAACGTCGATGATGCTGCCGGCGCGCGCTTTGCCGCCGAGTTCCCCGGCGCCGTCACGTTCGCCCTCGACGCCCCGGCGCAGGTGCGTGCCGAGCGACTCGTGCTGGCGCCCGGCGGCAGCCGGTTTACCGTCGACGGAACCGCGGTCGAGTTGCCGCTGCGCGGCCGGTTTAACGTCTACAACGCGCTGGCCGCGTTCGCCGGTGCCCGGGCGCTGGGCGTCGACGATGCGACGATCGCACGCGCGCTCGCGACGGTACGCGCCGTTCCGGGCCGCATGGAACGCATCGCCGCCGGCGGCATCGAAGTCATCGTCGATTACGCCCACACGCCGGACGCGCTGGCAAACGTCTTACACGCGGCGCGCGAATCGGCACACGGCCGACTGACCGTGGTCTTCGGTGCCGGCGGCGATCGCGATCCGGGGAAACGGCCGCAGATGGGGGAAATCGCGGCGCGCATCGCCGATCGGGTGATCGTGACGTCCGACAATCCGCGCTCGGAAGATCCACTGGTCATCGCGCGGGCGATCGCCGGCGGCACGGAGGCCGAAATCGTGCTCGACCGCCGCACGGCGATCGCCGCGGCAATCGCGGCCGCCGCACCAGGCGATACGGTCGTAGATCGCGGGCAAAGGCCACGAGACGTATCAGATCGTCGGCGATCGCAGCCTGCCGTTCGACGATCGCGACGAAGTCCGGGCGGCGTTCGCCGCGCGCGCTCAGCCGTCCGAGGCGGTCGGATGAAGCTCGACATCGCCGCGGCGATCGCGGCACTGCGGCCGCAGGTACTTGGTGCCGCGGCGTTGCCGGCCGAGTTCGCCGTCGGCACCGATACCCGGCGAGTCGACCGCGGAGCGGCGTTTCTGGCCTTGCGCGGCGAGCGCTTCGACGGTCACGCGTTCATCGGCGAAGCGTTTACCCGGGGCGCGGCGCTCGCCATCGTGGACGATCCGGCGACCGTTCCAGCCGGCCGGCCCGCGCTCGTCGTCGCCGATACGCTCCGCGCCTATCTCGCACTGGCGCAACTGGCCCGCACGCGCGTTTGCGGGCCGGTCATCGCCGTTTCCGGCAGCGCCGGCAAAACCACCACCAAGTCGTATGTGGCCCAAATTCTGGCCGCGGCCGGCGTCGCCGTGACGGCCACGCCGGAAAACGAAAATAATGAGATCGGCGTGAGCAAGTTTCTGCTCGGCCTCGAAGTAAACGACCCGCGCGTCGCGGTGATCGAAATGGGCGCCCGCAAGTACGGTGATCTCGACCTGCTCGTGGCCGCGGCGCGGCCCGATATCGCGGTGTTGACCAACATCGGCGAAGCGCATCTGGAAATCATGGGCAGCCGCCGGCGTTTGGCCGATACGAAGTGGGGTCTGTTTCGCGGCGGCGCGCAGGCGGTGCTCAACCTGGCCGACGCCGACTCGCGCGAACGGGCGGCCGCGCTGACAACGCCGCCGATGTGGTTCGGCGTGGGCGCTGACGAACCGCCGGCCGGCGCGGCGGCCGTTATCGTACGCGACGTTCGAACGCTTGCCGTTTACGCGGGCGGCGTGTGTACCGAGATCGCCGTGGCGGTCGGCGTTCCGGGCGAACACAACCGGCGCAATCTGGCCGCGGCGCTGGCCGCGGCCAGCGTTGCGGGCTTTCCGCCGGCGCGTCTCGCGCCGTATGTGGGCCTGCTCGCGCAGCCGGCGCAGCGCTACGAAACGATCGCGCTCGCCGACGGCAAACGTTTGATCTTCGATGCGTATAATGCGTCGATGTCGGGGACGCTCGCGACGCTCGATGCGTTCGCGCAGGAGTCGGCCGAGCGGCGGATCGCGGTGCTCGGGAGCATGGCGGAACTCGGCGCGGATGCCGCGCAGATGCACCGCCGGGTCGGTGCCGCCGCCGCCGGCGCGAGCGAATTCATTCTCGCCGGCGGCGACTACGCGGCCGACATCGTGCGCGGCGCGACCGACGCCGGCGCCGCCGCTTCGCGGATCCTGGCCTACGCCGAAAACGCCGCCGCGGTGGCGTGGCTGCGCGCCAACGCGCGGGCCGGCGATGCGATCTTGCTCAAGGGTTCGCGCAAGTACCGGATGGAGGAAATCGCCGACGCGCTGCGCGCGAACGGCACGCCATGATTCCGCAACGCGTGCGCGAGCCGGGCTTGCCCGACGGGCTCGTCGCGATACCGATCCGCACCCGGCTCGTCGGTCCGGGCGATGACATCGTCGCGCTCATCGCCGACGCCGTGCGCGGCATCGCGCGGCCCGGCGACGTCATCGCTGTCGCCGAAACCGCGGTCGCGATCGCGCAACGGCGGTTCGTCGGCGCTGAATTCGTGCGACCTTCGCGGTTGGCGTACGCGCTCGCCCGCCGCGCCGGTGCGCTCGCGACGGTCAACCAGCCCGAGTCGCTGCAGATCGTGATCGATCAGGTCGGTACCCGTAAGGTGGTGCGGGCCGCCGTGGCGCACGTGTTCGGGCGCTTGCGCGGCAAGCGCGGCGTGTTCTACGAAATGCTCGGCGAAGCGATTGCCGCGATCGACGGCTACACCGGAACGTTGCCGCCGTACGAACGCGCGATCGTGTTCGGCCCGGCCGAGCCCGACCGCGTCTGTACCGAATTGCGCGCGCAACTCGGCTACGGCTTTGCCATCGTCGACGCGAACGATCTGCACCGCGCCAAAGCGCTGGGCGTGTCGCCCGATGTGGAACGAGCCGGCGTCGAACGCGCGCTCCTGGCGAACCCGCACGGCAATAGCGACGAGCAGACGCCGCTGGTGCTCTTGGTCTGGCGCGGCCGTGGTGCCAACCCGTTACGGACGGCCGCGTGAAGATCGCGCTCGCGGGCGTGGTCGCGTTCGGCATCACCGCAGCCGCCGGCAAGCCGCTTGTCGGCTGGCTCGCGCGGCTCAAGTATCGCCAAAAAGCCTACGAAGACGCGCCGGCGACGCATCAGGTCAAGACCGGCACGCCGACCATGGGCGGCTTACTGTTCCTGACGGCCCCGGCGGTTGCGCTCGCGCTGCGGCCGGGGCGGACGACGCTCGCGCTGGCGCTGCTCGTTAGCGGAATGGCGGCGATCGGCTTCGTCGACGACTTGGCGGCGATCCGGCGCGGGCGTAATCGCGGGTTACGCGCGCGCACGAAATTCGGGTTGACGGCGCTGGTGGGCATGGCGTTTCTGGTCGTCCTGGCAAACGGCGCGCGGCAGGGCACGACGCTGCTCGGACTCGGCACCACGCCGCTATGGTTCTGGTACGGTTTGTCGTTGCTCGCAATCCTGGGCACGACGCATGCCGTTAACCTGACCGATGGGCTCGATGGTTTGGCCGGCGGCACCGTGCTCCCACCGTTAGCGGTGCTCACCTTTATCGCGCTGCGGGCCGGATGCACCGAAGCGGCGACACTCGATGTCGCGACGGCCGGCGCGGTGCTCGGTTTTCTGCTCTACAACCGGCATCCGGCGCGCGTTTTCATGGGCGATACCGGTTCGCTGGCGTTGGGGGCGGCGCTGGCCGGCGGCGCGATCGTTACCGGATCGCAAATACTGCTTCCGCTCATCGGCGGGGTGTTCGCGGCTGAAACGCTGTCGGTGATTTTGCAAGTCGCGTCGTTCAAACTGACCAAACGGCGAATCTTTCGCATGAGTCCATTGCATCACCATTTCGAGTTGGGCGGCTGGCCGGAAACAAAAGTGACGCAACGCTTCTGGCTCGCGTCGGCGGCGCTGTCCGGCTTGGGCTTCGCGCTGGTGGCGCGGCGCGCATGAACCCGCCGATCAAAAGCGGACAATTCGATCGCGACGAACGCGTGCTGGTCATTGGCCTCGGGCGTAGCGGCCGGGCGTCGATCGAGGTGCTGTTGCCGCGCGTCGCGGCAGTCTATGCAACGGACGAAAATCCGGCGGTCGATGTCGCGAGCTTGACGGTTCCGTTCGTGGCGCCGGCGGCGCTGGGCGAGGTGTTGCCCAACGTGACGGCCGCCGTGTTGTCGCCCGGTATTCCGCTCAACGGCGAACTCGTGCGGCGCATCCAGACCGCCGGCGTGCCGGTCTTCAGCGAGGTCGAAGTCGCCTACCGGATCTGCCGCGCGCCGATCGTCGCGGTCACCGGTACCAAGGGAAAAACAACCACGGCGGCGCTGCTGGGCGCCATGTTCCGGCGTGCCGGCAAGACCACGTTCGTCGGCGGAAACATCGGCAATGCGCTCATCGCCGAAACGGCCGTCGCCGGGCCCGACGATTGGATCGTGGCCGAAGTTTCGTCGTTTCAGCTCGAATCGATTCGCTCGTTCAAGCCGCGCGTCGCGCTGATCAACAATATCTCGCCCGATCATCTCGACCGCTATTTTTCGATGGACGAATATGCCGAAGCAAAGTTCCGGATTTTCGCAAATCAGGGACCCGGCGACACGTTCGTCGGCAATCTCGACGACGCGCGCATTGCCGTGCTGGCGGGTGAAGACGCCAACCGCATCAAGGGTCGCGCGCTGTGGTTCGCCGGCGAGCCGCAGCGCAATACGACGCTCTACGTTCGCGGCGAAAAAACCATTGTCTACGCGCCGCCCACGGGCGATCCGCGTTCGATCGACGTCATGGACGTCGGCGATATTCCGTTGCAGGGCAAACACAACGTCGAAAACGTGATGGGCGCAATTTTAGTTGGGCTGGCCGCCGGTTTAGACCGGGCGGCGATCGTCGCGGCGGTACGCGATTTCAAGCCGCTCGCGCATCGGCTCGAAATCGTCGCACAGCGCAACGGCGTGACGTATGTCGACGATTCGAAAGCGACGAATCCCGGTTCGGTGATCGCGGCGCTACGCTCGTTCGACCGGCCGATCGTGTTGATCGCGGGCGGTAAAGCCAAGGGCACCGAGTTCGCCGATCTGGGGCGAGTCGCGTCGTCGCGCACCAAGGCCGTGGTCCTCATCGGCGAAGCCGCCGGCGACATCGCCAAAACGATCAAACGTGCCGCCGTGTCGCGCGCCGACTCGATGGATGAAGCCGTCACGCTGGCGGCATCGATCGCCGTCGCGGGTGACGTCGTCTTGCTCTCGCCCGGCTGTGCGTCGTTCGACATGTTCGCTTCGGCCGAAGACCGCGGCGCACGCTTCGCGGCGGCGGTCGGCGGCCTGGGTGGTGCGCCGACGGTACCGCATGCTCGGTAATCTCCCGGCGGCCGGTCGCTCGCGGCCGCCCGCAATCCGGCCGTCCGCCGCGCTATCGGGCGTGCGCCTCGTGGCGCCCGACAGCGTGCTCATCGCAACGATCGCGGCGCTCGTCGCGGTCGGCCTCGTCATGATCTACAGCGCGTCGAGTGCGACGGCGTATGCGACCTATCGCGACACCGCGTATTACTTGAAACGCCAGCTCATTTGGCTCGTCGTGGCGCTGGTGTGCGCGCTGATCGCCTACCGGCTGGATTATCGTAAGCTGCGCACCATCGCGCCGGCCGGTATCGCGCTTGCGTTCGCCGCACTCGTTGCCGTTCTCGTACCACATGTCGGCCAAATCGTCGGCGGGTCGCGTCGCTGGCTGGGCGGCGCCGTCAGCTTCGAACCGTCGGAATTCGCGAAACTCGCGCTCGTCGTATTTTTGGCCGCCAAACTTTCGACCTTCGGTGACCGATTGCAATCGCTGGTGCGCGGCGTCGTTCCGTGTCTGCTCGTGACGTGCGCGCTCGCGGTCCCGATCTTGCTTGAACCCGACATGGGTACGGCCAGCCTGCTCATCTTCACCGCGTTCGGTCTTTTGTTTTGTGCCGGCGCACGGCTCGAACATTTGGGATTGTGCGTCGTTTCGATGTTGCCCGTTGTGGCGCTCGCGATCGGCTCGTCGGCGTATAAGCGGGCGCGCATCTTCGCCTTTCTCGATCCGTGGAAAGATCCGCAAAATACCGGTTTTCACATCGTGCAGTCACTGTTGGCACTCGGCAGCGGCGGCATTCTCGGTTTAGGCCTCGGTGCGTCGCGCCAGAAGTTTTTTTATTTACCCGAACAGTATACCGACTTTATCTTTGCTATTTTAGGTGAGGAATTAGGGTTGTTCGGGGCACTCGGCGTGATCGCGCTCTTCGTGGTGTTCGCGTTTCGCGCGGTGCGCATCGCACTGGCCGCGCCCGACCGCTTCGGCATGTTGCTGGTGCTGGGCTGTACGCTGCTCATCGTGATCCAAGCCTTTGTCAATATCGGTGTAGTCACGGCGTCGTGGCCGGTGACCGGGGTGCCGTTGCCGTTTGTTTCGTTCGGCGGTACGTCGCTGGTCGTTTCGCTCGTTGCCGTCGCGCTGATCGTCAACATCGGCCGGCATCGGCAAACGAGTTTGCCGTAGGCACGCTGCATGTTGCATTCACCGGCGGCGGAACGGGCGGCCACATTTATCCGGCGCTGGCAATCGACGAGGCGCTGCGGGCCGCGCCGGCGTTACCGCGCTACGAACGGCGCTTTTTCGGCAACCGTGATGGACTCGAGGCGACCGTGGTAACGACGATGCCGCTGACGTTCATCCCGAGCGCGCCGCTGCAGCGGCGGCCGTCGCTGCACGCACTACGGACGCTGGCACGCAACGTCAGCGGCATCGCCGTCGCATGGCGCGCTCTGCGAACGTTTCGGCCCGACGTCGTCATCGCCACCGGCGGCTACGTGTGTTTCCCCGTCGTCGTCGCGGCGCGCCTGCTGCGCGTCTTCGGCCGGGGGTCGGCGCCGCAGATTGCGTTGCTGGAGCTCAACGTTCGGCCCGGATTGACGAATCGGCTGCTGCGGCCGCTCGTCGATGAAGTCTGGCTCACGTATGGCGAATCGCGCCGCTATTTCGGCGCCAAGGCCGTCGCGACGGGCGCGCCGGTGCGGGCTTCGTTGAGCCGGCTGCCGCCGCCGCGCGAGGCGCGGCTCGCGTTGGGCTTGGAACCGGAGCGCACGACGATCGTGGTGATGGGCGGCTCGCAAGGCGCGCGCTCGATCAACGCCGCGGTTACGACGCTGGTCACCACGCTGGCGTTACCCGCGGCTTGGCAGGTGCTGCATATCAGCGGTGAACGCGACTATCCGGCCGTGCGCGCAGACCAGGCACGGCTTGCGTCCGGCAACGTGGTGCGGCTCGTGCCCTATCTGTCCGATCCGGGGACTGCGTACGCGGCCGCCGATATCGTCGTAGCGCGCGCCGGTGCGTCGACGCTCGCGGAACTTGCCGCCACCGCCACGCCGGCCGTGTTGATTCCATACCCGTTTGCCGCCGACGATCACCAGACCGCGAACGCCGCGCTGTTTGCCGCCGGCGGGGCAGGTGTGGTATTGCCCGACCGCGCGTTGACGGCGGAGTTGCTGCTAGCGACGCTGGCGACGCAACTCAGCGGCGACGTCCCCGCTGCGATGCGTGCCGCCGCGGCGCGCTTGTCGCCGGCCGGAGCGGTCGCGCGAATCGTGGAGCGCATCACGGCCTGGCTACCGGCGCGGGTCGCCGATTCCGCCGGCCCGAAAGTGGGGGTCCGTGACTCACAGAGCTAATGCCGCGGCCGCGTATCATCTCGTCGGAATCGGCGGCATCGGTATGAGCGCGCTGGCGCGGCTATTACTCGGACGCGGCTGCAGCGTCAGCGGCTCCGACGAGCGCCAAAGCCCGCTGCTCGACGAACTCGTCCGCGAAGGTGTTACGGTCACGATCGGCCACGCCGCCGGCAACGTCGGTGAGGTCGGCACCGTCGTGGTGTCGAGCGCCATACCGCCCGAAAATAGCGAGTATGCCGAAGCGCTGCGGCGTTCGATTCCGGTCGTCAAGCGGGGCGAAATGCTGGCCCGCTTGATCGGCACGACGCCGACGATCGCGGTCGCCGGAACGCACGGCAAAACGACGACCACGGCGATGATTGCGGCGATCTTCGAGGCGGCCGGCTTCGATCCGACGGTTGCCGTCGGCGGCCAGCGCGTGGATTCGGGCTCCAATGCACGCAGTGGCGCAGGCAACTGGTTCATCACGGAGAGCGATGAAAGCGACGGTTCGTTCCTGCGGCTGGCGCCCTCGATTGCCGTCGTGACGAATATCGAGAACGACCACATCGGCAGCGATGCTGAATTGCCGCGCCTCGTCGAACAATTCGTCACGTTTCTGGGCCGGTTACCACCCGGCGGAATCGCCGTAATCGGCGCCGATAATGCCCGCAGCGCGGCGCTCGTCGAGCGTACCGCGGCGCGGGCGGTGACGTTCGCAACCGGTGTGCCGGCCGATCTCCGTGCGCGAGACATTTCATATGCGGCGCTGGGCGCGCAGTTCACGGTCGTCGAGTCGGGCCGGACGCTTGGCCGACTGACGCTCAACGTACCGGGCGAGATCAACGTGCAGAACGCGCTGGCGGCGGTCGCCGTCGCGCGGGCGGCACACGTACCGTTCGACACGATTGGAGCGGCCCTGGCCGCGTTCCACGGCGTACGGCGCCGGTTCGAAATCGTCGGGCGATGCACCGCACTCACCGTCGTCGACGATTATGCACACCATCCGACGGCCGTCGCGCAAACGATCGCCGCCGCACGGGGCGTAAGCGACGGTCCCATCGTCGTGGCCTTTCAGCCGCACCGCTATTCGCGTACGGCGTACCTCGCGACCGATTTCGCGCGCGCGCTCGGCGGGGCCGATCACGTCTATCTCACGCCGGTGTACGCGGCCGCCGAGGCGCGCATCGAGGGTGTGAGCGAACGGCTCATCGGCGAACCGTTGGCGGCGGCCGGAACACCCGTTACCTACGCGCCGGTCGACGCGCTCGAAGCGCTCATTCGCGCCGCAGCGCCACCCGGAACGCTCGTCCTGATGCTCGGCGCGGGTTCGATTTCGGCCGTGGCACGGCGGTTTGGCGCGGCGATCGACGCCGCGCCGGTCGCCGCCGGCTCTTAGGGATGCAACTGCGTTGAATCTGGTACGTTTGGGCTGCGCCCAAGCCGTCCGTCGTCACCCGTCGCCAAAGCCGACGGGCTCCTAGGGGGTGACGGCGAGTCTGTTGACCGCGGAGGACCGTGCCCAGTTGGCCGCTCACTTCGGTTCGCGGGTCGCCTTTGACGCCGAACTCGCCGCTTTTACGTGGTGGCGGATCGGCGGACCGGCCGACGCGCTCGTCAACGTGGAATCGAGTGCCGACCTCGCGTTCGTGCTGCGGCATTGTTTCAAGCGGCGTCTGCCGTGGTTCGTGCTCGGTTTGGGCTCAAACGTGCTCGTCGGCGACGGCGGTATTCGCGGCCTGGTGCTGCGCCTGGGCGGCGCCTTCGGCGAGCTCGACGTGCGCGCGGCGGACGGCGAAGTGGTGGTGCGCGCGGGCGCGTCGGCGCAAATGGCACTGCTTACGGCACAGGCCGCCTCCAAGGGCGCGCTCGGCGTCGAATCGCTGGCCGGCATTCCGGGTAGCGTCGGCGGTGCGCTGTTCATGAACGCCGGAACCGATCGTGAAATCGGTGATTTCGTACGCGCCGTGTGCGTGCACACGCCGGCTCGACCCGAGGCCCACGCCGTCAGCGTCCAATACTTTTACCGCCATACGACGCTGGAGCGGGATGCGATCGTCGCGGGCGTGACGATGGGCTTCGAGCAAGGCGATCCGGTAGCCGTGCGCGGCCGCATGCAGGACCGGCTGGTGCGCCGCAAACAAACGCAGCCGGTCGGCCTGCCCAACGCCGGTTCGTGTTTTCGCAATCCGCCCGGGGCGAAGGCCGGTGCGCTCATCGAGTCGGCCGGCGCGAAGGGCTGGCGCATCGGCGGCGCCGAGGTATCGACCTTACACGCCAACTTCATCGTCAATATCGCGGACGCGACGGCCAGCGATGTGACAACGCTGCTGGCGCGCGTGCGGCGGGCCGTACACGACTCGTGCGGGATCGAGCTGCAGCTTGAAGTTCACCTGGTGGGGGAGTTCGTAGCCTAACGGCCGGCGATTCTACGCGGCGCAATCTTGCCGACACGGCCCGCTTAGGAGGCAACGGAGGGCAAACTCCGAAACCGGACTTCGGAAAGCTTGGCTTAAGTCAAGTGGTTCTATTCTTCTCGTCGCGCGCTTTCCGCCGCCGCGAAAGGCTTCATGATCTTCTCCCAGCCGAAATTGCACTATAGCTGGAGCAGTGCGCGCAGCGATCTGACGGCCGGCGCGACGGTTGCGGCGATTGCCGTTCCACAAGCGATTGCCTACGCCCTCATCGCCGGTGTCGACCCGCGCTATGGGTTGTACTCCGCGATCGTCATTACGATCGTCGCCGCCATCTTCGGCTCGTCGTCGCATTTGATCAACGGTCCCACCAATGCGATTTCACTGGTCGTCTATAGCGCGCTAGGCTCATTTACCGGTCGGCTCGACGGCTTTGAAGCGTTATTTCTGCTGGGCATTATCGCCGGTACGTTCCAAATACTCATCGCGGTCTTTCGGCTCGGCGATCTTACGCGATTTGTATCGGAATCGGTCATCTTGGGCTTCATGGCCGGAGCCGGTTTTCTCATCGCTTTGGGGCAACTCGGAAATTTTTTAGGCGCGGCGAAGAAAGGCAGCGCCGATCAATCGGTGCTGGTGAGCACCTGGCTAACGGTGAGCGGCGGCGCATTCAATCCGCGCGCCATCGCGCTCGGGCTCGCGACGGTCGCCGTCGTGCTCGTGCTGCACCGAGCCATCGTCAAGTTTCGCCTGCCGCGGGTCGATATGCTCGCGGGCCTGGTACTCGTTTCGGTCGTCGCCGCGTATTTCGGCTGGTCGTCACCGGCTGCGGGCGGCAAAACGCTCGTCGCGGTCGTCGGCGCCATTCCGGCGGCGATGCCGTCGCTCCACGTTCCGGCGCTGCATTTGGAATGGCTGCCGCAACTGCTCAAAGGCGGCGGCGCGGTCGCACTGCTCGGCTTGCTCGAAGCGTTGGCGGTGGCCAAGTCCATTACCACCTACAGCCGCGAACCGCTCGACTACAACCGGCAGTGCCTTGCCGAGGGAATCGGCAATCTCGCCGGCGGTTTTTTTCAAGCCTTGCCGGGGTCCGGTTCGCTGACGCGTTCGGCAATCAATTTTCAGGCCGGCGCGATGACGCGTGCTTCGGGCGTGTACTCGGGGATCATCGTTGGCGTGGTGGTGCTGCTGCTGGGACCGTACGCGCGCTTCATTCCCAAGCCGGTACTGGCCGGACTCTTATTCATTACCGCCGCGCGGCTGATCGATTGGAAGCGGCTGCGCTACGCGATCCGGGCCTCGCGCTTCGATGCGCTGCTGGTTGGCGCGACCGCGTTCACCGCAATTTTCATCGACGTGCAAGATTCGATTCTCGTGGGCGTCGTGCTATCGATCCTGTTGTTCGTCTCACGCGCGTCGAAACCGAGTATGCGTGAATTGATCCTCAGCGACGAACGCGTCGTCCGCGACCGCCGCCCAAACGATGCGCCGCCATCGTCGTTGCTGATCTTCGATTTGGAAGGCGAATTATTTTTTGGGGCCGGACCACAGCTGCACCGCAATCTGCAAGGCATCCTGGAAGCTGCCGTCACGGGCACGGCTAAATACGTCGTGCTGCGCTTGAAGCGGACCAGAAATCCGGACGTCGTCGTAGCGGAGCACCTCGAACGCTTCTTGCACGACGCGGACGGGCGCGGAGTAACCGTGCTACTGGCCGGCATCCAGCCCGACTTTCTGCGCCTGCTGGAGAATGTCGGAGTGACCAAGTGGTTTCCGGCCGACCGCATCTTTCCGCAAGAAGCCGAAACGTTCTCGGCGACACTACGGGCCGTCCGGCACGCGGAGTATCTGGCGCGAACGAGCGGCACCGAACCCGCTCACGATCCGAGCGGGTCGCACACCGATGGCGAGCCGACATACTATTTGGTGTAGCACGCGCCCGCGCGAGCCGGGCCGCTGCCGCAGTGCCGTTACCTCGGCTTCTTGACCGACCATAGCGCTCCAGCCGAATCGAATGGAGCGGTCACGGCCCAAGCTGCGGTTTACACCGTAGCGCCGTTTGCCGCGGCATGGCTATGCCTGGACTACGCCGCCCGATAACGGTCTTAGCAAGGCTTGAGATACAAGTGCGAAAGTATCCCGGTGGATGGCCAAATTGAAGATTGCCGTCGTCATGGGCGGTCCGAGCGACGAACGTGAAGTGTCGATTGCCAGCGGTAGCGGAGTCTTGCGCGCGCTGGCAGCACTCGGGCATGACGCGCAATCGGTGGACTTCGATCGGCGCTTCGTCGATGCGCTGCGCGAGATCCGCCCCGACGTGGTCTTCAACGCGTTGCACGGTACCGCCGGTGAAGACGGTCAAGTGCAAGGCGTGCTCGAGTGGCTCGGCATCCCGTATACCGGCAGCGATATCACCGGCTGCGCGGTGTCGCTCGACAAGCATCTGACCAAGAAGCTATTGGCGGCTGAAGGGCTGCCGACACCGGCCTGGGACACCTTCGACCTCTCCGGCGGAACGCTGCCGTTGTTGCCCGGTTCGCTCAATCCGCCGATCGTCGTCAAGCCGCGCGCTAGTGGTTCGAGCGCCGGCGTCTCGATCGTGCGCACGCATGAGGAGTGGACGCGCACGATGATCGCCGCATCGTCGCGCACTTCGGCGCTCTTGGCCGAAGAGTATATCGGCGGCCGCGAATTTTCGTGCGGCGTGCTGGGCGAAAGCGCCCTCCCGGTCGTCGAAATACTTTCGACCGACGAACTCTTCACCTATGACGCGAAGTACACGCCGGGCGGCGCCCGCCATCTCGTTCCGGCTCCCATCGACCGCGATCTTACGGCACGCTTGCAAATGCTGGCGTTGTCGGTGCACCGGCTCATCGGTCTACGTGACTATTCGCGCACTGATTTTATCGTCAGCAAAGAAGGCCGGCC
Source organism: Candidatus Velthaea sp. (assembly GCA_965214335.1). Classification (GTDB taxonomy): domain Bacteria; phylum Vulcanimicrobiota; class Vulcanimicrobiia; order Vulcanimicrobiales; family Vulcanimicrobiaceae; genus Velthaea. The sequence continues at coordinate 422,931 of CBDCBO010000014.1, read as the reverse complement.
GTACATCCTGGAAATCAACGCACTACCGGGCTTGACGCCGCAGTCGCTCTTACCCGATGAAGCACTATCGGCCGGCATCTCTTACGAAGCGTTGATCGACCGGCTGGTGGCTTTCGCACTTGGCCGGGCGGCGCTCGTCGAGCGTTAAGCCGACCGGCGTATCGCCCAGAAAAGGTTGTTCGTGCTTTGAACGCCGGCGTTGCGGCTAACGTATCGGTTTCTTTACGCTGCACCGGCTAAGAACCGCGCGCGCTCATTTCGTCCGCATGTGCGCCGAAGTATGTCTCGTAGCACTACCCCCGGAGTTAGGAGCGAAGCAGCATGGTCGTCTGGTGGCGGAATCTCAAGATCGGCGTTAAGCTGATGAGCGCGTTTTGCACCGTGATGCTGCTCTTTAGCGTTGCGCTGCTAGCGAATCAGGTGACGAATGCGAAGTTAGCCGCGATTCAAGCCTACCAAGTGACGCAACTATACCCGGCCCGCGAGGCGCTGTGGCGCGCGCTGCTGTATTTCCGCGGATCCGACGACGACGGCGCGTATTATGTGATGCAGCAAAAACCGGAACTGAGCGCTTCGTACCTGCGGATGTATCGTGATGATGTTGCGGGGCTCAACACGCAGATCGCCAAAGCCCGGGCGCTCGCCGATTCACCCGTGAAACAAAATGCGCTGGCCGCGTACGACAAGCTCGTCGACGGACCCAACGGGTACTTTGCGCAAAACGAAGACGCGTTCCGCCTCAAGCGATCCGGCAAAGACGCCCAAGCATCGGCCAGTTATGCAGAGAACTTACAAGACGGAACCAGTAAAGCGCTTTTGCCGTATAGCACGGCGATCGCTACGGAAGTCAAGGCGACGAACGAAGAAGCAAGATCGCTCGAAGCGTCTGCCAACATACTTAGCCTATGCCTTGGTCTCTTCGCGATCGGCATGGGCCTGGCCGTAGCGGTGTTCCTATCGCGCGACATCTCGCGAGCTTTGGTTGCCACGAGCGGTGCCGTGAAGAGTATCGTCGGCGACGACATCGCGGCGCTCACGCAGGCGCTCGAGCGTTTAGCGGCCGGCGATCTGACCGCCCGATTCACCTCGAACCGGCAGCCGTTGGCGACGCGCGGGAACGACGAAGTCGGTGCGCTGGTCACGACCTACAATACATTGGCGCTTGCGCTGGCTGAAATGGCTTCGCAGTACACCCGCGCGACCGATAATTTGCGACGCCTTATTTCCGGCGTGGCGTTGGCCAGCAATTCGCTCGCCGCGGCCTCCGACCAGGCATCGGCTGCCGCCAATGCATCATCATCGGCAGTTGAAGCCATCGTTCAGGCGGTCGAGGTCGTATCGAGCGGTGCAACGGCGCAAGCCGGACAAATTGCCGATACGGCTACCGCGATTGAAGAGCTGAGCCGCACGGCCGAACAAATCGCGAGTGTCGCCGGCGCGCAGGCCGAAGCAATCGCGCAGACCAGCGCTGAGATCCGGAAGCTCGATGACGGTATTGGTGCCTTGACGTCGCAAGGAAACGTACTCACGGCCTCGGCGCGCGAAGCGTCGACGGCAGCGACCGCGGGTACGACGGCCGTCACCGAAACTGCCGGTACGCTGACGCAACTCCAAGCCGTTTCCGCGAAGGCGACTGGAGCGATGGTCAGTCTCGAGCAGCGGTCCTCGCAAGTTGAGGAAATCGTCGACACGATCGAAGACATTGCCGATCAAACGAACTTACTGGCGCTCAATGCGGCCATCGAAGCCGCGCGGGCGGGCGAGCATGGCCGCGGCTTCGCCGTCGTCGCCGACGAGGTGCGGAAATTGGCCGAACGCAGTTCGCTTGCGACTCGCGAAATTTCAACGATCCTCGGCGACATCAAGCGCGATACGGTCGCGGCGGCGGAGGCGATGCGGTCCTCATCACAATCGATGGACGCCGGCATCGCGGTTTCAGATCGCGCCTCGGTGTCGCTCGCGCGCGTCGGTAGCGCGATCTCCACTACGAATAGCGTCGCCGATACGTTGGAAAAACAGGCCGTCGACATGCAAAACGCGTCGACGCGCGTCACGCAGAACATGGCCAGCGCCGCGGCGGCGGTCGAGGAAAACGCCGCCGCCGCAGCCGAGATGCGCAGTACGACCGAACACGTGACGAGCGTTATGATGCCGATCGCCGCGACGGCGGCGACGAACGCCACGGCGGCCCAAGAAGCATCGTTATCGACGAGCCAGCTTGCCATCGGGATTGGCGAGATCGGAATAACCGCGTCGTCGCTGCGCGATCAAGCGATGCAACTCGAAGCGCTGTTGGCTCAATTCATCGTTGAGGAAACGCGCACGCCGGTTGCACGTAACGAACGGGCGAGTTCCGCGCCTCGCTCGTACGCGTACGCAACCTAAGGATCAGAACGCAACGCCGGTCTTCCGCCGGTCGCGCGTCCGGCAATCGTGCACGTGCGCACGGTACACCAGCAATGGCCGGCGCATGCCGGCCGAGGTGTCGGTCGTCGTCGCGAGACAGGTAGCAATCCGAGCGGACGGTCTGTCGGCGGCGCGGCCTCCACCCGATCTCACCGGTTCTGAGGTGGCTCCTCTGCACTTACGGCACGATCGAGATTCGTGATGAGTCGCGCGAGGAGCGCGACGAGCACACCGGCTTCCTGCGCCGAAAAGCCCGCCAGCGCGTCGCGGTTGCCTTCAAACAGCGCTGCGCAGGCGTCCGGCAGCCGCGTTCGTGCAGCTTGCGTTAACGAGATTCGGCTGCTGCGTCCGTCAGCCGGGTCAGGTATCCGGCAGATGAGGCCGTCGCGCTCCATACGGGCCAGCATCTGGGCCATGGAAGGTTGTTCGATGCGGGCGAACCGGGCCAGATCGCGCTGCGACCCGGCTTGCCCCTCCGCCAGCGCCACGAGTACCGGCAGATGGCCGACACCGAATCCCAATGGCTTCAAGCGTGCCTCGCTCAGACGTGCGAACCCGCGCGCCGCCAAGCTAATGAGGTGTCCGGGTGTGGAAAGGACCGCCGATATCGGCTTCGCCTCTTGCATAGGCACCTATATTATTGCATAATCCGTACGTTGACGCACCTCAACCGCCTGCAGCGCGTAGCCGCGCGAGCTTCGGCGTCGAGCGGGCTGGCCGGTTCCTTTCGCCGTCGCAGCCGGCGCGAAGCGCTGGCCACCGGCGCTGCGCACCCAACTCCGCCGCGAGCCATGCCATTTCAACTAGGAGAAAAGCTTCAATGAACGCCGACGTAGACATTCTCAAGCGCATGTACGATCGCTTCAACGCCAGAGACATCGACGGCGTCTTGGCGGCGCTCGCCGACGACGTCGCGTGGGCGAACGGGATGGACGGCGGCTACGTGCACGGAGGCAAGGCCGTGCGAGAATACTGGACCCGTCAGTGGGCCATCGTCGATCCGCACGTCGAGCCCGTGCGCTTCGACACGGCCGCAGATGGATCGATCGTCGTGACGGTTCAACAGTCCGTGCGCGATCTCGAAGGCAAGCCGCTGCAAAATCAAACGCACGGGCTACACGACAAAATGGTCGGGCATGTATTCCATTTCCAGAAAGGCAAGGTCGCCCGCTTCGACATTCAAGACGCCACCTAATTACGGCGGGGCGCAAGCGGGATGGCATGGCGCTGCGCGCCCCGCGCGATCGGCGCTAGCTCAGTGATTATTTAAAGATGTTTGCAGACAATGTGGGCGCACGGCACCCTACCGGCTTACCAGTATATAGGCGTTGTGCACGAGCCGGTGGCGAGTAACGTAGCCCATCATTCGTAATCTTTAATTTCGGGCCACACGGTGGCCAGCGGTTTGCGAATGCCGGTACACAGCCAAATCGGCGCGTGTGCTTCGTACGAGAGCGCGTAGCGACTGCGCAGTGTTGCGAGTCGGCGGCGCGAGCGGAAGAGTCGATCGGCCGCAAAGCAACTGCCGTTGATCTGCACGAGCGTTTCGCCGCTATAGTTGCGTTCGCCCCAGAGCCAGAACTGATTGTGTTCGCTGATGACCGGCACGTCGGGCGCGAAGAACGCGACAGCGCTGGCCTCGCCGTAATTGCCGGTGAACACGACGGCTTCGCGTCGCCGGCTGGGCGGCAGCGCGAGATAGGCAGCTCGGGCGGCCGCCGCCATTTCGGGCCAGCCGTGCATATCGGCCCAATCGGAGGGCAGCACGTTCGCTTCACGATTGTGCTCCGTCTCAAGCGCCTTTTTGAAACTCGGCAGCAACGTACCGCGTGCGTGCGCGTAGCTGACGTATTGCGCTTCGCTGAGGATCGGCAGAGCATCGGCAACAAACACAAGCCCGGCTAGCACAACGTACGCCGCGAGGAGATACCGAGCAGATCGCCGCTGCGTCCAGGCTTCGATTGGGACTGCCCCGGCGGCGATGAGGACCGGATAGATGTTCGCCGGATAGTAGTGTTTGCCGTGAAAAATTAGCATTTCCGCGATCAGGACGAGATACGCGATACCGGCGAACCGAAATCGAGCCGAGCGCAGGGTCCACAACAGGCCGATGCACCACTGCGCCGCGAGCAATGCGTTCGTAATCAACAGCTCTTGCGCCAGGTAGAGGGCGGGGCTAGGAATGACGTTTTTCCCGGACTGCCCGTTGCGTAAGAGTTCGAGTATCGGCAGACCATAGTGCAACTGCCAGATCGCATTGGGCGCGGCGATGGCCGTTGCAACGAGCGCGGCGGCGCCGGCACCGCGGGTGAACAAGATGCGCCGTTCGGGTACCGCCAGCAGGCCGCCGATGAGCGCGGCGACGTAGAACAGCACGGAGTATTTGCTCTGTATGCTTACACCGATCGTGACACCGAGCACGAGCCACCGCCGCGGAGTTTCGCGCGCGCTGAGTTGAACGAAGAGTAAGGCGATGAGCGGCCAGGTAAAGAGGCCGACTTCGTCGGTGCCGGCCTTCATGCCGAAGCTCAGCAGAACGGGCGTGAAGAAGAAAACGAGTGCGGCCAGCAGTTGCGCGAAACGTCCACCCCCGAAGAGCGCAACGAGTTCGCAGGTAACGTAGATCCCGCCGGCAGCGAACAGTGCCGGGATCGCGCGCAACAGCCAGAGCCAATGGCCGAAGATTTGCGTTGCGGCGGCCAAGAGCGGGACGACCGGCGGCTGATCGACATAGCCCAACTGTGGATGCCGCCCGCAGATGATGAAATAGAGTTCGTCGCGGAAGAAGCCGTAATGCGGATTGGCGACGAGATGCAGTGCGAACGTCGCCAGCGCCGCGGCCAGCGGCAATCGTTTCATAGCCCGTTTCTCATGCGAGACCGATGCGCGCGTGCGTTGTAGTTAGGCGTGCGTCAACGAAAGCACGCGCCGCATCGTAGCGGCGAGCGCCGACGGCGATGTCACGTGAAAATGATCCCCCGGCACCAGCACCGACTCAAAGGTGCTCGTGGTCGCGTCCGCCCAGCCCGCCAGTGCCGTCGCCGCCACGTGCGGATCGCGCTCGCCGCCGATTGCGACGATCGGCACATCGACTCGCTCGTCGCGTTGTGGGTGATAGCTTTCCGCGATCGCGAAATCCGATCGTAGCGCCGGTAACAACGCCCGCATGAGCTCGCTATCATCGAGCACCGGCCCCGGCGTTCCATTATAGGAGCGCAGGCGCTTGATGAACGCCGCATCGCCCAGCCCCGACATTTGCGGTCCGGGCCCGTTCGCCCATGGCCCGGCGCACGATGAAACAAACAGCGCGAGTGGGGCAGCCGAACCCCGGCGCATCAATTCGCGGGTGAATTCGAACGCCACGAGCGCCCCCAGACTATGACCGAACAGCGCGAAACGGTCGCCGGCCCGCACGGGCAAATCGGCCGCCACCGCCGCCACGAGTTCTTCAATCGTCGTGGGAAGCGCTTGCGCCGCGCGGCTGCCATGCCCAGGATACTCTACCGCCACGAGCTCGAATTCGTCGCGCAGCTCGCGCTCGAGCGCGCGAAACGGATGGGGGCCGGCTCCGGCGTGCGGAAAACAAATCACGCGCAAGCGCTCACGCGGTCCCGGCGCAGCTTGGTCGATGCCGAGCGCGTCGGCAATGATTCCGGCAAAATCCATGATGGTCGGCGACCCCATGAGGACCATCCGCGGAATGCCGACTTTAAGTTCTTCTTCGAGCCGCAACCCCAACTCCAAACCCATCAATGAATCAACGCCGAGCTCACGAATCGGCTGATCGTAGGCCAGGCTCGCGCGATCGGTCTCCATCACTTGGGCGAGTTCCCCGGCGATGAAGGCGGCGAGCCACGCGCGCCGTTCGGCGGGCAGCACGGTGGCCAAGTGCAGTTTGGCAGCAGTCGTCGGCGACACGGCGACCGGGGCCGTTTCCCGGGCGGGAAGCAAGGCGCGCACCAGCGGATAGGCGTCGGTGTCCGGCACGAGTCGACGCCATGCCGACCAGTCTGCGTCGAGGATCGTCGCCACCGCGCCACCGCCGTCGAGTGCCTCGCTCAATGCGTTCAAAGCCGCCGCCGAAGTCATCGCGCGGACCGCGCCGCCGGCGTTGCGCCGGCCGGTGCGGGCCGCCATGCCGATATCGGCCCACGGACCGAAATGTGCGCACAGCGCCGGCAAACCCGCGCGCCGGCGCTCGTGCACGAATCCTTCGAGATACGCATTGGCAGCCGTGTAGGCGCTCTGGCCGGGCGAACCCAAAATCGCAGCGGCCGAAGAAAAGACGACGAACAGCTCGACCGGATCGTCCAGCGTCTGTTCGTGCAGGTGCCGAACACCCTGGATTTTCGGCGCGCCGACCGCGCTGAATCGGGCGCGCGTTTGATGCAGCATGATGCCGTCGTCGAGCGATCCGGCCAGATGCACCACGGCGCCGATCGGACCGTAATCGCGCCGCACCCGCGTCAGCAGGTGCGCGACCGAACCCGGGTCGGTAACATCCATCCGTTCGCAGACGACGGTCGCTCCGGTCGCGCGGACGGCTTCGATCGCGGCGCTCGCCGCGGCATTCGGCTCGGCCCGGCCGGCCAGCACGATCGTTTCGAAACCACGCGCGAACAACCAGCCCGCTAGCGGCGCGCCAAGCCCGCCGAAGCCGCCGGAAACGACCGCGCAGCCGCGCTGCACCGGTGCCGGCAACGTCAACACGATCTTGCCGACGTGGCGGGCTTGCGCCAGCATTCGAAACGCGCGTTCCGCTTCGCCGATGGCAAAGGTCGTGACCGGCAGTGCGGCCAGCGTCCCGGCGGCCACGAGCGGTACGATCGTTGCGAGCAGCGCCGTACCGAGGTCGGGCCGCTGTCCCAGCAGTTCATCCATATCGAGAGCAAAAAAGCTTACGTTCCGCGCCAGCGGCCGCATCGGCAAGGGCGAGTTCGCGTAGATATCCTTTTTGCCGATTTCGACGAACCGTCCGAACGGCGCAACGATCGACAACGTCGCCGTCAACGCCTCGCCGGCGAGTGAGTTGAGTACGACATCGACGCCCACCCCGCCGGTGCGCTCGCGAATGCCGTCGACGAAATCGAGCGAGCGCGAATCGAATACCGCCGCGACGCCCAGCGAACGCAGCAGCGCGCGTTTCTCATCGGAACCGGCGGTAGCGAAAATCTCGGCACCCAAGTGGTGCGCAACGGCGACTGCCGCGAGCCCGACGCCTCCCGAGGCGGCATGGATTAGAACGCGCTCGCCGGGTCGCAGATTGGCCAATTCTTTGAGTGCGTACCAACTCGTGCCGTAGGCGACCGGCAGCGCGGCCGCGGTGACCGGATCGAGTTCCGGTGGCAGCCGCATTGCAAGCGCTTCGAGGCTGGTCGCATAGCGGCCAAACGCCGCCGGAGCGTAGGCGACGACTCGATCGCCGACGGCAAAGCGCGTCACGCCGGCGCCGGCATCGACGACCGTACCGGCGCATTCGTCGCCAAGCCAATCGCCGTCCGGCCGCGTTGAGGGATACATGCCCAGTGTTTTGAGGATGTCGCGAAAATTGAGCGCGGCGGCGGCGACGGCGATGACGATGTGGCCGGCTCCGGCCGCCGGCCGGCCGACGGGAACGGTGCGCAGGCTGTCGAGACGCCCGCGCTGCATGCTGCGCAGCACGTAGGGACCCGCCGGCAGAGGCGGCCCGGCGTTGGCGGGCGCCGGCTGCCGCGGGCTCAGCGCGGCATGCAGCAGCGCACCGGCCCGCAGCGCGAGCTCCTCTTGCCGGCAAGCCGAGGAAATGATCCCAGCGACCAGGGCTTCCTCTCCATCGGTATCGGCGGCGGGACCAGCCGAGGCCGGCAGGTCGAGGAGCGTGAGGCCGAGTTCGGGATGCTCGCGCCCGATCGTGCGGGCCGCGCCCCACACCGCGCTGCACACCGGCCGCACGCGCTCGCCGGGAGTGACGCTCTGTGCTCCGGCGGTGACGACGATCAGATGCGCGGCGCGGGCTTCGAGCGCGCGCCGCGCGACCGGCACGAGGTCGTAGATGAGTTCATCGTTGTCGCGATCGAGCGCGCCGGCGAAAATGACGGTATCTCCCGCGCCGATCGCGTCGCTTTGAGCACTTGCAACCGTCCAGCCCAGAACACTGAGTTCGTCGGCCAAGCGCCGGGCCCGCGGACCGGCACCGATGATCGCGCACTGCCCCGTCCAAGCGACCGGCGCGACCGCGAAGGGCGTCCAGACCAGGTCGTAAAGCGGCGCGACGTTGACCGGAACCGGTTTCTCGCGCCCGAGCCGTTGCGCGCGCAGCCCCAATACCGTCGCGACCGGACCGCCGTCGACGTTCTCAATCGACACGTCGACAACGATGGCCGTGGCGTCGCTTTCGGCACGCTGCCGGGCAACGACGCGCAACTCGTGCGCCGGCGATCCGTACAGACGCACGGTTTCAATCGAGGCCGGGATGAACAATTCACTCGCGTCGACGGCGGTGGCTGCCGCGACATGAAAGCATGCGTCGAGTAACGCCGGATGAAAACGGTACGGCCCTTCGCCGCCGCGCAAATCGGCCGGCATGACGACCGTACCGGCGGCGCGTCGGCCTTCCCGCACGATCGACTGCACGGCCGCGAATGCCGGCCCGTAGCCATAGCCGATAGCGCGCAAGGCGGCGTACAACTGCGGTCCGCTTTCGGCATCGCCGCGAGCGGCCAGATCCGGTTGCGCGCTAAAAGCGTGCGTCTGACGGCGCAGGGTGGCCGTTGCCAGGAGCGTCCAGCGCTCGTCCTGCCGCACGTGAATCTCGACCTCGGAATCGCCGCTGGCGGTCGTCCGTAACGCGGTCTGCAATTCGTAAGACGCGTCCGGTTCGAGAACGAGCGGCCGCCGCAGCGCAAGAGTCGCGAGTTCCAGCGACTCCGCGGGCCGGCAATTTTTACCGGCGGCAAGCGCGATTTCAACGAATGCCGACGCGGGCAACAGAACGCGATCTTCGATCTGGTGATCGCCAAGGTAGGGCATGCCATCGAGCGAGACCGTCGCTGCATAAAGCGGTGCGGCCGCGTCGATGCGCCGCCCCAGCAGCGGATGACCCGTTTCCGTGGCGGCTGTGACGGCTCCGGGCCGCCCGATTTGCCGGCTCGTGCGCTCATCTCCGAACCAGTACCGCGTATGTTCGAATGGATAACCCGGCAGCGCGACGATCTGCCGGCGCTCGTCGCGATAGATCGCGCGCCAATTCAGCGGAGCGTTGCGCGTGTACAGCATCGCCGTCGCCTCGCCGATCGTGCGCCACGTTTCACGCCCGCGGCGTAAGCTCGGAATGACCGCGCAGGTTGCCGCGGCCGGAATTTGCTTGACCATGCCGCTCAAGGTTGCATCCGGCCCGATTTCCAACAGCACGTCGCAGCCGGCCGCGACGAGTGCCTCGACACCCGCGGCGAACGCAACGGGCTCGCGCACGTGCCGGCGCCAGTACGCGCCGGTCGGCGGCTCCAAATGCGGCTGACCCGTGACGTTCGAGATGGTTATCGTATGCGGCAGCGCAGCCGCGACGTGCGCCGCTTCGGCCGCGAACGCGTCGAGCATCGGCTCCATCAGCGGCGAATGAAACGCATGCGAAACATTGAGCGGTGTCGCGTCCGCCCCATCCGCTACCGCTTGTCGAACGATCGCCTCGACGGCGGCGAGCGAGCCGGAGATCACGGTCGAGGTTGGACCGTTCAGCGCCGCGATAGCCGCCTGCGACGCGTAGCTCGCGAGGCGCGCGGCAACCCCCTCGGGTGCTTCACGCAGCGCGGCCATCGCGCCGCCGGCAGGCAACGCCTGCATCAAGCGGGCGCGTTGCGCGACGAGGCGAGCGGCATCTTCGAGCGTGAGCATGCCGCCGATCGCGGCCGCGACCAATTCGCCGACACTATGGCCCAGCAGCGCATGCGGAACGATGCCCCACGCGATCCAGGTCGTCGCCAGCGCATACTCGAGTGCGAACAACGCCGGTTGCGTATTGCCCGTCCGGTCGAGCGCGCCCGGGGTACCGGAACCGTCGAACAGGCTTGCCAAGGGTTCGTCCAGCAGCGGATCGAGGACGTTGGCGCAACGGTCGAAAGCGGCGCGAAAATCCGGGCTCGATGCGTATAGCTCGCGGCCCATGCCGACATACTGCGCGCCTTGACCGGCGAACAAGAAGCCGACGCGCGGCCGGCCGAAATCGGTTTGCCGGCGAACATGCACGCGCGCCGACGGGCTGCCGTCGACGATGGCGTCGAGCTCGTCCGAGAGATCGCCGATCGACTTCACGACGACGGCGCAGCGATGAACGAAGTGCGCGCGGCCCGCGCTCGTCGTAAACGCCAGGTCGGCGATGGAATCCTGGGATACGAGAGCGCCGCGCGTCAGTTCGGCGGCACGTTCGAGCGCCGCTTCAGTCTTGGCCGACAGCGTAACGACGTGCCACCGGCGGGGATCCGCCGCCGGCACCGCGGCCGGCGGTGCATCGGTGAGCACGACGTGCCCGTTCGCGCCGCCGAAGCCGTACGAACTGACCCCCGCGTAACGCGGAGTCCCGTTTTTAGGCCAGGGCAGTGCGGTCGCGGCGATGCGCAATGTTGCACCGAGCGCGATTGCCGGGTTGAGCTGCTCGAAGTGCAGATTGGCCGGGATGCGGTCGTGCCGCAGTGCGAGCAGCGCCTTGAGAAAACCGGCGATGCCCGAGGCACACTCGAGATGCCCGATATTGGTTTTCACCGAGCCGACGACGGTTGGCGGGAAGGCCGCCGGCCGGTCCAGAGCCGCCGCGAGCGCATTGAGTTCGATCGGATCGCCCAGCGGCGTCCCCGTGCCGTGCGCTTCAACGTAGCCGATCGCTTGCGGAGCGACGGCGGCAGCTTCGAGCGCCCGCCGGACGACATCGGCTTGGGCGCGCCCGTTAGGCGCGGTAAGGCCGTTGCTCCGGCCGTCCTGATTGATTGCCGAGCCGGCGATAACTCCGAAGATCGGATCGCCGTCGCGAACCGCCTCGTCGAGCAATTTGAGCAGTACGAGACCGCAGCCCTCGCCGCGCACGTATCCGTCGGCCCGCGCATCGAAGGACTTACAGCGGCCGTCGGCGGCCAGCATCTGGGCGTGTGAAAACGCGATGCTCACTTCGGGTGCCAAGACGATGCTGACCCCGCCGGTGAGCGCCATGCTCGACTCGCCCGCCGTGATACTCCGGACGGCTTGATGGAGCGCAACGAGCGACGAGGAACAGGCCGTGTCGATCGCCATGCTGGGACCGCGCAGATCGAAGGCATAGGAAATGCGATTGGGGCCGATGCTGTGCGCCTGACCCGTTCCGCTGTAGGCCGAGATCGTCTCCCGGTGGTCGTGCCGGCCGAATTGGATCTGCGAATAATCCATGCCGCCGATGCCGATGAACACGCCCGTGGCCGAGCCCGCGATCCGTTCGGGCGCATAGCCGGCGGACTCGAACGTCGCCCACGCGATCTCGAGCAGCAGCCGCTGCTGCGGATCCATGTCACGCGCTTCGCGCGGCGATATACCGAAGAATGCGGCATCGAAACCGCGTATGTCGTCGAGAAACGCGCCCCACCGCGTATTCATTTTGCCACGCCGGCCGGGTGTGGGATCGTAGAGATCGTCAGCCGGCCAGCGGTCCGGCGGCACGACGGTTACGGCATCGCGGCCCTCGGCGAGTAAGCGCCAAAACGCCGCGATATCCGGAGCCTGAGGAAAGCGGGCGGCCAGGCCGATGACGGCAACGGCCGGCGTCGCGGTGCGGGTCATCGCGCGAGGTATTCCGCGAGCGCGGCAATGGTCGGATAATCCCACAAAATCGTTCCCGGAAGTTCCACCTCGAGCCAATCTTCGAGTTCGCCCGCTAGGCCGACGGCGGCGATCGAATCAAGGCCGAAGGCGGCAAACGGCTGGGCCGTGTCGAGTTCGCCCGGCGGAACGTCAACGAGCACTGAGACCCGCTCGATGAGCCAGCCTTCGATGGCGCCGGTATTCGGCCGGTGCGCATCAACGTTCATACGGTCAAGGCCTCGTGCATCTCTCCCGGGGCCGGCGCTGCGTCGGCGATCCGAATTGAGGTGGTGGAAAATAAGTGTTGCAGACGGTCTTGATTCATCGCCGTTGCGACGACTTCCGCATACGTTGCGCCCGCGAACGAAAGCGGCCGGCGACCGGCGCGCCGCGCGAGCCCCGCTAGGGCAACAACGAAAACCGCCGGGGTCAACGCGCCTGTCTCGCCTCCCGCCTTGCGCGCGAGAAACGTATGCACGAGCGCGGCGGCGGCGTGCAGGTAGCAATAGCGGCGCGCTCGGTCGAACGCCGCGGCGGAAATCCGCTCCGCCTGGGTGTCGAATGAGTCGACTTCCGCGCACAGATCGGCCGTCGCCCTGACGAGGTCGGCGGCGATTGTTGCGGCGCCGCCGAGCGCCGCCGGTCCCGAGCTCGCGATGCTCGCAAGAGTCGCCGCAGCATCGGCTAGACCGGCGAGCACGTCGTCTTGGCCGTGGGCGGACAAGTCGACCTGCGACCCGTCGAAGGCCGGCAGCGGGCGGCGTTCGTCGAAGATCACCTCGCGTCGCGCTTGGGCGGCGCTAGCGTCGGCACGGGGTTGCGCGAGCCGGCGCGCCAGCGCGGGGAGCTGCGTAACGATCACTTGCACATTCACGCCGGCACTGCCGTCGAAGAGGCCGACCACCCGAACGTCACGCGCGATTTTTTCGAACAGCGACCAGGGCGGAACATCGCGCAAGTAACCGCGCGCCCCCAGCACCGTCGCGCACCGGTCGACAACGGATTCAACGATCGCGGGCACGGCGAATTTCACGATTGCCGACACAACGCTGAGCGAACGCGGCCGGACGTGGGCCGCGCGCGTCGCGCTCAGCGCAAGCGCGTCGGCGCCGAGCAGGTCGGCAAAACACTCGGCCAGCGCGCGCTGCGGATCGGCCAGCGCGGCAACGGTCGACCCGTACAGATGCCGCCCGGCGGCGAAGCGCAGGGTCAGGCGGAGCGCCGTATCGGCCGCACCGAGCGCAAATCCGGCACACATCATGCGCGTGATCATCAGGCCCTTGAGCGCGAGTTCGAGCCCGCTGCCCGGTGAACCGATGGCCGCTTGCGCCGGCACGAAGGCCGCCTGGAAGCGGATGCCGCTGATGTCGGCACCCCGAATACCGTGGGTTCGAATCTTGGGCGTGCGTTCGAAGACGTGCGCGGGCAGTTGCGCGGTGTCGACGAAAAAGAGCGTGAAACCGCGCGGGCCCGGCGCCCCGGTCCGGGCGAATACACTGAGCGCTTGCGCCCGCGTGCCGTTATTGATGAGCCACTTCTCGCCGCTGAGCCGATAGCCGCCCGCGACGCGCTCGGCAGCGACGTCGCTGGCCAGCACATCGCTGCCATGCTCGCGTTCGGTAAGCGCGAGGGCGAACGCCGCGCCGCCGTCGATGAGCGTTGCCGCTTGCCGGCGCTGTAGCGTATCGCCGCCCAGCCAGATCGGAATTGCGCCCAGATACGTTTGCCCCAGCGCGATGGCGCAGGTGAGATCGCGGCGCGACACGACCCGCAAGAGCATGAGCGCTTCCGCGAACGAGTTGAGCGCGCCGCCGAATGCAACGGGCACGAAATAGCGGGTGAAACGCCACGCCGTAAGCGTACGGTACGCGGCTTCGGGAAACTGCTCGCGCTCGTCGGCCTCGAGTGTCGCCGCGGCCGGCATGCCGCCGAGCGGATCGGCCGGATCACCCAAGTCGCGTTCGAGCCGTTCGGCTACGTGCCGGCGATCGTTCATCGCGGCGCCAGTTGCGCGACGTACGCATCGCGCATCGCAAGGCGGCGCAGCTTCCCGCTCGACGTGCGTGGGATCGCTCCCGGCGACACGAATTGCACGTCGTGCAGGGCGACGTCCAACTCGCGCAAGAGCGCTGTCCGGACGGCCGCTGCCGCGTCGCGCCGCACGCGAGCATCGGCGCACCGCAATTCGGCAGCAAACACGACTGCTTCGCGTTCGTGCACGACGATCGGAAACGCGACGCTGCCGTCGGGATCGAGTGCCGGGTGTGCCTGGCAGGCGATCTCTTCGATATCGCGTGGATAGAAATTGCGTCCGTTGATGATGATGACTTCCTTGCAGCGCCCGATCACGAACAGGTCGCCGTCGAGCAGAAAGCCGGTATCCCCGGTTCGCAAATACGGACCGTCGCCGTCATGCAGCAGCGCGCTGAACGTCTGGTCGTCGGGCCGGCGCCAATAGCCGCGGGCGTTACTCGGGCTCGCCACCCAGATCTCGCCGATTTTTCCATAAGCCAAGCGCACGTGCGTTTCGGGGTCGGCGATGACGACGTTGACCGCGCTCGGTGGCTTTCCGCAGCTCACGATGATGCGCGCGTTCGGCGCCGCGCTTGGAACGATCCGATTCGCCGCCAACGCGTCGGCGTCCAAGGCGATCGTTGTCGGCAGCGGGGCGGCGGGCAAACCGCTTACGAGCAGTGTGGATTCCGCGAGTCCGTAACACGGATGAAACGACTCGCGTGCAAATCCCCAGGGCGCGAAGACCCGTGAAAAGTCATCGATGGTCGCGGCGCGGACCGGTTCCGCGCCGGTGAAGGCGACGCGCCATCCGGACAGATCCCAGCGCTCGATGGACTCGGGCGTACGCTTCGCAACGCACAGGGCATAGGCGAAGTTTGGGGCGCCCGCAATCGTGCCGCCGTAGCGCGCTATCGTTTTGAGCCAGCTCAGCGGCCGGCGCAAAAACGCGAGCGGGGTCATGAAGACCGCCGGAAATCCGGTAACGAGCGGCGTGAGCGTCGAGCCGATCAACCCCATGTCATGGTAGGGCGGCAGCCACGAGACGCTGACATCATCGGGTGAAAGTCCGAAGGCCTCTCGCACGATCGCCGCGTTGGCCAAGATGTTGCGGTGCGTAATGACAACGCCCTTGGGCGACCCGGTCGAACCCGATGTATATTGGAGGAGCGCCACGTCGTCCGCGGCGGCGCCCACCGCCAATTCCCCCGTTGATGAACCGAACGCGTCGATCGTGCGCATCCGTAGACCCGGGATCAGCTTTCCCTCTTTGGCCGCGAGGCGGGCGGCGAAGGCGTGATCCGTTAACGCAAGCGTGGCTCCCGCATCGTTGAGAATCAAACGCAAACGTTCGATCGTGCGATGGGCGGGCGGCGGATAGAGCGGCACCGGAATCACGCCGGCGAGGATGCAGCCGAAGAACGCGATGAGATAGGCGGGACCGGGCGGGTAGAGCAGCAGCACACGTTCGCCGCGTTGCGTTTCGGTGCTGAGTTCGAGCGCGAATGAGCGCGTATGCCGTTCCAACTCGCGGTGCGAAAGCTCGAACAGCGCGTCGCCGTCGACAAATGCGAACGCGCGACGGTCGGGGCTCGTTTCGGCGCGAGTCCGCACCAGATCGGCTACGGTGCGGACACGCGTGGTGGGGATCGATTCTCCGTTCAAAGAGCGGGCGGCTGCGAGCCGGCAGCGAGGCGCGTGTGCCGGTCTGGCAACGGTCGAAGCATCTGACGTTGTTAAGCTGTGCCCGGGGGTTGCCCTTGGCGCGCCCGGCAGTCGCAACTGCGCTGCCGGACCGGAACCATCGCGTACACCGCGGTCGGGTTCCCGCTGGGCGGCCTTTGGCAGCGAAGCCGGATAGAGCGCCTTTCATCGCCCAGAATCTGCCGAGCCGCGGAAAGTAACCAATATTAACTACTTTGCGGCGTGTCCCGTGAAGTAAGCCGTGTCATGCACGCGAAGGTTGCGGCGGGGCGTCGCGCCGCTCGTTAATTCGACAGCACGTCGACAACATTTGTGTTGTCATCGTTGAAATAGATCCGCGTCGTGGCGGCGGACGTCCCGGACGCCGCGAGACCGAAAACTGCACCGGCAGCGCCGGTATCGACAATCCGGGTACCGATGACATGACCGCCGGGAGTCATTTCAACCAACCGGTTATCGCCCGTGTTGCCGACAACGAGATCGCCATTGAAGAGAAGCGCCGCGCTGATCGGCGCGTTGAGCGGCGCGCCGACATGCAGCACTTTGACGCGCGATGCGAAGCGGCCGGTGATCGACGTTCCGCGCACAACGATGCCGCCGGCCGGAATGGTTGCCGGGCCGCTGATTGCCACAACCGCGTTGACCGCTCCGTCGACCACGTAGAGAACGTCGCGCTGCGCATCGTACGTCAGGCCTGAGGGCGCGAGAATCTGTCCCGGTACGCCGTGGTTTACCGGTAATCCGGCAGCGATCTTATCGAACGTGAACGTTGCACCGAGATTGATGCGAACGATGCTGCCGTCATTCGCATTCGTCTCGTAAAAAGCCGGCGGGCTCTTGGGGCCGGCGACGAAGGCCTGACCCCACGGACCCGTCCACGCGAAATTGGTAATTGGATCGACGAGCGCGCCGGCGGCTGAAACGACCGGGTTATCGTTGGCGTCGAGAGCTGCGGCCCACGGGTCAGCGCCACCTAACGCGAGTGCCGCGCAACCGGTCAAGTGGGCGTCGGCGATGAGGTGTCGCGGTTTTGCGTTCGGAACCGGCGTGAGCAGCACGATGCTCGACCCGAGGCCTTGAATATTGAGTGCGTCATTGAAATTACACACGACGAGATCGCCCTTGGCAATAAGCCCGGAGCCGGCGGGAGCGATCGCCAAGCCGTACGGATTGCGATCGCCGTTTACCGGATCGATCGTCGAGCCGATCGTCGCGATGCCGTGCAGCGAATTAATGACGGCAGTCGGATACGCCGCAGGAGTCGACGCTGAAGGTATTGCGGCGTTAGCCGTATCGACCATCGAAACGAGTGAAGCGGCAATCGTCGCGACGGCCAGTACATATTTACCGAGCATAACAGTTCTCCAAATTAAGAAGTGGCATGCCGTTACACTACCGAGCGGAGATGAAGAATGGCTGAATGTTCTTACGCGCGCAGCCGCGGAAACGTCGTTCGAAATCGCGCGCCCGCAACGGTGATCTCCGCGCCGTGCGCATCGGCGATCCAGCGACAGATCGCAAGCCCGAGTCCGTGACCTTCGCCGTGCGGACGACTGGTGAAGAAACGCTCGAAGATTCGCGCGCGGTCTTCGGGCGCGACACCCATTCCATCGTCTTCGACCTCGAGAAAGGCGCTGTGCTCGTGCACGCCGACGGTGACGCGTACCGCCGCCCGGGCATGACGGTTCGCGTTCGTCAGTAAATTGAGCAGCAGTTGCCGCACGCGGCGTTCTTCGCCGTAAACGATTGCGCCGTCGGCAACGTCGAGCGTGATCGCGACGCCGTTCGTTGCGTGGTATGCCGCCACCACCTCGTGCGCCAGCGGTCCGAGCGCGACCGGTTCGCGCGCGCGCGGGTCGATGTTCGGTTGGCGGACGAGCGTTAGGAGATCCGCCACGAGTTCCGATGCGGAGATCGCCGTCGTGGAAATGGATTGTAGCGCCGAGCGTGACGCTTCATCCGGCGGTGACGCCGCTTGTGCGATCGTGGCAATCGCGGCGAGCGGCGTGTTGAGTTCGTGCGCCGCGTCGGCGACGAATCGCTCTTCACGCATTCGCAGCGCGGAAAGCGGGCGCAGGCTCAGGGTCGCAAGCGCATACGAAGCGCCGGCGACAAGCGCCAGCAACGGCAGATCGAAAGCAGCGATGGTGACGAGCGTACGCCGCACGGCGTTGGCATACACAACCCGGCCTTCGGGTGTGGCGGCAATCGGTTCGAGCAGATCGCGATTCGCGCGGGTGACAAACAGGAATGCCGCAATGCTCAGCGCTCCAAGAACGAGCGAGAAAACTGCCACGTACGAAACCGTCAAGCGTATCGTCAGCCGTCGAATCGATAGCCCATCCCGCGGATCGTTCGCAACGCGAGCCGGACGTTCGACTCGCGAAATTTGCGCCGGAGCGAGCTGATATACACGTCGACAATGTTGGCTTCACCGGCAAATGACGTGCCCCAGATCCGATCGAGGATGAGATCGCGCGCGAGCGTCATACCGCGATTGCGCGCCAACAATTCGAGCAGACGGAACTCCGTTGGCCCCAGCGGCACGTTTCGACCGGCTGCATCGACGCTGCGCGCGCGAAAATCGATCGAGAAGGCACCGCAAGCGAGTGTTTCTCGTTGCGGCGACTGCGTGCGACGCGATAAGGTCCGTAGCCGAGCCGCAAGCTCATCTTCGTGGAAGGGCTTAACGAGATAATCGTCCGCACCGGCGTCGAGTCCGCGCACGCGGTCTTGCACGCCGTCGCGCGCGCTCAGAATGAGAATCGGCGTGCCGACGCCGGCATCGCGCGCGCCACGACATACCGCGAAGCCGTCGATGCCCGGCAAAACGATGTCGACGATCGCGACATCGAAATCGCTGCCGCACAAGCGCTCCAATCCGTCGTTACCGTCCGCCGTCGTGATTACGGCATAGTTTCTGCGGCGCAGCATGGTCGCGACCGCCTCCGCGAGGGCCGGCTGATCTTCGACGACAAGAACGCGCACGTTACGGTAGTTGCGCGAGCAGATCGCTCGCGAGCGCGCGCAAGGTCGGATCGGACGCTTCAACGGCGCAACGCGTGAGTTGGGCCCGCGCGTCGTCCCGTCGGCCGAGTCGCAACAGCGCGCCCCCAAGCGCGAATCGCGCACGCGCATAGTGTGGAGAAAGCGCCACCGCGTGTTGGAGTGCGGCGACCGCGTCGTCCAAAGCGCCGCGTTGCATTTCCGCCAAGCCGAGATCGTAATAGGCGACCGCGTATGACGGGTCGGCGGCGAGCAGTGCTCGGAAAGCGGCCCGCGCGGCCTCGTAATCGCCCGCTTGCAAGGCGGCAAGGCCCGCACCATAGCGGCCGAGGGCGGACGCGGGCGCGATCTGCAGCAGCTTTTTGGCAGCTGCGCTCGCGCGAGCGACGTCGCCCGCGTGGAGCGCCACCGTAACGAGATTTGCCGCGGCGGCGGCAAAGCCGGGATCGCGTTGCAACGCTGCGTCCAGCAGCGTCATGGCGCCGGCGTCATCGCCGAGATGTGCTTCTGCGAGCGCAAGATCGTAGCGCGCGGTCGAACCGCGCGGCTCGGCCGGGTCGAGCGCGATGATGCGCCGGAAGTGCGCTTGGGCCGCGTTCCAATCGCCGCGCGCTTCGGCGTCCAAACCGAGGCGAAACCGTTCGTGCACTTCCCGCGCCGCGACCAAAGCCGATACCGCTTTGAGGTCGAGCGTTCGGGGTGGCTCCGTGGGTGCCGTATAGGTCTGGGCGAGCGTTCGCGCCGGCGCCAAAAGGAGCGCAACGCATAGCAGCCACGCGCGCACCTAGCGATCGGGTTCGGGCAGCGCGGCCTTGCGAGCCTGCGACGCGCCGGCGGCAATTTCCGGAGCGCAGGTCCACCCGGTGCGCCCACTTTCGGCGATCGGGTCCAACAGGGGCGCCGGAGCGCTCGGCAGCAATACTTTTAGGGTCGTCTCGAAGGCACGCTCCGCCGCGACAACCACGCCACCCAGGCCGGTGAACGTCAAGAGCAGAGCGATAACCGCGATCTGCGGCCGACGGAGACGAACCATTATGCTTAGTATACGCGGCCTAGGTGAGCTTTGCCTGAAGGCATTGAGTTGCTGCGGTATGTGCCTCGTGACCACCGCCAGCGCGTCGGCCGAAGATCTCGTCGTCGGTGCGGTGCGCGACCGAGACGGATACGCGGTTGAAGGTGCGCAGGTGCGCCTCACAAGCCGGGACGGGTCGAGCCTGGGTCACGCGGTATCGGCGGGCGACGGCACTTTCGCTGTCGAGCTGGCTCGCCGGCCGGATCGTATCGCCATCGCGTGCCGCTTCTGCGCCGATTTGGAACAGCCGTTCGACTCGACCCAGCCGATCGTGGTGGTGCGCCGGTACCGGCGGGTTCCGCTCGGTGCTCCCTCCGTTAGCGACACCGCCGCGCTGCCGCCCCGTTCGCTGGCGGATCTCGCTGCGCTGACGCCGTTTGCGGTGCAAAACGGCCAAACCGTCTCGGATCGCGGCCTACGGCTGGGTGCCGATGCGACTGCGCTCGACGGCATCGGTCTTTACCGGTCCGTCGACAATGCTCCGCTGTCATCGCTCGTTCCGGGTCAGTTGATCGCCAGCGTGCATGAAACGAATTCGGTCTTCGAAGCAACATCGAGCGCACCGGACGCTCCGTACCTGCGCCTCGGAACGGCCAATGCCGGTGGAAGCGCCTTGCGCGAACCAGGCGACCCGGCCGTTAGTATCGGGCGTTCCTACGCGGATGCTTCGGCGATCGCGGCTACCGGCGTGGCTCCGATCGAACATGGGACCATCGGAGGCACGCTCCTAGCCGCGTCCGGTGCAGCCGGAAATCTCACGGGTCTGTCGTCAGCGAGCCACATCGATCTGGAAAACATCGACGTCGCAGCGGCGGTGACGATTCTGCGGTCTACCTACGCCGGCGTGTCCGAAAGCGACACGTCATTCGACGCTCACGTCACCGGACGCGCGGCGGTCGCGTTAACCGGCGGCATCCGCGGAACGACGGTGACGGCGGGGTCGGGTCCCGCAAGCGCGGTCCGCATCGAGGATGCGGCGTATGGTCTCGAGCGCACGCAATTCGGTGCGACGACGCTGACCGCCGGGCTTTCCGCCGACCCGCGAATCGACATGTTTCTCGGCGCAAGTGCCCCGTTGACGCCGGGAATTCGTTTGGCCGCCTCGTTCGGGCAATACCCACAGACGGCTCCGCTCTTACTGCTTACGCGGCAGCCGCGGGCGGATCTGATCGACGTTTCGGCCGAGGCTTCCGGCGGTCGATTCGATACGCGTCTTACGGCCTTTTCGGAGCGCACGGCGCAGTCCGGCAATCCCGTTTCTTCCGGTATCGGGCTGGCGTTCAATTACCAGCTAAGTCCACAAATAACGCTGCGCTCGTGGGCGCTTGCGAGCGTGCGTGAAACGTCTACGGTTTATGGTCCGGAATCGTTCAATTATCGTACGGTTGCGACGAGCGATGCCGGATTGTTGTGGCTGACCTACGCTAACGGCTTGCGCTTCGATGTCGTCTATCGCAGTGGGTTGCCTGACGCCAGCGTGTTCGTACCAATAACGCGCGCTGCCGGTATTTCGGCCGGTAGCCATGCCGCGCACGGAGGCCGGGAGCTTTCGATCGACCTCGTCGCCCATTGATCCCAAGCCGCCGGGCCGGCTCTATCGGCTACGGAACACACACGCGTTGATGCTCGCCGAAGTACCGGCTTTGGATGCCGGCTTTGCGAGAGTACGCTGTTACCGACGTCGATTCAATGACGGAACGTTACATCAACGACTGTTGATAAGAGGCCCGTCTCGACGTCGTAAACGTGTCCGGACACCGCGACATTGGCCGGAAGTTCCGCCGACTCGAGCAGCCGTTGCACATCGGCCTTGACGGTCCGCGCCGGATCGATGACGGGCGTTTCCGCTAGTGTTCGCTCGTCGACGCCGATGCGTTCGGCGAAGCCGCTCCGGAACGCTTCATCGGCTAACAGCGCTGAGCCGCAATCGGTATGGTGGATGACCGCGACCTCAAATAACGGACCATCGGGAAATTTGCTTTCGATCAAGTAACCGATGTAGGCGACATCTTTGATGACAGCCGGCGTTACCCGGCCGCCGACAACCCGCTCGACGATGGCGTCGCCAAGTTCGAGTCCGAGCGTCTCGCTCGGATCGACGCGGTAGTCGATGCAGGTAATGATATAAAGGCTCTTGCGCGAGAATGGTATTGCCGGCACGTGCCGGCGTGCGTCGGTTTGGGCGAAGGCGCGATTGCGCTCCAGGAGCGGGGTGATCTTGCTCATGCTATGCAGCCGCCGCCGCCGCGTCAGCAACGGACTTCACTGCCGCGCTGATGATATCCGCGGCCGCATCGGGATGCGCAACAGGTATAGCGTGCGATGATTGAATCTCAACGCTGTGCGAGCCGGCGCGGCGGCTCATGAAGCGTAGCGCCTCGGTCGGGATCGAATGGTCGGCAGTCGAGATGAGTGTCCAAGACGGCACAGACCGCCACGTGGTTTCGCCGTCAAAGGCTTCGGCGAGAGCGGTGGCGTCGATTGGATGTTGCGCCGCCGCCATGACCGCTGCCGTAGAAGCGTCGACGTCGCCGGCATAGACGTCGGCAAAGCAATCCGGTGCAAGATAGAGGTCGTTGCCGCCGGGATACGCGCGAACGAGCAGCGTGTCGGCAGTCAATTTGCTGCCGGGAAATAGCGCGTTTAACTGGCCCGCGGTTTCGCCTCGGTCTTGCGTGAACGCCCCAATAAAGACCAGCGCACGCACGGCGGGCGTGAGCGCGTCGGGATGCGAGATGATCGAGCCGCCATAGGAGTGACCGGCGACCACGATCGGGCCTTCGATGGTCGTCAAGAGGCTGCGCAAATACGCTGCGTCGCTCCGTAATCCGCGCAGCGGCATCGCCGGTGCGACGACGTTAAGGTTCCGTTGGTGCAGTTTGGCGATAACACCGTGCCAGATCGAGGCGTCGGTCAGGGCGCCGTGAACGAGGACAACGGTTGGGCTATTGGTGGACATGTGTGATCCTCAGAGTTCCTCGGCGTACGCGGCAGCCGCCATGGCGATCTGCGCGTCTTGGTCCGGCGTTCCGCCGGCAACGCCGATCGCGCCGGTAACCGTTCCGTCCAATGTAAGCGGGGAGCCACCGATGATGTTCGTGAGTTTTAAGTCGGTTGCGAGTGGCAGCGGCAACGCGAGATCAGGACCCATCCAGCCCGTCGGCCGGCGCGTCGACGCAGCGGTGTTCGCCTTGCGACGACTGCTGTCGACGCTGTGCGGTGTGGCGCCGTCGGCTTTGGCGAACGCGATGAGGTTCATCCAGGGATCGACGACGGCTACCGAAGCATGAACGCCGAGCTCTTCGCCTTCGGCAATGGCGCGTTGAACGACGGCCAGTGCTGTTTGCAGCGTGACGACCGTATATTGGCGGGTGGTGGGCATGGGAAACTCCTTGCGAATCCAGGTGCGTTGGGGCGGCGGCTGGCTCGTCCCGAGCTCAGTATGCGCGTCGCCGAAGCCGCCACGTGAGTGGCGGGATTGCCAAGATACGCTAGAATTGTGCCATGAGCCGACATCGCGTGGCGGTGCTACTGATCGAGCAGGTCCTGCCGCTGGACTTCGCAATTCCGATGCACGTCTTGGCGCGCGAGGCGTCCGAATTCTATGCGGTCAGCACGGCCACGATCAACGGCCAAGCCGTCGCGGTCGCCGGCGGTCTCACGCTTGTGCCGGACGGTGATCTGCGGCTGCTGCAACACGCGCAGACGGTGATCGTGCCCGGCTACGCCGCAGCGTCGCGCACGAAGCTCGATGCGGCAACGCTCGCAATGTTACAGGCATGTGCGAAGCGCGGGGCCCGCATGGTTTCGATTTGCTCGGGTGCGTTTGCCTTCGCCCAAGCCGGCTTGCTCGACGGGTTGACGGTAACCACGCACTGGTCGTTATGCGACGATCTTGCTCGCCAGTTCCCGGCGGTCAACGTAAATCCGACGGTACTGTTCGTTGACAACGGTTCGGTGTTGACTTCGGGCGGCGTGACGGCCGGCGTCGACCTCTTGCTGCACATGCTGCGTAAAGATCTCGGCGGCTCGATTGCAAATCATGTCGCGAAACGAATCGTGATGGCGCCGCGCCGCGAGGGAGAACAGGCGCAATTCATCGAGACGGCGCCAATCCCGCCCGGCGACGACCGGATCTCGATGGTGCAACAGTGGATGCTCTCGGTACTCGGCGAACCGATTACCGTGAGCGAGATGGCGTCAAAGACGCATATGTCGCGCCGTAATTTCCATCGCCGATTTGTCGAGCGAACCGCATCGGCGCCTTTGGCATGGCTACAGCAGCAGCGTATCGGCCGTACCAAGGAGTTGCTTGAAACCACCAGCCTCACGGTGGAAGAAATCGCGACGCACGTCGGATTAGGCTCGCCGGCCAACTTACGGCAACACTTTCGACGCGCCACAAGTCTGTCGCCGGTGCGCTATCGAGAGCTGTTCTCACACGGTTGAAAACGACGAGCGAGGCGCCGACGCGAGCCGTCGTGCGCCCCTCTCACAGGACGAATGCGTCACGCAGTGGTCTGGGAAGCGGCTTGCGCCGACCACAGTTTGGGCACCACGCTGCCTGTTTCAAGCAGTGTCTTTAAACTCGACAACACCGCGGGCCAGCCCCACGTGATGCCGCGCAGCATGTCGGAGTCGGGTTCGAGTTCATCGTGTGTCACGGTCAAACGCACGGAGTTTTCCATCGGTTCGAGATCGAAGCTGACGCGTGAGCGCTTGGCGGGCTCGCCGACATCGCTCGGCCGTGCCCACGACACGACGAGGCGCCGTGGCGGATCTTTTTCAAGCACCGTGCCTGCAACGTCAATGTCATCGGCATCGTCATAGTCCTCATGCCGCCATGTCGATCCGACCTGCCAGTCCGAGACATTGCGGCCGTTGGCCCAATAGCGGCGCGTCATCTCCGGATCGATCAGCGCATCAAACAGCTTGTCGGGTGTTGTGACGATATACGTGACGTACAAAAAAGACGGCTTACTCATCAGATAGAGCCTCCAAGGCGCTTTTGAGGTCGCGCAATGCGCGTAAACGCTGTCGTTCAAATTTACCGATCCAACGATCGGCAATGTCCGCGATGGGCAGCGGGTTTAAATAGTGCAGCTTCTCGCGGCCGCGCCAAACACTAGCGACGAGATTCGCTGCTTCGAGCACTGCGAGGTGCTTCGAAACCGCCTGCCGCGTCATGTCGAGGTGCGCGCACAATGCGCCTAGCGTTTGACCGTTTTCCCGATACAGCGCATCGAGAAGTTCGCGCCGGGTAGAATCCGCAAGTGCTTTGAACGCGCGGTCCATGCTTGCCGCTGCCACCATTCGATTATATGCAACTAAAGAGTTGCATGTCAAGCCGGCTGATATGGAAAGAACAGACGCCGGTCGGCATAGATGCGCGGGCCCGGGTACGTCGCGAGGTGCAGCGTCGCGGGCACAGCCGGCTACCGGTGCGGGGGAAGAGCGAGCGCCGCGGAAGGGTTCTCGATGAGAGAGTGCCGTGAGGTCCGGCTCGTCGCTCGACCGGAAGGTCTGCCGACAGCGGACAATTTCGACGTTGTTGATTGCGAAATTCCGGAGCCGGGAGCGGCGCAAGTGCTCGTCCGCAACACCTTCATGTCGGTCGATCCATACATGCGCGGGCGCATGAGCGACCGGCCTTCGTACGTCGCGCCGTTTGAGGTCGGCCGGCCGCTCGAAGGCGGTGCCGTCGGCGTCGTCGAGGCGTCGCGCGATGCGCGATTACCGGTCGGGACCACCGTGCTGCATTCGCAAGGCTGGCGCACCTTTGCCAGCGGGCCGGTGGAAGCGTTTCGTCCGATCGATACGCTCGGTGTCTCGCCGAGCGCGTATCTCGGTGCCTTGGGTATGACCGGCTTCACGGCATACACCGGACTTTTTCTCATTGACGAGGTGAAGGCCGGAGAAACGGTGTTCATCTCGTCGGCCGCCGGCGCCGTCGGAAGCATCGCCGGACAACTGGCGAAACTCCGTGGCGCGCGAGTCATCGGCAGCACGCGTTCCAAGTCCAGTGCCGCGCTGCTACAGACAGAACTCCATTTTGACGACGTCATCGTCGTCGAGCCGGGCCGCATCACCAAGCAATTGCAAAGCGCCGCGCCAATGGGCATCGATTTTTATTTCGATAACGTCGGCGGCGAACAGCTCGAAGCGGCGCTCGCGGTTCTCAAAGATCATGGGCGCGCTTCACTCTGTGGCATGATCGGCGGCTATAACGAGCCGGTACCCGGCCCGCGCAACATCATGACCATCATTCAAAAACGTCTAAAGTTACAAGGCTTCATCGTATCGGACCACATGGCGCGTAACGCCGACTTTCTGCATGAAGTGGCGCCGCTGGTCGCCGCCGGTAAAGTTACCGGACTTGAAACCTTCGTCGACGGTTTAGAGAACGCACCGGAAGCGTTTTTGTCGTTGTTCGCACCCGGAGCGCACGTCGGCAAGTTAATCGTTCGGCTCTGAGCCGGAGCAATGCATCGGTGCGGGAGGGCGCGGTCAGGTCTCGAACCCTCAAGCATGGCAGCCATGTTGGTCGACCGCGGTGTTGAAGGTGTGGTCGTCGGCGCAACCGTCCTCCGTAGCGTCCACGCCGAGATTGGCCGCCGGCTCGGCATTCGGCCGCGTGCGGCGAGCGCGATCGTGAACGGCGTGCATCCATGATGCGCCGGCACGCAACGGTCGAGCGCACGACCAAAGAAACGCAGATCGACTTGCGCTTGGAGCTCGATGGCGGTCCGATCGAGATTTCGACCGACGTGAAGTTCTTGGATCACATGCTCGAAGCGTTCGCCAAACATAGCGGCTGCGGGTTGACCGTGGTCGCGCGCGGCGACGGCATGGACCACCACCATATCATCGAGGACGTGGGCATCGCGCTGGGCAAGGCGATCTACGACGCGCTGGGCGACAAACGCGGCATCGAGCGCTACGGCTCCGTGATGGTGCCGCTCGACGACGCGCTCGTCGCTTGCAGCGTGGATTTGTCGGGACGCTCGTATCTCAATTTCCGAATCGCGTTTTTCGTCGAAAATTTAGGCGACTTCAAAACCGAAATGATCCGCGAATTTTTTCGTGCGGTAACCGATAACGGCCGGTTCAACTTGCACCTCATGCAAATGAACGGCGACGTCGCTCATCATCTCTGCGAAGCCGCGTTCAAGGCGTTCGCGCGTGCGTTCCGGCAAGCGAAAACGCGCACCGGGAGCGACGAAGTGTTATCGACCAAAGGTCTCTTGGAGTAGCCAACCCCCGGCGTTGCGGTGAACGGCGGCGACTCACATGCTGAGCGCTTCGAGCAAGCGGCGAACTTCTTGGGCGGTGCAATACACACTAAGACCGGCGCGCACGATGCCTTCCGGCGCGTTCGGAGCAAGTTGGGCAACGGCCGTTGCGGCGTAGAAATTGCCGTGCGAGACAAAGATGCCGTGCGCGTCGCTCAAGCGCGCAGCGACCGCGCGCGCGCCCTGGCCGGCGACGCTAAAGGCGACCGTCGGGTGACGCGCCACGCCGGCGGGCGGTTCGTACAACGTGATATTCGGCAGCCCGCGTAAGCCGTCGACGAGCACGCTGAAAACGGCTTCCTCTTCACTGCCGAGCCGACTGAATGTCGCTCGTAGCCGATCCGTCGCCGGCAGATCGTCCGAGCCGCCGAACTCGGCCAGATAATCGATCGCGGCGCCAGTGCCGACGATGCCTTCGTGATTGAGTGTGCCGCTTTCGGCCCGGCGCGACCCTTTGGGTTCTTGCGGCGCTAGGCGCGGAAACTCGAGCCGTTCGAGCAGCTCGTCGCGCACGTACGCCACGCCGACGTGCGGTCCGTACACTTTATAAGCCGAAAACGCGAGCATGTCGGCACCCAGCGCGCGAACGTCGGCGAGGGCGTGCGCGGCAGCGTGCACCGCATCGACGAAAACGAGTGCGCCGGCGCGATGCGCGGCTGCCGCCATCCGAGCCACCGGATTGATAGTACCGAACGCGTTCGACGACAAGCCGACCGCGACGAGCCGCGTGCGCGGCCCAAGTAACGCTTCGTATGCATCGAGATCGAGCGCGGGCCGCCCGTCGCGCAACGGAACACGTTTGATGACGGCGCCGTAATCGCGGGCCAGCGCCTGCCACGGATCGATGTTCGCGTGGTGATCGAGGTCGGTGACGATGATTTCGTCGCCCGGCTGCAACGACCGGCCGACGGCGCGTGCGATGTGGAACGTTAACGTGGTCATGTTGTTGCCGAACAAGATTTCGTCGGTTGAGCCGGCGTTGACGAATGCCGCCGCGGACGCGCGCGCTTGACGCAGCGCCGCATCGGTTTCGACGCTCGAGCGGTATGCCCAGCCATCGTTTGCGTTGTTGTGCACGAGATACCCGGTGATGGCGTCGACGACGCGTTGGGGCACTTGCGTGCCGCCCGGCCCGTCGAAGTATGCCACCGGCATGCCGCCGATCGTGCGGTTCAGAGCGGGGAAATCGGACCGGGCTCGTGATGCGAGTGTCTCGTACAGCAAACTCATCCTATGGCTGTTCGCCTCGAACGTTATTTGTGCTGCGGCCGAATGCGATAAATCGTATCTGCATCATCATCGGCGACGAACAGACTACCGTCGGTTCCAACGGCCACGCCGGTCGGTCGTCCGATCCGGCCGCCATCGGCTTGCTGAAAACCGCCCATGAATTCATGCCATTGGGCGTTTGGGTCGCCCCACTGTACCGGAGTTTGCGGATCGTCGCCGCGCATCGGGATGAACACAACGCGCGGCGGCACCGGCGGCATATGCCACGAACCGTGCAACGCAACGAAAAGTCCACCGCGGTAGTCCGGCCCAAACGCGTATGGACCCGCAATGGTAGCTGGATAAAACGCCGCACCCACCGGCGTTTCATATGCCGGCAGCGCAACCCGCGGTAGTGCGACGCGCGAACAGTCGTGGCTTGCGCTAACGGCTTGCCGATTCTCGTAACAATACGGCCAGCCGAAATCGGCGACGCCCGGATGGGCGCTGATATCGTCGACGATTTCGTACGGATGTCCGTGCGCAAGTTCATCTTGACCGGCGACACCGGCCCAAAGCGACCCGGTTTGCGGATTCGAGGTCAGGGCGATGGCATTGCGGATATGCTCGGCCTTGGGCCCGAGGTTCGTCCCGTCGAGCTGCATCTGCACGATGGAGGCGCGCGTCGCGTCGAGATCGGGCTGACAATTGTTGCACGACGAGCCGACGGCGGCGTAGAGCACACCGCGTGCTACCGCAACGGACGTCGTCACATGATCGCGCGCGATGCCGCTGGGCCGCACAGTTGCTATTTTATGCGGTGCAGCCCGCGCGACGCGGTCGCCGGTTTGGTACGGGAGCGCGTACACACCGAACTGCGCACCGATGAACATCGTGTTGCCGGCAATCGTCACCCCGGCGACCGGGTGGCCGTCGATCTGCGTAAAGGTAGCGGGTGGTTTGGGCGTTCCTTGCGCGTCGGCGACGACGATGATCCGCGTATCGTTGGTCCCGGCGAATAAGTCGCCATTGGGCGCAATCGCCAGCTCGCGCGGACCCTCGACGTGAGCGATACGTTCGACCGTGAAGCCCTCGGGAACCGTCAGGTGCGCGGGGCCTTGGGTGAGCCGAACGGCAGTGCGCGCCAGCCGGGCCGCCGCGTGGACGCCGCCCAAGGCGACCAGAGCGATGACGAGCGCGGCGATGACCGCGCCGCTGAGGATCCAGGTGTTTCGCCGGTTACGCATTTCGACTTAATCGTTCCCCGCAAAAGCGTCGTTACCGGTTGCGCATCGGGTAAAAGTATCGACGCATGCGCGCCGGTGTTTTCTGCCGAACGGCCCGCTCCATGGGACAACCGGCGTTAGTGGTAATCGATTATGGCGGCGGTAATATCGGCTCGCTCGTTTCGGCGCTGGAACGGCGCGGGGCGTCCTTCGAGCTTAGCGACGATCCGCAGCGGGTCGCGGCGGCCGGCGCTGCGATTTTGCCGGGCGACGGCGCTTTCGGCGCGACGATGCAGGCTTTGATCGAGCGCGGACTCGATCGGGCGATCGGCGCCCATATCGCGGCCGCCAAGCCGTTTTTAGGCATATGTGTTGGTATGCAAGCGCTCTTCGCATCGAGCGATGAGTACGGTTCGCACCGGGGCCTGGGCGTCTTGTCCGGAACGGTGCGCGGCTTTGTCGATTCGCCGCGCGTTCCGCACATGGGCTGGAACGATCTGCGGATCGAATCGAATCACCCGTTCGCGGCCGGCGTACTCGACGGTGACTATGCGTACTTCTTGCACTCGTATCGCGTAACCGATAGTTGCGACGTGGTCGCCAGTACGGAATACGGGGAGCGCTTCGCCGCGATCGTCGCGCGGGAAAATGTCATGGCGACACAATTTCATCCCGAAAAAAGCGCCCGCACGGGCGGCCGGCTGCTCGACAACTTCTTGCGCATCGCGGCCTGATGCGCAGGCTTGCCATCGTTCCGGCCATCGACTTGCGCGGGGGTCGCTGCGTGCGGCTGGAACGCGGCGACCCGGCGCGCGAAACGCGCTACGACGACGATCCGGTGGCGCGCGCGCGCAGCTTTGTCGCCGCCGGTGCCGCGCAACTGCACGTCGTCGATCTCGACGGCGCGTTTGCCACCGGTCAAAACGCCGCGGCGCTGCGCGCGATCTGCGCCGCGGTCGACGTGCCGGTCCAAACCGGCGGTGGCATCAGGACGGTTGCCGATGTCCGATTGCGGCTTGAAGCCGGTGCGCGAACCGTCGTTATCGGCACGCTGTTAGTAGAAGCGCCGGAAACGGCTCGTGCCCTCGTCGCCGAGTTCGGCTCGGCCGTGGTCGCCGGCATCGACGCGCGCGGCGACCGCGTGGCAACTCGCGGCTGGCAGGCGCAGAGTGCGGTTCGGCGCGACGACCTGGTGCGGACCGTTGCGAGCTGGGGCATCGAACGCATCGTCTTCACGGAGATCGCGCGCGACGGCATGGGGCTCGGCTACGACGTGGCGGCGCTGGCGCATGTTGCCGGTTTGACCGCCGCCCGGATCACCGCCAGCGGTGGCGCCCGGACGCTCGCCGATCTGCTGGCGGTCCGCGACGGCACCCCTGCAACCGTCGACGCGGCCATCGTCGGGCGGGCGTTATATGAAGGCACGCTCGATCTGGCCGCAGCGCATGCCGCCTTGGGGGCAACCTCAGCGCGCCTGTAACGCGCGTTCCCCCAAGGTGTTGCCGCTCTCGGCATCACCGATGTAGCGCCGCGGAACGTGCGCCGGAATCCGGGTAACGAGTTCGTACGCGATCGTGTCGGCCCAGCCGGCAGCTTCGGCGGCATCGATGCGCTCAGCGGCATCCGTGCCGATCAAGGTGACGCGCTGCCCCGGCCGGGCCTCCGGAATGTCGGTCACGTCGATGAAGGTCATATTCATGCAGACGCGCCCGATGAGCGGCGCCCGCCGCCCGGCGACCAAAACGCTTCCGCGATTGGAGCGGCTGCGTGGCAAGCCTTCGGCATAGCCGATGGGCAGCGTGCCGATGCGCGAGGCGCGCGTGGTTCGAAACGTGCAGCCGTAGCCGACCGACGTTTCAGCCGGCACGTCATGCACGGCCACAATTTGGGTGAACCAGCTCAGGGCAGGATGCAGGATCAGCCCACGTTCGTGCATGATCGCTGCGGTCGGAGCCGACGGCCAGATGCCGTAGATCGCGATCCCCGCGCGCACCGCATCGAGGCGTGTTTGCGGCCAGAGCATCGCCGCAGCCGAGGCCGCGATGTGCCGTTCGACGCCCGCGTTTACCCCGGCGGTTGCCGCCTCGAACGCGGCAAGCTGGTCGCGGGTATAGGTCGAGTCGAGTTCTTCCGCCGCCGCCAGATGCGAAAAGACGCCGGCCAGCGCGAACGCCGGCTGCGCGGCGTAGGCCGCTACCGCGTCCGGCGCGTCGGCAACCGGCAAACCTAAGCGCGTGACGCCGGTATCGATCTTGGCGTGAACGGCGACGGCGTGCCCGCGACGCCGAGCGGCGCCGGCCAAATCCGCTGCGTACGCGCCCTGATCCCAGACCGTCACCGCGACGCCGGCCGCTACGGCGGCATCAAGATCGGCCGGTGCGATCGGACCCAGTACATGAATGGGTGCGGCGATGCCGGCGTCACGCAGGCGGACCGCTTCGTCGAGTTCGTACACGCACAGTCGATCCGCCGCTGTCGCAATGGCGCGGGCCACCGCGACGAGGCCGTGGCCGTAGGCATTGGCCTTGATAACCGCGGCCACGCGAGCCGGCGCGACCGTGGCGCGTAAGGCTGCGATGTTCGTCCGAACGGCGTCCAGATCGACCACGATGTGCGCGAGCATCTAGCGCTTCATTCGGGCGGAGCAAACCGCGCGACGAGTAAGGCGACGGGAATGCCGTAGAAAGCAATGTGCGCGAGGAGGTCGACGCCGAGTTCCGCCGGGGTCGGAATGCGATACAGATTTGCCGCAACGAGCACGAGTTGCATCGCAAAGTAGATGATGAGCCCGAACGCAGCGCCCGAGATGAGCGGCCGGGCGCGCAACTGACGTTCGCGCTGCGCCAGCACGGCATAGCCGACCGCCCAGCCGATCGCGACCAAAAAGTGCAGCGCGGCACCCAGCGCCGCGTACGAATCAGCGCCGTACGCTGCTCGCCCGACGAGCGTGGAAGCATCGAACGCGAACAGCCCCGCGAGCGTGAAACCCGGGGTTCGCAGCACCAGGGCGTGCATGGCGACAAGACACACGAGCATGAGAACGCCGGCAATCGCGCCGGCCACGATTCCGGCCCGGAGCGTTCGCCGGCGCGGCAGGACGTTGGTCATGCGGCGTGTTTCGGCGAGCGGTCCCGCGTTCCGGCCCGGCGAGGCGTATCACATCAGCGGCTAGCGCTACGCGATCGGCGGTTTCCCCCTTGCACTCACCGGCCGAGTCTGCTAATCTAGGTCCCGCTGGCACTCGTGTGCCAGAAGTGCCAAGACCGCAAGATCTTGATTTGGAGGAAAAGTTTCGTGAATTTAAAGCCACTGGGCGATCGTGTTGTCGTCGAGCACGTAGAGCAGGCTGAGAAGACCGCCGGCGGCGTTTTTCTCCCCGATACGGCAAAAGAGAAGCCGCAGGAAGGCCGCGTTCTCGCAATTGGAACCGGCCGCACGCTCGACAATGGCACCGTGTTGCCGCTGAGCGTCAAGGTCGGCGATAAGATCATCTACTCGAAGTACTCGGGTAGCGAGATCAAACTCGAAGGCAAAGAAGTTCTCATCATCTCGGAAAAAGACGTTCTCGCTGTGGTCAGTGAAGAGCGCGTTCCGGTCGGAGTATAAGGCAAAACCATGGCAGCTAAGCAACTCGTATTTGACGAAAATGCCCGCCGCTCGCTCGAGCGTGGCGCCAACATCCTTGCGGATGCCGTCAAGGTAACTCTGGGGCCCAAAGGCCGCAACGTCGTTCTGGACAAGAAGTTCGGTTCGCCGACGATCACCAAC
The DNA here is from genome assembly GCA_965214335.1 of Candidatus Velthaea sp. Classification (GTDB taxonomy): domain Bacteria; phylum Vulcanimicrobiota; class Vulcanimicrobiia; order Vulcanimicrobiales; family Vulcanimicrobiaceae; genus Velthaea. The sequence continues at coordinate 389,440 of CBDCBO010000014.1, read as the reverse complement.
GACGGCGTCACGATCGCCAAGGAAATCGAACTTCCCGACGTGTTCGAGAACATGGGCGCGCAGCTCGTGAAGGAAGTCGCTTCCAAGACCAATGATATCGCCGGCGACGGCACGACCACCGCGACGGTTTTGGCGCAAGCCATTATCCGCGAGGGTCTGCGCAACGTCACCGCTGGTTCGAATCCGCTGCTGATCAAGCGCGGCATCGAGAAGGCCGTTGAAGCGGCCGTTGCCGAGATGCAAAAGATGGTCCAGACCGTCGACACCGCCGACAAAATCGCGCAGGTTGCCTCGATCTCGGCCAACGACAAAGAGATCGGTGGACTCATCTCGCAGGCGATGAATGCGGTCGGCAAAGACGGCGTCATCACGGTTGAAGAGTCGAAGTCGATGAAGACCGATGTCGAGACCAAAGACGGCATGCTCTTCGACAAGGGCTACATTTCGCCGTACATGGTTACCGACAGCGAGCGGATGCAGGCCGAACTGACCGATCCGTACATCCTCGTGACCGAGCGCAAGATTTCGGCCATCGCCGACATTCTGCCGTTGCTCGAGAAGATCGTCCAGGTCCAGAAGCCGCTCTTGATCATTGCTGAAGACGTCGAAGGCGAAGCCCTCGCGACGCTCGTCGTCAACAAGCTGCGCGGTACGTTCACGACCGTCGCCGTCAAGGCGCCGGGCTTCGGCGACCGTCGCAAAGAGATGCTCAAGGACATCGCGACCCTCACCGGCGCGACCGTCATCAGCGAAGAACTCGGGCTCAAGCTCGATAAAGTCTCGCCCGACCTGCTCGGCCAAGCTAAGCTCGTCAAGGTTACCAAGGAAGAGACGACCATCGTCGACGGCCGCGGTAAGCAGGATGCGATCAAGGGCCGCATCGAGATGATCAAGCGTCAGATCGACGAGACCGATTCCGATTTCGATCGCGAGAAGCTGCAAGAACGCCTTGCCAAGCTCTCGGGCGGCGTCGCGGTCATCCAAGTCGGCGCAGCGACGGAAACGGAACTCAAAGAGAAGAAGCATCGCATCGAAGATGCCCTCTCGGCGACCCGCGCGGCCGTCCAAGAAGGCATGATCCCCGGCGGCGGCAGCTCGCTGGTGCATGCGCTCAAGGGCCTGGGCGACGTCAAAGTCGCGAATCCCGATGAGAAGATCGGCGTCGACATCATCCGTCGCGCACTCGAAGAACCGCTTCGCCAGATCGCGGAAAACGCGGGCTTTGAGGGTTCAGTCGAAGTGAACCGGGTCAAGAATTCCAAGCTCGGCGAAGGCTTCGACGCGATGAGCGGCGACCTCGTCGACATGATCAAGGCCGGTATCGTGGAGCCGTTCAAGGTCACGCGCTCGGCGCTGCAAAACGCAGCTTCGATCGGTGCACTCGTGCTCACGACCGAAACGTTGATCGCCGACAAGCCCGAACCCAAGCAGAACGCGGGCGCAGGCGCCGGCGGTGGCATGGGCGGCATGGGTGGCGGCGGCGGCTACGACATGATGTAGGTTTCGCTTCGCCTGCGATTCGCCGAGTGACAGCTCGACGAACGTTTGGGAACCGAGACCAGCGGGAGCCGCCGGCATCTGCCGGCGGCTTTTTCTGTATATCGCTCGACGTAACAAGGGGGCAATGAACCAGCACGTATCTCATCGATTGATTCAGAATCGTCGCGCGCCAAGCCAAGGGGCCTGGCCGTACGCATCGGTGAAGGTCCGCATACGAATCGCGGCGTCGGGTCGGGCGTGACGGATTCGCGATCATCGGAGCGCACAGCCTATCGAACTACAATCCCGCGCCTCAAGCAAGGGTCCGGTTAGAGCGCACGAGTTCGAAAACGTTTTTGCTTATATGTTCGCTTTCTAGCCGACCGCGCGGCGCCTAGTGGAGATGCTTAAAGCCGCAGACGCCGCAACGAAGGTCAGGCTTAAGTTCCATGAACCCGTTCCGCATTCGTGTTTCGCCGCATAAGAACGGTTTTGCGGCGCACAGTTCCGCATTGCATCTCTATGTCGTCCGTTCATCAGCTCAAGAAGCCGCCGAAAGCGTCCGCTCGATCGCTCTGGAGTTGCTCGAAGAACGTGGCAGCGTGCCCCTTTCCCAAACGATGATCGTCAGTATTGTAGAGCCGCACTGTAGTGCCGTCGTGATTCAATCCGTGCATCAGCCGTTTCTGCACCAGCGTCAAGAGAATAACCTAATGAGGTCAGGCGAACTGTCCGGCGGATCTTCCGCCGTAACGCGGACGCACGGTGCACACGGCGAAAAATGACGCACGCGGTTTTGTTGCGTGGCGGCTACTACGATATCTATCGGCTCGACCAACTACGTGCGGAGCTTCAGGCTGTCCAGCCACACAGCGACGTACTTTTAGATCTTGCGACGACGGAAAGTCTGGATTGCGCCTGTCTTGGCGCACTGGTCGGGCACTTGAACGTGTGGCGTCAACGAGCCCCCGACACGAACCTGCGTCTGAAAAATATTCATCCCCGCGTCGCGCGAATACTTACTCTCACACAGCTCGATAAAGTGTTTATTGTCGAGAATGTGTTGCCGCCGTCAATGAGATAATCTCCGCTACTTCCGTTCTTAAGGATGATTGCGGCCAGATTCGGTTTTACGATTCACCTTGGTTCTAGTTTCAAGGGTCTTCAACAACCGGCAGAACCGCACGGACGACATTGCGTTGCTCTCTGACGGTAACACAAACGTCCGTGCAGAGCTTCGATACGAGGTAAAGGCCGCGTCCCGATTCGCTCGCCATCGCCGGCAGCGTGGGCACGTAGGTGAAGCCCGGCCCCGTATCGATGACGTCGATCCGAACTCTGCCCCGGGAATCTGAGTGCACGACGATATGAATTGGACCAGGAGCGTGGCGAGCGACGTTTGCAACAAGCTCGCCAAAGGTGATTTCCGCGCCTTCATAGTCCGAATCAGCCGTACATCGAGCGCGAAGAAAAGCCATGAATTCGCGCCGTAAATTCGACGCGGCCGCCGCATCCGCCGTATGGAAGTGTTGGAGAAAAGGCATAAACAGTTACTCCGGATGCCGGAGACGCGGTCTCCCTTGCGAGGTTTCTCGGCCGCGAGAAGCTCGTACCTGATATGCCCGGTTCGCACACATCCTGCTCGAAGGGCGAAAGGCCGTGTTTTCGCGAAGCCCTCCAACCTCGACGCACCGGTATTTTTGAATGTTGCGCGGTCCGCCTGGTCTCATCATAGAGTTGCCGGCGGCCTCTGCCGAGTGTTCTGAATCTTGCTGATCTTCTATGCGGTCAGCGCAGATCGAGACCGCGTGCGATAATGGCTTTCCCTACGCATACAACCGGCAATCTCTTCCTCGATAGCTTGCCGAGCAAGCCGTCGAATCTCGAGTCCGCGCTCGTTAAAGTTTCCCTCAAGCTCGGTGACATCGTCTACGACAGCGATGAACGCATAGACAAGGTGCTGTTTCCGATCGCTAGCATCGTTTCAATCGTGCTCGTGATGTCGGACGGCGAAACCGCCGAAGTCGGAATCGTCGGTCGCGAAGGAACGACCGGCCTGCCGATCGCGCTCGGTCAAAGCAGTTCCAACCACCGTGCAATCGTGCAAGTTCCAGATTCCGCGTACTGCTGCACGCGTAGTGACTTTGTCACTGCGCTCGAGAGACATCCCGAATTTAAGGCGTATTGTCTGCGCTTCGCACAGGCGATGTTCATGAGCAGCGCGCAACTGTCGGCCTGCAACAACCTTCATTCTACCAACGAACGCTGCGCACGCTGGCTGCTCATGGCCCACGATCGTGTCGACAGCGACACCATTTCTTTAACGCAGGAGTTTTTAAGCCAAATGCTAGGCGTTCGTCGAACGGGCGTCACTTTAGCGGCTTCTGCACTGCAAGAAGCCGGCTTTATCTCGTATTCACGTGGTCACATCGTCATCCGCAACCGAGCCGGCCTAGAGTCAGCAACGTGCGAGTGCTATGAAGTCCTCGAGCGTTATTGGGGAAAACTCATGCCCTACTCAGTGCGAAAAAGCGAGTTATCGCATGCAGCCGGTATGACGGACTCGCCGGCCGGTTGATGGCCGCCGCCGTTAACACAGCGGTTTGCGTGCCGACCCCCGCGTGGCACACCGTGTCGAAGACCGCGCCGGTTCGAGCGTCGGCTAAGCCATGGTGTCAACGCCCGGCGCGGTACTCGCAAAGCAACTTTGAGTTGGCGTGAGGTGCGGCCGCTATCGTTACGAGGTACGTGCCGAATGTACGACGGAACTTCCGGTGTGGCGGGGGCCGTATTCGATATATGAAGGGTCTTTTTGCCACAGCGTTCTTAACGGTGCTCGTATTGCCGGTCGCAGCGTCAGCGTACGATCCGGTGCCCGATCAGGCGCTGGTTCGCGTATTGGGCGAGCGGATCGACGGCGACGTTAACCAGGGACTTCTGCCGAACGATCGGGCGGCGCTCATGCGCGCGGAAATCGAAGCGGCGCAAAAGCTCGTTACCAACGGCGATAGTCAAGCGACCGCAATGCTGGCGGATATCGACCGCGACCTCGCGCCGTACGACAACACGGTCGACATCAACGAAGCAAGTCGCGATCTGATGTATCACGTCGCGGATACGATCACGATTGCGATGCGTGACGGCGCTGCCTGGCAAGTCGATAACGCGCAGAACACCGACATCATGGATCTCAAGCAAAAGGGGACGCTGTATCCGCCCGGCGTGCAAGGCGCCTATCTCGCTAAGTCACCCGGTTATACCGCGATAACGCTTAGCGATCCGGCGACGGGTAAGCACGTCCGCTTTCGCTTTTACATCGTCGACAAGGCGGCCGCGAACGAGAAAGCATACCGCATGGTCGCACCGTTGGTGGTCGCGCGCCACGCCGATCCTCGGCTTGTACTCAGCGAGTTGAAGCTTGCGGGCACGCCATCGTCGCCGATGTTCACGCGAGGCGTCTTGCGCTTAACAGGTGCCGCCTGGCGCCGCGACTGAGGTGGGCCAATCTTACGCTTTGGAAATCACGGGAACGGTGAGCGCGCGCTCCGCTACCTTTATTCGCTCGAATTCAAGCTTCGTCGAATAAGTCGGCGACTCGGATCGTAACGCCGCACACCTCAAAGTTGCCATCCTCGATGATGACCACGCCGTTTGGTAGCGCTAGATGCTCGACCGTGCTGTAAAACTCGACCTGCCGTCGTTCAATATTAACAATCCATGCCTGCACATTGGCTCGTACGTAGAGCGGAATTTTATAGTTACGGTCGTCCAGGTACGTCGAGTGCGAAACTTCGATGAAGGCAAACGCGTCCTCCGCAGTCGGAGTTTGCGTGTAGCTTTTCGCTTGAATAACCGCAACATCAACTAATGGTGCATCGCGCCCGCGCCATCCGCCGATTACGATCGGGTCCTGTATGGCGACCACAAAGGCATCGTCAAGGCCACGCGAAAGCGCCCGGTTGAGCTGCCGGACCGCATGAGTGTGCGGTGGATTTACGAGCGACACGTCGTAAATCACTCCTCCAAGAAGCTCGGTCCGCTCGGGTACGTCCAGAGTGAGATACTCTTTAGCGGTTAGAAGATGCGGCTGCGCCACCTCAAGCATGTTCGAGAACCCTTTCACGGTCGCTCAGATCGTACCCGACCGTTGCCAAGCATACCGACTTTTCCACGCAGTTCGTCCGCAATACTTTTGCGTAACTAGCCGATCGATTTAGCGGTGCTCGGCATTTCACGTCACCGGCGTAACACATTGATTTCTCGTCCGATAACAATTGCCGACACCGGCTCTCGGGCGACCGGAACGCCTGAGTTAGCCGCGCGAACGGCGCCCTCGACCGTATTACCGGCGTCGCACGAAGAGCAACGCCGGTGGCGACCGAATTACATCGTCAGTACGGCGCGGGCTTCAATTTGGCCGGCTTTGAGCAGGCGCAAGGCCTCGTCGGTTTGTTCGAGCGGAAACGTCTCGATCATCGACTTCACTTTACCGGTCGCCGCGATTTTGAGCACGTCGTTCATTTCCCAGCGGGAGCCGATGACCGAACCAATGATTTGCTTTTGATCCGGAAAAAAGAACGGGCCCGGATCGGTGAACGTACCGACGATGATCTTGCCACCGGGCTTGGTACCTGCGATGGCTTGACGCAGCATCGGCGTCGACGGCGCGAACACGATTGCGACGTCAACGCCGCCGCGCTTCTTGAGCGCGTCGCCCGCGTCGCCTTCGTTCGAATCAATGGTGTGCGCGCAACCGAGCTTCTTGGCAAGCTCGAGATGATTTTTACCGCGCGCTACCGCGATCATTTCAGCGCCGGTGAGCGCCGCGAACTGCAACACCATATGGCCGACGCCGCCGACGCCAAAGAGCGCCATCGTTTGACCGGGCTGCAGTTGCGCCTTGTGCACCGCGCCGTAGGCCGTAACACCCGGGCAGAATAACGGCGCGGCTTCGGCATCGCTGATCGAGTCGGGGATAACGTATGCGTGTAACGCGTACGCCAGCATATATTCGGCATACCCGCCGTCGAGTGTTTCGCCGGTGATTTGTTTGGTCTGACACAATTGCTCGCGCGCCGTCAAACAAAACTCGCAGTGGCCGCAGGTCGACCAGAGCGGCTGCACGCCGACGCGATCGCCGATCTTGAGCCAATCCACACCGGCGCCAAGCTCGGTTATTTTTCCGACAACTTCGTGCCCGGGAACGATCGGCGATTTGGCCGGCACGCCGTTGGCGACCCAATCGCCTTCGATCATGTGCAGGTTCGAGCGGCAGACGCCGCACGCCGTCACGCGGATGAGGACTTCGCCAGGGCCCGGAGTAGGGACCGCAACGTCGCGCAAGTGCAGGGGCTTCGATTCGATCGGACCGGGCGTGTCGAGTTGCATGGCTCGCATGAGCGTCACTTCTCCGTTTGCATAGGTAGTGAGTTAGGACAGGGGTTTACCCGCCGTCCATTCACCACGGTGCATCGGGATGCCGCCGCGTTTGACGCCGCGGCGCGTTTATTACGGGGCTTCGTATTTGGCGAAAAATGCTTTATGCTCGGCCATGCGGGCGGCCAGCTTTTCGTTCGCGGCGCGCATTTTTTCGAGCGCGGCTTGCAGCGCGATCGCTGACTCGCGAAGTCGCTGCGCTTGACTTGACAGTAATAAGGAAGCCGTCGGCCTCGCCGGTTCGCGCTGCACGCCTTCAGCCAAATAGGCGGCGATCCAGGCGTGCAAAACGATGTGCGTTGCGTGCTCTTGAAGCGAGTCCGGATCCGTCATCGGTGATTTCCTTTGCGCGAAGAAAGCGCTGACATCAGGCGAGATCGGAACGCCGCCGGCCGCTAGCCAAGCGTGCGATCGTTGGATGATAATACCCGCTGCCTGGGTCGACGAACGGGGCCAAAGGTCTTACCTCGGCGTGCTCCCGGCATTCACCGCGGCGGATCAGCCGATCACCGCGGCACCGTCGGCCGCTCGAACCTCGAAGACGGCCGGCTCCCGGCCGAAGACCGAGCGAAACGCCGTAATAACAGTCGACCGGAAGGCCGGTTTCGCGTCGCGCCGGACGAGCGACACCGTCGCTCCCGCGTGGGAGATCATGCGCGTTCCATACACCCCGGCGACCGAGCGCGCGGCCGAGACGAGAACGTCGAGTTCGATCGAGCTATAGTCGTAATCGTCGCGCAGCGAATCGTGTGATTCATTGAGCCGCCCGCCGGCGGCAACCGGATCTTGGGCGCGCAGGGCGGCCACCGTTTGCAGCACGCGCACGTTCTCGGTCACCACATGCCGGGTGCGCCGCCGTAATAGCGTGGGCAGTTTCTCGTTGAGGCGCAAAAAGTCGGCCAGTGAAACGTCGCGCAACGTCTTGCCCCGGCGCAGGTGACCGCGGAGCAGCGCCGCTGCCTCGTCGCATTGCGTCTGCCGTTCGCGGTCGAGCGCGGCAACATCGGCCGGCGCGCCGCCGGCATCGCAAACGACGACGGCAGTCCCCGAGGGCAGCAGCGGAACCGGGGTCGCCTCGCTCGTGCGACAGTCGACGAGGAGCGCGTGTTCGCGCTGTGCGAGCGTCGCGACGATCGGCGCGATATCCGTAGCGCTCTCGCGGCAGAGTGCTATGAGGTCCGCCGACGCGATTTCACCGCCGGCGGTTCCCAGCAGGGCCAAGGCCGCGGCGACGCTCAGCGCAGCGGACGCGCCTAATCCGGCGTGTGCGGGAATCGTAGAGCGAAACGCCAGATCCGCGCCGGATAGGCTTGCGTTGATGCGGCGCAAGCGTCGAGCGACGCGGCGAATTTCAGGCGGCCAGGCATCCGGGGCTACCGCAGCCTCATCATCCGGCGCGAAGGTCACCGTTTGGTTTCGCGCCGGCGAATAGGCCTGGACGGAGGTGTCTTGGCGCGAGGCGGCGGCCACGACCGTCATCCGGTCGACCGCGAGCGCGAGCACGAAGCCTTCACTGCGCACGGTCGTATCGCCGATGAGCTTCAAGCCGCCGGGCGCCCGATAAAAGTGCGGAGCCGCGGTCGTCAACGTGGCCAGCGCGTCGCGCACGCCGTTGAGTTCGATCATGCCTGAGGCAAAATTCGCGCTGGTCGATCGATGCCGCCTTCCCTCCATCGCCCCGCCGCGCGACCGCCTGACTTAGCCGGTATGGTATGCATCCACACACCTGCTGTGGATGGTGTGGATGAAATTGCTATGCTCGGGGTCCCGGGCGGCTGGCTGCAATTGCCACTCCGACGGCCAAGATGTCTTCCGCTGCGGCAACGAGCGGGTCGGGCAACCGGAGGGTGCGCACGATGCTCAACCGTAGCGCCATGCCCACGTACGACCCGAATACCGCCCCAAGCGCGCCCATGATCGCAGCCACGTTGCCGTCGGCGCCGGTTGCCCGAGCCGCGCTGCGGGCCGTGAAAGCGCCACTGAGGGCGCGAAAGGCGAGTGCCGGTGGCATGGTGCGCGGGGGCGCGGCCGGCAACTTGTCAGCCACGAGTTCGCCGGCCGCGAATGCGGCGAACACCAACCGGGCGGCGTCGCCCGCGCGCCAGCGAACCACGGCGGGCCCGGTCATCGACCGCAACCCGCAAGCGATGCCGAGGGCAAACCAGTTCCACGGTGTTCTGCTGTCCATCGCAACCCTTGTTCCCTGGAGTGATGCTGTTGGCCACGTGGCCAAGTGAACTCGACCGTCTAAGCGGAACGTGCTGCGCATATGCAGTCCCTTCTCGAGCGGTATGCGCGCGTCGACTTCTATGACGAATTCGCGAATGGAGCTGGGGTCCCGCGCTCGCACTATGCCGGTTTGGCCCGCACGTTGCGCTCCATCGACTGGAGCGACTTTCAACATCGCGTCGCGACCGTAAATGCGGTCTTGCTGCAGCGCGGTGTGACGTTCACCGTCTACGCCGATGCGCGTGGCACCGAACGCATCTTACCGTTCGATCTCATTCCGCGCATCGTTCCGAACGACGAATGGTCGCTTATCAAGCGAGGAATCGCTCAGCGTGTTTACGCGCTCAATGCGTTCTTGACCGACGTGTATGGGAAGCAGCAGATCTTGACCGACGGGGTCGTACCGTGGGATCTGATTTACTCCTCGCGTTTTTTTTCACGCGAGATGATCGGACTCAAGCTTCCGCACAATGTCTACATCCACGTTTCGGGTGTCGACCTCATTCGCGGGCGAGACGGCACCTATTACGTGCTTGAAGATAATTTGCGCACGCCGTCGGGCATTTCGTACGTGCTCGAGAACCGGGACGTGCTCAAGCGGTCCTTCCCGCGGCTCTTCGAGCACTATCAGCCGCGGCCGGTCGACGACTACCCGCGTCGCTTGCGGGCGGCACTGACGAATTCGGCACCGTTCGGCAATGTCGAACCGACCATCGTTCTGCTGACGCCGGGAATCTACAACTCGGCCTATTTCGAGCATACGATGCTGGCCCGCCGGATGGGCATCGAACTCGTCGAGGGCCACGACCTCATCGTGCGCGATAACGTCGTCTACATGAAAACCACCAAGGGCACCCAGCGGGTCGACGTCATCTATCGCCGCATCGACGACGACTATCTCGATCCCTTATATTTCCGATCCGATTCTTCACTGGGCGTCGCCGGGTTGATGGATGCATACCGCGCCGGGAACGTCGTGCTCGCCAATGCCATCGGCACCGGCGTGGCCGACGACAAAGCGGTGTACCCGTTCGTTCCCGCGATGATCAAGTATTACTTAGGCGAAGAACCGGTGTTGCCGAACGTTCCGACCTTCGACTGCAACGACGATACGCAGCGCCGTCACGTCTTGGCGCACCTCGACGAACTCGTGGTGAAGAATACCAATCAGTCCGGCGGATACGGCATGCTCATGGGGCCCTCGTCGACGAAGATCGACCGCGAGAAATTCCGCCAAGCGATCGAGGCCACGCCGCGCGAGTTCATCGCGCAGCCGATCATACCGCTGTCGTGTCATCCGACGATCGTGGGCGACGGCATCGCGCCGCGCCACATCGATTTGCGCCCGTACGTGCTGTACGGCCAGGAGGTCGACGTACCGGCTTGCGCTTTGACCCGTGTCGCCTTACAAGAAGGGTCGCTGGTGGTGAATTCATCGCAAGGCGGCGGGAGCAAAGATACGTGGATTCTGGATTGATCGCAATGAAGCGGCAGACGGTCGGGGTGGACGATGCTTTCGCGCGTTGCTGAATCACTCTACTGGATGAGCCGCAACATCGAGCGCGCCGAGTCGCTGGCGCGCATAATCGATGTTGCTTTCAACCGCACGGTCGACCGGCTTGCCGCGGGCAGCGATCGCGCGCGTCGCGTCTGGTCCAGCGTGCTCGAATTAGCCGGCGGAGCTGAGGACATTCCAACCTTCGAGGGGCCCACGCTGGCCAACGACGCCTTCGCCTACGGCACGTTCTCCACGGAGAATCGCAGCTCGGTCATCTCGTGCATCCGCATCGCGCGGTCGAACGCGCTGGGAGTACGGGCCGAACTCACGACCGAAGTCTGGGAAGCGATCAACTCGATGTATTTGTTCGTCGAAGCGCAGTCGCCGCGGGCGATCGCGCGCGAAGGCCCGTCATCGTTTTTGCGCCGGGTGCGCGACGCCGCGCAGGCGTTCGGCGGGATCGTCGATGCCACGATCACCCATGACGACGAGTGGAGCTTTCTGCAGATCGGCCGCTTTCTAGAACGCGCGTCGATGACGACCCGCATCCTCAAGACCCACGATGCGGCCGACGATTCGGCGCCCGAATGGCAGCGGTTACTCGAAATGTGTTGTGCCAGCGAACCCTTCGTGCGCGCTCAGCGCTTGTCGTCCGATCCGAGTGAGGCGCTCGCCTTTTTGTTCTTACACCGCAGCTTCCCGCGCTCGGTGCGCTTCTGTACCAGCGAAGTCGATCATGCGCTGCATCGCCTATCGGGAACCGCTATGGGCGCCTATAGCGACGAGGCTGAACGAGTGACCGGCCGGCTGCAGGCGATGCTTGATTTCGTACAACTCGAGGAAATTCTCGATGAGGGGCCGACCAAATTCAGCGCCCGCATCGGTGCACGGCTCGACGCTGTCGGCTCGGCGGTGCAAACGTCGTATTTTCCGCGCGTCCCCGTCGCCTAGCCGCCGCCAGCGAGTACAATCGTATTTTGGAATTCACGATTCTGCACCAGACCACGTACCGCTATCCGGTAAAGATTCACGAATCCTACACCGTCTGCCACCTGCAGCCGCTGAGCGACCCGATGCAGTATTGCACGAAATACGAGTTGCAGATCGCGCCGCGTGCGCGCGTCTTCAGTTATCTCGATCGATTCGGCAATCAAGTCCAGCACTTCGGCGTATTGCCCGACCACGACATGCTCTCGATCGTCGCGCGATCGTCGGTGGCCACCCTTCGCCCGGCCGATCCGGCGGCCACCCCGGGCGTCACGCGCGAGATGCTCGTGCAAGATCCGGCGTATGCCACGATGTACGATTTTTTGCGCGAGAGCACGTACGTCGTCTTCGGTCCCGAACTGCGGGCGTTGGCGTCGCTCGTCGGCGCGCCGGGCGACGACCTGGCCGCCTGGTTGGAAGCGGCGGGCCACGCAATCAATACCGGGTTCACGTACGACCGCAGCGCGACGAGCGTACGAACAACGGTCGACGAATCGGTGCGTTTACGCGGCGGTGTCTGTCAAGACTTCGCGCATATTCTGGTCGCCTTGTGTCGCTTCCACGCGATTCCGGCCCGCTATGTGAGCGGTTATATTTTCAGCGGTCAAGAGAGCGCTATTCTGGGAGCGGAAGCGTCGCATGCCTGGTGCGAAGCCTATCTGCCGCCGCACGGCTGGGTGGGCTACGATCCAACCAACGACAAGCGGATCGATGACGGGTTTGTAAAAATTGCCGTCGGCCGCGACTATCGCGATGTCAGCCCGGTCCGCGGTGTATATAAGGGCTCTCCGCTCGGAGCGGGAAGCGAATTATCGGTCAACGTCGCGATGGAGGCCCTCACCGCACAGTAGGCGCATCCGTCGTGCTTGGCACTGTGTTTGGGAGAGTGCTAACCATGAAAGGAACGCCGCGCGTGCGCGAGGACCAATTTGCGGCGGAGTTCGACCGGCTGTTTGCCGATCTTGCCCGCCGCGCCCGTCATGGGCGATTTGAACCGAATGCCGACGTCTACGTCGACCGCGACCGCGGCCGCATCGTCGTTCATGTCGAGCTGGCGGGCGCCGACGCGGAAAGTCTCCGCGTTGGGGTCGACGAGCAGCACCTCTTCATCATCGGAGCGCGGGTCGACCGCTACAGTTCGTCCGGATCGATTCATCAGAAAGAGATCCAATACGGCGACTTTGCCAAAAAGCTCCATCTGCCGGCGCCGGTGGACGAGGATCACGGTTCGGCCGTCTATCGTGACGGCATCCTCACCATCAGTTTGCCGCTCGCGCAGCATGCTTCATTCCCGACGCGCCGGACCGAGATCCGGATGGTCGTTCAAAGGATCCTCGCCTAATGGCTAATCGCACTCCCAAGAGCCCCGATATTCTCGGCATTCTGCCGCTGCAAGAAGCGGTGCTGTTCCCGAATACCGTGATCCCGCTCGCCGTCGTGAAGAAGCCCGGCATCGCGCTCGTCGAGGAAGCGTTGCGCGAGGGGAAGCCGATCGGCCTCGTCGTGTTACGCGACAAAGATATCGAAGATCCCGGTCCGGGCGACGTGCGCCGCGTCGGTACGATCGGCACCGTGCAGAAGATGCTCAAGGTGCCTGACGGCACGCTGCGCTGCATCGTTGCGGGCGGTCCGGTATTTCGCATCGACGAGTTCGTGGGCACCGAGCCGTATCTTGCGGCCACGTACACCGAGCTACCCGACATCACGCGCGAAAACGATGATGTTGTTGCGATGCAGCGTAATCTCGCGACGCTGTTCTCAAAGTTGCTCAGCTATTTACCGCAAGCGCCGCGCGAGATGGAGATGGAAGTGAACAACATCTCCGATCCCAACTTGCTGACCTATTTCGTCGCGTCGACGATGCGCTTGGATACGAACGACCGTCAGGCCATTCTCGAGGAACGCAATACCGAGAAGCGGCTGCGCAAGCTCACGATGCTCATTACCAAAGAGCTCGAAGTCGTCGAACTCGGGCATAAGATTCAGAGCGACATTCAGCGCGAAATGGAAAAGAACCAGCGCGAATTTTATTTGCGCCAGCAGTTGCGCGCTATTCAGGAAGAGCTCGGCGAGACCGATCCGCAGCAAGCCGAGGCCAATGAACTGCGTAAAAAAGTCGACGACGCCAAGATGCCCGAAGACGTCAAAAAGGCCGCCGATCGGGAACTCGACCGGCTCTCGAAAGTGCCGTCGGCGTCGCCTGAGTACTCGGTCATTCGAACGTATCTGGATTGGCTCACGCAGCTGCCGTGGTCGAAGTCGACGTCCGATCAGATCGACATTCCGCAAGCGCGTCGCGTGCTCGATGAAGACCACTACGACTTAGAGAAAATTAAGGACCGCATCGTCGAATACTTAGCGGTCGGTAAGCTCAAAAATAAATTGACTGGACCGATCCTGTGTTTCGTCGGTCCCCCCGGTGTCGGTAAGACGTCGCTCGGCCAATCGATCGCCAAAGCGATGGGCCGTAAATTCATCCGGCTGTCGGTCGGCGGCGTGCGCGACGAAGCTGAAATTCGCGGCCATCGGCGTACCTACATCGGTGCCATGCCGGGTTCGATCATCCGTGCCTTGCGCGATGCCGGAACCAACAATCCGGTGATGATGATCGACGAAATCGATAAAGTCGGCGGCGACTTCCGCGGCGATCCGCAGTCGGCGTTGCTCGAAGTGCTCGATCCGGAACAAAATAACACCTTTCGCGACCACTATCTCGATCTGCCCTTCGATCTAAGCCAAGTGCTCTTCGTGTGTACGGCCAACCAGCTCGACACGATCAGTTCGGCGTTGCGCGACCGGATGGAAATCATCCAGCTGTCGGGCTACACCGAGTTCGAGAAAACGCAAATTGCGAAACGGTACCTCATTCCGAAGCAGCGCAAGGCCAACGGCTTGCGCGATCCGCAAGCTCAGCTCAACGACGCCGCGCTCAAAAGCATCGTGGTGGATTATACGCGTGAAGCGGGCGTGCGGAATCTCGAACGCGAGATCGGTACGGTATTTCGCAAGGTGGCGCGCAAAATCGCCGAAGATTCGCGGTATAAAGCCCGCATCAAGCCGGAGAATCTCGTCGAGTACTTGTCCAAGCCGCGATTTTACAACGAAGTGAAGAAGCGCGTTGCTTCAATCGGCGTCGCGACGGGATTGGCCTGGACGCCCGTCGGCGGCGACATCTTGTTCATCGAAACGACCTCGATGCCGGGTACGGGCAAAGTGACGTTAACCGGCCAACTGGGCGACGTCATGAAAGAGTCGGCTACGGCGGCCGTGAGTTTTCTGCGCTCGCGCCAGGTGGAACTGGGCTTGCCTGACGATTTCTTTGCCAAGCACGATCTGCATATCCACGTACCGGCCGGCGCGGTGCCGAAGGATGGTCCATCGGCGGGCGTCTCGATGGCGACATCGATCACCTCGATGCTCACCGGACTTAAGGCCGATAGCGATCTTGCGATGACCGGCGAGATAACGTTGACCGGTCAGGTGTTGCCGATCGGCGGCGTGAAAGAGAAAGTTCTCGGGGCCAAGCGCGCCGGAATCAAGAAGATCTTGCTGCCCAAGCGAAACGAGATCGATCTCGAGGACGTGCCCAAAGAAGTACGCGATACGATGGAGTTCGTATTCGTCGAGGAACTCAGCGAAGTGTTCTTGCACGCGCTGGGTAAACGCGTCATCACGCCGGTGCTGCTCGGCAACGAGCCACAGCCGCGCCGCGCGAGCAACGTCGTCGCGCTACGTCAGCCGACGGTCAAACGTGGCGAACGTAAGCGCGCCACGACCCGCAACGGAGTTGCAACGCGTAAACGCTAGCACCCGCGGGCGGCTGTCAACGAAGGCCAAGCGGGCCGGGACGTCAAGTTCCGGCCCGCTTGGCTTTCCCTATGGTCAGGAACGGCACGACTTCGGCCTCGGCTTTAAGGCTTGCGTTTGTTGGTCGACGCATCATACGCGAAGAACGAAGGTGGGCTCGTAGTTCCCTTTCTTAGAGATCAGCCTTCTCGATTTTGACCAACCAGATCGCCGACGTTCGGCCCATGCCGCCTCACTGCTAATGAAGCTTGTAACGTTTTACATCGACCCGTTGAATCCGCCGGTCCTCTATCGTGGAATCGCAAGATTGACAACGCTTTTTGGGCACAGCGGAAAATGACCCTATTGCGCGCGCGACCAAAAGCAAAAGCGGCGCTGCGCTATTTGCGGCACCTTGCAGTTAGCGTTGCTTGCGTAGCACTCAGCTTAAGAGTATGCTGGCGGAACAATCTTTCCAGCAACGACGATGCGACGTACCTCTGCTGGGGCTTGCGTTTCGGAGTGAACATGGCGCGTATCAAGCTCGCTGCGACGGTCGTTGCAGCCATGGGTTTCCTCGCCGCGTGCTCGAGCACGGAAAGTGGACCGGCACCCATTGCTCCCATTGGACCGAGCACGTGGCTGATAAATGCCGGCGCATCGGGTAGCGCCGAAGCGCTTCAATCACTGAGTTTTTACCCGCGCAGCATTTCGGTCAACGCCGGCGACACCGTGCAATGGAACTATCCCACCGGCGAACCACACACCGTAACACTGCTGGGCCCGCGTTCCGCGCTGACCCCGCCAAACGATCCCACCAACGCGGTTCCGGCCGGTCCTTCGACGTACGATGGTACAACATACGTGAGTTCGGGCTTCTTGCTGCTGGGCAAATCGTATCGGATGACGTTTTCGAAACCCGGCAGCTACACATATTACTGCTTGATTCACCCGGGGATGCAGGGTACGCTCAACGTGCTGCCCGCGGGAAGCGCGCACGTGGCAACTCAAGCGGCGTATACTGCGCAAGCCGCCGCGCAGTCGGCGAGCGATGTGGCCAGCGCGGCGGCGTCGGTCGCGACATTTCCGTTTACCGCCGGTGGTCCGCATCTCGTCGCCGGCATTTCGCCGGCCATGAATATGGGCCATCCGTCAGCGTTTACCGTGATGCGGTTCCTGGCCGGTCCCGCGCTAGCGGACACGGCGGTGACGATCGCCGCGGGGCAGATCATTACCTGGACCAATGCCTCAAACAATTCGCCGCACACCGTTACGATTGCGCCGGCCGGCACGACGTTTCCGACCATAAGTCCGTTTTCGCCGCCGAGCGGCGGCAATATTTACGACGGAACGACGCTTGTGAATTCGGGCGTGCTGGTTCCCGGCGCGAGTTTCAGCTTACAGTTCACCAAGCCGGGGACATATACGTATCATTGCATCTTTCACGACGATACCGAAAACATGATCGGGACCGTTACCGTACAATAGCGACGCGTCATCATCGGCTTTTCTACGAACCTGTTTGGTTGGGCTCGGTTAGAGAAGCCGGTTCCACCCGTTCGACGATCGTTAGTTTGTGCACGATGAGTTCGTCGATTTCGAGCCGCTCGAAGCGGGCTTTCCCGGTGCGCAATTTCCCGATCGCCAGGGCACCCAATGCCAGTGCCCCGATCGCGCGCGCGCCGACCACGGTCGCCCCGACGGCGCCGATCGCAACGGAAAGTGCGCCGACGGCGACGCGCCATTTCATCTTCACCGGTACGGCGTTCGGATCGTGACGACCAGTCGCCTTGGAAAGCGCGGTTCCGCGCATCGGCCGGGAACCCGTCGCTCCCGCGCAAGGCCGCGTGACCGGAAGTGTGTTCCGGTGACGCGAATCGACGGGCGATGAGCGGAAGTATTGTGATTGCTGCCTATCGTCCGCGGCCGGGAAAAGAAGCGGCGCTCGCCGAGTTGGTTCGCGGTCATGTGGAGCGGCTGCGGGCGATTGGATTGGCGACCGAACGCGCGCCGATCAGCGCGACCGCGGCCGACGGAACGATCGTCGAGATGTTCGAATGGGTGTCCGAAGAAGCAATCGCCGGTGCCCATGCGCATCCCGCCGTGCAAGCGATGTGGCAAGAATTCGAGGCGTGCTGTTGGTATGAGACGCCGTCGAATATCGCCGATTTGCAACGCATGTTCGTGAGCCTCAAACCGCTCGACTAGCAGCGCGCCGCTGCTGCGCTACTTCGCCGGGTAGCGGATCGCGGTGTCGGCGACGACCTGTCCGGCGGAACCGATAAGTGCGAGCGACTCCGGCCGGCCCGGATCGCGAACGAAGAGCGTTGCGGTCGTACCGCGGACCTCGAGCCGCCCGAGGTCGCGGTTGCCGGCCGGGGAACTCGCGCGGACGCGGCAAACGCAGGTTGCACTCGCGACGATAACATACAACCACGCGCCATCGCGTGCATACAACACTTTGGCGACCGGCGCCGCCGGACCGCGGGCACGCAAGCTCACATGCAGAAAATGGGCGTTCGCCAGGGTCGCTAGCACGCTGCTCTCGCGGTCGGCGCGGCGCCCGTCGGCCGCGCGGTCGAGTAGCGAGCCGGTTCCGATTCCGGCCGCTACGAGCAAGGTCGCGGCCGCCGCCAAAACGCTCCTGCCCGGCCGCACCAAGCGCCGGCGCCGGTCGCGACCTGGCATGCGGAGCGACCGCGCTGCGACCGGCGCGGCCGGCGCCGTCCCCGCGTGCGCCGAAGCGGTCAGGCGCGCGCCGAGGCCGGCCGGCAGGGCGCTGCGCGGCGCCCAGGCTTCAGCGAGAGTCGTAACGGTTGCTTCCGCCGCACCTAACGCCCGCAGACAATCGGCGCAGCGGGCGACGTGCGTTTCGACCTCCGTCCGTTCGACCGGTTCGAGCGCGCCGAGCGCGTAGAGTTCAGCGCGCTCGCCCAGATGCGCGCCCTCGGGCGCACGCCGGTCATGCATCGGATCGGTCACTCCGGTTGGGCGGCGCCAACGCAGCGTGGAGTTTGCGCAACGCTAGCGCGATCCGGCTCTTGATCGTGCCGAGCGGTGCGGCAAGCCGTTGGGCGACCTCGACATGGGTCAAGCCGCTAAAAAATGCCAGCTCGAGTGCGACGCGTTGTTCGGCCGGCAGTGCGCCCACGGCGGCCAGCAGGCGTGCCCGTTCGATTGGATCGTTCATCTCGGACGCGGCAGCCGGCTCGCTGCGCGCCGCTCGGGCGTCGATGGCGAAGTGGCGCGCGGCGTCGCGCCGGCGCGTAAGCGCGTCGTTGCGAACCGCGACGAGCAAATAGCTGCGTAATTCTCCGCGCTCGGTGCGGTACGCTGCGGGGGTTTGCCACAGGCGCAATAAAACGTCGTGCACGCAATCCTGGGCGTCGCCGTCGCGGCCGAGCACCGCGCGCGCCACGGAGTACAACAGCGTGCCATAGGCTTGGTAGACGCGTTCGAGTCCGGCGCTCGTTCCGGCGCTGAAATGTCGTGCCAATATGCGGTCATCGTCGGCCTCGCTGCCGCTAGCGGGATCCACGCTGGTGAGCGATTACCCAAGCGGACGATCGGCGACGCGCGCGGGCGCACCCGCATCGAGCTCGACGCTGCGGTAACCCAGCACCGCCAGCAGATGATCCGGTGCGACCTGGAGGGGTCCCGGGCGTTCGGCGGTTCCCGGCGCCGGCTGCGGATATGCCGTCGCGGCCGCGGTTGCGAAACGGATGTTGCCTTCGCTGTGCGTGATGATCTGGTGGATGTGCCCGTTGAGCACGGTGACGCCGTCGAACCGCCGTAGCGCAGCCAAAACGCGCGCGCCATCCTGGGTTGTCCAGCCCCACTTTGGATACAACGCATACAGCGGCACGTGACCGAACACCACGATCGGCGTCGAAACGTTCTGCGCGGCTAAATCCTTTTCGATGAAGTCGATTTGTTGCGCGCCAAGTTTACCGTCGACCTCGAAATTAAAGACGTTGACCAGCGCCAGAAAATGGATTCCGCCCTGGTCGAACGAGAACCAGCCATCGGGCGCATCGGACCGCGCGAACGCATCAAAGAACGCTCGAGGAGAACCGATGACGTCGTGTTCACCGGGCAACACGATGAGCGGAACCCGCAGTGCCGATAACGCTTGCTTCGCGGCATCGAATTGCTCCGGTTTCGCGAGATGCGTCACGTCGCCGGTATGGACGACGAACGCCGGCGGTCGCGCCAAGCCGTTGATCGCGGCAATGGTTTGGTGAAACGTGCCGAGCACGTCCGGATTTTCGGGCCGCGTGAAGCCGATGTGACTATCGCTAATTTGGACGAACGAGAACGACCCCGTCGCCGCCGCAGCGGGCGTGGCGGCGAGCACTCCCGTTGCGGACAAACTCCATACGATGCCACTGCCCGTCCAGGCCACATGCTCGAGAAAATCGCCGCGCTTCACGGCGTGCCCGGGCGCGTTCCGCCGGCCGCGGGCAGCACGACGAGCGTCGCGGTCATGTACGGATGGAGTTCGCAGAAATACGTGAACGAGCCGGTCTGCCGGAACGTGTGCTGCCAGCGTGAACCCGCGTCCATGCCGGCGGAGTCGAACGACTTGTCCTTCGCTGTTACGGTATGTGCTTCGTCGTCATCGTTGACAAACGTCACCGCGTCGCCGGAGTGAATCGTGGCGGTCGCGGGAGCAAACAAGAAATTTTTAATGTGAATCGTCCGGGCCGCCGGCGTGGCGGCGGCGGGTTCCGCCGCGGCTGTCGCATTACTGCAGAGAATGAGGCTAACGGCGAGCCCGCCGATCGCACCAAGTGTTGCGTACATGGTCCCTCCAAGCAAAGAGTTGCCCGTGTACGCACAGCACGTCCGCCTGGATGAGTCGGCTTCGCGACAACTTTCCGTAGCGCTTTTCGGCCGCGCGGGCGCGAAACGCCGCCGCGGCTTGCCGGGGGACTCAGCGGCGAAATCATCCAACTCACCCGCGCTGTCCATCCTTTGCGAAAAGAGCCAAACTGTGTCCAAGCAGCTGCTGTTCATCCCCGGTCCGGTAACGGTTGCGGCGCCCGTCCTCGCGGCCACCGGCCAACAAATGATCGACCATCGCGGCCCGCGCTTCCACGAGCTGCTGGACAGCGTTAGCGGCCGGCTCAAGCCGATTTTCGGCACCCTAACCGCCGACGTGCTGGTGTTGGGTGGCTCCGGAACCGGCGGCTTGGAAGCCGCGGTCGGCAACATGTTCGGCCCTGGTGACACGCTGTTGGCCTGTCCCGTCGGCGTGTTCGGGCAGCGTCTGGTCGCCATCGCGCGCACCTTCGGCTGTACGGTCGAAGTCCTCGACACGCCGTGGGGCAGCGGCGTCGATCCGGCGGCACTGCACGCTCGGCTCGCGGCCGACACGGATAAGCGGATCACGGGTATTCTGTTGACTCACAACGAGACATCGACCGGCGTGCAAAATGAATTGGCGCCGCTGGCGGCGCTGACGCGCGAGCATGGCGCTTACGTTGTCGTCGATTCAGTCAGCGGCTTAGCGGCCAGCGAGTTTTCGATGGACGACTGGGGCTTCGACATCGTCGTCACCGCGTCGCAAAAAGCGTTGGCGGTTCCGCCCGGCTTGACCATGGTCGCGGTGGCGCCGCGCGCGTGGACGAAGATCGCGGCAAACCGCTCGCCGCGCTTCTACTTCGACTTGACCAAGGCGCGCGATTTTGCCGCGCTCGGCCAAACGCCGTGGACGCCGCCCGTTTCGATCCTGTACGCGCTCGATGCCGCACTCGATCTGTACGCGGCGCAAGGCCCGGCCAACGTCTGGGCGCGCCACGCGCGGTATGCGCGCGCGATCCGGGCGGCCTGTCAAGCCTTGCGGCTCGAGTCTTTTTCGGTCGAGGGCGCCCACTCCGTCACCGTCGTCGCCGCAAAAAATCCGGCCGGCGTCGACGGTGATGCGGTTCGCCGCGTGCTACGCGACAATAACGGCATCACGCTGGGCGGCGGACAGAAGGAGCTCAAAGGAAAGATCATCCGGATCGGAACGATGGGCGACCTGAGTCAGGGCGACGTTCTGGGCATGCTCGGGGCGCTCGAAATCGCGCTTGTCGACGCCGGTCATCCGGTGCAGATCGGCAGCGGCGCAAAGGCGGCGCTCGAAGTTTTTCTCATGGAAAGTCCGGTGCCGGCCTGATTATTCTGCGGCACCAGCCGCGGGTGCGGTCGGACCGGTTCGCCGCGCTAGCGGGCGAAGCCGGCGCGCGCCGCCGCATTGTGCGCGCATGCGTTTTCGACGTAGTCGGCGATCGAGCGCAGCAAGTCGCGGGCCGACGCATGCGCGATCCGGCGACCGAGTGCGGCATCGAATATCGCGCCGACCGCGCCGAACGGCGGCTCGTAGTGGCCGCTGACGACGAGGCCGAAACAGTCGTCGCGGGCATGTTTTTCGACTGCGAGCGCACCGGCGAAGCTGGGCAACAAGCCGGTCCGCGGCGACCACGTTACCGAGTAGGTCGGATGCGCGTCGGCGATCGATTGCAGCGGATACAGCGTCGCGATCACGCGGCGCTCGATCAACGATCGGCGGTCGGCAAAAACGCCGATCGGCAGGCGCAGCGGAATGCGAATCGTGCCGTCGCCGGCGGCGTGCTCGGCGATGAAATCGGCCAGGTGGCGTGAGGCTTGGTTATCAGGGCAGTGAACGACTAGACGCTCGCTTATATCACTCATCTGATTCCTCCATCCCTCATTGTAGCCCGGACGGCGTCGCCGCACAATGTCCGCGGTTCACACGCGATGGTTGGCGAAGAGCATGTCGGCGAACGGTTTGGCGAAGTCGGGTAACGCGCCGCGCATGAGCAGATCGACGCCGGCATTGGGTTGCGTCAGCAGCGCGACCGCCGGCGAGCGGTGCAAATCACCGCGCACGTCGCGCGGTAGCGGAAAGAACAGCGCCACATACAGCACTGCCCACACCCCGGCCAGCGCTTTGATACAACCGACGCAGGCTCCGGCGGCACTGTTGCCGATCGAAATGACCGGCAGTTTGGCAAAGCGGCCGAAGATCCAGGCGATCGCCATGATCGCTAGGTACACCGCCAGCGCGAAGACGACCATGCCGACGATGTGCGCCGCACCGCCGCCGAGGTGGGCGTAGTGCATGGCGAGGTCGTCGAGCGAGCCCGGGTAGCGGATAGCGGCGGCAAGCGCGGCGAGAAATGCCACCGCGCCCGCCAGTTCCGACACAAACCCGCGTTTCCAGCCTTTGAGGGTGAAGATCAACGCCAAGACGCCGATGACGATATCGGGCCAGGTTAGGGTCATCCGCGCAAGGTCGCTCCGCGTTCGCGGCGGAGCGCGTCGACGATCGTGGCGATCGTGGCGTCGGCTTGCCCGTCGGTCAACGTGGCGTCGTCGCGCTGCAAGACGATCCGGACGGCCAAACTCTTTTTGTTCGCGCCGATCTGCGGCCCACGATATTCGTCGAACACCTCGACGCTGCGGGTGACCGCCGCTGCCGCGATCGTCGCAACGATATCGGCCGCGGTAATCGCCGGATCGACGATGAGCGCGAGGTCGCGTTCGATTGCCGGATACTTCGAGACCGGTAGGTAGCGCCGAACGCGCGCGGGCGGCAGGGCGTCGATATGAACGACCGCGGCCGTAACGTCGTCCTCGATGCCCTCAGCCCCAACAAGCCGCGGATCGACCCGGCCGACGAAGCCGATCGGCGTATCACCGGCAAAAATGCGCGCCGTTTTGCCCGGATGCAGCCCGGGCGCCCGGCCCGGCTCGAAGCGCGGATCGACGCCCGCGATCGTGCGAATGAGCGCGTGGACGTCGGCCGACGCTGCGAGAAACGCCGCGTCCCGCCAGGCCGGCTGGCCGGCGACGGCTTTGGTCGTCGCCAGTGTCGCAACGACGTTCGACTCGTACGGCGCATCAGGTGCGTCGGCGAACACGTGACCGATCTCGAACGTCCGCAGCGGGCGGACGCTCCGCTCGCGTGCCGCATGCTCGAGCAGCGCCGGCAGCAGTGAAAAACGCATCCAGCGTTGATCTTCGGAAAGTGGGTTGCGGATCTCGACGACCGGCTGCACGTCGAGCCCGAGATTGCGCCACCGGTCGGCAATGCTGCCCGGCTGCAGCGCCAGCGTCATGCATTCGTGATAGCCGAGTCCGGCCAACGTTCGGGCAATCGCCATTTCGCGGTCGAAGGCCGTGCTGTTCAACGCCTGCGGTGCGATCGCCGGCAACACGGCCGCAATCCGATCGTAGCCGATGATGCGCGCGATCTCCTCGATCACGTCGGGAACGATCGCGACATCGGAACGCCAGGCCGGAACCGTCGCCGCGAATTCCCCGCTATCGGCTGCCGTTCGATCGACCACGAAGCCGAGCGCTTCGAGCGACCGCGTAATTTCCGCGGGCGTAACGAGTACACCGAGTAGCCGCTGCACGTCGCGCTGCGTGAATGCGATTACCGGCTGTGCGGCCGGCACGGTGCCGTAGGCGTGCGGCGGGTAGACAACGGCACCTTCCCGCGCGAGCAAGTGTGCGGCGCGCGCGGCGGCGCTATCGGTGAGGGCCAGCGGCAAATTTTTCTCGTTGCGCGTCGACGCTTCGGTGCGCATACCCAAGCGCACGCTCATGCGTCGAATGCGCGGCCCGCTGAAGTTCGCGCTCTCGATGACGAGCTCGCGCGTGGATGCCGATACTTCGCTGATCAGGCCGCCCATGAGCCCGGCTAAGCCCGTAGCTTGCGCATCATCGGCAATGACCAACGCGGTCGCGTCAAGGTCGCGCTCGACGCCGTCGAGTGTTGTCATTCGTTCGTGCACGGCCGCATCGCGTACGATGATATGCTTACCCGCAATCTTATTGTAGTCAAAGAAGTGCAGCGGCCCGCCGAGTTCGAGCATGACGAAATTAGAGATATCGACAATATTGGAGATGGGCCGTTGGCCTGCTAGCGCTAAGCGCACGCGCATCCAAGCCGGCCCGGTGTGCACCGCAACATCCGAAACGCGTTGGGCGATATAGCGCCGCACGTCAGGGCTTTGCAGCGTAACGCGCACATCGCCGCCGGCGGGCGCCGCCGCGTTCGAGCCGCCGGTTAGCGCGGCGCCCAGCTCGGGAAAGCGCAGCGGGGCGCCGATCGCAGCCGCCAATTCACGCGCGATCCCGACCATCGACAGCGCGTCACCGCGATTGGCGCCGATCTCGATATCGAGCACCGGCAAATGCAGGCCGAACATTGCCACGACGTCTTGGCCGGGCGGCGTTTCACGGTCGAGCTGCATGATGCCGTCTTCGAACCACTCGGCCGGCAAGCCTAACTCGCTTGCCGAACATAGCATGCCTTGCGATTCGACGCCGCGCATCTTACGCGGCTCTATCTTTAGTTCCGGCAGCTGCGCGCCGATCTGGGCTACCGGAACAATTTGATCCAGCGCGACGTTGGTCGCCGCCGTCGCGATCGTCAGCGCTGCCGGCGCGCCGATGTCGAGCGTGCAGATCTGCAGCCGGTCCGCGTTGGGATGCTTCTCGAGCTTGACGATGGTGCCGCTAACAACATGCGTGACGAGCGGTCGCGCTTCGACGGTTTCGACCGGAAAGCCGAGCCGGGCGAACGTTGCAACCATGGCGTCGACGTCGGCCGGAAGATCGACGTAATCGCGCAGCCAGCCCAGTGGAACGCGCACTACGCCAGTTGCTCTAAGAAGGCCGGCTTATTTTCGATAAAATCACGAATATCGTTCATGTCGTACTTCTTCATCGCGATGCGCTCGAGTCCGAACCCGAACGCCCAGCCGCTAACGGCGTCGGCATCGTAACCGACGCCGCGTAAGACATTGGGATGCACCATGCCCGAGCCGCCGATTTCAATCCAGCCCGAGCCGCTGCACGTGCGGCAGCCGGTGCCGCCGCAGCCCGGACATGAAACGTCGACTTCGGCGCTGGGTTCGGTAAAGGGAAAGAACGACGGCCGAAAGCGGATCTCTTGCGTCGGTCCGAACAGCTCGCGGAACAGACCCGTCAGCATGCCCTTGAGATGACCGAAATGCACGTCGGGTCCGACCATGAGCCCTTCGACTTGATTGAATTGATACAGATGGCGCGCATCGACGGCATCGCGCCGATAGGCTTTTCCCGGCACGATGATGGCTAGCGGCGGACGACTGGTGCGCATGGCGCGTATCTGCATCGGCGATGTGTGCGTGCGCAACAACAGATCGGGGCGCAGATAAAATGAATCGAATCCTTCGCGCGCCGGATGGTCGGCGGGAATATTGAGCGCATCAAAATTATTCGCATCGGTTTCGATCTCGGGCCCGAGCACGATCGCAAAGCCGCGGCGTGAAAAAAATCGCGCGACATCGGCCATCACGGTCCGCACCGGATGCAGCGTTCCGCGCTGTGCGCGCGGACCGCGAAACGTAACGTCGATAACGTCGTTCAATGAGGCGTCGAGCGCGGCGCGCTCGAACGCCGTTTGCGCGGCGCTAATTTTTGCTTCGAGATCCGCGGCCGCAGCGTTAATAACTTTACCGGCGGTGGGACGCTCGGCCGGCGGTAACGTCCCAATACCGCGCCGCACGTTGGTCAGCTCGCCGGTTCGGCCCAAAAAACGCACCCGGATATCGTCGAGCGCGCCTTCGTTAGCGGCCTCGGCAATCGCGCGTTCGAAGCGTTCCGCGAGATCGCGCAACAAGGTGTCGAGGTTGGTCATGAGCGCAGTTGTACTCCGAACGATTGTTGGAGCAACACAGCTCCGGAAAAAGATGAACGCCCGGCGTATACCGGGCGCTCTTTTCGATCCCTTGTCCTGCCGGGCAAGTTCCCGGCGTCTACGCTTACGAAGTGGTCGGCGCCGGATTCAAGTGGCGATACATGATGTAGGCGCTTATCGATCCGGTGCTGGCAAACAATTTCCAGAAAATCTCCGAAGTGCGCATCTGTCGGCGATACCCCTCTATTTTAGACGTTCCGAGCGTAAAAGTTTCGACCGGGTCGAGGTAGGTTTCCTGACGGTTGTTGCAGCGAGTATAACATCGCGATAATACGCCGCCAAGTCTTGACAAGGAGTCATTTTTCGGCGGCTTGACAGTGGTTGACAACTCTTAACCGGGGCGCGAAAGGGCATATAGGACGATGCTCCCAGCGACCGCGGCGTTCAAGCTTTCTGCCGCCCCCTGCTGCGGGATACAGACGGTCCGGTCGAAGTGCGGCAGCCAATCGGCCACACCGCGCCGTTCGTTGCCGATGGCTAGGATGATATTGGCCGGAAGGGTGACCGTGCGGACGTCCTCGCCGGTCGTGTCGGCGGCGACGATGAGGCGGCCGGCGGCCGTAGCCGCCGCGACGAGCCAAGCCGCGTCGACGCTCGCGACAGGTACGCGAAACAGCGAGCCCATGGCGGCGCGCACGACTTTGGGGCTGAGCGCGTCGACCGAACCGGTCCCGAACAGCACCCCCGTCGCGCCGAAGGCCTCAGCCGAGCGCACCAGCGTTCCGGCATTGCCCGGATCGTTGATTCCGGCCAACACGACAATCGTGCCGGGGCGATCGACGATCGTCGCGGCCTCCACGAGCAATGTATCTAAAATAGCGAGCAGGCCGGTCGGCGTTTCGAGATCCGACAGCCGCTCGAAGGCCTTGCGCGGCACGTTGAAAATTGGGAGCGCCGCGCTTTCGAGCGCCGCTAGGCCGGGGTGGCCGGCTAGGACGCCGGGAGCGGCATAAAGTTCGCGGATGACCCGGCCGCTGCGGCGGGCCTCCGCTATGAGCGTCGATCCTTCGATGGCGAAGCGACCCTGATCGCGCCGGCCGCGCGCGGTGCGCAACTCGCGCACGCGCTCCAGGCGCGGATTGTGAAGCCCCAGTTCGGTCGGCACGCCGCTGCGTTCCCGCCGGACTCGCCGCTCCCTGGAGCGAAGCCCGCGGGATGACGGTCGTCAAAGGAGCCTGCCGATGAATGGGCGCGTAATCGAAGTCGCGTCGCTAGCGACGATCGCTGCGCTTGTCGCGGTGGGCGGCAAGCTCGTCTTGGCGAACTTCGCGACGCACCGCGGGATCGCGGCCGCGGCGATCGCGCTACTCATAGCGGGCGCCGCCGTTGCGCTGCGCCGCGCGTACCGGGCGCCGACCGACGAAACGCGGATCATCATCACGAAGTACGTGGCGTACCTGGTAGCTGCGATCCTGGCGTTGTTGGATGTGCTGGCACCCGCGAAGTGGATTCCGGGTTCGTGCATTGCGGCGGCCGAAGTGGCGCTGGTGTTCGACATGATCACGATTTGGGCGCGTAAGAGCGTCGCTGGGAGCCGCTAAACCAATGCGCATTTTCGTCACCGGCGCGACCGGCTATGTCGGCAGCTACGTTGCCCGCGAGCTTCTACGGCGCGGACATGACGTGGTTGGTTTGGCGCGCAGTGCGCCGGCTGCGGAAAAGTTGCAACGAGCCGGCGTGCACCCCGTTTCCGGCGGCCTCGAAGACACCGCCGTGTTGCACGAGATGGTCCGCGATGCCGACGCGGTCGTTCATTGCGGTTTCGCCACCGGGCCGCAGGCCGTCGCGATTGAACGCACGGCGTTAGACGCGATGCTCGCGGCCGTGAGTACGACGCACGAAGCGTTCATCTATACGAGTGGAATTTGGGTGTACGGTGGCCGCGGCGATGCCGTGATCGGTGAGGATGCACCGCTGGCACCGACTCCGCTCGTCGCCTGGCGACCGGCCCACGAACGGCTGGTTCTCGAGGCAACGACGCCGGGCGTACGCGCAATGGTGATCCGGCCGGCAATGGTCTTTGGCGAAGGTGGCGGCCTGATCGGCGCGATGGTGCAAGCGGCCCGCAGCGGTCCGGTCCGGGTCGTCGGCGACGGCACCAACAAATGGAGCTGCGTTCGCGTCGACGCGTTAGCCGAACTCTACGCCTTGGCGCTTGAAAATGCCGGTCCCGGCGCGATCTATAATGGTGTCGCGGGAGCGCCGGTGCCGTACGTTGAGATTGCACGGGCCGCGGCGCGCGCTGCCGGCGGCGACGGCAGCATCGAGCATCTCAGCCTCGACGATGCGCGCGCCACGATGGGACCATTTGCGGACGCGTTGGCGCTCGACTTGAGCGTTTCGCCGGCCCGAGCCGGGCGCGAGCTAGGGTGGGAACCGCGCCGGCCCACGGTTCTCGAAGATCTCGCCGCGACGACCGTCGTCTAGACTACGGTCGTTTCGCCTGGATCGCCGCCTTACAACGCTTCGCGGGGCCGAAACTCGCGCGGCCGGAAATCTTGTGGTTGCGCTTCGGGCGTCATGAAATCGACGGCTTGCGTTTCGGCCGGAATGCCTTCGACGGGACGCCGCTCGATCGGCCGGAGGTCGACCGGAACGCGTTCGGCGTTGATCGTGCCGGTGCCGGAAGCGCCGGCATCGGCGAGGTCGCTGCCCGGCTGCGCGGAACCAAGCTTGGCCGCCGCTTCGTCCGGAAGGGGCTTCTCTTGATGCTGCTGTTGCGTTTCGTACTTCATGGTCTGTGACGTATACCCGGGTAAGGGCGCACTATGAACCTTACCGCTAGCCGTCGAATCTACGAAGGCCACGTCGTTAATCTGCGCGTCGATACGGTGGCGACGTCGCGCGGTGAACACGCGTACGAGGTTGTCGAGCATTCCGGCGCGGTCGCGGTGATCGTAGCTCCGACTCCGCAACAGCTCGTGCTCGTACGCCAATATCGTCCGCCGCTCGCCGCGTACACGTGGGAGGTGTGCGCCGGCGGCATCGATCCCGGCGAAGACCCGCTGGCCGCGGCCAATCGTGAACTCCGCGAGGAAACGGGCTATCGTGCCCGCACGATGCGCAAATTGTGGACGGCCTATTCAGCGCCCGGGTTTTGCACCGAATTGCTGCACTTCTTCGTGACCGACGATTTCGAGCCGGGGCCGACCGATTTTGACGCGGGTGAAGACATCGAGACCCGCGCCTTCGATCTCGATGAGCTGTATGCGATGATGCAGAGCGACCGGTTGCCGGATGCCAAGACCCAGATAGCGGTTATGTGGGCGCTGACCGGGCGCTAATCGTCGTAGCGCTGCAAGCGCTGCTGATGGGCGGCGTTCGCAATTTTCAAGCCGATCCGGGGGTTGCGGCCCAGTCGCACCGGGTTTTGGCCACCGCGGCATCACTCGATTACGTGCTGATGCTGACGACCGATTCGGCCGGTACCCGCATCCCGGCCGAGGACGCCCGGCGCGCCATTCGCGAGGGATTCGCGCGCGCCGTTGACGACGCGCTGGTTTTGCTGCGCGTGTTGACTGCCCGCGGCGACGCCGACGCGCGCAGCTTTGCCCGCGAGGGGTTGCGGACCGTGCGCGCCGCGATCGAGGCGGAAGCCCTGGCGAACGACGATCGGCGCTTCGCGCTCATTGCGCTGACGACCGATATTCTTTCGTGACGGCGGAGCGCTTACGCGCATTTCTGCGTGACCGCGATGACGGCGATGGTGCCGTCGCGGCCGGTATGCGTTCGCGGTTGCTCGAGGGTTCGGGCGACGACGCGGTCATCTTGTTGCACGGCCTGACGGCTAGCCCCCCGGCCTGGGACTCCATAGCGGCGGCCGTTCACGCACGCGGCGCAACGGTGGTCGTCGTTCGCCTACCCTTGCATGGGCACGCGGACCGGCTGACGACGGCGCTCGCCGGGCTCAGCGTCGAGGCTTTGATCTCCGACTTGGAAGCCGTCGTCGGGGCGGTCGCGGGGCTCGGAAAACGGCTCGTTATCGGCGGTCACTCGCTGGGCGGAACGCTCGCCCTTCATGCCGTCGCCGCGCTGCCGCAGGTCGACCGCGTGGTGGCCGTCGCGCCGTTTCTGGGCATCGCGGGCTTGCCGCACGAACTGCATCCGCCGCTCGTTCCGCTCGTGCGCGCGCTGCCGAACGTCTTTCTGTGGTGGGATCCCGTCGCGCGCGAGCGGCTCGAGCCCCGGCACGGTTATCCGCGCTATCCGTTGCACGCCTTGGCCGTCGGTTTGCGAATCGCTGATGCGGTATACGCCCAAACGGCAGCCGTTCCGCGCTCCCGCGCGATCGATCTCGTGATCAACGCCACGGAGTCGTCGGTCAACAACCGCACCGCGCGCCGGCTTGCCGAGCGCTGGCGCACGGCCGGCGCGCGCGTGCGCGTCCACCAGCTCGACGGCTTGCCGCCCTCACACGACATCATCGAACCGGCGCGGCGACATTCGGCGCGGGCCAAAGCCGTAATTGTCGCGCTGCTCAGCGGCGAGGGCAACCGCAACGCCGACGCGCGCTATCGCATCTGATCGTAGGCGCCGTTACTTTTCAAAGCGCTGGGGAGTACGTCCGAGCGGAGGTGTCGGTCTGGACCCAGCAACCCAGTACGCTCTGGCGTACGTTCTGTCCTCAACTGCCGGCGTGCGGGCTTTCGTCACGCTGTTAGCCGTTTCGCTCGCCATGCACTGGAAGCTGCTGCCGCCGCCGGCGCACCAATTTGCGTGGCTCGCGTCCGACGGAACGCTAACGGTCCTCGTGGTGGCCAGTATTCTCGAAGTCTTAGGCGATAAAATCCCGCTCGTCGATCACGGCTTGCAGGCGCTGCATACGCTGGCCAAACCGTTGGCCGGCGCCGTCATCGCCGGGTCGATCGTCCTGCCGGCAAACGATCCAAGCGTGGTATTGCTCGGTGTTCTCGGCGGCGCCAATGCGCTGGCGATTCACGGCGTTTCGGCCGCCGCGCGGGCCGCCTCGACGGCGACCACCGGTGGTTTAGGCAACCCGATCGTCAGCGTCGTCGAAGATACGCTCGCCATCGGCGGAATTGTGGCCGGCTGGTTCGCACCGTTCCTGGCCGCCGCCGTCATCGTCGCTTGCACGATCGTCGGCATCATCTGCGTGCGGCGGCTCTGGGCCTACGTAAGCGCACATCGGAACGTGGCGTCGGCATAGCAATCCCGCCGCACGACCGGTAAGCGCGGTGTGCCGTGTCGTGAGGCGATCGTTGGGCGCCGCGTCGTGAGACGTTCGGTGCGCGCCGGTGAGAGCCGGCGCGCGCGGCGAATCGGCCTTAGGCGGCGGCGGTCGTCGTGCCGAGCGATTCCTTGGCCAACGAGAGCAGCCGGGCAAAGGCCGCCGAATCGTGGACGGCGAGGTCCGCCAGCGCCTTGCGATTGACCGTAACGCCGCCTTTTTTCAAACCCGCCATGAAGCGCGAGTATGACATGCCCTCACGCCGCGCGGCGGCATTGATGCGCGAGATCCAAAGCGAGCGAAAGTCGCGCTTGCGCACGCGGCGATCGCGGAACGCGTAGGCCAGCGAGTGCAGCAGCGCCTCGTTGGCGACCCGATAATTGCGGCGCCGGGCGGCGCGAAAGCCCTTGACGAGCTTCATGACCTTACGGCGGTGTTTGAGTCCGTGAACGCCGCGCTTGATGCGTGCCATCGATCGAGCTCCTTACAGCAAGTACGGGATCTGCGGCGCGAAGCGCTTGAGATCACCGGCGAAAACGGGCTGGTCCTTGCGGAAATTCCGCTTGCGCTTGCGCGTCTTCTTGCTCAGGATATGACCGCAGCCGCTGAATTGGTGACGGTGCATGACCTTGCCGTTCGCACTCACTTTAACGCGCTTGGCGGTTCCCCGATGGGTCTTGATCTTGGGCATATGTTCTCCCGACGAAAAGTGGTGGTCAGACCCGCTCGGTCAAGGCGCTTCCCGCGCCGACCGCGATCTCCGGCACGCCGGCCGGCGCCACGAGGGCGCTGGGTTGCGACGGTTCGGGTTCCTCGGCGTGCGCCAGATCGTGTTCCTCGTCCGCGGCCTCGTCCTCGGCGTCCTTCTTGGCCGCGGCTTCGACGGCGGAGTCTTTGACATGCGTAAATTTGGGCGGCCCGAGCGGCACGGCGCGCGGTGCTAAGATCATGAACATGTTCTTGCCCTCGAGCTTCGCTTCACGCTCGAGGATGGCGATGTTTCCCATATCCACGGCCATGCGATCCAAGAGTCGCTTGCCAAACGACGTATACGTGATCTCGCGGCCACGAAACATGATCGTGACCTTGACTTTGCCGCCATCCTGCAGCAACCGCTCGGCCATGCGGGCTTTGACTTCGTAATCGTGCGTTTCAATCTTGGGTCGCAGCTTAACCTCACGCAATTCCCAATTCTTTTGCTTCTTGCGTGCGTCTTTGTCTTTTTTGGACTGCTCGTACTTCAACCGCCCGTAATCACTGATTCGACACACCGGCGGAACCGCGGTTGGCGATACCTCGATGAGATCGAGCCCCTTTTGACGGGCCAACATGAGCGCATTCTCGGTCGGCATGACGCCGAGCTGCTGGCTGTCCTCGTCGATGACGCGAACGGTGCGAATGCGGATTTGGTCGTTGATACGAAGCGGTCGTGCTATGGCTTGCCCTCCGGCAGCTATGAAAAGAGCGGAATGCTGAAGCATCCCGCTCACGACAAACCGTTCCCAAACGGCCTATTTAGAGTAGAACCGGATCGCCGCTCGGGCATCCGGTGAGGACCGCGGGGTCCTGCTTCGGCTCGCTGATGCTACCAGAATTCGGCCCCAGCGTCAATTCGGTACCGCGCGCCGCCGGCGAACGCTTGACCAGTCGCAGCGCTCGGTAGACGGGCAGCGGAAACGGCGCTGGAAACCAAGCGGAACGGTCCAAGCGCATCTCCCGGGTCACGGTCGGGACAATCAGCCGCCGGCGGTCACCGAAGTCGGCGGCGGCGGATTCGCCGGTGAATAGCCGCAGGCCAAGATCGAGCAGCGGGCTCTGGCTGGGCGTTACGATGATGATGCGCCCGGCCGGCGTTAGAACGCGTGCGAGTTCGTTGATCGCCCGGCGGGCATCCGCGACGAACTCGAACGTGCTTACCGCGACGACGATGTCGAACGTGTCGTCCGCGAACGGCAACGCTTCGGCCGGTGCCGTCACCAGCTGGGCGCGAATGCCGCGTGCGGCTAACACCGCGTTGACTTCGTCGGGCGCGGTGTGGATGTCGGCGCCGAAAAGGTGTTCGGCATGCTTGTTCAATTCCGGGAAGAAGACGCCGCTTCCGTAACCGACTTCCAACAGCTTCGCCACGCGACGCTTCGGTAGCAGCGAGCGAACCAGCGCGAAACGCCGGCGCGAAACGAAGCCCAGAACTCCGTCGTAATTCCAGGCGGCGTGGTCGACATCGCCGGTCTTGATCAGCGCTTCGCGCGGCAGCAGGCTAACAGGCATATATTTCCTATTCCGATGGCGGGAGGGCGCAAAGCATGGCGACTGTCGCGAGCGCGTAGTGCCGTTTGCACACTGCGCGGGCGGGCCGCTGAGCCCGCCGTACACGCAACGAAAGGCTCGCCGCTGCAGTGCGATTGCGTACGCGGACTGGTGCCCCGCTTCATCTACAGTTAGAACACTGTGTCGATACTTGCAAAATCCCGGTTGGCGATGCTTCTCGTGCTCGCACTCACGGTCGTCGCTGCCGGAGCGTTCATCGGACCGACGCTGGCATCGGCCGGCCGAGCGCCGGCGGTCCGGCCCGATGCATGGTGGCCGACGTACGGTGGATCGTACGCCAACACGCGACATCTCGATTTGAATCAAATCGGACCGGACAACGTCGACAAATTAAAATTAGCCTGGCGCTTTTCGACCGGCGTCAGCGGTCAATTCGAAACATCGCCGATTGCCGTCGACGGGGTTCTGTATGTCACGACAGGCAGCGACAACGGTGTCTTTGCCGTCGACGCCCAAACAGGTGCGCAGAAGTGGCACTACGTCCCGAAGGTCGGTCAGGCGCCGTACATCTTCGCTGTCAATCGCGGAGTTGCCGTGGACGGCGGCCGCGTGTACTTCACGACCGTCGACGACCAACTCATCGCCCTCGACGAGCGCACCGGCCGACCGGCGTGGACAACGCGCGTCGGCGACCCGCGTTCGGGCCTGAGCGAAACCGCGGCACCACTGGCCTGGTCGGGTCTGGTGTTCGTGGGTAGTTCGGGCGGCGAATTCGGTGTGCGCGGCTCCTACAGTGCCTACGCGCAGAAGGACGGCCGATTGGTGTGGCGCTGGTTCACCGTATCGCGCGGCTGGGAGGGGCGTTTCAGTCCGACCGTACGCGGCATCCCGTTACATCGGAATCTCAGCCGCGAACGGGCCGACGCGCCGCGCTACAGCGACGCCTGGAAGCATGGCGGCGGCGCAATCTGGATGACGCCGGCGCTCGATCCGGCGACGCACATGCTGTATATATCGACCGGCAATCCGGCACCGGCGTTCAACGGCAGCCGGCGCCCGGGCGACAATCTGTATACTGATTGTATCGTCGCACTCGACGCTCGCTCGGGCAAGCTCAAGTGGTATTATCAGGAGACGCCGCATGATGTTTGGGATTACGATGCGGCGAGTCCGCCGCTGTTATTCGATGCCCGCGATGCTCGCGGGCGGCGCGTTCCCGCCGTCGGCCAAGCCGGAAAAACGGGCTGGATGTATGTCGTCAATCGCGCGACCGGCGCGCTCATCCGCGTCTCGACGGCGTTCGTCCCGCAGCCGTTCATCTATCATCCGCTGTCGGCGAAAGGGGCTCCGATCGAGCCTGGTGACGGCGGCGGAGCCGTCGGTTCGATGGCGTACGATCCGGTGCTGCGGTCGGCCTTCGTTGCCGGTAACGTGATCGCGGAAATCGGCCAGATCGCTGATGTGCCGGCTTGGACGCTGCGCGAAGATTGGAAAGGCGGCAACATGCAGGAGCAGTCGGCACCGCATGAATCGGCGGTTCTAGCCAGTATCGACACGGATTCCGGTCGGCTGCGCTGGACCGCGCCGCTTCCCAATACCGTCTTTGGCGGGCCACTCTCGCTCAATGGTCTGGTGTTCGTCGGCGAAGAAGCGGGCGGAACGTTTCGGGCCTACGATGCACGCGACGGAAACCTGCGTTGGAGCGTCGAGCCTGGTAACGCGATCCCCGAGCATGCCGGTTTTCATGACTACTTTTCGCGGCTGGCGTTTTATCTGAGCTGGCTCCGGCATCCGCATGGCTGGTATGCGAAAGCGGCTGATATTCATGCACCGGCCGTCGCGTACCAGTATAAGGGGCGTGAATACATTCTTGTTTCGAGCAGCTTATATCAGCGAGCGGGTCAGCTTGAAGGCGACACCTTATTCGCCTTCGCGCTGCCGTGAGAGCGCTGCCCGATACGCGCTCCGTAGTGCCGGCACCATGTTAAAGTCAGGTCCGGTGATAAGCAACCTTGTTTAAACGGGGTCCGGCGCGCGGTAACACGTAACCGGCTGCCGGCGGAAAGTCGCACCGGTAACATATTTACTTAAAGAGCGCGACCGGTCACAACGCATGCACGATCTTTCAAAACGCGATACCCACAAAGGCACAGCGCGTCGCCGCGTCGCGTACGGCCGGTGCGCCGAACGCTGCTGGCCGAACGGTTCGAGAATATTTGAACCGGTAGGTGTTACGATCGCGGTAAAGCCGCACGGCGAGTGCCGTCGCAGGCGATATCTCGCAACGACGTGCCCGATGACGATGCACCCGAAAGTAGCGGTATCGTAGAGCCGACGGCTTTCGGTAACGCTATTCTCGACGCGCTGCCGGACGGTGAAGCAGCAGCGCTGCGCCGCGATCTCAATCGAGTGACGCTCGAAGTCCGCGACGTGCTGTATGAGGCCCGACAGCCGCTGACCGAGGTGTTTTTCCCAATCGGCGCAGTGCTCTCCGTGTTAACGGTGATGCGCGACGGGACGGCGGTCGAAATCGGCACGTTTGGCCGCGAAGGATTGTCGGGAGCGCAGTTGGTTCTGGGCGGTGAATATGCTCCCAGTCGAATGATTTGTCAGGTTCGCGGCGATTCGATGCGTTTGCCGGTCGACGCCTTCACCGTTCATTTTGCGTCCGCGCCGGTGTTTCGGCGGATCGTTTTGCGCTATACCGAAGCGCTGTTCAATTTCATGGGGCAGTCGATCGCGTGCAATCGGCTGCACACGGTTGACGAACGTTGCGCGCGGTGGTTGTTATTAACTCACGACCGCGTCAGCGCGGATGAATTCGCCTTGACGCAAGAGTTTCTCGCGATCATGCTCGGCGTGAGCCGCCCGGGCGTCACGCTTGCCGCCGGCGCGCTGCAAGAAGCGGGCTGCATCAGGTACAGTCGCGGACATGTCGTCATCGTCGATCGCGAGCGGCTTGAGTCGGCGGCGTGTGAATGCTACGCCATCAACGCGCGGGAATTCGCGCGCGCGCTCAGCACAGCACAGCGCCCCGATCCGGCCGGCGATCCGTGAATCTGTTGCCGCGCAACGCCGTCGCCACTGCGGGCGATGTCAGCCCAGGGTTAGCGCAATACACGTGACGCTGCGAACGGGTTGACTCAGCCGAGCTTCGCGCTGCCGCGCACAAGCGTCGATTTGAATTCGGAGATCGACACGTACGCTACCCCACGTCGTCGATCCGAGCGATCGCAGTCTCTCAGATTCATGGGCGCACGGAAGATGAACTGTCGGCTTACGTTGCACCGCGCCGCGTGAGCGCGTTCGTTAAAGCGATCGTTAACAACGCTTAAACCGAGCTACGAAACAAGCGTTACCGACACCTAACCGAATCAATGGAATGTGGCGATGAAGCGTATCTTTTTTACGCAAGATTTGCCACTGTGTCGTTGGAATCGCAAGGCTTCGCGGAGTCTAAAGTACTGTCAATTGAAGAGAAACGGTAAGGAACGGTCAAGTTGACGGCATATACGAACGATCTGAATTGTAACGACTGTGGGCGATCGGTCGCAGCGTGAGGAACGTCGCGGCAGCGGCCTCGCCAATGGTACGCGGCGAGGATGCAATCGGCGAGGCGCCAAGTCAGACCGGCGCATTGTATCAGTTCTTGGTCGAGAGCCTTAGCGACCATGCTGTCTTCGCGCTGTCGCGATCGGGCAAAATCAGAAGCTGGAACGTGGGCGCTCAGCGGACGTTCGGATATAGCGAAGCGGAGGTGCGCGACCGATCGTTCGACATTATCTTTACGCCCGAGGATGTTGCTGCGGGAGCTCCGGCGCTCGAGCTAGCGGCGGCGATGGAAGGCTCACGCATCGCCCAGGGACGCTGGCACCTGCGTAGAGACGGTTCGCGTTTTTGGGGCACGAACACCATCCAAACGATCAAAGGCGCCGACGGCAGCGTTATCGGTTTTACCAAACTGGTCCATGACGATACGGAACAGCGCACCATTCTTGACGCGCTCAGTGATAGCGAAGAGCAATTACGGCTGCTCGTCGGTAGCGTCAGCGAATATGCGATCGTGTCGATCGACGTCGGTGGCCGCATCACGAGCTGGAATACGGGAGCCCAGCAGCTCTTCGGTTATCGCGAAGCGGAGATCATCGGCACGCCGGTATCCGGCTTGTTCCTGAACGCCGACCGACACAGCGCGATCGCTGACGAGCAATTGCAGGCGGCGGCGATGAATGGTTCGGCGACCTACGAAGGTTGGGTCGGTCGGCGCAACGGCACGCAGTTTTTCGCCAGCAGCAAACTATGTCAGCTCAACGGCGGCCGCGATAACGAGCGGCGTGGATTCGTCCTCGTTGCCCACGATATCACGGAGCGCCATTTCGCCGTTGCCGGGCTGCAGCACCGGGCCTACCACGACCATCTGACCAATATTCCGAATCGCGCCGCTTTTCACGAATATTTGCAACGCGCCATCGCGGCGCGTAAGCGGCATTCCAGTCGCGTTTTCGCAGTGCTGTTCATCGATCTCGATAACTTTAAGGGCCTGAACGATGTTTTGGGGCACAATGCCGCCGACACCGTGCTGCAGTACATCGCGCAGCGCCTGACGGCAAGCGTGCGTGACGATGACGTCGTGGCGCGCCTCGGCGGTGACGAGTTCGCCGTTCTACTGAACTGCGTCGACGGTCCTCAAGACGCGCAGGAAATCGCTGAACGCATCGGGGTGCAAATGGCGATTCCGCTGTCGGTCGGCGGCCATGCCATAAGCGTGTCGGCCAGCGTCGGGATCGCCATGTGTAGCGACACGCATGCGCGCCCGGAAGATATCCTATACGAAGCCGATATGGCGATGTATGCAGCCAAAGGGCGCGGGCGCGCGGGTGCCGTTACCTATACGTCCGCGCTGCAATCCGTCTCGAAGCCGCCGACATTGCACGGACAATTGCGTCACGCGCTGCGGCGGAACGAACTGCGGGTCTACTATCAGCCGATCGTCGCCTTAACGAGCCGCCGCGTCGTCGGGTTCGAGGCGCTCGTGCGCTGGAATCATCCCGAGCGCGGTCTGATCGCGCCGCAAGAATTTATGCCGTTAGCCGAAACGAGCGACCTCGTGATCGAGGTCGATCGTTGGGTCTTACGCGAAGCGTGCATGCAAATAAAAGAGTGGCAGCGGCGTGCAAGCGTAGCGGACCGCCCGTACGTCAGCGTGAACCTGTCGCCCGAAGAGTTCATGCATCCCGATGTGGTCGAGCACGTGCGTTCGGTGCTGGCGGAGTGCGGTGTAACGGCAAATTCGCTGCATCTCGAGATGACCGAAAGCACGTTCATGGAGCGGTCGGAGCGGATGCGCCGACTGCTGCAAGAGATTCAGACAATGGGCGTCGAGCTGCACGTCGATGATTTTGGTACCGGGTATTCGTCGCTCGCGACGCTGGCGCACATGCCCGTTCAGGGCCTTAAAATTGATGCGATGTTCGTCGCCAGCATGAACTCGCACAGTGGCTTGGAGATTGTCCGGTCGATCGCGACTTTAGCCCATCACTTGGGCCTGACGGCTATCGCTGAGGGCATTCGGACCGAACAGCACGTGCGCGACCTCGAACAATTCGGCTGTCAATTTGGCCAAGGATTTTTATTTTCCGAACCGCTGGACGCGGCGGCGGCGACGGCGTACCTCCGTCAAAACGGCTGAGTCTGAGCCGCATCTGTCTCAGCTCCGCGCCGGCCGGTGCCGCGCATCAGCGGCGGCCACGGCGCGCTGGCCGGAGCCGAAGCGAAGGCCGCGCCGCTGGCGGCGGCCGCCGCCGCGGGTTGACGGAACGCCGCGTAAGCGCAGGCGGCCCACAACAGCACGTTGGCCTCGAATCCGAGGCCGTGCGGATTGCCTTGCAAGAAGACTACCGCTGCCGAGATGGCCGCCACGGTTGGCGCGCGGCCCGGAAAAACGGCGCGATATTTCC
Organism: Candidatus Velthaea sp.; assembly: GCA_965214335.1. GTDB lineage: Bacteria > Vulcanimicrobiota > Vulcanimicrobiia > Vulcanimicrobiales > Vulcanimicrobiaceae > Velthaea. Next base: position 349,850 of record CBDCBO010000014.1, on the reverse strand, counting down.
AAACCACGAGCAGCGGAACGACCAGCATCACGCCGTACGAGCTCAACGTGCCCGGATAAACGATCAGGCCAAGTAAGAGCATCGTCGCGAAGGCCGCATCGCTGGTGCTGCCGGCTCGCAGGCACACGGCGATAGAAAGCGCGCTAAGGAGCAGCGCGCAGATGAGGTAGATCGGTTCGTGCAACGCCGACACGTGCACCGGAAGCGTCGGCTGCGAGCGAAGCACGACTGCCAGCAGTGATTCGTTCACACGTTCGAAGTAGGGAAAAGCCGGCTCGCGACTCGACGGATTCGTTTGCAGATAACTGATGAAGGCTTGGCGGCCGACCAGCAGCGCCCCGATCCCGAAGCTCGCTAGCGCGACCGCCGCGGCGACCGCGCCGCGCCGCCAGGCGCGGCCCAGAATGTCGAGCAAAAACAAGATCGCCGCATACGGCTTGACCCAGATGGCCAGTGTTTGCCAGACCGCGCCGCCGGCCGTGCCGCGCGCCTGGAGCGCCAGCGCCACGAGCAGCAGTAGCAAAAAGTTGGTTTGCGCGTCGCCGACGGTATTCGCCGCGGCCGGTAGCGCCAGCACGATCGCCAGCGCCAGCAGCGCACCGCGCCAACCGTCAGGGCGAAAGAATATCCGCCCCAACACCCATGCCGCGGCGCCGAGCGCGGCAAAGTGGAAGCTGTACCACAGCGTCAAGCCGAGCGGGACGCTCGGAATATGGCCGAGCGGCAGAAACAGCGCCATCGACGGCGGCGGATACGGAAAGCCAACGTTGAGCACCGCCGCGCGAAATTGGTCGCTCGGGGTGAACGGCGAGGCAAAACGCGCGAAGTTCGCCGGGTCGTAGACGTTTTGATGCGCCGCGGCGATGTGGCCGTAAAGCCAGAAACAGGCATAATCCCACTCGTGCGGCCGGTGGATATTCGCCACTGCCGAGCGGCCGAGGCGATACCCGAACCAGCCGATCGCGGCAACCGCCGGCCAGGGCGACCGCCGCAGCGTACCCTCGCTGTACCACAGGCCCAGCAACAACGGCACGACCGCGCAGGCCGCCACATAATCGAACATACGCTTTAGCCTACTGGTCGGGGCGCGAGCCGGCGTGGAGAAGTCGGCTAGTCGAGCTAGGAGCTTGGTCCCAAGGCTCCCGTCATTCCATTGCGGGGCAACGGCAGGCGCGGTCGTGGACCGAACGGAGCCCGCTCGGGATGCGTGCGCAATTCGCTCGCGATCACGGCCAGCGCGCGTTCCATCTGCGGATCGATCTGATCCCGGCTTTGGTGCGGCGCGATGTCGACTTCAATGTCGGGATCGGTGCCGTAATTTTCAACGTTCCAACCGACATCGCTGAACCAGAACGAATACTCGGGCTGCGTGGTCAGGGTACCATCGACGAGCCGGTGGTACGGGTTGATGCCGATCACGCCGCCCCAGGTCCGCATGCCGATGAGCGGTCCCAGACCGTACAGTTTGAAGCAGTGGCTGAAGATGTCACCGTCCGAACCGGCGAATTGATTGGTCAACGCGACCATCGGACCGGCGACCGATTCGGGCGGATACGGCACCGGGGGCCCGTAGCGCGAAACGTCGTAGCCGACGCGTTTGCGGGCCAGCTTTTCGAGTAAGAGTGGCGAGATATGACCGCCGCGATTATAGCGGACGTCGACGATCAGACCGCGACGGTTGAACTCGGACAGAAAGCCGCGGTGGAATTCGGCGAAGCCCCAGGGTCCCATATCGGGAATATGGACGTAACCGACATCGCCACCGCTGCGCTCGTGCACCGTGCGCCGGTTTGCCTCGACCCACGCCCGGTAACGCAGGATGCGTTCGTCGCGCAACGTCCGCGCCAAGATCCGGCGCCGCTCGCCGTCGCGTTCGAGCGTCAACATGACGTCGCGCGCGGCGACGTTCACCAACAGCGCATCGGGCGACAGATCGGCGCTGACGGCGCGGCCGCTGATGGCCACGATGACATCGCCGGCGCGCACGTCAAGGCCGGGTTCGGCCAGCGGTGAATCGAGTTCACGGTCCCACGAGTCGCCGCGGTAAATGTGACTGATGCGGTAACCGCCGGCGGCCGCGTCCCAGGCATAATCGGCGCCGAGAAAACCGCGCCGGTATTGGGGCGGAACGCGAAAGTCGCCGCCGATCTCGTAAGCGTGCGAGGTCCCGAGTTCACCTTGCATTTCCCAAATGAGATCGGATAGCTCGGTGCGGGTTCGCAGCCGCGGCAGCAACGCGGCATAGCGCGCGAACACGGCGTCCCAATCGACGCCCGACATGGTTTCATCCCAGAACTGCTCGCGCTGCAGGCGCCACGCCTCGGCGTACATCTGGCGCCACTCGGACCGCGGTTCGACCAGCACGCTAACCCGCGTGAGGTCGAGAAAACCGCTGCGGCGGTTGAACTCGCCGGGCGACTTGGGTTCCTCTTCGTCCTCGGGCAGCTCTCCGCCGACATCGATGACGCGCAGTTTGTCGCGCGACGCGTACACGAGGGTCCGGCCGTCGGCGCCGAGCGCGAAATCGTCGATGTCGCTCACGAGCGTGGCCGCCCGTTGCTGCTCGAAGTCGTACGCCACAAGCGTTCCACCATGCTCGGGCTCTTCGGCCGTGCGCGCGTGCGGCTGGATGCCGCGAACCGGAAACTGACTGAAGACGACGCGGCCTTTCGCTCCGGCGATTTGTTCGTAGTGACCTTCCTCGACCGGAAAACCGAGCAGACGCTGGGGCAAGCCGGCAAAGTCGATCGCGATCGCCGGCGGCCCGGCGACGGCGTCACCGTCGTCGCTTTCATCGTCGTCCTTGGACCGGTGCAGCGGCGCGGGCTTGGGGACGAACGGGTTCGGTACATCGGCGCGCAGCGTTACGACGAAGGGCCGCATGGCTTGCGGAAAACTGAGATCGAACTGGAGCGCGTCGTAGACCGGGCGAAAGTCGCGGGTGGAAATGAAGTAGAGATAGTCGCCTTGCGGATCCCAGGCCGGTGCGCGATCGGTACGCAGCGCCGGCGTCGCGTCGTGGATGCTGCCGTCGCCCAGATCGGCGATGCGGATGATCGCCGTATCCGACACCGGCGACCAGGTGTACGCGATGTACCGGCCGTCGGGCGAGAACGCGAGGTCGGTGATCCGCCAGCCGTTGCCTGTATCGAGCAGGCGCGGCTGCTCGCCGGGCCGGAGCACCATGAGTTCGTGCCGATGGTTGGCGAAGGCCAATGTTTCGTCGACCGGCGATGCCACGAGTTCGGTGATGCGACCGACGTCGCTCGTAGTCGCGTAGGCCGGCGCAGCGCCGCGATCGGCGGGCTCGAGCGCGATCCGCTCGAAGCCTGCCGTATCATCGACGTAGGCGATCGAGTTGCCGTCGTGTAGCCAGGTGAAGTGCCGCCGGCGCGCGCCGTCGTCGAGGCCGTATTCGGTAACGGCTTCTTCCCACAACGGCATAGCGAACGCGCGGCCGCGCGAGATGAGACCCAAAGCCGTTCCATTGGGTGACGGCGCGAACGCTTCGAGTAACTCGCCGGCCTCGACGAATCGGCGAACGCTCTGCGGCGCGCTTGAGGGTGTGTCGACCGCGATGCGGCGCACGCTGCCGGCGGCCGGATCGAGCAGGACGATGTCCGCACCGCAGGCGTAGACGATGCGCTCGCCGTCGGTCGCGGGAAAACGGACGTAATACTCGGTTTCATCGGTGTGCCGACGCATGTCCGAGCTATCGGGAAGACACGAATAGATGTTCCCGATGCCCTCGTGATCCGATAAGAAAAAGGCGCGGCCGGCGATCCACATCGGCCAGGCGAGATTTCCGTCGATGGAACGCGCGAGCCGTTCGAACGTCCCGCTTCCGGTCGCATCGATCCAGAGTTGTCCGGCGGTCCCGCCGCGGTAGCGTTTCCAGCGTGCGGGGTCGATCGCATTACGTCCGATCAACATGGCGCCGTTCGCGCCCGCAGCGAAGGTAAGCGCGTGGCCGAGCCCGAGCGCCGTCGCCGGCCCGCCTACGGCCGGGACGCTAAAGGCGTTGGTGCCCTTAGCGAACGGCGAGCCGGCATCGGTGGTGAAGTGGATGCCCGCACCGTCGGTCGACCAGCCGCAAACATGCAGCGTATCGGCGCCCAAGAACGTGAGCCGGCGCGCCGGCCCGCCGGCCGCGGGCATTACGAATACTTCGGGGTGGCCTTCGTCCCGGCCGACGTAGGCGACGTACGAACCGTCCGGAGATAAGCGCGGCAGCGAACATTCACCAGAGCCGGTGGTGAGCCGGCGGGCGATTCCACCGTCCGCCGAGCACGTCCAGATATCGTCCTCCGTAATAAAGACGAGGGTCTCTCCGCGCAGGTCGGGCATGCGGTAATATCCGGGTGCGGTCATCACCGGCTGCAGTTAGCGATGTGTCGTGCGCGTTCCGCCGGGAATCGCCGGCCGGCGGCACGGTCGGTCGCGCGAAGAGTGGCTTGCGCCGCGGCGCCGAAGCGGCGGCCGATGGATGATGTGCTGCCGGAGTTCCGAGCCGGAAACCCGCGCGCGCTCGCGCGTGCGATCTCACTGTGCGAATCCGGTCGCGGCGCGAGTTTGATCCGCGCGCTGTACGCCGGCAGCGGCCGGGCGCTGACCATCGGCCTCACCGGGCCGCCGGGAGTGGGCAAATCGACCTTGTGTTCGGCGCTGGTAGCCTTCGCCCGCGCGGCCGGTCGGACGGTCGGCGTCATATCGGTCGATCCGAGTTCACCCTTTTCGCATGGTGCGCTCTTGGGTGACCGGATTCGGCTGACCGAACATTTCACCGACCCCGGCGTGTTCATCCGCTCGATGGCCAGTCGCGGCCACTTGGGCGGCCTGTCGGGAGCGACGGCCGATACCGTTACGCTGATGGCCGCGTTCGGCCTCGATGTTGTTTTGGTGGAGACCGTCGGCGTCGGGCAATCGGAAATCGAGATTGCCGAAATCGCCGATACGGTGCTGGTCGCCTTACAGCCGGGCAGCGGTGATTCGGTGCAGATCCTCAAGGCCGGCATCCTCGAGATCGCGGATATTTTCGTGGTCAACAAGAGCGACCATCCGCTGGCGCTGCAGTTGCAGCGCGAGATCCGTTCGATGCTGGAAATGCTGCACTATCCGGGCTGGATTCCGCAAATCGTCGCGACGCAGGCCCTCGCAGGCAGCGGGATGCCGGCGCTCTGGCAAGCGATCGCGGAGCACGACAACTATTTGAAGGCGAGCGGCGAGATCGGGCCGCGCCGGCGTTCGGCGTTCGCCCACCGGGTCCGCGGGTTGGCGCTGGGGGCGCTCGAGCGCCGAATCGACGCGGCGGTGGCGGCCGCCGATGGAAGCGACGATCCGTATGCGGCCGCGCGCGACGTGCTGGCACGCTTCGGCGTCACGGGCGAACTCGAATGGTCGGCTGGTACCGGCGCCCGTTCCGCCGGCCGAGCGACCGTAAAGGGGCTTTAGCCTAAACTAAACCGCTGCGCAGTGCGCAAACCGCGGCGCTGACCCGGTCGTGGACGCCGAGTTTACGAAAGAGGTTGACGACGTGCGTGTGCACGGTGGCTGTGGCACAACTCAAACGAGCCGCGATTTCACCGTTCGAATACCCGTCGACGATGAGCCGCAGAATCGCGCGTTCGCGGGGCGATAAGTGAGGCGCACCCGGCAGTTCGCGCGGATGCAGCAAGACGCGGGAAATCTCGGGATCGAGCCAGGTCGCGCCCTCGGCGACCGCTTTAATCGCTTTGAGCAAGCGCGGCTGGGGTGTTGTGGCTAAGCAGCACGCGTCGGCGCCGGCATCGAGCGCCGCGCGTAGTAACGCCTCATCGACGCCGCCTTTGAGCGATAACACGCCGACGTCGGGGCGCCGCGCTTTGACCCGCCCGATGAGATCTAATCCCGTTGCCGGACGGCCTTCGGCGCCCAAGCTCATGTTGACGACCATGACGCGTAAGGCCGGCAAGTCCATCAAGCGCTCGGCTGCGGCAGCATCGGCGACCGCGCCTAACACCTCAATTTCCGGATCATCGCTCAAGACCGCGGTAAGAGCCTCACGCGTCACGTGATTATCGGCAATGATACCAAGCGGAATCAACGTGTTTTCCAAAACCGGTATCAGAAAAGTTCGCATATGAACTCGGTTCTTGTAGCGGCGCCCACCGTAGTCGGTTTTGACGTCGCCAAGGGGAATTAACTTCCAGTTCTTCGCGAACTTTATGTAAAGGCATTTCGCACCTAGACTGAACGGTGGACTTGCCGGAGCCCCGCTCCACGACTACGTTCAGTCAGCGGACTTTTTTGCCCGCCGAACACTACGGGGTATTTTCATGAAACGAAAAGCTCTTGCCATTGGTGCTGCAGTCACGGCACTTATTCTCGGCGGCGGGGGATTAGCGCAGCGGGTCGTCGCTCAACAAAAAGTGGCGCTGAACGACATGGCGTCGGATTCCGGCCAGTGGGTAATGCCCAGCCAGAACTACGCCAACTTACGCTACAGCGAACTTGATGAGATCAAGACCGATAACGTCACCAATCTTAAGGCGGCGTGGTCGATGTCGACCGGCGCAACGCGCGGCCACGAAGGCCAGCCGATCGTCGTCGGTGACACGATGTACTACCAGAGCGCCTATCCAAATCACGTCTACGCAATCGATCTGAACGACTATCATATCAAGTGGCAGTTCACGCCGAAACAAGATCCGTTCGCGACGTCGGTCGCATGTTGCGATCTGGTCAACCGCGGCGTCGCCTACGGCGACGGCAAAGTCATCGTCGATGCGCTCGACGGGCAAGTCATTGCCCTCAATGCCATGACCGGCAAGCCGGTTTGGGATGTGAAAAACTCCAATCCGGAACTCGGTCAGACACTCACGGCGGCGCCGCTCGTCGTCAACGACAAAGTCGTCGTTGGTGTGTCGGGTGGTGAATATGGTGTGCGCGGATACTTGACGACGTATGCGCTATCGACCGGCAAGAAAGTCTGGCGCGCGTACAGCGCCGGTCCCGATACCGATACGCTGATTCCGGCCGGGTTCAACGGACCCAAGAATGCCGGCGTGTCGACCTGGCAGGGCGACGCCTGGAAAGTCGGCGGCGGCACCACCTGGGGCTGGTATTCGTACGACCCCAAGCTCAACTTAATTTATTACGGCACCGGCAATCCGGGCACGTGGAATCCGACGCAGCGGCCGGGCGACAACAAATGGTCGATGACTATTTTCGCGCGCGATGCCGACACCGGCGCGGCCAAGTGGGCGTACCAGATGACGCCGCACGACGCCTGGGATTATGATGGCATCAACGAGATGATCCTCGTTGACCTCAACATGAACGGCGAGACGATTCCGTCGCTGGTCCACTTCGACCGCAACGGCTTCGCTTACGAACTCGACCGCCGCAACGGCAAGCTGCTGTTGGCCAAGAAGTTCGATTCCGATGTTAATTGGGCCACGAGTATCAACATGCAGACCGGACGGCCGGTCCTCGATCCCAAGTACGGCACCAGAGCCGGTGTCAACGTGCAGGGCATCTGCCCGGCTGCGATGGGCAGCAAAGATCAGCAGCCCGCTTCGTACGATGCGACGACCGGTTACTTCATCGTTCCGACCAACCACAATTGCATGGATTACAAAGCGTTCGCCGTGAAATACAAAGGCGGTTTCCCGTTTGTCGGCGCCATCGTGAAGATGTATCCGGGTCCGGGCAACTATCGCGGCGCCGTTGAAGCGTGGGATCCGATCAAGGGTGAAGTCGTGTGGAGCGACCACGAGAGCTTCCCGGCCTGGAGCGGAACGCTGTCAACCAAAGGCGGCATCGCGTTCTACGGCACGATGGACGGCTGGTTCAAAGCGATCGATACCAAGGACGGCAAGGAACTCTGGAAGTTCCATACGCCCTCGGGCATCATCGGCAACCCGATTACGTACACCCATGGCGGCAAACAATACGTTGCGATTCTGTCGGGTGTCGGCGGTTGGGCAGCGTTGGGTCTGGCTGCCGGCCTGACGGAGCCGACCGCGGGTCTGGGCGCCGTCAACGCGGCTAAAGACCTCAGCAGTTACACGCAGCTGGGCGGAGATCTTATGGTGTTCTCGCTCTGATGCACTGGCGCTCGAGCGTCGCGGCGGTTTTTACCGCCGCGACGCTGCTCCTCACCCCCGCTCTGCCGGTGGCGGCGCAAGCGCCGCTGCGGGTCTGCGCCGATCCGGATTACATGCCGTTCTCGAACCGCGCCGGCCAAGGCTTCGAGAATAAAATCGCGCAGCAAGTGGCGCATGGGCTCGGCCGGCCGGTCGCCTACACCTGGGCTTCGATGCGCGGCAACGGCGGCTACGACCAGTTCATTCACGACTATCTCAATACGGGCAAGTGCGACGTCGTCGTGAATGTGCCGTACGCCAGCGAAAACGTGTCGGCCACCGACCCGTACTACGTCTCGTCGTATGTTTTCGTATACCCGAAGAGCAAAAACTATCCGATCGCTTCGCTCGATTCACCCGTCCTCAAGAAATTGCGCATCGGTTTCGAGGCCGACACGCCGGCCCAAACGGGTCTGCAGATGCGCGCGTTGATTCTGCACTCGACGGTGTTCGATATCGGCGATACCGAAGGCGCGTCGCCCGTCGAGATGCTCGACGCTTTGCGGTCGGGCAAGATCGCGGTCGGAATTACCTGGGAACCCGCGATCGGCTATTACTTGCAAAAGCGACCCGATGTCGCGGTGGTAACCGTTCCCAACACGCGCACCCTCGGCTCACCGGAGCAGTACGCGTTTCCGATGGCCATGGGCGTTAAAAAAGGCAATACCGCTCTGCAGGCTCAGCTCAACTCCGTCATTTCGCGCAGCAAGCCCGATTTAACGGCAATCTTGACGCGCTTCGGCGTGAAGCTCTACAAATCGTCCGACAATCCCGGATGATGCGTTCTACCACACATCACTTACGTTGGAGGGGAAGATACTAATGCACAGCACCGCAACCAAAACCGTTCCGTTGATGAGCTCGGGATCGGCCGGACCGCTCGGCGCCATTCATTTACCCCGGCTGTGGACGAAATTGACGCTTTCCGCGGCGGGAACGCTCGCCGATGGGTATGATATCTGCGGCGCCGGATTCGATCAGATGACGATCGATGCGCTGGGTCTCAAGCGCGACGACGTCATTGCCTTCGTGCGTGATACCAAGCCGACATACATGCAGTTTGAAGCCTACGTGCTCGAAAAGAACGGCGGCAAAATTCCGCCCGAAGCGATCGAAAAACACAATGCGGCGATCCGCGGCTACAATCACGCCGACGATTTGGGCGCCAAGATGCGCGCGGCCAGTGGATTATCGGATGCATCCAAGAAGGATGCCGTAACCCTGAACATGATCGAGGATCTCGACGAGCTCCACGCACAAGCCACGAAGGGGTAATTGGAACCCAACGAATGTCCGGAATAGGTTCGAGAATGTTGCCGGCCGTCGCGGCGATCGCGATTGGCCTGGGTGCGGTGGCGGCGGCTGGAGCCCCGCCACCCAAGGTCAGTTTCAGCGCCGCCCAAGCGACCGCCGGTGATAAGCTCTACGCGGCCAAATGTTCGGCATGCCACGGCGAACATCTCGAAGGCGGGGCCGGCCCGGCGCTCTCGGGAGCAACGTTGACCACGCTGGCCAAGAACACGAAGCTCACGGTCGGCGATATGTTCACGTTCATCTCGCAGCAAATGCCGCTCAACGAACCCGCCAGCCTGACCCACGATCAGTATGTCACGATCATGGCGTTCATTCTCCACTATAACGGCTACAAGACCGGGCCCAAGCCGCTCACGTACGACGGCGCGACGAAGTCCACGACTGTGGTGCAGTCGCTCAAGTAAGGAGTTCCCATGCTGCTGGCCGTTGGCGTACTCGTCGGCGTTCTCAACTTCGCCGCCGGAGATAACACGATGCCGTATGCCATCGCGCCGACGGCTCCGGAGTTGCGAACGCTCGGTACCGCACTGGCCCACGACCTGCGCGCGGCCGGAACGCCGGCCGAACATCTTTCCGGCACGTGCGGCGATGCGGTGTGCGCCCGCCGCATCGGGGCGGCGCACCACGCTTCGAGCGTGATCTTCAGCACGGCGACGCGTCATCTGGCGATGATTTGGAGCGCTCAAGCAAGCGTTGTAAACGTCGCCACGGGTCGCGTCAGCGGCCCATATGACGTTGGTTACAAAGGCGACTTCGACTCGATCCGGGCCGGACTCGACACGCTCGCCGCGGCGCTCGTGCCGGCCGTTGATTCGCGCGCTATCGCGCACCTGCGGCACTAGCGATTCGACTTCGATGAACGTTTTCGGTTTGAGCTGCGCTCGAGCCGTCCGTCGTCCGCTGTCGCGCGACGCCGACAAACCGCTACTTCCACGGGAATGATGCGGCGCGCTGCGCGGACGCCGCTAGCTTCTACGCCGTCGGCACGATCGATTACACGCAAAGCAAATCCGCGAACGTTGCGCCGGCGTCAGCGGCTGGTTCGAGCGCGGTGCCGTTCGCTGTTACCGCCCGGCGGCACGACCCAGTCAAGTAGCGCGGCACATTTACCGAGTACTTCAAATATTTGGCTATCGCACAGGAGAGAATATGACAAAACGTATCGCTTTCGTTGGTATCGGCCGCATGGGCGGCAATATTGCGCGGCACCTCAAAGACGTCGGGTATTCGATTACCGCGCTGTACGATATCGACGCGACCGCGGTGGCGGAATTGGCCGCGGAATTACACAGCACGGCCTATTCGAAACTGGCGGATGTGACGGCGAACGCGGACATCATCGTGACGGTTGTAACCGACGACAACGCGATGCGCAAAATCTTCGCTACCGGCGGCGATTCACTGCTGAGCGGCGCGCAGGGCAAGATTTTCGTGAACTGCGCGACGATCACGCCGGGCGTCCACGTGGAAGTGGCCGAACGCGCGACCGCCGCCGGAGCGCGGACCGTTGAAGCACTCATGGCCGGCTCGATTCCGCAGTCGCGCGACGGTAAACTGTTTTTAATTTGCGGCAACGACGAAGATGCGTTCAACGAGATCAAACCAATGCTCGACGACATGTCGGTCGCGGTGACGTTCGCCGGCGGGCCGGGCAAGGCGGCTCAGGTCAAAGCGCTCATCAACATGCTCATGAACATCAACACCGCGGGTTTGGCCGAAGCGCTCGGTTTGGGCGACGCCTTGGGCTTGGATCTGACGATGCTGCGCGAGGTATTCGCACAGACCGGGGCCAACTCGCGCGTGCTCGTCACCGACGGTGAAGACATGCAGAATCACGACCATGAAGCGTATTTCATGGCGGCGCACGCGGCCAAAGATTCGGGCATCGCGCTGCAGCTCGCCCACGATGTCGATCTCAATCTGCCGCTCGCGACGGCCACCAAAGCGCAGTACGATGAGATGGTCAAGCGCGGCCTCGGCGAGCTCGATAAGTCGGGCGTATCAGAATTAACGTTTAAAAGCCGCATCCGGCAACTCGCATGATCGCCACCGCAGCGCGGCGGGTCGAGCTTGGCGACGGGGCGGCGACGCACGTCGAGCAATGGGGCGACAGCGGCCCAATCGTCCTGTGCGTCCACGGCATCACCAGTTCGCGCCGGATGTGGGCGCGCACGGGTCAGCATCTCGCCCCCGCTTTTCGGGTCGTGGCGTACGATCAGCGCGGCCACGGCGACTCCGCCGGAGTTCCTGGCCCGATGACGCTCGAGCGCAGCCTGCGCGATCTCGAGGCCGTCGTCGCGACACTCGATGGGCCGGTGCGGGGATTGATCGGTCACTCGTGGGGTGGCGCGGTCGCGATCTTGGGCGGCCGGCGCATCGCCTGCGAGCGCGTGATCGCGATCGATCCGATGGTGCACCAGGCCGCCGGCATGTGGGCCGCCGATTTTGTCGACGATTTGCGCGACGTGTTCGGCATTGCGCCCGCGGAACGGCCGGCCGCGATCCGAACGATGTTCGCGTCGGCGCCGCCCGTCGAGATCGAGGCGAAGGTGCATGCCATGCAATCGATGCGCCTCGAAACGATTGCGGCGCTGGGCGCCGAGAACGAGGCCGATGCGGGCAAGTGGGATCTGCGCGACGCGTTACGCGACTACCCGAAGCCGTTGTATCTCCCGGTCGCCGATCAAAGCGATTCAGTGATCTCCGCCGACGATCTGGCGTTCATCCGATCCGCCGGCGGACCGAACGTAACCGTCGAGGTATACGATGGCGAAGGCCACACATTGCAGCGCTCGGCGTTCGAGAAATTCGCCGCCGCGGCGCAAGCCTTTTTAACCCGCTAGCGCGGCGGTAAGCGGCGGTGCTCGTTCGGAGGCGAGCAATGTGCATCAAGAAACCAAGAATAGATCTGGCTTGTCGACGAACCCGTTACATGCCGGGTTAGCGCCTCAAAAGCGTATCCATAGTCACGCCCCGCGGTCAGCCCGCAGCTAAGCTGACCGGCTTGACCGGCGGCAGCGTTCGCTACAGTATTTGACCTCGCCCCACACCTTCGCCCATTTCTTGCGCCACGCAAACGGCCGGCGACAAACCGTGCAGTTCTTCGTCGGAAGATCGGCCTTTTTCACGTGGCGCATGCGGCGCCCGAGCGCGCAACGCAAGCAGAAGTTCGTGCGTCAGACCGGACATGCCTGAGGGTCACACCATTCACCGCGCCGCGCGCGTGCAACTCGCGTTGTTGGGCGGCCAGCGTGTCCTTGCCGATTCCCCGCAAGGTCGATTCGTCGAGGGCGCCGCGCTTCTGAACGGCCTGCGCCTGAACGCGATCGAAGCGTATGGTAAGCATTTGTTCTATGCCTTCGACGAGTCGGCTTGGCTGCACGTTCATCTCGGTCTGTTCGGAACATTTCGGCTGGGGACCGGCGCGCCGCCCGCGCCGCGCGGCGCCATTCGCCTCCGACTCGTCGCGCCGGAGGGCTGGCTGGCGCTAAGCGGCCCGACGGCCTGCGAGATCATCGACGACGCCGGCCGCAAACGTTTCCTGGCGCGCATCGGCCCCGATCCGCTACGCGCTAGCGACCGGCCGGCGCGCGCGATCGAGCGCATCACGACGAGCAGCAGTCCGTTGGGCGCGCTGCTCATGGATCAATCGGTGATCGGTGGGATCGGCAACGTCTACCGCGCCGAGCTTGCGTTTCGGGCGGGAATCTCGCCGCTGGTGCCGGGACGGTCGCTGAGCCGGCAAGCGATTCTAGGCATCTGGCGCGACGCGCGCATCCTCATGCGTGAGGGCGAACGGACGGGGCGCATCGTCACAACGCGACCGGCTGACCGGCCGCATCCGGCCGGTGCCGTTCGCAGCGGCGAGGGACGTTACGTCTACCACCGGACGGGGCGGCCGTGCTTCCTTTGCGGAACACCGATTGTAAGTGCGATGCTCGCCGCTCGTACGGTGTATTCATGCCCCCAGTGTCAACCGGATCCAACGCCAAGTGCACCAAAAGTTGCCAAAACTCACGCTCCCGTTTCAGCACAGCCGCGCGTCGCCGACGGCTAGCTTCCACGGAACCGTCGATGTCGGGAGTTTGGCCGCCGGGGGCGAACACACACCGGCGCATCGCTTCCGAGAAGGAACACTGTGGCGGAATTAATCGAGCGCGGTTCGGGTCTTGGGCCGGCCGAAACGCGGACATATCGGCGGCGCGACCCGGGCTCCGGCGCGCTCGACCGGACGTTGTCCGACGTGCCGCTCAAGCCGCTCTACGGTCCGGCCGACGTCGCGCACCTCGACGTCGCGCGCGACTTGGGAGTGCCCGGCGAGTTTCCGTACACGCGCGGAATTCATCCGAACATGTACCGCGACCGGCTGTGGACGATGCGCCAGTTCGCCGGTTTCGGCAACGCTCGCCAAACCAACGAGCGCTACCATTTTTTGTTGGCCCAAGGTCAGCACGGCTTATCCGTGGCGTTTGACATGCCGACCCTCATGGGTTTCGATTCGGACCACCCCAAGGCGCGCGGCGAGGTTGGCCGCTGCGGGGTCGCCATCGACTCGATTCGCGATATGGAGACGCTCTTCGCCGGGATCGACATGGGCGCGATCACCACCTCGATGACGATCAACGGTCCGGCTGCGGTCGCGCTCGCGCAGTATATCGTGGCGGCTGAAAACAAGGGCATCCCGCGAGCGAATTTGGGCGGTACGCTGCAAGCCGATATACTCAAAGAGTACATCGCGCAGAAGGAGTGGATTTTTCCGCCCCGTCCGCACGTCCGGATCATCGTCGACATGATGCGCTTTTGCCGTGATGAAATGCCCAAGTGGAACACGATATCCATCAGCGGCTACCACATCCGCGAAGCCGGCTCGACCGCAGCGCAGGAACTGGCTTTTACGTTAGCCGACGGCTTCGCGTACGTTGAAGCGGCGATGGCGGCCGGGATGGACGTCGATAGTTTTGCGCCTCGGCTGTCGTTCTTTTTCAACGCCCACATCGACTTTTTCGAGGAGATCGCCAAGTTCCGTGCCGCCCGCCGGATCTATGCGCGACGCATGCGCGATACCTACGGCGCGCGCGATCCGCGCTCGTGGCAGTTGCGCTTTCACACCCAAACCGCGGGCTGCAGTGCGACAGCACAACAACCGGAAAATAACATCGTGCGCGTCGCCTACGAAGCGCTGGCGGCCGTGCTCGGTGGAACGCAATCGTTGCACACGAACTCAATGGATGAAGTTTTGGCGCTGCCGACGGAAAAGAACGTTGAAATCGCGCTGCGCACCCAGCAAGTATTGGCCTACGAGACCAATGTCACCAACGTGGTCGACCCGCTGGGCGGATCGTATTTTATCGAGGCGCTGACCGACACGATGGAACAGCAGGTCGATGCCTATTTTCACCAGATTGCGGAATTCGGCGGCGTTGTCGAAGCGATCGAAGCGGGGTTTTTTCAGCGCGAGATCGCCGATGCGTCGTACCGCTACGCCCGTTCGCTCGAGCGCAAAGATCGCGTCATCGTCGGCGTGAATGCCTTCGAGCGTCCGGATGAGGAACTGCCGCCCGATCTCCTGAAGATCGGCCAAGATATCGAACGCGGCCAGGCGCAGAGCGTTGCCGCGGTGCGAGCTGCTCGCGATGCGGCCTCGGTTGCCGGCGCGCTGGCCGGGCTCAAGCGTGCCTGCCGCTCGGAAGAAAACGTTATGCCGCACATCATCAATGCCGTTACGGCGGCGGCAACCGAAGGCGAGATCGTCGATGCGATGGTCGAGGTTTTTGGCCGCTACACGGAAAGAGCAGTGTTCTAACAGACATGGGAAAACGATCGAAAATTGACCGCGACGAAGCGCTACGCGATATGCGGACCACTTTGCTCGTCGTGCGGGCAAAGCTGCGCGAAGCGTTGGCGTTGAGTCTGCTGCGCCGGGGCGGCGACTGATGGCCGACCGGCCGCTGCGGGTCATCGTCGCGAAGGCCGGACTTGACGGTCACGACCGCGGCGCCAAGGTGATCGCCCGAGCGTTGCGCGATGCGGGTATGGAAGTCATCTATACGGGACTGTTTCAAACGCCGGAACAGATCGTTCAAACCGCCATTCAAGAAGACGCCGACGGGATCGGCTTGTCGATCTTATCGGGCGCGCACATGACGCTCTTTCCACTCATTGTCGAAGCGCTGGCGGCGCAAAACGCCGCGGACATCGTGTTTTTCGGCGGCGGCACGATCCCGGCCGACGACGCTGCCGAACTCAAGCGCCTCGGCGTCCGCGAAATATTTACGCCGGGTGCGCCGCTATCAAACATCATTACTTTTGTCGAACGCGAGTGCGGCAAACGACGCGAATTGGTTGGTTAATATTTCCCCGCGACCCGTCCGAACGCGCGTTGCGCCGTCGCCCACCGGCGACCCGCACGTCGGTACCGCGTACGTTGCCCTCGTTAATTATATTTTTGCCAAGCAAAACGGCGGGACGTTCCTGTTGCGGATCGAGGACACCGACGCGGCACGCAGCACGCCCGAATCGGAACGGGCGATCCTCGCTTCGCTGCGCTGGTTAGGACTATCGTGGGAAGAGGGTCCGGACGTCGGCGGTCCGCATGGACCGTACCGGCAGAGCGACCGGCTTGCGATCTACGCGCAATACGCCGCGCAATTAGTGGCCGACGGCAATGCCTTCCGGTGCTTTTGCACGCCCGAGCGGTTGGAATCGATGCGCGAAGCGCAACGCCTGGCAAAGCAGCCGCCGCGCTATGACGGACACTGTCTCAAACTCCATGTCGCCGAAGCCGACGCGCTTACGGCAAGCGGCGTTCCAGCGGTCGTGCGGCTGCGCGTGCCGGATTTCGGCGTGTGCGTCGTCATGGACGGGCGGCGCGGACCGATCGAATTCGAGTGGCATGCCGTCGACATGCAGGTGCTCGTGAAATCCGACGGCATGCCGACCTACCATCTGGCCAATGTCGTCGACGATCACCTCATGGAAATCACGCACGTGTTTCGCGGCGAAGAGTGGGTCAGTTCGGCGCCCAAGCACTTGCTCTTATATCAGTATTTCGGCTGGGAAGCGCCGCAGCTCACGCATCTGCCGTTGCTGCGCAATCCTGACAAATCAAAATTAAGTAAGCGCAAGAATCCGACCAGTATCCTATTCTACGAACGGATGGGTTACGTACCGGAAGCGGTACTTAATTTCTTGGGCTTGCTTTTGGTATCGTCGAGCGAAGGCGAAGAAGTGATGAGCCTCGAGCAAATGACCGCGCGTTTCGCGGTCGACCATATTTCGCTCGGTGGACCGGTTTTCGATGTGCCCAAGCTCGATTGGCTCAACGGGCGCTACCTGCGTGAGCTCGCGCCGGCCGCGCTGCTCGAACGCGTGCAAGGCTGGGGCTTCGCTCCGCAGCGCGTCGCGCGCATTTTGGAGTTGGCGCATGCGCGCATCGAGCGCTTGAGCGATCTGGGTGAACTGACCGCGTTTTTCTTTAGTGGGCGGTTGACGATCGCGCGCGAGTCATTGCTCGAGGGTAAACTCGAGGTGGATGCGGTGCGCCGCGCCTTAGCGCTCGCGATGTGGGGACTCGACGCCGAACGCGTTTTCGATAAGCCGGTCGTCGAACGCGTACTCAAGGGCGTGAGCGATGCGCTCGGGCGCAAGTTTCGCGATCTCGCGCGCGTCTTTTACGTCGCGATGACCGGCCGGCCGACCTCGGTTCCGCTATTCGACGCAATGGAATTGCTCGGGCGCGATATCGTGCGCGAACGGTTCCGCGTCGCGCTGGAATTGGTCGGGCCGCCCAGCGCCGCCGAGCAGAAAGCGTGGCGCGCCGCGATACCGGCAGAGGACGCCTGACGGTGGCTTCGAACGGAGTGCGCGCGATCGTATTGGCGGCCGGGATGGGCACGCGCATGAAGTCGGCGCGACCCAAAGTGCTGCATGAGGTCTGCGGCCGCCCGATGCTCTGGTACAGCTTACGCGCGCTCAGCCAGGCCGGCGTCGAGGAACTCGTCGTGGTGACGAACCGGATCGTCGATCCGCTCGTTGCGCCGCTGGTAGCGTCGTTCGGCGGTCGTAGCGTCATTCAGGAGCCGCAACGCGGCACCGGACACGCCGTCCAAACCGGCTTGCGCGCATTGACCGCCGGCCGGGGAACCGTTGTCGTCGCATACGGCGACATGCCGCTGGTGTCGCCCGAGATCTTTCGGGCGGTGATCGCGGCGGTGCGAGCCGGCGCCGAGACGGGTTTGGCCCTGACCACCGCGCGCATGCCGTTGCCCTCGAGCTTCGGCCGGGTGATCCGGCAGGGCGACGGTGTGGCCCGCATCGTGGAAGAACGCGACTGTACCCCCGATGAACGCGCGGTCGATGAAATGAACGCCGGCCTCTATGCCTACGCTGAACCCGCCTTGCGCGCCGTGATCGACGCGCTGCGCGACGATAACGCGCAGGGTGAATTGTATCTCACCGACACCGTCGCGCTGCTGCGCGCCGCGGGCCGGCGGGTCTTCCCCGTCCCCTGCGCCGACTACCGGCTGGTCCTGGGCGTAAACGACCGGGTGGAACTCGCCGCTGCGGGCGCGATGCTCAACCGCCGCCTGTGCGAAGAACAGATGCGCGCCGGTGTCACGATCGTGGACCCGGCCACAACCTATCTCGAACCGGATCTCACGATCGGCGCCGATACCATCGTCTATCCCAACACGTCGATCGGTGGCACGACGACCATCGGCGGACACGCGATCGTGGGTCCGAATTCACGCATCGTCAACGCGACGATCGGTGATGGAGTGCGGATTCGCGAAAGTGTCGTACTCGATTCGGCGATCGGCGCTGGTGCGCGCATCGGCCCATTCGCGCACTTACGCGCCGGCAACATCGTTGAGACTGACACGCTCATCGGAAATTTCGTCGAGCTCAAGAACGTGCGCCTGGGGGCCGGTGCCAAAGCCGCACATCTCACCTATCTGGGTGACGCCGAAGTCGGCGAGCGCGCGAATATCGGAGCGGGAACGATCACCTGCAACTACGACGGCACGCGAAAGCATCGCACCGAGATCGGCCCCGGAGCCTTCATCGGCTCCAATTCCACCTTGGTCGCGCCGCTGCACGTTGGAGCCGGCGCACTGACCGGCGGCGGATCGGTGGTCATCCGTGACGTCGGCCCCGGCGAGCGCGTCGCCGGTAACCCGGCTCGGCCGCTGCCGAAGAAAACGCCGCCGTAAGGGGGTGCGACACGCATCGGCAGCATCAGCGCTTTTCTGGCTTTCGGTCATGGGCGATTAAGGAACCGGAATTTGACATTTAGGGCCGGCCACGGCGATGGCGGAAGACACGATACGTCTACCGCCGCCAGGAATGATCGGCGAAATTGACATCCATAGATGACTAGACTAAGCTAAGTCCGTGGTCACCATAAACATACATGAAGCCAAAACCCATCTGTCGCGGCTTGTCGACCGGGCAGCGGCCGGCGAGGAAGTGATCATTGCTCGGGCCGGGAAGCCCATTGCAAAATTGGTTGCCTTCGCCGAAAAATCACAGATTCGGTTCGGCACGTTGGCCGGGGTTTTGCACGTGCCCGAAGATTTTGATGCGCCCTTACCGCGTGATCTTCTCGAAACGTTTGAAGGGTAGGCCCCGATCCTCGTCGACACCCACATTTTGCTCTGGGCGCTTACTGATTCGCCTCAGCTCAGTGCCCGTGCGCGCGATCTCATCCAGTCCGCTGATTCGGTGTTTTACAGCGCGGCCAGTATCTGGGAGATTGCCATCAAATCGCAGCTCGGCCGGATTGATTTCGCCGTCGCTCCGGGTGCGATAGCGGAGGCAGCCGTCCGGGCAGGCTTTCGCGAGTTGCGGGTCGACTCGATCGCAGCGGCGACGGTGGCGGACCTTCCCCGATATCACCGTGACCCATTCGACCGGCTTCTTATCGCGCAAGCGCTCGCGATGACGACGCGCTTCCTCACCGCCGATGCGACATTAACGCAATACTCGGAATTGGTTCTGCTGAGTTAGCCGTCTTTGCAACGTCGCCAAGCAGTCTTGCCGCATTGCGGTCTCTCAAGGCCGGTGGTTCAACGCGCCCGGCCTGAGCGGCGTTCAGTTCCTTCGCATAGGCGGATGATCTCTTTGCGGCGTCCGCCGCCGCGGTCGCAGAACATCGCTAACACGGCACACGCTGCGAGCCGATACCGGGGGATATGGCAGATGCAATCAGCGAAACAGGTACGCTTGGCGCCTACAGCGGTGCCGCCGCGGCGCTCCAAGTCAGCACCGCAGCCGCGCAAGCGTCAGCCGCACAACTCGGCACCGTCAGCGCGCTCTTCGGTTCCCTGGGCCTAGGCGGTAACATCAACACGACCGCGTAACGCGCGGCGCGCCGTGCCACCGCCCGGTGGAATGCAACTGCAGATGCGCCCGGCAAGCATGTCGCGCGCTGACGCCGCGCGAAGTTACTTCCCGATATGGGGTTTTCTGCACGCGTCGTGCTCGATAGCGTTTCGCCGGCCGGCGTGCGACTCACCACGATGGAAGCGACGTTTCACCGCTTCGTGCTACCGGAGTTTAATACGCACCGCGCCCTCTCGCGCAATGCCGCCAGTTCGCGCGCGATCCCGATCAAAAAAGTAATCGCAGCCGTGCGTGAAGATCCCGCGTTGCCGGTCTTTTGGGGCCGCAACCAAAGCGGCATGGCCGCTCGGGTCGAAATCGATCGGCCGGCGCGCGAACGTGCGCAAACCGAATGGCGCCGCGCCTTGGCTAACGCGCTCGAAAGCGCGGAACGGCTGGCGAGTGCCGACATCGACTTGCACAAGCAACTCGTGAATCGTCTGCTCGAGCCGTTCGCCTGGATCACGGTCATCGTGAGTGCGACCGAATGGGCCAACTTTTTCACGCAACGGTGCCACCCCGACGCGCAGCCGGAAATCCGGGCGCTCGCACAGTTGATGCTCGATGCGTATCGGGCCAGTATTCCGCACGAAGTCGCATCGGGCGCCTGGCACATGCCGCTGATCTTGCCTGATGAGCGGACGCTCGATACGACCATCTTGCGCAAACTTAGTGTGGCCCGGTGCGCGCGGGTCAGTTATCTCACCCACGACAACGTTCGCGATATCGCGCGCGACCTGGAGTTGTACGATCGATTGATGAGCGGCGGCGCCAACGGCCATTGGAGTCCGACCGAACACGTCGCGACACCGCTTGCCGATCCGGGCGAGATGTCCGCGAATTTTCGCGGTTGGAAACAGTACCGCAAACTTTTCGATACGGAAAACGCGGCGACGTTCCCGGACGAGATCGCACGAACGGGCTAATCCGCGCGGCGCGTCGGATGGTGGGCCGGCTCGGATTTGGATTGAGCTTGGCCGGTTTGCTGCTCTTTTGCACACCGGTGGCCGGCTGGGCGGCGTCGGTACCGGCGTTACGGACGGCGTTCGATGCCCGGGTCGACGCGATCCCGGTTCGCGCGTTGCTCGGCCGCGCGCCGCAGTTGCTCGTCGATCCGGCGCGTCAACGCGCCGCGCGCACGATCACCGATCTCCGGCAGGCGCTGTTTTTCGGCTGGGCCGGTGCGCAAATCTGGGCCTTTGGCTGGCTGTGGCGATCCGGCCGAGCGGCCAAACTTCGCGACCTGTTGCGGCGGCGCTTACGGCCGGCGGGAGCCTATCGGGCCGCGTTCGGAGCCGTCCTGGGCGTGCTGGCCCCACTTGCCGGTCTGCCGTTCGCCTTCGTCAGCTATCGAATCGGTTTCAATGTCGGATTGACCGAAGAAGTCATCGGCAGCTGGCTGCTCGACTATCTCTTGCGCATCGCGATCGATGCCGCCGGCGCGGCGATCGCCGTCGCGCTGGTGCTGGGGCTCGTCGAGCGCACGCGCTTGTGGTATCTCGCCTATCTGGCTATTTTGTTCGCCGCGTCGGTCGAAATCGTGGCGGTCAATCCGGTGGTCTTCGCGCCGTTATCCGTGCGCCTCACGCCGCTGCCGATCGTTGCGGCGGCACCGGTCGACGTCGTCAACGCCTCGAAGCGCACGCGCACGTTAACCGCCGTAACGGCCGGCATCGGGATTTTCACGCACATTCTGGTCAGTGACGTTCTGGTCGCGGCGGCAACTCCGAGCGAAGTCGCGTTTGTGGTCGACCGTGAGAACGCCCATATCGCGCATAACGACGTGCTCAAGGTCGCGCTGATCGCAACGACCATGTTCGTGTTTGCCGTCGCGATCGCCGTGCTCATCAGCGACCGGATCGGCTTTCGGCGTGATGACGATGCCGTTTCGCGCTTAGCCCTGGTGGCGGCAATCCTCGGTGCCGTCGCGTTGATCGTGTTTCCGCTCTTCAACGCGTACGCGCGCGGCGTCGAATATCGCGCCGACGGCGATGCCCGGCGCGTTGTCGGCAGTCCGGCGGCGGCCGTGCGTTTTCTCGTGCGGCGGGCCGATCGCGATCTCATTCCGCTCTGCTACCGCCGCTCATCGAGCTGGTATTTCGCCGACCATCCGGCGCTGGGTTCACGCATCGCCGCGTTGCGCGGCACCGGAGATCCGTGTCCGCACTCGCCGGCAACGCGTTGAACGACCGCCGCCGCGCCTTACGGGCGTCGAGCTTGCAGCACCTCGCCGAGCGATCCGACTTGAGTTAAGCCCGGCGGCACCTCAAAAGTCCCCGTAGCGGCCGTTTCGCGCGTGACCGCGGTCAAGTCGAGTTGCAGCGAACCGCCGACATCCTGCGGGGTCGGCGGTGTACTCGCCAGCGCGATGCGCACCGGAAATCCATCGAGGTCGTCGGCCAGTGCGATCTGCGCGTGATAGTCTTCGAGCGGCCGGCCGGGCAGCTGCCGGCGCACCATCACATCAAGATTTTCGGCCGGATGACCGTTGACGGGATCGTGGCCGATGAGTTGGATCGATGCCCGCTGCACGTCGTGTAATTGGCGCGCTACGGCGGCGAGCGTTGCCAGCGGCCCGGCTGCGGTATCCGGTGCGGCGGCCGTGACGGGCCGGCTAGTCGTCGATGAAGGCGCCGTACGGTAGAAGACGTGGTTCGCGACGGAATAGGCGCTGACGGCACCGCTGGCGCCATCGTAGAGCAGCGTGATACCGCCCGGAGCGAGCAGTGCGCTCGCGAGCGCGCCGGCCGTCTGATCCGCGCCCGGGAATGCAAGCGAGAGCAAATCCAACCGATACCGCGGACCGCTTTCATAAAGCGCAATCGTGCCGCCGACGTTGACCGGCGAGCCGGCGAACCGCGCTTGCACCACCAGCGTACCGGTGGCGTGAAATCCCGGGATCGCGACCGCGGCCGGCGCGGGCGGCGGGCTGAAGATCGCCGCCGGGCCGAGGGCGATGCCGAGCGCCCAGCGGCCGAGTCTCATCCGGTATAGACGGTGCCGGCGACTTGGGTGCCGAGATGCCGGGCGGTGACGAACTCGACGATTGCCGCGTGCGCGATGCGTCCGTCGACGATCTGCGCGGCGCCGACGCCGCCGCGTACACCGAGCGCGGCGGCGCGAATGGCGGAGCGCAATTCGGGATCGAGGGCCGGATCGTCGGCTAAGGTCAGCGCCTCGGCCGGCGTCAGTTCGTCGATGAGTCGTTGCGTTTGCGTATCGACCACCCCGCCGGCATCGTGAAAGAAGATCGCGCGAGTAGCCGCGATCGCCTGCGCCAGCGCCGTCGCCACGGCATCCGGCCCAACGGCGACGTCCTTACCAAATATTCCCAACGCCAGCGGTTCGATAACCGGAACGTAGCCGGCTCCAACGAGGGTATTGAGGAGGCGCGTCTGGACCGCACCAACTTCCGCCCCGCCCGCGGCGGGAATCATGCCGGCGTCGGCGCCGGTGAGTCCGACGGCGGTATCACCGGTGCGGTTCATGAGCCGCACGACGTTGCGCGCGCTGGCGACCGAAGGGGCAACCACGACGGGCCGCACGCCAAGTTCGCGCAAGAACGCAAGATCGGAGAACAGCGTCGTCCCGTCCGTCGCCAATGTGCTTTCATCGAGCCGCAAAACCAGGCTTCGGTGAACACCCGTCATCGGCACCTACTCCATCGTCGCCGCCGCAGATACCCCCTTCGGCGCGCCCGCACTCTTCGCTCAGGGAGGTTGCATTGTCCGCAGGAAGCTACGAACATGCGGTCAGCCGCCAACGGACCGTTGCCGATATTAGCGCCGACGACCGGGCATCGGCGATGCTACAGCGCGAAGTCCTCGACGTACAGGGCGGCGCCGACTCCGACACTCAACGCCGCTACCCCGATTTTGCGGACGCGCGGGTCGAGCATGTTGGCGCGATGGGGTGCGCTTTCCAGCAGCGCGACGTTCGCATGGCGCTCATCTTCGTCGAGCGCAATGTTTTCCGCCGCAACGCTCCAGCGGAAACCAACGGCCTGCAGCCGATCGGGCAGCGACGAGCCATCGGGGCTGAAATGACCGAAGAAGCGCCGCCGGGCCATGTCGCGCGCGTGAAGCAACGCTGCGCGTGAGAGCAGGTCGTCGACGGCTACATTGGGCAAGCCGGCCCGCGACCGCACCAGGTTGACGTCGATGACGAGCGCGTGCGCTTCCGCGGCTCGCACCACCGGCTCAGCCGGTCGCAACACGACGAGCCGCTCGTACGGTGACTCGGCCGGGGCCGCGGCGGCCAAAGCAAGAATCGCCGCACCGAGTACAAGTGACTTCATGCACTGGGGTTATAGGCATTTGTGCGGCGCGCTTAACCGGCAAGCGTATAGCTATTGGTAAAATTGATCGCCGTCACACTTGATTCGGTGAGCCAGAAATTGATACCACGGACACTGGCATCGATGATCGCCGGCAGCCCCGCGTCTTCGGCCGATCCGAAGGTGCCCAAGACGCGTTCGATCGCCTCGCCACTGCTGTCGCGGCCGATGCCGATGCGCAGCCGGGGAAAATCCGCGCCGAGATGCGCGATCAGCGACTTTAAGCCGTTATGTCCGCCGGAACTGCCGCGCTCGCGCATGCGCAGCTTGCCGAACGGCAAATCGAGATCGTCGACGACCACCAAGATTTGGGCGGGTGCGATTTTGTGCCATGCTGCGATCCGCTGCGTGGGCTCGCCGCTGACGTTCATGAAAGTTTGCGGTTCGACGAGCACGGCCCGATGGGGCCGCGACACGAGTTGCCGCGCGCCGTCGCGTGCTTTCCACTCGTTCTCCACGCCCCACGTGCGCGCGAGCGCTTCAACGACCATGAAGCCGATATTGTGACGCGTGCGGGCATATTGCCGGCCCGGATTCCCCAGACCGACAACGAGTCGCAGCCCGTCGATGCGCTACGAGACCGTCGGCTGAGCCGACGGGCGACGACGGGCGGCTCGGGCGCAGCCCAACGAACGTAAGTCGTTCAAACGAAGTTAAATTGCTAGCTCGCCGCGGGGGCGGGCTCCGCGGCCGGTTCCGGCACCGGCACCGTGGCGGTTGTTTCCTCGGCCTGCGCGGCGGTGCGCGGCGCCTCAATCGAGATAATCACCGAGTCGGCCGGCGTGATTAACGTGAAACCAGCGGGCAGCTTGAGGTCGCCGGCACTCACGTGTGAGTGCACGCCCAGCTCCGTCACGTCGACCTCGATGCTGTCCGGAATTCGATCGGCTGCGCCCTTGAGATCGATCGTGCGCGTCACGATATCGAGGATCGCTCCGTCCTTGACGGCAGCCGACGTTCCGATCACGCTGATCGCGACGCTGGCGGTGATAGCTTCACCCTTGCTGACCCGCTGAAAATCGGCGTGAATCGGGCGATGGCTGATCGGGTCGCGCTGCACGTCGCGCAACAGCACTGAATCGTGCTGCCCGTCGATCGATGCGTCGAGAATGTGGCTTTTGCCGCCCCAGGTCAGTAATTCTTCAAGCGCCTTGGCATCGATCGCGATCGACGTCGGCGTGCCGTGGCCGTACAACACGCCGGGGATCTGGCCGGCGCGGCGAACCGCGCGGGCGGCCGACGTACCGGCCTGCGCGCGGACATCGAGGGTCACGGTATTGGTCACTACATGCGGTTTGGCCATATCGGTCCTTAAACGGTTGCGGGTGTGCGTTCGGTTTCGTCGGCGACGGCAGTCGCTCTAGAAGGGTCCGGACCCCGGTCCGGATTCTCCAATTCTTCGGGACCGAAGAGTTCCGAAACCGACCGGTTCGAGGTAATGCGTTTGATGGCGTCGGCCAAGATCTGGGCAATCGATTGTTGCTCGATTTTGCCCCCGTCGCTGCCATCAAGCGATGCATTGCGCGGAATCGTATCGGTCACAATGACGCGGCGAATGGGTGAGTTGGCGAACTGCTTCACGGCGTCACCGGCAAAGATGCCGTGCGTCGCCAGCGTGTAGACGTCGGTCGCTCCGCGTTTGATGAGCGCTTCGGCGGCTTTTACCAGCGTGCCGCCGGTCGAGATCATATCGTCGACGACGACGGCGATCTTGCCGTTGACGTCGCCGACGATATGCGTTACTTCGGAAACGTCGGGCTGGGGCCGTCGTTTGATGATCACCGCGAGCGTGGATTTGAGCCGTTTGGCGAATGTTTCGGCCCGTGGAACGCCGCCCGCGTCGGGCGAGACCACGACGATGCTGTCGCCTTGCAGGCCTTGATTTTTAAGGTAATTGCACAGCGTCGGTGCGGCGGTGAGATTATCGACCGGGATGTTGAAGAAACCCTGGATCTGAGCGGCGTGAAGATCGAGCGTGACGAGCCGCTCGGCACCGGCAACTTCGAGCATATTTGCAACGAGCTTAGCCGAGATGGGTTCGCGCCCTTTGGTCTTTTTATCTTGTTTGGCGTAGCCGTAATACGGTACGACGGCGGTGATCCGGTTCGCTGAGGCGCGCCGTAAGGCATCGATCATCAGCAGCAGTTCCATCAGTGAATCGTTTACCGAGCCGCTGGGCGAATTGCAGATCGACTGCAAGACGAAGACTTCGGCCCCGCGCACGTTCTCGCGAATCTCGACCCGGCATTCATCGTTCTTGAAGCGGTCGGTCAGCGCGTTGCCCACCCGAGTTTGCATCCGTTTGGCGATCTTTTCGGCAAGCTCGCGGTTGGACGATCCGCTAAATAGGAGCGGCGGCTGGATCACGTGGTCGAACTCCTCCCGCCTCCGCGGAGTGCCTGGGCACAGCACCGGGGAAGCGCAAGAGTATCCGCGATTGCTTGTGTAATAGCCTGTGCGCGCGGGCGCAACGGTATCGGTCGGGCACCGGTCTTGGTACTACATGGCCGGCGCGGGCGGTTCCCGCCGGTATCACGCATAGCGAGAACGGTCCACTTTGAGCAAGTTTACATTAGTTTCGCCCTACGGGTTGGCCGGCGATCAACCCAAAGCCACGGACTCGCTGGCCGACGGCGTGTTGCGCGGGGACCGGGCCCAGACGTTGCTCGGTGTTACCGGCAGCGGAAAAACGATGGCCATGGCGCGGGTGGTCGAACTGGTGCAGAAGCCGACGCTGGTGCTATGCCACAATAAAACGCTTGCCGCGCAGCTGTGCGCCGAGTTCCGCGATTTCTTCCCCGATAACGCCGTCGAGTATTTCGTCTCGTACTTTGATTATTATCAACCCGAAGCGTACATCGCGCACACCGATACGTATATCGCCAAGGACAGCTCGATCAACGATGAAGTCGAGCGCTTGCGACACTCGGCGACCCAATCGCTGCTGACCCGGCGCGATACCCTCATCGTGGCCTCGGTCTCGTGTATTTTCGGTTTGGGTTCACCGGCCGACTACATGGAATTGGCCGCCGATATCAAGGTCGGCGAGAGCATCGATCGGGACGCGTTTTTGCGCCAGCTCGTCGGCATGCAGTATCGGCGCAACGACCTCAACCTCGTGCGCGGCACGTTCCGGGTGCGCGGTGATACGCTCGAATTCGTCGCCGTCGATGAAGATCTGGTGCATCGCATCGAGTTTTTCGGGGACGAGATCGAAGCGATCAACGTCGTCAATCAGCTCACCGGCGAATACGTCGAGTCCAAAGACGAGCTCAAGATCTTTCCGGCCAAGCACTATATTACGCCCGAGGAAAAGCTGCGCCGCGCGATCACCGCGATCGAAGTCGAACTCGAAGACCGCCTGCGCTACTTTCGCGATCACGGCAAGCTGCTCGAAGCCCAACGGCTCGAACAGCGCACGCGCTACGACCTCGATATGCTGCGCGAAGTCGGCTACTGCAACGGCGTCGAGAACTATTCTCGTCATCTCGCCGGCCGCGAGCCGGGCTCGACCCCCTGGTGCCTGCTCGACTTTTTTCCCCAAGACGACTGGCTCATTTTCGTCGACGAGTCGCACGTCACGATCCCGCAGGTACACGGGATGTACGGCGGCGACCGGGCGCGCAAGGAGTCGCTGGTCGAACACGGTTTCCGGTTGCCTTCGGCGCTCGATAACCGCCCGCTCACCTTCGATGAATTCGATCGGCACGTCAAACAAATCGTGTACGTCTCAGCGACGCCGGCGACATACGAGCTGTCGAAGAGCAATCAAGTCGTCGAAATGATCATCCGGCCGACGGGCTTGGTGGATCCCGAAGTGGAGGTGCGGCCGACGCGTCACCAGGTCGATGATTTGATGGACGAAATCCGCAAGCGCGCGTCCGCCGACGAGCGCGTCCTCGTGACCACCCTAACCAAAAAGATGGCCGAAGACCTGACCGATTATCTGCTCGAGAACGGCATCAAAGTGCGCTACCTGCACAGCGAGGTTGAAACGCTCGAGCGGATCGCGATTTTGCGTGATCTGCGTAAGGGTGAATTCGACGTGCTCGTGGGGATCAATTTGCTGCGCGAAGGCCTCGACTTGCCCGAAGTGTCGCTCGTCGGCATTCTCGACGCCGACAAAGAAGGCTATTTGCGTTCGGGGACGTCGCTCATTCAAACGATCGGCCGCGCGGCGCGCAACGTCGAGGGCCGGGTCATCATGTATGCCGATGTCGTCACCGAGTCGATGGCGCGCGCGTTAGGTGAAACCAAACGCCGCCGGGAGCGCCAAGTCGCCTACAATCTCGAACACGGCATCGAGCCGCGCTCGGTTCGTAAGGAAGTCCGCGATATTCTGGCACTCGTCGGCGCTCCCGCCAACGGAGCCGAGGCCATCCGGGCGGAAAAAATTCCGCGCGAGGTGGCGCTCGCGATGGCCGGCGAAATCGAACGCAAGATGCGCGAAGCCGCGGCTAACCTCGAATTCGAAAAGGCGGCCGCCTTGCGCGACGAACTCGTCGAGTTGCGTAAGCAAATCGGCGGCAATGAAGGCGTTCTGTTCGGCGGCAAAGCACCCAAGATCTTCCAGCACGCACTGCGCGAGCTGATCGGAACGTAACGCCGGCGTAAATCCTGAATCGGCGAAGTTATGGTACGGACGTGACGGTCCGATTCAGGTACCGTGATGGTTACGTCGTCGGTGGCGCCGGCAGGCTGCGCCCCGTGAAATTTGGATTGAAGGCCGGCGCTCGCGCGCTCATCGCATCGCCGCTCGGACTCGTCGGCCGGGCGCGTCAGCGCGCCGTCAGCCGGCTGCACCGTTTTGGCGGTTCAGTCAGCGGCAACCACGAGATCGCGCAGTTGGATGCGACCTTGCGCGCGGCGCTCGACCGGGCCAACGAAGTTTCACGGCTCAAATCGGAATTCGTTGCAACGCTCAGTCATGAGATTCGTACGCCGATGAACGGGGTGATCGGCATGAGCGAATTGTTGCTGCAAACGCCGCTCACGTCCGAGCAGCACGACTATGCCGAAGCGGTCCATCGCTCGGGTCTCGCGCTGCTGAAGATTGTCAACGATATCCTTGATTTCTCAAAGATTGAAGCCGGCCGGCTGGAACTCGACCGGACCGATTTCGACTTGGTTGAAACGGTCGAATCGGTAACCACGCTGCTCTCACCGCAGGCCCGCTCCAAGGGTTTGCTGTTGATGTCGTACATCGATCCGACGGCACCGCAAATCGTCACCGGCGACGAGGTCCGACTGCGTCAGGTCCTTATCAATCTCGTCGGCAATGCGCTCAAATTTACCGAACGCGGCAGTGTCGTCGTCGACGTCGATACGGTCATCGGTGGCCAGGCGGACGCGCTTCGTTTTTCGATCCGGGACACCGGTATCGGTATCGATCCGGCGTTCGGTGATGCGCTGTTCGAGCCGTTCGCGCAAGCGGATGGTTCGACCACGCGCCGCTTCGGCGGTACGGGTTTGGGCTTAGCCATTTCGCGTTCGCTCGTGGAGATGATGGGCGGTACGCTAGCGTTTTCAAGTCAACTCGGTACCGGAACGACGTTTACCTTTACCGTAGCGCTGCCGGCCGGCCCCGGTGGAACCGATACGGCGCTGCGGTTGCACGAAAATCTGCGCGGCGCGCGGGCGCTCATCGTCGACGACGATCCAGCCGCGCGCGAAGTGTTTTCGCGCTATCTTCGTTCGTGGGGGATGCGTGGCGATCCGATCGGCGATCCGCAGCTGGTAAAACAGACGCTGCTGCGCGCGCTGGCGCAAGGCGAGCCGTACGACGTTGCGATCATCGACCTGCGCATGCCCGGCTTCGACGGCCTGCGGTTGGGTCGCGAGATTCGCGGCGATTCGCGCACCGCGTCGACGGCGCTGATCCTGGTGACGGCCTGGGACGATGCCGCACGCGACAGCGCGAGCGGCGCGGGCTTCGCCGATTACCTGGTCAAACCGATCCGGCAATCGCAGCTCTACGATAGCGTGGCAAAGGCCATCGATGCGCGGATCGATACGATCGTGCCGGCCGCGGTGCCGGTACTCTTTAGTGCGCGTGACGCGCGCAGCGAGCGGATCTTGCTCGTCGAAGACAACGCGGTCAACGTGCGCTTGGCGTTGCGGCAACTCGCGAAACTCGGTTTTACCGCCGTCGCCGCGGCGAACGGCCGCGCAGCGGTAGACGCGGTCCCAACCGAGCACTTCGATCTCATTCTCATGGACTGTCACATGCCGGTGATGGACGGCTTCGAGGCAACCGCCGAGATTCGCAAGCGCGAACTGCGTACGCGCGAACACGTGCCGATCGTCGCGATGACGGCGAACGCGCGTTCCGGCGATCGCGATGAGTGTTTGCTCGCCGGCATGGACGATTATCTGTCAAAACCGGTAACGCTGGCCGAACTGCAACGTGTGCTCGACCGCTGGCTGTCGGTCACGCCCGACCGGCTCGCGCAGGTGGCCAAGTAAGGCCGCTATTTCGACGCTAGCGCCTCAGCAAAATCCCGACGGCGCCGGCGCTCTGAGACCTTCTCTTCGGCCGGCGCCCGAATTGATTGCGGACCACCACGCGCTCGCCGGGCCGCACTTGCGGCTGATGCGTTCGTCTGCAAGAAGTAGGCCGTCGAAAACGGTTTCCGTACATAGCACACGCTAACTTCACACCGGCTTGCCGGTGCGGCCGCACCTCGCGGGTGTTCATCGCGGCGTTGGCTCAAGGTCGCTTGTCCGGCTTGTGGCTTTCTCCGGGTTAGCGGCGATGCGCTCAGAAATGAAGCCCCTCACGAATACTTCGAGCATGAAGTGATAGCTGTCGTCGACATTTTGCGGCAGCCCGAATCCGTGTACCGCCTCGAGGGAAACGAACCCGTGCATGAGACTTCGCAGCGCTCGCACGGCGTGGATGACTTCGTCTCCGCGGAGTTGCAGCGGTAACATCACCGCCCGCATCACGTCCAAGAACTCCGCGGAGACGGCGAACAGCTCGACGTCAGTCGGCTTTGGCGCGCTGAGCGTCGCGCGATACAGTCCGGGGCGCGATGTGGCAAATCGCCGATACGCATCGCCGACAGCGATGATGCCGTCGACTCCGTTGCGTCCGATCGCGGCGCGTGCGATCTCCGCCTGGAGTGTCCGCGCGCCGAGTAACGCAAGCTGAGCGTGCAATTCGGCGGTACCGGCGATGTGATTGTATAACGATGGCGCGCGGATCTTCAAGCGCTCGGCAAGGTTGACGAATGTAACGTGCTCCAGACCGAATTCGTCGGCGAGCAATGCTGCCTCTTGGATGACGACACGACCGTCAAGACCGGGTCTACGGGGCATAAACCGCGGTGCACTTTTCAGCCTCAACGGCTCCAAAAAACGCGAGCAGCCCTGCGGTGAAGACATCGGGCGAATCGGCCTGCGGGTAGTGCCCGGCTCCGTCAATCATCAACACCTCGCCGCGCAGTGCGTCAGCGACGTTCTGCGCCTCTTTCGCGGGATTCGGGAAGTCAAAATCGCGCGTTCCCATCACGACGAGCACCGGAACCGCGACGTCAGCGAGGCGCTCAGCTGACGCATGTTTCGAGGCGATCGCCATCCGGCGGAACGTATCAAAACGGCCGGGCTCGGCGAGATTGCGATTGCGCCGCAGCGTTTCGGCGGCCCGATCGGGCGGAACCCGGGTAGGAAACGCTTTGCGCATGTACCAGTCCCACGTTGCCGCACGCCACGGTCCGCCGAGCAATGGACCAAAGATTGCGGCGGCCGCCCACGCCGGCAGCATGTCGCGAACGAACGGTGCCGTGAGCGTCAGGCTGCGCACAAGATGCGGACGGCGCGCGGCGGCCACGACCGCGGCGCCGGCAGCCATCGAGTTTCCGACAACGTGCGCGGGCCCGGCATTGAGCGCCTCGATGAGGTCGGCTATATCGCCGCCGATCGCCCCGACCGAATAGTCATCCCAGCGAACCGACGTCTCACCCATGCCACGAACGTCAATGCATATCACTCGGTAGCCGGCGGCAGTAAGCAGCGGCGTCGAGAAGCGGTAGGTCGAGCGGAGATCACCCATGCCGGGCACACAGATCACGAGCGGTCCTGTCCCCGCATCGTCATACGCGATGGTGCCGCCTGGTAGCTTGAACTGTTGCGCCATTTGAGACACTCCTCAAAAACTATTCGTATTAGTTTTAAGCTATTAAAAATAGTTTGTCAAGAGCACCCGTCGGAACCGCGATGCCGCTAAGCCGATCGCAGTTACCTATGCCGATGGAGGTATCGCGCGCCGCGCGTGTCGACGCCAAATCGAGGTTGTCGCGAACTTATCTCCCAGCAGCCGTTCGGATGCGAATAGCGGCCGGCGGCGGTTCGCCCGCGCCGCGGGCCGTCTTCAATGCGTTGCCCATCCAGGCAAGATCGTCGAGCATCACGTTCAACGTGAAGTTGATCGCCGGATTCAGCGGTTGCCCTTCGGTATCGAACGAACTCGTGACGGTCGGTACCAGCGTCGGCGTTCTGACCGAGACGGCCTCGGTTTCCAGCATTACTTGGCTGAGATGCTCGACGCAACGCACGCCGCCGGTAAGGCCGAGGCTGTAGGCCACATAGGCAACCGGCTTATGCCGAAACGCGAACGAGAAAAACACCGAGTCGATCGCGTTCTTGAGGACCGCCGGGATGCTATGATTGTACTCGGGCGTGACAAACACGTAGGCGTCGGCTTCCGCAATCTTCACATTCCACCGTTTCACGACCGGGTTCGAATACGTCGGATCCTTGAAGTCGCCGACCGAGGCGATCGTTTCTTGAAATAGCGGCAACGGCCAGTCGCGAAGATCGAGAATTTCAACGTTAAAATCTTGGCGCGACTGAACGATGGGCATCATCCAGCGCGAAACGGCGTCCGCATTGCGCCCGTCGCGTGTGCTGCCGATAATGACGTGAAGCTTGAGCATTCGCGAGGTGTCTCCCATTCGAGGCCGAGGATTAAATCATAAACTTGCCGAGGATTATGCGTTCAACATGTTTATATAAATAGGCTTATATGTCAAGTGTACCCGAGCATCTCGGTTGGCTGGTCAAACGGATTCAGCACCGCCATCATCGCACTTTAGACAAACAGCTCGGCCCGATCGGCCTAAGCCTGGTGCAGTGGAACGCGCTACGCGAGATCGACCGCAATCCCGGGTGTTCGCAGCACTACCTCGCCGAGCTCACTTTCAACTCCGACCAAGCCTTCGGGACGCTGCTGAATCGATTGCATGTCGCCGGTTTGATCGAGGCCCGCGCCGGCCTGGGGCGCGCAATGGTGCACCGGCTGACACGTAAAGGCAAATCTCAGTTGCGTGACGGGCAGAGAATAATGTTTGCCGTGACGGAAGCATCGTTTAGCCCTCTTGACGGTAGCGAGCGCGAAACTTTGACCTACCTGCTGAACAAAGTGCTCGAAGGGGGCCAAAACCTGCCGTAAGTCGCTTGCAGGAATGCAACGACGTCGCTCGATTCTCGTGCGCACGTTCGACGATTGGATGATCCGCCACCGGAATTCTTAGAGGTGGACATGGTCGAGCACTGCGGCGGCGTTCGAAGTAGTTGGAAACTTCGTCTACAAGACACGCGATGGCGCAATTCAAGGATTGGCTCGTTGAAGAGCCGACATGATTGCTGCGGACTGCCCAGGCGGCGCGAAATAAGTACAGCGATGGCGTAAGCCCGCCGCCGCCGCAGCAGATGACGTGCCCGCACGATGGGAACCGTGAGCCGGTCGCCGTATGTCGTACGTCGATGCAAGAAACAGTCGTCGAGGGAATCGCGATGTGGTGGCGCTGGCAGCCCGATCGCGGCGTTAACTTCAATTCGTGGCTCGTCCGCGATGCCGCCGGTTCGTTCGTCGTCGATCCGCTCGAACCCGACGACGACAGCGTTCTTGCCGCGTGTCGCGCTGCCGGCGTGGCGGCCGTCGTCATAACCAATCGCGATCATCAGCGCGCCGCGGCCCATTTTGCGCACGAACTCGGGGTGTCGATCGTGGCTCCGGCCGCCGACGCCGCACAGCTCGACGTCGCGGTGGATCGTACCGTCGTCGACGGCGACGTCATCTTCGGCTGGCGTGTGTTGGTGCTCGACGGCTATAAAACGCCGGGCGAGATGGTGCTGTTTTCGCCTGACCGGCGCGCCGCGATCTCCGGCGACGCATTCTGGGGTGCGCCGGCCGGAGCTCTTTCGCTCATGCCGGATGCGAAGCTCGCCGATCCGGCGCGCGCCGTGCTGTCGGCGCGGCGGGTGCGGGCGTTGCCGATCGATCATCTGCTCGTCGGTGACGGCATGCCGGTGTTCGGTCAAGCCCAGCGGGCGCTGTCTGCAATGATCGCGAGCCGTGCCGCGACGGCACCGGTGCAGGTGCTCAACCTGGCCGACCTAACGTGGCAAGAATACCTTGACGATCCCGCACCGTTCGGCGGCGAAATGGGCGAGATCGGATTGATCTTGGGCGCGGAAAAATTAGGCGCGGCGGCCGGGCGCTTGCAGCCGGGTCAATCGTATTGTCCGCTGCACTGGCACACGCGTGAAGAGGAACTGTTCATTGTCTGGGCGGGCTACCCCACCTTGCGCACACCGGCGGCGACGCATCGCTTGCGCCCGGGCGACTGTGTCGTCTTCGTTACCGAACCGCGCGGCGCACACCGCATTTCCAACGATACGGACGATCCGTGCACGATCGTGATGATCGCCAACCTCGATCCGGGCGATACGTGCTTCTATCCCGACTCAAAGAAGTTCGTCGTCGAAGCCACCGGCACGCTCGTGCGCGCCGAGCCGCAACTGGAATATTATGACGGTGAGTAGCTGCCGCACGCGTTCGCTGGATTGCGCGTACATCGAACGTGGCCCGGCGGCCGGTCCGGCGGTCGTGTTCGTGCACGGTTTTCCCGATGAT
The DNA here is from genome assembly GCA_965214335.1 of Candidatus Velthaea sp. Taxonomy (GTDB): domain Bacteria; phylum Vulcanimicrobiota; class Vulcanimicrobiia; order Vulcanimicrobiales; family Vulcanimicrobiaceae; genus Velthaea. The sequence goes on along the minus strand of CBDCBO010000014.1, from coordinate 314,773 downwards.
GCTCGCACGTGGGATGCGGTCGCAACGGAATTGGCCGCCGACGGGTACCGCACGTTCGCGCCGTTCGTGCGCGGCTTCGGATCGACGCGCCTGTTACCCGGCGCGCCGCGCACCGGCGAAACCGCCGCCTTGGCGCGCGATATTCTCGAGTTCGCCGACGCATTGGGACTCGAGCGCTTTCATCTGGTGGGCCACGATTGGGGCGCGCGCGCGAGCTATGCGCTGGCCGTGCTCGCACCGCACCGGCTCCTAACGCTCACCGCGCTTGCCGTGGCCTACGGAACCAACGTGGGCGCACAGCAGCTGGGGGTGGAACAGCTGCGCGCCTATTGGTATCAGTGGTACTTTGCAACGCCGCGCGGTGCCGCCGCGCTGCGTGACGATCGCGCCGCCTTCTGCCGCGATTTGTGGCGCACGTGGTCGCCGGGCTGGCACTTTGCCGACCGCGAATATGCCGCAACGGCGGCGTCGTTTGAGAATCCGGAGTTTGTCGAAATCGTACTGCACTCGTACCGGGTGCGCTGGGGCTTTGCCGCCACGGACCCGGCCTACGCGTCCGAAACCGCGTTGCTCGACCGCCTGCCGCCGGTCGAAGTGCCGACCAGGGTGTTGATGGGCAGCGATGACGGGGCGACGCTTCCGGCAAGCGCGGCGGGCAAGGAGCAGTATTTTCGCGCCGGGTACGAGCTGAAGATTGTGCCGCAGTGCGGACACTTTTTGCAGCGCGAACAGCCCGCAACGGTGCTGGCCGCCATTCGGGCGGCGGTGCGTAGGGACGACCGTCCCGCGCGGCGAGAAGGATAAGTAATGTTCGCCCTGTGCTCGCCGCTCTCGTGGCGTCTCCGGCGTCGCGCGCCGAAATGCATTTGAGCTGCTCACAACGACACCTTTGCGCTTGTCACCAAGGGGTCGCAAACCGAGTTAACTCAAGCGAAGATCTCCGTAGGTAATAGTTTAGACATGGAGGATGTGCGCCGGCTCGGCCATTATCCGAACTTTTACTCGGCAGCAGGGCAACAAAGGAGCTTTGTTACGTGGAATAGACGCGGCTCCGCCGGTCTTAGCCAAACGCTCATCCGGGTAACATCGAGTTCGGGATTGCCAATTGGTACCGGTACGTTGTCCGGCACGCGTCATAGTCACCTTGTTTGTGGACAAAACCGAGATTGGAGCTAATCACATCTCAGCTGGAACTGGTAGCGCCGTCGGTGTCGGCGTCGCTCGCGTTCGGTAACTAGCTCGGCCGCTCTTCGAGATGCGCGACAACCGAACGAACTTTGTCGATCGGAATGGCAAAGCCGATATTTTGAGCTCCGCCGGCGACGGCCTAATTGTTGCCGATGACTCGGCCATTCAAGTCGATGACTGAGCCCCCGAAGTTGCCAGGATTGATCGGCGCGGACGTTTGCAATAAGCCGGCAAAATTGCGCACCGCACCGCCCTGCTCATCGCCGATTGGTTCATTTCGATCGAAACCAGAGACGACACCCACGGTCACCGTATTGCGTAATTCCAAGGGTTCGCCGCTCGCGATCGCCCACTGTCCAGCGCGGACATCGGCGGATGCGCCCAGCGCGAGCGGCGGCGGTAATTTCGAATAATTCGGGACGTGCACGAGCGCCAGATCGGCGACGCGGTCGACGGCAACTATTGTTCCTGGAATCGGTCGCCGTTGGCGAAGATGACGTTCACTTGGTCGATCGTCCCGCCGTCTGCCGGTGACACGACGTGGGCGTTGGTAACAATCAGTCCGCTACGGTCGTAAACGAATCCCGAGCCCGACGAGCGCGTTTCGCCGCCCGGCGAAGATTGGACGGCGCCGTCCGTTTTCGGGTCGGCGGAATTAGATGTGTCGGACATATGCGAATCGCCGCTTTGGCTGGAGGCTTCAATCGCAACGACCGACGGCTTATCGCGCGCGACGACTGCGGTGATACGGTGCTGATCGCTACCGCCAAAGAGTTCGGCGGCAAATGCACGCGGGTGCGTCGCACGGACCGTGCCGACGATAAGCGCGACGAATGCCAACGCGGTCACCGCTGAGCGGAACACGGGGCGGTTGAGCTTCACGATAAGACCTTCCGATGTTTGGATGAGTTCGTCGTGCTTTATTCAAAGCGCACATTGAGAGTCGCACCATACGAAAACTTCTCAACGGATCTTCATCTTCAAACCGACTCCGCGCGGCGCTGCGTAAGCGCGGAATCACGCTCCGTACCGAGACTTGTGAGCGTCCCGCAACCGCCGTTTACCGGCTGTCTTCCTTTACGAACCATGGATCGCTCACGGAGCTGCGGCCTCCCATCTTCGGTCGCGGCGCGTGCGCACTCAACGACGATTCGCCAACGGCAAGCGTGATATCGACGGCGTCGGTCTGCGGCAACGTGAATCGCTTGAACGGTCGACCGCAGCGATCGCTGCGGTCGCGCCGTTGTGCGCCGCGGCCCCCGTCATCTCGGCAACTATAGATCGGCGTTTTTCAACAACGTCGGTTCAGTTGTCGGAAATAAACGGCGCAGGACCGGCCCGATCGCGAGGCCCTGAACGATGAGCGTCGCGGCAACGACGCCGAAGACGGCGTCGATGATTTGAGCGCGAAACGGAATTGTCGCCGGCAACACCAGCGCGAGTGCCAGCGAAAGAGCGCCACGCATACCGGCGAGCATAACAATCCGCTTCCAATTGCGTTCGCGTATTCCCAACATGTGCAGTCCTAAGTAGGTCAGCACAAAACGCGATCCGACGACAAGTCCGAGCGTCAAAAGCACGAGGAGCGGTTCGTGCAGAATTCGCGTGAAGTTGATGCGCAGACCTAAGAGCAAGAAGACGAGTGAATTCGAGAGAAAAGCGAGCACGGCCCAGAACCGGTCGATCTCGCGGCTTGCCTCCTCACTCGTTGGAAAGCCGCGATATGCGCGCAGAGCGACGCCTACGACGAGAACGGCGAAAATGCCCGAGTCGTTAAAGCGGTCGGCGAGCAGATAAACAGCGTATGCGGCCACAATCGTTGAAGTAATCTGCAGATACGTGCTCGTGCCGCGCCGCATGCCGAATGCGATCAATGTTGCAGCGATGAGTCCAAGGATCGCGCCGGCAACCGAACCCGCGGCAGAACGAAGCGAGATCGTCAGGAGACTCCCGCTAGCGTTGCCGATAATGGCAACGATCGCGCTATACATCGCAGCCGCAATGCCATCATTGCAGAGGGACTCTCCTTCAACGAGCGTGGCGAGCTCAGGCGGAGCCGCGAGTTCTTTGAATGCAGCGCTCACCGCGATCGGATCGGTGGCGGAAACAATCGCGCCGAGCAGCAGCGCTTCGAGAAACGGCATGACGTGCGCGACCGAGAGGCCGACGGCGACGGCGAATGCCGTAATTGCAACTCCCGGGAACGCCAGAAAGGCGATCGGCTTCCAGTAACGCTGCATCAAGCCCAAATCGAGCTGCCAGGACGCCTCGAAAACCAGAGCCGGCAGAAAGATGACAAGGACTGACGGAGCGAATGCGGACGCGGCTGAAAAGCTAAGCGGAAGGGATGCCAATAGCAAGGCTACAGCATAGGGGATACGCAGCCAAGCCGCGATTCGACCGATGATGAGCGTTGCGGCAAGCAAGACCACAACGACTTCGGAGTTCCGTGCGTAGAGTTGGTCCACCGCGAGTCCAGCCCTCAGTCCTGATGCCCGTTCGGTCAGAGTGCGATAGCAGCGGGCGCAGGTGTTGGGTTTGCCACCGCCGATCTGCTTCGCGGACTTGCGTCGGTGAACGCGGTTTCCTTTGGCCGGGACCGGAAAGCAGGAGGTCGGGTGCGAGGCATGCTCAAGCAACTCGTTTAAATCAAAGTCGTTGGAACAACGAGCGAGCCGCAGCGAACTGCTGCGCCAGGCCGCCCGCGATGAGTCACGCTTGTCGCGAAACTATTTGTTGCTCACGGTCGCCTCATGTATCATCGCCACGCTGGGGCTGCTGGAGAACAGCGTGGCCGTGATCATCGGAGCGATGATCATCGCCCCGCTGATGAGTCCTATTCAAGCTTTCGCGTTCGCGGCGCTTGACGGGAACGTGCCGATGATCCGCCGCTCGTTGCTGACAGCCCTCGTAGGTGCCGCGATCGCGATCGCGACATCAGCGGTACTGGGGCTCGCGGCCGCTACCCCGGTATACGGTTCGGAAGTTGCGGCTCGAACGCGTCCGAATTTGCTCGATCTGGGGATCGCAGTTAGCGCGGGCGCCGTTGCCGGCATTGCGCGGGTTCGCCCCACAATATCGAGCACGATCGCGGGAACGGCAATCGCTGTAGCTTTGATGCCACCGCTCTGCGTTGTCGGTTTGACGCTGGCTCACCGGACGTGGTCTGCGGCCGAAGGCGCGTTGCTCTTGTTCGGCACCAATTTTATCGGTATCGCCGCCGCCTGCATGGTGGTGTACATCGTCGCACAAGAATTTCGATCGCATAATCGTACGGCACTCGTAACGACGATTGTCATTACCGCCATGCTGCTGTTCCCGCTCGGTGCCAGTTCGCTCGAGATCGCGCGCGAGGCGACGATCGAAGCCGAAATCCGCCACGAGCTTACAACCAATACCTCAACGTTTCAACGTGTGAGGCTCATCGCCGCGAGCTTCGACTGGTACAAAAAACCGTTGGATGTTCGCTTGACCGTGAGCGCCGAGGATCCCGTGACCCCTTCGCAAATTCGCGATCTGGAAAGCTTCGTGCAACGGCGAACCGGGCAACACGTGAAATTGATCATGTTTGTCAATCAGTTCGCAACGGTCACGGACGGCCAGCAAGAAATGAGCGCTCCCACGTCGGACCCAAGCGCGCTGCGGCCGAGCGTGCACTGAGCAGCTGCGAGCGCGTCGCTTCTATAACCTCGTCGCTATCGCGGCCTTGACTTCGCCGCAGTGGAGCACCAATTACGGCGATCGTCATCGTGTTCGAGATGTCCGGCAACTACCTGATCGTCTTGCTTCAAGCACAAAAAGCGGATGCGCCCATAGCGACTCCGCAGCACTCGAATCTATTGGATCGCACGGATGCCAGAGTCACCGACCGCACCTTCGATCACGATTTGCGATCGGTACGGCGTACGATCGGCGATCGAATAGTAGAGCCAGACGGCCCCGGTCGGGTCGAGGAGTGCCGAGGCAGCGAACGCGATGTCGCTATCTCCGCTTTGCAGATTGAACGGCTCAATGAGCGCCGCGTGCGGGCGCTCCAACACGACGGTAGCCGATTCGTCCAAGATCGCATAGTTGATGCGCCAGGCCGCTTTTCTCGATGCGCCGTTATAAAACAGCACATGCGTGCCGTCGGCGCGCCGCATCGCCGACGCCGGGCTCAGGTGCCACGAGTCGAAATCTCGTGACCGCGGCTCCAGCGGCGAGCTTCCGTACGTCCACGGTCCCTCGATCTGCGCGGCGTCCGCCACCCCGATATGCGATGCGCCGTCGCGCGCGTATTCGAAGAACATGCGGAATCCGCGCGACGTCGCGACGATCGCGGCTTCCTTCGGATTTGCGAATGCTGCGTCCTCGGGCAGCACCGGACCTCGTTTGTGCAACGCATCAAGGCTTCGCCCGCTGGCCGCCAGCATCGATGAACGTTGTTGCCGCGCGTTGTAGCCCGAATAGAAGACGATATAGGACTCGCCGTCGCTTGCGACGGTCGGATCTTCGCAGCCGGCGCCGTCGGGTTCGTCCGCGCCGCCCGGTGCGATGATCTCGCGCCCGACATCGAATCGGACCCCATCCTCGCCGGCGGCGTAGTGGATGCGCGCGATCTTCTTCGCGGGGTCATCGTCGCGGTTGACCAGCCGCACAGCCATCTCGTATTTTCCAGTCTGGTACGTCGCAAACGGGCTGAGCACGTAAAAGTCCCCAATCGCGGCGGGTAGCGCAAACTCCAGCAATTGCGGTGCACCGCGGGCTTCGATCGGCTGCGCCGTGCCGCTATGCGTCATGTCGCGGCTTCTGCATGCGGGTACGATGTGATTCGGTTGGTCGGCGTTCGGTGCGTGTGGAAACGTCCTGTATCATTCCGGATGTCTTCAATTGAAGCCGGGCGCGGCGACTCTGGCTTTGTGGCACCTGATTCGCGGAAATTCGGTCGCCGTTGTGTCCTTACGTGGTGCTTCGTCGAGATAGGCCAAAACGTGGGCTTCGCACGGCAGAAAAGACAACGCCGGCTTCGCGCGGCGCACGAAGACCTTACGCACCTTGGCCGGTATTTTGCATGAGGCCACCGTCCATCACGTACGTCGATCCGGTAACGTAGTCGGCAGCCGGTGAGGCGAGAAACGCCGCGAGTTCGGCGATTTCCGCAGGTCGCCCCGCACGCTTGAGTGGGATCGTCTCCTCGTCGGCCTTGAGCTTCGCGGGATCGTCGAGGTCGGCCTGATTCATCGGGGTGAGAATCATGCCGGGCGCGATGCCGTTGACCGTAATCTTGCGCGGCGCCAGTTCGAGCGCGAGCACTCGCGTCAAATTGCGCAAGCCACCTTTGCTCGCGCAATATTCGGCGGCGCCGGCGCGCGGAATCTCTTCATGTACCGAACTGATATTAATGATCTTCGCGCCCGCGCCGTCGGTCCCCAGGCCGCGCAGGAAAGCCCGCGTACATAAAAAGGGACCGGTTAGATTCGTGCGTAGCGCACGCTCCCATTCTGCCAATTCCATATTGACAACGCTTTTGCCGAGGGCATCAATTCCGGCGTCGTTGATCAGAATGGTCGGCACGCCCAGCGTCTGGTAAGTCTGAGCGAAAGCACGCTCGACTGACGCTTCGTCGCAAACGTCGGCGACGACGACGTGTCCGACGCCGCCCCCAGCCTCGACGGCTGCGAGCGTCTTTTGCGAGCGCTCGTCTTCGACGTGCACGACGACTGCAATCTTCGCACCCGCTTGCGCGAAGCGCGCCGCGATCGCCGCGCCGATGCCCGAAGCCGCGCCCGTTACGAAAGCTACCCTGCCGCTTAACACGGCGTTTCGCTCGTTCACGCAATCACACGATCGCGCGTCGAAGCTGCCAGCCACGCTTCGCCGGTGATATAGATGGCCGCGCCGAGCAGAACGACGTCCTTAATGAGAAATTGCCCGACCATACCAAGAAACGGAAATGCGTGACCGGTCGCATAGAGTGCCATCGCCGGCGTCGTACCTAGGAAGCTCAGCGTGCTCAGGAACGTAATGATCGCAAGGCCACCTCCGATCGTCGAAAGCCGAGCCGACACGGGTCGCAGGGCGATCAATACAGCGGTGCCGATTTCGCACGTGCCGATGACATGCGAGGTGGAGTCGAGTCCGAACAAACCAATCATCCACGCCATGAACGGGCTATGCGCGACGAGCGGCATAATTGCCATCGCTTCGTACGGTTGAAACTTGAGCAAGCCGATCCAAAGCAGAACCAGGGCGAGGCCGTAGCGCAACACGACCGTACCCGTGTTCGTGAGCTGGAGCGCGCGGCCATCTCGGCGCGCGTTGTCAAGGAGTCGGGACGGAGCACTCATGGTTGCCATTTGAGCTGTTCCTTCAGAAGCGGCGTCGCTTGCGTATGCAGCGCAGGATTGACCGTACCTCGTTTGCTCGCGACTGCATGTAAGCTAAATTACCGAAATAACAATCAACAAAAAAAGACGCTTTACGATGATTGAAGCTGGTAGTAATCGGTACAAAGTAGTTCGGATGCTTTTAAATAGAGCTGTATCACCGTATGAAGCGTGCGCAACATGGACCAGGCCGCGTGAGGCTCGCCGGATTACGGCAACGTCGAAATAGCTCGCTCGACCGATCCATCTCTCACGTGTTGAACCGCCGTCTCCCAAGTTCTTTGAGTGAGGGCGGCGACGGTGTCAACAATCGCAAGAGAGCTAGCGTTCCGACGATAGTACGCTCTGGCGTCCAATTTGTGCAGATGATGACAAGTGCCGGAAATAGCTGAACGATGAGCGCGTTACGAGCAGCGGGCGTGCCAATCCGGCGTTACTTATCGCCAAGAACCGCTACATCTTTGGCTTCATCATGGACGCGCCCATGGATTTGGCTTTGGACATACACATCATTGTCACGTGATTTTTCATCATCATTGCGTGCATTTGTGCGTTCGACATGCCGGACATCTTCATTTTCATCTGATCGTGGGTCATGTAGGTTTTATTGACCGTGTTTACGCCGACGACCGGATCGCCCGAGGCGCAGGTCGGCATCATCATCGAACTGTGCATGCTGTCCATCGCGCCGGCGGTTCCAACCGTCAACGTCAGCAGTGCGGCAAGGAAGCCGGTGGCTAGAGATGATTTCATAAATAATTTTGCTCCTAAGATTAAAAATTGATCGCGAGCCTCGAAAGGGACACGATAGCGCCCGAAAAACGCCAGCGGTCCTAGCCCTGCGCCAGTATACGGCCAATAGGCGGGCGAGTCTGTATTCCGCCTTACAAACCCGCCTCGATTTCTTCGCACAAACGTGCCACCAAGCCAGGGGCGATGCACCGCCCGGGACACCGACAGCCGGGCGATGATCGCAGTGCGTCGCTCGACGATTATGCCAAAGCTCGACTGAACAGCCCGCCCGCGTTTGCAAGCAGCGCGGCGTAGGAGCGGGCATCAAGGCCGGCACCGCCGACGAGCGCTCCATCGATCTGTGGTTGGGCAATGAGGTCCGCAATAGTCGCCGGCTCGACGCTGCCGCCATAGACGATCCGGGTTCGTTCGAGTCCGGCGACCGCCCCGCGGATCTGGCCCACGGTCGCGTTCGCGTCCTGTGGCCTCTCGCTCTGTCCGGTGCCGATTGCCCAGATCGGCTCGTAAGCCACCCCGCAGCGCGCCACATCGGCTGCGCTTATCCCACAGAATGCCGCCTGTGCTTGTGCGATCACGCGCTCGAACGTCGTTCCCGCCGCGTGCTCAGCCACGGTGTCGCCGACGGCGACGATCGGCGTAATTCCGTGCGCTAGGGCGGCGCGGATTTTCGGTTGACCGTGTCGTCGGTCTCGCCACACAAACGACGCCTCTCCGAATGTCCCAAGATGACCCAGCGCACTCCGCATTCGAGCAGCATGCACGGCGAAATCTCGCCCGTGAAGGCGCCGCTATCGGCGTAACACATCGTCTGGGCGCCCAGCGTGACGGGGCTCTTGCCCAACGCGGTCAATCCGGAGAATTGGCCGCGGCTCGGCTCAATGCAATGAATGTCGCAGCTAAGCTCCCGGGCAAAACATTGCCTTGGCCGTTGACGTTTCATGTGCTCGAGCCATACAGCAGCCCGCGTTAGACATTTGGCACGGTGACGACGCCAACCGGATCGCCGCGGAGCGGGCGCTCTTGCACCGAGCGCGGTGCGATAAGCCGCCCTGACCGGAGACTACGACGCCGCACTGTAGAGCGCGAACATATGCGGGACGGCTGATGTCGCCGGTTCGGGCGATTGACTTTCTTGCGTTCGAGTTTTCCGGCATCGCCAAAACCGCGCACTGCCACGCCGGGTGGAAGGCGCTGTAAGCGCCGGTGAGAGCGAAATGTTGGTGCTGCATGAACCTGCAAAGGGGGCGGCTGCGGGACCTTTCGAGCGGCGGTGCGTAGGGACGACCATCCTGCGCGACGAGAAGGGTAAGTCATGTTCGCCCTGTTGCTGGCCGCTGCCGTTACATCACCGACACCCGCTCCGGCCTGTACCGGAGCCGACCCGGCGGTAACGAGTCTAACGGTCCAGCTGTTCAAGAAAACCGGCGGCATCGATCACTACGTCATATCGACAACGGTGACGAATCACGGTCCGCAAAGCCAAACGCCGGATATCACGCAACGCGTCGAGCTGGTGCGCGCGGGCGTTGTCCTGGCGCCCCAATCGGTCCCCGCGCTGGGCGCCGGCGTCGACTACAAGCTGGCCTTCGCCGTCGACCGGCCCGCGAGCGAACGCGCACAACCGCTCACCGTGACATTGCGCTATGTTTTGGCGTCCGGTGATGCGGCCCGCAACGCGTGCAACCGGTCCAACGATGAAATAACAAAGACGTTCCAGTGACTTCGCGGCCGCGCGCGACGGTCCGGCTGGACGAGCGCGCACAGACGGCCGACGTGGTGACGCTCGGCGTAACGGCCACCTTCGACGACGGCCCGTTACAGTTGCGTTATGCGACGCGGACGGGTGCATTATTGCGCATCGACGGCGTCGTGGCGGGCGCGTTCGATGCCAAGCACCCAACCTGCGATTTGTCGCCGATGCCGGGCCGGCATGAGATGACGCTCGAAGTCGAACGGCGCGCCCTGCCGATCTCGGGCTTACCGCCCGGCGACGGTTTGCGCTGGCGATTCATGCTGGCACGCGCCGGCCAAACGCCGAGTCGCGCGCTCGAAATCGCCGCCCGACCCGCCGTTTCGCCGGCGGCGGCCGGCCCGGTGCTCGCGTTCGGCCACGCGCACCTCGATGTGGCGTGGCTTTGGACGTACGCCGAAACCAAACGCAAGGCGCTGCGCACATTCGCAACGGCCGTGCGTGAAGTCGAAGCCGGTTCGTTCGTGTTCGCGCAGAGTATGCCGCAGCTCTACGCGTGGGTCGAGAGCGCCGATCCCCAGCTCTTCGCGCGACTCCGCGCCCGCGTCGGGCACGGTTGGGATGCGGGAGTCGCGACGATGTGGGTCGAGCCCGATCTCCACGCGCCCAACGGCGAGTCGATCCTGCGCCAATTGGCCTACGGCATGCGCTACGCGCGCGAAAAACTCGGCGCGTCGCCGCGCGTGGTGTGGCTACCGGACACCTTCGGCTTTCCCAGCACGCTGCCCACGCTGGCCGGACATGCCGGCGCGACGGCCTTCGCGACCACCAAGCTCGAATGGAACGATACGACGCGCTGGCCGTATCCGCAATTTACTTGGCGCGGCCCGGACGGCAGCGCGCTGACCGCCGCAGTGTTGGCCGGCTACGAGGGCGATCCGAAACCGGCGCGCGTGCGGACCGCCGCGCGGCGCCGGGAACCGCTCGCGATCGGCTTCGGCGACGGTGGCGGCGGTGCGACCGATGCGGCGATCGCAACGGTTCCAGCACGCGCCTGGACGGCGGTCGGCGACTGGCTGGCGGCGCTCGATCCGGCGACGTTGCCCGCGTACACCGGCGAATTGTATCTCGAAACGCATCGCGGCACGTACACGACGCATCGCGACATCAAGACGCGCAACGCCGCGCTCGAACGCGCTCTCGACGCGGTCGAAGAGGCCTGCGCATGGTGTATCGCCATTCGCGCGCCGGCATCGGCGATCGCGCCGTTGATCGACGATCTGCGGACCGCCTGGACGATCGTGCTGCGCAACCAATTCCACGACGTCATGGCCGGCTCGTCGATCGCGGCGGTCTACACCGATGTGCACGCCGACTACGATCGCGTCGAACGGATCGTCGAACGCCTGACGGCGGTCGTGCAATCGATCTTACCGCGCTCGCAGGTACATCTCAGCGCGCCCGAACCGGTTGCGCCGATCGCGGCGGGTGCCGACGGGTTCATCTTCGCCAACGCGTACGTACGCCTGCGTGTCAAGGCCGACGGCACGATCGTCGAGCTCGCCGCGGCCGACGGACCGAACGTCGCGACGCTCGTCAACGGCCTCGCGGCGTACGTCGACCGGCCCGCACGCTGGGATGCCTGGAATCTCGATCGCGGCTACGTGCGCCGTCGCGTCGCGCTCGAGCCGCGCGGCGCGGCGCTTGAAGATAACGGCTTAGTCGTGCGCTTTTCGATCGGGAAACGCTCGCGCGCGTCGATGCGCATCGAATTACTCGCCGGCGAGCCGTACGTGCGCGTTGAAGTAGCGGTGGACTGGCGCGAGGATCACGTGATCTTACGGGTTGAGAACCGGTTTGCGGTTGGCGCGCGTAGCGTGCGCTTCGGGCAACCGCATGGCTCGCTCGTGCGCTCCGCGTTCGCCCGAACCGCGGCCGAACGGGCTCAATACGAAGTGCCGGCGCAACGCTACGCTCACGTTGATGACGGCGAACGCGGCGTTGCGGTGCTGGCGCCCGACACGTACGGCTGGAACGTGCGCGGGCTGCCCGGCGGTGGCGTGCGCTTGGGGATGTCGCTGCTGCGCTCGCCGCGCTGGCCCGATCCCACCGCCGACCGCGGCGAGCATCGCATCCGGTATGCGTTCGCGCCGACCGCCGGCGCTACCGTATCGGCGCTCGAGAGCGCCTGGGATGCTTACGTCAACGTGCCGCGGGTGCGCTTGTTCACCACCGAAACGCCGGGAATCATCATCGTCGCCACCAAGCCCGCCGACGACGGCCACGGCGTTATCGTTCGCTTGCGCGAGTGCGATGGGGTGCCGCAGCGCTTCGATCTGCGCTGCGGCGGCCGAATGCGCACCGCCGCAGCCGTCGACGCGTGCGAAGCGCCGCTGCCGGACTTCGTAACGATCGCCGGCGAGAGCGTGAGCGCGACGATTGCGGCCTTCGGGCTGCGCTCGCTGCGCGTGCAATTTTAAGGTGTTCGCGGCGTGACGGCCGGCGTACTCGTTACAACGCTGCTGGCGGCCATCATCGCACTCGCGTTGCTGGCCAAGAAATTACGCGTGCCGTATCCGGTCGTCTTCGTTGTCGGCGGCGGTCTGCTCGCGCTCATCCCGCAAGCACCGACCATTGTGCTCGACCCGAATTTAGTGTTTCTGCTGTTTTTGCCGCCACTGATCTTCGGTGATGGCTGGACGACGGATGTGCGCGCCTTCTTCCGTTACCGGCAGCCGATTCTGCTACTGGCCATCGGGTTGGTTATTTTTACGTCGGTGTGCGTTGCCTATGCGGCGTATTGGCTGATCGGATTTCCGCTCGCGCTGGGCTTTGTACTCGGTGCGATCCTGTCACCGACGGATGCGGTCGCAACCGACGCGATCGCAGAAGAATTAAATCTGCCGCGCCGTTTAGGCGCGATCATCAGCGGCGAATCGCTGGTCAACGACGCTTCGGGCTTGGTGATCTATGCGTTCGCCGTCACCGCCGTCGTCGCCGGAACCTTTTCGCTCGGGTTCGCGCTGCTGCAGTTCGTCTATGTTGTGGTCGTGGGCGTGAGCATCGGCATCGGCGGCGGCTGGCTGGTATCGCGCCTGCTGCGCTGGGTTCGCCTCAGCGGTTTGTCCGACGACGTGATCTCGGTTTCGTTTTCGCTGGTAACGCCGTTTGCGCTCTACGTTCCGGCCGACGCGCTGCACGCATCGGGCGTTCTGGCGGCGCTCAGCGGCGGTATGACGCTCAGCCGCAAATCGAGTCAAATTTTCGATGCCGGAAGCCGCATCGCGGCGAGCGCCGTATGGAATCTTTTATTTTTCACATTTAACGGTGCCGCGTTTGTTTTGATCGGCTTGCAGTTGCGTTCGATCGTTGGTGCGCTGGACTACTCGCCTTGGACGTTGGCAAGCTGGTCGCTCGCGATCGCCGCGGTGGTTATCGTCGCGCGCTACGTGTGGGTTTTTAGTATTTCGCGGCTGCGGCGGATCATCGCACCAAACATCGCCGAGCGGGAAGGCCCCGACCCGCCTTGGCAAGCAACCTTCATTCTCGGCACGGCCGGCATGCGCGGGGTGGTCTCGTTGGCCGCGGCGCTGGCATTACCGGTTCACTTTCCGCAGCGCAATTTAATCTTGTTCATCGTTTTTATCGTTATCGTGGTGACGCTCGTCGGACAAGGTTTGCTCATGCCGATGCTGATCCGGCGCTGGAGTATCGTTGAGACCGACGATGCGTTGGGACGCGGCGTAGCGTTGGCCCGCGTACAGATGGCGCAAGCCGTGCGGGCCCGGATGCACGAGCTTGAAACGGCGTTCACCTTGCCCGCCGAGTGGGAAGTGGTTGGCCGCATCACCGCCGACTACGAGCAGCGCATCGCGCACTTCAGCGCGCATGTCGATGGGACGCTGGACAGCGATCTCGATGCGACGCAGCATGAAATCGAGTTGCGGTTGCGGCGCGAAGCGTACAACGCCGAACGTCGCGCGTTACTCGAACTTCGTGGCGCCGGTACCATCAATGATGAAGCCTACCGTCAGGTTGAATTTCAGATCGACTTAGCCGAATCGCGTTTGGGATAAGGAAAACGGGCCATCGCGCCGGGCGAGCCGAAAGACAGCGGTACTTTGAGAACGATCGATACGGTGTTATTCGACCTCGACGATACGCTGCACGACGATACCGCCGCCTATCAAACGGCGGCACGCATGGTCGCAAACGACGTCGCCGCGGTGCACCCGATCGATCCGGCGGCGCTGCTGAGTGCCTATATCTCGCAAGCTTCGGCGTTCTGGAAGAAATTATCGGTGGAACATCTCGCGCGCGGCATCACCGACGCCCGGGCGCAACTCTGGAGCGATGCGCTGGCAACCGTCGACGTCGCTGACAGCGCACTCGCGGAGCGTTGTGCGACCGACTATACGCGCTACCGGGCGGACGTGCTGGAACCGGCGCCTGGTGCGCTGGCCTGCGTGGAAGCACTGCGTGCGCGCGGCTGCAAGTTGGGCATCGTCACCAATGGCTTCGCCGCCACCCATCATGAGAAGATCGCCCGGCTCGGCTTTACGCCGCTCTTCGATGGACTCTTCATCGCCGATGAAATGGGCATGGTCAAGCCTGATCCGGGCGTGTTTCGTCACGCGTGCGAGGTGTTGGGCAGCGTGCCCGAGCGGACGGCGATGGTCGGCGACCGCTACGACCGGGACATTGTGGGAGCCAAACTCGCGGGTCTCTACACCGTACTCATCGACGTGCACGCGATTCCGCTTCCCGACGGTGGTGTACCGCCCGACGCGGTCGTTGCAAATATCGGCGAAGTTTTGGCGGTGCTGCCGCTACAGACGAGCGAAGGGGCGGGCCTAACGGCACAGAAGGGCAGCGCATAACGAGGGCATCTGCAGGAGTGTGTCCGGTTGCAAACCGATTCGATCGAAAACATCTTCGCGCGTGCCTGGTCGTTGTTGGCGAAGAATCCGGTGATCGTCGTGCCCGGGCTCGTGGTCGGCATCGTTGCGGGGATCGTGCAAGCGGCGACACTGCCGGTGGTAGCCGTATCGGACGGCAGCGGTGGAGTTGCCGTCGGAACGGGCTGGGGTGGCGGATTGGGCGTGCTCGCCTCTGCCGCGGTTTCGTTTGCCGTCGTCGTGCTGTCGTTTCTCATCACCCAAACATATACGACCGGTATGGCGGGCGCGGCTTGGCGCAGCGGCTCTGCCACGTTGAGCGACGGCAGCGCGGCCTTTCGCGAAGATGCGGGCCGGCTGTTGGCCGCGGTCGTGTTGGTCGCCGCTATCGGGATCGTCGCCGCCCTGCTGACGTTAGGCATTGGCTGGTTCATCGTCTTGTTTTTCGGGCTGTATGTCGTACCGGCGGTGGTGCTCGACAATTACCGGGCCGGGCCGGCACTGCAGCTTTCGGCGCGCATTGCCCTCCGACGGCTGTTCGCGACGGCCGCGATTATCGTCATACTGTTTGTCATCGGCATCGTGGTGCGCTTGCTCGCATTGCCGTTCGCGATCGTTCCGTTCGTCGGTCCAATCGTGCTTGCTGTCGTATCGCAGGCGGTTACGGCGTATGCGACGCTGGTCATCGTGGGCGAATACTTACGCGCTCGCAACGCCGCGGACGTCGTGTCTGGGCCGGTACTATAGTCTAACTGCTGCATGATTGTGAGTGCCGGCGTCTGCACTCGACGTCGGATTGGAGCAAGCCATGGGAATCGCTGTTACCTTACGGATCGTTGTCGTGATCGTCGGCTTTGGATTGATCGTGGCGGCGGAACTCGTCGACAACGCGCATGCGCGCAAGCCGGCAGCGACCGGCGCGCGCCAAGCCGACACGTTCTTCGATGATGCGAAAGTGTTCACGTTGCGTATTTTCGGCGCGGTTCTGATCGCGCTCGGCTTGCTCAGTTTTGTTGCCGCCAATCACACGAGTATCTTCTAAGCTTTCCGCCCTGGCCGAACGCGTGGGCTTAGCCGACTGCGATGGGCGTCAGCGGCTTTGCTCGCTGCATCGTTGGCTTTGGGCGGTCGTGTCCAACGCGTCCATATAACGGTCGAATGCGTGGCGTTCGTCCGAATCGATCGCCGGCGACGAAGGCCTCGGCCTCGAGCCTCCCGCGCTGAAGTCATCGCGCGCAGCCGCTTGCGCGCAAGCGCAGGGTGGTTGAGCGTCGTGCGCGTTTTCAGAACCCGGTTCGCGAGCCGGCCCGGGGGCAGCGCTGCGCGCAACGGTTGTTGCCGGAACGGGGTCGAATGAGGGGATATGTCGCCTCCGGCCGCTCGTGTTCTGGACTCCATCGTTATCAAGGGTGCGCGCGAGCATAACCTCAAGAATATCGATCTAACGCTGCCGCGTAACCGGCTCATCGTCGTCACCGGGCTCTCGGGCTCCGGGAAGTCGTCGCTTGCGTTTGACACGATTTATGCCGAAGGCCAACGCCGTTACGTCGAGTCGTTATCGTCCTACGCGCGGCAATTCTTGGGCCAAATGGAAAAGCCCGATGTCGATTACATCGAGGGCTTGTCGCCGGCAATCTCCATCGACCAAAAGTCGACTTCGCGCAATCCGCGCTCGACCGTCGGCACGGTCACCGAAATCTACGATTATCTGCGCTTGCTCTTTGCGCGGATCGGCAAGCCGCATTGCTATAAATGCGGGCGCGAAATCGGCGCCCAAAGCAGCGAGCAAATCGTCGATCAGATTCTCGACCTGCCGGCCGGCACGAAAATTCAACTGCTGGCGCCGATGATCCGCGGTCGTAAAGGCGAGTACGCCAAGCTGTTCGAGGAGATCGGCAAAGAGGGCTTCGCCCGCGTGCGAGTCGACGGCGCGATGATGGAATTGCGCGACAAGATCGATCTGGACAAAAAGCGCAAACACACGATTGAAGTCGTCGTCGACCGGCTGGTGATCAAAGCCGACATCCGCAAACGTTTGACCGATTCGGTCGAGACGACGCTGCGCTTGTCGACCGGCATCGTCACGGTGCTCTACGAGGCAGCCAGCGCGAAGGCAGCCGGCGCGAATCGTACCGGCGAAGCGGGTCGCGCCAAGCGTCCTCCCGAGGACGATGGTCCGGCCACCGAAGCGGCGGCGACGAAGCCGGATGCGACGACGTGGAGCGAGCTGACGATGAGCGAATCGTTCGCGTGCGCGTACTGCGGGCTGTCGTTTGCGGAACTCGAGCCGCGGCTGTTCTCATTCAACTCACCATTTGGAGCTTGCCCGGCGTGCAGCGGCCTCGGCGCGAAGATCGAAATCGATCCTTGGAAAGTCATCCCCGATCGCGCAAAATCGATTCAAGAAGGCGCGATTGTGCCTTGGAGCAAGTCGCTGGGCGCCGGCCGGTTTCCCTCGATGAATCCGTATTATCTGCAGCAGGTCGAACGGCTGCTGCGGTCGCGCCGCGTCAAGATGACGACACCGTTGGAAAAGATGCCCGAGGATTTGCTCGATCTCATTCTGTACGGCACCGAAACCAAACAGCGCTTCACCTACGAATCGAAGAGCGGTCACGCCTGGCAGTATGATGCGGCGTTCGAGGGTGTCGTCAACAATCTGCAGCGGCGGTATAATGAGACGTCGAGCGATTACGTCAAGGAAGACATCGAGAAGTACATGTCGGCTTCGACGTGTACGGTGTGCAAAGGCGCGCGGCTCAAACCCGAAGCGTTGGCCGTAACGATCGCCGACCGCAACATTCATGAGCTTACGACGATGTCGGTCGAAACAGCCCAGACATTTTTCCACGACCTTCAAACGAACGACCGCGAAAAGCTGATTTCGGCCCAAATCCTCAAAGAGATCGGCGCGCGGTTGGGCTTTCTCACCAACGTCGGTTTAGGGTATCTGAATTTGTCGCGCAGCGCCACGACATTGTCGGGCGGTGAGTCGCAGCGGATCCGTTTAGCGACCCAAATCGGCAGCGCGCTCGTCGGCGTATTGTATATTCTGGATGAGCCGTCGATCGGCTTGCATCAGCGCGACAACGATCGGCTCTTGGGTACGCTCAAGACGCTGCGCGACATCGGCAATACGCTCATCGTCATCGAACATGATGAAGATACGATGCGGGCCGCCGACGTGATCGTCGACATCGGTCCGGGAGCCGGCGCCGAGGGCGGGCACGTGCTGTCGGTCGGCTCGATGGAAGACATCCTCAAGAACCCGCAGTCGCTGACCGCGGCGTACTTGTCGGGGCGGCAGTTCATCGCGATACCGAAAGTCCGGCGCACGCCGCGCGCCTGGCTCAATATCAAGAACGCCAAAGTCAACAATCTCCGCGGCCTCGATGTGGATTTTCCGATCGGTGCGCTGACCTGCGTTACCGGAGTGAGCGGATCGGGCAAGTCGACGCTTGTCAACGAGGTATTGGTCAAAGCACTCAACCAGCATCTTCACGGCCAACCTGCGGGCGGCACGTACGGCACCTTACGCGGCGCCGAGGTGCTCGATAAAATGGTGGTGATCGATCAGTCGCCGATCGGCCGCACGCCGCGTTCCAACCCCGCGACGTACACCGGAACGTTCGATCTTATTCGCGAGCTGTTTTCCTTGACGCCCGAGTCGAAGATGCGCGGCTATACGCCGGGCCGGTTTTCGTTCAACGTCAAGGGCGGCCGCTGCGAATCGTGCCAAGGCGACGGCGTCATCAAAATCGAGATGCACTTTTTACCTGACGTGTATGTACCCTGCGAAGTGTGCAAAGGGCGCCGCTATAACGCGCAAACGCTCGAAGTCAAGTTCAAGGGTAAGTCGGTTTCGGATATTCTTGAGATGCGCGTCGATGAAGCGGCCGAACTGTTCAGTGCGATTCCGCGCATTGCCAATAAGCTCAAGACGATTGCCGAAGTTGGATTGGGTTACATCAAGATGGGCCAACCGGCGACGCAGTTGTCGGGCGGCGAGGCCCAGCGCATCAAGCTGGCGACGGAGTTGTCGCGCCGCGCGACGGGGCGCACGTTTTATGTGCTCGACGAGCCGACGACCGGTCTGCACTTCGCCGACATTCATAAGTTACTCGACGTGCTGGCTCGGCTCGTTGAAGTCGGCAACACGGTGCTCGTGATCGAGCATAATCTCGACGTCATCAAGACCGCCGACTATTTGATCGATCTCGGACCCGAAGGCGGCGAACGCGGCGGAACGATCGTCGGCGTCGGCACCCCCGAAGCGTTAGCCGCTAATCCGGCTTCGTACACGGGCGGTTATCTCAAAGACGTGCTGATCGACGAACGCGCCCACGGTCATATCGCCGCCAACGCCGCCCGCATGGAAGCCATCGAAGCTGCCAATCTTGCGTCGCTCGATGAGCTGGTGAAAAGCGAACGGGTTACCGTCGAAGCGTAGAAGTTGCCGCTCAGCTACGTTGCAGCTGCGGCAAGGTTGCGGCCAAAACAAGGGTGATGATCCCGGGCAGCTTCGACAATGACGTTGCCCGCCGACGCCACCCGAGGTTTGGGAAACGACGTGACAGGTCGCTTCGCGAGGGCCCATAGTGGCTTGCCCGCAACATTCTTGATACGGCTGCACGATTCGTTCGCTTTGTCTGAAAGTAAGTGCTACTTTTTCGGAACGAAATCGACCGAGCGACCGCCTTACGAGCACGTGTAGCGCGATGAACGCCCGTGTTGCAGTGCATCAGCTGTCTCTAACGTTAGGGTCAACAGAGTTAGATTGGACTTCGGTTGTCGACGCCGCCCCGTCACCGATGGTCGGCAAAATTTGTTCGGGTCCATGTATCAGCAACGCCGGGGGCGTTTGTAATTTACGACAGCGTCTCCGATAAAAAGTATGGTGCTCGTGATGGAGAACCGCACGCCGGAGTTCCTCGATTGATTATCTCGCCGTATGCTCAGAGCGGTTATGTGTCGAATACCATGCGGTCTTCTCATCTATCCTAAACTTTATCGAGTGCAACTCAGCGGCATATACGAATTTGTTCATCCGAAAGCCGCGACGAATCCGGATCGTTTCGTCACCCGGATACGTCCGATCGCATTCGATTTTTTCGCCGTCTTCAAATATCACGAGCGATCAGCACCGACTCCTCCGTTTCTTCCCAAATAGTCTTTATAGCCGTTGGCAACACGGCGGTTTCGTTATCTTGAACCGGTTTTCTCATCGAGCCGGATTTCCGGACGATATCTACTACGCGAGGCATGTGACGGGCCAAAGCCCCGGGCCTGTCTCGGGAATCGCAATTCACGGCAACAACGTTTTCTCTGCTTGCCGGTATCCACGCAGCGCCGTTTATGTCTACGACCTCAGCACGGTGCGCTCCGACCGGAGAATCACGCCGTCAGAGTCACTCGAGCGACCCTTGCAGTCTCCCGAGGGTATTATGGTTGGACCATAACGCGTGTGGTTTCTGGTAGCGTGCCGTTCGTCGAGGCTGCGGAGCTGGCGGAACAACTGTAGCTCCATGGACTCGTCGGCTGCTGCGGGACGGTTCGGTTCAGTGTCACTCCGGGACCGGCACTACGGCATGTTGTGCGGCGCCGAAGTGCGCGATCGATGATGGTCATCGATTAGTTACCGATTCACCGATTCGGCCGCACGCCGCGTTCCAACTCCGTTGACGTACACGAGGCGTTCGACCTGATTTACAAGTTGTTCTCCTCGACGCCCGAGTCAAAGATGCGCGGCTACACGCCGGGCTGAGTTTGGTTCAACGTCACGGTGGGCCATTGCGCATCGTGGCAGGGCGACGGCGTCATCGAGATCGAGATCGAGTTGCACTTTTTACCGGTAATCGCAGAACCCGCTCATTGCGCACATGCAAGGGCCGAAACGAAGTCCGTCGCGCCGGGCGATGCAGTATCCGGCTGACACGATGCCGGAGCGTGAATTCTCCGTCCTGCGAGCAAGGCGGATTGGCGCATCGCGAAGCGCCGTATGAAAAAGTAGCACTCGTATTCGTAGCTTTTCCAGACGGCTCGTTTTCGTCCGGTACTCCTTGTATAGTCATCGCTGTTCGGCTTTACACGAACGCAATAAACCGACGCGTGGCCGCTAACGCGGCCTCTGAGGAGCAGCATGACCGACCCGACGACCTTTAAAATTACCGATACCGCGCTCGTTTTCGTCGATCATCAAGTCGGCACGATCACGTGGGCCGGCGAACTTTCGGGGACCGAAAAAGACCAGCTCATCAAGTGGGTTCGATTCATGGCGCGCTTCGGCAAACAGTCCGGCATGCCGATCGTGCTTACGAGCAGCATGGAAACCGCCGCCCAGGGTCTGCTGTTGCCCGATCTCAAAGAGCTGCTGCCGGACGAATACGAGAAGCGCATCAAACGCACCGGCGTCATCAACGCTTGGGACGATCCGGCTTTCGCGGCGGCCGTGCGCGCGACCGGTAAGAAGAACATACTGATGGGCGGCATGACGACCGACGTCTGCCTGGTGCCTCCGGCGCTCAGCGCCGTCAAAGAAGGCTTCAACGTCATCGCGCTGATGGACATCTCCGCGGCCGTCACCAAAATCGGTGCCGAAGACTCGAAGAAGCGGCTGCACGATGCGGGCGTCACGACGATGACCGTTACGCCGATGATCACCGCCATGCTCGGCGATTACACGAACCCGGCCGCGGGCGCATTCTACGGCGCGATGGGCGACGAAAACATCATGGATCTGTATCTCGCCGGCAATCTGCGCTAACACCGCGCTCTCGTGATCGCGTCGCTTCTGCGCGTTCCATCCGCCCGGCGGCAAGCCGTCATCGCCGATCCCGTCTCGACCGATACGGCGGCACGCCGTCTGATCGTCACGGTCATGCTCGTCGCGATCGCACTCGATCAGAGTTGCGCTCCGGCGCTGGCCCCGGCGCTGGCGGCGGCCGCCGGAGCCTTCGCGCTCGGGCGCCAGGCCACGGCGTGGCTCGACATGTCGTTCAACATCGGCTACCTCGCCGCGATCGTCGTATCCGTCTGGGCGATCGCGCGTTTCGGCAAGCGCGCGTATCTCGGCTGGTCGCTCACGGCCTTCGGCGCATTCACGCTGGTGTGCGCCATTGCGCCGGCGGTGAACCTCGTCATTCTCGCACGCCTGTTGCAAGGCGCCGCAGCGGGCGCGTTTTTTACATGCGGCCTGTTGACGATCGTTGCAACTGCGCCGCGCAACGATCTTCCGTTGGCGATGACACTCTTCACGGCAGTGATGCTACTTGCGCCGACCCTCGGGCCGCTCTACGGCGGCGCGAGCGCGGAACATGTTTCGTGGCGCTTCGCGTTCGGGGGGCCGGCACTCGTGGCGCTCGGCAATGCGGTGCTGACGTTCGGCTGGATGAAGGACGTCACGCCCCCGCAGCGGCGCAGCTTCGACGCCACGAGTTTCGCAGCGCTGCTCGTTGCGCTCGCGTCATTCGAGTTTCTCGTAACGCAGGGTGCCGCCGGCGGTTGGTTTCATTCGGCGCCCGCGGTTTTCGCGATTGTTGCCATCAGCGTAGCGATCGCAATGTACGCGCTGCGCGAAACGCGCACGTCGGCCGACCCATTCCTCGATCTGCGCGTGCTGCGCATCGGTTTGGTCGCACGCGGCCTTGTCATCGGCGTCTGCCTCGGCATACTTTTCGACGGAGCCGCGCTCGAAGCGCAATTCGTGCGCGGTACGTTCGCGCTCGGCGCAACGGTGACGGGCGCCGTTATCGCGACGCGTTGCGTCGGCATTGTCGCCGGCGTTATCACGGCAACCGTGGCCGGCCGTTGGAAGGCCGGCGCGCCGTTGCTCATGGTATCCGGACTCGCGTTGGTCGCGGCAAGCGATGTCGCGTTGGCCGTCGCGACCGTCGAAGGGGCGCCGCTCGCCGTCCACGTCGCAGCCGGCATCGTACAGGGGTTTGGTTTCGCCGTGATGCTCGGCGCCTTCGCGACCTCGCTGTTCGGCGGTGTCGAACGCAGCGCATTCGCGACGCTGGCCGTCCTCTTCAAGCTCTCGGTGTTGCTCGGCGGAGGGATGGCAATCGCCTTCGCAGCGACCGTCATCGGCGAGGCCACCCGCGGTGGCGCCGACGGCGGCTCGTACGCGGCGCTCTGGCTCGGATCGGCCGTACTTGCCCTTGTGACGGCCGCCGCTGCAGCTGGGCTTCGTGCGGCAAACGCAACGGCTGCCGCCCCGACCGCGGCCGGGACGCCGGCATGATCGCGGTCGCAATTCTTGCCGCCGTCATCGCGGCGGCGCCTAGTCCCGACCCTTCGCAGAGCCCGGTACCGGCGGCCGCGCCGCCAGCGGCATATCTCTATCTCACCGACGATGAGAATTGGAAAGGCTTCTGCTCGACGGCAGACCGCCCGGCAAACGTTCTCGACGCGCTCAAATGCATCCGGCTCGGCTCGAACCCGAACGACTATCTCACGCTCGGCGCGGAGCTGCGCGCAAAGTACGAGCACTTTTTCAACAAGGACTGGAACGCCGGCAACAGCGGCTATCTGCTCGAACGCGAACTGCTCGACGTCGATTTGCACCACGGCCGGCTGCGCGGCTTCGTACAACTCGAGCACGCAACGGCGACCGACGAACACGCGCCGATCGATGCGACGTGGCGGGCCGACTTTGCCTCCACCAGTGCGTATGCGCAGTACAACTTCGGCGGCGCGACGGGTGCTCGGCAAGCGCCGGTCGAGTTGCGCGTGGGCCGCCAGCTCCTCGCATATGGTTCGGAACGCATGATCGACGATCGCTCCGGTCTCAATACACTGCAGCCGTTCGACGGCATTCGCACGCGCATTCACGACGGCACATGGCAGGCCGACGCGTTCTACGTGCGTCCGGTCGTGGTCGAGCCCTATAGTTTCGACAACCTCGCGAACAGCAAAGCTACGTTTTCCGGCCTTTACGCCACGCGCCACATCGGACCGAACGTACTTGATGTGTACGGCTTGGTCGATCAGCGCGGGTCGCAATTCTATTATCGCGGCGTTGGCCCCGAGGTCCGTGATACGCTCGGAGCGCGCTACGCTACTTCGTCCAAGGCCTTCGACTCGGATACCGAGGTCGACAAGCAATACGGTTCGTTCAAGGGTGCGGTCATCAGCGCGTACGCAATCGAAACGAATATCGGTTACGACTTCGGCCGCGGTCCGAACCGGTTTCGGCTCGGCGTCGGAGGCGGTATCGCCTCGGGCGACCACGATCCAAAAAGTTCGACCTTCGCGCTCTTCCGCGCGCCGTACCCGACCGGGCTGACGTTCGGCATCATCGAGGCGAACGGCAACGAGAACACGTCGGGCTTCACACCCAATCTGTCCTATACCTACAATCGAAAAGTCACCGTCGCGGTGAAAGACTATTTCTTTTACCGTCAGAGCATCGCCGACGGCGTGTATTCGGCGCCGGGCTTCCCGCTACGCGCGCCTGAGGGAAGCGCCGCTGCGCCGCTAGGCAATCTCGGTTACGTTTCGGTCGTCGACGCGCTCGACCGGCACGTCTCGCTCTACGGTGCCTACGCGCGGTATACGCTCGGTCAGTTTCTCGAAGCGGCGCCGGAAGCGAAGGGCTCGCCCTCGCGCAGCACCGCGTATTACAACCTTTGGTTCGATGTCAAAATCTGAGGAAGACACGCCAATCAACGCTCGCATTCACGCCGCGCGCGCGCAGAAGGCACGCTGCGCGCCGTGCTGCCGGTCGAAGGCGGCGACCGCTGCGTCGTAATGAAGCAAACGGTATAGTAAGTTTACAGCCTTTTGCCGCGCAACGAAGAGCGATCGCCGCAGCAATGTCTCCGCGTACGCAGTCCGCACGCACAGCGTGCTACCTAGAGCGACGTGATGGATGCTGGAAGGCGGGTTCGGCGTGAAACCAATGTCTTGGAGAGCCCGATGGCATACATCGAGCGTCGCATTCGCGAGATTATTACGAGGAGCCGCGATCGGAACGGCCTTGGTAATGCGGGCTTAGACTTGTGCCGTGCCACCATCGACGAAAAGTTCTATGCCGTTGACATAGCTCGCGTCATCTGAGGCGAGGAATGAAACCGCTGAGGCGATTTCGCTCGCCTGACCCATGCGGCCGAGTGGCACGAGCGATGCCATCTGGTTCTTGAAGCCGGTACGCGCTTCTTCGGAAGGCGCGAGTCCGTCAATGGCCGGCGTGTCGATCGGTCCGGGGCTGACAACGTTGACGCGGATCTTGCGCGGTGCCAGTTCAAGAATCCACGTGCGGGCGAAGTTTCGTACGGCTGCCTTCGTCGCGCTATACACGCCGAAATTCGCGGTACCTTTCGAGCCCACGACTGACGCGTTCAGGATCACCGAAGCACCGTCGACGAGCAGCGGTAGCGCCTTTTGAACCGTGAAAAGCACGCCTTTCACGTTCACGTCGAAAATCGTGTCGAAGTGTTGTTCCGTGACATCTTCGAGCGCCGCGAACGATCCGATGCCGGCGTTAACGAACAAGATGTCGAGTTTCCCGGCGTCCTTCTTGATTGCCGCGTACACCCGATCGAGGTCGGCGAGATTGGCTGAGTCCGCGCGCAGGCTGATGACGTTGGGGATCGACGCGGCGGCCGAATCGAGTTCAGCTTGGCGACGGCCTGTAATAAAAACGCGAGCGCCGTCGTCGCTCAGGCGCTGCGCGGTGGCGAGGCCGATGCCGCTGCTTCCTCCAGTAACGAGAGCGATCTTACCGAGCAGCTTCGTGGTGGTCATGTGCTTCCTTTATGAACCGATATCGACCGTTATCGACCGAACGGTACATAACGTAACAGATACTGTACCGAATGGTCAATATCTGGTACACTGAGCTTATGGCTCGCCCCCGCACATTCGATGAGCACGAGGTCTTGGAAGCCGTCCGCGATGCGTTCTGGACGGGCGGATATGAAGGCACGTCGATGGACGACCTCACGAATGCAACCGGTTTGGGGAAAGGCAGTCTTTATGCCGCGTTCGGCGGCAAACGCGAATTGTTCGAGCGGGTCTTCGCTAATCATTGTGCAGAGGCAGCCGAGCAAACGCATCGGCGGCTTGATGGTCCCGACGCCGGCGCCTACGAGCGCTTGCGAAAGTACGTGTCTGTTTTGTCTGTCAACTCAGGGCCGGCGAGTGAACGCCTCGGTTGTTTCATCGCTAAGACCACTGCGGAGATCGGCGCAACGGATGCCGTGATCGGCGCGCAAACGCGCTCGATTTTCGAAGAAATTGCGAAAGCGCTCACGAGGACGATCGAGGCCGCGCAACGGCATGGCGACATCGCCGCATCGGCGGATCCTCGGAAGCTCGGCATGCTTCTGTTAGCCGCACTACGGGGAATCGAAGCACTCGGCAAAGGCGGCGTCTCGGCCGCGATGCTCAAGCGTGCGGCAGATGCTGCTATGGAGGCGCTGCCGCGGCCCTAGCCTTCGAGCCGAACCTTCATCGGGCGAATTGCCGGCCGTTCCATTAGCGCGCAACCTCAAACAATCTGACGGAAGATGGAAGCTCGTACCATCGACGTTTGCGTCGTCAGGCTCGTACCGTTCGCGAAGGAAGAACGGTTAATTCATACCTTTTCCGTCTCGGCGCGCAAAGACATTGGATTGCAATCGAGAAAATTTGACCCATCCATGACCGAAGCAGAACAGGTAACGCGACGCCGCGCATTCGGGCACTTCCTGCGGCGGCGGCGTTCAGCTTTGCAACCCATCGAAGTCGGTTTGCCCGCCGGCGGCCGCCGGCACGTGCGCGGTTTGCGCCGCAGCGAAGTCGCGGAAATCGCGAAGATCGGCTTGACCTGGTACAGCCGGCTCGAGCAGGGCCGCGTCAACAATGTGTCGCCGCGGACGCTGGACGCGATCGCCGGGGCGCTGCGCTTCGAACGCGCCGAACGCGAGCATCTGGGCGCACTTGCCGCCGAGGCGTTCGTCGCATCCGACGCCGATCTCTTGCCGCCGCCGGCGCTGCTCGAATTTGTGCGGCAGGTCGAGTTCGGCATCGCTTTCGTTGTATCGCCGTCATTCGATGTCGTCGCACATAACGCACTCGCGGACGAGATGTTCGGCTTCGCCGAGTATGGTGCGGCGCCAAACCTGCTACGAATCATGCTCACCGACGAGCGCATGCGCTCGCGCTTCGTTCTACCGTCGTACGATGCTGTGCTCAGACAGATGATCGGGCATTTTCGCTTGCTCTACGGACGCTACGGCGGCGCCGAGTCTGCCCGTCTGATCGACGAATTTGCGCGCCATGCGGCCTTCGCCGGTATCTGGAACGATTGCGCGCTGATGCCGCCGCCTTCGGAACGCTCGCGCATCGTGCTCCGTGATGGCAGCGTGCGCGACATCTGCGTTTTGGCGTTCACGTCGTTCGCGGCGCCCGCGTACACGATTATCTTCAAAGTGCCCGCGCGTTCGTCAGGCGTACATCGAAACGATCGCGCCGACAAGCGCAGCAGTCACGCCGCGGGCGCGAGCGAGGCCGATCCCAAGCGCTCGGCCGAGTTCGGCGCGTTCTTGCGACGGCGGCGCGAAGCGATTCGGCCGCAAGACATTGGTTTGAGTGCCACGGGGCGCCGCCACGCTCGCGGTTTGCGGCGCGACGAAGTGGCCAATCGCGCCGGAATCGGCGTAAGCCGGTACACGATGCTCGAACAAGGACGCATCGGAACGCTTCCCGCGCGGACGCTTCAGGCGGTGGCCGATGCGCTGTTGTTCGAGCCGCGCGAACGCACGTACCTGGCGCGGCTCGCGGCGTCTGCTTCGGCACCTCCTGCCGCCGCCGATCCGTTGCCGGATGCCGACCTGGCCGAGTTCGTGCGGACCTATCCGCTCGGTCTCGCGCATTTCCACGATGCCGATTTCAACATGATTGCGTGGAACGCGGAGGCGGGCCGCTTCTACGGCTATGACGCGTACGAGCGACCCAATATGCTCGAGGTCATGGCCGAGAACGCAAGGCTGCGGACGGGCTTCGTCGAGCCGACCTGGGAGGCGACGCTCCGTCATATGCTTGCCCATTACCGGTTCACCCATGCGTCGTCGGTCGATAAACGCCGCGAGAAATTGCTGGCGTCGCTCCTTACCCGGGCGCCGGACTTCGCTTGGGTCTATGCCGATGAGCGCGATGTTGCGAATCCCGCATTTGCCCCCGCGCGCTTCGACCTGCCGGGCCACGGAGTGCGCGATACGCACGTGTTTCTGCTGACGCCGGCAGCATGTCCGACCGCGATCGTCGTGCTCAAGAACTTTATCGACCGGTCCAAGTCGTAGTCGCAGTCGAATCGCAGTCATCAGATCAGTCTTGAGCGCTTGCGGGTTCTTCGTCGTAATTCGCTGCAGCGTTCGATCTCGCGGAGGTCCGACGTTCGAGCAGCGACGGATTATCTTCGCAGTCCGCTAACGTTTCAAGCGTGAGACTCACCAGCGCTACGCTCGTGCTCGTGCTACTGCTCTGCTTGCGTTACAGCGCCGCGTCTGCGCGTGCTGCTCCAACGGTTGCCGGTGTGCGGCTCGGGATGACCTCGAACGCCGCGATCGCGACGCTTAAGAGCGAGGGCGTCGCCGTTACGCATACATTCTTCAAGCAATGTTTTCGCGACGAGCTAGCGCGCGCCGCCGGCAGAGCTTCGCCCACCGGGCCGGGTCGCTGCGTGCAAAGCGTAGATGCCCGCTACGCGGGTGGCGATCTCTCGATCTGGTTTGTCGAAGATTTACCGAAGAAACCGGGCAGTTCCGTCGTTACGACGATCGCCGTGAACGCTGCGACTGATCTCGCGGCCTTTGCATCGATTCTCAAGCGGGCCGGACGCCCGTCGCTGACGGATGGCAAAACCCCGTGGTTCGTCGCGATGTGGTGCTTCGATTTCGTTTGCACCGATATGAATGAGTCGCTCGCGAATCCGTCGTCGGGCCCAATGCTTTTCGTAAACCGCCACGACGCTCCCGGTCTTACACTCGAAGACGCCCGGATAGGAACATCGCGTGTTCCGGACTTCCGTCGGCCGCTCGCGAGCGACCCCGGCGTAAATTACGGCCCGACGCCGCGCCAAGCAGTTCAGCATATTCTGCTTACGTTCAAAGGGGCACCATTGGTATTCGAACGTGTCAACGTTGTTGGGCGCTATGCGATGGTGCTCAGTAACGGCGAAGTCATGCCGGGAGCGGCGGACCACGCGCCGATTCTCTTGGAGCATTTCGCTTTCGGGTGGCAGCCGCTGATGCCGGGGCCTTTTCGCTGTGAGTTGGAGGGCCGTTCGATCTCTACGCGCGATCAACAGCTGCTCGTGCACGGAATGCCGAAGCCGGCCGGCGATCGACCCTGCACGGCGCTTCGTACCGGTGATGCCGGCCCGCCGGCGGGCGTTGAAGCCTTGCGCCGGTTGCGCCACGAGAAATTTGTGCCGTCGGCCATGGTCGCGGGCGATTTCGCGCTCGTCAATTGGACGAACGGCCCCGATGGAGGTCAAGCCCTGTACCGCAAGCGCAATGGCCGCTGGCATTTCATCGCAGGCGGTGGCGGCGCGCTCAATGCCAATGATCTTGGCGCGCTCTCCGTACCACGATCCGCCCAATGCAGCTTTGGCGCCTCCGGTGCCACCTGTTCTCGTTAGCGCGACGGCGTGCATCGCTCTCTGCGGGTGAACGTTTGAGCGGCGACTCGTGTGTCTACGTGCTCGTACGAACCGTTTATCTAACGGGTCGTTGAAATCCGGTTCACGTTTTTGAGATCGCGACGATGGCCGGGCATCCGACGATCGAATAAGGCGGCCATCGCCGTCGTACAACGCGTTAAAGTCAATGCGCTCAGTGCCGATGACTTCGATCGCTCGTAGAAAGAAAGCGCGTTCGACGATTGGCCAGGCCCGCGTTGAGGTGGGGGGTATTCGTTTGGTGACGACGTACGGGCCAGGATGGCAGCACGCCCGACGACGTTCGTAAGCCGGCTACTTGCGACGACGTCGCTCGAACGGCTCAAGAGCGAGAGTCGCCGCAACACCCTTAAACGCGCGCTGGGGGCGCGCGACTTGATGGCTGTCGGCCTGGGAACGATGATCGGCGGCGGCATCTTTACCACCATCGGTCCGGGCGTCAAGATAGCTGGTCCCGCGATTATTGCGGCGTTCGTGCTGGCCGGCACGGCGTCGTTTTTTGCCGCGTTGTGCTACGCCGAGCTTGGTGCAATGGTCCCCATCGCCGGTAGCGCTTACACGTATGCCTACGCCACGCTCGGCAAACTCGTTGCCTGGATCATCGGGTTCGCGTTGCTCTTCGAGTACGGCATTAGCGCGGCCCCAGTAGCGCAACAGTTCAGCGGGACGTTTCAAACCCTGATGCGCAGCGGTGGCATCGTCTTACCGCACTGGGCGCAGACTTCGCATTTCATGGTGAACGGACCGTGGTGGGCGGTCTGGCAATGGGATTTTCTGCACTCGCAGTACGATGTCGTCGGCGCATTATTCGTGCTGCTGCTGTCCGGGTTGTTGGTAATCGGCATTCGCGAAACGGCGACGGCGAATAACATCTTCGTCGTGCTCAAGATCGGCGCGCTCGTGGTCTTCGTCGCATTCGGCCTGAGTCTATTTCACGCCGGCAATCTCGTGCCGTTCGCCCCGCTCGGCTGGGGTTCGCTGCAGCCGTTCTCGGGTGGAAATGGCGCGGGCATCATTCCGGCCGCGGCGCTCGTCTTTTTCAGTTACATCGGCTTTGATACGGCAACGACGACTGCCCAGGAGTGCGGCAACCCGCAACGTGACGTGCCCGTCGGTGTCATCGGTGCGCTCATCATCGGTACGATCATCTACTGTACGGTCGCCGTCGTGCTCGTCGGCGTGGTGCCATGGCAACAAGTCGATCAGAATGCAGCCTTAGCCGCGGCGCTCGCGCCCCTCCACAATCCATTCGTCGATTGGACGATTACGCTGGGCGTCATCGCCGGTACGACCAGCGTTGCACTGACGTCGCTGCTCGGCCAGACGCGCATCTTCTACGTGATGTCGCGCGACGGCATGCTGCCGCCATTCGTATCGAGAATTCATCCGCGTTTCAAGACGCCGGCGCTCATGACGATGATCACCGGCGCCGGCATCGCGTTGCTCACGCTCATGGTGCCGCTCGATCAGCTGCTGAATCTCGTTAATGTCGGCACGCTGTTGGCGTTCATCGTCGTATCGATCGGCGTCATCTATTTGCGGGCCAAGCGGCCGGATATCGAGCGCCCGTTCCGCTCGCCGTTCGTGCCGGTGTTCCCAATCATCGGAATCGTGATCGACCTGATTCTCGTCGTGTTCGGACTGTCGCCGCAAACGCTGATCTGGTTCTTGTGTTCGCTCGGCGTGGGACTCGTGATCTTTTTCTCGTACGGCTATCGCAAGTCGAATCCCGCGCTTATCGGTGCCACCGACGACGAGATCTAGCCGAGGCGCCCGGCTTCGCCCAATGGACGAAGCAAGTCGAAGCCGATCGGCCTTCGCCGAATTGTGGACCTAAACGTGAGCCGGCGCCGCGCCGGCGGGTTGCAGAACGCCGTCGGCGGCCGGCTTCGGCGGCGCTTCCGGGGGCGTATCGTGCGTGAACGCGACGTGTTCGGGAGCCAGCCACATGTACATGATCGGCACGAGCACCAGCGTCAAGATCAACGAACTGGTGATACCGCCGATGACGACGACGCCTAAACTCGACCGCACGCTCGAGCCGGGTTCGAGCGCCAGCGCCAGCGGAACGTTACCGGCGATGACCGAGACGCTGGTCATCACGATCGGCCGGAAACGCGTGAATGCGCTTTCCTGAATCGCCCGTAGTTTACTCACGCCGCGCTCGCGCAGCGTGTTGGCAAAATCGACCAGCAGAATGCCGTTCTTCGTCACCAAGCCAACGAGCAAGATGGTGCCGATAAGTGAGAACAAGTTGAGCGTCTCGCGCGTCAAGGCCAGCGCGCCCAGCGCGCCGACAGCGGCGACGGGTACCGAAAACAGAATGATGAACGGCGATCGGTAACTATCGTACAGTGCCACCATCAACAAAAACACCAGCACCACCGACAAGATCAGCGACGTGCCCAAACCAAGGAGCGTCTGCCCCATTAAATCCTGTTGCCCCAACGGCGCCGGCCGCACGACGATAGTCTTGGGCCAATGCTGCTGCTCGGCGGTTTTCCGTACCTCACTCAAAAACGCATTCTGCACGTTGGAGAGCGAAGATCCCGTGGCGATGTTGGCGCTGATGTGTACCACCGAAGCGCGGTCGACGCGAATGATCAGCGGGGGTGCCGGCTCCCAGCGGAAGCTGGCGAAGTCGCCCAAGTGGACGATCGCGTTGGTGGTCGTACGGACGGGAATCGCATTAAACTCATCGAGGCTGGTTTGATCCTCGATCGGATAGATGACTTGCACTTGTTCGAGTCCATCGACGGTTTCAAACTGGGTCGCGATCGATCCGCCGAAGGCCGCGCGCGCGGCGTTGGCGGCTGTACCGATGCTGACATTGAGCGCTTGGGCCTTCGCGCGGTCGAAAACGAGCTCGACTTGTGGTTGCTGTGCGGAGTCCGAACTAATTACGCCGATGGCACCTTGCGTGCGTTGCATGATCTTATAGGCTTGCTGGGCGTATTTCGTCGGATCGGCACCGCTGATGTCGGTGACCAACTCGTCGACGGGCTGCGCGTTGCCGCCCGCCGTACCGGTAGCGGGCACCACAACCGGGTTTCCACCCGGCACGCGGCCGCGCGCAACTTTAAGAAAGTCACTGACCCAGTAACTCGTTGGATTCTTGCGTCCGTCTTTGAGCCAAACATGAACTTGACCCACATTGGCTTGCGTGACGAATCCGCCGAACGGAGCCGAATACGCACCGCATACCGCGATGTCGGCCGAGATATCGCCGTTGCCGGTGCGGATGGCTTTCTCTAAGCCGTTGATCTCGCGACACAACTTCGACAGCGGTGTTCCGACGGGATACTGCACTTGAATGAAGATCTCACCGCGGTCGCTGGGCGGAATGAATTCTTCGCCGACGATCCCGGTCGGCACCAATGCGATCGCAACGACGAACGACGCCAAGCAAACCAGCACGAACGGAATACGGTGCCGCAAACCCCACGGCAGCACGCGATGCGCGTACCAGCTGCGCAGGTTGGTAAATCCGCGTTCGAACAGGCGAATGACGCCCCACGGTTTCCAGGCGCCGCGCAGCGCCCAGTTCGCGGCCAATGACGGCGTGATGGTGAAGCACACGAATAGCGAGGTCAGCGTCGAAATAACGACGACGATACCGAATTCGGCGAGATTGCGGCCGACTTGACTTTGGATGAATGCAATCGGCAGGAAAACCACGACGTCGACCAGCGTGATGACGATGGCGGCGACGCCGATTTCCGTCCGGCCGCTGATCGCCGCCGCCGCCGGCTCTTCACCCATCTCGGAGTGCCGTTCGATGTTTTCGAGCACGACCGTCGAGTCATCGACGAGAATGCCGATCACGAGCGTCATGCCCAACAACGAAATCGTGTCGAGCGTGAGGCCAAGCATCTTCATCACGAAGAGCGCCACGCCCAGCGATGCGGGAATCGAGATGAGTACGACGATCGCGTTGCGCCACGATCCGAGGAAAAACAGCATCACGATACCGGTCAAAATAATGCCCTCGACGAGCGTGCGGATCACGCCGTCGAGCTGCTGCGCGGTGTATTTCGACTGAACGTTGATGATGCTGAACCGAATGTCGGGAAATTCCGCGCGGATTTTCGGCAACCCGGCGATGACGTTGTCGGACGTGTCGACTTCCGAGGCGTCCGCGGTTTTCTGTATCTGCAAGAACACGCCGTTGAGCCCGCTCACCGTCGCGGCTTGGCGACGCGGCTCGTAGCTGTCGGCGACGCTGGCGACATCACCGACGCGCAACACGGCCGTGGCCGAGGTCCACGGATCGATCGTCCCGGCGTTGCCGCCTAGCGCTCCGGCGGTTTGCGCAGTCGCAGTCGAGGTGGGCGCCGAAATCGGCAAGCCCAAGATCGACTGCGGCGAGATGATGTCGCCCCGGATGTCGACGTTGACTTCACGGTTGGGCGCGTAAACGATGCCGCCCGGAGCGCGCACATTGCTGCCGCTCACCGTATTGATCACATCGGTAAGCGTTAATTTACTGGCTGCCAGTTTTTGCGGGTTGACCGTTACTTCGTAGGCGGGAGTAACGTTGCCGCCCTCGATGACGTTTGAGACGCCGGCGATCTGCTCGAAGACGGGCACGATGCGGCCTTGCGCGATGAGCGACAACGAACTGGCGGTCAGTTTCGATGACGACAACGACATCGTGACCACGACGGCTTCGCTGGGATCGTTGACCGATACCAGCGGCGTCGTCAGATCGGTCGGCAGATTGTGTCCGGCCGCCTGGACGGCTTTTTGCACGTTGACGAGATCCGTATTCTCATCGGACGATAGCGTGAAGATCGCAGCGATCGTCGCTTGTCCGTTTTGAATCGTCGAATTCATCGTCTGCAGATTCGGACTGCCGGCGATCTGGTCTTCGATCGGCGCGATGATGCTGTCGCGCATGACCGTGGTGGTGGCGCCGCTATAGGTGACCTGGACGCGAATCGTCGGCTGCGAAACATTCGGATACTGCTGCCGGATCAGCGTTGCCCACGAGATCGAGCCCGCGATCGTGATGATTGCGAGCAGCACGAACACCAGGGTCGGCCGGCGGACGAAAAGCGAGGTTAACCACATACGCGAAGTCCCTTAACGCTCGGCGACGGCATTTTTCTCCCGCGCCACGCTTTGGCCTTCGAAGAGTCCCAACTGGCCGTTGGCGATGACTTGTTGGCCCGGCTGCAACCCCTTGACGACGGCGTTCTTGGCGTCACTCGCGACCATCGTGACGCTAACCGTTTTGGCCACCCCGTTATTGATGATCTGCACGTTCGAGTTGGTCGTATCGAGGAACGCCGTAACCGGAATCCGGATGCCCGTCGTCGACGGGCGAGTGACGCGGCCGGAGATCACCATGCCGGAATGAAACAGCCCGGCCGTATTCGGCACGAGCACCTTAACGACGAAGTTCGTCGAGCCGGGCGTCACTTCGTCGAGCACGCCGACCACCGACCCGACGGCCTTGAGATCGGCATGATCGGTCGACACGATCTGGGTCGGCGTACCGTTGCGCACGCCGACGACTTGCGAGCCCGACCCGTTGAGCGCCGCGTAGACTTTATCGGTTTCCTGGAGCGTGAAGATCTGGCGCGATCCGGGGTATTCGCCCGGATTGAGATTGCGGTTCACGACGACCCCGTCGATCGGTGACACGATGGTCGCTTTGGCGATCGAGGCGCGCACGTTGTCGGCTTGCCCGAGTGCCGTTTGCTGATCCGCGCGCGCCGCGGCGACGGTGGCGCCTTGCAGGCCCGACGATGTCGTACCGTTGGCTTGTACCTGTTTGACGTCGTTTGCGACCGTGACTTGGGCCGAAGCGACGGCTTGCGCGTCGTTGTGAGCCAGCGTATTTTGCGCGTCGTAGGTCTGTTGCGAGATATAGCCGTTTTTCAGAAGTTCTGCGTCCCGTTGGAGGTTGAGCGTGTCGGTCGCGAGCGTTGCTTGGGCTTGACGCACCGTTGCCTGCGCGGCGTTCACGGTGTTGTTGTTCTGGGCGATCGTGAGGCCGGCCTGATCGTAGGTTTGCTCGGCTTTGGCCGCGTCACCGGCCGCGGTCCCCAGGTCCGACCGCAGGTTGGCTTCCAAATCGCGGGTGTCCAGGCGGGCTAAGACCTGCCCTCGCTTCACGTGGTCACCTTCGTTGACGTACACCGCGTCGGCCGGCTCGGCCAAATCGGACTGGAGCTGAACGTTTTGATACGGGACGATCACGCCGCCGAGGGTGCTGGCCGGCGACACTTTCCCAACTGCCGCCACCGCGACCGGTACCTGCGCGGCGGACAGCGGCGGCTGCTCTTTGGCCGGCCGGCTGCAGGCGCTCAGGAGCACGACCGCGAGCAGGCCGAGCATGGCTCGCAGCCGGGATCCTCGATGACGAAGCATACGATACATCATACTCTGCATAGCGAACCGATAAACTCGGCAAATTCTCAGCTTTGGCAGCGTCCGGGGTGACGCGCCGGTTCGACCGGTAACGCCGGCCCGCCATGTCGAAGCTTTTTCGGCACCATGTCGACGAGCAAGTCTAGCGCCAAGAAACGCGCCGCCCAGAAGCCGGCTTCGGCCGCGCCGGCTCAGCGCGCGGCCGAACTGCGAGCGATCGTCGATGAAGCCAACTACCGGTACCACGTGCTCGACGACCCGCAACTCGCCGATACCGACTACGACGCGATGCTGCGCGAACTCATCGACCTCGAAGCCCGCTTCCCCGAGTTGCAGACGCCCGATTCACCGACCCAGCGGGTGGGCTCGATCGCGACCGCCGGTTTTCCCGCTTATCGGCACACCAAACCGATGCTATCGCTGGCCAACGCATTCGACGAGGCCGATCTGCGCACGTTCGACGAACGCGTCCGGAAGCTCGGCGGCGTCGCGGACGTGGCGTATGTCTGCGAGCTCAAAATCGACGGCTTGGCGATTTCGCTCGCGTATCTGGACGGCCGGTTCACGGCGGGCGGGACGCGTGGTGACGGCTCGGTCGGAGAAACGGTGAGCGCGAATCTGCGTACCATCCGGTCGATTCCGCTCGCGCTGCGCGCCGGCGGTCCGGGCGTACCCGAACGCATCGACGTGCGTGGCGAGGCGTATATCAAGAAGTCGGACTTCACGCGGCTCAACGCCGCCCGCGAGGCTGCGGGATCGCCGCCGTTCGCCAACCCGCGCAACGCCGCGGCGGGCGCCATTCGCCAGCTCGACCCGCGGCTCACGGCGGAACGCTCGCTGTCGTTCTTCGCCTATGCCGTCGGCGAGATCACCAGCGCCCAGCCCCCGGCGACGCAGTTCGAGTTGCTGGCGGCGTTGCGCGCTTTCGGCTTCGCCACCAATCCGCACGTCGAGCGCGTGCCGGTCATCGACGGCGTCCTGGCGTTCGTCGAGCGTTGGGAGCGGGAACGCGAATCGCTCGATTACGAGATTGACGGTGTCGTCGTCAAGGTCGACGACCTTGCGCTTCAGGAACGCTTAGGCCGCGTCGGCAAAGACCCGCGCTGGGCCGTCGCTTACAAATTCCGGGCCCGCGAAGC
This sequence comes from Candidatus Velthaea sp., assembly GCA_965214335.1. Taxonomy (GTDB): domain Bacteria; phylum Vulcanimicrobiota; class Vulcanimicrobiia; order Vulcanimicrobiales; family Vulcanimicrobiaceae; genus Velthaea. The sequence goes on along the minus strand of CBDCBO010000014.1, from coordinate 277,700 downwards.
GCAGACCAAATTGCGCGGCATCGGCGTCAATGTCGGCCGGACCGGCACGCTCAACCCCTATGCGATTCTCGAACCCGTGCAAATCGGCGGCGTCAGCGTCAAGATGGCGACCTTACATAACGAAGACGATATTCGACGCAAGGACATCCGGGTCGGCGATACGGTGATCGTGCGGCGCGCCGGCGACGTGATTCCCGAAGTCGTCGGCCCGGTACTTGCCGACCGTCATGAGCAGCTGCCCGAGTATCGGCTGCCGACGGAGTGTCCGGTGTGCGGATCGGCCGTCGATCGGCCGGCCGGTGAAGCGATGTACCGCTGCACGAATGCCGCGTGTCCCGCCCAGCAACGCGAACGCGTGCGCCACTTCGCCTCGCGGGGCGCCATGGACATCGAGGGTATCGGCGATGTCCTCGCTTTCGCGCTGGTCGATAACGGGCTCGTGACGGATATCAGCGATCTCTACCATCTCGCTGCGGCGGCGCTCGCGACGTTGCCGCGCATGGGCGAGAAGACGATCGCGAACGTGCTGGCGGCGATCGCCGGTTCGCGGTCGCGCGGGCTGGCGCGGCTACTGTTCGGACTCGGGATTCGAATGGTCGGCGCGCAGAACGCCGCGATCCTGGCGGCGGATTTCGGTACGATCGACGCGCTGATCGCCGCGGACGCAACCGCCTTGCTGGCCAGTGAAGGCATCGGCGAACAAATCGCCCAGAGCGTCGTGCTGTTCTTTGCGCAAGCGCCCAATCGCGCCATGGTGGCCCGTCTCCAAGCCGCCGGCGTGGACACGACGGCGCCGCGCCGGGAACGTGCGTTGCCGGGGCCGCTAGCGGGGAAAAGCTTCGTGTTGACCGGGACGTTGCCGTCGCTCAAACGCGAAGAAGCGGCCGAAATGATCGTCGCGGCGGGCGGTAAAGTGTCGGCCGCCGTGAGCAAGAAAACGCACTATGTCGTGGCCGGTGAAGAAGCCGGTTCCAAGCTGGCAAAAGCCGAGCAACTCGGGATTGCGATCGTCGACGAGGCCGAATTCCGGCGCTTGATTGGCGACCGCGAAACGGCGGTAGACGCAACGCAGTTGTGAGGCGTCGCATCCGCCCTTGGGAGATATGCCGATCGTGCAGCGCAGGGTGTTTCTCGCCGCGAGTTGCGCAGCGACTGCTGCCGGAGTGCTGCCGATGACCGCGCGCGCCGATGAAACCAGCTACGATCTGGCGACCGCCACCGGTACCATCTTCGGGACGCTGCTGCGTCCGGCCACGCCACGAAGGCCGCCCGTTGCGCTCGTCATCGCCGGCTCCGGACCGACCGACCGCAACGGCAATAGCCCCGCGCTGCAACTCAACACGTATCAAAAGCTGGCTGCCGCGCTAGCGGCCCGCAATATCGCCACGCTGCGCTACGATAAGCGCGGCATCGCCGCTAGCCACGCCGCGGCGCCGGCTGAAGCCGACTTGCGCTTCGATACCTATGTCGACGACGCGGTGCGTTGGATCGAGAAGCTGCGGGCCGACGACGAACTTGGAGCCGTTACGGTCATCGGTCACAGCGAAGGTTCGCTCATCGGCATGATCGCCGCGCAGCGAGTTCACGCCGAGTGTTTCATCTCGCTCGAAGGCGCCGGCTTTCCGGCCGCCGACCTGCTGCGCGCACAACTCGCGCCGCAACTCCGGCCGTATCCGCAATTGGCGCGCCAAGCTGAGGCGATCATCGTTGCGCTGCAAGGTGGAACCACGGTTCCGGCAGCGGGCGTTCCGGCCGAACTCGCCGCACTTTTCCGGCCGTCGGTGCAGCCCTACTTGATCTCGTGGTTCGCCTACGATCCGCGCGCCGAACTCCGCACCGTGCGAGCTCGGGTGACGATCGTTCAGGGAACGCACGACGTGCAAACGCCGGTCGAAAATGGGCGCGCGCTGGCAACGGCGTGCCCGGCCGGAACCTTCGTCGTGATCGAGCAGATGACGCACGTGCTGGCCGACGATCCGGGTGCGACCGTAGCGCAGCAGATGGCGACGGTCTATGCCGATGCCGGGCGGCCCTTGAACGCGATGCTCGTCGAGACGCTCGTCCGGGCCGTAAACCGTCCGGCCTGACTTCGCGCGGCCGAGCGAGCGGGTAACCTTTTCTTAACGCCTGCCACCTGCGACCGTGCGGGTCATCGTGACGACCACTACGGCATGATCGATCGCGCTCGGGTGACGGAGCGTTCAAACCACCCCACCGCTGGGCTTGGCGGCTGGCCGGCCGATCGCCGGCACTGGAAAGCCGCCGGTGCCGCCCTTGCCGTGCTGTCGCTGCTGGCGGTATGCGCGATCGCGCTCGGGCCGCGCCTCGGGCCGCAGGTCAGCCTGGTTCCGCTTGCCGCCGCCATCTGGTCGTGCGGGACGGCGTTGACCGGCGCCGTCTTATTGGCAACTGCGTATCGCCGTGAGTGCCGCCTGGGCGCCTGCCTCGAAAGTGACACGCGCGAGCGCCAACGGCTGGGCGCCGAAGTGCGGGCCGAGAAAGAACTGATTGCCGCAGTCAACGTGGCACTCGACCGGAGCGAGCGGCGCTATCGCGGCTTGACCGATGCGCTGCCGGCGCTCGTCGGCATTCTCGCCGGCGACGGCCACCTTTCATACGCCAACCGTCAGTGGACCGACTACACCGGCATCACGCCCGATCGGACCACCCCGATCCAGGCGTCGCAAGCGTTTCATCCGCACGATCGCGACGCGGCGATCGCGAGCATCAGCGTGTTACCTTTGCAGCCAACGGTCGAATTCGAGACGCGCGTGCGCCGGGTCGACGGCGTGTATGCCTGGTTTCAAGCGCGCGTCGTACCGCTGCCGGGCGACGGCGACCCGACGCAACGCTGGATTCTGTCACTGGTCGACATCGAGAGCCGCAAAGCCGCCGAGGTCGTTCTACGCGAGCAAAATCGGCTCATGACGATGGCCGAAACGATGGCGCACGTCGGACATTGGCGGCTCGATCTGCAAACCGACGAGCTGTTTTGGTCGGACGAGATCTATCGCACCTTCGGGCTCGCGCTCACTCATCCGATCTCACTGCAAACCGCGGTTGCCGCGTATCATCCCGCCGACCGCGAGCGGGTCAAAGGCGTTATTCACACAGCGATCCAAACCGGTTTGCCCTATACGCACCATTCGCGCGTGTATCGCACCGATGGATCGCTGCGCTACATCGTATCGAGCGGCCAAGTCGAGCGTGAGGCGCACGGCAAGGCGGTGGCCTTATTCGGGGTGTTTCACGACATAACGAGTATCAAAGAAGCCGAGCACGAACGCGCGCAATTACTCGAACGCTTCACCTTGGCAACGCAAGCCGGTAAAATCGGCATTTGGGAATTCGACGTCGCGACGCAAGGTATCGTGTGGGACGCCATCACGCGCGACATCTACGACGTCGGCGCGGACGAGATTCCGACCTTCGACCGGTTTTTAGCGGCGATCCATCCTGACGATCGCGCCGCTGTGATATCCAATTACGAAACCGCCTTACGCGACGGCACCCCGATGAAAAGCGATTTTCGTATCGTCCGGGCGAACGGCGAACTGCGCTATCTCAGCGCGCTCGGCACCGTCGTGACCGACGCTGCCGGCGATCCGGTGCGGATCGTGGGTACGAACGTGGACGTTACCGAGATCCGCACGCTGGCCGAAGAATTGCGCGCAGAGAAAGAACAGCTGGCCGTTGCAAAGGAAGTAGCCGACGAGGCCAACCGTGCGAAGTCCGAATTTCTGGCCCGCATGAGTCATGAAATTCGTACGCCGATGAACGGCGTCATCGGCTTAACGACGCTGATGCTCGATAGCGAACTCACGCCCGAACAACGCATGTATATGCGGCACTTGGATGAGGCCGGAAAAGCACTCATGCAGATCATCAATGACGTGCTGGACTTTTCCAAGATCGATGCCGGAAAACTCGAAGTCGAGCGCATCGCGTTCGCACCGCGCGCCGTCGTGGAGAGCGCGCTTGCCATCGTGACACCGGATGCGCGCGCACGCGGGCTCGCCCTGAGCTTTGCCATCGCATCCGCTGTCCCGGACTGGGTGTGCGGCGATCCGACCCGGCTGCGTCAAGTGCTGCTCAACCTTCTGACCAACGCGCTCAAATTTACCGAACGCGGCTCGATCGATATCGCGGTCGGCTACCGGTCGCGGGATGATGCGCTTCACGTCGCGGTGCGCGATACGGGGATCGGCATCGAAGCGCAACGCCGTCATTTGCTGTTCACCGAATTTTCGCAGATCGACGTGTCCATGACCCGGCGCTACGGCGGCACCGGGCTTGGTCTGGCGATCTGCAAACGTTTGGTCGAGGCCATGGGCGGCCGCATCGACGTCGAGACGACACCCGGTTCGGGCAGCACCTTTTGGTTTACCGTCGTCGCGCCGCCGGATCGCGCGCCGGTAACGGTCGTTCCGCAGCGAGCGATACCCGGCGTGCGCCGCGTGCTCGTCGCGGACGACAATGCCGTCAATCGCATGGTGGTGGAACGTTTGCTGGCCGGCGACGGTCACGCGGTGACGCTGGTTTGCGATGGAGCACAAGCGGTCGCCGCGGCACAACGCGATGCCTTCGATCTCATTCTGATGGACATGCACATGCCGGTGCTCGACGGTATTGCGGCAACGCGGGCCATTCGAGCGCTCGCGCCGCCCTACCGCGACGTTCCCATCGTTGCCTTAACGGCGAATGCGACGGCCGATCATATGTCGGCGTGCTACGCCGCCGGTATGAATAGCTATCTCACGAAACCGGTCGATTATGCCGGCCTGCGCGACGTGCTCGCACGCGACGCCGCCGCGTGGACGGCGCTTTCGCCCGCCAAGCGCCGCGGCAGCACGGGCGCGCCGGCGCCGGTCGACGTCGCCGAACGTGCGATTTTACGCAAATAGCGCTAGCGGCGCCCAGGGCCTGGGGAGGGCGGCGCGGCGGCCGAGGCTAATCGAATTGTGTCCGGGTAGCACCGGATTCCTTAAAATAGCTTACCTACTGTGGAGTGTTTCGCATGCCGACTGAACCGTCGGGCCACTCGCAGTCGACTTCACGAACCGATGACGTTCGTGAGAGCGATGTAGCCCGTCCCTTTAAGGGATTCGCTACGCGAGCGATCCGTATAGGCCAAGACCCATGTCGATCGACCGGATCGACCATCGTCCCGATTTATCAAACCGCGACGTTCACCCAAGAAGCGGTGGGCGTTACCAAGGGCTTCGACTACTCGCGTTCGGGTAACCCCACCCGGCGAGCCCTCGAAGCCGCGCTCGCCGACCTGGAAGGGGCGCGATTCGCAAGCGCGTTCGGTTCCGGAATGGCCGCCGCGAACGCCGCTGTCGTCGCGTTTCTGCGCGCCGGCGACCACATCGTCGCGACGCGCGACATTTACGGTGGAACGTTTCGGCTCTTTAGCGATGTGCTGCCGCGCTTCGGCATCGAGACGACCTACGTCGACATGAACGATTTGGCGGCGACCCGAGCGGCAGTGCAACCCAACACCAAATTATTGTGGGTCGAAACGCCGACCAACCCGCTGCTCACGCTCATCGATATACGCGCCGTTTGCGGCCTGCGCGCGCCGGGTCAACTCGTCGTCGTCGATAATACGTTCTGCTCGCCGTATTTTCAGCGGCCGCTCGAACTCGGCGCGGACGTCGTCATGCACTCGACGACGAAGTACATCAACGGTCATTCGGATGTCGTCGGCGGCATCGTCATCACCGACAATGCGGAGCTTGCGGCGCAACTCGCGCTCCATCAAAACGCCGTGGGCGCGGTGCCCGGGCCGCAAGACGCGTACTTGACGTTGCGCGGCGTGAAGACGCTTGCGCTGCGCATGCGCGAACACGAACGCAACGCGCAAGCGGTGGCCGAGTGGCTGTCCGCGCACGACGATGTCAGCGAAGTGTTCTATCCCGGACTGCGCGCGCATCCGCAGCACGCACTGGCGAAGGCGCAGATGCACGGGTTCGGCGGGATCGTTTCGCTGCGCGTGCGGGGCGGCGGCAGCCGCGCGCTCGAACTTGCGAAGTGCACGCGCGTGTTCAATCTCGCGACGTCGCTCGGTGGGGTCGAGTCGCTCATCTGCAGCCCAACCACGATGACGCACGGTCCGGTGCCGGCGGACAAGAAAGCTGAACTCGGCATAACACCCGATCTGCTGCGGCTTTCGGTCGGGATCGAAGATATCGGCGACATCATCGCCGACCTCGACGCCGCGCTGAACGCATCGCGCGCCGCCGCGGCGTACGCGCTGGCCTGAGCCGACAGCCTCGAGGCTGCTCGTCCGCCGGCGTGAGCCGGCGGACGGCACGGCCGCGCACGCTTGGGGATCGCTCTGCCGTCGTTAGTGCAAACGGTGGATAATGACCCTGGCGAAGCCTTCAATTTCGTCGTACGACGCCATGTGGTTATCCGGGACGACCCGGACCGCAACTTCACGATGCTTGCGTACGACGTAGACGGTGCCGTTATAGAGCGTAACTTCCGCGCCCAAACCCGTTACTTTTTTCGCTAGACCGGCGGCGTTGGGATCGTTATAGACGCTAATTCCCGGAAAGTCGGAACCGGGATCGGGAAGGATCACGACGACCTGCCCTTGTTCGCTGGCAATGAAGCACATCGAGCCGACGCCGCCGTGCAGATCGTACGGCTTGCGTTCGCGGCTTTGGACCGTCCAGCCCAACTGGTGGAGCACGTCGTCGTTGGTCACCAAGGCGCAGGGATTGAGCGGCTTCAAAATCGCTGCGGATGCGCCGGTCAACGCGAGCGCGCTCAACGCGAGCGCGCTCAGCGCGCACCATATCGCCGTCAGCGCGCCGGCCGGGGTGCGCGTTCTCAGCGACCCGGCGGCCGGGCGACGGGGGCGGACGTGGTTGCGAAGGCTCATGTCGTTCCGATGCAGGCTGCTCATGCGTTTGGCCTCTTGTTGCAAGATGCGTCAGAAGATGCGCTGCGGTCCGGCCACGACGGGCTCAGGCCGCGCCGCGTCGGCGAGGACGTCGGGCAGATCGCCGGCCATGACTCCGACCGGACGGCGTTCGGCGGCGATGCGTCCGGCCCGGCCATGCCAATAGGCTCCGGTTCGCGCAGCGTCGATCGGCGTCAAGCCTTGCGCGAGCAGGGTCGCGATCATCCCGGTAAGCACATCGCCCGTTCCCGCGGTCGCAAGGGCCGGAGTCCCCGTCGGGTTCACGTGCACCGTGGTGCGGTCGGCGATCAGCGTCGTGCGGCCCTTGAGCAACGTGGTCACGTCGTGTTCGGCGACAAATGCGCGCAGCCGGCTCAAACGGTCGTGCGGAGCAACGGTGCCGAGACCGGATAACCGGGCGAACTCCCCGGCGTGCGGCGTCAGCACGACCCGTTTGCCGCGCAACAGCTGCAAGTGTTTGCCTAAATGAAACAGGGCGCTCGCATCGGCGACGATGGGCAAATCCGTTGCCGCGATCACGTTGCGTACGATAGTTCCGGTCGACTCACCGAGGCCCAATCCCGGGCCGATGGCGATTGCTCCGCAGTGGTTGAGCAGGTCGCCGATCTCGACGGCGCTCGAGAGCGCGTGGCTATCGTCGTACGTCACGACGACTTGTTCCACGAGGTGCGCGCGGATGGCCGCCGCGGCGCCGGCCGGTGTTGCGACGGTGACGTACCCCGCTCCGGCGCGCGCCGCTCCGCGGGCGCACAAGACCGCCGCGCCCGGAAACTGGGGTGAGCCGGCCAGCACCAGCGGTGCGCCCGAGCTGCGTTTGTCCGATTCGCCGGCGCGGCGCGGCAGCAAGGCCCCAAATTCCGGATCGGTCATCACGTGCGCGGTATAGCTCGCGTCGCCCGCGTCGGCGTCGCGCATACCCAGATCGTCGCACCACAAGTCGCCGGTCGCGCCGCGCCCCGGTTCCAGGAAACAGCCCAGCTTGGGCGCGCCGAGCGCGATTGTCGCCGCGGCGAATACGCAGGGTTCGCCGACCGCGCCGGTGCTGGGCTCGAGCCCGGTCGGCACGTCGATGGCCAGAATCGGCGCGCCGGAATCGACCATCGCGACGACCAGAGCGGCGCTGATCGGATCGAGCGGCAGGCGCGCGTTCGCGCCTAGGACGCCGTCGAGAATCAAACCCGCGTGGGCCAACACCGACGGATCGAGCAGCAGCGGCCGGAACAGGACGCCCCCGGCGGCGGCCCGCTCTTGCGCTTTGCGGCGCGCCGCCGACCCGCTGGTTTGCGCATTACAATAGACGATGCGCTCGCGCGTGGTGTTGAGCGCGGCGAGCGCCGCGAACACGTCGCCGCCATTATTCCCGTCGCCGGCGATGCCGACGATCGGACCGTCCGGGCGCACATAGCGTCCGACAAGCGTCGCAATCGCTTCGCCCGCCCGGTGCATCAAGCTCACGTCGCCGTCGCGGCTGACGGCAGCGGCGTCCATCGCGCGCATTTCGGAGGCGGTGGGCGCGCGCATCAGCCTTCGAGCACCACGACGGCGGCGGCGGTGTTGGCGGTGTGGGTGATCGTGAGGTGAATTGCGGTGATGCCGCGTTGCTCGATGAGCCCCGCATATTTGCCCGTCAGCACGATGATCGGCTTGCCGGAAGCTTCGTGCGACACCCCGACCGCCCGCCACGGAATTGCATGACCGAAGGCCTTGCGGGTCGCTTCCTTCGCGGCGAAAAAGCCCGCCAGCCGCTCGGGCCAGTTGCGTTTACCCATCGCGTAGGTCATCTCTTCGGGGGTGTAGACCTTACGCGCGAAACGTTCGCGCTGCACGGTGTCGAACGCATAGCGCTCGACTTCGGCTAAGTCGATCCCCAAACCAACGATCATGCGGGGCGCTTCGCCTGCACGCAGGCCAGGACCGCCTGCGCGTGCCGGGGAAAATTTCGGCGGTGAGTGAGCTCAGTATCGTTCCGATCAACGCGATCGACGCCGGACTTCTCACCCGACTCGCGTTGTGTTTGGAAGAGCGCTTCCTGTACCGCTGCGTGGTGCGCGTGCCGCTGGCGGTTCCCAAGACCGTGCTCAACAGCGTTCGCAAACAGCTGTTCTTTAGTTCGATCGCCGCTAAAGTAGCTGCGGCATACGAAGCCGACGCGGGGATCGTTCTCGGCGTTACCGACTTCGATCTTTATAAAACGTCGCATCAATTCATCTTCGGCAGCGCCAGCCCGGCGCAGCGTTGCGCGGTCGTGTCGCTGCACCGGTTGCGCGCCGAATTCTACGGCGAGAAGCCGAATGAGAATGCGCTCTTTCAGCGCCTGCTCAAAGAGTCGGTGCATGAAATCGGCCACACGTTAGGCCTCAAACATTGTTACAACGCGCGCTGCGCGATGTATTACTCGAACTCGATCTTCGACACCGATAACAAGCATTCGCAATTTTGTGAGAATTGCGACAAGCGCAGCCGCGCCAGTTCCTCGTGAGGCCGCTCGCCGTTCGGGCATGAGAGTCGGAATCGATGTCGGCGGCACGTTTACCGACATCCTGGCGCTGCGTCCCGACGGAACTCTGCTTTGCATCAAAGTCGCCACCACGCCGCACGCGCCCGAACTCGGTGCGCTCGCGGCGCTCGATGCGCTCCTCGCCGCCGATGCGGCGGCGGCCGGCGCAATCACGGCCATCGCCCACGCCAGCACCATCGCGACCAATGCCTTACTGGGTCAGCGTTCGCTCGAATTGCCGCGCGTCGCGTTCATTACCACGGAAGGCTTTCGCGACGTGCTGGAAATCGGGCGGCAAAATCGCAGCGCCGTCTACGATCTCTTCGTCCGTCGTCCGCCACCGTTAGCGCGGCGCGAGGACCGGCTCACCGTGCGCGAACGGCGCGAATTCGACGGCCGCGTATCGATGGAACTCGATGCGGCAGACGTCGAGCGCGCGATCGATACGATCGAAGCGCGCGGCATCGGTTGCGTTGCCATCGGCTTGCTGCACGCCGACGTTGATGATGCGCATGAAGTTGTTGTCGCGCAGCGGCTCCGGGCGCGCTTGCCGGCGGTGCACGTTACGGCGTCGGCGGCGCTCGTCCGCGAATTTCGCGAGTACGAGCGCTTTTCCACCGCGGTCGTCAATGCCGCGCTCTTGCCCGTCGTGGGCGGTTATCTCGAACGACTGCTGGCGGGCGTGCAAAGCCGCGGCCTCGACGCACCGATCTTCGTCATGCGTTCCGACGGCGGAATGGCGGCGTTGGCGGCGGCGGCGAGCGCGCCGGCAAGTTTGATCGAAAGCGGGCCCGCCGGCGGCGTGGTCGGCGCGGCATATCTCGGCCAGCTCCTCGGATTGCCGCGGATCGTCTCGTTCGATATGGGCGGAACGACGGCCAAGGCCGGTATCGTGCTCGACGGCGTGCCGGACATCGCAACGGAATTCGAGGCCGCCGGGACGACGCACAGCGGCCGAGCGCAAAAAGGCAGTGGCTATCCGGTGCGCTTTCCGTTCGTCGACCTGGCCGAAATCAGCGCCGGCGGTGGCACCATCGCCTGGCTGGACGCCGCCGGAACGCTACGCGTGGGGCCGATCTCGGCCGGGGCCGTGCCGGGACCGGCGTGTTACGGACATGCGTCGCAACCAACGGTGACCGATGCCAACGTCGTGCTGGGCCGGCTCGATCCGGACGCCCTCTTGGGCGGTACGTTTCCGATCGACGCCGCGGCGGCGCGGCGCGCGGTGGCAACGGTTGCCCGACCGGTGGGCGGCGACGTCAGTGCGGCCGCCGCCGGGATCGTCGCGCTCATCGACGCCGAAATGGCGCGGGTGGTGCGCATCGTTTCGGTCGAGCGCGGTTACGATCCGCGCGATTTCACGCTGCTGGCGTTTGGCGGCGGCGGTCCGCTGCACGCCTGCGCCGTAGCGAGCGAGATTGGCGTACGGCGCATTTTGGTGCCGCCGTTGCCGGGCGTCTTCTCGGCGTTCGGCTTACTGGCCGCCGACGTGCGCAGCACGTTTACGCGTTCGCTGGTGATGCCGTTCGACGCTGCGGCCTGGATTCGCGTCGAGCGGGTGTTGGACGAATTGCAGGCGCTCGGCGACGCCGCTCTGAGCGCGCAAGGCGTCGAACCGGCGGCGCGAAGTTTCCGGCGCGAAGTCGATCTGCGCTATGCCGGGCAATCGTTTGAGTTAACCGTCGCTGCCGCGAACGGACGCGCTGACGCCGGCGCGGCGTTTCACGCGCGGCATCGGCAGCGCTATGGTTTTAGCGCACCGGACGAGCCGGTCCAAGTCGTTACCGCGCGGGTAATTGCGCTGGGCCAAACGCGCAAGCCGCCGTCGGCGTTGAGGCCGTCGGCAAATGTGCACCCTTCTCGTAGCGCGCCGAGCGAGCCGGGGCGGCAACGCGACGTTTGGGATGGCGCCGCTTTCGTTGCGACCCCAGTTTACGTTCGCGACCGGCTGGCAGACGCTCGGATTCTGGTTGGGCCGGCGGTCGTCGAGCAGTACGACGCGACAACGTATGTCGCGCCGGGCTGGAACGCGCGCACGGACATGTACGGCAATCTGATCGTGGAGGTTCGCGCAGCCGCCGGCGGCGAGCAGCGCACGGCATGAACCCGATTACCGCTTCGATCGTGGGCTCGGCGTTAACGTACGCGAGTGAAGAGATGGGCTTGGCCATTCGCAACGCGGCGTATTCGCCCAACATCAAAGAACGCTTGGACCACTCCTGCGCGCTGTTCGATCGGCACGCCAATCTGATCGCGCAAGCCGAACACATTCCGGTACACTTAGGATCGTTGCCGTGGGGTTTGCGGCGCACGCTGGAATGGATGCGCGAGCGGGCATATGTGACGGCGCCCGGCGATGCGTGGGTGGTCAACGACCCGTATCTCGCCGGCACGCACCTGAACGACGTGACCGTCATTCGGCCTATTTTTCATGGTGCGTCCATCATTGCGTATGCCGCCAATAAAGCGCACCACGCCGACGTCGGCGGGTCGGCGCCGGGTTCGATGCCGCCCGCTGCGCGCGATCTCTTTTCCGAAGGCTTGATCGTACCGCCGATCCGCTTGCTGCGCAACGATGAGATCGTCGAAGATACCGTCGCGCTCTTTCAGGCGAATTCGCGCACGCCCGCCGCCCGCGCCGGCGACCTACGCGCGCAGATTGCCGGCAATCTGATCGGCGAGCGGCGCATCATCGAACTCATCGAACGCTACGGCGCCGACGTTTTCGATGCGGCCGTCGCGCAAGCGTTACGCACAAGTGAAATTCGCATGCGAGCGGCGCTGCGCGCACTACCGGATGGCGAGGCAGCCGTCGTCGATTTTCTCGAAGACGCCGCCGGCTCGGCCGCCATTCGCTTGCAACTCCACGTGCGCAAACACGGCGACGCGGTGTGGCTCGATTATGGGGGCACGGCAGCGCAGCTCGCGGTACCGCTCAACGCCGTCTACGGTGTCACGTTGTCGGGCGTGTATTACGTGTTGCGCGCACTGACCGATCCGACCATCCCGATGAATGCGGGTGTCTTCGCCCCGATCACGATCGAGGTTCCGGAGGGTAGCGTGCTCAATCCGCGGCGACCGGCCCCGGTCTCGGGGGGAAACGTCGAAACGTCGATGCGCAACGCCGATTTGGTGCTGGCGGCCTTCGCGCAGATCGCTCCCGGGCGGGTGCCGGCCCAGAGCGGCGGGTCGATGAACAACGTCATCATCGGCGGCGTCGACCCCGACGGCCGCAGCTGGTCGTTCTACGAAACGAATGGCTGCGGCATGGGCGCGCGACCGCAGGCGGACGGCATCGACGGCATTCAAGCGCACATGACGAACACGCTCAACACGCCGATCGAAGCAATCGAACGCGATTTTCCGCTGCGCATCACGCGCTATGAATTCGCTGCGGGAACGTCCGGAGACGGCACGTATCGCGGCGGCTGCGGCCTCATTCGCGCCGTGCAACTGACGGGCGGATCGGCGACGGTGTCGTTGCTGGCCGACCGCCACGAACTCAGCCCGCGCGGGCTAGCGGGCGGCGGCGCTGGGAGCAGCGGGTCGCATCACCTGCTCTCGGCCGGCGGCCGGACGAAGCTGCCGGCGAAAACCAGCTTCCCGTTCGTCCCGGGCGACGTCATCGAGGTGCAAACCGCCGGCGGAGGCGGGTACGGCGCGCCCGCTGCACGAGCCGCCGCCGCGCGCGAACGTGACCTCCGGGATGAGGTCGTGACGACATAGGCAGTGCGGTTGCCGCCGCGAAAGCCCACCGGGTATGGAGCTAACCGCCACCGCCCCCGTGCGGAAACCGCTCGTTCGCACGTCGCTGCGGATCGCCGGCTTAGGAACCTACGTTCCCGAGCAGCGGATCACGAACGACGATTTGGCGTCGATGATCGACACCGACGACGCGTGGATCCGGCGCCGCACCGGCATTCGCGAGCGCCGCAAATCACGAATCGATGAATTTACCAGCGACTTGTGCTTGGGAGCCGTCGCGGCGCTCGTCGAGCAAGGCGCGGCGCTCGATGCCGTCGACTACATCATCGCGGCGACGATCTCGCCTGATTACCAGTTTCCGAGTGTGGCCGCGATCGTTCAGGACAAATTAGGCATGCGCAACGTCGGCGCCATCGACGTCTCGGCCGCGTGTGCGGGTTTTGCATATTCACTCGATCTCGCCGATGCGCTCATCTCGACTGGACGCGCGCGCAACGTGCTCGTGGTGGCCGGTGAAACACTAACAAAAATTACCGATTACACCGATCGCGCGATGTGTATCCTGTTTGGCGACGGCGCGGGCGCGGCGCTGGTGACTGCAGACGATGGTGGCGGCAGCGGTATTTTAGCGCGCCGGCTCAATAGCGACGGCGCCGCGGGCAAGCACTTATTTTTAACGTCGCTGCGGAAAGAGATTGCCGGAATTATCGAGCCGCAGCCCGTGATGCGCCAGAACGGGCGCGCCGTGTACGAGTGGGTCGTGACGCATGTTTCGGCCGGGATCGGCGAACTGCTCAAAAGCGCGAACCTCGCGGCGCGCGAGGTGGATTGGTTCGTCCCGCACAGTGCGAATATGCGTATGATCGAGTCGGTGTGCGAGCGCAGCGGTATCTCCGGCGAGCGCACCTTAACGAGCATGCAGTGGTTCGGAAACACCTCATCGGCGTCGATTCCGCTGGCTCTCGCGCCCGCAATCGCCGACGGCCGCATCCAGCGCGGCGATGTCGTGCTCCTCTACGGCTTCGGCGGCGGGCTGGTTGAAGCCGGACTGCTGCTGCGCTGGTAATCACGGCGTCGATTTTGCGCCGGCCGGCGCACGGCCGATAACGCGCACATCGGCCATGTCGATCGCCGTTTCGCCGTCTGAGCCGCGAACGACAAGCGATCCGTGCGGCCCTAAGCGTTGGGCAACACCGTCGCAGGCGCGTCCGCCGGTATCGCGCACGTACCGGTACACGGTGCCGCGTAAGTTGGCGCGCTGTTCCCAATGCGTCGCGACCGCGCCGGGGTCGCGCAAGTCCTCGAACGAGCGGTCGAAGGTGCGCAACAGCGTAACGAGTAGCGCCTCGCGCTCGACATGCGGTGCGAGTGTGTCGAGAAACACGGGTTGCGGTCGCAAGGCGTCGAGATCGGTATCGGCGGCCGGCCGATAAACGTTGATGCCGACGCCGCAACCCACCCACGCGGCGTCACCGGCGATGCGCGCGACCGACAGAATACCACCGGTTTTTCCGCCGCGCGCGTGCAGATCGTTGGGCCAAACGAGGTCGAGCTCGACGCCGCACTGCTGCTCGACGGCTTGGGCGACCGCGAGCGCGATCCAAAACGGCACCGCCCACAGCGCCGCGGCGTCGATTGCGCCGGGCAGGATCGCTGTGAAGAGCAACGCCGCTCCGGGCGGCGCGAACCAGCGCCGGCCTTTGCGTCCGGCGCCGGCCGATTGATATTCGGCAACCACGGTTGTGCCGTATGCACCCGCATCGCCGAGCAACGCTTGGACATCCGCATTCGTGCTTGCGGTGTGCGCAACATAACGAACATCGGCGAACCGGCTGCCGGCGAGTTCCGTCCGGACGCGTTGCGCATCGAGAGGTGCGGTCGGCTTCGGCACGTATCACCTCCCCGCTATGGCTACCGAGAAAACACTCATTTTATGTAAAGCCGACGCCGTTGTGCGCGGCCTCGTCGGCGAGATCCTGTCGCGCTTCGAGCGTCGCGGTTATCAAATCAGCGCGCTAAAGATCTTGCAAGTTGACGAAGCGCGCGCCAAGCGTCATTATGCCGAACACGACGGAAAACCGTTTTTCAACGGACTCATCGAGTACCTTACCGGTTCGCCGATCGTGGCGATGGTGATCGAAGGAAGCGATGCTGTTGAAGGCTGCCGTTCGAGCATTGGTGCGACGAATCCGATCAAGTCCACGCCGGGTACGATCCGCGGCGACTTCGGCCAAACCATCGGTCGCAATCTCGTGCACGGCAGCGATTCGGTGGCCAGTGCTGAACGGGAAATCGCTATTTGGTTCGAGCCCGGCGAGATCTTTTCGCGACCCAGTGAAATGGCTTCGTGGCTCGTGAGTTCGTAACGCGCCGATGAGTCTGGAATCGTTACGCGGTTCGGGCCGGCCGCTCATCGAAAGCGTGCGCGCGCGCGAAATCTTGGATTCGCGCGGCAACCCGACCATCGCCGTCGCCGTCGCGACGAGTTTCGGCGCGGTTGAAGAAGCGATGGTTCCGTCGGGCGCGTCGACGGGCGCGCACGAGGCCGTCGAATTACGCGATGGCGACAAAGCACGCTACAACGGTAAAGGTGTGCTCAAGGCGGTGCGAGCCGTGAACGAAGTGTTGGGGCCGGCGCTCGAAGGTCTCGACGCGACGGCGCAACGCGACATCGACACCACGCTCATTGAACTGGACGGCAGCGACAACAAGGCCAATTACGGTGCCAACGCGTTGCTCGGCGTGTCGCTGGCAGCGGCGCGTGCGGCCGCCGCGTCACTCGGTATCCCGCTCTACAAGTATCTCGGCGGACCGGCGGCGGCGCTGATGCCGGTGCCGATGATGAACGTGATCAACGGCGGCAAACATGCCGAAGGCGGGCTGCAATTTCAAGAGTGCATGATCGTGCCCTTGACCGCGCCCTCGATGGCCGAGGCGATTCGCTGCGGTGCCGAAGTGTTCGCGGCATTGGGCAAGACGCTGCACGACGAAGGTCAGCCGACGCTCGTTGGCGACGAGGGCGGATACGCGCCGCGGCTCGACTCGATCGATGCGGCGCTGGCGTTGCTGGTGCGCTCGATCGAACGCGCGGGCTACGCGCCCGGCACCGATGTGGCGATCGCCCTCGATGCGGCGGCGACCGAATTTTATCGCGACGGAAAATACTTTCCGCATCTGCCCGACCACGCCATGGATGCAGCCCAAATGGTCGCCCTGTATGAAGGGTTGTGCAAAAGCTATCCGGTGATTTCGATCGAAGACGGTTTGGCCGAAGACGATTGGGACGGCTGGAGTTTGCTGACCGCGCGCCTGGGTGCGACAGTGCAACTCGTCGGCGACGATTTGTTCGTAACGAACACCAAGCGCTTAGCCCGCGGCATCGCCGAGCGCTCGGCCAACGCGATCTTAGTTAAAGTGAACCAGATCGGCACGCTGACCGAAACGTTGGATGCCGTCAGCATGGCGCACAAAGCCGGCTTTCGCGCCGTCATTTCGCACCGCTCGGGCGAAACCGAAGATACGACGATTGCCGATCTGGCGGTAGCCACCGGCGCCGGGCAAATTAAAACCGGGTCGTTGTCGCGCAGCGACCGGGTGGCGAAATACAACCGGTTGATGGCCATCGCTGATGAACTCGGTCGCGTTGCGATCTACCCGGGCCGCTCGGCGTTTGCGGCGCTTTAAGTTCACTTTCGGTGAACTTGTTGCGTTTCGCTTTGCCCGAGCCATTTGCATCGTCAGCTGTCGGCTAAGCCCAACGCCCTCTTAGGTTAATTTACCCGTAGCGCTTTCCAATAGCGACCACAGGGTATCGCCGAATTCGCCTTTCCAGCGTTTGTAGAAGCCGCCAAGCTGGGCCCGCATCCCGGTCCGGTCCGCTTCGTTAACGGCCATGCCTTTGCCCTTGAGCGTCGCGACGAGCGCGATGTTTGCCGCGATGACGGCCGTGCGTTGCTTTTGCGCCGCGATACCGGCGTTTTTCGTAACGATCGTCTGAATGTCGGCAGGTAAGCTTTTCCAGGCATCGCTGTTCATGAGCAACCAGTAGCCGCTCCATTGATGGCCCGTCATGCTCAAGTATTTTTGCACTTCGTAGAAACGTCCGGTCATGATATTGGCCGGCGGATTTTCTTGCCCGTCGACGACGTGCGTTTGCAGCGCGGTGTATAGTTCGCTAAAGTTAATCGGCGTTGGCGATGCGCCAAGTTCTTTGAACAGATCGAGGCTGATCTTGGCGGGCGGCGTGCGGATTTTGAAGTTGCTGAGATCGGCGGTCTTGTCGATCGGCTTGGTGCTCGATGTGATCTGGCGCAGTCCGTTCTCCCAAATATTGTCGAAGCAATGCATGCCCTTCGACTCAATCTCGCCGCGCACGTTCGTGCCCAGCGGACCGTCAAAGGCGGCTAGCGCTTCTTGTGACGACTTGTACGCGAAACCAACGCTCTGAATGGCGGCGGCCGGAACGACGCCCGAAAGAATGCCGCCGTCGAGCGTCATCATTTGCAGCGCACCCGAACGCAATTGGGTAAGCATGGCGGTATCGCCGCCGAGCTGATTGTTGGGGAACATCGCGATGTCTAACCGGCCGGCCGTTTGCGTTTTAATCGCATCGCACATGTCACGCATGGCCACGCTCAAGGGATGATTGGGCGCCTGATTCGTTCCGGTCCGGAATGAAAACTGCGCGGCGCGCGCCGGTGCGCGAACGACTGCGATCGATGCAAAGATCGCCGCCGTCGACGCGAGAAATGACGCCCGAGTCGGATAGACCATCATCGCCGAACGTACCCTCTACCAGTTCGCAGTCAGTTGCGGGAGAAGCTTTCGGTATGCCGGACGGAATTCGCCTGCGCGAATGCGCAAGGTGATCCGCCGTTTGCTGGGTAGTTTGCGAAGATGATCGCCACGCCGGCGAAGTTAACGGTGCTTCGGACGCTTGGATTCACGGCCACGTGCGCCATCATCGTTGCCAATATGGTGGGTCAGGGCGTGTTCCTCAAGGCCCGCGTCATGCTGTGCAACGTCGAGTGGCCGTTAACGATGCTTGCGGCCTGGGTAGTTGCCGGACTGCTGGCATTGTGCGGTTCGTTGACGTTAGCCGAACTCAGTGCCGCGTTGCCGGAATCCGGCGGAATCTACGCGTTTCTGCGGCGCGCCTACGGCCGGGCCGTGGCGTTTGCGTATGGCTGGACGTCGCTGTTCATCGGCGGACCGGCGTCGTCCGCGGCGTTGGCGGCCGGAGCGGCCATCTTCTTTAACGTTCTGTCGGGTGGCGCGCTGGATCGGCTGCCGTCGCTCGAGTTGTACGGCCCGCGGTTTAGCGTAACCGGCTTGCAATCGGCGGCAATCGTCCTCATCGCGGTGGTCACCGCGATCAATTGCGCACCGGCGCTGGTGAACGGCCGCATCGCGACCGTCTTCGCCGTGCTGAAGATTGCAATGTTGGTGGCGATTACAGTCGCGGGTTTTGCCGCCGGGCACGGGAGCGCGGCCATGTTTACGGCCGACGCCGCGGCCGGATCGTGCAGCGGTGTGGCGCCCGCGGCGCGCTTCGGCGTCGCCGGCTTCGCAGCGGCGCTCATCGGCGCGCTCTACGCGTATCAAGGTTGGCAATCGGTAACGCTCGTCGCGGGCGAAATTCGCAATCCGGGTCGGACGTTTCCGCTCGCGTTGAGCGTTGCCGTCGGTGTTGTCATTACGGGTTACGTACTGTCGAACACGGCCTTTGTCTACGTTCTTGGACCACTGGCGATCGCCAATCTCGCGCCCGGCGTTTCCGTCGGTATCCGAGTTGTCGAAACGCTCTTGGGGCCGGTGTGGCGCAGTGTTGCGGCGGCGCTGTTATTTGCTTCGGTGGCCGCGACTTTGCACGTGACGATCCTTACCGTTTCGCGCGTCAGCTATGCGTTCGGCGAGGACATGCCTGCACTGGGCGCGCTGGCGCGCTTGTCGCCGCGCGCACGCGTTCCGGTTAATGCGTTGCTGGCCAACGGCGTCATTGCCGCAGTGCTCGTGCTGTCGGGATCGTTCGATACGCTCAGCGACTACTTGGTCTTTAACAGTTGGATTTTTTTCGTGGCCACGGCCGGCGCGCTATTTGTGTTACGCCGGCGCGAGCCGCAGCTGGTGCGGCCGTATCGCATTTCGGGCTACCCGTTCGTGCCGGCCGTGGTGATCGTCGCCGGCGGTTGGTTGTTGGTGCAAACGTTCGTGAGCAGTCCGCGCGATTCGCTCATCGGTCTGGCCATCGTCGCAGCGAGTTTTCCGGTGTACGTGGCGCAGCAACGGTGGCTGCGAAAATAGACGCGTTCTTGGCCGCGTTCGACGACGAACTACTCTTGAGCTTGAACCGATCTCGTCAGGTCTCGACGTAAGCTGACAACGCGTTAGCGCTCGTAGCGTTGTTCGAGCAGTCGGGGGGACTCTTCGCCCGATACACTCGGGATCGGCGTTTGGGAGGCCGTTGCCGGCGCGGCAAGCGCGCTTGCCAGGAGTGAGCCGTTCGGGCTACCAAGTCCGGTGCACGCATCCCAGCCGGGACCGGCGGTATATGCACCGTTGTTGCCGACCGTTATATCGTTCAGCCCGGTTTTGGCAGCCCCGTACAAGATGGCGTTGTAAAATCCGAGTCGCACCCCGGACTTTTCATTGATGAGCGCGGTTAGGGCGGCCCACAACGGGGCCACGGCGCTCGTGCCGCCGACGACGCCGTTTTGCCCATCGACCAACGTGACGTAGCCGGTTTGCGGATCGGCGTCGCCCGCGACGTCGGGAACGCCGCGGCCGATGTGGCTGCCGGCATTAACCGACGGCGGAACGCCGGCATGCTGCTGCCAGGTGGGAAGCGGAAACGTTTCGCTTACGCCACCGCCGGTCGCGCCGCCTTGCGCGCCGTCATTCCATACCGTTTCGCTGCGGATCGTCGACCCGCTCGCGGCGAGGGTGGTTCCGCCGCACGCCAGCACGTGCGGGCTCGACGCCGGAAAATCAACGTGCGCTTTACCGTCGCTGACGCCGTCGGACGATCCGTTATCGCCGGCCGCCACGCAGATCGTGATGCCCAACGTCGCCGCGTCGGCGAAAGCCGTATCGAAATTCGATTGCGCTTGGGCGGTCCAGCCCGATTCGGGTCCGCCCCAACTAATCGACACGATCGTCGGATTGTTAACGCTATCGTGAATCGCCGTAGTCACGGCGTCGAGAAAACCTTGGTCGGTGTTGGGGCCAAAGTAGACGACGAATTTCGCGCCGTTCGCGACCGCACCGGCAACTTCGATGTCGAGCGCGACTTCGGCGTCCGCGCTGTTGGGGTCGCCGGTCGGCGTATTTGCCGCGCCGTCCACCGATACGTTGGAGATCGTCGGCACGTGCAGACCCAATGTCGTAAAGTAGGTCGTCATATCGGTCAGCGCGTAGCCGCCGCCAAGCTCGACGATCGCGATCGTTTGGCCGGTGCCGTCGACGCCGGTCGGAAACGCATAGGCGTTGGCAATCTGGCGCGGCGTGAACGATGCTTGCGGACTCGCTGCCGGACGGGCGGCGCGGCGAAAATGCGTGCGGGCCACGGGCCGCTCGTCGAGGCCGAAAACGCCGCGCACGATCGGTCCCAGCGCTTGTGGAATCGTCATTACGCCGGTGCGACCGCGAAAGCGGAAACCGGCTTGGCTGAACGTTTCGAGCTGCGCCTCGAAGGCGGCGCTGAGTGCTTCGAGCGTGCCCTCGAGAACGACCGCGCGGCGGGCGACATCGGCTTCAAGAATCAACAGCCCGAAATCAAGGGCGAAGCGTTCGACGGCGAGGATGTCGGCCGGATCGGCACCGTGTTGTGCGCTGAACTCGTCGCGGCTGAGGTAACGTCGCGCGACCGGTGGAGTAATGGCGAGCTGTGCGGCGTAGGCGACCGATGAGGTGCGCGGCCGAAGCATCACCGTAACCGTGGTCCGATCGGCCGGACTCACGGCTCCCTCGGACATGGCATCGAGCGGCGCGGAGCGCCGGCTGCCGTGGATCTCGACTCGTGCGCTGCGGGAAGCGTGCGGAGTGTCCATCGTCCTGTTTTTAGCGGCCGCCGCCGCAAATAACTTCAAATTTGGCGCTTGCCGGCATTGCTGTTCGGAGCTACCTTGGGCTGGCGTTTCGTTGGTGGAAGTGCAAAATCTGGCGGCTGCCGGTTTGATCTATCCTTGTTATGCCGACCCTGACAGGGCCGGCTACGCCGGGCCCGACGCGCTTGGGCTCCGTCAGCGCTACCAGATGGCACGGCTCCGTGCGGCAGGGTCGGTTGCGCCAGGCGGGCAAGATGGACCATTCGCGGGCCCGTAGCTCAGCGGTAGAGCAGCCGGCTCATAACTGGTAGCGCGCTGGTTCAAATCCAGCCGGGCCCACGTTTTCGCAGTGGCGGGGTTCGAAGCGCAACGTGCAACAGTCCCGCGAATCCAACAGTCTACCTAGTGCTTGGCGCTATAGTCTATCGGTTAGGACGCTGCCCTTTCAAGGCGGAGAGACGGGTTCAACTCCCGTTGGCGCTACCAAAAAAGTCTGTATCCACGGGTTTTTTCTCCTGCTCGGGCTGTTCACTTCTACCAAAGTAGTAAAAAGTGAGCGCTTCTCGCGCCTGGCCGCGGAAGTTCAGATGCGTGACGACGTTCAGGGACATATCGGAGAAAGGCCTCGCTTCGAGCATCAAGTGGTGATTCGACCCTAACGCCAGGGACAGATGTCGACATATATTCGACGATAATTCGGTTGTGCGCTCACCCCGGCTGCTCTCGTGCCTCTTGCTGCTCCAGACAAGACGCCGGATGACGGTACGGGAACTCGCGACGGAACTCGACGTTGCGATGCGCACGGTGCACCGGCATATCGGGGCGCTCTGCGAAGCCGGCGTGCCGATCTACATGGAATGAGGACCTCATAGGCGGCATCGTGCTCGGGACGAGTATCGAAGAGATCGCCGGCACGGAAATTAACCTAAGGATTGCGGATCGTTGGCATCACGACACAGTGGCAATTTCTTAACGAAGATGAGCAATCGACTCACGCATGCCACGCAAAAGAATTCCGTTCTGCAAGCGCACAACGCGTTTGATTGTCTCAATGTCTTCTCGCGGCGGTTCGTCTGCCCAAGCTCCGCCCGCATGGGCTCGTTCATGATAGAAGATGCCACAGATTCCCGATGCAGCTTTCGCGTGAATGGCTGTCGCGGGATCATCTTCAGAAAGTCCAACAATGCGCCGGATGAGGTCGCTCGTGATGGCAACGATGGGCGCAATCACACGGTTGCGCATGAGATTCCAAGTGTCCGGCCGATCAAGAACGGCACTTTTGCCGGCAAAAGCAGAAATTAAAACGCCTTCGTCGTCAGCGAAATACGACTCAATGAGCCAATCTCCGAGAATGCAGTAATCTTCGATCAGGCAATCATCATCCTCGGATTGGATATTATCGCGAATCTTGACGTAAAGCGGGCCGAAGCGATGTTCGATCCGCTCGACAATCTGCTCCAAACATTCGTGGAACAAGCCTGCTTTTGTGTCGAAATAATATTGTAGAGACGCCGAGTTGACGTTGGCGGCCACGGCGATGCTGCGTGTTGAGGCGCGAGCGTAGCCTTCTCGAGCAAACAATTCGGTAGCGATACGCACGATGTGCGCACGTGTATCGGCTCCCTTGGCATATCGCCCGACTGGTAGACGACCAATGTGCAACGGGTCTGTCAGAAACTGCCACCTTTCACGGGGCTTGACAACGATCCACGCATTAGAATACATTTCAAGCGGTTGATTTATATCCTCTTGCTAATGGAGGTGCATGGCTACTTTAACCGTCCGGTCAGGCGATAACCTTGAAGGCACGCATGTGCTCAACGGGGCTGCGGACGTCAAGCTTTCGCTGCCTGATCTGCGCAGTTCGTTTGGAAGCATTCTTCGTGAACTTCGTCTTGAGCGCCGCATTTCACAGCGTTTGCTCGCTGAGAAAGCAGGCATTAGCCTAGAAGCCATCTCGACGCTCGAACGTGGTTATCGGAAAACGCCGCGCCGGGCAACGCTGCTTCTCATCGCGCAAGCTCTCGAGCTCAACGAATTACAAGCGAGCAAACTTCGTGATGCTGCTTGTCCGGCTTCCGAGCAACGTCGATCGCGCGATAACCGCGGATCGCGCACCGGCGAGGTCCCAACTTCACTCACACGTCTGATCGGCCGGAGCGGCGACGTGCAACGTTTGCGGGTGCTGGTAGCCGAGCATCGGCTCGTTACCGTTCTCGGAGTTGGCGGTATTGGTAAGACACAGATTGCCATCGCGCTTGCGCGCGAACTCGCCGACGATTATGGCGACGGAGTCTGGTTCGTTGATCTTTCCGCGGTCACCGACGCTCGCGGATTACTGTCGGCGATTTCGACTCTTTTCGGAATGGCGACTTCTCGTGCGCGCGATCCCCATGCCGCGCTCGCAGCGTCGCTTGCGGATTTGCGAGCGTTGCTCATACTGGATAATTGCGAACAGGTAGCCTCAGATGTTGCATCTTTGACCGACGCTTTCGCTGCATCATGTCCGCATTTGAGAATGATAGCAACGAGCCGCTGCGCTCTCGCGACGGCCAGTGAAACAGTCTACCGCTTATGTTCCCTTTCAATTCCCGATGATTTTCTCGTAGCGGGCTCTGACGCCGCACGATTTGACGCCATAAGTTTGTTCGTCGCTCGAGCGCGTGATGTCGACTCATCTTTTACGCTGACAGATTCAAATATCCGTATAATTGCTGAAATCTGCCGCAAGCTCGATGGCTTGCCGCTTAGCATTGAACTCGCTGCACGCAGGACTCGAGCATTGACGCTTGACGATTTGCTCGCGCGACTTAATAATCGTCTCGGCGTCCTCACGGGAGGATCACCGAAAAACGCTCGACAGCAAAGTCTCCGCGCTACGCTGGAATGGAGCTACGGCTTACTGAACCCGAGTGACCGTGAATGTTTCGATATGCTGGGTGTCTTTCCGACCAGCTTCTCCCTTGAAGCCGCAAAGGCGGTCGTTATGAACGACAGCGTCGACGAGGTCGCAATGCTTGGGCGCCTCGAGGCGCTCGTCGCAAAATCGCTTCTCGTTCACGCAGACCGAGGCGACGGAGCAACTCGGTTTTCGCTTCTTGAAACGATTCGTGAATTCGCCGCTGAATGTTTGGAACGCGGAGGCCGAGCGCACGACGCGCGTTCGAGATTTCTTGTCTATTATCATCGCCTCTTTACGACCGCCGGAGCAGCGTTCGAGAACGATTTGTCTGAAGCGAATCTAAGCGTCACGCGAATGGAAGGCGACAATCGTATTCGGGCATTGGAGATCGCAAGTCAACATGGCGAGGTAGTGCGGGGCTCCGAGCTGTTGCTGAGCGTAAAATTTCCGCGGGAGCTTGACGACTACGTTGTTGAAATGACGGCCGCCTTTGCACCGAAGTTGCCTAGCATTCACGCAGCACTTGCTTCGCGTCTCTGGACGCGCCATGCATACGATACTTTCGATACAAATCGTGACAGTTCAATTGCGGCGATCACGCGTGCTCTGAGATTGGCACGGGCAAGCGGTAATCAAGCCGCGCTGGCAAGCGCTTTGCACCACGTCGCGTTTACGTGCATGTTGACCGATAGAATTGAGGACGCTCACCTCGCGCTCAAGGAGGCTAGCTCAGTGCCATTAAGTGTCGCAGCGAAATTCACTCACGATAATATAATTGCGTTGCTGGCGACGGCTTCTGGTAACGGCGCAATGGCGGCGCGACAATTTCGAGATCTGGCGCAGATTGCCCGTCGTCGCGGATCCTTTACCTACGAGTTTAAATCATTGCTAAACTGCGCCGAGGCCGAGTATGCCGATGATAACGCCGCTGCGGCCATTACAGCCGCGGACGATGCTGTATGGTTGCTTCCATACATCGATCGTGGCGACCAGGCGCATTTTCTCGCGAATTACACAGGCTATCTTGTCGCTACTGGTGACTTTGCTGAAGCACGTACGATCGGCATTCGGGCCTTGCGCACGGCCATCAACGAAAGACATTCCGTATTTACGCTCGAGCACCTAGCACTGGTAGAAGCGCGTGAAGGTAACCTAGATCGAGCGGCCGTTCTTGCGGGGTACGTACGTCGTTCGATTACAGCATTCTCCGGCGCTGGTAATACGACCGAAGAACGCTCGCGGCGACAGTTGCAATCATTACTTGGACCTTTGCACGCCTCTCGCCGCCGCCAATGTGAACTGCGTGGCGCAGCGTTTTCGAAGTCGGAGTTGTTTGCGTTCGTTGAAGCCGCGAGCTGAGATGTAAACGCCTCCAAGGTACGTGTTAGTACGTACGGCCGTACGTATCAAAACGACTCCCGACGTGTGACTATTGAAGAAGATCAGGTACCTAATTGCGCTTGATCCGATCCGAACATGAGAGGACGAATACACCGTGAGAGCACAAGACGGCATGAACGCGAGCGTCGCGGATGCGTCCCTACCTAAAGGCGTATCGCGCTCGACATTCGAGAGCGCTGTTGCAGAGTATCGGAAGCTCCTAGGCGACCATAATGTCGTAATCGAGCCAAACGATTTAAGATTCTACGAAGAAAAGCTTTTGCCCGAGCCATCTGCACGGCATCGTGCCGCAGGCGCCCTGAGTGTACATTCCGTCGAGGATGTTCGCGGCGTCTTGTCGATCGCCAACCGATACAAAACGCCGCTTTGGCCAATTTCTACCGGTGGTAATTGCGGTTATGGCTCGGCTGCACCCGCGACGCCGGGACAGCTCGTTCTCGACATGCGTGGAATGAACAAAATCATTTCGGTCGATCCGGAACTGTGCACCGCCCTCGTCGAGCCCGGCGTCACGTATCCGCAACTCATCAAATACGTCAACGATAACAAACTCGATATCTGGATTAGCTTTCCGGCGTCAGGCAAGATCGGTGGCCCCGTCGGTAATACGCTCGATCGCGGTGTCGGATTCAATCGTAACGGCGAGCACATCGCGCGTTTTTGCGGACTCGAAGTCGTTCTTGCAAACGGTGAAGTTCTGCGAACCGGTCTCGGAGGCGTGGGCGACGGTCAGGCATGGCAGAACTATCGGTGGGGGTTTGGTCCTTGGGTTGACGGCATCTTCAGTCAATCAAACTTCGGTATCGTGACCAAAATGGGTCTGCATTTGATGAAAAAGCCACAGAAGAGTCAGTTTTTCCTCGCATCGTGGGAAGACGATGAATCGTTTGCGGCAGGCACAGCGGCGGGAGCACAACTCAAACTCGACGGCGTTGTCGACGCCGGCGTCAATGCGGGCGATAGCTGGTATTCTGTTGCGCAGCTAATCAAGCGCTCGGATCTGTACGCGGGTAAGGATGCGATTCCCGAAGAGATTCTTGCAAAATACCGCAAGGACAATAAGATGCCACATTATTCGCTTACCTCGAATCTGTATGGCACCGAAGCCGAAGTGGCGTTAAAGATCGTGCAAGCGAAAGAAGTTCTCGAAGCGACGGGTGGTACGTTCATGACGGGTGATGCCGTTAAAGGAAACGACGCCGCGGCGCACGGCGAACGCCAAGGTACGGGGGTTCTTGACGACGACGAACTGCGATTGCTCAACTACCGTCCGGGACCAGGCGAAGCGTGGTTCTCGCCGGTCGTGCCGGCGCGAAAGGCCGACATTCTCGCATCGCTTCGTCTTGTGCGGTCGATCTTTCGCAAATACGGATTCGAATATATCGGCGGCTTCGTTGTCAGCGAACGTGCAGCAGAGCACGTCATCGATCTCATTTTTGATCACACCGATGCCGAAGAAACGCAGCGTGCATATACGTGCTTCGAAGAAGCAATGCGGGAGCATGCAAAACTCGGATACGGCGTATATCGCACGAACACGGCGTTCATGGAGCTCGCTGCGGAGTGCTATGGTCCAGCACAACGCGCCTTTAACAAGACGCTTAAAGCGGCTGTCGACCCCAATGGAATCCTCGCGCCTGGGAAATCCGGAATCTATTTGTAATGCAGCGCCATGAAAGTATCCGGCTCGCGCGACGGATAGCTTCCGCTTTGATCGTCGGAGCGTGAGTTGTGCACAGCAGGCGAGTCGCTTGTGCAACGGCAGTAATCGTGCTGCCGGTTGTCACAAGCGCTCATCCGCGGTGCGTCCCTGCGCAGCAGGCGCCGCAAGGGATCGCGCCAACACCGGCGCCCTCGCTCGTACCGGAGCCGGCGCATCAGCTTCTTGCCTATCCCGCTGAGGAAGATTGGCGCTTCCTCAAAGACCAGCAGAAACAAACCGATCCGTTCGATGGCGTTAAATACATACCGATCGGTAACGGTGGCGCTTATGCGTCAGTCGGTGGCGCGGAACGTTTATACTACGAAGCGTTCACGAACGAGAACTTTGGCTCACTTCCGGGCTCAGATGGCTATCTCGAATTACAGACCGTCTTGCACCGAGAGTTGGTTCCAAGTCGGAAGTTTCGACTCTATACAAGTCTACAATACAATAATCTCGGACATAGACGGAGCGGCCCGAGGCCCGGTGAAGACGCTGACTTTGGCGATGTTTTAGAAGGCTTTGCCGAAGTTCGCTCGGAGAAGCTCGATGATGTAACCGGTGCCCCTTTGTTGACTGCGCGCATCGGTCGTCAAGAGCTCGACTTCGGTTCTGGACCGCTATTTTCGGGTCGGTCCGGACCGAATGGCGAAGGCACGAACGTTCTCGGAAGCTTCGACGCCGTACGCTTCATCTCACAAATAGGGAAATTTCGAATTGATGCGTTTGCGGCGCGTCCGGATAACGACCCAATCGGGGCGTTCGACGACGGGTCATCTCCGGGAAATAATTCTTGGGGGATCTATGCGACACATGATATCGCGAAATCCGTAACCCAGGTTCTGGATATCTACTACTTTGGCGTAAGCCGGCCACAGGCGATTTGGTATTCGGGTTCCGGTTTCGAAACACGTCACATTGTTGGAGCACGAACCGCCAAAACCGGGACTCCGCTTGACTACGACGCCGAAGGTTTCTTCCAATTTGGAGCGAACAACGGTCGGCCGATCCGGGCTGAAGGTTAATCCGCGCAAGGTGGCTACACATTCACTCGCGCGCCGTTGTCGCCACGCATAGGGGTGCTTGCCGGTTACAACAGCGGCGGCACCGACGCTCGAGAACTTCGCGACGTGTATGCGCCGTTTCCTCGCGCTGGGTATTTCGGGAATCTCCGCGCGATCGGTCCACAGAATACGCAAGCGCTTGAGGGTCAACTTGACCTTCACGCGGGCAAAACGGTTACGCTAAGCGGGGGAAGCTTCGCCTTCTGGCGCTCGAATCGTGCGGATGGCGTTTATGCGCTCACGGGTCGAGAAATAGCTGCGCCGACCAACGGCTTTCGTGGTATCGGTTATCAGCCTTTTATAACGTTGCCCGCGCACGTCGGCGACCATCTTAGTCTAGTCGCGGACGAGGAGTCGTTTCAGCGCGGTCCATTTCTCGAACATATCGCCAACACGAAGGCGACGTATTATACGGCATCTTGGGCCGAATTTCGCTTTTGATCGTACATCGAAGGGATCAACGAATGTCTCAATCCATCGTGCGACGTTCTAAGCCGCTCATTACGGCTCTCGTGTGCACACTTCTAATAACCTTTGGCGCAGCGCAAGTATACGCACAGCACGAATCGACTGGCGGGCCAATGCATGCGGACGCTACCTATGCAGCGAGCATGCACGAGCGTACCGAGCTTTGGCCGAATTATCATCCGGTTAGCGAGGCGATGCTTGCACGACCGTCTGATGATGATTGGCTTACATGGCGCCGGTCCGACGCAAGTATCGGCTATTCCCCACTAAAGTCGATCGATGCAACAAATGTCGGCAATCTACACGTTGCCTGGCGTTGGGCACTACCCCGAAATCCAGACGAAATTACTCCGCTCGTGCACGATGGTGTCTTTTACCTCGCTGCAGCGAATCGCGTCCAAGCTCTTAACGCGATGACCGGCGATCTATTGTGGCAGTACGAACGTAAGCTTCCCGCCGCGTTGCAGAACGGTTCGACGAGTCCGCTCAAAAATATGGCGATTCTCGGAAACCGTGTTTTTGCACCGACTGCCGACGGACATTTAATTGCTCTCGAAGCAGCAACCGGTAAGGTGGTATGGGACCATGCCGTTCTCGGTCCGATTGAGCAAGCCGCCCAGATCCGTGTTGACGGCGGCCCGATGGTCGCAAAAAACATGGTCCTACAAGGCGTTAGGGGTTGCTTCACCTATCGCGGCGGCTGCTTCATCGTTGGCCTCGACGCCGACACCGGCCGTGAGATTTGGCGCTTCAACACAGTCGCACGGCCTGGTACACCCGCCGGCGAAACGTGGAACGGCACACCTCTGAATCAGCGATTTGGCGGGGCCGTTTGGACTACCGGGAGCTACGATCCGGATTTGGGAATCGTGTATTATGGCGTCGGTCAAACCTATGACACCGCTTCGCTTGTTCAAAAGCAGGCCGGCAGCAAAAATGATGATCGCGGGTTATATCTCGATTGCACGCTAGCGCTCGATCCCGCGACCACGGCAAGCTTGCGTGGTACTACCAGCATTTTAAACGCGATCTTTGGGACTTTGATTGGGCATTCGAACAGAGCCTCGTCGACATGGACGTCATGGGCAAACTGCGCAAGCTGCTCGTAACTGGCGGCAAAATCGGTATTTTCGATGTCATCGATCGCACGAACGGTGCCTATGTCGCTTCGACAGACTTGGGGCTTGAGAATGTTGTCGCGGCGATCGATCCAAAGAGCGGCGAAAAGCAACTTGCGCCGCTTGCTGTACCAAACGCGAACAAGACAAAAATGGTCTGTCCCGATTCGGGCGGCGTTCGCAGCTGGCCGTCGACCGCGATTGATCCAACCGCGCATCTGCTTTTCGTTCCCGCAACCGAATCGTGTATGAAATATACGTGGCACCCGCGCGACGCAGCATCAACGGCAAAGGGCGGTGTTGACATCAAATGGGTACTCGAGCCACGTCCCGATAGCGATGGAAAGTTTGGTCGACTTGAAGCGATCGACTTAACAACCGGAAAAGTGGCATGGACGGATCGACGACGCGCACCTGAGACGAGTGCGGTGTTGGCGACTGCCGGTGGTCTTGTCTTCGATGGCTCACGCGACCGAGAGTTCCGAGCCAGCGACTCGTCGACTGGCGATATGTTATGGCAGACTCGACTCTGTGCCGTCTTCGACGCCGATCGCTTACGGCGTACGCGGCAAGGAATTTGTTGCCGTGATCGCCGGCGGCGGCGGCGCGCATGAACAGACGTGGGATTCGCTCACACCGGAAATTAGCAATCCCGACAATGGTTCATCGATCTGGGTGTTCTCCGTCACGAAGTAAATTAACAAATCGCAGCAGCTCACTTAGAATGGAGTAAGTAATGGACGTGTTAAACGGCCTGCACACCTCAAGCGAGATCTCGTCGCTTCGCAAGAATTGGTGGATGTTTTTGGTACGCGGGTTATTGGCACTTGCGCTTGGAATTATCGCTGTCATCGATCCCGGTGCAACAATCGGCGCACTAATCTTCTTGCTCGGAGCCTACCTCCTTGGCGACGGTGTCGTCGCGATCATGAAAAGTTTAACGGCCCACGCGAGCCGGCGCTGGTTGCATGCGATTTCAGGAGTGATTGGCGTAGCGATCGGGATTCTCGTTCTAGCGCTACCAGCGCTGACCGTCCTATCACTTGGCTGGCTCGTGGGATTTTGGGCCATCGTCTCCGGCATCTCTGAGATCGTCATGGCTATGGATACGCGCGATCACGTCGGAGCAGCGTTCGCGTATGGCTTTCTTGGATTACTTTCGATCGTCTTCGGAATAGCCATCCGTCGTTCCGGGAATCGGGGTTGCATATCTCGATATTGCGGCGGCAATCTTTGGCTTCTCCGCTGGAATATCACTCATTGTCGGAGCCTTCCGTCTCAAGACGGCGGCTTAGGCGCGAAGGAAATTCGATGAACAAAATCCGCATGATCGGAATTGAAGAACACGGTTGGACGGCCGGCATTCGCGATGCACTCAATGCGCTGCCGGCAGAACGCCAAGATCCAAGCATCGCTTTCTTTAATATTGGGGAGACTGATGAGCGTTTGCGGGATTTCGGCGAACGTCGTTTACGCGAGATGGCCGAGATGGGCATGGATATGCAGATTTTGTCGGTCACGACCCCCGGAACACAAATTCTCGCTCCCGCTGATGCGGTGCGACTTGCTCGCGAGGCCAACGATGTTTTAGCAGATGCGGTCAAGCTGCATCCAGATCGTTTCGCGGCACTAGCAACGCTGCCTACGCCAGACCCAGCGGCGGCTGTTGTCGAGCTGCGTCGCGCGGTCGAAGAACTCGGAATGAAAGGCGCGATGATTCACGGTCGTACTGGCTCAAAAATGCTGGATCATCCCGACTTCGCTCCGATCCTTGACGAAGCGGCACGACTCGACGTGCCAATCTTCATTCACCCTCAGATGCCTCCAAAAGCGGTGCGTGAGGCCTACTATGACGGTCTCGCCGATGACGTCTCGTTCGTGCTCGCTTCGGGAATGTGGGGTTGGCACATGGAGACGGCGATCAACGCGATTCGTCTCATCCTTTCCGGGACGTTTGATCGTTTACCAAATCTGCAGATCGTACTCGGACATTGGGGCGAGATGATTCCGCTCTACCTCGAGCGGGTGTCAGCCGCAGCCTCACTTGCCAAGGGGCTCAAACGCACGCCTGCGGACTATTTCCGCGAACACTTCTACATTGCGCCTAGCGGAATCTGGAGCTGGCAGATGCTTACACACGCACTGGCTGAGGTTGGTGCCGACCGTATCGTGTTTGCAATTGACTACCCGTTTCAGCATCCACTAAAAGGCGAAGCGCGAGCGTTTCTTGAGAACGCACCGATCGCCGAGGACGACAAGCATAAGATCGGTTATCGTAACCTCGAGCGACTCCTAAAGCTCTCGTCGCAATCTACCTGAGGATAGTTGCTCCGCGTGGCATAGGGTGACGCTACGCAACGCTGAGGACATTCTTACATGCTATGCGCATCGTCGGCGCAGATTTTAACACAACGTTATGAAAGGACAACATGAGCAAAGAAGACTTCGAAAAGTCCGGAGAAAACCTTAAGGATGCGGTGCATGAAGCAGGTCACGAGGCTGCCGCTAAAGGCGAGCATCTAAAACGTGAGGTCGACGGAACGCACATGGATACAAGCGAAAAAAATAAAATCCGCGGCAATCGAGTTCAAGACAAAACCGAAGCGGCGTTTGATCAAGCGAAGCAAAATATTCGCGGTAAGTGATCGAGTCGTTTCACGGAGATGATGCCGGCTCGTTTGCCGGCGTCATGTTTATTCTGCGACGCGGGAATCGCCTGTGCATGGATACGGGTATTATCAGGTGGTTTGTATCGTATCAGGCGATAGGATTCGAGAACGATCTGCGCCGGCTTGATGATCGGGTCTTCGACAATAAGCCCAAGCCGTCATACGCAACTCCAATCATCTACCTCAAGGCGCTTCGCTAGTTAGTCGGATCCGCCGCGCAATAGACGCCGAGTGATACGGGGTGATGAAGAGGCCTCGCAACGGTCTTAAGGACGTCCTTTGCTTCGCTGTAGTCTGGGAGCTTGGGTTCTGATTCCATCTTGTTAAAGTTTGCCAAGTCGTTCCGCATCAGCCTATATCAACAAAGGATCAAGTAAGCGTAGGAGCGCTTTGACGGCAAGCATTTCGCGGTCAAAATGCCGATGTCGGGGATTTCGCTACCAGGGACAATTTCGCGTACAGATCCCTAGCCTACTAGACTAGCTCTCTGTGTATTAAATTACCGAATCGGCCGTTGAATCGCTCCCATAATTTCGAATTTCGCTCCCACCTCCGAAGAATCGCTCCGGCGGAGGTCAAGGGAATCGCCGTGCATTAATACGATTACCTTTTCGAGAAGGGGTTTGCGGGACGCACAAGTCCGCTTGGGACAGGACAGCCGAGCTGATCTTTCCAAACGGGTTGTGCCCCGAAGCTCTGCTCGGGGTGCGCGTCGTGACGACTTATTATGGTCGTCGCAAGCGATCTGGGTCGAGGACGTCGCTCAGATGGCTGTTGATTGCAGATCGCCGCGAATTAAAAATGAACGCTCGAGCGACCGCCGCCTACAGCCACGTAAGTTCACGAGGATAGTTATGAAATCTACACGCTTCCACTGACGATTGGAGTGCCGGTTATGAAATGAGATCCACCGAAAGGCTCAGAGGTGACAAAAACGGTTCGCGCCTCGCGCAGTACGTCGCCTGGAACGACTAGGAGCCAGAATCCTTGAGCAGATCGCCGAAGCAGGCCGGGAGATGAAACCTCGTTACCACGGACCCAGACTTGATACGTACGATTGTCTGCAAGAACCGGAAGCCCGCGAACGACAAACGCCGTTCGTCTTCGCGCCTCTCCAACGATCGCGCGTCCCGTAAATTCCGAACCGGCTAATGTCACTTCTTGTGCTCTATTGATCTCCATCTCAGCGACGGTGACCATGTCGCTGTTGAGCACGTGTTCAAGTGCCGCGCCGCCGAAACCACCGCTTACCAGGAGCAATGCGGCGGCGATGCCGTAAAAGGCGCGACGAGATCTGCCGAATAGCGATCTTGGGGAGCGAAATGCTGGTGCCGCCGGCGGAGGCATTCCGCGCATAGCGTTGACTATCGGTACGTAGGAGGCCGTCTCATGTTGGCAGGATGGACAATTGGCAAGATGTTGCGCAAAAAGCGTTACATCGTGTTCGTCGAGCGCACCAAGGACGTATGCCTCGACGTCGTCGTGCGGTTGAGGCCCGTTTATCATACGGGCTCTCCTGTGGTCATCAACGCTTTCAGTCGTCGCATCCCTAAGCGGATGCGTCCTTTGACGGTCCCGAGCGCCTCACCAGTGACGTTCGCAATTTCGCTCTGGTTTAGGCCGCCGAAAAAGGACAGCTCGATTGCGTCTCGTTGGCTGGCCGGCAGATTGCGCAAATAAGTTAATTTTGGCGCGATTAAACGCCGTGACTTTGCCCGACCGCGAGGCGGTGATTAGCGCCTTCGCGCGCTGCAACGGCCTCGGCGTGAATTTTTGACCTTGAAGTCGTCTGGGCCTTGCGTTCCCGAATTGACCTCGTTGAAGTTTGCCGAGCATTTCTGCGTCTCTGTTTAGTCGATATCCGCAACGCATCAAGGAAGCGTTGGCACGTGATTGAGGGCAGCCATTGCAGGGTCAAAGCGTCGGATTACGCTTAGATTTGAGGATTATGCTACCGGAAAGAATTCTGTGTGCAGAGCGATAGAATGGCCAGGGTCAGAGCCCGGCGATCACTATGATCACTGGCAGAGACGAGCTCGTGGTTGGTCCGGCAAGAGCTGTAATGGATGAGCAAGGATTCTCGGCAAAGCGCGCGCCGTTCTACCTAGTTCGCGACGTTTGGTGAAACTTGGCGCCATAAGACGAAACATAGCACCTGAAAAGATAGGGAACGACAGACCACGACACGACTTCTAGGAAGTTCAACTCCCGTTGGCGCTACCAAAGTCGGCCTAATGTATAAAAACGTTCCGCGTCATTTGACTCCGTCGACCAGCACACGTAACGATTTTCCCCAACCGCCGCGCTAGCCGGCGAGTGGCTCGCAGTGTATCGGCGGTTACGATCGAAGAATCGCACTGAAGATCATGGCAGACAGTTCGACGTAATCGGCGGTGATGGCCCCGCCGCGGCGGAATGCCGGGGAATGAACCGCAGTGAGCCACGTTTAGCGAGATCGTAGCGAGCACGATTTGATGCGAAGAAGACGCTCTTGAAGCGGACGACCGCTGCAAGTAGCACCGCGTTCTGTGCCGCCGATGCGCCGATAGCCGTGCTATCGAGGCGCACGAGGTCGTAATTGGTGGCGTGAAAAGTTGGTGGAAACGCAAGCAGCTCGTCGCGATGAGCGATCTCGTGCAAGATCGTCGCTTTCTTTCAGAAATGTTCGCTGAGGGTCGAGGACACGGACGGTAATTGCTCACGTAACGTCTTGTAGCGCCTCGACGAGATACGGCGAAATCGTAACATCCGGAGCGGGCCAGCTATCGGCATACTCAAACTCGATTAAGACGTTGGGTTTGATGTAGCCGATCGTCCCGGTCTGCTTGGTCGGGTATTGAAAGCGAAGACTTCCAGGGTCGCCGCCTTCCAGAGACCACGTGCCTTGAATCCCAGCCCGTTGATCACGCAACGGAAGCAGTAGCGATTCGACGGCATATCGCTTCACCACGTCGCGAATTTGTTCGACGCGACTCATTCGGTCGGCGTCGCTGGGATCGCGCGGAAGCTCAAAACAAACAGCTTATTGATTTTGCGTTATAGAGATCGCGCGTAGTCGATAAACGCAGATAACCGGGGCACATTACCGGCCATTGCTCCGCGCGGCGAAGCTGAGATAACCTTCTCTCGCTACGTGAGAAGAAGCGGCAAACGGTCGTCGCCTCCGGAGCGTGCACTCCTCCGGGGTTTCACGTGTGCAAACCGTGGTTGCCGAAAAGCAGATTGCCCGCGGCTCGTTGAAGAGGGTCGCTCTCGGAGGCTCCGCCATGGCTCACGTCGACCCCGCCATTCTCGATACACTCGCGGCCGGCACAGCCGTTTCGGCCGGCGCTGCGCGCCACGTCGACCGGTGCGTCGGCTGCCGTCGCGCGGCGAGCGAACGCGGCGTCACTTCCGCGCAACTTCGGGCCTTGGGTGCCGCTGCGCACGTCCGATCGCGCGGCTATCTGCTGGCCGGCATCGTCGCGGCCTCGCTCGGCGCGGCGGCGGTCGCGTTCCCGTTGCGCGGCACCGCGACGAGTTTTCTCGCCGCGTTCGAGCCGCATCGGGTCGTGGCACTGCCGCTGACGCTCGACGACATGCGCAGTCTGGGCAGCTTGCCGGATTTCTCCGCGTACGCGACGACGCGTCAACTGCGGACGCCAATGTCGGCCAACTTCAGCGACGCGCGTGCCGCGGTGGCTGCGGCCGGGTTCTATTTGCGCCAGCCGGCCGCGACAAGCGGGGTTCGCGTCCTCGGCTATCAAGTCAACGGCCCGACGGCGCAGCTGCTGACCTTCGGTACTCGTCAACCCGGAAGCCGCTTCGCGACTCGTCCGCTGCCGCCGGATATCGCGGCGAGTTCGCTGCGCATCGATATCGGCGCCACCGTCGTCGCAACCTACGAGACGGCAGCCTCCGCAGCGGATAAACAGCGCCTCGGAACGGCGATGCGTCGCACGGCGAGCGTAATGCAAAACGGCAATGTCACGACGTTCCGCGTGGGCGCGCCGGTAAACACCGTTGCTCCGGCCGGCGCATCGACTGCAATGACCGCGCACGTTGCGGTCGTTCACAATGCGGGTTACGGTCAGGCGCGCGGCGCAGCGCAAAGTTACCATTGGAGTCTCGGAACGCGCGGCGGCTCGTTGCCGCTCATCGTCGTGCAAATGCCGGTTCCGCGGGTCGCGACGACCGGCGTATCGATCGCGCGCCTTGCATCGTTCATGCACTCACAACCCGGCGTCTCGCCGCGCGTCGCCGCGGCATTTAACGCACTGGGCGACCTGTCGACGACGCTGCCGATTCCCGTTCCGATCGATAAAGCGTATACGCAGCCGGTCGTCGTCGACGGCGTGCAGGGCGTCGGTCTGGGTGACGATACCGGCATTGGCGCGGCCGTCATCTGGCAGAAGAACGGGATGCTTTACGCCGTGTTCGCGACGCAGACGGCGCGCAACGTCCTGGCGATCGCCAACACCTTGCAGTGACGTCACCGGCGGTTGAAGCGCTCGCGCTCGCGAAGCGCTTCGGCCGCACGACGGCGGTGCGCGACTTCAGCGTCACGATCGAGCGCGGCGAGATCTTCGGATTGCTCGGGCCTAACGGCGCGGGCAAAACAACGGCGGTGAAGATGCTGCTCGGACTCACGCATCCGACGAGCGGCGCGGCGAACGTGTTGGGCCGGCCGCTCGGCGACGGCGAAGCGCGTCGCCGCATCGGTTATTTGCCCGAACTCTTTCGCTATCCCGATTGGCTCTCGGCGAGCGAAACGATCGCCATGCACGCGCGCTTGCTCGGACTTCCGAAGCTGCGGCGACAAGCGGAGGCGCGCGAGGTCCTCGCACGCGTCGGGCTCGGCACGCGCAGCGGCGATCGCGTCGGCACGTTTTCGAAGGGCATGCAGCAACGTTTGGGAATCGCCGTCGCGTTGACCGGCGATCCTGAACTCGTGGTGCTCGACGAGCCGACGTCGGCGCTCGACCCGATCGGCCGGCACGACGTACGCGCGATCATCGAAAATGTACGCGCGCGCGGGACGGCGGTGCTGCTGAACTCGCATCTGCTGACCGAGGTCGAGCGTGTCTGCGATCGGATCGCGGTCGTAGATGCGGGCGCCGTTATCGCAAGCGGAAGCATCGATACGATGCTCGGCGCATCGTCGCTGTTGCGGCTTCGTTTGACGCGGGCGGACGCCGCGGTGACGGCCGCATTGCGCCGGCATGGTTCGCTCAGCGAAGATCCACCTTGGTTCACGCTAGCGGCCGTGAGCGACGCTGACGTGCCGGCAATCGTAGCCGAGCTCGTCGCGCTCGGCGCGGCGGTGCATGGCGTCGAACTCGTTCGCACAACGCTCGAAGAGCGATTCATCGAACTTTTACGTCCACCGGATACGCGGACCGCTGTTGCTGACGATCGCATCGCTGACCCTGCGTGAAGCGGTGCGGCGACGGCTCGTGCTCGTGGCCGCATTCGCTGGTGCGATCATCGCGGGTCTGTCCGCCTGGGGTGTCGCCAAGATCGTAAGCGCGGCGCCGGAGCGTGCCGCCGGTCTTGCGATCGTGGCGACCCTTACCATTTTTTTGGCATTCGTATTGAGTGTGGTGCTCGCCGTCGGCGCGGCTTTTCTCGCGGCGCCCGCGATTGCGAACGAGCTCGATAGCGGCATCGCGCTGGCGATCCTGCCGCGACCGCTTTCGCGGGCCGACTACGTGCTCGGCAAATGGCTGGGGCTCGTGACGCTCGTCGCCGGCTACGCGATCGCGTTCGGAGCCGTCGAGTTAGGTGCGATCCGGCTGGTCAGCGGATACACGCCGCCGCATCCGGTACTCGCCGCGGCGTATCTCATCGCGGAAAGCATCGTGCTGCTCACGTTGGCGCTCGCGCTGAGCACGCGACTCTCGCCGGTGGCCGGTGGTCTGATCGCCGTTCTCAGTTTCGGGGTGGCATGGATCGCCGGTATCACGGCGAGCATCGCTACTGCTTTAAATAACGCAAATCTCATTCATGCGACGACGGTTGTCGCGCTGCTGATGCCGTCCGATATTCTTTGGCGTGGCGCGGTCTATGCGCTGCAACCCGTGGTGTTTCTGGCCGCGTCGGACGCCGCGAGCGGCCGGGTCAACCCGTTCGGCGCGAGCGCTCCGCCGCCGTCGGCCTTCATCGCGTGGACCATCGCCTGGATCGTCGCGATGCTCGCGATCGCCGTTGGGAGCTTCACGCGGCGCGACATCTAAGTGTCGGCCATTGCTTGCGCAGCGCGGCGCAAGCGTAACGTGCTCCTCGCCTTCATCGCGCGCCGAAACGGCGGCGTGCAGCGGTTGCGGCGGTTCGCCGGGTATCAGGCCCTTGGCCGGGGCCGCGCGGATGTTCGGCGCGGATTTGCTACAATATGGGCAGCTAGAAGGTGTGCAGAGCCCTTGAAGGTGCGACGCTCATGTGGTAGTCGGTCTCGACTGACGACAAGTCCGTGTTGACTTGCCCGCGCGGCCGGCGACTGCTGATATACGGACGAGCGCAACGACTGCGCGGTTTGGGTGTGGACATAGGGCACTCCACATTCGCAGTATCTTAAACCGCGATCGCCTCAGACTCGGTATTACTTGTGCGAAGTAGTTGTGCGAGTCGTCGGTGGTCGGCTCGCTGTAAGCGTGCGACACTACGATCGTGTCCATCGCGCGCTTCCGCAGTGCTACCTGCGGCCTTTGCGGAGTCGAGTCGAGCCATGACTCGGGTCAAGTATATCGAGTGAGAGACGTCAAGTTCGGCGCCGCCGCGGCCGCGGCAATGCAGCAGAAATGAAATCGCGTCTTCGAGCGGCCGTGGCGATCGTCGCACTCGCAGCGATCGCTCTCGTCGTGCTCCGTTTTTTCTCAGGTTCGCCACCGCCGGCGATATCGGCGACCACGACGCCTACGATGACCGCAACGCCTGCAACCACGCCACCCGCGCTCGCTCCGCCGCAGCCAGCGGCACCAAGCTCAAGCGCATCGATGCTTCCATCCGACGCCGCTTCCAGCGTTCAAAACGCAACAAGCGGTGGTTCTTCGCCGGCACCGTTACCCGCCCCACCGCCCGCGCCCAGCCCGAATTTGCTCAGCGCGATCAACGGCGCGTTCGTGCGCAGTTGGACGGTCGGCGGATTGCAAAACAACCCCCAATATCTGGCGCAAGATTACGGCAGTATCGACGTTACGCCGTCGTTCAACCGACCCGTCGCGTTGCTCTACGAACTCCCCGCGGTCGCCCACCTCGATCGCGTCGGCGTCGCGTTGCGCGGCGCGAAGGCGGCGCGCGTGGCGGTGGCAATCGGAACCGACGTCCACCATTTGCGCGATGTGGGAACCGTGCCGATCGCGCTTCCCACCGACAACGGGATCGAACGCGCGCTCGCGATCGCGGCGGACGCGCGCTTCGTGCGATTCACAATTACGAAAACGGCGAACGTCCCGCTCAGCGTCGTCGCCGCAACCGCGGCGGGAACGCCGGGAGCGCCGCAACGCGGTGCGCTGAACGGATTTTGGCTCAACCTCACGGCGACGGGTACGGCGACGCAATTTGGCGGGATGCGCGGTCGGGTTGCCGAGACGCTTCCGCCGCTGGACCGCAACGACGACGAGCGGGTCGCCGTCGAAGAGGACGGCCGCTTCACGCTTTTCCGCTGCCGCGATCGCTACGAACCGTGGCAGGCGACGCTTAACGACGGCAGAGCGCGCGCCGGCGCCGGCGTCCTGCAGCTCGCCGGCAACGGCAACATCCTCGTCGGCAACGATGGCCGGCAACCCATCCTCGCGCTGCGCGCCAAGGCACTGCCCGCGTGTGGATCGTCGTCGACCGGCAACGGGCAGGTCGTCGCGACCTTCGTGCGCGTGCTTGGTGAAAACGCCCCGGAAATAGATGCGGCGAGCTTTCGACGACTACGTTTCGAGACGCATCTTTCGCCGCTGCTGACGGCGTCACAATTGCAGCGCGCGAGCTTCGCCATTTTGGACGGCGATTGCTCCGCTTCGACCGATCTCTCGCCGCGCCGCCAACGTCTATTGTTGGATTGGGTCGGCGCGGGCCACAAGCTCATCATCCGGGATGCCGACATGTGCTCGCGCTCGGACTACACATTCTTGCCCTTTCGTTTTTCGACGAAGGCGACGGGTGCGATGGGCGAGCGCGGTCACGTGCTCGCCATAGCGGATCCATCGACGCTCGGCGCGACGCGCAGCGACGCCGCACATTTCCTGGACGTCGACGCGTATCTCGGCTCGAAAGCGCAGCAAATCGGCGACGCGGATCTCATGCAGACCGACGATCCGCACTGGTGCGGCCATCTTTTCGCAACCAACGCCCTCCATGCGAACGGATGGGTGCAGGCGTATGCGCGGTACGGGCGTGGCCTCATCATCTACGACGGCTTCGATCGCGACGACCTGAAAGCGGCCATTCCCGCGGCTCGGCGGCTCATGGAATTCGAGTATGCGCAACCAGCCCAAGCCGATCTACCCTGCAACGCACGCGTCGCTTCTACGCTCGCGCTGTACCCGTCGGTCGACCGCGCGCTTCCGGCCGGCCCGGCCGTCGAATTCCACGTTGCGATGCAGCTCGTCTCGACCGTAAAGACGACGGCCCCGCACGACATTAACCTTTCGGTCGAAGGCGACGCGCACTTCCCCGCTCGGGTGACCCCCGCTCGCGTGCGACTTTCCGGCGGCGGTGCGCACACCGTTGTCGCGACCATCTCGCTTCCCAACGGTTGGAGCGGCTCGCACGCGTATTCCGTCAAGGCAGCCGGCGCGGACGGCGCGAGCGCTCAAGCCACGATCTTCATCGACGGTTCAATCGCGCTCGCCAAAGCGTTCGAATCGCGGCGTCGTGTGCGACTGTACGGCATCCACTTCGACGTCGCCAGCGCAACGATCCAACCCGTTTCCGAAGCGACGATCGCGCAAATCGCGCAGGTGCTCGCGGCTCATCCCGATTGGACGCTACGCGTTGAGGGACACACCGATAACGATGGCGGCGGGCCGTACAATCTCGCGCTGAGCCTGCGTCGCGCTCATGCCGTGGTTGACGACCTCGTCGCGCGCTATCGCGTGCAGCGTAATCGCTTGCGCGCGGCCGGCTTGGGCCTCGCAAAGCCTGTCGCAACGAACCAGACGGAGGCCGGTAAGGCGCTCAACCGCCGAGTCGAACTCGTACGCCTGTGAAGCGCGCCGCCAACTCGCGAAGGAACGAACCGAAGCTACTACATTGGCCACGCGACAGCACAACGCCAGCGCGAAAGGCAGTTCGATGACGACACCCCGCAATGATACGACGCAAGGCGACGATCGGAAAGTCGGACCAGAAATCATCATGACCGACTTCGAGCGCAGCCGCCGTGCCCAGGGACGCATTTGGGCCGCAGGTTACCAACGGCATGAGCTCGATCTCGCGCAGGAAACATTTGGGTTAACGTTCCCGCCCGATCTGATCGCCTTATTTTTAGAGCGCCGGCCCGTCCTCGGCTATGATTGGAGATTCGACGGAGAGACGATTCGGCAGATGCTGGCCTGGCCATTGCGCGGCTTGCTTTATGACGTCGAGCATAACGACTTGTGGTGGCCGCAATGGGGAGAGCGCCCTGCTACCGCCGAAACGCGCTCGGAGGTTCTGCGCGACGTCGTACACCAAGCACCCAAGTTGGTGCCGCTCGTTTCCCATCGCTACCTGCCAAGTGAACCCAACGAATCCGGGAATCCCGTTTTCTCAATTTATCAATCGGACGCTATGTACTATGGCGCAAACCTGGCCGATTATTTCGAGCGAGAGTTCGCGAACGAGCCACGACCTGCCGTTGGTCCATTCAAATCGATCCGTTTCTGGTCTGAACTCGTCAGTCGAAACAACGACTAGTGCGGCACCAGAAGCTGCGGCGCTCAGCGCTCATGAGACGATCGTTATCTCGGCTCACGGCCGAAATTGCATCCATTAGGCCGCATCGAAGTCCGTTCGCAGCGCCATGACGAAGACGCAGATCCGGTAAGCGGCCGGAATTACAGCGTACCGGCTCAAACCGGAATAGAGAATACTATTGAAATTATCGCAATCCGCACCGGAGCCAGCGACGTGATCGACGATGCTAAGATGCGTGCCGCGGCGACCTACAACGCCGCCGCGGATTCTTTTGATGCGCCGGCACTGAGCTTCTGGGATCGGCTTGCCCGGCGAACCGTAGAGCGCATTTCGCTGCAACGCGGCGAGGCCGTGCTCGATGCTTGCTGCGGCGCCGGCGCCAGCGCGATTGCGGCGGCGGAGGCCGTCGGGCCGAATGGGCGCGTGCTAGGCGTTGATTTTTGGCGGAGAATCTTCTAATCTTCGTCTCGCGATCGCCTTTTAACTCATGCCGCGCTTTGCGCCGATCCATAGGCTTGGATCGAACGGCGTGACCGAATCATTCTTCAAGAGTTAAGAGCAACGACGTCCACTGCAATCCAAGGCCAGGCGAGAACGGTATTTCGTCAGCTCGTCGGTTTGAAGATTACAACCTCACTTACTAAGGTTGGTCAGAACTGCCGTTCATATAATTGCGGACTTTCTTCGATTTCTTGCGCACTGCGATTCAAATGCGAGCAGCATCTCGTAGCAAGCGATGTGCAAAGAAATAATGCTGTCAATAGCAACGTAGCGGACTTCTGGCGAGAAAAGGCTCCTAGGAACGTTCGAAGCGGCGCTTTTTGGATTACGGGCGAGCGTGTCCAAGCTGACGGCCAAACCTACCAAAGGGGCCCGCTCTTCGCTGAGTGGGAAGCCCCTGAGCAGGTGACGCATCCATGGCCACTGGTGCTCGTTCACGGCGGTGGTTATCAGGGTACGGAATGGCGCGAAACACCTGACGGGCGACCCGGCTGGTCCCAGCGCCTCGTCGAAGCCGGTTATGCGATCGTTCTGGTGGACCGGCCCGGCCAGGGACGCTCGCCTTTTCATCCGCTAACGATGGGTGAGATGGGGCCACCGTTTTCATATGAAACGGGCCGCAAAATATACTTCCCGCCCGAAGCCGTCGCGCATACGCAGTGGCCGTTCGATGCCGACGACGCCCGCAAGATGGACGAATTCATCGCCGGATATGGTCCGCTGCCCGCCGATCTGGCGTATTGTGAAGACATCGAGTCGGACCGGCTTGCAAAACTGTTGGATCGCATCGGTCCCGCGATTCTGATCACGCACTCCGCATCAGGCCCCGTCGGGTGGCTCGTGGCCGATCGGCGGCCTAACCTCGTGAAGGCGATCGTCGCAATCGAACCGATGGGACCGCCGTTCGCCGACGTTCCTAATATCGGCAAACTTGCCTGGGGGCTGACGGCATCGCCGTTGAGCTACGAGCCGCCG
Source organism: Candidatus Velthaea sp. (assembly GCA_965214335.1). Lineage (GTDB taxonomy): Bacteria > Vulcanimicrobiota > Vulcanimicrobiia > Vulcanimicrobiales > Vulcanimicrobiaceae > Velthaea. Next base: position 233,852 of record CBDCBO010000014.1, on the reverse strand, counting down.
ATGAAGTCGCCTGACGACATAAGAAATGCCGCGGCCGGGAGTATCAAGCTACCGTCGCTTGATAGTCTTCCGATTGCGGCAGTTATCGGCGAAACATCTGCGTTTGCTCCCGCAAGTCCGCCAATCATCAAGATGCTTAAGGACGCCGGCGCAGCGGCGGAGCTCATTCGACTTACCGACCACGGCATCGTCGGCAACGGTCATGGTTTAATCTATGAAAAGAATTCAGATGATGCGCTAAAGCCTGTGCTTGATTGGCTCGCCGGAGTCGAGGCAAGCGCATGATCGGCACCGCTAGTGATCTTTCGTTGCGTTGCGTCGGCTGCTCTCGAGCGTCGATATAGTGTCTGATGCTGATTTGACCCGCCAAGAAGCCGTTGTCGGCTTGTTGATTATGGGAGGAGCGCTCATGGCCGGTGACACGGGTATGGCAACGGCGGCAAACGTCCGCAACGACCCTGCGCTTACGAGTGACATCGTGCTGACCGTCAATGGCAACGGATATAGCTTTTCAGACATCGATGCGAACACCACGCTGCTCGATGCCTTACGCGATTACATGCAGCTCACTGGCACAAAAAAAGGATGTGGACTTGGGCAATGCGGCGCATGCACGGTGCATATCGACAATCGAAGAGTGAACTCGTGCCTTGTCTTGGCCATAATGGCTCAAGGCCGAGCGATCACCACGATCGAGGGGCTTGCTCAGAACGGTAAGCTACACCCGCTCCAAGCGGCTTTTATTGAGCACGACGGATTCCAATGCGGCTATTGCACGCCGGGGCAAATCATGAGCGGAATTGCGTGCATCGCTGAAGGCTATGCCGGTTCGGACGATGACGTCCGCGAATGGATGAGCGGAAACATCTGTCGTTGCGGCGCCTATGGCAATATCGTCGCGGCGGTGCGGCAGGTAGCCGCCGGCGATGCCGCATGAATCCGTTTGCTTACGTAAAAGCTCCAAGCGTCACCGCCGCAATTGAAAGCGGCGCGCGGCATCAGTCGGACGATCGCCGCCAGCCGGGTTCGGATTTCTTTGCGGGCGGCACCGACATGATGCAGCTCATGCGAGAGCATCTGCGCGCGCCCGACAGAATAATCGATATCACCGGGCTTCCGCGACTTGACGTCATCGAGCAGACGGCGGACGGTCTGCGCATCGGTGCCCTCGTTCGAATGAGCGACGCGGCGCAACACCCTGAGATTCGCGAACGTTACTCGGCGGCTTCCAAGGCATTGCTTGCGAGCGCTTCGGCGCAGGTTCGCAATCTTGCGACTGTCGGAGGCAATTTGCTGCAGCGCACCCGCTGCGGATACTTTCGCGATCCCGGCGCACCGTGCAACAAACGTGAGCCGGGCTCAGGATGTCCCGCACTCGCAGGGCAGAACCGGCTACATGCCGTCCTTGGCGTTAGCGAGCATTGCATCGCCACGTACGCGGGGGATTTCGCTAACGCGCTCGTTGCACTGGATGCGAGCGTGGAGATCGTCGGCACGAGCGGCGAACGTAGCGTACCGATTGCAGAGTTGCATCAGCCGCCGGCGGATACGCCGTGGATCGAGACACGGCTCGCACCTGGTGAGATCATCACTCACATAGACTTGCCGAGGCGATCGACGTCCTGGCGCTCGCACTATCTCAAAGTGCGCGATCGGACGAGCTTCGAGTGGGCGCTCGCCTCGGCGGCAGTCGCGCTCGATATCGACGGCGGCCTCGTACGCGACGCGCGGATCGCCGTTGCCGGCGTCGCGACAATGCCGTGGCGCTTGCCCGAAGTCGAGGCGGCTTTACGCGGTCGCCGGATCTCGCCCGATCTCGCTCAACGTGCCGGCGCGTTCGCGGGCAATGGCGCCGTTGGGCGAGAGCATAACGCTTACAAGATCGAGTTGATCCGACGCACGGTCACGCGTGCAGTCGAGGAAGCGGGAGCTCTCGCGTGAGCGCGATCGGCAAACCGCTAAGTCGAGTCGATGGGACGGCAAAAGTTACCGGAACCGCGAAGTACGCGGCCGAGTTCCACCCGACGGGTCTCGTTTACGCTGCGACCGCCGACAGCACGATCGCCGCCGGCCGCATCACGGCGATCGAGACGTCTGACGCCGAGCATGCTCCGGGCGTGTTGCTCGTACTGACTCACCTCAACGCGGACAAGCTGCCGTACGAAACGCCGGAAGAACGGCCGGCCGTCGACCCCGTCGCGGGCGAGCAGCTCCGCGTCCTCGACGGCCCCGAGGTGAAGTTCTGCGGGCAGCCTATTGCGCTGGTCGTCGCGCGAACGCAGACACAGGCCGAATACGGCGCCTCACTCGTGCGTGTGACCTACTCGCCTGATACGTCGCCGCGAACGCGCTTCGATCTTGCGCTCGCCGAACCGACTTCAGAGGCGGCGGCAAAAAAGAAGCGCGGCCCCGAGACCCGCAAGGGAGAGGCCGAAAGCGCTTTTGCGCGAGCGCCGGTTCGCATCGACGCACGCTACCGCCAGGGTCGCGAACAGCACCATCCCATGGAACCTCACGCCACCGTAGCGGAGTGGCATCGCGAGAAGCTTTCGCTTTGGAGCAAGACGCAGTGGGTCGGAAACGAGCGCGACGAGATTGGTCGCCGCTTCGGCATTCCGCCCGATGACGTTCGCGTTATTAATCCATTCGTCGGGGGCGCCTTCGGCTCTGCGTTGCGTACGTGGCCACACGTAACGCTCGCCGCAATGGCGGCGCGCCGCGCGGGTCGCCCCGTGCGGTTAGAGTTGACTCGGCGACAGATGGCGACGCACGTCGGCTCTCGCGGCGTATCAGAGCAGCATGTGATGCTCGGCGCGGACCACTCGGGGAATTTGACGGCGCTCATCCAAGAAGCGGTCGGTCAAACTTCGATGTACGAGGAATTTGCCGAGCCTGCGCTTTCCGCAGCGGGCGCTACGTACGCATGCCCGAATCTGTTGACGCGCTACAAGCTCGTTCACATGAACATTAACACGCCGTGTCCGATGCGCGGCCCCGGCTGGGCGACGGGTCTTATCGGCCTAGAGATGGCCATGGACGAACTGGCCGAAACGCTCGAACTCGACCCCATCGAGCTGCGGCTTCGCAATTACGCCGAACGGGATCCGATGAAGGATCTGCCATGGACGTCGAAGCGGCTTCGTGAGTGCTACGCGCAGGGCGCCGAGCGTTTCGGGTGGCGGGATCGTCCGCTCGCGGCGAGGTCGATGCGCGACGGTCGTGAGCTCGTCGGCTTCGGCATGGCGACGGCCATCTATCCCGCAGAAAGATATCCGACTTCCGCAAGCGCCACGTTATTCGCCGACGGCCACGCGGAGGTACGTTGCGCGACGACCGATATGGGACCGGGCACCTATACTTCGGCTACGCAAGTCGCCGCCGATGCGCTGAACCTTCCGATCGGTATGGTCCGTTTTCAACTAGGCGACTCTACGTTTCCCAAAGCCAAAGAGCATGGCGGCTCGACAACGATGTCGAGTATCGGGCCGGCGGTTCAAGCCGCCTGCGCAGCGCTGAAAGCAAAACTGATGATGCTCGCGCAAATGTATGGTAACCGGATGCCGGACAACGCCGCCCTGTTGCGCAAAGCCGGCCTCGATCAGATGTCCGCCGAGGCAGATGCTGCTCCCGACGAAGACAATGCGAAGAAATTCGCGATGAACGGCTTCGGCGCGATCTTCGCCGAGGTGCGCGTGGACGCCGATCTTTCGACCATTCACGTCCGTCGGCTGATCGGCGCCTTCGATGCGGGACGCATCATCAATCCGAAGCTTGCGCATAGTCAGTGCATTGGCGGCATGGTCGGGGGCATCGGTATGGCGTTGCTCGAGGAAACCGAATGGGACGACCAACTCGGCCGTGTTGCGAACGCCACGATCGCCGAATATCTGGTCCCTGTGAACGCCGACATCCACGAGCTCGATGCCCTATTTGTCGAAGGGCACGATCCGATCCTAAATCCCCTCGGGACGAAGGGAACGGCCGAGCTTGGGCTGTGCGGCGTCGCGCCGGCTATCGCTAACGCGGTGTGGCATGCCACGGGTAAGCGTGCGCGCCGGCTGCCGATCACCCCCGACCGCCTTCTCATGGCTTAAGGAACTTGCCAATGCGTCTAACGACTATTCCGCCGGACCAGCTGACGACCGAGCAAAAGGCTTTATATGAGCGCAATCGCAAGCAGATTTCAGAGAGCTTCACGTCATTCACGACAATGCGGGAAGACGGCGCTCTGCTCGGACCCTGGGGCGTATTTTTGCACGAACCAAAAGTCGGCCAAGCACACTACGATCAAATTGCAGCGGTCACCGCGCTTAAACGTTTGCCGGAATCGGCCAAGCAGATCGCGATTTTGGTGACCGGCGCTCACTATCGAGCAGCTTATGAATTATATGCGCACGCGGCGACTGCGGCTAGCGAAGGGGTGGATGCGACCACAATCGCAGTCATAAGCGCCGGTCAACGTCCTGCCGGATTGTCGCGCGAAGACTCGGCGGCATATGACGTAGCAAGCGCACTTGTCCTCGGCGGCGTTCTACCAGGCGCGTTGTATAAGGCAGCTCTTAAGCTGTTGGGTCAAGGCGCACTTTACGAGCTCGTGCTTTGGGTCAGCATGTACGCGCAGGTGTCGATAACGCTCAACGCGTTCGACGTTCTAAGCGAAGAGCAATTCTGACGGCTCAGGATCAGGGTATTCGCCGACCGACTCTCGATCAAGGTTGAGCGCTGCTGCATCTTGAGAGGCTATCGTCGCCGAGAACATAGGCAGTATTGCAAAGGGGCAAGCTATTGGTCACAATGTACGTCACCTATGCGCGTAAGCCAGCGGCATCGTTCAACCGAGATTGGATAAACGTCCACCTTCCGCTGATACGTGCGTCCTGGGGGCCGTTTGGCCGTGTTAGCGTAGCTGGCTTCTTCCTCGCTACGGACGACTCGGATTTTACTTAGGGGTTCAAATCTCAAGTGCCGCCAGAGGTTCAAAATTTCGGATGCCGTTTCCAGCCTTGGGCGTCTCGATGATAGCACACGCGAAACAAAGAGCGACCAGACATCATCAACGACCGCCGGGAATCTAAAACTCGGAAGCGACGAAAATTAAGCGACTAAGCTAATGCGTTCCTACGCTCATCCGGCAAGCTCATCAAACGGTCGATTCGACCAATGCGCATAACCGGCATCGACTAAGCCGCTGCGATCAGCCGAATTGCTCGACCGTGCGTGGCGGAACACCCGAAAGTGATGGAGCCAGCATTGAAGTAGCCGATCCGTCGTAACGCTGGAGTTGCGAAACAAAAATGTCGGCGATTGCAGCGAAAAAACAGCCAAGGCTTGTAGAGGACGGCTATAATGCGGGAGTGTTTTGCAAGCGAAGCGCGAGCATACCAAATGCACAAATTACTCTAGCGTGAAATCCTCTATTAAGTAATCCATTTACGGCCGTATGTGCTCTACAAGTTTTCGGCGAATTTCAACACCTAATGAACAACACAAATTCGGCACCACCGCTCAATACGCGAGCCGGTAGTCGCTCGGACTGATGCCAAACCTTTTCGAGAATGCAGTCGCGAAATAGTTAGCGTGAGCGAAGCCGCACCGGTCTGCGATCTCGCCGACCGAGAGATCCGTTGTTTCCAATAATTGCTTTGCGGCATCAAGGCGACGATCGCAAAGCCAGCGATGCGGCGTAAAACCGGTGGCTTGGTGAAACAATCGAGTAAAGTGAAACTTACTAATGGCAGCTTCACGGGCGAGGCGGTCAACGGACAGCTGCTCGGAAAAATTGTGTTCCATGAACTCCAGCAAATTGCTTAATCGCTTATCTTTTAACCTGGCGCCCTCGAATGCGGCACGCCCTCTATCGCTTCCCTTAAGCGACGTCAACAAATGAATGGCGAGCCATTGCGCCATGCTATCGGCATAAAGGCTCGGCGCCCCGGCTCGCGAGGCCTGCAGCAACGCCTGCGCAGCCATTCGAAGCGTGCAGTCGGCTTGAGCCAGTGTGACCGGCGGGCGGAGGGCGGTCGAGCTACCGGCTCGGCGAAGATGATCTGCCGCCTCGTCGAAGAGTGCCTGCGCAATATAGAGGTTGATCTTGCAGGCAGGGCCAGCATCCGCATTGATGCGTCGGCGCAAGCGGTCGGTCATACCGCCCGGCGTCAAGCCGATGGTGTCGGGACGGTAAGCAGCTCGCCTCCACCTGCCGCGACTAAAGACCTCAATCTCCTGTTCGCCGCGCGTCATCACGACCACCGTCTGGTCGGACGTTGGCAACGTCTCGAACTGTTCTTCCGAGTTCAGCACCTGCTGATGGTCGAGGAGCAGCGACGCCCAGTGGAGATCGCGACTGCTATCGACCGTTCTCACCGGCAGCGAAGACGCGCATCTCAGGCTCGCGACGTCGAATTGTTGCGTAAACCCGTCTCCGCTAATCACTGAGTTTGCACCGGCTATGCAACCGCAACAGAATAACATCGAGCAAACAGGTTTGCATTTCTGGCTTACCCATCAAATCTGTATCACCAACGTGAGCAGCCGAATGTTGACTCTCGAGCGACTTTGAGAACACAAGCGTCGCAGAGTTCGCACCGTGAAGCGTCATACCTGCAGCGTAGTCACCGCGTTACATCTACTTCGGCCAGTGAGCTCACCTGGGACGCCTCGTGGCTTTGCTGAAGCACATCGTCGGCTCCAGCCGGGATCACCCGCGCGTGTCGGGCGCGTCACGGTGCGGCGCCGATGCGCGCCGGTTCGAGGAACTGTCGAGGCCGTAGATCTTGCGGATCGACCGCTGAATCGGTGCCACAGGCTAATTATTTTGCTGGCGGGTGTCTACGCGGCTCGCGACAGTACGTGTTATCTTAGCAGTGTCGAGCGCAAACGCAGTCGACGTTACGAGTACGGCCGTCAATACGATGGCGGCGGTTCGGCTCAGCAGTCCGATGCGCACAGGCTTGGAGTCGAGAACGCTCACTGCACGCGCGAAGCTCGAGCCGAAGCGACGGATCATATAGCATAATGTTCGTCTAATTTCGTGTGCGCATCACCGCCATAAGCTGCGCTCAACAAGCATGTGACCGATCAGCTTTTGGACAACGATGTGCGCAGCGTCGAAACCAACGCCGTTTCGCAATAGCCCGCAAACCTACTGACTATTAGCGGCCGAAAGCCGTGCGATCGTGAGACGACGCGATTGTACGGCTAACTAGCGACATCATATCTTTGGGCGGGTGAGACATACCCGATCGCAAGCGAACGGATCAACCGGGTTCGCCGCTCGGCGTATTCGTATAAGGTAATCGTGCGAGCCCCGCCCATTGGCACGCGCCGCGCGGCGTGCGATACTTGTATGGCAATGAAAGACCTCCGGGACCATCGGCCGCGTCGTTCCACGACAGCATGGCTCGCACGCGGCGTCGACGGCGCCCGTACGAAAACCGGCCTCGATCTCACGTTCGTCATAGCGGTGGCTGCATGAACCTTCGTTCGCCCGACGCACCTCAGCCCGGCACCCGGCCCGAGGGCGCGGCGTTGCGCTTTCTGCGTTGGCTGATCGAACCGCCTGTCGGACCGCAGCCCGGCGGGTTGGGCGTTGTGCGTTGGCTGCTCAGAGCATCCGTGTTTGTTGTGTATGCCATGTTTGTCGGCCCAAGTGACGGCACCGGCAACGCCGGCGTTGGGCCTAAACGCGGCAAATCCGGCTAGCCACCCGCGTGCGATGCCGACGATCGTTGCGTCAATAGCGCTTGTGCCCTACGCAACAGCGACGGCGCTTGAGCCGCGTCGTCTGCGAACGATATCGTGGAAAACGCGCAGGCTTGAGGAGTCGTGAGCGCGATGCTGAGCTGGCAAGTAGGACGGGTGAAAATCACCCGCGTCGTCGAGATGGATTTGCCGGTGCCCGCCAGGTACATGGCACAGGCCACGTCCGCCGAACTGCGCAAGTCAGGCTGGCTTTATCCGGACTTCGTCGGCGAAGATGATACGCTCAAGCTCAGCATCCACGCGTTGCTAGTCGAGGCACCGGCGCTAAAGTTGGTCGTCGACACGTGCATCGGCAACGACCGCCCCCGCGAGATCACCGGCGGCCAGCCGTTGGCGACGCCGTTTCTGCAGTATCTTCGCGAGGCGGGCTGGTCGCGCGACGGAGTCGACGCCGTGGTGTGCACGCACCTGCACGTCGATCACGTCGGCTGGAACACGATGCTCGAGAACGGCAGGTGGGTGCCGACGTTTCCGAAGGCGCGCTACCTCATCGGTCGGCACGAGTACGAATTCTGGACCGCCCACGATGACGAGGAGCAGCAGGCGATGCTCGGCGATAGCGTCGAGCCGATCTTCGACGCTGGCCTCGTCCAACTGGTGGAGCCCGAACACGTTATCTCACCGGAGATCCGGCTCACGCCTTCCCCGGGCCATACACCGGGCCACGTCAGCGTGACGATCGAGTCCGAGGGCGAGCGGGCGGTGATCACCGGCGACATGGCCCACCATCCTAGCCAGATGGCTCATCCTGATTGGTCGCTCGGCGACAACGACCCGAGCGTCGCCGCGCTCACCCGCTCACGCCTGTTCGCCGAATGGGCCGACGGGGCAATCCTCGTCATCGGCACCCACTTCGCCACCCCCACCGCCGGCCACGTCGTCCGCGACGGCGCGGCGTTTAGATTTGCTGTGCCATGACAGCGTATCGCGAATGAGCGACGATCAACTATCGTGGGCGAGCGCCGGTCTTGTGTACTTCTCGACGGCGACGCGCCGAGCGACAATTTAAGTGAGATCAAATCAAGGCGTTGGGACAGACCAGGCGTATCTCGGTGCAACGTAAACTTTCTAATGAGTGAACTAACGCGACACGCTTCACCCGTGCAAGGCCCACAAGGACTTGCGTGGGACGGTGCGACGATGTGGTTGACGAGCGCCGCGAACGGCCGCTTGTATGCAATCGATCCGCGCACGTGGAGCATCCAACGCGAGTTCGTGCCGCCGTCCGAGTCACTGGGCATCACGTATACCGGCTTTGATTTTCGACTAATCGTGGCACCGGCGATTGATGAACCGGATCTTGAGCGCGACCACCGTTACGTTTATACGTTTTCGCCTGCCGCGGGATTTGCCGAGCGTTTCGTATGTCCGGATAACTCCGGCTCGTTTTTAGCCTATGCAGACGGAACGCTGTATCTCTCGCAAGCTTGGGCGAAGAAAATCATCGAACTCGACGAGCGCGGTGCCGCGGTGCGCGAAGTGCAATTGGAGCGCCGCCCGGTCGGCATGACGATCGTCGACGGTACATTTTATCTGGTAACGGTTGACGAAGAGTGGGGCGACGGGCGCTTCGATCGTCTTGGCATCGACGATGATGCATCATCGATCCAAGCGCTTCGCTCGCTCCCGTTCAAACCACGCAGCGTTGCATTCGACGGCAAGCAGTTCTGGACCGCCGATCGCAACAACGACGCGATCGTAGCGTTTACGCTCGGAGACGTCGCTCCGCGAGTGTGATAAAAAAGTCTTATTTCGATACAAAGGTATCTATCGTTTGACAGCTGAGCAGAAGCAAGCCACCGTGGGCGCCGACGTCTCCGTTTCCGGGAGAAAAGCCGGCATAGGCGAGAGCAGCCGACGCTGCAAGCACGCAAAGCGACGGTACACAGCCTAACGATTTAAAGCCGCCGGCGCATTGTTTTGCTGCTTGGTATAAGCTGAGGCCGACGTTTGCCAGTGCTATGGCCTTCATAATCCCGGCGTATTCCGCCATCGTATCGCCTTTCGCGCCCGTCATGCGCCCGACGGCATTGCCCGTCACTGGATCGACGGCCCACCAGCCAAACGCATCGCGTCCGTCGAGCGCCACCGCCTGCGCCGGAGCGAGCGCAACTTCGCCGCTCGTGAACGTTTGATCGAGCCCGTCGCGCAGTTCGGGCGAAACGCGCAACGTTTGCGCGGTAGCGGCGTCGCCGACGACGTTCGTCGCTACGGCGCCGGCATTGTTGAAGAGCGCGATCGTACCGTACGCGGTGGGATCCTCGGACACGTCGCGTTCGAGCTGCGTGTCGGCGTAGCCGCGCGCGAGATTGATACGCGCGACTTCGGCTCCCTCGCCGCGCAGCGACGACATGGCGTTGTCGACGATGTCGAAGGAAACGCGCAGCATTCCTTCGGAGCCGGCCCGCACGGTTTGCTGCATTGCGATGTCGGCGCGCGAACGCGCGAGTGCGACAGTCGTTCCGTCCGCGGCCCGCTGCGCGGCCAAATCGTCGCGCACGAAAAAATCCGCGATGCGCACGGGGTAAAAATACGTCGGCGGCAGCGGCGTGCCGTTCGCCGCAGCGGTGCGGTCGTCGCTGATCTGCGCGAGGGTGAGGAATTGCTCGCGCGTCGAGAAGGCATTCGCGCCGCGGCCGGGCGTCACCACGAGACTTACGAGCGATTGCAGTTGATCGGCGCGGCTCTGCGCCGTCCCGCCGGGTGCCAAGATCCAGCGCCGGTCGATGCGCTGCGCCAAACCCGGACCGTCGCGCACGATCTCGAAAGCAACGCTCGCGACTTCGTCGGGCTTCACCGATGCCTCGGCCACCATCTTCGACCCGACCTGCAGCGCACCGTCGAAGGTGGCCGCGTCCTTTTGCGGGCCGAAGCCGAGCCGCACGGGCGAGTACGCAATATCGGCCGTGCGCGTCGCGTAGGTCATGATGACGCGCTTAATGTTGCTGTTCGTGTCGTTCGCGACGACGTTGAACGTGACATGGTGGTATTCGTCGCGCGGCAATGCCGCAACCGCCGCGAACGTCGCATCCTGCTGCCCGAGGTGCCCGCCTTCGCGCAGCGATGCGACGGTCGGATCGAGGTCGACCGTTTTCCTGTCGCGCACGATCTGCAACCAGTAGTGCCGCGCGCCGATGCGTTCGAAGGGCTGCGGCATCGCGCCCACGCGGATCTTCGCTGTCGCCAACGCCCGCTGCGACCACGCTGCGAACGTAGCGCTCTTCTTTGCGAGCGCGTCGAAGTACGCGGTCGCATCTGCGGGAATCGGACGCGCCGCACGCGGCGCGACGTTCGCGATCGCGCGGCGTTCGTCGTCTGAAAGAGTTCCGCGAACGAACGTCACCGCGTAGTGTTTCTGCGTCAGCAGCCACGCGAGGAGCAACGTCTTATCGGAGGGACTGCCGGCGCGGCTGAGCCACGTCCCCAGCGCCCCGCGCATCGCGCCGTCGTACGGATCGATGTCAATCGCGTCGCGCACGAAGGCGAACACCGCCGATGCGTCATCGGGCAGCGACGCCGCTAACGCCCGAAGCGAATACTCGCGCTCGGGGATGCTCTGTGCGATGGCTCGCAGCGCCGTAGCTTGCGCTTGCGCAGCCGAGGGCGACTCGCGGCCCGCCGAAAGCGCCGAGATCGCGTCCTGCACGGCGGCCACCGGCGCCGCACCGAGTTCGCTCGACCGATCGCCCGCGTCGATTTCGCTCGGCCCAAGCCCGGCAAGCTGCGGATCCGCGCCGCCGGCGGGCTCGGGGAGTGCGGCGGCTCTACTCGCGGGCGCCGGAGATAGGACGGTGCCGACCGCGGGCGCACCGGCGCTGTTCGCGGACGGTGCGCTGGACATTGCGATCAGCGCCGGGCTGCGATACGCAAGGTAGCCGGGCAACCTCGCGTCGACGGCGACGACCGATCCGAGTTGATTGGCGGCGAACAGCGAGACGGCAAGTGCCCCGGCGAGCGCCGCGCGCAGACCACGGCTTCGCACCAGCCAAACGGTCGCGAGCGCGAGGGCAACCGCCGCGAGCGGCAGCGCGACGAGAATCCCCGCATACGTGCCCTTGAACGCCGCGAGCGGCCCCTGCGCGAGCGCCGCGCGCAAGCCACCGTGACCGATGCTCAGCAACGTCGGCACGAGCACGTAGGCGCCGAACGCGACGGTTGCGACGCGCGCGAGGGCGTTGCGCAGCAGCAGCGTTCCAAGCACCGCCGCCGGCGCGAGCACGAGCACGAGCATCGCTGCCGCGGAGTCGCCGGGGCCGAGACCGCTCAAGGCGAGCGCTCCCGGACCGTCGGCCGTTCCGCCGAGCAGCGCCCCGGCGGCGAACGCAACGCAGAGCAACATCAGGCCGAGCGCCGTCGCGATCCTCGGCCGATTCCACAGCAGCGCGAGCGAAAAGGTCGCGAGCGCCGCGGGGACCATTGCCGCGGCGAGGATGCCGAGCGGCGCTCGAGCACTACCGGCCGCCGCGTCGAACGCGCAGATACACAGCAGAATGGCGGCGATGCGAAAGGGCCACACGAGTTCGACCTCCGATGCGTTGGGCCGCACGTGCGGCCGATCCGTCCTGTCACGGTGGCACGCGCATTGCCGGACCGGCCAGCGACGCCGATACTTGTGCGAGTTAAGCGTGCGTGTCTGAGCCGTTCGCGCCGCCGCGAACACCGAGGAAGTCGCACCGAGCCGTAGTAAGGTCAAGCGCCAAGTGGTAAACGATCGTGCTTTCGGCGATCTTCTGCGCGAACTCCGGTGCGCCGCCGGGCTTTCGCAAGAAGCGCTTGCCGAGCGCGCTCGGCTCAGTCCGGGGGCCATCAGCAGCTTAGAGCGCAGTGCGCGGCGCGGTCCGCAGCAGGCGACGTTGTCGCTGCTCTTCGAAGCGCTGCAGCTGGACGCCTCACAGCGGGCGCAACTCGAGAAAGCCGCGGCGGCGGGACGTCGTCGCAGCGTGCGGATGTCGACACTCGCCTCCGCTGGCGCGACCGTGCCGCGCCACAATCTGCCGCACTCGCCCACCTCGTTTCACGGCCACGAAACGGATTTAGCGCAACTCGAAGGCCTGATCGCCGTGCGGCGTTTGATTACGCTACTGGGTTCGGGCGGCGTTGGAAAAACGCGGCTGGCACTCGAACTTGCGCGCGGGCTGCTGGAGAAGGACGATTTCCCGGACGGCGTTTGGCGCGTCGAATTGGCGCCGCTGGGATCGCCGGATTTGGTCGCCTCGGCAATTGCGCGCGCGCTGGGCGTTCGGGAACGCGCCAACGAAGCACTCACCCTCACCCTCGCCGGAGCGCTAAAATCGAAGCGGCTCGTTGTCGTCCTCGACAATTGCGAGCACGTGTTGGATGAAAGTGCGCGCATCGCCGAAGCGCTGTTAGGCAGTTGCCCCGGCATCGTCTTGATCGCTACAACGCGCGAGGCGCTGCGCATCGACGGCGAATGTGTTTTTCGCGTCGCGCCGCTGCCGACGGAGGGTCGCGACGCGACCGGAACGGCGCTCGACTTGCTGTTGGATCGGCTCATCGACGCGGATTTCACGCGCTTCTCGCAGATTACACCGCGAGATCGCGCGCTGGCGGCGACGATTTGTAAGCGGCTCGACGGGGTGCCGCTGGCGCTCGAGCTCGCGGCGGGCCGCGCGCGTGATCTCACGCTGGAAACGATCGTCACGGGTCTGGACGAGCGCTTTAGTTTGCTCGAAGGTGGGCACCGATCGGCGGAGCCGCGTCAGCACACGCTGCGCAGCGCGATTGATTGGAGCTACGCGCTGCTGACCGTCGGCGAGCAAGGAAGCTTCGCGCGACTCGGGCTTTTCGCCGCTGCGTTTACGCTCGATGCTGCCGCGGAAATTTGCGCGAACGACGCGCCGGCGTTCCGCGAAACGCTCGCTGCCCTTGTCGCAAAGTCGCTCGTGACCATTGTCGAAGAGGCTGACGGCCGGCTGCGCTACCGGCTACTCGAGACAATGCGCGCGTTCGCGCTGGACCGGCTGCGGGCAAGCGGCCAATACGACACGTACGCCCGCCGCTTTGCGAGTTATTTCTGTAGTCGAGCGAAAGCGGCTGACGGTCAATACCGCCGCATATCGGACCACGCGTTTTTCGATCTGGTCGGAGCGGACATCGATAATTTTCGGGCCGCGCTGGAATGGGCGGTCGGGCAGCGCAACGACACGCTGCTCGGCGCCGAACTTGCCGGCGCGCTGGGCTGGGCGTACCGGCAAACCGCACTGAGCCGTGAAGGCGCGCGCTGGGCGGAACGCGCCCTGGCCGAAACGACAACTGCCGAACCCGCCGTTATCGGGCGGCTGGTCATGGCCTTGAGCCATTTTTATTTTTCTTTCGGGCAACTCAAAGACGCCTACGACGCCGCAGTTCGCGGGTCCGCACTGTACGCAGCCGCCGAGCGGCAGTCCGACGTCTGCTGGGCGCTCACTCAGCAAGTGTATTGCCTCTATCTTCTGGGCCGGCCGGACGACGCGCGGACCGTCGGCGGACAAGCCGTCGCGGTGGCGCGCGCGCAGCGGGACGCCTTTCGTCTCGCGGGTGCGCTCTGCGCATATGCGCTAACCATCCCGATCGAACGCGCCGCGGAGCGCTTCGCGCCGCTCGAAGAGGCGATCCGCGCTTACCGCGAAGCCGGCAACGCGGATGCGATCGTCCCGACGGCGAGCCTGGCCGAAACGCATTACGCGACGGGCAATGCGGCCGCGGCGCTCAACTGCGGGCTGCAAGTCGTCGCGATGACGCGCGAGAACGGCGACCGCTCGAATCTCGCCTCGGCGCTAGCGAACGTCGCGGCCTACGCGCTCACCGTCGAGGATGTCGGGCAAGCCGAACGCGCCGCGCGCGAAGCGCTCGAACTTCTCGTCGCCGTCGGCGAAACCCGCGTCGCGACGACCTGCTGCCTGCAGCACCTCGGGAGCGTTGCCGCCCAACGCGGTTACTACGTTCGCGCGGCGCGCTTGGCCGGCGCCGCGAATGGCTTGTATCGTGCCTTCGGTTTCGAACGCGAATTCACCGAGCAGTCGCTCTACGATCGAACGCTGGCGAAAATTGGCGCGGGGATCGGCCTGACGGCGGCTCAGCAGCACCTCGAGGCCGGCGCGACCTTACGGATTGAAGCGGCCATCGCCGAAGCTCTCGAACCGGCTGACACAATGTAATGTATCCGGCACGTAGGTAATTTTCCGACGCCATCGTGGCGAGCGCGGCGCGAGCGCGGCACTTTGCTACTTGTGCGAGATAACCGTCACAGCGGTTGCTGGTGCCCACGCAGGCGTTCTGCGAGAGTCGTGAGGTTCGCTGTCTTCACGCCGGCCGGAGGTACCGATGCAGACGCTATTATCGTTCAGCATGGCCGTTGCGATTGCGATAACGTGCCCGCGCCGTCTCAATGCTACCTGATGCTGCTGACGTTTTTATTTGGCGGCGACGGCGGACGGGGTCCGGCCGCGCCTCGTTTTGGAGCGGCCGACTCGGTGTTCAACGGCAAGCTCCGCTTGCGCGCTCTGTCGCTACGTGAAGCCGGCAGCGCGCCGGCCCGCGTGCCGGGAGCGGCCGGCGACCGCATTGTTATTTTTCGCGCGATCGTCAGTAACGGATCGCGCGACGTGGTGACGGGTAATTTCGACGCCGCACTAGCCGATGCTGACGGCCACACCGTCGCGGGGCGGCCGCTCGAGGGCGACTGGAATCTCGCGCGCGGTAGTGCGGCGAGAACGGCGGCGAAATTTTATCTTGGACCGGACTTTGTGCCGGTCAAACTGGTCTTGATCGACACAGCGGAACCGGATCGGCCCGCATTCCGGTTCGATGTGTGCGCGGATAGTGTGCGCGTCTTGTCGCTCTTGACCCGATACTTGTGATCGGTGGGCGACGCCGCGGCATGATGCTTCTTCGCATCGGCGGCGTTCTACGCTTTCTCGTGACGGATCGCCGTCGATTCAGCGGTTCATGACCATGCGCGCGATCGCGAGGGCGGTGTCCGCGTTGCCGGCTTTCTCGGACAGGACAACTTCCGTGACGCCTTTCGATGTGAGAACGTCGGCGGTGTACAGGCCGCCGGCACCCGATTTTATGTAGTACGTGTACGCGTCCTGACCGACCCCGTTGAGGTGGCGAATTTGGCTCGTTGTGACACCGTAGCTGGTTCCCGAATGCGGCGGACTCAACGGCGGTGTTGCGCGCAGAACATTGACGCCGGCCGACGAATCTTTCGCCAGGCCAAACGCACAGTCGTGCTTGGCCATCTCCGTTTCGACGTGCACGACCGGCGCTTGGAAGACGCGCTCGGCATCGCTTTTCGTGAAGATGGTGCATGTTCCAAAATCAGATGGTTTGACGCCGAGCACCTTACTATTGAGTTTCTTTGCATCGGAGATGGTGTCGGCGTTGACCAAGGCGGCGTCGCCGGCGACGGCTGACATAAGGGCGAGCGCAACGAGCACGCGGTGTACGTGAAACATAGAAACCTCCATGTCCGCAGTATCCTCGGGCGTGAGTGCCTCGTCCAGCCTTGGAACCACTTGTGTGCATTAAGTGTACGAGTCGTTCGCAGCCGGGCCGCGTCCAAGGTACGAGCCCCGTGCCATTACAGGTTTCGGCATCAGCTTCGATGGCAACGCCTCAAGCAGCTGCGCCGGCGCCGACTCGCGCCCTTGGGGCAGCTACCGCACCCCAACCTCAGAAGGCGCAGAGCGGATCGGCTTTAGCCGTTCACGTGGCATGTTTTTGATTGATGGTATCCACATGGGATATCGGGTGAATGTTTACCGGCGACGTGCTCGCCACGCGTGCGCACCGCCAATTTACAAACGACTACCCAACGTCCAGCCCGCTATTATAGCCGCGTGAAAGATTTCAGCATGCTAGATTGACGGCTGCGTATTGCCGAAAGATCAGGCAGAGTCTTTAAGGAGTCGCTTGATTGAACCGACGAGGGAGCCTGGGGCGTACAGCCAGCGCCAATGCAAGCCTGTGGTCTTTTTTGCTGCGCGTCGGACTCATCGCGACGGTCCTCGCCGTTCCGATAATCAGCACGAGTTTCGCCCTCGTCTCGCAAGTCAACCGCGATATTGCCCTCGCGCGCGCCGAGCATGTGACGGTCGTGCACTTCAATCACGTCGTAGATACTTTTGAGGCACTCAATATCTTGCGTGAACGTATCGAAGCCGGGGATGCTGCCGGTGTCGCGCGCGAACGAGCAATCGTCGATCGTGTGATTAACGAGACACAATCGTCCTATAGCGGTCCGTCCAGTGCCGGCGTTGACTTCTGGCCTACGGTTCGGTCGCGCTGGAATCGCGCGAATCGCGGGCCGACGACCGGGAGTGTCGACGCCGCTCTTGACGCTTTCGGTGAAGCCGGCAACGAACTTGAAAACAACTCGGCGCTCGACCAAGATCCTAACGTCGTCATTCAAAATCTGACAGATCTTTTTTTGCGTAAAGCGGCGCGTTCTATTGTCGCTTTGAGCGCTACTCGTGATGCCGTGACGGCCGCCGGCGAGCAACGTGAGCGTCTCGACCTACAAACCGCGGAGCGTATCAGCCGGCGACTTGCCGTCGAGCAGCAGTCGCTTCGCGTCGGACTATCCGACATCGATCTCGCGACGTCAATCGACCCGGCGCTCGAGCCGCGTTTTGCCACGCTTCTGCGATCGGCTAAAACGCAGACGGCGATGTTTGAGAGCGACGTCTCGACTGTATTGGCGGCGAGTGTCCCAGGGCGAGGCTTCGAGCATTCGGCCGATATGTCGGCGCACCGTTCGATTGCCGCTTATGTTGCGTTATGGCGTCGGACCCAGAACGAGATCGACAAAATCGTTGTGAAGCGTCTCGACGTACAACTCGTTCGGCGTCGCATTATCGTCGGTTTTGCGGCCCTGGCCATCATCGCCGGTGCACTCGTCGTAACGCTTGTCAGCCGATACGAAGCACGGCGCGATCGCGTGGAACTTCGCTCGGCGAAGTTGGAAGCCGACAGTCTGCGGGCCGAAGTCGAACGTATCTGGATTCAGCGGGACTTGCGCGTGCAGGAAGCCCAATTCCGCGCAATTTTCGAGAATGCAGATCTCGGAATCGCGACGTTCGACCGCTCTGGTCGCAGTCTACGATATAACGCGGCTGCGACGAAAATGCTTGGTAGCACCACCGAAACATTACTAGCCGAGCAGCACGACGCCGTGCTTTGCTTCGACGCGCCCGGTTATCGGCCGTTTACTCGCGAACAGACATTAGCGGGTAGCGAGGGCCGGATGCAGTGGCTTGCGCTTACGTTTTCCGGCGTCTATGACGAAGATGTCTGTCAGCTCGTTATTCTTTTGATACGTGATACGACCGAGGAGAAGCTGCTCGCGCAGCAGTTGTCGCATGATGCGCGCCACGACGGTCTTACCGGATTGAGCAATCGTCGCGCTTTCGATGAGGTGCTGCGGCTTGCTTTGATGGCAGTTCACCAAGAACCGTTCGCCGTCATGTACATCGACTTGGACAAATTCAAGCCGGTAAATGATGCATTCGGACATCGCGCCGGAGACCAGGTGCTGGTGACCACGGCAAAGCGCTTACGCAGTGCGGTCGGTCCGCAAGACGTTTGTGCCCGGCTGGGCGGCGATGAATTCGCGATTTTGTTGCGGGGCGTCGATGCGGTCGCGCCGCTTGCAACGATTGCCGCGCGCGTCACCGCGATCGTTGCGATGCCTATTGATTACGATAATGGCGCGGCCTTGTCGGTTACCGCTAGTATCGGCGTCGCAATCGGCTCCTCCCGGTATGCGTCCGTAGACGAACTCAAACATGATGCCGACTTGGCGTTATATGCCGTGAAGGAACGTGGTCGCGACGGTTTTCTGATCAACCAGCGCTACGTAGGACAGCCGCCGGGCATGGTTTAACCGTCGGCGATTCGTGCGCCGCCGACGCATCGCGCATTTGGCCTGCGCGCATAGATGCCGATCTGAAGGACCCTGCCGCTTCGGCAAGTGCGGCGTCGCCGTCGCGCGTTCAAAACTCGGCCTAGCCGTTGCGTCTCGAACGCGTGCGCGATCCCGGCTGAAAAGGCGGTGCGACGACGAGTCCGAAACGCGCGAGACGATCGTGATACGAACGTTGCGGCCAAGCTGGTCTGGGCCGTCGTCAACGCGATCGCCAACCCGGTGAGCGGCGATGACCTCATCGTTGGGACGCGGGGTCCAGCCCAGGCGCTCTTTGGCCTTGGCGTTCGATGCGCTGCGAACGACCCCGAGCTGAGGCGCAAGACTGCGCATGCCGGGTGATATCACGCTCATCAGCCGCACCGTGAAGTCCGGAAGGCTTCGTTTCGGTGCCGCCGCACCCGCCGCGCCCAGACGAGTCCGGAGGACCCTGGCCACGTCTAACATCGACATCGGTTCGCCGGCCACAGCGATGAAGCGTTCGCCATTGGCTTTCGGGTCGACCATGGCGAGCAGGTGAAGATCGGCGACGTCTCTGACATCCACAACGCCGAATCGGACGTTCGGAGCAGCCGGCACTTTTCCGGACAGCATTCGCGCAACGATCTGGACGGAGCTCCCGACATCGGCGCCAAGCACCGGACCGAAAATGCCCACCGGATTGATCACCGCGAGTTCGAGCTCGCCGCCTTGCTGCTCGATAAATTCCCAGGCAGCTCGCTCCGCAAGGGCCTTGGACCTGATGTAAGCCGTAACATCACCTCCTTCGAGGTTCGTTCACGTCTCCTCGCTGAACGTCGTTTTGGTGCGGCTGTGACCGTAGCCGACGGCGCCGAAGGAGGAGGTCATCACCACGCGCTTGACCGGTGCATCGCGCGCCGCACGCAAGACACGCAACACGCCGTCGCGCGCCGGGCGGATAAGCTCGTCGTCGTTCTTCGGCGTGTGACTCGGGAACGGCGAAGCGACGTGAAGGACATAATCGCAATCCGCCATGGCCGGCTTTCCGCACGACGACAAACATTGTTAAAGTCGAAATTAACAACGATCGGCATCCGATCTAGCCGCATCATTTTGAGCGCTGCACGTAATGCTAGGAGATGACACTCGTGTTTAATGATTACGCCGTGCTTGCCGCCGCAGACGCATGGGCGAGTCGAAGCAGCACTGCGCTGCGCATTGAAACGCGCGACCTTGCACCGGCTCGTTGTCCAAATGTAGATTGACCGGTAAGCTGCCCATACTTAGCATTTGGGTCAATGTCGCAAACATTATCGCTGCGAGCTATCGCCAGCGCCGTCATTGTATTTTTCGGCGCCCCCGTTTCAGCGGCCGGCCTCGACGGCGTAGTCGTGGCCCAGGTGCAACCGGGTTCGACGATCACCGGCTCGCTCCGGACACCGGCCGGGGCCGGGGTACCGGGTGCGCTCGTTACGGCGACCGGACCGGCCCGCATCACCGCGACAACTGATGCCGCGGGTGCGTTCACGCTCGCGGTGCCACCGGGTTTGTACCGGGTGGTCGTGACGAAATCCGGCTATACGACGGCTTCGAGCAACGACGTGGTGGTCGCGCCGGGAACGTCGGTGCCGCTCAGCGTCACGATCGCCGAGCAAAACCTGACGAGTATTCGCACGATCGGCTCCGTGACGGCGGCCGGGCGCGGCGGCGCGACGATCAACACCGGCGCGGCGACGCAATCATACGTGAGCGGTGAAGAGTTCGCGCAAATCGCCAACCCGCAAGTCAACGATGTACTGCAGCGCATTCCCGACGTCGTCGTGCAAAAACTTGGTACGCAAGCCGATACGTCGATCGTCGTCGGCGGCCTGCAGCCGTATGAAACGCAGGTGCTCATCGACGGCCACCCCATTGCGCTCGGTCAATACGGCGTGTGGCTGAGTCAGTATTTTCCGTCGTACCTCATCGGCGGCGTCGAGACGCAGTCGGGCCCCGGAAATACGACCCCGTTCGCCAACATCGCCGTCGGCGGCACGGTGAATCTGCAGACCATCGATTTTACTAAACGAACGACGGCCGAAGTAACGACCGGCGTTGACAATTACGGCTCACAATATACCGACGCGATCTTCACGGGGTCGTACAAGAAATTCGACTACGCCGTGGGTCTGGGAACGGCCGGCAGCAACGGCTATTACTTCGGCAAAAAAGAATGCGACATGTATCAGTCCGACGGCTTCAATCAAAACTCGCCGGCGTCGGCCGGCATCGTTGCTTTTTGCGGCGACTTCAGCGGCTCGCTCTATACGCGCGGGCAGCTCTACAAGCTGCGTTACGATTTTTCGCCGACGACATCGGTTGATGTCAGCTTCCTGGGCTCGTACGGCGGCTATTCGCCGCAAGGTTCGGCCTGGGGTGCCTCTTACGGGCCGTCGCTGGTGGAGAAGTGCATTCCGGGGACGCTCGAGTGCACGAATCCCGCCAACGCCAACCTTATCGGCAAAACCATCAACGCGTTGTATTGGTTCCCCGGCACCAACATTAGCAACGTCCAGCAACTGTTTTCCGCCCAGCTGCGGTCGTCACTCGGCAATTCGGTTACGCTATTGGCTCGGCCGTATGTCGGGACGATCTATCCCGAAACGTACAACGGCACGGGCGAAGGTGAATACCCGGCCTATTTCGGTCCGGATGCAAGTTACCCGGCGTGCGTCGGTACGACCCCGACCCAGCCCTGTTATCCCGGCGCGCAGTCGCTTGCGCCAGGGACGCCAATTCCGACCGCGGGATTGCCCAACCCAAACTTATTTGAGAAAGTCTCCTGTTCACCCGGCAACATTTACAGTTTCAACCAGATCAACAGCCCGCAAAACACGGTTAACTCCGCCCAAGGTCAAGAACTGTGCTACCAGTATCCGTACAGCACGTCGGAAGTCGATAAGTTGTACGGCACGACGTTTTCGCTGATTCGACCGATCGGCAACGGCTTTGTCGATTTTACCTACGATTATCATGGACAAAGCACGTTTGCCTATGCGAACGCACCCGCGAACTACCAAGTGCCGCCGGGCTCGGCGACGCGTTACTCGACATTCTCGCTCACCGGACAAATAAAACCGATTGACCCGCTCGCAATTAATTTCGGGTTGTATCAGACGCAGTGGACGGCGGCCGGATCGACGCCGGTGCTCAATGCCGCCGGTCAGGCCGTAACCGACGGCGCGGGGAACATTATCACGACGGGATTGCAGCGTTCCGTGTCGCGCTTCGATCCGCACATCGCGTTCGCGTATCGGCCCACGTCGGACTGGTCGGTGCGTGCCGCGACCGGCACGTCGGAGACGTTTCCATTCATCGGCGATGTCGCCGGGCCGGAGGCGGTGCAGCCGCCGGCGTTCCTGTATACCGGCGGTATCATCACGCTCAAAAATCCGCAACTGCAACCCGAATATTCGAGCGCGTACAGTTTGGGCTTCGATCGGCGGTTGCCCAACCGATCCGTGATCAGTCTCGATCTGCAAGACTCGACCGTGCACAACGTGTTTCAACAACTTGCCACGCAGGTGACCCAAAACGGGGTGGTACTCGGAATTTTTAAGCCGATCAACGTGGCGCGGCTGCAAGCGAAGCTCGCGACTCTCAAGTATGTGTATGCTCCGCGCCGCGGGTTGGGCTTTAACGTTGCGGTCACGGCGGATAGCTCGATTTTGTCCGGCATTCCGGCGTCGGCGTATACGGGCACTCCCTCGCTACCGGCCAACAACGTGCAAGTCTGCGGCAACGCGGCGTTCACGCCGGGCTTGGCCACTTGCGATCCGTACCTCAAGGGCTACGGACAGCTTACGTATACGTTTCGAACAGGGACGTTTGTGGCTCTGGGGCTCGATTACGAAGGAAAGAACAACGCCTATTATCAGCCGCCCTTCGCGATCGCCGATTTGGCGCTGCGCGTACCGGTATCGCGGAATTTTGATTTCAACGTGTCGGTCGAGAATCTATTGAACACGAATTCATACAACTATCTGCCGGCGCCGAACTTGGGCGTGCCGGCCGTGGCAGATTATCAAGCGACCGACGGGTCGATCGCGCAAGGTTCGTATGCCACGTACCGCATCCCGGCCGTGACTCGCACGCTGCGGCTTTCGCTGCGCGCGCACGTCGGACGGTAGCTGATGCGGTGCGAACGATGACCGCGATACCCGTTCGGGGAGGCCCACCGGCCGCGCGTAATCCGATCGACCGGTTCTTCGGCATCCGAGCGGCGGGCTCAACGATTCCGCGTGAGGTGCTCGCGGGCGTCACGACGTTCCTGACGATGTCGTACGTGCTGTTCGTGAACCCGCAGGTGCTCGGCAACGCGATCGTCATTCCGAACGGCTTTGCCAAATTGCTCGTCGTCACGGCACTCGCGGCGGCAATCGGCAGTTTTCTGATGGCGTTCGTGGCGCGCTATCCGTTTGCGCAAGCCCCCGGCATGGGTCTCAACGCGTACTTTGCGTACACGGTCGTTATCGGCCAGAAGATTCCGTATCAAACAGCGCTCGGCGCGGTATTTGTATCGGGCGCGATCTTCGTCATTCTTTCGCTGGCCGGCGCGCGGCAAGCCGTCGTGCGCGCGATTCCGCTGCCGCTCAAGTTTGCTGTTACCGCCGGCGTCGGCGCGTTTTTGGCCTTTATCGGCCTCAAGAATTGCGGGCTCATCATCGCTAACCCGGCGACGTTCGTCACGCTGGGTTCGTTTGCCGCGGCGCCGGCGCTTATTGCCGTGTTTGGTTTCGCGGTGACGGCGACGCTGCTGGTGCGGCGCAATCCAGCCGCGATCGTCATCGGCATCATCGCCGCGATGTTGCTCGCAATCGTTACCCGCGCACCGGTGTATCCGGGTCCGCATGATACGCTCGTTGCGTTCGGCGGTTTATCAAACGGTATCGTCGCCTTGCCGATTTGGCCCAGTGGTTTGATTGGAGTCCTCGATATCCGCGGCGCGATTGGCCTCGGACTGCTCACGGTGGTCTTTACTTTTTTTCTCGTCGACTTTTTTGATGCGACCGGAACGCTCGTCGGACTGGCCAACAAAGCCGGTTTCCTCGATGCGACGGGTGAGTTACCGCGCGCCCGGGCGACGTTCACCTGCGACGGATTGGCGGCGATGGCCGGTGCTCTGCTCGGCACGAGCACCACCACGGCCTACATCGAAAGCGCCAGCGGCATTGCCGAGGGTGGCCGCACCGGGCTGACCGCGGCGACCGTCGGCGTTCTGTTCGTGCTGTCGATGCTGTTCTGGCCGATCGCCGGTGCGATTCCGGCGGCGGCCACCGCACCCGCGCTCGTGATCGTCGGCGCGATGATGCTCGACGGCATCCGCCATATCGAGTGGGACGATTACGCTGTCGCCATACCGGTGTTCCTGACGATCATCTTAATGCCGCTCACCTTCTCGATCGCGAACGGCGTGAGTTTCGGCGTAATTACCTTCGCGGCGCTCAAGCTCTTGAGTGGACGTGCCCGTGAGGTTGATCCGTTGCTCTACGGGGTCGCCGCGCTGCTTGTGGCCCGTTACGTATGGCTCAGTTAACAGCGAAGCTGCGGCCGCGCTTCGAAGCGGTCGCTGAACTGGCAGCGCGCTAAGCCGCACTTCTCGGCGACACGAAGCGAGTAACGGCTGCGGCCTCAGCTCTTGCTTTTAAGCTGTTTCGTCCGCGAGCCGGTCGGCGCCGCTTTTTCTTTAAAATGAGTCCGATTATAGTCGATAGCGGAACGGATGAGATCTGTCAGAGCGGTCGCATCAACGGTATCGCCCTCGAAGAAATCGATCGACCGCCACTTGTTGCCGTTAAAACCATTGTTAAAGAGTTTATCGGGATCGGCGAGGTGCGCGCCGTTGGCAAAAGTGAGTTTAACGTGTTTCTTGTGTGCGTTGCCGACCGCGATGATGCCGAAGCGGGACCACACGGGACTTCCCATCCACTTCCATTCCTCGACGATCTCGCGATCGGCCTCGAGAATGGCCGTGCGAACGCTCGCGAGTGTTTTGCCGCGCCAGTCGGTCGTTTGCGCGATCAAGGTGTCGATTTCTGTCGATGGATCGACCGCGTCTTTTTTTGCCGGCATCAGGAATTACGCGCCAAGACGCGTTCCAGAGCCGTAAAGAACTGCGGCCACCCGGCTTTCGCGCCTTGGTAGGCCGGTTGTTGATTCGGTTGAAAGCCCGACTGCTCCATCCGCAATCTGGTCCCGGTGCCGGTCGGTGTGAGCGTCCAGGTGACGATGCTCTCGAGTCCGTAGGCCGCCCACGAGTATGACAGCACTTTGTTCGGCTCAACTTCGAGCACCTGACACGCGACGTCGCCCCAATCGGCTCGAAGCGCGAAGCGGTGATCGATTTGAGCTACGAAGTCGTTCTTCATCAGCCACTCCTCGATCAGGTGCGGTTGGGTGAGCGCGCGCCAGATCTTTTCCGGCGCATGGGGCATGTCGCGTTCGACAACGACGGAGCGCGTTTCGATCGATTCTTCAGTCATTCTTCCATCCTGTTCAACACGGCTTCGAGATCGTCAAAGCGCGCACGCCAAAACGTCCCGTACAGCGCCATCCAGTCGACTAACGGCGCCAGCGCTTTGGGTTCGGCTCGACAATGCGTTTCGCGGCCTTCACGCCGCTCGCGTACCAGGCCGGAGAGCTTGAGAACGCCGAGGTGCTTGGACACCGCCGGCTGAGATACGCCGGAGCGGTGCGTCAAGGCATGCACCGTGAGTTCGCCATCGCGAACTAAGTGCTCGAAAATACCTCGCCGCGTCGGGTCGGCAAGCGCCCGGAAAACGGTAGCTGCGGTACGAACTGGCACCCAAGAACCATAGCTCGGTGGTGATGAATCGTCAAGCCCCACGGCTCACGCGGTCGCTCCGATTGCTGCGCCGCCTAAGTCGAGGTTTTGAACGGCGTGTCTTTGCGCTCGCAAGCCGTCCGGGCCGCAGCCTGACTAATGCGCAGTGGCGACAACCGGCAAATCGATGAAGCTTGTTTCGCCGGGGGCGTGAAAGATGCGCTGCGTCGCCGCTTGATAGTCGCCGGGTTGGGCGAAAAAGATATTCGGCACGAATGTCTGCGGATTACGATCGTATAGCGGAAACCAGCTGGATTGCACTTGTACCATCAGCCGGTGGCCGGGCAGAAAGACGTGATTCGCGTTGGGCAGCGCGAAAACATACGGCTCCGGCTTCCCCGGATCGATCGCCGCCGGTACGGAAAAACTTCGCCGGTAACGCCCGCGCAGAATATCCATGGCGATCGGCAGTTGGTAGCCGCCGAGTTCGGGCTGACCCGCAACTTCATCCGGATACACGTCGATGAGCTTGACGACCCAGTCCGCGTCGCTTCCGCTCGTGGATGCAATGAGATGCGCGACCGGTTCGCCGCTAATTTTCAGCGGCTGTGTCAGCACGCTGCTCCGGTACGTCAACACGTCGGTCCGGCCGGAAAACTCGCGCTGATCGTCGACCAGCCAGCGCGGCCACGTTAGTAGGCCCGTATAGCCGACGGGCTGGCTCGGACGCGCTCGAAATGGGACGGGCTTCGCCGGGTCGGAAACATACTCGTCGTAGGCGCGGCCCGTTGCGGCTTGCACGAATGCGAGCTTCGCGCCGGCCTGGAGATACAGCGGAGTCGACGCCGGCGTGCACCCGTTTGCGCAACCGGAAGGCCAGGTCGCCAGCCGGCGCCACGCGTTGGTGCCGGTTTCATACGCTGTTACCGGCGCGATGGTCTGGGCCGGCGCGCCGTCTTGCAGATAGCGGGCTAAAAACGGTGCGAGAATCTGCCGGCGAAAATACAGGCCGGTATCAGCGTCGAAATTGATGGCTCCAAGCGAACTTGCGGCCTCGATTTCTTGTCCGTGGTGCCAGGGTCCCATGACTAAGAAGAGCCGGTTATTGTGCATGTTCTGCGCCCGGAGCGCTTTATACACCGCCATCGCGCCGTAGATATCTTCCTGATCCCATAAGCTGTGCACAAGCATCGTCGGCACCCCCAACGGCTGCGCGCCCAAAATCCGGTCGACGGCCTGTTCGCGCCAAAAGTCGTCATACGCTGGGTGCGCCGTTAGTTTGGTCCAGAACCCGAGCTGGTCCATCTTCCGCTGCTTGCCGAGCGCTCCGGCCGAAACGGCGTCCATGTACATGTCGTAATCATCGAAGTTGCTCGACAACCAATGCAGGTCGTTGGAGCGGGTCGCGGTTTGTTCGTAGATATAGGGCATGTTTTGCTGGCGAAACGCGCCGTTATGAAACCAGTCATCGCCGCGCCAACCGTCGACCATCGGGTTCATCGGAACGGCGACTTTGAGCGCCGGGTGCGGATGGACCAGCGGTGTTAGCGCCAGAAAGCCATCGTAGGAAATCCCGATAACGCCAACCTTGCCGTTTGTTTCCCGGACGTTTTTCACCAGCCAGTCGATGGTGTCATACGCGTCGGTCGATTCGTCGACGGGCGTCGGATTGAGCGGACCATGCATCGGCCGATTCATCACGTAGTCGCCTTCACTGCCGTATTTTCCGCGGATGTCCTCAACGACGCGAATATAGTGCCCGTTGATAATGGTATCAGTAGCGTTGTCATAGCCGTACAGGCTCGTCGCTAAATGCACGCTCGGTGTATTTGCCGTAAGCGCGGTGGCGCTATACGGCGTGCGGGTCAGCAGAATGCCGGCTCGCGTCGTTCCGGCCGGCACGAGAACGATCGTATGTAGCTTGACTCCGTCACGCATCGGGATCATCACTTCACGGCGATCGTAATCGAGTCCGAGCGTCGGGGGATCAAACGTGGCAGGCGTTTCACTCGGATAGTCCGGATACTTCGGTGCCGTTTGCGCTTCGACGGAGGTTGCAAGCAGCGATGCGAGCAGCACGATGCCGCCGGAACGCGCGAGAAATCGGAGAGCGTTGAACAAGCGGATGACCCTATCTCGGTCTCAACGGACGGTAGAGGTGCGTCCACACATAGTCAACGTTGCGGCGCATCTCCTCCGTCCGGGAACCGCGCGACGGAACATCATGTATCTATAAAGCGGCCGGTATGCGTCCGAATGAGGTAGTCATTTCGGATACGCGGCGGTGTCACCCATCTGGCCGCGCCATAACACCCGGTTAAACGCGCCGGGGTTTACCCGGTCGGGGCCGCGGAAGTCGAAACCGGCTGTCTGCGCCGACCACCACGCCGGTGTTTGCCGTTCCGTAACGGCCGCAGTCCGGGTCACGCGCGGATCGTGACACGCGGGCACAAGATCGGGTTTAACCGGCGGCCGGCACAGATTTCCGGGAATGACCGCGGTATATGCTTGAAGATTGGGCGCGCTGGTAAAGACGTCGTTCATCGGCGGCGCGTTTGCATCGTTAAACCCTAATGGGCGCGCTCCGAGCAGCGCTTCGATCGTGCGCAGCATCGAGACGCTCGTGTACGGCGTCGACACGACGGCATGGCGCTTCGTGTACGCGGAAATGACGAATCCGACCGACCGGTGCGCATCGACGTGATCGGGACCGTCTTGCGCATCGTCCTCGATGACGAAGATTGCCGTATCTTTCCAATACCGTGAATGCGATACGGTTTCGACAAGCCGCCCCAGCGCATAATCGTTGTCGGCGATCTGCGTGTTGGCTGTCGTAAGCCCGCCGACATTTGTTTTGAAGTTGCCGAAATGGTCCATCATGAGCGTGAGGACCTCGAAGTCCGGCAGCGTACCCGTACGCGCGAAACCATCAAATTCGCGCTTCCACTCTTCAAAGCGGTAGACATCGGGAACGTTCAAGTCCCAGCCGCGATAGTACGTATCGAGCCGGTCGTGCAGCGCGGGGCGCAGCGCAATCGCCTGACGCCGCCGATGCGAGTAGGCATACCGGTCGATCGGTAAGTACAGCGGCGCCCCGAGGTTATAGTAGATCTCATCAGCATAGGCGCCGTAGTGACGATGCGTCTTACCGGTCCGCAGAACGGCGTCCCAAATGTAGCCGCCGAGCGCCGACGGACGATCGTCGCCATCGCCTTGCGTGGCCGCAATATCTTTAGGACCCGGTTCGATATTTGAGCTGCCGCTGGGATCGAGTAGGGTTGTCGTCCGTTCTCCGTCCAATACCGGCCGGCCGAACTCGGGCACCGAGACGTTGAGATTGCGCGGTGAACCGTTCCAGTCGAATGTGAAGCCGCCATTACCGTAATTGACCGGCACCGACTTATCGGTGTAGTCGTTTGCGTGGCCTTGCATGGTCCAATTCCAGCCGTCACCGCTGACATCGCCCGAATCGTAGAAGTTATCCAAATCGGTAAATTGTGTCGCCAGTAGATGAGCGTTCGGCGTTACGCGCCACGGAAATTCGGCTAACTCGGGTGCCCCGTTGCCCTCGCCAAGATCGCCGAGGATCTGATCGTAGGTACGGTTTTCGCGCATCACATAAATAACGTGATGAATTTTAGTGGCCAAGTACGACAAAAGCGATGAATCTTCGTGCGCCGAGAATCCATTGTTCGCGTCGACCACGCCACTGAGAGCAGCTAAGGTCGAAGCATCCGGGACCGGAACCGTTAAGAGCGCCGCCTTCTCGAGCGCGTACACATATCCGCTGAAGCCATGCGGTTGCGGGATCGGGTAATCATGTTGATCGACGGCATAATTGCTGGGACCGGCGTTGGAACGGGTATTCACGATAAACAAGCGTCGTCCGTCGGCGCTCGCGGCCACGCCGCTGGGTTCCCAGCCTGTCGGCACACGTCCACGCAGCCGCCCCGTCGCGAGATCGACGAACGCCAGCGCGTTCTCACCGCCCAAGGTGACGTATAATGTTTTGGCGTCCGGACTAAGCGCAAGGCCGTTGGGATTCGCACCTTTATACGGATAGCCGGGACGCAACACCGAAATCACGCGAGTGACGATATTGGAGTTGGTGTCGATGACGTCCACGGCGTCGTCATCGCCGTTCGCGACGTACAGTGTGGAACCGTCCGGCGAGAGCAGCAGCGCGTTAGGCTCGCCGCCGACGGCAATAGTCGTAAAGGTGCCGCCGACCGGATTGACCGCTACAACCTGACCGTCGCGCAAACTGCTCACGTATACTTTGCGAGCTCGCCCGTCGGCTCCCGATAACGCGACAACGCCGAACGGATATTCGCCGATCGCCTGGGCGCCGCCGGGCAGAAAGAAGTGCACCTCGCCTGCGATGCGCCGGCTCGCGACGTCGACCGCCGTGAGCGAATCATTTTGCAAATTCGCGACGTAAAGCGTCTTGCCGTCGCGACTGATCGCCAGACCGGCGGCGATTGCGCCGAACCCGTAGGTGAGATATTGGGCCGCGCCGGCTGGACCGCCGGCGACCGTTCCCTTGAGCAGGCCGCCGTCATATGTGGGAATCGGCGCGTCGGCGTTGGAGTTATGCCGCAGCAGCACCTCGGGCGGTTCGAGCGCGTACTGTTGACCCGCGGCTGCGATCGCCCGGGATTTTGTCGCTCCGAAGAGATAGACGCGGTCATCGGCGCCGCCCGATACCGCGAAACGCCGGCCATCCGAAAACCAACTCAGGCCGCAATAGGTGTTTGGAACATCGATGCGCTGACGGAGCACCGGCACGGGGCCGCTGACGTCGTAGAGGAAGATCCACTGCGCATTGGGCGTGCTGATGCTCGAAGGCCGGCCCGTTAACGGATCGGGTACGACATGCTCGATCGGCTTGCCGTCTTGATTCGAGAAGTACGTATTGTAGCCGCTCGTAAGTACCAGCAACGCCGTCCCGTCAGGGCTCAGGGCGGTGGCTACCGCGCCGTTTGCCTCGGCGTTGCCGTCGAGGCGCAGGTCGGTCATGAAGCGCTCGTAGTGTGCGCCGGGCGCCGCGGTGGGCGTTAGCCACTGCCCGGTGGGCAAGAACTCGCGCTCGGCATCGGCGCGAGCGCTTAACGCGATCGCAAGACACAGAACGGCAAACGGCAAAACGATTCGCAGGTGACGATGCATCAGGCCTCCGGTACACACTGCAAGTATAGGCGGTGCCGGATTAAGCCGGGATGATCATGAGGCACACCGGCCGGAGGCGCGTACGCAAGCGCGACGCGGTCTGCGCGGCGCAGGCTGGCCCGTGACCGGCGCCAAATGGGTCGGGCTCCGAGTCGCGGACGAGTTTTACGTCCCCTGGAGAGCGCTATGCCGCACAATCGAACGACCTTCAGCAAATTTATTATCGAAGATCAACTGCGGCGCACCAATCCGGACGCCGATCTCACCGCGCTGCTGAACGATATTCAGACCGCGTGTAAGTTTATTGCGTCGGCCGTATCGCGTGGCGCGCTTTACCTCAGTCCGGTGTCCCGCGACGGCGCCCCCTGCGACGTGACCGATCAGCCGCGTCTCCTGCGCGCGACGGCGACCGATATCATGGTCCGTGAGTGCGAATCGGGCGGCAAAATTTGTGGCCTGGTCTTCGAGGGCATCGAGCAGCCGCAACGCATTTCTCCCGGCTACCCGCGCGGGCGCTACCTGCTGGTTTTCGACGCGCTCGACGGCTCGTCCAATCTCGACGTTAATGTTACGGTCGGAACCATTTTTGCCGTGCTCCGCGCGCCGGCCGGGATCGAAAATCCGACCGCCGCCGATTTCATGCAACCGGGAACCGAGCAGGTCGCCGCTGGTTATGCGCTTTACGGACCCACGTCGATGCTGGTCATTACGATCGGCGCCGGAGTGCACGGCTTTACCTTGGATCGCGAAATCGGCGCCTACACGCTCACCCACCCCGAAATGCGCATACCGCCCGACACACGTGAGTTCTCAATCGACGCTTCGAACGAGCGTTTCTGGGAGCCGCCGGTCCAACATTACGTCCAAGAATGCGTTGCCGGGCGCTCCGGCCCGCGACGCGACGATTTCACCATGCGTTGGGTCGATTCGCTCGTCGTTGAAGTAAATCGCATTTTGATGCGCGGTGGGCTGCTGATCGATCCGCGTGATACCAGCGACGCATCGAAGTACGGCCGTTTACGTCTGCTCTATGAGGTCAATCCGATGGCGCTGATCATCGAGGCCGCCGGTGGTGCCGCTTCAACGGGACGCGAACGGATTTTGGAGATTACACCGCGCGGTTTACATGACCGCGTGCCGGTTATTTTCGGATCGCGTAACGAAGTCGAGCGGCTCGTAGCGTTGCATGCCGAACACGATCGCGGCGAAGCACTCAGCTTTGAAACGCCGCTGTTCAAGGCGCGCTCGCTGTATCGCACCGTATAGGTCGCAAGGAGTCCCCGCATGTCGGCCAAGCACCCCGTTCTTGTGATCACCGGTTCGTCCGGAGCCGGAACGACGACGGTAAAAACAACATTTCAGCAGATCTTTCGGCGCGAAGGGCTCACGCCGGCGGTCGTGGAGGGCGACGCGTTTCATCGCTACAACCGGATCGAAATGCGAACGCTCATGGCCGAATCGCACAAATCGGGCAATACGCATTTTAGCCATTTCGGACCCGAAGGGAACTTGTTCGCGGAACTCGAGGCGCTCTTTCGCATATACGGCGAGACCGGCAGCGGCAAGTTGCGTAAATATTTGCACGACGATGAAGAAGCGGCACCGTACGCGCAAGAACCGGGGACGTTCACGCCATGGGAAGAGATCGAGCCCGGCACCGACCTGTTGTTTTATGAAGGTTTGCACGGCGCGGTCGCCACGGAAGATGTCGATGTCGCGCGGCAAGCCGATTTGATCATTGGGGTCGTTCCGACCATCAATCTCGAGTGGATCCAGAAGCTTCACCGCGATAAGACGGCGCGCGGACATTCGCAAGAAGCGATCGTCGACACGATTCTGCGGCGAATGCCGGATTACGTGAATTATATCGTTCCTCAGTTCTCACGCACGAACGCGAACTTTCAGCGCGTACCGATCGTGGATACGTCGAACCCCTTCATCGCCCGCACGATTCCGACCCTCGACGAAAGCATGCTCGTTATCCGGTTCAGGGATCCCAAAGGGATCGATTTCCCGTATCTGCTGTCGATGCTCCACGATTCGTTTATGTCGCGCCCAAATACCATCGTGTGCCCGGGCGGAAAGATGAACCTCGCGATGCAATTGATTTTCACGCCGATGATTTGGCAGCTCATGGATCGCAAGAAGCGGGTATTCTAATGGCAATAACGTACGACGATGCGGAAGTCGATGCAGCGCTTGACCGGATCGCAACCGATATAACGCGGCGCTTCGATGTGCCGGAGTTCAGTGGACCGGCAATGGCGGCTTTGCTCGAAGAACTGCGTCAGATGGAAAAGGCTCGCCGCAGCGGCGATCTCGTCGCCGCGGGCACTTTTGCGGCCAGCGCGGCGCCGGCGCTCGAAACCTATCGCCCAACCAACGCCACGTCGCGCGCCAAAGCCGTGCTTGGCGAGGTGGTAGCTGCACTTGCCGCCCACGGTGAATCGCCCGTCGAGTAAGGCGCGTGAGGCGCCGGGCCGTTGTGCCGCGCCCTTGTCGCAAGTGATGGAGCGTTCGGTCCGGAACACGTCGCCATGGCGCTCACCGACGCGGCGATCGAACAGATCAAAGAGATGATCGTCGCGGGCGAACTCAAGCCCGGCGACCGGTTGCCCAAAGAGAACGAGCTGGCCGAGCGGCTGGGGCTCTCGCGCAGCTCGTTGCGCGAGGCCGTGCGTGCTCTGTCGCTCATCCGTGTGCTTGATGTGCGGCAAGGCGATGGAACATACGTTAGCAGCTTAGAGCCCGCGGTGTTGCTCGAAGCAATGAAATTCGTGCTCGATCTTCATCGTGACGACACGGTCTTGCAGATCATTGAAGTCCGGCGTATGGTCGAACCGATTGCGACCGCGATGGCGGCGACGCGCATCACCGACGCCGGTGTGGCGGATCTACGCGAGCTGCTGGCGAGCATAACGCCGTTATCGCTCAATGAAGAATCTTTGCGTGTCGATCTCGAGTTTCACCGTCGGATTGCCGGCCACTGCGGCAACAGTATTTTAGCCTCGATGCTCGATGCGCTCTCCGCCCCGACAACGCGCGCCCGGATCTGGCGTGGGCTAACCCAAGAAGATGCGCTCAAACGCACGTTCTGGGAACACGACATGATCTGTGACGCGCTCGCCGCCCACCGGCCGGACCTCGCCCATGCGTGGGCGACGACGCATGTGCTGGGCGTCGAAGAATGGCTACGCCGTTCGCTTTAAAATGACGCGGCGCATCGGTGCACCTCATCATCGAGCGCCTGCAGCAATGCCGGCGGAAGCGGCCTGCCGCAGTGCTGCATGTTGGCATGAACTTCATGCGGCGAACGCATGCCGACGAGCGCACCAGCGGTAACGGCGGAGGTGAGCGGAAACTGCAGCGCGGCGGCGGGTAATTCCCAACCGTATTGCCGGCAGATGTTCGCTAGGCGGCGAACGCACTCGAGCATAGCCGGCTGTGCCGGCACGTAGTTGAACGTTGCATCGTCAATCGGCTGTGCGCGACTGAGGATACCGCTATTGAAGACGCCTCCGGCGATAAACGCGACATTGCGCTGGGCGCAGAGCGGCAAAAGGGTTGCCGCCGCGCTGCGGTCGAGGAGCGTGTAGCGCCCGGCGGCCATGCACGCGTCGAGATCGCACCGGCGAACAAACTCTTCGGCGACCGAGACGTGATTCGTACCGATTCCGATTGCTGCGATCGCGCCGCGCCGGCGCAACGTATCGAGCACCGGATAGGCGACGTCGATCGCTTCCTCGATGTGCTGTTCGGGATCGTGCAGAAACACGAGATCGATGCGATCGATACCTAGGCGTTCGGAACTTTGGGCAAGTGACGCTTCGATGCCGCGCGCACTGAAATCAAAGGTTGCCGTGGACGGCAACCCGCCGAAGAACGTCGCTAGACTCCCATCCGCGGCGGAATGACCGGTCGCGGGGTGCAACGTCCGGCCGACCTTGGTCGACAAAATATATTCGGCGCGCGGCTTGGTTTGCAGAAACTCGCCGAAGCGCCGCTCCGATAGCCCCGAACCGTATAACGGCGCCGTGTCGAAATAGCGGATACCGGCATCCCAGGCGGCCGCCAGCGCCGCGCGGGCAGCGGCATCCTCAACGCGGCTATACATGCCGCCGAGTGGCGCGCCACCGAAGCCGAACTCGGTGATCTCGATGCCGCTCCGACCAAGCGATCTTCGTCTCACGCCAAGCAACGTGCTCCAAACAACGGGTTAGCACCGTACGGCATAGGGTCGAAGCGTCACACGCCGGCCGGTTGAACGACTTCGCGCTCGGCCGTCAAGCGCCGCCAAACCGGTCCGTCGGGATAGCGGTATTCGGCGATTGACGCAGCGTGCATCGCGCTGCTGAAGCCGGGCGCCGTTGGGACGACATAGCGCGCCCGTTTCACGACCACCGGGTCGATGAAATGTTCGTGCAGGTGATCGACGTATTCGAGCACGCGATGCTCGAAACTTGCGCCGACGGCGATGTAGTCGAAGATGGAGAGATGCTGGACGAGTTCGCACAGGCCGACGCCGCCGGCGTGCGGACAGACCGGAACGCCGAATTTGGCCGCCAGCAACATGGTCGCGAGCGTATCGTTCACGCCGCCGGAGCGCACCGCATCGATTTGGCAGAAGCCGATCGCGTTGGCTTGCAATAATTGCTTGAAGACGACGCGATTGCTGACGTGCTCGCCGGTAGCCACCGCGGTCGGTGCGATCGCACGCGCAATGGCCGCATGCGCCAGAATGTCGTCCGGACTCGTCGGCTCCTCAACCCAATACAGATTGAACGCACGCAGTTCGTGAACTGCCGCGATGGCCCGATCGCGATCCCAAAACTGGTTCGCATCGACCATGAGCTGCAGGTCGGGCCCCATCGCTTCGCGGGCAATGCGGCAGCGCCGCTCGTCGTCGGCCGCATTCGCGCCGACCTTGAGCTTGATGTGCGTAAAGCCGTCGTCCACTGCCGCGCGAACCAGCATCGCGATCTTTTCATCGCTGTAACCCAGCCAGCCGGCAGACGTGGTGTACGCCGGAAAGCCCTGGGCGCGCACCGTTCGCTCGCGTTCGGCTTTCGTCGGCGCATTGCGCTCGAGCAGGGCGAGTGCTTCGCTCTGCGTCAGCGCGTCGCTCAAATAGCGAAAGTCGACCAGCGCGACGATCGCTTCGGGCGACATATCGGCGAGCAACTTCCAGAGTGGAAGCCCGGCGCGCTTCGCCGCGATGTCCCACGCGGCGTTGGCGACTGCCGCGATGGCCATCTGCATCACGCCTTTCTCGGGTCCGAGCCAGCGCAGGTGGCTATCGTGCGTCATACTGCGGAAGAACGCCCCCATGTCGGCGCATACGGTCTCCACGTCGCGGCCGACGACGAACGGCGCAAGCGCTTTGATGCCGGCAACTTGCACGTCGTTGCCGGCCCCGATCGTAAAGGCAAAACCATGCCCAGCCAAACCGCCCGGGTCATCCGTGCGCAGGATGACATAGGCGGCCGAATAGTCGGGGTCGGGGTTCATCGCATCGGAACCGTCATGCGCCAGTGACGTCGGAAACCGGACGTCAAAGGTTTCGAACGCCGTAAACTTCATGCTGCGTTTTTGCCGTTACGAACCGTTGGCGACTTTTGAGAAGTCGTACTGTTTGTAGAGCGCCGCGGCGTTGGTTGCCGTAACTTCCGTTGTGTTCAGGGTGAGATGATGCTCGACGGTTTTATGGTGTACGATCGCTTCGGCGTAATCAGCGGCTTCCTTGGCGCCGGTTGGGTACACAAAGGTTGCGGCGAGCTGCCCGAGCTGCACCGCGCGAATCCCGCCGTCGGGAATGGCAAGTCCGTCGACGCCGATGAATTTCATTTCCTTGGCGCGGTGCGCGCCGTCCGCCGCGAGATAAGCTCCGAGTGCCATCGGATCGTTCTGTCCGTAGACCAGATCGATTTTCGGATATTGCGCGAGCCATTGCTGCATCACGGCCGTCGCGGGTTCTTTGAGCCATTTGCAATCGCGATCGGCGATGATCTTAATCTTCGGATTGCCGGCGATACCACTGCGGAAGCCCTTATCACGTTCGATTTGACCGCTCACGCTCGTTAGTCCGCGTAGCTCGACAACATTTCCGCCGTTGGGCAGCATTTTCACCGCCGCTTCGCCGGCCAGTTGGCCGATCTTCACGTTATCGCCGCCGATAAACGAGGTGTAACAGTCGGTGTTGACCGTTCGATCCAAGATGATGACCGGGATGTGCGCCGCGCAGGCTTGTTCGACCGGAGCCGTCAACGGCGCCGGCTCGGTCGGCGAAACGATGAGGACATCGACGTGCTGCGCGATAAAGCTCTGGACTTGACTGACTTGTAAACTGTTGTCTTGCTTGGCGTCGGTGATCGGCAGCAGCTTGAGATCGGGGTATTTTTTGATGAATTCGGCAAGTTGGATGTTGAGCTGCGCACGGTACGGCTCGGCATTATTTGATTGCGAATAGCCGACGACGAATTGGTGCGCTTGAGCGCCGGCGGCAACAGGCAGCGTCGTTGCTGCGGTGAGCGACGCGACGCCGGCGAGTGAACCGATGGTCAGCAGCCGGAGTAGATGAGGTCTCATGGGATCGAGTCTCCTTTAGCACGAGTGGAGGTTGGACGAATGAAGCGGCCGATGGAAGAAAAGAAATCGGGCCGTTGCAGTACGACGGCCGCAACGACGATAAGCCCCTTGACGATCAATTGATCGTTATCGCTTACGCCGTTGATGCCCAGGACATTGTCGAGCAGTGTAAGGATCAATGCACCGACGAGCGTCCCGATGATGGTGCCGCGGCCACCCGACAGGCTGGTGCCCCCGATGACGGCGGCGGCAATGGCATCGAGCTCGAACGATTGACCCGCCAGCGGGTCGGCAGAGGCGCTGTACGCGGCATCGATCGGGCCGGCGAACCCGGCCAGCGCACCGGAAATCGTAAAGACCAGGATCTTGATGAAGCGGACATTGACGCCCGAAAGCCGGGCGGCGGTCTCATTTCCGCCCACCGCGTAGACGTGACGCCCGAAGCTCGTCATCGAGAGCACCCACTGGAAAGCAAAACAGATGACGACGAAAGCAACGACCGGATAGTAGACGCCGTAACTGCCCAATAGCGGCAGAGCGTGTCCGGCAAACAGATTGTGTCCCGGCGTCCCGAACAACTCGAACGCCTGGGACGGCGCGCTGAGCTTACCGTTGGCGCCGACGATCTGCGTACCGACGCTAACGTTGCCGCTTA
This sequence comes from Candidatus Velthaea sp., assembly GCA_965214335.1. Classification (GTDB taxonomy): domain Bacteria; phylum Vulcanimicrobiota; class Vulcanimicrobiia; order Vulcanimicrobiales; family Vulcanimicrobiaceae; genus Velthaea. Next base: position 195,971 of record CBDCBO010000014.1, on the reverse strand, counting down.
CCTCGCGCGCTAATCCACGGGCGATGCTGAGCATCGCGAGCGTGACCACAAACGACTGGATCCGCAGCCATGCCGTTCCGGCGCCGTTCGCGAAACCAAAGAGAGCGCCCACAAGCATCGAGCCGCCGAGAATCGGCAATGGCCCCCAGCCGAAATGCGTGAGCAGCAGCGCCGCCGTCATCGACGAAATACCGAGCAGTGATCCGACCGAAAGATCGATACCGCCGGTTAGAATAACGAGTGTTTCGCCGACTGCGAGAATGCCGCGCGACGCGAAAGCGCCAACGGCGTTGGTCAGATTCGTGCCGTCGAAGAAGATGCTGCCTTTGGTGATGACGCCGGCCGCGATAACGACGATGAGGCCGATGTAACCCTGCAGCGAACCCAGCATCGGCAGCACCCGGCTGGCCCGGCGAACCAGCGGGATCTGAGGCGGCGGCGCTTCGGCGACAATGGGCTCAACCGGCATGAGCGAGCACCGCTTCCCGTCGCGTGGCGGCTTCGAGAATCTTTTCTTGGGTCGCGGCGTCGCGCGCGAATTCCGCCGTGATCCGGCCTTCGCAAATTACGAGGATGCGGTCGCACAATGCCAGCAGTTCGGGCAACTCCGACGAGACCATCAGGATGCCCAGGCCTTCGCTGGACAACCGCTTCATGAGCGTATAGATCTCGGCTTTCGCGCCGACATCGATGCCGCGCGTCGGTTCGTCCATCAGCAAGACGCGCGGACGCGCGAGCAAACATTTGGCCAGCACGACTTTTTGCTGGTTGCCGCCCGACAAATTATTGACGATGGCGAGCGGACTCGGCGTTTTAATGCGAAGATCCGCGATCGCGTCGCGAACGGCGGCCCGTTCCTTCGCGCGGTCGATCGTCAACCCGCGCACAAAGCGTCCGAGCGCCGACAACGTTACGTTGAATTGCACGGACAAGGTGGTGATAAGGCTTTGTGCCTTCCGGTCTTCGGTGATGAATGCCAGTCCCCGCGCGATCGCCTGGCGCGGCGAGTGAATGTCCGTCGGCCGGCCGTCGAGATAGACGGTGCCGCTCATGCTACGCCGGGCGTGCACGCCGTAGAGCGTTTCAAGAATCTCGGTTCGTCCCGCGCCCATGAGCCCGGCAATCCCGACGATTTCTCCGGCGTGCAGCGTGAGCGAAATATCGTGCAGCGGGCGTCGGCCCTGAGCGACGTCGGCGGTTAAGCCCAATCCGTGCGTCCGCACGACTTCGCGTCGGGCGGAAACTGTTGGTGCGCTTGGGTAGAATGCTTGAAGCGGTCGCCCGACCATCATGGCGATGAGGTCTGACCGCGCTGCATTTGCCATCGGGACGGTGTCGATCATCCGGCCGTCGCGCAGAACGCTGACGCTGTGCGCGATCTGCGGCAGTTCTTCTAGCCGGTGCGAAATGTAGACGATGGCCACGCCGCGCGCGCTCAGGCGCCGGATCACGCTGAAGAGCCGCTGCACTTCGGCATCTGCCAGCGCCGAGGTCGGCTCATCCATGATCAAGATACGCGCGTCGAGCGAAAGTGCTTTGGCAACCTCGATGAGTTGCTGCTCGGCAACGCGCGCGAGTCCGACCGGGCGGCGTGGCGAAATGGCAAGGTCGAGCTCGGCCAGATACCGTGTGGTTTCGCGCCGCATACGCCGACGATCGAGTGCGCCGAGCCCCGTATGGAATTCCCGGCCGAGAAAGAAGTTGTCGGCGACGGAGAGTTCCGGTACGAGGTGCAATTCTTGATGGATCATCGCGATGCCGAGATTGCGTGCGGCGCGGGGCGATCGAATATCGGCGCGCCGGCCGTCGATGGTGATGTCGCCGTCGTAGGTGCCGAGCGATCCGCTCAAAATGTTCATCAACGTCGACTTACCAGCGCCGTTCTCACCCAACAGCGCGCGGACTTCGCCGCGTTTGACTTGCAGCGAAACATCGGTCAGCGCCCGCACGCCGGGAAACGACTTGCTGATGCCGGATAGTTCGAGCGCGAAGGGCCGATCCGCCGGCAAGTCACCAACGGCCATCAGCGCCGTCTAGCATACCTGTGGCAGCGAACAGACATCCGATGTGTGAAAGAAATCTCCATTTAATGACTAAACTTTTGGGTTAATTAGTCCATTCCTGCCTCATCGTAAATGTGTATGGGCGCGTTGAACGTTTCTTCTTCCAGCGGTTAAGGGGCGAAGACATCGGATGAATCTCGTAGCTTCGGCACCGGCTCGTATTCCCGGCGGCTGGGCCCGCCCATCGCCCTAAGGCTCGGCTGAAACCCTGGGTGGTGACACGGCTGCGCGGCGCGAGGCGCCCATGCGCCGCTGATGCCGGACGTACCAAATTGTCCAAAGGCCCAAAGCTCCCATGAAGCCGTAACCGACGATCGGCGAAACAATTAAATACGCGCCGATCGGCATCGTAAAGACTAACGCGCAAGCGATAACCGTTTCAACGATCAACCCGACGCCCCATACAACGGTCATGAACATCATGCTGCGGCGCACGTACACGTTGTCTTGCAATTGTTCGAACTGTCGCAGATCGGTCGCCGATTTTCGCTTCATACTCGCTCGCGCCAACTGATAGATGAGCGGTTTACCGATAGCCGCCGAGACGAGAAACGCAAGTCCGATGACGCCGGTGACGAGATTCTCCCGCAGTTGTAAAAAGCGCGCAGACCCGCCTCCGGCGAAGGCCAATAATGAAAGCGCGAGACCCGCTAGAACGATGAGCGAGAGCGCGTCCACGCGCCGCTTGCGAGCAAATTCAATGATGCTCCAGACGATTGGCGGAATTGACGATGCGAGCAGTGCATTGACGTCACCCAATTTTGCCTGGGTAAGACTGTACATCGCAAACGGCAACACGAAGTTGAACCCAATTTCGCTAACAACGCTGAGTCCGTTTTCGCGCAAAAACTTCATGCCGCTCCGTGTTTCATCGCTCTCCTTACTCCGCTCTGCCGGACGGCACATGCCGCAGTACGCCGGATCGCGGCGACGGCGCGGTCGTTGCGCCCCGGCTGGAAAGCAAGTCGTTTGTCCGTGGCTCGCTTCGGGTACGGGATAGCAAAGAAACGGGAGACAGCATGGATTTTCTCGAGCGCTTCGATCCGGCAACACTCGATGGTGTCGCGCCAATCGCGGAATCCGACCAATTCGCGATCTACCCGCTCAAAGACGCGACGTATTTACTGGTCCAGCGTCATAGTGGAACGCCTTGGATGGCGCTGCGGTTATCGGGTGACGGCGTTTTTCGCGTCGGCTCGCTGCTGGTCGATGCGATGCGGCATTTGTATCGCGAGGTCGCGTCTGACCTTTCGCCCAGCAATCGGCGCTGAACGAGATCTTCGCTTCTTCTTCGGGCGCTCCGGCGAGCCGATGGGCATGCGTGCGGTTCCGCTCAAGATTGGCGCGGCTTTCCTACGCCGCAAGACGTTTCGAGCGCTCGGGCTCAGCTCGTGAACCAGCTGCATTACGAAAGCCGGCGTAGAAACGCGTCCGAAGAGTGCAGCAAAAATCGAGAAAGGCAACGGTGTTTGCGAATCGCTGACTCCGCGCACTAACGTGATAAATCCTCAACAGACGAACCAGATGTGAACGTCGCCGACCCTGACCGCGAAGCATTGCCGAGCCTGAACGGGATCATGAAGATAGGCTTTGCCTACGAGCGCTTTCGTCGCATCGGGTCGCCGGTTGCGGGGGTGTGGGAGGCCCTGGAGCTAACGGCGAATCGGGGCTAAATAACCGGGGCGATTAGCTCAGCTGGGAGAGCAGGTCCTTTACACGGACAAGGTCGGCGGTTCGAGCCCGTCATCGCCCACGTACCGCCGCCTCGATGACGTACCATTCTCCGCGGCGTGCCGCGAGCACGCCGGCCCGTGTCAGCTACGCCGTAACGGCGTCGGCTAAGCGTAGAGCCGCGGACGTATCCGCGCGTATCTGACGGCACAGTTCGGCGTCGTCGGCAATCGAGTGACCGTACGACGGAATCATCGCGCTAAGTTTGGCCTTCCAGCCGGGCAGTTCGCGCACGAAGCACCGCTCGATGATGTCGAGCATCATCGCGACCGCGACCGATGCCCCAGGTGATGCACCCAGCACGGCAACGATCGAGCCGTCGCCGCTAGCGACGACCTCGGTGCCAAATTGTAAAACGCCGCCTTTCTTCTTGTCGGGTACCATCACTTGTACGCGCTGACCCGCAACGGCGAGTTTCCAATCCGCAGACTTGGCGTTAGGAAAATACTCGCGTAGTGTTTCAAAGCGCTGTGCCGGCGTTTGCATCACTTGGCCGACGAGATACTTCGTAAGATCCCAATTATCGCGGCCGACGGCCAGGAGCGTACCGAGGTTGTCGGGCTTGATCGAGCGCACGAGATCGGTAAGCGAGCCGTGCTTGAGAAATTTGGTTGAAAAACCAGCGTACGGACCAAACAGCAGCGCGCGTTTTCCATCGATGACGCGCGCGTCGAGATGCGGCACGGACATCGGCGGTGCGCCGACCGACGCCTTGCCATAGACTTTCGCATCGTGCCGATCGGCTAGTCCCGGGTCGTCGCAGCGCAACCATAAACCGCTGACCGGAAAGCCGCCGAAGCCTTTGCCTTCGGCGATGCCGCTCTTTTGCAGTAGCGGCAATGCGCCGCCGCCGGCGCCGAGGAATACGAACTTCGTCGACAGCGTCTGACGATGGCCACCGTGCTCGCTAACGACGACGTTCCAGCGATCTCCGGACCGCCGAACATCGCTGACCGGCTGACCGTAGGCAACCCGAAAGCCCGGTAGCGTTTGCAAATGCGCGATCAGCACGTGCGTGAGCGTCCCAAAATCGACGTCGGTTCCCTGCGCCATCCGCGTTGCGGCGACCGTCTCGGCCGGGTCGCGGCCTTCCATGACGAGCGGCATCCAGGACGCGAGTTCAGCGTGATCTTGCGAGAACTGCATTCCGCGGAAACAGTGATGCGCGCTCATCGCCTCAAAACGCTTGCGCAAGAAGCTCGCGTTCTCCGCACCGCGCACGAAGCTGATATGCGGCACGGAGTGAATGAAGGTATCCGGGGCGGCGATTGCGCCCGTACGAGTGAGGTATGACCACAACTGCCGCGATAAGTCGAATTGCGTGTTCACTTTGAGTGCACGCGAAATGTCGACCGTCCCGTCGGGGCGCTGTTGCGTATAGTTGAGCTCACACAGCGCCGCATGGCCGGTGCCGGCGTTGTTCCAGCCGTTGGAGCTTTCTTGAGCGGGGCCGTTGCGGGCTTCGAGCAGCACGATATCGAGCTCGGGCTGGACTTCTTTGAGCAGTACGGCCAGCGTCGCGCTCATGATGCCGGCACCGATGAGAATGACGTCGGCGTTGCGTGCGCTTTGCGAGGTGGAGTTCACGGGCATGGTTTCCTTATGCCCGTCCTCGAGCCCCGTTAGCCTGCCGCCGCTATCCGGCCTTAGGACGCCGCGCCGGAACGAGACCGGTTCGTCGCTCGCTCCCATTGCTCGCCTGGACACAGCCCCCCAAAAGCGTCACTATGGGCGCACATGCAGACAGAACTCGTTCAAACGATGCAAGCAAAGGAACCCGACGGTGCCGGCGGCTTCGCCACACTGGGGCTTTCGCCCGAGTTGGTCGAGGCCGTCGCCGGCTTGGGTTATGAAGAGCCGACCGCAATCCAGCGTGAAGCGATTCCCCCACTGCTCGATGGACGTGACGTTCTGGGGCAGGCCGCGACGGGTACCGGTAAAACCGCCGCGTTCGCGTTACCGCTCCTGAACCGGATCTCCCGTACGGCCGAAGGCGAGCAGCCGCGCGTGCGTGGGTTGATTCTGGTGCCGACCCGCGAGCTTGCCATGCAAGTGGCCGAAGCGGTGCACAAGTACGGTCGCAAACTGACAACGCGCGTTTTGCCGATTTACGGCGGCCAATCGATGCAACAGCAGTTGCGCGCGCTCAAGCGCGGTGTCGACGTCGTCGTCGCGACGCCGGGCCGTGCACTCGACCACATCCGGCGCGAAACGCTCGACCTCGCTGCCGTGCAGACCGTGGTGCTCGACGAGGCCGATGAAATGTTGGATATGGGGTTTGCTGAAGACCTCGAGGCGATTTTAGCGGCCACACCGTCGACGCGCCAAACCGCTTTATTCTCGGCAACGCTTCCGCCCCGAATCTTAGCGATCGCCAAGCGTCACCTGCGCGACGCCGTTCGGCTGACCATCGCCCGCGAAACGGCTGCGGCCGGTGAAGCTCCGCGCGTGCGCGAGGTCGCGTACATCGTCGCGCGCCGGCATAAAGTTGCGGCACTCGCGCGCGTGCTGGACATGGAAGATCCGACGTCGACAATCGTCTTTTGTCGGACGCGTACGGAAGTTGACGAATTGACGGAAACGCTGGGGGCTCGCGGCTACCATGCCGAGGCGCTGCATGGCGGACTCTCGCAGGAGCAGCGCGATCGGGTGATGCGGCGCTTCCGCGACGGTATTTCCGACATTCTCGTCGCTACCGACGTTGCGGCGCGGGGCCTCGATATCGACCATGTTTCGCACGTGGTAAATTTCGACGTGCCGTCGTCGCCCGATGGCTATACGCATCGTATTGGCCGGACCGGTCGCGCCGGGCGGGAAGGCGTGGCGATCACGCTGGCGGAGCCGCGTGAGCACCGCATGTTGCGCACGATCGCGCAGCTGACCAAAAGAAAAATTCGGACGGAATCGGTACCGACCGTCCACGATTTACGCGCGCACCGGCTCGAGCTCGTGCGTGGCGCACTTGAGGACCTGCTCGAGGCGGGTGGCCTCGAATCGTATCGCGTCATTGTCGAGGCGCTTGCCGGCGAGTACGACGTGCTCGATGTGGCGGCTGCGGCGGTAAAACTTGCGGATGAGGCGCGCGATGGAAAAGCCGACGAAGAAGAAATTCCGGAACTCGCGCCGCCGCCGGCCGCGGCGCCGTCTGCCGCTGGTAAATCCTTTGCGCCGCGCTCGGTCGCGAGTCGCGAACGCAACGTCGATGTCGGTCGCATTTACGTCGGCTTGGGGCGCTCCGCCGGTATTCGTCCAGCCGATCTCGTCGGCGCAATCGCCAATGAAGCCGGTCTGCAATCGCGCGATATCGGTCCGATCGAGATCGCGGACCGGTTTTCGCTCGTCGGTGTGCCGGCAGATGCCGTGGATCGCGTACTCGCGGCGCTGCGCAGCGCCACGATTCGCGGCAAGCGCGTTGCCGTTCGACGCGATCGTAGCGAAAAAGACTAAGGGCACGGACCTCCCAAGGCGCCGGCGATTTGAAGCGCAGCCGGCCGTGCCGGTGTAGTGGTCGGCCAGCCGGAAAACTTCCATGGCGCGGGAAATATCGCCAGCCATGCTCAGCAAAGCGATATTATCCGTTGTTACGGCCGTGACCGTTGCGGCTTTGTGCGTAAGTGTCCGGCCGCATGCCGGCGCCGCGCCGGCCGCGTCCGTCGATCCGTATCTGTGGCTTGAAGACGTGAATGGTGCGCGCGCCATGGATTGGGTCAAAGCGCGCAACGCGACAACGCTCAACGTACTCGAAGGCGATCCGCGCTATGCCGGACTGTACGCCGACGCTCTGCGCATCAGCACGGCGAAGGATCGCATTCCGGCGCCCACGTCGCTCGCCGGCGATGTCTATAATTTTTGGCAAGATACGGATCACGTTCGCGGTATTTGGCGTAAAACGACGCCGGCGGATTACGCGGCGCCGGCGCCGGCTTGGACTACGGTACTCGACCTTGACGCGTTGGCGAAAAGCGAAAACGCCAATTGGGTTTGGCACGGCGCCGACTGCCGCGAGCCGGCGGAAGACCGCTGCCTGCTTTCGCTTTCCGACGGCGGTGAAGACGCATCGACGGTTCGCGAGTTCGATCTCAAACGGCACGCGTTTGTTGCGGATGGCTTTACCTTGCCGCGCGGAAAGCAAGAAACGGCCTGGGAAGATAACGATACGCTGCTCGTGGCGCGCGAGTGGAATGCCGGTGACGTTACAACGTCGGGCTATCCGTACATCATTAAGGAACTGCGACGCGGGCGGCCGGCATCGGCCGCCGTCGAGGTCTTTCGCGGTGAAAAAACCGACGTCGGCGTCGGACTCACGAGGCTCACCGACGGCAACGGCAATCGCGCCGTCATGCTCACGCGACATCTGTCGTTCTTCGAGAACGAATACCATCTGCGAACGGCCGCCGGCTGGAAGAAAGTCAATGTTCCGCTCAAAGCGCAAAACGAGGCGTTGATTGCCGGTCGCCTCTTGTTTCGGCTGAACGACGATTGGAACGTCAACGGCGCGACGTTTACGCAAGGTTCGCTCGTGGCCTTCGATCTGGCCGCGCTCAGCGCCGATCCGGAGCATCCCGCTCCGGCGCTGGTGTACGCGCCCGGTCCGCGCGAAACGCTCGAAGCGGTCGCCGCGACGCACTCGCGATTGATTGTCGTGACGTACGAGAACGTGAAAGGCCGAGCGTTCGTATATGCGCCGCAAGCCGGCGGCCTGTGGTCCAAGCGCCAACTCGAACTGCCCGACAACGCGTCGATCTCCGTCGCCGACACCGCTCTGCGCAACGACGATGCGTTCCTCAACGTGACAAGTTATCTCACGCCGCCGACACTGTATGCGTTACATGCGGCCACCCAGACGCTGGCGGTCGAGAAAACATCGCCGGCCCGTTTTGACGCCTCGAACGACGTTGTCGAACAATACGAAGCGACATCAAAAGATGGAACGCGCGTACCGTATTTCATCGTGCATCCCAAAGAGCTGGCGCTCGACGGTTCCAATCCGACGTTGCTCTATGCCTACGGCGGCTTCGAGGTATCGTTGACTCCATCGTACTCGGGGCTCATCGGCAAACTCTGGCTCGAGCGGCACGGCGTCTATGTCGTTGCGAACATCCGCGGCGGCGGCGAGTTCGGCCCGGCGTGGCACGATGCCGGACTCAAGACGCATCGACAGCTCATCTATGACGACTTTCGCGCCGTGGCTGACGATCTGATCGCCCGCAAGATTACGTCGCCACGCCGGCTGGGAATCGAAGGCGGCTCGAACGGCGGTCTGCTCATGGGCGTCGAGTTTACGCAGCATCCGGAACTTTGGCACGCGGTCGACATCCAGGTGCCGCTCCTCGATATGCTGCGCTACGAGCAGATCGCGGCCGGAGCGTCGTGGGTTGGCGAATACGGGAGCGTATCGAACGCCGATGAACGCACCTTTTTAGCGTCGATTTCGCCGTACAACAATATTAAGCCGGGCGTTCACTATCCAACGCCGCTGATTTGGACGACGACCAAAGACGATCGAGTCGGGCCCCAGCATGCGCGGAAGTTCGCCGCTAAACTGAGCGCGCTGGGCATTCCGAATTATTTTTACGAGGTGATCGAAGGCGGACACGGCGCCGGCGCAAATTTACGCGAGCGCGCGCACACGACCGCGCTCGAGATGGTGTATTTCATCCGAGCGCTCAGCGACTGAGGCGCGGGCCCCAGCCGCCGAACATCGATCCGGTCACGACCGGGTTGCGTACCAGGCCGCCGGCGGCGCCGGCGAGATTGTCGGCAGCGGAAGCGCTGGGGTGTGACGGGATACGGACGTTCATAAGGTCTCCTTGGCGACGGGGCCACCGGTTGAAGGGAAGCGGTATCGAGCGCGTTGGCTGGTGAAATCATTGTCGCTCAGGCGCGACGCGGGCAACACGGACGCGGCCCGGACACCGCCCGTACAGGACCCAATCCGAGACCGGCCAAGCCGGGCTGCCGACATGCCCGGAAGGGGCGCATAGCCGCGTTGGCGGACGAGCGATGCGGAGGCCCTTATGCGGATCACGCTGGTCGATAACGTGCTGCTCGAGAAATCGCAAGCGGGCTATACGGTTGATCTACAGCCGCACCTCGGCCTCATTTCGCTCATCGCCGTCTTGCGGCGCAGCGGGCACACGGCGACACTGCTCGATCCAAAACTGGATCTTGTCGCCGGCAGAACCCACTTGGGTCCGCACTTTTATCACGATGTTGCGGCGCGCATCGTCGCGGGCAACCCGGATTTGGTCGGCTTTACGTCGCTGGGCTGTAACTTCGTCTGCACGTTAAAAATTGCGCGACACGTGCGCGCGTATCTGCCCCAAACGCCGATCGTCCTCGGTGGCCCGCACGCGAGCATTCTGGACCGCGAAATTCTCGAACGTTACGCTGTTTTCGACGCCATCGTGCGCAATGAAGCCGAAGCGACGATCGGCGATATCGTCGACGCATTCGGTGGCCGGCGCGAACTTTCAAGCGTGCTGGGAACGACGTATCGCGCGGGCGGCACGATCGTGCGAACGCGGGATGCCGGTCCCGTGCTCGACCTCGATGCGCTGCCCTTTCCGGCCTATGACTCGTACCCGATCGCGGAATTAGGCTTGACGGGTTTACGCGTCGATGCCGGCCGCGGTTGCCCGTTCGGCTGCACGTTTTGTTCGACGGCGAGTTTCTTTGGCCGCCGTTATCGGCTCAAGTCCGCGCAGCGGCTCGTTGGCGAGCTCGACCGGCTGGCGGTGGAGTACGGTATTGGCCGCTTTGCGCTCACGCATGATTTATTCACCGTCGACAAAGCCAAAGTGCGTGCGTTTTGTGCCGCCGTCACCGGGCGCGGCTATAGTTGGAGCTGTTCGGCGCGGATGGACTGCGTCGATCCGGACCTGCTGGCGGAAATGCGGGCCGCCGGCTGCACGTCAATTTATTACGGTGTCGAAACCGGCTCGGCGCGGCTGCAGCCACTGGTCGGAAAGCATCTCGATCTCGGGCTCTACCGGCCGATCGTCGCGGCGTCGATCGACCTCGGCATGAATCCGATCGCGTCGTTCATTACCGGGTTTCCGAACGAAACCCCAGCCGATGCCGAACAGACGCTAGAGCTGATCGGCGAAACGATCGAGCGCAACGCGGCTAACGTGGACGTCCATCTGCATCTGTTGACGCCCGAGCCGGGAACCGGTCTTACGACGCAGTTCGGAGCTGCGCTCGCCTACGACGGACATATCAACGACTTTAATTTTCCGGCGCTCGAAGCGGACGACGCGCAGCTCATGGCGGCCGATCCGGTGGTCTTCATCTGTCATCACTATTTTGCCGCTGGAATCGAGCGCCGCGCGAACATCGCCCTGACCGAGGGCTATCGCGCGCTGTACGCGCTGGGACCGCACCTGCTGCGCGCGCTGGCGCGCGATTACGGCGACACGTTCTTTGCACTGGTGCGCCGGTGCGGTGAGTTCGCGCTCGACCGCGGGCTCACGCCCGAGCGGCGATTGTGGCACTTCATCGCCGACCGCTGGGGCTTGGACCACCCGCTCACCGATGCGGTAAAGTATTTGCTTGCTTTCAAATCGTTGCGGCCCGATGCCGCACCGCGCGTTGCCGGCGTTGCAGCCGGCGTCGAGGTTCGGCTGCCGGGGTGCATCCGCGCGCTTGATGAGATGCGCGACGGGTCCGAGGTATTACGCCGTCTCGAGCTCGGCCGCGATATCGGTTCGCCGCCGCTGGCGCGTTCGTGCTACCTGCTCGTCGCCGCACCCAACTTAGAACAATGCACGATGTTCCCGATCGACCGCTTGACGTTTGCGCTCGCCACGCGACTTGAGGCGCCGGCCGGCAGCGAAGCGTTGGCCGAGATCTGCGGAGCCGCGGAACTCGAGCCGCGGCTTTGGACCCTCGGGATGCTCGGCGCACTGGTCGCGGCAACGCAAGCGCGTAGCGAGCGCGCGTCGCGGCCGACGGTCGTGGCGTCGGCTTGACGCCCTTTTAAACGCTAAGGATCTGGCGGCGGACTGCCCGCCGGCGGCGGTCCCGGCGGTCCGAAGATATGGAAGGCAATCGTCACCGGCACGCCGGCTCCGGGTCCCGGCGTGCCGAGTCCGGCATTTACCGCAGCGGCGATCTGCTGCGCGTCGCCGCTGATGACGATGTCCTGAACGTCTTGCGGAATGCCGGCGTAGTCCATCTGCGCGCGCGCCGCAGCTTGGGACGATCTAAATGTTTGAGCGGCTTTCGCATCGGCAGCTAAGCCGAGAAAAAATTGCCCGAGCGAGAGGGCCATCCGCATCCTGCTTTCGTCAGACGGTGCAGGCGCGCGTTTCGCGAGCTACAATGCCGACCCTTCCCTGAGGAGCATGCGAAGTTGATCGTCGCTCAGCAGCGTGCCGCGTGCCATACGTTCGGATGCCGAAGCGCCAAGCCGTTCGCGCAACGTCGCTGTCGTCCGATCGAACATGCGTTGCGTCGAAATAAGCTGGCGATACGGTAATTTGCGCGCGCGCGCTTGGACGAAGCCGAGCGCCTGCGCCGCGCGACCATCATCGTGCTCGGCCGAGAAAATTGCGGCTAATACGATAACGGCGTGCAGAAATACGAGTGGAAGATGCATCGTCCCGAGTTCGACGACGGTGGTTAGTACGGTCGAGCGCGCCAGTTCCATTCTACCGGCGGCCACGTACGACTGAGCGAGATGGCAGCGTGCCTCGGTCGCTCGACGAATGTCACCGATCGCATCGAGTGCTTCGACCGCGCTCCGGCAAGCGTCGATGGCCACATTCCACTCGTCCTCCAGTAGTGCGATTTCGGCTAGACCACGCAACGCAATGGCATGTTCGCGATCGCTGCCGGCCGTTTGCGCTACCTGTATCGCCTCGGCGAAGTACTTCCGCGCCGGCACAGCATCAAGCGCGTAGATGCGTGAAAATCCCAGCAACCCCAGGATCTTCGCGCGCATGACGTCGTCGCCCACACGCTGCGCAAAAACGATGCCCCGCCGCAGAACGGGTTCGGCCGCCTCGAAGCGGCCCTGGTTGACGAGATTCTGTCCGACGAGCGTGAGCGACTCGGTCAAGCCGTCGGCATCGTCGATCGCTTCATACGCTGCAGCCGCGCGCTCGGCAAGCGCTAACGTTCCGTCGCCGTACGGTTCGATCCGAGCGGATTCGAGATAAACGTTCGCTGCGATTCGGGGCTCGAGAGCGCCGATTTGTCCGCGCGCCTTGGCCAGCCACTCGACCCCCTCGGCATAGCGGCGCGAGAACCAGAAGAAGCCTGCCGCCGTAGCGATTTCGGCTCCCAGGGCGATGTCGTTGCCGGCCGTCAGCGACCAGTTCAGCGCGCCGCGGATGTCGTCCAGATTACGGGCGACGCGATCGAGCCAGACGTCTTCGGCCACGCTCGGCCGCAGCGACAGCGCCTCGCGGGCGAAGGCGAGCACGTACGTTGCGTGTTTGCGTGCAAGTTCGTCGCGCTCGCCGGCGCGTGCCAATTGCTCGGCGGCGTATTCGCGCGTTGTTTCATAAAACCAGAAGCGTGCGCCGCCGGCGGCGCTTGGATCGCTTTGCACCAGTGATTTTGCGATCAACGACCCCAGGGCGTTGAGAATTGCGTCGGCTTCGAGTTCGCCGCCGTCGCAGACGGTCACGGCGGCCTCGAGCGTCCAACTGCCGCCAAAAATTGCCGCCCGCCGAAATAACGTTTGCTCGATCGGCGAAAGCAAGTCGAAGCTCCAGCCGATGAGTGCGCGCAAGGTTTGCTGCCGCGGCTGCGTGGTACGATTGCCATCGGCGAGCAGCGTCAAGCGCCGGTCGAGCCGCTCGATGATTTGCACGGCGCTCAAGACGGGAATTTTAGCCGCCGCTAACTCCAATGCGAGCGGTATGCCGTCGAGCCGGCGACAGAGGGTCGCTATGGTCGCCGCATTGCCGTCGGTCAGCGAAAACGCTGGTTCGTGCGCGATCGACCGCTCGGTGAATAAAGCGACGGCACTGAACTTCATCGCCGCCGCAGCGTTTAGCGAAGCTCCCACCGCGGGCGCTTCGAAGGAACTCAAGCGATACACATGTTCGCCGCTAATGCGCAGCGGCTCGCGGCTGGTCGCTAAGATTGAAGCGCCGCGCGAGTTTTCGAGAATTGCGGCGCTGGCTGCCGCTGCGGCGTCGATCACGTGTTCGCAATTGTCGAGCACCAGCAGAACCCGACGCTCGCGTAAGGCGCCCACGACGACATCGAGAATCGGCCGCTCCGGTGATTCGCGAATATCGAGAATGGCGGCGATTTCGGCGGCCACGAGGCTCGCGTCGGTAAGTCGGGCCAACTCGACAAACCAGACGCCGTCGGGGAAACGTTTCCCCAGCAGGTCGCCGAGCTGCAGTGCGATGCGCGTTTTGCCCACCCCGCCGGCACCGAGCAGGGTCACCAGCGGCTGGGTTTCCAGCAGCGTACGCAGCTCGGCAATTTCCACTACGCGGTTGACGAAGCTGCTCAGGCGGCGCGGTAGGTTATGTGCCGGCGGCACGTCCGCTTCACGCACCGCTTCACGCAAGCCCAAGACTCGAACCGGGCGGGCGACGGTGCCTTCGAGCTCTTCCCGCGCGGCACGGTCGAGTTCGAGCGCGTCCATGAGCAAGATAAGCGTCTGCTTCTGCGGAGCCTTGCGGGCACCGCGTTCGAGCGCGCTGACGGCCTCACTGCTGATCTTCGCCCGCTCGGCCAGCGCCTCTTGTGAGAGCCGCCGTGCCAGACGGTATCTGCGCAGCAGCACGCCGAACGTTGTCCGCCCGTCTGCGCTTAGCGACTCGGTCATCTCGAAATAGGCGTTGCCGGCCGGCACACGCGCGATGTACGGTCACTCATGTTTGAACCCAGACACCATACCACGTCGGCGTCCGCTTTGACGGCTCGGCCGGGTTACCGGCTCGCATCAGAGTGGGACATCTGCTGTGCCGCTGAGTACTTCGAGCTCATGACGGGCCCACGCGCGACGGACATTCTGGCCAACGAGCGGACGTTTCTCGCCTATTTACGCACCGCGCTCAGCTTCATCGCCTTCGGGTTCGTGGTCGCGCGCTTCGCGCTCTTTACCCGCGAGATTGCCGTCGTATTGCACACCGTTCCCGCGACGCAATCTCAAGCGACGGTCTTCGGTACCGCCGTCACCCTGTTTGGTTCGCTCGTCGCCGTGTATGGCGGCTATCGGTATGTCGTTACCGATCGTGGTCTCAGATCGGACCACGCGGTAAGTTTGTCGCCGCTCATCGCAACGGTCGGCGCCGCGGTCGTAACCATCATCGGTTGCGTTGTCGGCATAAGTTTAGTAGCGTCCGTCCGATAACGTCGCACGTCGCAAGTACCGGCGATTCGGCACGTGCGGTGCGCGACGATAAAGAAAATAATACGCTTGGATCGACGTCCGGGAAATAGCCGCTCTACGCCGTACCGGTAGCGTGCTGTGAACTATTATCGTTTTTTCGCAAGCGGAGTCATTCTCTGCGCGGTCGCCGTTGCGTGCGTTTGCGGACCGGCAGCAGCGGTGGCGCCGCAGTTCATCGCTAAGCCGGCCGCAACCCAAGCAGTGAGGTTGCTCGTAAAACTACCGTTGCGCAATGCCGGCGAGTTGGAGACGCTCACCCGGCTGCAATCCGACCCGCGCTCGGCCGTTTATCACCGGTTTATTTCGGTCGCGCAGTTCCGGGCCCGATATGCTCCGACTCCCGGCACGCTGAAGCAGGCCGTCGCGGCACTCGAGGGGAGCGGGTTTTCGGTGCGCAAAGCCGACTCGCAACTTTTGCATGTGGACGCGCCGGTTGCCGCGATCGAGCGCGCGCTCGGAATCCGCTTAGGCGTCGTACAGGATGCCGCAGGCCGCCGGCGCATCGCAGCGGCACGCGGCGCAATGCACCTTCCGAAAATGCTTGCCGCGCTAGGCGCGTCGCTCGTTGGGCTACAGTACGCCGTCCGTCCGCGGCCGCAATTACGCATGCTGGCACCGCTCGATCCGCACAATCGCTACTCGAATCATGGCGATTATTGGTTCGACGATCTTAAAGAAGCCTACAGTTATCCGGCCTACACGCCGTTCAACGGAAAAGGCGTAACGATCGCGACCGTCGGTGAGTCGGATTTTAGCGACAGCGACGCCGCGCTCTACTTCAATCACGAACTGCTCGGCGGCGGTAACGCGCTGGCTCCGGCACCGGCGCTGCTGCACCTCGGGCTCGGCGGCCTGCCGTTCGATCCGACGACCACTATTTCCGATGAAGCGAATCTCGATGTGCAGCAGGCCGGCGGAAGCGCCCCGGGCGCAACGATCGTGGGAGTCGGCGTCCCGTCGGCGTTCGAGGGCTTTCTCTATGGCTATTCCGCGATCGACGAACTCAATACCGTCGATATCGTCTCCACCTCGTACGGCGAGTGCGAGCTGTTTTATACGCCGGCATATAATAACGGCATCGACCAAACCAGTATTTTGCGAGCCTACCACGATCTGTTTCTGCAAGGTAACGCGCAAGGTATCACGTTTGTGTTCAGCTCGGGTGACGACGGTGGACTGGCTTGCCCGCAGCCGGAATATTTGCTGAAGCCAGGCACCGGAACGGTGTATGCGGATCGACCCGGAACGTCGATTTGGTCCGACGATCCGAGTGCGACGAGCGTCGGCGGAACGAACCTGCAGACATCCTCCATCCCGGGCAAGCTCACGTCGACCTATCAATCGGAAAACGCGTTTCACGATACGGTTCTAGGCCCGATCGATCCGTATGGAGTCGGCAACTCGATCGGCAACGCCATTTGGGGATCCGGGGGCGGACCGAGCACCATCTTCAAGCAGCCGTGGTATCAAGAATTGGTGCAAACGGGCTCGTCGATGCGCGTCGACCCGGATATCGCGATGCACATGGGCGGCTGTCCGCTCGAGTTCGACGACCAGCACAATCCGGTGCCGGTGCAGTGCGGAAAAGCGGATAGCGGCGTGATCGGCTATGTCGGCGGCACGGCCTATGGATTTATCGGAACGAGTGCGTCGGCGCCCGAGTTCGCCGGTCTGTTGGCGGTGCTCGAGCAGTCACAAGGCAATGTCCGGTTAGGCAATGTCAACGGTTACCTCTATGAATTAGCGCGCACGAATACGATCGTGGGCGGTCGGCATCCGTACCGTCAAGGCATACCCGGTAACAACGGCGTCGTCGTCGTCAAACCCGGACAGCTCGGCTATAACCAAATTCTCGGCGTCGGTACACCGATCGCGAACGACTTTCTTCTATTGCCGTTCGCGCCGCCCGCCGGAGACCCACAAACGACCGGCAATCCGTAGTTTCCGCGCCCGGTCTTGCGGACCGCGGGCTTGCGGCGTTCTCGAGCGATCCGGTACCTGCGCCGTCAGCGAGCATTCGGGCCCGTTCGGCCCGCTGCGAGCTACATTGGGAGGCGCTCGATGAAGACGATCGAGCCGATGTCGAGTGCCGGCACGCCGTTGATCGCGTAGTCGTTTTTATCGGCGGTGGCGGCGTCGAGCGGAGCCAGCATGACGGTACTGCTGCTATTGGCGATCGTTTCCAAGCGTCCGATGAACTTGGTGCCGATGACGACCGTCGCGACGACAGGCTGATTCAACAGTGCGTGAAGGCCGGCAAGATCCATACATCGCGCGTTCGCCGCGCACGCCCTTTAGGCTTGCCGCACCAACCTAGCTCTGCGCGCGAATGAACGCGGCGATGCGCGGTGCGATCGTTTGGCGCCAACGGCGGCCATTGAAAATGCCGTAATGTCCGACGCCGGCCTGCACGAAGTGGTCGCGCTGTTCGCTGCGCAGCGACGAACACAAGGCTTGCGCGGCATACGTCTGCCCCGGAGCGGAGATGTCATCGAGTTC
Organism: Candidatus Velthaea sp.; assembly: GCA_965214335.1. Lineage (GTDB taxonomy): Bacteria > Vulcanimicrobiota > Vulcanimicrobiia > Vulcanimicrobiales > Vulcanimicrobiaceae > Velthaea. Next base: position 178,313 of record CBDCBO010000014.1, on the reverse strand, counting down.
GCCCTCGACCGTGAGTAGCGCCGTGCGTCCGATTGCGGCGGGCTCGACCCGCCGGCCGCTCCATGTCAGCGTTCCCGCGGCCAGCGAATGGCGCTGAAACACATGCTCGATCGTCTGCAGAAAGTACTCGCGCGTTACGTCCATGACCGACAAATACTCGTCGTAGAACGTTTGTCGCGCGCCGGCCGACTCGCCGTCGCCGCGTACGAGTTCGTTGTACATGTTGATGTGCGCATCGATATGCCGCGTTGCGTTCATCGACAAGAACGCACCGAGCTGCATGAAGCCCGGATAGACGCGCCGCCCGGCACCGGCATAATAGGTTGGAACCGTCGTCGTGAGCTCCCGATCGAACCAGTCGAGCGGCTTGGCTTCGGCGAGCTTCGTCGGCGCCGTGGCCGCGGCGCGGGTATCGACTGGGCCGCCCATGAGGATCATCGAGCGAGGCTGCGCTGCGTCACCGGCCGCGGCGAGCAGGGCGACGGCGGCAAGTACGGCCGGCGCCGGCTGACACACGGCCATCACGTGGACCTCGGGGCCGAGCAGTCGCAGGTAGTCGATGAGATAGCCGATATACGCTTCGAGATCGAAGTCGCCATGGGCTCGCGGTACGTCGCGGGCGTCGGCCCAATCCGTAACATACACGTCGTGGTCGGCGACGAGCGCGGCTACCGTGCCCCGCAGCAGCGTCGCATAGTGGCCCGACAATGGTGCGACGAGCAGGACACGCGGCACGTCGGCCGGGCGGTCCTGCGAGAAGCGTACGAGCCGGCAGAACGGTCGCGTGTCGATGACATCGGCCGCGGCCGGGATGTTCCAGTCGGGCTTGCCGCGCCGCCGCGTTAGGCCGTCGAACACGTTTGCGCCGGCGCTGATCATTCGCGCCGGCAGCGTGTAGGAAAACGGGTTGAACGGGTTGCTGAAAATGGCCCCGGCGGTAGCCGCCGACCAGCGCATAGGAGCAAGCGTCACGTACGTTGCGTCGTAAAGTCCGTAGTCGATGCTGGTGTAACCTCAAGGTCGGCTCGACCGGTCCGGCGCGAGCCTGCTTACCTTACCCTACTTGCGGCCAGTGGAACGTTTCCATCCCCGTGCCGGAGTTGCGAGCTTCTCCGTGAAGAAACCGGATGCCCCGTTATCGGCAGTTGTGTGGAGGAAATTATGTTCGACGGTCAAGTGGCGCTCGTTACCGGCGGTACGCGTGGCATCGGCGCGGCGATCACGCGGCTCCTGTCCAAGAATGGATGCCGGGTCGCCGCCGGTTACAGTCGCGGCACGGAAACGGCGCAAGCTCTGCAGGCGGAGTTGCGCGCCGGCGGAGCGACGGTCTCGGTGTACCAAGGCCGGGTCGACGATGCCGCCGATTGCCAGCGCGTGGTCGATGAAGTGCTGACTGAATTTGGGCGGGTCGACTTTCTGGTGAATAATGCCGGCATAACGGTCGACAAGACGATCCGGCGTATGACGACCGAGGATTGGCAACGGGTGCTCAATGTCAATTTGTTCGGCGCGTTCTGCATGACCAAGGCCGTGCTCGAGCACATGATCGAGCGCGGGTCCGGCCGCATCGTGAATATCAGCTCGGTCATCGGCGAAACCGGGAACGTCGGCCAGGCTAACTATGCCGCCTCGAAGGCCGGCTTATTCGGTTTTACGAAGAGTCTGGCGCTCGAGATGGCGCGCCGCGGCATCACCGTGAACGTCGTCGCACCCGGATTCATTGCGACTGAAATGGTCTCGGCAATTCCGGCGGCAACGCTCGAAACGATCATCGAAAAAATTCCCCAGCGGCGCCTCGGACGTCCCGAGGACGTGGCTCGGGTCGTGCAATTTTTGGTCGAAGACGAGTCGTCGTACATTACCGGCGCGACGTACAACGTCAACGGCGGATTGGATATGTAAGATGACGCAGACACCGATTGCGGCCGAAGAGTTCGCCTACGGACTCGATGTCGCGGGGCTCGACATGGCGTCGCTCGGGGAAGCCTTGCGCGCCGTCGTCGCCGACCTGCTATCCGATCCGACGAAAATTAGCGCTTGGTCAGCGGATGTCATGCTCGCCGATCAAGCGATCGGAATGAACATGCTGCGCCGGTTCATGCAACAACCAGTCGAACCGGTCGCGGCGCCGGCCGGCGGTGACAAGCGCTTTGCCGATGCGGCGTGGGGCAAAAATCCGTTGCTCGCCGGTATGGTGGAGGGCTATCTGGTTCGCGCCCGCACGGCGCTTAAACTCGTTGAAGGCTCGCGTTTACCGCAAACCACCCGGCGCAAGGCGAAATTCGCGCTGACCATGCTCACCGATGCGCTGGCGCCGAGCAATATTCCCTGGGTCAATCCGAACGTCGTGCGCGAAGCATACGACACCGGCGGCGGCAGCTTGATGCGTGGAGCGCAGAATTATCTCGAAGACGTGCGCTCCAACGGTGGCAAACCGCGCCAAGTCGACGGCAGCGGATTCGAGCTTGGGAAAAATATCGCGGCTACGCCCGGTCGGATCGTGTTCCGCAACGAGCTGATCGAACTCATCGCGTACGAGCCGCAGACCGCACTCGTGCACGCCGTGCCCTTGTTGTGCAGCCCGCCCTGGATCAATAAGTATTACGTCATGGATTTAGCGCCGCAGCGTTCGTTCATCGAATGGGCGGTGCGGCACGGTCATCAAACGTTTGCCATGAGTTACCGCAACCCCGACGCATCGATGGCCCACTACCGGATGGACGACTATTTGCGGCGCGGACTGCTCGCTGCGCTCGATGCCGTGGAGAAGATCACCGGCTCGCCGACGACCAACATCATGGCGTTGTGCTTGGGCGGCACGTTAACGCTGATTCTGCTTGCATATCTCGCGGCCAAAGGGGAAGCGAGCCGCGTTCACTCCGCCACAGTTACCAATACGCTCGTCGATTTCGGCGAACCCGGGGAGTTCGCGGTGTTTACCGACGAAGCGACCATCGAACGGCTCGAACGCGGCATGAACGAGCGTGGCGTGCTCGATTCGGCGCAGATGTCGGGCACCTTCGATTGGATGCGCGCGAACGACCTCGTTTGGAGTTACGTGGTCAACAACTGGTTCATGGGCAAGCAGCCGCCGGCGTTCGATATCCTCCATTGGAACGCCGACGGCACGCGGATGCCGGCGGCGATGCACTCGCAATATTTGCGCGCCTGCTACTTGCATAACGAGATCATCGAGCCGGGCAAGTTTGTCATCGAAGAGACGCCGATCGATCTGCGCCGGGTCGAAACACCGCTGTACATCTTGGGCGCGGAGGCCGACCACATCGCACCGTGGCGCTCATCATACGCCACGATTGCGAACGTGGCTAGTGAGGATTGCAAATACACGCTGAGCAACGCCGGCCACATTGCCGGTATCGTCAATCCAACCGGTAACCCGAAGGCTTGGTATCGCACGAAAGATCGAGCGCCGCACGCCGACTCGGCTGACATCTGGTTAGCTTCGACCGAAAAGCATGCCGGCAGCTGGTGGGAAGACTGGGCCGTGTGGGCCGACGCGCATAGCGGCGAGTTAAACGTTCCGGTCGACTTGCCGCCGGGCGAAAATGCTCCCGGCCGGTACGTGCGCAACGAAGACGGACCGCCGATCGCCGTTCATGGCGGATAAGCCCGACGGAACGTGGCGCGGCGGCGTCGGTGAATTCATCCGCGCGCAGCGCGAACTCGCTAATCTCTCGCTGCGCCAACTTGCGGAAATCGCCAAAGTTTCTAATCCGTATTTGAGTCAAGTCGAGCGCGGAATGTATAAACCGTCGGCCGACGTGCTCAAGAGCATTGCCGGCGCGCTCAAGATTTCGGCCGAAACGATGTACGCCCAAGCCGGGCTGCTCGACGAAACCGGCGCGGACCGTGGTGACGAAACGCATGCCTTCGAGGCGGCGGTACAACGGGATCCGCGCCTATCGGCCGATCAGAAAGACACGTTGCTTCGCATCTATCGTGGGTTCGTCGAGCGGGCTTGACGGATACAGCACGTGCTTGGTATACTTAGCGCATCAAAAATTGTTCCGCTGTTTCACGGCGGAGGGAGAACCAAACGATGGCCAGTTACCTCGATATGCTTGCGAAAATTCAGACCCAAGCGCTCGATAACCTCAAGCAAATTCAAGCCGTTCAAGTGGCAACGCTGACGACCGCCCGTGAACTCGCGACGAGCATGCCGACGCTAAACTCGTCAACGGTTCCGTCGATGGAAGGCATCCCGAGCCTAACCCAAATCGCCGAACTCAACACGTCGTTCGCAACGCAATTGCTCGACCAGCAAAAGGCCTTCGCAAGCCAACTTGCCGAGATTTTCACGCCGGTCGCGAAAAGCAGCTCGAACTAACCCGTTCTGCTGGTGAGGGCGGCAATGCCGCCCGCTCGCTCGGACCGGCGTTCGCTGAGTTCGCGGTTCGCGCCCAGGTTCAGGCGTCGGAGCTTTGTCCGACGTCACATCCTTCGTTCATCCGCTGGTCGGCCCCGGTGCGACATCCGTAAGCCTCGTACTCAGATTAGCAGAAGGGCGGAACTCACGGTGACGGCTGAACCTTCCGAACTCATTGTCAGCCATTACGAACGTCATGCTCGGGCGTGGGATGCCGACCGGCGCGCGAACGCGTGGAACGACAAGCCGTGGCACGAACGCTTCGTTGCGGCATTGCCGAAAGCTGCGACGGTTCTCGATCTGGGCTGCGGCGGCGGAGCGCCCGTGGCACTCCATCTCGCGCACTGCGGTCTGCGGATTACCGGGGTCGACATCTCACCCCGGCTCATTACGCTTTGTCGCGAACGAATGCCCGATCAAGAATGGATCATTTCCGACATGCGCTCGCTTTCGCTCGGCCGGTGCTTTGACGGCATCCTTGCCTGGGATAGCTTTTTTCATTTAACGCCTCACGATCAGCGACGAATGTTCGATATCTTTGCCAAGCACGGCGCCGCCGGCGCGATCGTGATGTTCAACGCCGGGCCGGCTCACGGAGAGATCGTGGGCTCGTACCAGGGAGATCCGCTCTATCATGCGAGTCTCGCACCCGCGGAGTACGAGGCGGCGCTGCGCCGTATCGGATATGAGATCGTCGCTCACGTCGCCGATGACCGAAACGCCGGCGGCCGGACAGCCTGGCTCGCGCGCTCCGTCGACGTCGACGCGTCTCCGTAGACGAAGAAGCTTCGCTCCGGTCGGTGAAAGACACGCGATGATTGAGACGAGCCCATACCGCTACGTGCTGCTGACCCAAGCGGACGGTATCGCTGTCCTAACGCTCGACCGGGCCGACAAGCGGAACGCGCTGTCGCTCGCGGTGATGCGCGAACTCATCACAGCACTCGCGCAAATCGGCGCCGATACGGACAACCGCGTCGTCATCCTGCGCGGCCTCGGGCCGGCATTTAGCGCAGGGCACGATCTGCGCGAAATGCTCGCGCGCAGTGTTGCCGAGTATCGCGACATCTTTGACACCTGCGTCACACTCATGGAAAGCGTCCAGCGCATCCCGCAGCCCGTGATCGCCGAGGTCGCCGGCATCGCAACGGCCGCCGGTTGTCAACTCGTCGCGTCCTGCGACCTTGCCATCGCGTCGACTGCGGCAAAGTTTGCCACGCCGGGTGTGAACATAGGGCTCTTCTGCTCGACCCCGATGGTCGCGCTGACGCGTGCGATCGGACGCAAACGGGCGATGCAGATGCTGCTCACCGGCGACTTCATCGACGCCGCGACAGCCGCCGATTGGGGTCTCGTGAATCGAGTTGTCGAGCCTCATGAACTCGCGGCGACCGCCGAAGCACTCGCGCGCCGAATCGCCGGCGCCAGCAGTATGGTGGTGGGACTCGGCAAAGCCGCGTTCTACACCCAGATCGATCTGGATCAATCCAAAGCGTACGCGTATGCCAAAGAAGTCATGAGCATGAACGCCCTCGCCGCCGACGCGCAAGAAGGCATGTCGGCATTCATCGAACGCCGCGAGCCGCGCTGGGCGGACAAGTAATTACGCCGGCTTGGGCTCGCGCGCATGGAGCTCCGGCGCAAGGATTTCGCCGAGCGCTTCGGCTTCAGCTAAGAATGCATCGTGCCCATGGTGTGTATGCAGTGTGCGGTACGTACACGAGTAGCCCAACGTCGCGTAGCGCGCCGCCGCCCGCTCAACATATTGACGTGGGAAGAGCCAATCGTTTTCAATTCCCACGAAAGTGAGGCGCGGCGTCTGCTGCTGCGGCGGGCGGTTGCGTACGTCGAAGAGATCCATCGCGCGGGTTAACGCAAGATAGGCATTCGCATCCATGCGTTTGGCGAAGATGTCGCCTTGGTACGCGAGGTAGCCTTCAACATCAAATCGATCGCCGCGCAGCCGAGCCGGATCGCCGCCGGCCCGATCGAGCCGGTTGCCGAAGCGCGTTTCGAGTAAAACATCGCTCTTATACGTTAACATCGCGATCATGCGGGCGAGGCGTACGCCTTGCGTGGGCTGTTCGTCGACCGGATAATCGCCGCCGGCAAATCCCGGATCGTTGTAAATGGCTTGTCGCGCAACGGCGTTGAGCCCGATGCCCATTGCCGAAAACGTGTCGTACGCTCCGACGATGAGCGCTCGGTCGACGCGCGCACCGTAATCGAGCGCCCACGTCAGCGCCTGCATCCCGCCCAGCGATCCGCCGATCACGACGGCAAGATGTTCGAATCCGAGCCGGTCGAGCGCACGGCGTTGGGCTGCGACCATGTCGGTGACGGAAATGATCGGAAAGCGTGAAGCATACGGCTCGCCGTCGGCCGCCGGCGACGCGGGGCCCGTGGAGCCGTAGCAGCTGCCCAACGCGTTGATGCCGATGATGCACCAGTGCGTCGGATCGAACAGCTTACCCGGTCCGACAAGCCCGCTCCACCAGTCGCCGACCCGGCTCGAACCGGTCAGCGCATGCGGTGCGAGCACGATGTTGGAGCGCTCGGCATTGGGCTCGCCGTAGCGCGTGACGCGTTGCACGACGTTTTCGAGCCGTTCACCGTTGGAGAGGATCAGCGTGCCGATCGCGACGTCGCTGGTGTGCTCGCCGTCCACGTTAGGCGACGTCGCGCGCGCGTGCCGCGTGTCCGTCGCCGTCGTCCCACAACGGCAAGATGCCCAGCGCATTGATAGCGGCCGCTTCAAGGGTTCGCGCCAGTGCCGACACGCGGTCGAGTCCGATCGGCCCGACGATGACGGCCGGCGACGCGCTCTGGGCCCGAGCGGCGAAACCGGCTTTCCCGAGGGCCAGTTCGGCTGGCCGGCCGTCGCGCAGCGATGCCAAACGGACCACATGCGGCAAGCTCAACGGCGCTACGATACGATCCGTTACCGGTGCGAGCACGAGCGGCTCCGCCGGCGTCGCCGTTACGCGTCGTAAGGCGGCGATGATGTCACCGATGACGGCGGAGGCGGTCGGATCGCGGCCGGCTCCCGAACCGGCGAAGGTCAACGTGCCCGAAGCTCGGCCGATGACGCGGATGCAGTTGTTCGGCCCGACGGGTTCGGCGAACGGGTGACCTTCGGGCACATAGGCCGGCGTCACGCTGGCCTCGAGCCGCTCCCGCATCCGCGCGCAGGCCACCAGTTTCACGCGCCAACCGAGGCGTTTGGCCAATGCGACGTCCTCGCGCGCGAGCATCGTGATGCCGCGACGCGCGATCTGCGGCGAGGTTACCGCGCGCCGGAACGCGAGTTGGGCGAGAATGGCGAGTTTGTGCGCGGCATCGATACCCTCCACGTCGCTCGCCGGATCGGCTTCGGCATACCCCAGCCGCTGCGCTTGCGCCAGCGCGCCGGCGTAAGTTTCCCCGCGCGTCATCTCGCTCAAGATGAAATTCGTCGTGCCGTTGAGGATGCCGCCGACTTCCAGGACGTCTTCGCCTGCCAGCGAATCGGCGAGCGCGCGGACGATTGGAATCGCACCACCGACGGCCGCCTCGTAGTGTAACGTCACGCCGTTGGCCGCCGCTAACGCCGCCAGGCGCGGTCCTTCGGTCGCCAGCAAATCTTTGTTGGCGGTTACGACGTGTTTGCCGCGTGCGAGTGCGCGCTCGACCAGCGTGCGGGCGGCCCCGGTGCCGCCGATGCATTCGACCACAAGTCCGATATCGTCGCGTTCGACGACCGCCGGCGCATCGGTGGTAAGCAACGCCGAGTCGAGCATCGCGGGCCGTGATTTGGTCAGCGAACGAACGGCGACGGCGCGTAACGCGAACGGAATGCCGGCCGTACGCGCAATGGGCGCAGCATTCTCGACGAGCAGCTGAGCCACGCCGCTGCCGACCGTTCCGCAGCCTAAGAGACCGATTCCGACCGACATGCGAACTCCAACAAGGTTGCAAAGGCGTAGCGTACCGAACGCGGCGCTCGTGCGTCAAGTCGAACGGCTCGCCGGCCTCCCATCCGGCGGGATGCTTACCCTTGCGGGTGCGGAAAATGGGCCACCGATCCTCTTTCTGCACGGCGTCGGCGGGGGCGCGTGGTCGTGGAAGCCGCAGGTCGCGGAATTCAGCTCGACGCACGCCTGTTTCTCGTGGGAGGCGCGCGGTCACGGCGCCGCGCCGCGGGTGGCCGACGCCGGCTTGGCCGACTACTATACCGATGCGCGTGAAGCGCTCGCGGCGGTGCGCGACCGAACCAGCGGCGGCATCACGATCGTGGGCCACTCGATGGGCGGCCTACTGGCGATCGCGCTTGGCGCGCAGTCACCCGAACGCGTCAACGGCTTAGTCCTCGTCGACCCGGTCTATCCGGACGGCGAAGGTGCGTCGGGGCACGATTTAGGGCCGTTGACCCCGCTCGCGCTCGTGCTCATGAAGCCGCTGGTTCGATCGTTCCTCACCGACGGCTTCGTGGGGCGGTCGATTGCACGCTGGATGTTTAGCCACAGCTTCACCGATCGGGCAAACATGGAAGCGGCTTGGGTCGATCAGCGGCGTCAGATTCCGATCGAATATCCCAAGATGTTTTTCGAGGCTTTCGGGCAACCCGAAGGTTTTCCGGTTGCACCGTTCGCGCGCCGCATCAACGTTCCGGTGCAAGCATTCAACCCGCGGTCGGCCGAGCTCGTCGCAACACTGCGCGAGCGCTTAGGCTCGCGGTTTTGGTGCGAGCGGGTAACCGGCGGTCACTATCTGCAGCTCGATCGGCCGCAACACGTGAACGAGCGGCTTCGGCGCTTCTTATCCGAAGAGATCGCGACGTGATGGGAAGCCGCCGCTCGCGCTTTAGCTCGTCGGTCGTTTCGTACCGCCGTATCTTATGCTTGCTGCTCGCCGTCGGTCTTTTGGCCGCGATGTCTGTCGCCGTGCGCCGCGTGCGCCATGAAGCGCAGGCGCGCTATGTCGAGATCGTGATGGACGACGCGGATTTCGCATCGCTCGCGCGTTCGTATGGTTACGATCAGCGCGCGTTTCTCCGCGCGCTCAAAGCCGCCGGACTCACGTCGCTTGCCGTTGCTGAAGAGTTGGGCAGCGGCGTTTCGTCGTCGGGCGGCGGCACGGTCTATGCCGGCACGACGCTCCTGGCGCAGTCGCGCATAGCGGCGTTGAGCGATCCCGTGCTCGGCCGCCTGGCGCGCAGCGGCGGCTTGCGCGCCGATGAAGTCTACCTCATCGCGTACGACGCGGCGACCGCGGCCCGCTATCGGGCGCAACTCGGCTTAAAGTTCGCCCCGGCGACCGTGCGCGTGTTGCGCGCTAAACTCCCGGTAATCTTTGCGATTCGAACGCAGAGCGATTATTTTGCGAGCGTTGGTCTGGGCTTACCCGAGGAGCGCGTCGCGTTGGCGCAGCGGCTCGAGTTGGATCTTGCGCCGCGGCTGCAAAACGACGAACGCTTCACGGCACCGCAGATCGACGCTTTGGCGACCTCGGCAACGGCCGGGTCTCGCGCCCGGACGTTGATTTTCTTTGGCCTGCGCAACGCGGTCCTCGGTTATCCCGCGAGTATCGACGCGACCGCCGCGATGTTCGTGCGGACCAAGATCAACTTCGGCGATATCGAGACGTACGATACGAAACAAGTGCAGTCGGGCGCCGACGACCTCGCGCGCAAGATTCCGGGCCGCATCGTGCGCGTTCAAGCCATCTCGAAAATCGAACAGGACAAGCTGCAGCCGCGCGACATCATCGAACGCTATCTGCTCGGCGTGCGCGAGCGCAATATCCGGGTCATCTATTTGCGGCCGTTCGCCCATCAGTGGGATGTGGGCAAAGGTCCGCTCTCGATCGAGGCCACGAATGTCGAGATTGTCCGGCATATCGCCGACGGCGTAAAACGTGACGGCTACCGGCTTGGTGGCGCATCGCCGATCTATCCGTTCATCATTCAGCCGTGGGTGATCGCGCTTGTGTCGCTGGCGGTGCCGGCGATGCTGCTGCTGCTGCTCGATGTGCTCGGCGTTCGTGGCCGGCCGATATTCGCGATCTGCGTTGCCGTCGATATACTCATCGTGCTTGCGGGTTATTTGGCCCACCACGATATGCTCGCCCGCAAAGCACTTGGACTTAGCGCCGGAATTCTTTTCGCCGTCGCCGCGGTGGCAACCGTGGCGCCATACTTTCGCCGAGCGCCGGCAGCCTCGCTGCGAGCGGCGATTGTCGAGGGTCTGCGCGTCTTAGGTTTAGGAACGGGCGTAACGTTAGGCGGCGCCCTCGTCGTGGTTGGGCTGTTATCGACGCCGTTGACGATGGTCGAGGCGGATCGGTTCGCCGGCGTCCGGCTGCTCTTGCTCTTGCCGCCCGTCATCGCGCTCGCGCTCTATCTTCTAACGCCCTTGTGGGGCGCTCGCGTGGCCAACCCGGTGACCGCCGCCGCTACGCCGGTGCGACTCTACGGGCTGGTGGCCGGTATCATCATTGTCGGCGCAGCGTATATTCTTCAGGCCCGCAGCGGCAATCAAAGCGATATTTCGCCGTCGTCGTTCGAGCTTGGACTGCGTTCGCATCTAACGACCATCCTGAGCGTGCGGCCGCGGTTCAAAGAGTTTCTCATCGGTTTCCCGGCCCTCATGCTCGTGCCCGTGCTTTCAATCGCCGACCGGCGCCGCATCGGCTGGCTGCTGGTGCTGGCGATCGGGGTGGGTCTGGGCGATGTCGTCGACACGTTCTCGCACCTGCATACGCCGCTGGCGATTTCGCTTTTGCGCGTCGTCAACGGGGCGGTGCTGGGGGCGATTGCGGGCATCGCGGCAATCGCGATGTACCGGCGCGTACGGTGACCCCGCGTTTTCTCTTGTCGGGTTATTATGGTTTCGGCAATCTCGGCGACGAGGCGTTGCTCGGCATTATCGTGGCGAATTTGCGCCGCCGGCATGCGGACTGCAGTATCGACGTGCTCACCAATGACGTCGCTGAAACGGCCCGCACCTACGGCGTCGATGTCACGCCGCGCGCCGATCTGCGGGCCGTGCGGCGGGCGGTTGCGCGCGCCGATGTGGTGATTTCGGGCGGTGGCGGCCTCTTGCAGAACGCGACGAGTTTGCGCAGTCTTATTTACTATGCGGGAATCATTCGAATCGCGTTGCAGGCCAAGAAGCCGACGATGATCTTCGCGCAATCCGTCGGACCGCTCGACTTTTGGGGCCGGGCCGTGGTGCACCAATGCTGCCGCGGTATTACGCGCGCGACCGTGCGTGACGAACGCTCGCGCGCGTTGCTCGCGCCACTCGTGTCGGCTCCGGTTGAGCGAACCGCCGATCCGGTGTTTCTGTATGCGCCCGATGAAGCGCCGTTGGATCTGGAAGCCGAAGGCCTCGGAGCGGCCAGCGATCCGCTCGTTATCGTTTCGGTCCGTCGCTGGCAAGGCGCCGATCGAACCGCGGTTGCGTTGGCGACTGCCGTCGACCGGTTAGCCGAAGCCTACGGTGCTCGCGTCGCGTTCTTGCCGCTGGGCGGTGCGCCCGATGCCGATGTGTCCACGAGCGTCATTCGCCGCTGCCGAACCACGCCGGTGCTGTTGCCGACGTATTCATTACCGCAAGCAGCGCAAGTCATAGCGCGTGCGCGGCTGGTTATCGGTATGCGTTTGCACGCGCTCATCATTGCGGCGCGCCTCGACGTGCCGTTTGTCGCCTTACCCTACGACCCGAAAGTGAGCGCGCTGCTCGAAGACTTGCATTATCCACTCGAGCCGTTGTTCGTGCCGGGCGGAGTCGTTCCGTCGGGTTCGGAAATCGAGCGCCGAATCGATGCGGCATGGTCGCGCCGGCACGAACTCGCCGCTCATTTGCGGCGCGTCGCACCCGCGGTGCGCGAGTTAGCGGAGCGTAATTTCGACGTGCTCGACGAACTCGTTACACGGACGCCGAAAAAACCGCAGGCGTAATCTCCGAATCGCCGGAACGTCGCTGACCGCGATGCGCCACATCACGCTCGGCCACGTGTTCGATATCCGCGTCGGCGTCCACGCCTCTTGGATCGCCGGGTTCGCGTTCGTGACGGTGGCGCTCGCGGGCACGCTTGCCGCGCTACCGCGCATCCCGGCGTTTGGTGTAGCCGCGTTCGGCGCAATAGTGATTTTCGCCGGCGTCATCGCGCATGAACTGGCGCATGCGCTTACGGCGCGACGTTTTGGTGTGCGGACCGCGGCGATCACGTTATTTGTGTTCGGTGGCGTGGCGACGCTCGAATCGGAGCCGCCTTCACCCCGGGCCGAATTGACGATCGCGCTGGCTGGTCCGGCCATGAGCGCCGTAATCGCGGCTTTGGCCTTTGGGGCGTTAACGCTGTGCGTGCGATTCGCGAGCGGCGCCGCCGGTGATGCGGCGTGCAGCGTAGCGGCAGATGTGGCGTTTACCAATCTGGCGTTGGCGGTCTTCAACCTCATACCGGCGTATCCGATGGATGGTGGCCGCGTGCTGCGCGCCGTCGTGTGGCGCGCGCGCGGAGATCGCAGCGCGGCAACCGGCGCCGCGGCACTCGCCGGCGTCGTCATCGCAGCGTGCTTTGTCGTCTTCGCAGCTAGCGCTGCTGTTGTTTTTCGATCGTGGCAAAATCTGTGGTATGTGTTGGTCGGTGCGTTCTTACTGCGCGCCAGTTGGACGGGCTTTCGCGAGTCGCGTTACGCGGAGCAACGCGAGCGAACGGGCCGAATTGTCGGAGAGGCAGCTTAGGCTGCAACTCCTGGTGCCGACGTGTTGCCGGCTCTCGCCTGTTTCACTGTGCGACGCACCGATGCCGGACGATGCTGCGCTATAGCAAGGGAAGACGCTGGTATCGGTGAGGACCATCGGCAGCGCACCTTCCTGATTGACACCCGAAAATTCGCGGAAGTGCACGCTCGCGACGAGCGCAGCACGAGCGCCCACCCGCTGGATAGCACCAGCGTTTTTACGTTCGACCCGGATAGCACTATTTGGGGCTGATCGGCGATTGGCGCTGGGGCCGTCGAATCACGTGTCGTGAAGCGCGGGGACGCATATCGGGGAGATTGCAAATACGACGATACACCCGTTGCGTGCGATTCCCGGCGATGCCGAAGGCGCCGCCGACAATGCTCGGGCCGCACGACCGCGTCCGATAGCATGGGCCGACCGGCAATCTCCCGAACCCGTTACGTTCCATGTCCGAGACCATCGCGACCACCACACCGCAAACTCCCGCCAAGCGCGATTATCGCACGACGCTCAACCTGCCGTCGACCGATTTTCCGATGCGTGCCGAATTACCCAAGCGCGAGCCGGCCCGCATCGGCTGGTGGGCCGAACACGCCACGTACGAGAAACGTCTTGCTCGCAACGCGGAGCAAGGCGGCAAGCCATGGATTTTGCACGACGGGCCACCGTATGCCAACGGCGATTTGCACATGGGGCACTTCCTCAATCGCTTCTTAAAAGATGCATTCGTAAAAATCGCGCTGCTCGATGGACGCTGGGCTGATTTCATCCCTGGTTGGGATATGCACGGTCTGCCGATCGAACGTGAAACGCTGTTGCACCTCGGCGTTGATTTCCACACCATCGATCCGATCGAGCTACGCACGCAGTGTAAAGCCCGCGCGCTGTATTGGCTCGACCGGCAGCGGTCGACCATGCTGCGGATGGGGCTTTTCGGCCACTATATGCGCCCGTATATGACGATTGCGCCGGAATTTGAGGCGACGATCGTTGAGACGCTCGCGGATTTAGCCCAGTCGCAGCAATTGTACAAAGGTTTGCGCTCGACGTTATGGTGCGTGTACGACGAAACGGCGCTGGCGGAAGCGGAAATCGAATATCGCGATCGCGTTTCGCCCTCGATCTACGTGCGGTTCCGCGCCGACGCCGCGCAACGCGCCGATCTGCGTGCCCGCTTCGGCGTCAGCGCCGCCGACGACGCTGCACCGCTGTCGGTGGTTATTTGGACCACGACGCCGTGGACGTTGCCGGCCAACGTTGCCATCGCGCTCAAGCCCGACGCGCAGTACGGGCTTTACCGCATCGGCGGCGAGGATCACGTGTTCGCAGTCGATCTTCAAGCCGCCGTGCTGGCCCAATTCAGCGCCGACGCGTCCGCCGATCTGCGGGCCGTTGCCTTGGGCAGCGCGCTAGCCGGTGGTGCGGTGCGGCATCCGTTTCTGGACCGCGATTCGGTGCTCGTCGGTGCCGAGTATGTCGATCTCGTCACCGGAACGGGAGCCGTCCATACGGCGCCGGGACACGGCACCGACGACTTCGAGACGGGCGTCAAATACGGTTTGCCGATTCTGAACCCGGTCGATGCCGCCGGCACATTTCTGCGCGACGCGGGCCCGTATGCCGGGCTCAACATCTTCGCTGCGCAACAACAAATTATTGACGATCTGCAGGCGTCCGGCGCTCTCGTGCGCACCGCCGCCTACGAACATTCGTATCCGCATTGCTGGCGCTGCAAGAATCCGGTCGTATTCCGGGCGACCGCGCAGTGGTTCATCTCGATGGATGCCAACGGCTTGCGGCAACGCATCGCCGGCCAGATCCCGAGCGTTGCGTGGTTGCCGCCGTGGGGCGAGCTACGCATGACGCAGATGATTGAAAATCACCCCGAGTGGTGCATTTCGCGTCAACGCACCTGGGGCACGCCGATTCCGGCCGTCGTCTGCAAGGCGTGCGGTGAATCGATTGTCGATGCCGCGGTCGCGCGCAACGTCGCGGCCCGTTTTCGCACCGAGGGCCCGCGTCTGAGCAATGCCTCCGACATGTGGTGGACCGACGACGTTACGACCTTTTTGCCGGACGGCTTCGCGTGTCCCAAGTGCGCCGGCACGACGTTCGAAAAAGAATATAACATCGTCGACATCTGGTTCGAATCGGGCGTAACGCATCGGGCGGTGTTGCGCAACGGCGGCTTACCGTGGCCGGCCGATCTGTATCTCGAAGGCAGCGATCAATATCGCGGCTGGTTTCGCAGTAATCTCATCACCGCGGTAGCCACCTTCGGCGCGCCACCGTACAAGGGCGTCGTGTCGACCGGAATGGTCGTCGATGCCGATGGCCGCGCGATGCACAAGTCGGACGGTAATTATATCGGCGCGCTCGACGGTATGGAAAAATACGGTGCTGACGTGCTGCGGTTGTGGGCGGCGTCGGTCGAATTTACCGCCGATATGCGCCTCGGCACGACGATGCTCGAAAACGTTGCCAACGTGTACCGCAATCTGCGCAACCGGTTGCGTTTCCTCATCAGCAACGTCGGCGATCTGCCGGTTCAATCCGTGCTTGCGCGCGCGCAACTCGAGCCGATCGACGCCCTCGCGTTGGCGGCGTTGGACCGGCTGTCGAAGGATGTGGTCGACCATTACCGCGCGTTTCGCTTACACGATGCCTATCTGGCCCTCGTCGCATTTGATAACGACGATCTGTCGCGCTTCTATCTCGCCGGGCTCAAAGATCGGCTCTATTCGAGCGCGCCTGACGCGCCGCGGCGGCGGAGCGCCCAAAGTGCGTTGCTCGAAATGCTGCGCACGCTCGCGGTTCTGCTCGCCCCCGTGCTCTCATTCACGGCTGAAGAAGCGTGGCAATCACTACCGGCCTCATTGCGCGCCGGCTATGAGTCCGTTTTCGATATCCCGTTCCCGCACGTCGCCGACCTCGATGCGACGGCGCTGGCCGATTGGCAAGTACTCAAAGACTTGCGCGCCCAGGTTGCCGCCGACGGTAAGGTCGACTTTGCGCTGGACGCTCGGCTCGCGGTTCCCGAGGCTGCCGTGCAGCGCTTCAACGGCTACGGCGATAACGTGCGTGAAGCGTTGGTGGTGTCGTCGTTGTTGGGCATCGACTCGGCAGCCGACGGAGCGCCACGCGCGCTGACCGAACCGGCGCGCGGCGAAAAGTGTGCGCGTTGCTGGAAGTATTTACCGCTGGGCAGCGATCCGGATCATCCGTCGATCTGTACGTCGTGCGCGCAGATCGTCCGCCGGCTGGGTGCTACGTAGCGCGGTCGACGGCAACGAGCCGGTTGATCTGCGCTTCGAGGCGGCGCAAGGCCTCAGTCTCTCCCGCGAACTCGAAGCGCATCCGCGTCGCCGTGTCGTCGTTGGACTCAGCGTTGATGCTGCGATAGCGGCAGCCGCAGCGCTCGGCCAAATTCACAATCCGCGCGACCAGGCGCGGATCGTTCACGGTGGCGTCGATGGTCATGCCGGAACCGGTGCGCGGGAGGTCATCACATCGTCGATCGAGCCGCCACCCGGAATCATCGGCCAGACGTTCTCAGCCGGATAACACGCGCAGTGCAGCAGCGCCGGTCCGGGAATCGAAATTAGCCGCTGAATCGCTGCGTCGAGGCCGCCCGGCGCGTCGACAAGCTCGCTGCGGATACCGTAGGCCGCGGCGATCGCCGCGAAGTCCGGATTGTCGGACAGGTTCGTTGCCGAGTAACGTTCGTCGTAGAACAGCTCTTGCCACTGGCGGACCATGCCCAGGTTGCGGTTGTCGATCAGGACGATCTTGACCGGCAAATCGTGACGCTTGAGCGTCGCCAACTCGGTGAGCGACATTTGAAAGCCGCCGTCGCCGACGATCGCGAAGACCGGGCGCTCGGGATGGGCGACTTGGGCCCCGACGGCGGCCGGGAAACCGAAGCCCATCGCACCCAGACCGGCCGACGTCGCGAACGCGCGTGGCTCGCGCGGCCGGATGCGCTGCGCGGCCCACATTTGATGCTGCCCGACGTCGGTCGTCACGACGGCATTACCCGGCACGAGTTCAAAGAAGCGGTCGAGGACGGTCGTGGCCGAAAGCGTATGAGCCGCAAGCCGATCGCACGGCAAGGTTGCGGCGCGGTCCGCGGCTTCGCGGGCCCATTCGTCGAAGCGCGGCGCGGCGTGGCGTTCGAGTTCGTCGGCGAGCGCCGTCAAGGTTGCGCAGATGTCGCCCGGCAGCGTCACATCGGCGGCGATGATCTTGTCGAATTCACTTGGATCGATATCGGCATGGACCACCTTGGCGTCGCGTGCGAAGCGGTCGGTGCGGCCGGTAACGCGGTCATCGAAGCGCATGCCCAATGCGAAGAGCACGTCGCTCTGATGCACGGCGACATTCGCCGCCTTGGTGCCGTGCATTCCGAGCATTCCGAGATCGCGCCAGTCATCGGCGGCGGCGGCACCCAACCCGTTGATCGTGGTCGTTTGCGGTGCCCCGGCCAGCGCCGCGAACCGCCGGAACGCGGCAACCGCCGCGGTACTTCGGACGCCACCGCCGGCAATGAGGATCGGCCGTTTGGCCTCCCGCAGCAGCTCGATGGCTCGGGTGATGGCCGCCGCATCGGGCACGCCGCCGGCCGCGGCATCCGGGCGCCGCACCGGCCGCGTCGACTCCGGCATGGCCGCTTTCAAGACGTCGGTCGGAATATCAACCAGTACCGGACCGGGCCGGCCGGAGCGGGCGAGCGCGAACGCTTCGGCGATCGCTGCCGGGATGTCGCCCGGGTTGCGCACTAGGACATTATATTTCGTGACGGTTTGCGTGATCGCGCAAACGTCGGCTTCTTGAAAGCCGTCCGTCCCCATGAGTGCGGAGCGAACTTGCCCGGTGATCGCGACGAGCGGCACGCTATCCATGAAAGCGTCGAGCAGCCCGGTCACCAAATTCGTCGCGCCCGGTCCGCTCGTCGCGCAACACAATCCGACGCGGCCGGTCGTGCGCGCATAGCCGCTGGCCGCGAACACGGCCGCTGCTTCATGCCGAACGAGATAATGGCGGAAATCCGGATCGCCGAACATGGCATCGTAGAACGGCATGATCGTACCGCCCGGATATCCGAAAATTGCCTCGGCGCCCTCGCGTTTACACGCTTCGAGCACCGCCATAGCCCCGTTCACGTCAGTGTCCTTCCAGCTTATTAAAAAGCCCCTCGCGTTTTGTTCGGCGAGGGGCTTTCACAGGTTGAGCGCTCGGTGCGTCTACGTGAAAGCTGCTCGCTGCCCGCTAAGGACTGCAAGTCGAATGCCAACAACGAGAACGATTGAGGCGCAATTCATGATGTCCCTGGGTAAATAACACGGATGGGCGTACCATGTCAACGCTGGGACGCGGGTTGCAGGAGCAAGACAGAAATGTCCGTTGCTTAGCAAAGCAAAGATGTCCGGAGCAGCCAAGCGGCACGTATGGAGCTCTTGACCGGGATCAAGGCTGAACGGCGAACGTCCGCGGCTAAACAAGAAGTCCAGCGCGCCTTGTCTCGTGCGACGACGAACGGCCTGGGGCGCAACTCAACGTTACGGATGCAACGGAGTTGAACCACTAGCGCGGGCTGACGAGGGCTAAAGTTGACGTGGCGTGGCCGCACAGCCGCCCGGCTTTGTCCCACAGCCGGCCCTCGGCCGTCACCGTCGTGCGGCCGGCATTGATAACGGTTCCTTCGCAGCGGGTCGTGCCGCTGGCCATCGTCAACGGTTTGAAGTAGCGAACGTGCAGATCCATCGTAACGGCGACTTTTTCCGGCGGTACGACGGTGAGGCACGCGCAGCCCGCCGCCGTATCGAAGATCGCCGCCGCAACGCCGCCGTGCAACACGCCGATGCCGTTGTGCATGAAATCATGCGGCTCGAAGCGGAACACGACCCGGCCGTCGCCGACTTCCTCGAGCGTGAACCCCAGGGCCGCCACGAACGGCGGTGGCGCTAGTTCGCCGCGCTGCATCGCTTCGAGATAGGCTCGGCCCGACAGGGAGCGCGCTGCGGCGAAGGTCGGCGCATAATCGTGCCAAGAGAAGAGATGACTGCGCGCGTGGGTCTGTTCCATCCCGCGGCACGTTCGTCGTTAGCGGCTTCGCCGCCCCGCGCGCCGGAGCGTGCCGGCTAGGGTCGACGACGGGTGATCAGTCCCCGAACTAGCGGACGCCCAGAAGTTTAGCCAGAATCTCGGTGCGTTTCGTGCTCTTGGTTTTGCGGGCGATATTTTTGACGTGCGCGTGAACGGTGGTGGCCGCGATGCACAAACGTTGGGCAATTTCGGTCGTGCTCATGCCGTGGAGCACGAGCCGCAGCACGTCGAGTTCCCGTAGCGACAAGCCGTAGCGCTGCGAGGCATTCGCCAGCAGGTCGCGCGATTCGACGTACTCGACGAAGAGTGCGTAAAACTTGCCCACGCTGCCGGCCAGCGGCGTGGCGCGCAACACGGTAGTCGGGGAAATAAGCGCGAAAACTTCGGCCTCTTTACCGGACTCGATCTCGGCGATCAGCTTGGCGGTGAGCGCCGGCGAGAAGGTGACGTCGGGTACGCCGGATTCGACCGGGTCGGTCGAGGTCATGACGATCTGCGCGAATTCGTTGGCAATGACGAAGCGCGGCGACCGTCGCCGGCGAGCCGTTTCAATCGCTTCGAGCGCCGGTTCTGAGCCGGCTTCGAGGTCCGTGGACTTGAGCATTTCATTCACCGGAAAGACATCTGAGTAAGCCCCTTCTCAATCCGGCGAGCAGCCTGAGCGAGGGTCTCTTTGAAGTGTTCGGCAAGGATGGTTCGCGGATCAAGGTACCGATGAAACGTCGCGAAACCGCCGTTGGTTTGGGTCCCACCGCACTTCGGCGCAAGATGCCGTGGGGCGACCCTGAAGGTTCCGTTGTGCGCATCAACTGTTCCGCTGCGGCCCGAGGGAAAGGACCCGAAAGTCCCTTGCCTCTGGGGACGTTTGGAAAGCGCCCAGTTTCTCCCCTCTCCTGGCTGGTACTCAAATGAGCGGGCTACCGATCGTATCGGTAAGTTACCAAGCGTCGTCTATAAGGAATCGATCGTGCGGATCATTGTGCTAAGCGCGCTTTACCTGGCAAGCATGTTGCTGCCCGCGCCGGCCCTGGCGACGGGCACTCCGTGCGTTGCCACCCGCCTGGCGGCACGCCGACTGCCGACCGGTCCGGCTCAGTACCAAGCCGGATCGCTTCGGCTGGCCAACGGCGCCTCGCTGCGGCTCCAGGGCACCCCGGCCGAGTTGAGCCGCGTGCGCGATATGCGCTTGGGCGATCCCGTCGCGGCGTGTTACGGTCCGCTCGAGCATTACGCCGACGCCGGCCCGGCGCGCACGATCACCGTTTTAGATCTAGCGAACGGCGCCTATTTCGGTGCGCTCATCGGAAGCTGGAAAGGGCGTTAGGGACTGGTGCGCAACCCGGTCCGGGCGTGGACCTTTTTGCGGCGCCGTATTGGTTCTTGATGGCCGTGCTCGTGGCCGGATCGGTCGGCGCGGCCTGCGGCGTGCATGCGCTGTTGCGGCGCTCGGTGCCCTACGCGAAGCTTGTGGAACATAACGACGTTGCCGGTTTCATGATCGCCATTGTCGGCGTCTTGTATGCGGTGCTCATGGCGTTCGTGGTCGTTGCGGTGTGGCAACAATATAACGACTCAGATTCCAATTACGGGAGCGAAGTCGCGGCCGCGGCGGACGTGTTTTCCTATGCGCGTTCGCTGCAACCGGAGGCCGAGCGTGCCATCCGCTTTCAGGTCGAGCGCTATCTCACCGAAATGATCGACGACGAGTGGCCGGCGATGCGTTCGGCTCATTCGAGTTCGGCAGCCGATGCGACCCTGGCGCGCCTGTTTAGCGCGATTTCCGATGTGCGGGCGCGATCGGTCGTCGAAGCGCAGGCCCGCGACCATTTGCAAGGGTCGATCGAACGGCTCTTCGATCTGCGCAATCGCCGGCTTTCCGATAATGTTGAAAGCCTGCCGCCGGTCTTGTGGGCGGCGCTCTTCGCCGGGGCGGCCATCACGGTCGGTTTCGGCTATCTTTTCGGCGTGAGTAATTTTCGCATCCAACTCATCATGACCGGAGCTGTCGCGGCACTTATCGCGATCATGTTCACGCTGCTCATCGAATTGGATTTTCCCTTTCGTCGCGATACGGCGCTGTCGCCCGCGCGCTGGATGCATCTGCGCGTCGATCTGCGCACCACCCTCGGTAGCGTTGTGCCGGCGGCGCCGGTCGGGTCGCGCCGATGATGCTCGAGCCGGATGCCCGCGTACGGTGCCCCTGGGCGACGCGCGAACCGGAGCGCTCCTATCACGATGCCGAATGGGGCGTGCCGCAGCACGCGGATAACCGGCTTTTCGAATTACTGACGCTCGAGGGCGCCCAAGCGGGGCTCAGTTGGGAGACCATCCTCAAAAAGCGTGCCGGCTACCGCGTCGCATTTGCCGGATTCGATCCGGCCGTCGTCGCGCGCTATGATGCGGCCCGCGTCGCCGAACTCGTCGTCGATGCGCGGATCGTCCGGCACCGGGCGAAGATCGCGTCGACCGTGTCCAACGCGGCCGCATTTGTCCGCGTGCAGGCCACTTATGGTTCGTTCGATGCGTATCTGTGGGCGTTCGTCGCTGGAGCGCCGATCGTCACGCGGCGGCCGGCGGGTGCCGAAGTGCCGGGCCGGTCGGCGTTATCGGATGCGATCAGCGCCGATCTGCGCGCGCGCGGATTCAGCTTCGTCGGATCGACCATCGTGTACGCGTTCTTACAGGCGACCGGTGTCGTTGACGATCATCGCGCCGACTGCTTTCGGGCGGCGCCCGAACCCTAAGACAGCGTTTTTTCACACTGTGGTCGCGCGCGCAGGATCGAAGTTAGCGTGCAAACGATAACGAAGTCGCTGCTAGAGCAGCGGAGAGCGAAGGATTATGAAGATTGGAATTATTGGTTCGGGCAATATCGGCGGCGCACTGACGCGCCGGTTTCGGGCAACCGGGCATGACGTTGCCGTGGCGAATTCGCGTGGTCCCGCGTCGCTTGCGGAGCTTGCGCGCGAAACCGGCGCGCACGCCGTTTCCGTCCAAGATGCTGCTCGCGGCAACGATGTCGTGGTGATCGCGATTCCCCTCACGCACATCAAAGACTTGCCGTCGGGACTGTTCGCCGGCACGCCGCCGAACGTCACTGTTGTCGACACGAGCAATTATTATCCGCGCGAACGCGACGGACGAATCGACGACATCGAAGCCGGTCTAACTGAAAGCGGATGGGTGGAACAACGGATCGGCTATCCCGTCGTCAAGGCGTTCAACACTATCTACGCAGCGCATCTGCTCGAGAACGGTAAGCCCGCCGGAACGCCCGACCGGATTGCTCTGGCGGTGGCCGGCGACGAACCGCAAGCAAAGTCGATCGTCATGCAGCTCATCGACCAGATCGGATTCGATACGGTCGACGCCGGAACGATCGCCGAATCTTGGCGACAACAGCCCGGTTCGCCCGGCTATGGCAAAGACTTCGACCGGGCCGGCGTGCAACGCGCGCTCGACGAGGCTCAGCCGGAACGTACTCCGCAATGGCGTGCGACTCCGAAAAGTCCGGGCACCTACGAAAACCCGGCGTAACGCACGGCCGATGCGCGCAAGCCGGGCCGTCTGCGCCCTGGTTCTTTCTCTGCTCCCGAGCGTTGCTTTCGCCGAGGCTGAACCGATCTTCGCTCGTTCGGTGCAGCAGAAGATCGTGGCGGCCGTCAACGCTGATTTGCGAACGTACGGTGGTAAAACTCCGGTACCAGGCGCGTTCGTCGGTCTCTGGTATCCAGGTCATGGCACGTTCGTGCGTGGCTTCGGCTTCGCGGATCTGGGCCGCCGGCGCCGGCTGAACAGTGACGATGCCGTTCGCGTCGGCAGCAACACCAAAACTTTCGTCATCACGGTTCTGTTGCAACTCGTCGATGAAAAGAGACTCACCCTCGACGATCCGGTTAGTGCTTTCGCCTTGCCGGTGCACGTGCCCAACGGCCGCCGCATCACCGTGCGTCAGCTCATGCAAATGCGCAGTGGCATCATCGACATCTACGCCCTACCGGCTTTGCAAAAAGCGATCGTCAACGCGCATAGCCGCTTCGATCGCCCATATTGGGTTCAACGCGCGGTCGACTCCCCGCGGCTCTTCGCACCCGGCACCAAGTATGATTACAGCAATACCAATTACATGCTCCTGGGCATGATCGCCGAAGCCGTTTCCCACGACCGGATCGAGCACCAAATCGCGACCCGGATACTCACGCCGTTGGGCTTGCACCGAACAAGTTTTCCGGTAACGGCTATCGGCATGCCGGCACCGTATGCGCACGGCTACAGTGTGGGGGCACACGGCGGCTGGAAAGATGTTTCGGTGGCATTGCCGCCCGCGCTGACGTGGGCCGCCGGCGTGATGATCTCCGTTCCGGCCGATATGAAGAAGTGGGTCAAGGCGTACGTGTCGGGCACGATGAATGGGCGGCCCACCCAGCGAGCGCGATTGACGTGTTTATCGACCGATGACGGCAATCTCGATTTTGGCTTGGGCATCGGCTGCTCGGCGGGCTGGTACGGCTATACCGGCGGCATCACCGGCTACAATACGGCGGTGTACTACTTGCCGGCGCGCGGCGCCACGCTTATCGCGCTCGTGAGCGCGCAACGTGACGACCCGGCGCCCGGCGTCGCGAATGCGATCTTCCGCGATCTGGCGCGCATTGTTTTCCCAACCAATGTTCCGTATGCCAAATTCGTGCGCTAACGTGCGGGCGACGCGCTCGCTCCGGTAGGAAGCTGCATGACGCGTCGCACGAGCGTTTCGAGAAACGGACCGGTTTGCGGCTGATTATCCTTGTCGAGCCGGTTTACGTTGATGACGATGGTAGCGTCCCGTAACGCGATGTAGTACATGTCGGTGTTGAAGCCGTTGATCGTTCCCGAATGGCCGCAAATACCGTCCGTGTTCAAAATGCCTTCGCCATAGCGAACGTTGGTGCCGGCGAGCGGCCGGCTCACCAGCAACGCCCGCTGCGTTTGTGGCTGCAGCAAGCCACCTTTGCAGATCGCACGTGCGAAGCGGTGAAGGCCGTTCAGACTGGAGATCATTGCTCCGGCGGCGCCGGCGAGTTCCGGATTGAATAATGTTTTGTCGACGAAGCGTTGTGTTGCGCGATCAGAGCCGTAGCCGTGCAAACCGCCCGGCAGCGCGTTCGTCACGGGATACGAGGTGCCGGCAAGACCTAAGCGCTCGATGATGCCTGTGGTAACGAAGTAACCGACGTCGTGCCCGGTTACGCGCTCGATGACTAGATCGAGCAGCACGTAATTTAAGTCGGTGTAGGTGCCGACGGTATTGGGCGGCCGGAAGAGCTTGCGTAGTGCTGCGGCCTCCGCGATCTGCTGCGCGACTGTCAATTGTAACGACAGTGGATGGTCGTACACAGCGGCAAGAACCAGGTCGTCGTTCGTTATTATGGCGGCGTTCGGAAACTAAGGAAACCAGCGCCCGAGTGTATCGGTTTTGCGGAGCATCCCGCGTTCGATCAGCTGCAACGTTGCCACGGCGACAAAAGCCTTCGTTACGCTCGCGATCCGGAACGGCTGATCGAGCCTACGCATCGCGTGGGTGCGCAAATCGGCGGTACCGCGGACGAACACGTAGGGCGTTTTGCCGGGGATCCATAGCGGAAAACGCTGGCACACGGTGCTACCCCCCACAGAGGCGAGGCTGACGCAATAATTGAGCCGTTGCTCGCGCTGGCTAGGTGAGCGAAAACCGACCCGCCGGCCTGCCGATGCCCAGTAAATCCGCCTGCGGATCAGCCTATTCTTATCGATTCTTACATCGGATGCTTATGTTCGGCGCACTCGCGCACGGCAAAACGCACATCACGAATCTCGTGGATTCCGCCGACGTGCGTTCGACCCGCGGCGTGCTCGAGACGCTGGGCGTTCCGATACCCATTACGTCGCGGTTCGCGGGCCACCGCAAGCAGTCTCCGCGGCGGTGCATGGCAGCCGCGGAGACTGATGTGAGCGCTGCTCGCCGTTAGAAGGCGGCGATGCCGTTCGGGCTGCCCAGACCGGTGGGACCGTTGTAACCCGGGCCGGCCGTACACAGGTAGCTCGGGCTGCACGTTCCGTTCGAGCCGGAACTAATTGGGTTGAGCGCGCCTCGATTGGCGTATAGCGATGCTGCGTTGGAAACGTGCGAACCATTGCCGGCTAACGCGTAGACACCCGCTACGATCGGTGTCGCGACGCTCGTTCCGGCCATGAGCACCCAGCCCGTGCTTTGATAGGTGTTGAAGACGGCGACCGGCGTCGCGGGATCGGCCACCGCTGCGACGTCGGCGACGGAGCGGTTCGCGCAGCCCGTGTCGGTTTGCCAACTGGGCTTGGCGGCGAGGCTGCTGCAACCGCTGCCGCTGCCGGACCACGCTGTTTCCGACCAGCCGCGGGCGGTACTATTCGGTACGAGCGTCGTTCCGCCGACCGCGATAACGTTGCTCGCCGACGCCGGCCAATTTGTGACCGCGTTATAGCCGCCGTCGCCGGCCGCTGCCACGACCGGGACGCCGAGCGTGGACCAACCACTGGTTTTGATGCTGTGAGATTCCGGAATGACGAAGCTGTTGCTCACGACCGTCGCGCCGTGTGACACGGCCGTTTGAGCCGCCGCGGCCAGATCGCTACTTTTGGTCGAATCCGCTATGACGACGAGAAGCTTGCAGTTCGGACAAATTGCCGATGCCATGTCAAGGTCGATAGCGAGTTCGGCGGCCCAATTTACGTCCAGCGTCGGCATGTTTTTGCCGGTCAGCGCCGATCCGTCCCCCGCGATAAAGCTTAAACAATTGCCGGCAATGCCGCATGCCGGTAGTCCGAAGGTCGAGCGGTAGACGGCGAGGTCCGCTTCCGCACTCGGACTCGTGCCTGCAACGACGATGCCGATCGTCTGATTCTTGCCTGCCGTAAGCGACGGCAGCCGGTACGCACTTTGCAAGTCGGCTGGTTGGTATCCCGGAATAGATGCGGCCGGTGTTCCCGCGCCGTATCTCGCCGAATTGAGCTGGATGTGCGCGCACGACCCGCTCTCTTCCGTCAAGGTCGAGGCGGTAATTGTGGGCGGTGGGCACATGGTTGCGGCCGTCAGGGCTCGCGCGCTGAGCGGGTGCATGCGCTGCCGAACATTTGCTACCGTCGGTTGGCCGATCGCGGACGACGCCTGGGGCAGCGCTGACGATGCACTGCCGGGCGATCCCGTCAGAGCCGAGCCGCCGCAGCCGGCTAGGCCGGCGCTTAGCAGTACAATTGTCGCGCGTGAAAAGTTGTTTAACACGAGTTCCCCCTAAGGTTTTTTACCGATACTCTTGAGCTGCGCGGCCGCGAACCGGGCCGGAAATGCCGGCGGTTCGTTGCTGCGTCCCGAGCGAGAAGCCGTGAGACTCTGCTAAGGATATGTTAAGTTATCGGTAGCTCGATCGCTAACTTGAGCCCTCAGGGAAATTAACCGAACGCCGTGCACGCCCGTGCGCGGCACACCGTCGGAAATGTCATCATATTCAGTGCGACGCGGCTTGCGGCACTACAGTCAGCCACGAGCGACGTCCGCGATTCTGAGCGTACCGGCGGCCGAACCGTCGTGCGGAATTGCGGTCGCGGATATCGCCGGGGTCGACGGCAGACCCATGACGATGCGAATCATCGCGTCCACGAGCTCGGAGTCGAATTGCGTGTCCCGGTTGCGATCGAGCTCGTTTAGTGCGTCCGTCGGCGACATCGGCAGCCGATACGGCCGCCGGCCAATCATTGCATTAAAACAATCCGCGACCGTGACGATGCGAGCCGCCAGCGGAATGGCGCCGAGCCGCAGACCGTCGGGATACCCGTGACCGTCGAGCCGCTCGTGATGACCCCGAATCATCGGGATGAACGGGTGCAGCTCGGGAACGCCGGCCGCCAGCTCCGCCCCCCCGAGCGTATGCGCCCGCATGACCTGCCACTCGTCCTTGTCGAGCTTGCGTGCGGCTGACAGAATCGCCGGCGGCGTATGTATTTTCCCGATGTCGTGCACCAAACCGGAGCGGGTCGCGAACGCAACCGCGGATTCATCGAGTCCCAAGCAGCGGGCAATGCGCGTACACCAGGCTGAAACGGCATGCGAGTGTTCCGCCATGAGCGGTGCGACCGCGGCGAGTTCGGTCATGAACGCGTCGATGCGCGCGTCGACGTCTTCTTCGTGGCCGTAAGAGGTGACGATCGCCGGCACGTTCGAGCGCGTTTCGGCCAGCCGCCGGATGCGCGCCGCGAGCGTGCTGAGGCCGAGCCGCGATCGACCGGCCGGTGGCGTCCAATGTGGCAACACCGCCCGCATACTGCGGCTGTCGACGTCGCGCTCCAGCGCAGCGCGCACGAAGTCGGCGAGTTGCTCTTCGGCTGCCGCCGATGTCGCGGCGACGAGGTAAAGCGCGTCGAGGCGTTGGGTGGCTAACCATGCACCGACCGTTGCCGGTGCGTTGCCGCCCGTGCGCATGCGTGCGGGTAGTGGAAGCGATTCGATGAGCAGCGCAACTCCGCCGAACGAACGCTGCGTGAGCAGCGCCAGAGCTTCGGAAAGCTGCTCGGCCCTATGGTGGCCGCCGGGCGTGTCGTCGAGTAGGCATGTGACAGCGGCTTGGAATGCCGCGACACGCGGCGCGCCCGGTAGCGCGTTGCCGGCCGCGCACGTCATCCACGAGCGTGCTTGTTCGAGATCACCAAGTACCCAGCACGAGAGTGCGCAATAAAGACCGCTGAACGCGAGGTGCGTCGTACGTTCGGTGTTTTCGGCAAGCGACAATCGCGTGCAATTGATGGCGCTGTAGGCCGCCGCCGCATCATCCGCTGCCGCTGCATAGAGCGCAACTTCGGACCACCGCAGCGCTTTGCGCAGTGGTGTTGCTTGCCGGTCGGCCGTCGGCGCCAACAGCGATTGCGCCGATGTGAACTTACCAGCCCAGCCCGCGGCAAGCGCCCGGGCGGGCAAAAACGATTCGAGAAACGCTAACGTCGCGTAATTTACATCGACTGCTCGAATCGCACAGTCCAGTTCCGCTAGCCGCTCGCGCGCCCCGGCTTCTGAATACAACTCGTAGGTGGCGACCAGCGTGTACAGATCGACGCGCACCGTGCCGGCCTTGATGCCGCAATCTCGAACGTGCGCAAGATAGTCATGGCAAGCCGCGGGATCGTCGTCGATTTCGTATGCGATCGTGTATAAGACGGTATAGGCTGACGTGGCAACGTCGTACAGTCCCTCGGCGATCGCAATTGGCGCGGCGTCCGTTGCGTACTCGTGAGCCGTCTTCGGGTTACCGCTATTCACCATGACGAAGGCGGCCCGTGCCAGCACGCGCGCGCGCAACCCCGCTGGGCAGCTTTCGCCGAGCATGCACAATGCCTGGGTCATCCGCAATTTTGCATCGTTTGGCCGTTCGGCCACCATGTACGCTTGCGCGAGCGCCGAGCGCACGTCGATGAGCATGCTATCCGGCAAGGTCGTCGATTCAGCGTACGGTTCGAGCACAATGAAGGCATCATCACGGAACTGGTGCATGAGTTCACGCGCATAGTACAGCGCAATCGTGACCCGGGATTCTTCGCTGCTCGCCCGTTCGAGCGCCAGCGCGAACCATGCCTCGGACGTATCGAAGCGCCCCAACCGCGCGTCGATGTACCCGCGTATCGCGGTCGCTGCGGCCCGCACGGAGATGCCGCCGGCGTCGATAACGCCGAGCGCTTCGCTGATCTCGTCGGCCCGGCCGGACTCGAGGATGTCGAAGCCGTGAGCGTCTAAGAGGCGATCGATCTCATCGACGAGCCCTTGTTGCACCGCGGTATACAGCGCGTCGGCATACTGTCGCCGCTGCTGCAGCACGCGTACGGCGATGCGTGCCATTTCGACCCGCAAGGTCGATTCTTCGAGCGTTAATTGCGTTGCGAGATAATCCGCGAAGCGGTCGTGAAATTGGGGCGACGGACCGGGCCGCGTTCTCCACATGAACGGCGCGTCCGGGCGCATCTGTGTCACGAGCGTTCGCCAATCGGACCAGCCCGAAGTGTCGAGCAGATCCGGGTCGAGGTCGGGCAGCATCGTTGCGAACAGCAGAAACTGCTGCTCCCGCCGGCTGCGCCGTGCAAAAATGCGACCGGCAAGCGCGCTGAAGGACGGTAGCATCCCGGAATCGAGCGCATCGAGCGAACCGCTTGCTAACGCATGAACGACCGATACGGGACACGCGGTGGTATCGCAAAACACGTTCGGTGGTACATCGACGTGGCGGCCGAACGTCCGTGACAGAGCCGTAATTTCCGCAACGTCAAAGCGTAGTTGAGCGGCATCAAGGGGGCGGTTCATGACCCCGGTCGCCATCCACAGTGGGATCGGCAGCGCACCCGGGATGCGGGCGGTAATCACCAGCCGGCGATCGACGCGAATCCGCACGATCTCTTCGATGAATGCCGCGATGAGCGGATCGGCACCCGCTTCGTGCAAATCGTCGATGAGGAAGTCGGCATCGGTGTCGTGGACATGTTCGCACAGCCACCGGGCTAAAACCGTTTCGGGCGATCCGGATTGCAGCGCGCGTTCCCAAGCACGCGGAAATGACGCTTGCGCGCCGGCGGCTTTCGCTCCCAATGCCTGGGCGAAGCCTCGCACAAAACGCGCAAATGTCGTACGTTTGCGTCCGACGCGATAGTGAACCCAGCGCGGGTCTTCGAGCAAGCCGCGTACCGCGCTGGATTTTCCGTAGCCGGCGGGGCCGAGCAGAACGACGACGCGTACGGCTTCCGTGAATGCAAGGTACGGAGCTAAACGCGGACGTTCGATGACCGGCAAAACCGGAGCTGGAAGTTCGGGTTGTTCGATGGAATGCCGCATTGGGTGCGCCTCGTGCCGCCCTTGGTCTATCGGCAGGGGAGGGTTAGAACTGCAGTCGGGCGCCGCGACCGATCGAATACCCGCGAATCCACTCTCGCCGCTTGAAATCGTCGAGCACGGACTCCAGGGCCGTTTCTAAGTCACGGACGCGTGCGACTTCAGCGCCGACCCGCGCCATGACTGTGTCGAGCCGAGTCGGCATCCATGTGGCGTGCGAAGCGAGCATTGCGTGCATGCCTTTGCGAGCTGGTTCTGCCCGAGCATGCGGCGCTGCTCGATGTCGAGATGCGTGATACTTGCCCAAAGCGTGCGCAGCTCCGGGTTAGCCTTGACAACGGCTTCGACGGTCGTCCTGTCGATCGTGAAGGCGTCGAGGAGCGCCCCGGCCGTGCCGACGAAACGTCCGTCGTCGAATGAAACCGTGGTCTGCGTAAGGCTTTGCAGTCGTTGGTGAATCCACTTAAAATCGCTTGCGCCCGAATGCGCGGTGCTATGCAGGCGTTGGAGCATAGAATGCAGCGTGAAACGCACGGGATCGCCAGGCTTCGCATTCCGCGCGAGATGCATCACTTCAAGCCAAATGTCGAGATCATACTGATCGAGCCGCCATCCCGTGATAGATATACTCGACCCGGCTGGCCCAGCAACCGGAAGATTCGCGACGAGCTTCCGCCGGCCGGTGCGCACGACGCCGAAGATCGCCGACCGGATGACCTCGTTCGGGGCGCCGCGCCGATCGTCGGGCCAATCCGGGAAAAGTTTAAGCTGCAGCTCGGCGCGCTGCGCGCTTTGAATCGCGGCAATTTTTGTGCCGATCGTCTTGAGCGAGGCTTTAGGCATCGCGCTTTGCCGTCTACGCTCTGGTGCTCAAGCTCGGGTGGGATTCCACTTCACGCATCTGCAGCACTAGCGCTTTTATGGCTTCCGGGTCATGAGCGATTAGAGACAAGAGGACGCGCCCCGCTCCGTCCGGGACCCAATGGCGCTGCTCCCAGCCTTGCACCGTGCGCAGCGAAAGATCAAAGGCCGTGGCGAACTGTTCTTGCGTCATTCCGAGGCGCTTGCGAAGGGACTGAACGTCCGGCCCGGCGACCACACGCAACGGCCCCAGGACAGCTTGGTCCATGCCGTCGTCCTGCTTCTGGCGCTGGATGTCGTCCTCGGTCGTTGCCTGGAATTTCGCAAGGTTAACCCGGCCGCCACGGCGGCGGATCTGCTCCTTGGAAGCCTGCACAGTTTGCATAATATTCGTCCTTTTCGCTCTTGCTCGCGCGCCAGGCGGTGATGATGTGGCGCCGCCGGCCGCGAGGAGTCCAGACGACGGTGATGATGCCGACATCCGCCACGATGCCGGTTGCCACGAGTCGCGGCTCGCCGTATTCTTCGCGCGTATCCTCGCGCTCGATATACGGGGGATCCAAAAAGATTTCGCTTGCGACCTCGAAGTCGAAGCCGCGCTCTGCAAAGACGGCGTCGTATTTTACCTGATCCCACGAGAAGCCGTCTTCGAAGTCAGCGTCTATGGTGTACCATACTCCTCAGCCTGCGTATACGCAATAGCGAGAGTAATCCAACTGAAATAGAGCGGCCTATTGACCAATCTTGAAATTTTGGCCTCAAGATGCCAAGCGCTCAAGATGTCATCCTTCCAGAGGTGGTAACCCTCGATCTTCCATGAGCCGTGAGATCCCGCGCACGGCTAAATCTTTGAACGTGGCGTTCTCATCAAGCGCAAAATCTTTCACGCGCCGCCATTGAGCGGCCGAGAGTCGAATCGTTTGCTGCTTGCGGGTGTCCTTGGGCGGCGCTGGCGGCAGCTCAGCGGGAGGAGCAGCGAGCGATGTTGGCCCGTTCTTGGTGGTGGACTTTCCAAAATTAGATAAGGGCATGCTGAGCGCTCCTCAAGTCAACATCGCGCCAAAGGCGAGCTATTTCATCGGCCGCGGCGCCCTTTGGTTCAAATTCCATGCGGCCCGGCCTAACTGAACTGCCCGCGCGTACGCTCGCCGATCGCCTAACTCGACCGTCGACAGTGGGAGGGTGCGGTCCATGCAGATGCTGCGGGCTTCGCTGACTTCCGGTGCGCGTGCCGGACATGCGTTAAGCAGAATGATCCCGGGACGCCGGGCGGCGGCGACGATCGCCAAGCTCTGGTCGAGCGTGCGGAGATCAAACGCCGACGGCCGGACAGGCACGACCGCGAAATCGCAGCTTCTACGATCGCCGTTGCGATCGACGTCGCACGTGGTGCTGTATCCAGGAAAACGACGGTGAACCCATCTGATCGCGCCTCGTCCAGCGCTGCGCGTACATCACTCGGATCGATTGCGACGACCGTTAGATCGTTGGCCTCGCGTGTCTTGGCCCAGGTTAGCGCTGAACGCTGCGGGTCGATCTCCAGGGTCGCGACTTTCTCTCCGGCGAGCAGAGCCGCAACGGCAAGGTGAACCGAAACGGTCGTCTTCCCGCACACCGCCTTTTTGGGCAACGATCGTGATCGCTCTCACGTGCTACAGCAAGCTGTCTCGTGGCCTGGGCCCACTTGCTTGCGGAAAGCCGCAAGCATTTTCAGCGCCTGCCGCTACCACCCGGGTAGGCCCGTTCGATCGTCGCCCGCGACACCCGCAAGATACGGGCCGTCTCGATCTGCGACTTGCCGGCGGCGAGCATCCGGCCAGCTTCGGCGAGCCGCGAACCCACGAGGGCCGGGGGACGACCGACGTGCGTCCCGCGCTTCTTGGCAGCTTTCATGCCGGCGACGGTGCGCTCTTTGATGACCTCGCGCTCGAATTCTGCAACGGCGCCGAGGACGTGATACAAGAGCCGCCCGGATGCCGTCGAGGTGTCGAACCCTTCGGTGAGCGATCGCAAGAAGATGCCCCGCTCGCGCAGCATGGTCGCGACCTCGATGAGATGACCCAGCGATCGGCCCAGCCGATCGAGCCGCCACACAACGAGCGTATCGCCCGACCGGAGCGCGGCGAGCGTTTTCGCGAGAACGGGGCGCGCGGTGTTGGCACCGGACGCCGCTTCCTCGAAGACCACATCGACGGCCGCGCGTGTCAGCGCATCGGCTTGCAGCGCCGTCGTCTGATCGTCCGTCGAGATGCGTGCGTAGCCCACAGACGCGGTGGGCCGCCTTGGACGACCTGGGCATCCCCCCGGCGTGGTAAACGCCGTCCTGGGGCTTTCTTTGGCTTCGTTTTCGATGGCTTGACCGCGGCCGGCACCGGAGCCGGGGTCTTTTTCGTCGCGCGAGCGGGGCGGCCGATGGCGTGGCCGGCGAGCAGCTCGTCGAGCGCAATCCCGCGTTTTGATTTTGAGCGGCCCTTTTGCGGCGCGGAAACCGTTACGGGCCGGGGCTTGCGTTTTGGCATCTAAAGGGACCCCTTTGGTGCAGATTCCGCGATTCTCTATTTGTTAAGCCTCATCGGTAGCTCGGAGAGGCGGGCGCGGCTGCTTACGGCTTTTCGTTGTCGTGGAGCGAGCGAGCTAATGCACTTGCGGACGCTTCGGACATTACGGCGCCTTCTGTGGAGATACGCTCGAATTCGTTTGGGCCGAGGGCGTTGTCGAGCGCAATTCGCACGCGAGCGTATTCTTGCTCCTCGGTATGTTCGCGCGGCGAACCCAGTGCGGCAATGCGCGCATCGACGTAGCCGATGACCAGCGCGGCGTCTCGAACCCGGGCTGGATCGGCCGCGGCGCACTCGGGTAGGACCGCCGCGGCCACAATATGCTGCAGCGCCCACGCGCTCCAGATATGGCGATCCGTTTCTTGTGCCGAAGTGAGCGCCTCGCGGGACGCCGCCAACGCATCTTCCCAATGCTCGCAGGCAATGGCATATGCGGAAAAGTTGAGCAGGCAAGGAACCAATTTTCGGGCTCGCGGCTGCCTTCGCGCCGCGGCTACCGACTGCTGCGCGACTTCCAAGGCACGCTCGATGTTTCCGGCCCGGAATTCGGCCTCCCCCAGAGTCGATGTGATCGATGCCGTCTGGTCTGCGCCGATCGCGTTCCATACATCGAGCGCCTCACCGGCGTGGGCTCGCGCCTGCGCGAGGTCGCCGGCCACCGCGCGCGCGTAAATGAGCTGTTGGAGAACCCAGCCGGTCAACCGGGTGTTGTCATGCGAACGCGCATTCGCGAGCGCTGCGTCCAGCAGCGGCTCAGCTTCGGCACCGCGTCCTACGCACAGGAGGGCCATGCCCAGAGTACACTGACCGTACGCGGCACCCAGCGTATCGCCGAGCGTCTCGAAAGCGGCGATCGCTCGCGGAGCTAAACGGAGCGCCGCGTCCCACTCGCCGACGCCAGTCGCGATTCTCGCCGATGCGAATTCAAGCCGCGCGCGAATCGTCGGCGATGTCCGATCATCGACCGACTTCGCGGCCGCCGATATCCAACGACTCGCCTCGACGAGCGATACCTCTATCCACATGGGCCACGACGCGGCGGCCAACCGCTGACCCAGAATGATATCGCCCTGGCCGCGCAGCGCCCACTCCAGCGCCGCGCGCCAGTTGTCGAGCTCCACTTCGGCGCGCAGGAGCTCCTCATCCGACATCTTTCCATACGATCGCAGCAGAGCTTCGGCCGCCTTGACACACGTATGCGCGTGCCGGTGCGCGACGAGCGCCGCTTCGCCCCGCGCGGCAAGTTTCTCGCACGCATACTGACGCGTCGACTCCACGAGCCGATAGCGTGGCTCGCGATCCGTCGTGTCCGCGACGACGAGCGACTTGTCGACGAGTGATGAAAGCGTCGTCAGCACCTCGACTTCTCCGGCGCCCTCACCGAGGACGTCGGCCGCGGCGGCAAGATCGCACCCGCCCGCGAACACCGACAACCGCTCGAACAGACGCTGCTCGTCGGGCGCGAGCAGGTCGTAGCTCCAGTCGATGAGCGCGCGCATCGTTTGATGACGCGGCAGAGCGGAGCGGTTACCGCCGGTGAGAATTGCAAAGCGGTCGTTGAGTTTCGTTGCGAGGGTGCGGACCGGAAGCACACTTACGCGTGCGGCAGCGAGTTCGATCGCCAGCGGAATGCCGTCTAGACGGCGGCAGATTTCGGCGATGGCCTGCGCATTTTCGTCGTTGAGCACGAAGTGGCGATCGGTCGCGTGTGCCCGTTGCACGAAGAGTGCCACCGCCGCGTAGCCCGCGGCGTCCGCCGCGCTCAGCTGCGCGGTTTCACGCGCGTTCGGCACCGCGAGCGGCGGAACACGGTATGTCAGCTCGCCGGAGATCCGCAGAGGCTCGCGGCTCGTCGCAAGAATTCGCAACTGCGCGCATCCCCCGAGCAACGCATCGGCGACGGCGGCCGCTTCGGCGATCACGTGCTCGCAGTTATCGAGAATCAGCAGCATTCGTTTATCGCGCATGTCCGCGATAAGCGAATCCAACAACGAACTTTGCACCGACTCACGCACGTCGAGAGCCTGCGCGATGGCCGATGCGACATACCCTTGATTCGCAATAGGGGCCAATTCGACGAGCCAGACTCCGCCTGGCGCGGCATCGAGCTGCCCTTCCCCGACCGCCAGCGCAATCCGCGTTTTCCCAATTCCGCCGGCCCCGGTGAGCGTAACGAGCCGACTATCCTCAAGCATCGTTTTAATCTCCGCGATGCTGGTCTCGCGCGCCAGCAGGGCCGTGCGCGAGGCCGGAATATTGGTCGCCGAAACTGGCCGCTCGGTGACCACCGACGCAGGGGAAAACCGATTGCGCGGCAGGCGTGGGCGCGTCGCCGCCGCTTCAAACTCGGCGGCGGCCGCCGTCGACAAGCGCAGGGCCTTCGAGAGGAGGGCGACGGTTTCGCGTTGAGGATACCGGCGGTCGCCGCGCTCGAGCGCCCCGATGCCGTTCGAGCTGATGCGCGCCTGTTCGGCCAACACCTCTTGCGAGAGCCCAGCCGCCAACCGGTAGCGCCGCAGCAGCGCCCCGAACATCGAATCACCGACAAGCTCCTTTTCCACTATATTCACCCGTGCGACCGTGCGCGCGTAACGGTTTGTGTAGATAAAGTGTGCAGTTGTTCGTGGTCGCGGTCCTTCTGCTGCGGCATCATTTGGCCATACCAGCGCACCGCAACTCGAAAGGACCTGGCCATGAACGTTCCTGTCAGCCTTATCGGCGGCACGATGCCGCATTTCTCAACCGATCCGATTGCGCTTAGCGTCAATTGCTTCATCGCTCGTCGTGCAACGCTCGCGAGCCAGCCGGATACGGGCGAAGAACACCGCGTCAGCCGGTCTTCGACACTACTCGAAGTGCTTTATCCATCGCTATACGTCGAGCGCAGCGCACGGCCGGCACGGTGGCGCGGATACGTTCGCGCGGCTGCGGCCGTTTTTGCACTCGCCATTCTCGGCGGCCGTTCAAACCCGGCGGCCCCTGCGGACGAAGCGCTGCCGGTCTCACCGTAAGAGCGCGACGACGCGGTAACAAGGGTATTCGCAAAGCCGGTTTGTGCCGGCGTTCGATCCCACGTGAGGCAACGCTGATAAGATTTCAATCGCGCGTCATCTGAACGTCCAATCACCCTTCAACATCATAAACACGCTTCAACATCATAAACACGCTTCAACATCCCAGAATCTTACATCATTCGCTCACGATTCTTATTTAAGGACAATCGACATGTATAAAACGATATCGACCGCCTTCGCAGCCGTGCTGTTCTCGAGTTCTGTCGCCGTTGCATCCGCAAAACCCGCGAGCTGCGCGGTCGCGGACCGGCCGGCCGTCGTCGTTCGCTGGGAACCCGTTCAGCCTCCGGCGATCGCGCAATTTGAAAAGCTCACCGAGACATCGGTCATTCAAGTCGACCTTTCGGAAACCGGCGCGCTCGAAGGTGCCTACGTCGCGGCTTCGTCTGGCAGCGCCATCTTGGATCGAGCGGCGATTCGGGCGCTGCAATCAATTGTATTCGCGCCCGAGACGCGCTCGTGCAAGCCGGTCTCCGGATCTTACGCCGTAGAGGTCGAATTCGACGACTGATCTTCTTGAGGCAATCCGGACACTCTGCAACAGGACCCATCCGTCATTGTCCGGTCAACTCACCGGAAAAGCAAATACGGGCCTCGCCATCAATGTCCTCGACCTTCCGGGGCGACACGATGACGTGTTTTAACAATCGATCTTATTGCGCTTAACGGCAATCGCTTCACCCTCGGCACGCGGTGCCGCGCAAAAACAATACTCGCAAACCCGGTTACGCCGACGATTCGAAACGTCGCGACTTAAAGCTGATGAACGTCCGATAACGCTACATCAAACTTGGCAAAGTAATCCACGATCACTAACGATTTCTTGGGCGACCAAAGCCCAGAGGAGTTTCCTATGACCATTGATCCGCGAAACCGCCGCTTGCGCACAATCGCCTTGGGGGCCGCTGTCCTCGGCGCCGCTGGGACCGTGCTCGCTCATCCTGCCGCCGCGGCAGGCGTCATTACCGCCGTGACCACGGTGAGTTGCTCGGTCACCGGGGCACACTGGTGCATCAGCGGGAACAACACAAGCTCGGGCATCGGCGTCATCGGCACGAGCAAAACCGGCACGGGCTTGCGCGGCACGAGTACGTCGCAGTATGGTTTGAAAGCCACCTCGGTCACCGGCACCGCCATCTTGGCGCAATCGACGTCAGGTGCCGCGGGCATTTCCGCCACGACGGCGGCTAACGGATACGGCGTGTATGCTACGGCAACATCGAACAGCGGCGGCACGGGCATATTCGGCCAGTCGCAAAACGGATACGGCGTGTACGGCCAAACAGCTGCCGGCACCGGGTACGGCGTCGCCGGCAGCGCCAGCTCCAACGGCGTTGGAACCTACGGATACAGCGCCGCCGGTATGGGCGTGCAGGGATATTCGCCGAACATCGGCATCCGCGGAGGCGGCAACATCGGCATTGTCGGAAATGGCGGATCGATCGGCGTCCTGGCCGACTCATTGGATTATCCGCTCATCGCGACGAGCGATGGTAATAACGTGTTCCTAGTCGACGGGAACGGCAACGTCTATTTTAGCGGCACTCTGGTGAAAATCGCGAGCGCGAGAGGTGGCGCAAAGGTAACGTCGTTCACACCGAATGCCGCACAGCCAACCCTCGAGGACACCGGGACGGCGCAGCTCGTTGCGGGCACTGCCGCCGTTCGCTTAGATCCGACGTTTGCCGCGTCGATCGACCAGAACAGCGCGTATCGGGTAGTCGTAACGCCAAACGGCGACACGCGCGGGCTCTTCGTCGCCACCAAAACGCTGAGCGGCTTTGTCGTGCGGGAAGCGCAGGGTGGCCGCTCGACGGTCACGTTCGACTACCGCATCGTTGCGACGGTTGCCGGAAAGGCCGGTCAGCGGATGGCAGCCGTTAGCGCCGTTTCTGTTGGACCGGCGGTGGCCAAATTAGCCCCGCTTCTCAATGCGGCTCCGCCCATCCCCAAACTTCCGTCGGCACCATCAAGTCTGCCTTAGCTTCGCATTGGATCGCAAGGCTCAGCCCGCCACGCCGATTTCCGGCGCAGCGGGCTGACCGGCGACGATTTCGCGGCGCAGCAGTTATCGGCGAACCGCCAAGTACGACCCCCGCGCCAAGCGTCGCCTTTTTGCTTTCGGGCCGCCCTACGTTCAAGTCCCGAAATCTGCCTAACGGCGCATTCCGCGCGACTGGTTGGTGCGAGCGTTTCTACACGTATTCGCCATGGATCTCGGTTTGCGAGCCGTAGTGTTTCTTTGAAGCCGCTTCGCGAATCGCGGGCATGATTTTTAAGATGTCGTCGCTCGATAGAGAATGCCGTAGCCACGTTTCTCTCACGCTCGGGCCTTGCGTTCGGCCGCAGCTTCGCGCTCGCGCTCGATGACGCGCGACCGCAGTTCGAAGGGTTTGCGCCCCGCCCACGTTAAAAACGCTAATGCGAGCCTGACACGGCCCCCGAGAGGATATGAGCCGACGCCGCGATTGGACCCCTCAGCCGCCCCGCTTCCCACAGCGCGAGCGGCTTAGCGTACAAACATTTCCGTTTCTTGAGGTGATCAGGGCTAGCAGGTGGCGCTTACGAACGCGCCGCAGCTGCGTGCCGCGACTGTAAACGATTGACCATCGCGCGAAGCTCTTTCGATTCTTTAATCGAACCTGCGTCGCTCAATGCGGCGGTGCTTGTTTCTCGAAGCGCCATTCCGACTACCCGGTAATCGAAGGGGACGTTCGAGCGTGCACCGCCATTCTCGCGCACCGTGAAGCCGTTTGAAGCCTTTATGACATAAAGCCCGCGGCTTTCGCCGCGGGCGTCAACAATACCGCATACGCCGCGCGCCGGTCGGTAACGTTCGCGAAGTCGGCCGAGAGGGGAACGAAGCGTACACCGTTTATCAGCGCGGCGCTGCCGGTCTCTTCTATCGTCGCGCTGGTTCCTCGCTCGACATGGACGGGTGCCGAGGAGCCGTCGACGGTCGCCGCCGTCGTCGCTGCAGGCTGTGTGAAATGACCGGCGATCGTCAGATTGCCTTTGCAATCGAGCGACATGAGCTTATTGCCATTCGCATCCTTTGCGACGAATGCCGGAGAGCCGCCGCATATATCGAGTATTGCAGGCCGGCGAGGATTTCCGGCGGGTTGCAGCGCCGCGTAACTCATTGCAAGCAGGGCCGTGCCGTTCGAATACGCTCCGACGCCAACGTTACCGAGTCCGCCGTCGCTCGAGAAATCGTACCCTGACACGCCGACGCCGCTATAAACCGTCGTTGCAGTCGCGCTCGCCGAGGCCGTCCCTCCAACGACACCCAACGAGTTGAAGCCGAGGCCCTCGCCCTCAGCGCCGATTCCATATGTGGTCACTCCATAGACGCCGTCGTTATATCCGCTCGTATCGAGAGCACGATCGAAGCCGAAAACACCAAATGCGTAATTACCCGTCTTCGACCCGTCGTTGAACGTCTGTCCGGAGGTTCCATTATGGCTCTGCGAGATGCCTAACACGCCAAGAGCGTCACCACCACTGACGCCCACGACGGCGGCGCTGGTGTTCTTCCCGCCCGGTACGTGGGTTTTGTTGACGCCGACCACACCTCCGACGTAATGAGCTGCATCGCCAAGGCCGGTCTGCGTCAGGTCAGTAGTGCCGACGATCGCGTGATTCTTTAGCGCTTCGGCGCTGATGACGACGCCGGTTCCGGCGTTGACCAAGTGAACACAAGCCACGCTATCGTGGCAGGTTGCTGAAATGACATTAGCTACCGCGGTCGTCGCCGCGCTCAGGGATGATCGAGCCCCCATCACGGTGACGGCAATCGCACCGGCAAAAGCTACGGATACGGTGATCCGATGTGAGTGGTGCATGCATAAGCTCC
This sequence comes from Candidatus Velthaea sp., assembly GCA_965214335.1. Classification (GTDB taxonomy): domain Bacteria; phylum Vulcanimicrobiota; class Vulcanimicrobiia; order Vulcanimicrobiales; family Vulcanimicrobiaceae; genus Velthaea. The sequence continues at coordinate 137,885 of CBDCBO010000014.1, read as the reverse complement.
TCAAACGTTATCACGATAACGTCGTCTTTTTGCGATGAACGGCATGCTAAGGCACGCCTCACGATCCCGCATAGTATAATTGCGACATGCCGCGCACGCCCGAACCGAGTCTAACTCGGCGTCGGGTTATTCAGCGACGTGGGTTGCCGTTCGTCCAAGCAAGCGCGCTTCGGTTCGATTAACCTTCGGCAAGAGGCTGCGCGCAAAGAGGAGTTGGATGCGCCCCTGCGATTTGTCTTGAACTAGCGTGGCTAGGTTTCGCGCTCGCTACAACGGTCTGCCTATCCCGTCATATTGGACCGACGGCACCGAAGCGAGCGGTCTGGAGTCGCCAAGTTCCGCGAACAGACGCTCAGGAGTCGCACCGGCCAAGGCCTGAAAATCTTTAACCATGTGCATCTGATCGTAATACCCTGTTTCGTGAGCGATACCGAGCCAAGTGCGAGTTGGACGAGATAGCTTTAGATCCAACGCGGTCAGGTAGCGTGAAAGCCGCGCATAGAGTTTCGGGCTCATCCCAACATCCGCGTCGAAGCGCCTCTCGTACTGCCGAACACTCAGCCCGGTAACACGAGCCAGTTCCGGAATCGGCGTGCTCGGGTCAACGTCAATTAGGTGATGAGCGGTGTCCATGATACGCGTTCTATCAGAGGCACGTGCAAGCGCGGACGACAGGAAGCCTTCAACAGCGTCGACGCGACGCTTGAAAGACTTGCTTTCCGCTAAGCACTCCCACAGTTCGCGCACCGGCTTTCCCATGACATCATCTGCTGCATACGCGTTGTTCACGAACTCCTTGCTCGACATTCCGAAGAGCCGCCAGAAGCCGAACGGGTGGAAGAAAATGCCAAACGACTTAATTGTACTATGCATTCGAAGATACGCTCGGCGCGATGTGGAAGGGCCGGCCAACGCCATCCGATAGGTCTCTCGCGGTCTGCCATCACAATATTCGACTATCGGCGAGCCGAGAAAATGGAACTCGAGCACATACTCCAGGGTCGCCAGGATGGGCTGCACACTTTCCGAATTTGGAGAACTAAAGTCGCGCTGTGCAAACGTGCGCACGTATTCTCTTAAATGAGACGAGGCCGGTGCCGTTAGTAGACTATGCACGCCTGACCTCGCCGTCGAACGTTGACGCTCTGTGGTCGCAAAATATGCACGCGGCGGCAAAGTCGAATCACATCAAGTTCGGCTTTTGCGAAATGCCAAAAGCGTCAATTATTATTCGGGCTCCTCCAGCCCCGCGCCACGCGTGCTGCGCGCAACGGAGCGGCTGCTCGTCCCGGCCGCCGCCAAGCCCTTGACGCAAGGTCTTTGACGCTTCGTCCGAGGCGATCGAGCTTTTCCCGGACCCTGGCCCCTACGGCTTTTGGCAGGGGACAGCCAGCCCATCAAATGTGGCCCAAAGGGAACCTTTTAGATGCATTGGCTAAAAAGACCACGAAGGGCGTGGCTTTTCAATGTCGAGGGATAATCAAGTGGGTCTGGCGCCGATTACGGCTAGGCTTTAAATATCGATCGAGGTAACACCGCCGTGGATGAACTTATCTGAGCGGTTCTTGATAGCATCGAGGAAATCGGACACACCAGCAACCAGGCAGCTTCGCTAGAAGTGCTTGGACTTTCGCCGACTGATTTAGCGGAGCCGCTACCTTTTCCGGCGCTCGCTTTGTGAAGTTAGCTTTGAGCTTGACCCGGTTTCCCGGACACACACATAGCGCTGGCGAAGAACCAGCCTACGAGGTGCCATGGGAAAAGTTTCCGGCGCTCGCTTTGTGAAGTTAGCTTTGAGCTTGACCCGGTTTCCCGGACACACACATAGCGCTGGCGAAGAACCAGCCTACGAGGTGCCATGGGAAAAGAACGTCGATCATTTAGCGAGGAGTTTAAGCAAGACGCGGTTCGTCGCGTAGCCGCCGGCGAGCACGGTTTGTCGCACATCGCCCGCGAGTTGGGAATCCACCCTTCGCTGCTGCAGACGTGGCGGCGAAAGTACGGCTCAACCGGTTCCGCGAAAGCGGCGGTAAAGCCACCGACGTCACTTGAAGATGAAAACCGCCGTCTGCGTCGCGAAAACGCAGCTTTACGTGAAGATCGCGAAATATTAAAAAAAGCCGCGGCGTTCTTTGCGAAGGAATCCCGATGAAATACGCGTTCATCGAGGAGCAAAGAACGCAGCACAGCGTACGCCGGATGTGCAAGCTTCTCAGCGTTTCGCCCGCCGGATACTATGAGTGGCGCGGTCGGCCGCCGAGCCCGCGAGCACTTGTAGACGCTACGATTGCGGTCAATATAAAGCGCGTGCACGCCGAGAGCCGACGAACGTACGGGCGGCCACGGATCCATGCCGAGTTGGCTGCTCAAGGGCTGCGGATCGGCCAAAAGCGTGTCGGCCGTCTGATGAAAAAGGCTGGAATCGCCGGCATTCGCCCAAGACGCTTCCGCAAGACGACCGATTCGGGTCATGCCCTCCCGATCGCCGAGAACGTGCTCGCGCGGCAGTTCGATGTGATTGAGATCGCTGAGAAGAATCGCGTCTGGGCTGGCGATGTTACGTACTTGCCAACGCGTGAGGGCTGGCTGTATCTGGCGGTGGTGCTGGATCTTGTTTCCCGTCGCGTTATCGGATGGTCGATGCAATCCACGATGGAGCGGACTCTCGTAATTGACGCGTTGAAATCCGCGATTAAGAGCAGACGAACAACCCAAGGAACGCTCTTTCACTCTGATCGGGGAAGCCAATACGCTAGCGAGGATTTCCGCACTGTTCTCACAGCACACGGAATGAAGGCGAGCATGAGTCGGAAAGCTGAATGCTGGGATAATGCCGTAGTCGAGAGCTTCTTTGGTACGATGAAGACGGAGCTCGGTGATCCGATATGGGAAAGTCGAGCCATCGCACGCGCAGTTATTTTCGACTATATTGAGATCTGGTACAATCGTAAGCGCCGACACTCTACGCTCGGCTATGTCAGCCCGGAACAATACGAGTCGACGCTGCCGATCGCAGCTTAGCAAATCGTCCGGGAAACCGGTTCAAGCTCACTTTTATGCAGAAGTCGCTGCCGTGCTTTCATATAAATCGCTAATCGGCGCACATGCAAAATCGTTACCGTCCCCCCAGTAAAGTGGGGAGGTTCGAGCCGATTTCTAACACAAGTTGCTCATAGACGACGGGAGAATGGGCGCTCTTATCGATCCGCATCCCACTTTCCCAAAGGACGATGAATGAAGGTCTTTTCTCGCGCATTTGCGTTCGCGTGCGCGCTCGCAGGCACGATCGCCCAAACGGCAATCGGCTCGGCGGCAACGCCGACATCAATCGAAACATCGACTTCCGCGCGGCTGATTCCGCAACACACGATCATCATGCGCGATCTTGTTAAAGAACGGTTTCCCGCAGCGTACTCGCGTGGCGCAGCAATCCGTGTCGCGCGGCCTCAGACGGCGGGGACGGCCGGCTTTACCGTCTCGCTCGCCGCTAACTCGAACCTCGTGTCTCTAGGAAAAGGGCCGGATGGCAACATCTGGTTTGGATCGGCCAATCCGGCTACCGGACATCGGGGAAAATCAACAAACTTACCACGACGGGATCGCTGACAACATACCCGATCGCAAATTATCACGTTCCGACCTCCGGCGGCGGTTACGTTAACTATTACATCACTCCCAACTACATCACCAGCCGCACCGGCGACTCTCTTGTTTGGTTCAGCTCGTACAACGGGATCGGTGCCGTAACCACCTCGGGCAAAATCGCCACGTTTTTTGTTACCGCGAACGGAGCCGGCACGGTGACGAATTACGTATTCAGCGGCATTACAAGCGACGCGAGCGGCAATCTGTGGCTGTTGGGAAATTACAACAACGTTCAGACGCTTTACAAGTTCGTGCCGTCGACTCAATCACTTACGCCCTACACAATATCGACAACACCCGTCAGTAACCAGTATAACTTCGTTGGGCTGGCGATCGTGTTCACCGGAAAATACATCGCGTTCGCACAGCCGAGCAATGATAAAATTTGGCTGGTTGATCCGACGACGGCAACGCCGTCAACGTTGTCTCTGAATATCTCCGGGTACACGACTCTCAATCTCTCGTATGGAACCGACGGCAATCTTTACTGGGCAGAAGATCCCATAAGCCGGACCTCAACGACCAATGCGCTTTGCCGGCTCACCGTCTCAACGGGTTCGGGTAATTGCCCGTACGTCAATTCGACCACGGCAATTGGATATTCCGCTCAAGGAACGACAGGCTACTTGTGGTTCTTTAATGGCAGCGCGATGGTCAACAGCGTTAACGAATCAACCAATGCCATTGCGTCGTACGCACAACCGCCATCAACAACCGTTCACGGTTGGATGACGACCGGATCGGATGGGAACATTTACTACATCAGTGCCAACAGCTCGGTCACGAAGTTTCTGACGCACTGACGCGAAAAGTTAATCAAAAATGGTGGGCGCTGTCCAGCGTCCCACCATTTTTGATTGGCCAAGACCCGCTGTTATTTTGTCCTAAAAAAGTCGAAGAGGTCGAAGTTAGCATTGCTTTTTGCTGCCGACGCTGCTCGCGCCAGAGCCGACGTCAGATTGACCGATGCGGCGTGAACCGGATCGTCCCCCAACGTCGATGCCTTTGGCGCGTCCGGCGACGCCGACATGGAACTCGTGTTATTTGTTAACGTTTCGAGGTAACCAGGACACCCCGCCGGCAGCGGCGGCAACGCTCCGAACGTATCCGTAATGGTGTTCGTCGCCGCATCGTACGATGACGATGTCGGTTTGACGGTCAGAAATTGCTGACCTTTGGTGAGCCCACCGGGATCTTGTTGCACGTGCGCCGTCGACGTGAGACTCCGTGAAATGCTAAGACCGCTACTGTCCACTATAACCTCCATCATGGCATGGGACGACAGTCTCTCTATCGACACGGTAGAGTGGCAATTCGCATTTAGGCCGCGTAAAGATTATTGTGATCGCAGGTGAGGTTGAGCGGCCTGCGACCATTGCTCTTTAGATCGATGCTGCCTAGCCAATGCCGCCGCCGGACCACTAGGGTTCGGCGTCGGAGGTTGCAGCAGCGGCGGATTCGGATTCGGATTCGGATTCGTCGACTGCTTGGCGGTCGGCGCAGCACTTGCTTCGGAGCCAGGGTCGGCGTCGAACCGTTGCCGCCGTCAGAAGGCGGCAACGGAAGGGAGTGGGAGGTTGAACCGGAGCGGGCGTACTGCCGCCTTTGCCACCCGAGCCGTTACCACTACCAGGCGAGCCGCCACCACCACTCATTAAAAGAACGTCAGCATTTTACCAACCCATTCCCCAACCTCGGCTTCGATCGCGCTCCCGATCGATCTTCGGCTTATGCTCTTGCTCGATGGCGACGCTGCGTAATTGCTTCTGATTGCGCTCACGCTCTTGCTGCTGTTCAACACGAATACTGACATTGCGCTCGACATCACGCACGAGCACTTTCCCCTTGTCCCGCTGCGCGCGCACCAGCAGCTCGCCAAAGTCTTGCACCTCGTCCTTGCCGTAGGCGATCGTCACGTCTTCGCGCGCCCGCGTCACATCGACGTATAGCCCGCGCCGTGCCTCGGCCGCCGACGCCAGCGCAAAAACGCTATCGACCGTCCGCCCCTGCGACCGATACGAAGTTGTCGCGTAGCCGTGGTCAATCGCGCTGTGCTCGTGCAGGTCCCACACCACGCGCTTCTCGTCGCGCAGGCGCACTAGCTCAAGCCGCCCATCATCGCGATGCCCGGCAAGCGTGTAGAGATCGCCGTTAACGCCACCGTGCGCGCGCGCTCGGCCAACGAGCACATCCCCGATTCCGAACGTTCGCTCGCCGAAATCCGTCGCGTAGACGGGCTCCTCGCCGATCCGCTCGCGCACGGCCTCGCGTGCCAACTTGTTCATCGCTCGAACGTCGTCGTTGCGCGAGGCCACGAGCAGCGCGGTCTTGCCGGCGCGCGTCGCTTTCGCCCACGATCGCACGAGCGCCACACGCGCTTCGTCGTGGGTCCGATGCTCGCGCACCGCCCCCTTCTCGCGCAACACGTCGAGCGCGCGCGACACGACCCCGGCTCGTAAATCCGTCGCCACCTCGCGCAGCCACTTCTCATTCGCCCGCCGGGTTTTGAGCAGGTCGAGCGCACCGTGCTCCTCGGCCAACCCGCGCAACACACTCCCCCGGCCAACACTCTCGTGCTGCGAGGTATCGCCGAGCAACATCGCGCGCGCGCCGGCATCGCGCGCCCGCTCGAACAGCTCGCGCGCTTGTGCAGCACCCAACGTTCCGGCTTCGTCGATCATGAGCACCGTCCGGCCGTCGAACCGATCGCGATCGCTCTTGAGATCCACAAGGAGCCGCGCAACGGTGCGCGTGTCGATCGCGGCCTCTTCGCCCAGTGTGCGCGCCGCATCGCCGGCAACCGCGGTGCCGATTACCCGAAACCCCGCCTCGCTGTACGCCGCCGCGACGTCACGCTGCAGCCGCGACTTCCCCGCCCCGGCAATCCCCGTCACGATCGCAAGATCGGGCCCACCGGCAAGCCGCGCATACGCCGCCCGCTGCTGCGCGTCGAGCCCCGCATCCGGCGCGCGCAGCTCCACGGTTCGCTGACGCTCGGCCAACGTCGCCGCCGCCGCGAACACCGCGCGCTCCTCGCTCACCACTCGCTTGAGGGTGTACGCGTCATCGTCGATCGCTAGCGACGCGCCGACTACCGCCCGCGTCGCTGTCGCGATCTGCGCATCGTGTCCCGCCCGTACGCCCAACGCCGACCGCACCTCGCGCTCGATGTCGGCACCATTCCACACCGATCGCGTCTCGGCCAACCGATCGAGCACGAGCTCCGGCTGCGCGCATAACCGCTCCAATCAGCTGGGTCGCACCCGGACTGCGGCTACGCGACCGGTGCGCTGTTCCGGTGCTGTTCCTTGACATGCTCGGCGTCGGCGTGTTACGAAAGCGGCACGATGTTTGCCGCCGACACGCTTACCGCGATCGCCATTATGTATCCATATCGGAACACGATGCCGACCGGGAGCGAGGTTTTGCGCCGATGAAAACGACCGGCGCGCATGAAACGAACGAAGCTCCCGAGTCGCACGACCGGGAGCTTTTTTCTTCCCTGACGATTCCCCCGGCGCGTCGGCTTTCGGGTACGCCGCTGATCCCGGGTGACAAGTCGATCTCACATCGGATGCTGATGTTCGGCGCACTCGCGCACGGCAAAACGCACATCACGAATCTGCTGGAGTCCGCCGACGTGCGGTCGACCCGCGGCGTGCTCGAGGCGCTGGGCGTTCCGATCACCGATGCCGGCGACACCGTCATCGTCCACGGTCACGGCCCCGAAGCCTGGCGCGCCGCTGGCGCCGTTCTCGATTGTGGAAACTCCGGAACGACCATGCGGCTGATGGCGGGCATCCTCGCGGCACAGCCGTTCAAGAGTCGGCTCGACGGTGATGCATCGCTGCGTTCACGGCCGATGCGGCGGGTCGCCGAACCGTTACGGGCGCTCGGTGCGCAACTCGAACTCGGTCCCGGCGACCGGGCGCCGCTGGTAATTTCGGGCGGCCGGCTGACCGGCGCGCGGTACGATTTGCCGTTGCCGAGCGCCCAAGTCAAGAGCGCGCTGTTGCTCGCGGCGCTCGGAGCGGACGGCGAAACGGTCGTGGGCGGTGAACTGGGCGGTCGCGATCATACCGAACGCCTGCTATGGCACTTTGGCGCCGACCTCAAAGTCAACGGTACGCTGCGGCTGCGGGGCGGTCAACGGCTGCGCGCCGCCGACCTGCGCGTCCCGGGCGACCCGTCGTCGGCCGCATTTTGGCTGGCCGCGGCCTCGATCGTGCCCGGCGCGGCGGTGCAACTGCACGGAGTCGGGATCAATCCGACCCGGATGGGCTTCGTGCGCGTCCTTAACCGGATGGGCGCGAATATCACGGTGTCTCGTTCACACGCCGAGTGCGAGCCGGTCGGCACGCTCGTAGCCGAGTTCGCGACGCTACGCGGCACCACGATCGGCGCGGATGAAGTGCCGGCGCTCATCGATGAACTGCCGCTCATCGCGGTACTCGCCACATACGCGACCGGTATCACCGAAGTCCGCGGCGCTAAAGAACTGCGGGTCAAAGAGAGCGATCGCATCGAGGCGATCGCTGAAAATCTGCGCGCGATGGGCGCCCAGGTCGAAACGCTGGACGACGGTTTCCGCATCGCCGGGCCGCAGCGATTGCATGGCGCGGCGATCAAAAGTTACGGCGACCATCGCATCGCGATGGCCTGCGCGATCGCGGCGCTGGGCGCCTCATCGCCGACAACCATCGATGACGCCGGCTGCGTGGCAATCTCGTATCCCGGCTTTTTTGCGACCTTGCGCTATCTTACCGGTGAGCCGATGCGGGCTGGTGTGTTGGGAGCGTCGCTCGCGCACTCTCGCTCGCCGCAGATCTTTGCCTGGCTAGCCCGTGCGACCGGAACGAACATCGCGTACGAACGTTTCGAGCGGCCGGCGGGCGATGTCGCGCCGCTGTTCGCCGCTTTGCGCCGCGACGCGGCCTATGTCGGCTGTAACGTGACCATTCCGTACAAGGAACGGGCCGCGGCGCTCGTCGACCGGTGTTCGCGCACCGCTGCCGTCGTCGGCGCGGTCAACGTCGTCGCGCGGCGGACGGACGGTTCGCTCGACGGTCATAACACGGATGTGACCGGCGTGCTGGCGACGCTCGACGCCCACGCGATCGACATCCGGGGCCGGCGCGCTTGCGTGCTGGGCGCCGGCGGAGCCGCCGCCGCGGTCGTGTACGCGCTTGCCCAGCGCGGGCCGGCCGAAGTGGTGATCGTCAATCGAAGTGCGCACCGGGCGGCCGCGCTCGCCGCGCGCTTCACCCGCCACTTGCCGGGCTTAACCGTGCGGGTCGAGGACGTACCGTCCGGCAGCTTCGCGATCGTGGTCGATGCGACGCCCGGAACGACGCACGCCGTCCACTGGGAGCCGGGCGGCTGGGCCCTCGATCTCAAATACGGGCGGATGCCGACGCCGCTCTTAACCCAGGCGCGGGCAGCCGGGGTCCACCCGATCGACGGGTTAGCGATGCTCGTGGCTCAAGCCCTGGCAACCTACGAGATCTGGTTCCGCGACGGACGTCCGTTCGCGCGCGACGAAAGCACCACGCTCATGAACGATTTGCTCGCGCACGTCCGCGCTACCCAATGAGTTCGCTGCGCTACCTCACCGCCGGCGAGTCGCACGGCCGAGCGCTCGTCGGCATCATCGAAGGCGTTCCGGCAGGCCTCGCGCTTGACGTTTCGGCGCTGCACGCGCAGCTCAAGCGGCGCAAGCTCGGCTACGGCCGCGGCAATCGGCAAAACATCGAAACCGACGAGGTCGAGATTCTCACCGGCGTACGCTTCGGCGAATCGCTCGGCAGTCCGATTTCTTTGGTGATCGCGAATCGCGATTGGCGTGCGTGGACCGACATCATGGCCACCGAGCCGCCGATGCGTGAAGGCCGCCGCAAGGTCACCGTGCCGCGCCCGGGTCATGCCGACTATGTCGGCGGTTTGAAATACGGTCACGCCGATATGCGCAACGTTCTCGAACGTTCGAGCGCGCGTGAAACCGCGATGCGGGTTGCGCTGGGCAGCGTCGCCCGCGCGTTTTTAGCCGCCTTCGATATTTCGATCGCCAGCCGGGTCGTTGCCGTCGGTCCGGTCAGCGATGCGCGACCGCTCGACGTGCCGGTCGCTGACCTCAACGCCCTGCTCGATGAGCGACCGTTGCGCGTGCTCGATCCGGCGGCCCAAGAGCGGATGGTTGCCGAAGTCGACGCGGCCAAAGCCGCGGGCGACACGTTGGGCGGCATCTTCGAGGTGTACGCCTCCAACGTCATAACGGGGTTAGGCAGTTACGTTCAGTGGGATCGCCGGATCGAAGCCGAAATCGGCCGCCACTTTTTGTCGCTCAACGCCATCAAGGGCGTGGAAGTCGGCGGTGGCTTCACCAGTGCCGTGCGGCGCGGCTCCCAGGTTCACGATGAGTACCTGCCGGGCGACGAGCGGCTGCGCTACGCCAGCAATAATTCGGGCGGCATCGACGGCGGCATGACCACCGGCGAAATGCTCGTCGTGCGGGCCGCGATGAAGCCGATCTCGACGCTCATGAAACCGCTGCGTTCGGTCGACCTCGCGACGGGCGAAGCGACCAACGCGCACATCGAGCGCTCCGATACGTGTGCCGTTCCGGCGGCGGCGGTGATCGGTGAGTCGCTGCTGGCGCTCGTACTGGCGGAAGCGCTGCTGGAAAAGTTCGGCGGCGACAGCATCGCCGAGATGGTGCCGCGCGTGCGCGAGTGGCAGCAGCTTGCCGTCCGGCGCTGAAACGATTTTTCTGCTCGGCCCACCGGGCGTCGGGAAAACGACTATCGGCCGGCGTTTAGCGCGCAGGCTGGCGCGACCGCACATCGATACCGATGCGTTGGTCGTCGAGCGCACCGGAACGTCGATTGCCCGGATCTTTGCCGAACGCGGTGAGCCGGCATTCCGGTTGCTCGAGTCCGAAGCGATCGTGGCCGCGGCGGCGCACGCCGGCGCGGTTATCTCGCTGGGCGGCGGAGCAGTGCTCGCACCGCGGAACCGTGCGCTCATTGCCGCGAGCGGCCGGTCGTTTTATTTACGCGCGGCAGTTGAAACGCTCGAACGGCGGATCCGGGCGCAGCACGTCGCGCGACCGCTGCTGCCGGCCGGCACGCCGGTCGGCGCGTTGCTCGCGCAGCGCTTACCCCTGTACGAGTCGGCCGATCATCGCATCGACGTCGATCGGCGCCGGCTCGAAGACATCGTCGCCGAAATCTGCGGCCTTCTGTGAAGACGGTCCACTTCGCCGTGGGCACGCGCGGCTACGACGTGCACATCGGCGCCGGAACGATCGACGCGCTCGATATGCATGCCGCTCGGGCCGGCCTGGACGACGCCGGAGCGTTCGTGCTGGTCGCCGATCGCGCCGCGGGCGGCGCGCTCGAACGGGTAGCCGTCGCGTTGCGCCGGCTCGCGAGACCGGTGCACGTGATCGCGCTCGATGTGGCTGAGTCGAGCAAGTCGATGGCGGCCCTCGATGAGCTGTACGGACGGTTCATCGACGCCAAGCTCGATCGCAGCGGCGTCGTTGTCGCGCTGGGCGGCGGGGTGGTGGGCGATTTGGCAGGCTTCGCGGCGGCAACCTTCGCTCGCGGCGTGCGTTGGGTGGGCGTCCCCTCGACCTTGCTCGCCGCAGTCGATAGTTCCGTCGGCGGCAAAACCGGAATCAACCACGCGCGCGGCAAAAACCTCATCGGCGCCATTCACCAGCCGGCGCTCGTGGTGGTCGACCGCAGCACGTTCGGCACGTTGCCCCGGCGCGAACTCGTTTCCGGCTACGGCGAAATGATCAAGTACGGCCTGGCGCTCGACCGCGGGCTGTGGAGCGAGCTGCTCGCCGTCGATCCGGGCGCCGTAAGCGACGCGCAGATCGAACGCTGTGTAGCGCTCAAAGCCGCCATCGTCGCCGCCGACGAACGCGATGAAACGGGCGTCCGTGAAACGCTCAACTTCGGCCACACGATCGGTCACGCGATCGAAGCCGCGACCGCGTACACGTATTACCGGCACGGGGAAGCTGTGGTTCTGGGAATGCGCGCAGCCGTTCACCTGTCAGCGGCGCGCCGGCACTGCAGCGCCGATCTCGCCGCTGAAGTCGACGCGCAGTTGGCAGCCGTGCCGGTGCCGCCACTGCCGGCGCTCGATCCCGACGAGATCGTGCTGGCGGTCGCGCGCGATAAGAAGCGCGCCGCCGGCGGAGCGACGCGCTTCGTATTGCTGCGTGCGATCGGGGAAACGGTTGCCGACCACGGCGTCGATACGGCCGCCGTCCGGCACGCTTTCGCGTTCTTGGAGACGGCGTGCGCATCGTCGTCGTAAACGGTCCTAATCTCAACCTGCTGGGCGAACGTGAACCGGCTGTATACGGCCGCACGACGCTGGCCGAACTCGAAGCAATCGTGGCGGCCTACGCCGCCGAACGGTCGATCGAGATTGCGTTTTTTCAAGCGAACGGTGAGGGCGCGATCATCGATGCGCTGCATCGCATTCGGAGTTGGGCTGATGGTATCGTTATCAACCCCGGCGCCTATACGCATTATTCGTATGCGATTCGCGACGCGCTGGCGGCGATTAGCGTTCCGGCCGTTGAAGTGCACCTGTCCGATATCAGTGCGCGCGAAGCATTCCGCCGCATTTCGGTGACGGCCGACGCCTGCATCGGGCAGATTTCGGGCTTAGGCGTCGATTCGTATTTGCGCGGCATCGACCGGCTTGCCGCCCAGCGTGGCAGCGCCGGTTGACGGCGTTGCGGGTCGTTCGGTGTCGGGGATTGCAGGGTTTGCACACGCCCGGGGTCGCAGCAAGCCGCATGGTGAGGTGCATCGCGCTCGTTCTCGCGTTCTTTGCGGCCACGGCGATGCACGTTCAAGCACAGCCGGTATCAGTGGCGCCGACGTGGCCCGCGCCCGTCGACGGCAACTACACCGTGCCCGAGTTTCACTTCGCCGACGGCGAGATGCTTTCGCATCTGCGCTTGCACTACATCACGTTGGGAAAGCCGCGTCGTGACGCCGCGGGTCACGTCGATAACGCTGTCCTCGTGCTGCACGGCACGGGCGGCGACAGCAATCAATTTCTGCGTCAAACGTATGCCGGCGTGCTGTTCGTTCCGGGCGGCGCGCTCGACGTGCGGCGCTATTTTGTCATCATTACCGACGGCATCGGCCATGGTAAGTCGGCCAAGCCCAGCGACGGCCTAAAGGCGCATTTCCCACATTACGGTTATCACGATATGGTCGCAGCGCAGCACGCCGTCGTTACGGAAGCGTTGCACGTGGATCGGCTGCGGTTGGTGACCGGGACGTCGATGGGCGGCATGCAGACGTGGCTATGGGGCGAGATGTATCCGCAGATGATGGATGCGCTATTGCCGCTGGCAAGTCTGCCGGTGCAGATCAGCGGACGCAATCGGATTTGGCGCGATATGATCGTCGATGCGGTGAGCAGCGATCCGGCGTACGCCGGCGGCGACTATACCAGCGAGCCGGCTGACGGCTTGCGCGCCGCCAACGACTTGCTGTGGTTCGTCGGTTCCGCGCCGCTGTACAATCAATCGCAATTACCGACGCAAGATGCCGCCGACGCGTACTACCGCGATCGCATTCGCGCGCAGGCCGCCGGGCTCGATGCGAACGATCTCATCTACCAAGTCGAGGCATCCCGCGATTACAATCCGCAGCCGCTGCTCGCAACGATCAGCGCGCCGCTGCTTGCAATCAACTCCGCCGACGATCAGATCAATCCGCCCGAGTTAGGCATCGTCGAACGCGAGATCGGTCAAGTCCCGCACGGACGCTTCGTGCTCTTACCGATTAGTGCGCAGACGCGCGGGCACGGCACGCATACGCACGCCGAAATTTGGCAAGCGTATCTGCGCGATCTTTTGGCCCAGAGCGGACCGGCGCGTTAACGTCTAAGGGCGCCCGCGTCATGATTGCGCTTGCGCGCGCGTTGCCGCTGTACGGTGCGCTCGTCGTTTTCGTTTGGCTCTGCTGCCCGTGTCGCGCCGAAGCGGGACAACCGGTACCGGCGCCCGGGCCGACGCAGCAAGCGACGCCGGCCCCGGGTCCGACGCAGCAGGCTTCGCCGGCTCCGGTCGGCACCGGGCCGGCGGCGGTGCCGGTGCATCGTGCGCTTGGGCTGCATGCTGTATCGGATGCAAGCCTCACGTTCATCAGTCAGAACTCCGGTGGGCCGGGAACGGTCGGACCCGAGGCAGCGGGATTTATTGCCGGATCACCGCTGGCGCCGAATACACCATACGACCTGTTTTCGAGCGCACCGCAAGGCAGCGGAAACGCGGGCATCGCGCAGATGGTCACGACTGCGGATCTGGCGTTACGCCGGTACGACATCTCGGTCAGCGCGGGGCTCGCGTCGTCCCACGGCAGCGTGACCAACGCCGCATATTGGGGTGAGAACCTGCTGCCGACGATCAATCCGCATCTCGGGTCGCCGGCGTTTCCGTATCAGGTGACATTTCCCACGCACCCCGGCCAAGACGATGGAACGGCGACCCGGCTCTCGATACTATCGGGCGGCTTGAACACCGCCGACGGCAATCTGCGCGTGCGCGGCGGCTGGTTCGATCTGGCGCAAACCGATCGCTTCGTCTTCGTGCAGCCGGTGCTCACGAGCGTCAATCCCGCGATCGCGTACGCGCCGGCCGAGACGCTGTCGAGCAATTCGATCGGACTTGACCGCTGGAATCCGTATTCGACGGCACTGCCGCTGCACGGATTCGACATCGTTGCGAAACGTGACACCGCGACCCTGGAATTAACGAACGCCGATTTGCCGAGCCTGCCCGGTGAGCTGGCCCGGTTCGTGATGGCGTCGCTGGTGTTCGATCGAGGCGAAGGTACGCGCTTCTCGGGTCAAGTTCTGCACGCGAGCACGAGCGGAACGTCGTTTATAACCACCGTTCCCTTCGGCATCGATCCGACGTTTAACGTTTACCCGCAAGGCGTGCTGCCCACGAGCGTCTTGAGCGGACAACGTCAGACGATTGCCGGCCTGCGCGGCGCGTTCCACGCCGTTCCCGCCGTTGGACTGGACGGCGTGGTGGAGATCGGTCGAGCCTGGTACGATGCGGCTCCGGTTGCGCGACCAGGAACAGCGGCGCCGGGCGGCTACTATCACGCCGGGCTCATTGAGACGCGGGGCCGCGTTACGGCGTCGCTCGATTTTTACCGGATGGAACCGCGCTACGCAACGATGATCCTGCCCTACGGCGTCGCGGAAAACCAATGGAGCGTTGCATTCGCCTGGCCCGGTCAATGGCTCAAATCAAACTATCAACTCATCGACAACAGCGTGCTGGGCGTGAATCGGCAAGGCTATCGCTTGCGCTATTTTGTCGACAAAGGTCCGCTCGAGCTGCATCTCGAGTACACGGACGTGCATCAGATCGATCCGGAAACGACGATATCGGCGCTGCAGACCGGGTATATCGATGGTTATTTTCTACCGCAAGCGCCGAGTGCGGCAACGTTCGGCCGCCAACGTCGTTCCGCGATATGGACCGCGTGGCATCCGGCGTTCGGCGATGTGGCGCTCGACATCGTCGCCGACACGGAGTACCGTCCGTTCCTCGCGATGCATCCCCAAGATCGCGTTTCGTACGAAGTGCCGCAGGCGGTCTTGACTTTTTCGCGCCATCTCTCGCGCAACGTTGTCGTAGCGACCGGAGTCGGCCGATACGCGATGAAAGGCACGTTCGCCGAGCCGCTCGATTTCGCGCAGCGTCTTTTCTTTGCCGGTATTGAGATAGCGCAGACGCCGCGCACATCGCTGCTCGTGAGCTTCCGGCGCAGCTCGTTCGGCGGCATGACGACCTATCCGCTAGCGCCGGTTTCGCCCAACTTCATGACATCCGGCCTCATCTTAGAACAGCGGCTGCATATCTAGCGGAGTTTATACTCGCTACCAGCTGAGCGCCGACAACGAAGGTAGACCGCGAGCGCTAACGCGTCGTCGCGAGCGGTGAACGGGTACTAAGACGCATCAGGCGGTCAGGGCTAATTAAAAATATCGTGCCGCACCCTGGAATTGTACCGTCCTAAAACATTTGCCGGAACCGCCGAAGACCGTCGTGGCGGTTTCGCGGGGCTCATCTGATAGATGGTCCCATTCAGCAGCTCGTAAGCCGCGGGTCGAAGGTATCGGCGATCGCGTAGAACTGAGCTTGTGCAAGCATTTTAGAACTGAGCTTGTGCAAGCATTGATGTATATGGCACGTTGTTTTTTCGGCGAGCCGGCACGTACTGCGCCTTGTCGGCTTAGGTGTACGTGAACGGATTGGGGAACGGCAAACCATGCGGCCGACCGCCTTTGATGACTTTGACTGGTTCGAGTTTCTGCGTTCCATCGAGTGTGTTGCCCATCGTATCGAGGAAGGTCGTACGGCCTTCGACGAGGCGGAAAATCGCGATATCGGCCGGCGCGCCGATGCCCAGCGTTCCTAGGCCGGGCACACGGTCGATGATCTTTGCCGGTGCGACCGTAGCTTTGGCGATGACGTCGTCGAGCGAAAAGCCAAGCGCCAGAAATTTGGACAGCACATTAGGAAATAGCGGGACGGACGGACTCTGAATACTTGCGCTATGGACGTCGCTTGAAATCGTGTCCGGCATCAAGCCGCCTTTGAGCGCGGCTTGGCAGACATGGAAATCAAAGCTGCCGCCGCCGTGACCAACATCGAAGAGGACGCCGCGTCGCTGCGCGCGCAGTGCGGCCGGAAGCAGCACGCCGTTGTCGACGATGTTGTTCTTGCCGGCGGCGCCCGAGTACATGTGCGTGATGATGTCGCCCGGGCGCATCATATCGAGCACGTCGGAGAGTGGCGCGTCGCAGTTACCGATGTGCGCCATGACGCGCGCCCAGGGTCCGGCTAACTGGGCCGCCGCGATGGCTCGTTTGAGCGGCTCGATACCGTTGTTGCCGACGACGTTTTTTGATAAGCGCACTTTGACACCGAGCACCACGTCGCGATTCTCAGCTACCGCCTTGGCGCACTTATCGACTTGCGCATAATCGATATTGAACAGCTCGCCGATTGCGATCGGGTCGCCGGCAAGGCCGATCGCGGCGATATGAATGAACGCGAAATGGCGCGTGCGCGCCTGTCCGATGATGAAGTGGCGAAAGCCCGGAAACGTCGAGTAGCCGGCGTCGCCGGCATCGACGCCGGTCGTCGTCGCGGTAAGATGCATCATCTCGTCGGCCGGTAGTCCAATGCCGGAAACCTGATGGTAATAATGGCAATGCAGGTCGATCAGACCGGGCGTCACGAGTAAACCCGATGCGTCGATCGTGTGCGTCGCCTTCGCCGTAGCGCCGCGCGCGAGGAGGGCGGCGATCTGCCCGTTTTTCACCGCTACGTCGCGCGCATCGTGCATGCGGTGTGCCGGATCGATAACCGTTCCGTTGCGGACGACGAGGTCGTAGACGATGTTGGGATCGTCGGGACGGAAGTTCAGCTGCGGCGCTCGAACAGGCGCCGCGTCGGCGACGGCCGGCGTGCCGAACGCGGTCTGCGCTCCGACGGCGGCGTTAGCTGCGAGGAATTCTTTACGCGACACCGGCATAGCGCGGCCTTCGCCGGGCGCCGTCAGAACGCTGCCGAGCGGGTAGAAGATGACCTGCCATGATAGCTCAAGGCGTTCCGATCGGTCTGAACTTTGCGTCGCCCACGTTTTGGTTTTTTAGCCTGGTCGTCCTGATCGTTCTCGTGCTTACCGTATCGACCCGGCGCAGCAACGCGCGGCCGCGCAACGCGTTTCCCCTACGGCCGGTCGCGCCACAGGTAACGCCCGTTGCGCCTGATGAGGATGCCGCCTGGATGCAAGCCCAGATTCGCTTCGTCGAAGACCCACGCGCGGGCTGCGAACGAGCGCAAGCGCTCATGCTCGAGCTGCTGCGCGAACGCGATGCTACGTCCGATACGAGCACAACGCCGGCCGTTCCGAACGCGCTTGACGGCACACTTCACGCGGCGACTGAGATTTTGCGCGACCCTGCGGCGTCGACTGAAGATCTGCGCCGCGCATTTGTCGGCTTCCGAGCCGTGTTCGAGGCGCTGCGACGCCGGTAAATCTGGGGCTGTTCACGCGCGCGGTGTCATCAAAGCCACGCGTGCGCCACGGTAGCAAATGCGGCGAAAGTCGCTCACGTCTTTAGTGCCGCAAAGGAGCCGGCAATGGAACGCCAACGGGCGGCATAGCCGTTTTCCCGCCCCTCGTTCCTTAATTTCACAGCGCAACCTGAGCCGAACGACCAAGGCGGGCGAGCCGTCAAGCCGCGAAACAGGAGACCTCCGCACTGCAACTGAGATCTGGCGCGATCCGCGGCGTCAACTCAAGATCTGCGTCGTCCGAGCCGTTTTCGAGGCGCTGCGACGCCGGTGGCATTCGCGGCTATCAGCGCGCTTGATAGAGCGCCCGTAACTGGTCCGCCGCCGACTCGGGCGTGATGTCGCGTTGCGGCATGCCGAGCATCTCGTAGCCGACCATATATTTCCGTACGGTGGCGGAACGGAGCAGGGGTGGATAGTAGTGCGCGTGCGTGTGCCACTCATCGTGCGCCGCACCATCCGTCGGGCGCTGGTGAAAGCCCATCGAATACGGAAACGAAACGTCGAAGAGCCGGTCGTAGGTCGCGGTTATTACTTGCATGGCGTCGGCAAGCCCGTCGCGCGCCGTTGCATCGAGGCGGTCGAGCGCCGTCGCGTGAACGCGCGGCACGACCAAGGTTTCGAACGGCCAAATCGCCCAAAATGGTACCAGCACGACGGTCGTCGCATTTTGATACACGATGCGTTCGTGAATCGCAAGCTCGCGCGCGAGATAGGCGCACAGCAGGCACGTCCCGTGCGCCGCGTGATAAGCGGATGCCGCGGCTTGCTCCTTCGCCGGTTCGTTGGGCATACTCGCGTTGGCCCAAATTTGGGCGTGCGGATGCGGATTGCTCGCGCCCATCTGCTCGCCATGATTTTCGAATACGATCACGGAGTTGATCGCCGGATCGCTGCCGAGCAGCGTGTATTGCTGCGCCCAAGCGTCGATGACGCCGCGAATCTCAGCTACCGGCAGTTGGGCGATCGATAGATCGTGACGCGGCGTGAAGCATACGACGCGACATATCCCGCGCTCTGCCTCAGCCACGAGCAGGCCGTCGAGATCGAGCGCGGCCGGCGGCGTGTCGCGCGCAAGCGCGGCATAGTCGTTATCGAAGACGAAGGTGCCCGTGTACGGGGGATTGCGAGCCCCGCCGGCGCGGCTATTACCAGGGCACAAGTAACACGCCGGATCGTACTCGGGCTTAACGGCGCGGGCCGGACCGGCGGTCGTTTCGCCTTGCCACGGTCGTTGCGTGCGCTGCGGCGAAACGAGGATCCATTCGCCGGTGAGCGCGTTGCGGCGCCGGTGCGGCCGGCCGCGCCAGGCCGTATCGCCGTTCATTCGACGAGCCCGGCACCGGCGGCGCCGACGCCGAGGTAAACGAGCGGCTCGATCGATGTCGCCGCGCGATACGCCGGAACGATATAGCTCACGAACGCGTCCACGTCGGCGGCGGCGACCAGGTTGACGGTCGATCCGCCGAAACCGCCGCCCGTCATGCGTGCGCCGTACACGCTGCTACCGAATGCGTCGGCAAGCTCGACCATCGTATCGACCTCCGGAGCACTAATTTCAAAGTCATCGCGCATGCTGACATGCGATGCGCGCATCAACGCGCCGAACGCTGAGAAATCGCTCGCCTCGAGTGCCGTTCCGGCGGCGAGAACGCGCGCATTCTCGCTAATGATGTGCCGACAGCGCCGGAAGATGGTATCGGTCAGCAGGTCGTTTGCCGCTTCGAGTTGCTCGAGCGTTACGTCGCGCAACGCTCGCACGCCGGGATAGCGCTGGGCCAACGTCGCGGTGCCGGCAGCGCATTCGGCATGCCGCGCGTTGTAGCCGCCCGTTGCATGCGAGTGTTTGACCATCGTGTTGCAGACTACGAAAACGGCGGCGCCCGGCAGCGGAAGATAGCGAAAGTCGAGCGATCGTGTGTCGAGCAGAATGGCATGCCCGGCCCGCGCATTCGCGGAAATGAACTGATCCATGATGCCGCTTTGCGTGCCGGCATGCCTATTTTCGCCGCGTTGTGCGGCTCGCGCGAGCGCAATCCGGTCGATTGGTAAGCCTGCGGTATCAAGCATCGCATAGCCGACCGCCACCGCGATCGCCGCCGACGAACTTAGTCCGGCGCCGACAGGCAAGTCGCTCGTTACGAGCAAGTCGGCGCCGTTGAGAACCGCACCGCCGGCTTGTAATTCGATGAGCACGCCGCGGACGTAGTCGCTCCAATCGTGCTCGACTCCGGTCGCCAGCGCCGCGAGATCGAACTCGCGCGTGCCTGCGAAGCCGTCGGAGCGAAGGCGAACGCGTCGGTCGGCGCGAGGTTCGGCCGCGACCCGAATATCGAAGCCGATCGCGGCGGGCATCACGAAGCCGTCGTTATAATCGGTATGCTCGCCGATGAGGTTCACGCGGCCCGGCGCCCGATAGATCTTGGTCATTCGATACGATGCGGCGGTGTCGTAGCCATTGCGTTGCGTGGCAGCTTCGGCGAATGAGATGGTTTCTCTGCCGCGGCAAGCGATTGCCCCCGGCGAAAGACGCTAGCTATTGCGCCAAGCGTTTTTCGAGTAAGCGAATCGCGGCAACCGGTCCGGCCGCGACAATCTCATCGCCGACCATGAGCGACGTTACGCCGGCGGGCCGGAAGATCATCGTTTCACCGCGCTTGATCGCTAACACGATCGCGTCCTCGGCTTCACCGGCGAGCATGGAAAGCTGGCGGCCGGCCCAGGCTTGAGGAATCGTCAGGTCTTCGAGCAGCAGTTCGACGTTGCCGGCCGACATGATCGTATCGACGAATTCCACCGCGGTCGGCCGCATCGCTAAACTCGCCATGCGCCGGCCGCCGATGGTGTAGGGCGAAATGATCCGATTAGCACCGGCTAAGCGTAATTTTGGTTCGGAATCGCTGCGGTTGGCGCGCGCCACGATAAAAATATCGGGCCGCAAAACGCGAGCCGACAACGTCACATAAATATTTTCGGCGTCGCTGTCGATCGCCGTTACCAGACCGCGTGCCCGGCCGAGCCCGGCCGCGGTGAGCACCGCGACGTCCGAGGCGCTGCCGCTCACGACGGAATGCCCTTCGGCGGCGGCGTTCCCGAGCGATTGCTCGTTCACGTCGATCACGACGAACGGGATGCCCTCACTTTTGAAGTCGATCGCGATTTCACGACCGACGCGACCGTAGCCGCACAACACGAAGTGGTCAGTCATGCGGGCCACGGTGCGGCGCATGCGCCGCGTCCCGACCGCGATATCGAGCTGACCCTCGAGGACGAAGCCGATCAATCCGAGCAGCATGTACGTGAGGACCCCGAAGCCGATCATGACCACGGCCATCGTCCACCATTTGCCGCCGACACTGAGCGGGGCCGGTTCGCCGCCGCCGATCGTGGTAAAGGTCGAGACCGTCATGTACAGCGCGTCGAACCACGGCCAGCCTTCGATTTCGATGTAGCCCAGGGTGCCGAACACGATGACCAGCGCCAGCAGCACCGCGGCAACGACGATCCGGCGCGGGATATCCGAGGCGTGGAGCATGCATCGCGGCCGATTCGCGATGATCGTCCAGCATCCCGGGAACAGCGAAGCGGGTTCTACCGCAGGATGCCCGGGAGGCGTTCATGGTCCGGGCCAAATGGCGAAAAGAGCGGGCAGCTTGCTCGCGTAGGAGAGATAACGATGGCGCAAATGATCGACGCACGTCTACGGATAGACGTCGGCTGTGAATTCCAGTATGAGGTCCAGGTGCCGACTGCGGCGATCTTCATGGTGCGGCCAGGCGTGCAAAAAGGCGTCGACGTGCTAGCCGAGCGCTGGAATCTCGAGCCGTATGCGCCGTACCATGACTATGAGGACCTGTATGGAAACGTGTGCCGGCGCACCGTGTTGCCGGCCGGCCGGTCTACCATGCGCTTCGACGCCCAAATCGAAGTTACCGATACGCTCGACCCGTATGCTCCCGACGCCGCACAGTGGCCCGCCGAGGCCTTGCCCGACGACGTCTTGGTGTACACGTTGCCCAGTCGCTACTGTGTCTCAGATCTGCTCGGCGACAAGGCATGGGAACTTTTCGGCGGTACGCCGCCGGGCTGGGCGCGGGTCCAGGCGATCTGCGACTTCGTCAATGGCCACCTGCGTTTCTCGTATGGAACGAGCACGCCGACGACGACGGCACTCGATGCGTTTGAGAACGAAGTCGGCGTGTGCCGCGACTTCGCTCATCTCGCGGTCAGCTTTTGCCGGGCGATGAATATTCCGGCGCGCTACGCGTTCGGTTATCTGCCCGATATCGACGTGCCGCCACCCTACGCGCCGATGGACTTTTGTGCCTGGTTCGAAGCGTTCTTGGACGGCAAGTGGTGGATGTTCGATCCGCGCAATAACACGCGGCGGCGCGGGCGCGCCGTGATTGCGCGCGGGCGCGATGCACTCGACGTCGCGATGGTAACGACCTACGGCCGGACGATTCTCCACGACATGGTCGTTATCGCCGAGACGGCATGAACGCATCGGAGACCGGCGCCGTCATCGACGTGACGGATTGGTCGGACGTCGTTGCGGCGACATACCGGATCGAGCAATCGATCCGCTATGACTACGCGAGTCCGATCAGCCGGCTCCGGCACAAACTCGTTATTTCACCGCGCCTAGCGCACGGAAATCAACGCCGCATCTCGCACGATCTATTCGTCTCGCCCGATGCGCCATCGCGGCTATTCGCCGACGACTACGGCAACGACATCGTCATCCTCGACGTACCGCATGTCGAGCAAAGCATCTCGTTTGCCTTGACATCGCACGTCGAACGCGACGTGCGCCGCGGCGAGCACGTGGTGAGCGCCGAACACGCCACTGATTTCCGCGCCTCATGTATGCGTCGGCGACTGGTCCGGCCCGACGAAGCGCTGCAAGACCTGGGTGCCGACTTGCGTCGGCAGCACAACGATCCTGAAGAGCTCGCGCATGCCATCGCCGCATTCGTGTATCGTGAGATGATCTACACGAAGTCGGTCACCGATGTCTTTACCACCGGTGCCGTGGCGTTCAGCATGCGGCGTGGCGTCTGTCAAGATTATGCGCATATCGCGATCGCGCTCAGCCGTTTCTGCGGCCTGCCGGCACGTTACGTTTCCGGCCATCTGCTGGGCGAAGGCGCGACGCATGCGTGGGTGGAGTTTCTCGTGCCGGCCGGAGACGGCCGGGAACGGGTGATTTCGCTCGATCCGACCAACGGCTGCGCGACGAACCTGCGCTACATCGTCGTTGCGATCGGGCGCGATTACGACGATGTAGCGCCGACGTCCGGCGTTTTCGTCGGAACCGCTCCCGGCACGATCGATTCACGCCAATCGGTGCGCGTGATCGACATTACCCGCGCCGCCTGAACGCTGCCCGAACGAGCCGGAGTACGGTGCCGGCGCGCCGTAATCCGCACGGAATGAAACCGGTTCGTGTGGGACTTTTGGGCATCGGTACCGTCGGCGGTGGTACGTTCCACGTGCTGGCGCGCAATCGCGAGGAGATCACCCGCCGCGCCGGCCGGCATATTGAGGTCGCTTGGGTCGCCGCTCGCGATTTGGAACGCGCGCGGGCTATTGTCGGACCCGATATTCCGGTGGTGGCCGATGCCGTCGCGGCGGTATCCGCCGGCGATGTCGACATCATCGTGGAAGTCATCGGCGGAACAACGGTCGCCAAAGACGCCATTCTCGCGGCGATCGCGCACGGTAAACACGTCGTTACGGCGAACAAAGCGCTGCTGGCGACGGCCGGAAATGACATTTTGCTTGCGGCGAGCGAGCGTGGCGTCATGATCGCCTTCGAGGCGGCCGTGTCGGGTTGCATCCCGATTATCAAGGCGCTGCGCGAAGGCCTGGCCGCCAATCGGATCGAGTGGATCGCCGGCATCATCAACGGCACGAGTAATTATATCTTGTCCGAGATGCGGGCGAAGAAATTACCGTTTGCCGACGCGCTCGAGGCCGCACAGCGCTTGGGCTATGCCGAGGCCGATCCCACCTTCGATATCGAAGGCGTTGATGCGGCGCACAAGCTGACGCTCTTGAGCGCGATCGGCTTTGGTATTCCCGTGCAATTCGAACACGCATACATCGAAGGCATCTCAAAACTTACTGCTAAGGACATCCGCTATGCCGAAGAACTCGGCTACCGGATTAAGCTCTTGGGCATTACGCGCCGAGCGCCGGCCGGAATCGAGTTACGCGTTCATCCGACGTTGATTCCGGCGGGGCGCATCATCGCGAGCGTCGACGGGGCGATGAACGCGATCTTGGTGAAGAGCGATGCTGCCGGCGTCACCATGTATTACGGTGCCGGCGCGGGTGCCGAACCGACCGCGTCGGCCGTCATCGCGGACATTATCGAAGTGACGCGATTGATGCAAGCGGAGCCCGAAGAACGGGTGCCGTTTCTCGCGTTTCAAGCCGACGCACTCAGCGATGTCGGTATCTTGCCGATGGCCGATGTTGAAACGTCGTATTATTTACGCGTTCGGGTCAAAGATCAGGTGGGTGTGCTTGCCGATATTGCGCGGACGCTGGCCGATTCGGGTATTTCCGTCGATGCCATGCTGCAGCAGGGCGCCGGCGATAGCGATAATGAGACCGACATCGTCATTCTCACCCACCGTACGCACGAGCGTAATTTCGATGCCGCAATCGCGCGGCTGATCCAGTTGCCGAGTGTGCGGCCGGAGTACGCGCGCATTCGGCGCGAAGATTTGGGCTAAAGTGCCAACGGAGGATCGCGGCAAAAAGCCGAAGCCGCGCGATAATGGATGAGCCGTCTGACATCGCCGGCGTTGCCGTGCCGCCGCCGCTGCTTTTCGGCGGCGGCCTCATACTCGGACTCGCGATCGGAAGCCGGCCGTGGGACGTGCAGAAAACCACCCGTTATACCCGCATGCTCGGTGCCGCATCGGTGTTCGCCGGCATCGGTATCGGTGTAGCGGCGATCGGGGCGCTCAAAGGCGTCGGTACGAACCTCGATCCGTATAAACCATCGACGGCGCTGGCGACTGGCGGCGTCTTTCGGCTCAGCCGTAATCCGGCCTACGTGGCCGCGACATCAATGTATATCGGCGTTGCGATCTACGCTCGCTCGTTGCCGGCGTTTGTCCTGTTGCCGATCGTGCTCGCGCTGCTCGACCGGCTCGTCGTTAGTCCCGAAGAACGCTATCTCGAGCGCCGCTTCGGCGATGCGTACCGGACGTATCGCGCGGCGGTTCCGCGATGGTTTTAGTTCCGAACGGCGCCGACGTCGCCTCCGGCGCCAATGTCGCAGCCGGCGACGGCGAACGCGATACCACCGCGCCGCTGCGGGCCCGCGTGACCTACTTGGGCCGGCTTGTCGGCGATGTTTTGCGCACGCACGCGCGACCGCGAACCTACGAGCACGTCGAACGGCTGCGCCACCTTACCCGGCAGCGCCGCGGCGAACACCGTCCCCAACTCGACGCCGAAGTCGACGCTGTTCTCGATGCCCTGGAAACCGACGATGCGATCGACGTTATCCGGGCGTTCGGTCTGTACTTTCGTATGGTCAATTTGGCCGAGCAACAACACCGCGAATTTCGGCGCCGCGAACGGGCGTTGCGAGGCGAAGAGTCGCTGCGCGGATCGATCGAGATGCTCGGCCCGATCGGTCTAAGCGAACTCGAGCAGTTGGAACTCACCCTTGTATTCACGGCGCATCCGACCGAAGTGCTGCGGCGGACGACGAGTGAAAAAATCGCCGCGATCGCGCGTTTATTGCGCGAACTTGATGAGAAACGCCAAACTCCGGAAGAAGCGCAGGCAATCGAAGCGGAGTTGCGCGCCCAGATCGTGTTGATGTGGCAAAGCAGCGAACTCTACAATAGCGCCCCGACGGTTCACGATGAAGTGCGCAATCTCATCGCGCGCTTCCGCGAATCACTCTTCGACGAGGCAACGCTGTTGTTCGAGCGCGTTGAAGCGCGTTCGGCGCACCCGGTACCGACGTTTCTTGCTTTCGGCAGTTGGATTGGTGCCGACCGCGACGGCAACGCGAATGTCGCACCGGACGCCATCGTCGACGCGCACGAACAAGCGCGCACATTTGTGATCGCGCGCTACCAGCAAGAAGTTGCGGCGTTGCAAGCGCGGTTTTCGCAGACCGTAACGCGCGGCGATGTCTCGGCGGATCTGTTAGCGTCGGTCGAACGCGACGCGGCCACCTTTCCCGACGTGCGCTACACACTGGGGCCGCGCCAAGAAGCCGAGCCATACCGGCGGAAACTCGCGTTCATTCACCGACGCCTGACGCTCACGCTGGCCGACAACCCGGCGGGCTATGCGGCGCCTGAAGAGTTCGTCGCCGATCTCACCGTCATCGAAGGCAGCATTCGCGCACACAGTGGAGGCGACGTCGGCCGGCCACTGCGCCGCTTACTGCGTGCGGTTTCAATTTTCGGCTTCCATCTGTATTCGCTCGAGTGGCGCCAGCACCGGGACCGCGTGGTCGATGCGCTCGACGAAGTCGTCGCTTCGAGTGAACCGGATGTCGCGCCACTTTCGAGCCGGAGCGAAGCCGAGCGAGCCGCGTGGTTCGCACGCGAACTGGTATCGCGGCGACCGCTCATACCGCGCGACGCGGCGTTTTCGGCGCCAACGCTCGACGTCATCGCCTCGTTCGAGGCGGCCGCATCGCTGCGCACCCGTCGCGGTCCGCGCAGCGTCACGTCATTCATCCTTGCGGGCACCGAGTCGGCATTCGATATTCTGTCGCTGTTCGCGTTCGCACGTTCGTGCGGCGCCTTCGATGCCGGGGCGGCGCAAATTGTGCCGCTCTTGGAAAGTACCTCGGCGCTCGAAAACGGCAGCGCGATCTGTGCCGGAGCACTCGACTCCGGGCCGTTTCGCCGCCACGTCGCAGCGCTCGGCGACGTCTGGGAAATTATGCTCGGTTATTCCGACGGCACGAAAGTCGCCGGCATCTTATCAGCTGCATGGTCGATCTATCAGGCTCAAGGCGCGATCGCGCAAGTGGGCAGCGAACGCGCGGTCGCCATTCGTTTCTTTCATGGCCGAGGCGGTTCGGTTGGGCGCGGCGCGGCCGACGCCCGAGAAGCGGTGGCCGCAATGCCGCCGGCGTGTCGCACCGGTCGCTTCAAAGTCACCGAACAAGGTGAAGTCATCCGCGCGCGCTACGGCATGCCCGCGCTCGCGCGACGCAATCTCGAGTTGGCCGTAACATCCGTTCTGGGCGGCATGGCGCACACACCCATCCCGATATCGGGCGCGTGGCCGCGCCGGCTCGATGCGTGGGCCGCGACCGCGCAGAAGAGTTATCTCGAACTCATCGACGATACCGATTTCCTGCGTTTTTTCGCGGCCTGCACCCCGGTCGACGAGATCGGTGAACTCGGCATTAGTTCGCGGCCCGGCCGGCGCGGCGAGCGCCGTTCGATCGACGATTTGCGCGCGATCCCGTGGGCGTTCGGCTGGGCCCAATCGCGCTGCATGTTACCCGGCTGGTACGGCTTCGGCACCGCGGTTGCCGCAGCGAATGGTGAGATCGCGACCATGCGCGAGATGGCGGCCGGGTTTCCGTTTTTTGCCAACCTCGTGCGCAGCATCGAACGCGCGCTTGCGATCGCCGATATGGCGATCTTCGAGCGCTACGCGCGCGAACTCGTCGCCGACGCAACTTTGCGCGAGCGCTTCGTACCGCGCATATTTGCCGAGTACGAGCGATCCGTCGCGGCGGTGCTTGCGATCCTCGAAACGGATCGGCTTTTGGCCGACGACCGCGTGTTGGCCCGCAGTATCAGTTTGCGCAATCCGTACGTCGATCCCATTTCGTTATTGCAAATTCGTATGCTGCGCTCGTATCGCCGCCAAGACGGACGCGACGCGCGCTTACGCGACGCAATTCGGCTCTCGATAAACGGCGTCGCCGCCGGTCTACGCGTCACCGGCTAACATAAGCCGGAGGCGCACGTTCGGCTGGCCGCGATGTCCGGCACCAAGTTTGGGGGCTGCCGGTGAGGCGCTACGGATCGCATCGGCATCGCGTTGGCCGATCGCCTACCGGCGGACTATTTGCCGATCATCACTTCAGTCGCTTTGATGATAACCGTGACCGAATCGCCGGCCTTTAAATCCAAGTGTTCGGCTGAGCTGCGCGTAATGGCCGCAGCTAGCGCACCGGGTTCAATCTCGACGCCGATTTCGGCCATGACCGAGCCAAGTTTAACGCTCGTGATCTTACCGCGAATCTGGTTGCGCGCGCTAATTTCCATAAAATGCCTCCTAGCCTTTTTGTTTTGCGGCCCCTGACCGCTCTCGGGATTCTATCACGAGCGCAGCCCGCTCGCCAAAGTCGGCTGACCCAGTCCGCTTTGGTGTCCACCTGAAAGCCGGTTGTGTGCTGCGGCAGATTCATCCGCGCTGCCACACTGCCGACGGGCCGTGTAGCCGGTGATCTTAACGCTGCAAACATACCGGCAAGATCCCGAGGCAACGCGAGTCCGCGTGCAGCTGCGTACTGTGCGGCCAGCACAAGCAAGCCCGGATCGTCGACAGCAAGAATCTCGATCCCAATGACATTCCTGTCGATGTCGATGTCAGCTGCGACCGCGCCAGTGGGGTGCGCTTCCAGTACGACCGCCGCAACGCTTTCTCGGCAGTACGACGTGGCTCGATAAACGTCGGAAAATGCGAGCCGCGACGCAGCTTTGAAATCACGATGTCAGAACTGCGTATTCCCGTTAAGGGTTGAATTAACGACTGGTTCGATGGAATCCCAGTGTTCCGCGATCTTGCCATCTTGAATGCGATAGATATCAATTATGTCAAGGCCGAGCACAGATGGAGAATTTCGTTGATGCGATTGCACCCAAACGCGATCGCCGTCTGCCCCGGCTTGCGTGATCTGCGTCGCGAATTGTGGATACTGCTTGAAGAGCAACGCGAAAAAGCTGATGAACGCTTGACGACCGGTTGCAACGTCAGGATTATGCTGGATGAGATCAGGGCGCATAATCTCGTTCACATACCCGAGGTTGTGCTGATTAAAGGCAATAGCGTACAGGCTTTCGACTAACTCGAGATTTCTTGTCGGATTGCTATAGCCCTGGACGACACTGGCGATAGGCGGAGCCACTCGAAAACTTTGCGCCGCGTTTACAGCAGCGGAGGCTGTTCCGGCGAAAAAGACGGTCGCTGATAGAAATGCGCTAACGCGGGACATGCTGAACATTCAAAACTCCTCTTAAAAGTTTCACGATGAGAATCGAAACGGCCGTACGCGGTCGGCGTCCGCCGAGACATCTACCTAGTGTTAAGGTGACCAAGTGACTATAGCAGTGCCGCGAGCGTTTTGCAAGTGCGAATACGGTGATTTTGTCGTTTGCCAAATCTGGCACACTGGTCAAATGCACGGACCAGCGACGTGCTTCATTTCTAAAACGCCGGCGCGCGCGAATTTAATGAAATGGAGTGCTGGTCCGATAAGTGCTCGTGTTTTGCCGTCCTGCGCGCCACCCGAGGAGTTATGCGCTTGGCACCGCGCGATGCGACAGGGCTTACGCCAATTCGGCGATCTTTTGTAGCGCGCGTTCAAATTGCTCGGGACTCACACTCCCGGGCTTCATGAGATCGAGCGCACACCCTTGATACAGCGCAACCGATGCTAAGAGGGCGTCGCTATCGCGCCGGCGCATCGCGTCAACGATAGCGAGCCGAAATGGATGCAACGTCGACGCGGTTCGCTTCCAACTACGAAATGAACCGCCCGATAAATCGAGAGAAATCTCCAATTGGAGGTTTAAAAGAAAGCGGCTGATGACAAATAGGAGTGGATCGTGCGCGCAGGCGCAGAGCGCTTCGTTAAATGCCCGTACGGCCTTCACGAGCGACTCCGTGTCATTTGCAACTTGAAGTTCGGCGATAGGCTTTTCAAGTGCGCTGATATCTGCTCCCGTGACACGATTCGCAGACAGCCGTGCCGCATAGTCGTACAAAACCGTGAGGAGCCCCATCGTTTCTTCTTGACCTATCTTGCCCAGTTGCATCACGGTTCCCAGCGACCGCGCCAAGATCGTGTCTCCATGTACCGAAACATACGTCCCACTACCGTGACGTACATCGAGCAGACCAATCGCGCTCAAACCTTGGAGCGCTTCGCGAACCGTCGGTCCGCTCACGCCGTACACTTCGGCGAGATCGCGCTCAGGGGGCAGGCGAGTGCCTTGGACAAGTTTCCCAGTCACAATCCTGGTCCGCAGATCGGCGACGATTGCATCAGCAGCACGTTCGCGATTGCGAACCGATGACGATGACCAATTCGCGCGATCGATTGGGGAACGTCCCATAGACAAACCCTCGGTTGGGTAAGTTACCAGGTCACCAGTTTGATAATACTTCGATTCATTCCCCCCTTACTGAGGAGCGCGCCTAGCCGAGGCTCCCTTGATGAGGCCGGAAGCCGGATATCTGCAGCGTTGACCTCGCAGGTTTCAGGGACTGCGGCCGGCAGACCGCTCGTTCAAAAGGGATGTTTATTAGAAGGCCACCGAGTCGTCGAAGCCGGTAAGCACCTTCAACATTGTGTGTTGCGCGACGTACCGGTGTGCCGCTACGACGTCTGCGGCTGCGAACCATGCGGCAAGCGTGGCGAGGTCGGCGGAACGCGAGAAGACGGTTGACGATGCGCTGCGATAGCGCCGCGAAACGAATAGGGCGGGGCGAAGGTGGGGCGGACTGGGACGCGGTCGTCGATCAACTACACGCAAAGTTTCCAATGCTTGCAGCGATGCTTCATGGGGCGAAGCGCGACGTGCTCGCATTCATAGACTTTCCAAAGCCTCGAAGCACTCCAGACCGTCAGCGACAACCAGCTTCATCGAATCTCAGCCGTAGCTAAACCGCTGAGATCGGTACCTCGTCAAGCGCCGTCATACACCACGCCTGGGCAAACGGTCAGGCGATCTGTGAGCGCTGACAATGCAAGCGGAACACTTCGCGAATTAGCCGCTCTTGCGGAGGTTGCAGAAGCGCCGGCTACGCGGATGAAACGGCCCTCAAACGGTTTGAAAGCCCGTCGGATAAGCGCTCCAGCGCAATCACGGAGAAGCCGCCCGTCGCCGGTCTCGGCGAAAACGACGCACACGACCGTCGCGCCGGGCGATGTATTCCGGCGCCTCGCCGTCGACGCCGAAGAAGACCTCCTCAACTTCATCGACGGGGACAGACTTGCTACAACGGGTGTGCGAGCCGCAAAAAGAGCCGATTCGCCGGAAAGGCCCGAGCGGATAGCCTAACGGGCGTCCCGGAGAACATGGGCGCCGGGCGCGTCGCGCGATCGCGCTGCGCTCTCCGTGCTTCACTGCTCTATGGTTGCGGTGCCGGCGCGTGTTCGAGCACGATCGAGGTCACGTTGCGGACCCAGCGGGCATGCCGGTGTTCATCGGGTGCGATAATTTGCAGCGGTCCATGTTTTGCGTCGAGCGGCATTCCGTTGCGCCGGTCGGCCAGCACGACCCGTCGATCGCGAAATGCCGGGTCGAGTTCGGCCAGCGCGAACATGGCATGATACCCGTCGGCGCCCGTGACGACGACGTAGTCCATCAACCGCGATCCATGCATCGCTTGGCCGAACGTAATGCCCGCATGTTCGAGCAGCACGTACAGCGGAACTCCGTCGTAGGCCGCGTTCTGCTTGTCTTCATCGACGACATCAAGGTGCAGGTGTGTTGCCGCTGCGATGTCGGCCGCCGGAACGTTCCCCGGGTGCGGCGCGTCGCCGCCGATGGTGACGCTGCTGGTCGCGACCGGAACGTCCGCCAAGACCGACAACGTGCCGCCGCACATGAGCGCCGCGAAAATCACGCATCGTATGGCGTTGACCAACTAAAGCGTGCCTTGAAGCGCTGCCGGAATGGAGGAACGATCCCCGATGACGGTCGGTACAAGCACGGTCAGTCCGGCTTTGGTCAATAATGCTTTTCCTTGCGGCGCGAGCAGGAAGTTCACGAATGCGGCGCCGCCGGCGGGATTCGCGGCGTTCGTCGGAATCGTTAACGCATACACGCTGGGCGCGCCGCGGTATGTCTTGGCGCCGACGGTCACCGTCGCGGTTGCGTAGAGGGCGGCGAAGGCCGGATCGCCGAGATTGATCTGTGGTGGCAATTCTACGGCGGCAAGGCCCCGCGTGACGGATTCGGTCGAGTAGGCCCAGATCGCATCGACCTCACCGGTCTCCAAGCGCGCGAGCGCCTCTTCCTCAGGCAGAACCTGCTGCGGGTTCTGCGCGTCCCCGATGATGCGTTGACCGAGATCGAGGCGCTTGTAGAAGGCCTGAGCGAGTTGCATCACCATGAGCACGCGATAACCTTTGGGATCTTGCGCCGGATCGGTACGCGCAACGAGCACTCCGGGTTCTTGCAGAACGTCGTACCACGCTTTGGAGCCGTTCGCAGCCGCGGCAAAGTCAGCCGCGTGTTTGCTCTTGAGCGAATATGCGATCTGCATTCGCGTAGCTGCGAATGTCGCGTACCATCGGACGCTATCGTGCCCGGCCGCGCCGCGCAACGATTCAACGGCAGCCGTGTCGGCACTAATAAAGACATCCGGTGTTCGCAAGCCATCGCGAATGAAGCCCGCCAGGGTGGTGCTGCCCTTGCCTTCACCGCTGTACGGGTGCCCGGTCGCGGCGAATGCCGGCCCGATCGACTTCTCCATCGGGATGACCAGCGACCCGGCATACGCGACGGACACGCGATCGTCGGCCGCTCCGGCCGCCCGCGGTGCAGCTTGCGCGGCCAGCGTCACGGCGATGAATGACGCGCGGTTCACTGGGCGAGCACGTTGCACAGCGCTGCGAGTTGTTTCGCCGAGGCGGTGAACACGCGGGCCTCAATGGCGCGATAGCGACGGACGACATCGCGCCCGAGCGCAGTTACGGTGGCACCGCCGCGCTGCACTCCGCCGATGTGCGTGACGACCAGCGGCGCGCAAAACGCCGTGTTGAGTTCTTCAACGAGCTTCCACGCGCGCGGGTACGACATCTCCATCGCTCTGCTGGCCGCGGAGATTGAACCGGTCGTGTCGATGAGTTCGAGCAGCTGAACTTTACCGGGCCCGAGCGCGCGGTCATCCAAAAAGCGTATCCGGAGCGAAATATTCGGACTCGCCGGCGCGGCGCCGGCGCGCGGCTCGTGCGCTCGGCGGCGTGTGACCGCTGATGTGGTACAAGACGGCACGACTGCTGCTCCCCTAGACGCGTTGCTCCGGAGCGTGCGCGAAACCGCCTCGCGAATCCTCGCTGTAACCTTTGATTTATAACGGCGAAGCTCGTAGCGGTGCTGAACAGCAACGAGGCGCTGCGCAGATGTGAACAGTGACCGATACCCGTGTGACAAGGCGCGACCTTTCCGGCCATGTAAATGACGTTCCTCGATCGGGCGACCCTAAGCGCTGGCGGCGACTGCGAATTCGTCAAAGGACAACCGGTGCCGATGACATCGCCGTCAAAGCAGCACGATCGTGTCGTCAAAGCACTCAGCCGGCGGATCGATCCACATGTCCCCGCGCGGGGTTGCGACTCACTCGACCGAAGGTCAAGCACTTCGCTCGGTCGAGGATCTGATCGTGGACTCGCGCCGTCGCAGCGTTCGCCTCTATTTTCGGAGTGCCGACGGCTTTTTATCTTCGATCGCGACTCGATCGCAGGTAACATTCACCTACAGTCGATCGACCTCACCATCGCAATCGATGAAGTTTACACGAAGCCCGCACACCATAAATCATTCCGGCTAGGTCACCGTTTGTGACTCGGTTCGTATCTGCTTAGCGCCGCTAATTCGTCTCCGGCGGCGCGTCGAAATACCGCTGGAGAATCGGTTTGAGTGGACGGTTCGGTTTATACCCTTCGGGCGGAGGCTGAATCGGTATGCGTTTGTCGTGGCGCGCGAACGGATCGTCACCGATCGGATAGTGCATCGGCCACGGGATTTCATCGGCTTCGTACGTGCCGTCGCCGTACATGTACGTGTAGCGCGCGTAATACCACATGGTGTTGCCGATACGTTGATGCGAAATCGCAATGATCTCGCCGTCGCCCGGGTTCATGCCTTCGTGAATGCCATTGACGTGGAACGTATAATGCTTGATCGTTGCGACCGGTGCGCTCGCGCTTTGGGCTTGGACGGCGGCTAGTGTTTCGCGTGAGTCGGCAATGGCTTTCGAGAAGTCGGAGCCCATCTGTTGAATCTGGCCGTCCGAAAGCGCCGGTTTATTGTCGGGTACCGGCGCCAGCGCAATTGGCTTAGGATGGCGTGGCGGCGCGACGCTCGGTGCGATCCCACGATCGGGCGCGGCTTGCGCCGGCGCGTGCGCCGTGATATGCGCGATTTCGTGCCGGGGCCGCGGCGGCGCGGGGGCGATGGTGGCAATGGGATGTGGTCGTGGCGCCACTTTCGGCGTTCGATTCTCATGAGCCGGGCGCGCGGCGGCGGGCACGCGGCGCTCCAAACGGATGATGTCCGTTTTCGGTACGGGCGGCTCTTGCAGACTTGCCATGAACAGCGGCTTGGGAACGATTCGTGCCAGCACGCGCGAGAAAAGCCCCCACAGGCCGCCACCGATCACATGAATCGCAATGGACAACAGGAGCGCGACGATGAGAAACTGTCGCGCTCGGCGGCGCGGCGCTGAAATAGGCATGAAGCCTTGCGCGTATTCGCTCCAGGCCGGCCGCGACCATAGGCTGCGCGGGTTGCGCGGTGAGTTATGCGCGTCGCGCACAGCCGCGGCTCCTACGAATGCGTCGCCATGCGGTGGCCACCGGGTCGGATAGCGGCGATCGGCTTCTCAGGCAGTTCAACGATAAATGAGGTTCCCACCCCGACGGCGCCGGTAACGCGAATCGTGCCGTTGGAGCGTTCGATCGCGCGCTTCGCAATTGCTAGACCCAAGCCCGAGCCGCTTACCTCGCCGCGTCGTTCACCGCGGTAAAATCGCTCGAAAGCGTTACGCTGCTCGTCGCTCGACATGCCGGGACCGCGGTCCGCGATGGTTACGACGATGCGATCGGCCGACCGCGCGGTTGTCACGGCGATCCGCGAGAGTGGTGCGTACTTTATCGCGTTCTCGATGATATTGGTGAAGGCGTCAGCGAGATCGTCTTCGCTGGCAAAGACGTGCGCTTGGGGCACGCCGCTCAAGTCGATCGGCTCGCCGGTCAGCGGTTCGAGGCTTTCGATGACGCGTGCCAGCAGCGAAACCACGTCCAGGTTCGAGCGCGCATCCACATCGCTAGGCGTTTCCATGCGCGCAAGAATGATAAGCTTGTCGATCAATCTGCGCATCCGCACGGCTTCGGTGCGCATCCCGCTCGTGATGCGTCCGGCAACGGCCGGATCCGCTAACGCTCCACCCTCGATGATATTGAGGTAACCCATGACGATCGTTAGCGGCGTGCGCAACTCATGGCCGGCGTCGGCGATGAAGCGCTGCATTTCAATCTCGGCGGCGCGCCGTTCGGCGAACGCCGCCGACACCGCTTCAACGGCAGCGTTATAGGCACACGCGAGTTCGTCATAGGCCGTTTCGCCGCCGGTAACAATCGTGCGCGGCGTGAAGTCGCGGCGCGCAAGTCGCTGCAACGCCAGCGTCGTTTCGCGCAGCGGCCGGAGCGCTTCGCAGCGGACGCCGCGAACGTAGAAGCCGAGGCTCGTCGCGCTTGCAATAAAAACGATCAGCAAGGCCAGTCCGATGTTGCGACAGACGGCCAAGATTGCTTCGGGATCGGGGAAAATAGCGATCGCGCCGCCCGGGATCGGCACGCGGTGCATCGATTCGCCGATCAATCCGGCGAGTATGAGCCCCGTTGGACTCAGCCGGTGTCCGTCGCCGAACGGGTCGTCCCGGGGCGGCGCTGCCGCTCGCGCGTGTGCGGACGGCGGCCGCTCCGGGTCGCTGGGCCGTGGCGCCGGCCGGCCGATGGCCGGCCAGCGCATCTCACGTAACGGCCGCGTGCCGTCGGGACCATATACGGTGCGGTTGCGGTCGTCGAAAAGCAGCACGCGCAGGCCCGTTCGCATGACATGTTTGACGATTGTCGGCGCGGCCGCTGCCAAGCTGCCGTACCGGGCGAGGTAAAGCCGGGCGATGTCGGGTGCTTGCGCCGACTGCTCCGTCGCGGTCGCCGCGATGGTGCGCGCTGCGATCCGCACCGTAAAGGCCGCACAAGCCGTGGCAAGGACGATAAACGTAACGATCGCGATAACCGCTCCGCGGCCCTTCACCGAACGCTGTAACCCACCCCACGAATCGTGTGAATGATCCGCCGGCGTGAACCGCTATCGAGTTTAGCGCGCAAGTAACTGATATATGTTTCGACCGAACCGGGCAGCACGTCGCGCTCCGTTCCCCACACGCGATCGAGCAACTGTTGGCGGGTGAATACGCGTTCGGGATGGCGCAGCAGGACGGCGAGCACATCGAATTCACGCGACGAAAGCGGAATGTCTTCATCACCGCGCCGCACGAGCCGCTTATCGACATCCATCTCGGTATCTAGAAACCGCAGCATGCTCACCCGCGCTAATGTCGGCCGGCGCAGCAGCGTCTGCACGCGTGCGACGAGTTCGACAAACTCGAACGGCTTGGCTAAATAGTCGTCGGCGCCGGCCTCGAGCCCGGCAACGCGAGTGCCGACATCGTGCTTAGCCGAGAGCATGAGAATCGGAATCTCGGTGGTACGGCGGATCAGCGGCAACAACGCGATGCCGTCGATCTTGGGCAGCATGAAATCCAATACCACTAAGCTTGGATGACGAAAGCTCAGCTCGCTCAGCGCCGCCGGACCGTCGGCGACGGCGCGCGTTTGAAAGCCGGCCCGCGCTAATCCGATCTCGAGAAACTCTCGCATTTGGCGCTCGTCGTCGACGATGAGCACCTCGGTTGCTGTTTGCGCCATAACGGTACTATACCGGCCGCCGACTGAGAGCCGCCTGGGAACGCTCGACGCCGGTGAGGCTTGGAGTTTGCTTGCCTTTGTTGGAGAATTGTTTCGTGCGTCGAAGCCGCGTGCATGCGTACGTTATCCGACGTCTTTGCTGCCCGCGGTCCGTTGCTGCCCGAGGGGCTGCGAACGTTGGAGGTATCGCCCAACCGCATCATCGAGCCCGGGATGACCGTGCATGCCGCATTCACCTTCCGCAATCTGGGCGGTGGGACAGCCAGCGGATTCCGGGTCCGCTTTCGGCTACCCGAGGGGCTGACGTACCTCGTCGGCACCGCCCGCATCGACGACACGTCGCTCGACGAGCGGGGCGGTTTGACGACGTTGCTGCAAACGTCGGGCGCGGATATCGGCGAAGTTCCGGCGGGCGGCGAGCGCCGGGTGTCGCTAGCGTACACCGTCGCCACGACGATTGAAAACGGGACGCCGGTCACGCTCCAAGCCGCGATCGCCTCGTTCGATGTGCCGGTCATCGGCTCCAATATCGTGCGGCTCGTCGTCCGCAGCCGCCCGGTGTTGCAAAACCCCAAAACCACGCTGTCGCTCGGACCCGTGCGTGAAGCGCTGCCGGGCGAGGAGCTACAACTGACGGCGCGGGTTCATAATTCGGGCCAGAGCAGCGCCCACGATCTCATCGTGCTGCTGCCGCTTCCGGCGCATACGGCGCTGGTGCCGCAAAGTGTGACGATCGACGGCCGGGCGTCGGGCCGCGCTTCCGAGACCGAACCCTTCGGCTATGCGCGACCGTCCGTGGTTGCGCCCTCGCTGGGGCCGGGCGCGACGATCGATGTCGGTTATCGCGTGCGGGTCGATTCGCCACTCGAAGATGCAACGCCGATCGCCGCGCAAGGCACCGTGTGTTCGCAAGAAGTCGCCGAATTCGCGCTCCCGCACGTTATCGTCAAGATTCCCTCGATCGCGTCGTTCGCCGGCGATGAAACGGCCCTGCGCGTCGAATCCGAAGACGACGTCGAACCAGGGCAGCGCATTCGAATCGTTTTGCGGAGCAAGAATGGTGGCACGGCGCGGGCGCGCAAGACCGCGCTGCGGATCGCCCTCCCGGATGGTTTGGTCTACACCTCCGGCTCGCTGTCGATCGACGGCGGGCCGGCCGCCGATAACGGTACCGTTCCGGATGCTGTCGCGCTGGGCGACCTCGAGCCCGGCCGGTCAGTGGAAATCGCGTTGTCGGCGGTGGTTCATGCGCCGATTGCCGACGGTCAGGAATTGCGTTTGACGGCGGCGGTCACGTGGTCCAAAGGGCAACGCAAGTTCGAGCGGACGCTGACGGCCCGTTCGGCCGCGCGTTTTCCCGCGGCGTTCAACCGCATCGAACGCGAAACGGCACGGCGCCTGGGCCCCGGCGACACCGCCGCATATACGATCGCGCTGCGGAATATGGGCACCGATGTAGCCACCGACGTGCGCTTGCAGCTCGCGGCCGATGAGGGCATCGAGCGCCTGCGGGTGCTCGATCGCGACGCCGAACTCGCGATCGGCGACGGCGGCATGATCGCGCTCGATACGCTCGAGCCGGGCGCGCCGCGGCTGCTGCGAATCGACGGCCGCGTGGCCGGCGTCATCGAGGATCAGACGCAGCTGCGTTTGCATGCGACACTGCTCGTTGCCCAGGCGGCGCCGGTTGAACTTGGCTCGGCGCTCCACGTGGCCGCCTCGCGCCCGCGCTTTTCGGCCAAGCACTCGCGGCTCGTCGCCGATAGCGGCGAAGCCCTGCGGCCCAACCGGATGAGCACCTGCCGGCTCATTCTGGCCAATGAAGGCACCGACCGCGGCCGCGACGTGCGCGTCCGGCTGAGCCTGCCCGACGAACTGCGGCTCGAACAAGTCGACGATGCGACGCGCGATGGCAACAACGTCGTCTTCGAAGATATTCCGGCGGGCGAATCGCGCGAGGCGGTGCTGCATATGCGGCTCGTCGGCGTCGTATCGGGGGGCGACATCTTGAGCATCATCGCGCGCGTCGGGGGGCTCAACGTGGTGCCGTTCGCGCTCGAACCGATCGAACTCGTCACCCACGCCGAAGCGTCGTTCACCGAAGGCGCAACGCTCGTGTCGCTGCCGGCCGAAACGATCGATGCGGGTGCCGAACTCACCTACACCCTCTCGCTGCGCAATTGCGGCGACGGCGCGGCCAAACGGTTGAGCGCCCGCGTGGCGCAGCTCAGCAATGCGGTGTACGCGCCGGGGAGCACGACGGTCAACGGCATTGCGCTGCAAGATTACGCCGGCACGTCACCGCTGCTCGGCGAGGCCGGCTTGACGTTAGCCGATGTCGGCGCTGGAGTCGAGGTGATCGCGCGCTGGCGCGTCATCGTGAATATGCCGCTGCCGCCGGCAACCGCGATCGATACCGCCGCAGTCGTGCATTGGGACGAGGCGGGCGAAATATCGGTCGTTGCGCCGACCGTCCGCGTCCGCTCGACCTCGGCCATGCCGATCATCGAACCGGAGCTGCCGTTCTCGGTTTTAGGTGCGGTCGCCGCGCCGACACGCTCGGCGTCGCTGGCGACTCGAACCGAGATCGCGAATTTGGAACCAAGTTATGTCGAGTTGCGGCCGGCGGTCCCGGTAGGCTCTAATGGCCGTGCGGCCGCCAATGGGAGCGGAACGGCTGCGGCAGGCGGCGGCGGCGGTTCCGGATCGAGCTCGATCCCGACGATCGAATACGCGGTGCTTGCTCCGGGAAACGACCAGCCCGAGGCGGCGACGACCGCGATGTTTCTCGAATTGCCCGACGAGCAGTTAGCGTGGATCGTTCAATATCTCGAACAAACGCGGGTTGGCGGCTTAGTGTCGCATCTTCTGACCTTGCGCGCGCTGTTTCCCGACCGCGTCGGCGGCGCCGACCGGTTATTGCGGGCGCGTTTACGTGCTCACCGCGAACTTATTGCCGAACTCGGCGACCGGCTCTTCATCAAGGTCCGGCTGCCGGATTTCCCACTCGAAGCCGGTGACCTCGAGACGCCGGAATTGCGCGCATCGCTGGTCTCACTCGTCGACGAACTTGCTGCCGGTGGTCACGATCGCGCGTCGTTGCGCTCGGGATTGCGGCTGGTGGAAACGCTCGAAGACAATACGTTTACCGCCTTGGCGCAAACGCTCAATGCGCAGAATCTTGCGACTGCCGCCCCGTGGCACGCGATGGCGATGCTCGTTGGAACGAACCTCGAACGTGATGGCCGGGTGCTGGCGACATTCGCGGCCTACCGCGATGCGCTCGTGCGAGAATTGCGCCAGCGAGCGGGGCTCGATGCGGCCCAGTTCGAGGCGTCGCTGCGTGAACCGGTCGATGCCGCGCTCGACGCCGGACGTGAATCGATGGTCCGGGTTTTAGCCGAACAGCAGCGCGTGCTAAACTAACTGAATGGACCTCGTTGTCGTCCTGGTCGTTATCGCGCTCATTGTCGCCGCGGTGGCAACCTATGCCGTGTTGGCGGCGCGCAGCGCACGCGCTACCGTCGAGACCGCCGCGCGGCCGCTATCGACGCAGGTCAACGGAGTAAAAGGAAAGCCGTTCGTCGACGTAGCCGTCACGCCTACGGCGCGCGCCGCGGCGCCGCCCGCGTCGTCGTCCGCCGTTTCGCCTAACGTCGTTTCGGTGCCCGCGGGTACTGTGCTCTTCGACGAAGACCCGCTGCCGGCGCCCGTAGCGCCGCCGCCGGCCGCGCCGCTGCCGGTCGCGCCGCCGGCGGCCACGCCGGTCGACATTCGCTGGTGCAAACAATTCGATCCGCGCTCGGAAGCGCTCGACGACGTGGCTCGGTTGCGACTCATCGGCGACTTGGGCGTGGTGGGCAAAGAATGGTGCGTTCCGCTGCTGAGCCAGGCGTACGCGCAGGAGCGCCGGCCGGGCCATCGCCAAGCGGCGCTGACGGCGCTCGCCGCTTGCCATAGCCGCTCGGCGGCAGAAGTTTTTCGCCACGCGCTTGAATCAAGCGATATGGCCGAGCGCGCGATCGCCGCTGATGCGTTAGCCGATCTCGAACCGCCGCCGCAACCGAAACCGCGCCGCACCGTCGAACGGCGATAGGCGCACAGCGAGGGTCACCCCAATGCACGTCCAACGGCTCGACCATGTGAATATTCAGAGTCACGACCTCGAAGCGACGCGCGACTTCTATGAAAATATCATCGGTTTGCGGGTCGGTGAACGGCCGCCCTTCGCCTTTCCCGGACTCTGGCTGTACGACGACAGCATTCCGGTCATTCATGTCGTCGGTGTAGCTGTGGGGGAACCGCGTCTTGCCGGAAGCGGCGCAATCGATCATATCGCGTTCTGCGTGAGTGGTTTGCCGGCGATGCGCGAACGCTTACAGCGTCACGCTATTGCGGCGCGCGAAGCGATCGTTCCGCGCAACGGCGACCTGCAAATTTTTCTAACCGATCCAAGCGGTATTAAAATCGAGTTGACGTTCGCGGCTTCCGAGGTGCCGTCGTTCGAGGCGTCGGCCCGGCGGTAAGCGGCGATGCTCCAAGCACAAACCCTGGCGCGTGCGCTCAACGTCTTGGCGAAGTCGTCGC
The DNA here is from genome assembly GCA_965214335.1 of Candidatus Velthaea sp. GTDB lineage: Bacteria > Vulcanimicrobiota > Vulcanimicrobiia > Vulcanimicrobiales > Vulcanimicrobiaceae > Velthaea. The sequence continues at coordinate 96,546 of CBDCBO010000014.1, read as the reverse complement.
AGTTTAGTTACGTCAAGGCTCGCGCTGCGGCTCGCAACGATCCCAACGTCGATTGGCCCAAAACGAAAACCTTGAATGCCGGCTTCAACGCCGAAGTTGATGGTTGCGAATCGTTTGTGATGCACGATGGAAGCGTCTGCGAATGGAAGCCGGGCGCGTTCTCTTACGGAGTATCGAGCCGCAGCGCCGGTTAGAGCGGAGCATCATCATTACCGCTTACTGATGAAAGAACTCTTCGCGTAGTAACGGTGCGGGCAAAGGCGTAAGTCTCCGGGGAGGTTAGCTCAAATGGTGCCACCATTACGCGCCGGCTGCTGTCTGTAAGCTCGTAACTGTTGGAAAACTCCGGACGCAATCAACGCCCGAAGCTGCGTCCAAGTAAACAACATAATTAAGGATCTATCAAAATGAAAAACATCTCTTCAAACGTTCAGCGCGCGTTCATTGCCACTGCCTTCGCATCAGGTTTGCTGTCGTCCGGTGTCGTTGCCTCAGCGCAAACGGCTGCCCCGATTGCCAACACCGCTACGAGCGCCACCACCGTGTCGATGTCGACTGTTGACGCGAAAGCTCAACGTCGCGCACAACTCGAGGCCTTCAGTGCAGAAGTGCGCCGCGTCGCGTTCCGTAACCTCGGCACAAGCCTGTAAGACAAGCACCGTCGACGCATAACGCGCGTTTGACGTTGTCTGAAACGAAGGCGGCCGGCGCGTAATGCGCCGGCCGCCTTCGTTTGCCTTTAAGTGGTAAAACTGTCGGCGTGGATACCGGAGTCGCTTCCGCGGTTGGTGAAACGTTGCACTACAGATGCTAGCGGTAAGAACAATTCGCAGCGGCAAACAAATCGGCTTTGAATGTTTGGTTTGCCGCATACGGGAATTACGAAGCGATGCCGCGGCGGCGAAAGCCGCCCGCATGACGCATGTGGCGACGCCGATGCACCGCTCGTCGCTGCGTGCCGCCCGGCGTGATTAAACCCAACCGCCATCGACGATATAGCTTTGGCCGGTCATCGCCGAGCTGTCGTCAGCGGCCAGAAAGAGCACGAGCCGCGCAACATCGGCCGGCACGAGATCGCGCTTGAGCGCTTGGGCGCGTTGAATTTGCGCGGCATACTCGGGCGTCACCCACAACCGGCGTTGACGTTCGGTCATGATCGCGCCGGGCAACACGCAGTTAACGCGGATGCTCGCTGGGCCCAGTTCGCGCGCCAGCGTTCGGGTCAAACCGACGATTCCGGCTTTTGCCGTGATATACGCCGCTTGATGAATCGACGGGATCAGCCATGAGATCGAGCTGATATTCACGATCGAACCGCCGCCGGCGGCCGTCATTCCGTCGATGACCGCTTGACTGGCGAAAAAGTGGTGGCGCACGTTGACGGCCATGCGCTCGTCCCAATAGTCGGGCGTGATTTGCGCCGTCTCATGGCGATCGTCGCTTGCCGCGTTATTGACCAATATGGTCACGGTTCCCAACGCGGCGCTGATCTCGGTGAACGCGTTGCGCAGCGCTCCAATATCGGTGACGTCGCAATGCACGTATCGTGGTGCATGCTCGACAACGGCGGTAAGCTCGCGGACAAGCTGGCCGGACGGTTCATCGGCGACATCGAGAAAAGCGACGCGCGCGCCTTGCCGCGCGAAATGCTCGACCATCACCGCCCCGATGCCTGAGCCGCCGCCCGAGACAATGACGACCCGGCCCTGTAAACTCGGAAAACGGGCGTATCGTTCGGTCTCGTTCATATGCTGGGTGTATCGGTCACCGGCTACGTTGCGTACTGAGCAACGCCGTCGCCGAACGACCAGTTTTCCTTCGCGACTTCCACGAGATTGACGATCACATCGGCGCGCGGAATGCCTGGCGCCGCGTGCAACAGATCCGCGATACGCGCGTAAAGCGCTCGCTTTTGTTCGACGGTCCGGCCCAGATTGAGCGTGATTTGAATGAACACCACAGCGCCGGTGTGGCGGATACCAAGATATTCTGGTGGATAGACGAGCTGCGCCACGGGGTGGTCGGTAATTATTTGAAATCGATCGTCGCTCGGAACGCCGACTGCTTCTACGAGCGCGCGATGAACGGCTTCGCCGACAGCGCCGGCGTATGTTGGATCCTCATTGTGGCGAAGCGAGATGCGGACGAGCGGCACGGTTGTCTCCTTGAGATGAAGTCCTGTTTGTCACATCGAGCGCTTCCCCCGCACGGTGGGCATGCAAATGCGACCAAAGTTAGGGACCCTCGCTTTCTTGCCCGGCAAAGGTACCGATCACACCTTACCGGCGCTGCAGTTGGGTCCGGTTTACGAGCGGAAGTCGATGTGCAGCTATCGATCAAAGTCGCTTTCCGATTGGATACGTCGTGCTTTCACGTTTTGCGATACCCGCGTACCGGCGGCTCTTGTGCTTCGCGCTCGTTAGCATAGCCGGCGGCTGCGGCGGTAGCGCCCAAGGCGTGCCGAGCATCGGCAATCCGAACCCGCTTCCGCACGGTGTCGCCTCGCTGGCGGCGCCCGCGGCGGTGCAGCACTCGTTAAGCAATCCCGTACCGGCCGCTCAATCGTTGTGCGTCGGCGGCACCTTGTACACGACGGCGCAAGATGATGAATTTTCGCACGATCGGTATCTCAACTATTCGTCGCAGCTCATCTATGCAACGCCGCAGCCCAATGGTGCGGTGTGGTCGAGCCGCGCCAACGGCTTTCAGAGCGACAATTCACGCAACAATATCGGCGCGGACGATGCGTATTATACGGATCCGTCGCGCGGATTCGGCGGTTACAATCCCTATTCGCTTTCCGGCGGCGGGGTAAACTTGCGGGCGGAGCCCGTTCCGTCACCGTATGCAACGGCACCGGCACTCGACGGCGCACATTGGCTTTCGGGTTTGCTTGAAAGCCGGGCGCTCACCTACGGCTATGTCGAAGTGTCAGCCAAAGTACCGAACACGCAAGGCTTTTGGCCGTCGCTGTGGGTGCTCGGATTGTACGGCGCCGACGGCAAGGGCAACGGTTACGAAGAACTCGATATGCACGAACTGTTCGGAAATCTGCTGCCGAAATCGACCGTTCAGCAAACGCAGATTTTCAGCCCGTCGGGTCAGCCGCCGGCAAATTGGGTGCGCACCGTGGTGGCGCCCGACCCGAGCACGTCGTATCACACGTATGCCGTCCTGTGGACGCCGCAATACGTCCGGTTCTATATCGATCGCGTTCAACGCAGTGCGGCTTTTGCCAATGCCGCCAACGGACCGGCGAATGCCATTCTCAATCTCTCGGTGTTTGCGCAAAAGACGTGGGCTGCGCCGCCACCGAACGGAACGCCCGAAGCGATGAACGTCAAGTATTTTCGCTGGTATCAGAGTGTGAACACGAGCTGCAGTCCGACCATTGTTCCGACGTCGATGTAAGGCCCTGGTCGTTGGTGCAGCAGCGCTGGTGTCGATGCTCGGCGCTTCCCCGCCCGATCCGATCGGCGGCGTTACGGAACGCGTCATCGACGGCGTCCGACTGCGCACCATCGAAATTAATTTGGCCGATCCGCGGGTTCACTTCAGCATCGAAACGGCACGCGGTTTCCCGCACGGCAGCGAACCATTCACCGAGATGGTCGCGCGAGCACGGCCGGTCGTCGCCATTGACGGAGCATACTTTTCGAAAAGCGATTATGCGCCGATCGGCGACATCGTCGTGCATGGCCGGCTCATCCATCAAGGGTTGATGGGCACCGCCATGGCGATCACGCGTGATAATCGGATTACGATCCGGCGCGTCATACCAGACCGTACGGCGGATTGGTCGCGCTTTGAAACGGTGCTGGCGTGCGGGCCCGCGCTGGTGTTGAACCATCGCATCGACGTCGATCCGGCCGGCGAACGCTTCCACGATCCGCATGTCATGGGCATGGCGCGCCGCATGGGCGTCGCGTTGCTGTTCGGGCGCCGTTTGGCCATCGTTGAAACCGAGGATTCCGTAACATTCGCGCGTTGGGCGAAGATCATGTACGACTTGGGCGCGTACGACGCAATGAATCTCGACGCCGGTGCGTCGCTCGCTCTATACGTTCGGGGCCGAACGCTTACCGCGCCCGGCCGGCACCTGACCAATATTCTCACAATCCGCGAGGAGCCGTAAGCCGGCGGTTGGCGGGTTTAATGCAGGCCAATTCGTGCAAATAAACCGTCATGAGCGATCAGTACACGATCCAAGATCCGAAGACGAAATATCCACCGCCGGGCTTTCCGGAGCAGCATCAGACGGCGCCCGGTTTGGCCGGCGAGATGACGCCCAAGCCGGATCACGGTGAAGAAAGTTATCGTGGCTCGGGCCGGCTCGCCGGACGCCGGGCCCTCATTACCGGCGCAGATAGCGGGATTGGTCGCGCCGTGGCGATTGCCTTTGCGCGTGAAGGCGCCGATGTGGTCATGTCTTACTTACCGGCCGAAGAGCCCGACGCACGCGAAGTCGTCGCGCTCATCGAACAAGCCGGTAAGAAGGCTGTTTCGATGCCGGGCGACATCACCGACTCGGCGTATTGCCGCAATCTCATCGATCGAACGGTGGCAGAGTTGGGCGGCATCGATGTCCTCGTTAATGTCGCCGGCAAGCAAACAGCAGTGCCCGACATCGCAGATATCACCGACGAACAATTCGATCAAACGTTCAAGACCAACGTGCACGCGATGTTTTGGTTGACCAAAGCCGCTTTACCGCACATGCGCGCCGGAAGCGCAATCATCAATACGTCATCGGTTCAAGCCTACGATCCGTCGCCCACGCTCGTTGACTATGCTGCAACGAAAGCCGCGATCAATACGTTTAGCAAAGCCCTCGCACAGCAGCTCGCAAGCAAAGGCATCCGCGTCAATGTCGTCGCCCCGGGACCGGTGTGGACGCCGCTCCAAGCCGCCGGTGGACAGCCGACGGAGAAATTACCGAAATTTGGTTCGACGGCGCCACTCGGCCGGGCCGGCCAGCCGGCCGAACTCGCGCCGGCATATGTGTTTCTCGCTAGCGGTGAGTCGAGTTTCGTGAGCGGTGCGACGATAGCCGTAACCGGCGGCATGCCGACGCCCTAACGCCGACGCGCCGCCGGCGTTAGCGTAAGCGCATCGGCGGCCCGTTTAGGTTTTGCGTGCGTTTTGACGCTGCTTTAAGTCCAACTTGCAAGACGGCCCACTGCAGCGTGCACTCTGTTTCAAGATCGCTGATGACTTCGACCCCATGCTCGAACGGTGGGCCGTCTTCGCGCACCAGTCGCGCAACGCGACCCCGAACGCAGACGCGCCGATTGCCGCCCGTCGGCGTGGCGAACGACGGCTCAAAACTCACTTCGATGAACGAGCCCACCGGCAAGTGCTTATCACTGAGCAAATGCAGCCCGGTCCGCGAGAGTTCCGTTACACGAGCCGCTTCGGGCATCCGGCCGCTGGCGACAAAGCGTGCTTCGAAGTCGACAGCGACGCGCATGAAACGCCGGCGTTCATCAAAATTCCGCGCCTTCGGCTTTTCCTCCACGGGCGAAGGTGCATTCAATGTCCCGTTTCCGGCTAGGCGATTATTGAAATTTACGACGCTGAGTTGCAACACCGTCCGTTGCAAAACGCCGCGCGTTTCGCGATCGCCCGCAACTTCGATTCCGTACTCGTACGGCGGCCCGCCCGGCTTGACGAGCCGCACCACGCGTCCCGTTACGTTGACTTGATCGCGGGCGTATCGCGTCGGCGTCATTGACGGCTCGAAGGTAACGGAAAGCGCGGCCCCGAGCGGCAATTGCTGTAGGCTTAGGAGCCGTACGCCGGACCGCGAAATCTCGCTGATACGCCCGCTTTGGATGGCCCAGCCGACAATCGAGAAAGTCGCCTCAAAAGCCACGGCAACGCGCATCGCAAGCCGCTGCTCGTCGAAGGACCGGCTGTCCTCGCGCTCAGACTCCGCGCCGTGTTGCTTCATACTCTAGTCTTCGACAAACAACGGGGCCAGATTTAACATGCTAGTAAAGAGTGGGTTTACGGTGATACCGTGCGCTGCCTCACGAGCGAGGCCGATGCGGCGAGAAGTTATCTCCGCCGGCACGTGAACGTGATCGGCATGTACGAAGTCCTTTACGCCACGACACGGGTCGCGCTCGTCGAAGCGGACACTGCGGAAATGGCGAAACGTCGCTTTGCCGCGTACGTGCTCTACGATCGGTACGATTATATCCGGTCGGACGTACAGTTGACGGTCGGTGATGACGCCGAAGTCGCGCCGTTCGAGGGCGACGCTCCCCTTGCCGGGTCGCGGGCCGACATGCGCGCTTGGGTCGCTCATCGCGACGCGCAGGTACAGCCGTTTGAAGTAGGTTTATTCGAGGATTCGGAGCGCTCGCTCGATGCGTATTTGCGCCTGCTGGCAACGAACGATCCGTGGCGGCTCGAGGGTCACGGCAGCCTCGGCATACAGCTCAGCCTGGTGCCGTTGTTCGCCGACCTCGTGACCTTTGACGGGCGCATCAGCTATCGCTTCGAGGCAACCCAGTTTTTTGATTACCTGCGGTTCGATATGCTGGCCTCGCTCGATCCCTTACGGCCGCACGAAAGCATCCGCATCGAAAGCCTTATCGATGTCTCCGCTCTACACGATGCTGCGTTGCGCCAAGTCGCGTCGTCCTACACGATCATTGCCGGCGAGCTGCGGCTGACCGAGCGGTATAGCGCCGAGCGCCCGGCCGGCGCGCCTTTCAGCGTGACCTTAGCCGTCGATTCCTGGCAGCGGTATGTTGCGCACCGGATCGCCGAGCCGCACCGGTTTCTGCCGCCCGCCGGTTGGCGGTCGGCGTTTCCGACCTATGATGGTGACGGTGATCTAACCTGATTCACCGGGCGAATCGCTCGCCGGCGGTTCGCCCGCGCCCCCCGTTACCAGGAACGTCACGACGTCCCAAGCGTTGTGGATGCCGGTAAACACCAGGACGATGACGCCCCCGGCTACTGCGAACATCGCATTGACCGGCACGGTGGCTAGGCCGATCGCGCCACCGCATAGTGCGCCGTAGGCGATGAACGGCAGAATCGTGTAGCAAATCCAGTCTTCGAGATCGGGATCGTACGTGCTCAAGCGGCGAGCGCGACGCATCACGTACACCATGTGCAGCACTCCGTACAAACCGGCGGCGCCCACCAAGACGGCAACGGCGAGTAGCGAGCGCCACGGCGCGATCGCGATTGCGGAGATGAGCAATGCGCCACAAAAGTGGAGCACCGTCGGGGTGGTGAATGTCGCCAGGCCGTCATCCGTGCGCGCGCCCGGCGTGCGACTTACGAGCGTAATGACGACGAACACCAAGCCGGTTAACGTTGCGGCGGCCGAACCGATCATAATATAAAAGTTCGACCATGGCGCGAGCACCGACGAAGCGGATTCAACCATCGTGGGCAAGCTGCGCACGGGTGGCGCCAAGCGTCAGTGCGGCTTCCCGGGCGGCGCGTTCGCCGCTTTCGAGCGCCCCATTGACCGTGCCGGCTTGGCCGTCGATGCAGGTTGCTTCGCCGGCGAAAAAGAGCGCATCATCAAGCGGCGCGGCAAGCAGCGCGCGCGCCTGATCTCCGCCGACGGCAACATAACTGTAGGCGCCCCGCGCGAAGGGGTCATTGTCCCAATCGTGCATGCTCGCGCCTTCGAACTCGTCGCGCGCGGTCGCCGGTTCGTCAAACAATGACGCAAAACCGTCGAGCGCACGTCCGATGAGCTGCGTTCGCGACAAGCCGTTGAGCGCGGTCGCTTGGGGACCACCCGCCCAGGCCACGACGAGCGTATTGCGTACCGGAAACTGGGTCCAATAGGCGGTAAACGCCTGTCCCTCGCGACGGAAAAAACCCGCGTCGCGGTAACGTTCGTCGCGATCGCGAGCCCAGAACGCCGTGCGAAACGAGAGCGTCACTTTAACCACTTGACCCATCTCGATGCGATCGAGTGCGTCACGCTTGCCGGCGGGCAACGGGGGATCGAAGCGAATCGCCGTTTCATCCCCGCTATGGCGTAAAACGCCGATTGGCAGGGTCACGATCGCGATGCGTCCGCGCATGGTGAGTACGTCACCCGCGGCGCCCGTTGCCTCAACGGCGACTGCCCCGGCGCGCCATGAAATCCGGCGCACCGCCGTCGACAGATAGCTTTGGATACCGCCGGCGGCACAGGCGTTGCGCAAACGGTCGATCAACGGCCCGTACCCGCCATACGGGCGGCCAATGGTTGAATCGACTCCCGATCGCCATTCGTCGGCGATTGCCCGCGCACTGGCGATTTGCGGATCGGCGGCCTCGAATCCCTCGACGAAGGCGCGCGCCGCCCGCGCTTGGGCCGTTGCTTCGCGCCCTTCGAAGCGCTGCAGAAAACGGTCGACGCTCTCGTCGTGCGCAAGTCCATAGGATCCGGCGAAAATTTCGCCGCTGAAGGCCGCCGCGTCGTCGTCGCGTTCCAAGCCGCCGTCGCGATAGGTCCACGACTCGCCGCCGGCGTCGACTGCCGCCGTTCCGGCTTCGGCGAGTACGCGTAATGTGGTCGGAGCGGGACCGTGAATGAATTCCGCACCGAGCTCCGCGGGCATTGCCGATAGCCCGGTCGCGTGCGGGTACATGCGGCCGCCGATCCGATCGCGCGCCTCGATGAGTATGACCCGCAGCGATCGAGCACGAAGGCTGCGCGCCGCCGCTAAGCCGGCCGCGCCGGCACCGATGACAATGGCGTCTGCATCCATGCCGCACAGTATACCGCGCGCTGGTTCCGCTCGCGGCATCCCGCCCGGCCGCGGGAAGCTGCGCGATGGGCGCGCAAGCGTCGTCGGTCATGTTGAGGAGGAGCGCCGTGCGGCAAAAGCTTTCCCTATTCGCAGCGATGCTGTTGTGCGCTGGAGCCGCCTCGGCAGCGGGTGAGTCGCCGGCTGACATCGCGGCACCCCCCGGGGCCGGCGTGGTGCGTGAAGTGCAGGCCGGCGGGGTGCAAATCTATGCGTGCCGCGCGACGAGCACCGGTACGTTCGCGTGGGTCCTTACCGGTCCCAAAGCAATTCTGGTCGACGCCGACGGCAGCGATTTTGGCACCCACGGTGTCGGGCCGCGTTGGACCGCAACCGACGGCAGCGCCATCGTTGCCGACGGCGCACATCCGCTGGCCAAAGTCGAGCGGCCCGATGGCGTCGCAGCGTTGTTGCTAAGCGTGGTCTCGTCGACGGGAAGCGGTGTGCTCAGCGGCGTGCGGTTCGTGCGCCGCTGGGATACGTCAGGCGGCTTGCCACCCGCAACGGTTTGCGATGCGTCGTCGACCGGCGCGACCGTGGCTCGCCACTACAGCGCCGTTTACACGTTTTACCGCTGATTGGCGCAGCCGGCAGGCGTCACGCTGACGTAAACAGGTTGCGATGTTGATTGATGAAGCGCTCAACCGTCGTTGCCGGCATGCCGCCGACGCGCTCGACCACGTCGTTTTTTCCTGCGAAGCGTCCTGTCCTGTAGTCGAGCGCGACGTGCGAAAGGTGCTGGATGATGTGGTCTGAGAGCCCTCGTGTCCTCATTATTTCGCTAAAGTTCTCGACCGAGAGCGGCTCGTAGCGAACGGGCTTACTTAGCAATCGGGTCAATTCGTGCGCAAGTTCGTGATGTGTCATTTCCACTGGACCGAAGAGCGGATACGTCGTGCCGGCATGCGCTAGTGGATCGTCGAGAATCGACGCTATGACTCGACCCTGATCTTCGGCCGCGATCGGAGCGTGTCGACCGTCGCCGAAAGGAAGAGCAAGTACGCCCTGTTCGTCGATCGAACCAGCGAACATTGTTATCCATTCGGCAAAGAAGGTCGGCCGAAGGTGAGTCGTCGCGACGCCCGACCAATCGAGAATACGTTCGCTAATCCAATGGTGCCGGGCGGCGATGCTTCCGGCGTCTCTACGCGCGGATATTTGTGACATGTTGACGATCGCGCCGACGCCTTCATCGCGTGCGGCCTGCGCAAAGTAGGCCGTCGCTTCAACCAGTCCGGGTGCAATTGGGTAGCAGAAATAGGCACCCGATACACCCTGCATCGCGCGCGCCACCGCGTCGAGGTCGAGCAGGTCGCCGACCACCACATCGGCTCCCGCCTCGGCTAGGCGTTCGGCGCGCTCGTCCGCTCGGTGCACGAACGCCCGTACTTTGTGGCCGCGCTCGATCAAAAACCGGGCGGCATAAGCGCCGGTTTTGCCGGTCGCGCCGGTGACGAGTGTCGCGCCCGTCATGATACTTGCAAGGGCGAGGCACTCATCCGCCGTTGGGTGAACGCCCGCGACCCCGGCGGTAGCCCTTCAATTTGCTCGGCGGTCACCTGCGAATTAGTACGTTCCGCCTGCGCTACGTTCCAATAGGCCAATCGAACCCGCGACCCGCATGGGGACGCCGCAAAATTATACAGCTTCATAAATATCTCCAAGGCTGAGCCACGAGTGTCAAAAGTATCCCTAGCGCCGTCATTAATTGGAATGGATCCGCCGTCCAAGATTTTGAAGCCGAAGTTGCCGCCATATTGCAAAGCCCCAGGCGACATTGCATCAGATTCTACTCACGGCCGTTTTCGATATGCATGCAATCGAGCACAGTGCTTTAACTGCGATTATTCCGGCAAGCTTTATGCTGCGGAGCAAACGCCCATCACGAGCTTGACGCGACCTTCGGCGATGTTGCGGCCAAAGTTTGCGACCATTTCACCCATTCGCGGGCCGACGACAATGCCGGCGCCGGAAATCGGCAAGGGTTCTTGCTGTCGAGGCAACCATGTTCGGGCCAACGCCGTGACGTCGTCGCACAGCGTTACTTCGAAGCCGAAGCGGTTGAGCTTCGCGACCGTATCTTTAAGGGTCAGCAAGGTGCTATTTTCGGGCGTATGAGACCACGGCACAGGATAATGTGGCGCCTCTGCATCATCGCCGGCTAGAACATCGTACCAAACGAATCTACCGTCGCTCTTGAGGACGCGGCGAAGCTCGCCGTACAGACCGTCGCGATCGGCGATATTCATGACGACATGCTGCGTCCAAACAAGATTGAACTGTGCGTCGGGAAAAGGTAACCGGGCAAGATCGCCGACGCGATAATCAACGTTGTCTTCCAGCCCCGCGCGCTTCGTTAGCATCGTCGAGATTGCGACGTAGAGCGGCGACAAATCGATTCCCGTAACAACGCAGCCGAAATGCTCGGCAAGATAGCGTGAGGGGCCGCCGAGTCCCGACCCGGCGTCGAGAACCTTCATGTCGGAACGTATCTCGGCGCGGCGAGCAAGTTCAATTGTTGCAGCAAGCCCACCGACGTGAAACTGATCGAGATTCGCAAGATTGGACGACGTCACGGTTGAGCCGCCCATGTCGTCGACCATCGCAGATATTTTACGAAGGACATCTTCCTCATCTATAACGCCGGATTGATAGTGCTGCACTACGCGGTCTGTGCTTTTCGTCACGATTGTTGCTCCGAGTGGGATTAAGAAGAAGCGAAAAAAAGAAACGAGAATTCGGCCGACGCACGCAGGAAGCGCGTATAAAACGCGCCGCCAACGGCAATGAGATCGGCTACAAAGCGATGCTCTGCCGAACATTGATTACGGTGGGCGCCAAGCGACGTCGTCGTCACGCGACAACGTCGTCGAGCGCAGCGGTATCGAGTCGAGCGGCATTTGCTTCGCAAATTCGCGGAACGTCTGGGCGAGGCGCGTGCTCTATGCGCCAGCGTTCGTCGCCAACCGAAAGACGCGGCGTCGGCGCGACCGGCAATCCAGCCAGGCGTTCAAAGCGCTTAAAGTCGAGCAGGGGCGTCGTAATAATCTTCATCAGCTGTCCAAGGGCCGATAACCGATTGCGAAACGACGCTTGCGCTTCCGGGAGTGCAGCGTAGCGTGCAACGGTCGCCTCGAAGGGTTCCGCCTCACGTCCCGTTGCGCGCAGCACGTGATCCGTAGGCGCGTTGTACGCGAACGCGCCGCGACGCTGCTCCTCGTTGTATGTAACCATTTGGAACTGCACGAACGAGGAGAACCCCGCTGCGCGCACGGCTTTTAAGAACATCCACTCCGGCATTGACCTGAACGTTACACGCCGTCCGAGTACGCGAGAAAGCGTATCGGCAACATCGCGTCCAGAGATCAGTTTCGGACCGGTAGGCCGATATGTTCGGCCGTTGTGGCGCGCCGGATCGAGTAGTGCCGCGACCGCAACGCCGGCGATGTCTTCGTTGGACGGCCACGCGTTAAGGCTGTCGCCATACGGCCACGGGTATTGGCCGAGATTCGCCGCCATTGCAATGAGCTGACCAAGAATGTTGTCCGCGAAATATCCGGGGTTCACGATCGTAAACGTTGTTTCCGGAAGCCGGGCAAACGTGCGGTCTACCAGCCAATGTCCCCGCGTCAGCAGCGCCGGGCTTGCGGGATTCGCGAGCCATTGGCTTAGGCCAACGATCGAGCGGGTCCCGGCATCGGCAGCGGCTAGGGCGAATGCCATCGCGCTTTGCGAGATGTACGGGTCCATCGGCGGGCAGTAGAACGCGCGAGTGCATCCCGTCAGCGCGTGAAGGAGACTGTCGTAGTCGAAGATGTCGCCGACGACGATCTGCGCCCCCTTGGAGCGAAGTTGGTCGCTTCGTGCGTCCACGGCACGGACAAAAGCGCGCACAGGAACGCCACGCGACAATAGCTCTGCCGCAACTGCTCCTCCAATTTTTCCTGTCGCTCCGGTGACGAAGATGGGCTCCATGTCGACTCCTTCTGATGTCACGCGCAATCAGTCCACATTAAAATGTATATACAACAAAATGAGCAAAAAAATTCGCCTACGATGAGAGACCGGAAGCAAGTTCCCTTAACGCCGACGTACCGTCTGGGCCAATAAGCCGCGAAGTGCGTCGTTGAGCAGTGCGCCAAGCGGGCGCGACCTTCGCGAGGAGCGCTTCTCCCCGGCCAGTAATCCGGATCGGAGCGCCTCGCCCATCGGTAGCGTCATCAACTTCCTCGATCCAGCAGTTCGTATGCATGACCCGCAGATTTCGGCTTAGTGTCGATGTGTCAAGCTGCATGTACCGGCCGACGTCCGTCTTTCTCACCGGACCCATGCCCGCGATGGTGACAAGAACGTTGAGTTGGCTAGCCTTTATGCCGAACGGGCGCAGCGCATCATCATACAGCCCCGTGATCACGCGCGACACAAGGCGTGCCCGCATATTAAGGCACGAACTCCCCATTTCTTGCGCTAGTCGAGAAGCTGCGGAACTACTCACACGGTATGCTTGCATATACATATATCGGATGTCAAGCAGCTCTGAGTGTCTTGCCACAGAATATTGCATATGCAAAATGATTGCCCGTTGCTATAATTCGAACCACGTTGCGCGCGTCTTGCGTGTCGGCCGCTCGAACCTTTACCTGTTATCTCATGAAGTCTGAGCCCGGCGAGCCTGGCAACGTTTAATCGCTAAAACGATCTTTGTGCGATCAAGTGCCGTCGTCCGATCTGCTCGCGTCGGTCGCCTCGGTACGATGGCGGCGGTGAGAGCGACGATCCGGGCGCCGCGATGCTTATGCTCGTTGTCTCGCGCCGCGTCGGCAACCGCGAAGCTCAACGACCGGCGCGTGCCGGCGCTTGAAGCCGTTGCGGTCACTCGACGGACAGCGTTGCATGTGAGCTCCTTCGTGGAGACATCGCGCGGCAACACCGCGCCTACCGCGCTTGCCGAAGACCCATAGATGGACGCTAGCCCCGGTACAACCCTGGTAGTAGCCCTGGGTCAGGTGGTGACTTGAATGCGCAGGTTGCGACCGGCGCCGAAGCGGGCACATGGAAAGATGCCGCCGGCTCAGGATGCGTCTCACGACTTAGCGCGGGAGTGCGATCGTTTAATCGCCCTTGCCGAAGCCATGCCGGCGGTCGGCGAACGACGGCGCGCGATCGTGGGCGCGTGGTACGAACAGCTGCTGGCATTAACTCAGGCCCCGTCGCTCGAAACGCCGGACGGCGAGCGCGCGCTCGAAGCGTTGGTGTCACAATTGCGCCGGGCGTGGATGGCCACCGCGCACGAACACGCCGACGTCACGTATCGGTCGCCCGCCGCCGGCCGGCACAAATTGCTGCCCTCGCGCACGACCATCGCATACGCGTACGAGCGCAGCCTCGAAGAAAACCCGCTCGATCTACGGCTGCCCGCGTATCGGCCGGTCCCCGCGGGTTGGCTCGGGCGCCACTTGCTGTTCTCGAGCGGCATGGCGGCACTCTCGGGCATCATGCAGATGTTGCCGGCCGTGCTCGGACCGCGTAGCACGCCGGCCGGGTTATTAGTCGCCGCAGCCTACTTCGAAACGCTCGACCTTGTGGCGTTGGGAACCCACGGCTGTGACGCCGAGGTGGTCGATACCGAAGAGTCGTTCGTCGCGGCGAGCGTGAGTCGGCCGCCCGACGTTGTCTTCGTCGAGCCGATCGTTTACGACCCCTGGCTGCGGCCGTTCGACGTCGAACGCGCGGCCCGGCAGCTTGCCACCCAACGAACGCCGCCGGTCGTGATCATTGACAGCACGCTCGTCGGACCATCGATACCGATGACGCGCATCTTGGATGAAGCCCGGACGTTGCCGCTCGTCATTCAAGCCAGCTCCGGCCTCAAGCTCGATCAAGCGGGGCTCGAACTTGCCAATGTCGGCATTGTGTCGCTCTACGCACCGGCTGAGCGCCGGGCCGAACTCGATGCCGCGGCGGACCAGCTCAGCCTGGTGCGGCGCTTGAACGGAACGGCACTGACGATCGACACGGTCGCGCTGCTCGACATTCCGTTTTTTCTAGATCCGGCGACGTTCTACGAATATTCGACCGCGGTGTTCGCGCATAATGCGCGCCTGGCACGTGCGGTGCCGGCCGGCGGCCTCTTCGAAACGGTCGCCCATCCCGCGCTCGATGCGCGGCAGCTGCCGTCGGCGCAGGCGCCGTTTGTGTTCTTCCACCTGCGCGATGACGCGGCCGAACGGTATACCGAGTTAGACGCGCTGGTCATCGAGGTGGCGACCGGGCGGGGTCTGGCCCTCGAGCGCGGCGGCAGTTTCGGTTTTCGCAGCCACCGTTGTGAGGCCATTGCGCTCGAGGGCGCCCGCCGCAGCGGTATTTTCAAGGTCGCCCTCGGTGCTCGGTCGGGTCCGTCGCTCGATGGAATCATCTCGTTGCTGACCGAAATCGCCGCATTTCCGACGGTCGCTGCGGCCCGCGACGCGCTGCTTGGTGCACCGGTTAACGAACCGGTTAGCGTGCTATTCGGCGCACGCTGACGGCCGCTTTGCCGGTCCGGATCGCCGCGATCGCGTAGTAGCTCGCTCATGCGCATGGCACCCTTGACCGTTCCCGTCATCGACATCGACGCAACGTTCTCAGCCGACCCCAACGACCGGCTTGCGGCCGCGCACGCGGTGCGCGATGCGGGCCGCGATGTCGGCATGTTTTGCGTGGCGAATCACGGCGTCCCGGCGGCGCTGATCGCCGCCCACTTCGAGCTGGCGCAAGCGTTCTTCGCGCTCGATGCGACCGAAAAGCGCGCGATCGACGTCAGTCGATCCAATTGTTTCCGCGGTTATGAAGCGTTCGGCACGCAGACGATCGACGCCGCGGCGCCCGGCGATCTCAAAGAGGGCTTCATCATGGGCCCCGATCTAGCACCCGACCATCCGCACGTGCTCGCCCGCTTTCCCAACACCGGGACGAATCTTTGGCCGGTGCGGCCGCCCGGCTTTCGCGACCATATGGAACGCTACGTTACAGCGATGAACCGGCTGGGCCGGCACCTCGCCGGTCTGCTCGCACTTTCGCTCGGGCTGTCCGAAACGTACTTTGCCGATGCTTTAGCGGAGCCGCTCACCTACTCGCAGTTGCTGTACTATCCGCCGCTGCCCGTTGCGTCGGGCGCACATCGATTTGGTGCCGGCGCGCATGTCGACTGGGGGCTGCTGACCATGTTGTTGCAGGACGATGTCGGCGGACTCGAGGTGCGCGGGCGTGACGGGCGTTGGCATGCCGCGCCGCCGGTCCCGGACACGTTTGTTATCATTCTGGGCGAGATGGCGTTGCGCCTGACCGATGGGCTGTATCGATCCGCGCCGCATCGTGTCGCCAAGAACATTAGCGGCCGCGGCCGCTACTCGATGCCGACCTTCTTCGACCCGCCGTATGATTACCGTGTCGCATGTGTGCCGACGTGCCGGCCGGCGCAAGGCGAGCCGCGTTATTCTCATTGTACCGTCGCCGAACACATGCTCGAAATGGCCCGTCAGCCGCTTAGCACGACGGACGCGGTTGCCGACCTTGGGATCGGGAGCTTGTAGCCGAAGAGCGAAACGGCGTCCGGGAGGAGCGTCGACGTGATCGTTCATCTGGTCGACGGAACGTATGAATTGTTCCGTCATTTCTACGGTTTGCGCCGCTTTACCAAAGGCGAAGATCGTCGCTTTGGCGCCGTCGTCGGTGTGCTTACGACCGTGCTGCAAATGATCGCCGATGGCGCGACGCATATCGGGGTCGCCACCGATCATGTCATCGAGTCGTTTCGCAACGAAATGTGGAGCGGTTACAAGACCGGAGCCGGGATCGAACCCGCCCTACGGGCTCAATTCACGCCGCTCGAAGATGCGTTGGCAGCGATGGGAATCGCCGTCTGGCCGATGGTCGAACTCGAAGCGGACGATGCGCTGGCGTCGGCCGCCGCGGCTGCCGCTGCTGACGAGCGGGTTGTCAAAGTGTGTATTTGGACGCCCGACAAAGACCTCGCGCAATGCGTTCGCGCTGAACGGATCGTGCAAGTCGATCGCCGGAGCAAAATCATCCGCGACGCCGACGGCGTTCGGGCGAAGTTCGGCGTTCCGCCGGCGCTCATCCCCGACTATCTCGCGCTCGTGGGCGATACGGCCGACGGCTACCCCGGTATTGCGGGCATCGGGCCCAAAGGCGCAGTTGCGCTGCTCACGCGGTACGGGCCAATCGAACAGTTTCCGCCGCACGTTCTGGGCGCTGGGAACGATCGGGCACTGCTGTTCAAAACGTTAGCGACGCTTCGAACCGATGCGGCGCTCTTCACGACCGTGGACGAACTACAGTGGCGCGGACCCACTGATGCGTTCGCGGCGTTGTGCGAGCAAGTCGACGCGCCAAATCTTCGCGCTCGGGCAGACAAGGCGTTCGCCGCCGGACGAACTGCATAACTTGCGGGCGTGTCGCTGGGCGAGGGCGGAAATACGCTGCGGCGAACGTGTGTCGCTATGTCGCGTCGCGTTCTCATTTCCGGTGGTGCCGGATACATCGGCAGTCACGCCGCTTACGTACTGCGGCAAGCCGGGTTCGAGCCGGTTATTATCGACGATCTTTCAACGGGCAATGCTTGGGCGACGTCGCACGGTGTTTTCGAGCAAGGCGATATCGGCGATACCGACTTCGTGCGCAGCGTATGTGACACATACGCGCCCATCGCGGCCATGCACTTCGCGGCGTTCATCGAGGTCGGTGAGTCGGTCCGGAACCCGGCTAAATACTTTACGAACAACCGCGATAAGGCGACCCGTTTTTTTAAGACGTTGAGCGCCTGCGGTGTCACAAAAACAGTGTTTTCAAGCACCGCGGCGGTCTACGGCGAAAGCGGCGCTGCCGATCTTATTTCCGAAGACACGCCGACTGAGCCGATCAATCCGTATGGTCAATCGAAATTAGAAGCTGAACGCGCTTTGCGCGCGCTCGAAGCCGACGGAATGCGCTCGGTTACGATGCGCTATTTCAATGTTGTGGGCGCGGCGCCGGTAGCGTCGAAACTGGGCGAGGCACATGTGCCCGAATCGCATCTCATGCCGCGCCTCGTCTTACCGTTGATCGATACGCCACCGCCGTTACTGGCGGCGCTTGGACTTTCGGGCGGATTTACGATTTACGGTGATGATTATCCGACACCGGACGGTACGGCGATTCGTGACTACGTCCACGTCATCGATCTCGTCGAAGCGCACATTCGAGCCCTCGACTACCTCTTGAATGGTGGCGAAACGAATATTTTCAATCTTGGCAGCGGTACCGGCTATTCGGTTATGCAAATCATCGTGGCGGCACGTCAGGCGTTAAACCGGCCCGACTTTACGCCGCCCGTTGCGCCGCGGCGCGCAGGCGATCCGGCGATTCTCGTTGCGAGTAGCGAAAAAGCGGCACGCATCTTGGGCTGGAGTCCGTCTCGTTCGCTTGCCGACATTATTAATGATGCTGCGGCGTGGCATCGTTCCGGCCTCTACCGCGATACCGTCGGCACAAAGGCAACGCATATCTAAGGATTGCTCGTGACTTCGGTTAGACGTCAGGATTAACGTTAAGGTTGGCGCTTTCGACACCGTCATAACGCTCCATGGTCTGGGCCGGAGATGACCGCACACGTCGCGAGGTGCAGATACGTTTGAGTGCCGGCGAAGCTTGCCGTTTCGGCGCATTTGAATGCGTACAGCGGAGCTGCCGGCGACCGTCATTCGAAGGAAGTGCCGTGTAGGCTAAACGCGACAAGCAATTCGCTGAGGTTGCGGTCGCAGCGCCGATTAACCACCAAGTACAAGGGGTCGATTGAATAGGACGGTTAAGAGGGCAGCTCGAGCCAAAATCCGGGTTTACGGACGTGTCGCAATGAAACGAACGGCCCGGCAATCTCTATGGGACGTCTTTCACGGGGGGCGCTACGGCGCCGGCACCGTCTTCCGGCTCACGCCGCCGGCGAAACTCGGAACCCTGTGGTCGGAGACGACGCTGTACAGCTTCACCGGCGGCGCGGATGGCCTGTATACCACTCATGGTGTCATCATGGACGGCTCGGGCACGCTGTTCGGAACCACCGAATACGGTGGCACGCCATCAATCTTTTGCGGCAGCGGCTGCGGCACGGTTTTTGCGTTAACGCCGCCCAAGAACGGCGGCGCTTGGATCGAAACCGTGGTACATGCGTTCAGCGGGTTGGACGGAGCCCTTCCTGAGTGCGATTTAATTTCCGATGCCGCCGGTAATATGTACGGCACGACGGAAGTCGGGCAGCAAATAGATTCAGCCGGAACCGTTTTCCAACTCACGCGGCCGGCAAAGCCTGGCGACTCGTGGACCGAACGGGTTTTGGCCCAATTCTTAAATCATGGGCCCGCTCCAGGCGCGCCCCTTGCCGGAGTCGTGTTCGGTCACGATGGCGCGCTCTACGGGACCACGAGCGGCGGCGGCTATCGGGAGCGCGGAACCGCCTTCCGACTTGCGCCGCCCGTGCAGAACGGCAAACCCTGGACGCAAAGCGTCTTGCATTCGTTCGCAAGCAGCCCGACCGACGGCTCGTTTCCGGAGGCGCCGCTTGCCATCGGCTATGACGGCGCGTTTTACGGCACGACGCCGTACGGCGGTTCCGGCAAGTGCTCGACGAATAATTCTATCTTAGGCTGCGGTACGGCGTTTCGCGTCGCACCCTAGCATGCACGCCGCATGCGCGCGGCGGGTTACACCGGCGCGTCGTAGAGCATCGGCAACTCGATTGGCGCAGATTCTATGAGGCCGACGTCGCTGCAGAGTGCGTCGATGCCGCGCCCGCCGCGCGGATAGCCGGCGCAGATCGCCGCGTATTCGCGCAGTGCCTTTTGAAACGCGGCGCTTGACAGCTCGTTGAGGTATCCGCAGCGCCCGATGTCGCGCTTCGGAATCGGCGCGACGAGGTTGCCGCCGCGTTTCTGGATGATCTTGCGGTGGCTCTCCCACATGACTCGTTCGTCGCCCAAGATCTCGTGCCACAGGCTCAATCCGTAGGCACCGATCAGGCTAAGGATGCGATCGAAGGTAGCGCGGTCGATCCATCCTTCGCGTAAGCTGAGGTACGCGCCGAAGCCCATATCGATCGACACCGCGTGACCGTGCAAGAGCCCGGATTCGATTTCGAAACCCGGCGACCAGGTGTGACCGTACGCATGCGGGCGGCATTGATGCGTCTCGTAGAGATTATCGTATTCGGCCTCGATATACGATCGCATGGCGCCGGCCAGAATCTTCTGCGAGAGGCGTCCGATGTCGTCGTGCGGTTCGCAGTGCACGGTGCCGAAGCGCGTCGTTACCAGACCGGCTCCGGCCGTCTCGAGATCGGCGACGAGTTCCGCGTTGGTGACAACCGCGATCTTGATGATCTCGGCAATCCCATGGCGCAACCAGCCTTCGCGTAAGGTTCCGAAGAAGAAGCGGTCGGTAATGCACAGCACCGGAGGATGATAGGCGCCCAGCAGATTTTTGTAACCGAAGCCGTCGCAGCACGTGCGCGGAGACGGTCCCGCATCGATGCCGCTCACGATCGACGTTGCCAGCATCACATACGGCGTGTTGCGGCCGTAAAGCGCGCAGGCGAGGCCGGCCGTGTCGGCCAGCACGCCGCCACCCGCGATGAGGACCGGTTCGTTGCGAGCGATGCCCAAACGCTTAAAATCGCCGAGCATCCGTTCGACCGTCGCAAGGCCTTTATCGGCCTCCCGCGCGCGATAGACCAGCATGGTAAGCGTGATGTCGTGCAGCCGGAAATAGCGTTCGATCCGGTCACCATAGATCGCGTGCACGTTCGGATCGACCAGACAGATGCAGCGCCCGAGCGGACGATAGACATCACGCAGGTCCATCTGTTCCGCGTCGAGCACGTGGTCGACCAGTCGGATCGAGGCTGACGTCCGAAAGCTCATCACCGCCTCGACGGTGCGCTGATCGGCCGAACTCTGAACGTGACCGTCGCACTCGCGATACGGTGAAGTGGGATAGAGCGCGTGAGGATGATCCTCGACGAGGCGCTCGAGCAGATCGTGGTATTCGCGATTGAGCGCAGCGTCGGGGACGTGCGCCGTGAGATACGTTGAAAGCCGTACATCCGACAGTTCGACCGACAACCGCACGCGTTCGGCGACGTCCGACCATCCGGTCCGCTCGCCGGCAAACGCGGCCGCGGCTTGGCTCAAGAGCTCGAAGAAGTGCTGCAGCGGTAGGCCGAGCGCCCCGCGCAAGGCTCGGCAGGGAGCGATCGCGTCGACGGCTCCGGCCGCGGCGAACGCGCTGGTGAAGTCGGGTGAAAACACGGGCGCGGCGATGAGGCCGGTGAGGAACGGCCGGAAGCGAGCGCTGCCGAACAGCGCGTCGAGGCAGCCACGCAGGTCGGCGCGGCGCAGCGCAGCGCTGTCCTGATCGCGCAGATAAGCCGCGAAAGCGGCGACGGGTGTCGGCATCCAAGAACTCCGTGACAGCATAAATACGTCTTCGCGGGTTGGACTGCCGAGCAGCGAAATGCGGCTCGACTTCCGGTTGCTACGGCGCGAGCAACTCGTCGACGGCCTGGGCGAAGAATCGCCGCAGCGGCGTGCCGGCGGCTTCCATCATCGTCACGATGACACTGGCCGGCGCGAAGGAGCAATACGGACCCGCTTCGAGAAACCACGGCCGGCCCGACGGATCGATGCGGAAATCGAATAGCCCGTAGTGACGGCCGCCCAGCGCACGGTAGCAGCGCCGCGCCGCTTCCCAGACCGCGGGGACGACCGGATCGTCATTCGCCACGATCCACGATTCGGTGCGCGTCTTGGCGACCAGCGTGAGGTTGCCGCTCACCGCCTTGAGTTTGTCTTCGGCTCGCCGGATCGGACGCGTTGTGGCGTCGACGTAGTACTCCTCGAGCGGTAAACACAGAAGCTTGCCGCGCCGCTCGATGATGCCGCAGCGCACCTCACGTCCGAGTTCGATATACTCTTCGACCAGGACGGCCGCCGAGAAACCAGACGCCGTTTGGATCGCACGCGGATATTCGGCCACCGAACGCACGAGGGTTACGCCTTCGGAGTTATCGGCGTCATTCGGCTTTACCACCGCCGGAACGGCGATCCGGGGCAGCTCGCCGGGTCGCACGACCTGTGAGGCTGGAACGGCAACGCCGGCGGCCGCGACGACGGCCTTCGCCTTGGCTTTATCCGCGGCAAGTGCCATGAGCAGCGGGGGATTGCCCAGATAAGGAATCGCCATGAGCTCGAGCAGCGCGCGCAGATCGGTCATGCCGCGCCGGCAAAACATTTGCGGAATCGCCGCATCGATGGCAAGCCCGGCGATGATGCCGACGGCCTCCGCCAGCGTCCGGCGCGGCGCCGCTGCAATCGCCTCCGCGGTCAGCGTCGCGGGAAAACACCACTGCCCGTCCGGCGCCAGGTGAGCGATGAGGAACGTATAGGTCGCCGCGTCGGCAAGCGCGGCGATGCTTCCCCGCGCGTACAGTTCCGAAAGCTCGCGATAGAACTCGTTCGTGGGCGACCCGACGAGTTGGAGGATGCGCAGCGGCTCGCTCAATCTCCACCCGGTTGCACGAGTTTACCGATGTTGAGGTCGATGCGCAGCCAGCCGCGCCGTTTGCGCAGTTCGTCGAGCAACAGCAGCGGGATATGCCAGTGGTGCAACATCACAAACGGCAGCGGGTCGCGCCAATCGAGCACAGCGTCTTTGCCGCGCGCGATGGCGAGCACGCGTTCGCGCAGCCGCCGCGGGGAGCGCACAGACGTGAGCAGCCGCCAGAGCTCGTGATACAACCAGTAGGTCGGACGGCTCGATGCGAGCGGCCTGATCGGTACGGCGCCCAGCGGACCACCGAGATAGGCTGCGGCGACGTCAGGATGGTTGTAAAACATCGTGATCGCGGAATGCGTGCGTGGATTACACTCGATTGCATAGATCTGCCCGTCGTCGTCGGCTTGGATGAAATCCATCGAAACTTGGCCCGTCAATCCGAGCGCTGCACCGAAGCGACTCACCCAGCGCTCGATATCGGGCCGTTCCTCGTCGCGGTAATTAATTTGGAACGGCGACGAGCGGCAACAGCAATGCACGCGCAGCTCACCCGTGCGAAGCGTGCCGTGCGTGCAGTATTCGGTACCGGCGATAAACTCTTGCAGCACCCACGGACGGTCGGGCGAAATCGGCAGCGAACGCACGAAGGCTTCGGTCTCGGCGAGCGTCGCGCGCGGCAAGCGCGTCAGGTCGAGACGCCGGATCGAATCATACGCGATGCTCTTGAGAATATACGGGCGGTGCTCGGTGCTGAAGTCGAAAGCGAGCACGTCGGCATGCGAGGTCATCAAAAACGACTTTGGCGCACGCAGTCCCAGCGACTGGGCCGCCTGCGCGAAGCTGAATTTGTTATCGAGTGTATCGATCGTTGCTGGCCCGACGTGGATGACCTCGCAATGCCGGGCAAGCTGCGGCATCGCGCGTGCATCCCAGATGCTCGCGGCGGGGCTGCACACCGGCACGTAGACGTCGATTTTTTCCCGATCGATCAGGCCGACGAGCGCGTCGACGTAGCCGGCCGAGCCGGCTATCGGCAGCGTGTGAAAGCGGTCGACCGCGCGTGAGAAGCGATGTCCCGTAAGCCAGTATTTGTGGCTCTCGGTCAACACGACGCGATGACCGGCGGCGTGAAAGGACCGCGCCAACTGCAGCGCTTTGGTCATCTTGCCGCCGCTGATGAGAACGTTCTTACGCGGCGCCGGAATCGGGCGCTGCGCCGGTGACTCGAAGATGCGGCGGACGGCGCCGGCGACCACGCTTGCCGTGACGATCGCAAGACTGAGCGGAAAGAGCAGGCCCAGCGCCGCGAGCGTGGCGACCGTCTTGAGCGGAGCGGGACCGGAGTTCAAAGCGTGCGTTGGATGAGCGTGAGGCCATCGCGAATTGGTACGAGCACCTGTTCCACGCGTGGGTCGCTAGCGACCAAGGCGTTGAATTCCGCGATCGCCCGGCCGTTGGCGGATTGCGGTGCGGTCAGATACGGCTCACCTTGCATCAAGGTGTTGTCGACGCAGATCAGTCCATTTTCCGTCAGCAGCGCGCTGCCGACGATGAGCTCGAGATACGCGGCGTAGCGGCCTTTGTCGGCGTCGATGAAGATAAAATCAAAGGTGTCGCCGGCGTCGCGCATCCGCGTCAGCGTCTGCAGCGCGGGAGCAACTTCGATCGTGATCTTGCGCCCATGCGTCGACTGGTCGAACCAGTGCTGGGCAACGCTCGCGGCGTACGCATCGATCTCGCACGCCACGAGGGTGCCGTCGTCCGGCAGCGCCTCGGCCATGGCGAGGGCGGAGTAGCCGGTGAACAGACCGATTTCGAGAATGCGGGTTGCCTTTGTCGCGCGCACCAGAAGTTTGAGCAGTTGTCCTTCGAGGTGGCCCGATACCATCTCGGATTCGAGCCGCAGCGAGGTCGATCCGGCGGCGTAGAGCGTCGTCCAGTCGTGGCGGACGGTGTCGGCCGCCAGTCCCTTGAGCACCGACGACGCCGGAGTGCTGCATGCCGCAAGATAATTTTCCAAACCGCTCGCGAGTCGCGTCGTTTCGGCCAGCGTCGCGGTGAACTCCGGATGCGCGTCCGACAACGCGTCGGCGTGCTGCATGAGTGATTCAAGATTGCGGGCGATGATGCCCAGCGGCGTGACGGGCCGCAGCGTGACGGCTTCCAAGCGCGAATTGTCTGACACGGTCGGTCCTAAGCCTATAGCGTACGTACAAACGGGGATCGTGTGCGCGTCATACCCGTTGGCCCGCACGAGTCCCTCGCGCGCACCGGACATCGAAGCGCAGCGTCGGCCGCACCAACGATAGGATAAATGGCGTTTGCGGGAACGTTTAGACGCTGTGCGGACGTCATAGCCTGTGGTAAATTGCGTGATTCGCCGACGAGAAGGAAACGTATATGTCGAAGACTGCCGTGATGTTCGGTTCGATCGGCTCGATCGTCGAGACGTCGGATATCCAGCGCCGCGCGTACAATCAGGCGCTGTCGGAAGCGGGTCTCGAGTGGGAATGGGACCGCGAGACATACGCCGATCTGCTGATGCAGGCCGGCGGTCGCGAGCGCCTCGCCCAGTTGTCCGCGGCAACCGCGGCCGGACTTTCGCCCGCGCAAATCGACGCGATTCACCAGCGCAAGACCGAACTTGCCTGTGCCGAAGTGGTGGCGAGTCGCGTGCCGCTGCGCCCGGGCGTGGCCGAGTTGGTGCGGCTGGCGAAGAGCCGCGGTATGAAGCTTGCGTTCGTGACGACCACCTATCCGGCCAACATCGACGCGATTTTCAACGCGACCGATGCACTGGTGCCGGGCGACTTCGACGCGATCGTTTCGCGCAATGACGTCGAACACGGTAAACCGGCGCCGGATGCCTACCAGGCAGCGCTCGCGAAGCTGTCGCTCGCGCCGGATGATGTGCTCGCGATCGAGGACACGGCTAACAGCGTCATGGCCGCGAAGCGCGCCGGAATTACGGTTGTCGCAACGCCGGGCGATATCACCGCCGCGCAAGATTTTTGGCAAGCCGACGTCGTGGTCGACACGCTGGCGGGAACGGATGGAACGCTCGACCGCCGCGTCGTCGCGCTGTTGGAGTAGCGTTGCACACGCGCCCGTTGCAGCCGTTCGGCGTGGAGATTGCCGGACTGCAGGTTGCGTCCGTAACGGCGGCCAGCGCTCGCGATCTCATTGAACTTATCGCGCGCCATCGGGTGGCCGTTTTTCGCGAACAGGCTGTCGATGATGCCGCGTTCGTGCGTTTTCTGCGCAGCCTCGGCGATCTGACGTTTACCCAAGGCGAAACGCCCGTCGACGGTGCGCCCGATCTGAATTTGGTCTCGAACGTTGGCCGTAGCGCCCCGCCGCGCAGCGTTTTTCACACGGATACGAGTTACGTGGCGCGCCCGCCGGCCTTCACCGCGCTCCGGGCCGTGCGGTTGCCGCGCGAAGGCGGCGGTACCGTATTTAGCGATCAAGTCCGCGCCGCGCAGCGCTTGTCCCGGCGAGTCCGAGCTTCGTTGCTGAGCCGGACGGTGCGCCACGGTCTCAACACCGTCGCGGAGGACTCGGGCAACGTCGCGCGCCACCCGCTGTTGCGGCGCCACCCGGTGACCGGCGAGGTTGCCCTGTTTCTGTCGACGCCGGAACGCTGCACCGCGCTCAGCGGCGTCGACGCCGCAACGAGCGCTCGCGCGATCGCGGCGCTGTACCGTCATAGTATTCGCTCGGCCGGCCTGTACCGGCACGCGTGGCGCGCCGGCGACATCGTGGTTTGGGACGACCGTCTGACGATGCACCGCGCCGACCACGACAACGTGGCCGGGGATCGCGTCCTTCATCGCGGACTCGTCGCGGGGGAAGTGCCGATATCGGCTTAGGGCGGCCGCCGATCCGGTGAAGGTGTATTGCTACCCCGCCGATCGGCACAGCGCCTACGTGCCGCTGCTCTTCGAGGGTATCCAAGACGCCTACGAACCCGTCTACCGGCAAGACGGATCGTTGCGCGACGCGCTGGATGACCTCCGCGCCGGCCGCGATGCGATCGTTCACATTCACTGGGAAGAATTTGTGCTGCGGGAGTGCCGCTCGACAGCCGAGGCCGATGCGAGCGCGGCCGAGTTCGTGCGTGAGATCGTCGCTATCGGCGAACGTGGCGGTGCGCTTGTCTGGACCGTCCACAACGAACTGCCGCACGAAATTCCGTATCACCGCCAGTTCCTTGCGATGCGTCGCGTTTTGGCCCGGCAGGCCGACGCGATTTTGCTTCACAACACGGCTGCCTACGCCGTGCTCGCCGCGCAAGCCGCGTTCGATCCGGCGCGGGTGCAGCGGCTGCCGCACCCGTCCTACGTCGGGCGGCTCGAAGACGAAGCGATGTTACCGTCAGGATTAAGCGAATCGCCCGCCCGGCGCATTCAGGCCTTCGGCTGGATCCGGCCGCAGAAGGGCTTCGGCCCGATGATCGGGATGCTGCCCGCCGCCTTCCTGGAGTCTCGCCGGACGTACGTGCGCATCAGCGGGCAAGGCGTTGAGGCCGCGGCGGTCATCGCCCGGCAAACCGGGCGATCCGACGTGCACTGGGATGTTCGGCACGTTCCGGATGCGGAGATTCCCCGGCTGCTGCGCTCGGCGGCCTGCGTGGTCTTGCCGTACGAGCGCGTATTGACGTCGGGCGTGGCCCTGCTCGCGCTCAGCGTCGGCGCGATGCTCGTCGCGGTCGACGTTCCGCAACTGCGCGAACTGCTGCCGGCGATGAGCCACCGCTACCTGTATGCGCGGGGCGATGCCCAAGCGTTACGCCGCTGCATCGACGACGTACTCGCCCTCCCGGCCGATGAGCGACGCCGGATTCTGGAGGCAAACCTCGCCGTCGCGCGGGAATTGCGGCCGGGCGCAATCGCGCAACGGTTAGCCGCCATCTATCGCAAGGTCGTCGCCTCGCGCACGAAGTCGCAAACGGGGATGGTCTAGTTGCGTCAGGTTTGCTTCCTTGCGCGATCGCTTCAGGGTTGCTCGTCTATCTGCGCGCGGCTTCGCCGGCTTCATTGCGGCAACGCGCTCCCACGGCGGCATTCGTTGTTGCCCGATTCGCACAGGCGTTACCGCTCAGCTTGCCGAGACCGTCGCCCGATAAGAAGAGTCATATCAACGGCGATGATGAACGCGACCGGCGATACATGGGTGCGTCTCGGGCCGGCTCCGACGTTAGGATAGCGCTGAACATTCGATGACATCGAGCACTGTCTGGCACCGGCGTGGCGTTTCACGACGCTTGCTGTGGCCTGTCCTGATCTCGCTGGCCATCAACATGCTGCTCTGGCTGACGGTATATCCGTACTTTGCATTGCGCAAAGACGTGCCGAAGAAAGAAGTCAGCGTCCTGCCGATGCGCATCGAGCATCGGATCGTTCCGCGCCCCCACGCGCGACCCAAGCCACGGCGGCTTACGCGCCCTCAGGTACACGTCAAGCCGCGACTGCTCCACCCGCCCCACGTGCGAAGGCTGCCGCGGTCGCTCCCGCATGCGGCTCCGCGCAAGACACCGCGGCACACGCCCCATGCCCGCGCGCGCAGCGCACCGCTGGAATCACCATGGTCGGGACATCTGTCATTTACGCCGCATCAATCCGCCGCGCTCAAGTTGCCGGGCAGCTGGGCGACGCAAGACAACGGGAACGCCGCCGCGGCCGATATGACGGTCTGGATGGATTTCAAAAAGGCGCGCGGGGCTTTCGTTCCACAAGTGATGCTGTGGCATGTGAATGCCGCGTTTCTCAGTGGACCAACGCTGCACGATGCGGTGCACGATATCGTCGAATCGCTTCGCGCCGGTGGCGCGAAGGTGTACGTTAGCAAAGCCCAGCGCGTGTGCGGCGGCAAGCGGCTCGGATGGTTTCTTTCATACAAAAAGGCGAACACCGACCCGCCGTGGCAGTTCGAGGATACGCTGTATATGGCCGGTGATACGGTGTACCGCGCGACGTACTCACGCCCCGACGGTCTCGAAGAAGACAAGAAGACACGCGCAGCGTTAGATACGCTGTGCCCGGCCTGAACGCGTGCGTCTGCAGCCGTTCGGCGCACGTGCGTGTGTCTCGGCGACCCACTCGAGCAGTCGACGAATTTATGGAGTAGTCGGAAATCACCATAATGAAGCCGCAGACGCAATTACGTCGTATCTGGGCCAGGCGCGGAGAAATAGCGAAGTGCCCGCACTTTGCGCAACGTTGCAGTCGAAGCGAAGTGGAGTCGTAGTTGCTATCGAGTCGTGATGGGACTCGCGAGAGCGCAAGCGAGCATGGTGTCCGTTCTCAGCGCTGCGGAGCCATCGATTGCGATAGTGACTGCTCCGCACCGATCGGTACGAAAGATCGACGCACCCGCGGCCGTAAGCGTTTGTAGCGTAGCGGTCGCGGGGTGGCCGAAGAGGTTGTGGCGGCCGACGGAGACGATCGCAAGACGCGGATGAACGGCGTCGATGAACGCCGCACTCGACGAGTATGCCGAACCGTGATGGCCCACTTTGAGGACGTCAGCGCGCAGGTCGACGTGTGCGGCCAGCAGCCGTTCTTCGGATTGAAATCCAGCGTCACCCATGAAGAGCGCGCGGAAGGTTCGATACTGCACGAGCACGACGAGCGAGTTTTCATTCACGTCATTGGCTCCATCGGCGAACGGTGGCCCGCATGGCGAGAGAAAAGTGAATGTCACTTCGTCGTCGATCCAGCGCTGATGACAAGCCGGCACAATGACCGGCACATGACGCGTGCGCGCTTCTCCAAGTGCGTCGTTGAAGGCATGCCCACCGTAGCGCTGCCCGCTATCCGCGACCCATCCCACGGGCATCATCCGCAAGATCGCGGCGGCGCCGCCGACGTGGTCGCCGTGCGGATGCGTTAAGATCATCGCGTCGATCCGCGCAATGCCCGCGCGCTGCAAATACGGGATGACGATTCGCTCGGCGCTGCGCTCCGCCGGCGAGCGTCCCGCGACGATCGCACCGCGCTCGAGTTTACCGCCGGTATCGATGAGGATCGTGTGACCGTGCGGTGTGCGAATGACGATCCCGTCGCCTTGACCCACGTCGAGCACGGTTATCGAGAACGGGGCGGGCCGGTGAATGTTTGCCGCGGCCGCAACGGTGATGCAACCAACGGCGACGATCAGCGCGGCCATACGCGGCGCTGCTCGTACCGTGCAGGCCGCCGCAGCCACCAGAATATCGTACGCGACGATCGCCCAGATCGGCGGTGGCGCCATTGTCGCGCGGGCGCCGGGCAGCAACGCGATGTCGTGCGTCGCCGCAAGGATGCCCGTAAGGAGCCACAGATCCCAACGTGTGCACGCGGCTGCGAGCGGAACGAGTGGATGCGTGAGCACCGCCGCAAGCCCGAGCAGCATGGTCACTCCCATCAACGGTACGACAATGGCATTGGCCAGCATCGCGTACGGTGCGACGGAAAAAAAGGTGGCTGCCGTCAGTGGCCATACACCGATTTGTGCGCAAACGGTAAGCGCCAACGGATCGGCCAAGGCTTGCGGAACGCGTCGTACGCGGAGCGCGTCAACGATTGGCGGCGCGAATAGCGCGATAGCGGCAACGCACGAAAAGGAGAGCGCAAAAGAAACACTCTCGACGGCGACCGGCCAGCAAGCGCCGACGACGATCGCCGCGATCGACAGGGTATTGATCGACACGGCGCGCGCACCGCAAGCACGCGCAACGAGCGCAATGGCAATCATCGCCGCTGCTCGCTGCGACGGCAGATGCCAACCGGTCAGCCAGGCGTACGCGTAAACCGCCGGAATTGTGGCCAGCGATGCGGCGATGCGAGGCACCCGAAGCAACGCACAGCACCCGCCGATCAGCGCCGCAATCACTCCCAGATGAAGACCGGCCGTCACCAGGATGTGAACCGTGCCCGTCGCTTGGAAATCGGCGCGGACATCGGGCGGAAGCGTTCCGCGCTCACCCCAGAGCGCGCCGGCGAGCACGGTGGCGGCCGGTTCCGGCAGCGCCGCCCGGACGATGCGCGACGCGTGTGCCCGCAGCAACGCGGGCCACACGCGCAGATCGTGCCGGTCCGGCGGCGCGCGCGCGAATAGCCGATCGACGTTTAGCTCGCCGACGATGCCTTCATCGATGCCCAGCGATCGCGGCGATGGTTCACCCGGATTGCGGGGTTCGTCGAGCGGTGCGATCCGTGCCCGCAGCGTCAGCCGTTCGCCCGGCTCCACCGTTCCGTGGAAGCGGGCACGGAGCGTCCCGATGCCCTCGATCCCGAACGCAAAGGAGGTTCCGCCGTCGTCACTCCGCACGTCGCCGACGACCGTACCGCTGTAGCGCGCCGTATGCGAATCTCGTTCGACGAGGGCCGGATGGCCATGCATACTACCGGCGAGCAGCCCAAGGACTGCGCCTAGGGCGGCGTCGCGACGGAAGCCCGCGATCGCCAGGGCGATGCACGCTAGCGTAATGGCGTAGCCGTGCGCCTCGGCCCAAATGCCGATCAAAAACGCGGCAGCGGGGACGACGGCGGGGGCGCGCGGCATTGCGCCTTACCGTTCACCCGCGCCGGCAGGGCAGCAAGGCTATCACCGGCGCAACCGTAATGCGGCTACTTCGCGCTATACGGCTTGGGCTCGAACGTCGTTGCGAGCGGCGGTCCGACGGACTTGCGAACAACAAGAAATGGCTCGACGACGATCCGGCGTGGTGCTGCAACGTAACGGCGCGTGACGCGATCGATGAGCATCTCCGCGGCTGCTGAACCAAGTTCGTACGTTGGTTGCCGGATCGTTGTCAAAGCCGGGTCGATTAACTGCGCCCAGCTCGGGTCGTCGAATGAGATGATGCTCACGTCGTCGGGAACCCGCAGTCCAAGCTCGCGAAAGGCGAGCAGCGTTCCAAGCGCCATCGGATGATTTTGCACGAAGAGGGCCGTCGGCCGATCGAGCATCGCGTACAGTGAGAGCGTCAGTTCGCGTCCGCTTTCCAGCGACAGATCGCCGACCCGCACCCAAGCGGGATTGAGCGGCGCACCGCGCTGGCGCAATTCGTGCTCGAAGCCGCGCAGCCGGTCGCGCCCGACCGTTGTTTCGCCGGCAACGATGACGCCGATCCGCGTGTGTCCCGCTGCGACGAGCGCACCCGCGGCCAGCGATCCGGCGCGCTCGTTATCCATGATCACCGCGTCGATCGCCACGTCTTCGACGTAGCGGTCCAAACAGACGATCGGAATATCCTCAGCGATGAGGCCGCGGAGCGACTTGCCGCTCAGCGTGACGGGCAGATAAATAATGCCTTCGATGCGCTGGGCTACCATCGCCTCGATGTTTTTACGTTCGCGTTCGATGTTTTCGCCCGAGTCGCTGAGCATGAGCGCGTAACCGCTCTCACGAGCAACGAAGTCGATCGCTTTTAATACTTGAGCGGTGAAAGGATTCGAAACGTCGGCGACCACGATCCCCAACGTCTCGGATTTTTGACGGCTTAATGCGCGCGCGCGAAGATCGATGCGAAAGTCGAGGTCTTCGACCGCTTTGAGAACTTTGAGCCGCGTCGCGTCGGCAACCGGATCGGTTGCGTTGAGAACGCGCGACACGCTCGCGACCGAAACCCCCGCCAAGCGGGCGACATCGGTGATCTTGGATCGGGGCTGGCGCATCGTCGTGAGGTTCCCCTGCGGCCGGTTCCTTCCGCTCGCGGATACGCTCGTAGCGGATGCATGGAACCCCTGAAACGGGCGCAGCCGGAGCAATATTGCTGCTCCGCTGGCGGAAAAATATGTTTGCGCCGTGACGTCTCGCGGCCGCGGGCACTTGCGGGCAGTCGCCGGAGAGGCTTGCACCGAGCCAGCGCGTATCCGACCTGAACGTTGCGTAAGAAGGGCATGCGTTGTGGCGGCCGCGTCACTCCGCGGCGACGAATCAATGCGAATGACGCTTCGCCGGCTGCGGATCGCCGTGGCCGAGCCTCACCGAACGAAAATGTCGGCTGAGGGAGAGGTTCTCCGCGTTTATTTGGCCCTCTGCAGGCTCTGGCGCACGCTCGGGTTCGAGAAAGAAGGAATACGGCACTTTTCGACAAGAACAGCGGAGAAAAGTTCCGTAACCGGTTACATGGAGTTTTGTGATGGTTCTGGGCGGGTTGGTGCTCTTAAGGTCGCGGCGCGTCGATCTGGCCGTTTCGCCCTTCACCGCGGGTGGCTGGCGGTGAGTCTGCCGTCGGCCGTGTCCGCACGGCGAGCCGTGCCGAATCGCCGGCTCGCGATCGGGATTGCCGTCGTCGTGCTTATCGTCGCGATGGCCGTCAGCACGAAGGTCGTGAAGATTGACTCCGCAGCCAACATCAACCCGGGCGCCTTCTCGATTGCAACGTACGGGGCGTCGGAATTCCCCAAAGTGCAAGCCACGGTCGAGCAGCGCGCGGTCAGCGCGCCGACGCTCGCAGCCGCCATCCTCAAAGACCCCGCCGCTGCCGCCAAGCAATACGGCGTGCCGACCGGCGCCGGTCCGGAATTTTCAATAAAATTTACCGGAGTCGTCGGCAAGGGTGATTTGGGTACTTACGACGTCGCTGTGGCCGGCGTGCCCAAGTCGGTGACCATCCAAGTGCAGACCGGTCCGGCGATCATCGGCACCGATCTTCGAGATGCCACCGGGACGATCAATTTCGGTCAGTTCACCAATCAGATCGAATATCAGAATGCCGGTGCGGCTTTGAATACGGAAATGAAAAAAGACGTCCTCGCCAAGATCGACGCTGCCAATCTTAAGGGAAAAACGGTATCGGTCGTCGGCGCTTTCGCGCTGTCCGATCCTAAGACGTGGGTTATCGCTCCGACGAAACTGGACGTAAAATGAAGGCCATGCCCGATCCGCAGACTGCGACCGGGAGCATCGTCTTGGCCGCGCGCGACATCGTTAAAACCTATGGTGGTACACGCGCGCTAAAGGGCGTTAATTTCGACATTCACCGGGGCACCGTCACGACGCTGTTCGGCGAAAACGGTGCGGGCAAGTCGACGCTCATGAAGATCCTGTCGGGCGTTGAAACGCCCTCGTCCGGAACGATCGAACTCGACGGGGAAAGCGTTACGTTTTCCAGCGCTTCGGAAGCGCGCGACCGCGGCATCTCGATCATTCACCAAGAGCTGAGTCTGGCACCCAACCTCAGTGTACGCGACAACATCTTCATGGGTCGCGAACTGCAAACGCCGACCGGCATTGACTTTGCCGAAGAGGCTCGACAGGCGCGCGCGCTCATGGCGGAGCTCGAGGAAGAGATCGACCCGCTGACACCGATCGAAGAGTTGCGTCTTGGGCAGCAGCAGATCGTCGAAATCGCGCGGGCGCTCTCGGTCGATTCGCGCATCCTCATCATGGATGAGCCCACGTCGGCGCTGAGCGCGACCGAGGTCGAAGTTCTGTTCAAAGTGATCCGCGACTTAACGAAGCGCGGCGTGGCAATCGTCTACATCTCGCATCACCTCGAAGAGGCGCTGCAAATTACCGATTATGCCGTGGTGCTGCGCGATGGCACGATCACGGCGAACGCCGTCGCCAAAGATATCGACCTCGAGTGGATCGTGCGCAACATGGTAGGCGAAAATTTCGATCTCGGCTCACCGCCCGAGGGCTACGCATTCGGCGACGTTGCCCTGTCGATTGAAGATGTTTCGGTTGCCGGCGCTGCCGGCTCGAACATCGCGGTCGTCGATCGGTTGTCGCTCGACATTCGAGCCGGCGAGATCGTATGTATCTACGGCCTCATGGGTGCCGGACGCACGGAACTGCTGGAAAGCGTCGCGGGTCGCGTGCCGGTAACGAGTGGGCGCGTGCGGTTGGAAGGCAAGGATGTTTCGCGGTTGAGCATCGCGGAGCGAATCGCGAGCGGCCTCGTTCTTGTGCCCGAGGATCGCCAACGCGATGGTTTAGTGCAAACGATGTCGGTCGGCGAAAATCTTTCGCTGCCGAGCATCGGCGACATCGTGCGGCGGGTGTTCGTCTCACGGCCGCGCGAACGGTCCCTCATCAACGACGCGATCCGGGACGTGCACGTAAAAACCGCCGGCGGCGAGGCGCCGATCGGCTCGTTGTCGGGCGGCAACCAGCAGAAGGTCGTCATCGGCAAAATGCTGATGACCGATCCAAAGGTCATTCTCTTAGATGAACCGAGCCGCGGGATCGACGTCGGGGCAAAAGCCGAAGTGTTTCGGCTGCTGACCGAGAAAGCCGCGCGCGGGCTCGCGGTTTTATTTTCTACTTCGGAACTCAACGAGTGTCTGAGCATCGCGCACCGGATCGTCGTGATGCGCCGAGGCAAAATTTCGGCGCAGTTCGGCCGCGACGTCACTAAAGACGAGATCATGGCTGCTTCGGGTGAAGCCGTGATCGTTTCCTAATCGTTCGAGATCGGAGCTTCGAGTTATGATAGACGCCGATCGCAAACGCTCGGCACCGGGCCTGTTTCGCGATGGTTTCGATGTGGGCAGGTTGCTGCTCGAAGGACGCGCGTTCTTCGCGCTCATCGCGATCATCGTCGTGTTTTCGCTGCTGTCGCCGAATTATTTCGCGGTCAGTAATTTTCTCACGATGTCGTCGCACGTCGCGCTCTTCGCGATCCTCGCGATCGGCATGCTGCTGGTGATCCTCAATGGTGGCATCGATCTGTCGGTCGGATCGACGCTTGGACTGGCCGGTGTCGTCGCCGGGTTCTTAATGCAGGGCGTCACGTTAACGTCCCTTGGCGTCGTCTTGTATCCGCCCGTTTGGGTGGTGGTCGTGCTGTGTATCGCACTCGGCGCGCTCATCGGCCTGGTCAATGGCGTGTTGATCGCGCGGTTCAAGGTGCCGGCATTCGTCGCGACGTTGGGCGTGATGTACGTGGTGCGCGGCATTGCGCTTCTCATGACGAACGGCTTGACGTATAACGACCTCGCCGGCAAGCCGGAAATCGGCAATACTGGTTTTGATTGGCTCGGCTTCAATTACTTATTCGGCGTTCCGGTCGGCGTGCTGGTCATGTTCGTCATCGCCATCATCGCAACGCTCGTGCTGAGCCGAACGGCATTCGGCCGCTGGCTCTACGCGTCGGGCGGCAACGAACGCGCCGCCGAGCTTTCCGGTGTGCCGATCAAGACCGTAAAGCTGTCGGCGTATATGCTCTCGGGAATTTGCGCCGCGGTCGCCGGATTAATTCTCTCGTCGGAATTGACTTCGGCGGGACCAACCGCCGGCACGACGTACGAATTGACGGCTATTGCCGCGGTCGTAATCGGCGGCGCGGCGTTGACCGGCGGTCGCGGCAATGTCCGCGGAACGCTGCTCGGCGCCTTCGTCATCGGCTTCTTGTCCGACGGACTCGTCATCATCGGAATTTCATCGTACTGGCAAACCGTTTTTACCGGTGCCGTCATCGTGCTGGCGGTCCTACTCAACTCGGTGCAGTACCGTCGGCGCGCCAAGCCTTCGGGCGCGACCAACGGTCCATCGCGTACTCCGCCCAGCGGCGGCACATTGCGGTCCGGCGCCTCGGTCCGCGAAACCTCGACGACCTGATTACCCAGCGTTTCCATACCGATCGTTTTCTTCAAACCTTGCACTTTTATTAAGGAGACTCCATAGATGAATATGCGTATTGAAGCCAAGCTTTCGACGCTGGCGGCACTCGCGCTGGCGGCCTCGCTGCTAGCCGGATCGACGACGCCTTCGATCGCGGCCGGGGGCCTTGTCTCGATCATCGTAAACGACCCCGCGAACCCGTATTGGCTCACCGAAGGTAAGGTGGCGGCTGCCGAAGCGAAAAAGCTCGGCTACACCTCGAATGTCGGCGCGTCCAAGGGTGACACGAATACCGAAAGCACGTTGATCGACACGGCCATCACCAATAAGTCGGTCGCCATCATTCTCGATCCGGCCAACGCCAGTGGCTCGGTCGGCGCGGTGAAGAAAGCCATCGCTGCGAAAATCCCGGTGTTCCTGGTCAATGCGGAAATCAACACCGAAGGTCTCGCCAAGGCACAACTCGTTTCGAACAACGCGCAAGGCGCCGCGCTTGGTGCGCAGCAGTGGGTCAAGAACGTCGGCCAACAAGGCAACTACGTCGAGCTCGTCGGCGCGCCGTCCGACAATAACGCCGCCACGCGGTCGAACGGGTATTCGACCGTGCTCACGCAGTACACCGGATTGAAGAAATCCGATTCGCAAGTCGCGAACTGGAACCGCACCCAGGGCCATGACAAGATGCAGAGCATGCTGCAAGCGCATCCGGACATCATCGGCGTAATCAGCGGCAATGACGAAATGGCGCTAGGCGCGGTCGCCGCGTTGAAGACGGCGGGAAAACTTGCGAGCGTCAAAGTCGGTGGTTTCGACGGTTCGCCCGATGCGGTCGCTGCGATCAAAGCGGGCAGTCTGCAATACACGGTGCTTCAGCCGGTCGCCGTTTTCTCAAAGAAGGCGGTCGACGAAGCGGATATGTTTTTGAAGAGTGGTAAGACCGGCGCCGCCAGCGAGAAGCAACTCTTCGACTGCCTGTTGATCACCAAAGCCAATATCGGAAATTACACCGCTCCGTTCACGCTTGGCAAGTAGGACGCCGAACGCGAGCGCGTTGGGACTCGCTCGCGAGCATCGACCTTAGTGAAACACCGATAACGTTTAGGGCCGGTTCCGACCACCGTGTCGAGCCGGCTAACGCGGCGCATCGCTGTGGCCGGCGCGGCGACGTCGTCGTTATCCGGAGCGATGATGACGGCACATCGCGCGTACCTCGGGTGACTTCGCTAGTATCGACTCACGGTCTCGCTTTCCGCGCGTCGAGCGCACGAAGCCACGCCGACGGAACGACGATTCCGTGCTTACTCACATGTCGGAGAATTAGATGAAGCAATGACTGAACTACAACGCGTTCTCAATGTCGTTGCGCAGGCGATCGAAGCGCACGCCGACGAACTGTCCGCGCTCGACGCCGCCGGTGGCGACGGCGATCACGGGATGAGCCTGGCACTCGGAGCGCGCGGCGCCCTCGCAGCGGTGGCGGAAAAAGATGATAGCGATATCGGCGCTTTTCTCGAAGCCATCGGCAAGTCGCTCATTAGCGGGATTGGCGCGGCGATGGGACCACTCTACGGCACGGCGCTTACCAAAGCGGGAAAGGTCGCCGCTGGGAAATCGGAGCTTGACGGCGCGACGGTTGCTGCGATGTTAGCTGCCTGCAGTGACGGTATCATTCTGCGCGGCAAGGCCAAAGTCGGCGATAAAACCATGCTCGACGCGTTCGCGCCGGCCGCCGAAGCCGCCGCAACAGCCGCTACGGCGGGAGCCGGCGCGCTGGACGTGCTTCGCGCCGCCAGCGAGGCGGCCGATGCCGGCGCGTTGGCAACGAAGAGTATGGTCGCGACGAAAGGCCGAGCCGCTAAACTCGGCGAGCGGACGCGCGGTTTTCAGGATGCGGGTGCAACCTCGACCGCCTTGATCCTGCGAGCCACGTTAGCTGCTTTCGACGCAAAAACAACCGTTGCCGTCGCGGGAGAGTAAGCAATTATGAAAATCGCAATCGGTTGCGACGAAGCAGGCTTCGATCTCAAAGAAATTATCGTTGCCCATTTGAAGACGAGCGGAATCGAAGCGCATGATTACGGCGTTCCCTCGGCGCAGGGCAAGCCTGATACCGACTATCCCGATATTGCGCGCGCCGTCGCAGAAGACATCGCCGGCGGCTCGCAAGAACGTGGCATCCTCATCTGCGGAACGGGCATCGGCATGGCGATTTCGGCGAACAAGGTGCCCGGCGTGCGCGCTGCGCAAGCGCATGATACATATTCGGCCGAGCGCGCGCGCAAGAGCAATGACGCGCAGGTCATCACGCTCGGGGCGCGTGTGATCGGACCGGAACTCGCGAAGTCGA
This sequence comes from Candidatus Velthaea sp., assembly GCA_965214335.1. GTDB lineage: Bacteria > Vulcanimicrobiota > Vulcanimicrobiia > Vulcanimicrobiales > Vulcanimicrobiaceae > Velthaea. The sequence continues at coordinate 58,278 of CBDCBO010000014.1, read as the reverse complement.
TCGTCGACGCGTGGCTGGCGTCGGATTTCGCCGGCGGCAACTCGACGCGCAAAGTTGAGAAAATGAACCAAATCGACGCGGACTACCGGGCCAAGGAACGTTCATGAGAAAGTTGATCAACGATCCCTATAACGTCGTTGACGAAATGCTCGACGGGTTCGTGCGGGCGCACGAGTCCAAGGTGCGCCGGCTCGATGGGGCCGCGGGTCGCGCGATCGTCCGCACGGGCGAAGTCAAGCCGGGTAAAGTCGGCGTCGTCTTTGGTGGCGGCTCGGGACACAAGCCGGCCTTCATTGGCTATATCGGGCGCGGCGGTGCCGATGGCGTCGCCGTTGGTAACGTATTTGCTTCACCGCCGCCCGACCCGGCCATTCTTGCATCGCAAGCAATGAACGGCGGCGCCGGTATCGTCTTTTCGTTCGGTAACTACAGCGGCGACGTGATGAATTTCGAGCTTGCGGCGGAAGCGCTTGCCGAGCAGGGCATTGACGTCCGTACGGTATTGGTCACCGATGACGTCGCTTCCGCGCCCATGGGGCAGGAAGACGAACGGCGCGGCATCGCGGGCGACTTTATTATCTTCAAAATTCTCGGGGCCAGAGCCGAAGAGATGGCAACCCTCGACGAAGTCGAAGCCGCCGGCCGCAAAGCGAACGCCAATTGCCGCACGATGGGCGTCGCACTGTCGTCATGCATCGTGCCCGCCGCGGGCAAAGCCACCTTCGATCTCGCCGACGGCGAAATGGAGATTGGTCTCGGCGTGCATGGCGAACCCGGTATGCGGCGCGGACCACTCGAACCCGCCGACGCGGTTACGACGACGCTCGTCGAGGCGATTCTGGCCGACATGCCGCTCCAACGCGGCGACGAGGTTGCCGTGCTCGTGAACGGTCTGGGCGCGACGCCGTATAGCGAGCTCTACATTATGTTTCGCCGCGTCGCGCAAATGCTCGATGAGCGGGGTATCGTCATACACCGATCCTACGTCGGCGAGTACGTTACGTCGCTGGAGATGGCGGGCGCTTCGGTGACGCTGCTGAAGCTGGACGATGAGCTCAAGCGGCTCATCGACGCGCCGGCCGACTGCGCGATGTTCACGCAGACGTAATATGGAAGTAAACATGCCTACTACCGAAAGGAGTCACCGCCAATGACGATGACCGCGACCCAAAAGCCCGAATCAGCTTCCACCCAAACACAAATGATGCAAGCCGTCGTCGCGTACGCTCCGGGCGATTACCGTCTTGAGACAATTCCGATTCCAACGCCGGGTCCGCTCGAAGTGTTGACCAAGGTCGAGGCCTGCGGCATCTGCGCCGGCGACATTAAGACGTTCCATGGTGCGCCCTCGTTCTGGGGCGATGCCGACCAGCCGCGCTACGTCAAGCCGCCGATGACGCCGGGTCATGAATTTATCGGGCGCGTTGTCGCACTCGGCGAGGGCGCCGGTGAGAAATTTGGCGTCGCCGTCGGCGATCGCGTCATTTCCGAACAGATCGTCCCCTGCTGGGAGTGCCGGTTCTGCAATTCAGGCAGCTATTGGATGTGTCAGAAACACGATCTCTACGGCTTTCAGAACAACGTCAACGGCGCGATGGCCGAGTACATGATCTACACGAAAGAAGCCATCGTTCACAAGATCCCGGAACACGTGCCGATCGAAGAGGCGATCGTCGTGGAACCGTTAGCGTGTTCATTGCACGCCGTCGACCGCGCGAACGTCGGCCTGGACGACATTGTGGTAGTCGCCGGTGCGGGTACGCTGGGTCTGGGCATGATCGGCGGCCTGCGGCTTAAAAATCCCAAGAAGCTCGTTGTGATGGATCTGAGCCCGACGCGGCTGGAGCTCGCTAAGCGACTCGGCGCCGATATTCTGCTCAATCCCAAAGAAGTCGACGCGCAGGCCGAGATCATGAAACTCACCGACGGCTACGGTTGCGACGTTTTCATCGAGGCAACCGGATTTGCGCCGATGGTGAACATCGGCATGAAGATGATCCGCAAACTCGGCCGGTTCGTGGAATTTAGCGTCTTTCGCGATGAAACGACGCTCGATTGGTCGATCATCGGCGATCGCAAAGAACTCGACGTGCTCGGCGCACATCTCGGGCCCTATTGTTATCCGCGGGCGATCCGCTACATTTCGGACCGGACGATCGACGTCCGCGGCATCGTCACCCATACGTTCGCGCTCAAAGACTTCAAGGAAGCGTTCGAGACAATGGAAAGCGGCGTGCACTCTCTCAAGGTCGTTCTCTTACCAGGCAAGACGTCGCAACCGAATTAACCGACACATAGCGTAGCGCTTCTCCCGCGTGCGATGTGCGAGGGGCGCTGCCTACGGGTAAAACGGAGATAGGAGGCGCCGCCCGTCGACATTGCGATTGACGTTCACGCCGTCGCTAAGGCCAAGAAACTTTAGCGACGACGCTCGGGAAAACATTCGAAGTGGGAGTGTGCGATCGACTTGGTGCCGCCGAGAGCGGCCGGAATCAGGTGATCGGCAAGTACATCAGTGCGCAAAAAGCAAAGTCCGCCGGGCTTTTCCTTAGACGAAGCTACGGCGAGATCGAGGTGCAGCCTTACTTACGAAGCTACGGCGAGATCGAGGTGCAGCCTTACTTACGAAGCGACGATATTGAGCAGCTTCCCGGGCACGAAAATGCGTTTGTGCACGACTTTACCGGCGAGTTGCGCCAGCACGGGCGCTTCCGCTGAGGCCAAGCGCGAACGCTGCGATCTTCGTCGACGTCGGGTGCGGCTTCAATCCTTGGCGCGGACTTTGCCGTTGACTTGCACGACGAGCGTGATGGTCGTTACGGCTAGGGCGGCGGGGTCGGCATCGAGCCAGCGCTCCAGAGTGCACCGACGTTGTATGCGGCCCATGCGTGCCCAAAGCTCATCAGCCAAATGCGGGGCAAAGGGAGCCAGCACGATCGGCAACGCCGCGACCGTATACAGCACCGCGGGATCGCCGGCCAAGCCCGGATCGCGCGTTGCCGATGGTCAGCAGATTTACCAGTTCGTCGAGCCGCGCCGTGGTGGTGTTATAGTGGAAGCGGCGGCTCGACGTTTCGTCGGCACCGGATTTGAGCGCGGTGTGGACGGCGCGTACGAGTTCGCGCTGCGATTTCGCCGCGAATCTCCGGCAACGCGGCGATCGAAACCGCGCCGGCCGCCGCTGCGAGCGGTTCGCACGCGCGCCACACGCGCGCGATGAAGCGGACGCGGCCGACGATGCCCTCATCGGTCCATTCCAATGAGTCTTCGGGCGGCGCTGCCTTCAACAAAAATAAACGCATCGCGTCGACGCCGTAGGCATCGACCGTCTCATCAATTCCAATGACATTACCGCGGCTCTTCGACATTTTCTCGCCGTGACGCAAGAGCGTGCCTTGGTTGAACAGTCGCGTAAAGGGCTCATCATCGCCCGTTAGATAGCCTTGATCGATCATGAACTTATAGAAAAAGCGCGCGTACAACAGATGCATCACGGCGTGTTCGGCGCCGCCGATATACTGATCGACCGGCATCCACGCTGATACTTTGGCGCCGTCGAAGGCGGCCCGATCGTTGCGCGGATCCAAATACCGCACGTAATACCACGACGAATCAATAAACGTATCCATCGTATCGACGTCACGCCGCGCCGGGCCGCCGCATTTGGGACAGACGGTATGCACGAAGGCCGCATCGCGAGCCAGCGGCGAACCCTGGCCGGTAATTTCTACTTCGGGCGGCAAGATCACCGGCAACGCGTCGTCGGGTACCATGACCTCGCCGTCAAGCGGACAATAGATCATCGGAATCGGCGTGCCCCAATATCGCTGGCGCGAGATGAGCCAATCGCGGAACCGGAAATTAACCGTCGCCGCACCCCGCCCGGTCAGCTCCAGTTTCTGCGCGATCGCACCGCGGGCGATCTCCGACGTCATGCCGCTGAACTCGGCGCTGGCGAGAAGCTTTCCGTCGTCGACGAACGCTTCGGTCAGTGGCGCGCGCACGCTTCCCGCGCGGTCGGTTACGACTTGCGCGATCGGCAGGGCGTGCTTATGGGCGAAGTCAAAATCGCGCTCGTCGTGCGCGGGAACGCCCATGACGGCGCCCGTACCGTAATCGGCGAGCACGTAATTCGTAATCCAAATCGGCACTTTCTCGCGCGACAACGGATTGACGGCATACGCACCGGAGAAGATACCGGATTTTTCCATCAACTGCGTGCGTTCGAGCTCCGACTTCGTCCGCAGGCCGGCTGCAAAAGCTTCGATCTCGGCGCGCCGTTCCGGTACCTCGCCGCAGATGCGTTCGACGACCGGATGTTCGGCCGCCAGCGCCAAGAACGTAACGCCGTAGAGCGTATCGACGCGCGTCGTGTACACGTCGATTTTAGCGTCGATGTGCTCGACGTCAAAAGAAAACGTGACGCCTTCACTCTTGCCGATCCAGTTGCGTTGCATCGCCTTGATGCGCGCCGGCCAGCCATCAAGCCGGTCGATTCCGTCCAGCAGCCGGTCGGCATAATCGGTAATTTTCAAGAACCACTGCGAGAGTTTGCGCCGTTCGACGACGCTGCCGCAGCGCCAGCACATGCCGTCGACAACTTGTTCGTTGGCCAGCACCGTTTGATCGACGGGACACCAATTGACCGGCGCTTCGCGCTTGTACGCTAAACCGCGTTCGTACATGCGCAAAAAGAACCATTGGTTCCAGGTATAGTAGGCGGGATCGCAGGTCGCGAATTCGCGCGTCCAATCGTAGCTCGTTCCCATGAGCCGGATTTGGCGCTGCATGTTGGCGATGTTTTGGCGCGTCCATGTTTCGGGTGCAATGCCGCGCGCGATCGCCGCGTTCTCCGCCGGTAAGCCGAAGGCGTCCCAGCCCATCGGATGCACGACATTGTAGCCGCGCATGCGCATCATGCGCGCCACGGCGTCGCCCAGCGTGTAGTTCTTGGCATGGCCGACATGCAGATCGCCCGATGGATACGGCAGCATTTCGAGCACGTAATATTTGGGCCGCGGATCGGCGTCGTCGGCGCGGTAAATGCCGTCGCGTTCCCAGCGTTCTTGCCAGGTGCGTTCGATGGTACGAAAATCGTAAATGAGCGGGCGCTCTTCGAGCATCCCGTGTGTTACCGTGCTCGGAAAGGCAACACCCTCCCTCGCCGCGTGCGTCGAGGCGCGTGATTTCCCGGCATGAAATTTGTTTTGGTCGGCTTGGCGATCGTCGCCGCTGTCGCCGCGTTAATCTTCGTGCCGCCGAATCACGATCGGATTGCCGGGTTGACGCGACCGGCCACCACAGCCGTTGACCCCACCGCCAGCAAAGTCACGGCGGAAGGGGTGCTCGCTTCGGCCGCGACCCGACCCACCGCAGACCCGCGCTCCGTTCGTCGGCCGACGGCACTGCGGGTGGTGGTCTACGTTGCAGGTGAGGTGCTACGGCCCGGGGTGTACGAACTGCCGGCCGACGCCCGGGCGGCTGCTGCGCTGGCGCGTGCCGGGGGTCCAAAACCGCAGGCCGATCTCGTCGCCGTAAATCTCGCCGCACATCTCCAGGACGGCGACGAGATTGCCGTGCCGAAACTCGGGGCCGAACTCGCGACCCGCCGGGCGCGGGGGCCGCGCGTGCCGGCCGCGCAGCGGTCGCATCGCCCGCACCGTCAACGTCACCCCAAAGCTGCGGTTGCGAGCAGCGTAACGCTGGCGAGCGTTGATCTCAACGCGGCCGATGCGGACGAACTCGCGACACTGCCCGGCATTGGGCCCGCGTTGGCCGAGCGAATTGTTGCCTATCGCACTGAAAACGGCCCATTCACCTCAGTCGACGAGCTCGCCGATATTGCCGGCATAACTCCGCGACTACAAGATGCGCTCGCAAACATCGTCGTGATTCGCTAGGCGCTCGGGCGCTACCAAAACATCCAAGCCTCGGCCAATTCGGCCGAGGCTTGGACTAGATTACACCGCTCTTGCGCGAGTTGAGCCGTCTCTACCAGCCGCCGCCGCTGCTATCGCCGCCGCCGCCCGAGTCGCCGCCGCCCCAGCCGCCGCCGGAATCACCGCCGCCGCCGGAGTCGCCGCCACCCCAGCCGCCGAAGCTGGCATTGCCCATATCGGCTTGGCCTGGATCGTTCTGGAAGCCGCTGGTGTCGGCTTGCGATTGACCGCCGTCGACGAAACCGCCCTGGTTGCCGCCGAAATCGTCACGGCGGCCACCGCCGAAGAGTTCGTTGCCCAGGAACGCGCCACCGAGGCCGCCCATCAGGCCGCTCCAGAAACTGCCGCCGCCACCGCCGCCGTAACCGCCGCCATAGCCCGGGCCGTATCCGCCGCCGCCCATCATCGGGCCACCGCCGCCGCCATAGCCCGGCGGCATCATACGCGGTCCGGCCATCGCGCGGAAGATACCGCGAATCACGAAGAAGATCACCGCCAACACGATCAGCACCCAAATCCAACTCATATTAAAACCTGCCTGACTGGAGCGGATGTTTTCGCCGCTTCCGACGGGTGCATACGACGACCGTTGATGCGTCAACGCACCGAGATGACTGCGATACTGGGCGAGCGTCAAGTCGACGCCGTTGGTGATGCCGCCGTTATAATCACCGGAATTAAACGCGCTCACGATCGCGCCGCGGATGGCGGATGTCGTTTGGGCCGGGAAGAAATTGCTGGCCGCGCGGTCGGGAATGACGCCGATGGTTTTGGGCGATTTAGCAACGTAGATGAGAACGCCGTTGACCTGTTGTTGCGCGTAGATCTTTTCCGCGGCCGCCTTGCCCGAATCGCCGTCGACCGTCGCTTCGGTGTCGACAACGACTTCTTTATGCGCGGTTGCGTTAAAGTCGGCGACCTTCGCATTGATCGCGGAGATCGTCGCCGCGGACAGTAAGTGCGCGTTGTCGGTGACGAACGAGTCGCGCGCCGACGCCGGAACGACCGCCGAGCCGACCGCGATCAGGAGTGCAGCGAGCGCCGCAGGCAATTTCATCACGTGTGTCATCCTCCGGCTCTTATTACCCCGTAGCGCGGCCGTGGTTTCAGGCTGAGGCCGGGCCGGCAGCGGTTCGTGCTTAGTGGAGCGCGATCAGCGCCACGGCACCGACGGAGCCGAGCAGAAAGATGGCGATGAACACCCAGACGAACGCTTTGAGCCAGGCTTGCCGGATGCGCGCCCGGCTGCGTGACGAACGAACGGGCTGCTTCACGACGACGCGGCACGTGCCTCGACCGGCCGGCCCCATAGACGCTCCAGATTATAAAATTGCCGCTGGTCGGGCGTGAAGACGTGAACGACCACCGGGCCCGCATCGATGAGAATCCAGCCGCCGTCGTTGTAGCCTTCGGTCCGCGCCACCGGAAAGGCAGCCGAGCGCGCAGCTTCGATGATGGCGTCGGCAATCGACCGAGTCTGTATTTTGGAGCGCCCGGTGATGATGACGAACGTGTCGGCGACGATCGTGCGGCCCTCGAGGTCGAGAACGGCAATGTCTTCGCCTTTCTTCTCCTCGGCAGCAGTGCGGACGGTGGTCAAAAGATCGGGCAGGATGGCGCCTTTCGATAGTACGGCCGGGTCCCGGTTCGGGACACCTTCAGGGCTGAATTTGTTCGAGGTGCAGCGGAAAAACACTGGTGGTGGACAAGCCGAATCGCTCGGCCGCCAAATAGGTCTGCGGCGCGACCGTCACGTTGCGGCCGTGCAGATAGGTCATCGACGAGCCGAGCACGGCCCGCATCGCCGGATCGAGTTCACGCATGGCGAGGGCGGCAAAACCCGCGCGTTCGCGATATTCGCGGCCGGGCTCGAGTGCGTCGGCCAAAAAGACGATACAATCGAGCCGGCTCATCGTCGCGGCGGCGACGGTGTGTTTGCGGATCGCCGCTAAAACGGCTTCGTCGGTAACTCCGAACAGTTCGCGAGCGAGTTCAGCGCCAAGTCGCGCGTGCAGCACGATCGGGTTTGCGCGTTCGTAGGCGTCGATCGGCAGGCCGCGAGCGGTGCATTCCGCGAGCAAACGCTCGACGCTATAGAGTCGCGCCAAATCGTGCAACAGACCAGCCAGCCGGGCTTTGTTCGGATCCTCACCATGTGCTCGCGCGAGCCGCCCGGCCAGCCGGGCTACGCCCAGTGTATGCGTGTACCGATGCGCTTGACCGAGGTGCGCACGGACGCGCCGCATCGTCCGCACGAACGTAACGCCGCGCCCCGGGTCGATCGGCTTAATACCTTTGCTCGCTAAAAACGGTCGCCCTGATGGGCCGCCCGCCGAGCGTGGCCGCCGTGTACCGGTCGCGGCGTAGCGCCTGGCTGAACGTCGCGTCCTGCGCCGGCGTTGCGGGTCCGAACAGGATGCCGACATCGCGCACAGCGCCGGCGCGATCGATCGTCAGCCGATAGACGATCGCGTTCGGTCCCGTTGCCGGTGCGTTGGCGAGCGTTACGGGGCGCGGGGCGCGATAGGCAACGGCTCGCGCGGCAACGTCGCCGGGAAGCAATCCAAGGCGTACCAATTGCCCGGGTTCGCCGAAGGTCACGCGTTCGAGCCGGTTCGAGGCCGGCTCGAACCCAAAGACCAAGTCGCGCCGCGGCGCTAGCCGGTACGAACGGAGTGCGGGGCCGGCAAACTCCGCATCTTCCGCAAGTTCCGCATCGGCTTGGGCGAGGGTATAGCGGCCGATCGCAAAGTGGTGCGAGCGGCCGTCAATGGCGATGCTGATCGAACCCGCTTGCAGTTCGACGGCGAGAATGAGGCCGTCGTCGTCGGTATACGCAGCCTGGCCGCCGCTGAAAAGGAAACGATGGCCGCTATCGGCTGAAGTTACCGCGACCGGAGCGCCCAGCTTCGTGACCCAGGCGGCGACCGGCGCGCCGATCGAAAGTTGCGGATCGGGTACGGTCGTGACGGCAACGGCGGGGCCGCCGGCGAGTGCCAGCACGACGGCCGTCAGCGCTGCCGCGCCGATCATCGCACGTCAGCGTTGATCTCGCGCGCCAGCGCCGATTTGAGCACGGCGAGCCGGCTGGCATACAGCGGACCCTTCAGATTTCCAGCCCACATCACGAGCGCGTTTTCGTTATTATCGCTATAGTAACCGCGCCGCGTCGAAACAACGGTAAAGCCATATTTGCGATACAGCCGCTGAGCGGTTTCATTCGACTCGCGAACTTCGAGCGTGATCCACGACGCGCGGGCGGCGATCGCTTCGTCTAACAAGTGAACGAGCATTTCCTCGCCGAGTTTGCGTCCGCGATAATCCGGATGAACGGCGATCGTAGTGACATGCGAGTCTTCGAGAATGACCCAGATGCCACCGTATGCCACAATTTTTCCGTCGAGCCGGCCGACAAAATAGTGCGCGAGTTTGTTATCCCGAATCTCGTTGACGAACGCATTCTGCGGCCACGACGATGTAAACGAAAGCGTCTCGATGTGCAGGACGGCGACGATGTCGGCCGTCGTCATGACGGCAATCTCAAGCCGGCGCGGCCGGTCGTGCCCGGGCGGGTCGAGTTGGGCTTTAATGGCCGGTCCGGCCGTTACGACGGACGGTGATCGGGGTCGCTGTAAGTTGCATCGCGGATAATCCTTCGACGACCGGTGGCGGCGCGGTCGTTCCCAATGCGAGGTGCGCCATTACGGTATCAGGTTCGTTCCGGCTTTTGGTAGGGTAACGGCAGGCATTTCGCCGTAATCGGGTGCCAGGCCGTGAAGCGAATGCGCGGGATGCCGGTCGCGAGCCAATCGGGCAATCGCGGCGGCCGGGCTCCACGCGGGTGGCGAAACGAGCCGGGTAACGTTAAGCTGACGTTCGCCGATCGCGCGATTGGCGTCCTCCGTGTTGGCCACAAAGACCAGCGGCGAATCGGGCGCCAAACCCGCCAGAATTCGCTCGACGACGTCGGCTACCGGCCCACACCCGGTTCGCTCGCCGCCGTCGGCGCTCAGCCGCGCGCAAACGATGCCCGGCCGGCCGGACACGATGGCTAGGCACGGCCGCCGTGAGTCGTCGCCGATCAGGACATCGTAGGACGAGATGCCGACGAGCGGCAGCCCGGCTCCATAGGCCAGCGCTTTGGCGAACGAGAGCGCGATTCGGACACCGGTGAACGAACCCGGTCCGATGCCGACCGCGACGCGGTCGACGTCGCGCAGCGCGATGCCGGCGCCGTCGAGCAGGCCCGCGATTCGCGCTAGACCCGTTTCAAGCGCATCGTTGCGCTCCGAGCGGTCGGCGGTGACCGCCCCGGCGCAATCGAGGGCCACGGAAAACGGCGCCAAGCCGGCGTCGAGGGCAAGGACGATCATCCCTCGCCGTCCGCGCCGGCGACCGCAATCGCGCGCGGACCGGAACCGTTGCCGGTTATCGTCAAATGCACGGTATGCGCCGGCAATAGGTGCGGCGCTTGCTCCGGCCACTCCACGAAGGTGATGCGGTCGGGGGCGAATGCGTCTTCGAGACCGAGCTCGGGCAACTCAGCCGGCGTGGCGATCCGAAACAAGTCCAGATGTTCGACCGGCGGATTCCCGGCGTAGAGCTGGCGAAAAATAAACGTCGGCGAGGAAACCGCGGCGTCACTGCCGTGCAGCGCCGCGACGAACGCGCGCACCAGGGTGGTTTTCCCGGCGCCGAGCGCTCCGTGCAGCGCAACCGCCGACCCCGGCTCTAGCCGTAAAACGAACTGGCACGCAAAGGCATTTAAGGCAGCCAGATCGGGTAATGTCGTTTCCATGGCATTAAGAAGATACACCATGCGCGAACACGAATATCCCCGTAGTGTTTGTGCGCATGAGTGATGTCCTTGTCGGAGTTATCGCGGGGGCCGTTTGTTCCGTGCTGGCCGCCGGTTTCGAAGCGGTCATTGTTACACTGCGCTTTTTTTCCGTCGGTCACCTCGGTGGCGGGATTGGAAGTAAATTTCTCATCATCGCGTTGTTGGGTGCGGTCGTCGGCGGGGTCGTCGGCTTCATCGTGGGCGCATTCGTGAAGCCGCGCGAACGGGGCTCGGCCCGTTGACGTCGCATCGCTGCGGCGGTGACCGAAAGAATAGTGGAACGGTAGTCTGTGAATAACGATCGCGTCTCGCTCATTAACGTCGAAGACGAAATGCGCGAGAGTTATCTCTCGTATGCGATGTCGGTCATCGCGTCGCGCGCTTTGCCCGACGTGCGCGACGGCCTCAAGCCCGTTCAGCGACGCATCTTGTACGCGATGCGCGAAAACGGCATGACACCCGATAAGCAGCATCGCAAATCTGCCGGCGTCATCGGCGACGTCCTCAAATACTACCACCCGCACGGCGACAGTTCGGTCTACGACGCGCTCGTGCGAATGGCGCAAGATTTCACGTTGCGTTATCCGCTTGTCGACGGCCACGGAAACTTTGGTTCGATCGATCCCGATCCGCCGGCCGCGTATCGTTACACTGAAGCGCGGCTGGCGCGCATCGCGATGGAAATGCTCGTCGACATCGATAAAGAGACTGTCGACTTCGTTCCAAACTTCGACAATCAAACAACCGAACCGGTCGTGCTGCCGGCCAAATTGCCGCAGCTGCTCATCAACGGTTCGAGCGGGATCGCCGTTGGCATGGCGACGAATATCCCGCCGCATAATATCAGCGAAATTTGCGATGCCGTCGTCCGCGTGATCGACTTCCGGACGGCGGCGGCCGAACGGCCGGTCGTGGTCGCCGAGCACGTGGATGACTCGGCTAACGCTGAGTTGACCGGCGCGCTCGATCCGACCCAAGCCGACGAAGAACTTTGGAGCGATCTGCTCAATATCGTGCACGGTCCGGATTTTCCGACCGGCGGCATTTTGATGGGCCGCGAAGCGATCCGGACCGCTTATCGCACCGGGCGCGGGTCGGTGCCCTTACGCGGTAAGGCCGAAATCATCGAAGACGATGGTAAGACCAAGATCGTCATCAGCGAAGTGCCGTTCCAAGTTTCCGTCAATCGAATTTTAGAAGCAATCTCGGATGCGCACTCGGAAAAGCGTATCTCGGGCATCTCGCGACTCGACAACGAATCCAATCGCCACGGTATGCGGATCGTCGTCCAACTGCAGCGCAGCGCGACACCGAACGTGGTCTTGAACCAGCTCTACAAACAGACGCCGCTGCAGTCGAGTTTCGCCTTCAACATGCTGGCCCTGGTTCCGGCCAAGCGCTCCGACGGCAGTCCGTACGTGCTCAGCGGCAGCAGCCAGACGCAACTCGAGCCGCAAGTTCTGTCGTTGCTCGATATTCTCGAGTATTTCATCGCGCATCGCAAGATCGTCGTCAAGCGGCGCACCGAATACGATCTCGGACGCGCCCGCTCGCGCGCCCATCTGCTGCTCGGCTTTCTCGTTGCGCTCGATAATATCGACCGCGTTATCACGATCATTCGGGAAAGCGACACGGTCGAAACCGCCCGCGAACACCTCATTGCCGAACCGTTCGTTCTGTCCGATGCATTTCGGCGCATGGCGCGAGCGACAATCGAAGACGATTTTCGCTTGTCGGCCGAACAAGCCGCGGCCATTGTGGACATGCGGTTACGTACGCTCGTCGGCCTCGAGCGCCAGAAGATCGAGACCGAACACGACGAACTCGTGACGTTGATCGCGTCACTCGAAGAACTACTGGCAAGCGACAGAATGATTCTCGACGTCGTCAAGACCGAGACGCAAGAGATCCGCAAGCGCTTTGGCGACGCCCGCCGCACGCCCGTTGAAGCACTCGAAGGCGAGCTCTCGATCGAAGATATCATCGCCGATACCGAGGTCGTCATAACCTCGACGGTCGGTGGTTATATCAAGCGCGTGTCGGTCGACACGTTCCGGCAGCAAAACCGCGGCGGCCGCGGCGTGGTCGGCATCGCGAACTTGAAAAAAGAAGACGTGGTCGCCAATTTTTTCGTGGCTTCGACGCATCAACACGTGTTGTTCTTCACGAATAAGGGCCGTGCGTACCGGCTACGCGCCTACGAGATCCCCGATTCGACGCGCCAAGCGCGCGGTACCGCGCTGGTAAATTTATTGACGCTGCCGCCGGGCGAGTCGGTGACCGCGGTGTTTCCCATTCGCGACTTCGACGGCGATAACTATTTAGTGATGGTCACGCGCCAAGGCGTTATCAAGAAGACCAAGCTCGAAGAGTTTTCCAACGTACGGCGCAACGGTCTCAACGCGATCGGTCTCGATGACGACGATGAGCTGCTGGGCGTGGATCTCTCCGACGGTACGCGGGATATCATCCTGGCGACGCACGACGGCATGGCCGTGCATTTTAATGAAAAAGACGTGCGCCCGATGGGCCGCAATGCGCGCGGCGTGCGCGCGATAACGCTGGCGCCGAGCGACACCGTCGTTGCCATGGACGTCGTGGAAGACGACCGGCGTGAAGTCCTCATCGTGACGTCGCAAGCGTACGGCAAACGGACGCCGATCGACGATTACCGGCATACGTCGCGCGGCGGTAAGGGCGTCAAAGCGTTTGCCAAAGAAAAAGAGATCGGGTACGTCGTCGATCAAATTTTCGTCGGTTCGGACGACGAGCTGCTGTTGATTACGAGCGGCAATCAAGTCATTCGGATTCGCGTCGACTCGATTCGCCGCGCCGGCCGCTCGACCAAAGGCGTCCGTTTGCAAAAGCTCGCCGCCGGCGATGAAGTCATCGCGATAGCAAATCTAGGCCAGGTCTCGAAACGCGTCGCCGATATTACCGGTGAGGAACCGCTGCCACCGGCATAATCGAGATTTCTCGCGCTGCAGCAAAGAGTAGTCGCCGGGATACTCGGGGAGGGACGCCGAGGTGACGTCGCTACGCGAGTAACTCGGCATCGTCGTCCGCATCTCCTAAAGGTGGCTCGGCCTCCCTTATGCCCGGGCAAGGTTCGGCCAGACCGCTCGCGCTCACGATCAATTGCAACAGCGCGGCCAACTGTTCGCGCTGCGCGCGATCGAGGCCGGCTAACAGACGGTCTTCGGCGGTCGCCGACGCGACGTCAACCGCTTTCAAGCGCTCGCGACCGCCGCACGTGATCGCCACAATATGCCGCCGGCGGTCGGTGCAGTCGCGCCGACGCTCGATAAATCCCGCAGTTTCGAGGTCGTTGAGAACGCCGACGAGCTTTACGGGCTCCACGCCCGTAGCCTCGGCGAGAGCTTGCTGTCCGACCGGCCGTTCCCGCAGTTCGACGAGCGCCGCCACATGAGCCGGTTTTAAACCGGTCGCTTTGAGCGAGCTGCGATACAGCCGCATCGCGCCCGCGCCCAAACGTGCCAATAACAAGCCCGGGGCAATGTCGGTCCGCGGGACGGGGCGATCGGGCTCGGCGGCGCGCATCTGTCGATTCTACCACTTTCCGAGTTGCTTGACACGGAGTAAATCATTTACTACTGTTAATCATATCCAATACCTAGTGATTTGAGAAGGGACGAACGATTGGTATGACCACAACTTCAAGCGGCGCGGCCACCCGCGCGTACATCATCGATCCGGCGCATTCGAGTATTCATTTCTCGGTCCGGCACCTCATGATTGCGAAGGTTCGCGGCACCTTCAAGCTCGTTGCCGGCACCGTTACGCTCGCTGCCGACAGCGCGATCCCTACCGCCTTGAGCGCTGAAATTGACGCGAGTTCCGTCGATACCGGCGACGCTCAGCGGAACGGACATCTCAAATCGCCCGATTTTCTGGACGCCGCGCAGTTCGACCGGTTGCGCTTCACCAGCACGCACATCGAAGCAGTCGACGATACGCACTTCAAAGCTGTCGGCGAACTCGAACTGCATGGCGTGAAACAACCGGTAACGCTGACGGCGGAAGTTTCCGGCCAAGCAAAAGACCCATGGGGCAACGATCGGGTCGCGTACGAAGCGACGGCCAAAATAAACCGCAAAGATTTTGGTTTGGTCTGGAATCAAGCGCTCGAAACCGGCGGTGTCGCCGTGGGCGACGAGATTTCGATCACCTTGGACGTCGAATCGATTCCCGCGCCCGCCTAGCAGTCATCGCGAGGCCGCCTCGTCACTCGTCGCGCCGGCCGGCGCCGGCCTGGGAGCGTTTTTCAGGCCGGTTGAGAATCGTGCGTCGGTACACTCCAAACGAATCCCGGCGACGGGGTTCCTAGCGAAAGGACCACGATGAGCGCGAAGCCCGCGATTGGATTTATCGGCCTCGGAATCATGGGTCTGCCGATGGCGCGCAACTTACTCAAAGCCGGTTATCCGGTGTGCGCGCTGAATCGCTCTCGCACGCGTGTCGATGCGCTCGTTGCCGACGGCGCAACAACGGCCTCAACGGCGGCCGCTGTCGCGGCCGCGAGCGATGTTGTGCTCACGATGCTGCCCGACACGCCCGACGTTGAAGCGGTGGTGCTCGGTCCGCACGGCGTCGCGGCGGGCATTCGCGCCGGTGCGACGTTCATCGACATGAGCACGATCGATCCCGCGATGTCGCGTCGAGTGGCGAGCGAATTACGCGCAGCGGACGTCGCGGCACTCGATGCACCGGTAAGCGGCGGCGAAAAGGGCGCGGTAGAGGCGACGCTCTCGATCATGGTTGGCGGCGATGCGGCCGCTTTCGAGCGCGTATTGCCGATCTTGCAAGCGATGGGGAAGAACATTACGCTCGTCGGTGAAGCCGGCGCCGGTCAGATCGCCAAAGCGTGCAATCAACTCATTGTCGCGGTGACCATCGAAGCGGTGGCGGAAGCTTTGGCACTGGCATCGGCATCAGGCGTCGACCCGGCCAAAGTCCGGACAGCGCTGTTGGGCGGTTTCGCGCAAAGCCGGATTTTGGAAGTTCACGGCGAGCGCATGCTCAACGAAGCCTACACGCCGGGCTTCAAAGCCAAGTTACACAAAAAAGATCTGGACATCGTGGTGGCCGCCGAAAAGGACGCCCACCTCCACCTGCCGGCCGCCGAGCTTTTACGCGATCGCATGACGGAATTGGCGCAGCGGTCGCCTGAGGCGGATCACAGTGCGCTGCGCACTTTACTGTCACCGGTCGCGGTCTAAGTTCGATGCAATCGCGATCCGAAACCGGCGCATCGCGCGCCGGGTTCCATATCGATAGGAGGTATTTGAACCACTTATGAGCGCACTGCCCGACGTATCACAAAGCACGTTTTCCACCGATGTGCTTGCATCCCCGAAACCCGTCCTGGTCGACTTCTGGGCCCCGTGGTGTGGCCCGTGCAAAATGCTGGCACCAGTCGTAGAGAAGATTGCCGGCACGATGGGCGACCGGGTCACCTTCGTTAAGCTCAACACGGATGAAGCTCCGAGCTTGTCGGGCGAATATCAGGTTTCCGGTATACCGTGCCTGATTCTGTTCAAGGGTGGTAAAGCGGTCGATCGTATCGTCGGATTCGTCAACGAATCGACGATCACATCGATGCTCAACAAACATCTCGCGGCGGCGTAACCGAAGCGAGTTCTCCCTTCGGCGCCGTCGTGCGACGTCGAATTCCCGGCGGGGGCTGCTCCAGCGAGCAGCCCCTGTTTATTGTCCTCGCCGGGTCGCCCGGCGTTCGCGTGCACGTTGCTGCGGAAAACTACGATTCTTTTCGAGAAATCGACGGCTGATAATCTTTGCTTAACCCTCATGCGCGAGAGTTGTGGCGCAACGGTTTAGGTACTCGCGTTATTCGCGTGCTTCGAAGGATTCTGGCGATTGTTTTCTCGGCTTCTGCGTGTTGCTTCGGCAGGCGCGACATGTCTTGCCCTGTGCTCGGGCGTCGCTCTTGCGCAGACGGCGCCGTCACCCGCTCCGGCGACCAACGATCGGGCCGGCGGCGCACCGGCATCGGCGACAGCTACACCCGCTCCGGGCTGGAATCCGCTTAAAGTCAAAGGCTTAACGCTGAGCGGGACGTTACGCGCGTATGATTTTAACCGCATCAATACGCCGGAATACACCGCGAAAGGTCCGACCGGACCGAATCGTGCGGCGTTCAATTTCGGCGGTGACATCCGGGCGGACTACCTGATCGGCAATACCCCGTTTTCCGTCGGCGGCGCCCTGTGGGGAGCCTTCCCGTTCGGCCTCAACGGCGGCAGCGTCGGATGTAACGTCGGGGGCACCCTCGTCGTCAACGAAGCGCAAGCGTTGTGCGCAAAAAATAATGCCGGTATCGATAATTCGCTGCCGGGCTATGCGCTCGAAACGTTTGAATACTACGTGAAATACACTGATCCGACCGCTCAGATTACGGTCGGCAACCAGTTGTTGAACAAACTCTGGGAGCCCTCATCGGACTCGCGCATCAAGCCGGCACTCTATCAAGGCGTCGATGCAACGTTCAATCTGAGCAAAACGGTTTCACTCGGCCTGACCCGCATCACCCGATTCGAAACACGTACCGATTCACTTTTCGATCAGTGCACGCTGCTCACGTGTACGACGGCGCCGGCGGGTGTCGGCGGCGGCGGCGATTTCAAATCGACGGTACCGATCACGACGGGAGCCGACCGGGTCAACCTTACCTTCCGGCCCAGCAGCCGAGCTACCGTCACCACTGAAACCTACCGGTTTCATAATATCGCAAGCTTGACGTACTTCGAGGGCCGGTATTCCTTCGACCCGAAGAGCTCGGTCAACCCGTTCGGCGCGTTTCAATTCATGAGCGAGCGGCAAAGCGGTACGGCGATCCTGGGTCGGATCGAAAATCAGACGATCGGCCTTCAGCTCGGCGCGACGCCGGTGAAACATCTCGTCGCTACCGTCGGCGCAGATTACGCGCCTTGGAATTATGCCACGAGAACGGTCGATGTCAGCGCGACGTCGACCGCGACGGCAGAGTCTGCCGCCGCGTTGGCCGGTGAAGTCGGCTATTTCTTACCCCAGGGCGGAACGACCGCCGCCATCGCCACGAATCCGGTGCTCGTGGGACCCGGGCTCTACAGCGTTCCCGTCAAGGTGGCCTACGGCGGTCTCGCTTCGCCGTATACCGATTCGTACGCCACGGATCCCCTGTACACGACGAGTATCTCGCAAGGTATGGTGGACCGCCGCAGCGCCGGTTTTTCGCTCAAAGGCGCGCTGACCTATACGACGTCGACAAACGCCTCGTGGCGATCGCGAGTGAAGCGGCGTACAACTATGATACGTCGTTCGCGCGCAACCGGACGTATGAGTTCGACGCCGATCTGACGTACAATTTCAACCAAGTGCGCACTGGACCATATAAAGGGTTGTCGTTCCGCGAGCGGTTCGCGGATCGCACACAGCCGTCGTTGCCGTATAATTTCAAATATCTGCGCCATCAATTGCAATACACGTTCTAGGGCTGATGACGGCTTCGCCGACAGATGGCCGTGTGTCCAAACTCAACGCGTTCGACGAACGTGACGAATCGGCCGTCGGCCGATCGAGAAGCTTACGACAACGTCAAGTGACGGGCTCCGTGCGAGGGGACCTTTTTCGTGCGGCTTAGCGGCGTTGCTGACGCATGATCGCGGCGACGAGGCGGCGCTCGAAAGTGCGGCGCTAACGGGCAAGCACAACTGAATGCGGAGGCGAAGCAGTCAGCCGGCGCTACGAAGCCGGCCTGCGCATTCCACGCCGGCCGCGGGAGGCTTCCTGTTGATTACGACGCGCAGCTCGCTGCCTGGTCTCGGCTCCGCGGCTGCCCGCGGCTGGTGGCTCTTCGTCGTGCGCGGTGTGCTCGCGCTCTTGCTCGGACTTGTCGCCATCTTCGAACCGCGCGCCACGCTCGCGGCCGTTATTCTGTTGCTGGGGGCGTTCTTTGTCGTCGACGGGCTGTTCGCCGTGGTCAAGGCCGTCGGCGTGATGCGGTCGGATGCGGCGTGGTGGCTCTTGCTCCTGTCGGGGTTCGTGAGCATCGCCGCCGGCTGGGCGATCCTGCGCTGGCCGGGCCTGACCGCTCTCACGTTGGGCTATCTGGTTGGTTTCTGGGCGCTCCTGACCGGCGTCTTCGAGATCGTCGTCGCCGTCGCGCTGCGTCGCGTTATCACCGGCGAATGGCTGTACGTGCTCTTCGGGGTTATCTCGGTCGCCTTCGGCATCTACGTCACGCTCGTGCCGGGTCTCGGCTTGACGTACTTAACGATTCTTATCGCTATCTACGGCTTCACTGCGGGTAGCGCGCTGATCGCCGCGGGACTGCGGCTCAAACGCTTGACGAAATAGCCCGCGTCGCCGGCGCGCGGTATAACGCCTAGTGACGTAGCGCGATAACGCCGATCACCGCTTCGAGCGCCACCAAAATAATGACGATAATTTCGAGCACCTCGCTGCGCGTGTGCTGCGCTTGATCCTGGAAGACGCGATAAATTTCCGACACGGAGCGCAGCTTTTCATCGATCAGCCGTTGCCAATCGGCCAGACCCAACCGAGCGGCGATGGAACGGTAGAGCCGGGCGTAGTAGGCATCGCCGATAATTTTAAGCGCGTTGGACGTTCGATCGGTCAGCTCGAGAATATCAACGAGCAGAAAGCGCACTTGAGCCGCGCGATTCGCCGCTGCTCGGCTCATGAAGCCGCCGTGCGACCGGCCCGGATCTTCGGCGTATATCGCGTCGAGCTCGGCGTCGAGCCGCGCGTCGTAGGTGCGGAACTCGACGAGCTGTGAATTGGCGAACTCCAAGATATCTTCGACCGCTTCGGCGCCGTCGGCGCGGTCGTACACAAATGCCGCGTCCCACTGAACGACGACAAAATCGTCGTCATAGTATGAAGCAGACAGCCGCAGCGCTTCGATCTGCTCGGCGCGCACCAGCGGGCGGTCCTCGAAGAGCAGTAAGCGGGACAGCGCTGAGGCGAGGTCAGTCGACAGCCGCGCCGCATCGATCGGCCGATCGAAGCGGTCCACCTCGAGAATGAAATAATCCTCGACGAGCGCCGGATGCGGCTCGTCCAAGGCCGCGCTGATCTCAACGAGAACGTCGTCGAGTGCGGCGCGGGCTTGCACTTCGAGGCGCGGGTCGCTGCGCCAGCGCCGCGTCGACGCTCCGAACTCTTCCCAGCTGCCGCTGAACGGTATGCTCAGGCGGATCGAGACGACGCCAAAATCGAAGATCTTCGCGCGCAAGGTGGCATCGTATTCTTCGAGGTCCGGTAAGCGTACCATCAGCGGCACGACCGGATACTGAATGAAATCGGACGACGCCTCACGGCGCAACTGGAGCGGCGCGCGCGACACGCCTTCCCCACGCACCGTGCGCAGCCGCGCCAAGTCGATGGTGTCGGCGACGTCATAGACGAAGAACGCCCGGAACGCTGCTTTTGCAAGACCAGGCAGCGGTGCGGCGGCATCCATACGCCTCCGGTTCGACAGCTAAGGTAAAATCCGCTCGACGTAAACCGTGCACCGCAACCCGTAAGTTAGCACTCCGGGTTGTAGACTGCGAATGAATGTCGAACGCATGACCCAGCGCGTTCAGGAAGCGCTCAATACGGCGTATAGCCGCGCGCTTTCCGAGCGCAACACCCAAACGGCTCCCGAGCACCTGCTCGCCGCGGTGCTGGCGCAACCCGAAGGCATCGCCGGACCGATTTTGGCGAAGGCCGGTTTAGACGCGGCCGCGCTGACGGCGAAAGTCGATCAAGCGATCGGCCAGCTGCCCCGCTTCTCCGGCTCCAATGCCGACGCGAACCAGATCACCGTCGCGCCGGCGCTAACCCGTCTGCTCACGGCCGCCGAGGAAGCTTCAAAGAAGCTCAACGACGAGTATGTTTCGGTCGAGCACCTGTTGCTCGCGATGACGGCCGATAACGGCGGCGCCGGCCGCGTGTTTCGCGAGGCCGGATTGTCGCACGATAAGCTCCTGACGGCGCTACGCGACGTGCGCGGCAACCAGCGCGTCACGAGCCAGAACCCTGAAGGAACGTACCAGACGCTCGAGCGCTACGGGCGCGATCTGACCAAAGCTGCCGAGGCCGGCAAGCTCGATCCCGTCATCGGTCGCGACGACGAGATCCGGCGCGTCGTGCAAGTGCTGTCGCGACGCACGAAAAATAATCCGGTGCTCATCGGTGAACCCGGCGTCGGCAAGACGGCGATCGTCGAGGGATTGGCGCAGCGGATCGTTCGCGGAGACGTTCCCGAAGGTCTTAAAAAGAAGCGTATCGTTTCGCTTGATATGGGTGCGCTCATCGCCGGAGCCAAATATCGCGGCGAATTCGAAGAGCGCCTCAAAGCCGTACTCAAAGAAGTGCAGAGTGCGAACGGGGCGGTGCTGCTGTTTGTGGATGAATTGCACACCGTCGTGGGTGCCGGTAAAACGGAAGGTTCGATGGATGCCGGTAATTTGCTCAAGCCGCTGCTGGCGCGCGGTGAACTGCACATGATCGGAGCGACGACCCTCGACGAGTATCGCAAGTACATCGAGAAAGATGCTGCGCTCGAACGGCGCTTTCAACCCGTCGTCGTCGATCAACCGACGGTCGAAGATACGATTTCGATCTTGCGCGGCTTACGCGAGCGGTACGAAGTGCACCACGGCGTGCGGATCAAAGATTCGGCGCTCGTCGCCGCCGCCGTTCTGTCGAACCGCTATATCGCCGATCGTTTCTTGCCTGATAAAGCGATCGATCTCGTCGACGAATCAGCGGCCAAATTGCGCACCGAAATCGACTCGATGCCGACCGAACTCGATGAAGCATCGCGGCGGATCATGCAACTCGAGATCGAGCGCGAAGCGCTCAAACGCGAGACCGATACGGCGTCGCGTCAACGGCTGGAAAAGCTCGAAGCGGAACTCGCGGTATTGCACGCGGATTCCGACGGGCTCAAGGCGCGCTGGCACAACGAAAAAGACGCCGTGCAGTCACTGCGCACGTTGCGCGAACAAATTGAAGCGACGAAGATCGACGTCGATCGGGCTTCCCAGAGTGCTGATTACGCGACCGCGTCGCGACTCAAATACGGCCGGTTGAGCGACCTCGAACGGTCGCTGCGCGAGCGCGAAGAGTCGCTGGGCGCCAGCGATAAGCGGCTGCTCAAGGAAGAAGTCGACGAAGAAGACATCGCCGAAATCGTGGCGCGCTGGACCGGTATTCCGGTCAGTAAGTTGCTGCAAGGCGAAATTGCCAAGTTGCTCAACTTGGACCGCGAACTGCACAAGCGCGTGATCGGCCAGGCTCAAGCGGTCGACGCGGTGGCCGAAGCGATCGTACGCGCGCGCTCGGGTTTAGGCGACCCGAACCGGCCGCTGGGTTCGTTTTTGTTTCTCGGACCGACGGGTGTGGGCAAAACGGAGTTGGCGCGTGCGCTGGCGTCCTTCTTGTTCGATGACGAACGCGCGCTCGTTCGGATCGACATGTCGGAGTATCAGGAGAAGCATACGGTCGCCCGGTTACTCGGCGCACCGCCCGGCTATGTCGGCTACGATGAGGGCGGTCAACTCACCGAACGCGTCCGGCGACGGCCCTTTTCGGTCATTTTGTTCGACGAGATCGAAAAAGCGCACCCCGACGTCTTCAACGTCTTTTTGCAAATTCTCGATGACGGCCGATTGACCGACGGTCAAGGCCGAACGATCGACTTCCGCAACACGATCGTCATCATGACATCGAACATCGGCAGTCACCGTATTCTCGATTATCGCGGCGACGAAAGCAGCGCCGGATTTGCGACCATGCGGACGACGGTGCTCGAAGAACTGCGCCAGCATTTCCGCCCGGAGTTTCTGAATCGGATCGACGAAACGGTCGTTTTCCACGCGTTGTCGGAAGATCAGCTCAAGGAAATCATCGAGATCCAACTCGACCGCGTCCGGGCGCGGCTGGTCGAGCGCCGGATCAGCCTCGAGATCAGCGACGAAGCAAAGACCCATCTGGTGCAGTCGGGCTATGAACCCGCGTACGGTGCGCGCCCGCTCAAGCGTGCGATTCAACGTGAGGTCGAGACGCCGCTGGGACGCAAAATTCTCGCCGGTGATATTCGCGACGGTGACTTGGTGCGGGTCGGCATCATGGACGACGGAACGCGCCTAACGTTCAACGTGGTCGCGCCGTTGCCGCCGCTGCCGATTTCGGGGGAGCAAGAAATCTCGGTAAAATGAAGGGCTGCGGCGGAACCCGGCGCCAATTCGGAACCGTTAAACGCTGGGAATCATCAGACACTCTGGAGGTCATGTTGAACGATCATTTGTCTCGTAAGTCCGTTCTTATCAATCTGCTCAGTCTTCCGCTCGCCGCAACCGCGGTTGCTGCGACGGCCAGCGGTGCCGCAGCCGCGGCGAAATCCCCGCAAAACGCCGTGCAATATCAAGATAAACCCAAGGGCGCAGCGAAGTGCGCGGGCTGCAAATTTTACCTTCCGAACAGCAAAGACGCCAAAGCCAAAGGTGCTTGCCAAGTCGTCGCCGGCAGCATCAGCCCCGAGGGCTGGTGTGTGGTGTACTCCGCCAAGAGCTAACCCTCGGCGCAGATGCGCGAACCTGAGAACGCCGGCGACGCTGCCGGCGTTTTTCGCTTGTGCCGGGAGATAAGCTGAGCCCAACCGCGCCGATCGATACGGTCTGGGTTGAAGCAAACGGATTGCGCTTCGAGGTCGCGGTGTGCGGCAGCGGCAACCGGCTAGCGCTATGTTTGCACGGCTTTCCCGAGTCGGCCGACGCGTGGCGCACCGTCCTGCCGCTGTTGGCGCAACTCGGCTATCGCGCTTGGGCACCGAACCAGCGCGGCTATGGCGGTACGACGCGACCGGCCGCCGTCAGCGCGTATCGCACCGACCGGCTCGTGGCGGATGTCGCGGCGCTCATCGATGCGTCCGGCGCAACGTCGGTGACGTTGATCGGGCACGATTGGGGCGCGGCCGTCGCGTGGCTGTTCGCAACCGACCGGGTGCGACCGCTCGAACGGCTCATCATCATGAACGTACCGCATCCGGCGATTTTCGCCGAACGGCTGCGGACGCCGGCTCAAGCATTGCGCTCGTGGTACATGGTATTTTTCCAATTGCCGTATCTACCCGAATGGGTCTTGGGCTGGAATCAAGCCGAACCGATCGCGCGGGCCATTCGAACGACCGCCGCGCATCCGGAGCGTTTTCCCGTAGGCCTGATCGACGGTTATCAACGCAATGCGGCGCAGCCCGGCGCGCTCACCGCGATGCTCAACTGGTATCGTGCGCTCGGACGCGATGCGGGCCGCAGCCTCGAACGCGCGTTTCCCGCGATCGAAACGCCGACGTTGATGATCTGGGGCGAAGCTGATGTCGCGTTGACCAAGGCGACAACGTATGGAACGGAGCGCTTCGTGCGAGATTTGACGCTGCGCTATTTGCCCGGTGTGTCGCACTGGGTGCAACAGGATGCGCCTGACACGGTCGCTGCGATGCTGCGCGCGTTTTTGCTCGGCCAACGCGTACCGGAGGCGCGGGAACTTCCGTAACGGATTGCGCACAAGACGCTCGATGCTATGTGATCGCCGGTTCGTCCCCGTGTTTACGATGCTGCTCGGAGCGCTCTGGTTGCTTCCGGCGCCGCCTTACGCCGGCGCTCAAACGCCACCGGCCGTTGTGATGACGGTGGCTGTTGACGCAAGTGAGGTTACCCGCGGACTGCTGCACGTGCGTGAGACGATTCCCGTTGGGGCCGGGCGCGTCACGCTGGTGTATCCCAAGTGGATTCCAGGTGAACACGGCCCGAACGGGCCGATTGCGAATCTTGCCACGCTCGCCGTGAGCGCCGCGGGCAGTCCGCTGCCATGGCGGCGCGACCCCGTCGATTTGTATGCATTTACCGTCGATGTTCCCCAAGGCGTTCGCTCGCTCGACGTCAGCTTCGACTTTTTGGGCTCGTCGGTCGGCCAATATAGTTCGGCGCGATTGGCCTCGCCCGAAGCGTTCGTGTTGACCTGGAACAAAGTCGTGCTGGCGCCGGCGGTAGCCGACTATTCGCAACTCCGGATCGTGCCGTCGGTTCGCTTGCCGGGGGCCGGCTGGCAATTTGGAACCGCGCTCGACGTGACCGCGCAGCAGGGCACCGATGTTACGTTCAAGCCGGTCACGGAAGAGACACTGATCGATTCGCCGCTCGATGCGGGGCTCAACGTCAAGAAATTTCCGTTAGGCGACATCGACGGTGCGCCGGTTGAACTCGATGTGTTCGCCGACACGCCGGCGGAGCTCGCCGCAAGCGACGCGACGGTCGCGAAGTTTCGCCGGCTCGTGGGTGAAATGCGCGCGCTCTACGGCGCGCGCCACTTCAATCACTACACGTTCCTCTTAACCGTATCGGACGTTCTGCCGGGTGAAGGCGTGGAACATCATCAATCGAGCGACGACGGCACCGACGGTGATTTCCTGATCGATCCGGCGGCCTTGGCCGGTGACGGCGATCTGTTGCCGCACGAGTTCAACCATTCGTGGAACGGCAAGTTCCGGCGGCCGGCGGACTTGGCCACGCCCAACCTGCAAGTGCCGATGCAAGACGATCTGCTGTGGGTGTACGAGGGCATGACGCAGTTCTACGGCGAGTTGCAAGCCGAGCGCTGCGGGTTATGGTCCAAGCAACAATGGCTCGACGCCCAGGCCGCAACGTACGCCGAGCTCGATACAACGACCGGCCGGCAAACACGCCCGCTGCTCGACACGGCGGTGGCGGCTTCCGTGCTTTACGGTTCGAGCCGCTCGTGGGAAGCGGCCCGGCGTAGCGTCGATTTCTATCCCGAAGGCGCGTTGATGTGGCTCGAAGCCGACGTCACGATCGCGCGCTTGTCGCACGGACGCCGGTCGCTCGACGATGTCGCGCGCGCGTTCTTCGGCCGCGCCGATACGGGGCCTCAGGTCGTCACCTACACGCGCGACGATCTGATCGCCGCGCTCACGGCGGTACAACCCTACGACTGGCGAACGTTCTTGGCCCAGCGCATCGACGCGATCGCGCCCCACCCGCCCAATCCGTTCGAACGCGCCGGCTGGCACGTCGTGTACGAAGATCTGCCTAGTGATTTTAGCAAACTCGAAGCCGGCTTACGCAAATCGCTCGACGCGCGCTATTCACTCGGGTTTAACGCTAAAGCGGACGGCACGATCCTCGATGTCATTGCCGGCTCGCCGGCGGCCCGGGCCGGGTTGAGTCCCGGTGACAAGATCGTCGCCGTTAACGGACGCGCAGCGACGGAGAATCCGCAGGAGCTGCTGGACCTCGCGCTGCGTGCGGCTATCAAAGGCCCGGCCGTACATGTGTTGGTTGTGAGCGGCAACGTCTATCGCGATGTTGCCGTGGAGTATCACGCCGGTCCGCGATTTCCACATTTGCGGCGTGTGTCGGCAACGCCGGACATGTTGTCGGCGCTCACGGCGGCGCACCGTATGCGATAGGCGTTCGGAGTGTCCCAGCCGTCGCTCCGACGCGATGCCGGCGGTTTTTGCCGGCACGTACCGGGTAACGCTGCGGGGTAAAAGAAGTTGCCTGTGAATACGATGCTTGCGGATCACTTTTGCACGCTTTGACCGGAGTTGCACTCTTGCCGACATTTGCTCAGTCTGGTGCCCCCTTAAGCCGTCAGGCGATGGCCTACGTATTAGCCGGCGGTCGCGGGACCCGGCTCATGGAACTTACCGACAAACGCGCAAAACCGGCGGTGTACTTCGCCGGAAAATCACGCATCATCGATTTCGCGCTATCGAATGCGCTCAATTCCGGCATCCGGCGCATCGCCGTTGCCACCCAGTATAAAGCGCATAGTTTGATTCGCCACTTGCAGCGTGGCTGGAACTTCTTGCGCACCGAACGCAATGAAAGTTTTGACATTCTGCCGGCGAGCCAGCGCGTTTCGGAAACGCAATGGTATGCCGGTACGGCCGACGCGGTCTATCAGAACATCGACATCATCAATAGTTACGATCCGCATTTCATCGTGCTGCTGGCGGGCGATCACATCTACAAGATGGACTACGAGCAGATGCTGCAGCAGCACGTCGAACAGAAAGCCGATGTAACGATCGGCTGCATCGAAGTACCGCGTTTGGACGCCCGTGCGTTCGGCGTCGTCCATGTCGACGAAGCCGATCGCGTCATCGGATTTTTAGAAAAACCGCAAGACCCGCCCGGGATGCCGGACAAGCCGGAGATGGCGTTCGCGAGCATGGGCATCTACGTGTTCCGCACGCAGTTCCTCTTCGACGAATTGCAGCGCGACGCGGCCAATCCCGACTCCGCTCACGATTTCGGTAAAGACATCATTCCGTATATCGTCGAAAACGGATTAGCCGTGGCCCACCGTTTCGAGCGCTCGTGCGTGCGTTCGTCGCCCGAGTCCGAAGCATACTGGCGCGATGTCGGAACCGTCGATGCCTATTGGGAAGCGAACATCGACCTCACCGATTTCGTGCCGGCATTGGATCTGTACGACACGAACTGGCCGATCTGGACGTATGGCGAGATAACACCACCGGCGAAGTTCATTCACGATGAGGAAATGCGCCGCGGCGCCGCGATTAGCTCGCTTGTCTCGGGCGGATGCGTGGTTTCCGGTTCGATGGTACGCCGCTCGCTGTTGTCGACTGGGGTGAAGATGCGTTCGTTTGGCGTTCTCAACGGCGCGGTCGTGCTGCCTTATGCCGAGATTGGGCGCTCCGTTCGGTTGACCAATGTCGTCATCGACCGCGGCGTGCAGATTCCCGAGGGGCTCGTCGTCGGCGAGGATCCGGAATTGGATGCCGCGCGCTTCCGGCGTACCGACCGGGGGGTGTGTTTGATAACCCAACCGATGATCGATCAGCTGTAGCCGTTCGCACGAAGATGGCGGCAACAGCGCGGACGCGGGTTCTATCGGTTGCGTCCGAAATCTATCCGATCGTCAAGACCGGTGGACTAGCCGACGTAACGGGTGCGTTGCCCAAAGCGCTCGCGCGCGAAGGCGTCGAAGTCATGACGCTGGTTCCCGGCTATCCCGCGGTCATGACGGCCGTTACGAAAACGGCGCCGGTTCTCGAGGTCGCGGACCTGTTCGGCGAGCCGGCCCGCGTGCTCGCCGCGGATGTCAACGGTCTTGCACTCCTCATTGTCGATGCGCCGCATTTATACGGTCGTGCCGGCGGTCCGTACATCGGCCCCGACGGCAATGATTGGCCCGATAATGCGTTTCGCTTCGCAGCCCTCGGGCGATTGGCCGCGGAGATCGGCGGCGGGGCCGTCGAGCGGTTTGTACCGGACGTGGTCCACGTGCACGACTGGCAAGCGGGACTGGCGCCGGCGTACTTGCACTTTGCCGGCCGGCGCGGACCGGGCACCGTCATGACCGTGCACAATCTGGCGTTCCAGGGCCGCTTCGAGGCCGGCCTGCTGCCGCTGCTCGGCCTGCCGCCCGAAGCGTATGCCGTCGAAGGCATCGAGTATTACGGCGCGATCAGCTATCTCAAAGCGGGGCTGCAGTTTGCCGACCGCGTGACGACCGTATCGCCGACGTACGCGCTGGAAATCGCCACGCCCGAGGACGGTATGGGGTTCGATGGCTTACTGCGCGCGCGCGGAGCGCAGTTCTCGGGCATTCTCAACGGCATCGACGCCGATGTTTGGGATCCCGCGCACGATCGGTATATCGGCGCGCAATACGACGTCGATAGCCTCGCGCGGCGTGGACCGAACACGGCGGCGTTGCGTAAGCGCTTCGATCTAAGCGACGATCCGGATTCGCTGCTGGTCGGAATCGTTAGCCGATTGTCGCTTCAAAAAGGCCTCGATCTATTACTCGATACCTTACCGGAATTGATCGCGCGCGGCGTTCAATTTGTGGTGCTGGGTTCGGGCGACGCCGACATCGAAAGCGGTTTCAAGGACGCGGTGAGCGCCTATCCCGGACGCATCGGTGCCTATATCGGCTACGATGAAAGCGCCGCGCATCTCATTCAGGCCGGAGCCGACGTCGTGCTCGTGCCGTCCCGATTCGAGCCGTGCGGATTGACGCAGTTATGTGCGTTGCGCTATGGTGCAATCCCGGTTGTCGCCCGGGTCGGAGGACTGGCCGACACCGTGATCGATGCAAACGAGATGGCGCTAGCGGCCGGCGTTGCAACCGGCGTTCAGTTTGCGCCGCTCACGCGTGATGCCTTGGCGGCCGCGGTCGGCCGCGCCGCAACGTTATTTTCGGATCGCCCAACCTGGCAACGGATGCAGCTCAATGCCATGCACGCCGATGTGTCGTGGAACCGTTCGGGCCGGCAATACGCGCGTTTATATCGCGAGCTGCTGGGCAAAGCATAGCCGGACGAAAGGTTCAACAAGACAGCATCGTAAGTATTTTTCTTTCACGGGGGCTCAACGCTGGATGAACATAGTTTTAAGGTCATTACGACAACATTCGTAGCTGCTCGAATTGTTGATTTGTATACTTAGTGGTGATGAATCATATTAACGTTTCTACTGCAGTCGGTAGCAATACAAGTACGACGGTGGCACGTTTGGAAGGCTTCTTCCACGAATACGCGCCGCAAGCCGAAATGACGTTCGCACTGCGCGCCCCCTTCGACATTGCCGCGCTGCGGGTCGGCTTGACCCTCCAACGCGAAGTGTCGGCACGTTTTGCCCCGCTAGGAAGTGATAGTCACGCCTACGCCGTCGCCTGGGAGCCGGTCATGGCCGGACCGTTCCCGTCATTCGCCGGTACGATCTACGTAACGACCGACGAATTCGACGCGACCAAGTCGATCGTAACGCTCGATGGCCATTATCACCCGCCACTCGGCGCCGCCGGTGATGTTTTCGATGCGGTTCTCGGCAAGCACATCGCGCAGGCGAGTGCCGCCGATCTCGTGCAACGCATTGCTGCATATATCGAACAGACGCCGGCCCCGGTATCCGTATTCGCGTAGACTCCGTGTCGACTCGGCGCACCGGTGCCCGTGTTGCGCGTTCGTTCAACGATACGTTCTGCTGAGCAGGATGCGGCCGTGGTAACCAGCTCCGCCTGGATGCGGGGACGGCAGCGGAATATGTCCGGCTAACCGCGACGGCCTACATGTATTCTGTACCGCGCACCGCCGCCGAAAAGACGTGTGAGCCGTCAGGAGCCCACGCTTCCCGGCGGGTCGCGATACTGTAGGCCGTGCGGCGCGCTTCATCGTGAATAGCTGGACAGTTGTTGGCCGACTCACCCACGCTAGGTATAGCATTCGTTCAGGGAAAGTCTCGTTGTTCGCTGTTCCGTCGCGCTCGCGGCCGCGCCCGCAGCCGATCGCTTAGCGGCTCGGACCCGAAGGGTAAACAAGGGCAGCTCCGCAAAAAATAAACGAAGTGCGGAAGGACCGCGCCTTTTTGGAGATGGCTGTGCTTTCGTTTGTTGCCCTCATCGCCGCGCTGTTGCCGCCGCCGGTTGCCGCGGCCCTTCCGCAACCTGCGCTACAGGCGGCGCCAATTTGCCCAGCCGCGATTGCCGGCCAGACGCTGGTCGATCCGCCGGATGTTTTCAGCATCAACGGCGTATTGACGCTAACGCTAAATTTAAATAGTAGCGTTATCAATAACGCGACGGCACTCTGCTGGACCTATCAGACGCACGTTGGTGGCCGGCTCGTTACGCGCGCGACGCCGCCGACCTTACATGTGAAGCAGGGCGAACGGCTAGCGATCACGCTCGTCAATCATCTAACGTTTCCGACGGGAAATATCGAGACGCCGCCGCCGATCCAGATCGGCGGCTCCGGACCGGCCGGCCCAGCCGGGATGAAGATGAAGGCGGGCGCCATGAGCGCCGATGATTCGGGCCCCTACGCGCTCATGTGCGGTCAGCCGCAACTGGCCCCAACACCCACGCCGGATCCGGTGACGGGCCGGATCTACGGATACCATCGCTCCCCGTGGAACGAAGCCAATCTGCATTTCCATGGGCTGAACACGTCGCCCAAACAACCGGGCGACAACGTCACCGCCGTCCTCTTGTGCCCGCGGGCCAATTCGGCGCTCCCCAACACGTACCAATATATCGTCGATATCCCGCGCGACGAACCGGCCGGCACCTATTGGTACCATCCGCATGCACACGGTGAGGCGCTCTACCAAGTGTTCGCCGGACTTACCGGAGCGATCGTCGTTCACGCGTTGCAGCCGTCGATCCCCGACCAGCTTCCGAACCACTTCGCGATCGTGCGGGATTCAGCGGCGCATCAAGGCATCTTCGCCAAATACCGGCCGCGAAAGGCCGTTGCCGAGACGCCGGTCACGCGCAATCCAGGCGGCGATCCGTTTGCACCGCCCGACCAGTGTCCCGGCCCGAAAATTCCGTTCAACACGACAAGCTTGACCGTCAACGGACTATCGTTGCCGCTCAACGGCGATTCGGTCAGCGGTCTTCCGCTCTCGAGCATTCGGCTCGGCGAAACACAATATTGGCGTTTGGCGAACACGGATGGGCAGACGACGCTCGACCTCGTCTTACTCGTCAACGGCAAAGCTCAGCCGTTGATGGTCACCGCCCGCGACGGCGTGCCGCTCATCGTGAAGAACGGAAAACCGACGTATGCTCCGGTTGCCATGAGTCACGTCCTGCTTACGCCCGCATCGCGCATCGAGTTTTATCTTACCGGCGCGACTGCCGGCGCGAGTATGGTGCTGCGGACGCAAGCCGTTGATACCGGCTGTGTCGGAGATACCGACCTTGCGCGCAACCTTTTCAACGTGGGAGTTGGAACGCAACGGGTCACGCAGCGGGTAATCGTTCCGCCGGCTCACGACCCGATCGCTCAGCGGTTCACGGGTCTAGGACAGCAAGTACCGGTCAAGCAACGCCGCTTTACGTTTACTGAGTATCTGCGATCGGATGAACCGGAACCCGATTTCTATATCACCGAAGTGTCCAATCCGGCGGCGGTCGAGCATCCCTATCGCATGACCGGGCCGCCCGATACGGTGGTCAAAGAAGGTACCGTCGAGGACTGGACGATCGTCAATTATACGAACGAAATCCATGCGTTTCACATTCACCAAATCCATTTCATGCCGCTGGCCGGCGTTACCGTGGAACAAGGTCTGGGGCAATTAGTCGACACGGTCTACATTCCCCACGGTGGCTATGACGCGCACGGTACGTTCCAACCCCGGACGGTAAAAATTCGCATGGATTTTCGCGGTCCCGATATCATCGGAACGTTCGTCTACCACTGCCATTTCTTAGAACACGAAGATAACGGAATGATGGCGCGCATCCAAGTCGTGCCGTAAATGCGTGCGGCATTATGACGAGCGTGTCGGTCGCATGACGAGGATTGCTAAATCGTCGGAGCTGCGATTGCGGGTGTAGCGTCGCAGCCGGCCCAGAATCACATCGACGA
Source organism: Candidatus Velthaea sp. (assembly GCA_965214335.1). Classification (GTDB taxonomy): domain Bacteria; phylum Vulcanimicrobiota; class Vulcanimicrobiia; order Vulcanimicrobiales; family Vulcanimicrobiaceae; genus Velthaea. The sequence goes on along the minus strand of CBDCBO010000014.1, from coordinate 26,036 downwards.
CGCGTTGCGGATTCGTCGTCCCCGCTTCGCTTAACCACGTTTCGACGCCCGGACCGGTGAGAAAAGCGCCGCTGGGATCGCGCGCCTCCGTTAGCCCGTCGGTCGAAAGCAGCAGCAGATCGTCGGCCGTGATGATCGTTTGCGCGGCGGCGAAACTACCGTGCTCCATGACGCCGACAAGTGTACCGGTCGGTGCCAGGCGTTCGATTCCGGCCGGCCGCTTCACGTAGGCGGATTCGTGCCCGGCGTTTACGTAACGTAGTGCCGCGGTGCGATGATCGTAAATTCCGGCGAAGAGTTCGACAAACGCTTCAGGCGGTTTTCGCGCTTGATTGTAGAGCGAGTTGAAGCGCGTGACGATCGTGGCGATATCGGTATGCTCGGACGCGAACGCACGCAGACCGTATTTCACGAACGTCGAGTCGACCGCCGCCTCAACGCCTTTGCCGCTCACGTCCGCGATGACGATGAGCGTGCGATCGGCATCGAGGGGAAAGATGTCGTAGACATCGCCGCCGACGGTCGCACCGCGCGTTGCCGAAACATAGGTCGCGCCGACGTCGAGCCGGGTGTCATTTACGATCTCGCTGCTGAAGGCACGCGCAAGCAGCGATACCACGCGCCGCTCGCGCACGAGTTCACCGCGCAGCCGGTCGACGAGAAAGGCATAGACCAACACTTGCAGCGCGACGACGCCCAGCGCGCCAAACCCGATATTGCCCGCTAAGCGCGCGGCCCGGTCGCGTGCCGCGACATACTGGTGATAGCCTGCTATGAACACCGCAGCCAAAATATCGGCGTTGTTGCGAAAGGCATCGAGATACGCCGCCGCGCGCCGGTCGCTGATGCGGTCGCGGGCTTTCGCTATAGCCCGTTCGGCGAACTCGGTGCGCCAGCGCGCGTTGTACGAGCGCGCACCCGCCAGCGCTGCAACGGCTCGGGCGTCGGCGGTGCTTTGGTTGAGCGCGTCGGCGATCGCCTGAGTGTGAACCGGAAATTCATCGACCGCGAGGTGGTAACTGGCCAAGAACGTCGGATCGCCGGTGGCGACGAAGCCGCGCACGCTCGTCTCTTCGTCGCTTTGCAAGCGCCGCAAATCAGCGGCGTTGAGTTGAGCCTCGCGAACGAGCCGCACGTTGAGGTTCGATCGGTCGATCTGCGCGATGACGCCGAAGAGTCCGGCGAACGCCACCGGTAAACCCAGTGCCACGATTCCGAGCGCAACGAGCAGCCCGCGTAGAGAAAAGCCGGCTGTCATAGGACTGTCGGCTTGGTTCTGCGGCTCGGAGCGAAACTCCGCGTACGACCATCGTGCCGGGCCACTGCCCCGGCCGGCTCGTTAGGCGAAGACCTTGTCGCGTTTACGGTTGCGCAGGCGTTCAGTTTCGCTAAGCATCCGTTTGCGGATGCGGATCGATTTCGGCGTAACTTCGACGAGTTCGTCGTCTTCGATGAACTCGATGGCCCGCTCGAGCGACATCTCTTCGGGTGGCGACACTTTGGTGCTGTCATCCGAGCCCGAGGCGCGCATATTGGTCAACTTCTTGGCGCGCACGACGTTGATCGCAATGTCTTTATCGTCGTTGGCTCGGCCGACGATCATGCCTTCGTACACATCGAGTTGCGGTCCGACGAAGAACCGGCCGCGCGACTCCAAGCCGACCATCGCATACTCGGTGGTGACCCCGGAGTCGCTGGCGACGAGCGCGCCGTTCGAGCGGCCCGGAATCGCGCCGGCCAACGGCTGGTGGTCGTAGTAGGTGTGCGACATAACCGCTGTACCGCGCGATAATGTGAGTAATTCGCCGCGCAGCCCAAAGATCGCGCGCGTCGGCATCGTGTATTCGAGCCGGCGCGAATCGCCGACCGTAATCATGTTCGACATGATGGCACGCCGCCGGCCGAGCGACTCGATCACCGGCCCGGCATACTCTTCTTGAACGTCGACGACGACGTATTCGACCGGTTCCATCTTTACGCCATTGCGTTCGCTGATGATGACCTGCGGTTTGGATACCGCAATTTCGTAGCCTTCGCGCCGCATCGTCTCAATGAGAATCGACAAGTGCAGTTCGCCCCGGCCGCGGACCTCGAACGTGTCGGCGCTTTCGGTATCGCTAACGCGTAAGGCGACATTGGATTCGAGTTCGCGCATCAGACGCTCGCGAATCTGCCGCGACGTGAGAAACTTGCCTTCTTTGCCCGCGAACGGCGATGCATTGACCATGAAGTACATCGAAACGGTCGGCTCGTCGATGGCCACCGCGTTGAGCCCTTCGGGCGTGGCCGCATCGGTAATCGTATCGCCGATGTTCAAGCCTTCGATTCCCGATACGCAAACGATGTCGCCGGCTGCCGCTTCCTCGACGTCGACGCGGTCGAGACCGGCGAACGTCAGCAGTTTGGTCAAACGCAAACCCGACTCGACGGTACCTTCGCGATCGACTTTGGCAATCGGCGCGTTAAGTTTCGCCGCGCCGCGGAACACGCGGCCGATGCCGATCCGCCCGACATATTTATTGTGATCGATGGCCGATATGAGCATCTGGAAACCGCCGTCTTCGGCGGGTGCCTCAGGCACCGATTTTGCGATCGTTGCAAAGAGCGGTTCGAGATCGTTGCTTTCGTCGTCGAGTGTATATTTCGCGATACCGGCTCGGCCGTTCGTATAAACGACCGGGAATTCCGATTGTTCGTCGCTCGCGCCAAGTTCGATGAACAAGTCGAAAACTTCGTCGACGACTTCTTGCGCCCGGGCATCTTTGCGATCGATCTTATTGATGACCACGATCGCGCGCAGATCGAGTTCGAGCGCTTTGCGCAACACGAAGCGCGTTTGCGGCATCACGCCTTCGGCTGCGTCGACGAGCAGAACGACGCCCTGCACCATTTGCAGCACGCGCTCGACTTCGCCGCCGAAATCAGCGTGGCCGGGCGTATCGACGATATTGAATTTCAAGTCGCCGTGCCGAACCGCGGTATTTTTTGCCAAAATGGTAATGCCGCGTTCTTTTTCCAATGGATTCGAATCCATCACGCGGACTTCGGTGGCTTGGCCTTCGCGGAAAACGCCGCTTTGTTTGAGCATCGCGTCGACCAGAGTAGTCTTACCATGATCGACGTGGGCGATAATGGCGACGTTACGGATATCGGCTCGGGTTCTCACAACCCACGGAGTATATCAGAAAAAGGAAGGACGCGCCACCGGCTTTGCGCCGGCTTTGCGCTACTGACCGAACCGGCGTTGGCGACCCGCAAATGCGGCCAATGCCGCATCGAAGGCGTGGCCGTCGAACTCCGGCCACGGCGTCTGTGTCGACCACAGTTCGGTATAGGCGCACTGATACAATAAAAAGTTCGAGAGCCGCAATTCGCCGCCCGTTCGGATGAGCAGGTCGGGATCAGGCATGCCGGCCGTTGTGAGTTTCGCCGCTATGGCGTCGTCGTCGATTGCCGATGGCTCGAGCTTGCCGTCGGCGACGTCTTGGACGAGGGCCCGAACCGCGTCACACAGTTCACCGCGCGCGCTATAATCGATGGCGAGATTGAGCACCATGCCGCCGGCCGGAAGCGTTCGCGCTTCGAGTTCCGCCAGCGCTTCCCGCACGGCGCCGGGAAGCCGGTCGCGCTTGCCGATAACGCGCGCGCGCACGTTGGCCCGCAGCAGCGCTTCGCTTTCACGGCGTGCGAAAACGCGGGCCAGTTCCATGAGTAATGCGACTTCGTCCGTCGGCCGGCCCCAATTTTCTTCCGAAAACGCGTACACGGTGAGGACATCGACCCCGGCCCGCGCCGCGGCCGCTACCGTCCGTTGCAGCGCACGCACGCCGCGCCGATGCCCTTCGATCGCCGGCAAACCGCGCGCGGTCGCCCAGCGCCGGTTGCCGTCCATGATAATTGCCACATGACGCGGTGCCGAGCTGGGCAGCGGCGCGGCAAGCTGATGGATCATGCTTGCGGCAGCCAGGTCGAGGCGGCCGCACCGTCGCGCGCTTGGTCGTGGACGGCGCGCACTACCGCTTCGAGTTCGTCGATATAGGCCAGAAACCGCGTCCGGCCGGCGGGTGTGATGCGCACGATCGTCACCGGCCGCCCGTGTCCGCGCAGCCGCTCCAGCCGCACGATGTCGACTTCAGCCAGCGCATGCAAATGGCGATTGAGATTACCGTCGGTCAAGCCGCAGGCGTCCTGCAAGTCGGTAAAGCGCATTCCGCCCGGGTTGGCAACCAGACACGTGCACACCGCGAGCCGGCCACGTTCGTGGAAAATGCGTTCGAGCCCCGAGTAGGCGAAGGGCGCGTCGTTACTCTCCATGAGCATACCGCATGTCGTCGCGCAGAACCAAAATCCCGATCAGCAGTTGGCCGACCCCGAACGTTGCCGGCATAACCCACCACCGTAACGCACTGACGTCCTGCGCAAAGAGCAACGCCGTTCCGGCGGCCCCGAACAACGCCGCGACGGCCAGCACCCCGCGCGGAACGAGCGCCCGCGAGGCGATCAAGCCCATCGCGTAACACACGCACCAGACGCCGGGCAGCATGCCGTCGAGGTGCCGCACCAGCAGCGCGGCGGTCAGAACTCCGCCGGCCGCGACCGCCGGAGCAATGGTCATGCCGACCGTGCGAATCTCGCGTCGGGCACGCAGCGTCCAGTTGCGCACCAGCCACAGTACGATGGCCCCGTAGTTGATCGCCAACGCGAAGCCTAAGCACGTGATCCACAGCGCGACGTAGTGAGCGGCGTCGGCGGCGGAAGCGGGGTATGGTAAGACGAACAGTTGATACAGCCCGATGACCACGGCCGCCGTTCCACTCATCACGGCCGCGCCGCCCGACCAGCCGCGAAAGCGCTGGATCGCGATGAGCCGGCTGCGGACTTCCTCGAGATCGGCCAGCGCCCGGGAGACTTCCATTAGTTTACTTTGTAACACAAAGTAACGTTGGCCGCAAGCGCTCACGAACGGCCCGCCGCGCCGGACGCGGGGGCGCCGGACCCAGGTCCTAGAGTTACGGCGAAGAACGGACGAGCGCTGTGCCCCGACCGGTGCTCTCCCCTTGGCGGCTCCCGCTCCGCGCGTGGCAACAGGCCGCGTTCGAGCGCTGGGATGCGGCGCGTGCGTCCGATGCGCTCATCGTTGCGACGCCCGGCGCCGGTAAAACCCGGTTCGCCGCGCGCCTGGCGCACGCGCTGCTCGCCGACGGCAGCGCCGGCTGCATCATCGCCGTCGTTCCGCGCGAGCACCTCAAACTGCAAGTCGCGCGGGCGATGGGCGAGGCCGGAGTCGTGCTGGATCATCGCTTCAGCAATGCGAGCGGCCGGCTCGCCACCGACGTTCATGGCGCCGTCGTCACCTACCAGCAAGTCGCCGCGGCGCCCAACCTCTACGCCCGCTGGGTGCGCGCCGAAGGCGGCCGCGTCGCGGTGCTGCTCGACGAAATTCATCACGCCGGCGATCAGGCCACCTGGGGTGCCGCGCTCCGCCATGCCTTCGGCGACGCCGGTTTCCGCATCGCGCTCTCGGGCACGCCGTTTCGCTCCGACGGCACGCCCATTCCGTTCGTTCGTTATCACGCCGGTCTCTCGCAAGCCGATTTCAGCTACGATTATGCCGCCGCGTTGCGCGACGGGGTCTGCCGGGCGCTGGTGTTTCCGCTGCACGGCGGCCAGGCCGAGTGGATCAGCCGCGACGGTGAAGCCATGCAGGCCTCGTTTGAAACCGGCTTAGCGCCACGTCACGTGAGCGAGCGGCTGCGGACCGCGTTGACCCAGCCGAACTGGGTTGGTGACGTGCTCCAGAAGGCCCATTTGCGGTTGTTGGCGATTCGCGCCGCGGGCCAGCGCGACGCGGGCGGACTCGTCGCCGCGATGAATCAAGAACACGCGCACTTCATCGCTGCGCTCATGCAGCGCCGGACAGGCGTCGCCCCGGCCGTCGTCGTGTCGGATCAAGATGACGCCTCACGCCGCATCACGGCTTTTGCGCGGTCGCGCGACCCGTGGATCGTGGCCGTGCACATGGTCTCCGAAGGTGTCGACATTCCGCGTTTGCGCGTCGGCGTCTTCGCCAGCAACGTCGTTACCGAGATGTACTTCCGCCAATTTTGCGGGCGTTTCGTGCGCACGACTAACGCGTCACCGGATGAACGCGAAGCCTACGTTTTCGTGCCGGACGACCATCGGATCCGGTCGCTCGCCGCCCGCATCACCGTCGACGTCCGAACCGGCCTCAAGGACCGCGCTGAGGCCGACGCGGCCGGCGAGCTAGCCGCCGCCCAGCGTCCGGAGCGCACCAGCGATGCCGGACTGTATGCTTCAATCGCCGCGAACGCAACCGAAGGCCGGACCTTGGATTTTGGTCCGCTCTTCAACCCCGGGATACTGACCGCCCCGCCGCTGATGACTGCGGCGCCGCCGCCCGCGGTTCCGTTAACCGTGCCGGCCGAAACGCATGCCGAACGCAAAGACGCGTTGCGCAAAGCGGTGGCCGGACTCGTTTCGCACGTTAGCTCGACCTTCGGCGTCGACCACAAATTGGTGCACGCCACGCTCAACGCGCGCTGCGGCGGACCGGTCGCGACCGCGACGGCATCCGAGCTCGAACAGCGCCGGGCCGTTATCATGCAATGGCTAGCCCGGCGCAACTATGATGGGTTACGCTAAGGCGATGCTCGTCATGACTGCGCCCACGGCACCGCCGGCCGAACGCAACGCTGCCGGAAAAGCCTGCCGCGACGCCGTCCCGCGCTCGAGCCACTCGGCGTGGGCGGTTACGCCGAATCGGCCCGACGTGCTGCGAATCATCGCCGATTCGAGCCACGGCCGCGTCGCCCACCTCATTCCGTTGCGCAACCGGCGGATGGCCGAGTCGCCGTTCGCGTTCTTCCGCGGCACCGCGGCGGTCATGGCCGCCGATCTCGCGACGACGCCCTCGATCGGCCTGCACGTCCAGCTGGGGGGCGATGCGCACTGCCTCAATTTCGGGGCGTACGCAACGGCGGAGCGGCGGCTAATCTTCGATCTCACCGATTTCGATGAGACGCTGCCCGGACCGTGGGAGTGGGATATCAAACGGCTCACCGCCAGTATGGTGCTGGCGGCCCGCTCGATAAAGCTCAAAGGCGTAAGCGCAAATTTGGCGGCCCTGGCGGCGGTGCGCTCGTACCGGTCCAAAATGCTCGAGTTCGCTGCCGCCACGGCGCTCGATACCTGGTACGCCCGTATCGACGCTGCGGATTTGGCCCCGCTCGCCGAAGTCGACGATCGCCGTAAGCGCAAGCAGATCGTCGAGGTCGCGCAAACGCATTCGATGCGGTCGGCGGTCGATAAGTACACGACCGGCTGCGGCGCCGACCGTCGCTTCGTTGAAGATCCGCCGCTGCTGTATCACGCCGAAAGCGCCCGCGACGGCGACTTTGATGCCGAGAGCGTCTTTGCAACCTATGCACCGACGCTTAGTCCTGAAGTGCAAACGCTGTTCGGCCGCTATCGGCTCATCGATCATGCCGTTAAGGTTGTCGGGGTCGGCAGTGTCGGAACGCGGTGCTCGATCGCATTGCTGTGTGCCGACAACGACGACGTCATCATCTTGCAGATAAAACAGGCGCAGGCATCGGCCCTAGCGGGCTTCTGTGGCGCTAGCGCGTTCGAACATGGCGAGCGCGTCGTGCGCGGGCAGCGCATCATGCAAAGCGCCGGCGATGTGTTTCTGGGCTGGGGCTCCTCGGGCCGGCACGATTTTTACGTCCGGCAGTTCAAGGATAAGAAAGGCTCGGTTGATCTGGCAGCGATGGATGGTTACGGCCTGCGCGATTATGCCGTCATGTGCGGCTGGACGCTGGCCCGGGCCCATGCGCGCTCGGGCGACGCCCGGCAAATCGCCGGCTACTTAGGGAAGAGCGACGTCTTTGATAAGGCGCTGGTGCGGTTTGGGTTACTGTATGCCGATCAAGTCGAGCACGACCACGAAACGTTCGTGCGAGCGATTGCGGCCGGCTCGATCGCCATTGAGTAGGAGCGGCCCGATTGCAGCGGGCGCGCTCCCCAAAGCGGGTTAGCCGAGACCCGTGATCACGCCGTAGCGTCGGGCCAGTGCCTGGCGCTCAGCGTCAAACCGGGCACGAATTTTGGCCGAGTCGGCGATCGCCGCATTCCCCAGGCGTTCGCTCTCAGATTCTTTGCGGGCCTTTTCAGCAGCTTTTACGGCGAGGGCCGATAATTTTTTTTGGCTCATCGCCAGTATATTGACCGTCGGCGCGAATCGACCCCTCAAGGGCGCGCTTGCGAGATGGCCGGCGGCATGACAGGATGGCCATGATCGACGTTCACACGCATCTGCACCCCCCGCGCCTGGCCGCGGCGATCCGCCGCTGGTTCGCCGAACGCAGCTCGTGGCAGCTGGCGCACCCGACCGCGCCGGATCAGGTCGCCGCCGCCTTACGCGCCGCCGGGGTCGAGCGGTTTGTCTTTTGCAGCTACGCCCACAAACCGGGTATGGCGCGCGAACTCAACGCCTGGCTTGCCCGAACCTCGCGCGAACTCGACGGCTTCGGTCTGCCGCTCGCGACGGTGCATCTCGACGATCCGGACTGCGTTACCGATCTGCGCATCGCCCTTGACGACGGGTGCATCGGGCTCAAAATCCACGAAGATGTGCAACAGCTCGCCGTCGACGACCGGCGGTTCGACCCGATCTATGCCACGCTGAAGGCGGCCGGCGCGTTCGTGCTCGCGCATATCGGTCCAATTCCGTGGCGGTATGACACGGCGGACGGTCCCGGCCGAGTCGCCGCGGTGCTCGAACGCCATACCGGCCTGCGGATCGTCATCGCGCACATGGGCGTCCCGGATACGCTGCGCTATTTTGCCTTGGCCGAGCGGTTCCCGGGCGCGTTCGTCGACACGACGATGGCCTTCGCTTCCGACGATCTGCGGACGAGCGCGACGGCGAGTCAGATCGAGTCGGCGAGCGCGTCGATCGTCTATGGTACCGACTATCCCAACATTCCGTACGCGTACACGGCGGAACGCGATGCGCTCGGCGAGCTGCGATTGTCGACGGCGGCGGCCCGCGCTATCTTCCGTGATAACGCGCTGCGGCTTAGCCCGCGGCTTGCGCCCGCGCGGTGACGCTGCGTGGTGGCCGGGAAACCGGCAGCCCGTCGCCGTCGAGCGGCGTGCCGACCAACACTTGCACGAAGAGCGAGTAGCTCACGACGCCGGCCTTCACTCGATTGGCGCGCAAATATTTGTCATAGACGAACCACTGCAGGCTAAAGAGCTGCGGGTTGTAGTGGGCGAGGAAGCGCGCGCGCGCCGCGGCTAAGTCCGCTGCGACCAGTGGTGTCACCGGCACCGCTTGACGGTCCGCATCGGGCAAAAACCCATAGGCCCAAAATAAACCCGAATAGCGGATGAAGGGATCGGCGCAGCGCAGCGTGGTGAGCGCGGCAATGAGATTCGCATCGCTTTCATCGCCGAATCCGGCCACGTGCCCCCACTCGTGCGCCAGCGCGAAAGGTCGTTCGAACGGCAAGAAATCGGCGTTGAGAATCGTTTCGTAGGCGAACGGATTCCACGTTCCGCCGATGCCCGCAGTTGCGAACCACCAATTCAAGAGCGTTGTTTTGGGTCGTGATACGCGAACGTCATAGGTGTCGCCCAACCGGCGTGCGACCGGCCCAAATGCTTGGGCCAAGCTGCGCTCGACGGTTTCTTCGCTGGGCGCATGCGCGTGCGCGAGCGGCGCGGTCGCGTTGAGTGCAGCGATGATACGTTTGCTAAAGGCCGTGACCGTGGCCGGCGTCACGCGCGTCGCGTCGAAGGCCACCCGGCCGACCACCGGAACGCGACGATAGTTGAGCGCCCACGCCGCATCGAACCAAATCACGACGACGGCGGCGACCGCGGCGGTACGTACGACGAGCAATCCGGTCCGCACGGGCCAAGCATAACGCTTGCGGCGCAGACCGACGATCCAGGTTGTGCCGAGTCCGGCGACGAGTGCGATGAGCAGCAGATCGCCGACCGCGAACGGCAGCCGGTTGCTGAGCGGCACGAACGTGCGGGCCAAACCGGCGTACACGCCGTTGGCGTAGGTGTGCTCGATCCACGCCGGAGAAAACGCGGCGGACCGCAGCGCCACCGCCGCGAGGATGATGACGATGTCGATCGTGCAGCGGCGGACGATGCTCAAGCGAAGAGCAACGTGGACATTTCACCGTTCGGTACGAAGCCCACGCGTTCGTAGAGCGCGATCGCGTCACGATTGAAATCGTTGACGTATAACGACAGGGTGGGACTCGTCAGCAGCAATTGCTGCGCGATTGCCGAGAGCGCGCGAAACGCGTGACCGTGCTTGCGAAAGAGCGGCGGCGTCCAAACGCCTTGCAACTGAACGGTAGCAGCGGTGCGTGCACCGACGTTGAGTTGGAATTTCAACTCACCCTCGTCGATGAACACCCACCACTGGCCAAGTGCGATCGCGCGCCGGATGCTCGCGCCGAAACTCGTGCGGTTGGCGCGCGGATCGTAGCCCAATTCGCCAAGCATCATTTCGGCGGAGTTCTCAATGACGCGTTCGGCATCGGCCAGCGTCGCCAAACGGACGTCGACATCGTCGGTTCGGCGCAAGGTGGCGGGTACGATCACGTAAATCGGCTGCTTCGCGCGGGCGATTACCGGCGGCCGATGCCACGACCGCACCAGCTCCCACAGCCGGTCGACACACGTTTTGGGGCCGACGAAACTGCGCAATCCCGGGTGGCGGCGCGTTTCAACCGCGAATGCGTCGATCGCGGCCGTCTCAGCGGCGGCGACGACGAGTTGCGTGCCGAAATAAATCGCACCGGTGATACTGCCGTGCCGATCGCGATGCAAGACGATCTCGTCAGCCGCGTTGGGGCCGTGGCCGCCTTCGAGCACCCATTGGATGAACGTGTTCTCGTACGGTCGCTGAGCCGCGAAGGCAATCGCGTCGCGGCGGGTCGACCGGGTAAGCGGTTCGAGCAGATATCCCCCGGCGGCAGAAATTACGTCAACGGTCGAATGAATGTCGGCTTGGACGTCGGCGCCTTACTTCCACCCTCGGGCTCGACGCTCAGCGCAACGCCGCCGAGATTTTCGGCATTTTCCGGCAAGGCGACGACGGCGACACCGTCGGCGCTCGGCGTGAAGAGGATACTGGGCGCCGGCGTCTTCGAGCCTTTGGCAATCGTCCAGGCCTCATACACTTTCCCGTGCGGCAGCGCGGGCAGGGAGTGCAACGTCAAATACAGGTGCGAACCATGTCTGACGACCTGGCCCTGCGGCACCGCAAAGCGCTGCGCGTCCGTCGCGATCAAGTCGGCGACCATTTCGCGGTCGCGCGTTCGCACGCGTTCATTCTGGGCGATTTGCGTTTGTAGTGCGACGGCTCGCGCGTTGGCATTGGCCAAGTCGCTGCGCAGCGAAAAGTTTTGAATCGTACTCACGAGCGCGAACACGACCGCTGCCGCGGCAGCTAGTCCCGCGCCGGCAAACCAGCTCGAACGCGCCCCGGCCCGGCGCCCGGCACCGATCGCGGTTACGCCGGCTTTCGCTTCTGCATGTACCGTCGCCATGAGGCGCTGCTTGATGCGAGCCGACCGCGCGGAATCGACCGGCTCCTCAGCGGCCAAACCGATCAGATCGGCGACCGGGCGCAACGCCTCGAACTCCGCCCGAGCGGCGGGATTCTCGAGGATATAGGCGGTCACCAAACGCTGTTCGCTCGCGGACACGACGCCCAGCGCATAGGCGGCAACTAAATCCATCATTGCCTCATCATCGGGCGGTATCTGGCTCATCGGGACACCGCGCTTTGCAGATCGCCGCGTAGACGCCGCAACCCGGAACGGATGCGCGTTTTTATCGTGCCGAGCGGAATGCCCGTCTGGCGCGCGATTTCCTCATGCGTTATGCCGCCGAAAAATCCCATTTCAATTGCCGAGCGTTGCTCGTCGGGTAACGCTGCGAGCGCGGTGCGCACGCGCTGTGAATCAATCTTGGCGAAGACGACATCGTCGATCGTGCCGTCCATTGCGATATCGGCGGGAATCTCCGCTTCTGAACGGGCGGCTCGGCTGCGCAAGACATCAAGGGCGCGATTGCGGGTAACACGTGATAGCCACGCGCTAAAGTTGCCTTCCCGGAACGAATCCGGCGACGTCCAAATCTTTAAGAAAACGGTTTGCGTCAGGTCTTCGGCCATCGTCATATCAGTGAGCATTCGTAGCGCGATACCGAAGACGAGCCGGTGATAGGTGTCATATAAGTGTTCGAACGAGGCAGGATCCCTTGCGCGAATCCGCTCCATGAGACGTGCCCCATCTTCCACAGTCGGCGAGGTTCGCGCCGGTCGGCGCAAGCCCTCGGAGGGTCAACGTAGCCCAAAGCTGCTTGGATTCGGCGAGCGCGCCGGCTAACGCTAAGGATTGATGAAGAGCCGGCGCCCGCGCGACCGCAGTTTTCTCCACATCGCCGCCTTCGCCGCGGCGGGGGGCCTGTTGGCGTTAGGCTGTTCGATCGGCATTCCGCTGAACGCCGCGCTGCACCATCGGCCGGTGACACCGGAGTTTTTCTTTTTTGGCGTTTGGGGCTTCATCGCATTGTGCGGCGCGGCCGGCTGTATCCACACCTATCTCATCTCCGGCGATCCGCCCGAAAAGCCGCCCAAAGGCGGCGTGCCCGTGCGCGAGTTCGTGCTTATCGAAGGCGGCAAAGCGGGCAGTGACTCGAGCGACGACGCGGGCCGGAAAGCGGCCTGAATACGAGCATGAGAATCGGGTAAGCGTTCGTCTATCCGAACGATTCGCGGGGGACGATGACCATGTCATCGCAGGCATGTTGTTCAACGAGGGTTGTCGGTGCGTACTACGTGGGTTGGGTTGTCGATCGCATTGGCGCTGGTGCTGGCGGGTTGTAACGGGAACGGTTCGAATTCCATAAGCCAATGCACGCCCCCAAACGGCATTGGAACGGTGCTCGTCTATCCGGCTCCGAATGCGAGCGGCGTGCCCGACAACTTCGGCGTCGTGGTGCTCGCCAGCACCGCGCCGCTGCCGCCCAGTTTCCAAGTTTATGTGGTCAATAATTCGACCCAGAACAGCGTGCTCTTCAACATATTGGGAACCGCGCCCAACCCTTTGCCGTCCCCAAATGCGCCGGCGACATTTGCAAATCCGGTGTATCAGTCCAGTGGAGCGCCCGCGGGTACGAGCTTCGTTCCGGGCAGTTCGATCAGCGTCTATCTCAACGACTCGGGAAGTAATTGTAATCCCTCGCTGAGCTTGGGTACGTTCAGGGTACAATAGCCGTCATCTGACGATTCGTGGGTCGAGGCCGCGCTCGCGCGAGCCCGGCGGCTGCATGAAGTGGCGCTTGCGCGCCGTACATGAACGCCACCATGGACGTTCTCGCGACGACCGCAGTCCGGCTGGCCGACGCGCGCGTGAACGACGTTGCACTGGGGACGAGCGCATTCGTCGTGTTGCTGGGCGCGGCTGTGATTGTAGCGATCGTTGCCGAGCGAATACGTTTACCGGCGGCCGTCGCACTCGTCGGCTTCGGCGCAATTATCTCGAGCGCGTCGCCGGTGGAACTGCCGTTTACCTTTGGTCCGGCACTCTTGTTCATCTTTCTACCGCCGCTTATTTTCGAGGCGGCTTGGAACATGGATGCGAGCGCCTTGCGGCGGATGGCCTGGTCGATAACGATTTTAGCGGTTCCGGGCGTGCTGCTCACGACCGGCGTTATTGCCCTTGGCCTCTCGGCTACCGGTCAGCTGCCGATGGTGGCGGCGTTCATGTTCGGTACGATTGTGTCAGCAACCGATCCGGTCGGCGTGATCGCTATTTTCCGCCGGCTCAACATCCCGATCGATTTGGTTACGCTCGTTGAAGGCGAGTCGCTCGCCAACGATGGAGTGGCCATCGCGCTCTACGGCATCGCGCTTGCACTCGCAGCGCATGCCTCGGGAATCGACACCTGGGCGGTCTCGTGGAAAGCGGTCATCGGAGTCGTGGGCGGCGCGGCCGTGGGCGCCGCGGCGGCCGGGCTCGTCGGCCTGGCGATTCGCGGTGCGCGGGCCCGGTCGGCGGAATTGACCGCGACGATCGTTCTCGCTTTCTTAGCCTATGGTCTTGCGACGTCGTTGAGTTTGTCGGGCGTGTTCGCGACCGCCGCGGCCGGCATCACGCTACGCGCGATGGGCGGCTTCATACTCACCGCGCAAGACCCCCAAGACGTCGACCGTTTTTGGGAAGTGATCGCTTTCATCGCCAATGCCGTCGTTTTTTTAGCCACCGGATTACTGCTGCAGATACCGCGTTTATTTCACGAACCGCTGCTGAGCTTGACCGCGATCGTCATCGTGTTTGCCTCGCGTGCGATGCTGGCCTTCGGCGTGCTGCCGCTATTGGGCGTCGGAACCGGGCATGCCGGCTGGCGTGCGACGGCATTTTTTGCCGGCATGCGCGGCGCGCTATCGCTTGCGCTCGCGCTGGGTTTACCGGCTGAGTTTCCAGGCCGCAGTCATATTATCGACGCGACGTTCGCGGTGGTGCTGGTGACGCTCGTAATTCAAGGAGCGACGATCGAGTCGTTCCTCAAGCGCTTACCGCTGACGCGCGAACGTTAAGCCGGCGGAAGTTCGATCGGCGGCCCCGAGCGGTCATCGTACGTCGCGCGCCGGCGCGGCGGCGGCAGCGGATCCGGGAACATCGGCCCGTCGGCGTCGTCGGTGCGCAGTGAAAACGGGATGTCGGTCGTGCTTTCGAATGCTGCTCGCCGCGGCCGCAGCGGTGCGAGCGGATCTTCAAGCTCGTGAATGGGCAACGCGGCGAAATCCGGTGGCGGCGGCGACATTCGGCTGATGCGCTGTGCGGCCGGAACCGATGGTTGACTCGGGAGGTGCGTTGCCGGCACCGCGCCCGCCGCCGCGGGCAACGCCGCACCGCGTTCGGGCGCCGGCGCTGCTTCGAGCGTGGTGTGTTTAAAGGCCGTGGCGGCCGGCATGCTCAGCGCATCGTTTCCCCGTGTGAGGCCCACGACGATTTGGGCGTCGACGAGGTGCCGCAAGCCCGGCAGCGGATGCCGTAGGAGCGGCACGAGCGAAAATAGTGGGGCCACTTTTTCGCACGTCGCGCTGCTTGCGACCACGTAGGCGTGCAATTCTTCAGTCGCTTCTTGCAGTCGCGCCGCGAGGAGCGCCGGCGGTCCCACGACGGTGAACTCGCGGCGCTCGTCAAAGCCCGCGTCGCCCGCGATGACGTCGCCCGAGTTAATGCCGATTCCGACCTTGAAGGCGCGCCGGTCTTGGGTGCGCCAGTGGCGTTCCATCGCGTCGACGAGACGCACGATGTCGAGCGCCGCGCGCAGCGCATGCTCTTCGGCCGCCGGGTCTTCGAGCGGCACACCGAAGACCCCGATGATGCCGTCGTCCAAGAACTTGTCGATCATTCCGCGATGCTTTTGTATCGACGTTCCGGCCAAGGCAAAGAATTCGTTGAGATAGCGCAGCGACTCTTGCGGCGTCAGCGCTTCGGCGAATCCGGCAAAATTCCAAATGCGGCAGACCAAGATCGTGGCCGATACGCATCGTCCGGAATACAGCCGTGGATCTTTACGCCGCAGAAGTTCGTCGACGATCGGCGGCGAAACGTAGCGCGAAAACAGTGCGCGAACACGTGCGCCCTCACGTTGTTCTGCCCGGTAGCGCAGGCCGACGACGACGAGTCCAACGAGCGAACCCAAGAGGGCCAGCGCGGCGAGCACGGCGAGTACTGCCATAGGACGGTTGCCTGCGCCGTCGTATGCTCGGAACCCTATGGACGATCTGGCGTTTCTGCGCTCGCGAATCGAATCTTACGCGGACTATACGAATGATGACGACCGGCGACTAGCCGACGAACAGATTCGGGCCTACGTCGGCGAGGCGTTGGCGCGCGTACGCGAACGCCTGCAGCCGGCGAGCGCGGCGGCCGAGACGCTCGACCGGTTGGTTTTGCGCTGCCAGTTTGCCGATCAGCGCGTGATTCGCAGTCTTGACGAGACAACACCCGCTGCCGCCGAAATAACGCAATTGCACGGACTCGATCGTGAACTCGTAACGCTTGCGGATCGCGAACCGGCTGCCGGCCTGGAAGCGCTCGTGGCTTATCTCGGTGAAGTCGAATCGCTCCTCGATCGGCGCAATCGGCTCATCCTCGGCACACCGGCGCGATAGATCGCGCGCACTCAACCCGAGGATCCGTTAGCGTTTCGCTGCGTCGCGGTTCACCGGATCAGCCGGTCGTCCGCATCGAAACGGAGGACCGCCGACGGCAGCGGCGAGATGCCGATGGGGTGGCCGATGCGGGCGTCGACTTCACCCACGACGCGCACGGTGAGTTCCGTCTCGGACGCCGTCGTCACATACAGGAACGTGTCCGAACCTAAATGCTCGGCGTGGCGAACGAGGCCCGTCCAACGCGGTTGTTCGGCCTCGATCCGGAGGTGTTCGGGCCGGATACCCAGCGTTTTCGCTCCCAGCCGCCGGGCGTCGTCGCCGCCCACAAAATTCATGGTGGGTGAGCCGATGAAGCCCGCCACGAAACGATTGGCGGGTGCCGTATAGAGATCGATCGGGCGTCCGACTTGCTGGATTCGGCCGGCGTGCAGCACCACGATCGTGTCGGCCAACGTCATGGCCTCGACTTGGTCGTGCGTCACATAGATCATCGTGGTACCGAGCGTGCGATGCAACCGGGCGATCTCGATGCGCGTGTTGACGCGCAGTGCCGCATCTAAATTCGAGAGCGGTTCGTCGAATAGGAACAGCTTCGGTTGGCGGACGATGGCGCGGCCGATCGCGACTCTTTGCCGCTGTCCGCCTGACAACTGGGCGGGCCGGCGGTCGAGCAGACCGCTAAGTTCCAGTAGTGCGGCGGCGGCGTTCACACGGCGCGCAATCTCAGCGCGCGCGATGCGCTCTTGCTTGAGCGCCAAACTCATGTTATCGGCGACGTTGAGATGCGGATACAGCGCGTAGCTCTGAAAAACCATTGCGATGCCGCGTTTCGCGGGCGGTACGTTGTCGGCGCTGGTGCCGGCGATCCGCAGATGGCCCGACGATTGATCTTCGAGGCCCGCAATGATGCGCAATAACGTTGATTTGCCGCAGCCCGAAGGCCCGACGAACACGACGAAGTCACCGGCCGCAACCGCGAGATCGATGCCCGCCAAAACCTCGGTGGAGCCGAACCGTTTGGCAATGCCGATCAGTTCGAGTGCGGGTTGCCGGTTGTCGCGGCCGGCCGTCGTTTGGGCGGTCACTTTACCGCGCCCGAGGTAATCCCGCGAATCAGGTTTTTGGCGAAGATGAGATAGAGCGCGACGACCGGCAGGATGCCCAGCGACAGTGCCGCCAGGACGGCGTTCCAGTTCGTCACGTATTGGCCGATGAATTGCTGCGCGCCTAAGGTCACTGTTTTCGTGGCTTCGCCCGGTGCGAGGATGAGGGGAAACCACAAATCGTTCCAAATCGGGATCATCGTGAAGACGGCGACGGTTGCCAATGCCGGCCGAATGAGCGGCAGAACGAGCGCGAAGAAAATGCGGTACTCCGATAATCCGTCGACGCGGCCGGCGTTCTTGAGATCGTCGGAGATGGTGCGCATGAATTCCGTCAGCACGAACACCGCAATCGGCAGTCCCTGCGCGATGTAGACCAGGATGAGCGCCGTAAGCGTGTTGACCAGCCCGCTGCGCACCATTAACTCCAGAATACCAACGGTGCCCAGCCGGATCGGAATCATGATGCCCAGCATCAGATAGAGAGCGCACAGCGCGTTGAGCCGGAAGCGGTATTCCGCCAGCGCGAAAGCGGCCATGGCGCCGAAGGCGATGATTCCGGCCAGCGACAGGACGGTGACGACGCTGCTGTTAAAAAAATACGTGCCGAACGAACCTTGGGCCAAGACCGTCGAGTAGCCGATCGGATCGAATGAGCCGGGTCCCGGCAATGCGAGCGGAGCGGCGAAGATGGCCCGGCGCGATTTGAGCGAGTTCATCACGATGAAGAGGACCGGCAACAGCGACACGAGCGTGTACGCGATCAAGACACCGTGAGCCGCGATGAGGCGCCCGTACGAACCGCCCGGGCCTCCCGGCCGGTCCGCCGCGCTAGAATTGGTAACGGTTGATCTTCCGCTGAATGAAGTACAGATACACTCCGACACCGGCCAAGATGATGAGAAACATCATGGTCGCAACCGTCGCGCCCATGTTCGGATCGCCGAGCTGCAACTGGTAACCGAAAAATGTCCGGTACAGCAACGTGCCTAAAATATCGGTCGAGTAATTGGGCCCGGCCAGTGCGCCTTGCGCGGTATAGACCAGATCGAAGGCATTGAAATTACCGACAAAGGTGAGGATCGAGATGATGCCGACCGTCGGCCAGATCAACGGCAGCTTGATCTGGAAAAATTGTTTGAGTCCGACGATCCCATCCACCTCGGCAGCGTCGATGATCTCGTCCGGAATCGCCAGTAGCGCGGCGTAACTGAGCATCATTGGGACACCGACGTATTGCCATACCGAAATGCATCCCAAGGTGGTAAGCGCCGAACTTTCGCGGCCCAAATAGGGGGCGAATAAAAATTTGAGGCCGATCGCGGCTAAGAGGTTTGGCGTGACGCCCCAGAGCGGTGAGAGAATCAGCTTCCAGCCGAAGCCGACGATGACGAATGACAGCATCGTCGGCAAGAAGATGGCCGTACGGTAGAACCCGCCGCCACGTAAACGCGGCAACGCCAGAAGCGCGGCGAGACCGATACCGATCGGGTTTTGCAGCATTTGAATGAGAAAGAAGTAGCCATTATTGCGCAGTGCGTTCCAAAACTGCGGCGCCCAGCGTTCGTCGAAGAACAACGTCCGAAAATTGGTTAATCCGGCGAACGACGTATGATTTGCGGTTGATGTGAACAGTGATAAGCGCAGTGTTTCGATGAGTGGGATAACCATTACCGCGGTGTAGACCAGCAGCGCGGGCGCTAAAAACACGGCGATGTGCGGACGTGCGGGACGTTTGTGACCGGGCGCCGGTGCCGGAACGGCGGCGGTCACTTCGACGGCTTGTACCAGCTGTCGAGGCCCTTCTGTAATTTGCTCGCGGCGATCTGCGGCGTGTCCGTGCCGTTAATGACGTTGGACCCTTCAACCCAAAACGCGTTTTCCAAGTTCGGCGTGCCGCGCGATAGGATCTGATACGTCGGCCGGATCGTCGATTTGCAGCGGCTCCGCCAACTCACGAACTCGCGCGCTAGCGGATCCTGCAGCGTAACCGGCGTCTTCTGTAAGCTGAAGAAGCCCGGTAAGGCGTTTGCATATAAGGTTGCAAATTGGGGCGATGCGACCCACTGTAAAAACACGCGTGCTTGAGCCAGATGAGCGGATTTTGCGTTAGCGCCGAGCGCGATGTCCGGGTGATCCGAAATGTAACACGTATCGCCGGTCTTTTGTACCGGCGGCGGAAACGCGCCTAACGTAAAGTTTGCCTGCTTGCGAAAGCCGGATATTTCCCACGAACCGGCCGGAAAAATCGCGGCTCGCCCCAGCGTGAACAAGTTCTGGCTGTCCGGATAGGTCTGGGCCTCGAAACCGTCGCCGAGATACGGTTTCCACTTGGCCAGCACCGTGAACGGCGCGACCCACTCCGGGTCGGTGAGCTTCTCTTTGCCGGCAATGAGCGCGACGCGTCCGGCTTCGCCTTTGTAATACGTTGGGCCGATATTTTCATAACCCATCGAGGCGGTTTCCCAGCCGTCTTTGGTGCCCATGGCGAGCGGCACGTACGAGCCGTCGGCCTTGAGCTTGTCGAGCCCGGCGAAAAACGCGGGCACCGTTCCCGGCGGTGTCAGCCGCAGCTTGGCAAAGGCATCTTTGTTGTAGATGAAGCCGTGGATGACCGACGCCATCGGCACGCAAAACGTCGTTTTCCCGTCGTCGGTGCTCCACGCCGTCCGCGCGACCGGCGCGAAGTTGTTCATCCCGGGCAGGCTGTTCACGGCGGCCAGCCGGCCTTTGAGGTACAGCTGCAGTGATGCATCGAATGGGCGGCAGGTAATGAGGTCGCCGGCCGTTCCGGCATCGAGCTTCGCGTTGAGCGCCGCGTTATATTCCGTCGGCGCGGTCGGCGCGAACTTGACCTTGATGTTGGGATGTGTCTGCTCGAACGCCGGGATGATCTTGTCTTGCCAAATCGATAAGTCGTCGTTGCGCCAGCTCTCGATCGTGAGCGTGACCGGGTCGGCGCTCGCCATCCCCATGCCGGCAAGCATCGCGCCGGTAACCGCCGCGCCTAGAAACATCCGCCTCAGCTTCATGGCGGCATTGCTTGACGTTCGCCGCCCGCCGGCCCTGCGCCGGCGCCGAAGCAAACCGCGGGCAGAAAATTGCGACGCCGGTGCGCGGCACCCGGCACCGGTTCTACCAGCCCAAGATTTGGTTGGTGCCCGTCGAGCCGGCTGGTTCTGCACGACTGCGACGCTACGCTGCAATCGTGTTCACGACCGTAAATAGCGATGGGGTGCGAACGCCGCAGCCTTCGCTTACGAATCAGATGATTCTCAAGACTCAAAGAGCTGGCGCCGTGGTCAACAAGTACGCGTTTTGCGTGAATACCTGTTGTGACGAATGAGCGGAGACGACCAGCGCCTCCAGTATGCTCCGCACTGACCGAATCTGCGCGAAACGGTACCAAACGGACGGCACGCAGCGGGCGCACTACCGCTGCCGCTCCTGCCGGCACAGCGAAGTGACAACAGAGAGAAGAAAACCTGTCCAAGCAATCAGCAAATACCAGCCGACGCGGTCGTGCCGGAACAAGATGTTCCACCGGCACAACGATTAAGATTTGCCCTCCTGGACGGGTCGGTTACGAATCATCTTCGGCAAAGCGGCGTACGGTTTCAAGCGAGGCCAGGGCGGCGAAGAGGCTTCGACCGGCGATCTGATCGACGAGCGCTCGCATCACCGGCTACCGCTCGGAGCGAGGCGCATGCCGCACGGCAAGCCGCGAGCATAACGGGAATAAACGCTAAACCGGCGAGCGCGTTGGCGATAAGATAACCGGTACCCAGCTGCGCGTAGGCGTCGACGCCGAATACGCCACGCAACGAAACGATGAGGGACGGCACCTACATGAGCGGCGCGCAGATAAGGTCCATTTCGCCGTATCGACGCGCCGGATGCGCAGCTGCGCGAGGCGGCTTTGGATGCGGACGGCCGGCCGTTCGAAATCAACGTGTCGCAACGCGACGATTTGCCCCCGGCCGGCAGCGAATCGCCATGGTGTATGCGCTTGCAGGACCGCACGCTGTTCGTCCGGCCCGTCGGCTACCGGACTAGCGATCGACTCAACGATAGAGTCGTCGGCAACGACGGCGTTGCGCGCGCGGCGGTCGGCGCGGCGAAAAAATGAGATCGCGACGTTGACCGCAATCCGGTACATCCAGGATTGAGAACGTGCGGCTGGGATCGTAGCGGGGTATGCTCGCGGTGCGGGAACCGCTGCCCGGTCGTTGAAGCGCGCCGACGATGGTCCCGCTGCGTGGTCTGCTCTTGTCCATGCTCGCGAGCCTGGCGAGCGTTGGTGAAGCACCTGCCGCGTCTGTGCCGGCACTCGTTCCGCTGCCGAGTCGGGTCATCTGGAACGCGTGCCGCGGAGACGGAATGCGGCTCGACCGGCCCGTGCGGTTCGCGCCGGACACCGATCCGGGCGGTTTCGCGATCGTTCGCGAGCGCTGGCGGGCACTCGGCATTCCGGCGCCGGTACGGCGCGCGACGGCCGACGTTCGCACCGGCGCGGATCCGATCGTGGACCGCGCCGGCCTTGCGCCGACGCCACAATATACGCTCAGCGTTTCGCCGCACGCCGTTCGAATCGCCGGTGCCACCGCCGACTTGCGTTTCGACGCGTTGACCACGCTGGCGCAATTACCGGTGCGCCGCGGTCGCGGATGGCTACTCCCTTGCGTGACGATCGCCGATAGCCCGGCTCTGCAGTGGCGCATCGTGTCGGACGACATCTCGCGCGGACCATTTCCCACCTTGCGCTATTTCAAAGAACGTATTCGGACCTTGGCGGGCCTGAAAATCAACGGCTGGTCGCCGTACATGGAGCAAGTTTTCGCCGACGCGCGTCATCCGTATGTCGCGTTTCCCAACGTGTTGCACGCCGCTGAACTTAAGGCACTGGGCGTGTACGCGCGCTTCTATCACGTCACACTCATCCCGCAGCAGCAGACGTTTGCGCATTTGCACGAGGTACTCAAAGCCGAACGGCTGGCGCCGCTAGCGGAGTTGCCGCACGGCTATCTCATCGCACAAAGCGATCCGGCGAGCTACGCCTATCTCGAACCGCTGCTGCGCGCGGAGTTGGCTGCTACGGGACCGGTACCGTTTTTTCACATCGGCGCCGATGAGCCGCTCGATCTTGGCCGCGGCCGCACGCCGCGGACACCGCAGGTGTTCGCCGACCACGTCGGGCGGCTCGCGCGCGTCATCGCCGCCGGCGGTGCGCGGCCGATCATCTGGGACGATGCCGTTCAGCAAACGCCCGCAATATTGCCGCTGTTGCCCAAAGACATCATCATCGCGACCTTCCATTATGGCGCCGAACCATCATTTACCAAATACATCGCAACGGTCGCCGGCGCCGGGTTCTCGCAGCTCATTTCGCCGGGCGCGAATAATTGGAATGAAATTTACGCCGATCTCGATACGGCGTATGCCAACGAAGCACAGTTTATCGCCGACGGCAAAGCAGCGCACGTGCTGGGCATGTTCGAGACGGTCTGGCACGACGACGGCGAGTCGCTTTTTGAGGCAACGTGGGCGCCGGTAGCGTTTGCCGCGGCAACTGCTTGGCAGACCGAGCCGGTGGCGCGCGGTAACTGGCATGCGACGTTCGCGCGAGCGTTCTTCGGTAGCGACGATCCGCGATTAGCACGCGCGCTCGACGCTCTTGCGGCGGTGCGAACCTTGCTGCGAACCCCGCCCATCTCGGATCCGCCAAACTACCTCTTCTGGAGCGATCCGTTCGATGCGCGGTTCGAGGCCGGCCGTAAAGCGCTCGATCTGCACGCGATCCGCGACCGGGCAGAAGATGCGTTGACCGACCTAGCCGGCGTGGGGCCGCCGCTGCATGCAAACGCCGTCGACGTTATGCAGCTAGCCGCGCGGCGCTACGACACGTTGGGCCGCCGCTTTCAAATCGGAGCGGAAGCCCGCGACTACTATGACGATGCGCGGTCGCATGTCGCCGCGCGCGACGATGGTCCGGTGTACCGCGGGCTCAACGTGGCAAAGTATCTGTGTTGGGAATTGCGCGATGAGCTAACCGACTTGGCGCCGCTCTACGCGCGCGCCTGGCGTTACGAAAGCACCGAACCGGGACTCGCCCGTGTCCTGGTGCGCTATCGCTCCGCGGCGGAACACGCGATCACCGCGGCCGACCGGCTCAACGCGGCCGCGCGTGAAGATTACTTGCGCACCCGCATGTTGCCGCCATTCGACCACGTGATAAAAGGCGACAATTGACCGGCATCGCCATGCTGGCCGTGTTCTTCGTGCTGGCGGCACTCATGATTTCGCGCAAGCTTCCGGCGCTTTTGGCGGTGCCCATCATGGCGCTTGCAATCGGCGCGCTGGCGGGTGTTGGGCTCAGCGGCCTGGGCGATATTTTTGCGCGCGGCGCGGTACAACTCGCGCCGACGATCGCGACCTTGATCTTCGGCGCGCTGCTCAGCCGCGTTGTCCTTTCGACGGGCATCGCGGAAACGATCGTGACGATCGCCGCAGAATACGGCGGCGATCGGCCGTTGGTGCTCGCGCTCGTCATTTGCGCCGCGGTGGCCGTCTTGTTCACGTCGGTGACGGGTTTGGGTGCGATCATCATGATCGGCACGATCGTGCTGCCGGTCATGTTGACGGTCGGCGTGCCGCGCGCGACGGCGGCAACGCTGTTCCTCATGGCCTTCGCCCTCGGCTATATTTTCAATCTAGCGCAGTGGAAATTCTACGGTCAAATTTTTGGAGTCGATCAGACGGCCTTCGGTGCCTATATCTACGCGCTCGCCGGCATCGAAGTGTTCGCTATCATCGTTTATGCGCTCGTGAGCGCGCGGCGCAATCGCGACTATGCGACCTTCGCGCTGGGCACACCGCCGTTGCCGAAGCGCAGCGTGCACCCGATTGCGCTCGTCACGCCGATTCTGCCCGTGCTCATCTACAAACTCGCAGCGGTTGACGCGACTGTTGCCTTTGCCGTTGCGGCGCTCTTTGGGGTGCTCGTCACGCGCCCGCGGGACATCGTTCAGACGCTCATGGGGGCCTGGGTGCGCGGCGTTGAGGACGTCGCGCCCGCGATCATTTTGATGATCGGCATCGGCATGCTGCTGTTTGCCGCGAAGCTCCCGGCGGTGGCGGCCGCGGTGACGCCGCTGATCGCGGCGGTCGCGCCGCGCACGCCGCTGGCGTACGTCATCGTCTTCGGCTTGCTCAGTCCGCTCGCCTTATATCGCGGCCCGCTCAATCTGTATGGTGTCGGAATCGGCGTCTTCACCGTGCTCGCGACGATGCATGTGATCGCACCGGTGGCGCTGGTCGCGGCCGTCATGGCCGTGGTGCAAGTGCAGAACGTGTGCGATCCGACCAACACGCAAAATGTTTGGGTCGCCAATTTCACCGGCGTGGGCGTCGACCGCATCACCCGTTTGACGCTGCCGTATCAAGTTGCGGTTGCAACGGCGGCGGTACTGGCGGTCGTCTTGTTTGGCGCCCAACTCATCGGCGCGGCACCGTTCACGCTGGTCAGAGCCGCCGCCGCAGCGGAGCTTGACGGACTGACCGCACCCGCGGCGGCGCAAGAAACGATCGGGGTGCTGGCGGCCGATCCGAACGCGGGCGCGGCCGCCGATGAAGTGTTGCAAGCGATCGCGCATGGCTGGCGGACGTATCGTCCCGTTTCCGTAGATGCCGATCCGAGTCAGGGCCCATGTACCTCAAAGCCGTACGCCGCCGTCGTGCGCGTGTCGGTCGAACGCAATGGCGACGAACGGGACATCGGCCTCGAATTGCTGGATTGTGGTGGCTGGCCGGTCGACCAGTGGCACGCCCAGGGTAACGATATCCGGCGCCTGGCGCTTGACGTTTTGTTTCGAATGCGCTTGTGGATGCACGACCGGCCGGAGCTGGCCGCGAATGTTTTCGGCCGCGGCCTGGCCTACGATCCGGCCGACGGTCCAACGTACTTTTACACCTTATTCAAACCAAGTGACGGCTACATGCGCGCGCTCGTGCGGCCGGGTGGTCCGGCGTATATCGCCGGCTTGCGCACCGGTGACGTGATCGACAAACTCGATGGCCGCTACTGGTGGGAATACGGCACGTATCAAACCGAGCAGCGCGCCTATGACGGCAAGCCGCATTCCTTCGATGTCGAGCACGGCGGAATCGGCGGTCCGGCGGTACACGTCGAACTTGGTGCGGCCTTTGGGGGCTGATGCGCCGGCTGTCCCGATGTGCTATATCTCGGCTGCAACATTAGTCGCCCAGCGCGGTACTGCCGGTTCGTCACCGGTCGTGCAGCCAAGGCTCCGTCGACGGTTGCCATTCTTCTTGTAAGGAGTCGTATGATTCAAGCACGTTCTCTCAAGCGGGTTGTGTACAGCCTTTTGCTGGCAATCACCGTCATCGCGGCTTCGGGAACCCGTGCCGAAGCATTCTTAGACAAAACGCGATTCGCCGCGCATTTGGGCGTGGCATATTTTTGTTTTCACCACTGGGTGCTGGGCCCGTATCAACGTGGAGCCTTTGCCGCCGGAGCACCGCACCGCCCGTCAACGATCGTCAAAGGTGGCGCGGCGCTGCTCTTTGCCGTGCACGAAGTCAAAGTATCAGAGAAGATCGCGCGCAACAGCAACGATCCGCTGTTGCAGAAACTCGACGGCGGTTTGACCGACATGATGTCGTCGTTC
>CBDCBO010000013.1:0-519413 GCA_965214335.1 Candidatus Velthaea sp. | reverse complement strand
GGAGCGACACTCTGTCCTTTTTACGTAACAGGATTGAAGTATGACGTGGCTAATACAAACTTTGTAGCGTTTGGGCTTCCAGCAACATTCTGAATCTGAACCGAAATTTGATATTGCCCGCCGCATGGTAAGTTACCTTTCGATGTTGCGCCATTGAGTACTGCGGCTCGTCTGAATACTTGAGGCCTTACAATTTGGCACGAAATGGATCCCTTGAGAAGCCGAAACCCGAGGCTCGTCCAGTAATTCTTTCCCCGCTCCAAAAGGGTCGGTCAAAACCGAGGCCTGGAGTTCCCTACAAGGCTCTGGCGCGGTAAAGTGTTGAGCGACCAACGCGGAAAACGCCTGCGACGTGGTTCGGAGTCTCGCCGCGAGCGAGCATCTGCTGCGCCTCGCGGATCTGCGCGGGCGTGAGAGCAAAGGGGCGCCCGAGATGCTCGCCGCGGCGCTTTGCGGCAGCCAGACCGGCGACGGTGCGTTCCCGCAGCACGTCGCGCTCGAATTGCGCAACGGCGCCAAGCACGGAGTAGAGCAGCTGACCCGCTGCGGTGCCGGTATCGATATGTTCGGTCAATGAGCGCAGCGCTACACCCCGCTCACGCAGCGTTTCGGCCGAGTCGAGCAGATGCGCAGGCTGCGTCCAAGCCGATCGAGTTGCCAGACGACGGGGCATCCCCGAATCGAGATCCGCGATCGCGCGCTCGAGCCCGGGTCGCAATCGCAGCGAGCCCGAGGCGGCATCTTCGTGAATGACGGCGCACACCGCAGCGCGCAGCGCATCGAGTTGCAGCGCCGTCGTTTTCCTCGTCCGTCGAGACGCGCCCATAGCCAACTAAGCGCGGCGAGCCGGTTCCAATGACCGGGGAGTCATCCGTCCGGACTAGACGCGCTGGAGCCTTCTTTGCGTTCGGTTTCCGGGGTTCAGGGCGCGTCGACGCCGGTTTAGGTGCCGCCGGCGACGCTGCCGGGGCAAGCTTGACGACGACGCCGGCACGACGTCCTGGCCGTGGCGCTCGACGAGATGATCGAGTCGAGTGTCGTGCCCCGCCACATGCGCGGCGAGCAGCTTGTCGAGCGGAATTCCGCCTTTTCGTTTCGGGACAGATTTACGGGACATGCGAAGCCGCTTCGCGCCTGGGTCTGCAATCATCCCATAAACGGACGCTTTCGGGATAGACTTCATCTTTAGCCACGCGGTGATTTGACGGCTCGTCCCTATAGCGCAACCGCACCGGAGTTTTCTGCCTTCGACATCATAACCGTTCTCTTGAGTTGTTGAAATGCAATTGAAGTTGGCATTTGTGGCGTACGCGGTGAGCGACGTCCGGCGCGCGCGAGCGTTTTATACCGAAGTTCTTGGTTTGACGCCTGGCGAATCGTTCAGTCAGAATTTTATCGAGTTCGACCTGGGCGACGCAACGTTCGCGATCGACGCGGAGCCCCCGGGCATTGTGCCTGGCACGTGTTCGGGGGTTTCGTTCGAGGTCGACGACGTCGCGTCGACGCGCGCCCTGCTCGCAGAACGCGGCGTCAAGATTACCGGTGTGATGGAGTCGCCAGTTTGTTGGTTTGCATTTGCCACCGATCCGGACGGGAACAGTTTCCAGATTCACGAGCGAAAACTGACGAGGTAAGGTCGCCGGGCGAGCCGGGTCTTCATTGCTGCAAAGTGAAAGAACATTAGAGCAACAGCAACTCGTCTCTGAACGGGTCGCTTTCGAGACCTGTCGAGCTGGGCAGCACTCAAGCCCTGCCACGGATCAGATGCATCAGATCGTCGCGTAATATGGACCATTTCGCTTCGCCATCGACATGAGCCAAGAACGTGGCCTGACTAGACGCCCACAATGGGTAGGCGCAATCAAGTGCGGTTTGGCCAGTAAGGGTGAGCGCGAGAACGCGCGTGCGGCCGGTCCGTTTCACGGACAGTAATTTTAGCCGACGTAAGTGATCGACATTGCGGCTGACCGTGGTCTGATCTAAGTCCATTGCTTTGCCGAGGTCCGTGAGGGTGCTAAGCCCGAGTGCCCTGAGATGCGCGAGTAGCGAGAACTGAGTCAATCGCAGGCCGGCCGGTGCGAGCGCTTCGTCGTAAGCGTTTGTTAAAGCGCGCGCGGCTTTTCGCACGTTTAGACAAACGCACTGATCCCGAACGAGCATTGCCATTGTGGAGTCGACCGTCGACATCTACGCGCCCGGGCCTTGACAGAATTGTATAACATGCATATACATATGTAGGTACATTTGTTTATGGTTTTACGTTTCCCTTGTTAAGGAGCCCGCGCAGCCATGAGTCTCGATCCTCCGTCAGCCCTTGCTCGCATGAGCCCTCGCGTCGGTGCAGCGCTCCTAACGTGGGCCGGTACCGTTACGGCAGCGAGCGCGACGGGCGTGCTCGCGCGGCTCGCACCTACGACTCTTGCTCCCCTTATCGTGGCTGGCATCGTCGTTCCGACAGTTATCTATCACCGATCGCCGGTGCTGCGCGCTGCGGCGCGCGAACTCGGCGTTCATCGCATTTCGCTTATTCATACGTGGCGTATCGCTGCTGGCGTTATGTTTCTCGCGTATGGTGACGATGACAAGCTCCCGCCGACGTTCGTTCGTAACGCCGGTTGGGGCGATATCATTGCAGGCGCTTTGGCGACGGCGCTTGTGATGCTCCCGCGAAAACGCACGACATACCTTGCCATCAACGCCGTTGGATTCGCTGATTTTATTGTCGCGGTCGGGACGGGACTCTCCGCAACGCTTCGTCGCGATCCGCGCATGAACGAAATCGCGAGGCTACCTCTAGCCCTTATCCCACTGTTTGGTGTCGGCGTTTCGGGAGCCGCGCATCTGATTGCTTTCGATCTTTTGCGTAGCGAATCAGGATCTTAAACGCGTCCGGAAGAACGTGAGAAATGCGCGGCTCGAGCATCCGCGACGTCAAAACGGCGCTCGAAGGGGTACTCGACGACTCAAAGCGCGCGGATACAGCACGGGTATTCGATCGGCCGGGCGTTTGCAACGGCCACGAGGTAACTTGCCGTTGATCGTTCTGACCGAATCCGAACAACGCAACGTACAGGAAACTGAGAACGCCCCGGACCCTCGTTCGGCGGTGCAGCAATGCGCCGAGTGGATCGAAGAGAATCACGCTCGCGACCGCCTTGCGAGGTTGTCGTCGCGTGGCGTCCATTTCGTTGTTGACGGTGCCGGGCACAACATACAAAAAGATCGGCCGGCGGCGGTGATTTCAGCCGTCGATGAAGTGGTCGACCAGGTGCGCTATGGCAAACATCCGCCGTGCATTGCTGCGCAGCGAGCACCCCGCAGCTGGCGCCGCAGCAAAACAATTCCCGCGATTAATACGGTGAGACGCTGGTGAAGTGGAAGTTCGGGAACTTTAACGCCGGCGTTACCAACGAGTAGTGGTAGCTGCCGGTCCGGACTTGCGTGTCGGCGATTTCGCAGTTGGATAACGCCGCGATCATCGACATGTTGAAGCGCATGTTGCGCACGCCGCCGCGGACGACGCCGTCTTCGATGAGAAAGGTGCCGTCGCGCGTCATACCGGTGAGCAACACCGAGCGCTGATCGACGCTGCGCACGTACCACAGCCGCGTCACGAGCAAACCGCGCTTGGTTTCGGCGATCAGTGCGGCCAGCGATTTAGAACCCGCTGCGACGACGGCGAAGTTGGATTGCGGACCATTTAGACTCGGCGCCGGCAGCGCGTGGCCGGTATTGCGCCGGTTCAAGCGCTGGGCCCAGGTCGAATCGGTCACGATGTCGTTCGCAACGCCGCGCTCGACGAGCGTGACGCGTTGCGTCGGCACGCCTTCGTAATCGAAGGGCAGGCCGGGGTTGAGCGGGTGGGCGTAATCGTCGTACAGCGTCACGTTGCCGCCCAGTACCGGTTCACCGAGCTTACCGGTAACGAATGACGAACCGTCGGAGAACGCCTCAGCGGAGAAGTGCGCGGTCACGAAGCGCAAGAGTTCGCCCGCGGCGGCCGGCAGCAGAATAACCGTCCAGTCACCCGGAGCGACGGCGCTGGGCTCGGACGTTGCAAGGGCGATTCGAGCCGCCTCGCGGCCCAGCGCAGCGCCGTCGAGCGCCGCGATATCGCGCGAGTACCGTTCGGCGAATCCGGTCGAGTCGCTCCCATTCATCTTCACGTTCGCACCGGCATCGGTGCTGTCGAACGACATGCGCGCGCCGCTCGACGTCACGATCGTGATGCCTTCGTGCGCCGTCATCGCATAGCCCGATGACCACAATCCGTTGCTCGCCGCGTGCGCAAAAACCGCGCCCGCAACGCGCGCCCGATCGTCGGGCGTTGCAGCGGCGGTCGCGGCGACGAACGCGCCCGGCGGCGCGACGGTAGCTGCGTCACCGGCCAGCACCGGCATGATGCTCTCGCGCGGCGCAAACGTCGCGACGTCGTGGGCGCGCGCCACCGTCGCGTCGAGCGTGGCGTCGTCGAAGGCGTTGGTTGCCGCAATGCCGATGCGGCCGTCGACGATCGCGCGCACCCGAACGGCCGTGTCGCTTTGATCGATATTTTGGTTGACGGCTTCGTGCGTGAAGCGCGTCAAAGCGTGATGCGTCGTGGTGACGGTCACTTCGGTCGCATCGGCGCGCGAACGCCCGAGGACGTGCTCGGCCAAGCGCAGCCGCTCGTCAGCCGTCATAGCCGACGCCGACATTGACGTTGCGAAAGCGCGCCGGAGCGGCGGCCTGCGTGGTGCGCCCGGTTTGGATCGGCTCGCCTTTGCCGCAATTGGGCGTGCCCCACGCGAACCACGCCGCCGCATCGCCGATGGCATCGCAACTATTCCAGAATTGCGGCGTTACGCCCGCGTACGTCGGATTCTTGAGCATCCGGCCGCGCTTGCCGTTGCGAATCTCCCAACCGATTTGGCAGCCGAATTGGAAGTTGAGCCGCCGGTCGTCGATCGACCACGAACGATTCGCCTCCATATACACCCCGTGCTCGATGTCGGTGAAGAGTTCGTCGAACGGCGTGTCACCGGGGAGTAAATTTAAATTACACATGCGGATCATCGGCACGTGCATCCAGCTTTGCGCCCGCACGCAGGCGTTCGATTCTCGCCCGATTGCGCGGGCCGTATCGCGCGACGTTTCAAACCCCGCCAGCATACCGTCACGAATGATGTCCGAGGTAATACTGCGCGTGCCTTCATCGTCGTACGCGGCGGTGGCGATCCCGCGCGGCAGCAGATTGTCGATCTGGATCGTGACGAGCGGTGAACCGTAGCGCAGCGTGCCCAGCGCGGACGGCGCCAGGAAACTCGTGCCGCTGAAATTCGCTTCCCAACCCATGATCCGGTCGAGTTCGGCGGCATGGCCGCACGACTCGTGAATCTGCAGCGACACTTGCGAGCCGCCTAACACGATATCCATGATGCCGCTGGGACACTGCGGTGCCGTCAACAGCGCATGCGCTTCTTCGCCGGTACGCTGCGCATTCTCGCGCAACTGCGCCGCTTCAATAATCTCCCAGCCGCCGCTTTGATATAACCCGCGATCGCCGGGCCACATCCGCATTTGCGCATCACCGCTACCGACGGCGAGCGCACTCATGCCGCTGCCGCTCTGCACGATGGTTTGTGCGATCTGCGATCCGATCGAGGAGAAGAAGAACTTCTCGGTGTGCCACAGATCGATCCACGCGCGACCGACCGTAATCGAGGGCGCGGCATGCAGCAGCTTCTCGGCGTCGAGCAGGAGCGCCACGCGGTCACCCAGCGCGACATCGCGTGGATCGCGTTGAGTCACGGTTGCAAACGTATCGACATAGGCGTCGACGGGCGCTTCGCCGATGCGCCGGGTCGCAATGGCCGCGGCGGCACGCGCGGCGTCGACCGCGCGTGCCGCCGCCATATCGAGCCCGGCGTCATCGAAGGCATTGCTGGCAGCAAAGCCCCAAGCACCGTCGACAAGCGCGCGGATACCGTAACCGTCGCTGCGTTCGTCGGCCAATCCACTCACGTCGCCGTTGCGAACTTCGGCGCGTTCGGTGCGCGTGCGTTCGAACCGGACGTCGCAATACGCCGCGCCGCGCGCTGTTGCCGTATCCAAAACGCGCGCAGCGGCGGTCGCAAACTCCATCGCGCGACGTTTACGGCATCTGGGCCGCGGTTCCCGGTAGCGTCACCTCGCACGCCCGAATGCCGATCGTTCCCGAACTCTTCACCGGCGTGGGCCCGAGCGACCCGACGACGTAGAACGAGCGCAGCGCAATCGGCGGCGCGAGTGCGGCCGGGATGCGCACTTCGCGTCGCTCGGCGCCCGTCCAGTCGATCGTTTTCGCGAGCGTCAGCGCCGAGCGTTCACCGTAGCGATCGAACAGCGCGACGCGAATGCCGGCGCCGCGTCCGTCGCCGTCGATGGCACACGACAGTGCCAGCGGTTCGCCCAAGGGCAGGCCGGCTTCGGCATAAGCGGCCCGTTCCGAACCGCTGAAATCGTACGCGATCTGCAGCGTCCCCTGTGGCGTGAAACCGAGCGCCCCCGGACCCTCCGGCGGAACGCTGTTGAAGTGCCAGCCGGCTTGACCGGCGGTATCGAACCCCGGCAGCGGCACCCGATGCCGCCCGACGTGCACGATCTCGCTCGAATGTACCTCGCCGAGCGAAGCGGTAACGAAGCCGTCGGCGCCCCCGGCGGAAAACAGACCGTCGGCAGTGATGCTGCCGCGCAGCGCGTGCCAATTCACCCGATCGCCGGTCAGCACCGGCCGGTCTCGTTCATCGAAGGCTCGGGCGTGCAACGCGACGCTGGTGTTCGGTTCCAGATCCGGCCGCTCGGGCCCGATCTCGATCCGGCTGACCGCCGGTACGATGGTGAGTGGCACGTCGGTCGCGGCGCCGTCGCGGCCAACGTGCAGCGTCGCGATCAGCGGTGTGTTTCCGGTGCGCAACACGTCGTCTGGCCCGATCGACGCGCCGGCGCCGGCGAGTTGCCACGGTCCCCGCGCCGCGCCCAGCGCGTGTCCGGCCGCATCGACGAGGATCGCGCGGAGATGCACCGCCACGCCCGGCAACGCCTCGATCGCGCTGGGACGCACGACCAATCGCGCCGCCGGCCCGGGCGGCGCATCGCTATAGACGAATACGCCGTCGGCGACCGGCCGCTCGACGCCGTCGGACGGATCGTTCTGCACGGTCGCGCGTGTTTCGCCCAGCACGCGCGCAACGAGCGTCGCCGAGCCGCCGCTGTCGAACTGCATGGCGTCTGACGCGCCCAGCGCCGTTAACAGGGCGATAAACTCGGCGCGATTGACACCGATCGAAACAGCCGGCCGTCGCCCGTCGATCACCACGAATGCCACGTCGCCGTCGGTGAGGCGCGCGGCGGCGGCAACGGGAATGCGGCGGTTGCGGTCGGCGTAGCCGGGCGAGGCCGGATCGTCGACGGCATCTCCGCCGGCGAGCAACGCCGGACCGCCGCCGATCGCGTCGACCACCTCGCCGGCGGAGGGCTGCGTGTCGAATGTGATATCGATGAGATCGCCCACATCGGGTAACGTCGTAAGCCGGCTCTGCGCCGCCGGTCCTAGCGCTAATGCGAACGCCGGCACCGCGGGAGCCGTACCGGTGTCGATTCGAGTTACCCGAAAACGTCCGCCGGGCGCTGCCACCGGTCCGACGTTGGGTGCTGCCACCGGCGTCAGTTCGGCGACCACACACTCCGGTCGCGCGGCCGCGGCACCGTAGGCCGGCGTGAGAAAGGCTGCGCCGTCGTGCGGTGGCCACTCGTTGAGCGCCGTAACCGCAATCGCCGTGTTCCCGTTAACGACCGCCGTGCCGCTGAAGCGATACGTCTCAAATCGGACGCTGCGGTCGCGCGCGACGGTGAGCGCGACACGATCGCTGGGCGAACGTACTAGCGCGCCGTTCTGGGCCAACACGCCCAGCGGCGAGTTCGTGTTTCCGATATCGAAGTAATCGGCGTTGATGCCCGCCACGGCACCCGTGCGCGCCGCCATCGACGATACCGGTTCGCCGCTGGAAACAAGGTGGTCGTGCGCCAATACGGTGCCGAGTCGGACACTGGGCTCGCGTGGATCGACGGTAACGAGCGAGATAACCAGCGGGCCGGCTGAGGTTTGCAGGCGGTACGTCGCGCGATCGACGCCGGGGGCGACGAACTCGTGCTCGAACGACTGCGTAACGACGAGTGGAAACGGCGCCGCCGGCATCAGCTGGGTCGGGAGATACGCGGCTCCCGCGCCGGGCGCGCGGACCGCGAGCGACCCGGCCGTGAGGACAAACGCGATCGCGAGCCGATGCCCGTGCCGCAAGCTCAAAGCGCGGCGCCCGTGCCGGCGATCGCATCGACGCGTTCGAACGCCCGGCGCACGTCGGTGTGAGGAGCGATGGTCCAATTGGTGGTGCGGCCGCGGTCGAAGGTAAACGCCGCGACGTCGAATCCGGGCAGGGTTCCGCACAGCACCGCGCCGTCGGGATCGACGGCGAAAGCCCGCCGGTCCAGCGTGTCGAGCACCACGACGTAGGCGCGCAATTCGGCCGCGCGCGTGCGCGCCAGCGGCAGTACCCAACGGGCCGCGATCGACGCGTGCCACACAAAGAGCCGCACCCCCGCGAGTCGCGGCGCAACGAGCGCGCGCGGATCGAGAATGGCTTCATCATCGACTAAGCCGACTTCGTGCGACACCGGGTGGGCGTGTGGATCGAGCAGCAGGTCGGCATCCGCAACGGCGGCGACGGCGTGCAATGCCGGATCGTTTTTCACCGCGATCGCGATCCGCAGTGCGGCCGCCAAGTCGCGCGGGTCCGAGCCGCGCTCGACCGCTGCCGGAGCGCCGCGCCTAAATGGCGGCGGACCCACGGCGACCATACCGCGCAGGATCGTTTCCTGCGTCTCGTCGGCCCGTGCCACGAACGATCCGTCGGCCGCAACGATGGCGCTTTTGCCGCAATAGACGACGCTGCGCGCTTCGACGCCGACTTTGTTTGCGGCGACGAGCGGCACGCCGTTTTCCCACGCCCGCACGTTGATCATCAGATCGGCTTGCAAATTCTCGAGTTGGCCCGGATCGCGACCGCTGCTGACCCACGCGGTCGGGACGACGAGGATTTCCGCGCCGCGCTCGACGAGCGTGTTGGCTAGCGTGGGAATTCGGCCATCGGCGCAGACCAGGACGCCGAGCCGGCCGGCCGGTGTCGTCACCGGTTCGAGGGCCTCGCCGGCACTGAACCAGCGGCGGTCGAAGTGCCACAGGAAGCATTTGTCCGCGCTGCCGACGATGCCGCCGGCGGTGACCACATAGGCGGAATTATGAAACCGCTCGCCCACGTAGCGGCCGCTGCCGTACACGATCGTCGCGCCGCTGCGCGCGGCAATCGTCACGACGTCATGCGCTGCGGCGTCGAGCAACTCCGGCGCGACGGGTTCACTACCGATAACGTAAGCGGGAACCGTGCCTTCAGGCAGAACGATGAGTTCAGCTCCCGTGTCGGCGGCGGCGGCAATCTGCGTGCGAATCGCCGGCCAACGTTCGGTAAAGTCGCCGCGATCGTGGGCGCGAAGTTGCAGCAGCGCAACGGACCTCGGACGAGCGCTCACGAATACCCACTCCAATCTGCGGCGAAGCACATCGCCGTCAACCCACTTTCGCATAGTTGAGGATCGCTGTGAAACGATTACTCGCGTGTGTTTCGTTGGTCGCCGTTACGACAACTGCGGCGCCCGCCGCTGTCGCGCCGCCGGTGAAAACGAAACCAGCGCTCGTGCAAAAGCACGTGCCCGCGCCGCCCGTTCGGGTCGCTCCCGCGGACGAGTACTTCGGCAAGCTCAAGATGAGCGTGTTGGGTATTCGTAATACGATCAAGGATGTCGGCGCGAATATCGAGATCGATCAGACGCGCTGGACGCAGCAAGCAAGTAAAGCTGCGTTCGCCGAAGATGCCATTCGTGATTGGGAAAAGAAATATCCTCAAGATACGTGGCTTGCTAAGACCGTATTCGCGCTCGAGCGTATGTATGCCAAACTTGATTCCGGTGAAGGCCGGCGCCGGTCGCTGGCGTCAATGACGTGGCTCGTGCACGATTTCCCAAAATCGTGGTATGGAAAAGCCGGTAAGCGTGAAATCGCTCAAGGCAAGGTCGGCCACCCGATCGACACCGCGGTCGACCCGGCGGTGCCCAACGCAACGCCGGCGCAAATCGCGGCGCCGAACGTGCTGCCGTCGCCGGCGCCGGGCTCGGGTGCCGCAGCTTCGAGCGGCGTCGTGGCGCCGCAGGTTCCGGCCGGCATTGGTCCGTCGGCCGCGCCTTATCCGATGCCGTCAGGCACGCCGTAACCGGCGCCGTTCGTCGGTCGCGGCACTCCACCCGGCGGCGCGTTGCGGGCGCGTTTTAGAACTTGAGCCCAAGTCCGAGATACGCGCCGCCGTGCGTCGCGTCGGCCGGCGATAAGGCTTTCGCCCGGATCGAATCGCCTAAGAAACCGCCGTCGACGAACATGCCCAATGGATCGTGCGCGGCGGTCAAGAGGATCGATACGCCGATCCGGTATTTGAGCATCCGATCGGTGAACTTTTGCGTCGTTCCGTACAAACCGTTCGCCGCCGCGTACGGATCGAGATTGACGAACGCGTAATTACCGCTCAAATTCGGATAATAATAGACGCTTCCGTAAAGTGAAAATGTTTGATCGAGGTCGGCCAGTTTTTCAGCGCCTAAACCGAAGCCGTTTTGTTTGGGGTATCCGTACGTTTCCTCGCGGTGCAAATAGCCCACGCCGATGTATACGCGCGGATGCACGATGCGCAGGCCGATCCGGCCGTCGACATCCGTGTCGCGCGCGGTAAAGGCCGGAACGTGCGTTTGACCGTAGCCGCCGATGACGGTCACGTAGCCCGCGTCGCCCGGCGTTAATCCGCCCGCAGAGTGCGGATAACGGAAACTGCGGTAATCGCCTTCGAGCATCCAGGGTAAGCCGAACAGCGGAAACTCGACCGCGCCGCGGCCCGAATACGACACGCCGACGCCTTTGTTGCCGGGCGAAAATTCGTTATACACCTTGGGGTCGAACAGATAGTCGCCGACCACGAAGAGATCGTGATATGCCCGTTTGGCGCGCGGCTTGGGCGTCGCCGTCGGCGCGGGTTGCGGCGTTTGCGGCAACGGCGGCGCGGCGGTCGGTGCGGGCGTGGGCACCGGTGGTGCGGCGGCGGTAACGTAGCGGATAACGACGGTCTTGCGTTCGGGCACCCAAGCGACGTACGCGCCCATGCCTTCACTAATGACCCGGAGCGGCACGAGGACGGCACCGCCGTCGATCTCCGGCGCAACATCGAGCGGACGGCTTTCACCGTTGATGACGACTTCGGGCCGTCCGACGGTCACCCGAACGTCGGAGCCGGGCTTCGAAACGTCAACGGTTTTGGTGGCGGGGTCGTAGCGGATCGTGGCGCCGGTTTGCTCGAACATCGAGCGCAGCGGCACGAGAATCGTGTTGCCGCGCACCAGCGCGCTCAATACGCGATTCGCTTTGAGTCGATCGGGCCGCGTGTAGACGTGCCGATCGTTGAACAGTATGGTGACCGCTCCCGATGGCGGCTGGCCGAAGTCGGCCGAGGGCACCGGAGCTGCCGACTGTGCGTTGGCCGCCGTCCGTCCGAGCGCCCAGGCGGCAAGCGCCGCGACGAAGACCCGCCGCAGCATACGGCGGACCGGGGCACGACCAAATGCGGCGGGATCGGGACGCACGAACGCACACTCCAATCGATAAGAACTCGGTTGCTGCTACTCGATATCGGTTCGTTAGTTGCGCGTGTCGCAACTGCGGGCGACGGGCGGCAGACGCAAAGAATGGCCCCTGGACGAACCAAGGGCCATTCTTTACGCTGTTCGCGTCGCTTGCGCGATTAGAACTTCAGGCCGAGACCCAAATACGCGCCGCCATGCGAGGCGTCTCCAGGTGAGAGCGACTTGCCGCGAATGGAATCGCCCAAGTAACCGCCGTCGAGGAAGATGCCGAAGGGATCTTTCGCCCCCGTCAGCAGGATCGAAACGCCGACCTGATATTTGAGGAAACGATCCGTCAACTTCGCCGTGGTGCCCACGAGGCCGCCCGGCGTTCCGGTCGGATACGTGTAGTTCGCGTTTACGCTTGGATAGTAGTACACGCTACCGTACACTGAGAACGTTTGATCGAGGTCGGGCAGTTTTTCAACGCCGAAGCCGAAGCCGTTCTCTTTGGGATAGCCGTAGTTATCCTGAACGTTAATGTAACCGATACCGATGTAGATGCGCGGATCGGCGATTTTGAGGCCGAAACGTCCATCGAGATTGGTATCACGCGCGGTAAACGCCGGTACCAGCGTTTGGCCGAAGCCACCGATAACCGTTACAAGACCCGGATCGCCGAGCGTCCCGGTGCCGTTGCTGTTATGCGGATAGCGCTCGTTACGGTAGTCACCTTCGAGCATCCACGGCAAGCCGAAGAGCGGGAATTCAACTGCGGCGCGCGCAGCGTAAGAACCGCTTAAGCCCTTATTGCCGGGTGAAAACTCGTTGTAGACTTTGGGATCGAACAGATAATCGCCAACGATGAAGTGTTCGTAGAATACCGTCGGAGCCGGTTTCGGCGTCGGCGTCGGTGACGGCGGCGGCGGCGGCGGAGCCGGGGTTTCTACCGGTGGCGGCGGCGGTGGCGGCGGCGGCGGCGCTGCTACGTAGCGAACGACGACCGTTTTGCGCTCGGGAACCCACTGAACGTAGGCGCCCATGCCTTCGCTGATGACACGTAATGGAACAACGACGGTGCCCTTATAGATTTCGGGCGGAACGTCGAGCGGACGGCTTTCGCCGTTGATGACGACTTCGGG
The DNA here is from genome assembly GCA_965214335.1 of Candidatus Velthaea sp. Classification (GTDB taxonomy): domain Bacteria; phylum Vulcanimicrobiota; class Vulcanimicrobiia; order Vulcanimicrobiales; family Vulcanimicrobiaceae; genus Velthaea. The sequence continues at coordinate 506,541 of CBDCBO010000013.1, read as the reverse complement.
CCGGCCGACGGTTACTTTAACGTCGGAGCCGGGCTTCGAAACGTCAACCGTTTTGGAGGCCGGATCGTAAGAAACCGTCGCACCCGTTTGCTCGAACATCGAGCGCAGCGGAACGAGGATGGTATTGCCGCGGACGAGTGCTGCGAGGACGCGGTTCTGTTTTAGCCGGTCAGGTTTCGAATAGACATGATGGTCGTTGAAGAGGATTGGAATTTCGCCCGAAGGCGGAGCACCGAAGTCAGCGGGTGGGACCGGCGCGGCCTGTGCAACAAGCGTAGCAGACGACGAGTTTCCTTCGTTACCTTTCGCTACTTGCGTTTGCGCATTGACCGACGTCAGCCCGAATCCCACAGCGACGATCGCCGTAAGAATCCCAGTGCTGAGTCGTTTCAAATAGTTTTCTCCCTGGTGTGAGTGTAAAGTGACGTTTGCGACGGTACCGGACGGGAAACCGGTGCACGCCCGAAGACAGTGAGGATTACCCTCGCCTGCTCGACCGTTGCCCGAATACCCATCATGTAAAGCCCTTAATCACTAAAGAAAGCACACGAAACATGCTTTCTCGAATCGGCAACCCTGCCGAGCGACGCGCATCCGCGTTTGAATTACGAGCGGAGATTATCGCTTCCGCGCAGTCGTCTTAGTCAACGTCATGACACCAGGCCGCGGTTCCAAAGTCCGCCAAAATCACCCGGAGGTCGTTGTCGTCGGCGCCGGCATCGCCGGGCTTACGGCTGCGGCGCTGTTGGTCCAGCGCGGCGTCCGGGTGCAAGTCCTCGAGCGGCATACGCAGCCCGGCGGCTGCGCGTCGTTCTACCAGCGCGCCGGGTACCGCTTCGACGTTGGTGCCACGCTCGTTAGCGGCTTTGGTTCGCGCGGTGTCCACCGGTTGCTGTTCGACCGGCTCGGCCTCCGCGTGCCGGCCGAGCGCGTCGAACCGGCAATGGTCGTCCACGTCGCGGCCGATCGCATCACGCGGTACGGCGACGAACGCTGGGCGCTCGAGCGGCGGCGGGCGTTTGGGCCGGCCGCGGAGTCATTTTGGCGAGCTCAGGAGCGGATTGCGGACCTCGCCTGGGATTTCTCGACTCGCTTTCCAGCGCTGCCGGTCGATGCCGGCGGGGTGCTGGCGCTGGCTCGCGCCACGCGGCCTCGCCACGCCGCGCTGGTAAGCGCGATCGGCAAGACGATCGCGGATATTTTGCCAGCCGCGGCCGAGTCCAAGCTGCGGGCCTTCGTCGATGCTCAACTGCTCATCACATCGCAGGCCGATGCCGCGTCGACCGATCTCGTCTATGGCGCGACGGCGCTCGACATCGCGCGCGAAGGCACGTTTCATCTACCGGCCGGCGTGTCGTCGATTGCGATCGCGCTGGCGCGCTACGTCCGCAATCACGGCGGCGAGATCGCGTACGCCACGCCGGCGCACGGATTCATTTGCGAGCGCGGGCGCATCCGCGGCGTGCGTTTGGCCGACGGCCGCCCGATTCGGGCCGACGCCGTCATAGCGGCGATTCCGGTGCTCGACGTCTGGAACATGCTTGCGCCGCCGCTGTCCGAAACGCTGCGCGCGCAGCTGGCGGCTCAACCGCAACGCTGGGGCGCGTTCATGGCCTACGCCGGTCTGCCGCCGGGCGCCGTCCCGGACGATTGCGGCCTCCATCACCAGCTCGTTTTGGACGACGCCGCGCCGCTGGGCGAGGGAAATTCGATTTTCGTTTCCTTTTCGGGGCCGGGCGACACGCAACGCGCGCGCGGCGGCGGACGGGCCGTCACCCTGTCCACCCATACCGATGTCGCCGGCTGGGAACGCGCGTTCGCTGACGGCAGTTACGCGCTGCGCAAAACCGACTACGCGGGCCGGTTGCGGGCCGGCTTAGAGCGCGTCGCGCCGGGTGCGTGGGACCGCGCCGCCGTGCTCGAAACCGCGACGCCGCACACCTTCGCGCGGTATACCGGCCGGGCGCGAGGCCTCGTCGGCGGCTCGCCCCAAACGCCGCGCACGGCGAATCTGCGGGCGCTCTCGCACCGCAGCGGGATCGCGGGCTTGACCTTGTGCGGCGATAGCGTATTTCCCGGCCAAAGCACGGTCGGGGCGTCGTTGTCGGGCGTCGCCGCGGCGAACGCCGCCCGCTGATGCGGCCTCGCGGTATGTAGCACGGATAACCGGCTCACGCCGAAGACAGCTTCTCCTCGAGGCGTTCCAGAAACCGCGTGCGTTCCGTTAAGTAGCGCTCGTGCGTTCCTTCGGCGATTTTCTCACGCTCGTCGAAGGCCGAGAACGCGAACTCGACCCGCCGTCCATCGAGCTTGATCACTTCGACTTCGGTCCGAATGATCAAGCCGACCGGAGTCGAGGCCAGGTGCGCGAGATCGATGTGCGTTCCCAGGCTGACTTGACCCGCACCCATCGTCGGGGCGATGCATTGCATGGCGGCATCTTCGACCAACTGCAGCAGCATCGGCGTCGATAGCACGTCGACGCCTTTGTTGCCGGCCTTCTCGGCGGTCATCCACTCTTCGACGCGGGTCTGACTTTGGTAGGTGCGACCGACGTCGAGTTTGGCAGCCATGCTCGAACACGATACGCGCAGCAGCCGTGTGAATCATTTCTTGGTCCGTGGCGGTACTTGGTTTGAATTCTGCCGCTTCGTTCACGGGCCGGCGGTGATTGCAGCTGAACTGCGAGCTTCGTCCGAGAAGCCCGCCGTATAATGAGGAGACACATGGGACGCATCGAGCGCGCGCTCTTGGTGGGGACGGCTTTCGCCGTGACGTTCACGGGCTGCGGAAAGTCGGGGGGCGGCGGGCGTTCGGGACCGCCCCCGATCGCGGTAAACGTCGCCGCGGCGCAGCGGGGTGATATCGCGACGTACGTTTCGCTCGACGGGCAGATCACCCCGATGCAGCAATCGACGTTGAGCACGCAGCAGTCGGGGACGGTCGCGGCCGTCTATGTCACCGAAGGCATGCGCGTCACGCGCGGCCAGCTCCTCGCCAAGATCGACGACTCGGCGTTGCGGGCCCAATTGCTGCAGGCGCAAGGGGAAGTTTCGCAAGCTCAGGCCGCACTGCAGGGTCAGACGCTGCAGAATCCGATCACCAGTCAATCGGTCAACTCGGCGGTCACCACGGCGCAGCAGACGCTGCTATCGGCGCGCAGCACGCTCGTCAGCGATCAAGCCAACGAAACTAACGCGAAGCTCGTGTTCGGTCAGAATCAGCAGCTCATCGGTCAGGGCTATGTGTCGCAGACGACGCTCGAACAATCACGCGCGCAATATGTAGCGGCGCAGCAGACCACGGCCAGCGCGCGGGCGCAGATCGCGGCGGCGAACGCGGCGCTCAGCAGCGCGCGGCGGAACCTCGGTCAAACCGGGATTCAAACGCAGACCGTTGCCGGAGCGAAGGGAACGCTGCAAGCGCAAGAAGGTGCCGTCAAGGTGCTGCAAACGCAAATTTCCCAGACAAGTTTGGTCGCGCCGTTCGACGGGGTGATCACGCAGCGGCTGCTCGACCCGGGCGCGTACGCCGGGCCGAACGCGCCGATCGTGCAAGTTTCCCAAGTCGACCGCGTCTACGTGAACGTCAATGTTCCCGACGAGGATCTGGGCTACGTGCGCAAGGGTACCGCGGTGACGTTTTCGACGAGCAGCGCGCCCGGAAAAACGTTTTCCGGCATGGTCTATGATGTGAACGCGACGCCGACGAGCGGAACGTTGTCGTACCGCGCGCGGATGGTGCAAAGCAACCCCGACGGCTCGTTGCGTGGGGGCATGCTCGTCACCGTGCAAATCGTGAAAGAACGGCATAAAAACACGATACTGGTCCCGCGCACGGCCGTCATCACGACGGAAAACGGCGCGAGCGTCTTCACCGTTACCGATCCGCCGGCGCCGGCCGGCGGTGCCCCCGCAGCCGGTGGAAGTGCGGGCGGCGCGCCCCCAGCCGGCGGTGCGCCGGGCGCCAGCGGGCCGCCCACCGAAATTAAGCAAGCGAAGGCCGTGCCGGTCGAAGTAGGCTTGCAAACCGATACGCTGGCGGAAGTTCGTTCGCCCCAAGTTACCGCCGGTACGACCGTCATCACCACCCGGCCGGATGCCCTACAAGATAAAAGTATCGTTGCAATGAGCGCTCCGGCCGCTGCGGGCGCCGGTCGAACCGCGAAGTAACAGGGAGCCCACATCATTTTACAGCAGCATCTTCGCGCGCTCTCGGGCATCGCGCTCGCGGGGCTCGTCATCGCGACGACCGTCCCGCGCATCGTCCGCGCGCAGCCGACTCCGGCGCCTGCAACTCTGGCGCCGCTGCCGGTGCCGAGCGGGACGTTCAATCCGAACGCGACCGTAACTCTTCCGCCGGCGAGCCAGCCGACGTCGCTGCCGTATCCGGCGTATGGAACTCCGGCGCCCGGCGTCAACGGCGGCGACGTCAATCCGAATATTCCTCAAGTGCTCACGCTCGATCAAGCAACGGCGGTCGGGTATGCCCAATCGCCGCTGCTCGCCCAGGCCCGAGCTCAACTTGAGATCCAGAGCGCACCGGTGCAGTTGGCGCGCACCGCGCTGTTCCCGAATATCGCCGGCAGTGCGCAAGTCTCGCGCGGGCACGACCAAGGCGGCGGCGGCGGTACGACGACGACCACCGGAACCGGTACGGGCGGCGGAACCGGAACCGGAACCGGCACCGGCACCGGCACCGGCACCGGTACGACGACGACCGTGAGTGGTGGCGGACCGAGCAACTTCACCTCGAAGTCACTGTCGGTTTCGCTCCAGCAGTTGATTTACGACGGCGGCCGCGTGGCGGCGGAATTACGCGCCGCGCGCAACAATCAAAGTTCGCAAGCCGCGACGTATAAACGCGAACTGCAAACCGTGGCCTACAATGTCGCCAACGCTTATTATAGTTCGCTTGCGGCGCAGCGCGCGACGGCGGTCGCGGTACAAACCGTCTTGGTCGATCAGACCAACGAAAATCTCGTGGCGGCCCAGATTCGTGCCGGATCGGCGGCCCGCGCCGATCTCGCCACTGCCCAATTACCGACCGCGCAGGCGCGCCTGGCGGTGATCCGCGATCAAGGCGCCGAGCTGAGCGCGCAGGCGACCTTTGCCAACGCGATGGGGCTCGATGCCAATACGGCCGTGCTGCCGCGCGACGACACGCCGGTCAACGGCGCGGCGGTGCTTTCCATCGTATCCATTCCGACGTACGCGCAAGCCATCGGACGCGCGTTGGCGCTGCGGCCGGATCTTACCGCGCAGCAGTATCTCGTAAATGGTTTGCAAGCTTCGCTGCGCGCGGCGCGACTGACGAATTTCCCGACGCTCAGTGGTACGGCTTCGGCGGCCACGGCGTCGACCGACACGATCGGCAGTGCGTTCCGCAACAGCTCGTCGGTCGGTATCGCGTTGACGTTGCCGGTGTACGATCAAGGTATCGTGGCGGCCCAAGTCGCGCAAGCGCGCGGTAATCTGGCGCTGGGCATCGCGAACCAGCAAGTCGTGCTCGAGAGCGTGCAGCTCAACGTCAAGCAGGCACTCGTCACACTGGTTTCGGGGCGCGCGGCGTTGACCAGCGCCGACGTTGAATATAGCGAAGCGCAGTCGGTGCTCAAATCCACCCAGGCCCAATATCGGGCCGGAGTCACGACTCTACCGCTGTTGCTCAACGCGCAAGTCGGATTGACCCAAGCGCTGACCGATCAGTCGACGGCGGTGTATAGTCTGCGCCAAGCCGAACAAGCCTTTCTATATGCGGAGGGTGCCAACGGCGCACCGTGAAGCTTTGTCGGCATGACGAGCACGCTTCCGGTATGGATCGACGATCCGGTCAACGCGGCTATTCTGGCCGTTAGCGAAGATCAATTAGCGGGATTTCAACTCGACCCGTTCGGGGTTGTCGCCGAGCGGGCGAACATGGCGGTCGACACCGTACTCGAACGCGTCGTGGCAATGTTGCGGGCCGGTACGATCCGGCGCGTCCGGCAAACGCTCATGGCGACGAATCTGGCCCAGGGCGCGCTCGTTGCCTGGCAGATCCCGCCCGACCGGCTCACCGACGCGTTCGAATATCTATTCGGCTCCGATCCGTTCTCGGGACACGTCGTTATTCGCACCACCGATGCTGCGACTCCCGGCTCGAATTACCGGCTCTGGACGACGCTCAAAGTGCCGCAAGGCTTTTCGATGCAGAAGCACGGCGATTTTTTGGCGGCGCGCATCGGCGCCGAGCATTACCGCATGATGCCGGCCAAACGGCTCTTCGCGCTGGGCGTCGGTCACGTTCGGCGGCGCGGCATGGAACCGGGCTCGCGGGCCGAGGTGCTGGCCGAAGTGCTCGATACGAACATCGTTGAGCTCAGCGATCGTGAGTGGCGCGTCCTCACGGCGATCAAACGCGAATTCGAATCAGACGAGCTCGTGCGCGACTTATGGCGCGCGCGGGCGGCGGAAGCCGGCGTGTCGCTCGAAGAATTCGAGCGGGTCGGTAAAGAGCTCAATGCACGCCGCGTCATCGGCCGGTTCTCGACCTTTCTCGAACACGTCAAACCAAATAAAGAGAGCGGCGAACGCGTCACGCGCTACAATGCGCTCTTTCATTGGGCCGTGCCGGCCGGGCGCGAACTCGACGCCGGGCGCGAAGTCGGCCGGCATCACATCATGACGCACGCCTACTGGCGCGAAGGCGGCCCGGAGTTCCGCAACGTCAACGTCATGGGCGTCGCGCACGGTACGGATAAGGACATGGTGCTGGCGCACAAGGCCGCGATCGACGAGCATCTGCGCGAGTCCGGCATCGAACTGGGCTACACCAATGTTTTCTGGGGCGGCCGCAGCGAGATCAAACCGTCGGAAATCTCACCGGTTGCCTACGCTGCGTTTTGCAACGAGAACGGGATCGATCCCGAGTCGATGCGTTGACCGGCCGACGGCTCATCGCGGGCGCTCTGGTGGCGCTCGCTTTTTGCGCGTGCACCAAAGTGGGTGATTCGGGGCCGGCGGGCGGGACCACGAGCAGCGGCGGCGGACATCCGGATCGGCTGGTCATATCGAATGCAGCGGACCCCAAAAATTTAAATCCGGCGCTTGCTTCGGCAACGCCGACCCTCGAATTGTCATCGCTCATCTTTTCCTACACCGTGCGTTACGACGAACACGCCAAACCAGTCCCCGACGCTGTCACCGAATTGCCCACAAGTGCCAACGGCGATGTAAGCGCCGACGGCTTGACCATCAAGTACAAGTTGCGCCACGGCATCAAGTGGCACGATGGTATCGGCGAGCTGACGTGCAAGGATCTGCGCTTCACCTGGCAAGTAATGGTCAACCCGAAAAACAATGTCAATACGACCGATGGCTGGAGCGACATCCATGACGTCGATTGTGCCGATCCGTACGTCGCCGTCGTGCACCTCAAGCATGTGTATGCACCGTTTTTGCAGCAATTGTGGTCGGTTAACGGCAACGGTCCGATCATGCCCGAGCACCTCTTGGCGAAGCTCAACGACAGTGTGGGAAGTTTGAACACGGCCGCTTACAACTCGGCTCCGGTCGGCAGCGGGCCCTACAAGTTTGTGTCGTGGGCGCGCGGCAGCGAGGTGCGGCTCGCGGCGAATCCCGACTATTTCGCGGGCCGGCCGAAAATCGGCGAGATTCTCTATAAGATCATTCCCGATCAGAATACGCTCGCGACCCAATTGCAGACGCATGAAGTCGACCTGGCCTGGAACCTTGCGGCCGCATCATACGAGACGGTCAAGCAGATCGCCGGCCTCACGGTGATAACGCCGGTTGTCTTTACGTACGACCATATCGATTTCAATTTGCGCCGGCCGCTGTTTGCCGATATCCGGCTGCGGCGGGCGCTGACCTACGCGATCGACCGGCCGACGCTGCTGCGTAAGCTGCGCCACGGGTTGGGCGAACTGAGCGACTCGTTTCTCGATAAGACGCTGTACCCGTTCGCGCAGACCGCGAACGTCGTTCACTATTCGTACGATGTCGCCAAAGCGAAAAGCTTGCTCGACGCCGCGGGTTGGCACGTCGGAGCGGATGGAATCCGGGTGAAAAACGGTCAACGTCTGTCGTTTCAAATTTCGACCCAAATCGAATCAAATGCCGGCCGAGCAATAGAAGAGCAAGTGCAGACCTTCTGGCATACCGTCGGTGCGGAAGCGGTGGTAAAAAAACTATCCACTGGTGAATTTCTTCGATAACTCGACGGCCGGAATTTTGGCTGGCGGTAAGTATGATGTTGCGTTCTATGCCTGGAACGGAGCGGCGGACATCGATAATGCTGCCGTGTATTCGGGCGACAATTTTGCCCCGCACGGGCAGAACTATATGTTCTGGAATAACCCGGTGGCGACTAAAGCGATGCGCGACGCGAATCTTACGGTCGATCAGCGCAGGCGCATCGCCGACTACGTGGTCGTTCAACGCGAGTTCACTAGTGACGATCCATCGATCATCCTGTGGTTTCGCAAAGATCTCGAAGTTTACCCGACCGCGCTCAAAAATTTCAGCTCGACGCCGGTTATCCTCACCCCATTTTGGAATCCGTGGGCCTACAGTTTCTAAGGTCCGCCGCCGGAGCGGCGCTGGCCGTCGCGTTGACCGTTCCGGGTGGCGCCGCGGATGCGCCGCGTCAGTCGTATACGATCGCGCACGTGTTGCGCTATGCGACCGGCGAAGACATCGTCGGGCTCAACCCGCACCTCAACGCGCAGCTCACGCTACAATTCATGTCGTCGCTGACGATGGCTTGGCTCGTGCGGTACGATCACGCCAATCGGCCGATCCCCGAATTGGCAACGGCGGTGCCGACCCGCGAAAACCACGGCATCTCGGCCGACGGCAAGACCATCACCTATCATCTTCGGCGTGACGCGAAATGGTCCGACGGCGTCGCGTTCACGAGCGCCGACGTGAAGTTCTCGGTGGCCGTCGTTCAAGACGCCGACAATAACGAGCAAACCCACGAAGGGTTTTCGGAAGTCACCGCGGTCGATACGCCCGATCCGCAAACGGCCGTTTTCCATTTGCGCCGGCCGTACGCGAGTTACTATATCAGCTTTTTCTCGCCCGCCGGGGGGAGCCCGTGTTTGCTGCCGCAGCACGTGCTCGTGTCGACCAAGATCAATACGGCGGCCTACAACGAGCTGCCGATCGGTATCGGACCGTTCAAGTACGCTGCGTGGAAGCGCAGCGACTCCGTCGAAATGGTGGCGAATCCGCTTTACTTCGGCGCAAAACCGAAGCTCGAGCGGATTGTCTTCAAGATCATTCCGGATCGGAATACGGTTCTCACACAGCTCACGACGCATGAGATCGATCTGTGGCTTCCGGTCTCGCCGGCGTTCGCCGATCGGGTCAAGCATCTGCCGGGGATCAGCGTGCTGCAGCAACCGAGCTATCTGTACGATCACGTCGACTTCAACCTGGCCCACCCGCCGCTCGACGACCGGACGGTGCGCGAAGCCTTGCGGCTCGCGATCGACCGGCCGACGATTCTGGCTAAAATCCGGCACGGGAACGGCTTGTTGCAAGAGGGTGTGCTGGCACCGGCGCATCCGTACTTCGATCCATCGATCGCGAAAATTCCGTACGATATCAGCCGCGCCAATGCGCTGCTCGACCGCGCCGGCTGGCGGCTGGGTGCCGATGGAATTCGCGCGAAAAACGGCAAGCGGCTGGATTTTACCTATGCGTCGGGGGTCGGTTTGCCCGACACCGATCAGCAGATCGAACTCATTCGCGCATCGTGGAAGCAGATCGGTGCGAATTTTACCGTCGTCCACTATCCGTCATCGACGTTCTTCGCTCCGGCGCAGACGGGTGGTATCATCATGAGCGGCAAGTTCGACATTACGAATTTCGCCTGGAGTGACAATCCCAACGGCGACCTCAGCAATATTTATGGTTGTGACCGCATTCCACCCAAGGGCCAGAACGTCGGCCGTTACTGCAGTCCGTCGGCCGACGTCGCGATGACGCGCTTTTTGGGAACCTACGATAGCGGCGTGCAACGGTCGCTCGACCGCTCGATTCAAGAACGGCTCGTCGGCGACGTCGGCACGGTGGTGATCGAAGTGCGCAAGGATACGTTCGCGTTCAATTCGGATCTAAAGAACTTTCACCCCAATCAACTGTCGGCATTCGACGCGATGCTCGACGTCGACATCTAATGCGCCGGGTCGCCGTTGCGATCTGTGTTGCTCTGCTTGCCGGCTGTTCTAAAGCAAATACCGCTGCGACCGCCCCGGCGTTACCGGGCGTCGCGCCGAGCAGGGATGATGCCGGTCGCGCGGCGCCCACTCGGCGCGCATCGACGATCCCGCACACCTTGCGCATCGGCGACGATCACGATATCACTTCGCTCAATCCGCATCTGGCCAGCGTCATTTCGCTCGGCTACATGTCGTCCCTGACGATGGCCTATCTCGTGCGGTACGGGCCGGATAATCGTCCGATTCCCGAGCTTGCCACGGCGGTTCCATCGCAGCGAAATCATCTTATCAGCGCCGATGGTTTAACGATCACCTGGCATCTGCGCAAAGGCGTCAAGTGGTCGGACGGCGCTCCGTTCGACGCCGACGACGTCGTTTTTTCCACCAATGCGGTCAACAATCCCCAAAACAATGAAGCTACCCGCGATGGTTGGGATAAGATTCGCAAAATCGACGAACCGGACAAATTCACCGTCGTATATCATTTGCAGAAAGCTTACTCCGGTTTCTTACCGACGTTTTTTGGGACTGCCGGAGCGAATCCATGTATTTTACCCAAGCACATTCTGGGCCGCTATGCCAATTTCAATAACGCCGATTATAATAGCAAACCGGTTGGCATCGGACCGTTTCGGTATGTGAAGTGGGCCCGCGGCGACTATGTCGAAATGGAAGCCAATCCTTATTATTGGCGCGGCGTACCCAAACTCAAGAAGATCATCTACAAGTTCATACCGGAGCGTAACACGCTGTTGACCCAAATCCAAACCGGCGAGATCGATCTGTGGCCGATCGTCGGACTTGGATACTACAACCGGGTAAAAGCGCTGACGGGTGTACGAACGCTCGCGCAGCCGGGTTTCGTCTATTCGCACATCGACTTCAACGCTTCGCGTCCACCCTTCGACGACGTACGCGTTCGAAAGGCGCTGCTCTACGGAATCGACCGGCAGACGATACTGAACAAGACGCAGTTCGGTTTAGGCGTGGTGCAAGATGGTCCACTCACGCCGACAAGTCCCATGTATACCGCCTTGCCGCGCGTGAGCTTCGATCTTACGCGAGCGAACGCACTGCTTGATGCTGCGGGCTGGAAGCGCGGCGCGGACGGCATCCGCGCCAAAGGTACACGTCGCTTAGCGTTCGATCTGTCACTCGGGCTTGGTTTGAGCGATATCGATCAAGCGATCGAACTCATGCGCAGCACATGGTCGCAACTGGGAGCCCAGATCGGCGTGCGGCGGTACGCGCCGACGCTCATGTTCGGGCCGTATCAGCAAGGCGGGATCATCTACACGACAAAGTTCGACGCGGCGCTCTTCGCGTGGCAGGTAACCCCGGATGCCGATTTATCAGCGCTCTTCGGTTGTAACCAGATGCCGCCCAACGGCGGCAACGAACTGCGCTATTGCAACGCCAAAGCCGAAGCTTACTTCGATGCGGCCAAGGCAACGTATGACGAGTCGAAGCGAAAGCCGTTCATCGCCGCGGCGGAGAAGCAAATCATTGCCGACGTACCGGATATCGTGCTGTGGGTACGCGACGATGTTTATGCATACAGCGCCGACTTGACCGGCTGGAAACCCAACGGCACCACGCCGTTCGACGCTATGATGCGCGTCGATATTTGAGCCCAACGTGGGTCCTGCGATGAATCGCGTTGAAGCGACGCGGATACCCTCGTGTCGGGAGGTTCAATGCAGGTTACTTTTGGCGCCGCTATCGTACCGTGCGCCGCTTTACTATTGGTTGCCGGATGCTCGGGTGGACCAGCATCCACGTCGAGCTCAGGCGTTCTTCCGCTTTCCGCCGCGCACACTCTACCGCGCAGCACTCAGAGCGACACGGTAGCGAATTCGCGAAGCGGCCTCGGGCTTGCGGCCGACCTGCGCGGCTCCGCGCTGGGTAGTCGCGAGACGTCGCCGGGCTGGCTTTCGCAAGCAGCACTCCGGCCCGGGCCGAAGCTCTACGTGTCCGACGACGGTGCGAATGCGCTGTACATCTATAACGCGACGAATCCCACCACGCCGATCGGCACGATCACAAACGGCATTTCGTCGCCGGTCGGAAATTTCGTCGATGCGAACGAGAATCTCTACGTCACGAATCTGGGTGGAAATTCCGTCACCGTCTATCCGCGGGGTAAAACCGCGCCCAGCAAGACCTATACGACCGGACTTACCGAGCCGACGAGCATCGTCGTCGGCGACGACGGAACAGTGTACGTTTCGGAATATCCGACGAGCGCGATCGTCGAATACGCTCCGAACAAGATGACGCCGCTGCGCACGCTCAGCGTGAAATCGGTGCAAGGAGTCGCACTCGACTCGAGCAACAATCTGTATGCGACCTACACGAATCCGAACTCGGGTCTTGGTGGTGTTGAGAAGTTCAAACCGAACGGAAGTGTCGGCAGCGATCTGGGTATCCAGCTGGGGAATCCGGGCGATGTAAAGCTCGACCGCGCGAATGATGTCATCGTGGAAGATCAAAAGTCGGATACCATAAATTTCTACCGGCCGGGTTTAAAGCAACCCTATGGCTCCATTTCCACGCGAGAAACTCCGTTCAAGCTTGCGTTGAATGCGACCGAGAAATTGCTGTACGTAGCAACCGGCGTCAATTATCTCTACGTGTTCGATGCAATGCCGAACGGTAAGCCGGTCGACGTGCTCACTTCCGGCTTGCAATCGACTTCAGGGGTAAGTCTCAATCCGCCGCCGCCGCTCTCGAAATAACGGTTCGTGTCGACGGTAGATCATGTAAGAGCGAGTGCGTCGGCGGTCCGGCGCACGTCGTCTGGGGTAACGCGGCGCAGAACGAGCCGGCGCCGCCTGCGCGCATCAAGGATCAGCGCACATCCCAACACGACACACCCCACGAGCGGCACAGCGCGTAGCGCCCCCCAGACGGGATCGATTTGGCGCAATCCGGCCGCCTGCTGTTCGCTCGCCCATACCCCGCTTGCATCAAGCCGCGGATCGGCGCGAAACGTCCCCGGCAGCGCGTCGGGCCAGGTCGGCGCCGGATGCGTCACGCCGAGCGGAATAGCCATTGCCGCCAATCCGATCGCGAGCGCGCAACCGGTATACGCGTCGGTCAAGCGTCCGCGTTGGCCGGCGGCCGGCCCAAGCCCCAGCCCCACAAACGCAAAGGTTACCGCAAAAGCGAGACACAGGATTTGGGTTTGAGCTCCGTGGCGCTGCGCGAAGCCGAACCAATCCACTAAAATCAACACGGCGGCAATTACGCCGAGGCTGCGCGCTCGACCGGTCGCGCGTAGCGCAAGAAGTGCGACCGGCAGCAGTTCGAGCACGAAATCCGGTTCGTGGAAGAATGGGATCGCCAACGGCAGTGCCGCGCACGTCAGTAGCGTTGCAGTCGTCGCGTCCAAACGTTCGCGCGCGATTAGCACGATCGTTGCGCCGAGCGCGAGCAGCGCCACGAGCGCTCCCAACGCGATCGCGGCTGGTTCCGGCAAACCGAAGGCGTAGCCGATCGCGGTTGGGGTGTGCTGAATGGCGATGAAGCGTTCGGCCGTCCCATGCGCGCGTAGATGCACGAAGTAGCGTCGCCAGCCGGCCGGGCCGCCGCCCGCGAGCAGCGCGCAGCAAACGAAGAGCGTGGCGGCACCGGCGGCGGTACGCGCATCCCAGCCCGAACGCATCCGCGCCGCCAGTACCAGCGCCAGGTTCGGTTGCATTGCCGCCGTGAGCGTCGCCAACAACGCCAGCGCCGGGGTGCGCGAACGGTACGTAACGAGCGCGGCGGCGATGCCGGCGGCCGCAAGGAGCGCAGCCTGGCCGAGTGCCAGCGAACCGATCAGCGGAGCGCCGGCCAGCGCGAAGGCGCACAGGAAACCGATGCGCGTCGGGTCCGGCCGAACGTGCGCCAACCGCAATGCGCTGGCCACGATCGCGGCGGCCGCGCCGACGAGCACGAGCGTCCAGATCGCGAGCGCGAAGCGATACGGCAGGCGTCCTAGGAGCGACCAGAACGGCAACGCGGCGGGCGGTCCCACGAACGGCAGCAACTCGTCGCGGTTTGGATCGACGCCGTCGATGCGACGCTCCGCACTCCAGATGGAGCGCGAGTAGGGATCGGCACCGGAATTGACCGTCACGCCGGCCGCGTAATACGCCTCGAAGTCGCGTTCGGGTGGTCCCGGCGTCGCCGGCGGTGCGAAGACCGTCAAGGCCAAGAGCAACAGGAGCGCGACCGCGCCGCCGGCGAGGTTACGCTGCGGCAGCGTACAAGACCAAACGCTCCGCGACGCCGGCGTTTCCCATCACGTAGCCGAGGCCGCCCGGGAAACGAATCTCGAATGCTTCGGCATACATGACCCGCCCCGGTCCGCCGACGGCCGGTGTGAAGCGCGAATCAAGCGTCGCCAGCGGCGCGCCGAGCGCGACCTCGCCCGGCACGAGCCGAAAATCGCCCCAGAAGTTTACCGGTAAACTGGGGACGCTGCTGACTTTAGGCACGTACAATTCAACGCCGGTCAGGCGATCGTGGTGAAAGATAAGGCTCAAGAAGCGCAAGCTGCCGCTAAATTTCAACGCATACGTCCACCAGCCGGCGGACGGATAGGCGGCGCCGCGGCCGAAATCACGCTGCACCCCGCGGCGGTCCGTCACGCCCAGTTCGAGCGCTCGCTTTTCATTGAAAAGCACCACCGGACGGTCGATCGGCGGCGGCGGCGTGAGCGGTGTGTCACGCCGCCGCTCGGCAATACCCGCTAGAATTTCGACCGCCCGCAGCATCGCGAAGTCGGGCGGTACGTCGCTGTCATCGCCACTCATATGCGAATGTGGCTCTGCACGGCACCCAGTGCCGCGACGGCGATTGTGACGAAATACGCGATGGCGATCGCACCGCGGACGGCCGGCGGAGTTTGGCGCACGCGCGGATCCACCACGCCGCGCCAGGCGGCAATGGCGCGCGGAATCGACGACACGCCGATGAGAATGAGAAACAGCCAGGCGATCGGGTTGTTGAGACCGGTCGTAACGATGTATACGACGAACAGCACCAAGCCGAACATCCACAGTCGCGGATCGATCGAACCCGCGACGCGTCCGCCGTCGAGCGGCAACACCGGAATCAAATTAAACAAATTCAATAGATAGCCGATATGCGCGGCCACGACCCAAAACGGATTGCCGGTGGCGCTGCCGTAAGCCTGACAAATCGCCGACCCGGCGATGCCGACGACGGGACCCGCGATTGCCGCGACGGCGTCCTGAACGTTATTTGCCGTCATCTCTTTCTGGGCCACGAACGCACCGAGCCCGGGAATGAAGTACGGTAACGACACGCGCACGCCGAACCCGCGCAATACCACCCAGTGACCCATCTCGTGCACCAAAATCAACAGCACGAAAACGACGCCCAGTTTCCAGCCGAACGCCAGCGCGTAGAACCAAATTGAAACGAAGATCGAACCGAAGCTGAGCAGTAGTTTGGTGCCCAGGAAGAACCATTTGAATGAGAGCAGAAGCGCGAGAATCGTCTTGAATTTGGCGGCGATGAGCGCGATGCCGACCGCCGCGCCGCCGGTCCGGTTGCGCCAGCTCTTGCGTGGCGGTGCGACGGTCGGCAGCGGGCGAGGCGGCGGCTGATATTCGGGCTGGCTCTGCGAAGATGGGTCCTCGTGCATGAATTGGGCATTCTCTTCCCACCCGTCTTGGTCCGTGATTGGGCGCCGGTGTTTCCGGACGGGACCTTGCGCGGCGTGATGCTCCATTGGACCGCGGGCGACTACGAGCGCGTCTTTAGCGCCTATCACTTTTGCCTGCTGGGTGCGGCCGACGTTCGCGTTGCACAAACGTGCGATCTGCGCGCCAATATGGTCGATGTGCGCTCGGCGACCGCTCCGTACGCGGCGCACACCGCGGGCCGCAATAGTTACACCGCCGGTATCGCCATTTGCGCGATGGAGTCGGCGCAGCCAAGCGATTTCGGCCGTTATCCGCTGACCGGCGCGCAGATCGACGCGGCGTGCATCGTCGCGGCGGCGCTGGTCAAACACTACGCCATCGCGCTCAGCGCGGTCCGGACTCACGCCGAGGCGGCGCTGGAGGACGGCTACTTCGGTGCCGGCGGTGCTGATCTGCGCTGGGACATCGCGCGGCTCGCGCCCGCCGGCGGGCCGTTGCAGCCGGCCGAGGCGGCGACGACCGGCGACTACTTGCGCGCGCGCGTCGCCCAGCGATGTTGAATCGGCGCCCGGCCGGCGCGATCGCACTCGCGTTGTGGGTATTTTTGTGGGTCGCCATAATCACCGTCGTGGTCATGACTTGGCACCCATGGGTTGCCGGCGGAACCTCGGGTTGTCCGGCGGGCCAGCGCGCGGGTTGGGATGGGCGCTGTCGCGCGAGCGCAAACTGATAGCCTTCGCCGGCGCCTCCGCCGGAACAATATTTGTTCCGCTCGACGCGTGCGGGCCTTTCATGCTGCGCCGCGTATGGAACATCGGCGGCGACGCACTTCCGGGCCTCGCGCTGCCGGCCGCTCGAACGTGAGAAACGTTCCACAGAAAGCACACGACTTTACTATGCCGATACCGCAAATTTTGATTTTAGGCGGTGGCTTCGCCGGCGTCGCTACCGCTCGCCGGCTCGAGGCCCGCTTACGCGATGGCGAAGCGTCGATCACGCTCGTGAGCCGGGATAATTTTACGTTATTTACGCCGATGCTGCCCGAAGTCTGTTCGGGTGGAATTGAAACGCGCCATATCGTATCTCCGGTGCGCGGTCAATTAAAGCGCACGCAATACGTCCTGGGCGAAATCATCCACGTCGATCTCGATGCGCAGCGCGTGGATTTGCAGCATACGATCACCGGCACCAAGATGACCTTGGCTTACGATCAGCTGGTGCTGGCGCTCGGTTCGGTCACGTCGACGTTCAACATCGAAGGAGTCGCCGAGCGTTCGCTCCCGCTCAAGACGATCGAAGATGCCGAAACGTTACGCAATCGGATCATTGCGACGCTCGAACTAGCCGACGTGGCGGTCGATCCGCTCGAACGCTCGCGGCTGTTATCGTACGCGGTGGTCGGGGGCGGCTATACGGGCTGCGAAGCAGTCGGTGAACTCAGCGATCTCTTTCGCAGTATCACGCGCTATTATAAAACTATTCGGCCCGAGGAAATTAAAATTTGTTTAGTCGAGGCGGGCAAAAAGCTGCTGCCCGACTTACCGGCCGGAATGGGTAATTACACAACCGAGCATCTGCGCAACCAAGGCATCCAATTAGAAATCGGCGACGGCGTGTCGCTGGTCGATCAGAACGGTATTACGTTGCAGAGCGGCCGCCGGATCGAAACGTCGACGGTCATTTGGAGCGCCGGCGTGCGGCCCGCGCCGGCGGTGCTCGATTTGCCGGTCGACCATGCTCGCAACGGCGGACTGTATACGGATCGCGATATGCAGGTCCGCGGCCGGCCGGGTGTCTGGGCGCTCGGCGATTGCGCCTGGATACCGACTGCCAAAGCCGATAGCTGGTATCCACCGACCGCCCAGCATGCGATCCGCGAAGGCCCGGCGCTGGCCGATAACATCATCGCGACGTTGCGCAGCGAGCGGACGAAGCCGTTTAATTTCACGGCGCTGGGCACGATGGCGTCACTTGGCGGCCGGCGCGGTGTGGTTGCTTTCCCGAACGGCTATATTCTCACCGGCTTCTTGGCCTGGGCTCTATGGCGCTCGTATTACTTGCTGCGCCTGCCGGGTCTCGATCGGCGGCTGCGGGTCACGTTCGATTGGACGCTCGATCTGTTCTTCGCCCGTGATATCGCGGAGTTTCGCGTGTACACCGAACGGTCGCACCAAATGGCGGCTGCCGACGCAGGTCTCGTGCCCAAGTAATGTTGCCGGCGATCGACCGTACGCTGGTGTACCGGTCGATCGATACGCATCGGCTCGAGTATGCCCGGCTGCGCTTGAGCGAAGCCGGCGGCGTCGGCGACGGAACGATCGTCGGCACGTATGCGGACCGGCCGCTGCGCGTTCGCCACGAATACACCTGCGATTCTCGCTGGCACCTGCGCAATGTGAGCGTCGAAGTGCTGGGGGTCGGACGCACGCTCATCTCACTTGCCGCCGACGAAGATGGTATTTGGCGCCGGGTCGACGGCGAAACGTTGCAAAGCCCGATTTTTCATTGCTACGACGTGGCCGTCGGTTTAACGCCGCTGCCGACTGCGTTTACCTTGCGGCGCATAGCGCTCGAACCGCGTCAAGCCGCGATCGTCAACGTCGCGAGCATCGAGCTGCCGTCGCTCGACGTGCGGCTGGTGGAACATCGCTACACCTGTCTGTCGGCCGAGTCCGGCCGCCGGCGCTATCGATTCGAAAATTTCGACAGCGGCGAACGCGCGCTCATCGAAGTCGATGATGACGGCGTCGTCGTGACCCACGAAGGTCTGATAACCCGCCGCTGGCCGCCCGACTGAAGTGTGCTCCGGCGGCGCACCGCATCACACCCAGGCGTCATCGGCTCCGGCGTAGACGTTGCCGTACAGTTCGGATCCCTGCGGCGGCGCTTCGCGCTCGATCGCATCGGTCGTCGCGTTGACCAGCGCGGTAATTTCGGCGCGCACCGCTTGGGCACCAGCCGCATCGATGATGTCGCACGCAATGAGCCACGCCTCGAAGCTCGGCACCGGATCGTTGACGCGTTGTTGCGCGATCTCGTCCGGCGAGCGATACGTACGGTCGTCGTCGTCGGTCGTATGCGACAGGAACCGATAGCATTTCGCTTCGACCAAGCACGGGCCGGCACCGGAGAGCACGTAGGCCCTTGCCTCGCGCACCGTGCGATACACGGCGACCGGATCGAAACCGTTACACATGACGCCGCGCATGCCGTAGCCGGCGGCTTTGCGATAGACGTCGGGAACGACCATTTGTTTAGAGATATGGGTCGAGATGGCCCATTGGTTATTTTCGCAGATGAACAGGATCGGTAATTTATGGACGGCGGCGAAGTTCATCGATTCGTGCCACTCGCCGGTGCTCGTCGCGCCCTCGCCGAATTGCGCGAAGACCGCGCGATCGCGTTCGTTGCGCGACCGCACGGCCCAAGCGGCACCAACCGCGTGCGGCAGATGAGCGGCGATGATCGAACTGATCGACGCGATGCCCTGCGCTCTGCTCGTGAAATGATTGATGATCGAGCGGCCGCCGGTGCGGTCGCTGCGGCGCGCGAATTGCGAGCGAAAGACGTCGTCGAGCGCGAACCCGCAGGCCAGCACGAGACCCGTGTTGCGGTAATACGGATACAGCAGATCGCGGCCGCGCTCGAATGCGAGGCCCGTCCCGGCTTGCACCGCTTCGTGTCCTTCGGATCCCATCGCAATGGCGATCTTGCCCTGCCGATTGAGCTGGAAGCCGCGCGTGTCGACCGCCCGTTGCGTGAGCATGTTGCGATAGAGCGTCAGCAGCAACGCGTTCGGCAGCGCGTCGGGCAGCGAGTGCGAAACGGAAACATCGGTCATGGACTGCACCTTTTCCGGCGCTGGCCGAATGCCCCGTCCGGGCGGCGCGCGGTGCAGCGCTTTGGCACGGGAGTGGCGCGCAGCGGGCGCTAATCGTTCGCAGATGCGATTGCGCCTGCTGTTCGTACTGTGTTTGAGTGTGTGGTGCGGCCCGGTGGGCGCGACGTCGGGCGCGGCGCCCAGTGACGACACGCATCTGGAATACCGCTCGATCGGCCCGGCCATCTCCGGCGGCCGCGTCGCGGCAGTCGCAGGCAGCGACCGCAACCCGTTTCTCTACTACGTGGGCGGTGCCGGCGGCGGTGTCTTCAAGTCGGAAAACGGCGGCGTCAGCTTTGCGCCCGTTTTCGCAAAACAGCCGGTCGGCGCGATCGGTGCCATCGCGATCGCACCGCGCGACGATAACGACGTGTGGGTGGGTACCGGCGAAGCCAACCCGCGCAACGACGTGTCCTACGGCGACGGTGTGTGGCATTCGGTCAACGGCGGGAAGACGTGGCAACATCGAGGTTTGGCCGACACGTCCCAAATCGCGAAAATTCTCATCGATCCACGCAACGCGCGGATAGCGGTTGTCGCGGCACTGGGCGATCCGTGGAAAGATAGCGCGGCGCGCGGCGTGTACCGGACGATCGACGGTGGGCGGACGTGGACCAAGTCGCTGTATCTGGGACCGGCCACCGGCGCGTGCGACCTCGCCTGGAATCCGCGCCGGCCGGACACCATCTATGCCGGGATGTGGACGTTTCGCCGTCAACCGTGGATCTTCACCAGTGGCGGCGATCTCGGCGGGATCTATCGCTCGCGCGACAATGGCCGAAGCTGGACCAAACTCACGGGCGGTCTACCGGCCGGACTCACCGGACGCATCGGCTTAGCCGTCGCGCCGAGCGACGAGCGGCGCGTGTATGCCGTCATTCAAGCCAAAGACGGCGTCATTTGGCGCTCGGACAACGGCGGTGGCGCGTGGCACATCACCGATCGCGACACGTTGCCCGGACAGCGGCCGTTTTATTTTTCGCATCTGCGCGTCGATCCGCGGAACGCGCAGCGCGTCATCAGCCTGTCGATGTATCTCACGGAAAGCAAGAACGGCGGCCTGACGTTCAAGCACCTCACCGGCCGGCTGCACCCGGATAATCACGACTTATGGTGGTCGGCCGACGGCAAACGGATCATTGAGGGCAACGACGGCGGCTTCGTGCTGTCCAATGACGCCGGCGCAACGTGGTCCGCGCCGGCGAATATCGTTCTGGCGCAGACCTATCACGTGGGCTACGATCTGCGTTCGCCATATACGGTGTGCACCGGCTTGCAAGATAACAGTTCGTGGTGCGCGCCGGTCAACACGCGCAACGGTATCGGCGTGCTCGATCGCGACTGGACGTCGATCGCCGGCGGCGACGGTGTGTGGGCGTGGCCCGATCCAGTCGATCCGACATTGATTTGGACCGATACGCAAGACGGCGTGCTCTCGATCTACGATAGCCGCGCGCACCAGTCGATCGACGTCTCACCGTTTCCGCGCGATCCGTTCACGAGCACCGCGGGAACGGCCGACAATCGCTATCGCTTCAACTGGAATTCACCGCTGGCGTTTTCGCCGCAGCATCCGCACGTCGCGTATTTCGGCGGCAATGTCGTCTTTCGCACGGCCGATCGCGGCCGGCACTGGACGCCGATCAGCCCCGATCTCACGCGCGACGAAAAAGATCACCAGCAGGCGTCGGGCGGCCCGATCTCGCTCGACGTCTCGGGGGCGGAATATTACGACACCCTGCTCGATATCGCGCCGTCGCCGGTCGCCGACGGTGTCGTGTGGGCCGGCAGCGATGATGGTCTCGTGCACGTAACGCGCGACGGCGGCGAGCATTGGACCGACGTCACCGCGCCGGCGTGGCCCAAGTACGGGCGCATCGAAGCGGTCGAACCGGGTCACTTCGCGGCCGGAACCGCTTTTCTCAATATCGATCGCCACGATCTGGGCGACCGCGCACCGTATCTCTTCACTACCGACGATTACGGCGCGACCTGGCATTCGATCGTCGCGAATTTGCCGTCCGACACGCCGGTGCGCACGGTGCGGCAAGATCTCAAAAATCCCGACGTTCTGTATGCCGGCACCGAAACCGGCGTCTGGGTTTCGCTCGACCGCGGCGGCCGTTGGGAGCGGTTGCAACTCAATCTGCCGACGACACCGGTGTACGATCTACGCATTCAGCCGCAGGCCAACGACTTGATCGTGGCCACCCACGGCCGGGGCATTTTTATTCTCGACGATCTGGCGCCGATTCAATCATTGGCCGCCGCGCGCGCGGCCGGGCCGGTGCTCTTTCCCATTCGTGCCACAACGCTGTACGCGCAGTGGTCGCCGGTTGAAACCAATGACGGCGGCGCTCTGCCGGATAATTATTTCGTCGGTAAGAATCCGCCCGGCGGCGCCTTGCTCAGCTTTTATCAACGAGCCCCGGCCCGGACCCGGCCGTCGATCGACATCGCCGACGCGCAAGGCCGTATCGTGCGCCATCTGGCCGGTTCGATCGACTCGGCTCAAGGCAAGCAATTCGTGGTCACCAACGCGGCCGGCGTCAACCGGCTGGCCTGGAACGGGCTGGAAGATCCGCCGGTGAAATGGCTCGGCACGACGCGGCCCAATCGCGGACCGGGCGACGGGCCCGAAGCGCTGCCGGGAACGTACATCGCGCGCGTGCATATCGACGGCAAAACGCTTGCGCGGCCGTTCGTTCTCGCGGCCGATCCGGCGAGTCCGTGGACGCTCACGCAACTCGGCGAACGGCATGCGTTCCTGGCGCGACTCAACGCGCAATATTCCGCGATCGATACCGCACTCAATGCGATCGATGTGCGACTGCGCAAGCTGGGCCGCGCCGGCGACCCGGCCGCGAACGCGTCGCGGGCCCGCCTAATGGCGGCGCGTGCATCGCTTACTTCCGACGCGCGCAACGATGAAGACAGCATCGCCCGGCCGGATCGGCCGCGCGAACAGCTCGGCGGGCTCATCGGCGCGATCGGGTCATCGTTTCAACCGCCGCTGGCGGCCCATCTCGCTGCCGCGCAAGAAGTCGAAGCCCACTGCCACGAGGCCTTGGCCGGCGTGCAGCGCGTGCTGGCGGGCGTCGCGCTTCGCTAGCGGCGGCGCTTTCGCAGAGCGTGCCGCGTCCGGCCGCCCAAAGCGCGAAACGCGGGTAAACTCCGCCGCATGGCATCTTCTGACTTGGCCCGCCCGGCCGCGCCTTCGTCCGGACGGCGGCGTGGCCTCCGGTGGTTTCTCGGCACGCTGCTCGGCCTGGCGCTGCTGGGCGCGGCGTTTTACGCTGGAACGTTGCTGCACGGGTCCGCCCGCGGCGGCAAGCAAACCGCGGCGGCGGCGAATGGCGGTGGCCAATCGCCGGCCGGCGCGCAGAATGAAAACTCCGGTGAAAGCTCCGCGAGTAACGCCGCCGGCACCTCGGCCGGCAACGGCGGCGCGGCCGGTAGCGCGGCGGGCGTTTCGGCGGCGGGCGGCAGCGGCGGCAGCGGCTTGAGTGCCGGCGAGAACACGGGCGGCGGCGCGAGCAGCGGTTCAGGCGCGGGGAGCGGCGGCCCGAGCGCGTCCACCGGCACGACGAGTTCGGCGGGCTTGGGAACCGGTACGCTCGGGGCGGGTAACGGCACGACGGGTATGAATGGCTCGGCGGCCGGATCGGCGACCGGCGGCGGCGACGGGACCGGCAGTGCCAACACCGCGATTGCAGCGGCGGGCGGCCAGAACAGCGCCGGCGTTTTGGGTGGCAGCGGTACCGGCGCCTCGAACAGCTCGACCGACTATGGGCGCTCCGCGGCCGCGGCCGGTACGGCCGGGGCGCCGGGGACGAGTTCGAATTCCGGCTCCGCCACGAGCACGGCCGCCGGAACCGGCAGCGTCAGCGCGGGTTCGGCCGGCTCGGGTTCGGTGAGCGCCGGCGCCGGACCGGCGGCCGCCGGGTACGGCCGGGTCGGCGCGGGGAGCGGTGCCGGCGCGGGCAACGCGACGAGCGGTGCTCCCGGATCGGGTGCCGTGGCAGCGGCGTCGACCGCATCGATCGCCGGCAGCGCTCGCGTTGGGCCGAGTTCCCGCGTGGGAACCGGTAATGTCGGCGGTGCGGGCGCCGGCCATTGAGGGTTGCGCTGGTCTGGCTGCTGGCAGCGCTGCCCGTGCTCGCCGGTTGCGCCAATTTCCGCGCGGGCGCGGCTGAATCGGCTTCCGCGTCACCCGCGCCCGCGCCGGTCGATGTCCAAACAGCTATCGCTACGGAGGGCTGGCTGCGGCCCGCGCTGACGATTCCGGGCGCGATCGCGCCGGATCAAACCGTCGCACTTTCAAACGCGATCAACGAACCGGCGCAAGCGGTGTACGTTGAAGAAGGCGATCGCGTCGAGCGCGGCCAGCGGCTGGCGCAGTTGGACACCGACGATTTGCAGGCCAGCCTGACGGCTGCCGAACAGACGGCGCAGGCCGACCAATCCCGGGTTTCCGAAGCGGCTTTCAACGCGCAGCTTACCGTCGCGGGAACGCCCGCGCAAGTCCGAACCGCCCAGGCGTCGGTCAATCAAGCCAAGGCGACGTTGGCCGAAGCTATTCTCAATTTGCAGCGCGACGCTAAATTAGTAGCGCAGGGCTATCTGCCACAACAAAATTACGACGAACAGGCCGTGGTCGTGCAAAACGACCAGCAAGCCGTTGCCGCGGCCGAATCGACGCTGGCCGAGTCGGCGGTGAGCCAGCGCGTCAACGGCAGCACGTCGAGCGGTCTGCAGGCCGCCACGGTTGCCGCCGCGCAGCGGGACGAAGCAGCGCAACGAGCGACGGCCGAACAGTTGCGCCGTGAAATCAGCCGCGCCACCATCACGAGTCCGGTGGACGGCGTCGTCGTCAATCGGAATCTGAACCCGGGCGAGTATCCGGCCGGCCGCCAAATTTTCACCGTCGAAGCCAAAGCGCGCGTGTTCGCGATCCTCACGGCCTCCGCGGTGCAAGCCTATCAACTCCGCGTCGGCGATGCCGTCAGCGTCGTGCGCGCGGGAATTCCCAACGGGCGCTTCAGCGGCCGGATCGTGGCCGTGCTCGACGCCGCGACGCCGGGTTCGACCAACTTCACCGTGAAGGTGGCGTTGCCCAATCCGGATGACGCCTTGCGCGCCGGGACGCCGGTCCAAGCCGCGGTGTCGTTGACCCCGCTGCGCGGCGTCATCGTTCCGGCGTCCGCATTCGTCGATGATTCGCACACCCAACTGGTGCTCGTCGCCGGCGGTAAGGCGCGCACGCGACACGTCGTCGAGGAATCGACCGATGGCGCGAACTCGATCGTCGCAGGCCTTGCCGCCGGTGCGCGCGTGCTGCGCAACGGCGCCACGAGTATCGAGCCGAACGCCCCGGTTCACGTGGTGCGCTAGATGTGGCTGACCCGAGTTTTTCTCGAGCGCTGGCCGCTGGTCATCGTGTTCATCGCGCTCACCACGCTGTTCGGCTTCGTGAGCGCAAAATCGCTCATCGTGCAACGTTTGCCGAACACGAATCAGCCGACGGTCGGTATGCGGTTGAGCTACTCGGGTGCGTCGACGACCGAGATTCGCGATACGATCGCACGGCCGGTCGAGGATCAGATCGCGGGTTCGCAAGACCTGCTGCATGTCGATACGTCGGTGCAAACGGGTTCCGCGACCGTGGCCGCCTATTTCACGCTGGGATCAGCGGCCGACACTGATCTCACCAACGTCATCGAAGCGTTCAACGCCGCAAAGTCGCAACTGCCGACCGATCTGGTCAATCCGGTCATCCGGATCTTCGACCCCAACGCCGCGACGGTGGTGTCGATCGGGCTCAATTCGCGCGCGATGTCAACGGCGAAATTAGCCGCGATTGCCAACGGCCAGATCGCGCCGGCGATCGAGCAACTCGGCGGAGTATCGAACGTCCAGGTCGCCGGCAACGTGCAAGCGGCCTACAACGTCAACGTCGATCCGAACGCGCTGGCGGGTTACGGATTAACCTTGACCGATTTGATCAACACCTTAGCGGTAAATAATTTGCGCGCGCCGGGCGGCATCGCGTACCAGCCCGGACGCGAAACGCAAATCGATGTGCGCGGCGATATCGACTCGCCGCAATCGGTTGCCGCGCTATCGATCCCCTCGGCCAGTGGCGGCGCCACCGGCGGTGGCAGCGCGCCGACACTCTATGGGCCCAGCCCGTACACCGGCTCGCTCTACGGCTGGACGCGGCCGGCTCAAGGCGTTAACGTCGGCGACGTCGCGCGTGTCGAAGATGCCAGCGTGCCGGTGCGCAATTACGCCTATATCAACGGTGTGCCGGGGGTCGAGCTGCAAGTCCAGAAAACCAGCGACTCGAGCGAAATTACCGTCTCCGATACGGTCATCAACGCACTACCGGCCTTGCGCAAGCAATTTCCGGCAGTCAATTTCCGCGTCGATTACGTGCAGTCCGACTATTCGCGGCAGCAGGTCGAGGGGGTGATCCGCACGCTGATCGAGGGCGTCGTACTCACCGCGATTCTCATGGTGCTCTTCCTGCAGTCGTGGCGCAGCGCGGTTGTGGTCATGATTGCGATTCCAACGTCGTTGTGCGTCGCGCTCGTCGCGATGTCGGTGTTGCACTTCTCGCTCGATACGATCTCGTTGCTGGCGATGACCTTGGTGATCGGCGTTCTGATCGACGATTCGACCGTTGTGCTCGAAAATGTTAGCCGGCATCACGACGACGGCGAGGAGCCGCTCGAAGCAGCGCTCAACGGCCGCAGCGAAATCGGTACGGCCGCAATCGTCATCACGCTCGTCGATGTGGTCGTCTTTTTGCCGATCGCGTTCATCGGCGGCCCAGTCGGCGTGCAGCTCAGCGAATTCGCGGTGGTCGTCACCGTTTCGACCCTGACCTCGCTGTTTATTTCGTTCACGATCACGCCGTCGCTGGCGGGCGTCTGGGCGCTCAAATCAAAGTGGCGGCCATGGGCGCCGATTCGGGCATTCGACCGCGGATTCGAGTGGCTGAGGGCGCGTTATCACGAACGGCTGTTGCCGGCGGCGATCGGCCGCCCGTGGCCGCTGCTCATCACGGCGGTGGTGCTCGTTGCCGTTGCCGTCTCGCTCGTTCCGCTCGGTGTCGTCGGCGAAGATTACATTCCGGCCGCGGATCAAGGCGAAATCTACTATACCGTCACGTTCCCGCCCGGCACACCGCTCACGCACACCCAGGCCGTGCTCAACCGGATGCAGCGCGAGATCAACCGGTTTCCGGATCTGGAAACGCAAGTCACCAATGCCGGCGGCTTCAACTCGCCCTATGGTGGATTTCTGCTCGAAGGCAATGTCGGTCAAATCAACATCTTTCTTAACGCCAAA
This sequence comes from Candidatus Velthaea sp., assembly GCA_965214335.1. Classification (GTDB taxonomy): domain Bacteria; phylum Vulcanimicrobiota; class Vulcanimicrobiia; order Vulcanimicrobiales; family Vulcanimicrobiaceae; genus Velthaea. Next base: position 479,414 of record CBDCBO010000013.1, on the reverse strand, counting down.
CGCAAGCATTCCACCAACGACTATTTGCAACGCGTGCTCGCGCTCGCGCGCACCTACGCACCTGACGGTGTTTCGATCGCCAAACCCGCCAGCGATCCGACGCAAGGCGGCCCGCGTCAGCCGATCGACGAGTTGGTGTCATTGCCCGACGGGTCCGACCCGTCGGCTTACGGTGTGCGCATCGCACAGGCGTTGCGGGCGACCAAGGGCGCGATCAACGTCAACGATTCGGCCGAACAATCGTTGCCTCAAGTGGCGGTTGAGTTCAACCGGCCGATGGCGCGCGCGCTGGGCGTATCGATCGGCGCGGCCGCGAGCGCCATTCGCGCGGCGTTCGGCGGCGACGTGGCGACCGAACTCGAATCACCCAATGGTCTGGTGCAAGTGGAAGTCATCTATCCGCGCACGGCGATGCAAAGTCTGGCCAATGTGTTGTCGATTCCGTTACGCTCGGCCGGCGGCGCCATCGTGCGCGTCGGTGATATCGCGCATCTGTCGCTCGACCCCGCGCCCGTGGTGATCACCCGGACCAATCGCGAGGACGTGGTGCACGTCGACGCGACCGTCGCCGACGGCTACAATCTTTCCGACGTGATGCGCGACTTCAACGCGCGCGTGGAAGCATTACACCTGCCGGCCAGCGTTTCGGTCAAGGCGGCACGCGGCGGGCAGCAGGAGTTGATGAGTCAAACACTTGCCGGAGTCGGCACGTCGCTGGTGCTCTCCGTCGTGTTGGTGTACTTGCTCATGGTCGCGCTCTATAACGATTTTCGCAATCCGTTCATCATTCTGTTCGCGGTGCCGGTGGCCGTCGTCGGCGCGGTATTCGCGCTGTGGGTCACGCATCAAACGCTCAACCTGTATTCGTTGATCGGGACGCTGTTGCTCGTCGGCCTTGTCACCAAGAACGGCATCCTGCTCGTCGACTATGCCAATACCGTGCGCAAACGCGATGGAAAAAACAAGCGCGATGCGGTCATTGACAGTGCCGCGACTCGTTTTCGGCCGATCGTCATGACGACGATGGCGATGATCGCCGGCATGCTGCCTTTGGCGCTGGCGCTCGAACCGGGGTCACAGTCGCGCGCGAGTCTGGGCGCCGTCGTGATCGGCGGGTTGACGAGTTCGCTCGTGCTCACGCTGTTCATCGTGCCGATCATGTACCTGTGGATCGCGCCCGAGCAGTTGCCCGAGCCGCTACGGATCGGGCCCAAGAAAGCCGATCCCGCGCCGGCTCAATAAGGCGACGTCGATGGAACCGCGCAAAACGTATGACATCGATTCGTTGACCGATGTCGCGCTGGCGGTCTTCGCACAGCGCGGGTATGACGGGGCGACGATGGACGACGTCGCGCGCGCGGCCGGCATCACCAAGGCCAGTATCTACCACCATGTCAGCGGCAAAGAAGCGTTGCTCGAACGTGGGCTCGCGCGCGCGCTGGATGCCTTGTTCGCTATTCTCGACGAACCCGCGTTACCGGCCGGCCCGCCGCTGGCGCGGCTGCGCTATGTCGTCGCGCGTGTATGCGCCGCCACGCTCGAGCTTTTGCCCGAACTCAGCGTGCTCTTTCATGTCCGGGGCAGTTCGGGCGTCGAACGGGCCGCGCTCGAACGCCGGCGGGCGTTCGACCGGATCGTCATCGACCTCGTGCGAGCGGCACAAGCCGACGGTTCGCTTCGGGCTGACGTCGACGCCCGGCTCGCGACCCGGCTCATCTTCGGCATGTCGAATTCGGTCGTGCAGTGGTATCGCAGCGGCTCGACGCTGACCGGCACGCAGATAACGTCCGCGGTTCTGACGCTGGCATTCGAAGGACTGAGCGAGCATTAACTGGCGTCCTTCGGGGTAAGCGGCGCACGATGGAAGAGCGCTACGAAGTGTGCATTATCGGTGCCGGGACGGCCGGCTTCGCGGCGGCCGAAGCGGCCGCGGCGGCCGGCCGGCGTTTGGTGCTCATCAGCGGGCCGGGCGATTTAGGCGGTACGTGCATTCTACGCGGCTGCATGCCGGCCAAGACGCTCCTGAGTTCTACCGAACGTTTGGGCGACGTCGATAGCGCGGCCGGCGTGGGCGTGGACACGGGGCCGGTCCGGGTCGATTTGCCGGCAATCATCAATCGCAAGCGCGAACTCGTCGATTACTTTTCCGAAGACCGGTTGCACGAATTAGAACGCTTTCCGCTCGTACGCGGCAGCGCCCGTTTCGTGGCCCGTGACGCCGTGGACGTCGGCGGCCGGCGCATCAGCGCCGACCGTTTCGTTCTGGCGACGGGTTCACGCGTCGTCGCGCCGCCGATACCGGGCTTGCGCGAAGCGGGCTTTCTGCTCAGTGACGATGTGCTTGAAATGACATCGGTGCCGGCGGCCGTCGCGGTGATCGGCGGCGGTCCGGTCGGCTGCGAATTCGCTCAGTATTTTGCGCGCTTGGGTTCGCGCGTAACGCTGTTCGAAGACGGCGCGCACGTGCTGCGCAACGAGGATTTCGACGTCGGCGACGCGATCGCCGAAGCGCTGCGGGCCGAAGGCGTCGACGTCGTGCTCGATGCCACGATCGAACGCTGCGCGAAACCCGGGGCGCACACCATCGTCAGTTACACGGTCGGCGACGTGGTAACGAGTATCACCGTTGACGCCGTGTTGCTGGCCACCGGCCGGGTCCCGAATTTCAGCGACTTACAGCTCGATGTCGCGGGCGTGCTCGCCGGCGACGGAAAGCTCGCGATCGACCCCTATTTGCGCACGACCAACCGCAACATTTTTGCCGCCGGCGATGTTGTCGGGCGGCGGTGTTTAGTCCATGTCGCAATGTATGCCGGCCGGCTCGCCGTTCAGAACGCGTTTGCCGAGCACCCGGTGAAGGCCGACTTCGACCGGTTCGAAGCGCACGCGGTCTATACCCAACCGCAGGTCGCTGTAGCGGGCTTGACCGAGCGTGACTGCGCGGCGCGTGGGATTCGCGTGCGCGTCAAACACCATCCGTTTAGCGAAGTCGGCAAAGCTCTTGTTTCAAACGCGGCGACGGGTTTCGTGAAGATGGTGGCCGATGAGGCCGGCCGCATCGTCGGCGTGGCGATTGTCGGTTCTGAAGCAATCGATCTAATCGGTGAAGCGATTGCCTTCATCGATCGCGGCGCAACCGTCACCGATGTCGCCGAGATGCCGCATTTGCATCCGACGATGGGTGAGATACTTGGCCGCGTCGCCGAGGATCTCGCCGCCTGACGCGGGCGTTACTGCGCGGGCACCACCGTGCGAAAAATAACGGGTGTAAAAACGATGTTGTCGGTTCGGCCGTTCATATCGAGTGCGTACAGCACCGAGACCGTACCCGTCGCGCCGACAATATCGTAGCGATACACCAAGTCGCCCAGCAGCAGTGACGCCGTCCGATACGTAACGGTCTGCGGCGCGCCGACCGCGTTCAGATCGGGCGAAACCTGGGCGATGACCGGATCGCTATACGTGCCGCCGGCGTTCGGCGAATACGTTTTACGGTCGATGCGGCCGCTTTGCCAGGCCAAAAACGCATCGCGAACGCGGGTCGTCACGAGCGGATTTTCCGGTGGATTCGCGGGCGGTGCCGCGGCGGGCAAATTCGTCGGCGGAGCCGCTGTCGTCGCGCCCGGCGTTTGGGTACTTGCGCCGGTCGTCTGGGCGTCCGCGGCGGCGCACGCTAGGACACTGATCGTCAGTACGGCTGCGGCTCGATAAAGCAGTTGTTGCATTGCCAGGCTCATGTGCCCCGAACGCGCGCGGGTCACACGCTACCGCGCCGTCGCAAGCTGCGCGCTGCCGGAGCAGGACGATCGAGCATGGATCCACCAAATTGCACCGCCAGGCGGCTCGTGCGTTCGAGCATTGCCGGCAGCGCATTTTCCCCGATCGGCAAGCTTATGTTTGAGTATGTCTCAGCGCGCGGCTGCGCTTTCGCCGGCGCGTTCGCGCTATGGTCGGCGATGTGCCCACTCGCGGCCCAGAGCGCAACGAGTGTCCGCGCTGCGCATCCGCATGGCATATCCGCCGGAGCGCCGCGATTGCGCGCGGTTCGCGCCGCGATCGTCCCGTCGAACATTACCCCGGCCGATCCGCCGGTGGCGCGTCCCGACACCACGCCGTGCGTCGTTCCGCTGTTCAAGAACCTGGCGTTCGAGGATTTCACCCCGAAGCCGTTTCAGTTTATGCCGCCCGCGGCATGTGCGGCTCCGTGGTCGAAAGTCGTTCTAAGCGTGCACTTCTCGGTGACGCCGGGCGTGCAATTCGACCGGACGGCCGAGATTGGGCTGGGCGGATCGACGATATTTTTCGGCACCACCGCCGAACCGTTTGCCAACGAGGGACCGGCGTGGACGGTCGGGCGCGATGAGACCGATCTCTCGGCACTCTTTCGCCGGCCGCAGAGCGGTCAGATCTCGCTCGGCAACGTGGTGAATCAACAGTATACCGGCATTATTTACGGCTCGGCGACGCTTGCGTTCTATCCGCCCGACGCGAAGTATCCCGCACCGCGGGTTGCCGATGTCGTCGTTCCACTCGCCGACCCGCTGGGCGATGCCGTGCCGCTCTCGTCATCGTCGAGCGTACTCGCGACGGTGTTTACGCCGCCGAAAAACGTCGAGCGTGCCTACCTCGACGTCATCGCCCAGAGCCAGAGCGCGGATGAATTCTGGTACACGTGCGTACCGAACAATCTCACCGGACCGCTCAATGATTGCGGAAATACGGCCTTTCGCGAAACGGACGCCGCGGTGGACGGCAAGCCGGCCGGTGTTTCACCGGTCTATCCGTGGATCTTCACCGGCGGCATCGACCCGTTCTTATGGGCGCCGATTCCGGGCGTGCAGACGCTGAACTTCGTGCCCTACCGCATTGACCTGACGCCGTTCGCCGGCCAACTCGATACGGGCGGGTCGCATACCGTTGCACTGACGGAGTTCAATGCAAATAACTTCTTTGCCGTGACCGGTAACCTGCTGCTGTTTCTCGATGCCGGAGCGAGTGCTTTGACCGGTGGGCTCGACACCGACACGCTGGCCGCGACGCCGCCGGAAGTAGTGAGCGAACACGGTACGTTCAACCCGGACGGTACGGTCAATACGCGTTCAGCCCGCAGCTTCGCCCTCTCAGGGCATCTGCAGACCTCGCACGGTTTCGTGCGCACCCAAGTGAACGAGTCGATCCAATTCGTGCAGCACGAGGCGATCGTCAATTCACCAACGCAATTCGAACAAGCCATTTCCCAGGATGAGACCGTTTCAGCATCGACCTTTATCGGCGGCGCGTCGCCCAGCAGTGTGCAAACGTGGTTCAACTATCCCTTGCAGCTGTTCTACGATTACTCGGTCAACGCCGACGGGACCGCGCAGCAACAGACGAGCGTGCACCAGGGATACGTCATCTCGACTTCCGGTTCCGTCGCGCATGGACCGCCGTCTTGGAGCTTTGTTTCCGATACGGTGTCACCCCAAGACACGCTGCACTTCGATGCTTCCGGGAACTTCACCGGATTCAGCAACAACGCCAGTTCGCAGATTTATCAAGCCGGCGACTCGACGGGCGGATGTTACGGCCGTAAAGTCGCGGCCCGAAATCTCGTGGTCTTCGTCAACGTCGACATCGGCTGTAAGTAAGTATCGTCATGTCGCTGCGGAGCGTTACATGCGCAGCCGCAGCGCGAACTGACACACCGGATAGACTTCGACGGGGGACAGTTCGCGCGACAGTTGATTTTCTAAATTTGTAAAGTACGGTGCGAACAACGCCGCGTTGGCGCGAATCGCTCCATTCGAATCGAAGGTCACGGCCGCGGGGCCTTCGTAATACGCTCCGACCTCGGCGACGAAGGCTACGCGTCGACGGTCGCCGATGCGCGGGCCGAAGCCAAAGCCGACATAGGGCGCGACGGGCATCCACTTCACGAACGTGAAAATCTGGCCGGCGTTCGCGGCCGAGTAGGCGTAGTGGTTGATGATCACGCTCGAGTCGGCCGCGACGCTAACGGCCGAAATGGTGTTTCGATTCAAAAGAGCACCGGCTGTAAGGTGCAATGACGAGCCGATTCGGCGCTCGACGTAGAGACCGGCGGTTTGCAAGCGAAAATGTTCGGTCAACCGTAGATTCGTCTGCACGTCGATGACGACGTTGTTGAACGCAGCGGGACGCCTCAGGTCAAAGGTTCCGAACGTCACACGCAACGTCGTTGCCGGATCGACGGTCCGGCTCAGATCGAGCGCCGCGCCCAGCGTTCCGGCACCAATGCCGATAGCGGTTTGATTTGCCATAGCAGCGTGGGCAGTGCTTATTAACATTAACGCAATGAGCAGGCTTGATATCAAGGCGTATGCGCGAATCACGTTCTGTCGTTGTGACGTGTTCATTTCGCTCTCCAACGTAAGCATCACATGTTTAGCTTGCGTCAAATGAAAATTAAAAAATAGGATGCTCGTCGGTTGCCGTGAACCGACACGACACCCTTCTTTTTCACGAGGTGTGGAAGTGAAATTAAGAACTGTTTATTTTACGGCGTCGACACTGCTACTGTTAGCCGTAAGCGGCTGTAACAGCACGAGCAACGGACCCGTATCGGCGCTGCCGCAAGCTTCGCCGGCGCCGGTACCGACGGGAACTCAAACGACGTCGGTGCCGGCGGCCGGTGGAAGCGTTACGACGGGCTTTCCCAGTGGATCGTCAACCGTGACGATTCCGGCGGCTTCAACGGGTACGACGGCCGTTATTATTCCCGCCGCCGCGCCGCCGGCAAACACGCCGGCCGCACCCGGCACGCCGCTGATCTACGCAACGATAACGACCGGAACAACAACAACGTTTACGGCCGGCGGCAGCGTGAGCGGCACGTTTACTTCGACGACGACATTACCACCGGCGGCGCAGTATGCACTAGCGTTGTTCGTGCCCGGCATCGGTTGGCTACAAGACCCGACAACGGCGACGCCGGCGGGCAATACCTTGAGCTTTTCATACCAGCTGACGGCAGCTCTGGTCGTGCCTGCCACATCGTATTTGGTCACCATTACGCGGCTCCCGTAGCGCGTTTGGTCGCGTTGCGGTGCGCTGCGGCGCTTGACGCGACTCGCACAACGGGCGTATCATCTCCCTACCAATTGGTAGGGAGACTTCCGGATGGCAACCATCGCCTCGACCCCGCAGCTGATCGTCCCGCCGGGCGGTTTCCGTCCCGCGCCGGCCGTCCCGCAGCCGAACATCTACCCGATGGAGTGGCGGGTCGAGACGCCCAAGCTCGTCGAGATTTACGAGCGCTCGAAACGCAATACGTGGAATCCGTCGGATTTCGCCTGGGATACGCTCGACCCGAATGCTTTTACGCCCGAGCAGCGCATCGGCATCATGTATTGGTACGCCGTTCTCGCGAATTTCGACGGGTCGGGACCGGCGGTGTTTGCCAAGGCTACGATTCACGCGTTCGAACAGCACACCGAGGATCCGATTCGCAAGTGTTTTTTCTCGATCACTAAAGACGAAATGAATCATGAGGAAGTGTGTCAGCGCGCGATCCAGGGTCTCGTTCCCGGTGGCCCATTGGATTTCGATGCGGTCACCGATCTCGAGCGCGCCGCCAAAAATAACATCGAATGGCTGTACCATAACGGCGGCCGCTATTGGAGCGGCTACTCCGAGTCGCTGGGCAAGTATCCGCTCAGCGTGCTGTTCACGTCGTTCATGCTGGGCGAAGTCGCCAGTTCGACGTTGTTTTTCGGCATGTCCAAGAAAGCGACGCATCCCCTGTTTACCGAGATCTTCAAGAAGGTCGGTCAGGATGAAGCGCGCCACCTTGCGATCTGCCTGACGATTCTGGAGAAAGACTGGCCCGGTCTGGCGCCCGAGCACAAGACCTTGATCACCAAACAACTGCGTGCCGGCTTCGTCTTTCTGTCGATGATTTTATGGGAACCGCCGAATCAGTTTTGGGACATCCCCGACTATTTTTTGGCGAATCATCGCGTGCTCGTACAGCACGCGCGCGAAGGCGGTTTAGGCGTACTGACGTTTGAGGAACAAGCGGACAACTGGCGGACGGCGCTGGCGCGCGTACGGGCGATCGTCGGCGAATGGGGAATCGACTTCCCGGCGATTCCCGAGCTTGACCTCGACGGTGTCGACGTCGGGCACATTGGGCCCGAAGATATCATTCCGGTTTTTTAACGCCGACCGGTGACGGTGAAGATATTCCCGCCGGCCGACGGCGTTTCTTTGGCTGGTGAACGCTGCTCGTTTCCGCGTGATTTCGTCACCCAAGAGACGATCGCGCTGGTCGCTTTCGACCTTAAAGCGCGCGCCGATGTCGAATCATGGGTGCCGTTCATCGACCGCTTCGCGCGCGACGGAACGGCCGGCGGACGGCTGTTCCCGGTGTTGCCGCGAGCGATGCGCATGCTCGAAAGGGTGATCGTTGCGACGATGCGCAAAGACGCGACGACGGTGGAGGCGCGCGCGGCGACCGTACCGCTCTTCGTTGACATTGACGCCTTTTGCGCGGCGCTCGACATCGCCGACCGCGCCGCCGTGCACGTGTTCGTCGTCGCGTCCGACGGATCGGTCGTCGCACGGACGGCGGGACCATATAGTGACGCCGCGGGCCGGACGATTGCGGCCGCTATCAAGGAGCAGGTATGACTTCAATGGTTGCCTCGCCGGCGCACGAGTGGTTTCGCGCACACGCCGCCCGCCTGACAACGGCGCGCGAGACCATTCGGAGTCGCGCGTATTGGAGCGCCTTCGCTGAGGTTCCAAGCGGAAAAATTTACGGAGACAGCGCTAAAGTGGATGGCGAAGCGGCGTTTGCCGGTCGGCTCGGTGCTACGTTCGAGCTCGGCCAGCCCGGTGCGAACGGCACGTCGGCCACCGAGCGTTCGCCATTCGGCATCGCGCTTGACATTGCGTACCCGATCTCGCCGATCGACGCGTTGTTGGCGGCGGCGCGCGGCGCCATGGCGCGGTGGGTGGACGCCGGTCCCGACATCCGCGCCGGGGTCGCACTCGAGATGCTGGCGCGCCTCAATGCTAAGAGTTTCGAGATCGCGCTAGCGACCATGCACACCACCGGCCAAGCGTTTGTTATGGCATTCCAGGCCGGCGGTCCGCACGCCCAAGACCGCGCACTCGAAGCGGTCGCGTATGCTTACGATGAAATGCAGCGCGTGCCGGTCACGGTCCGTTGGGAAAAGCCGCAGGGCAAAGCCGAACCGCTGCGCATCGACAAAACCTACCGCATCGTTCCGCGCGGCATCGCGCTGACGATCGGCTGTTCGACGTTCCCAAACTGGAACGCCTACCCGGGCATGTTTGCAAGTCTCGTTACCGGCAACGCGGTTATCGTCAAGCCGCATCCACAAGCGATTCTGCCGTTGGCGATCACCGTCGAGGTGATGCGTCAAACACTGCGCGACGCGGGCTTCGATCCCGATCTCGTACTCTTGGCCGTCGATCCGCCGGGCCGCCCGCTGGCAAAAGAACTGGCGCTGCGCCCCGAAATCGGGCTGATCGACTATACTGGTTCGTCGGAGTTCGGCGCCTGGCTCGAGTCGAACGCCGCCGCGCTCGTCTACACCGAAAAGGCCGGCGTGAATAGCGTCGTGATCGACTCAACCGCCGACTTCGCCGGAATGCTGCGCAACCTCGCGCTCTCGGTGAGCTTATATTCGGGGCAAATGTGCACGACGCCGCAAAACGTTTACATGCCGCGCGAGGGCATCATGACGGAAGCCGGCCGGCGTTCGTTCGCCGACGTTTCAGCCGCGTTCGTGACGGCGATCGATGCGTTGCTGGGCGTGCCCGAACGCGCCGCTGACGTGCTCGGAGCGATCGCATCCGACGCGACCTTGGCGCGGATCGCCGCCGAAAGCCAACGTAGCGGTATCGTGCGTCAGAGTGCCGCCCTAACGCATCCCAGCTTTCCCGGGGCCCGCATCCGGACGCCGCTTGTCGCGCACGTCGACGCGGCGGCGCTCGACCGGTACGGCGTCGAGTCGTTCGGACCGATCGTATATGTCATCGCGACCGACTCGACCGCCCACAGCTTGGAACTTGCAACGCGTAGCGCGCACACCAGCGGCGCCATCACCGCAACGGTGCACTCGACCGATCCGGACGTTGTGGCCGCCGCCACGGCAGCCGCGGCTGACGCCGCCGTTTCACTCGCGATCAATTTCACCGGCAGCCTGCTAGTCAATCAATCAGCGGCATTTAGTGACTACCATGTCAGCGGTGGTAATCCGGCGGGCAACGCGTCGCTCACGGACGCCGCGTTCGTCGCCAATCGCTTCCGCATCGTGGAAACGCGACAACCGGTTGTGTAAGCGGCGGTGAACGCCGAACCCGTTGCGCAGGCGCTCGCCGAAGCCTGCGCCGCGGCGATGTTCGCCCGCGACCGGGCGGCGCAGGCGCTCGGGATCGCCATTGAAGCCAGCGGCCCGGGCTTTGCCCGGCTTGGGCTGACCGTTGACGAGTCGATGCTCAACGGCCATGGCACGGCGCACGGCGGCGTCGCGTTCACGTTTGCCGATACGGCGTTCGCGTACGCCTGTAATTCGCGCGATACGCCCTACGTTGCCCTGAACGCGACAATCTCATTCAGCTTGCCGGTCCGCGCCGGCGACCGGCTAGCGGCGGTCGCGCACGAACGAACCCTCGCCGGACGTACCGGCGTGTACGACGTTACCGTTACACGCGTCGCGGACGGCGCCGTCGTCGCGCTATTTCGCGGCACGTGCTATCGCATCAGCGGCAGCGTGCTTGAAGCCGGCCGCGAGTCGTAAACTCCGTCGAGCTGTGGTTGCAGAGAATTTCTGCGTGCGGGTTTCCGGTGCCCTTCAACACTTATCGCGGCCGACGTTAACTCGATCTTTACCGGATTCTGTTCGGCCGGCGTTACATTTTAGCCGAAACGGTTAGCGTGGAAAGCTCGTATGGCCGGAACGCCCGCAGTGCATTATCTCACAGCCGCGGGTTCATGGCGCGCTACGGCAGACGTTCGTTCTTGCAACTGCGGTGAACGGCTCGTTGCGGGCCGTGACGGACGGCTTAACCGCGCTCGCCTACTTCAGCACCGCGACGTGTGTGTGGACGCTCGTGCTCAAACGGCGCGATTTCCCGTTCCGGGCCGTCTTCGGCCTGCTCGGTGCCTTCATCGCTGCTTGCGGGTTAGCTTCCGTTCTGGACAGTTGGAACGCGCGGCACGCCAGTCAACCGGTTACGGAAAGCGTCAATGCGCTGATCGCGCTTTCGTCGATGTTCACCGCGGCAACGCTGTTGGCGCTGTTGCCGCGAGCGTTAGCGTTTCGGTCGCCGGCGCACTTAGGCCGGCTCAACCAACAACTCGAAAGCAGCGAACGCCGCAGCCGCGCGCTCACCGACGCGCTGCCGCAACTCGTGGGAACGCTCGATGCGTCGGCTCGACTATCGTACGTCAACGGGCAATGGCGGGATTACGTCGGACCGCTGCGCGGTGCGCATCGCATTCTCGAATACACGCATCCCGACGACGTCGTGTCCCTGGAGGCGGCGCTCGCGGCGCTCGACGGCACGAGTGACGTCGACTGCGAGATCCGGCTCTGCCGCCACGATGGTACGTACCGTTGGCATCGTTTGCGCATCGTACCGGTGGCGTGCGACGAGCCGAAAGAGGCGGAGTGGATCTGCACCTGCATCGACATCGAACACAGTAAGGCGGCGCAATCGGCCAGCCGTGCCGCCGCGCTGGAACTCGAAGACGCGAACCGGCTCATGCTCATGGCCGAGAAGATGGCCCAAATCGGTCACTGGCGGGTCGATGTCGCTGCCAACGAACTGTATTGGTCGCAGGAAGTGTTTCGGACGTACGGCCTCCCGCTGTCGTTCAAGCCGACGGTCGAGGCGGCGATCGCGGCGTATCATCCCGACGATCGGGCCAAAGTCACGCAATGTCTGCAACGTGCCGTCGATCGGCGCGAGTCGTTCACGTTCGAATCGCGGGTGGTTCGACCGGATGGGTCGATCCGCGATGTGGCGTCATTCGGTCAACCGGAATTGGACGCCGACGGCAATATCGCCGCAATCGTCGGTGTGTTTCAAGATGTCACGCGTAGCCGCGATGCGGAACGCGAGCGGGCGCAACTGCTCGAACGCGTGACGTTGGCGACCCGCTCGGCGAAGGTCGGGATCTGGGAGTGGAACATCGAAACGAATCGGATCGCGTGGGACGCGACGATGTTTGAACTTTATGGCGCGGACCACAGCGTCGACATAGCATCGTTCGCGGTCTGGGCAGCGATGCTGCATCCCGATGATGCGGTCAGCACGATTGGGGCGATTCAACGGGCCGCCCAGGGCGAGCCGTTCGATGCCGAGTTTCGAATTGTTTGGCCCAGCGGCGAGACTCGCTACATTCAAGCCCTCGGTGCAACCGTCGCGGATGCCGGCGGCAAGCCGGTGCGCACGGTCGGAACGAATTGGGATATTACCGAGATTCGAACGCTCGCAGAAGAACTGCGCCTCGAGAAATCGGCACTGGTCGAGACGGTCGACAATTGGGTCGCGGCCAAAGAAGCCGCGGAAGAGGCGAATCGAGCCAAGTCGGATTTCTTGGCCCGCATGAGCCATGAAATTCGGACGCCGATGAACGGCGTGATCGGGTTGACGACGCTGCTGTTGCAAAGCGATCTGACGAGCGAGCAACGCCGGCACCTGATGTGTTTGGGTGACGCCGGCCGTTCGCTCATGGCAATCATCAACGACGTGCTCGACTTCTCGAAAATCGAAGCCGGTAAGGTCGATTTGGAACGCATCGCCATCCAACCGCGCACGTTGATCGACAGCGCGGCCGCGATCGTTCGCACCGATGCCGACTCCCGCGGGCTCGAGCTTCGGGTTGAGATCGGCGACGATGTTCCGGTCTGGGGAATGGGCGATCCGACGCGGCTACGCCAAGTGCTCCTCAATCTGCTTTCCAATGCGCTCAAGTTTACCGAGAGCGGCTACGTTCGGGTCGCGGCGGAGTATCGCTCGGTCGACTCGTGTTTGCACGTCGCGGTAAGCGACACCGGTCCCGGCATCGCCGCCGATCGCCAGCATTTATTATTTGAAGAATTTTCGCAAATCGATCGCTCGACGACGCGACGCTACGGCGGCACCGGTCTGGGCCTGGCGATCTCGAAACGGTTGATCGACGCGATGGGCGGGACGATCGGCGTGCAAAGCGCGCCGGGCGCCGGCAGTACGTTTTGGTTCAGCGTGATGTTGCCCAGGGCCGCGGCGCCGGTTCAATCCGCTGCGGCCGGCCCACGGACGGTGTTGCCGCGGCGCATTCTGGTGGCCGACGATAACCTCGTCAATCGCATGGTTGTCGACGGCCTGCTCCGCGGCGACGGCCACGACGTAACGCTCGTTGAAGATGGGGAGCGTGCGATCGAAGCCGCGCGAGCGCAGCACTTCGACCTCGTGCTCATGGACATGGAGATGCCGGTCATGAACGGCGTCGAAGCAACCCGCCAAATTCGCGCGCTGGCCGCGCCGTATGGTGATGTACCGATCATTGCGTTAACCGCGAACGCCACCGCGGAGTTCAGTAGCGTGTGCCGCAACGCGGGGATGAACGATCACTTGTCCAAGCCGATCGATCATGAGGTTTTGCGTGATTGCGTCGCCCACTGGACGACGGGCGGCGGCACACCGAGTTTGCCGGCGGCGGACGCTCATTTCGCGGTCGCGGCGCCGGTCCTCGAAATCGGCGAGCTCGTCGCGTTATATGGCGGCGACAGCGCCGCAGTCATCATGCTGCTCGAGGCGGCGCGGGAACTCATCGATACGGATATGCGGCGGGTGGCTGAAGCGTTCGCGCTCGCTGATGTTGCGGCCGTCGATGAATGCGCCCACCGGCTCAAAGGCACGAGCGCAACGATCTATTGCAGCGAGCTCGTCGCCGCTAGCGATGCCGTGCAGCAGTGTGCGCGTACGACGCCGGCGTTGCTCGATGCGCAGCTCATCGCGCGGCTCGACGGATCGGTCGCTGTCGCGCGCAGGGCGATAACGGCTCAAATCGAGTCGCTGCGCGCGCAAGTGACGAGCCGCTAATTGACGTCGATCCGCTCGCGCCGTTTGTAGACGAGATAACGATGCGGTGACTCGTATCGGACTGCTATCGGCCAGGACGGCACAAGCCGGGCCGGGGGGTGGGCCGTTTCCTTACCGCAGGCCGGTTGCGTTTACACTACCGAGAACACGGGACCCGGCTTTAAAGTACAGTGCCCGCTCGGCTGCGCCACGGGTGCGAGCGTAGCTGCGCTGACCATAGCTTAAAGCGCGGCGCGGACTCGGATCGCCTACAATCGCGGTGACCGAACAGCGCCGGTGCCGTCATTGCGGGAAGCGGAGATGCAGCCGGCTTCGCCGTAGCGACGGTACATGTTACTCGCTCGCGAAGCGCTGTTAGCCAATCGAACCTACGGCGTCTTGGTCGGCCGGGTAAAGTCGGGACAGCTCAATGCGGCGGGCAATTCGCCGCACTATGAGATTTGGATCGATGCGAGAACCAACTACCGCATCGCGGTCAACGTTCGATCCGTCGACGGTTCCGAGGTGCTCGTACACTACGACCCGCACTATGCGCCGGCGACAAAGCGCGATTTGCCGGCGCTGGCTGCCGGCTCGCCCGGCTTTCTTCCGCTAACGACGGGGCCCGGCGGTGAGGGAATCGACTATCTGCGCGACGCGCTGTTTCCGCTGGCGGATATGCATCCGCTGCCGCCCGATGGGACCGGCGTCACGTTGCAAAATTTGCTCGACGGTCAGATTCAACGCGCCATGACCGATCCGGCGTCAACGGCGATCGCGTTCGGCGACGCGTTCACCGATCCCGGTGCCGACGCGACGTTCGGCTTTTCGCCCGAGCAGGGCGTTCACGATATCCACATGATGCAAGGCAATAGCGGTTCCTTCGCCGCCGATAATAGGGTCAATGGCGACGGCGCGCTGTTCATCCGGTTCGCCAACGGCGAAACCGTCGCGCTGTTCACGCGCTTCGCGACGCAAGCGACGGCAACCACCGACAACGGCGCACCAACCACCGCGGCCGGCGCGCCGACGTAATGTGCCGGCGGGCGTTGCGAGCTAGACGATGAGCGCGCGGACTTCGATTCGATCGCCATTGATGCGCGCATCGAAGCGTGGTTGAGGAAATGACGCCGGCCCTTGCCGAACGCTGCCGTCGGCTAGATCGAACACCGACGCGTGCCACGGACAAGTTACGCAGCCATCGGCAAAGGTGCCTTCGTCGAGCGGTGCGCCGCGATGGGTGCAAATAGCTGATATCGCCGCGACGCCGTCCGGCGTGCGCGAGAGCAGCACGGGAATGCCGCCGAAATCAACACGCAACGGCTTGTCCGCCAGCGCGTCGGTTGCCAAAACCGGCGTAAACTCCGGCGCTGGGGTGAGCGGCTCCGCGGTATGTTTCGGGCCGATCTGCTGACCGTAGGAAATTTCGCCGCCCAGGTAGCCGCCGGCGCCCACGAAGGCGTACGCCGCCAAGCCGACGATGAGTCCGGCCTGCCGCCGTTCGCTGCGCCGGAGCGCCAGCGATACGATATAGGCGCTGAACGCCGTGCCGTTAAGTGCCGCGTGCAGCAGGCCGAGATTGCGCGGATCGTCGGTCGTGTCGGACCAGTCGGCCCAGCCCGAAACGATGGCCCCGACGGCGCCGGCGAGCCCGACCGCCAGCGCCGCATCGGCGCCCGCAATAGCTGGACCGCCGCCTAATTCGATCGTATCGAGCACCGCCGTCACCGTCCAGGCGCCGATCGGAATATCGGTGATCACGGGGTGGAACGGGTGACCGATAAGCGTGCCGTGCAAGAAATCGCGCACGACCGGCGGCAAGCTTGCAACGGCTTTCGCGATCGCCGGCTGAACGGTTTTGGCGAGTGCCGTTAGTGCGGCGTTGCGGCTAACGCGGTCGACCGGGCGCAAATTTACGGCGATCTCGGGATTCAACATGTTCGGTACATACCCGTGCGCGCGACGATTACCGCACCGGCAAACGCGATATCAATACACGCCGAAGATACGCGTTTCACCATTGATGGCGGCGAGCGCTGCGTGCAAGCGCGGTTGGTCGACGCGATCGATCTCGCAGTAGAACCGGTAGCTGAACGCGCGTGTCCGGCTCGGCCGTGAAACCAGCGAACGCAAATTGATGTCGCGATCCGCAAATGCCGAGAGCGCGTTACGCAAGCTGCCGGCTTCGTTGGCAAGTTCGAGCGCCACGCAGGCCCGGCCCAACGTGCGGCGCGCGTGGCCGCGCGGTTGCAGCAAATAGAAGCGGGTGAAGTTGTCGTCGTCGTCTTGCACCGCCGGCCGTAAAATTTGGGCACCGTAGCGCTGCGCGGCATACGCCGATGCGATAGCGGCAACCCGTTTATCGCCGCCGGCGATGACTTGGGCAACGGCCGCGGCGGTATCATCGACAACCGTCCGGCGCCAGTGCGGAAACGCGTCGAACAGCCGGCGGACTTGCTCGAGGGCGACGGGGTGCGAGCGAACTTCGACGACGTCCGCCAGTACCGCTTCCGGCGTCCCGATGAGATTCTGCACGACGGCGAAAACGATCTCGTCGACGATGCGCAACGCCGGATAGTCCCATAGCAAATCGTAGGAGCGCGCGATCGTACCAAAGATGGAATTTTCGACCGGCAGCAGACCGCACTCAACCGCGCCGCTGTCGACCGCCGCAATGAGGTCGTCAAAGGTCCGGTACCCATGCGTTTGCGCATCGGCCACCAAGAGATGGGCCGCTTCGTCGCTGAACGCTCCCGGTTCGCCTTGAAAGCCGACGCTGACCATCGGCGCTACACGGGCGCGTTGGCCGCTGCGGCCAGGCGAAACGCCGCATTGTAGGCCCGAAAAATCATTCGGAAATCATCGTGCACGAAGCGCACGCTACGGCCGCCGATCCGCTCGAAGCCGGGGATGAGTTCGGCGAAGTCGGCGTTGTGCGTATACATGAAATCAAGTTCGAGTGCGATCGGCGGCGCGAACACGAACGGTTGGGCCTCGCCTAGACGTTGGATTGCCTGCGTCGCGCCGGCGCGAATAAGTTCGCGGGCGCGCGTGGGTGAAACGGAATTGGTGGCGTAACGGCCGATCGATTCTTTGACGATCACGCCGGTGATCCAGGGCAGCGCGGTTTGGGTTTGCTCGATCGCGACCCGGTCGCCGCTGATGAGTACGACCGGAATACCGTGCGTGCCCAGCACCGCCGCATTGAGCATCGCTTCGTTGCAGCGCAGTCCATTGACGCGCGTATTGTAGAGTGTCTCGTCGGTGTAGGTGTGATCGAGCACGCCGTCCTGCTCGCCGGCGCCGGCATGATAGCCGGTAAAAAAGGCGGCGTCGAACGTCGCGTTCGCGCCTTCGCTCATCGAGAACGGTTTACGATTACCCGAAATCATGCGCACGTCCGGCGGCAGTTCGTCCCACACGATGTTGCGCATCGCACTATGTGAATCGTTGACGAGGACGTCGCCGACGCCGGCATCGCGTGCGCCGTCGATCGCGGCGCGTACTTCACGCGACATCAAGCTGCGATAATACGGGTACTCCGTTGTGTTCTTGGGGTCGACTTGGGTCCAAGCGACAACCGCCGCGGTCCCCTCCATATCAGCCGATACATACAACTTCATCGCGTCAACTCCGCAATCGCGGCGCGCGCATCGGCGGCATGCGCATCTTTGGGCGCCACGCGCAAGAACGCGCGGTACGCGACGACGGCATCGCTGCGGCGGCCGATCGCGCCCAAGATGATGGCGCGGTTGAACAGCGCTTGCGTGAAAGCCGGCCGCTCGGCGAGCACGCGGCTCACTTCACGCAGCGCATCGAGATCGCGGCCGCCGCCGTGCAGCGCCGCCGCTTCATCGTTACGCACGTCAGGATTTGTGGGATCCAGCGCCAGCGCGCGGTGATAATACCCTGCGGCGGTATCGTATTTCGACGCATCAAAATAAAGATTGCCGAGCTCGACGAGCGCGGCGATGTCGCGCGGGTTGTTCGCAACGCGCGCTTTGAGTGTCGACAGCAGCTGCATCACCGGGGCCGGCGGACCGCCGCCGGTCGGATTTCCGGGCGGCAGCGCGTCGGGCCCGGTCGCGGGCCGCTCGCCCGCGACAGGCCCGCCACCGCTTTGCGGGATGTCGACCGTGCCGGGCGGATCGGTCGGACCGGCAGCCGGCACCGGCGTTGCGGCAATGCGCGCATCACCTTGTTCGTGGACTTGCGCCGCTGGTCCAAAGGCGGCGCCGGTGGTGCCGAAACCGATGCGTAAGAAGTAGCCCATGATGCCCAGAAAGACGACGGCGAACGCGGCGACGATCGGAATGACAACTCTCGGCGGTAGGCCCACGTCCCCCAACTACGCCTTTGCTGCGGGGGTTCATGCCGGAGTGCGCGCCACCCGGTGTCGAACGACGCTCCGATGCTGCCTGACGTCGCCGAACTGCAGCTGCTCTTTGCGCAGTTGAATTATCTCCACTTCAACGGTGAAATTCCGACCTATCGGATCGCGTACAACGCGCGCTTCTCGAACTTGGCCGGCCGCGTCACCTACAAGCCGCCGGCGATCGAACTTTCGCCCAAGCACCTGACGGGCAAGCCCGATGAGCTGCGTGAAACGCTGCTGCACGAAATGATTCATGCGTGGCTGCACGCCAAGGGTCTCAATCCCGGCCATACCGCGGCGTTCAAGCGCAAGATGCGCGAATTGGGCTTGCGCTCGATCTATCATGACTTGGGAACCGCCCGGCCGCTCAACGAAAGCGCGAAACGCTACATTCTACGCTGCGAGAAGTGCACGATGGAAGTGTTGCGCAAGCGCAAACCGCCGGCGAATGCCATGTGCGCCCGCTGCCGCCGGTCGCTCGCCGTATTTGAGGTCGTCGAATTGCGCGAAGTGCTGCCGGCGGCAGCGGCATCGCGCGGCCGGCGCTAGATGAAGTGCCGGGCGGCTAGCCCCAGCGCCGCCGCGATGAGCGCACATGCCAGCAGCGTAATGAGTCGCGGTGACGAGACGCGTTCCGCGACGAGCGGTGCCAGCGCGCCGCCGATCAATCCGCCGATGACGAGCGGCACCGCGGCGGCCCAATCCACGTCGCCGCCGACGGCATGGGCGATGACCCCGACGGGGGCGGTGAGCGCGACGATGAGTGAGGTCGTGCCGATCACGATGTGCGGCGGCATGCGCGCCGCGATGAGCAGCAAGGGAATCATGACAACCCCGCCCCCGATGCCGTAAAGACTCGACAGGAGTCCTAAGATGAAGCCGGCCGGGATCGCGACACTATACCGGTGCGCGAATGTTTTTTCACCGACAGGTCGCGATTGGACGTAGCGCCGCCGCATGACCAGAATCGCGAGCACGATGAGTTGAATGCCGTACGCGACATCGAACCAGGTATCGTTGACGCGCTTGACGGCCAAAACACCGGCGATGCTGCCGGGGAGCGAGCCGATAACCAGCGGCAACGCCAGCGAGAGATCGACGCGTTTTTGGCGCAAATAGCCAACCGCTGAACTCGCAACGTTCGCGAGCACGAAAACCAGCGACGTTCCGGCAACGATCGTCGGGGTGACCCCGAGCGCGATGCGCAGGACGGGAACGATAATGAAACCGCCGCCCAAACCGACGAGCGAGCCGAAGATGCTCGCCCCGATGCCCAGGACGAACAGTTCGACGAAGAGCGCCGGATTCGTAACTTAGCTCTGCACTCGTCCGATGTAGCGCCGGTCGCGCGTATCGATCTTGATCACGTCGCCCGGATTGACGAACAGCGGTACCTGGACCGTGGCGCCGGTTTCAAGTTTGGCCGGCTTCGTCGTGCCCGTTGCGGTATCGCCTTTAAAGCCCGGGTCGGTTTCTTCAACCTTTAATTCAACGTGGGCCGGCAAATCCGCGCCGATCGGCACACCGTCGTGAAATTGCACCGCGATGCGCATGCCGTCTTTGAGAAAATCGGCTGGGTCGCCGATAATCTCTTTTTGCAGCGTGAAGTTTTCATACGACTCGCTATCCATGAAATGGTAGCCGTCGTCATCGTTGTAGAGCATCGCCATATCGCGATTGTCGACCGTCGCCCGCTCCAGCTTTTCGCCCGCCCGGAACGTGCGTTCGACCGTCGCTCCGGACTTTACGTTTTTGAGCCGGGTTCGGACGAAAGCCGAGCCTTTGCCCGGCTTGACGTGTAAAAATTCTATGACGGTCCATAAATGACCGTCGATGACGATCGTTACGCCGTTGCGAAAATCATTCGACGAAATCATGCTTTGCGCGCTTTACGGCGTGCGCAACGGCGTATCTTTTAATACTGCTACGCCGAGCCGGCCCTCGACTAATGGGCCGAATCGTGGACGACCGCCAGTAGGTAGCTGTCGGCGACCGATGCCCCGGCAACCGTGGCCGGAACGTAGGTGAGGTTCTTGGCCATCGCGACGGCGTCGGCATCGAGAGCCGGATTGCCGCTGCTTTTGCCGACGCTCGCAGCGCTGAGCTTGCCGTCGGCTCGCATGTCGATGCGAACCAGCGTCGGGCCGCCGTCCGCGTGCGCCAGCCGGGCGATCGCGGGCATCTCGGCATACGCGCGTGGAGAGTTTATGCAATTCGAACCCAGTCGGTATGCGCCGAGCGCTGCTGTTGCTCGGGCGCTCATACGCCGAGTATCGGTTGCTTGGGCGGGCCGGTTTAGCCGGCCCCGCGCTGGCGGCGGGGGACAACCGGCGACCGCGGCGGCGTCTCGCGGGGCGGCACGTCGTGCGCCGGTGCGTCGGGCGCCGGCGGGGTTGGCTTGCGCCGGAACGACAGCGGGTTTTCGGTGCCGGCGCGAAGCCGGCCGATATTTTCGGCGTGTTTGATGGTTATGAAGACGGCCGAAACGATACCGTACAGCAAGCCGGCCCGGCCCAGCATGAACCACAGGGCAAACGGCATCGCGGCGCTGGCAAGCATCGAGGCCACCGATGAGAATCCGACCGCAACGATCGTGGCGATCCAAAGGACGGTAAAAGCGACCGCGGCCGGCCACGCCAGCGCCCAGATCACGCCGTAACTCGTGGCTACGCCCTTACCGCCGCGACCGCCCAAAAACGGCGAATAACAGTGGCCGGCGACAGCGGCCGCGCCCGCCAAGGCGGCCCCTGCCGTCGAGCCGCCGGCGAACGTCACCGCCAGCACCGGTAGCGCGCCTTTGAGCGCGTCGAGTACGAGGACGAGCGCCGCACCTTTCTTGCCCAACGTTCGTAGCGCATTCGCCGCGCCGATATTGCCGCTACCCTCAGCCCGGATGTCGCGCCCGTAGAATAACCGGCTGACGATCACGCCGAACGGGATCGCACCGATGAAGAAGCCGACCACGATCGAGCCGATGCCGATGAGGATCGGACTCATGTCGCCAGCTCGACGCGCGACCGTTCACGGAATTCCAAAGTTAGCGGAACGCCCTCGAAATCGAAGTTCGAGCGCAGCACGTTTTCGATAAACCGCTTGTACGACGATTGAATGTAGTCCGGTTCGTTGCAGTGGAACACGAAGAGCGGCGGATGAGCGGCGACTTGTGCGCAGTAAAAGATTTTGAGCACGCGTCCCGCCGCCATGGCCGGTGGATGAGCGAGTACCGCATCACGTACGACCGTATTGAGTTTGGCCGTGGAAATACGGCGATCCAAATTCGCCTTGACCTTCATGATGAGCGGCATCAGATTGCCGAGTTTGCGTTTGGTCAGCGCGCTCAGAAACGTTACCGGCGCGAATGCCGCGAACGGTACGAGCGCGTGAATCTCCTTGATGAGTTCGCCTTGTGAATACTCGCCCTGTTCGCGTACCAGATCCCACTTGTTGCCGACGATGATGAGGCCTTTGCGTTCTTCGAGCGCGATCCCGGCCAAGCGCCGGTCGGCGTTGAGCGGCCCTTGCATGGAGTCGATGAGCAGCACCGCGATGTCGCAGCGTGCGATGGCCTTGAGCGAGCGCAGCGAACTGTAATATTCGATCGCGCCGTGCTTGGTGGCTTTGCGGCGCACGCCGGCCGTATCGATGAGCCGGATGCGGTGCTCGTGAAATTGGAAAATCGTATCGATCGCATCGCGCGTCGTGCCGGGGACGTCCGATACGATGGCGCGTTCTTCGTTGAGCAGGGCGTTGAGCAGCGAACTCTTGCCGACATTGGGCTGACCGATGAGCGCGATCGACAACTCGCCGGCGTTAGCGTCGCCGGCTGACTCGGCGGGCAAGCGCTCGACGATCTCATCGAGCAGATCGCCGGTGCCTTCACCGTGAATGGCCGAGACGGCCACCGGCTCGCCGAAGCCGAGCGCCGAAAACTCGCCGTAGATCGACATTTGCGCCTTGGGCGATTCGGCTTTATTGGCGACCAAAATAACGGGCCGCTTATTGCGGCGCAAAATGTCGGCGACGTCTTCATCGAGCGGTGTGGAGCCGGTCAAGGCGTCGACCACAAAGACGATCACGTCCGCGTCGCGCGCGGCGATTTCGGCTTGCGCCCGCGTGCCGGCCGCGATCGCGTCGGCCGGATCGCTGTCGGTATCGATTCCGCCGGTATCGACGAAGGTGAAGGTCCGCCCGCGCCAGTCGCCCAGCGCGTAGAGCCGATCGCGAGTTACCCCGGGTGTATCTTCCACGATGGCCAGGCGCTGACCGACGAGCCGGTTGAACAGCGCACTTTTGCCGACGTTCGGCCGTCCGACGATCGCGACGGTCGCGGGGCGAATGCGCAGCGAGGCGCCACCCTCGAAGTCGTCGCCGTGGGCGAGTTCGGGGTCGTCGCCGAGCGCGAGATCGTCGTAGGTGGAATCGGACATGGTGAGCCGAGGTGTTCGGCGAACCCCCCGGGTCGACATGTTCCGACGTTTTTCGGCGCTAGCGGTGTGCGCTCTGCTGTTCCTGCTCGGCGCCGTGCCGACCGGAGCGCTCTACGTCACGACGTTGCCGAGCGGCGCCGACGTGTGGCTCGACGGCACCTATATCGGTCATAGCCCGCTGGTCCTCGACGCGCTTGCAGCCGGCCGGCACACGCTCAGTCTGAATCGCAACGGTTGGACGTCGCAAGACATCGATGTGAGCGTGGTTTCGGGGACGACGGCGCTGACGTCGGTGGCACTCGTCCGAACGCCGGCGCACGCCCTGCGGGCCGGCGACGGATCGTTTGCCGTCCGCGGCGCGGCGCCACGTTCGCTGCTGCTCGACGGGAATGCGGTTGTGCCCGACCGGACGGGGATGTATCTCGCCGCCAGCGGCACCCACGAACTCGTCGCTCAAATCGCGGGCGGAAAAGTCACCCGGACCATTACCGTGTATCCGGAAATGCGGACCGACGTCGTGCTGCGCGACGATGAATCCGTAACTCGGTCAGCCGTCGTGGCGCCGGCGTCGGATTACTTGCCGTCGGGGTCGATAAAAATCGAAGGTCCGCGCGTGACCATTCACTACGAACGGCACCAGGTCGACGCGACGATGGGCGCGATCAGCTATCGGGTTGACGGGCGCAGCATGAGTTTCGACGCGGCGCCGACCCGGATCGGCAGCGCCTTGTATCTGCCCCTCGAATTACTCAAGCAATTGACGGCCGGCGACGCGAAAGCACAATAACGTGGCAAGTATCTACATCGAAACGCACGGCTGTCAGATGAATGAGGCCGATTCGCAGTACATCGCCCGGCGCGCCGCGAGCGCCGGTTACACGGTGGCGGAACGACCTGAAGACGCCTCGGTGTTGCTGCTTAATACGTGTACGGTGCGCGACAATGCCGAAACGCGCGCGTACGGCCGGATCGGCCACTGGAAAGCAATGAAGATTGCCGATCCGGCGGTTCGCATTGTCGTCGCCGGGTGTTTGGCCGAGCAAGACCGCGAGCGAATGCGGGTGCTCGCGCCGCATATCGATGCGATCTTTGGAACCAAAGAACTCAAGCGGCTGGGCGACCAGTTGGCGCAGTGGCGTGACGATTTCGGTGACGACGATGTGACGCTGGCGCGTGAATTACAGGTGCCGATGGGCGGCGTGGGCGCCGGCGTTGCCGGACCGTACGACTTCTTACGCGCGTTCGTGAACGTGCAACGTGGCTGTTCTTACTATTGTACGTTCTGCATCGTGCCCCAAGTGCGCGGTCGTTTCGATCATCGGCCGTTAGCCGACATCGTGGCTGAAGTGCGGGTAAAAGTTGCTGCCGGAGCGCGCGAAATCATGCTCGTCGGTCAAACCGTCAACGCCTACAAAGAACCGGCGACCGGTACGGATTTCGCCGACTTGTGCACGACCGTCGCCGCGCTGCCGGGCGTCGAACGCTTGGCCTTCGTGACTTCGCATCCAAAAGATCTCAATGCAAAGCTCGCGCGCACGCTGGCCGCGATTCCGCAGATGAATCCGCGGTTTCATTTGGCGGTGCAATCCGCATCGAACGCCGTGTTGCGGCGCATGAATCGCAAATACACGATCGAGGAGTATCTCGAACGCGTTGCAATGTTCTTACACGATAATCCGGGCTGGGCCATCACGACCGACATGATCGTCGGATTTCCGGGCGAAACGGAAGCCGACTTCGAACGAACGTTGGCCTTGGCGGCAAGCGGCATGTTCGCTCAAGCCTACATGTTTGTGTATTCGCCCCGTCGTGGGACCCCCGCCGCGCATTGGGAACAGGTTGACCCCGGTGTCGCCGCGGCACGTTTACGGCGCCTCGCGGCGGCTCAAGATGCGGCCTGCCGCGCGTATCACGATCGCAAAATCGGAACGACGGTGCGAGCGCTCATCACCGGTACATCGCGCAAAGACGCAACGATGCTCAGTGCCAAAACGACCGATAACGTCACCGTTATTACGCCCACCGTCGAAGCCGCACCCACCCCGTCCTTGCCCTGGATCGACGTTCGCGTCGAGTCGGCGCATGTTTGGGGCGTGAAGGGCACGGCCGTCGCGCGGGCCGCCCGTTGGGACCAGCCGGGTGAGGCGACTGCGCCGCCGCCGGCGCGCGGGCCGCAAATCTTCGATCTGGCGGCGTTACGGTAGGAAGGCTGAACACGTCGGCCGGCAGCTGAGGACCTTCGGCGGTTGCCGGCGGGAACGCGACTGGTTATTTCGCTTGTTCGGTGGGGTATCCAAGCCGCGTGGCAGAGTTTCATGCCCGATACCCCAGCGCCTACCAATCGGTTGGGAAAGCGCGCCGGGCGATAACGGCATTTGCGCAGCAATGGTTCGACCCGCAAGCGCTGTCCGATATCGAAAGCGCGGTCGGCGAAGCACTGGCCAACTCCGCCGAACACGGTTCTCCGAACGGAACGACGATCGAGATCGACTGTCGCTACGAACGCGACGTCCTCACGATCGAAATCAAAGATTCCGGCTCGGGTTTCGACCGTTGGGACTCGGCCGAATGCGCGCGTCCGGTAGCGAGCGCGGGGCGCGGTTTCGGAACCTACATCATGCGCCGCTGCATGGACGAGATCGAGTACAGCGACCGTGGAACGCGCATTCGCCTGGTGAAGAAGGGTGCGGCCCCACGGGCCTTCGCCGGCGATTCGGGCGAACGTTCGAGCTGAAACCTGCGCGCGGCATGCGTCGCTTACGGGCGGCGAGAATAGCTCGGGTGATGCCGGAGCCTGGGGTGTGAGCGACCCGAAATATTCGCCGATGCTCGAGCAGTACTTCGGCTTGAAAGCCAAACACCCCGAGGCCATTCTGCTTGCGCGGGTTGGTGATTTTTACGAGGCGTACGGCGATGACGCTGAAACGATCGCGCGGTTGCTCTCAATCGCGCTGACGTCAAAAGAAGCCGGGAGCGGGCAACGAGTGGCCATGGCCGGCGTTCCGTATCACGCGCTCGACGGATATTTAGCCAAACTCGTTGCGCAACGCCGGGTGATCGCGCTGGCCGAACAACTCGAAGCGCCGGTGCCCAATAAGCTCGTGCGGCGCGACGTGGTGCGTATCGTTACGCCGGGTACGCTCATCGAAGAGCACCTGCTCGAACGCGGCGTCAATAATTATCTCGCGGCGCTAACGGTTCATGAAGACGTCATCGCGCTCGCGCATGCGGACATCTCGACCGGCTCCGCGCTCGCCACGGCCTTCAGCGGTGATGGTGCGCTCGACGAGGCGATCGCCGAGATCTCGCGGGTCGATCCGGCGGAACTCGTGGCCGACGTTGCGGCCGACGTGCGTGCGGCGCTCGACGCGGCGCTTGACACGGCTCGTACCCGGATCGCGACGCCGCTGCTCTCGATGGTCGACGCGCACGTGCGCGCTCCGGTCGCCGGCTTCTCGCGCGACGAATCGCGCGCGATGTATCGGGCGCTCGACGCGCTGGCAGCTTTCGTGCGCCGCGCGGGCTTTGCCCAGGCCGGTGGTCCGGCGCTGCGCGCCCCGCAGTTTTACACCCAAGCAACGTATTTGGCACTCGACCCCAATACACGCAAACACCTCGAACTGACGCGCGCGCTGGGCGCGAACCCGCGGGCGTCGCTCCTGGCGACGATCGACCGCGCGCGCACCGCGATGGGTTCGCGCATGCTGGGCCGCTGGGTGCTCGCGCCGCTGGTCGCGCGCCCGGAGATCGCCGCGCGAGCCGACTGCGTCGGCGCTTTCGTGCAGGATGCCGTGCGCCGCAGTGCGCTGCAGGACGTGCTGCATCGCTGCTTCGATCTCGAACGCATCGCGCAAAAGATTCGCTTCCGGCGGGCGCTCCCGCGCGACCTGGGGTCATTACGGCGCACGCTGGGGTTCCTCGATCCGATCGCGGACGCGCTGCGACCCGAAACGCTGCCGCTTGGGTTACACACGTTGGGCGAACGGCTCGGCGATTTTGCAACCATGCGCGCAGATATCAACGCAACGCTGCTGGATGAATTGCCGGCGACCCTGGCCGACGGCGGCGTAATACGGCCCGCCGCCTCCGCGGAACTCGCCGAGTGCGTCGGCTTACGCGGCGACGGCCGTTCGCGCCTCGCCGCGCTCGAAGAACGCGAACGCGAGCGTACCGGTATCAAGTCGCTGAAAATTAAATACGCATCGGCTTTCGGGTACGCGATCGAAGTCGGCAAAGCGAGCGCCGGCGCGGTTCCCGCCGACTATACACGGCGTCAAACGTTAGCCAACGGCGAACGCTTCGTCACTGCGGAACTGCGCGAACTCGACGTCGCCATCGCGAGCGCGCAGGCGCGCCAATTACGCCTGGAGACGTCGCTCTTCGATGCTCTCGTCGAGCGTATCGCCGGACACGTCGATGCGCTGCTGACGTGTGCCGAAGCGCTCGCTGAACTCGATGCCTATTGCTCGCTTGCGCAAATAGCGTCCGAACGCGACTACGTTCGCCCGGCATTCGTCGAAACGAGCACGTTGAATATCGTCGACGGCCGGCATCCGGTGGTCGAAGCGCTCTTGGGCGCCACGTTCGTGCCGAACGACCTGCACCTCGGCAGCGCGGCATCCCGCTTCATGCTCTTGACCGGGCCGAACATGGGCGGCAAATCGACCTATCTCCGGCAGTCGGCGTTGTTGGTCATCTTGGCGCAGATCGGCTCGTTCGTGCCGGCGGCATCGGCGTCGCTCGGCATCGTCGACCGGATCTTCACGCGGATCGGCGCGGGTGACGATTTGGCTTCGGGGCAATCGACGTTTTATATTGAGATGGCGGAAGCCGCGACAATTTTGCGGCGCTCGACTGAACGCAGCTTACTGCTTATCGATGAGATCGGACGCGGGACGGGAACCGTCGACGGTCTGGCGATCGCCCAGGCGATCTGCGAATATCTGCTCGAGCGCGAAGCCGCTGGCCCTTTAGTGCTGTTTGCGACGCATTTTCACGAACTCGTCGCGCTGGCGGACCGCTGGCCGTTGGTCGCTAATTATCACATTACCGCGGTTGAAAATATGTCCCGCGGCGGCGCCCCGGTGTTTTCGCATCGCGTGCGGCCGGGATCGAGTTCGCGGTCGTTCGGCATTGAAGTCGCGCGCATGGCGGGTTTGCCGCCGGCGGTAGTCGCGCGAGCCAAAGAGATCGCCGATGCGCTCGAAGGCCGGCCGACGCTCGAGATGCAGTCGCCTTTACGCGGCAAGCTGGCCAAAACACCGATCTTCGAACAGCCGTTGCTCTTCGAGGTCTCGCCCTGAGCCGGTTGCGGGCTTGACCGAGCCGCACGCTATTCGCGTTCTCGACCCCGAAACGGTCGGCCAAATTGCCGCCGGTGAGGTCATCGAACGGCCGCTTTCCGTGGTCAAGGAATTGGTCGAAAACGCACTGGACGCGGGTGCGACACGCATCGCCGTGCGCGTGCGGGGCGGCGGTATCGTCGAGATCGAGGTTGCTGATAACGGCAGCGGAATCGCGGCCGCCGAGTTGCCGCGCGCGGTGTTGCGCCATGGCACGAGTAAGCTGGTCGATGCGGCCGGCTTAAACCAGATTGGAACGCTGGGCTTTCGCGGCGAAGGGCTGGCCTCGATCGCGGCGATCGCGCGGCTCACGATCGTGTCGCGGACGGCCGCGGCCCAAATTGCGACGTCCATCGATGCGCACGCCGAAACGGTGAGTGAACCGCGGCCGCTCGCGGGTCCGCCGGGCACACGCGTCGTCGTGCGCGATCTGTTTGCCAACGTGCCGGTGCGGCGCGAATATTTGCGTTCACCCGGGGCCGAGTTCGCGCGCATATCGCAGTGGCTGGCGACGCTGGCCCTGGGTTACGCGCAGGTAGGTTTTACGCTCGAGCACGATGGCCGCACGGTGTATGCGTTTGCGCCGGGCGACGATCTCGGGCTACGGCTGCTGCATGTTTTCGGCGCGGGCGCGCAGGCGATGGTGGCGGTCGACAACGTCCATGCCGATGCGTGCTCGCACGTGCGCGGATTTATTAGCGCGCCGGGTGACGATCGGGCCGACCGGCGCGCGCAAGTGCTGTTCGTCAACGGCCGGTTGTTGCGCAGTACGCTCGTCGCGGGCGCCTGGACGGCGGCGTACCGCACGTTCGCGCTGATCGGCCGGCATCCGTACGGCGTGCTGTTTCTGCAGGTAGCGCCGCACGAGGTCGATCCAAACGTGCATCCGACCAAGAGCGACGTCCGCTTACGGCATGGCGACCGCGTGACCACGATGGTCAAAGATGCGCTCGCCGCGGCGCTGCGCCGCGGTGCGGTCGAGCGCCTCGAACGCGCGATCTCGCTAAGTCCGCCGGTTCGCAGCGCGGGCGGCTCGCAACGTTCGGTCGACTGGAGCGATTCGTTCGTTGATGTCACGCCCGGCGTTGCGTCGTTGCGCGTGCTGGCCCAAGTCGATCGCACCTATATTTTGGCCACCGACGGCAGTGCCGTGGTGCTCGTCGATCAACATGCCGCGCACGAACGCATCGTCTTCGAACAACTGTGCACGAATGCCGCCGCCAGTGCCGCCTGCGAACCGTTGTTGGTGCCGCACACTTTTGAAGTGAGCGCCCAAGAAGCGGACAAGCTGGAGGCGACGCTTGCGACACTGGCCGCGAGCGGCCTCATGATCGAGCCATTCGGCGAGCGCGCGTATCGGATCACCGCGACGCCCGCGCGGCTCGTTCACGCCGGCAAAACGCGCGCCTTTGATGTGGCCGAGTTCATCGATGCTTTAGCCGACGAAGCGCGCGGGCTCGATGCGGCGCAGCGCGTCTATGCCTCGCTGGCCTGTCATTCGGTGACGCGGGCCGGCGAACGGCTGCAACTGCCCGAGATGACGACCCTTGTCGAGCGGCTGCAGGCGTGCGAGAATCCGATGCACTGTCCGCATGGCCGGCCCACCATCGTCCGGCTCGAGCCCGACGCGCTGGCGCGGTTGTTCAGACGGATGTGACGGCGGGGTGCGAAGCTTGACCGTGGCGATGTGCTACGTCGCCACTCGTGCTCGCGAGGGAAAGCCGTTTCACGCCGTCCGCGGATCTCGCGCGAAACATCAATGGACACGGCCCGGTAACCAAAAGCAAACCCCCGAGCTACGGAGCTATCGGCCATGGCGACGAACATCCACAACGCTCCGAGTACGACCGCCGGGGCCGGCGGGATGAACTGGCTCGATCCGGGCCGAGCGGCCGGATTGTGGTACTTGCTGCTTGTCCTCATCGGTCCGTTGCGCCTCATCTATATTCCCAACAAACTGTTCGTTCACGGCAACGCGACGGCGACGGTCAGCAATATTGTCACGCACGAGTGGCTGTTCCGGGTCGGTATCGTCTCGGACCTCATCTGCGCGCTGCTCTTGATTTTCCTCGTTTTGGCGTTGCACCGCCTCTTCAAAGGAGTCGATCAGAACCTGGCTGTTCTCGTGGTAATTTTTGGGGGCGTCATGCCGGCTCTGATCAACCTTGTTGGCGTCGTGAGCGACGCCGCCGCCCTAACGCTCGCGCGCGGCGGCGACTTCCTTTCCGCTTTTAACACGCCTCAACGCGACGCGCTAGCGATGCTCTTTCTCACCCTGCGCGACGATCAAAATACCGCCGCTGAAATCCTTTGGGGCGTCTGGCTTTTCCCGTTGGCCGCGCTCGTGTATCGCTCGCGTTTTCTGCCGCGTTTCTTGGGCGTCTGGCTAGCCGCGGGCGGCGTCGCGTATGTACTTCTGAGCCTTACGGGCGAACTGTTTCCGATCTACGCGCATACCGTGTTCGCCTACGCTCAGCCCGCCTTTTTCGGCGAGCTGGCCTTGGTGTTATGGCTCGTTATCAAGGGCGCCAAGCCGTCAGCCAACGTTAACGGTTAAATTGCAACCGCCTCGCTGCCGGCGGTAGCGGCCAAAGTGTTCTCGCAGCCGCGTTTACAAACACTCCACGTGCTGCTGCCAAAAAGGTGAATCTCCGTCTCGTCGGGGCGGGCACGGTGCTCGATTTCGCGCGGCGCTGCCATTGATGCAGGAAAGCTCGTTCCATACATCTTACCTAGCAGTAATGCAATCGATTGCAAGCGCGCGATTTGCCGAATAGAACGATGGTAGAAGTCGCGTTGCGGGCATGCGTTTCAACGTCGACGGTTTCGCGTGTCCTTACCGCGAGCAGCTCCGTTGCGGCGCCGACGCGCGAGCGCGTTTTGCGCGCGGTGCGCGAACTCAATTACCGGCCGAACGCCGTTGCACGCTCGCTGCGCGTCGAGCGGACGCACACGCTCGGGCTCATCCTGGGCGACGTTCTCAACCCGTTTTTCACCGAACTCTCGCGCGCGGTCGAAGACGCGGCACGGCGCGTCGGCTACTCGCTCATCGTCGGGAACGCCGA
The DNA here is from genome assembly GCA_965214335.1 of Candidatus Velthaea sp. Taxonomy (GTDB): domain Bacteria; phylum Vulcanimicrobiota; class Vulcanimicrobiia; order Vulcanimicrobiales; family Vulcanimicrobiaceae; genus Velthaea. Next base: position 448,144 of record CBDCBO010000013.1, on the reverse strand, counting down.
CGAAGACTCCGAGCGCGAGGATCGCTACGCGCGCGTTTTGCTCGACCGCCGCGTCGACGGCTTACTGGTGAGCCCCGCGGCGCACGTCTCGCCCGCGCTGAATCAAGCGCTGCAATTCGGCGTTCCGATCGTCCTCGTGGACCGCGGCCTGGACGGCGCCGCCGCACCGACCATCCGCGCAGACGGGCGTCCGGCCATCGACGATCTCATCGCCCATCTCGTTGGCCTGGGTCACGAGCGGATTGCCATCGTTTCGGGCCCGCGCAGCATCGCTACCGGCGCCGAGCGACTCGACGCTTTCGAAGCTTCGCTCGCGCGGCGGGACCTCGCGCTGCCGGCGTCCTACGTTGAACTTGGCGACTTCCGCGCCGAAAGCGGCGAGCGCGCGATGGAGCGGCTCTTGCGACTCGCTCGTCCGCCGAGCGCCGTGTTCGTGGCCGACAATTTAATGACGCTGGGCGCGCTGCGCGCGATCCGCCGGCACCGGCTGCGCGTCGGCGTCGACATCGCGCTGGCGAGTTTCGACGATATCCCGTGGTTCGATGTTTTCGATCCGCCGATGACTGCGATCGCCCAACCGACCGCCGACATCGGCGCCGCGGCGGTTGCTGCGGTCCTAGCGCTTATCGCGGGCGAACCCGTGCCCACCGTCGATCTGCGGTGCCGCCTCATCGTGCGTGCCTCGTGCGGAGAGCTTGTGGCCGACCGCTTCCGCTCAGCCCGGACGAAGCCTCGATGAGATTCGCGCAAAGCGAACGCACGTGAAGCGCAGCGGGATTCTCAACGCGCAACTCGCGGCCGCGCTCGCGCGGCTGCGGCATACGGATACCTTCGTCGTCGCGGATAGCGGGCTGCCCGTTCCGCCGCACGTTGAAACGATCGACCTCGCCGTTATTTACGGTGTTCCGTCGTTCGAGGTCGTGCTGCGTGCAATTTTATCCGAGGTCGTCATCGAGGCCGCGTTTGTTTCAGCGCCGATTGCCGAACATAATCCGGCCTGCCTCGCGCTCATCGGTGAACTTCATCCGGGTGTCACCTCGATCGAACACGACGACCTCAAAGCGCGCGTTGCCGGCGCCTCGTTCGTGGTGCGCACGGGCGAAGCAAAACCCTTTGCGAACGCGCTATTCCGGGCCGGCGTGCCGTTCTTCAAGGGCTGAAGTCAAAGATGCGACATTGCTACCAGCCTACATCTGAAACGTCAACGGCGGTGCCGCGACGATCGTCGTTGTCGAGCCGAAAACGAACCCGATACATCAGTAGCCTTTTGCACACTCGCGGCGGTGGATTCCGCCGTTTCTCGCAAGGAGACATCTGTTTATGAAGAGATCGTTATTTCAGTGGCCGGCCCTAGTAACCGCGGCAGCGATGGTCGCGACCGTAAGTTCGACTCCGGCGCACGCCGCGGATAAGCAGTTTACCGTCGGGTACAGCGTGGCAACGCTGGCCAATCCGTTTTTCCAAGGTATGACCAAAGGCGTTGTGGACGCCGTCAAAGCGAATTCGCAGCTCACGCTCGTCAACACATCGGCCCAAGGCGATGCGAACACGCAGGCCTCGCAGATTCAAGATCTCATCAATCGCAAAGTCGATGCGCTAATTATCAATCCGATCAACGCGCAAGCGATCGTGCCGATCGTCAAGCAGGCCAACAAAGCCGGCATACCGGTGTTCACGCTCGATCGTGGTGCCGCGTGCGGAACATGTCAGATCAACTTTCTCGAAACCAACAACATCGCGCTGGGTACCGAGGGTGCCGATTACATTGCCGCGCAGTTGAAGAAACGGTATGGATCGATCAAAGGCAACGTCGTTGATCTCGAAGGGCTCATCGGCACGACAGCGGGCGACGACCGCGAAGCCGGGTTCGCCAAGGAGATGGATAAGCTCGCCAAGGCCAATCCAAATTTAAAGATCGTCGCTCGCCAAGAAGGCGGTTTCGACGCCGAAAAGTCGTTCAACGCGATGACGAGCATCATGACGGCAAACCCGCAAATCGATGCTGTTTTTAACGGCAATGACGATAATGCGGTGGGAGCGTTGCGAGCGATCCGTCAAGCCAATCGCGCGGTCCCGCTCGGCGATCCTAAACACATCGTCGTGGTCGGGATCGACGGTACGGAGCAGGCGCTCAGCGCGATTCGTCAGGGTGTGCTCGATGCGACATTGTCGCAGAATCCACTGACGATGTCGGCCCAATCGGTGAAATACGTGGCGCAATATCTGAGCGGCAAGAAGACCGGAATTCCGGCGCATGCGTACTGGCCGCATTTGCTGCTGACGAAGGCCAACGTCGATAGCGCGGCGGCCAAGTCGTACGGACTCTGGGGCGACGACGTCAGCAAGAGTCAGTGACGGCGCGCCTCTTAGAGATGCGCGGGATCGGTAAGTCGTATGGACCGATCCGCGCACTCGATGACGTTGGGCTCGATCTCGAGCGCGGCGAAGTGCTCGGCATCGTGGGTGAAAACGGGGCCGGCAAGAGCACGCTCATGAAGATTTTAGGTGGCGCCGAAGTTCCTGATGCCGGCACGATCGTGCTTGACGGCGAGCCGCTGCGCGCCGCCCGAACGCGCGCGGCGCTCGACGCGGGCATCGTCGTTATTTATCAAGAGCTTAGTCTCATTCCCGAGCGCAGCATTGCCGAGAACCTGTACCTCGGCAATCTGCCGCGCAACGCTGCCGGTGTCGTCGATCGCAAACGCCTCAACGCCGCCGCCGCCGCAGTGCTCGAACGGGTCGGTCTGCGCGTCGATCCGCAGCGTCCGGTTCGCCGTCTGCGGTTAGCCGAGCAGCAACTCGTTGAAATCGCCCGCGCGCTGACGCGCAAGGCGCGCGTCGTCGTCATGGACGAGCCGACCTCGTCGCTGGGCGAACACGATGTCGCCGTTATCTTCGGCGCGATCCGCGCGCTGAGCGCCGAGGGCGTCGGTACCATCTTCATCAGCCATCATCTCGAGGAAGTCTTCGATATCTGCCAGCGGGTCATGGTGTTGCGCGACGGGCAAGCCGTTGCCGTCCGGCCGACCGCTGATTGGACCAGCGATGGGCTGGTGGCGGCGATGGTAAATCGGCCGATGTCCGAGGTTTTTCCGCTGCGTGAAGCGCCGCTCGGCGACGTTCGGCTCGAAGTCCGCGGCCTGGCGTCGGCCGGTCGTTTCAGCGGAATTTCGTTCAGCGTCCGCGCCGGTGAAATCGTGGGGCTCGCGGGCCTCATCGGCGCCGGCCGCACCGAGGTCGCGAAAACGATCTTCGGCGCGTTGCCGCGCACGGCGGGTGACGTGCTGCTCGACGGTACGCCGGTTGCAATCTCCAATCCGCGCGCCGCGTTGCGCGCCGGCATCGTGCTCGTTCCTGAAGATCGCAAACGTGAAGGCCTCATTCTCGATTTTTCGATCCGCCAGAATGTCGTGATGTCGATCGTCTCACGAACGGCCCGCCTGCGATGTTTCATCGATCGGCGGGCGCAGGCGGCAACGGCCGACGCGGCGGTGAGCTCGCTGCGCATCAGAACCAGCGGCATCATGCAACTCGTGCGGCGGCTTTCGGGCGGCAATCAGCAAAAGGTCGTGCTCGGTCGGGCGCTCACGCTCGCCCCGCGGGTGCTCATTCTCGACGAACCGACGCGTGGTATCGACGTCGGCGCGAAAGTGGAAGTGTATCGCATCGTACGTCGCTTAGCGACCGAAGGCACCGCCATCGTCATCATCAGCTCGGAATTACTCGAACTCATCGGCCTATGCGACCGCATTGCGGTGATGCGGACCGGTGCTTTGAGCGGCATCGTCGACCGGCCGGACTTCGCGCAAGAACATCTCATTGCGCTAGCGATGACGGGCTAGGCATTCCCCCGGTGCACCCGTCACGCTTGAGCTTCCCCCAAAGCCCTCCGTCGTCATCCGTCGGCTATGCCGATACCGTCCGAGAAAGGCAACATGCTTTATCTTCGCCGCGCGCTCACGGAAGCGACGATTCTCGTCGCTTTCATCGTTCTGGCTGCTTTTCTGGCCGCAACAACGCCCGGATTCGCAACGGCAACGAACGGGCTTTCGATCTTGCTCGCAACCTCGCTGATCGCCGTCGTCGCGGTCGGTGAAACGTTTGTCGTGGTGACCGGCGGAATCGACCTCTCGATCGGTTCGAACGTGGCCTTAACTGGAATAATAACCGGAATTGCGCTGCACGCCGGGCTACCCGTGCCCGCAGCGGTGCTGCTGGCGATGGCCTTCGGCGGCGCAATCGGACTCTTCAACGGAGTCGCGGTGGCGTATTTCGGCATGAATTCATTCATCGTCACGTTGTCGATGCTCGCCATGGCACGCGGTTTAGCGTTCATCGTCGCCGGCGGCAACACCGTCTTCGGCTTTCCGCAACCTTTCGACGATCTTGGCGGAAGTAATTTCGGGCCGGTTCCAATCGCGGCCCTTATTTCGCTTGGCATTGTCGCGGTGGGCGCGTTCGTGCTCGCGCGGACGGTGTTCGGCAGCAATATCTATGCCGTCGGCGGAAATCGTGAGGCGGCCCGGCTCGCCGGAATCCCGGTCCGCCAAACGCTGTTGATTGCCTACGTCGTGTCGGGTGTGCTGGCCGGTGTCGGCGGCGTGATCTTGACCGGCCGGCTTGATTCTGCGCAGCCCATCGCGGCGACCGGCCTTGAACTTAACGCGATTGCGGCCGTCGTCATTGGTGGCGCATCATTGTTCGGCGGTAAAGGCAACATCGCCGGCACGTTGCTGGGCGTCTTGATCATCGGGCTGATCAATAACGGCCTCACGCTCAAGAACGTGCAGCCGTTCTGGGTGCAATTCATTCAAGGTGCGGTAATCTTCATCGCCGCGCTGGCGGATTCGATCGGCGCGCGCCGGCGCGGTGCAGCTTCATAAGCGCGTGGGCGGAGCATAACGTAGCGTTGCGTCGTCGGGAACCATGTGCGCTGCGGCGATCGCGCGCGGATCAGCGTATGTTCGCGTCGATGGGTAACGGCGCTGCGAGCCGGCAGGCCGGTGGGCGAAGTCGTGAAGAGAACGTGTTAACGCTCGTGGCTTCAGCCGTTCGCGCGCGGGGTACGGACGATATTTCACTCATTGCGGATGGGTCAGGAGCGAGCGTCGGCAAAGATGAATGCGCCGTCCGTGCCTCGGCCCATTCCGAATGCGTTCGCTATGAGCAGATGCGTCATCGCCTCGAGATAGCGCGCTGTTCTCAGCGGCCGAACGGTTAAAGGTGCGAACCCGATTGCGGCCGCGAGTTGAGCAACGGTCGTAGTGGCAGTCTCGTCGTCGCTCGCCACATACGCTGCGAGACGAAAATCGCGCCGTTTGATTCGGTCGGCTGTCATGTTATCGGAAAAAACCGAATTGAACGCCTTGACGATGCGGCTACCGGGTAGCAAGTCGGCAATTTCTTCCGCTGCGGAACGTCCGCCGGGCAGCACGAGCGGTGAATAATCGGCGTTGAGTGGATTTGTCGCATCGATGACAATCTTGCCGTTTAGCGCGGTCGCAAGTGCGGGCAGTACGCTTTGACAAGCGGTGAAGGGAATCGCGATGACGACGATCGCCGCGCCGTTGATCGCTGCCGAAAAAGACGGTTCGTGAGGCGCGCGCTTGCCGTAGGCGACGTCGTGCCCGGCGGACGTAAAGAGCGCGCCAAGGTGTGTAGCGACTGAACCTGAGCCGATGAAACTTATCTTCATATCCGTGACCTTAGCGTAGAGTATAGGCCACGTCGATACTTACTTTGTTGTGAGGTGTCTTGGTGCACGACTCATCGGTACGAGCAGAAAATTCGGCGGCGCTCGCGCAGGAGTGTCCATTCGTCTTTGTCGTTCGTCTGTTGGGTACGCATTGGCGGCCAACGATTTTGTGGAAGATCGCCGGCGGAGTCGATAGCTATAACGCTCTACGGCGTGCCGTCGGACCCATCACAGATAAGATGCTTGCGAGCGACTTAGCGGCGCTTGTTGAACGCGGGCTGGTGGTCCGACACGAGCTGGCGGTCGGGCCACGGCGCTCGTGCTACGAACTAACCGCGCGCGGCGCATCGCTCGTTCCGATTCTTCGCTCGATGCAACAATGGGTCGAAAACGATTCTTCTAACGACGATCTATTGCGTCGTCGCGATCGAGGGCGTTCGGAGGTTGACAACTTCTCGATCGATCGCAGCGATGAGTTCGTCGGCCTCGAAGCGCAGCGCCGTAAGTAGATCCGGCGCGGTATCTAACGATCGGCGTACCGCGGCGTGTTGAATCGCGGCGCTTATCTTCTCGAGGCGTTCGGCATAAATTGTCCCGCACGTGCCTTTGAGGTGATGCGCCGCCTCAGCGGCCACCGCGACGTTGTTTTGCAAGCTCGCGAGTTCGATGCAGCGGGCATCGGCAACGATCGAATCTCTGGCGATGACGAGCAGATCGCCGACCGCTGTCGTATTGTTTTCAAACAGCTGCAGTAAGGCAACGATGGTAAATGCCGGCGTGGCTTTCGTCCACGCGGCAATCGTGCGGCGGAGGACTTCGTGGTCGATCGGCTTGGACACGTGGCCGTTCATTCCGGCATCGCGGCAGCGTTGCACCTCGTCGTCCATCGCGTTCGCCGTGAGCGCGACGATCGGAACATCGCAGGCCGGTGCCGCTAAGCGGCGGATCTGCAGGGTGGCTTCAATACCGTTGACGGACGGCATTTGCATATCCATGAAGACGAGATCGAAGCAGGTCGCCGCCACTGCGGCGACGGCCTCCGCGCCGTCGGCGACTAAGGTGACGTGATGGCCGTCGCGTTTGAGCAGACCCTCGACGACCATTTGGTTTACCGCATTATCTTCCGCGACGAGGACGCGTAGGGGAGCCGGACGTTCCGCAAAACTCTTTAATGCGGCGGCATCTGGTGGTTGCACCGGCGGAAGGTCGGCGTTGAACCAAAACGTGCTGCCCGTTCCGACCTCACTTACCACCCCGATCGTGCCGCCCATCGCTTCGGCGAGCCGTTTGGCGATGGCTAAGCCAAGGCCGGTTCCGCCGTACCTGCGCGCCGTTGTCGCATCCACTTGCGCGAACTGCTCGAACAACAAATGTTGGCGGTCCTCGGGAATACCAATGCCGGTGTCGGCGATCTCGAAGCGAAGACGCCCGTTAGCTCGCGGATGTTCGCGTCGCACGGTGAGCGTGACCGAACCGCGCTCGGTAAACTTCAACGCGTTCGTCAACAGGTTGAGAAGCGTCTGACGCAGCCGCGTCGGGTCGCCGGCGACCCATTGGGGAACGTCCGGCTCGAGCCGCACGTGAACCGCGAGATGTTTTTCGAGCGCCACGGGGCGAACGATTGAAATTGCACCATCGATAAGCGCCGGTACGTTCAGCGCGATCTGTTCGAGCTCGATCTTCCCCGCTTCAATCTTCGAGAAATCGAGAATATCGTTGATGATTGCCAGCAGCGACCCGCCGGCATCTTTGAGGTGCGTTACATGTCGCCGTTGTTCGGGCGCAAGTTCACTGTCGAGCAAGAGCGTCGTAAAACCGATGATGCCGTTCATCGGTGTCCGAATCTCATGACTCATTCGCGCGAGAAAGTCGGATTTTGCGGCGTTTGCCTGGTCTGCGGAATCTTTGGCGAGCATCCAACGATCGACCATGTCGCTCAGGCGTTCTTTTTCTACGCCCAGTTCTTCGGCCAGCCGCCGAATTGCGGTGATGTCGAGATTCGTGCCCACCAAGCGATCGCAAGCGCCCTGCACGCCGTGCAGCAGCGTGCCGGTTACCTGAATGTAGCGAACGTCGCCATCCTTGCGGACGATGCGGAATTCGGCGTTTATGGGAGCCGCGCCGCTCGCCGCCCGTCCGGCTGCGGCGACGATGCCTTCGCGGTCGTCGGGATGCAACGCGTTCACCCAATGGCCGTATACGGGTTGGACGCCGCGCTCGACTTCATAGAGTTCGAGCATCACGTCGTTCCAGATCAGTTCGTCGGTGGCCAAGTCCCATTCCCAGATGCCGACGTTTCCCGCGTGCGTCGCCAAGGTGATGCGCTCGAGCAGCCGTTCGCGTTGGCCTTCAGCAACGCGCAAGTCGGTGATATCGTGAACGATGCCCGCAATGGCGATGATCTTTTGGGTAGCGTCACGTTCGGCATGGCCGCTGCACAAGACATGCCGCAGCGTCTTGTCGGCGCGAACGATCTTGACTTGCAGCGTAAAGGGTTGTCCGTCGGCAAACGCTTGCAGACAACGCTCGCGGAGCTGCAGCCGCTCGTCTCGATCGGAAAATGGTTGGCGCTCGTCCAGCAAATTTGGTTTGCGAGACGTGGACACACCGAAAATCCGGTAGACTTCATCCGACTGGGTCACTTCGCGTGAAACGGCATCGATGCGCCAATGTCCGACATGGGCGATCGTTTCCGCCATCGCCATGAGGCGCATCTTTTCTTGTAGATTTCGCTCGATCGCTTTGCGAGCGCCGATCTCCTGAACCTGTCCGATGATGTACGGTGGCGCGCCAAACTCGTCGCGCACGATCGACGCGGTGAGCAAGACCCAGACGACTTTCCCGTTCTTGTGCCGGAAGCGTTTTTCAATCTCGTAGCGATCGATAACGCCGTCGACGAGTTGGCGTCGAAACGTACGTCCCTTCTCGACGTCGTCGGGATCGGTGAGTTCTTCGCGCGTCATCGCCAACAACTCGTCGCTGCTGTAACCCACGAGCGAACACAGCGCCGGATTGACGCGCGTGAATCGACCGTCCAACGCAATGAGCGCGAGCCCGATCGGTGTATGTTCTTCGATCTGGCGGAAGCGTTCGTCACTGCGCCGCAGTTGCTCGTCGCTGGAGCGCAAGGCGGCCTCGGCGCGTTCACGCGCGCTCAAGTCGAGCGCTAATTTCACCATTAGTCGAGCTTGGCGGCCGTACGAACGCGCGACCTCCCATAGGATCATGCCGAGCACGGTGCTCGATGCGATGACGGAGAGCAGCTTACCAACGTCCCAAGCGTAGGAAAAAACTTTGGCGCTATACGTGATGAGGAACGAGTCCAAGCAGTTGGAAACCAGCGCCACGCACAGCCACAGCTCCAACGTGGTCAAACGCTTGCCGCGCGCGAGCAGCAGCAAGCACGCGAACGCGTTGAGGCCGATGACGACCGGCTGAAAAACGAATTGGTCGATCGGCTGAATGTGACCGTGGATGACCGGATACGGTAAAAAGTCGCACCCCACGCAAATCACACCGACGATTGCGCCCGCGGTGGCCAGCGCCACGAGCAACGTGATGCCCGCGGCATGGCTGCGGACCCGCGGCTCGACCAACGCCCTCGACGAACCGCTGACCAGCACCGATAGCATGGCCAACACCGGAAAAGTCCAATGTGCGATGATCCAGAAGTAGACGAAGCGATCGAGCTGCCCGAAGCTTCCGGTTTCCGGCGCGATCAGGCCCGGAAATGTAAACAGAAAAGCCCAGGTCAACAAGCCGCAGACGACATAGTTGATCGCGAGGACGGCAAACGACAAGCGGCCGTTGACGTAAAATTGGGCGAACAGTAAGAATCCGGTAAGCATGTCGGCCAGCGACCAGATCGTCGCGCTGATCGGAACGAGGGCTTTGATCGCCGGTCCTTGATTCGAACCGAACGTCGCGGCCAGCGCCGCAATCACGGCTAAAAACGCACACACCGCAAACGCCCGGTAGCGCTGCTGACGGTCGGCGAGCGTGTCACCCAAGCTATATGTTGACTTCCCGTGCGCCTGCTCGATCGCCGAAGGGTCGCTCATTGGAGACATCGGTCGGCAGCCGAGGGAAAAAGTTGATGTCCGGTACGCCGTGTCAAGAAAACGATAAATATCGCGGCACGCGCTACGAGGAGTCGAGGTTACGCGAACTCCTCGTCTGACCGGTTTTTAAAAACGGCGCGCGATACTAAGCGTGAATGCCGTTCCTTGTAGCGCGTAGGCGTCGGTCGCAATCGGACCGGTCAGGCCCGCGTAGGGAACGCCGAAACCTTGACGCGTAAAGTGCCGATCGTACACGTTGGTAAGATTCGTTCCGGCCAGATTGACCTCGAAGCCGCGCCGACGATAGGTCAATCCGGCATTGAGGAGCGCGAATTGGGGCTCGTTGAGTTCGTTATACAGGCCTTCATAGATCAGACCGGCATTGTAGCCCCAGCCGAGCGGCGGCGCGTTGCGCACCGCGAGCGTGGCCTTTTGCAGCGGTAAGCCCAAGGTCTGCTCGCCGACGACGAGCGTCCCATCTTGAATGCTCGCCGGAACGCTCGTCAGGTAGGCGCTGCGCACCGCGTAGCCCGCGCGTACTGTTGCAAACGGTCCGATCCGGCGTTGACCGCTAATTTCAATGCCTTGATACACGGCATCGCCGGCATTAATGGTGTAGCTGAGCGGACACGCCGTTCCGTCGCCGCCGGCGTCGGACGCTCCGCAATTTTGATCGAGTGGCGGAAGATAGGTCGACGCGGGTTGGCGCAAGTTGACCCGATAGAGGTCGACCGACACGTCCGTTCGCCGGCTACCCGTTTCGAAGACGTGCTCGAAACCAAGACCATATTCAGTCGCGCGATCGGGTCGCAGATTTGGATTGCCGACCGAGACGTAACCGCCGACGGGCTGGGGCAGCACGGAGGGCACGTAAAGTTCGGGCAATTGCGGCGCCTGATACGTCGTGCCCGCCGAAAATCGGACGACGGAGCGCGCATCCGGATCGAACGTGAGGCCTAAGCGCGGGTCGATACTGGTGCCGAAGAGCGAATAGTTACTATAATACGTTGCCGCGGTGAGATGCAGCCGCGCGGTCGGATCGTAGCTATATCGCAAAACCGCCGAACGCTGCGTTTGACCGAGCCCGAGCGTTGCGATTCCGGCGGCGTTGGCCAGCGCGCTATCGGCGGGGAAACGATCGACGGACTGCGCAGTCCGGCGCGCGACGGACTGATCGTTCACCACGCCGGCGAGGAAATCGGTGCTGAGATTCTCGTTGCGAACACCATATTGTAACGTCAGTATGGCGTGCGCGAAGTGCCGATCGACTTCAAGCGTGTCGTCGTTGATAAGGTCGCGATCGTTATATAGATACGGCGACGTTTCCGCGCCGGACCCGGAGACCGATTGTGACACCAGCGAGGTGTAATGACGGAACAGCACGCTTGTCGGTGCTACGCCCGACGCATCGGCAGCACCGAGCGGCAGCCGAATGTCCAAACCGTAGCCGGCGTTGTGCGCCGCCAGCGCCGTCCCGGCGAAACTATCGAGCTCCGGCAGCACCGGCGCTTCCGCCGCTCGGCTCGAATCCGCGGCGTGCCGCGCAAGGGCATCCGCAGAACCGGCGCCACCACCGGCTGCGGCCGTGGATGCGGGGACCGAACTCAGGGCCGCCGAGAGATCGCGAAACTGGCTTTGATCGTGGAACGACAGTTCGGCGTATCCATCGCCGTCGCGCCCGAAAGCATAGCGGAGTTTCCCCAGCGCCGTCGACCCCGTGACGGCGCTGCCGATGCGAGCCGCAGCGCCGGTCGCGACGTCCGCGATCCCGGTATTCGTTTCACCGTCGCTCGTCGTCCGGTGCAGCGAAAAAGCATAGCCCAACCGGTTCACCGTTCCGGTTGTCTCGAACGTCTCGCCGAAGGTGTTGAACGATCCGGCAGTCAGACGCAGCGTTCCGTGCGAACTGGCGGTCGGTTCGAGCGTGCGAATATTGATCGCGCCGTCGATCGTATCGGGTCCGACGAGCGACGATGGGGAGATGCCCTTGACCAATTCGATGCTGCTGTAATCGGCCGGGTCGAGCAACGAGAGATCGAAGTCGCCGGTGTTGCCGTTGTTGACTTGGTGACCGTCGATGTCGACGAGTGTTTCGGTGGGATCCGGTCCGCGTAACGCCACGGACGTCGGCAAGACGGAGCTGCCGCCCAACGGGTGCACCAGCGTCGTCGAGATGTCGTCCTGCAGCACGTCGCTCACGCGCGTATAGCCGGCGGCGGCGTAGCGCTGCGCGTCGAGCGTGGTGCTGGGAACCGAGGACGTCGACAGCGCGTCGCCGCCGTTGGCCGTGATCCGGCCGATCGTAACGAGGGAAGACGACGAGCGCACGAGCGTCAACGCGAGCTTGGCCGTCGCGTCAGAGACGCCGACGACCCGGTCGGCGAGTCGATCATAACCCGGCGCAGCGACGCGCACCGCGTAGCTACCCGCAGTGAGCTTGGTCAGCGCGAAGTGACCGGCCGTATCGGTTCGCGCCGAGCGTTCACCCGATGATCCGCGAAGCGTAACGGTGGCATCCGCGACCGGCGCTCCGTCACTGCTCGTGACTACGCCCCTCAGCCCGCCGTCGCCGGGGTCGGCGACCGCGATCCGCGCTAACGCCAAAAACACACCCAATGAACCCGCGAGGCCACTACGGCGCGGGGAAAATCTTGACATTGAAAATCCTTTTCGCAGCAAAAACCGTGCCGCGCGTGCGGCCCAGCCGTTTATTACATTGCCGGTACGAAAAGCTGAGTCGGCGGTGCTCGGCCGGCGCACTGCCGGCAGTACGCGGCGCTACCGGCGCGACTGCGTGCCGGCCGCGAGCGCAATAGCAACGGTGCTGCTTGGTGCCCGGTGGTACGTCGCACCAAGACGACGGCAAACGCGACGAATGCGCGTCGCTTACGGGTCAACGCGTAAACGGCGTGCCAGGCGACGGCCGATACCACACATGCCGCGCCCAACATGACGCCGGCGCCAAGTGCGATCGAGCCGCCGAACAGATTGGCGGCGCCCGGAATGGCCTCGCCGGCGAGCAGCGCATCGAGCGACTCCATCGCCGCCAGCAGCACCGGCGTCGCGAGGGTGACGAGCGCCGTAAAGACCGTCCGGTTGCGCGGTATGAGCGCGGTGAGCGCGCGCCGGAACGCATCCGGTGAACCGCGCGCTTCGCGCACGGCAGCGCCGATTGCAGCTACGGCGACGAATGCCGCGAGCAGTAAAGCGATGACCGCGGCCAGCGATCGCGATCCGTGCCCCAAATCGTCATACGTGTCGTGCGCGAGCAAATAGTCGCCGGCGATATCGATCGCGACGTGGGCGAGGATGGCCGAACAGAGCGCTGCGCACACGGGAACGAGCGCGAACCGGAGCTGCCTCACGGTCGAGCGGTTCAGTCCGGCGGCCGACCAGTCCCGTTTGGCCTAGCCTAACTTTGCGTTATGGCCGGATTATGGTCCGTTAAGCTGAGCTCGTGGTATGACGCGGGAGGGGAGCGTTCCGATCGCGATAGTGTTAACCAGTCGTGGGAATCGAAGCGGAGCCCGGCGTGCTCGTTCTCGGCGGTCCGACCGCCAGCGGAAAGACGGCGTTTGCCATTGCCGTTGCCGAGCGTTACGACGCTGAGATCGTGGGGGCCGATTCGCGCCAAGTCTATCGCGGCATGCCGGTCGGAACCGCCGCCCCGACGCAGGCCGAGCAGGCGCGCGTCGCCCATCACCTCATCGGCTTTCTCGACCCTTGCCAAGAATATTCGGCGGCCCGCTTCGTCATCGACGCCGCGGCCGCGATCGACACCATTCGCGCGCGCGGAAAGCGAGTCATCGTCGCCGGCGGTACCGGTTTCTATCTGCGAGCGTTGTGCGGTGAAGTCGCTCTGGGTGCGGAGCCGGATGCGGCCATCCGGACCCGCGTGCTGCGTGAAGCGCGGGTACACCCCGTCGAGGTCCTGCACGACTGGCTGCGGGCGCGCGATCCGGTTCGCGCCATGGCCGTCTCAGCGGGCGATCCGTACCGGATCGGGCGAGCCCTCGAAGGGGCGCTAGTCCGCGAGGCCGGGGCCGGACCGTCACCGCGCCGGCTTCCGACGTTGCGCGCGCGGAGCATACCATACGTCAAATTGGCACTCCAGGTTGAACCGGAGCTGCTAGCCGCGCGGATCGACGCCCGGACGGACGCCATGCTCGCCGGCGGACTGCTCGAAGAAGCGGAGCGCATCGGTGCTGCCGCGCGGGCGGCGGATGCCGTGGGCTATGGAGTAGCGCTGGCGTATCGAGCCGGCTGGCTGACCTTTGCGGAATTGCGTCGCGTGCTGGCGCGATCCACGCGGCGCTATGCGAAGCGGCAAGGAACATGGTTCCGAGCCCAACCCGACCTGACGTGGATCGATCCGCTGGACGGTGCCGCCGTGGCGCAGGCCGGTGCGGCGATCGGATGGTAAACCTATCGGCCGGCCGGCCGGCCGGCCGCCCGGCTCCGGCGCGGCAGATATTCACGCGTTGCGGGCATAACTGCTAGATATGTCCATGTTGCGTCAACCGCCGCTCCAAGATGCCTACCTCACGGAGGTAAAGCGTCAAGCGGTTCAAGTAATTGTGTATTTGATGAACGGCTTCCAATTGCGTGGAATCGTCAAGGGCTTCGATCCATTTACGATCGTGCTCGAATACGAACACCGGTCGCATCTTATCTACAAACACGCCGTGTCGACGATTTCGCCGGCCGGCCCGCTCGTGGCGCCCCTGCTGCCCGAGATTGAAACCGCCCCGCTATGACCGCTGCCGTTCCGCTCGTAAAGTACAACGGAACGCAAAATGCGTTCGTGCTCGTCGACTCGCGGACCACGGGACTTGCCGATCCGGCCGGCTTTGCGCAGCGGGTCTGCGCTCCGGGTAGCGGCCTCGGCGCCGACGGCTTGCTCATCGTGCTCGACTCGCTGTGGGCCGACGCCGCGATGCGCATCATCAACGCCGACGGCAGCGAAGCTGAAATGTGCGGCAACGGCGTGCGCTGTGTCGCGCGCTATCTCGACGAACACGACGGGCGCGCGACGGCTCAGATCGAAACGCTCGCCGGACCGATTCAGACGCATATCTTAGCGCGCGAGCCGCAATATATGGTGAGCGTCGAACTCAACGCGCCGCAGGTCGGCGTCGCTCACGACGTCGCCGGATGGCGGGCGATTCCAGTCGATGTCGGCAACCCGCACGTGGTTATTTTTGTCGACGATCTGGCGGCCGTGGATATCGCCGTGCTGGGGCCGCGCATCGCCGGCGACGCCCGCTATCCGCAGGGGACGAACGTGCATTTCGCGCGCGTTACCGGGCCGTCGGCGCTAAGCGTGCTGCACTGGGAACGCGGCGCGGGTGCGACGCAAGCGTGCGGAACGGGCGCCGTCGCCTGCGCGGCGGCCGCCATCGCGACCCGTGGCATGGACTCGCCGGTGGAACTTACCGTGCCCGGCGGCGTGTTGAGCGTCGCGTGGACCGCCCCAAACCGCGCCGTGATGTCGGGCAACGCCGTCCGAGAATTCGAAACGAGCGTGTAGCTGCCGGCCTCGCCTATTGCGACGACGGCGGAAATATCTACTTCGATCCGGCGCGCGAACCGCTGGCCGACGGCGGCCGCGTTCGTCCGGTGCGGGCCGACGAGCTGATCGAAGCGCCGCCCGGTAGCGTCACGACCATGCTGCCCGGCCGGACGCCGCTGCTCTTTGCCGGCAAGGCGCCCGCGACGCAAACCTGCTTGGGTGCGCTGCTGCCGGCCGGCTATACGCGTTTGCTGCTGCCCGCCTACGCCGGCCGAGCGCAAGCGCCGCAACTGCCGCTGTTCGGCTACACCTTCGCGTGCGTCGTCGACGATGTGCTGCACGTCGCGGCCACGCGTACCGATGAAAGCGACGACTGGACTCCGCGCTATTTTGCGCCCGGCGAACTCGATGCCCTCATCAGCCGCCGTCAGGCTTTCGATCCGGCGAACCGGACGCTCGCGCAAGTTGCTCTGTGCTCGCGCGAATACGGCTGCTTCACCGCCCAAAACGTCTTTCTCGAACGCGGCGAAGCCGCAATTCCGGTATCGCCGAAATGCAATGCCGCGTGCATTGGCTGCATTTCGGAACTCGACGCCGATAGTGCCGTTCCGTCGCCGCAAACGCGCATCGCATACGAACCGCAAAGCAGCGAATTGGCGCGCATCGGTATCCATCACCTCGAACGCGTCTCCGACGGAATCGTTTCGTTCGGTCAAGGCTGCGAGGGCGAGCCACTGTTGCGTTCGACGCTCATTGCTCCGGCGATCGAAGCGATTCGCGGCCGCTGTTCCAACGGCACGCTCAATCTCAATACCAACGGATCGTTACCGCGCGCGCTGGTACGCCTCATCGACGCCGGCTTGCAAGCCGTGCGCATCAGCCTCAATTCGTTTCGGCCGGCTGTGTACGCGGCCTATTACCGGCCGACGGGATACGCCTTGGATGATGTGCTCGAAAGTATCGCGCTTGCCGTCCGCAGCGGTTTACGCGTCTCGCTTAATTACCTCACGCATCCCGGCGTTACCGACGAACGCGCCGAGGTCGAAGCGATGCAAGCGTTCCTCTCCGCGCACCCCGTCGCGATGATCCAAACCCGCACGCTCAACATCGATCCGGAAATCTATTTTGCCCGGGTCGGCCGGCCGGTGGAACCGCTCGGGATGCGCGTCGCACTCGACCGCATTCAACAGTTGGGCGTCGCGCTTGGGAATTTCACTCATACACATTAAAAGGCGCCGGTTGGGCACGCGTGCCGAACCGGCGCTCGAATGAGGTTACTTAGCCGGAAGGATGCCGGCGAAGTTGCTGAACAGCATCGCGCCGATGCCGCTCATCTGGTCGTAGCCGGGCCCAGCTTTGTACGGCGCGATCGTGCCGCTGACGATATCGCGGAAGTACACCGTTGAACCGTTGCTGTAGCCGTTCGCGAGCCACGTCTTGTACAAGATCGGGTTGAAGAAGCCCGCGCGCGCGTTACGAACTTGATTGACGATCGTCAAACCGGCGCCGAAAATCGGCGACGAGAGTGAGGTGCCCCCAATCGGTCCTTGAAACTGGCCCGCGTAATACAGCGATTCGCCGGTATACGGGCTGGCATCGAAAGAGATGTCGGGGATATTGCGACCCTTGGTGATGATGTTCTTGACGTTCTTCTGATAGAACGGAACCGCGAAGACGCCCGAAACGCCGCCGCCCGTTGCGCCCGAACTATCGTTCCAGCCGACTTCGCTGGTCTCTTTGCCGGTCTTCGTATCAACGTGTTCGATCGTACCGCCGACGGCAATATTGTGCGGTGTGTCGGTCGGCGTGCCGACCGTGACGCCGCTGTTGCAGCCATACGTTTGGGTGCCGTTATCGCCGGTCGAGGCATGGAACGTTATGCCCAGCGCGCCGCCCTGTTTTTCGATTGCGTCGGCGGCCTTCGGAAACGACGGAATGAATGCCGTTTCGCATTCGCTATAACTGGTATTGACCGTATCGACTTTATTATCGGTAACGGCTTGATTGTACATGTCGGTGAAATAACGTAAGTCGGGTTCGCCCGGTACTTCGTACACGTAGAGCGCGGTTCCCGGTGCGATCGAAACGATGGTTTCGACATCGAGGGTCGTTTCAACCGAATCGCCGGAAAGGCCCTTGGGTGGTCCGCCATCGACGAGCACGCGCGTCGTCGCCGGCCCGGTGCGCTGCACGCCGAAGTATTTCAGATACGCGTTGAGGTCGCTATCGAGGAAGTCGGCATCGCCGACGACGCCCGAGGCACGACCGGTGCCATCTTTGCCGGCTGGAAAGTCGTACGACGTGCGATAGATGACCGGCCCGTAACCGCCGTCCGGTCCGAGCAGCGGCGGTGCCGCCGGAACCGTTGCCGGCTGGACGACCGGGTGCGGCAAGCGAACGTACTGCGGATGCATCACGTGGGCGTTGTCCAGACCAACGACGCCCAGCACGATACGCGACAACGGCGCCGGAATGGTTTCGGGCCGCACGTTGATGTAGCGCACGCTGCCGTCTTCACGCCGCACGAAGTGGATCTCGGTGGAGAAGAAGCGTTCGGCGACGGCCGCCGGTGCGGCGACATCGATCACGGTGCGGTTCGCGAACGTGTTGGTCACGACGAATCCGGCGCTGCGCAGTTGCGCGATGGTGCCGGCGTACTCGGCTGCTGTCGGCGCGAAGTACTGCGCGAACTGGGCCGATGTGAGGAAGTGATGATACAGCGGCGATGTTTCGTCGGCTTGCGCTTCGACGAGCCGGTCGAGTTCCGCATCGTTATGGTAATTGAGCACGACGGCGACATCGACGCGCGTCGCAGCCGGCGCGCGGCCGAGATCGCGCCAGGGGGCGGCAATCGTCAATTTGGGCGGCAAAACGGCGGCCGAAGCCGCGGATGCCATGAACGCACAGGTGGAAATCGCTAATATGGGCGCAAAGCGCAATTGGTTTCCCCTAAAAATAGTGGTGAGGCAGTGTTGGACGATCGTCCAAGATAGAGTTGCGCTTACCTTCGTAGCTGAGTTATCCTTTCATCGCACCTTGGGCTGAACGAACGGCGCTTACCGTTGGCCAGTGTCGTTTGACGGCCCGAGACGCATTGATTGCGCGGCGGTTCGGGCGCTTTCAACCGACGGTCGGTTACGCGTCTTTACGGCCGCCGGCGATTTGCGGGCGTACGTTGGAAGTTGACGCCAACAATGGTCGCAGCTTGGTGATACATGGGTGCGCGCGCGTTAACCGATAAGGACGGAACACACCTCGCCGCGGGCGTTGCGTTTGATCATGGCGATAACGTCGTCGCCGGAATCGATCGTCGTGTCGCCGTTGGGGATGACGACGTCGCCCGCTCCCCGGTCGACTGCCACCACCACGCAGCCGCGCGGCAAGGCAAGATCGGCGACGCGCCGCCCGCGGGCCGGCGAACTTTCCGGAATCGATAGTTGAACGAGTTCGAGGTCGCCGCTGCCGACCCGTGCGAGCGGTTCCAAGTTGAGATTGTTGAGCCGGTCGTCAATGTGCGACAAAATAATTTCGGTCGACGAAATCACCGTTACCGGATGCTCGGTATCGAGTGACTCGAAGATAAGCTTATTTTTGGGATTGTTGACGCGCGCGATGCAACGTGCCGTCGAATGTTTCTTGGCAATGATCACGACGACAAGATTGTCTTCATCGTCGCCGGTGTCGGCGACGACCACGTCGGCCCGGGCGACGCCGGCTTGCATGAGCACGTTGGGATCGCAGCCATCGCCGACGATCGCGACGTCGGTCTCGAGCGTGTTCGTCATCAGTTGCGCTTTTTTCGCATCCTTCTCGATGACGACAACCTCGTGCTGCTGCTTGATGAGCCCGCGGGCTAAGTACGTTCCGACCTTGCCGCCGCCGACGATGATGATGAACACCGGCCGTTATACCGTTAGCTTGGCGACGGGGATCACGGCCATGAACGCGGTGGCAAATCCGACCAGCGCATCGGGCGCGACGATGGCATTGATCTCATCGCCGTTGAGCAGTTTCTCATTGACCGAAGCGACGATCACCGAGCCGACCCGGCGGATTGCCGCAATTCTGATCTTACCGGCGACCTCGATTTCGCCGACCGTCTTGCCCGCATTATTCTGACCGATCGTCGCGATGAGCGAGGTGAGGTTGCCGAAGTCGAATGACGGCATGCTTTGATAGGGCGTGTCGGCTAAACGGTCGCGGATGAGTTGGGCGCCCAACGTCGTCGGTGAGAATGTTTCGATGCCCAAGTCGCGATACAGTTGACCGCGCGGCGGATCGTAGATGCGAGCCACGATTTTTGGAATGCGAAACATGCGCTGGGCGATCAAGGCGGCCATGACGTTGCGGTTATCGCCGTCGGTAACGGCAATGAAGCCGTCGGCCCGGTCGGCGCCGGCGCGCTTGAGCACGTCGTAATCGATTCCCGTTCCAACTTCGACTTGACCGCCGAATCGATTTCCCAAGCGTTTGAACGCAGCCGGATTTTCGTCGACGACCATAACGTCGTGCTTATCGGCGACGAGCAGCTTGGCCAGAGTCGATCCGACACGCCCGCAACCGACGATGATGTATCTCATTATAAGCGTCTGGTAGTCTTAGACAAGCCCTCCGGCATTCCCGGCAGGAGCGCCCGTCATCGGTCCGAATTGACCTGACTTTGCTCGAATCAGAGCGCTATTCGAGCGTTTATCATCGGGGCGTAGCTCAGCTTGGTAGAGCGCTGCGTTCGGGACGCAGAGGCCACAGGTTCAAATCCTGCCGCCCCGACCACTTTCACTTCGCAGGCTCCGCACGTTTGTTCTCTCATTTCAGCCCGGCATCGCGCCGCGTTCTTCGCGCCGCCGAGCAAGAGTGCCGCAACCACAATCACTATTACGTCGGTGCCGAACATATGCTGTTCGCATTGCTCGAAGAGCAAGACGCAGAGATTGAAGCCCGTTTGCGCGAACGGCACGTCGTCGGATCGGATGTCCACGCTCAAATCAAGCGGGCCTTCGGTATGGGCGATGACCGCACGTGGGAAGGCATCCTCGTTACGCCGCGCGTTAGAAAAATTGTCGAGCTGGCGCAACGCCGCGCCGGTGACCGCGACGTAGAACCCGTCGATCTCTTCGATGCGATCTGCGATGAAGGTGCCGGTGTCGCGGCCGACATTCTCCACCGCCTAGCTCGAAACTCTTCGGGCGCACCAGGGTAGCGACGTCCGAAGAACAGGAGCTCCAAGCTGCAACATCTTACCGCGGTTCTCCACGCGATCGTCGTGCATTTTGGTTATCCGGGCTTGTTCGTCGTCATGGCGCTGGGCAATGTGGGCTTTCCGGCGGGCACCGAGGTTGTGGTGCCCACGGCGGGAGCGCTGGCCGAGCAAGGTCATTTCGGCACCGGACCGATCCCGGCGTGGGTGCTGGTCGCAATCGTGGCGACGCTCGGCGAAATCTGCGGCGGAACGATCTTATATACTGTCGGCTATTACGGCGGCTTGCCGTTCGTGAAGCGTTACGGAAAGTACGTCATGTTTCGCGAGCACGAACTCGACCGCGTTCACGCTTTCTACGAGCGGCATGGAAAGCTGACGGTGTTCTGGTGCCGCTTCATTCCGTTCGTTCGCGGCGTCGCCGCACTTCCGGCCGGACTTTCGCGCATGCAGAAGCGCTTTTTTCTCACCTACACGTTGGGCGGGTCGGCCATCTTTTGCTTCGGGTTAGCCTACCTGGGTGACGTTGCCGGCAAGAATATCGACGGCATCGTGGGCTACGTGCACGGCTTCTCGTTCGTCATCGTCGGCGTCGTCGTGCTGTTGGCCATCGGCGCGTTCGTCTGGTGGCGCATCGCAAACCGCGGTCCGCAAAAAGACATTGCCGCCTAACGACTTGCGCTCGGCGTCACGCGCGGCATCGCTTCCTTTGCGTTGCGCCCGAGCCGCCCATCGGCAGGCCTCGGCTCCAAGAATATCCTCGTGATGAGGCAGTCCGCGGCGTTCTTCGGCCATGGTTCACCGATGAATACGATCGCATTGAATCGGTATACGCAAGCGTGGCGCGACTACGGCGCTACGCTGTCGCTGCCACGAGCCATTCTGGTGATTTCCGCCCATTGGTACGTTCCGGGAATTCGCCTCACGGCCCACGTCGCGCCCGCGACGGTGCACGATTTCAACGCAAACTTTCCACCGGCGTTGTTCGCCTTCGACTACCCGGCGCCGGGCGATCCGGCCTTGGTCGAGCGGGTGAGCGAATTGCTGGCGCCCCACCCCGTGAGCCGCGATCTCACGGCCTGGGGCCTCGATCACGGCGCCTATAGCGTGCTTGCGCATCTCTTTCCGCAGGCGCGTATTCCGGTCGTGCAGTTGAGTATCGACCGCACCAAGCCGGCCGCATTTCATTACGCGCTGGCCGGCCGGCTGGCGCCGTTGCGCGACGAGGGTATCTTCGTCATGGCCAGCGGGAACGTCGTGCACAATCTCGAGCTGGGCGATCCGCGCCGGCGCGAGCCCTTTGCGTGGGCGCTGCGTTTTGATGAGATCGTGCGCGCGCGGGTCGCGGCGGGCGACCATCTGGCGCTCGTCGACTACCACCGCTTTGGGGCCGACGCGCGGTTGTCGGTGCCGACGCCCGAACACTACCTGCCGCTGCTGTACCTATTGGCGCTGCAGCGCGATAGCGACCGCGTCGAAACGATTATCGACGGCAGCGACTTCGGTGCCGGCAGCATGGTCTCGATCGGCTTTGCGCCCTGAACGACCGCGAACAAGCCGGGCTTCATTTGGGCGTCGCCGCGCTCGACGCGCTGTATCGCGATCTGATCCGGGCGTACGCTCCGCCCAACCCGCAATACGAACGTGAACGGATCATTGCACAAGCGCATGCGCCGCGTGAATTGGCGTTCGTGCTCGGTCTGCTGTCCGAAGGCGAAAATGAGGCCGCGCTGCTGCTCGAGTTAACCGCGGCGGTTCTCCGGGACAATCCGCAAACCAACGTCGAGCACCTAGTGGACGAAGCCTGGTACTACTTGCGGACGTCGATCGACGATCGGTGGCAACTCGATGACGGCTTGCCCAGTGCCGGCGCGGCGCTGACATATCTCGAGTTGATTCTCTCCGAGCGGCGTGACCGATTGCGCGCCGCCGAGCGCGAGCAGCCGCTTGCCGCCCGCGAAGCACCGGAGCGGGCAGCCCAGTTGCGTTCGTTGCGCGACCGGCTACTCGGGAACGAGCACGCTGACGGGAAACGCGCCCAGGACGGCGCCAACCGCTAACCGGCCGTCGGCTGCGTCGATCGTCGCATCGGTGAAAATGTCGCGATAGCGGTGGGCCGCACCGGCCGGCAACTCGATGACCTCATCGCCGAACACCAAACGCGGCGCCCCGTCCGCATCGCGCACGATATCGTGAACCAGCCGCGGTGCGACGACCATGATGCCGGCCCGGGCATAGGCGATAACGCGGTCGCTGCGCGCGCCCGTCACCGTCAGCGGCGTATAGTCGCCGTCCAGGAACGTGGCGCGATGCTCGGCGCGCACGTGCAGCAGTTTCCAGGTGACGAAGAGTTTGACTCGTCCGTCCAGCCACGATGCGCGCGCGTTCGCCGGATCGCGCTGCGCGTCGGCCAGCATTGCCGCGCGAATCGTATAGTCGACCGCCCGCCGATTATCAGGGTCGACCAGCGAATGATCCCATAGTTCGCAACCTTGGTAGATGTCGGGCATGCCGGGGGCGGTACACTTGAAAACGAGTTGCGCCAGGCTCGAAATCATCGCCGCCGGAGCGATGTTCGCCACGAAAACGGCGATCTCACCGGGAAAACGGCTGTCATCGGCGCGCTCGAAAATCGCGCGGATGAAGGCTTCGCTTGCGTCTTCGTAGCCGGTATCGGGGTTCGACCAGCTCGTGCGCACCTTGGCCTCGCGCTGCGCTTTTTGCAGGTAGGCGACAATGCGCTCCACATACGCGCCATACTCGTCGTCGGCAACCTCGGTTGGAGCGGTCCAGCCCGTGGGCCAGGTGCCGACGATCGTTTGATACAGGAAGTATTCATCATTCGGATCCGGTGCGGGATAGCTGCGCACCGTCCCGCGCTTGGTGCGATTGAGCCGCGACCAGCGCCGCAGCGCCCGGCTGAATTCGCCCGGGATCTCGGTCAGCACGTCGATCCGGGTGCGCACGTCTTCACCGCGTTTGTGATCGTGGGTTGACGTAGCGAGCATGGTATACGGCCGGGTGGCGGCGCGCTCGGCGTTGGCGGCATGGAATTCCGCCGGCGATGTACCGAAACGCGTCGGGTCGCCGCCGACTTCATTGAGTGAGATCAAACGGACGAACCGGTAAAAGACCGTATCTTCGATCGATTTCGCCATCACCGGGCTCGTATATTGTTGGAACCGCATCGCGAAGCGCAACACGGCGTTACGGTCGTAATTCGTTTCGGGCCGGGCGGCCCGCACGGTCAGCACGTCGGCGATGAACGCAAAAAGGCTTTCGTCCAACAGCGTGCTGCGCAATTGCGCGAGGCCGACTGCCGCTTCGATGAACTCGCGGTCTTCGGCTTCGATCTCCTCGCTCACCACGTACGTGCGATAGACCGGAAACGCGGCGATGACATCCATGAGCGCATCACGTAGTGCGTTGAAGGTGAAGTCGCTCGAGTGGCGGTCGCTGGTGGCAATACGCGACAAATTGGTGGCCAGCACCGTTAATTCGCTGGCCAGATTGACCGACATGATTCTTTTCTTCGCTTCGTATGCGATTGCATCGTAGTCGGGTTCGCGGCCGATCGCGCGCGCGTAAATGCGATCGAAGCCGGCTTCCGCCGTCGCATCGACGAAGAGTCCGTTGACGAGGTTTGCGAATTCATATCCGGTGGTTCCGGCGATGATCCAACTCGAACGCAGTCGCTCGAACGGTGCCAGAATTTTTTCGACCACCACGTAGAGCGGCTGGCCCAACGCGTCGGCCCGTTCTTTGAGCAGATTGCAATAACCACCGGGATTGTACAGCCCGTCGACGTGATCGATGCGTAGACCTTGGAGCGTCCCATTGGCGATGAGCTCGAAAACCAGGCGATGCGTTTGGCCTAAGACGGCGGCGTCTTCAACCCGGAGACCGGCCAGGTCGTTCACGTCGAAGAACCGGCGATAATTTACTTCGTCGACGGCGACGCGCCAATATGCTAGCCGGTAAAACTGTTCGGCTAGCAGCGCATCGAGGGTATCCGCGCTGCGCGCATCGCCGGCGATGACGGCGAAGTCATCGAGCGTAGCGGCGATGGTCCGGCCGACGGTGGCGTCTCGCGCGGCCTGCGCCAGCGCTGTTTTCGCAGTCGCCGCTTGCGCGACGAGCGAGGTCATATCCGGCGTTGCTTCGCCGCCCGCCATGGCCGGCGTGCCGGCCGCCGCGCCGATCTCCGCAAAGCGGGTGGCGTGCGCCGCGAGTTGCGCTGCGCCCCGCTCAACGGCGCGGCGCAAGATATGGGGATACGTTTTTATCGCCAGCGGGTAACGGTTTTCAAAATAGTGGAACGCGAACGTTCCTTGCTCGGCGTCGAAATTCAAGCGGATTTCACCGGCCTCGAGCACCTGACCGAAATGTCCGCCCAGCGTCGGAATGAGGACGCGGCCCTGCAATTCGGGTTTGAGCGGTCGCCAGTCGATATCAAAAAAATCGGCGTAGTTCGATGCTTCGCCCCACTCGAGCACATCGATCCACCACGGGTTATCCGAACCGATCCCCATGTGGTTGGGCACGAAATCGAGAATTTGACCCATGCCGCGCGCGTGCGCCGCTGCGACCATCGCCGCATGTTCGTCGGCGGTTCCGATTTCGGGATTCAGCGCGTTGGGGTCGACGACGTCGTACCCGTGCATGCTGCCCGGCCGGGCTTTAAAATACGGCGACGCATACAGATGGCCGACGCCCAGATCGTGCAGATACGGCACGATCGCCGTCGCGTCGCGGAAGCCGAACTCGGGGGTAAATTGCAGTCGATACGTGGCCGTCGGGATCGTGGGCGGGCGGTCGGTCAAGCGAGTGACCAGCGGACCGACCACGGTGCGGCGATACCGTTCTCGAAGGCGCCGCCGCTGAACACACAGCGGCCCGGTGCTGCGGCGCCGAACCCGGCGCAATCGCCGTCGCTGAGATTTGCTTCCAGATGCAGCGTGCCGTCCGCCGTCTTCCAGCGAGCGTGGAAGCCGCTGTTCCCGATCTCGGTGAGCGTTGCGTCGCGCGCGTTGAGGCCCGCGATCCGCGGTGCAATTTCGGTGCGGCGGAGCGTCAAGAGTTCACGATAATACGCGAGCATGGAACGATGTGGTTCACGCTCGCGCTCGTCCCACTGCAGGATGCAGCGCTCGAACGTTGCGGCGGCGCTTGGATCGGGGATCGTTTCGCGCGCATCCGGATCGGCGAACTCGGGGAAACCGGCGAACTCGCGCCGCCGGCCTTCGGTGACGAGGTGCGCGAGTTCCGGCTCGAAGTCGCAGAAGAACAAGAATGGGGTCGAGGCGGCCCACTCTTCGCCCATGAACAGCAGCGGCGGCGAAGGCGCGAGCAACAAGACGGCGACGGCGGCCTTGACCGCCGCCGGCGGTGCTAGTTGAGTTAAGCGTTCGCCCCGGGCCCGATTGCCGATCTGATCGTGGTTCTGTAAGAAATCGACGAACTTTGCCAGCGGTTGATCGTCGCTGCGTGAGCCGCGCGGAGCGCCGTCGCGAAAGGCGGACGGCTCGCCTTGATACCCGTAACCGGCCGTCAACGTGCGGCCGAGCAGCCAGACCGGACGCGCGGCGTAGTCCCGGTAATATCCGCCGGATTCACCGCTGACGAGCACGTGCACGGCGTGGTGAAAATCGTCGTTCCACTGGGCGTCGTAACCGGCATGCAGGAGCGACGCGTCGTTATGATCGTTCTCCACCACGAGATATTGCGGACGGTCGGCCGGCGCGCCCGCGGCAACCGCCGCCCGCAACTCCTCGAGCACCCGCGGCGTGCGATCGTCGAAGATCATTTGCGTAGCGTCCAGGCGCAAACCATCGAAGCCGTACGCCGCGAGCCACCAGCGCGCATTCTCGATGAAAAACGCGCGCACGTCGTCGGAGGAGTAATCGATCGCGGCGCCCCACGGCGTCTGATAGCGGTCGGTAAAGAACGCCGGTGCGTAGCCGTGGAGGAAATTGCCTTCCGGGCCGAAGTGGTTGTACACGACGTCGAGAAAGACGGCTAAGCCGCGGCGGTGCGCTCCGCTGATGAACCGCGCCAAGTCGTCGGGCCGGCCGTAGCGTTCGGCCGGCGCGTACGGCAGAACCCCGTCGTAGCCCCAATTGCGCGCGCCCGGCCACTGCGCGAGCGGCATGAGTTCGATGGCGGTAATGCCGAGCGCAACGAGATCGTCGAGCCGCTCGAGGGCGCCGGCGTAGGTGCCGCCGGGCGTGAACGTGCCGACGTGCAATTCGTAAAACACCATTTCGTTCCATGGCCGGCCCCGCCAGGCATCGTCAGCCGGTCCAAAGCGCGTCTGGTCGAACAGTTCGCTCCGGCCGTGGACGCCCTCGGGCTGAAAACGCGAGGCCGGATCGGGAACGATCGTTGCGGCGCCGTCGATGCGAAAGCCGTACCGATCTCCGGCTTTCGCCGCGCGATCGGTGCCGCTGAACCAGCCGCCGCCGCGTGCGCCCAGCGGCGTGCTGCGCTCGGCGCTGCCGTCGCCGACGACGACGTCGACGCGCGCGGCGGCCGGGGCGAACAGCCGGAACGTCGCGCCGGTCGCATGACAGATGGGCCCAAAGCGATACGGTTCGGTCGCGATCATGCCGGGATCCGACGCATCAGGTTGCGCACGTAAAAGCGTAAAGCGGCTGAGTTTTCGGCGACGGCGACGGTCAACGCGTCAACGGCATCGTGCAGTCCCAGAGCGGCGACGCGCTCGGCGAAGCGTGACGGATCGCCGACGTCAAGAATGGTATCGTTCACACCACGTGCATACCCATCCCGAAACGCTTGCGCTGTCCGTGTTACCCAAATGCTGAGTTCTTGCGCGAAGCGGGACGGTGTTTCGGTACGATCCGTCGCAACGTCGCGCAATGCCGCGGCCGCCGCCGCATCGAGCGAGCGCAGCAGCCGGGCGACGTCGCGCAGCGGGCTCGCCTTACGCCGCCGTTCGGCCGGCGGCAAGAATTCGTCGCCCGCACCGGGATCGACGATGAGCAGGTCCGCTTCGGTAACGAGATAGCGCGCCAAGTGCAAGTCGCCATGAATGCGGATCTTGAGACCTTGCGCGAATGCCTCGGTGTCGGCGAGCAGCCGCATGAGCCGCGGCTGCGCGCTCAGCAATTCGCTGACCTCGGCGCGCCAGGCGGGTGCTGCGCGCGGCAACGCTTCGGCCAAGCGTTCGAATGCGAACGTCGCGCGGCGCTTCACGGTCGCATTCCACGCGGCCCGATCGGCGGCTTCGATCGGCTCGGCGCGAAACGCGTTGTTGTCGGCCGTCGCAAACGCCAGGTGCAGTGCGGCAAGGCGTTCGCCCGCGCGCAGCGCCTCCGGTGCGAAATAGTCAACGTCGTCAACGGTGCCGTGCTCGGTGTCGGGGATTGGGGTGGCTCGGCGCAGTTCGAGGTAGCGTTGCAAGAACGTCTGCGTCACATCCCAGCCGCTGCCGCGGTTCAAGACGTACCGATGCGCGACGCCGACCCCGATCGAACGGCCGTCGTGACCATCGTAGACGAACGTTCCGAGTAACGGCGGGGTGTGCGCAAAGCCGGCTTCGTGCAAAAATTCGGCGATCTCGATCGCGGGGTTGACGCCGGCTTGCGTGCGCCGGTACAGCGTCAGCAGTATGGTCTCGCCGACGATCGCCGTCGCATGCCGGGCTTGCGTGACCGGTCGCCGGACGACTTCGCCTTCGGCACGTTCGAGATTTTCGAGACTCCAGGTCGGCACCGCGCGTAAGCTGCCGGCCGCGCCGCCCAACGTGCCGCCGTCGCGCAGCACTCGGCTCAGCGCTACCCACAGCCGGTCGTCAAATGCCGCGTCGACGAGTAACGCCTCGCGCGGCCCGGTGCGCGCGCGGGCGATTGCCGCCCGTACGAGCGCCGGTGACCGCTCGCCGCCGTCGTCGAACGCGAGCGCCAACGGCAATGCGGTGTACAGCACGTCATCATCTTCGAGCGCCGACGCGAAGAGGGTGAACACCGGCGCGTCGGGCTGCGGGGCGAGGGCGATGGCATCGACGAGCCGAGCCGGCGGCAGTTCGCGCCGGAGCTGCGGAACGGCATGAATGGCGGCCAGGTACGGCGGCATGATTTCGGTTTCGAGCAACGTGCGGCTAGGCGCGTGAGCGAAGCTACGCCAGCCGCCGGGCAGCACCAAGGTCGAAAACTCCGGTAGCTGCGTCGGCACCCGCGCGGTCGTCTCGCGATCTTCCGGTGCTTTGGTGGCCAACAGAAACCAAAAGAATGCATGCCCCGGCAACGTTAGAACGTAACGATCGTCGACGATCGGCGGGAACGTGCTCCAGCCGATCATTTCGAGCGGAATGCGGCCGGCGAAGCGTGCCAAGTCGAGCGACACCGCTTGCGGTGTGCGAGCGAGATTTGCAACGCACAGCACGACGGTATCTTCGAGTTCGCGCACGTAGGCGACGACTCTGCGGTTCTCGGGATACAAAAACGACAGCGTGCCGCGCCCGAAAACCGTATGCGCCTGACGCACGGCGATGAGCCGCTTGACCCAGTTCAAGAGTGACGACGGCGAACGTTCTTGCGCTTCGACGTTGACGCCCGGATAGCCGTACACCACGTCCATGATCGCCGGCAGATAGAGCCGCTGCGCATCGGCGCGCGAGAAGCCGCCGTTGCGATCGCCCGACCATTGCATCGGCGTGCGCACACCGTCGCGGTCGCCGAGATAGATGTTATCACCCATCCCGATTTCGTCGCCGTAGTACACGACCGGCGTGCCCGGCATCGACAACAACAGGCTCGTCATGAGCTCGATCCGGCGCCGGTCGTTCTCCATGAGCGGCGCCAACCGCCGGCGGATGCCGACGTTGACGCGCGCGCGAGAATCGGGCGCGTACACGCGGTACAGAAAAGCGCGTTCGCGATCGGTTACCATTTCGAGCGTCAGCTCGTCGTGGTTGCGCAAAAACATCGCCCACTGACAATTCGGCGGAATCGGCGGTGTCTGCCGCATGATATCGACGATCGGATAGCGATCTTCTTCGGCGATCGACATGAACATGCGCGGCATGAGCGGGAAGTGAAACGCCATGTGACATTCATCGCCCGCGCCGAAATATTCGGCGACGTCTTCGGGCCACTGATTGGCTTCGGCCAAGAAAAACCGGTCCGGATATTCGGCATCCACGACGGCACGCAAGCGCTTGAGGACGGCGTGCGTTTCGGGCAAGTTCTCGTTATTGGTGCCTTCACGTTCGACGAGATACGGAATCGCGTCCAACCGTACGCCGTCGATGCCGGCATCGAACCAAAAGCGCATCACATCGACGACCGCGTCGAAAACGCGCGGATTGTCGAAATTGAGGTCGGGCTGATGGCTGAAGAAACGATGCCAATAATATTGTTTGGCGATTGGATCCCAGGTCCAATTCGACGTTTCGGTGTCGACGAAGATGATGCGCGTGCCGGCGTATTTTTCGGGACTGTCGCTCCACACGTACCAATTGCGCTCGTCCGAATCGCGCGGCGCGCGCCGGGCCCGTTCGAACCACGCGTGCTGGTCGCTGGTGTGATTGATGATGAGTTCGGTAATGACGCGTAGCCCGAGCCGGTGTGCGACGCGGACGAACTGGCGAAAATCGCGCATCGTCCCGTAACTCGGGTGGATGCCTTTGTAATCCGCGATATCATAGCCGTCGTCGCGTAAGGGCGACGGATAGAATGGCAATAGCCAGACCGCTGACGCGCCGAGTTCCTTGATGTACGGCAAGCGCTCGATGAGCCCGCGAAAATCACCGATCCCGTCAGCGTTGGAGTCGGCGAACGCCTTCACGTGAAGTTGGTAGATAACAGCATCTTTGTACCAAGACGCGTTGCTCGTGGCGCTCGGCGGCGCCGCCTCAGTGTTCATTGCGT
This sequence comes from Candidatus Velthaea sp., assembly GCA_965214335.1. GTDB lineage: Bacteria > Vulcanimicrobiota > Vulcanimicrobiia > Vulcanimicrobiales > Vulcanimicrobiaceae > Velthaea. Next base: position 417,789 of record CBDCBO010000013.1, on the reverse strand, counting down.
TCCATCTTCGTCGTTACGTCCCCCGAACCGAGGCGGTTCCACTCCCGTCGCGGCGCGCAGCGGACCGCCGCTCGTATTCGTCCGCTGCGACACATCGCGCACGGACGCGTCCGCGGCAGGCGATCGTTCTAAAATGCGTCGGATGCGGGCCGAAAATCGATCATGCGGAGTCGCTCTTGCGTTTGCCGCCCGCGGGCTCCCAAAGCTCAACGCGATTGCCTTCGCAATCGACGATCCAAGCAAAGCGCCCCGCGGCCTCGTCACCGCGTTCGGGAACGATCTCGACGCCGCCGGCAGCCAATTCGGCAAGCAGCGCGTCGAGATCGTCGACGCGGAAGTTGATCATGACTTGCTGTGTCTGCGCGCCGAAGTAGGTCGTCTCGGAGTCGAACGCTGCCCAAATCGTCGTTGCATCGGGATCATTATCGTCGGCCCATGAGAGTTTCGCGAAGCCATCGTTGTAGGGAACGCCGAGGTGGCGTTTATACCAGGCGCCGAGCGCCTGCGGATCGCGCGCTCTTACAAACACGCCGCCAACACCAGTTACACGAGCCATGCGGCGTGATTCAAGCGCCTTTGCGTTACCCCTACGGGCGCGTTGCGTGAGTTCCAACGCGGCAATCGACAACCGAAGAGTACTCCAAGGTGCTCGTCGCGGGCAGCCGCTGTACTCGTTGGTCTCGTGCTCCGCTGACCGTGGCGTGCGGCGCTCGCATTCTCCGCAGCGTTGATGGCGAACGGCCGGCGGCTCTACCCGTGCACGGTGACGACCGGCAGCGGGTGTGCGGCGACGATGTCGCGACAAAGCGAGAACGTATCTTCGCTCAGGACGATCGACCCGGGCTCCGCGATTTATTGTAAACGCGCGGCTAATTCATCGCCGCTCCGATGATCGTATAATCCATGCGCTGATCGCTGCCGAAATTTCCAACGTTGCAGAACCCGGTGGTCATCCCATGCGGACGCGAAACGGCAGGACCAAGCCGCGGCTGTGCCAGCGCACGTTGAGTTCGCTCAAGCGGGCCTGCATGGCGACGCTCATGCGCAAGCAGGCTTTGGCATCTTCGGGAACGCCGCGCGTTTCGGGATCGCCGAAGAACACGATGACCGCGTCACAGCCTCGGTGCTTGTATCGGCGCGAGCGCTTAGCCGCTCGAACTCGCGCACATCACACCAAGCCGGCGCATCGGGGTTCCAGCCGATGGTACGCTTATCGGCCAAAATCCAACGGCCGCCGGCCGATGGCGGCAGCACGTCGTTTGTAGCATAAAATAAGTGCCGGCGCAAATTCGCGCGCGCGCCGGACTTGATATCGTCGGGCCACAGCGCGAACGCGATCGCATCGCGCGTCGCCGGAGCGTTGCCGTGCAATAGCAGGTATGCGAGCAGCGATAGCGCACGAGCCGGCGCCTTGAAGGTAAGCGCGGCTCCGTCATCGCTAAGATGAGCGCGCCCAAACAGATAAATCGGGAGGGTTTTCGCTGTTTGCAGCATCCCGTGGAGTCTGTTTCCGCGCCTCGACGATGCGGCCCTCGTTACAAGCATCCGCCCGAAACGTTGGTAAAACGGTGGAGACGACGCCTGCACCGCGACCCGTCATTAGGGTGAAACGCGGGCCAATTGGCGAATGCGGCACGGTGCACGAAAACCGGCTCGAGCGGACGCTCGCGCAACTACCTGATTTGCCCGGCGTCTACATGATGGTCGGCGACGATAGCCGCATCCTCTATATCGGCAAAGCGGTTTCTTTGCGCAGCCGCGTGCGTTCGTATTTTCAAGATTCGGCGGCCCACCCGCACCGCACGCGGTCGATGGTCGAGCGCGTCGTCGACGTCCGCACGATCGTCGTATCGAACGAGATCGAGTCGCTCATCCTCGAAGCGAATCTCATCAAACGGCACCAGCCGCCCTTTAACGTGCGCTTACGCGACGATAAGCGTTTTCCGTATTTGAAGGTAACGAGTGAAGCATTTCCGCGAGTTATCTTCACGCGCACGCTGCGCGACGACGGCGCGCGATATTTCGGGCCTTACACCAATGCCCACGGGCTGCGCGAACTCATCGATCTCGTTCGGATCGTGTTTCCGCTGCGCACCTGTCGCGAACCGATCGACGGCAAGCGCAAGCGACCGTGCTTGCAGTATCACATCAAGCGCTGCCTCGCGCCCTGCGTCGGCTATCAATCCGAACCCGACTACGACCGGCTCGTCGACGAAGTCGTGTTATTTTTAGAAGGTCAGCAAGATGCGCTCTTGGCGCGGTTGCAATTCGAGATGTCGGACGCGGCGGAACATTTTAATTTCGAGGCCGCGGCCCGGCTGCGCGATCGGATCATCGCCGTGCGGCGCGTAACGGAAACGCAGAAAGTCGTGTGGCGCTCGCGCGTCGACATGGATCTCATCGCTGTTGCGCGAGCTCAAGGTCAAGCTTGCATGCAAGTCTTCATGGTGCGCGGCGGCAAGCTGCTCGGACAGGAACATTTTATTTTGGACGGCACCGGCGACGTGCCGCCGGCCGAGCTGTTCTCTGAATTTCTCAAGCAGTTCTATACCGCGCGCAGCGGCAACACCGGGGTTGGGAATGACGTTGACGCGGAGTTCGCCGGCAGTCCACTAGCGTTGCGTTCGGCGCGCGAACAGGAGGCGCCGGTCGCGCGACCGGAGCGCGTGCGCCGGCGGCGGTCGGTGGCCGGCGGCGCGGCGATTCCCAAAGAAGTGTGCATCGAGTCGTTGCCGGCCGACCGGACCGTCATCGAGCAATGGCTGACCGAACTCAAAGGTCAACGGGTACGGATCATCCGGCCGCAGCGCGGCGGCCGCGCCGACTACATGCGCCTCGTGCAGAAGAACGCGGAGCAAAATCTCAAGAGCTTTCTCATGCATCAGGAAGCGACGGAGACCGCGTCTGCCAATGCGCTGAGCGAACTCGCGGCCGCCCTTGACTTGCCGGGACCGCCGCATCGCATTGAGTGCTACGACATCTCGAACATTCAAGGGACCAACTCGGTAAGCTCGATGGTCGTGTTCGTTGAAGGCCGCTCGAAAAACAGCGATTACCGGCATTTTAAAATTCAGTACGATCGCGGACCCAACGATTTTGCGATGATGCAAGAGACGCTGCGGCGCCGATTACGCTATTTGCGCAATGACGCGGACCGGCCGCCCGTCGCCGAAGGCGATGCAGCTGCCGCCGCGATGGAGGCGCAGGCCGCACGCAAGGAACGCTTTCATCAGAAGCCCGATCTGTTGCTCATCGATGGGGGCAAGGGGCAACTTAGTGCCGTCGTCGAGGTGCTGCATGAAATGGATATGTGGGGCATTCCCGTCGCCGGCTTGGCCAAAGAAAACGAGTGGCTATACGTTCCCGGTAACCCCGATCCGATCGTGCTGCCGCCGAACTCGGCGGGGCTACACCTCGTTATGCGCGTGCGCGACGAAGCGCACCGGTTCGCCGTCACCTACCATCGTCAGCGGCGCGCCAAAGCCATGACGAAGTCGGCCCTCGATACACTCGACGGTGTCGGGGCCGTGCGCAAAAAGCGCCTGATCACGGCGTTCGGTTCCGTCGGCGCGATCCGGCGCGCCAGCGTTGACGAGATTGCCGCTGTCAAAGGCGTGACACCGGCGCTGGCGTCGCAAATCAAGACCGCACTCAACGCCTGACGCAAAACGTCTTGCGGCGGGACCGGCAGGGACTGGCGTGCAACGCAATCGAGCATGGGTTTATTACTCCGACTGGTGATCAATGCACTGGCGCTGCTGCTCGTGGCGTATCTCATCCCGGGCGTTCATGTCGCCGGCATTGGAGCCGCCTTGCTGGCCGCGCTAATTTTGGGCATCGTTAACGCAATACTCAAACCGATTCTGGTTCTGTTAAGTCTGCCGCTTGAAATTCTGACCTTGGGCCTGTTTACGCTCGTTATCAACGCGGCGCTATTTTATCTCGTTGCCAAGCTGGGAATCGGTCTTCGCGTCGACGGGTTCGGGGCGGCGTTTTTGGGTGCGCTCGTGTTGAGCATCGTTTCGTTCGTGCTGTCAACGTTCGCAACGCCGGCTCGACGATAGCTGTGCCGGCCGGCAAGTTGCGTCGACGACTTATCCGGCCACCGAAAGTGCTTGGAATTCGCTGTCGCTGAGGTGGAGTTCCGCTGCGGCAACGTTCTGCTCGAGATGGGCAATTGACGCCGTGCCGGGAATCGGAATGATCACGGGCGAGCGGCGCAACAACCACGCCAGCGCGACTTGGTTCGGTTCGGCAGCATGCTCTTTGGCAACGGCGGAGATTCGCTCGGAGGAGAGTTTACCCGCCGCGAGCGGTCCCCACGGGAAAAATGCAATGCTATTCTGGGTGCAATACTCGACGACGGCGAGTGTCTCGTCGTCGGTAACGCCGTTGAAAACCGCGCTACCGCCGGTCGCGTTATTGAAGCGATTTTGCACCGAAACGATCGTTGTAATCTTGCGCGCGCGTTCGATTTGTTCAACGCTTACGTTGGAAAGTCCGACGTGGCGAATCTTGCCGGCTCGTTGCATTTCCGCGATGGCTAAGACGGACTCTTCGAATGGCACTTTGGGGTCCGGCCGATGCAGTTGATAGAGATCGATCCGTTCGAGCCGAAGCCGCTTGAGACTATCCTCAACAGCTTGACGCAAGTGGGTCGGGTCGCCGTTCGGCGTCCACTGATCGGGACCACTGCGCGTGTGTCCGCCCTTGGTTGCAACGATCAAATCGGCAGGGTACGGATAAAGCGCTTCCGCGATGAGTTCTTCGCTGACGTTGGGGCCATACGAGTCGGCCGTGTCGATGACATTGATGCCGAGCTCGATCGTTCGACGCAGCAGCGAAAGCGCGCCGTTGCGGTCGGCCGGCGGACCCCAGATACCGGCTCCGGTGATGCGCATGGCGCCGAATCCGAGCCGGTTGACAACGGTATCGCCGCCAAGCGTGCAGGTGCCGGCGGCCGCGGCCGACGTTGTTTGGTTCATCATATTCGGTCTGTACCCGAAACGGTCGCGGCGCGCACGGCTGATCGCCTCGCTACCAACCAAGCAATGCCTCGATCTGCATTGCCGATACCTAGCAGTGCTTGAGCTGTCCAATCCTTGATTCGACCGGCGCCGACGTCACTGTCACTACGACAGATGTCGTGTCGGCGGCGGCGCCGCTAGAAAACGAGAGCGACCGGCGCAAATACCGGTCGCTCTTACTTCCGAAGACATCTACGTTTCCGGGTCGACGATCGGCCGCGCGGCGCGGCCGCACTATGTATGCAACGCGGTGGCTCTCCGGCCGGATGTCTCGGCGCTATAGGTCTTGTGCTCAAGTAGCGTCCGTTCTAATCATGCGCTACACGCTAGTGACCGGTGCATGCGACAAAGCAGTCTTCAAAGGCTTTGTGGTCACACGTAAATGTGTGGCGGATTGCCGGGTCCCAGTGAACCATGGACCACCGGCGTCGCGTTTGCTGCATCGGGCGCGCCGAGTGGCAGCGCCGATCTTGCGAAGCACCCGCGTTGGCGCACGCGACTGCGATGCAATATAGGTTGCTAGCCAGCCAGCCAGCTGCGCCTAAATCGGCGCCACGTCGATAACATGCCGCTGATCTACAAATTTCGCTGGGCTGCGCGTCGGCGGTTCACTCTCGAGTCGGTTATAGCTGGGCAAGAGCGGATGCTGTTGCCGCACCGTCCTCGATCATCTCGCGACAGAACCGCAGTGCGTTACCGTATTGCCGCTGGCCGCCGTGGTGTGAGACGAAATGATGTGTAAGCGTCGCGCCTCAAACTGTCGCTGGAAACCGTCGGTACCCGCTGCGGATCGTCGCCTCGGAGTTAACGTTCCCGGGACGTCGATACCGGCTCGTAGACCGCAAAGACACTGTTTGGATGCTCGCTACGGCCACCGGCAAGACATGAAATCTTATCGCCGGGCCTTTGCCTAGAATCGTGGACTGGGCTTTGCGGAGCTATCCGATCGCGCTTCGCGCACCGCCGCTGACCGGAAAGGAGCACGCCGCCTCGACGCGTCATAATCCTGGTTCAACTCGCTCGTCCTAGGGTTCTGATGTCGCAATACGTTTACTCGATGCACCGGGTCAGCAAGACCGTGCCGCCCAAGCGCCAAATCCTCAAAGATATCTCGTTGAGCTTTCTGCCCGGCGCCAAAATTGGCATCTTAGGTCTTAACGGTGGCGGCAAATCCACGCTGTTGCGGATCATGGCCGGTGTCGAAACCGACATCGACGGCGAGGCCAAGCCGATGTCCAATCTGAGCATCGGCTACCTCGAACAAGAGCCGAAACTCGATCCGGATAAAACCGTCCGCGAGATCGTTGAAGAAGCGTTGGGCGAGATTCTCGCAACGCGTAAGCGATTAGATGAAGTGTACGCGGCGTACGGCGAGCCCGACGCGAACTTCGACAAGCTGGCCAACGAGCAAGCGAAGCTTGAAGCGATCTTGTTCGCCGCGGGGGATGATCTCGACCAGCAACTTGAAATGGCAGCCGACGCATTACGCTTGCCGCCGTGGGATGCGAAGATCGGCCCGCTGTCGGGCGGCGAACGACGCCGGGTCGCGCTGTGCCGGCTATTGATGTCGAAGCCGGATATGCTCTTACTCGATGAACCCACCAACCATCTTGACGCCGAAAGCGTCGAATGGCTCGAACATTTCTTGGCGCGCTTTCCAGGCACCGTGGTGGCCGTGACGCACGACCGCTATTTTCTCGATAATGCCGCCGAGTGGATCCTTGAACTCGACCGTGGCCGGGGCATTCCGTGGAAAGGCAACTACAGCTCGTGGCTCGATCAGAAGCAGCAACGGTTAGCGCAAGAAGAAGCCAGTGAATCAGCTCGGCAAAAGGCGCTCAAACGTGAGCTTGAATGGGTCCGCTCAGGCGTTAAGGCTCAGCAATCCAAAAGTAAAAGCCGCTTAGCGCGGTTCGAGGAGCTGTCGAGCTACGACTATCAGCGGCGCAACGAGACGCAGGAAATCTTCATTCCGGTGGCCGAGCGGCTGGGCGATCGGGTTATCGATTTTACCGGCGTACGAAAAGCGTACGGCGACCGGCTGCTGATGGACGACGTGAACTTCCGTATCCCGGCCGGTGCGATCGTCGGCATCATCGGACCCAATGGCGCCGGCAAGTCGACGCTCTTCCGCATGATATCAGGCAAGGAGCAGCCCGATGCGGGTGAAATTCACGTCGGGCCGACGGTCAAACTCGCCGTTGTCGATCAGAGCCGCGAATCGCTCGACAATTCCAAGACGGTATTTAACGACATCAGCGGCGGCTTAGACCTCGTCATGGTCGGCAAGTTCGAGATGCCGTCGCGTGCGTATCTGGGGCGCTTCAACTTCAAGGGCGCCGATCAGCAAAAAATCGTGGGAACGCTGTCGGGCGGCGAACGCGGCCGGCTGCACTTGGCGAAGACGCTTTTGACCGGCGCAAATGTACTGTTACTTGACGAACCCTCGAACGATCTCGACGTCGAGACGCTGCGAGCACTCGAAGACGCGCTCAGTGAATTTGCCGGCACGGTCCTTTGTATCAGTCACGACCGGTGGTTTCTGGATCGCATCGCGACGCACATCATCGCCTTCGAAGGTGATTCGCGCGTCTTTTTCTTCGACGGCAACTATACCGAATACGAGGCGAACAAGCGCATCCGGCTGGGTGAAGAAGCCGCCAAACCGCACCGTATCCGCTATCGTCCGCTGAGTCTTCCCTAAGCGCTTCGTTTCGCTTTGCTGCACTTCGCTACACACTTCCGCTTCGCTACGGTGTGGAGGTGTTGTTCAAGGTGGGGTTTGTTTCGGCTGATGCTGCGGGTGTGGCTCATGGGGCGGTTAGGGCGGGGGAGAGGTGGCGGTCCATGAAGGCTTTGGCGTGACGGGCGAGGTCGAGATTATCGGTCCACAGGTTGCGCCAGACGCCTAACGTGTTGGAAAGTTCGGGCGAGACCACGGCACTCGAAAAGCTCTCGAACGCGATTGGTCCGGTGTAGTTGTTGTCGCGCAGAGCGGTGAAGAAGGTTGCAAAATCGACGTTGCCCGAACCGAGATAACCGCGATGACTTTCGCCGATATGAACGTAGACGAGCTTGTCACCGCAGAGCCGCACGGGTTCGGCGAAGTTGTTTTCTTCAATGTTCATGTGATAGGTATCGAGGTGCACGCCGAGATTCGGCGCGTCGATCTCGCGCACGATCTCGAGTGCCTCGTCTGCCGTGTTGAAAAGGTTGGTTTCGTAGCGGTTGACCACTTCGAGCCCGAGTGTCATTCCGCTATCGGCAGCGCGCCGCGCTAGCCGCTGCAGCGCCGCTACGCAGTTCGCTCGTCCGCGCGCTGTCGCAGGCCGCGTGTACTTTCCAAGCGCGCTGTAGATGACGCCGACGAGATACTTTGCGCCCAGCGCCGCGTTACACGCGATGACGTCTAAAAGCAGCGCTTCCCCGCGCGCGACGACGGCCGGGTCCTCGCTCGAAATATCGTTGTCCCAGTTCAACCCGAGTGAACTGGCCACGCCTAATTCGGCGTCTGCCAGCAACGAACGGGTTTGTTCGACATCGACGGCGCCCGGATTGAAGAGCATCAACTCAATATAGTCATAGCCGGCCGCTTTGCTCTGTGCAATTGCGTGCCGGCTCTCGGCCGGGCTCCAGCCGCCGGCCCAAACAGCGGCATGTACGCCGATCTGATTCATAGCTTCGTGCCTCCCTCAAATGTTATAGCGTTGACGTTCGCGAATGCAAACGCACCCGCGAACGTATTCGCTATCGAAAACGCAGCATCCGGTCTCGCCCGCACGAGTAATTGCGCACAATGGTGGCGGTGTCGCGGGCGGGAATAAGCGTTTTTGTCGCCCGGCTTCGGACGACGTAGCGGAGGACAACCACATGGCAGCAGAAGCGACATTCGGTATAACGGGTTTGGCGGTGATGGGCGCCAATTTAGCGCGTAACGTTGCCCGACGCGGCATCAGCGTCGCGGTCCACAACCGTACCAACGCAAAAACCGACGAGTTCATGAGCGAGTTCGGCGGTGAAGGTCACTTCGTCCCGGCAGCCGACACCGCGGCCTTCGTAGGCGCGATCAAGCCGCCCCGCGCGATCATGATCATGGTGAAGGCCGGCCAACCGGTCGACGACGTGATTGCCGAACTGCTCCCGCACCTGAGCCCCGGCGACATCCTCATCGACGGCGGCAATTCGTTCTTCGCCGATACCCGCCGGCGCACGAAGGACATTGAAAGCAAGGGTTTTCGCTATATCGGCACGGGCGTGTCGGGAGGCGAAGAGGGCGCGCTATTGGGCCCGAGCATTATGCCCGGCGGAACGCAGGAGGCGTACCGTCTCATCGAGCCCGTGCTCACGCAAATCGCCGCGCAGGTTGACGGACAACCCTGCTGCACGTACATCGGCGCCGACGGTGCCGGACACTACGTGAAGATGGTCCATAACGGAATCGAATACGCCGATATGCAGCTCATCGCCGAAGCGTACGACGTGCTCAGACAAATGCTCAATCTCGGCGCGGTCGAAATCGGCGATATCTTCGCGGGGTGGAACGACGGCGACCTCGACTCCTACCTGATTCAAATTACGTCCGAGGTTTTGCACAAGATCGATGAGGCCACGGGTCGACCGCTTGTCGACTTCATCGTTGATGAAGCCGAGCAGAAAGGCACGGGCCGCTGGACCTCGCAATCGGCACTCGAATTAGGCGTACCGCTCACCGCCATTACCGAGGCCGTTTTCGCTCGTGCTTTGTCCGCCCGCAAAGCTGAACGTGAAGATGCGTCGCGCGTGTTGACCGGACCCGGAAAACGCTACGGTGGCGACGATCGCAACATGCGTTTCATCGATGATATTCGCGACGCGCTATACGCATCGAAGATCGTGGCGTACGCGCAAGGATTCGAACAAATGGCGGCGGCCGCCGCCGAGTACGATTGGGATTTGCACTTAGGCACCATTGCCACCATCTGGCGCGGTGGTTGCATCATTCGCGCACGCTTCCTGGACCGCATTAAAGAGGCGTACGACGCCGATCCAAAGCTCAAAAACCTGCTGCTCGCGCCGTATTTTACCGCGGCGGTCATCAACGCCCAAGGAGCGTGGCGGCGCGTCGTGACCCAGGCGGTCGATGCCGGCATTCCGGTGCCGGCCTTTTCCTCAGCCCTTGCTTACTACGATGGTTATCGGCGCGAGCGTGGTCCGGCGAATCTGATTCAAGGCCTGCGCGACTACTTCGGCGCGCATACCTACCGCCGTACCGACGCATTCGGCTCGTTTCATACGCGCTGGGCGCAGGACGGCGCTCAAGTAAAAACGCCGTAACCGACACGCATCAGTGCCGCTGGTGCGAGCAGGCCTCCGCAATCTGCGCTCGTTGCGTCGCCGTGGACGTGTTTCCGCCGCCGAGCGGGACAGCGACGAGCGTTTGCGATCGGCTCGGACCGTCCGGTCCCATCGATCCGGAGGACGCGCTCGCGACGGTTGCACGGCGACCGCAATCGGCCGCCGACAGCGTTGCGCTGCCGGCGCGCGGAACATGCACTTTATTCGAGAAACCCGGAACTCGCGTCATTTTCGGCGTCCGACTCGAATGAGGGGCGGGCGATTGCGCGCCGCTACCTGCGACGGCACCGGCGGAAAACAGCACGATAAGAACGGGAAGCGATTTACGCCACATCTGAAACTCCTCTTTGTGCGAATCGAACTGGGACACGGCCGGCAAAAGCGTGGCAGGCACTCGTCGCCGACGCGCAAAGCGCCGCAATGAGGAGAACGCACCCGTGACGGAACGAGACGCGCTTGAACTTGCCTACGCACGCGCTGCCGGTTTTTGTGAATGCATCGGCGGCGGGTGCCGGGCGATCACGCATCAGCCCGGCGTGAACCGTTGCACGGCGCCGCTGGCGCTCATCGACAGCGCGACCTTTTTTGTCATCGCGCCGTTCGCCGACCGTAGCGATCCGGAAAACGTGCTCGCCTTATGCTCCGCGTGCGCGGAAAGCCCGCGCCGGCGCGGCCGGCGCATTGTGCGGGCCGCGGGGCCGGCCGACGGCACCGAAGCGTAATCCACCTACGTCGCCGGCTTGGGATCGTAAAAGACGCCGTCGAGCGGGCTGCGTCGATCGTCGGATTGGCCGGGTGCAAAGCCGTCCGGCTCCGTCGTGTCGTCTTTGCGTGTGACCGGCGCGACCGGCGCCGGGATTTGGTTTTCCGAAATCCGATCGTCGGTGACGCTACGTTCGTCATTTAAATCTTGCTGCATACGTTTGCGTGTTCCCGGGAACGCGGGCCGACAACCGTGTGCGCGGCGCCGATTAGCGAATCGAACACCGTGGAAGCATGACCTTTGGTAAGTTCGCTTGCTAGCCTGAGTAATGCGGCGATAGGCAGTTCTGCCCGGCGACCGAGCGTTGAACTTTTGTGTGAAGCGCGTCACGACTTTGTTGCCCGAAATACCCGGTGTTTTAAGGGAAACGTGACCTAGCTAATGATATGCCGTTCGGACATCCTGGGTACATAACGTTTACCTTCATCCGGGAGAATGCGCAGCTGAAAAACGTATCCATACACGAGCCGATGCGTGCGGCTCAACAGATCATCGGTGACCTCGTCGAGCTACGCAACCGGCTGAAAGCGACGGCCGAAGGTTTTGCGATTCTCGATTTCGCTCAAGGATATGTTGCAACCGATTTACCGACCGGCACCGCGCGCGACATTGTTGCAGTCGTGCGGGGCGACGATTCCGCGGCATCTACGTATCACGGCGATCTGATCATGTTTTGGTTGGAGAATTATCGGCGCGCATATTCGAATATGATCATGCGCGTGCTCGAGGACGGCGCCGACCAGTTGACCGTCTAGGACCACGGGGTTGCAGCGCTGCCGCCTTCGTGGTGGCGTTGCTGATCGGTCGTCCACTCGGCGCGGCCGCGACGCCGGACATATCGATTCTCGATCTGCTCGAACTCGATATGGGCTATACAACGGTCACCGACAACTATTACCGTTCGGTCAAACCCCAGGCGTTGCTCGATGGTGCCCGGGCCGGTCTCGTCGCCTACTTGCATGGTCGCGGGATCCGCGATCCGCAGATCCCCATGATGCATGCTCGTCGCGACGGACGTGGTGTGGTGCCGGCGATCGAACGTCAACTCGCTCAGGCCATCACAACCTATGGCTCGCGTGTCGATGCGCGCGGTCTCGTCTACGGCGCGATCCGCGGCGAACTTGGTTCCTTACACGACCCGTATTCCGTTTTCTTTACGAAGTCCGAGCTAGCCGGCTTTACAACGGCCATTAATGGAACCGTCTTCGGTGGCATTGGAATCGTGCTTACCGCTGATGCGGCCGGACAGTACCGCGCGGCTGAGGTATTTGACGAGACGCCCGCGGCCCGGGCGGGCGTCGTTGCCGGCGACCGAATTCTGGCCGTCGACGGAGTAGCGATCGACGGGCTGAGATCCGAGCGCGTATCGGCATTGTTACGCGGCCCAATTGGAACGCCGGTACAGCTGACCACCCTGTCCGCCCCGGCCGGCGAATCCCAACAAGTGCATCTCATTCGCGCGGCAATTTCACCGCCTGAAGTAAGCGCGCGTCTTCTGACCGGCAACGTCGCCTATGTCGCACTGCGCGGTTTCGGTCCGACAGCGGGCCCGCAAGTGCGGGCCGCGCTCACGCGCTTGCGCGCACAGGGCGCGGTGGCGACCGTCTTCGATTTGCGCGGCAACGGTGGCGGCTACGAGAGTTCGGCCGTCCGGGTCGCGTCCGTTTTTATTCCAAGCGGCGCAGTCGTCGTAACCCAAACCAAGCAAGGCCGAAGACGTGTGACCTCGACCGTGGGCCGGGCGCTTGCGGTCGCACCGCTGGCCCTGCTGGTCGATCGCGACTCAGCGTCCGCGTCGGAACTCGTCAGCGTGGCGATTCAGGATCATGCGCTGGGCAAGATCGTCGGCACGCGTACGTTCGGCAAGGGTCTGGTGCAAACGATGTTCCCGCTGCCCGACGGGTCGGCGCTCAAGGTCACGACGGCGCGCTATTTTTCACCCCGCGGTCGCGACATCGATCGGATCGGCGTTACGCCTGATGTCGTCGTCGAACAGCCGCCCGGCAGCCGGCGCGGCGTACCCGGCTACGATCCCCAACTCGACGCCGCGCTCAAAATACTTACGTTGTAAGCGGATCGTGACCGCGTTCGGTGAGCCAGGCGTCGATGAGCCGGCGAGCGATCGTATCGAAGTACGGTCGCGCCTGTTTCATTCCGGCTTGTAGCGCGTGCAATTCAGGTACGCTAAACCACCGCGCGTCTTCGAGCTCGCCGTCGTGCAGCGTGATTGCCGTCGACTCGGCGTCGGCCCGAAAGCCGAGCATCAGCGAGCGTGGAAACGGCCATGACTCCGATCCAACATAGCGCGTCGCACCGACGCGGATCCCGGCTTCCTCGAACACTTCGCGCCGCACCGCCGCCTCAACGTTCTCGCCCGGTTCGACGAAGCCGGCCAGCGTTGAATAAAAACCCGGCGGAAAACGTGCGGCGCGACCGAGCAACGCTCGATCGGCCGTGGTCACCAACACGATGATGGCTGGATCCAAGCGCGGAAAATGACGGTGAGCGCGTTCGGGGTTAGTGCAGATTTTCGCCACCGCATCGGTGGTCCAGTGTAAGGGCAGGCCGCAGGCGGGGCAAAACCGGTATCGATTCGACCAGCGTTCGATTGCAATGGCCCGAACGACGGCGGTCCGCGTCGCGGCGTCGTAGCGGCCCAAGTCGAACATCACGTCGACGAATTGCGCGTCGGGAGCGATACTGCGGGCAAGTGCATTGGCTGCGCTTTCGTCGGCCGCTGCAAGCAAATATACGATCGCGTTGCGAGCATTGCCGGTGGTCACCGCAAACACCGGCGCATCTAGTGAAAAATCGCCCCGTGTCACCGGAATCGGATTCGGCTCTCCGGCCGACGCGACGAGAATGCGGCTTTTCCATATGAGAAATGCCGGTCCGCGCGGACGTAGCTCGTTCATTACCCGCAACGTTGGCAGCCGACGCGGGCGGTACATTCTTCGCCGGGCCGGTAGAACGCCTCGATTTTCACTGGGCTTTCACCGGCAGCGTGCTAGACTGCGGCCATGACCGACCGCAAGCGACTTCGGGATGTGCGGATCAATGTTTTGCGCGCCGACGAAGTCGGCGTCTGGCACCATCTGCTTGCGCTCGCGCAAGAACTCGACAAACCGGACGCGCCGTTTCGTTCCGTCCGGCTCGGCTGTTTCGACGTTATCGCCGCCGACGGCCGGACCGGCCGGTTCTCGCCCGCGTTGATGGCGCAGATCTTCGAGTTACCGTTGCTCATCGTCGGAGCGACAATCGACAAACTCATCGAACTCGGCATCGTGGGTCGTGACGGCAAAACCTTGTGGATCGAAGACGCCGCCGACTGGTTCGTACCCGCGATCGAGCATCCGGCGCTGCGGAATTAGCAATCGGCACGTTTACGCGCGATCGATGCGGGCCGCGAAACAGCCGGGCTTGGCAAAATGCGCGTGAATGTACGCGACCCGCGAATCCGCGAACAAGCGGATGACGCATTCCGCGGCACGTTGGCCGTCGGTTAGCTCCGCGTCGACCAGCTCATCACTGCCGTCGAAAGCCCGCAGGGAAAGCGGCCGGATACGCAAGGCCTGGGGAATTCGATCGATCGCGTCGTGCGCGTCGAGTGCGCCCTCGCGCACGTAAATTGCATGGCTGGCCCGAAACGCATTGGCTGCCGGCTGATGCACGTAATTGAGTAATAAGACGCGTTCGCCGACGGGCACATCGCGCAGCTCGATGCGGTCGGGGTAGCCCGGCGTCGCATCGACGATGCAGCGTTTGACGCCGGCGGCTGCGAGCCGGTCATCGAGCTGGCCATAGAGATGAATGAAGTTTCGAGCCGGCAGTCCGGTAACGCGGAAATGTAGCATGCGTCGAGCATAACGCGGCGCGCTCTCGGCGGCGTCGCGGAACTTGCGTTCGTATTCCGGGGCCGGACTTTGGCCGCGAGCCGCGGTCGGCGCGAATTAAATAAGCTTTGCCAGATTCGCCGCGAATTCAGCGACGGTTTTCTTCGCGACGCCTTCGATGAGCCGGCCACCGACGCTGGCGATGATCCCGCTAATTTGCGCATCGGTGTGCAGTTCGACCCGCGTTTTTCCACCGACATCGACGGCCCGCGAAACGACCGTGGCTTTGACGCCGCCGCGGCCGCGCGTTTCATTGCCTTGTACCTTGAGCGTCGCGGTCCGGGTTACATCGTCGAGCGACTCGACCACGATGACGGCGCCGTAGCTTACCGCGACCGGACCGACCTTGACCGACACTTTGGCCTTGTACGTTGTTGCATCGACGATTTCGGTAATTTCGGCGTTGGGAATGCACGTCGCGACGCGCGGTACATCGCAGAGCAGCGGCCACACGCGCTCGGGCGGAGCGTCGACGGCGAACGCATCATCGATAATCATGAAGCGCTCGTCGCCGGAGCGCGTTCGTTGTGCACGGGCAACGTATTTTCCGTCAGGCGGCCACCGCGCCGTCGCTCGCGCAACGCGATAATTTCCGAAGCAATGGAAATTGCGGTTTCCTCCGGCGTTCGGGCTCCGATATCGAGTCCGATCGGCGCGCTGATGCGCAGCAAATCCGACTCGGTTACGCCGGCGCGGCGCAATTCGACGATGCGATTGGCGTGCGTGCGCCGGCTGCCCATCGCGCCGATGTACCCCGCCACCGTCCGCAGCGCGACTTCGAGGAGCGGGATATCAAATTTCACGTCGTGCGTGAGAATGATGAGTGCCGTACGTTCGTCGACCGGCGCGGCGCGTAAAAATTCGTCCGGCCAGGCGACGACGACGCGGTCGGCATCCGGGATGCGGGCCGCTGTCGCAAACACCGGCCGCGCGTCGATGACCGTCACGACATAGCCGAGATACTTGCCGATGCGAGCCATGGCGCGCGAGAAATCGATCGCGCCGAAGATATACATGTTCGGCTTGGGCGCGAACGATTGGATGAACACCCGCACGTCCATGCCGACGGGCTCGCCGTCGAAACCAAAAGTGCGCGTCGCCGATTCACCCGCGGCGAGAAGCGCCCGCGCTTCCTGCGTGGCGGCATGATTGAGCCCCGGTGTTCCGAGATCGCCGGCAACGTCGCCGGTAAAGACGATCAGCTTGGCTCCCGTGCGTTCGCCATCGAGGCGCGTGACGAGTGCCACCGGGAGGTCGGTGTGCAACGCGGCTGCGAGCCGGTCGAAGATCACCAGTCGAGCCGCTCGACGAAGACGTGGATCGTCCCGCCGCAGGTAAGCCCGACCGCGATCGCGTCGGCGTCGCTAATCCCGTAACGCACCAATCGCGGTCGACCGCCGGCGATCGCATCCTGCGCTTCGATATACACGGCGGCTTCGACGCAACCCCCGCTAACGGAACCAGCGACGTCGCCGCGTTCGTTGACGGCCAGCACGGCACCGGGATCGCGCGGCGCCGATTGCTCGACGCCCACGACGGTAGCCACGGCGATGCGTTGGCCCTGGGCGCGCCAGGCTTCGATGGTTTCGAGGACGTCGATCATTGCGTCTTTCTTCCGGGGGACTGCCGAACGGCACGATTTCTCCGCCGGCACTCCGACCCATGCCGCCGCTTTTAGCGCACGCTGCTTACCGGAAGCGTCAACCACAGCATGCTCTTCCACGTTGGCCCATTCGAGCCGCCCGCGAGAGCCGAATTCGCGCCGACGTTGGCTTCAATATAGCCGTGCAGGTAGGCGAAGTGCGGGACGCTGAACGCGACGTTGAAGGCGTTTCCGTTCGTGCTGGAGCCGCCGATGCCGCTATCGTTGATGTCGTGGCGCGCGCTCAACAGGATGCCGCCACGCAGAATCGGCTGGAAGATTTCAATACTCGCCCCGTGCGAAGGGGTCGCACCCAGCGGCGAGCCGCCGGCGCCGATGCCGGGATTATCGTCGTATTCGGTCTGATAGATGCCGAGCAATCCCGGCCGGCCCCATGGGCTGGGGTCGATCTGGACGAAGCCCGCCACCGACCGGTAGCGATCGAGCATCGAATTGGTGCTGACCGGTATCGATCCCTGACTGCCGAACACGCCGAATTCGTACGGCCGGGTGGGCAGTGCGTAAGCGAGTTTCCATTGCAGCGTTTTGTCGCCCGGGGCAAAGTTCGTCGCTCCGTTGAGATCGAAGCTGCTCAGATAATAACCGGCTTCGGCATCGAGTGCGCCCTTCACATAAGCAAAGCGCGTCCCCCAGCGGTTGTTGTAGGTTGCCGACCAGTCATGTTCGCCGACGAGCGTACTTGACGCGGACGGTCCATCGAGGTCCGAGTTTTGGCCGTACGCCGACGGGGCCGGGTTGAGAATCTTGCCGACGAACAGATGGCCGCTGCGATGGAACAGGTTATTATAGGTGACCCAAAGCGTGTCGACCCCGCCCGACTCATCACCGGCGGAAATCCATTGCTGCGCATGAAACGTGACATCGGGCGCAAGATATCCGACGCCGTGAATCGCCAGATTGCCGAACGACGAACGCGGCGCACCAGTGCCTGCCCCGGCCGTCGAATCGTTGTTGAGGCTTTCGCCGATCCAGAGCGGAACGGCGCGTTTGAGGGCCTGGCGATCGAGTGACGCATAGCCGGTGCGTTGCACGTAGCGGCCGTAGGCATTAAGTAACGGAACCATCGTATGGCAGGCACTGCATTTGAGCCCATACGCTTCGGCAAACGGCGGCATGGCTTGCGTCGGTTTGGGCGTACAGATCAGCGCCTGAACGAAAGCCGCTAACGCCGCCGCGCCGGCCAGAAACGGCAGCATTCGGCTGCGCACGTTAGGGCGCGACCGTTACGGTGAACATCATCTTCTCGTGGCCGGCGCCGCAGACGATCGAGCAGTGAACCGGATAGGTGCCGGCTTTTTTCGGCGTAAAGGTAACTTCGACCATTTTACCGGGAGTCAGCGTGGTTTGCGCGATGCCGAGGTCGGGCGCTGCGATGCCATGCACGCCTTCGGCGGAGGTTACATGCAGCACCGTTGCGGAGCCGACTTTGGCTTGCACGGTCGCCGGCGTAAACGTGAAGTTTTTGGCGACCATGTCGACCGGCGCGTCGGCCGCGGTCGCGCGCGATTCACTCGTGAAGAGCGCGCACGCGAAGAGCCCCGTGAACAACGCGGCGGCGGAAATAAAACGATGCATGATGGCGTGAGTGAACTTTCCAGCAAGCGGAAACGAGCCAAAACTTCGGCCGTAGCGGTTGCTAGCCGGATCATCGCCGATCGGTGTGAAGGCGTCGCGAATAAAGCTTCTCACGCTGTGCGCGGTAACGCGCTTCGCGTGCCATCGACTTACTTGCGCTCCGCGGCTACCCCCGCGATCGCTGCCGCCACCGCTTCGAGCGAACGCAGATTGTGCCCCGACACGAATGCGTCGACGAACGGAAGCGCCGCCGCCATGCCTCTCGCGAGCGGCTCGTATGCGGGATGCGCTTTGTGCGGATTAACCCAGATGATCCGCCGCGTTAACCGCCGCAGCCGTTGCATCTGCGTTTGAACCAGTGCCGGATCGTCGCGCTCCCAGCCATCCGATAAGAGCACGATCGTGCCGCCGCGCGCGATGCCGCGTTGCGCGTAACGGTCGTTGAAGCGGCGCAAATTCGCACCAATCTGCGTGCCGCCGCCGTAGTCGCGAACGCGATCCCCGATCGTGGTCATCACCTGTTCGTCGCCGGCCAACCGCAGAATTTGCGTGAGTTCGGTCAGTTGCGTGGCGAAGACAAAGGCCCGTACCCTCGGCCGGGCGCGCGCGTTGACCCGCGCATATTGAAGCATCGCCCGCGCGTAAGCTTCCATCGAGCCGGAAACGTCGAGTAGGAAGATGAGCGGCCGGACGCGTGTGCGCGCGCGGGTCATGCGCCGGTACACGACTTCGCCGGCCGTTCCGGCCGCGGCGCGGATCGTGGCGGCAAAGTCGAACCGGTCGCCGTTACGATTGCGCTGACGGCGCCGCGAACGGCGATATTCGGTCGCAACGCGCACGCGTGACATAAGCTGCAGCATGACTTCGCGTTCCGTCGCGTCGAGTTCGGCGAACGCCCGGTGTGCGACGCGCTCCTCGATCGACGCGGTTATCCAGGCAACGGGCGCGCGGCCGGCCGCATCCGGCTCGGCCGGATGTTCCGACGGCGGCGGCGGCCGGGTCGCGCGCTGCGGCGCATCGCGCTCGCGCTTCGGTGCCACGCTCACCGGCGGCACCAGCATGGACAACGTTTCGGCGTCGGCAGTTGGGCCGAAGTAGCGCCGAAAGGCGGCATTAAATGCCGGTAGATCGTCGATTGAAGACAGCAGGGTAACGCGCGCGAGCCAGTAGAGCCGGGTTGTGTCGGCCGGTGGCAGCGCGATGAGCGTGCCCGCGAAGCTCGCGGCCCGCCGAACGCCGGCGTGCACGCCATGCGCGCCCAGCATGCGGTCGAAACCGGCCGCTACGGTAGCGACATCGTTCACGCCGCGCCGTCGCGCCGGGCCGCCGCGATGATACCGGCGGCCGTCGCGCGCACGAGGTCGAGGTCTTCGGGATATTTGAGCAGCGCGCCCAGAGACGGCTCGAATGTTTCGCCGCTCAGCCGTTGTGCGCCGAGTAGATCGAGCGTTTGAGCCCAATCGAGCGACTCGGCGATACCCGGCGGTTTGCGCAGCTCGCACGCTCGGACGGCCGCCGCCGCGCGCGCCACATCGGCCGCAAGGTCGGCCGAAAGACGCGGCAGATGCAAGCGCAAGATTTCGATTTCGCGTTCGACGGTCGGATGTTCGATCCAATGATAGAAGCAGCGGCGTTTGAGCGCATCGTGCAAGTCGCGCGTGCGGTTGGAGGTGAGCACGACGATCGGGGGATGCGCTGCCGTCAGCGTACCGCGTTCCGGAATCGTAATTGCGAAATCGGCTAAGAATTCAAGCAGAAACGCTTCGAATTCATCGTCGGCGCGGTCGACTTCGTCGATCAACAGAACGATCGCGTGGTCGCGCTGCGCGCCGAGCGCCGCCAGCAGCGGGCGGCGAATCAAAAACTCATCCGCATACAGGTCCGGTACGGTGTCGCGTCCGGCTTCGGCGGTCCGAATCGCGAGCAACTGTTTGCCGTAATTCCAGTCGTACGCCGCGGCCGCCAGATCGAGTCCTTCGTAACATTGCAAGCGCAGAAATTGAGCATCGAAGACTCGGGCTAAGGCGCGCGCGGCGTCGGTTTTGCCGACGCCGGCGTCGCCTTCGAGCAGCACTGCACGATTGAGGCGAACCGCGCACGCAAGCGCCGTCGCCAAACCCAGGTCGGCCACGTAGCCCGCCTGCAGCAGCCGTTGGCGAAGGTCGTCGACATCCACGCTATGCGACATGGCCCGGTCGCGTTTCGGACCACGCTCGCGCGATGCCTTGGAACCGGCTGCCGCTATCGGCCCGCTGGCGGCAAGGAAATGTTGTCCGCGCCACGGTAGGCTCTCGCAGCTTATGCCCTAGCAACGGAGATATGCGTCAGATGCAGATCGATCTCACCGTCAACGCCAAGCGAATGTCCATCGAAGCGGAAACGCGCTTGCTGCTCGTACACGCGTTGCGTGAAAACCTCGGACTTACGGGCACTCATGTGGGTTGCGATACGTCGAGTTGCGGGGCGTGCACCGTATTGATCGACGGCGTTTCGGTCAAAAGCTGTACGGTGTTCGCCGTGCAGGCGGCGGGCCACGAAGTTACGACGATCGAGGGGGTCGGCAACGCCGACGCGCTGCATCCAATGCAAGAAGCGTTTTGGCAGGCGCATGGTTTGCAATGCGGCTATTGTACGCCCGGTATGATCGTGAGCGCCGTCGATTTGTTGCGCCGGACGCCCGATCCGACCGATGCCGAGATTCGCTCCGGCTTACAGGGTAATCTATGCCGCTGCACCGGCTACGAGAACATCATACTGGCGGTGCGGGCCGCCGGCAAAGCAATGCGTGAGAACGTACCGCGCCACAGCGTGCTCGAACTCATGCCGATCACGCCGCCCCTGGTCGAACCGCCGCCGTCCGGCGAGGGCATTCTTCCGCCGGCAACACTCGTCGGTGCGCACTAATGGCCTTCACGACGATGGTCGGCGCGCGCATCAAGCGGCGCGAAGATCCGCGCCTCATTACCGGTCGCGCCACGTATACCGATGACGTCAAGCAAGTCGGCACCGTGTTCGCCGCCTTCGTGCGCAGTCCGTACGGACATGCGACGATCAAGAGCGTCGACGTTGCAGCGGCCAAAGCCCACCCGGGAGTGCTGGCCGCATATACCGGTGCCGATTTGCACCACGCGCATAACCTCAAAGCCTCGCTGCCCGTCGCGCACAAGATGGCCGATTTGCAGACACCGCCGCACTATATTCTGGCGCTCGATGAGGTCCGCTTCGTCGGCGAAGCGGTGGCCGTGGTCGTCGCGACTTCGGCCTACATCGCGCGCGACGCGGCCGAACTCATCGCGGTCGACTACGAGCAACTCGATGCGGTGGTCGATCCGTTCCGCGCACTCGAGGGTCCGCCGTACGTTCATGCGGCGCTCGGCTCGAATGTCGCGTTCCGCATGCCGTTCACAGCCGGCGACCCCGAGAAAGCCTTCGCCGAGGCCGACGAAATTATCACGCAGCGGATCGTCAACCAGCGAGTGGCGCCGGTACCGATCGAGCCACGCTCGATGGTGGCGAATTGGGACCCGGGCATGCAGCAGCTCACGATCTACTCGTCGACGCAAATTCCGCATTTGCTGCGCACCCAACTCGCGATCGTGCTGGGCGTGCCCGAAAACAAGCTGCGCGTGGTGGCGCCCGAAGTCGGCGGCGGCTTTGGTTCTAAACTCAACGTGTATGCCGAAGAGGCGGTCATCAGTTGGGTGGCGATGCAACTCGAACGGCCGGTCAAATACATCGAAACGCGATCGGAATGTTTCGCCGCGATGATTCATGGCCGCGACCAAATCGACGATCTTGAAATAGCCTGCAAACGGGACGGCACCATCACCGGTTTGCGCCTGACGATCACGGCGAACTTAGGTGCCTACCTTCAGTTGCTGACGCCGGTCATCCCGACGCTGACGCTGCTGATGGCCGAAGGCTGTTACCGCGTGACGAATATCAAGGCCGAAGTTGTCGGCGTGTTCACCAATACGATGTCGACCGATGCCTACCGCGGCGCCGGCCGGCCCGAAGCGACGTTTTTCATCGAACGCGCGATGGACCTCATCGCCGGGCGCATCGGCATGGATCCGGCCGAAGTGCGGCGCAAGAATTTCATTCCGGCCGATGCGTTTCCGCACGCGACGGCAACCGGCTTAAATTATGATTCCGGCGATTACGAAACGACGATGGATAAGGCGCTGGCGATCATCGATTACCCCGGGTTGCGCCGCCGCCAAGCCGAATTGCGCGCGCAGGGCCGGTATCTGGGAATCGGCTTGTCGACCTACGTCGAAGTGTGCGGCATGGGTCCGTCCGCCGCGATGCCCGCGGGCGGTTGGGACTCGGCGACGATCCGCATCGAGCCGACGGGCAGCGTCACGGTGCTGACCGGCGTTTCTCCGCACGGGCAGGGGCAAGAGACGACGTTTGCCCAGATTTGTTCTGACGAACTGGGCGTGCCGATCGATCAAATCACGATCGTCCACGGCGACACCGACCGGGTGCAATACGGCATCGGCACGTTCGGCTCGCGCGGCACGGCCGTCGGTGGTGCCGCAATGAAATTGGCCATCGAAACGATTCAAGCCAAAGCCGTGAAGATCGCCGCGCATCAGTGGGAAGCCAACGCCGACGATCTCGAATACAAGGACGGCAAAATTACGGTTAAGGGCGATCCGTCCAAGAGCATGAGCACCGCCGAAGCCGGATTTCTGGCCTTCATGGGCGATAAATTACCGGCCGACATGGAGCCCGGGCTTGATGCGACGCGCCGCTTCGAACCGCCGAACTTCGTCTTTCCCTTCGGCACGCATGTGTGCGTGGTCGAAGTCGACGCCGCCACGGGACAGGTTACGGTGGTGCGCTATTTGGCCGTCGACGATTGCGGCCGGTTACTCAACCCGATGATCGTCGAAGGCCAAGTCCACGGCGGCATCGCGCAAGGCTTAGCTCAGGCGCTCTTCGAGGAAGTGGTATACAGCGATGACGGTCAGTTGCTGACGGCGACGCTGATGGACTACGCCGTTCCGCACGCCGAGCAAGTGCCGCACTACGAACTATCGCATACGGTAACGCCGACAACGGTGAATCCGCTCGGCATCAAGGGTGTCGGCGAAGCGGGCACCATCGGTTCGACGCCGGCGATTGCCAACGCGGTGATGGACGCGTTGGCACCGTTCGGCGTCGTCCACATCGATATGCCGCTCAAGCCGGAAAAGCTGTGGACCGCGATGCAGCCGACGACCAACGGGTCGCACAACGGGAGCGCCCGATGATCCCGGCGGAGTTCGCCTACGTACGCGCCGGCAGCGTGCATGAGGCAATTGCGCTACTCGAGCAACACGGCGACGAAGCGAAGCTGCTGGCGGGCGGCCATAGCCTGATCCCGATGATGAAGCTGCGTTTGGCCGCACCGGCAACACTCATCGACATCGCCGATATTCCACAGCTCGGAACGATCGACGTTGCGGCCGGCCGGATTTCCATCGGCGCTTTGACGCGCCATGCGGCGCTGGCCGACAGTGCCGACTTGCAGAGGCATGCGCCGGCCTTGTGGGATGCAGCGAACGCGCTCGGCGATGCGCAAGTTCGCAATCGCGGAACGATCGGCGGCGCGTCGGCGCATGGCGACCCGTCAGCCGACTATCCGCCGGTGCTGCACGTTCTCGACGCAGGCTTCACGTTAGTTGGAAAAGACGGCCAACGCGAGGTCGCCGCGGGCGACTTTTTCCGCGGCATGTTCGATACGGCGCTGGGTCAGGGCGAAGTGCTTACCCAGATCGCGTTAGCGCCGGCGCCGAAATCCGCGTACGTGAAGTTCGACCATCCCGCCTCGCATTACGCCGTCGTCGGTGCGGCGGTGGCGTTGACGATGAATGGCAGCGCGATTAGCGCGGCGCGCGTAGCACTCACCGGGATCGGCGATTCGGCGTTTCGTGCTAGTGGCGTCGAACGCGCGCTCATTGGGGTCGATCCGAGTGACGCAGCGGCCCTGAAGGCTGCCTGCGCGGGGGCCGCGGCCGGAGTTGAAGCGCGGTCGGACGTTTTCGCCAGCGGCGCCTACCGAACCGCCATGGCCGACGTGTTCGCCGCGCGCGCGATCGCAAAGGCCGCCGCGCGCTAGAGGGCCGCAAGCGAACTTGAAACTTGAGGGTGCGAAGTCACCAAGCTACTTACAACGCGTAAAATCGAAGGCCGTCGCTTCGGTTCCGGTGACCTTGCCGGAGGACGAGCGCCGTTTTCAATCAGACAACGCAGTAAATCTCGCAACGTCGACGCAAAAACGCATCGACGCTGCCCAGGATGATGGGATGTTGGGTCCGACCGCGTATACGCGGGTTAAGCCCAGTTATCGCTGCGAAATGTAGTCGATGCTTCCAGAGGATTTCGAGGTTCGCGTACCGTTATAAGAGGCCGGACGGTTGACTTATTGATGCGGCGAGATTGCCCGTGTGTACTATGCGTCACCGTACTTCCGTTGGAGAATCTCTTGAAAATACGGCCTCGAAACTACTGCGCTGCTTTTGGACTTATAGCGCTGCTTGCGGCGTGTTCGGGTGGGGGGGGGGGGCGGCACCGTGCAGCCGTCAAATGACCCGGTCACCATTCCGCAAATCCATGGCGCCGTGCGACACGCGCAGGCGCAAGTTAGCCCGCCTCCCACAGGCATCTATCTTGGTGCGTGGGCGAATCCCAACGCTACGGTAAGACCGAGTATCCAGCAGGTCGCAAGCGACATGGCGAACCTCGAAAGTAGCGTTGGCCATCCGCTTACAATGCACTTACACTATCTCGATTGGAATACTTTGCTCGGTGGTACTGGAGAAACGGTACAGCAAATTTTTCAGGACGATATTGATCATGGTCGCGCACCAATTATTTCGCTTAATTGTTTAGATAACTACAAAGGGCAAAACTTTACGTTAAACGACATAGCAAATAAAAAAGCCGACGCCGACCTTGGAGCAATGTCCACAGCGTTAGAGGCGCTTAAAGACAAGAATGGCAACTCGCTGCCGATCTTTATTCGCTATTTTTGGGAGTTTAATTTAAATATTTCACCTGGCGGAAACCCGAATGCAAACAATAATGGAGGTTGCTTTACAACTCCGGCGCCTGGTGACGAGTACACAGACCAGTTCATTAATGCATGGATCCGTATATGGCAAGATTTCAATTTATACGAAATTCCGCGACCAAGGATTTCCCTAGTCTGGAACCCCAATGTCAGCGATTCGGCTAACGACGACAGCACCGTTACCAAAGCAGATGCTTATTATCCTGGAGCCGGATATGTCGATTGGATCGGTCTCGACGGATACAACAAACAAGTTGAAACTTCGATCAATCCGCCAGTGTTTACGCCAATTGGCTTCAATGCTGTTTTCTATAATACGCTCAGCACCTACGCGACGCCTTCGTATGGTAAACCGATTATGATCGGCGAGACTGGATCGTGTTCCTCATATTCAGCAGCGTACGATCAGCAACTGTATCTCGAAGCCGTTGCCTCCATACTCGGGAATAACCAAAATAATAGCCAATCCCCTTACTCGTACGTAAAGGCGATAAATTATTTTCATGCTCCAGGTACATATGTCGATAAAAATAACGGAAATGGTTGCGACTATGATCTTCAGGGAAGTGGGCTAAGCGAATTTGATACACTTGCGAATAGTATGCTTTTCAGCCCGAAAATTTCAATGCCATGATGAAGTTGTTACTGAAAACGCAATCCTTTGCGGCTGTGCATATGTCTCACCAAATGCGCCTTACAAAAATACTGACCTTTGTAATAGCAAGCCTACTTTTTTGCTCCGCGGCTTCCAGCAGCGCGATATCAGTATTACCGCGTGGCGGGTGGGTCGTCAAACAGAGCGCGCCAGCGTCTGGCGTTCCCGCGACGTTTGCATCGGAGTTTCGTAAACGGGACGTTATTCTACTGGACAAGAATAATCAGCGAGTAGGGGTAATCAATGACGGAGATATTCCATTTGTCGACAAGACGGGTCTTCTATATCTGGAGAAGCGCGATGAGCCAAATATTGACATCTACGAGCCTCCGTATACGGGAAAGCCGCTCGTTATAAACTTCGGCTCTGAGCAAGTGCACTCCATGGCGATCGATCAAATCACCGGCATGTTTGCGGTAAACGCACAAGTGAGAAGTAATGGCGCCGGGCGCCTGCACTTTTTCAGACGCGGCCAAACTACGCCTTGTGCAATCGTCACAGGATCAGCGGAATATCCGTTAAATGCTGGCGCAACTTTTGATGCAGAAGGGACATTATTTTTCAATGTCACGTCAACAATCACTGGAAAATCATTGATTGCATCGTCGGCGGATGGATGCAACGCAAAGACGATTCAAGTCTATCAATTCACTACCAAAATTTCGCCACAGGTAGGAATGGGCTTTGACAAAAACGACGATCTTGTTCTCCAGAATTGGTACGGTTTAACGCCACTTACCCTATTCACTTTCGCGCATCCGAAGAATGGGGTTTTTGGTGCGCCCATTTCGGAAACGGTTCCGCGTCAATACAATGGTGTGTATCCGCAATTTCTAAGCATGGGAAGCGACGGCGCTCATGTGTGGTTGGGTTATCTCGGTACGACGCTGGGCTATTACAACTATCCCGCAGGCGGAAAGCCCGTAACGCTGTTGGAAGGCCTGCCAGACGTTAACGGAGTCGCCGTTCTACCGCCACTCGTTCCGTAGCCGTCGTGCAACGCGGCCCATGGCTCCGCCGGAATGTTGGCGAAACCATGGGCCCGGGCGCAGCGCCCTCAAAGACGCTGAGCGTCGCGTGCAAACTATCGTCGCGTATGGGCAGTGATGGCAACGCAGCGTATTGCAATCCGCAATCCTAGCGCTGGCGTGCGAATAGTGCCGATAGGGTCGCGACACGCACTACGTGCTACGGCTTCCGCCTTGCCATAATGCGGGCGGTCGTGAAGCAGATGTAGCGTGCTTGGCTAACGCGGTGCTTCGCTTGCCGAGCGAAGGGAATTAAACATATCAGCGCGTTCGGTCGAACATTGCTGAAGCGACACGATCGCACGCCTTACCACAACCGCGCTGCACAGCGTACACGGAAATCGCGCCACTAAGATGACGTGGCGTTTTTGTGTGCGTCCGTACGGATCGCTTATGTGCGTATGATTTTACCTGGAGGATCTCATGAAAGCCCTGTTGTTTATTTTCTTGACGTCGGTTGCCCTATCGTCGACCGCGCTCGCCGCTGGTTCATCGAAAGTTTCGCCGCTCAACGCCGGCACGAGCACCGCAATGGTGTGCCCCAAGAACGCAATGTGCGCACCGCTTGCAACGGTTCCGCCGATCATCCCGCCGCCGTGGCATTGCCCGCCTTGGGCGATGTGCGTACCTTTGCCAAAAGGCCGCTAAGCTAACCACGCTGCATCGGCGCGGAGTCAAAAGAGAAAGGCGGTAAACGGCCCACGCCGCTCACCGCCCATTTTTTCTAACCGCGAACACCGTTAGGAATGAACGAGTTCTTTCTCCGGCGCCGTTTGGCTCGGCAGATCGACGATTGGTTCGAATTCTTTGATCTTGTCGATTTCCGGACCCATTGCGATGTTGGTCACGCGTTCGGTAATGATCTCGACGATCACCGGAACGCTGGTCTTGACGGCCTCGGCGCGCGCCCAAGCGATCGACTCGGCGATCTTATCAGGCTCGAACACACGGATGGCGCGGCAACCGAACGCTTCGGCCGCCTTGACGTGATCGACGCCGTATTCGCCCAGCTCGGGTGCGTTGATATTGCGGAAACTTAAACTCACTTCGTAATCCATTTTGTACGCCGTCTCAGCCTGGCGGATCAATCCGAGGTAGGCGTTGTTGAGCAAGACCATGACGAACGGAATCTTGTACTGAGCCGCCACGGCCAGTTCTTCGATGAGGAACTGAAGCGAATAATCGCCCAGGATGCCGACGACTTCCTTATCGGGATTCGCGAGTTTCGCACCGGTGCAAGCGGAAACTTCCCAGCCGAGCGGACCGGCTTGGCCGCAAATCAGATAGTTGCGCGGTTTGTTTATTTTCTGAAACTGTCCCGACGCGATTTGATACAGCCCGATCGCGGTCACGAATTGCGTATCGTCGCTGAACGAGCGATTGATTTCCTGGAACACGCGTTGCGGCTTGATCGGGACGTTATCGAAATCGGTCTTGCGCAACATCGTGCGTTTACGCTCTTTGATGGCGGCTTTCCATTCGGTGCGCGCCGGAACGTCGCCGGACGCGACACGCAAGCGCGCTTCTTGGACCAGTGCTTCGAGCGCCAACCCCGCATCGGAGACGATGCCGAGGTCGGGGCTGAAAACGCGGCCGATCTGCGTCGGCTCGATATCGATATGCACGAACTTGCGTCCGGCGGTATAGACGTCGACGCTGCCGGTTTGGCGATTCGCCCACCGATTGCCGATGCCCAGCGCGAAGTCGCTGGCTAGAAACGTGGCATTGCCGTACCGTGTCTGCGTTTGCAGGCCCATCATACCGGCGTTAAGTTCGTGATCGTCGGGAATCGTGCCCCAACCCATGAGCGTCGGAATCACCGGCGTGTTCGTCAACTCGGCGAGCGCGACGAGCTGAGCCGACGCTTCGGCGTTGATCACGCCGCCGCCGGAAATGATAACCGGCCGTTCCGCAGCCAGCAAGAGGTCGATGGCTTTGGCAATCGCCTTTTTACCGGGGCGCGGCTTTTCGACCGCCAGCGGTTCATCCGCCTCCGGATCGTAGTTAATGATTTCTTTCTGCACGTCGATCGGCAGATCGATGAGCACCGGCCCGGGCCGCCCCGACCGCATGATCTGAAACGCTTTACGGAAGACCGACGGCACGAGTGCGCCTTCCATCACCGTGATCGACCATTTCGTCACCGGCGCGGCGATCGCGGCTATGTCGACGGCCTGAAAATCTTCCTTATGCAACTTCGCCCGCGGCGCTTGACCCGTGATGCACAAAATTGGGACGCTGTCGGCGAGGGCCGAATACAATCCCGTAATCATATTCGTGCCGGCCGGACCTGACGTCCCGAGATTGACGCCGATTTTGCCGGCCCGCGCGCGGCTGTAGCCCTCGGCGGCATGCGTGCCGCCTTCCTCGTGGCGGACCAGCACGTGGCGTATACCGCCGTCTTGCCGGAGCGCCTCGTACAGCGGCAGAATTGCAGCGCCGGGCACGCCGAACACAAGCTCGACACCCTCGCTCTTGAGCACATGCACCGCAGCTTGCATCGCGGTCATCTTTGGCATGGCAGATCTCCTGTTCGGACCGCTCGGGTCCGCGTTCACCGGCACATTGACCGGAAGTTTGCATACGGCATACCGAATACGTACTGCGATACTAACCGTTGACCGAACATCCGTCAATGGTATACCGTATACGGAGCAGCGCTGGGCAGCGCCTGCGGATGGAGTTATGAACGAGTCGACGGGTCTAGCGCGAGCAACACCGCTGCGCGAGCAAATTCACGCTCAGCTGCGGACCGCGATTCTCAACGGGGACTATCGGGCCGGAACGCCGCTCGTGGAGGCCGAGCTTGCGGCCCGGTTAGGCGCGAGCCGCACGCCCGTGCGCGAGGCCCTGCAGCGGTTAGAAACCGAGGGCTTACTAGAACGACGCGGCGTCCGGGGCATCGTGGTGCGCGGATTCCGTGAAGAAGATGTAACCTGTATCTTCGAGATTCGCGAGGCACTCGAATCGCTCGCCGCGCGTCGCGCCTGCCGTCGCATGTCGCCCGATACGCTGGCCGAATTGACGGAGCTCGTGGGCCGCATGCGAGCGGCCGCGAACGATCCCAACGAACTTGAACATTTGGATACCGCCTTCAACGATCGGGTCGTGGCGACGGCGGAAGGTTCGCGCTTACGCCGGATGTTGACCGACCTGCGGCAAGAAATCGTGACGTGGCGGTTCTTATCGCTCTCGACCGCCCAACGCCGCACGGCAACGATCGAAGAGCGCGAGGCATTGCTGCAGGCCCTGGGCGCTGGTGACGAAGAGCGCGCCGCGCGCATCGTCGCCGCGCACATCGCCGGCGCGTGCGAGGCGGTGCTCGATCACATTCGCCGCCCGCCGGGAGCGGCAGCGGCGGCGAGCTAAGCGGCGGCATGAAATTTTTCTACCGCGCGCATCCCGCCGGATTTACACAATGTTATACTTGGGGCATGACGCTACAAAATTGTCTTAAAGTGAGCCCCCGATAGCTGGGCGCCGGGGCACAAAAGCGCCCAAGACCGTCCGCCACCCTGATACCTCCGAGAAGCAAGCTTCGCTCGAGGTTTTCGGAACCATCAAGCAAGTTTTTCCCAGTACAACCTTTTCGGTCGAGCTGGAAAATGGGCACAGCATCCTGGCCCACATCGCCGGCCGGTTGCGACGCCACCGGATTAAGATTCTGCCCGGCGATCGGGTCGATTTGGAAATGTCGCCGTACGATCTGACCAAAGGCCGGATCATTTATCGGTATCGAGCGGGTGAAGCGCGCCGGTCATAGCGCCCCGTGTTACGCCGCCGGGTCGGCCGCGCGCTTCGATCCGCCGGCGGCGTTGCCGCCGAGACGTAAGCGCAACGCTTGCCAGGCCGCGTTGAGATCGGCTTCGAGGATCGGACGCTCGAAGCCATAGGTTATCGCGGTGGCGAGGAAGACGGCGGTTATGATGCCCAAGCAGAAGGTTGCCGCCGAAGGCAGACCGGCTTGACGATACCAAACCGTGATCTCTAAATTCCACAAATACAAATTGTACGAGATCATCGATAAGAAGACCAACGGGCGCATGGCGATCGTGGCGCGCCAACGCTCGACTGCAAATGACGTCGATAGGGCGAGTACGATACACAACGGCCCGATCGCGATTCGGCTGGCATTGACCCAACCGTAGACGGCGTCGATATCCGCGTTCCGGCCGATGGTTGCAACTTGCGCCAGGCCCGCCAGCGCGACACCGAACGCACCGATCGAGCCAATTGTGAACAGCCGGCGCGCGCGGTTTGTCACCGGCGGCGGAAGCCGTACCAAAGCATAGGCCGCGATCATGCCGGAACCAAAAATATCCAAAAATGCCGGCAGTTGATTCATGAAGAGGAAGCTCGATCCGAGACCCGTCTGGGTGAGTATCAACCGATAACCCTCGGAGACGGCTACGAGCAAGCCGTACGTGAGCAGTGGCATGCGGCGAAAAAGGCGGCAGACGAGCGGGAACAGCAGATAGAATTGGACCTCGACGCCGATAGTCCAGAGCGGTCCGCTAATTGCGCCGAACGTCAGGGCTGTTAGCGGATGCAGAAATGTCAGGTGGCTGACGATCTGCACCGCCGCCTCCGCCGGTGAAGCGAACCGGGCGTGGTATACCGTTATGAATACGATCAACGCCAACAGATATGAAGGCAGAATTTTTACCGCGCGCCGGGTAAAAAACCGCCCGACGCTTGGTCCGGGTACACCGTCGCGATCGGCGCGCGCGTACGGGAAGAAAATGCAGAAGCCGCTGATGAAAAAGAAGAGATCGACGCCCAAGAACCCGGCTTCGGCGACAAAATTGACCAGCGTGACGCTCTGACCGCTAACGAGCCAAGCGTGATACCAGACCACAAGCGCGATAGCGAAGCCGCGGAGACCGTCGAGCACATCGAGCCGCTCGCCGCTCCGAAAAGACGACATGGCTGGTGGTTTTCCCAAGCGGCGCGATTCTTAAAAGTTGCTGGCGTGGCCTGGAATGGCGGTCACGGTTTGGCTAACGCCGCATCGCTGGAGTCTTCGGTAACCGCGGTGATCGCTTGATACCAGGCACTGGCGACGGCTGCATACCCGCCCGAACCGCACGGATGGATGCCGTCCGGAAAGTGATCGCGGTCGCGCGGAACCGCGCCCGCCATCGCGCGTGCCAAGCTGATTTGGTACCCGCGGCTCGAGTAATCGCGCACCAGGGTCGCTAAGTTTTCCGTCGATGACGGACCGCACGCATCGTCGCCGTCGAAGTGCGCGATCGTACAAACGTCGACGAGCGGACTTGCGACGACCGGCGCCACGATCACCCGCACACCGGGCTTTTGCTTGAAAATCTCGTCGAGCAGCAAATCCATCGAATGTGCGATGTTGGCCAGCGTGTAACCGCCGTCGCGCTTTTGCAGCCGCAACAGATCGTTCGTTCCGGCCATGAGTAAAATAAGGTCGGGATTGTAACGATGGATGGCTTTGCGCACCAGGCCGCCGTAAAGTTGACCCGGCCCGGGATCGGACGGAAACGAACGCAGCACGTAACCGGGCCAGCCTTCATGCGCGCGGTCGTCGATCGCCGCCGAATAGTCGCTACGCGAGCCGACGAACTTGACCCGGTAACCGTTCTTTACCAACAGCTTGGCCAATGCGCCACGATAGCCGCCGTCGTCAATGTGCGAGCCGAACGCACCGACGCCGGCCGTGATCGAGTCGCCCAGGGCCATCACGCGCATGACCGACGCGCGACCCAGCATCGTCGGTGCCGGATGGGGAGTTGCCGTTACGCTACGGTCAACCGTATCGGCAATCGCCGGACACAGTGAAAGAGCCGCCAGCATAACGACGGTACAGACAAAACACACCATGCGGTTCACTGTCACGGTTGAAGCGCGCTTCGATTGCCGCTACGGTGGGTTCCTTTGCCGGATCGATAAAGTTCAGCAAACCCGTTGCGCGCGAACGTCCCGCGACGTCAAAGAAGTCAGCGTTTTGCAACGTCTGACTTCTCTGCTGGTTCGCCGCCGTCCGCGTTCGGCGGTCAGTGACGCGGGCAGCGCCTAGACGCGTGCGCCGCGGCCGGTCAGAATATTGAACACGAGCAGAACGAGCGCGACGACGAGCAGAAGATGAATGAGTCCGCCGCCGATATGGATCGCGAAGCCAAGCACCCAGAGCACAAACAGGACGACGATCACGCCCCAAATTAAACCGGCCATGGAAGTACCTCCAGAAGAATCGTGTGTCCAAAATCTGCTGCCCAATTTGCGGGCGCTTGAATCCCCAAGCGGACAAACTACTCCACCGTTCCGGTGCGCCATACCCGAGGACGACAGTGCCGGCGACCCGTCGCCGCAGGACGTAACCGGACGTCGCGGCCAACGAAGCCTTCGATGTCAACCGCGTCGCGTCCCGATGTCGAGCGCTTGCGCCGGCGACTTCTCGAGTTCATGCACGACGTTGTCGTGCCGGGTGAAGGGCTGTACGCGCAGCAGCATGCGACGGCAAATGACCGCTGGACGATTCCGCCGGTCCTCGAAGCGCTCAAAGCTCAGGCACGAGCCGCCGGTTTATGGAATCTATGGCTGCCGGACAGCGAGTTTGGAGCCGGCCTGAGCAACGCCGAATATGCACCGTTGTGCGAGATCATGGGTCGTTCGCACATCGCGCCCGAAGTTTTCAATTGTAACGCGCCCGACACCGGCAATATGGAAGTGCTCGTACGGTACGGAACGTCGGAGCAGAAGCAGCGCTGGCTCGTACCGCTGTTGGCAGGCGAGATGCGGTCAGGTTTCGCGATGACCGAGCCCGACGTGGCCTCGTCGGACGCAACCAACATCGAAGCGAGTATGGTTCGCGACGGTGCCCACTACATCGTCAACGGGCGAAAATGGTGGACGACGGGCGCACCGGATCCGCGCTGTGCGCTGTTGATCGTGATGGGCAAAACCGATCCGTCGGCCGCGCGCCACGCGCAACAATCGATGCTGCTCGTGCCGCGTCAGACGCCCGGCGTCAGCGTGCGGCGGACGCTCCAGGTCTTCGGCTACGATGACGCGCCCCACGGTCACGCCGAAATCGATTTTACCGACGTGCGGGTTCCGGCCGCCAACATGCTGCTGGGCGAAGGCCGCGGTTTCGAGATCGCGCAAGGCCGCTTGGGGCCGGGCCGCATCCATCACTGTATGCGGCTCATCGGTCAAGCCGAACGAGCGCTCGAAGCGATGTGCCGGCGGGTCAAAACGCGAATGGCGTTCGGCAAGCCGCTGTCCGAACAGGGCGTCATCGCGCAGTGGATCGCTGATTCGCGAATCGAAATCGATCAAGCCCGGCTACTGACGTTGAACGCGGCGCAAAAGATCGACGCGGCCGGCGTCAAAGCTGCCCGAGCCGAAGTCGCGATGATCAAAGTGGTGGCGCCGGCGATGGCCGCGCGGGTGATCGATCGGGCCATTCAGGCGTTCGGGGCAGCCGGGGTCGGCGCTGACGCCGGCTTAGCGTACATGTATGCGTCGGCGCGCAGCTTGCGGCTGGCCGACGGGCCCGACGAAGTGCATCGAGCGGCGATTGCCAAAGGTGAACTGCGAAAATATTAGCGCTTGTGACGGCGGCGGTGCAAAATGTTGGGGTCGCATTAGGATCGCATGTGTGCGAGCGGGCCGACGCGGCCGGCGCGATAACTTTAACACCCAATGAAGATTTGCAACATCCCCCGCGGCGCGCTTACCAGCTTGACCGCCGTGGGCTGCGCCGGAGTGCTGTTTGGCGCGTCGGCGACCCTGGCCGGCGCCCAAGCCGGACCGCCGGACGGACCGCCGCCGGATGGACCCCCGCCGGTTGCCGGTGCGGCGCCGCGCGGCGCCGAACCGGGCGGCGTCATCGTGGCCGTACGGCCGTACGTCGTCCAGTTGCGCATGCCCGACGGCCGGTTCGTGACACTCGACCTGCACCGGGGCACCGTGATCAATCCGCTCGGCATCACCCTGCGGCCCGGCATGCGCATCGGGTTCGTTGGTTCACCCGAGCCGGGCGGCAACGTGGCGGCCGACCGGATCGACCTGCGTCCGCGCGCATGGCGGCGTCCGCCGCAACCCAACTTCAACGGCGGTCCACCGCCGCCGGGCCAGCCACCGCCGCCGGGTCAGCCACCGCCGCCGGGCCAACCGCCGTCGTACGCGCAACCCGATCCGGCCGGCCCGCCGGCATCTCCGGCACCGCAGTAATGCGCGGCATGGCGCTTGCGGATTAGCGCTGCAACAAACGCAGCAGCGCCCCGAAGCGCCGGCCGTACGGAGGATGGAGCAGGTCTGATCCCGCTTGCGGGCCCTGTTCGAAAACCGCTTTGCGATGGGAAAACGTCTCAAAGCCCGCGCGCCCGTGATACGCGCCCATTCCGCTAGGGCCAACGCCGCCGAACGGCAGCGCGTCGTGGGCGAATTGCAACATCACGTCATTGACGCACATGCCGCCACTGGTCGTGCGCGCTCGAACTGCTGCGATATCGGCGCGATTCGTGCCGAAATAATAGAGTGCTAACGGATGTGGGCGCGCGTTCACGATGGCGATCGCTTCGTCGAGCGTACGATACGGCAGCAACGGCAGAATCGGTCCGAAGATCTCTTCGTGCATGATGCGCATGTCAGCGGTGACATTGCTGACGGCGACGGGCGGCATGATGCGCGCATCCCGTTGCGTTCGTACCATTCCGGCGTACAACGGAACGATCGTCGCGCCTTTGGCTGCAGCGTCGGCGAGCAAATCGGTCAACCGCTCGAAGTGTTCCGCGTTGATGATGCTGGTATAATCGGCGTTTGATGCGAGCGCCGGATAGCGGCGGACGACAACCGCGCGCGCCGCGGCAATGAAGTCATCCAGGCGGTCGTGCGGCAGCAAAACATAGTCTGGTGCAATGCACGTTTGCCCGGCGTTGCGGCACTTCCCGGCCATGATGCGCGCCGCAGTACGCGCCAGCGGCGCATCGAGCCCCACGATCGCCGGCGACTTTCCGCCGAGTTCGAGCGTCACCGGGGTGAGATTCGCCGCGGCGGCTTGCATCACGTCGCGGCCGGTGCTGTTCGAGCCGGTGAAGAGCAGATGATCGAACGGCAATGCGGCGAAGGCTTTGCCCGTCGCGCTGCCGCCGGAGACGACGCACACCTCGTCGGCGGCAAATTCCGAACCGACGATGCGTGCCAGCAGTTCGGCTGTACGCGGCGTCAGCTCCGACATTTTGATCATCGCGCGATTACCGGCGGCCAGCGCCGCAACGAGCGGTCCGAGCGCTAGCAACAGTGGATAGTTCCACGGCACGATGATGCCGACGACACCCAACGGTTGCCGGACGACCCGCGCCCGCGCAGGCCAGAAATACGGCGCTACCGGTTCGGGCTGCGGCGCCATCCAACGGGCCAACTGCCGGCGCGCCGAACGCGCGGACTCCACGATCGGAAAAATCTCCAGCAGCTGCGTCTCGTGAACGCTGCGTCGGCCGAAATCCGCACCGATCGCGGCGGCGAGCGCGTTCGCATGCCGTTTGACCATGCGTTCCAGCGTCAGCAGAGCTTTGCGCCGCGCGGTCGATGATGGTGCGCCGGATTGGTCCAAGGCCGAACGCTGCGCTGCAAAAAGTCGTTGGAGAAATAGCCCTGGTGATTGCTCGCGAACGATCATGCAGCGCCCGTTCACGGCCGAGCGGCGCGTACCCCGTCCAAGCCGCGCCGGCGGCGCTGCCGGCTAGGCGGGCCCGAATACCGCGCGGTCGATGAGATACGCGGCGTCGTCGATAAGTTGTTTGGAGAAGCGCTCGCGTTCGCTTACGGCAACCCGAAAGACGCCTTCCATCGCGACAAAAATGGCCGACGATAAACGCGCCGTAACGGCGTCGCTGACCATGCCCGCGGCGTTGAGCCGGCCCAGATAATCGCGCAGCAGATCGCGCATCGCACTCGGCCGCCGGGCATCGTCGCGCGCGTCGCTGTCGAGCATAACCGGCACCGCCTGCATGAGCGCGGGCGAACCGATGCCGCCGGCCAAAACGCTGCGAATCCACTCGTGCAGCCGTTCGCGTTCGCGTTCGCGTGTGGTGACCGGGCCGGCGAGGGTTCCCGCTTGAGCCAGCACGCCTTCGTTGACGAAATGCACGGCGGCCAGAATGGCATCGCGCCGCGAGCGGAAATGGCGGTAAATCGTACCCGGCGCCACGCCGGCTTCGCGGGCGATCACGGTCATCGTCACGTGTTCGATGCGCCGGCGCTCGAGCAATTTCACGATCGCGCCGATGATGCGATCGACATTTCCGGCCGGCGAACGGCGGCGCGGCACTACGACATCGTCATCGCCGACCCGGCCAAGATAAGTCCAGCGGGCCCGCGGCCGGCCGGTGTCGGCATCCCGTACGGATTCAACCCGGTAACGATAGCGATGCCCTTTGACGATCTTCGTTACCTCGTACGCCATGGCGATGGCTTCAACGTTGTGCTATTCTCGCCTCGTTGATTTTCAAAGTCGAGCTCGAAACGCAAGCCGATACGCAGGCTGCCGCGACGCGCTTCGCCGACTGCATTCGGGCGGCTGCCGGTGCCGGTGCGACGTCGATTGAAGCGTCGTGCGAACGGCTCGCGCGACGCGCGTTCGGCGGCGATGCGACCGCCTGGGCACCGCTGGTCGTCGCGCTCTCGAACCTACTCGCCGGTCCCTCCGACGGCCGGCCGAGCGCACGCCGCGAATTGCGCGCGTTCGTCGCCGAGAACGCCGATCTGCTCGAGTTGCACTAAACGCGCGCCGGCGCAGAGCGGTTCGCCGCCCGTAGGAACCGAAGCTGCCGACGTGATCGATCCGTATCCGTTCGTCAAACCGTTTTTGCTGCGCCTCGATCCGGAAACGGCGCATGAAGTGACACTGCGCGCGTTGGCCAGCGGCATCGTGCCGCACGCAGCAACGATTGTCGATCCGATCTTGGCCGTCGACTTGTTCGGCCGCCGGCTGAGTCACCCGATCGGTCTCGCGGCCGGCTTTGACAAAAACGCGCGCGTGTACGGGCACATGTTCGACCAGGGCTTCTCCTTCGTTGAAGTCGGCGGGGTTACGCCCGAGCCGCAAACCGGTAACGCGCGTCCGCGCGTGTTCCGATTACCGGCCGACGGCGCGGTGATCAATCGGATGGGCTTTCCCAGCGACGGTGCCACCGCCATGGCGCGCCGGCTCGGCCGTCGCTCGCACCGCGGTATGCTCGGAATTAACCTCGCCAGTAACACGACATCGCGCGATCCGGTCGCCGATTTCACCGGCCTCGTGAGCCGCTTCGGCGCATCCGCCGACTATTTAACGCTCGACATTTCCTGTCCGAATACCGCCAACGGACAACTCTTCTTAGAGCCGGCTCGGCTGCGTGAGTTACTCGCCGCGGTCGCGGTTGTCGCGTTGCCGTCGCCGCGCCCCGCACTGGTGGCCAAACTCTCGCCCGACATCGAGCCGCCGGTGTTGCGCGCGCTGCTCGACGTCTTACTGATCGCGCGCATCGATGCGATCATCGTCAGCAATACGACGGCCGGCCGTCCGGCGCTACGCGGCCGCCAGGCCGGCGAACGCGGCGGCTTGAGCGGACGGCCGTTGTTCGCTGCTTCAACCGCCCTATTGGCAACGGTCGCGGAGTGGACCGAGCGGCGCGTTGCGCTCATTGGTGTCGGCGGTATTTCCAGCGGCGCCGACGCCTATGCGAAAATTCGCGCCGGTGCGCGCGCGCTCCAATTGTATACCGCGCTCATCTACGGCGGTCCGGCGCTCGTCGCCCGAATTGCCGCGGAACTTGCGGCGTTGTTGCGGCGCGACGGATTCTCGTCGATCGAACAAGCCGCGGCCGCCTGAGATGGCGCTGCTCGATCTGCGCTCCAAGCGCGTCGTCGTGACCGGCGGTTCGCAAGGTATCGGCGCGGCTGCGGTCCGAGCGTTGCATGCCGCCGGAGCCGACGTGCTGTTCACCTATCGTTCCCGCGAAGATCTCGCTCACGCTTTGTGCCGTGAACTCGGCGCGCGGGTTGGTGCGCGGTATCTCGATCTGGCCGACGCCGACTCGCTGCCGGGCTTGCTCGACGCCGCCGGCGAGCGCTTCGGCGGCATCGATGTGTTGGTGAACAATGCCGCGGTCTTTGCCGAGAATCCATTTAGCGGCGACGATCTGGCGGCGTGGCGGCGCGGTTGGCAGCGCACCTTCGCGATCAATCTCTTCGCCGCCGCCGACCTTGCGTGGTTGGCTATTCGCGAAATGCGGCGCGCGGGCAGCGGCGGTACGATCGTCAACGTAGCATCGCGCGCCGCGCATCGCGGTGAGCTCACATTCGCCGACTACGGCGCGAGTAAAGCTGCGCTCATCAATCTGACCAAATCGATCGCCCGTGCGTGTGCGAGCGACGGCATAACGGCGTTTTCGGTCGCCCCGGGTTTCATCGCAACCGAGATGGCTGCCGCTGCGCTCGCGACCGACGGCGCGGCGATCGCCGCCGAAATTCCGTCGGGTCGCGTCGGCACGCCCGAAGACGTCGGCGGGATCATCGCCTTTTTGGCCTCGCCGCTCGCGCGCTACGCGACCGGCGCCACGATCGATGTGAACGGCGCGTCGTACGTGCGCTAAAATTTAATCGACGGTTGGGCCGGATTCGCCACGCCGCGTGCGAAAGGGACGCGCTAATATGAGATCGCAGCGTCTCATCGCATTGGTCACCGTCGTCGCGGTGGTCCTATTCGGTGCATGGTGGTTCACGCGCGCCCGGCATCCAGCGGCCGGCGACGCGATCGTCGTATATTACACCAAGACCGACGGCACGACCGAAGTGCCGTGGCGCGTGACGCTCGGACCGGCCCGCGATCGGCGCAGCGTCGCGTTTTATGCCGCTGCGCAGGCGTTGGCCGGGCCCGCTTCGGATGTGGCGGCAATCCGCTTTCCGGCCGGAACGTACGTGCGCACCGTCGACCTGCACGGTGCGACGATCGATGTCGACCTGTCGAACGAAATCAGTAAATCGGCCGAAGGCGGTTTAGCGGAAACCGCCGAGTTCAAATCGCTGGTATGGACGTTGACCGATCCCAAGACGTTGCCCGGCATCGACACCGTTCGAATCCGGGTTGACGGTACGCGGCTAGCAACGTTGCCGGGAGGCCACTTCGAGCTCGATGAACCACTTTCGCGCGCGACTTTTTAGCACGGCGCTGCTGCTGCTCGCAGCGTTTGGCGCGGCATCGAACGCATCGGCCCAAGGCCGGCCGGCGGGCACGTTTTGGTTTGCCGGAACGCGGTTGATCTTTGATGCGCCGATCGCGCTCGACGGCGACGTCGCCGTTTCGGTGCACGACAGCGGCTTAGCCCGATTGTTGACCCGGGTCGGCGCGACGATCGCGTATGCGCCGCAGCAACGCTACGTCGTCATCACCTCGGCCGACCATCGGGTCATCGGCTTCACGATCGGCGATGCCCGGTATTCGGTCGCCGGCGTCGTTGCCGGCGCGACATTCGCGCCGTTCTTGGACGGCAGCGATGTTATCTTGCCGCTCTACGCGATCGCCCGCGCACTGTATCTCGAACCCGTCGCGGCCGGATCGGAAACGGTGTTCGAGCCGCAGATTGGATCGCTCGACGTACGTCCCGACGGTCGCCGCACGATCGTCACCGTGCACGGCGCGACGGCGCTCAAATACGCGAACCTCACTGAAACACCGGAGCGGCTGACGGTAACCTTTACCGGCGTGGGTTCAGCGCTCGGCGCCAATCGGCACGTCGGCGGCGGCGTCGACAACATCAATATCATTGTCGCCGGTGAGGTAAAAAATCCAAGCGCCACGGTGACGATCGACGCGCCCAAAGGATCGCAGCATCTCGTGGTCAGCGCTACGTCGCCCTACGAGTTCAGCGTCG
Organism: Candidatus Velthaea sp.; assembly: GCA_965214335.1. Lineage (GTDB taxonomy): Bacteria > Vulcanimicrobiota > Vulcanimicrobiia > Vulcanimicrobiales > Vulcanimicrobiaceae > Velthaea. The sequence goes on along the minus strand of CBDCBO010000013.1, from coordinate 376,902 downwards.
TTTTCGCTCCGCCCGGCGTGGCGCTGAACGGAACCGCGCCGCCGGTTGTATCGCCGGTGCCGCTCGCGCGTGCCGGCGAGCAGCCGACGACGGCGAGCGATCTGCCGCCCGCGGCCTCCGTCGCGCCGCCGGCGCCGGCAGCCGCAACACCGCAGTCCGGCGCGGCGATCGTCACCGGCGTAACGGTCCAACCGCTGGCCGGCGGCGGCCTCAGCGTGCGGCTCGGCATCGATGGGACCGCCACCTTCGATTGGCATCGCTTACGCGACGACCGTTGGTATCTCGACATCGCCGATGCGACGCTGGCGCAAGCCGGAGCCGACGAACGCCCGAACTCAGCGGTGGTCGAGTCGCTGCGGGTGCGCCAAATCGGAACGGCCGCGGCGCCGATCGTGCGCGTCGCCTTTACCCTGCATGGCGCACGTCGGATCGATGTCGACCCGGCCGACGGTTCCTTGACGCTCGTCGTCGCCGCGGAGCCGGCCGACGATCTGGCGCGGACCGGTAACGGCCAAATCGGCGGCGCTACCGTCGCCCAGAGTAGCGCGCAATCGCCGGCCGGCCCGCCTGTGGCTCCGATCGCTCCCCAGCCGCGCGACACGCCGTGGAAGTTCGCGCCGGCGGGCGGGGTCGATTTTGGGAATCGGATCATCGTCATCGATCCCGGTCACGGCGGCGCCGACGCCGGCACGGCGCATAACGGGTTGGTCGAGAAAAAAATTACGCTCGATATCGCGTTTCGGTTACGCGCGTTGCTTGCGCAGGCCGGCTGGAACGTCCGCCTGACGCGCGAAACCGACATCGATCCGTACTCGCCCGCAACGTTTGCGGCGTTCGACGCGGACGGGCGGCCAAACGCCAGCGACCGGGCCTATCTGCAAACGCGCTGCGACGTGGCCAACGCGGCCGGCGCGCGAATGTTCATCAGCATCCACGTGAACTACGCCGAGGCGTCGAGCGTCCATGGAACGACATTCTATTATACCAAACCCCAAGACGTGCCGCTCGCGCAAGCGCTCGAACGAGCCGTGATTCCAATCATCGGCACCCAAGACGACGGCGTGATCAAAAGTAATTTGTATGTCACCAAACACACGACGATGCCGGCCGTACTCGTCGAAACGGGCTTCATCTCGAACCCCGGTGACGTGCAGCTGCTGTCTGATCCGGCGTTTCTGCAGAGCGTCGCGACGGGCATCGCCGCGGGCGTCAAAGCATACGCCGGAGCGGTGCCGGCGCTATCGTCCCGAACCGATCAATAGACGCTTCGCCGCGCCGGTGCAGCCGGCACGGTAGCGGCGGCGAAGGAGGGCGTCGATGCTCGGGCTGTACGACTCCGGACTTGGCGGCTTGACGGTGCTCGCCGCGCTACGTCGAGCCGGCGTCACCCAAGACGTGCTGTACTTCGCGGATCAAGCGCACGTGCCGTACGGCGACCGAACCGATGCCGACCTGTACACGCTCTTAGCCGGCAATTTCGCGCTGCTCGACGCCCACGGTGTCGAAGCGGTCATCATGGCCTGCAATACGTCGTGCGCGATCGCCGCGCGGCGGGGTGGCTTTCCGCCGGCGCGCGGCCCGGTACTCGATCTGATCGGCAACGCCGCGCAAGCCCTGCGGGACACGCGGGCGCGGCGCGTCGCCGTCTTCGCCACGGCCGCGACGGTGCGCAGCGGGGCGTATCGGCGCGCGATCGGCCGAACAGCGCCGCAACTCGAGGTGTTCGAGATTGCCGCGCCCGCACTCGTGCCATTGGTCGAAGCCGGGGCCGCCGCGAGCCCGCAAGCCTATGCTGCCGTCGGCGAAGTCTGCACGCGCCTGCCCCGCGGCATCGACGCCATTATCTACGGCTGCACGCACTATCCGCTGCTCGACGCGCATTTCGCGGCCCATGTCGCACCGCACATCGAGCGCATCGATCCGGCCGTCGCGCAGGCGGCGGCAACTTGCGCGCTCGTGCAGGCGCGGGCGCTGGCTTCCGGTACCGGCTTGACGCAGTATCTCACGAACGCCGATCTGGCCACGTTCCAGACCAACGTGCGCGCCTGGACCGGCGACCGTCACGGCACCTTCGGTTCGGTCGCGGCGCTGGCGTCCTAAGGCGCGACGCGGGAAGACACCGCCCGCCGTTACCAACGACCCGTTTGGGCCGCTTGGTTTTGTTCGACATGCAGTGTATGGAGCACACCCGCTATCGGCGCCCGTCCGTTCGCTCGAACCGGCCCGATGCGGCCGAAATCAAACGCCGGCGCGCCCAGCGCAGCGCGGTCGGCATGACGGCGCTGCTGTGCGTCGGACTGCCGCTGGCGATCGCCGTCAGCCTCACGTTGCACCGCGTGTATCATGTGGCGGCATCATACTGGGTCGACCTGGCAGTCGGCATCGGCGGCCTGTGGCTTTCGAACGGGCTCGCCGCGCTGTACATCAGTAGAATCGATCCGAGCCGGCCGCCGCCGGCGCCCTAGCGCTACCCGACGTGAAATAGCGCGAAGAACAGCATCGTCGAGAGCGCGCCGAGCGCGGTCCCGGCGACAACTTGCAGCAGCGTATGTGCCCTCAGATACACGCGCGCCCAGCAAACGATCGGAATAAGCACGAAAAACGGCAGCGGCTCGCGTCCAAATAAGTACAGCGAGGCGACGAGGGGGGCGGTGATGCCGAGCGCGTGCGTCGATATCTTCCAACGCATCGTGATGACGAGCACCACGAGCGAACTCGCCGCGTACGCCGCCATCGTCGCGGTCATGATGGTCGGCGCGTGAATGACGCCGAGATCGACCGTTCCCAGGACATAGAAAATAATAAAAACGCCGAAGACTTGCTGGCGCTCGGCGCGGATCGACATATCTAAATCAGAGATGCGGTCGGTTGCATATAATGCGAAGATATACAGCATCGGTCCGATTGAGGTAAAGAACGCGCTGTTGAAGAGCAGCACCCAAAAGTCGGTCGGCCCGTGCGCCCGCGCACCCGCGAGTACGACAAACAGCGCCAGCGACGTTAAAAACGGATTGCAGACCGTCGAGAAAATGCGGGCCATGTCGGTCCACACACGGGGCCGAACGCGGAGCGGCCGTGCGGAAGCCGGGTGGTCGGGGGCGTGCACTGCCTCGCTAATGGGCGTTCGGAGCTTAGCGGTCCTTTAACGGACGGACCGCGCCGAGCGTCGAAGGCGCCGACATGATCCTGGAGACCATCAGCACGAATGCCGACGTGCACAAGCTTTCGCGGCCGGATATCGATGCACTGGGCGGTGAGATTCGCGATACGCTCGTGCGCGTATGCGCGATCAACGGTGGCCACTTGGCGCCGAATCTAGGCGTCGTTGAATTAACACTCGCGCTCCACCGCGTACTCGATCTGCCGCACGACAAAATCGTTTGGGACGTCAGTCATCAATCGTACGTGCACAAACTGCTGACCGGGCGCGCCGAGCGGTTCGATACGTTGCGTCAAGCCGGCGGCATTTCCGGGTTCTCGATGCGCAGCGAGTCGGTCTACGATTCGTTCGGCGCGGGGCACGCGTCGACTGCCATTTCGGCCGGCTTGGGCATGGTCACCGCGCGCGATCTCACCGGCGGCGATGAGACGGTCGTGGCCATCATCGGCGACGGCGCGTTGACCGGCGGATTGGCGTACGAAGCGATCAACAACGCCGGCACGCTCAAGTCGAACTTCATCGTGATTCTTAACGACAACGAGATGTCGATCGCACCGAACGTCGGCTCCATCGCGTCGTATCTGGGGGTGCTGCGGTCGAAGCCGATGTTCACCCGCGGCCGCGAAATAACCAAAGACCTGTTGGGCCATGTGCCCTTCGGCGGCACGGCGCGCAAAGCGCTCTCAACCGCGGAAGTCGCGGCCATGCGCTTCGTCAACCCCGATCAAAAAGCGGCGGTCATCTTCGAGGAAATGGGCTTTCGCTATTTAGGCCCGGTCGACGGTCACGATTACGATTTGCTCGTCGATGTACTTTCCAACGCCCGGCGCATTCCCGGCCCCGTGCTCTTGCACGTGCGCACGGTCAAGGGCAAGGGCTTCGCTCCCGCCGAGGTCGATGCGCGGACGTTCCACGGTGTTGGTCCCAACGTGTATTCGCCCGACGAAGGGAAACTCGAGAAGAAGGCCGGCCGCCAGACGTTCGCGCAGGCCTTCGCCGACGCGCTCATCGATGTCGCCGCGGCCGACGAGCGGATCATCGGCATCACCGCGGCAATGCCCGACGGAACCGGGTTAGCGAAATTCGCTAAGGCGTTTCCCCAGCGCTATTTCGATGTCGGCATCGCCGAAGCACACGCCGTGTGCTTCGCGGCCGGCGCGGCGGCGAGCGGCTTGCGACCGGTGTGCGCGATTTATTCCACGTTCTTGCAGCGAGCCTACGATCAAGTCGTCCACGACGTCGTCATTCAAGAACTGCCGGTGATCTTCGCGATCGACCGAGCCGGGTTCGTCGGCGACGACGGACCGACGCATATGGGCTTGTACGATATCGCGTACCTGCGGACACTGCCCGGCATCACGATCATGGCACCGCGCAACGAGCACGAGATCGCGCCGATGCTCAAGCTGGCGGTGGGGCTCAATGCACCGGTCGCGTTGCGCTATCCGCGCGGCAGCACCAGCGGCAGCTATGATGAACCAATCGCGCCGATCGCCCTCGGCCGCGCCGAGGTGATGCGACGCGGTACGGGCGTCGCGATCCTGGCGCTGGGAAATACCGTCGACGCCGCGCTCGAAGCGTACGACCGCGTCAGCGCCGGCGGCGATCGCGGGCCGACGGTCGTGAACATGCGCTTCGTCCGGCCGCTCGACGAAGCGCTGCTCATCGAGCTAGCCGAGAGCCACGATCGGTTCATTACGCTCGAGGAACATTCGCTGGCGGGCGGATTCGGGTCGGCGGTCGTGGAGTGCGTCGCCGACCGCGGCCTCGCTGTACAGGTCGAACGGATCGGCGTGCCCAGCGTGCTCGTGCAGCATAATAAACCCGAACGCCAACGGGCGATGTTCGGCTTATCGGCCGAGCATATCGCCGCCCGCGTACGGGCCTTCGCGGGCGCGCTGTCGTCGTAGATCGCCGCGCCCGGCGAACCGTCGCCTAACCGTTGGCCAGGCGGATCAAGGGAAGCCGCGCCGCCCGTGGTACAATCTGGCCGAAGTTCGCGTACGACTAGGAGTCTTCTCACACGATGTTTGCGTTGATCGCCGCCGCGGCTACCGCCGTCGCGACCCCCGTTGCCAAGGCCACGACGTTGACCCTGACGCCCGCGCAGTTGCAGCAACTGCAGGCCTCGATGGCCAACGCCGCCGGCGGCCCAAAATCGCCACTGGCGCTGCACGCCGCCTGGTTGACGCATACCTTCGCCGGCATTTTCGTCATTTCGGCCGTGCTGCTGATCGTGCTGCTGGCGATTCAAACCACGAAGCAAGAAGGCTTGAGCGGAACGATCGGCGGCCGCGTCGAGTCGGCGTATAAGGGCCGGGTCGGCATGGATAAGCAACTGCAGCGCTTCACGACCGGCGTTGCGATCACGTTCGTGTTGTTCGCGACGCTTATTTCGCTTAGCGGAATCTAACATCGTTGGCGCTGCTGGAGGTTCGTAACCTCAAGACGACGTTCACGACGGACGATGGCATCGTCAGCGCGGTCAACGGCTTGTCGTATGGCGTCGATGCCGGTTCGACGCTGGGCATCGTCGGCGAATCGGGTTCGGGGAAATCGGTCAACGCGCTCTCGATCATGCGGCTTATCCCGCAGCCGCCGGGCAAGATCGAACGTGGCAACGTCCTGTTCAAGGGTCAGGATTTGCTGACCAAGACGGAAGCCGAGATGCGCAAGATTCGCGGCCGGGATATTGCGATGATCTTCCAAGATCCGATGACGTCGCTCAATCCGGTCCTGACGGTCGGCGAACAGATCATGGAAGCGACCCGGCTGCATTTGCACTTGTCCAAGAGCGACGCGCATGCTCGGGCCGTCGACATGCTGCGACTCGTACGCCTCCCGGCTCCGGAGCGGCGCATCAAGGATTATCCGCATCAATTTTCGGGCGGCATGCGCCAGCGCGTGATGATCGCGATGGCCCTATCGTGCGATCCGGCCGTGCTCATCGCCGACGAGCCGACGACGGCCCTCGACGTGACGGTGCAAGCGCAGATCATCGATCTGATGAATGAGATGCAGCAGCGCTTGGGGTCGGCGATCGTTCTGATCACCCACGACTTGGGCGTCGTTGCCGAGACGTGCAAGAACGTGCTCGTGATGTACGGCGGCAACATGGTTGAATACGGAACCGCCGAGCAAATCTTCGCGCGGCCGCGGATGCCCTACACCATGGGCTTGCTCGAATCGTTACCCCGGCTCGATACGGCGGGCGAGCGACTCGTGCCGATTCCGGGCCAGCCGCCCAATCTCTTGCGCATGCCGTCCGGTTGCGCGTTCGCCCCGCGCTGCAAGTATAAGATGCCGATTTGTGACGAGCCCGTGCCGCTGTTTGATTTCGGCGATGGACACGTTGCGCGCTGCTTTCTGTATGACGAACGGGCCGAGGGGCAAAAACCGATGGCGACGGAAAACGCACCGCGGGTTGCGCTCGAGGAAGTCGCCCACACGCCGCAGGAGCTGTCGGCCTCGTGACGCTGCAACTCGAGCCACGCGGCACAGCGGCGGTGAACGAGAACCTCATTGTCGTTCGCGACTTAGCCAAGTATTTTCCGATTCACGCCGGCGTACTGTCGCGGCACGTCGCGGACGTGAAAGCCGTCGACGGTGTCGACTTCGAGATCCGGCGCGGTGAAACGCTGGGGCTCGTGGGTGAATCGGGCTCGGGTAAGACGACCGCCGGCCGGGTAATTTTGCGCCTTGCTCCGGCAACTCGCGGGACCGTCGATTTCGAAGGCCGCGACATTCTCAAGCTGGCGCGCAACGATCTGCGTTCACTCCGCAAGGAGATGCAGATCATCTTCCAAGACCCGTACGCATCGCTCAATCCGCGTATGACGGTCGGCGACATCATCCGCGAGCCGTTGGCCATTCACCATATCGCGCGGGGCAAAGCTGCGCAGACGCGCACGCAGGAGTTGTTGGCGCTTGTCGGCCTGCAGCCGTACCATGCCAACCGTTACCCGCATGAATTCTCCGGCGGACAGCGTCAGCGCATCGGCATCGCGCGCGCCCTGGCAGTCGATCCCAAATTCATCGTTGCCGACGAGCCGGTCTCGGCGCTCGACGTTTCGATTCAGGCCCAGGTCATCAATCTGCTGCAAGATCTGCAGCGGCAGCTTGGTTTGACGTACCTGTTCATCGCGCACGACCTGTCGGTGGTCCGGCATATCTCGAACCGCGTCGCCGTCATGTATGTCGGCAAAATCGTTGAGATTGCCGACCGCGATCAGCTGTACGAGAACCCGTTGCATCCGTACACGCAAGCGTTGCTGTCCGCAATTCCGATCCCCGATCCGTCCGTCGAGGCGCGGCGCAAACGGATCATCCTGACCGGCGATATTCCTTCGCCCGTCAACCCGCCCGCGGGCTGCCGATTTCACACCCGTTGTCCGGTCGCGTTCGACCGTTGTCGCTCCGAAATTCCGGCGTTTACCGAATATGAAAGCGGTCACCGCGCTGCGTGCCATTGGGTTGAAGAGCACGGCGGTAGAGCGCCGGACCTCACGCGCGGGCCCGCGGTTCTGTAAGCCGGAACAATGTAAAAGAGCGATCGCCATGCGGCGATCGCTCTTTTGATAACGCGAGTTAGCGGCTTACGACGCTTTCTTGCGGCCGGCGGTCTTCTTGCGTCCGGGCGCTGCTTTCTTACGTCCGGGTGTCGCTTTCTTGCGTCCGGGAGTTGCCTTCTTGCGTCCCGGCGTCGCTTTCTTGCGACCGGCCGAAGCGGCTTTCTTGCGGCCCGGAGCGGCGGCTTTCTTGCGCGTTCCGGTGGCTTTTTTGCGCGTACCCGTGGACTTCTTGCGGCCGTCCGTTGCCTTCTTGCGGGTGCCCGTTTTCTTTGCGGCGCCGGTTGTTTTCTTGCGACCGGCCGTCGTCTTCTTGCGACCGGCGGTCGTGCTTTTCTTGGCCGTTTTCTTGCGCGTCGTGGTGGCTTTTTTGCGCGTACCCGTGGACTTCTTACGGGTCGATTTCTTGCGGCCCGGAGTCGCCGTTTCGTCGTCGGCGGCGATCTCGCCGTCAGTCATGGTGTCCGATTCCATTCGTCCTCCTCGTTCTCGACCGAACGATCATTGCGAATTGCGGATGCATCGAAAATCTCGACGCATTTAGTCGCATCCTACAAGGAATTCTAAAATAATGCAACTGAACGCAAAACTTTTGAGTTAAGCGCGCGCGCAACGCGATGCGTGAAGTGGTGCAATGCGTCGCACGAGCACCGCGTTCGGTGCGCAACAACGATCGTCTGGCCGGCGTCGAGAAGCGCGCGCGCAGCCGAGCGACAATGCGTTTATCGCGCGGACGCAAGCGGTTTGCGGTTGTGGCTGGATCGCATTTGGGCCGGCCGTCGGGCCCTTTTTAGCGCAAGCCGCCGTTCGGCTCCGGGGCAACCCGCAGCGATGCCTGTGGTAACCGGGGCTTGACGGCCAAGAGTATACTGAAGGCGTTTACCAGGACAGGGGGAGCCGTGGCGAAGCCACTTATCATCGTCGAGTCGCCGACGAAAGCCAGAACCATCAAGAAATTCTTACCGGCACGTTTTAGCGTGAAGGCGTCGGTCGGTCATATTCGCGATCTTCCGAAGTCGACGCTTGGCGTCAACGTCGAAGACGGTTCGTTTACGCCGAAGTACCTTACTATAAAAGGGAAAGGCGACATCATCAAAGAGCTCAAGGCGGCTGCGAAGAACGCAAGCGAGGTGTATCTCGCGACCGACCCTGACCGCGAGGGTGAAGCGATCGCATGGCATTTAGCCGAAATTCTCAAGCTCGAAAACCCCAAGCGCATCGAACTGCACGAAATCACCAAAGACGCGGCGTTGGCGGCGATCAACGATCCGCACGCCATCGATATGCCGCGCGTCAACGCACAACAAGCGCGGCGCATCCTCGACCGGCTCGTCGGCTATAAAATCTCGCCGCTGCTGTGGGCCAAAGTTCGCGGCGGCTTGTCGGCCGGCCGCGTTCAATCGGTGGCGGTGCGTCTGATCGTCGATCGCGAACGCGAGATCCAGGCTTTCATCCCGCGTGAGTATTGGTCGATCACCGCGCAGCTTGCTTCACACGCTAGTCCGATCGTTTTCTCCGCCGAACTCCAGACGATCGACGGCGAAAAAGCCGAGGTGACGAACGAGACTCAGGCGCTTGAAATCGCCGCGGCCGCGCGCGCCGGAGCGTTCCGCGTCAGCTCGATCAAGCAGCGTGAAGCGCGGCGTAATCCGGCCGCGCCGTTCACGACTTCGACCTTACAGCAAGAAGCGTCGCGCAAACTGAAGTTCCGGGTGCGCAAGACGATGCAACTCGCGCAAGCGTTGTACGAGGGCGTCGACCTCGGTGGAAGCGACGGAACGCAAGGTCTCATCACGTACATGCGGACCGACTCGACCCGGATTGCCGATTCTGCTCGGGACGCCGCCCGCGAGTATATCGACTCGACCTTCGGTCCGGATTTCTACGGCGGCTCGCGCGTGCACAAGCTTCGCGAGGGAGCGCAGGATGCGCATGAAGCCATCCGCCCGACGTTCATTCACCGTCCGCCGGATTCGGTCGCGAACGTGCTCAAACGCGACGAACTGCGGTTGTATCAACTCATTTGGGAGCGCTTCGTCGCTTCGCAGATGGCGGCGGCCGTATACGATCAAACCACGGTCGATCTGCGCGTCATCAACGGCGCTGACGGCGCTGACGACCGGCGACCGGCGACACCTGTCTACACGTTCCGCGCCAGCGGCAGCGTCATGAAATTCGCCGGCTTCACCGCGGTCTATGAAGAGGGCCAAGATGACGTCGCGGGCGAGAAGGTCGCGCCGGCCGGCAAGACACCCGCGAAAGCGCGGCCGATCTTACCGAAGTTAACGCAAGACGAAGACCTCGAGACCAAAGCAATCGAACCCAAGCAGCACTTCACCGAACCGCCGCCGCGTTATTCGGAAGCGTCGCTGGTGAAGTCGCTCGAAGAGAACCGGATCGGCCGGCCGTCGACATACTCGGCCATCGTCGAGACGATTCAAGCGCGCGGTTATGTCGAGCAGATCGAGCGCCGCTTTCATCCGACCGATATCGGGTTTTCGGTCAACGACTTGTTGGCCGAGCATTTCAAAGACATCGTCGACCTGGCGTTCACGGCTTCGATGGAAGAGAAGCTCGACGTCGTCGCGGACGGCGGCGGCGATTGGATCAAAGTCCTCGCCGATTTCTACGGTCCGTTCGCAGCCGAACTTGCGCTGGCCGAAGAGAAGCTGCCCAAATTCGAACAGCGCGACGAACCGACCGACGACATCTGCCCGAATTGCGAACGGCCGATGGTCATAAAAACCGGTCGCTTCGGCAAATTCATTTCGTGCACCGGTTATCCGGAGTGTAAGACAACGCGGCCGATCCTCAAAGATACCGGCGCGATTTGTCCGACCGACGGCGGGATGGTCGTCGAACGCAAATCGCGTAAGGGTCGCACGTTTTTCGGCTGCGCGAATTATCCGAAGTGCGATTTCGTCTCGTGGGATCGAGTCATTCCCGAAGCTTGCCCGGTCTGCGGCGGCTATGTTACGGCCAAGATCAAACGCGGCGGTGCCGTTCTGCTCGAATGCCACACCGATAAAGCCCACGATCTGACGGCGCTGGGTGCCGCGAACGCTGCCGCCGAGGATGAAGATCTCGAGCCCGTTGGTGCCTGAGGACGTCGACCGGCTGTGCGTCATCGGCGGCGGGCTCGCGGGCTGTGAAGCGGCATGGCAAGCCGCCCGCACGGGCGTGCCGGTCGACTTGTACGAGATGCGTCCGCAGCGGCGCGGACCGGCGCACCAAACCGACATGCTCGCGGAGTTGGTTTGCTCGAACTCGATGCGTGGCGCGGCGCTCGAAAACGCCGTCGGCTTACTCAAGGAAGAGCTTGCGCGCTGCGATTCACTCATCATTGGAGCCGCGCGAGCGACCGCCGTTGCGGCGGGCGGCGCGCTAGCCGTCGACCGCGAGCGTTTCGGGGCGCTGGTGGAAGCGCGGCTCGCAGCGCATCCGAACATCCGCATTCGGCGCGAAGAGTGCGTTGCTTTACCGGCTGCGGGAACGGTCATCGTGGCCTGCGGTCCGTTGCCGTCGGACGCGCTCTCCGCTGCCATCGATGCGCTCGTCGGCCGCGGACGGCTGCACTACTTCGACGCGGCGGCACCGATCGTCGCGCTCGATTCGATCGACACGACGGTGATGTACCGGAAGTCGCGCTACGATAAGGGCGACGGTGCCGACTACCTCAACATACCGCTCGACGCCGACACCTACCGGCAATTCGTTCTCGACTTGCAAACTTTGCCCAAGCACGAACCCAAGGACTTTGAGACCGACCCCGGCAGCGGCAAGGTTCCGTTCTTCGAGGGCTGTTTGCCGATCGAAGAAATGGCGCGGCGCGGCGAAGATGCGCTGCGTTTCGGGCCGCTCAAGCCGGTCGGCTTACGTCATCCCGATACCGGTCGCACGCCCTACGCCGTCGTACAACTGCGCAACGAGAATGCGGCCGGCACCGCGCTGAATCTGGTCGGTTTCCAAACGCGGCTGTCGTGGCCGGCGCAAAAAGAAGCGTTTGGAAAGTTGCCCGGCCTGGCCGCGGCGGAGTGGTTGCGGCTGGGTGTGATGCATCGCAACACGTTTATCGATTCACCGCGCGTGCTCGACGCGGATTTGCGGCTGCGAACCGACCGCCGTTTTTTTTTCGCGGGGCAGATCACCGGCGCCGAAGGCTATGTCGAAGCGGCCTCCTGCGGTTTGATCGCCGGTACCGCGGCCGCGCGGGAAATGGCCGGTTTGCAACACGTCGGCGTGCCTACCGATACGGCGCTGGGCGCAATTTTGGCACATCTCGCGAACACGACGACGGCCGACTTTCAACCAGCCAACGTTACTTGGTCGTATTTCTCGCCGCCGCCCGGCAGCGCCAAAAAGATCGACAAGCGCGAGAAGCGCCGGCAACTCGCGATGCGCGCACTCGAACGGATCGACGAGTTCGCCGCGGCGCTTGGACGCCGGCCCAGCAGCATTCCGGCGTAGCGACGTGCGCTGACGAGCGCCGATCGGCTCGCCACCGCGGGCGAAACTTCCGCGATTTGCACCGGGTAGTGAGGCGGCATGCTGTTTCGAACCGATGCGGGGCGCGCTCATTAAAACCAAGATTCGCTCGACCACGATCTGTGCTGTCCGGCGTGATGGCCGGCTTGCTATGGCGGGCGACGGACAAGTCACCTTCGACAAGTTCGTCATGAAGCATAGCGCGCGCAAGGTGCGCCGGATTGCCAACGGCAGCGTTTTGTGCGGCTTCGCCGGGTCGGCGGCCGACGGCATCACTTTGCTCGAAAAATTTGAGGCGAAGCTGGCCGAATATAAGGGCAACATCGTACGCGGAGCGGTCGAATTAGCCAAAGATTGGCGTCAAGACCGGGCGCTGCGCCGGCTCGAAGCCTTGCTCATCGTCGGTAACGCCGAACATCTGATGGTGCTTAGCGGCAACGGCGACGTGATCGAGCCGGACGAAGGCATCGCGGCCATCGGAAGCGGCGGACCCTACGCCCAAGCTGCGGCGACCGCGCTGTTGCACCATTCATCGCTCGACGCCGAAACGATCGCGCGCGAAGCGCTCGGTATCGCCTCGAAGATCGATATTTACACGAACGACGACATCATCGTGGAAGTTGCGGGCGCATGACTGCTGTAACCCCCATGCACGAACTCACGCCGCGCGAGATCGTGGTCGAACTCGACCGCTATATCGTCGGTCAGGCCAAAGCCAAGCGCGCGGTCGCAATCGCGCTGCGCAATCGGTACCGGCGCGATAAGCTGTCGGACGACATGCGCGCCGACATCATTCCTAAAAATATATTGATGATCGGGCCGACCGGCGTCGGTAAAACCGAGATCGCGCGCCGACTGGCAAACCTCGCGGGAGCGCCGTTCATCAAAGTCGAGGCGACGAAATATACCGAAGTCGGCTATGTCGGCCGCGATGTCGAATCGATGGTGCGCGACCTCGCCGAAGCGGCGATCCGGATGGTGCGCGACGAACGGCGCGCCGAGGTCGTTGAAGCGGCCGACAGCGCCGCCGTCGATCGGATCGTCGACGTGTTGCACCCCGAAACGCGGCCGCCCGGTCAATCCGCGGCTAACCCATTCGCGGCGACGATTGGCTCGATCTTCGGCAACAATTTCGGTGGTGGTCAAGCCGCGCCGCCGCCGCCGGCGCCCGGCCCGAGCGCTCCGCCGCATGAAGCCGCGCGCATTCGCGACGTAGCGCGGGCGGACGTCCTGCGCGGTTTTTATGACGTACGCCTGGTTGAAATCGACGTCGAAGAAACGCCGTCGCTGCCGATCGGCATGATGGGCGGCGGCGATATGAATTCGGGCGGCGGCGACATCGGCGAGATGCTCGGCGGCTTGATGCCGAAGAAACGGGCCAAGAAGCGCGTTACCGTCGCCGAAGCGCGGCGCATCTTCGCCGTTGAAGAAGAAGCGAAGCTCATCGACATGGACGCCGTAAAACGCGAAGCGCTCCGGCGCGCCGGCGAAAACGGCATCATCTTCATCGACGAGATCGACAAGGTTGCCGGTTCCGGGGGCAGTCGCGGCCCGGACGTCTCGCGCGAAGGCGTGCAGCGCGATATTCTGCCGATCGTCGAAGGCTCGACGGTCAACACGAAACACGGGCAACTCAAAACCGACCATATTCTCTTCATTGCGGCCGGCGCGTTTCATATGAGCAAGCCCTCCGATCTCATTCCGGAATTACAGGGCCGCTTTCCGATCCGGGTCGAGCTCGAGTCGCTCACCGCGCGCGATTTCGAGACGATCCTCACGCAACCCAAGAACGCGCTGATCTCGCAGTATACGGCGCTGCTCGGGACCGAGAACGTGCAACTCGAATTCTCGCCTGACGCGATTGCGGAAATCGCGCGAATCGCGATGCAAGTCAACGACCAAACCGAGAACATCGGTGCCCGGCGACTGCATACGGTGCTGGAAAAACTGCTCGAGGACATTGCCTTCGACGCGCCTGAGACCACCGGCTTGGTTGCGATCGACGCGGCGTACGTGCGATCGAAACTTGATGCTATTGCCGGTAACACCGACTTATCGAATTTTATCTTGTAAGCGCTGCATGCGGGCGATCCCGTGCCTTCGGCGGTCACGAACGGCTTTTACGATTTTTGGTAGACGTAGGGAGTAATCGGCACTTTGGTTCGAGATGTAGGGCGCGGAGATTGCCGGTTTGATTGCGGTGGCATGTTGCTCGCCGGCCGCGCTGCGCTCGATTTCGTCACCTACGCCTTACGTTGCAGCAGCTGGTTGTTTAGCAAGTTTGACTCGATATCGCGCTGTCAAATAATGTTAACGTTCAAATCCTCAACACGCACTAAGTTGTACCTCCTCAACCGCGAAACTCGGGTGTTCGTATTCGAACAAGACGGGACCGTTTACGCAAACGATCCCGCATTGCTCTCGTACGCTACAGGGTGGAGAATCGCACCTGGGACAAATGTTGCCGAGAACCGCTCCGGAGAAAGGATGATATTACCCAGCCTTTCTGGCTCGAACAAATGTGGAACGAAGGGTTTTTGTCATCGACGAGAATCCTACCAAGGTTTCAATTACGTGTCAGCATCCGTAACAATCCCATGTGAATCTGTTAAGACGGCCCCGGGTGAAAGCGGCTACGCATACGTTGGTTCGGTCGGCTCGACAAATATTCTTGAAGTGGATGCTGGAATTCAGTTACAAACCACTACTGATCCGAAGTACGCACCGTTATCGGTCCAAGCTTACATGGCCGCGGCCGGAGGCGCCATAACTGTTAAGCCAGCCCCGAGCCACTTCGTGTGTTCGCCAACGCAAACTATCACAGAGCAGTTCCAGCCACTCGCATTTTCGGGCACTCCTCCGAATGGCAGTCAGGATCTTATGCTCGTAGATTCTGGCCTAATAATGGAGGGAGGAGCAACTAAAGTCACTGTTATGGCTTCTTTCACGCACATTGCTGGGCCCGAAATCCAGCTGACATCATGCCCGACATGTGAAGTGAAACGCGTTACGGCTCTTGCGACGACCAGAGGCAATCCGGACGGTTCATTTGTTGGTGTAAACAACGCAACCACTAACAACCCGTCGCCCGCCGTTGCTTGGACAGGATCACTTCACGGTAACGCCACAGCTGCCTTTGGCTTCGCGCAGAATGTTGGGGCTTTCTACGAGGTAAATCAGCCAGGTAACAATGTGGGTCCGCCTCCTATAGAACTCTGCACCATACCCTCTTCACCGCCGCCGGATGGATCACAGAATGAAACGGTTGGATTGAATTATGAAGCGAATGCTCAGAATGGTCCGACTTGCTCAGTAGATCACTGTAACATAGCGACTCGCGCACCAATGCGAAAATTATCAAGCATAGCAACGTGGACGTTCAGTTTTTGCGTATTCTTGATGGTAAACCCGGTCACGGTCGCGGCAGCGCAGCTCGGTACCTTCGCTACTTTTCGCACTGCGTGGCAGGTCAAAATCGGCCAAACAATCTCGAATGTCTTCACTGGCGCGCGGGGTTTGGTCACGATTGTTATAACACCTGACTCGATAAGCGGTCGATCTTCGTCAACCGGCGCAACTCTATGGCGCAGAACGGAAACCGGATTTCAAGCCGCAGTCTGCGCTAATCGACTGTATTTTGTCTCTTCGCAACGTCGCCTTGTTTCGCTCGATGTCTGGACCGGCAAAGTCATGTGGGAAACCAGTCGGATTCCAGGGACAGGGGATCTGCGTCCAGATTTGGTTTCAGTCGGGGCGAATGAAGACACGGCTGTAGTTGGGATGGAGCCGCCGAATGCCGAGTTTGCCCCAGGGGAGATGGAAATGACATTGGCTTTTTCGGCGTCCGATGGGCGACGACGATGGCAACGCCAAGAAAACGCGGGACGTATAAGAAAGTTTATTTTTTTGCCGCATCTTTTACTATCGACGTTTTTTGCGCTCGGTGAACCTACGGTAGATCAGGTCGACGTTATTGATCTGAAGTCAGGGTCTATTCGCCTTTCTGTAACCGGTGCAAGATATGTAGATAACTTTAATGGCGAGTTTTGGCTGTCCGACGACGATACTACTACGTTTGCTAACCAATACGTCCCAGCCAGGTTTATTCGTTATCGGCAAACCGACGCGAAACGTCTCGGCGAATTCATTTACGCCCCGGATCCGACGCGTAATGCCGCTGGCTACGCGGGTTCTGTGGCGAGTTTCGCCTACGGTCTTCCGGTTCCAACACTCCTGACTTCAAAATGGATATTTCTTCAGGTGGGGAACGCGCTTTATCGATATGATCGATGGCATTCGCCAGCGGGACAACGGCCATGGTTACACTCGGTGCATGGCATATTGACTGCAGTAATTGACGATAGTCCCGTGGTCATCGATCGCGCCGCTATTACAGTCTTTACGCCGGCAACCGCGGCCATGCATGCCGTGAGCGTTTTCAGCATATCTACAAGCTTATTGAAAGGCTACGGCGTCGGACCGCTACTTCGTGACGCGCAGGGCGTGCCGCCGACAGTAGTTGCCAGTTCGGAAGGCACCGTATTTATCGACGTGCCATCCGGATTATTGGCTATCTTAAAGGAGGCAAGAGTATTCGCACCACCTAAAGGTCTATTTGAGGCATTCGGCTCTATAAGAGTATTGCCATCGGGGGCAACAATAGCTCAATGCGGAAATCGTCTTGTAAAATTCTTTAGACCGTATGATCCTTAAAACGATTTAGATTTTTAAAAAGTTTATTCTATTCGAGGACATTGCCTTCGACGCGCCCGAGACGACCGGTCCGATCGCGATCGATGCGGCGTACGCGCGATGGAAGCTCGACGCAAGCGCACGTAACACCGACTTATCCAACTTCATCTTGTAAGCGCCGCATGCGGGCGACCCACCCGAGCGGCGTTTCACAACGGCTTTTTGACAAGCCGTTTTTTCTTTGGTACTACGCCAGTTTGACGGTGCAGCTAAACGCGTGACGCTCTAAGTCGAAGTTCGGATCCTCGACGCGACGACCGGCGCGATCGTGCAATCGTTCGCTGACGAGAAGACGCAGACCGGCACTTCGTGGGGCGCCGGCGGAAGCGCGAACTGCAGCTATAGTAATGAGTCACTTCACCGGTAGCGAAGCTTCAGGTCACGCAGGTCAATGATGATAGTGCGGTTGCGTCGCGCCTTAGCGGCGTGATTGCGGTTGAGACAAGGTTCAGTCGGAATCTTCGCCTTAATTTGTGGCGAGGGTCCGGGGTGGCGGGGAGTCGCGGCGGCGGGGACGCTCGGGTTTTCGCATCGTGCGACCCTGCTCGTGTGCCTCCGCCTCTCGCCTATCCTGAGCTTCGGCTGCGGTCACGCCGCCCCGCCGCCGCGACTCCCCGCCGCCCCGGACCGGGCATCCTTTGGTGGGCTACGTTCGGCTGTAGTGGGGGTTTGCAGGGGAGCGGGTTGGGCTTCACGTTTTTACGTTTACGTATAACCCCATCGGCAACTGATCGACTCCCCGGCTCAGCCGGCATTAGATCCGGCTAGCTCTGGTTCTAAAAGCGTTGGGTGTGGCTTTCCGCATAGGTAGATTTCGTTTCCATCGGGATCTTCTAGATTGGCGAAGTTGCCGGCATCGGTGCGAGTGATACTGCCTTTGATCGGCACATTGTGTCGAGCGAGGCGCGCTACGGCCTCTTCCATTGGCCGGTCGACATTGATGCCGAGCATGATTGCCCCTATGGTACCGGGGTTCGGGTATTTGGCCGATGCGGGGTGGATGCCGATCATGAGGCCCTCGCGTGCGCTTACCGTTGCCCAGTCGTCACCGAAGCGATTCGTCAGCTTGAGACCCAAGACTTCGATTTAGAACCGGATGGCTCTGTCCATGTCTGCAACGATGATGGTTGCATTGCCGCCTGAGACCATACGTAAATCCTCCTTACGGTTCGTACAATATGCGAAATTTGCGCTCATTGGGAGAGAAATGGAAAGGTCCGGTTCGTAAGAGCGCCCTGAAAAGAACGCGGCATGGCCGGAAATCACGTTGGATCGCCGGGCGCAAAATGTATCAAGCAAATTAAAATCTTCGGTCCGACTGGCTGCGCTTAAACTCAGCTTTGATACGCGACCTTGAGTTCACCGAGCATTAGGCCGGGTGCGAGGGGGACGGTGACCAGCTGCGCAAGCCGATCGTCGTCTCAGCGAGATAGGCCGATTCGTCATGTCGCTCCGCAGAGGTGGCAGACGCGGTTAATTGCGTGACATCTCCCGCACGTACAGCGATTCTAACCGTCGAAGTAGCAGTACTTGGTCGTATGATGCCGTAGACGCGAGCGGCGGCCGCGGCGACCGTCGCTAGAATGTGTGCACGAGCAGCCTCATTCGACTGGTTCCAGCGCGC
Source organism: Candidatus Velthaea sp. (assembly GCA_965214335.1). Classification (GTDB taxonomy): domain Bacteria; phylum Vulcanimicrobiota; class Vulcanimicrobiia; order Vulcanimicrobiales; family Vulcanimicrobiaceae; genus Velthaea. The sequence goes on along the minus strand of CBDCBO010000013.1, from coordinate 358,313 downwards.
TCTGGTTGTCTGGAACGCGATGCATGCGTTTCGTCCGGAGTAGTCCGTCATGCTCAAGCGACTCTCAAGTTCGCTTTGCGGCCACACAGTCCAAAGCGCAAGTGTCAATGCGTTGTAGACCGCCCAGGTGGTTCCCGAATCGTTGATTTGCGCATTGCGATCCGGCGAGTTCAACGGCTTTGCGTGTATGCTGCCCGGATCTGGAAACGCGCCGATATCCGTGAGGCCGTCCGCAGTTCCGACGATCAGCAGCATTAAGGGAAAATCGCGAACAAGGATTTTAAAGAGGTGCGCCATCGTTCCGTCCGCACTAAAAAGAGTTTATTGGTATAATAGCGCTAGATCGTCGTTCTGACTCGTAAAAAAAGTGCCACTCCTGGCCTCGGCTGTACCCGTCGACGACGATCGTTCCATCGAGCAAGATCCTGGCTCGAAAGACGGTCGTCAGACTCAATAAACTTACGCCGTTCTTGCTCGATCCCTTGGAGAAGCGTATGCGGATCGTTGCCGGCGTCGATTGCCATAAGTCATCTCACACTGTTGTATTCCTCAATGCAGTTGGCGAGATTCAAGGAGAACTCACGTTCGCGACCACGGAAATTGGATATCAGACAGCGCTAAGTCTTGCGAAGCAACTCGATTGTCGCGAGTGGGGTCTTGAGGGAGCGGGCTCCTATGGTTACGCGTTTGCTGTCTTCGCTGCCGCGGACGGCGCCACTGTATTCGATGTTCCTGGCATTCTTACGCAACGAAATCGCAAACATAGTTCGAGCAGGGGAAAGTCTGATCGAAACGATGCTCGTGCGATCGCCGAGACCGTAATAAGAGAGTCAGAACGACTGGCGAAGTTCACCCGCGCCGTTGTTGAGAGAGCGCTTCGTATGCGCTACGATCAACGCGATCGCTTCGTGCGCGAGAGGACAAGGGCCGCGAATCGCTTACGCAGTGCCGCTTTGCTGATCGGCATAACAGAGCTACCAGTCGATATCACCCCGAATCGTACGGTCCGCAGGCTTGCCGCTTCTGCCGCTGAGTTGCGACTATCCGTGCCAGCCAACGTCGCTCTTGATGCTATTTTGGACGAGACTGAAGACGCATGTGAGTCCATTATCCGCATCAACGAACGTATAAAATCGATACAACGACACATCAGCCCGTTGGTGCAGCGGGTTGCCCCGGATCTGCTTCAAATTTACGGTATTTCCGAAGTTGCTGCCGCGGGTATCATCGGCCATTCGGGAGATATTACCAATTGTCGTAGCGCTGCCGCGTTCGCCAGCAAGTGCGGCGTGGCTCCTGTGGATTGCTCAAGTGGTCGAAGTTCTGCAGTTCGATTGAATTTAGGCGGCGATCGCCAACTGAACCGTCTGCTACATGTGGCGGCGATGAGCCAGGTTCGTAAGCGCGATCATGACGGACGTAAGTACTACGATCGTAAACGCGCCGAGGGCAAGACCCACCTTGCGGCAATGCGGTGCCTGAAACGGACACTAGCAACGATCGTTTACTACCGCCTACTTTCTGCCAATCTGGAGCCGGCGCAAGAGCTCCTCGTGCGAGTTGCGGCATAGATATTGACAAAGACGGTGCAGCGGTTGGCTTGGCGTTGGCCCCCGCCCGAATCGCCGCTAGCGCGGTAGTGATTGGCGCCGCAAAGTTGTTGCTGCCGTTTGCAACGACATGCGCGTATGGGGTCACCACGTAGTCGCCGGAAAGGAAGCGTCTAAGAAGGGTATCGTCATTGTTCGTTCGAGCGCTCATGATCATCACCCGCCAGCTGCAATGAGGTTGGAAACGCCGCCGAGGAATGAGCGTTGTTCCATAAGGCGCATTAGAAACGCGCGGTCGCTACAATCGGACGTCGTCATTGGATGTCAAAATGCACAAAAATACGCCGCATGCATCAGCGTACACCGATGAATATTGGTCTGAGGTCGTAACTGGACTATTGCTGAAGGGGACAAAGGATGTCAGGTGCCTCGCAGATACTCGGCGCAATTTGAATCAATGATGTGTCGTCCAATGCGAAAAGATGTGTTCGATGTGACCGGCAGTTATTCCGTTCCGCAGAAGGATCAACACCGTTTTGAACGGCCGCTTCCAGTCCGCGCGTATTGGTTTGTTTGTTTTGCGAGCAAGGCAACACACGAGGTGTATGTCAGACGATTTGCAAGACTGCGCGGAAAGATAAACGGGCACTCATTGCGAAATATTGGTCGCATTTACACTCAAGAAGGAGCGGTCGACTTGCACGACGTTGCTTTGAAAGAGCGAGCTCGATGGTTGGGCAGTTTTTGGAGATCGCTTACTGTTTTTAATAGCGTTGAGCGACGCGCCGATGGGACCGCACAATTTCTTTCCTATCGTATCGCGATAGAAACGCCTGACCGTACAGATCGCGAAAGCATTCTGTTAGCACAATTTGTAGTCACATCAGAAGCGAGAGGCTTAGCTCATTTCGGCTTTCAAATCACCAATGCCAGGCCGAAATACGCTGCAAAAATGCTTTCCGGATATCTTTTAGGAGTTGCTGATGAGGATCTTCCTGGGTTTTCAGAAGGCGAATTACGCGGTTAGTGCCTGCTTCGCTATTGTGTTAGGCGAACGCGTTCACGATCGGAGCATTGATTCGTTCTGTCATACTTTAGGTGCAGGCCGGCACGGCAACGACATTGCATGCTCCCTGCAATGGCCGGGGCTGCGTCTCAATTCGAGTATTGACACCACCCAATGTAGTTGGCAGCAACGGGGATAATATTGTTGTATACCTGCAAAGTCATTGTGATGACGGACGGCGGTGGTGTTGGTTTCGGTATATTCCCCGGGATACCGAAAATGGTTCCGGGATTTGAGTAGCTGTTGTATCTGTTTGCCGGGTACGCTGCTATTCCGACGGTACTGAACCCGGCGCCAGGATCGCTATACTGAGCTGCACCCAACGCTCCAGTTTGCTTGATCGGCTTGCATTGCATATAGAACCAAACGTTGGTATGTGTTCCAAGCTGCAGTAAATTCATGGCTGGTGGTTCATACGCGGCTCTTATCCAATTAATCAAATTCCAATTACAGCTCATAAAGCCGGAGGAGAACTGATAGTCGCACGTTCTCCCTGGAAACACTAGCAGCAGGGTACCGGATCCACCACCGCAAGAAAAATTAAAGAAGCAACCCCCTCCTTCATTTCCGACATACCAGAGATTAGGTGCGCCCCAGGCTAGATCATACAAGCTTGGATCACCGTTCCAAGTCATTGGTGCGCCGCAACCTTGCGGTGGGCAGCAATTCTGGGAACAAAATTGGCGGTTCTGATGGTTTGGGAGACTAATGCCATTCTTAGACCGAGCGTCTACAATGAGCAATTGATTGTATGGCAGAATGCTTAAGTCGACGCTTCGTGAAATTCCACCCGAAGTCACGGTGATTCCACGAATAACCCGCCGAGCCCAAGTGATTTCGTAATTTTTCCCGTGTATATTCAAACTATCTTCTGCTATACCGCGTGGTCGTTCAACAAGAACTCCTGGAGGATAAGTGAAGCTTCCGCTGGTCGTAGTTACAGTCAGCGAACTATTGGTTCGTTTACTGACATCAAACATACTTCCCAAGGTAAGTTATACATGGGTTGGCAAGACATAATGAACAAGTCCGTGCGGTCCGCCATCATTGTTAACGGCTGCACGTGCATCACTGTCAACTCCGGCGAGAAATTCCCCACTTTCTCCGGTGAGAAGTTCCCCACTAGGGTTCCTTGACTGACGCCGGGGTGGGTGCCCTTTTCTTCCCTCCGTCGGCGGTTAGTACGCCGGCGCGGCGCTTGTCTTTGAGCCGGTAGCTCTCGCCTGTAATCGAAATTGTCGTCGCGTGATGAAGTAGACGATCGAGGATGGCTGCAGCGAGGGTCTCGTCGCCGATCAGTTCTCCCCATTCAGAAAATCGCTTATTCGATGTGAGGACGATTGAGCCGCGTTCGTAGCGTTCGCAAATCAAGCGAAAGAAATGCGTCGCGGCGAGGTGATCCAGAGGCTCATAGCCGATCTCGTCGATGATAAGAAGCTTCGCGCGTGTCGCTGCAAGTCGTTTAAATTGCGAGTTTGCGCTCGTTGGATTACGCAACTTGGCGAATAGTTCTCGTGCTGTCGTAAAATGTACCATTTCGCCGGCCGTGATCGCCGCGTGCCCCAGACTGGTGCCCAAATGCGTTTTGCCGCAGCCTGGCGGTCCTAAAAGCAGAACGTTGTGACCGTGAGCCAGAAAGCGTAAGGTATGCAAGTCACGGACCTTCGCTTCATCGATCGATGGCTGGAATTTGAAATCGAACTGCTCGAGCGTCTTGACTGCAGGCAAGCCGGCCAACTTTAGGCGCATCGCAATGCTTCGCTCGCGACGAATAGCAACTTCGCCGGAGAACAGCTTTTCCAGAAGATCAACTGTCGTAAGTTCTCCGTTCGCGGCACGGTCGAGCAGCGGATCGGAATCTGTCAAGCTATTTGAGACCATCGAGTAAAAATAGTTACGCTATGCCGCGCATAGTTCGTCCGACGGTGGATTAATCCAGACCGCCTCCGGTAGCGACTGGCGCTTGGGCTGACCATTGACGAATCGCTCGGGATGAGACTCAAAGGCGGCGCACATAATAGCGTGTCGTTGAGCAAGTCGGTCGGTGCCGGTCCCAGCATGAACTTCCGCCGGCGTCAACATCGCGATTCCAGAGTGTCGATGTTCGTTGTTGTAATAGGCCATGAAGGCGCGCGTGTGACCCAGGGCGTGTTCGAAGCAGCCGAATCGATCGGGGAAGTCAGCCGCATACTTCATGGTCTTAAATTGCGCTTCGGAGTACGGGTTATCATCGCTCACGTGGGGCCGGCTGTGCGATCTTCGCACCGCGAGTCGCTCCAAGAGTGTTCCGACAAGTTGCGCGGTCATCTCGGTGCCGCGATCGGCATGCACGGTCAGAGTGCCCGGAGTAATGCACTGTACTGCAATCGTTTCCGCGATGAATTCCGCTGCGATCGTTGCATCGGCTCGCCGCACCAAAGTCCAACCGACGACCATGCGGCTAAAGACATCGAGCATGACAAGCAGCGAATACCATTCACCGCGATTTGGGCCTCGCAGTTTGGTGATGTCCCACGACCAACACTGGTTCGGCGCCGTCGCGAGTAACTCGGGTTTCACGTACTCGGGATGACGTGCTTGGCGCCGACGTTCACGGACCTCGTCACTCATACGCAATAGCCGATACATCGTGCTTTCCGAGCAAAGATATCGACCTTCGTCGAGTAGAATCGCGACGACTTGACCTGGCGATCGGTCGACAAACCGCGGGCCACGCAGCAGCACCAAGACCTCGTCCCGCTCGCCATCCGTGAGGCGACGCGCAGCAATTCGCGGCGCGGCATGATTGGCGATGAGCGTTGGCTTTCGCAAGAGAGTCGCTCGCGAGACGCCGAGTGCGTAACACACCAGACGCGTCGGATACTCGCGGCATAACATGCGACAAACCGCGATTAATCTTCGTCGATGATCTCGCGGCTCTCGGAGTCCATCCCCAAGAGCCGCGCCGCTTTTTTTTGGATTTCTCCAATAAGCTCAGCGCGTTCGACACGTCGTCGTAGTTTGCGGTTCTCTCGCTCGAGTTCCACGATACGACGACTTGCGGCTTGCGCATCACCTTTTTGCTGCTCGCGCGCTTTCAATGCGCGAGCGTCGAGATCACCGTGCTGTAGCTGGCGACGCCAGGTCGCGATTTGCGATGAATACACGCCTTCGCGACGGAGCACCGCACCTTGCATTCCGTGCGCTGCTGCGTCGACTGCTGCCAGGATTCGACGCTTCTCTGCAGGCGAGAATCGACGCCGCTTCGCTTTGAGTACGATCTCCGGCGAGGCCGGAATCTTGCCGTTGGTAGTGGTTGCCATCATGAGGATCTCCGCTGCCCCGGTCGTGAGCTTAGACGGTTCGAGTGGCTGGTCTCAATTCATGTTGACAGATGGGGATGCGGCTTCTCCAGCTTGCACACGACGCTCCGTCGCCAAGACTACCCGGCTACCCCAGACGGCCTGGCTGGTGCTGCGGTTCAGCTGCTGGAATGCCTGACTGCCGCTCGTTCTTGGCTCGATTTAGCTTCTCGGCGCGCCGGTTTGGTGCGCCCAGACCTGACGGGGATGAGTCGGGGCAACTTGGGTTTGGCGGCTGGGGTTAGAATAGGAGTAGCCATGGCCTATTTGCGTGCGATTCTTACCGACAACCACCCGACGCTGCGCAAGGTCGCGAAGCGCGTTGATGTCGCGGAGATCGGCGACCCGCTGTTTCAGCAGCTCATCGACGACATGTTTGCCACGCAGTATGCCGCGCCCGGAATTGGGTTGGCGGCGCCCCAGGTTGGCATATCGAAGCGGATCTTTACCGTCGATCTGCAGGATGACGAAGATCCCAACGATGGTCCGCTCGTGGTGATCAATCCGAAATTCACGCTGACCGAGGGCGAGGTCGAAGCGCTCGAAGGCTGTTTGTCGGTGCCGGGCTACGTGGGCGAGGTGACACGCTTCGAGCACGTGGTGTGTACGGGGCTCGATCGGCAGGGCAAGAAGATCACGCTCGACGCGCATGCGTGGTTCGCGCGCGTCCTCCAGCATGAGATGGACCATCTCGACGGCATCATCTATGTCGACAAGGCTAAAAACATCCGGCCGGCCGCCACCGATGAAGAAAAGGCCGAGGCCGCCCGGGCGGCAGCCGAGTCGGCGCCGGCCGAGCGCAGCACTGCCGAACGCAGCACTGCCGAAGCCGCGCTGACCCACTGAAAAGCGCTTTTTTCGGCACGAGTGCCTTCGCCGTTCCAGCCTTGCGAACCGCGGCGGCGCTCAGCGAGGTCGTCGCGGTCGTTACGCAGCCCGATCGGCCGGCCGGCCGCGGTCATAAGCTGGTGCCGACGCCGGTGAAAGCCGCGGCGTTGGAGTTGGCTCTGCCCGTGTTTGCTCCGCTGCGGCTCAAGGCGTTTGCAGCCGAGCTGGCAGCAGCCGGCGTCGACGTGCTCGTCGTTGCGTCGTATGGCCGAATTCTGCCGCAGGTGCTGCTCGATGTGCCGCGCGGCGGTATTGCGTTCAACGTGCACCCGAGTTTGCTGCCGTTGTATCGCGGCGCGACGCCGCTGCAATCGGCTATTCGGGACGGCCGGACGGAGACCGGTGTGACGATTATTGCGATGGATGCCGGAATGGACACCGGCGATATCTTGCTCGTCGAACGCACGCCGTTGGGTGCGACGGAAACCTACGGCGAGTTGCACGACCGGCTGGCCGAGCGCGGGGCGGTGCTGCTCGGCAGTGCGCTCGCGCGGTTTGCCGCCGGGAGTTTGGAACGGACTGCTCAGAGCGCGCTCGGCGTTGCGCCGGCGGAGATCGAGGCGACGCTGACGCGGCCGCTCGGGAAGAACGATATGGTCGTAGATTGGTCGTGGCCCGCGGAGCGGATCGTCGCCCTGGCGCGGGCCTTGGCACCGGCTCCCGCAGCCCGCGGGGTGGTCGCCGGCGAGCCGGTAAAGATTCATGCCGCGCGCTTGGCCCGCGACGGGGAGGCCGACGTAACCGCCGACGGCGGCTGGGTCGAGCGGGCCGGTGACGGCCGAGGCGTCGTGCTGCTGCGCGTTACGCCCGCGAATCGCGGGCCGCTCAGCGGCGCGGCGTTCGCCCAGGCTCGGGCGACGGCATGAGCGTCGTTGTTTCGAAGCGCAAAGTCGACTCGCGCGAAGTCGCGCTGCAAGTCATTCGCGACGTCTTCGGCGAGCAGTCGCGCGGCGCGCGCGAGTCGCTCGATTACCGAGCCCGCGCGGCGGCGTTCGAAAACCGCGACCGCGGCTTCGCGACCGAACTCGCCTACGGGGCAATCAAAATGCGGCGCTGGCTCGATTTCCAGCTGGCACCGTTTCTGGGCGCGCGCGCACAGACGATCCCACGCCCGATTGCCGAGATTTTGCGGCTCGGCGTGTATCAGCTGCGCTGCATGAACGGCATCGAAACGTACGCCGCCGTCTCCGAAAGCGTGGGACTGGCGCGGCGCTACGGCCACAAGGGCACCGCCGGCCTGGTCAACGCCGTGCTGCGGCGGGTAGCCGAAGCGCCGGTGCGTGAGGCGTCCGGAGATGACGACGACGCGCTCGCGATTCGGGCCTCACTGCCGACCTGGATCGTCACGCATTGGCGCTCGCGCTTCGGCGCCGACCGCCTGAGTCTGATTTTGGCCGGTGTGAACGCACCGGCGGCGATCGGGCTGTGCGTCCGGCTTTCACGCACCACTCGCGAAGAGGTTGTGGCGGCGCTCGCAGCCGCGGGCATCACCGCCGGCGCGTCGCCGTATGCCCGTGATGCCGTCGTCATTGCCGGTCATTCGCCGTCGACGACGCTCGATGCGTTAAGTGCCGGCCGCTGGGAACTGCACGCCGAAGCGGCCTGTTTTCCGGTCGACATCCTGGATCCGCAGCCCGGCGAGCGGCTCTTCGAGGCCTGCGCCGGACGCGGCAACAAAACGCTGCAGATCGTCGACCGGACGGCGGGCGACGTGCGCCTGGAGTCGCTCGACACCGACGAGCGGCGGGTCGCGAGCGCGCGCGAGCGGCTGATCGCCGCCGGTGCCGCCGGCGCCGGATTGCTCCTCGTCGGCGATGCCGCCCAGTCGCACGGCGACCCGGACTGCGATCGTGTCCTGGTCGACGCGCCCTGCTCGGGCCTCGGCATCGTCGGCCGTCAGCCCGAAGCGCGTTGGCGCAAGGATCCGGCCGACGGGGAACGGCTAGCGGTGCTGCAAGGTGCTATTCTCACCGCCTCGGCCGGCCGGGTCAAACCGGGCGGCTCGCTGGTGTACGCCGTCTGCTCGACCGACGGGCGCGAATGCGAAGCCGTCGTCGATGCGTTTCTGGCAGCGGAACCGGCCTTCGTCCGGGCGCCGATCCCCGAACGCTACGGACCGTTTCTGACCGCGGCGGGTGACGTGCGGATTTCGCCCGGCATCGACGGCCGCGACGGATTCTATATCGCGCGGATGATGCGCGCCGCATGAACCCGTTCGCTCGGGTGGAACGCGCGTGCGCGCAGGTTGTCGAAGGCACCTTCGCGCGTTTTTTTCCGAGCGACCTCGATCCGGCGCACGTCGGGCGCAAACTGGCGGCGCGCATGCAAGCTGCCCCCGGCGACCTGTTCCTCGTGCGCGTGCACCCCGCCGACTACGCCCGGTTCGCGGCCGACCGTGACTTTCTCGAGGGACGCTGGAGCGCGCTGTTGCGGGAAGCGCTGCCCCCGACACGCCGGGCCGAATCGCCGCGGGCGCTCCTCCACGAGGATCAGCGCGTTGTCGCGGGCTCGGTCACGATCGAAGCGGTCACCGACGAGCGGCCGGCGTCGGCGTACCTCGAAGCGCACGATGGTGCGCGCATCGTATTGGGCGATGCGCTGCGGATCGGTCGCGCGGACGATAACGATGCGGTGATCGCGGACCGCCGGGTTTCCCGCCATCACGCCCGCGTTGTCGGCACGGCTGACGGCTTCGCGATCGAAGACTTGGGTTCGGCCAACGGCACCTTTCTGGACGGCGTGCCGGTGCGGCTCGCACCGCTCGTCGACGGAGCCACGCTGACCATCGGCGATACGCATCTGTCCGTTCGCAGCGATGCCGGCTGATCCGCGTTTGGCCACGCTGGCCGTGAGCGTGGCGGTGGTCGCGTTCGTGACCTTCGTGCGCGGCCGGCGCGGTCCCGAACCACTGCCGGCACTCGACGTGGAAATTCCAACCGGCGTCGAACTCACCGTGAGCAACGCGCGAACGATCGAGACCTTCCGCTTCGGCCGCCGCGTTCTGATCGGCCGGGCGCCTAGTGCCGATCTGCGCCTGGACGATCCGCAAGTAAGTCGCTTGCATGCCCGGATAGAAATGCGCGATGATGGAGTATACGTGGAAGATTTGGGCAGCCGAAACGGGACGCGCGTCGCCGGCGCGAACGTAGCGGGAAGACGCTGTCTCCAGGTAGATGACGAGATTGATATCGGCGCAGCGTCCATAATTTTTCGAGGGGTCGGGGCATGGAGATAGCGGTCGGGTCGCAGCCGGGTCTCTGGCAGCGCAGTGGAGCCGAAGCGCACGTCGCGGAAGTGATCGCGCCGGGAGTCGTGCTGCTCGCCGTTGCCGACGGGTTTGGGAACGTGCGCGGCACGCCGGTCGCTACCGTCACGGTGCATACCGTGCGCGACGCGCTCAAGCGCAAGGTGCGCTCCGATACACGCGATCCGCGCTCGCACCTCATGGCTGCGTTTTCGGCCGCCAACGCACGCGTGTTCGCTCAGACCGGCAGCACCGACGACTTCGTCGCCGGTGGAACATCGCTGACGGCCGCGTTGATGATCGACGATCACGCCTATATCGCCCATGTCGGTCAAGCGCGTGCGTATCTGTGTCGCGACGGGGCTCTTTCCGCGCTCACCGAAGACGACGCGCTGGCCGGTGACGAGTGGTCGAGTACTCGGACGCACGTGCCGACCGAAGCGCGGACCGGGCATCTGTTGACCCGCACCTTGGGCACCCAAGCAACGCTCGAAGCGAGTGTCATGCACGTGCGCTTGATGCATGCCGACGCCCTCGTGCTGTCGACCGGCGGCGTGCATACGATCGTTGCCGCCGATGAAATGCTCTATGCGCTGCAAGCAGCGCATAGTTCGAGCGACGTCGCCTCACGGTTGCTCGAAATTCTCAAGTTGCGCGGCGCGCCGCACGGTGGCACCGTAATCGTCGGTCGCACGCTGACGGAACGCACACCACCCGTCAGCGACGTGTTCCGTCCGGCGACCATTCGCACGGCAATCGTCGCGCTGGCCGCACTGCTGGCGGCGACCATCATTGCCATTGCGGTCCTACACGCGGTCTTTTCTCCATAGCCTGCGCGCGAGCGCGCCGATGGTGCTCGCGCTCGTGCTCGCCGCAGGTTCGTTCCGGCTGGCCCCGCCGGCTTCGCTTGGATCGGCGCCGTTGCTCGTCGCGCTGGCATGTGCGGCGCTGGCGTGGGTCATGGTGCAACCGGCGGATGCCGACCGCGACGACACCCTACCGGCGTTAGCGGTCGTTCTGTCGGCGCTGGGGCTGCTCGAGGTTGCGCGCATTTCAAGCGAACTCGCGGGTCGCCAAACGATCTGGCTGGCCATTTCGTTGGGCATCGTCATCGCGCTCGGGCCGGCCTTCAACCGATTTCGCATCTTGGCCGCGTACAAATACATTTGGATCTTGCTGGCGATCGCGTTGTTCGCGGCGCTCGGGCTCATCGGGCAAGAAGTCAACGGTGCCCGGCTGTGGATTCGATTGGGTTCCGTGCAATTCGAACCGGTCGAAGTCATCAAATTACTGGTCGTTCTGTTCATGGCGTCATATCTTGCCGAGACGGCCGACGTCATCGCGCGCACGCGACCGTGGTCGCTGCGCGCCAACGCAAAGTACCTTGGTCCGCTGTTCATCGGCTGGGGAGCGTCGATGGCGATTTTGGTATTCGAACACGACTTGGGTATGGCAACCCTGCTCTTGGCGACGTTTGCCGCGATGTTGTACGTCGCCACCCGCCGGGCCGATCTCGTCATCGGCGGCTTGCTGGTGTTCGGCGTTTCGGCATACGTCGCGGCCACCCGGTATGCGTACGTGCGCACCCGGATCGCGGTCTGGCAGCATCCGTTCGCCGATCCGTTCGGCGCCGGATATCAGACGGTGCAGTCGCTTTTCTCGATTGCATCTGGCGGTTTATTTGGGACCGGTTACCGCTTGGGACGGCCCGAATACATCCCCAGTGTGGCGACCGATTACATCTACGCGGCTTGGAGCGAGGAGTGGGGCGCCATCGGCGCGATTGTCGTCTGCATTGCGTTTCTGGCGATCGTGCGGCGGGCGTTACGGGTGGCCGAACGCCAGCCGGATCTGTATGCAAAGCTGCTCGCAACCGGTCTTGCCGTGACGCTCGGATTTCAAGTCTTCATCATCATCGGCGGCGTGCTGGGCGTGTTTCCGCTCACCGGCATAACCTTGCCGTTCTTCTCGTACGGCGGCAGTTCGCTCGTCACCAATTACATACTCATTGCGCTGGTGTGGTCGATTTCGGGTGAACGGCGGATGGCGCCGCGCGCGCGCCCTTCGGCAATCGATACAGCCACAGCGCGCCAAGCGTGAATTCACCAATCGCCAAACCCACCGCGACGCGCGGCCCGAGACCCGGGGCGACATGGTTCGCGCGTTCGACGATCGGCGTCGTCAACGCTGGGGCCAAGATTTGGGGCAGCGTTGCAGCGACGTTCCAGACGCTCATCGATGACGCCATCGCACTGCGCGGGAGAACCGTCACCGCCAGCGCCCAATCAGCGACAAAGTAGGCGCCCCAAGCGACGCCGGCGATCGCGCATGCCGCAAACGCGATGCCGGCTGTCGGTGCGCATGCGAGTAACGCAAGCCCGGTCGCGACGACGATGTTGGCGACACCCACCACCGCCCGCTTGTCGAACCGATCGACGGGTTTGGCGGCGATCGCGGCACCCGCCACGTTAGCAAGGGTGAAGGTAAGAAAAAGCAGCGCCGTGAGCGTACGGACTTCGCTCGCCGGCGTGGCGAGGCTTTGCGCGACGAAGAAAAATAAGAAACCGAGCAGCGTATAGAATCCAAAATTAATCGCCATACGCGAAGCGATGAGGGTGCGAAAGTCGCGTTCGATGCGAAACGGTTCGCGTGGCGCGCGATTGGGTTGTAAGCGGCGCGTCACCCGCGTCGTTACGAACCACGACCCTCCGAGCGCCGCGACGAGCAGCGCCGCGACGACGGCGCCGTTGCCGATGAAGCCGGCGACGAGCAGACCGCCGGCGTTGCCGACGGACTGCAGCGTGCCCATCGCGGCACTCGCCGCGCCCGCGCGGTCGCGCGCCACGTAATCGGGGATGATTGCCGCATACGGACCGGTGATGACGTTCATTCCGATTTGCAGCAGAAAGAACGCCCCGACGAGTTGGGCGTAACTTACCGCCAGATAAAACCAGATCAGCGCTGGAATCGACAGCGCGACGCCGGCGGCAAAGAACGGCCGGCGACTACCGCGTGAGGCAAAGGTGCGATCCGCGAACGGTCCGCTCGCCAGTTGCACGATCGTGCCGACGAGTGCGCCGGCCGCCGCGATCAACGTGTACGCGCGCAAGCCGTCGTGCGGTGCGAGCGTCGCGCTGCGGGCTTGCAGCGAAACGGCTAATATCGCACCCCAGACGAATTGAAGGCCGAACCATAACGCGGCGACCTGGACGTAGATTCGGCTATCGTTCGGCCGCGCAGCGCGAATCCGCGTAGACCCAGTCTGCGACATCGTCGATATCGTAACATAGACCGGGTCCGGCATCGCGGATTGCGCCGACCGCAACGCCGAGCACGCGTTGTGCGCGGGCTTCAATGTCGGCAACGCACAAGCGGCGCAAGGCGTAGCGCGCACATAACAGCGGTCCAAGTAACAGCGCTAAGCGCGGCAGGCTCTTGCGCGCCTCGAAGAAACGTCCCGCAAACTGGCCGAGCGGCGCAACTGCTTCGCGATCGATGATGAACGCGCTGCCGTTGGCGAAGCGCTCGCGGCCCAGGTCCACGATATGCGGCGGGGCACCCGGGAATTCCGCGGTGTAGGCGTCCGGCGATGCCAGCGCCATCGATAGCGCGTAGCGCGTTGACCGCTCGACGAACACCGCGAGTTGCCCGGCGTCGATAAACGGCAAGTCGCTCGTTAAAAACACCAGCCGCCGCGCGCCCGGAAATGCGCTCAGCGCGCGCCGGATATTTTCCGTTCCGTCGGCGGCGGCCGCGACGACGCGGTCCACCCGTGGGCCGCAATAGTCGGCGACAACCGGCGGTGCGATGACCGCCGTTGCGATGACACCAATTGCGCGCGCCGCATCGATCGCCGCATCGATGAGCCGGTGGCCGCCCAGTGGAGCGAGGGCTTTAAACGGCGTGCCGATCGCGCGCGCTAGCGCCGGTGGTGCCGTTCCGCCGGCCGTGATGACGGCGTACAGTTCGCCGTCCGCGCGCTTAGGAGTCGGAGCCGGTTCGGCGCCGGAAGAGCGTCCGGATCAAAGCGCTCACACCGGGGATATCGCGCCGGTCGCCCTTGCGCCGGTCGTCCGCTACGGCGAGCGTCGCCACGCGCCGGTCGCCACGCCGGCGTACCGGCCCGTCACTCGGGGCCGATTCATTGGTTTCTTCGCTCGACATACGCTCCATATCGGCCCTGACGGCCGTCTCCTACCTGCACCGATGATCGCCGGAAAGCCCGCGATGCTCCGCCGCCGATCTCATCACGCCCAGTATACCGACTTCCCGTGGTGCCGCCGCGTGCGACACACAAATATTACAGATCTCCGGCCTAAGCCGCTTGGGCAACGACGACGCGATTGCGGCCCAAAGTCTTGGCCTCGAAAAGCGCGTCGTCGGCCCGTTTGAACGTCGGCCATAAGAACGATGCATCTTTTTCAGCCGCCGCCACGCCGATGCTGACCGTACAGGAAATGAGGTTGTTCTCGATCGGCACGCTCAAGGCACTAATCTTTTCGCGCAACCGTTCGGCCAAGAGTTGCGCGCCTTCGCAACTCGTTTCGGGCAGCAAAATTGCGAATTGTTCGTCGTTGACGCGCGCCACCAGATCGGAGATTCGCGTGCCGTCGAACAAGCTCGACGTGAGCGCCTTGAGCACCGTTCTGCCGCCGTCCGAGCCGTACGTTTGCTCGATCGCGCTATATTGATCGGTATCGATCATCAGTAAGGACAACGGCCGGCCATACCGGCGCGCCTTCTGAATCTCCACGGCACCGCGAGCTTGGAAGCTGCGTTTATTGAGCGTTCCGGTAAGCGGGTCGGTTGTTGCCGTGTTCGTGAGTTCCTCGATCTCGCGGGTCAGGTCGACAATGCGGGCGGCCATCGGCCGGAACACCGCGAGGGTGGCTCCGAGCAACGTCACGAGCACAACGAGGACGCCCGCTCCCGCCACGTTCTCGAGCACGGCGATCTCGGCTTCGCTGCGGATGCGGCGCGTGCGCGCCGCTGTTTCGAGCGCATCGAGCAGCGGCCGCTGCGCGGCAACGAACAGCGGCGCGGCTGCGGCGGCGAAGGCGGGGTCGTGCGGCGACAGCGCCGCCACATGCCGAGCTCGGCTGATGAAGGCCGTTGCCGTTGCGTCGAGCGGCGCCGAACCCGTAAAATAAATTGCGCGCAGCGCCGGATCGGATACAGCCGACGCGATGTCTAGACTGCGATCGCCGGCGACGGCATGCCAGTGGGTTTGCTCGAAGCGATCGACGGTTGCCAGCAGCGCAGGCCGCGCGGCGGTATTACCAAGTTCGTATTGAGCCGTTAAGGCGGCGACCCGCTGCGCGAGCATGCTGGCTCGATCGGTAAGCTCGATCGCGGCGGCCGACGCCCGTTGCACGCGCACCACGCGGTCGAGCAGCAGGTAGGCGCCGATCGCCATCACGGTGATGACGAGAATGGTAGCCGCGTGCGCACGCGTCAACCGCGGGCCCATGCGCTCGGGTACCGCATGCCCGGGTGAACCCGTAGCGTGACGTAAGCTGAGCATCGAAATACCACTCCTATCGGCAGGCCGGAGTTTAAGGTATCGGCTGCTCGTGGGGTGAATTCTGCTACGCTGCGGCGATCGAGCGAAAACTTAGCAGGCGGCGAGTTCGTGGGTGAAGAGCGATTCCATGATCGCGCTCATCGCCGGATCGAGTTGCGCCAGCCGCTGCCGCGTTGCTCGCGGCCAAAGCGAGTGTGGATCGTTGGCTTCGACCCAAGCGCGCATGGCTTCGGCGAAGTATTCGTCCAATCCGGAAGCCGCATACGGCGTAACGAAGCCGGTGGCTCGTTCGAACGCGTTACGAATACGGGGATCGACGCCGCTCAAATAGGTGCCGCCGCCCAGCGCGCAATCGAGGGCGTGCGCGAACTCGTGGGCCACGGTCATCGGACTACTCGAGCGCAGGTAGACCGTGCGTTCCTCGACCACGAACAGACCGGCGGGCGGGATCGGCCAGTCGTCAACGCCGGCGGCGAGGCGGCGCAACACGTTGGAACGGTCGCGATAGTATTCGTGACGGCTCAAAGCGACAATAGATATCGCAGCCGTACCCGCCACGCGCTGGGCACCCTGGCCGAAGCGCCCGAGCGTCGCTTCAATTGCCGAGCGGACGGCGGGTTCATCGCTGTAAATCGGTATGGCGCATCGGGTGGACATGCGCCAATGCTGTCAGGCTCGAACTGCCGCCGCTTTTCCGAATCATGACGATTCAGGTGCGGCGGCAGTCCGCTCGAGGTTATTGCGGCGGACGCACCGCGAAGTATAAGAAGAGGTTGGTCGGGATCGGCTTGGTCACCGTCTTGTCGCCCTTGGCGATCAGGCTTTGGATGTATTGGAAGCTGCGATGCGTGCTGATCGCATAATACGTCGCTCTGCTGGTAACGCCGACGACCTCAACATTCCACCACTCGGGCATGAAGCCGTTCGTGGTCGTCGTGAAATGGTCGTGACCCGGCGTCATCGTGCTCGATGGGCCACCGATCAGACTGAGGTCGATCGTCGCGGGATGATCGATGCAAATCAACGCGCTCGGGCACTGCATCGCCATCGGCGGTACGGTAAAGCCGAGCGGCACCGTGATGTATAAGGGATCGAACTGCTTGGCCGGCGGTTTCTGGAACGCTGCGCCGACTTCACAGCCGGATGCCGCTTTGGACGCGATACTCGTGTCGCAATAAAACCCGTGACTGTAGACGTCCTCGAGAATATAGCCGCCGTCGAAGTCGCTTGTTTTACCGTATCCGTTCGCGCCTTGGCCCCAAACCGCCGGCATCGCCATTGCGGTCGTTTGAGCGGAGGTTGCGCCGTATGGCAGCGCAAGAAGGAGCAATGCCGACATCGCGGCGGTCAAGAGAGCGGGCTTTTTCATTAAACCTCTTATCGTCGTAGGACGATTGTGCTGCAAGAAACTCATGCAAGCGCGAGCGCTTGCGCTGTGTTAACGGACAACCGGCGCAACTGGATGTGCTTAACGCTATTTCGCTTTTCGATTATGCTTGTTTGCAACCGTAAGCTTGGCCGGACCGAAGACGACGCGCGATCCGGCGCGCCGCCTTTCGATGCGATCGTCAAAGCGGCGGCTGCTGGGCCCAGCGTTGATACATGTTGAATGCTTGGCTCGGAGGGTAAAAGATACAGCCTTATGCCGTCTTGCGCTCTGGCCGATGACGCTGGTATATGAAAGACGGGTTGGTTTCGTGAGCACGACGACCGCGCGCGGTGAACCGGATGCGGCCACGATCGACCCGCTCAACGACGCTGCCGCCATCGTTGCCTGGCCGGCGCCCGGCAGCGAGCCGCGCATCCTGCACGTGAATGCCGCGTTTGCGTCGCTGTTTGGCTATCGTGCACCCGAAATGCGCGGTCGAACCATCGAGCTGTTCTACGGACCGCTGACCGACCGCGAACGCGTTGACGTCGTGCGCGAACGGGTGCGGGCGGGGCGCGACGTCCGCCTGCCGGCCGTGTTCTACCGGAGCGACGGCGTACCGATGTGGGTTGAGTTGAGCTCGCGTGGCGTACCGCCCGCGGCGCCGGCCGCCGAGCCGGTGTCCGTCATGACGTTTCGCGATGCGACGGCGCGTAAAGAGTTCGAGGTTGCGCTGGCCCAGGAGAAGCGCAAGCTGCAGGTGACGCTGGCGGCCATCGGCGATGCGGTCATCACGACCGTCGCAGACGGCCGGATCGACTCGCTTAACCTGGCCGCTCGCACCCTGCTGGGCATCGACGCGAGTGAGGCGTACGGCGAGCCGATCGCCGACATCCTCGCGCTGCGCGGGCCCGACAACGAGCGCGTCGATTTGCTCGCCGGCCATGCCGCGAGCGGGGGCATCGTGCGCGGGCAGGCGGCATGTGACGATCGCCCGACGCTGCGCCACGTTGCGTACGTTTCATCGCAAATCGGTGATGAAGGGTACGTCGTTGTGCTACGGGACGTCACGGTCCAGCATCGGATCTCCGCCCAATTATCATACGAGGCTTCTCACGATCCGCTTACCGCGGTTTTTAACCGGCGCAAATTCGATGCGGTACTCGACGAAACGATCGAGGCGGCGCGGCGCGACGGCGTCGCGCATGCGCTGGCGTTTCTCGATCTCGACCGCTTCAAGCTCATCAACGATCGCTGCGGACATGCCGTTGGCGACCGGGTGTTAGCGGGGCTGGCGCAGTTGCTCGCGCAGCAGTTACGCGAGCGCGACACACTGGCCCGCATCGGCGGCGACGAGTTCGCGCTTCTGCTCTATGACTGCTCGCTCGAAAACGCGCGCCGGGTCGCTGAGAAGATACGCCAGTCCGTCGAAGCGTATCGCATCGTCGATCGCGATATCGCGTATGGTGTCGGCGTGAGCATCGGGATCGCTGCGATCGACGGTTCGGAGATCGACGCTCGCGCGATCCTGGCCCGCGCCGACGCGGCCTGTTACGCGGCGAAAGCGCGCGGTCGTAACGCTATCGCGGGGTAGCCGCTACGGCAGTGCGCGACCGATTTCGTCGATTTCGGCAGCCGATAAACGAAACGTCGCCGCGTTGATCCAGCCGTCGACTTGGGCAGCGTCACGAGCGCCGACGATGGCTCCGGTCACAACCGGGTTGCGCAGCGTCCACGCAATGGCGACTTCGCCCGGTGCCCGGCCGTGTGCCGCGCCGACCCGGCGCAGCGTGTCGACCAACGCTAAATTGCGCGATAGCGCCGGTTCGGCGAAGGCGTCAGCGCGGCTGCGCCAGTCATTCGCGGGCAGCGCGGCGGCGCGTTCTTTGGTCATCGCACCGGTGAGCATGCCCGAGGCCATCGGCGAATAAACAATGACGCCGATACCGTGCGCTTCGCAATACGGAAGCAGCTCGCTTTCGAAATCGCGTTTGATCGGATTATACGGCGGCTGCAGCGACGTAATCGGCGCGATCTTGCGTGCGCGTTCCAGCTGCTCGACGCTAAAATTCGAAACCCCGATGTAGCGGACTTTGCCTTCACGCTGCAAGTCGGCCAGCGTTGTCCAGCCGGCATCGATATCTTCGATCCGGTCGGTCGGCCAGTGAATCTGATACAAGTCGATCGTCTCGACGCCCAGCCGCTGCAAGCTGCCCTCGCACTCTTCGCGCAACGACGCCGGATCGAGCGAGATATACTTGTCGCCGTTCTTGTCGGCCATCTGCGCGCACTTCGTAAACACGTAGGGCCGTTCGCTCTTCGGTATCCCGGCCAAGGCCCGCGCAACGACGGATTCGGAGTAGCCGGCGCCGTAGGCGTGGGCCGTATCGATCCAGTTGACGCCCAGGTCGACCGCGTGGCGAATCGCCGCGATCGAGGCGTCATCATCTTGGTCGCCCCAGCCAAACTGCCAATTGCCGCCGCCGACGGCCCACGCACCGAACCCGACGGCCGTGATCTCTAAATCGCTCGCGCCCAAACGGCGCGTCGCGAGCATCGTCTTCATCATGTGCCATTCCTACCCCGCCGGCGCAAGTCGACGCAGCCCAGCGGAATCCCCGCAATCCGGCGGCCGCGAGCGGTGAACGGCGACCGTGGCGTCTAAGACGGTCCGCGATGAGCACGTTTTCGACGATCGACCCAGCCACCGAACGCGAACTTGAAACGTTTGAAACGTTTTCTCCCGATCGCATCGATGCGGTGCTCGAAGCGGCCCGGGCGGCGAGCCGCGGTTGGAGCCGCGGTCCATTCGCGGAGCGCCGCGCGCTCATGGAAAATGCTGCGCGCTATCTTCGCGAGCACGCGACGGCGCTGGCCGCCGTAATCACGCGCGAGATGGGAAAGCCGAGCGCCGAAGCGACGGCTGAGATCGCCAAGTGCGCGACTTGCTGTGACCACTACGCGGTGAACGCCGAACGTTATTTGGCCGACGAACCGACCGCCTCGAACGCAACGGAAAGTTACGTCGCCTATCAGCCGTTGGGCGTCGTCCTCGCGGTCATGCCGTGGAATTTTCCGTTTTGGCAAGTGTTCCGCTTTGCCGCACCCGCACTTATGGCCGGTAATGTGGCGGTCCTCAAACACGCTTCCAACGTAACCCGCTGCGCGCTCGAAATCGAGGCGGTCTTCCGGGCCGCCGGCTTTCCGGCCGGCTGCTTCACCACCGTCGTCGTTTCGGGTAGCGACGTTGGGCAACTCATCGACGATCCCCGCATCGCCGCCGTGACCCTTACCGGTAGCGAAGCTGCGGGCGTTGCGGTCGCCACCGCGGCCGGGCGCAACCTCAAGAAAGCGGTTCTCGAATTAGGCGGATCGGACGCCTTTATCGTCCTAGCCGACGCTGATATCGACGCCGCCGCGCTGACCGCGGCCCGTTCGCGTTTTGCAAATGCCGGCCAGAGCTGCATTGCCGCCAAACGCTTTATCGTTGAAGCGCCGGTCTATGCCGCCTTCGTCGAACGCTTCGCCGGGGCAGCGCGCCGGCTCGCCGTGGGCGACCCGACCCAGCCTGGAACGAATGTTGGCCCGATGGCGCGTGGCGATCTGCGCGACGAGCTCGCAGCGATGGTCGACGCCAGTGTGGCCCAAGGCGCGCGGCTGGCCACCGGCGGGCGCAACGGTCATCGCACGGGGTATTACTACGATCCGGCGGTGGTGGTCGACGTTCGGCCGGGCATGCCGCTCTTCGATGAAGAAGCCTTCGGACCGGCCGCCGCCGTCATCGAAGCGCCCGACGCCGAGGCGGCGCTCGATCTCGCGAACGCGTCAAAGTATGGCCTCGGCGGCAATCTGTGGACGCGTGACATCACGCGCGCGAAAGGGCTCGCGCGACGGCTGGAAAGCGGCGCGGTGTTCATCAACGGCATGACGGCGAGCGACCCGCGCTTACCGTTCGGCGGTGTGAAACGCAGCGGTTACGGCCGCGAACTTTCGTATTTCGGCATCCGCGAATTCATGAACGTGCAGACGGTCTGGATCGGGCCGGATACCACGCCCGCGAGCGTCGGCACGCCGGCTTCGGAATGATCGCCGCCGTGCGTCAGCAGGCGGCGGGAGTGCGGTTGGACAGCGTTTCGCGCCAGCGCAACTGTTGTTCGATGCGGGCGACGAGTTCGCGCGCGTTAAACGGCTTGGTGATGAAGTCGGCCACACCCGCTTCGAGTGCGAAGACGCGATCTTCGATTCGTGAGTGCGTGGTCAGCATAAGGATCGGGATCGTACACGTCGCGGGGTCGGCTTTAAGGATTTCGACGGCGCGCGGGCCGTTCATCACCGGCATCATCCAATCCAACAGCACGACATCGGGGCAGTGCCGGCGTATCTCGGCGCACGCGAGTTCGCCGTTTTCTACGGCTACGACGCTGAATTCGGCCCGGCTCAAGATGCGGCACAAGAGCATCCGCGTCGCGGCATCGTCTTCCGCGACGACGATGATGCCGCGTGAAACGACAGCTGGCTCGGCTTGCGCAGTCACGCCGGACATCGTGCGGCAGACGTGGCGAGTAATATCGGCATGACAGCTTCCATCCGGCCCACGAACTTGCGCGCTCACCAGCGTAGCGAACGACTAACGTAAGCTGGTAGAGTCATCCCGCGGGACTCCAAGCTTACCATGCTGGGCGAGCCGAGAGTAGCGCGTCGGCGCACTTCGGTGCGAAATTAACTGCCGCTTTACGAAGCGGTGAAGCGGTCGCTTCAGACCGCAAGACGTTTACAGAAAACGGGTGGCCGAGGCAGCGGGCGGCACGCTGCAGGTCGTGCGCCGGCCGAACCAGCGGTAGCGGTTGCGCGCGACCCAGGTGTACACCCGATCCCGCAGAGCGGCCGGTATCACCCGCAGCGCCGCCGCTAGACACCACGGCGCACGCAAATCCGCAGCGATGCGCAGCACCGCGTCGCTGTGCTGGTGAAAACCGGCGGCGTCGATCACAACGATACTCGCTGCTGCCGCAGGCTCGCGTCCGGCGGCCCGTAACGTGGCGATTCCGGCGTCCGACTGCAACGCCGCAAATTGAAAATGCGCCCGCGGATCGTTGGCGATGATGAACTGCACGCCGGCGTTACAGAGATGACACACGCCGTCGAAAAGGACGACCGCGCGCGGCGGCGCCGGATCGGCGGGTTGCGCCGACGGGGAAACACGCGGGGCCCGTACAACCGCTCGGGCCATGTTCAGCGTCCTCTTGAGCGTGGTGATTGCGCTATTTCTCGCGCCGGTGGCGCGAACGACGGCATCCGATGAACTCTACTTGCGGGGCGGTCGACTCGTTACGATCGCCGGCGGCGTGCGACTGAACTTCGTCTGTGCCGGACACGGTGCGCCCACCGTCGTCTTCGACGCCGGTTTGGAAGATTGGTCACCGGCCTGGTCCAAGGTGCAGCCCGCCATCGCTGCCGGCTCGCGCACCTGCAGCTACGACCGGGCCGGCAGCGGCGCCAGTAGCGCGGGCCGCGGGCCGCGCACGAGCGGCGCGATCGTGACTGAATTGCACGAGGCGTTGACGGCGGCCGGCGAGCGACCGCCGTATATCGTCGTCGGGCATTCATTCGGCGGGTACAATATGCGACTTTTCGCCGACCGCTACCTCGATGAAGTCGCCGGGATCGTACTTGTGGACAGCTCGCACGAAGATCAAGCGGCACTCATCAAAGCGGTCGACCCCGCTTCCGACGCCGCGTACCGCGCGATGCTCGTGCAGCTTCGCCGTTGTCACGACCTCGCTGCCGCGGGCCGGTTAGCGCTGCGTACCGCGGCTGGGCGCGCCTGCGCAGGGCAATTTTTCCGCGGGCTGCCCGAGCGCACGTTTTCGAGCCGGCTCAACGCGCTACTCTTGCGGCAAGCGCTGGCGGCCAAACAATTCGCGGCGTCACGGAGCGAAGCCGAAAATTTCGCTACCCGAAGCGCGGACGACGTTCGGCGAGCCCGGCGCTCCTATGGCGCCGTGCCGCTGCGAATCTTAACGGCGATGCAGCATTTCGTCGATACGCCGCGTACGCCGGCCGCGCGGCGCCGCGGCGAGCAACGGTTCGAGCGCGGTTGGGAAGCGTTGCAACGGTCGTGGCTGGCGCTGTCGAGCGATGCGCTCCAGACGCCGGCGCAACACAGCGGCCATTACGTGCAGCTCGATCGGCCCGAACTCGTCATCGCGGCAATTCGCGCCGAGATTCGGATCGCGCGCAAGTAGTTTTGAGGTCAGGCGGCGTGCTACTCGATATCGACATCGAGCATGTCGTCGAACGGCGTGAGCGTCGACGCATGATAGCCGCGCAGATGCGCATTCCACGCCGTCGCGCCGCTCCAGACGTAGAGAATGAAGCTGGGCAGATCGGCGTTGATGCGCGACTGCAGCCGGCCGAAAAGTTGACGTCGCCGGCTCGTTTCATAGGTCGCCTCGAGTTGCGCGAAGAGCGCGTCGGCGGCGGCCGAGCAATGCCGCGTCGAATTTTCGCCGTGCGGCACGATGTTGGCGCAACCGTACAAGCCGTAGACATCTTCGATATCGGTCAGCGTCTGGCCGAAAAACGTAAAGTCGTAGTGGCCCGTGTTGACGATCCCGCCGGCTTGCAACAAGCCGAAGAAGAGGCCGGGTTGATATTTCTTGGTTTCGAGCGCGATGCCGACCGCGTGAAGATCGGCGCGCATGAGTTCGATCTGCTGGTCGAGTTCAGGCGCGCCGCTCTGATACGGCACACGTAACGTAAGTCGGCGGCCGCCTTTACTGCGCACACCGTCCGGGCCGGGTTGCCAGCCGGCCGCGGCCAGGAGCCGTTGCGCGCGCTCGGGATCGTAATCGAACGCGACGTTGTTGCGCCGCGGCGGATCGAGCGGGAGTGCGATGCCGTCATAGGTGGACGCGTATCCGTGCAGCGCCGTCGCGACGATGGCCCGGCGGTCGATCGCGTGCGCGACGGCTTCACGCACGCGCCGATCGGCGACGAGTTCGCGCGTTACGACGAAGTCAACCGTCGTCGTGCGAAAGCCGGGCTCGACGTCGACGTGCACGCCGGGCAGCGCTTTGATGCGATCGATATAATTCGGCGACACCAGCGGCCACAGATCGATCTCGCCGCTTTGCAGTTGGGTGGCGAGCGTATCGCTCGATGGAATGATTTTGAACGTAATGCGCTTGAGTTTCGGCAAGCCCCGGAAATAAAACGGGTTGGCTTCGAGTTCGACCGCGTCGCCGCGGCGCCAGGCCACGACGCGAAACGGTCCGATGCCGACCGGCAGGCGATTGTACGGTGCGTCGTTGATCGTCGGCAAACGGCCCAAGAGATGGACCGGCAGCACGCACGGGTTATCGCCCATGGTGCCAAAGAAAACGGGCAGAAAATCAGCGTACGGCCGGCTAAGCCGAAATACCACCGTATACGGGTCGGGCGTGTCGATTTGCCGGATGCGATCCCAGCCGGCATGGCCTTGTTCTTCGTTGTTGGCCGGATTCATGATCGCGTGCACGCTGAACACGACGTCGCGAGCGTCGAACGGCGCGCCGTCCGACCAGCGGACGCCGCGCCGCAAATGCCAGGTGATCGCCTTGCCGTCGGCGCTGATCCCGCCGTTGCGCTTAGTCGGCACGACCGTGATGAGTTCGGGCACGGGTCGCGCCGCCGCGTCGTAGCGCACGAACCACGCCGCGGTCAACTCGGCGATATAGGCGACATTCGCGTGCGGGTTGAGGTGGATGTTGAGGGTTGTCGGATCGCCCGAGCCCAGCCCGTAGCGTAACCAATGCGCCGCACCGCTCGAGCGTCCGCCCACGCTCGTGCAAGCGCCCAGGAACAGCGCCAGCACCGCCCCGGCGGCAAGACGGAGCGCGGTTACGGCACGCTTCCGGTGGTGGCGAGCGAAGTGGTGATGTCGGCCTGGCCGCCGCTGCCGGCGATCGCCGGTGAGACGATGCCGGTCGACGCCGGAAACGCCGATTCAGCCAGCGGGTAATCGACGGCGAAGCCGTAGACCTGCCAGCCGTCGCCGGCTGTCGGCGTCCCTTGCGCCGCCGTGTTCTCGGCTTGCGTGCAGAACGTGTGCGGTTGGGCGATGCCGGGCTTGGCTGGCCCGATCGCATCGGGAACCGTGACCGCGGTTTGGCCGGGCGTGACCCGGAAGGTATAGTAGTAGGGCCCGAGGCCCGAATGAGCGCAGCCGAAACCCGCGTTGCCGTTGCCGTTGGCGACGCCGGTATTCACGAGTTCGATGTATTCTTCGGTCACGCCGCCGCCGGCGCCGAAACCGCCGACGATCGTACCGCCGCCCGTTCCGTCAGGGGCGAACGTCGGCGCGGTGGTCCACGCCGGCAGTACCGTTAAAGCTAACTTGGCCGTCGCGCTGACCGTAGCATAACCGGAAACGCCGCTGCTGTTGATGCCGGTCGGGACGACGACGGCGAGACCATAGGTTCCGGCAACCGGCGTCGCGTCGAAGTCGTTGAAACCCAGCGTATAGCCGGGATACGATCCGGCCGCCGCGTTGGCCGTGCCGAACGTGCCGTCTTGGGTCGAGGTATGACCGGGCGGCCTAAAAGCGGGCGGGCCGCCGATATATTCGTATTGCTGCGCGCCGGTCGCCGTGGCGTAGTACGGCATCGGCGCCGGAATGAGATTCGGCACGCTTTGCGAGTTGGTGCTGGCCGACGGCAGAAACCCATACGCCGAAGCGATGGACGCCGGCGACCCGCTGGGGTCGAACGTTGTCGCCGCCGGCGGAGCGGTCAAACTCGTTTGAATCGTGCCGCTAATCGTCGGCTTGTGGGCATCGCCACCGGCGTCGGCCGTCGCCGGGACGACGAAGCCCGCCGGCCCGCTGATCGTCGGGGCATCGAGCAGCACGCTGGCTCCGGCGCTCGCGCCCGTGCTTTGACGAAACGTTTCAAGCGTGTTGAATCCCAACGTACCCGCGATATTGGCCGTTCCGACGACGAACTTCAACGTTGTTTGCGTCGCCGGGTTGATGGGCGTTGCGATCTGCGGTTCGATACTCGACTGGATCGCGGAACCCGAACAGGCCGTCAGCAGTGCCGCGGCGCCAAGCAAGCCGAGGGGTACGCTAGAGCGCATACTGGACGTACATCCGGAACGTGGTCGGCGCGCCGATCGCGCCAAAGCTCGATACGGTGGGAATGTAATACGGCGCGTACGGATTCCAAGTCGAATTCACCGCCGGGAAATAGCCGGGATAGGCGACGGCTTGTTGGTTGAGCCCGGTCAATGGTCCACCGATTCCGGTCACGACGGGGTAGAAATTGTTGTTGACGAGCGGATTGCCGTACTGCTCGTTGTTAAAAATATTGAGTACTTGCAGACCCAGCGTCGTGCGCGAGCCGGGCGGTTGATATTCAACGGTAAGGTTACCGGTCAACTGCGGACGAGACAGCTGGCCGCCGCCCGATGACGACTCCTTCGCGCCGCGCGTGGCGGCGATGTTGGGAGCGAACACCGAACCCGGATTGGCTGGATCGACATACTGCGCCGACCCGCCGGCACCGTACTGATCGGTGATGTTCGTATTGGGCACGTTGACCGGGATGCCGTTGATGAGCGCTGGAGTGATCAGCCCCGAACCATACGGATACCCGACGTTGATATTGACGACCGGATTGATGCGCAAACCCTTTCTGGTCTTGTACGATACGCCGATGCGCGTCGTGAATGGACTGACGTAGCCGGCGCGATACAGTCCGCCCAGCGCCAGCGATGCCGGTAAAATGACCGGACCATTATCTTGCGCGTACGGGTTATCGCTGGCCGGCGGCGTGGTCGAAAACTCATTGACGTACGATACCGAAATGAAGCCGCCCAAACCATACCTGCGGTCCGGTAGGGTGTATTGCACGTCGGCACCGGTCGTCGTGTTACGGCCCACACTGTAATCAACGATCGAACCATACTGATACACTCCCGTGGTCGGGTTGAATACCAGTGGCGCAGTCGCCGCTTCGACGCCGTAACCTTGTTTGAGATACGGGTTGATCTTGATGGCTGAACCATTACGAAATGCATGTGAGTAGCTCACATCCACGTTATCGAAAACACTTGGATGAACGGTCACGATCTCGGGAAAAAACGCGTCATTCACACTGTATAGCAAGTCGGCGTAATCCTTACACGGACGGCCCAGTTGCAAGGTCGAACCCACTACACCGTTATATGACGGCTTGGAGTTAGGGTTCGCGCCGGTTGGATACGGCACGTATGGAAAGCAATTGGTGTTGCCGACCGGCACCTCGGCGCCGGTATAGGGGTCGCTCGACGGAACGAAATTTGGATTGAGCGGAATGCCGGTAAATTCGGCGGTGGCCTGATGCGAATTCGGGCTCGAACCGGTGCCGTTGCTGATGATCGAGCGGCCGTACGTGAAACTCACGTTGTCCGCCTTCGAGAGCAAATAGGAAAGCCCGTAGCGCGGTTCGAGGTAGTGCGGCTTCTCAATGAAGTCCCAATTCGGAATATAGTACGTCGACGGCGAACCGGGCACCGGTTGAACGTTCTCATCCTGATAGAACAGCGTACTTCCGTAGCCTTGGTCGAGCCGGTCGTAGTGCGCGCCGACATCGAGCCGCAGCCGGCTCGTGACTTGAAACTGGTCGCGGATGCCGACGCCGTAGCGGTTGATGAGCTGTTGCGAGCTCAAATCCATCGACGGCACTTTGGGTGTACCGCCGGTTTTGTAAAAGAATTGCTGCAAATAACAGCCGCCCGCGAGTGGACACGGGTTTGCCGCGCTGACCGGCGCATTCGGATTCGCCGGGCGCAGAAAGTCGATCGCATTGGGGCCGACGCTCTCGAAACCTTGCAATGGGTCAACGAACGAAAACACCGGCCGATCGAAATCGTAACTGCCCGACAGCGTTACCAAGTTTTTCCGGTCCAACTGCTTATCGAGCTCGAAATTGCCGCCATCACGCGAGCCGCCAATCTGGTCGGCCCCCGAGTTGACCGCGCCGACGCCTTGCGGGGTTGGACCATCCGAGAACTGATATTCGTAGTTGGTCGTATGAAAATACCGAACGGCCAGGTTCGTCGTCGAGTTGAACGCGTTGTCGTACTCGACTTTGAAGATGTTCGAGTTCAAGTTGAAGACGCTCGCATTATTGATTTGTTGCGACGTCGAGGTTTGCGTTTGCTCGAAACCGAGAATGCTTTGGATCTGCGGGATCGTTAACCCGTTGGGTGCGAACTGCGCGTTCCTGGTGAGCGGTTGGATCGCCGCCAGCAGGTCGGGCGCGTTCGAGGGATAGTACAGTTTGAGTCCGGCGTAGTTGCCCTGTTCTGCGTCATAGTGGTTTTGGTACAACACCTGAACCGACTGGCTGAACGATTTCCCGAATTTGTAGACGAGGTTATTGACGAAGTCGTTCTGGGCGCGGCTGAGTGCGCCGCCGGATTGGTCGTTGCCGTAGACCGCATTGTTGGCAAAGCCGCTCGAGCCGAACGGACCGTACGAGTAGTCGAAGCGGCGGCCCAAAAACGATATATAGTCCGAGAGCCGCCCGTCGCGCGTCGCCGCACCGTATTCGAGGTTGAATTGATGGTCGAATGGTCGCGCTCCCGCTTCAAGGTCGAGCGTACCGAAGGCCGGATAGGTGCCGCGTTTCATGAGCAGGTTGACGACGCCGGCGCCGGCGTTGCCTTGGCTCGGATCGCCGGCGCCCGGTACGACTTGCAGCGCTCGAACGCCGTTGAGAAAATTCGGACTAATGCTGCCCTCGGAGGCCGGTTGGCTGATGTCGATGCCGTCGACTTGATAGCGGATCTGTCCGGTTTGGCTGCCCTGCAAAATCAAATTACCGCTGGAATCCTGTTGAAATCCGGGCACGGCCAGCAACGCCGACGACAGGTCGGGATTCGACGTTTTGCCTTGTGCCGCCACGAGTTGCTGACCGCCGACGGTAAACTGCGGCACCGTCTGATTGGGCGTGAAGGCACTCGAAACCGAACGTGCGGTGACATTTCCGATCGTGCGCAAAGCGTGCTGCAAACGGACTGTACCGAGTTGGGTCGTGTCGCCGCCGGGAACCGTGATGCCGCTCTGCGTCAACGCCGCATAGCCTGGCACGCTGATCGAAACGGTATACGTGTCGGCAATGACACCCAATAAGTTGAAATATCCATTCGCATCGGTTTTTGCCGTATAGCTGCCTTGCGGTGCGGCAAAGCGGACCTGCGCGTTCGCGACCGGCTTACCGGCGTCGTCGAGCACGCGCCCATTGACGTTGCCCGTTTGACCGCCGACGGCCCATGCCGGAGCGATCGCTGTGGCGATGATTGCGGCCACCATGAACGCGGCGGCGAGCGCACGCACGAGCGCAAACGCTCGATATCCGGCGACCGCGCGCAGATGACGACGAAACACGGGCGTTCCTCCTAACGAAGCGAACACATAGTGGGGTTACCGCGATGAAAGCAACGATCATCGGCCGCAAAAACTACTGCGTTCGACGGTCGGTTGCAAGCCGTTTACGCGGTACTCGCACGACCGCATAACGCCAATCGATGAAAATAGTGTAGCGTTAAATTAAGTGAAGCATGCAGCGCTGTCTATGGCCCGCTGGATAGTTAGTAATATTCTGCCATTTTCAGGTCGCGGCGGCAGCGGGTCGTGCCCCATTGCCGCGGCGCGGGAATTGATGCGTGCGTGTCCGTGGCGTCGAGCGGAGCGCTAGAACGTTGCGCGTGCGAGTTCGTCGGCAATTGCAGCGACGGGCGCGGCACCGTAGCCGAGCAACGCATCGTGAAACGCTTTGGCCGGCAGCGGCGAAGCGCGGCGCAGCGCCGCGATCTGCTGTGTGCCGCACCAGTACATCGCCCGGCTACCCGGATGCATCGAGTTGCGGGTCGTTTCGGAGTCGAGTCGAGCCGGTCCGAATGCAACTTCGTCACGATAGAACGCGCGCATGTCGGCTAACGAGTAGAAGCCGGTATGCAACCGAATGTCGGCCAGCGTCCCGGCGATGTGGCGCAGCGTGAAATATGCCAGCAACAGATCTTCGGCCGGTGTATAGAATCCGGGAATCTCAGCCATTAGCGTCTCGGCATAACAGGCCCAGCCTTCAACGAGCGTTCCGCCGGCCGGTAATGCGGTCGCGCTCGCTCCGTCGGTGCCCGCGATGCGTGCAAAGCGCGAGTCCGCCGCGCGGGCGCGCGCGTTCTGCGTGTGATGGCCCAAACTGCCGTGATGTACGGCATGCACGAGTTTGACCGTCGCCGTATTATGCGTGCGCCGGATGTCGGCCGCTGAGCCGGAAGCGGGAAGTACCCAGTAGCGGCTTGATGCGGCGTTGCCGAGCGCCGGCGGCGAACGGTAGAACAAGAAGTACAGGTCAACCGCGACCGGCTGAGCCCAATCGGGCAACAGCTCGTACGTCAGCGCGCATTCGCTTGCCGGCGTTACGAGTTCGCGGCCGGCGTGTAACGCGCGCTCGTTCCAGTGCCGATACGGTTCAACGACATCGCTACCGGCCGAGCCGATGTCAGCCAGCCGCGCGATGTGTTCGCGCCACGTAAATGCCGGGTCGAGCGTTCGAGCTTTGGCTTCGAGCGTATCAAGCGACGCTGCGAAGGCATCGGCTGCTCGCCGCTCGAGTTCGGCGGGCGTTTCGCCGATGCCATGGACGCGTTCGAGGACCATGGCAAGGTGCGTTGTTCCGCACGCCGCGTCGGCCACTTCGGCCGCTGCGATTGCCGTCCCGAAGCGGGCCGCAGCCGTGAGCGTCCGCCGGGCGTCATCGTCAGTCACGAGCCGGCCGGCCGGATGCAGCGGCAGCCCGTGCTCGATCAAGCGCACCAGGGCGGCGAGTTCGCTGTGGGCCCGGGCCACCCAGGCTGCCGGGATCGGCACGCCTTCGAGGCGCGCGATACCATCGTCGAGATAGCCGGCGATGGCCTGCAATCGCGCGCGTAGCGGCTGCGCGAACGCGGTCGTTGGTTCGGCCAGCAACAGCGAAATTAGTCCGAACGCCGCTTCGCCGGTGTACCACGCGGGATTGCGGTAGCGCGTCCGGCGTGTAAAGTCCGCTCGCCCGAGCGTACAATGCACGGCGAGATGGCGCGCATCCAAACGGGCACCGGCGGTGTCCGGAATTGGGCTTGCGGCAAGCCGCTCCGCGAACGCCGCCAGCGCCGCGCACTCCTCGGTTTCGGCGGCCGCGTCGGCGCGCGGGAGTACGTGATCGAAGCCATGTTCACCGGCGAACGTCGCGGTGACCGGGTCGCGCTTGAAAAACGCCGTCAGTGCGGCGTCGATCAACTGCTCGAAATCGAGATCCATCGGCGCTCTTCGTGCGATTGCACGATGGCATTGACGATGTGTTGACTCTTGGCACCGTCGAAAAACGTACATTCGGCCACGCCGCCGTCGGCGATCTCATCGACGAAGGAACGCACGAGGTTGCGATAATACAGTTCGGGCCACGGCGTTCGCAGATTGGTGCCGGGCGGAAAAGTCGCCGGGTCGGGCGCGACCTGCACAAAATCAACGTTCGCGGCCGACGCGAATGACAACGTTTCGGCAACGCCGCGTTCGGCGATCAGCCGTGCGACCGCAGCGCCTTTGGAGCCATACACGCGCAGCTCCACGCCGGGGTAATTGCCGACCGCGACGTACGAGGTTTGCAGCATGCCTTGCGCGCCTGAAGCAAACTCGACAATGGCCACCGTTCCGTCGTCGACGGCGATGCGTTGGCGATTGCCCGGCACGGAAACCGCGCGTTCCGGCACGTAATTATGCATCGAACCGCAGACGGCCGCGAACTCGCCGCCGCACCAGCGCATGAGGTCGACGAGGTGCGAGCCGTAGCCGACAATCGACGACGGAATCAAACGGTCGCCGGGCGCGTCGGGCGCGACTTGGCGCAGCGGTACGTCAGGATCGAGAAATTGCGAATTTTGTTCGAAGCCGTGAATGTGGAAGATTTCGCCCAGCGTGCCGTCCGCGATCCACCCTTGTAAGCGGCGCATCGCCGGCGAATACCGGAACGTGAATCCAACTTTGGTGCGCACGCCGCGCGCGGCGGCCGCGGCGGCTGCGGCGAACGCGTCGGCCGCCTGTGCGGCCAGTGGTTTTTCGCATAACACGTGTTTGCCGGCGTCGATTGCGGCCAGACTCAACGCCAAATGCGTGTGCGTCGGGGTGCACACATCGACCAGCTCGATTGCCGGATCGTCGAGCAACGCGCGATAGTCGGTGTAGACGCGCGGGATGTTGAATTGCGCCGCCAACGCGCGGCCGCGCGCGATGTCGATATCGCAGATCGCCAGCAATTGCGCGCGGTCGTAGGCGGCGTAGCCGGGCAAGTGCGCTTTTTCAGCCCAAGCATGAGCTCCGATCACGCCGACGCCCAATCGGCCGCGACTCACGGCAACGCCTTGCCGGCTGCGCTGCCGAACGCTTCGCGTTCAGCGTAAACATGGCAGGCTACGTTTCGCATCCCGGCCTCGATTTCATACAACATATCGTTGAGCTTGGGCGCGGAGGTTCGACCGTGAACGCATCGTTACGCGCAAACGTACGCCTCGCGCAGCGCGCCGAACGCCGGTTGAGCGTCGAGTTCGGCCATCAGGTGCGCCGCCGTCGCGGAATCGAGCTCGATCAGCGGCGGGATCAGTCGCAGCCAGGTGGCGTCGCCCGAGAGCGACGCCAGCACCGCGCGTAGCGCCGGAACCAGCTGGTGTCGGGCGATGCTGGTGCGGATGGCCGTCAGACCGGCAGCTTCGCCGGGCGCGCCGCGCCAAACGCGCGCGGCGATCGAAGCGTTGACGTTGAGCGTCGCCGAGATACAGCCGGCGAACCCGCGCGCGCGGCCGTCGGCGAGCACCGCTTCGGAACTTGGAAAAACATCGAGCGCCGGACACGCCGCGACGATTGATTCGGCATAGCCGGCAACGCCCGAGCTATCTTTTATACCGGCAATGCTGCGGGGATACGCCGTCGCCAAGCGAGTCACGAGTTCGGGCGACAAGCCCACGCCCGATAACTGCGGAAAATGATAGAGGTAGATGCGCACGTCAGCGGCGTTGACGGTCTCGATCAACCGGGCATAGTACCGAAACGCACCGTCGTCGGTAATTGTTTTAAAATAGAATGGCGGCACCACGAGTGCGCCGGAAAACCCATAGTCAAACGCCGCGCGCGTAAGTTGGGCGGCGTCGGCGAACGCCGCCGCGCCGGTTCCGACGATGAAGCATTGCAGCGGCAAACCGCTGCCCGCGACCGCCTCCATCGCGCCCAGCCGCGCCGCGACCGAGAGCGACGTTGCTTCGCCGGTCGTGCCCAGCAAATTTATTGCATCGCAACCGGTCGCCAGCAATCGCCGGCAGTGTGCGACGAGGGCGGCGCAATCCGGTTGTAACTCGGCGTCCAGCGGCGTTAGCACCGCGGCGCAAACGCCGGCGATACGAGGCTCGGAAAGCCGCACCGATTCCAACCTCCTTGTCGTTTTGCGACAACCGCGCTTCCAGCGTTGCGTTCGCTAAACATCGTTCCTTAACGGATCGATGCGTTTCCTTTGGCCACCCGACCGATCGGTGGATACGCTATCCGTCCGTTTGACGGAAAGCGCTGTCGGCCGCTACGCCAAACTAGAGTCGGCGCGATTGGGGCGCCTATAAAAAGGCAATATCGGGTAGACGCGTGCACGTAACTCTGCCAGTATTTGCTGCAGCGCGCCAAGCCGGAGAAAATTACTCATTACTGCGTTGACCGCTGCGGATACCGCCCGCCGATCCATTCTAAGCCCGCGACGTGGCGAAATCGCGCTCGGACTCGACGAGTTCGAGCGCGCGTCGAGTGACGGCGTGGGCGCACCCCAGGGCGCGGGTCTCGCTCGACTCGGCGGCGTTGCGGCCGAACCGGTTGCCGGACAAACAAGCGCCGTCATTGCGCATCGGCTCGACGGACCGCGAAGCGGTCGGGTGTCTCGGCGCGGGGCGCCTGCCCCGTACGTGGCGGTGGTGCGATGAACGAACCGGTTCGCTGGGGTATTCTGAGCACTGCCAATATCGGTGTCAAGCGCTTCATCCCCGGGGTGAAGAAATCGCGCAACGGTATCGTTGCCGCGATTGCAAGCCGGGATGAGGCGCGGGCGCGAACGGTCGCCGCAACGCTCGACATTCCGCGCGCCTACGGTTCGTACGAAGCGTTGCTCGCCGATCCGGCGATCGATGCGATCTACAACCCGCTGCCGAATTCCATGCATGCGCGATGGACGCTCGCCGCCGCGGCAGCGGGCAAATCGGTTCTGTGCGAAAAGCCGCTCGCGATTGATAGCGTTCAAGCGCAGGCGATGATCGACGGCTGCCGCGAGCGCGGCGTGCTGCTCATGGAAGCATTCATGTATCGCTTCCATCCGCAACATGCGCGCGTGCGCGAACTTATCGATAGTGGTGCGATCGGTGAATTGCGTTTCGTCCGAGCGGCATTTACATTTATGCTCGAACCGTTTCCGGCTCGGAACGTGCGGCTGCAAGGCGAACTGGCCGGTGGAGCGCTCATGGATGTCGGCTGTTACGCCGTGAACGCCGCGCGCATGCTTTTCGGCGAAGAACCGCAGTGGGCTTCGGCACAATCCGACGTTCGCGCTGAGTTTGGCGTCGACGTCTCGTTGGCTGGCATTCTCGGCTTCCGCGGCGGCCGCACCGCGATCTTCGATTGCGGTTTTCGGGCCGCCGGCCACGGTTCGTACAGCGCCGTCGGAACGGCCGGCCAAATCGATGTGCCGGCGGCGTTCGTGCCCGACCCCAAAGAAACGACCGTGCGGATCGCCGGCCCCGACGGTTGGCGTGAAGAACGCATCGCCGGCGTCGATCAATATCAACTCGAGGCCGAGGAGTTTGCCGACGCCCTGCTGCGGCAGCGTCCGCTGCGCATCGCGGCCGACGACGCGCTCGGCACGCTGCGCGCGATCGAAGCGCTCTATCGTTCGGCGGGGGCCGGCGGCCTACGCCAAGCTATCTCCGGCGCAGACATAGGGTGCTCTGACGTTCTCGCGTCTGGCGCTCCGCACTCGAAAGCCTAGCCTCCGGACGGATGCCGCAACGGGTTTCCTTCATTTGCCGCGCCGAATGGTGTTCAGCGCCCGGCAAAGGTGCGAAGCGCGGACCGCGTCGCTTCGCGGCGCGGATCAGCGGAACGTATTCGCCTAGCGTGGCGAGCCGCAAACCCGTCGCGATACTTTCGTGCGTCCGCAAAAGACGTGCATGAAAGCGGAGACGCCGCGCGATCGGAGCGCCCTGCCGTTGCGCGGACGCCCCGACGCTTTACTTCATCGCGCTCGCGGCGATGTCGACGGTCGGCGTCGTTGCGCCGGCCGAGACGACGAGATAATCCCACATCCCGCCGACGCCGTGGTTCGGTACGCCGCAGAAGATCCAGTATTTGCCCGGCGTATCGGCGGTGAAGGTCGCGTGGTCACTTTGTCCGACGTTCATTCCGTTGACGAGTTCGACCGTTTCAGCGCCGTCGAACGCGGGCGGTTCCGATCCTTGGGCCGGGATGCCTTCGGAGATTCGAATGACTTCCAAGCTGTGCGGAATCGCGCCGAAGCCTTTGTTGGTAACCGTCATGTCGACATGCCAGCCGGCCGGAATGGTGATCGTCATTTGTCCGTGATGATAGCCGTTGAAATTCAAACCGCCGTTCGTGCCGCTGGGAGCCATCAAGACGTCGAAATTGACCGTTTTCTTGGCGGCGTCAACATGCATCCAGGCCGGCGTTTCGGCAGCGCTGCTCAGCGTCGGCAGCGCCGCCGCGCACAGCGCGACGGCGGCCAGGGTAATGCGTCGAAGGATGAGGTTTTCTCCTATTTCGTAACGTGGAAGACGTAGAGTGAGTCACCGTACGGATAGCCGAGCTGAAAGCTGCCGCCCGACGCGACCGCGATATATTCTTCGCCGTCGATCGAATAC
This sequence comes from Candidatus Velthaea sp., assembly GCA_965214335.1. Classification (GTDB taxonomy): domain Bacteria; phylum Vulcanimicrobiota; class Vulcanimicrobiia; order Vulcanimicrobiales; family Vulcanimicrobiaceae; genus Velthaea. The sequence continues at coordinate 322,371 of CBDCBO010000013.1, read as the reverse complement.
GCCATCGGTGCGGCATTGACGCCGGCGCCGGTTTGAAATTGCCATAACCGCTCGCCGGTTTTGCTGTTGAAGGCATCGAAGTTCCCGTCGCCCTCACCGACGAACGTCAGGCCGCCCGAGGTCGATAGCGAACCGCCGACGAGCGGTTGATCGGTCTTGACCTGCCAGGCGATGTCGCCCGTATCGACGTTGACCGCCGACAACAGTCCGTATTGTTTTTCCGTCGGAATCCCGGCGAACGCGCTGCCGAGCCACAGCGCGCCGGCATCCCGTTCTTGCGGCTTGGTCGAGTAAATCATCGGCTGATGCAGCGCCGAAACCATCGCCAAGTGCATCGTCGGATCGAACGACACCGGTGACCATTCCGTTCCGCCGTTCGCGCCGGGCAGCATCCGAATGCCGGCCGCCGTTGGTTGAGCGAACATGTTCTCTTGCGGCACGAAGTTCTTCGATTTACGAATCAACTTTCCGGTGGCGCGATTGAGGATGTAGAACCAGCCGGTTTTGCCGGCTTCGCCAACCGCTTTGACCGTTTTTCCGTTTGCATCGACGGTGTCGAAAAGCACGGCCGGCGACACCACGTCGAGATCCCAAACGTCGTGCGGCACTTCCTGGAAGTACCACTTCATTTTGCCGCTGGTCGCGTCGAGCGCGACGATGCAGTCGGTGTAGAGGTTGTCGCCCGGGCGCGGCTCGCCGAAGAGATCGGGTGATGGATTGCCCGTTGCAATGAAGATCGTGTTGGTGTCGGGGTCGGCGGCTGGAGTCATCCAGGTCGCGCCGCCGCTATGCTGCCAGGCATCTTTGTATTTTGAGTATGAAGCCTTTTCCGCCGCGATATCGCGATGCAAATCCATGCCGTCGGACGTCGTGGGTGTGAACTTGCCCGGCCAGTCGGTCGCGTTCGACGAATACCAGCGCCACTTCATCGAGCCGTCCGTGAGGCTGTATGCGGTGACCGAACCGCGTACACCGTATTCGCCGCCGGCGCCGCCGACGATCACCGAATTGCCGAAGATCAAGGGTGCCATGGTGAGCGAGTACCCGGCAGAGTTTTCACCGGCTTGCACGCTCCACTTGAGGTGGCCCGTGTCTTGATCGAGTGCTTCGAGCTTGCCGTCGAGCGTGCCTAGATAGAGCATGTTGCCGGCGATCGCGACGCCGCGGTTGACCGGGCCGCAGCAAAATACCGTCTTGCCCATCTTATGCTCGTACTGCCACAGCCGCTTGCCGGTTTTGGCATCGACGGCGAACACGTGATCGTACGCCGACGTTAAGAACATCTTTCCATTCGCGACGATCGGCGTCGATTCAAACGCCTGAACGACGCCGGTTTGAAAGACGAACGCCGGCACGAGCTTGCCCACGTTGTCGGGTGTAACTTCGTTCAACGGCGAAAAGCGTTGATTTGTATAATCGTGGCCGTAGGTCAGCCACTCCGAACTCGATTGCGCGGCTTTCATGTCCATCGCGGACACGGTCTTGACTTGCGCGTTCACCGGCAGCGTCGCAGCGACTACCGCGACGGTCGCCGCAATAGCAAAATTTCGTAACATGAGTAAGGCTCCTAAAAACCCGGCACGTGATATACGTTAATCGGCTACGACAGGCTGCGAAAAGCGCCTGCTCGCCGTATCTCGGCCGGGCCGACTTGCTCGAGCGGCGGCTACGTTAGTGCGTCAGATCGGACGCCAGCACGAAGGTAATGCCTTGGGCTTGCAGCTCCGGAATCAAGGCCCGCACCGCAGTTAGCGTCGTGGGGCGCGGATGCCCGATCGCGATTGCGCTGCCGGTACGTTTGGCAATCGCCGCGGCCGCGCGTAATTGGCCTTCGGTGTAGGCAACGTCGGCCCGATTGTCCAGAAATACGTCGCGCCCCGCCGTCGCAACGCCGCGTTGCGCCGCGATCGCCTCGGCGACGCTGGCGCTATTGGTTCGTGAATCGATGAAGAAGCGGTCACGCCGGGCCAGCACGGTCATGAGGTCGTTCATCACGCGGGCGTTTGCCGTCGCTTTGCTGCCTTCGTGGTTGTTCACGCCGCGCGCGAGGTCGACATCGCTGAGGTCATGTTCGACTTGGGCTGCGATGGCCGCATCGTCCATTTCAGTCGTGATTTTGCCCGGCCCCGGATTGAGGCCCGACAGCGTCTCCATCGGTAAATGCAGCATTACGCCCTTATTTTCGCTGACCGCTTCGCGTTCGATCGTGCGGTTGAAACGTACGTCGGGTAAGATCGAGAGCGTCAGCGCGACGGGTAGTGCGATGAAGCCGCGTTCGGTAGCGAGCCACTGGCCGCAATCATCGATGATGAGCGCGAGGCGCGGCGTCGCGCCGGCTGCGCTCTCGCCGGTAGCCGGCGATGCCGACGTTACCGGCGCCGGTGTCGCGGTCGCTGCGGTTGCGGTTGGACGGGCCGCCGCGGCGGTGGGCGTCGGAAGCGCGGACGCTGTCGTAACGGGCGTTGGCGTTCCACTCGCGCTCGGTTCGGGCGTCGCCTGCGCGACCGGCGCCGGCGCTGCCGTCGCGCGCGCTGCGGGTGGGGCATGCGACGCCGGCGGCGTCCGCGTGCATGCGAAGCCGATGACGGCGAGCGAACCTGCCAGAATGACCCATGGCGCAACCGGCGAACGCCGGGCTCGACCGCGCTGCCGTTTTCTGCGTGGCACGCAAATGACGTTCGCGCCGCCCAACGGGCCTCATTGTTGGTACGGGTTCGGAGCTGAAAGGACGACTGTGGAAAACGATCGTGCGCGCGACTTCGAACGCCTCAAATCGGCGCTACTCGACGCGAAAATCTCGCGCGATGAGTTTCTCACCCAGTCGGCCGCGCTGGGGAGTGCCGGCGCCGCCTACGCCTGGCTCAATGTAGCCGACCCCGATGCGGCTCTCGCGCCCGGCTTGGCCGCCGTTGCCGGTGACGATGCGCGGCGCAGCCTGGCCGACGAACGCCGTGACGATCTGGCGGTGTTCACCTTTAAGCCGGCGCCCGGCCAATATGCGTGGACGTTCGGCGGCAACGCGCCCGTCGCGTCGATCGTTCCCGGTCAAATCGTCCGCTTGTGGTCCGAAGACGCGTTTGCCGGCAAGATTCGCTCGGTGCGCGACTTGCCGAGCCGGTCGCTCGAGGTACCGTTTCTCAACCCCCAGACGGGTCCGTTCTATGTCGAAGGCGCGGCCGTCGGCGACACCCTCGCCATCCATTTCATCGAGTTGCAGCCGGCGCGCGATTGGGCCGCGAGTACCACCATTCCGCTCTTCGGTGGCTTAACCGCCACCAGCTTCACCCACTTACTCAATCCCCCGTTACCGGAACTGGTGTGGATGTACGCACTCGACCGCGGCCGCTCGACGGTGCTCTTCAAAGCGCTCGACTCGGAATTCTCCGTCGAAATTCCGGTTGAACCGATGCTCGGCACGGTGGGCGTCGCACCCAAAGCTCTCGAAGTGCGTAACGCACTCGTGCCCGAAGCGTTCGGCGGCAATATGGATTCGCCCGAAGTGCGCGCCGGCACCACCGTGTATCTCGGCGTCAATGTCGAAGGCGCGCTCTTTAGTTTAGGTGACGGACACTACGCTCAAAGCGAAGGCGAAACGTGCGGCGTCGCGGTGGAAGGCGCGATGTCGACGGTGTGCGTGGTCGATGTCATCAAGTCGACGTATGTCGAGTGGCCCCGCTTTGAAGACGACACGTTCATCATGGTTGCCGGCAGCGTGCGGCCGCTCGAAGATGCGTATCGCATCGCGTACACGCAACTGGTGCGTTGGCTGGCCGCCGATTACGGCTTGTCGACGATGGACGCGTACCAACTCGTCTCGCAAGTCGCAAAAACCGGCGTCGCCAATGTCGTCGATACGAATTACACCGTCGTAGCGAAGTTTCCCAAACGCTATTTGCCGCCCGGCCGGCCGGTGCTGGGCGGCGTGCATGCCAAGCTGCAGCGCATCGCGGCCCGGGCCGGCTCCGCGGCGGCGGCATTCGACTTCGGTCCGGGTTAGCGCGTTATTGAGCCGGACCGCCGGCGAGCAAAGTGTACAGTTCGCGTCGCGCCCGGTCGACGATATCGACACCGCGGCTGATGATGTCGCGGTCGCCGCTGCGGGCGATGGCTTGGACGGCATCTTTGAGTCCGTGCAGAGCGCGCATGCCCCGCAGCATGACGTCGGCATCGCCGTCGGATTCGCCGTCCGGCTCCGCGCCGCGCGGTGATTCGCGAAAGGTCTTGAGTAGCTCGCGGCCGCTGTCGCTGATGGTGTACACGCGTTTGCCGCCGCTCTCGCTGCTGGTGACGAAGTCGCCGTCGTCGAGCATTTGCAACGCCGGATAAATCGAGCCGGGGCTGGGCCGAAAGCCGCGGCGAGCCTCGATCGCCTGCATGATCTCATAGCCGTGCCGCGGGCCGGCCAGCAGCGTTTCGAGCACATCGTATTTGAGGCTGCCGCGTTCGCTTTGGCCGAAGCCGCCGCGGCCGTGCCCGCGCCGCAGCCGGGCGCCGCGGAAATGTCGCCGCATGGATCCGGCCCAGGCGGGGTCGCCGTCGTCAGTGTGAAGGTCGAAGGGAAAGTTGAATTTCATGTACCGATAGTATTCGATATATCGGATAAAGTCAATCGCCAGCAGCTGTGGTGATGTGCCGTGCTCAGACGGCTCAGCCTAAGCGATTCGCCCATCCCTTCGGGTTCCGAGCAACTATTAGCTGAGCGGCCCCCGGAAAACAGTTGGGAACGAATTCCAAGCACCGCTGCCGGCGACAGGATTCCACCATTTATAAAAGTATCATTAGTCGAACTAATGCCGATGACGAAGCCGTTGACGCCGACCGACGATGTACTGCGCGGCCCGATCAAATCGAAAACCGTCTTTCCGGTGCTCGTGCTGCACTTGCTCGAGGCCGCGCCCGAGCACGGCTTCGGTTTGATGCAGCGCATCGCGGATGTCTGCAGCGGCGTTCTGGCCGTCAACACCAACACGATCTATCCGTTGCTGCGCCGGCTTGAAGAACGCGGCTTCATTCGCGGCGAGTGGGATCATCCAACCAAACGTGCGCGCCGGATGTATTCGATAACTCCCGCCGGGCGCGAACGGCTCGCCCGCATCAAAACCAACATGCTGCCGTATCTCGATGCGCTCGCGGCGTCGGTGGCGCGGCTGCGCACCGAATTGTACGGCGAACCGGCGGCCGATCTGCGGCCGCTCGCTGCGCTGCGCGCCTAGTTTTACAATTTTCATCCAGCGCCCAACAGAGGAGCATTCATGAGCACCTACCGAGCCCCGCTGCGCGACATGCAGTTCGTCCTGCGCGAACTTGCCGGCATCGATGACGTCGCCAAACTTCCCGGCTTCGAGGACACGCTCGACGTGCTCGACGCCATCCTCGAAGAAGCTTCGACGTTCGCAACCGAGGTGCTCGATCCGATCAATCGAGCCGGCGATACGGAAGGCTGCACGTGGCAGAACGGCGCGGTCACCACGCCGTCCGGTTTTAAAGAAGCCTACGCGATGTTCGCCAAATCGGGCTGGATCGGTCTGCCCGTTTCGCCGCAATTCGGCGGCCAAGGTTTGCCGCATCTGCTGCTCGGCCCAACGCTCGAGATGTGGAATGGCGCCAACGTCGGTTTCGCAAACGGCCCGCTGCTCAATCAAGGCGCGATCGAAGCGATCGAGTTGTGCGGTTCCGAGGCGCAGAAGCAAACCTACATCCCCAAGCTCGTGAGCGGCGAATGGACCGGCACGATGTGTCTGACCGAACCGCAAGCGGGTTCCGATCTCGCGGCCGTGCGCACGAAAGCCGTTCCCGATGGCGATCGGTTCAAGATATCGGGTCAGAAAATCTATATCACGTTCGGTGAACACGACATGGCGCCCAATATCATCCATCTCGTACTGGCGCGCTTACCCGACGCGCCCGAGGGCACCAAGGGCATCTCGCTGTTCATCGTGCCCAAAGTGCTGATCAACGCCGACGGCAGCTTGGGCGAAGTAAACGACGTCTATTGCGCCGGCATCGAACATAAGATGGGCATCAACGGCAACCCGACCTGCACGTTGAATTACGGTGAGAAAGGCGGCGCGATCGGCTACCTCGTGGGTGAGCCGAATCGCGGTTTAGAGTACATGTTCATCATGATGAACGCCGCCCGCTTCAGCACCGGCGTGCAGGGCCTGGCGATTGCCGATCGGGCGTATCAGAGCGCACTGGCATACGCGAAAGAGCGTTTGCAATCGCGTGAAGTCGCCGGCAAGTCACGTGAAGCGGCGCCGATCATCAGGCATCCCGACGTGCGCCGCATGCTCATGTCGATGAAGTCGCAAATCGAAGCGATGCGCGCGCTCTCATATGTTTGCGCCGCGTCGCTCGACCTCTCCAACAGTCATCCCGATGCCGCGGTGCGCAAGGCGCACAAGGCCTTCATCGAACTCATGATTCCGGTCGTCAAGGGCTGGTGCAGCGAGACCGCGACCGAGCTATGTTCGACCGCCGTGCAGGTCTTCGGCGGCATGGGCTATATCGAAGAGACCGGGATTGCCCAACAATACCGCGACGTTAAAATTGTTTCGATATACGAGGGCACGACCGGTATCCAGGCGCTCGATCTCGTCGGCCGCAAGCTCATTCGCGATATGGGAACCACGGCGACCACGGTGGTGAAACAGATGAAGAAGTGTGCCGCCGGGCTCGACGACTCCAATGCGGATGTGGCGGCGATCAAGGCGCAACTCGCGTCGAGCGTCGATCTGTTGGCTGAAGCTTCGCAGTACATCGGCATGAACGCGATGAGCGATCTCAATCGCGCATTCTCATGCAGCGTTCCGTATTTGCGGCTGTGGGGGGTGGTTGCCGGCGGCTGGCAGATGGCGCGCGCGGCGGCAATCAGTGCGACGAAGATCGCCGCCGGCGAGAGCGATCCGTTCTATGCCGCGAAGCTCATCACGGCACGCTTCTACGCCGACCACGTGCTGAGCCAAGCGCTCTGGCTGCATCACGAAATCGTGCACGGCTCGGCGTCGGTCATGGCGCTGGGTATCGATCAATTCGATCTCGACCGCCAGACGCTCGTGGTAGCCTAAATGCGCAACGGCAACGGTGCGGGCGCTTCGGCAGCGCCGCTGGTAACGGTCGCCGAACGCCCGGACGGCATCCGGGTCATCACCCTGGACAACCCGCCGGCCAACGCGATCTCGTTCGCCCTGTCGGCGCAATTGGTCGCCGCGATCGAAGCGGCCGACGCCGACCCGGCCGTCGCGGCCGTCGTCTTTACCGGCGCCGGCGGCCTGTTTAGTTTCGGCGCCGATATCAACGACTTTCGCACCGAGATAACGCCGCAAATTAAAACCGCGCGCGATGTCATGGCGGCGGTCGAACGCAGCGACAAAACGTACGTTGCCGCGATCGCCGGCAACGCGTTGGGCGGCGGCTTCGAGCTCGCACTCGCGTGCGACTATCGCATCGCGGCGCCGATCTCGAAACTCGGACTGCCCGAGATCAAACTCGGCTTGTTGCCGGGTGCCGGCGGCACGCAACGCTTACCGCGCTTGATCGGCGCGCAAGACGCGCTGGCGTTGATGCTCAAGGGTGAAAACATCACGGCCGCCGACGCGCTCAAAAAAGGCGTGCTCGATGAGATCGCGACCGGCGACGTGGTCGATGCGGCGGTGGCGCTCGTTGGGCGCGTCCGCGCGAGCAACCCCAAGCGCCGCGTTTCAGCGCGCAAAACGGAGCTTGGGATCGCCGGCATGGGATTGTTCGCCACGCCCTTCGTGGTGGCTCAAGCGCATAAGATGGTACCGCCCGAATCCAACGGCGGCTTCGCGGCGCACAAGCTGGTCGACGCGGTCGAAGCCGCGATCGAATTGGATTTCGCGCGCGGTTTGGCCCGCGAATACCGGCTGTTCGACGAACTCGTGCGCTCGGCGCCGTCGGCGGCGCTGCAGCACGTCTTCTTTGCCGAGCGTCAGTTAGGAAAAATACCAAATCTGCCGCCGGCCGACGCCCGCGATATCGCCACAGCCGGCGTTATCGGCGCGGGAACGATGGGCACCGGCATCGCCATCACTTTCGCCAATGCCGGCATTCCCGTCGTCGTGATCGAGCCGGCGGATGAAGCGATCGAACGCTCAAAACAAATGGTCTTCGGCATGTTCGCGCATCAAGTCCAGCGCGGCCGATTAACCCAAGAAGCAGCGTGGAAGCTCGGTCAATCGATCTCTTGGGAAACCGACTACAGCGAACTTGCCGAAGTCGATATCGTCGTCGAGGCGGTGTTCGAAAATATGGACGTCAAGAAACAGGTTTTCACCAAGCTCGAAGCCGTGTGTAAACCGGCGGCGATCTTCGCCTCGAATACGTCGACGCTCGATATCGACGATATGGCCGCCGTCACCAAACGGCCGGAGCAATTCGTCGGCTTACACTTTTTCGCGCCGGCCAACATCATGAAGTTGCTCGAGATCGTGCGCGGCGCGCAGACCTCGGCCCAAACCTTGACCACCGCGGTGAAACTGGGCAAGACGCTGCGGAAAGTCGCGGTCGTATCCGCGAACGCCTTCGGTTTCATCGGCAATCGGATGTTCTTCGATTATGCGCGCGAAGCGGTCTACTTGCTCGAAGAAGGCATCGCCCCCGAGCGAATCGACCGGGTGATGAAAGAGCAGTTCGGCTTCGCGATGGGGCCGTTCGCAACGTTCGATCTGTCCGGCGTCGACGTTTTTTGGCACATCGGCCAAGAGCGGTCCGACGCGCTGGGTGAAAAACGGACCAACATCATCGACGTGATGTATCACGCTAAACGCTGGGGCCAGAAAACGGCGCTGGGCTTCTACAAGTACGATGCGCCAAATAAGCGCGAACCGGTGCCCGATCCGGCTTTGCTCGCGCTCGTCGCGGAAGAAGCGGCCAAGGCCGGTATCCGGCCGCGCGACGTCAGCGACGCCGAGATCATCGAGCGCCTGGCGCTCGCGCTCGTCAACGTCGGTGCGAGCTTGCTCGATGACGAAGTTGCGCTGCGGCCGGGTGACGAGGACATCGTGTACATCTACGGCTATGGTTTTCCGCCTCACCATGGCGGCCCGATGTGGTACGCCGACGAGCTCGGCATTGCCGCCGTGGTCGAAAAAATGACGGCGTTCGGCTGGACCGTTTCGCCGCTGCTCGCGCGCATCGCGCAGACCGGCGGCACCATCGCCGGGTATCGGAAGGAACTCGCTCATGCCTGACGCCGTCATCGTTTCCGCCGCGCGCACACCAATTGGGCGGGCGTTCCGCGGCGCGTTCAATCAAACTCATGGCGCAACCCTCGCCGGACACGTTGTCGCGCACGCCGTCGAACGCGCCGGCGTGGATCCGGCCGAAGTCGAAGACGTCGTTATTGGAACGGGTCTGCCCGAGGGCGCGACGGGACACAACCTCGGCCGCAACGCCGCGCTGCGCGCCGGTTTGCCGATGAGCGTTCCGGGCACCACGATCAACCGCTATTGCGCATCCGGCTTGCAGGCGATCGGAACGGCGGCCGGGCGCATTATCGCCGACGGCGCCCAAGTCGTCGTCGCCGGTGGCTGCGAGTCGATCTCGATGGTGCAAAACGACATGCACCTCAAAGGCTTCACCGAAGAGTGGCTGCTGCGCAACACGCCCGACGTGTTCATGCCGATGCTGCAAACCGCCGACAACGTCGCGCGGCACTACCACATCTCGCGCGATGCGCAGGACGAATACGCGTTGGCCAGTCAACAGCGAACGGCCGCCGCCCAAACCGCCGGCCGCTTCGATGCCGAGATCGTGCCGTTAGCGAGTTGGAAATATGTCGAGGATAAAGCCGCCGGCAGCGTGCGTGAAGAACGCGTCACCTTGACCAAAGACGAAGGGAATCGTCCCGACACCACGCGCGAAGGCTTGGCCGCGCTCAAAGGTGTGTTAGGCAAAGAGTCATCCATAACGGCGGGCAATAGTTCGCAACTCTCCGATGGAGCCGCAGCGGTTGTCGTCATGGATTCGAAGCTCGCAGAGCAGCGCAATCTGCAGCCGCTGGGGATCTATCGGGGCATGGTCGTCGCCGGCTGTGAACCCGGCGAGATGGGAATCGGGCCGGTCTTCGCCGTTCCGGCGCTATTGCGCCGCCACGGGTTGACCGTCGATGCTATTGACCTGTGGGAACTCAATGAAGCCTTTGCCGTGCAGACGCTCTATTGCCGCGACACGCTAGGTATCGATCCGGAAAAGCTCAACGTCGACGGTGGCGCGATTTCGGTCGGCCATCCCTATGGCGTGAGCGGCGCCCGGATGACGATGCACGCGCTCATCGAGGGTAAGCGCCGCGGCGCGCGTTACGTGGTAGTCACCATGTGCATCGGCGGCGGAATGGGAGCCGCGGGGCTGTTTGAAGTAGCCTAAGCCGCGTCGCGTTCCGGCGGGGCGGCCGTCGCCGGGGCGGGGCGGTTGATTGAAACGGACCGCTGTTAACATGCCGGCGGGACCTTGGCAAGCTTGCAGGATGGCCGGTGGCTTGCTTCAATGGTTGAGCGCCTACTTTACCTTCCCGGGCGCGCCGGAGTGCTATGAGCAGGTCTCGTCTTGGCGCCGGATTGTTGCTCGCCGGTTTGCTTTTGTCGCAAGGGCCGGCAACAGCGGCGGAACTTTCCGCCGGCGCGCCGCCGGTGTATGTCGGCGGACGGTACATCGCCACACCGGCGATCATGCACGGTGGTCATGTTTTCGTCCCGGTGCGCGGCTTCTTCGAGGCGCTACGGGCAGTCGTTCAATATACGCCGCCCCACATTGTCGTGGTGCGCAAAGGCGGCCGCGTCATCGCCGGTCTCGTCGTCGACCGCCGTCATGCGGTGGTCGCGAATCGGGCGCAGTTGCTCGCAGCCACGCCGATCCGGCAAAACGGGCGGGTCTACGTTCCGTTACGCGTAATCGCCGAACTCGCCGGCGCGACGGTCGCCTATTCCGGCCAACCGGCAGCGATCGACATTCGCGTTCCAGCCGGCCCGATTGGGCCGCCGCCCACGGTTGCGCCGGCGCCGGTACCCGAAGAAACAACGGCGCCGCTCTGGGCGATGGTGCTCGTCGGCCTGCTCGTCGCCGCATTCTTGGTCGAATGCTTACGGCATGGAGCGGGGGCTTGGCGCGGTCGCCGGCGTCGGAGCGCTTCGTCGGCGCTCAAGATCTCGAACGCCGCCGCTCCCGGCGACCATTACGCGATCGGCAAGTTCGCAAAATAGCCCAACGTCGACGACCCCGTGAATCGCTCGCAGTCGTGTTGTCAGGGCTGTTGGGTCGTCGATCGGGCCGAACGTACAATCGAGAATGGCGTTGCCGTTATCGGTCACGAAGGGAGTCGGTTGGCCGCGCCGGCGAACGCGCGCGTGCTCGAACGACGCCGCGATCGCGGCTTCGACCCAGCCGGCGGCGAAGGGCACGACTTCGACCGGCGTCGGGAATGCTCCCAATTGCTCGACAAGCTTACTCTCATCGACGATAACGATGAATTCCGCGGCCGCTAGCGCGATACACTTTTCGCGAAACAGCGCGCCGCCGCCGCCCTTGGTTAAAGCGAAGTCGGGAGTCACTTCGTCGGCGCCGTCAATAGCAACGGCGATCGGCCGTTCAACGAGTCCGACAAGCGGAATACCGGCGGCCCGACAGTGCTCTTCGGTCGCCACCGACGAAGCGACCGCGACGATCGAGGCCCCCGCGGCAACGAGTTCGCCGACCCGCCGGATGGCGTAGAAGGCCGTCGACCCGGTGCCCAGTCCGACGCACATACCGTCGCGTACGAACCGGTCGACCGCCGCGACGCCGGCCGCCGCTTTGAGTTCACTCGTCGTCATCGTCATCGTACCGGCTTTCCGGTCTGCCGGCGACCGGCCCCGCAAGGCAAACGATAACAAACGCGATGGCGCTATTTACTAGGGGATCGTTGCGAGACCGTCATTGGTGCAAGAAAGCTAACGGTATCAGCCGATTTGCAACCGCCTGAGCCGGGCCGTCGATCGAACACGGTCTGACCGAGGCAAACCAAGCGATGCTCATCAGGTCCGGTTAACGTCAGCTGATTAGTCTTCCGTAGAAGCAAGCCAGTCGTCGGTCGTAGAGAGCGGGCTTTTTGCGCTGCTGCTTAAGCGAGCAAGTGCGTTACGCTTGGAAGCGAGGTGCGGCTACATTCATCGATCAGCCTGGAACGATTGTGCATCGCGCCGTCTTGCGTGTTTCCAGAAGGCCTGTCGTGCCACGCCAAGCGGAGACCAGCGCCGCTGTAGCGGCGAAAGTGTCGCCGCCGGCGGCATCAACCGTCTTGCGGTCGAGTTTGCAGCGCGGCGATCCGTAACGCGCCGCATTGCGCCAGGCTAGTTGTAATCAAGCCCGGTTCGTGAGCGCGCCGCTGCCGATGCGCACGTACGGACGCGCGGCGATTGGCGGCGTCTAACCGCGTACGTCGGAATACCAAGCCATCGACGTGCAACGTAGCGACGCTGCCGCACTGCGTTTCACTCGGTCTCGCGGGGAACTTTGCTGAGCGTTCGCAAATATTGTTGCTTGGTAGAATAATCTTAGGTTCGCCATATTGGTGAAGGAGAGTTGCTTGATTAGGAAGATCTCACGGCCGGTCGCATTTCTTGGCGCCCTGCTTGTTGCCGGGCTCGCCATGGCGACCCCTCGCGTCGGCGCGCAGGGAACGTGGCCGACCAACGATACCTTCGCGGCAGCCGGCGGCGACAGCAATAACTGGGTGCTTCCGGCGCACGATTATACCGGCAATCGCTATCTGCAAACCTCGCAGATCAACACGCGCAACGTTTCATCGCTCAAGAAAGCTTGGACTTTCAAGATCGATGATGACAGCCCGCTCGAAACCGCGCCGATCGCCTATAACGGAATGCTGTTCATTACCTCAGCGCACGACAATATCTATGCGCTCGATGCGAAGACCGGCGTTCAAAAGTGGAAGTTCAGCTATGCCCCGCATGTCATCGCATTCTCGGCCAATCGCGGCGTCGCGCTGCTCGACGGCAAAGTCTTCGTCGGAACCCTCGACGGTCACCTCATCGCGCTCGATGCGAACACCGGCGCCAAGGTCTGGGATGTCGTCGGCGTGCACGATCAATCGAACACGTTTTACACCATGGCCCCGGTTCCATATAAGGGCATGTTGCTCGAAGGCGCCTCGAACGGCGATTGGGGTGGCATCGGCTACATCACGGCGTTCGATGCCGCGACCGGCAAACGCGTCTGGGAGTGGAACACCGTACCCGGGCCGGGCGAACCGGGCCACGAGACCTGGTCGGGCGATTCTTGGAAGCGAGGCGGAGCCGCCGTTTGGAGCGGCGTTGCAATCGACCAAGCAACGCAGACACTCTATCTCGATCTCGGCAACCCGCAGCCGGACTTCTTAGGCACCGTTCGGAAGGGCACGAATCTCTACTCGAATTCGATGGTTGCCCTTGATATTAGCGGCATGCAGCCCAAGCTCAAATGGTACTATCAATTCATTCCGCACGACACCCACGATTGGGATCCGGCGATGCCGCCCGTCCTTTTCACCGGCACGGTCGCCGGCGCGCAGCGTCAGCTCGTTGCCTCGGGGGATAAAGGCGGTAATTTCTGGGTTCTCGACGCAACCACCGGGCAACTCGTGCATCATCTCGCGGTGAGCACGCAAAAAGGCCAAGACACCGATCCCAACGTCGAAGGAAATCTGGCGTGCCCGAACACCAACGGCGGCGTTGAGTATAACGGCGGAAGCTACATGCCGGAGACCAACACGTTCTACGTCCCAAGTGTCGACGAATGCGGCATTTGGAAATCGAACGGCCGCGCCACCTATCTCGCCGGGCAGTTTTTCATCGGCGGAACATTCCCGGCGTTGAGCGGACCGAACACCGGCTGGATGAACGCCGTTGACATCAGCACCGGCCAATTCGCTTGGCGCAAGAAGCTGTCGTTACCGGCAGTCGGCGGCGCGCTCTCGCTGGGCACCGGCGTCGTCTTCACGGGCGAACTCGACGGCACGTTCGATGCGTACGATGCCAAAAGCGGAAACGTTCTTTGGAAGTTCGCAACCGGCTCGCCAATTCTCGCGCCCCCGTCGGCGTACACCGTCGAGGACAAGGAATATATCGTGGTCGCTTCGGGGCAGCCGGGCAATCAAACCGTTCCTGAAATCTCGAAGACCAGTGCCGCGGGATCGATGCTTTCCGCGTTCTCACTCTAGCGATTCGACTCTGACCGACTCGGCTTAGCAAGGATCGACGAATTCGTTTGGGCTCGGCCCGAGCCGTTCGTCGAGCCGACACTACCGCCGCGGAAGTCGTAACAAACCGCGCTTCGCTGCGCAGCAACGCTGTCGGATCGGTCCACGGACCGGTCCGACAACGGCGACGCTCGCTCGGAGGGCCCGCGCCGCACCACCGTACAAAACGAGGATCGATGAAACGCACGTTTGCGCTCACCCTGACCGGCTTGCTGGCCTGCGCTCTGGCCGGTGCGTCCCCCGGAAATGCCACCAGCGACGATCACCGCACCGCAATCGCGGCAATATCCGATATCGAAGCTGCTCGAGCTGAAATCATTCATATCGAAGATTCGCAAGTCGTCGGACATGTGGCGTTCGTGCACTCCGCGCAACGTGCACTCAACGCGGTCGTCGGTCAAACCGACCGTGAGTATAAAACCGAAGACGGCGACCCCGGCGACGGTAACGGCGCCTTGGGCAATATCGATCGTCTGCTCGACCGCCGCGATGACGCCTTATGGACGCCGGCGATGCAGGGCGCAAAAGCGAATCTGCTCGCCGTCGTCGTGAACCTGCATGATGCGATGCACGAAAAACAAATGGAAGATTACGAAACCGATCTGACCGAAGCGATGGCGAACCTCGCGCTGGCCAGCGGCCGTCCGTCGGAAGGCGGCGTCTTGGGCGGCTTGAGCGGCGCGCTCGCCAACACCTCACTCGGCGTGCCCGCCGGCGCGTCCACGGTATCGGGCTGCAGCCTGCCCTCACACGGACCCGCTTATGGCGTCGTCAACGGTCATCTCGCCTACGTTGCCTTACCGCGTCGCGCGGCTTCACCGATTCCGCAAGAGATGAGTGTCAGCCGCGTTGTCGTGAGCGGCGATGCCGTGGTGCTTTATACGCGCGATACCGTCCAAGTCGCGACGTTGTGCCGTTCATCGCATCTCGAACGCACCCGCGCCGTGCGGCGTGTTGCCGAGCTTTCGCCGCCGCTCGTCGCCGTCGATGCGCCCGCCACATCGGGCACCGCGGTCAACCCGGCCTCGTACACCGTCGCTCAGGCGCGCGCCGGCCAGACGGTCTTCAATGCAAATTGCGTATCGTGTCACGGTGCTAATTTGCAAGGCGTGGCAGCGCCTGGAGTTGCCGGTACGGAATTTCTCAATACGGTGAAAAACAATAAGTGGACGTTGACCGATCTCCGCACGCTCGTAGTCGAAAACATGCCGCTCAACAACCCCGGCACGTTGACCCCCGAGCAATACGCAAATGTTATGGCGTTTCTGCTGGCGTCGAACTGCTATCCCGCCGGTAACAACCCGTTCCCGAAAACGGAAGTCCCGGCGCTCGCGACCGTACATCTCGGACCGGTCGATGGTGCGAAACCCACCGACACCAAACTTGGGACGTGCGCGCTTAAATAAGCGCCGGCGTCGCAATGCGACGAGCGGGTCGTCCGGCTCGCTCTTTGCGGCTATCGAACGCCAGTTTCGATGGCCGTACCGACGCTCATCGCCGCTTCCCGCCGGATCGGAGGTACAAAAACGTATGACCGACACGCCGATTCCACGTTTCGATCCCGACCGTCTCCGCGAACAAGCCAATGCCGTCGACTTGGGCGATGGTGAAACCGGCTTTGCACCGGCGACGCATGAGCCGGACCGTGCACCGTCACCGCCGTTGGTCGAACAACCTACGAGCGGTATAACGCCGCCGGCCCGCTAGCCGCGCCGGCGCGGCGGCCACCGCTGACGTGGCTAGTGAATGGCGAAGAGCACCTAGCGGTTAGCGGTAATACCGGTGCGGGTAGCCGTACCAGCCATGATAGGCGCGCCAGTAATACGGTCGCGCATAGCCGACCCGAACCGGATACGCGTAGCGCGGCGGTGCGATGAAACCGACCGGCGCAACCCAGCCGTAGGGCGCCCAGCGACGGTGCCAGCCGTAGCCGTCGTGCCAACGGGCCCAGTGGTAGCCCGGCGCGCCGCCGAACCCGACCGAAACGACGACGCCTGCCGCCGCCGGGGCGGAAGTTGCCAGCACCGCGGCGGTGCTCACGCTCGAAGCCAACAGCAGGCCCGCGGCGAAGTGGGTGAACCCGGTGTGTATGCGCATCATGACTCTGCAACGCGCCCGCACGGCGATTCGGTGTTAAAATCAGGTGGCAGTCCCAGCGCTGGTGCGGCGGCCGGCAGCGGCCGCAGCAACCGGTCGGCGAGCGTAACGCACGTTAGCAGCATCGAGCGAACGGCCCAGACATCGGTGCCTAAGACGCGCGCGAAAACACCCTGGGAGAGCGCACCCACCCCAGTTGCCACATCGGTCCGCGCATCGCTATGCGCATCGAGTGCGTCAAGCGCGGCTGATAGTTCCGGCGGCGATAAACCGATCACGGCAAACGTTCCGACAACGCACGGCGCGGCCGCGGCGGCCTCTACGGCGTCGTAGAGCACTTCGCGCTTGCCGCTGCGGATGATGGTGTGCAACCGCACGCGTGCGGAATGCGGCACGTGCGCGATTTCGCTCATGACGACGCGCGCACCGTCGCCCAGATCGATTTCGGTCGTCGCCGCATAGTCGGCGTCGGCCGACGCGATGAGCGGCTCGCCGATGAGCTGGAGCGTCGCGCCGGCGTCGAGCGTCCAGTGCGCGCGTGCCGTCGAGGGTGCGGGGCCGCCCAGTATTCGCGTCGTCGTTTGCTGGGTGACGATGAGATGGCTGCCCGCGCGCAGGCGCCCCGTCAAGATCGTGCGATCGCCTCGGACGACGCCCGGTCCGAGTTGCGATACGACGATGCGAGCGGCATCATCGTCGGCGAAGCTGCGGCTGCAGCGCGAGATGCCGTCATAGTGAATGCGTTCGAGTACCGTGCGGCGTGCGCTTCGGCGCGTCACGAGCGTCAGCGAGCCGCGCCCGGCACTCACCCGATATCGAGCAACGCCGCGCGCTCGACGAAACGAATGACCTCCGCCACTCCCGTGCCACCGCGCAAATCGGTGAAGACGAACGGACGTTCCGCGCGCGCTGCTTGGGCATCCCGCCGCATGCGTTCCAAGCTCGCGCCGACATAGGGGGCCAAATCGATCTTGTTGATGACGAGCAGGTCGGCGCGCATGATACCCGGGCCGCCTTTGGCTGGAATCTTGTCACCGCCGGCCACATCGATGACGTAGATCGTGACGTCGGCCAGATCCGGACTGAACGTCGCGGCCAGATTATCTCCGCCGCTTTCGATGATCACGAGTTCGAGCGCCGGAAAGCGCGTCTCGAGATCGGCGATCGCTTGCAAATTCATCGACGCATCTTCGCGGATCGCCGTATGCGGACAGCCGCCGGTTTCGACCCCGACGATCCGGTCGGCCGGAAGGCAGCCGCTGCGGACTAGGATTTGGGCGTCTTCTTGCGTGTAGATGTCGTTCGTCACGACCGCCATCTCGACGCGCGTGCCGAAGGCGCGAGCGAGATGTTCGACGAGCGCGGTTTTTCCGGCACCGACCGGACCGCCGATGCCGATGCGCGTCGCGCTCATGAGGCGAACAGTCTGGCCGGTAGCCGCCGGTGCAGCAAACCGTCGATCTCGCAGCGGACCGCACTGGCGGCGAGGTCGTCGAACCGGCAAGCCGAGCCGGCGCGCCGCACGAAGGTCGCGATCGCCGGCCGCAGGTTCCAACGGATGCGCGCGATGTCACGCTGGCCGAGCGGAACGGCACGCGCCGCCACCGACGCACACGCCGTGACGATCGTTGTAGCGTGCGCTTCGAGCGTCGTCTCGAGCGTTGCGCCGATCGCGCGATACCCGAGCGCCACGGCCAAGGCGTGAATGCCGGTCGCGTGACGGTCGGCGATGGCGGTCCGATAGGCGGTAATGTTCGAATCGGTAAGCCCCATCGCAAGGTACGTATCGAGGGTCGCGCGCGACAGATGCGTGTTGGCGCGCCGAATCTCGGCGTTGGGTTGCGCGGCTCCGACCCGCTCGTCGAGCGCGGCGACCGTCGCGCTACCGCGCAGCAGCAACGTCATCGCCGCGCCGTCCATCGTTGCACAACCGTCGACGAGATAGGTTTCGATCCAGTGCGCAAGCGACGCGGCATCGTGAACCCGCCCGGCGACGATAGCCGTTTCAAGTCCAAACGAATGACCGAATCCGCCGGCCGGAAACGCTGCGTCGGCCAACTGGAGCAGCGCTGCGAGATCAGTCATGCGCGTGTGGCGCGTGGGCGTGCCGGAAGGGTGCTGCGACCACCAGCGCCGCGCGTTCGGCCGGGACGCCGCGTTCGGCGGCGAGCGCTTCGATCAACGGATCGTAGCGAACGACGATCGCATCGCCACGGAGCTGCAGCGGAAGATGACGATTGCCGAGCGCATGCGCGATTTCGATCGCGGCAGGGATTGTGTGCGGCCGTAACACCAGCACGTCGTCGGGGTCGACGCTTACGGCAACGACGACCCGCTCATCGGCGAACACCACGTCACCGTCGCGCAGCCGTTCCGCGCCGGTATAGCGGAGACCAACGTCACCGGCGCTCGTCGTGAAGCGCAGCACGCGCTTTGCGAGGTCATCCGAAGGCACGTGGATCCGTTCGACCGTGCGCGGTCCGATTGCGAAATCGGCGAGATTGCCAAGCGCGGTGCTGCGTACGAGCACACTCAAAACAGCGCGTACCGTTGCGCGAGCGGCAGGCTAACCGCCGGTTCGCAGGTCAGGAGTTCATCATCGGCACGCACTTCGTAGGTCCGCGGGTCGACGGTGATCCGCGGCGTCGCGGCATTGTGCACCATGTCGCGTTTGCCGATCGTGCGACAGCCGCGAACCGCGACAAAGCGGCGTCCGGCAGGTGACGCGGGCGGAAAACCGCCGTCGAGCGCCGCTTGCGAGACGAAGGTCACGCCGCCGGCCTGCGGCGCGCTGCCGTAAGCGCCCCACATCGGCCGCATCCGGACCGGTTGCGGGGTCGGAATCGACGCCGCCGGATCGCCCATCGCCGCCCACGCGATCGTGCCGCCTTTGATGACTAATTCCGGTCGAAAGCCGAAGAACGCCGGATGCCAGAGCACGAGATCGGCCAGCTTCCCCACTTCGACCGAGCCGACTTCATGCGCCACGCCGTGCGCGATCGCCGGATTGAGCGTGTACTTCGCGACATACCGTTTCACGCGTTCGTTATCGCTGCCGGCCCGCTCGCCGGCCAGCGGCCCGCGCAGTTCGCGCATCTTGTGGGCGGTCTGCCAGGTGCGCATGATGACTTCGCCGACCCGACCCATGGCTTGCGAGTCGGAGCTGATCATGCTGATCGCGCCGAGGTCGTGCAGGATGTCTTCAGCCGCGATCGTTTCGCCCCGAATGCGTGAATCGGCGAACGCGACGTCTTCAGGGATCGACGGGTCGAGATGATGGCACACCATGAGCATGTCCAGATGCTCGGCCAGTGTGTTAACCGTATACGGGCGCGTCGGATTGGTCGACGACGGCAAGACGTACGATTCGCCGGCGACGCGAATGATGTCGGGTGCGTGGCCGCCGCCGGCGCCTTCCGTGTGGTAGGTATGAATCGTTCGCCCGGCGATCGCGCGCAATGTTTCTTCGACGAAGCCCATCTCGTTGAGCGTATCGGTATGAATGGCTACCTGCACGTCGCAAGCGTCGGCGACCCGCAGCGCCGTGTCGATCGCAACCGGTGTCGTACCCCAATCCTCGTGAAGTTTGAGGCCCATCGCACCGGCCGCGATCTGCTCGTAGAGCGCCGCCTCGCTCGAAGCGTTGCCTTTGCCGAGGAAGCCGATGTTGACCGGTAAAGCGTCGGTCGCCGCGATCATGCGCGCGAGATGCCACGCGCCGGGCGTACAGGTCGTTGCGTTCGTCCCCGAAGCCGGCCCCGTTCCGCCGCCGAGCAACGTCGTTACGCCGCTTGAAATTGCGGCGTTCACCTGCTGCGGACAAATGTAATGGACGTGCGCGTCGACCGCGCCGGCGGTAAGAATCAACCCTTCGCCGGCGATGGCTTCCGTTGATGCGCCAACGATCATGTCCGGTGTTACGCCGTCCTGCAACCACGGATTGCCGGCCTTGCCGATGCCCCGGATACGGCCGTCGCGTAAGCCGACGTCGGCCTTGAAAATGCCGCGCGCGTCGATCACGACGACGTTCGTTATGACCGTATCGAGGACGCCTTCCGCGCGCGTCGCGGTCGGGTGTTGACCCATGCCGTCGCGTATGACTTTGCCGCCGCCGAACGTGATTTCATCCCCGTAGACGGCAAAATCGCGTTCGATTTCGACGATCAAGTTGGTGTCGGCCAGGCGCATCCGGTCGCCGGTGGTTGGACCGTACAAACGCGCGTATGCGGCTCGATCGATCTTCATACGCGGCCTTTCCCGCGCAAGCCGGCGAAGCGCCGTTCACCGCCGACGGCAACCAGCTCGACCGGCCGCGCGAGGCCGGGTTCAAACCGGATGGCCGTTCCGGCGGCGATATCCAGACACATGCCGTATGCCGCGTCACGATCGAACGCCAACGCGTCGTTGACCTCATAGAAATGCGCGTGCGATCCAACTTGAATCGGCCGGTCGCCGGTATTGGCGACACGCACCGTCACGCGGTCGCGGCCGGCGCGTAACTCGAGCGTTCCGGGTGCGCTGAGAATTTCGCCGGGCTTCACGGAATCGGCTCATGAATCGTCACGAGCTTGGTGCCGTCGGGAAACGTCGCTTCGATTTGCACTTCGTGCAGCATATCGGGAATGCCGTCCATGACGTCGTCGCGCGTTAATACGGTTCGCCCGCGGTCCATCAGATCCGCAACCGGCGTACCGTCGCGTGCTCCCTCGAGCACGAACGACGAAAGAATCGCGATCGATTCAGGGTAGTTGAGCCGGACGCCGCGCGCGTGGCGGCGCCAGGCTAATTCCGCGGCATAACTCAGCAGCAGTTTGTCACGTTCGACGTCAGTCAGGCGCACGCGTGCACATCCGTGGGGTACGTCGGCAAGATCGATGTCCATGTTCGACTGCGACTCGGCAAACCTGCTCGACCGCGCGTTTCCCTCGCTGGAGCCGCGCGCACGAACAAGAGACCGCGACCTCCGTTGGAGATCGCGGTCGTGATGACGCAAGCCGAGCGACGGAGGTTAGGCTATTTCGAGCCGGTCCTTCGCGGCGCCGTCGTGGATCGCGACATGGTCGTCGATATAGCGCAGGACGGCCGCGACACATTCGTCGACGGAAAGCGCTGCGGTGTCCACGACGAGTTGCGGGTTGAGCGGCGGTTCGTAGTCGTTGTTGATCCCGGTAAAATCAGCGATCTCACCGGCCCGCGCCTTGCGGTAGTGTCCCTTTGGATCGCGCGCCTCGCAGACGGCCGCGTCGGCTTTGATGTAGATTTCGTGGAACGCGTTGCCCGCAGCACGACGCGCGACGTCGCGGTCGGCTCGATAGGGCGAGATGAATGAGGCCAGCGTGATGATACCGGCGCTGGCGAACAATCCGGCGACTTCGCCGGCCCGCCGGACATTCTCGCAGCGATCTTCATGCGAGAAGCCGAGGTCGCGGCACAACCCTTGACGCAGGTTGTCGCCGTCGAGAACGTAGGCGTGGTGGCCTTGCTCGAACAAGCGGCGTTCGACCTGAACCGCGATCGTCGATTTGCCGGCTGCCGGCAAGCCGGTTAGCCAGACCACGGCGCCGCGGTGACCGTTACTCCATGCCCGCACGTTGGCATCGAGCAACTCGACCGACACTAGGTCCTTCGTATTTTTCGCCGCCGCGTTGGTGACGACATCGAGCACCGTTCCGCCGGCAACGATATCGAGTCCATCGAGAAGAATGAAGCGCCCAAGTTCGGCGTGTCGCGCCACGCGATCGAGAGCGAGCAACTCGCTGCTGCGGAACACGACCTCGGCGACGTCGTTGGTCTGCACCACGTCCGCGTCGTTGCGATCGAGCGATTCAATGTCGATGATGCGGTCGAACGAATCAACTTCGACGTTCGCCAGGCGCGTGCCGATCTGTAAGCGGAAGCGGTCGCCGACCCGGAGCTCCCGATGCGCGAGCCACAGCAAGCGGGCCCGGAAAAGTTTACTGAGCGTCGGCGCGTCGCCGACCCCACTAACGATATCGCCTCGGTCGACGTAGAGTGGCCCGTCGAGGGTGAATCCGACCGATTCGCCGGTATGCGCGCTAATTTTCGGCGTGTGCGGCCAGGTTTCGATCGAGCGGACGTGCGCCGTCCGGCGAGCCGGTGAAACTAAGATCTCATCGCCGACCGACAGCGTGCCCGAGACGACGCGACCAACGAAGATGCGCTGCAGATCGTGCCGCACGACACCCTGAATGGCGATCCGGAGCGAGCCGTCCGTCGCGCGCGTGCGACGGTCCAATGCCAACATCGCGTCAAAAACGGTCGGCCCGTCGTACCACGGCATCGCGGTGCCGCGTTCGGCAACCATCTCGCCGGCCCGCGCCGATATCGGAACGAAGGCACGCGGGGCGATGCCGATGCGTTCGAGCAACGGCGCGAGTTCGGCTTGGATCTCGTCGAAGCGGCTTTGCGCGTAACCGACGCTGTCCATTTTATTTACCGCAACGACGACTTGTTCGACCCCGATGAGTTCGAGCAGCAAGGCGTGCCGGCGCGTCTGCTCACTGACACCGTCGCGGGCGTCGACAACGAGCAGTGCCGCATCGGCATCCGACGCTCCGGTCACCATGTTGCGCAAAAACTCTTTATGGCCCGGCGCGTCGATCAACACGACTTCGCGCTGCGGTGTCCGGAGCCAAATGCGCGTCGTATCGATCGTAATCGCTTGATCGCGCTCGCTTTGCAACGCGTCGAGGACGAACGACCATTCGAAGGCAACGCCGCGCCGTTCGCTGATCGCACGCAATTCTTCGACCTTACCGTCGGGCAGATTTCCGGTATCGTTCAGCAGGCGGCCGATCAGCGTTGACTTACCATGGTCGACGTGTCCGACCGTTACCACCCGCAGCTGTGATTGAGTCTTGATTGCCGTCGTCACATGTAACCTCCCGTCCGCAAGCGTTCGAACGAATCTTCACTCTCGTGGTCCATCACCCGTCCGGCGCGTTCGGGCGCGTTCGTCGTTTCCAGCTCGGCGATGATTTCGTCGATCGTCGATGCATTCGAAGGAACAGGAACCGTCAGATTCTTCTCACCGAGCGACCGATAACGCATTCCGTTTCGGGCTAGATACAACGGAACGATCGGAATCTCTTCGCGCTGCGTATAGCGCCAGACATCGGTTTCCGTCCAGTGCAGCAACGGGTGAATGCGTAAATGGTGGCGGTCGGCGACATCGGTGTGATAGACGTCCCAAAGTTCGGTCGGCTGATGCTTGACGTCCCATCCGCCCTCCGGGCTGCGCGGGCTGAACACGCGCTCCTTGGCGCGCGTCGCCTGTTCGTCGCGCCGAATGCCGACGATGATGCCGCGATATTTTTCGCGCTCGATCAACGCCCGAAGTCCGGCAGTTTTACGGGCCGCGGCTCGCGTGGCGGGCGGCATCGTTGCGTCGATCGACGATTCCGGCGGGCACATCTCATTCTGCAGATCGAGTTTCCACGCCCGCGCTATTTCATCACGGAACTCGTAGACTTCGGGTAGTTCCATTTCGGTGTCGAGTAAGACGGTCGGAAAAGGAACGTTTCCGAAGAAGGCTTTGCGGACCAGCCACAACAGCGCCGTGCTGTCTTTGCCCATCGACCACAACATGCACAGCGGGGTTACTCGGAAATACGCTTCCCGCAGAATCGCAATTGATTGCGCTTCAAGTTCGTCTAAATGATCCAATTGGTCCTCAGCTCGAATGACACAAGATAGTGGCCGCCACGATGCGGTGCTGCTACTGTTTCACAACAACCGGCTTCCCGCTAGCACCATCACGCCCACGACGGCGGGCCGAACGAATTTCTCGGGGATTCGCTGGGCGAGCCGGCTACCGATGAGTACGCCTGGAATCGAGCCGACGAGCAGCGAGCCCGCCGTTCCCAAATTTACGTTGCCCATCGAGAGGTGACCAAGTGCCGCAATCGGCAGGATGAGTGCGGCGAATGCTACATCGGATCCAACCAGACGCTTGAGCATGAGCGCCGGTCCAAATAAGTATAATAATGGTAGCGTGAGCGAGCCGCTCCCGATCGAGGTGATGCTCAAGAGCACGCCGACGGCAAAACCGATGATCGATAAGCGCAACGGCATGGGAACGGCTTGCAGGCGAACTCCGGGCGAATCTTTCCCATAGCGCTTGAGAACGGCGCTCAGCGTCATCGCAATGGCTGAAATGAAGAGTGCGAAGGCGACGCCGCGGCGCAGATCGGCGTCGATCATCTTCGAATCAAGATGAACGCGCAGAACATAAAGCACGATCAAGCCGACGATGACGCCCGGAATGCCGGCAATGCAAAGCGTCCGCACCATCTTGATATCGACGGTGCCTTGGCGCCAGTGTGCGTATGCGCCGACGAGTTTCGTCGGTACGCTATATGCAAGGTCCGTGCCGATCGCGATAGCCGGTGAGAATCCGAAAAATAGCAACAGGATCGGTGTCATCAACGAGCTGCCGCCGACGCCCGTTAGCCCGACGCAAATTCCGACGAACAGGCCGACCGCAGCCAAACTAACGCTCATGAAGCCGCACGCAGGCGATCGGATTCGTTAAGCGTCGTCCAACGGCCGTCCCGCCTGCGCACGAGCATGACCCGCCGCTCATGGTGATCCTGAACACGTTCTAGCACGACGCGCAGAGTCGAAAGTTGGACACGGATCAATCAAAACCCCTTAGATCGTGTTTGCGTTCGCCGCGAACGCAAGAAACGACGCGTCGTCTCAAACGATAGTTGTTTGACGCGAATGCCGACGTCCGGCAGATGCTGGCGCACCTCCGATGTAAGTACATTGCATCGAAGGCGACTGTCGAGGACTGAGCGAGCCAGGCTCCGCGCTACGGAAGTACGGCTCGGGAATGAGGTCGCGTAGCCTTCCTGCCTATTAGATACTACAAGCGGATGGTCCATGGCAACAGGGGCATTAGTCGCAATGAATGGTTCATACACTAGCAGTTTGGCGAACGCAGCGCTTGCCAGGCGGCGAAAAGTCGCGAAGTGATCGCTCAACGCCGGCGTAGGCCGACGGCAAATTAGCGCAACGGTCACCGTAATATGTCTTTGCTGATTGCAGACGATCTTCGTATCGCGCACGAAGCAGTGCAGTTTTATTTTACGAGCATCGTACGCATCCGGCATGCGCCGCGATTAATAAGGTGTGATTAGCCTACATTAAGAACCGCGGATCGGCAGCCGGCTGAGGCGCTAACTCGGGCGCGAGAGTCCGTGCAAAACGTCGATTGCAATGTCGGGCCGGAATTCACTGCAGTTTGGGCAGTACACGCCGGGCTTAGGAATATTGAGCCAGTAGCCGTCGACGTGCGTCCGCGTCGCTTCGATTGCCGCCAAGATATGGTCCGCCGATACCCGCTGGCCGTTGGGATTCGTGCTAATTCCGGCCAGGACCGTGATAGCGGGATTCGCGGCGCGGGCTTGCGCTGCGGCGGCTGCAACAAATGATGCGTAGTGGTCGACGTTGCGTTCCGAGCCCTGTGCTTGAATGTCGAAGATATCGGCGCAACGCGCCGCGGCGGCAGCGAGACCGGCTTGCAAATACGCGGCATACGGTTTCGCGTTGCCGCTGGTGCGCAATTTCGCAATCGTTACCGCCGGAGCGGTAATAAAAAGTAAGCCGTTTTTGCGCACCGCGCGGCCGGCGGCGCCCATGAAAAACGCGGGATCGGATTGTTCCTCGGCGGGCGTGAACCGCCAGCCTTCGTTATCGTACAGTATAGCGCCGGCGCGCGCGTCGATCCGGCCGCGCTCAAACGCGCGGGCCAAATCGGCATACCGCGTGAAGGCCTGCACTCGAATCGCGCCCCACTCGGGCGGCGCTGCGATCGGTCGCGGTCCCGTTACGATCAGCGGCCGTGCTCCGGAAAAAAAGCGGCGCGCCGTCGCGTCGGTCGTAAGCGTTTCGAGCCCGGGCCCGTTGAGCATCCATCTCATGGCCGTTCTGTCCGCTGTCGACCGGTCACATGCGCCCGCCGCGCCCGACTGCCGTCATTTGGGCACGAGCGGCGCCCTACGCCGGTTCGAGCGCGGCTTGTTTGGCGAAGATCTCTTGCGCCCGGCGGTAGAGTTCCACGTCGGCGGCGCGATATTTGTCGACCGCGTTGCGAATTTCGGCGTCGATTGGATAACCGTCTTCGAGCCGGTCCGGGTTGACGTTCGCGAAACGCTGCTCGCCCAGTCGCCGGCCGAAGATGGTCTCGAAGCGTGCGATGCTGCGCGAGAAGTGTTCCGAAAGCCCCACCATGGCGAAATCGTCGATCGAAACCGAGCCCAGATACTGCGATTGGTGGTTGTAAAAGGCGTCCCAGCGAAGATAGTCGTGCAACGTCATCTTCGCGTCATGAAAGGTGCGCTCTTCGGGATGGTCGCGCTGCGGGTTACGCAGCAAGAAGTAATAATGGGCCACGGATTGCTGGTACGGGTCGCGAAAAAAGCCGACATACTCCGCGCGCGGAAATAGATTCTGGTATTTGTCGGCTACGAAATGGCCGTGAATGACGTCGTAATCACGGTTCAGTTCGGCGTGCCGGCTACGCATTGCCGCGGTCCGCAAAGCCCGGCGCTCTTTCGCTTCGAGCGTGTCATAGCCGGCCCAGTCGCCATAGTCGCCCATCATCCGTTCGCCGTACGACGTCTTGAGCAATTCTCGAAACGAATTTCCAGCCGCCTTTGCGACATGCACCGAAAGAATCACCGGCGCGACCCCAAAACCGGATCGCCGGCAGAGACGTTGGGATGCGGCAACGGGCGATGATTGGATGTGAAAATGATCGTCCTCCAAAGTAAGTCGTCCCGCAACATGTTCGGATTACCGGCGGGATCAAACGAAAATGAACCGTGACAGAATGGCCGCGCGGCTAGCGACATCGTAGCCCGTCTACCTCAGACGTGGAAAGGCCTAAAGACCTATTGCAAACCGGTACCAAAGTCATTCACGCCGTCGACAATGCTTCGCGGATTTCGCACGTACGACTCGAGCCGCCGGCGCTGTCGGGAGGAAAGTACCGCGGTTCACTGCCGCACCACACTGGCCTATCCAAGTCCAATGGTGTACCATACGCGGTATTGAGTCCTTGCGATGTTGTGCGCATCCTCGTTTATCGAGGACGCTCTTCCGCGACTCGCTGTTACACCGCGCGCGCAACTTTTAGCCGGTTCAACGCGTGTCCGCTACAAAGGGGAAATTAGATCGTGCGACTTCGTTCGTGGCGCGGAACGACTGCCGTTGCCGTTTCGGCACGCCGGAAATTTCCGTGGGCACGCATTTTGCTCGTTGCAGCGGTGCTCGGGGTTGCAGCCTATCTGCTGGTTCCGGCCTACTTTTTTGTAAGTGCCGACGCCCTCGTGCAAGGCGATCTGGTACCCGTTACACCGCTGTACCGGGCGCGCATCGATCGGCTTTTCGTGCAATGCGACGAGCGTGTCCGAGCCGGGCAGAAGTTGGCCGTAGTCAGTAATTTCCTCGTGCAGTCCGATTATCAGAAACAGTACGAAGAGAGCGTCGCACAGCTCAACCTCGCGCGAATCGCACTCGACCAAGGGGTTGCTGAAGCCCAGGTCGCACAAGCGACGGCCAACGAGAAGTACATCGCTGCCGTCGCCACCGCGAAACGGCTGGAAACGACGTTTGTGAGTTACGATCGGGCGTATAAGGCCGGCGCGATCCCGCAGGTCGAGTGGGATGCGAAGCGCGGTGAATGGCAAGCGGCACTCGCCACGGCCGCGGCTTACCGCGAAGAAGTCAACCATGCAAGCCTGCAAGTCCATCGGGTCGGTGTCGACCAGCGGTCGAAGATTGCCTCCGACCAAGAGGCGTCGCAGCGGGCGCAGGCGCTGCAACAACGCGTCGGCGGTGAAACGATGCTGGCGCCGGTGAGTGGCTATGTGGTCGAATGTAAGCAGCGCCCCGAGAACGTCGTCGAGCCGGGCGTTCCGATGTTTGCAATCTTCGAGCCCAAACGCGCCTACGTGCTGGCGTTCTTCGACCCGCGGTCGCTCGGCAGCGTCCGAATCGGTCAGACGGTGGACGTCAACGTCAACGGTCTTTCCAAGAGCGTATCGGGACGCGTCTTGGCGGTCTATCCGGATCTCGCCAAACTGCCGGATCAACTCACGCGTTTCTTCTGGCAGCACGAGCAATGGTCGGAATACCGGCCGGTGAAAATCGCTTTGGATCGTCTGCCCGATAGTCTGCGGAATCAGTTGTATTACGATGCACAGACGCGCGTTTCGATTCGCGTGCGCCAAATTGGCGTCCGATCTTCGGACTGTCGTGGCCGGATGCGCGATGAGTGAGCGCGTGCCCCGGCTGCTGGGCGCCCTGCGCGTCGTCGCGGCGGCCGGCTCGACGCTCGAGCCGACGTGGGACCCGCTGTCGCGCGAAGGCGTCGTTTATCGCGGAACCGGGTCGCCACTCGGCGACGCGGCAATCTTACCGGACCTCGAGGCGCTCGCCGCGGAAGACTACCTCGAGCGGGTGTTCATCGACCGCCTATCGCTGTGCCCGAACTGTGAGAGTCATGCCCTCAACGTGCGCGAAGTCTGTATGACCTGCGGTTCGGCGCATTTGACGTTGATCAAGACGCTACTTCACTTTCGCTGCGGCTATGTTGGTCCCGTCTCCGCTTTCGCCGAAGAGCCGCGCGGCCGCCGCTGCCCGAAGTGCCGTAAGCTCATGGAAAATCTGGGCACCGATCATGATAGCCCGGGCGATTACTTTTCGTGCCAGTCGTGTACGGCAACGTTCCAAGTCGCCGAAGTCGGCGCGCGGTGCTTGGCGTGTAGCGCGCGCTTCGCGGGCGTCGAAATGCAGCGGGTCAAACTGCGCGACGTCTATGCGTACCGCTTGACGGCACTGGGCGCCGCTGCGTTGGCCGAAGGCCGGTTGCTCGACGGTCCGCGCGAGGCACTGCACGACCCCGATGGACTCGTGTACCGGCGCCACGTATTGCTCGCCCATGTCGAGGATGAGCGGCGGCGGCGGCTGGCGGCGGGAACGGCGTTTGGACTCATCGTCTTAGGCTTGGGGCAAAACGGAACGCGTTTGGCCCTCGATGACAACGCCGCCGCGACCGTTCGCAAAGAGCTCGCGCAAACCGATAAGCTGGGGCGACTCGACGAACATCACCTCGTCGCGTTGTTGCCGGGCGCCTCGAAAGCCCAGACGAAGTCGACGCTCAAACGCGTTCTGGCGGCGCGTGCTGCCGATAGCGCCGCGCCGCTGCGAGCCGATGTCGTCGAGTTGTCCGATGCCGGAAATGTGGCCGAGCGGCTCGATGCGATCGCCCAGCGGATCGATGGCTATGGCCGATTACTTTAGCTGGCTGTTTTCCTTCTTCGATCCCGTTCATGCGCTAGCCGGAATCGGCGCGATGGGCCGGCTTGCCAACGGGTCGTCGCTGCTATTCTGGGGCTTCGTCTACACGCTGCTCCGGTATACGGTTCCCGATGTCGTCATCTGGATCGTGTTCATGGTCCGCCCGCGCGCGTTCGATCCGCCGGCGTTGCGCAAATACGCGGGCGGCGAACCGCTGGTCTCGGTCGTCATTGCCGGCCGCAATCCGGGCCCTAGCATCGTCGCTTCGATCAAGTCGGTGCTGGACAGCGATTATAAAAATGTCGAGATCATCTTCGCCGATGATTTTTCAACCGACGATAGCGTTGCGCTGGCGCGTACGTTCGAGCGCACCGGCCGGGTTAAGGTATTTGCGAATGCCAACCATTCCGGCAAGGCCGTAAATTTAAACTTCGCACTCATGTTCGCGCGCGGCGAATTTGTGTTCGTGCTCGACGCCGACACGCAGATCTACCACGACACCATCAACCAAATGCTGCCCTATTTCGAAGATCCGCGCGTCGGGGCGGTATCCGCTAGTATTTTCGTTCGGAACGGCGGCGCGAGCATACTCACTCGCTGCCAGCGCATCGAGTATATGCTGACGTATACGTTGACCCAGCTGTGGCGCGATCGGCTCAATATCATCGCGATCGTCCCCGGTATGGGCGCGATGTTTCGGATGACCGCGATGCGCGGTTTAGGCGGCTTCGATACGGGTCTGGGCGATGACACTGATCTGACGTTGCGCTTGCGCAAGGCGCGCTGGAAGCTACGGATGGCGCTCACGGCGCGCATATCGACCGACGTTCCCGTTACACTATCGCACCTGATGCGACAGCGCGCCCGATGGACCCGCAACATGGTCAAGATGCGCCTGCGTAAACACCGCGATATGGGAACGTTCCGTTACGGCTTTACTAACGGATTCTTGTTCTATGAAAACGTTTTGAACCGCACGATTCGACCGCTGGGAATCGTAGCGCTCACGCTCTACGCCCATCTCTATCGCGGCGCCGATACGCCCGTCATCATCGGCTTCGTGTATTGGATCACCACGATCGCGCTGTTTGCCAAAGTGCTCATCGCGCGTGATATGACTTCAGAGCCGCCGCTGGGACAGCTTTGGCTTGTCCCGTTTTACGTGCTCTACCGCATTCCGCTGTTGCTCGTGCAAGTAACTCAGGTAACGCGCGAGCTGTTGTATATAAAAACGTGGCACCCGTATGTGCCTAAGCGCATCTGGAAGCAGATTCCGCATCATTAGCGCCGCTCGCACGCATCCTGGACGGGTCGATGCGACGATCTGCCGGTGCGTGCGAAGGTCCATGTAGGCAGCTTCCTTCGCGCGGCAGGCTGTTTCTGTCGATATGACAATCTGCGACTCCGGCAACGGGCGACGTAGCCGAATCAGCCATGATTGCGCGGTGCAGAATCAGTTCGCCGCCTGACCGACGGTGAGGCCATCGTGCAGATCTGAATTCTGTACCATAGCGTTGCGCGGCTTTGACTTGTGCGGCGCTACGGTTTGTCCGGCGCTGTAGCGGGACGCGTCGAGGCTCGTGCAGGACTATCGCGTTACGACGGGTCCATCGAGGCGAAACGGAAGACAAGTATCGGGGACCATGGTGGCAAGTTCGTTGATGCGCGTATACGTAGCGCCCAGTTCGCTGGTTTCATGGCGCTCGGCAGTGTACCAGTCTAAAACGCGCGTCCATACTTCGGCGAAGCTGGTGGCGCCGGTCGAGGTGATGTTGGCTTCACGTACGCGCGCCTCGCGAAGCGCTTCATCAGCCGTGACCTGCTCGTGCTTTGCTTGCAAATAATCGCCGCGTGCCGCACTGGCTTGATCGAGTGCGAGCATCACTTCGGAGCGAATATCCGAAAGGCGCTGCAGCTCCAAATAATGCGATGTTTGCAGCGTCGCGAAGTAGCCTTCGCGCTTAGCCGTTTCCTCGGACTTACCGTGCTGCGGAAAAAGGATGCCGAAAGCGGCAGTGACGTTGTAACCGACGATGTCTTGAGGAAAATAGGCGCTCGTTCCGACGCCGACACGAAAATTCGCCTCGAGCGTGGAGCGTCGAACGAATTCAAGCGAGGCCCGGGCTTCGTCTTGCTGCTGTCGCAGACGCGCGATCTCGGGATCATTCTCGGCAGCGATGCCGACGGCTTGATCGACACTGGGCGTACACGACAGCGTGAAATCCGGCATTTGCGGGGTGACTTCAGGAATATCCGCATTGAGCACGGCACGAATATCGGCGAGCGCCGAGCGTCGGGCCGAGCGCAGTGCGCTCAGATCGTTCCGAAAGCGGTAAATGCCGTCCAAGAAACCTAAATAGCTCGCCTGAGTCCAAAAGCCGGTTCGCACGAAGGTCCGCGCTGCAGGGGCCGCCGACTTGCCCAGCGCCACATACTTCTGGATGATCGACTCTTCTCGATCGTATTGCCAGTACTTAATGTAGCTATCGCGCAGCCGGGCCAAGAGTTTGCGTCGATCGGCCCGGCTTTCGATCCGTGCCAGATCGACTTGTGAACGGGCTTGAGTAAGCTCCAAACGCTGCGTGAGACGTGTGCCGAATAGTGGAAACTGCACGCCGGCGTTCTGAGCGTACCGAAAGGTTCGATTCGTAGAAGTGTTAAGAATCACATCGCGGCGTGGACCGAGATCGTTGTCAAAAAAATAGTCGAAACTTTGAACCCGAGCCGTATCGAAATTGACGGTTTGCTCCGCCCCAAAGATACGCGTGTCGGCTGCGGCCAGCGCCGGCGAATTGACCAGCCCGCTTTCGAGCGTCACCAAGCTCAGCGTTTGCGACTGCGCCGCGCCGGCAGCTGGTGCGAACCACAACGCCATTGTCGTCACGCATACGAGCGAGGCGAAACGAGTAGCGTGTCCTGGAAGCACAGCCGAAACCAAACGCATTACGAAAGTTACCTTCATTTGACAAGACGATCGAGGGCGACTGACGCCGGCGTTGTGCGCGCGGCCAGCCGATCGCCGCTCGCTGGGAGATACCAGCTGTCCGTACGGAATGCCGGGCCGCGGGCTTACGCACGTGAGCCGACCCGGGCGCGGCCGACCACGGTTCGTTGTCCCGTTCGATACAGCAAGCAAATCTACCGGCCGCTCACGCTTAAATTGGCCGGTAAAGAGTCGCTGCCAAACCGGACCGCGACGACCGAACGGCAACGCGCAAGAAGCGAATAAACCAGACGCGGGTGTGGACTAGCGTAACGCCGTCCGCATCGCGCCTGGGCGCCGCCCGGCGCGACCATGCGTTTAAGTGCCCAGAAACCGTCGATCGATTCGTCGCGGCGCGAAGCCGCTCGCTGCCGTCGGACACCAACCCGCTCCCGGCACGTTCGATGAATGGCGGTGACCGCGATGATACGTTGGATCCGCGACGATTCGTCCGACATGCGACGATACGATCGACGCGCTTACGATTCGCCCGACCCGCGACGATACGATCGATGCGCGACGATTCGTCCGACATGCCACGATACGACGCCCAATATACGTCGATACGTCGATACGTGATGTTCATGCATCATGCATCCACGTTGCGTTAAAGAAGCATTTTGTCCAGCTGCGCTGACACTTCGAAGAGGACGACGTTTCGGCGTTCGCCCGCGCGCTGACGCGCTTTCGCCGGCCGCCACGAAGCGGTGTCAATTGCGGGCAAAACGCCGCAAGATTCGCCGAGCGGCCCGGCCGGCCGTGATAAGACTCCATTATAGGCTCGGCGATCAATGGGCTGCCTCTTTGCGTCGGGTTGCGTTTGTTTTGCGTCAAGCGACCCTCCCGGTGCCTAAAGTCTGGCGGTTCGCGGCCGATGCAAACTGCGAGGGATGTGGCGTACGTCGACCTTACCGCAATCCCCGCGACCAAGCAAAGTAGCCAGAGCAACACCGTGAGTATCATCGATTTCAGGTTATCGAGCGAGCGCGTTTTGATCGCAGACCATAACAAGCTTAATTTAAGTAACGCGACAAATTTGTGTTTCGGTTGCTTCAATAAACCAAGTTAATGAACCAATGTATACACTAGCTTGTTCAACAGAATAACGCAAGAGTGAAAAATGTAATGCGTGCGAGTCTTTTTGTTTATATAAAGCTGCGTCATGATGACGGTATCGATCGTCGCTAACCTTTAATCTTCAGGATGCATTCACCGTTGTGATGAGACGCTCTGTTTGGCTTGCGGCAGCGAGCATGTTATTTGTCGCGTGCTCGGGCGGCTCGTCTTCATCAACGCCGGGACCGCCGGTACAATCGGCCGCTCAGGTAGCGCCTTTGCCTCAAGCATCTTACGTGCGTGCCGTATTGGCAGCCGCACCAGTGGCCTACTATCGGCTCGGCGAGCTAGGAATGGTTGCCGCTGATAGCTCGGGGCATCAGTACAGCGGTACCGTGAATGGATCCGGCTCCGGTGTCACGCGCGGAACTCCGGGCCTGCTGTTCGACGACGGCGAGCGCTCCACAACATTTGCGGGAGCTACGGATGGAATAAGCGTCCCGCGAAATGGGATGTTCGAATCGGCGACAACGCTATCGGCCGAAGCCTGGGTGCGCTTTGCATCCAATGCAACTTCCAACGCAGCGGGCCGTTTGCAGACGATTGTTGGCTACGGTAAGGTCGGTTACGCGATACAGTACGATTCGGTCCGCAACGCGTTTGTATTCCGGCTTCATCTAGCGTCCGGTCCTGTGGCCGTAGAACCGGCCGTACCCAGCTCGGCGCACGGGCCGGCAGTTTATCACGTGATCGGAACATACGATGGTTCGGTCGCAACCGTATACGTCAACGGTCAAATCGTTGCAACGCAGCATGCCGCCGGCAGCGTGTTGTATGACGCGGCAAGCTACGGTACGGGGGTGACGATTGGTAACGACGTCGGCGGCAGTACGCCGCTCTTCGCGGCGGTTCAAGACGTCGCACTGTACCATACGATGTTGACCGCCGCTGACGTCCGGCATCACTACGAACTTGGAACCGGTCGCGTTTCGGCTCCGTTGCCGGCGCTAAGTCCATCGCCTGCGCCGCTGCCGACGGTAACCACCGGCGCTGCACTTGCGCCGCAGCCGACGGCAACGCCACGGGTCGCGGTCACGCCGCTTCCGGCAATGAGTCCGCGCGCCTCGCCCACGCCGCTGCTGACGGTCATACCGCTGCCGTCGCCGACGTCTCTTGCACCGCTGTTACTGCCGCCCGCCGGTAGCATTTATCTCGGCGCGCGCGTGCATCCGCGTGACGGTAGCACGACGGCAGATCTCGAGACAGCGATGCACCGCAAGCTCGCGCTCGACGATCACTATGCGAGTTGGAACAGCGTGTTTCCGGGCTCCGAAGAATTCGACGATCTGGCGAATGGACGCCACCCCGTCGTCGCCTGGAATTGCGGCTACTCGAACGCGTCGGTTGCGGCCGGCCAACATGACGCCGACATCATCGCTGTGGCGAAGAATATCAAAGCGTACGGGCAGCCGATTTTTCTCCGCTGGTTCTGGGAATTTAATCTGAGCGACGCATCGAACGGCGGCCGGTCGGCGTGCTACGATCCGTTAACCGATGATCCGGGCGGCTATTTCAACGCGACAAACTTCATTGCTGCATGGCGCCACCTGCACGATGTGTTTGTCGCTCAGAACGTAACGAACGTCATTTGGTTATGGTGCGCAAGTTCGGGCGGGTCGGCGCACGCACCGGCCACAGCATACTATCCGGGTGACGCCTATGTCGATTGGACCGGCTTCGACGGTTATGCGCTCAGCGCGAATGAGTCGTTAACCCAGACGTTCGGCTCGATGTATACAACCGTTACCGCCATGTCGAACAAACCCGTGATGGTCGCTGAGACAGCCGCCATCGGAAGCGATCAGGTGGGGTGGCTCACCGGCGCCGACGTGACGCTCGCGACGACGTTCCCGCGGATCCTCGGATTTATGTACTTCGATGTCTATAAACCGACTGATCGCGCCGACTGGAGTTTAACGACGAGCGGAAATCCGTCGGGGCTGCAACAGTTCACGCTCTTCGCGAACTCTCCGTATCTCGGAGCGCACTAGCTGGTCTAGGCGCATGTCGGAGTGTTTCCGACCTGGGACGGCGAGCGGCTTGGGAGCAGCCCAAACGTGACAAAGTCAACGAAGTTCAACCCCTAGAGCCTCCCGTGCGCCGATGCGGACATCACCGCCTCCGGCGCTTTCATCGGTTGAGTTCGTTTCCGCGGTCGTCATGATATGCGTTGAGCAGCGGATCGGAGCGGAACTCTAATTGCACGCGGTGCACGAGTGGTGCGAGCGTGCCGCAACCGCTCGCCGCATCGGTAAAGGGAACGTAGGCATAGGGTACCGGAACCGCGGTTGCGCCAACGTCAAAGGCACTGTGGTACGCGCAGAACGTCGCTTGTGAAGCGGTGCGCGCCGGCCCGGTGAAAACGAAGATTTGCGTATTGACGCCGGCCGGCCAGCCGTTTGCCGTAACCATGCGTTGAACCTCGCGTTGCACGGCAGCATCGTCGATGTGTAGCGGATAGGGAGCCCGGTCGACGACGCCTGCGGCATACGTTCCACCTAAACCAAACGCGGCCGAAAAGACCCGCAGATCCGGAGCCGGGTCGCTGCCCGCCGGCGACCAGTCAATGACGTAACTCCGTGGCGTCGTTTGAACCGGTCCGCCGTGGGCCCGGATGCCGATGGATGGTCCGGCGTTCATCGAGCGGTCGAGATGCATTGGATAGATGCGTTGCCCAAACGGTTCGAACGACCGGCTTGTCAACGTCGGGAAGTGGGCGGCCAGCGCGCCCGGCCAGCGCGCCTGTTGCGGGCGACTCTTGAGCAGCGCGTTTTGCGTACGCATGGACGCGGTCATGAGCGGGGCGAAGCCATAAGGCGTAAACGCGTACAGTCCGCCGTCCTGGGCGCCGACATACACGGTGCCGTCGATGACCGTGGGCGCCGTCGACAAGCCGGAGCCGGTTTGATACGTATAAACGAATCGCAAGCCCTGATCGATTTTCGCCGCGATGAGTCCGCCGGTCGAGGTCGTGGCCAGCGGAACACCGTTGGCTGCGCCGACCCCGACGATCGGCGCTTTCGAGGTAACATTCTCTAACGTGATCGCGCCGTTCGTGCGCGTCAGATCGTAGAGCGTCCCGTTGCCGGTCCCCAAGACGATCTGATCCGGCGGCAGGGCCGGCCCGGCGAGAATCGGCGCACCCGCCTTGAACGTAAACACGCGCGCACCCGAGGCGAGGTCGAGCGCATACAGGTTGCCGTCGGTCGAGCCCGCGTAGACAACGCCGCCGTCGATCGCCGGTGCTGCGGTGACCGCCTTCTGCGTTTTTACGGTCCACACGGTTGCGCCGGTCTTCGCATTGAGCGCCGTGATGGCGCCGCTGTCGTCGCCGGTGACCACAATGCCCGTCCCGGCGTCGATCGCCGGCGGGGTATGAATCGCCGCCGTCAAGGTAACGGACCACACGACCGCGCCGGTAATTTCATTGATGTCCGCGATCGTGCCGGCGTCCGTACCGACATAGATTTGTCCGTTCGCTATTCCCGGCGCGGTCGGAATTCCGTTGAGTGCCAACGAGCCGACGAGCTTGCCGCTGGCGAGCGCCAGCGTGTAGAGCGTGCCATCGTCGGAGCCGAAAACCAGGTTGCCGGCGTTGACATCAACGGCGGGCGAAGCATGGATCGGCTTCTTGGTCGGCGTTGTATACGTCCACAGCGGTGCGCCGCTGATCGTGTCGACGGCCGACATTTCTCCGGCGTCGTTGCCGACGAACGCGTCGCCCGCGGCAATTGCCGGCGACGCGTTTACCGCCGCGCCGGTATTGAAGAACCAGGCGCGCGCCACATAACCGTTCTTGGTGGCCTGTAAAGTCCGTAAGAGCACGTCGTCATTCGGCTCGTACGAGGTGCGGTCGGCGTCGTAATCGGCAGCACTCCACGCATTGGTGATATCGAGCGCGGCAGTCGTTGTTTTGCCTGACTTCTTGCCGATGGCGGTCAACGGCGTCAAACCGAAGGTTCCGCCGACGGGCACCGTGACGGGTAGCGCCGGCACGGAGCCGGTGCTGTCGGCGGTACCGGTGGCAACGCGCTGACCGAACAAGGAAAAGAAGACCTTTTCACCCGGCTCGAATGCGTTGGCCGCGACGCTCAGACTTGAGCCCGGCGCAACGAATACCGCTGAAACGGTGAGCGTCGGCTGCGTGGTACTGGGCATGACCGAAAATGTCGGCTGCGCTCCGGTGCGGTCGGCCTGACCTAAGGCGTCGACGGCATTGGCGAATACCTGATACGTCGCTCCGGCGGCGGGAACCGGAAAGGAAAACGTCCAGTTGGCGCTCTTTGGCGTGCCTTTGATGACAACGGCATTATCGACGACGCCCGGCCCCCAGGTTCCGGTTCCGGCGTTGTACCAGGGCCCCGTCTGACCGCCCGATTGTACCGATACGACGACGCTCGAAAGACCAGCGTTGTCCTGCGCGGTGCCGCTGACCACC
This sequence comes from Candidatus Velthaea sp., assembly GCA_965214335.1. Lineage (GTDB taxonomy): Bacteria > Vulcanimicrobiota > Vulcanimicrobiia > Vulcanimicrobiales > Vulcanimicrobiaceae > Velthaea. The sequence goes on along the minus strand of CBDCBO010000013.1, from coordinate 284,160 downwards.
ACGTTGCCGTTGGGATTCGCAACGCTCGATCCTTGCGTGGGTGAAACGACGGCGGTGCTGCCGGGCGCCGTGTTCCCACCGCCCGGCGTAAAGGCGTATAAAAAGCCGTCGGTCGAATCGATCAAGATGTCGCCGTTGATGCTGGCCGGTGACGACGTGATATATCCGCCGGTTTGATACGAGTATAGTTGCGTGCCATCGGTAAGGCGCAATGCATGGAACGTTCCGGCTACGTCACCGAACACAACGGCCTGATCTCCGGCCGGTCCCAATATTGCCGGTGAGGAGATGACTTCGCTTTTGGTCGGATCGATGTAATGCCACAGCAGCGTCCCTTTGATCGCATCGAGCGCGAAAACGCCGTTAGCCATGCCGAACACGAGCGCATTGCCGCTTAAGGCCGAGCTCGACCGCCCGCCTTCGGTAACCCCCGCGACTTTATTGAAATTGTACTGCCACAGCAGGGTGCCGGTGGTTAAGTCGAGCGCGTACATGATGCCGTACTTCGAGGCCAGATAGACCACGCCGTCGGCAAATCCATTATTACCCGGCAGCGAAACGGTGGCCGCGGCTCCGATGTCCGATGCGCCGACGGGGGGATTGAGTACCGAGTAATCCCAAACCAATGTGCCGGTTTTCGCATCGAGCGCATACAGGGTTGAATCCGGGTCGGCAGTGCCTTCGAAGACTAATCCGCGACCGTTTTTATCGACGCCGTACGTCGTGGTCGCCCACGCTCCCGACAGCTGGAGATACTTCTTGAAGGTCCAGATCGTTTTGCAATTGCTTTCACGAACGGCAATCGTCGGTCCGGACAGGAGCGGCAGATGATTGGTCGCGATGTAGATGGTCGGCTCGCCGCCCGGCGGTCGCGCCAGCATCGGGCTAGCGTCGAAACTGACCGTTTCTTTTACCGAACACAGAACCTTACCGTCGGATGCGTCGAGTTTGATGAGACTCGAGCTATACGCGGTCGCGACCCAGACTGACCCGTCCGCCGCCACCATCGGAGTGGCGCGCTCCGAATCGCCAAAGCCGATCGACGTACTCCAGACCGTCGCACCATTCGTCTCGTCGTACGCAATGACGTCGCCGCGTTCGTCGCCGACATACACGAGCGTTTTGTTGAGCTGCGTGTTATATGCGGTAACGGGCGAACCCAGATCCGCGCTGCGTAATGGCGACATCCACTTAACGCCCAGCGCCCCATCTTTCGAGGCGGCAAGGCGGGGATCGGCCGCCACACTCGTATGGCGCGAGTTCGAAAGAAGCTGTGGCCAACTATATTGCGGAGCTGCCGCGGCGCCGTTCCTTACGGTCGGGGCGCCCGTTGCCGCCCGGGCTGGTTGAGGCCAGAGTAGCAGTCCTAAAGCGCCCAAAAGGAAAGCCGTCGCCGCGACCGCGCGTCGCACCAGAATACCACCCGTTATGCATATATGTAACAAGACGACTCCGAGCTACGAGCCAAGCGGCGCGCTACCCTTTGTGGAGAAGGCAAGAGGCGCGCCGCGGTCGCCGGCCATGTGCGGACCGTGACGAGCACCTCGTAGACGCCTGAAATTGAAGAACCCTGCGAGTAAACGCCGCGCTTAGTCCACTGGCGCTAAGCGATGCTGAGCCTCGAACCGGAGAGGCTGCGCGACAACCGGCCATTGCTGGTTTATAGAAAATCGCCGGCTGCGCTCGTCCGCGACGAGGCAGCCGGCTCTGCTTCTAGCGGACCGGCTCGTTTCCGAACCGGTCATGGTTCGCGTTGAGTAACGGGTCCGAACGCATTTCCGCCTGTTCGCGATGCAGCAGCGCTGCGAGCGAACCGCAGCCGCTAGCCGCATCGTCGAACGGAAGGAACGCGTAAGGAACCGGTCCGGCCGGCTTGAGGGTCGGCGCGAAGGCGCTGTGATACGCGCAGTAGCCGGCGTGCGATGCCGTCACGGCCGAGTTCGTTACCAGCAGCACTTGCGCGTTGAGGTCGGGGCGCCAGTGATGCAGCGCGATCGCACGGGCGATCTCGCGCTGCACGGCGGTGTCATCCATGCGCGCCGGATACGGTTCCGTGTCGACCGCACTGCCGGCTAAAGCGGCGCCCGGGCCTAAGAGCGCTGCCACATTCGGCACCACCGTGCCGCGCGTAGCCGCAGCCGGCACCCAATTGATGAGATACGTGCGCGCCGCGGTTTGCACCGCTCCGCCGTGGAAGCGCATGTCGCTCGTTGCGGCGACCGCGCCGGCCCGGTCGAGATGCAGCGGATATTGACGCTGACCGAACGGTTCGAACGAGCGGGTCGCGCGGGCGCTGCCGCGTTGCGAGAATGCGCGCGTCCAGCGCGCCGGCTGAGCCTTGACCCGGATGCGATCGCGCTGTAGGTGCATGAGCGGCGAAAGGGCGGGTGCGAAGCCATACGGAGTGAATGCGTATAGTCCGCCGTCGGCGGCCCCAACGTAGACGGCGCCATCGACGATGGCCGGCGCCGTGCTCAAAGCGGCGCCTGTTTTATAGGTATACACGACGCGCAAGTTCTGATTCGTCTTCGCGCCGTCGACGTTGCCCGCGAGCGTTTCGGCCCACGGAACCTGATTGACGCCGGCCACGCCGACGATCGGCGATTTGAAGCCCGGATTCTCGTAGATGATGTTGCCGCTGGCGATCGACAGGTCGTACATGACGCCGCCGTCCGTGCCGAAAATGATTTGGCTCGGGGTGAGCGCCGCGCCGCCGCGAATCGGTGCCCCGGCGCTAAAGGCATACAGCAACGCACCGGTTTGCTCGGCGACGGCATAGAGTTTCCCGTCGTTCGATCCGACGTACACGCCGCCGCCCTGAATCGCCGGCGATGCCGTAACGGCCGCGCCCGTTTGCAGTCTCCACAAAATCGCGCCGGTGGTCGCATTGAGTGCTGTGATCGCGCCGCTATCGTCGCCGGCGACAACGACCCCCGCGCTCGGATCGACGGCGACGGCCGAGTGAACGGCCGCGGTCAGCGTCGCCGACCACGTCAGCGCGCCGGTCGTTTCATTGACCGCGTCGACGCTGCCGGCGTCGGTTCCGACGTAGACTTGACCGTTGGCGATCGCCGGCGACGTCGGAATGCCGTTGAGTTGCGAGAGGCCGACGAGCGTGCCGTTAGCAGCGGACAGCGAATATAGCCCACCGTCATCGGCGCCGAAGAGCACCAGTCCGGCGTTGACGTCGACGGCGGCCGCGGCGTGAATCGGCAGGCCCGACGGCGTCGTGTACGACCAGAACGGCGCGCCGCTGATGGTATCGATTGCGGCGAATTGTCCGGCGTCATTGCCGACATACGCGGTGCCGGCAGCAACCACCGGTGACGCGTTGACCGGCGCGCCGGAATTGAAGTACCAGGCCCGGGAAACATAGCCATGTGATGTCGCCTGGAGCGTTTGGGCCAGCACGTTGTCGTTGGGTTCGTAGTCCGTTCGCGTTGCGCCGTAACCCGCTTCACCCCATAGATTCGAGATATTGAATGAGGCGGTCGACGACAGACCCGAAGTTTGACCCGTGCCCGCAAGCGTCGTTAAGCCGAAGGCGTTGGAAATGGGCACCGTGATCGTCACCGGCGGAACGGTCCCATTGGCAGCGGCGACACCCGAGCCGACATTCACGCCCTGGATCGAGTATGCGACGGTTTCGCCGGGCGCATACGCGCTCGCACTAACCGTGAACGTCGCACCGGGAGCAACGAAGACCGTCGACAGCATTAAGGTCGGTTGCGTCGAGCTCGGTAAAACAGTGAACGTCGGCTGGGTACCGATGCGGTCGAACTGACCCGCGACGTCGACGCTGTTGGCGAAGAACTGATACGTTGCTCCGGCCGCCGGAACCGGCAGCGGAAACGACCAGGCCGAATTCGTGCTGCCCGGATTGGCAACGGTCGCCACATTGTCGACCGGTCCGCTGCCCCAGGTGCCGGTCGTCGCGTTATACCACGAGCCGTTGAGGCCACCGGCTTCAATCGAAACGACCACTTTTGACAGACCCGCAGCGGCCGTCGCGGTCCCCGTCACGCTGAGCGTGCCGTTCGGATTTGCGATTTGGCCACCTTGGCTGGGCGACGTGAGCGCCGTCGTTCCCTGAAGCGTGTTGCCGCCGCCGGGCATGAAATCGTACAAGAATCCGTCGCTCGAATCGATCAACACGTGACTATTGATGACCGCCGGCGACGATGTGATATAGCCGCCGGTTTGGTATTGGTACAGCGGGGCGCCGGTGGCCAAACTCAAGACGTGAAAGATACCGGCGGTATCGCCGAAGGCCAACGCTTGATCGCCGGCCGCACCGACGATGGCCGGAGACGAAAGAACTTCCGTGCCGCCACCGGTTTTATAATGCCACAGTAAGGCGCCGGTGACGGCGTTGAGGGCCACGACTCCGCCGGTTATGCCGAACACCATCGTGGTGCCGGACAGCGCCGCGCTCGAGCGGCCGCCTTCAGTTACGCCGAAGGCGGCATTAAAGTTATACTGCCAGATCAGCGCGCCGGTCGTGAGGTCCAGCGCGTACATGTATCCGTATTTGCTCGGAACGTAGATGACGCCGTCGGCGAAGCCGTTATTTCCCGGCGGCGAAACGGTCGCGGCGGCCGCAATATCGTACGTGCCCGGCGCGGGATTCAAAACAGAATACGACCAGACGAGTTTACCCGACCGCGCGTCGAGCGCGTATTCGGTTGAATCGGGATCGGCGGTACCTTCAAACACCAGCGCCCGGCCGTTCTTATCGGTGCCGTACGCAACGGTGGCCCAACCGCCGGTCTGTTGCAGATAGTTGCTAAACGACCACATCTTTTTGCAATCCGTCGAACGGACGGCGAACGTCGGTCCCGAAAGCGCGGCATTATCGTTCGTGGCGAGATAGACCCAGGGAATGGTCTGACCTTTGGGGATCACCAGCATCGGGCTTGCATCGATGTGGATCGGTTCCTGAACCGAACATAAGACCTTGCCGGTCGTGCCGTCGAGTTTGATCAAACTCGAGCTATACGATGTTGCGGTCCAGACCGATCCGTCGGGTGCGACCAACGGCGTCGCGCGTTCCGCATCGCCGAATCCGACGGACGTACTCCAAATCGTGGCGCCGGTCGACTCGTCCACCGCGGTTACATCGCCCCGCTCATCGCCGACATAGACGACCGTCGTATTGAGCGTCGCATTGAAGGCCGACACCGGCGAGCCGAGGTCGGCGCTGCGCAACGCCGACATCCAATTGAGGCCCAGCTTCGAATCCACCGAAGCGGATAACGCGGCATCCGTAATGACGCTGGTGTGGGCGGGATTGTTGAGCAACATCGGCCAGCTATAGGTCGAATTCGCCGGCTTGCGCGCGTGCACCGCGACGCGCGGATGCGCCGGCACCGAAGATGCGAAGGCAGTCGCCCCCGTGGCGTAAACGACGGTACCGACAATCAGCGTGCGCGCAACAAACGAAAATAACCGGCTGAGCATAGTCGCCCTTCAAAGAGGAGCACAAAAGCAAAAAAAGACGCACCGTGGCGGAACTCTTCGCTGAAGGTACTCCCCAGATAGGGACGTGACATAGTGTCAAAAGGCCCGTTTGGACGGAGAAGGCTCAACCGGACCGGGTAGCGCGGTTCTCAAGATGCGGCCGCCGGTTTTCATGTCGGAAGCTGTCCGCGGAGCTGTCGCTATTTTTGGTCGGCCGCCAGTCGATGCAGGAAGTCGATCGCGATATCGGGTCGGAACTCGCCGCAGTTGGGGCAGTACTCGCTTTTCATCGGAACGTTGAGCCAGTAGCCGTCGACGATGCCGCGCGTCGCTTTAACGGCTTGCAGCAGCCCGTCGGCCGTCGCCGGCGTTCCGTCTCGGCGGCTGCGCGTCGTTAGTCCGGCTAAGATAATGACATGCGGATTTGCCGCACGTGCCTGTTGTGCGGCTTCGCCGACGACGCGCGCGTATTCCGCACTATCGTATTGCAGAGCCTGGGCCTGAATGTCGATGACGTCGGCGGCGTGAGCAGCATCGCGCGCAATCCCGAGCTGTAGATATTTCGAGCTCATTGCCGAGACGCCGGGGGCGCCACCGGGCGCGAGGAACGTACCGAGATTCATGGCCGGAGTCGCGATGAACAACAAACCGTGCGCGTGCGCAAGTCCCGCTGCCATCTGCTCGTAGCGCGCCGGTTCGGCTTTCTCGTTATCCGGCGTGAACGACCACTTCTCGTTATCGTAGAGAATCGCGCCGGTCTTGGGCGCGGTCCCGTTTGAGAAAGCCTTTTCGATTTGGGCGTAACTCGAATACGCGCGCGTCGGCGTCGGCCCGGCCGGCATGGCCCCGCCGCCTTTGCCCGGACCGATCAAGTACGTTTCGGGTCCGCCGAAGAAATGGTTGGCGACGTCGTCGGTCTTTAACGACGCGTAAGCCTTCGACAATAACAGCCAGTGGAGCGGCGTATCAGCCTTACCGCGCGCCGGGACTTGCGAGATAGACGTCAGGCCGGCGAAAGCGGCACACAGCACGAGAAGACGAAATTTCATCTAGTGTACGGTACACCGTTTTAGGCCGCTAGTCATGAACCGGTGGAAAGAAAACGCGCCGCCGGCGCTCATTTACTGCAGCTTGCCCGAAAAGTACGGACTCGTCGCCATGGCCTTGAACGCGTCGAGCCCCGGCCCGTTCAAGACCCAAGACGTTTGCGTTCCAAGTCCGTCGAAGTAGCAGAGTGCGCGAATGAGCGGGAATTGCGTTTGCAGCGTGGCCGGAGCCGACTCGAAGAACGCCGGCTGATAGGATGCCGCCGCTCCGGTTTCACCGATCATGATCGGTTTACCGTAGGGTGAAAGCCAACCGTAAATTTGGGCGAACGTTTGATCGAAAGTCGCGCCGACGCCGTCATATTTATCGAAACCGATCCAATCGACTTGCGCGCCTCCGGGATAATACGCCGCGGGATTGTTACTGCCGCTCGGATTCCATAACCAGACGACGTTATTGGCGCCTTCGGCGGCGAAAATCCGGCGGATGTGACTCCAAGCTGCGATATATTGACTCGGCGAAAACTGCCCGTTCGGCGCATCGGTCGCCGGGTCGTAACACGGGACGCGCGACGGCAGAACGTTGTCGTTGAGATTCATCTCCCACATGTAACGGATGAATACCGTCGCGCCGAAAGCTCGGATGGCATCGGCGCGCTTGGTGATGTAGGCATCCTGCAGTCCGGACGCAATCGCCGCGTTGGGCGGCTGACAGTTCCACGATTCGATCGGGATGCGGCCGTGGGCGATATCGTCAGCTTCGTCGGCACCGGGAAAATCTTGGAAGAACGCATAGTAATGCGTCGTCATGGCGACGGTTCGCCCGATCTGCGATTCAACGGTCGCGAGGGTCGGCAGCGTCGGGGCACTGGTCGGACTCGTGTTTGCGATCACGCCGAGGTAAATCGTGCCTGCGGCAGGCTGACCGCCATTAGGCGGCGCGGTCGGCAGGCTTGAAACCGGCGGCGGAGTCGAGCCGCCACCACCACCACCGCCGCACGCCGTCAGCAGCGCGACGAGCGCGCCGGCGATCGCCGACAGTACGTACTGCTTCATAGCGAACCGAACGCCGACATATACGGGTCATTGGCGAACGCCGTGAACGCCGGCAAGGACTCGACCGTCAATTCCCAGATTGTCGGCACCGCTCGCGCATCGTAATACATGAAGCCCTTAACTTGCGAGAAACTCGTCTGCAACGCCGGCACAGCCGCTGAGAAAAACGCGGTTTGATTGATGCCGGCCTCGCCGGTTTCCGCAACGAGGATCGGTTTATTATATTTAGCCACGAGTGCGTAGATCGGAGCGAATGTACCGCTGAAGCCGACGTTGGTGTTATCGTAGGCGTCGATTCCGACCCAGTCGACTTGTGAGTCGCCCGGATAGTACGCCGCCGGATTGCTGCCGGCCGATGATGGGCTCCACACCCAAATCGCGTTGGTCACCCCAAGGTTGGTGAAGATGGTACGGATATGCTGCCACGCGGCAACATACTCTGCGGCCGAAAACGTCGTGTCGGGATTGTCGGTCGCCGGATCGTAACATTGCGAGCGGTTGAGATCGGTGGCGGGCAAGTTCATGTCCCACAAATAGCGGATGAAGACCGGATGCGAAAAAGCTTTAACGGTCAAAGCGCGGGTCGTGATGAGCGGATCGGCCAGGCCGGCGTTGATCTGCGCATTGGTCGGGGCGCAGTTCCACGATTCGACCGGTATGCGTCCGTAGGTCAAGTCGCTGTTTTCCGCGGCGAGTGGAAATTGCGCCGTCCAGCCATAGTAGTGCATATCGAGAGCCAGCTTACGACCGATTTGCGTTTCAAGCCCGGTGATGGTCAAGGGTGGCCGGTCCGAATTGACGTAGGCGCCAAAGTAAATTTTGCCGGCCGGCGGTAATTCCAGGCCGACGGGTGTGGGCTGCGGCAACGGAGCGCGCGTCGGCGGCGCGGCCGGCGGCCCGCTGCTGCCACCGCCGCAGGCGGCTAGACCCGCGGCCAGTAGCGCCATTGCTGCCCAGCGGCTCCATGTCGCGCCCAGCTCATTACGGTGCGACATACATGCCTTTCGTGTACGGAACGTTTGCAAACGCGCTAAAGGCGCTCAGCGAGGCCGGAGTGATACGCCAATCCTGGGCGCCGATCGCATCGTAATACACGAATGCCTTGACGGCCGGAAACTGCGTTTGCAAAGCCGGAGCGGCCTCGCTGAAGAACGCCGTTTGATTGGTCGCGCTGGCTCCTGTTTCGCTGATCATGATCGGCTTGTTGTAAGCGGCCAGGACGCCGTACATCGGCGCGATCGTCGCGCCGAAGCTGCCGTTGGTGAGATCGTAGGAGTCCATGCCGACCCAGTCGACTTGCGAATCACCGGGATAATATTGTTGCGCATTGGTCCCGGCGGGGCTGATCGTCCACACCCAAACGGCGTTAACGGCGCCCGCTTCGCGAAAGATCTGCCGGATATGATTCCAAGCCGCGATGTATTCCGTGGGCGAGAAGAAATTGTTCGGGCCGTCGGTGCGGCCGTCGAAACACGACGCGCGCGACAAGTACGCTGAAGTCAAATTCATATCCCACATGTAGCGCACGAAAATCGGCCAGCCGTACGCCGCGATCGCACTCGCCTGAAGGCGTAACGTCGTGTCGGCCGCTCCGGCGGCGACTTGAGCGTTGGAGATACCGCAGTTCCAGGAATACAACGGAATGCGGCCGTTGGCATAGTCGTCGAGGCCGCCGCGGCCTGGAAATTTGGTGATGAAGTCGTGATAGACGAGGTCGATCGCCAACTTGCGGCCGATCTGCGTTTCGAAGGAAGCGGTGATTGACGGACCGTACGCATGCGGCAAGCCGCTGGTATTGATATATCCGCCGACATAGATGGTACCCGCAGGCGGAAGCGCCAGCCCGGCAACGATCGGGGTCGACAGCGGCGCCGGCGTGCTCGGTGGGGGCGGGGCCGCCGTCCCGCCGCCGCCGCCACCACAGGCGCTGACGGCAACGAGTGCGAGCGTACACAGCACCGTTCGCAGCGAACGAAACAGATTCGGCTTAGACATCCGGCGAACACCAGAGCGGTAGGAAAAAACGCGAACCGGCCAGCAATAAAAATGCTCCCTCGGCAGAACCGAGAGCATGACAGTTGCGAAGGCCATTCGCGCGTTTCGGCTCCCGTCCTCGGGGCGATCGGCTGTCCGTGATAGGTCGTTTGCCGGCAGGCTGTCCATTCCAAATCATTCTGCAGTAGACGCGCGAGTGGGGTTGCTGCGCCGGAGATCGGCCGTGCAACGTCGGTGCGGGCGAATGCGTCCTCGCGGGACGTACGCCGGCGGGGCGCGCGGCAGGGCCCCGAAGTGTTGAACTTCTCGGGCCGCTCGGGCTAACAATACGAGTGGCGCCCGGCGAAAGCCTTGAACGCGTACCATAGCGAGGTATCGCTGCCTCGCCAGCGTAACCTGGACGCTGCGGCAGTGAGCCGTCGTTTCATCGTGCTCGTCGATCTGCTGCCACCCAAGCAATGAAAGAGGACCGTGAACAGTAGTGGAACCGGCGGACCGCCGATCGACACGTTTTCGCCGATGTTATCATCCGTTACCGAGTTGGCCCGGCGCGTCGGCGCACTGCTGCTTGAAATGCAATCGGGCGATGGATTGAAAACGCGCGCGAAAAGCGACGGAACGCCGGTGACCCGAGCCGATCAGGCCGCGCACGACCTGTTGGTGGACGCGTTGCCTCAGGTTGCGTCGTACCTCGTTGTGTCTGAAGAGTCGAAGCCGGGCGAAAACGCCGACCGGCTCAACGCCGAACGCGTGTGGATTGTCGATCCGCTCGACGGTACGCGCGATTATATCAAAGGCTCGGCCGAGTTCACGGTCAACGTCGCGCTCGTTGAGAATGGCCGTCCGATATTGGGTGTCATGGATGCGCCGGGTTTAGGCGTCACCTACGTTGCCGAACGGGGCCGCGGCGCGTTCCGCATCGTTGCCGGCGGTCGTACCGAGCGGATTCACTGCACGAGCGAAGCCGCGCCGGATCAGCGCATTGTCGTTAGCGGTTCTGATATCGGCTTACATTGGGACCGCATTCCGAGCCTTGCGGCAGCCCGCGTCAAAGCGGTCAGCAGTTGCGTCAAATTGGGTTTCGTCGCGGACGGGAGCGCGATTGCCTATCCGCGCTTGACCGGCAGTTCCGAATGGGATATCGCCGCGGGACACGCCGTTGTTTTAGAAGCCGGCGGACGGGTGATCGGCGTCGATGGTAACGATCTTGTGTACAATAAAATCCACCCGCTTAATAGCGCCTTCGTTGCAACCGGATCGCAGCACATTGCGGCCGAGTTCGCGCTCATTCTCGATCCGGCGCAAACGCGTTAACACAGTCACGCGCATTGCAATTCGCGGCCGGCTACAATTGTATGAGATTTTGATGATGATCCGTAGCCCGGACTTGTCGTGCGGACAAATATTCGGCATGATCACACCATCGGAAAGCGTTCGCCGAGGACGTTGACCCGAGCAATCATTTGAAAGGATAACTCTTTTGGTGAAAAGTCTGCTTATCGCACTCGTCATGTCGGCGACGGTGGCCGGCGCTGTGGCACCCGCGGCGGCTCAAGTTTACGGCAACGTCAACGTCCGGATCGGTCCGCCCGCTCCGCTCGTCGAGCGCGTTCCCGTCGCTCCCGGCCGGAACTATCTTTGGCAACCCGGCGCATGGCGTTGGAACGGCAACGCATATGCTTGGGCGCCGGGCGCCTACGTCGTTCGGCCATATGCCGGCGCCCGGTGGGTGGCCGGACACTGGGTTCATCGCCCGCGCGGGTGGGTTTGGCGCGGCGGTCGCTGGGTTTAGCGCTTCGCCGTTAAACGCTCGACGCACACTCGTCCGGTCGTCGCGGCCGGACACGAAGACGGGGTCAATTGCGGGCTGCCACGACGTGGCAACCCGCTTTTCTTATCGTGGGCCGCGTCGGCCGAAATCGAATACGGGTGTAGCGGAGCACGCGAGAACGAACGAAGAAGCGCGCCTCGATTAACCCGAGGCGCGCGGTGGACCACCGGCGGTTCAACCGACGAACCGGTCCAGTCTTAGCCGGGGTGATGCCCTTCGTCGTGGCTGGTGTGGGTGGAGTGCCCGGAGCTACCCTTGGCCGGCGGTGCTTCGTGAGCCGGGGGTGCTTCGTGAGCCGGCGGTGCTTCGTGAGCCGGGGGCGCGGCGTGCTGATGTTCGCTTGGCGCCGCGCGTTCGGGCGCCGGCCGGCTAACCGGCGCGCGGCGCCAGCTCGAATTGTCCGCCGGAGCGGGACGCGCCGGATGAACCGGCATGACGCGCTGGTCGAGCGGTGCATCGTTGCGAACAGCGGGTGCCCGATACGGCGCTGGTGCCGCGCGCTCTTCAGTGGCCGGGGTGTTCGGGCGATACTGGCGCGTCGGAGGCTGCGTCCGATCGATGGCTGCTCCGGATTGCACGCGCTCGTCGCCAACGGTCGGCGTCGTCCGGTGCATCGCTGCTCCGGGCGCTGCGGCGTGGGCGGCTGAAATATTTTCAGTCGGCCGCGCTTGCTGGAAACGAGCCCAGGGGTTGCCGCCGGTCGTCACCGCTGGACGGTCGGTGCCAGGAGCGGTGCGCGCGAAGCCGTTTGCCGTACCGCCGGCGACCGCCGCCGGATGTTGCACCGGCTCGCCGGCCGTTGAACGCTGCGCGGCTTCACCGCCGGTTGCGGGACGTTCGGTAGTCGATAGTGGCCGAGCGTATGACGGCACGGGATTCGCGGTGGCATGCCCGACAAGTGGCGTCGTTTCCGCGTCTTTGAAGTTCAGCGGGGTGACCGCAGCGTGGGTCGCGGTTGCAAGTGCGACGCGCTGCGTTACGAACGGCGTGCGATGGACGACGGCGGTGCTGCCGGCGAACGTCCGCTCCATCAGCGCCGGCCGCACTGCGACCGGACTTACGGTGGAACTTGCCGTGAAGCGCAAGTTGGAAGCCGTCGGGACGACCGGCAGCGCTCCGCGGAAGGCCTGCGCCTCACGCAGTTGCAGCGCCGGCACGGCCTCGTTATGGGTGAAATTGCCTTGCAGAAAACGTTGCGACGTCACGCTCGATACGGCGTTATAGCGCACGTTCTTGTAGACGTTGATGTTGGTGATGTTCGTGATGTTCGTAACGTTATTAATCACCGTCGTGCCGCGATACCCGTAGCGGTTGCCCCACCACGGATGATATGGCTCGAATGGCGCGAGCGGCACCCAGCCGATGTTGCCGAAGGCGCCGCCGCCGCCGAAGCTCAGCGAAAAGCCCGAACCGCCGCCACCGAAACCGATGAACGCCACCAGCGCCGGACGCCAGGGAACGAAGACCCGTGGCTGGGGCGGATACCAGCACCAGCCGTAATTCGGGCTGTTGTACCAGCTGCCGTAGTGGTAGGGCGCCCAGCCCCATGGTTCGGCTGCGATCCAAGTCCAACCGTAACCGTCTTCCCAGACCCAGCGGCCGTCGCGGTACGGCGCCCAATCGGTGCCGACCGACGCCGGAACCCAAACGTGCCCGTAGGAGCCGTCGGTTACCCAGCGGCCGTTGTCGTTGAGATCGCCGACGCCCTCGATGTCCGGATTGACGTACTGGGCGTCAGCGAGTGCGGGCGCGTCGACCCGGTCGCGGTCGCTATTGAAGTGGTCGAAGTCGTCGACTGCGACCGCGGCTTGCGTTTGGACCGACGGGTTCGCCGCTTCGCCTTGCGCGACGAGCGTACTGCCCGGCTGCAAATCGTGCGGACCCTGCGGCGTTTCGATTTGGGCTTCGCCCGAACGCACGGTCACGAGCGTCCGGCCGTCGGCGGTCACCGTTACCCGGTACGAGCCGCTTTGCTGCGGTTTGATGCTGACCGACGGTGTGTCGATATCGATCGTGCCGTTGACGCGCGTCAAGCGCACATCGAGACTGCCGGCGGCCAACTGCAGGCTGCGGTTGTCGCGATCCAGATGCGTGAAGCGCATCTGGACGTCTTGAGCTAAGCGGACTTGCGAATACCCGTCGAGTTCGATGTCGGCGCGCGACGAGTCGCCGGTGGTGAGGTAATCGCCGCCGAGGACCGGAGCGTTGGGTGCGGCGGCCAGCGAGTCGGTGGAATCGCCGCGTTGCACCGCGACATTACCTTCGATGAGGCTGATCCGGGCGACGCCGACGCCATCGGCAGCGGTTGAGTCGGAATCGTCTTGGGCGGCTGCCGCCAGCGGCGCCGCGAGAGCGAAGGTTACCGCGAGAGCCGCGGCGAGCGGCGCCGAGCGCCGAATGAATTGTTGCATGAGTGCGCCTCGGTTCGAGAATAGATATCCGCGAAACGAGGTCCCCAACGAACGAAGTTCCCGTCGCTCGCCCGGTACCCCTGAATCGACCCGAACTACAATCCAGCCTTAATCCTGCCCGCGTCGCGCAACACCTTGGCGCCGCCGCGCCGGGCTTCGCTCATTGGTCGCCGAAGCAGGCTCGATGGCCGAGATACGGCGCGGCAAGTCGCAGGCTGCAGATCCGGTTCTGGCGGCCGGGCAGCTCGCGGGTCAGCTCCTGGAACCCGAAACCGGCGCCGTCGTTTTCTTTTGCTCCGCCGCGTACGATTTAGGCCGGCTCGAAGCGGCACTGGCCGATCGTTTCGCGGGCGCCGACGTCCTGGGCTGTACGACCGCCGGCGAGATTGGCGCCGATGGTTACGCGGCACATTCACTCGTCGGCATGAGCTTCCCGCGTTCGTCGTTCACCGTCGTGAGCGAACGCTGCGAACAGTTGGCAACCGGTTCGCTCCTGCGCGTCAGTACCACGGTGACCGCTTTGCTGCGGCGGCTGCGTTCGCGCGCCCCGAGCGCCGATGCCGGCAATACATTCGCGTTGCTTTTGATCGACGGTATCGCCGGTGTCGAAGAGCCGGTGCTGAGTGCGATCGCGCGCGAACTCGGCGACATTCCGCTCGTCGGCGGGTCAGCCGCCGATAATTTACGCTTTCGTGAAACCGTGGTGTTCCATCAGGCGGCTTTTTATGCCCAGAGCGCCGTCATCGCGTTGATTCATACCGAGTGCCCGTTTGAGGTTTTCCGAACCCAGCACATTCGCCGCCTAGCGACGAAAATGGTCATTACCGAGGCCGATCCGGTTCGCCGCACGGTGATGGAAATTAACGCCGAGCCGGCGAGCGCCGAATACGCACGGCTGGCGGGTGCCGGCAACGAACCGTTCGCACCGATGCAACTCGCGACGCACCCGCTGACGGTTCGGGTTGGCGGCGATGACTATGTGCGTTCGATCCGGAGTGCCAACGCCGACGGCAGCTTAACGTTTTATTGTGCGATCGATGAAGGCTTGGTGCTGTCGGCGGCGGCCGGAACGGATATGGTCCACGATCTCGACCGGCTGTTCGCCCGCATCGAGCGCGCGATCGGGCCGCCGTCGGCGGTGCTGGGCTTCGATTGTATCTTCCGCCGGCTCGAGCTCGAGGCGCTGGGCATGCAAGGCCGCGTCTCGCGCTTCCTTGCGGCACACAACGTTATCGGTTTCTCGACGTATGGCGAACAGTTTCAAGCAATGCACCTCAATCAAACCTTCAGCGGTGTCGCGTTCGGTACAGTGCCGCCGGGATGAGCGCCGATGATGCCGGCGCCGAGCCGGTAGCCCGCGATGTCGTCCGCGAGAACGTGAAATTAACCAAAATCGTCAACGCGTTGATGGCGCGCGTCGAGCGCAGCACCGATGCTCAAGGCAACGCATTTAGCTTATTTCAAGCCGCGATTACGCTGGAATCAACGGTTCGCGAGCGGACCGCGCAGTTACAGTCGCTCAACCGCCGGCTATCCGAGGAAATCGATGAACGGCGGGCCGTCGAACGTGCGCTGCTGTCGGCCAAGGCCGATGCCGAACGTGCCAATCAAGGCAAGACCGAATTTTTGGCAGCGGCGAGTCACGATCTGCTGCAGCCGCTGGCGGTCGCGCGGCTTTTCGTCAACGCGCTGGCGGAACGCCGCCTCGATGCGGAAACGGCGCATATGGTCGAACGTGTCGGGCGTTCGCTCGAAAGCGCCGATACGTTGCTGCACACGCTCTTGGAGATGTCGCGGCTCGATGCCGGTGCGCTGCAAGCCGATATGCGGGACGTCGCACTCGATCCGATCTTGCGCCGGCTGGCCGGTGAATATGGCCGGCCGGCGGAAGAGCGCGGATTGCGATTGCGCGTCGTTCCGTGCGACGCCGTCGTTCGCACCGACCGCAACTTGCTCGAACGCGTGCTGCGCAACCTGATCTCGAACGCGCTGCGCTACACGCGAGCCGGCGGGGTGCTCGTCGGCGTGCGCCGGCGCGCCGGTTGCGTGCGGATCGAAGTTTGGGATACCGGACGCGGCATCCCGGCCGGCAGCCTGAGCGATATTTTTCGCGAGTTCACGCGGCTGCCGTTTGCCGACATCGACGACGGAGCGCCGGGCATGGGCTTGGGCCTTGCGATCGTCGGCCGGATCGTGCCGCTCATCCGCGCGGCGGTCGACGTGCGCTCGCGCCCCGGTCGTGGCTCGGTGTTCGGGCTTACCGTTCCACTGGCCGGCGTCGAACTGCCGGCGCTCGCCGCTCACGCACCGCAACATGCACCGGGCGCCGAAGCGTTTCGCGACCGAACGGTGCTGGTCGTCGATGCGGACCTCGCCGCGATCGAGACGGTCTGCACGATCTTGCGTGGTTGGGGCATGCGGCCGATCGCCGCCTGTTGCGTCGATGACGGCGTCGCGTTCTTGCGCGCCCAATATCTGCGACCAGCGGTGATCGTCGCTGACTATTATTTGGCGAACGGCGCCACCGGATTCGATGCGATCGAGGCCGTTCGCGCATCGTTCGCCTATCCCGGCATTCCGGCGATCATCGTGACGGCCGACCCCGGCGAGGCGGTCCGCCGGCGCGCCGCCGATCGTGGTTTTGGGTATTTGAATAAGCCGCTGCGCATCGAACGGCTGCGCTCGCTGCTCGCCCACGTGCTCGCGCCCGTAGCGTAATCCGCGAGACGAGTCGCGTGGATTTGATGCCATGCGCGAGTTGGCGGGACCGGTCGTGAGCCACTTGGCGGTGGTAGGGTCCGCGCGCCCACTCCGGCCGATTTTCGCTGACAGCACCACCCGCGTTAAATTCCTCCACGCCGCGCTACTTCCGATGAGCCGCGGAAGCTAGCGACGGAATGGGCCTACTCGGCGCATTCGCATCCGCGAGTGAGCGTCCCCGACAACGCGTCGCAGAGTCGGAGATTGTCTTCGGGGCTCCGGACCGCGACGCGGATGTACGACGCGTTCTCCATGCCGTCATACGTCGAGCAATCCCGCATGACGATGTGGTGATCGATGATAAGTCGTCGAACCAGTTCGGGAGCGCGGAGCGAACCGGCCGGCAGTCGCACCAAGACGTAATTTGCCGCTGACGGCGCAACGTGCAAATGCATCTTCCGCAGATCGGCCTCAAGGACCGCGCGGGCGCGGGCATTCTGCGCCACGGTGAGCTGTGCGTACGCGGTATCGGCAAGAGCTGCGGTTAAGGCCTCGATCGCGAGCGCCGTAACCGGCCACGACGGAAGCTGCGCGCGCATGCGTCGCACGAAGTCCGGGTGGGCGACGGCGTAACCAACGCGCAGCGACGGGACACCGAAGAACTTGGTGAGCGACCGAATGACGACGAGCTGCGGCGTCGTTGCCGCATCGCGTGTGATGCTGCTCGACGGCGAGTAGTCGATGAACGCCTCGTCGACGATCGTCGCCGTGCCGAGCCTACGCACGGCCGAGACGAGTCCCCGCAAGATGTCGGGATCGGTGAGCGAGGCCGACGGGTTATGCGGATTCGTGATGACGCAAACGTCGGCCGCGTGCGCGCTTACCGCCGCGCAGACGCGCTGCGGATCGAGCGCGAAGTCGGTATCTGCATCGAGCGCAAGCGCACAAAACTGCCCGCCGGCCGCGCGGATCGCAAACGAATATTCGCTAAACGCCGGGGTTGGAACTAAGCAGCGCCGCGGCTTAAGCGTTGCAAGCGCCGTCGAGATCAACGCAGCGGCACCGTTCGCGATAATAATCGCTTCGGGCTCAATTGCAAGCTGGCGCGCGAGCGCATTTCGTAAACTGTCCCCGGCCGAATCCGGATACCGCCCGAGCGCGGCGACATCGCGGACACCCGCTTCCAGCGCGCGTAGCAGCGGCGCCGGTGGCCCGGCCGGGTTCACGTTCGCGCTGAAATCGAGCAAGGACGACGGATCGACGCCATAGCGACGACCGATCGCGACCAAATCGCCGCCATGAGCCGGTGCCGCGTCTTTCCCATCAACGAATTTCGCGTTCACCAATGTCAAGTCCCGAGCCACTCGAGGCCGCCGAGCGCCGCGCCGATCGCTAGCGCGAAGATCATCGCGCTTACGCCGACAAGTGCGGCGGCCTGGCGCGTGGAGCCGACGGTGGGCGCCGGAAAGTCCACACCCAAATACCCGCCCTCGCGAGCAACACCATCGTAGTGGTTGCACCCGCCCAAGCGGACGCCGAGCGCACCGGCCATGGCCGCCTCCGGCCGGCCGGCGTTTGGGCTGCGATGACGGTGGCCGTCGGCGCTCAGCACCATGAACGCCCGCCGAGCGTCCGCGCCGACGAGCGGGGCGCAACCCGCGATCAGCAACGCTGTAATGCGGGCGGGAAGGTAACACGCGACGTCGTCGAGTCGTGCCGCCGCCCGGCCCAAGAACGTGTAGGGCGGTTCGATATGACCGATCATCGAATCGAGCGTACTCGCCGCCTTGAACGCAAGCGCGAGCGGAACGCCGCCGATCGCGAGCGCGAGTAGCGGTGCGATGATTCCGTCGCACGCGCTCTCGGCGAGCGTTTCGATCGTCGCGCGCGCGATCTCGGCGACACCGAGCTGCGCTGTATCGCGCCCGACGATTCGTGCGACCCGCCGCTGCGCTCCGCTCACATCGCCGTATTCCAGGCGTGCGGTCACCGCGGATGCCTCGCCAATGAGGTCGCGTGCCGCGAGGGTCGTCCAACCAAGAGCCGCTTCCACCACCAACCCCAACCGGGGATCGATGCGGAACGCGGTGGCCAGCACTGCACGAGCGGCGCCGTACGTCCCGCCGACAATCGTCGCGCACAGCAGCGCGCCGGCGATAAGTTCGCGTTGTGAGTCGCCGCGCGTGTAGCGCTGGACGAAGCCTTCGCCCCGCGCGCAGGCCGCGCCGACGAGTCGCACCGGATGCGGCCAAGCCGCCGGGTCACCCAGTGCAGCATCCGCCGCGCATGCCAGTGCAAATGGAAGGAGCCTCATGGCAGCGATCGCCGATGCGCCGGCGGTCGCGTGCGGCGACGACCGCCGTCAGCGGTGCCGGAGGCAGCCTTAAGCAGCGGTTGCAGGTCGAGTCGAGCGCGAACGTGCGCGGCGAGCCGATCGAACCGAGCTTCGCGTTGCGCGCCGTAGTCGCTGAGCAGCGCGGGGGCTTGGAGCCCGCTGCTCTCGCGCGCGGCGCGCACGAACGCCCAGCGGATAGCGTCGCCGGCAAAAAGTCCGTGCACGTAGGTGCCGATGACGAGCCCATTCGTCGACACGGCGCCGTCGACGACGCGTTCTCCGCCGTCACGAACGACGTCGGCAAACGCCGCCGTGCTCGATTCGGCTTGAGTTTGGCCCATGTGGATTTCGTAGCCGGTTCCGTCGAGCTCGCCGGGGCCCAGCGGCTCCCGCCCAAACAATGCGAGTGGGCGCGGCCGCACGCGCACCGCTCGCGTCAGCTTTTCACGCGTCAGCACCGTATGCACGGGAAGCATTCCCAACCCTCGTCGCGCGCCGCCGGCCTCGACACCATGGGGGTCAGCGACCGTGAGCCCGAGCATTTGATAACCGCCGCAAATACCGACGACGGGTTTGCTTTCACCAAACGCCATGAGCGCTTTGCCCATTCCCTCGTCAAGCCAGTGCAGGGCTCCCAGCGTGTCTTTGGTGCCCGGCAGGATCACGACGTCGGCGCGTTCGAGATCGGCGGCGCGGTGCGCGTAGGCAAGATTCACGCTGGGCTCGGCGGCTAGCGCCGCGAAGTCGGTTGCGTTCGCAAGATACGGCAGCGCGACGACCGCGACGCGCAGGGCGCGCGAGCCGTCGGCCGACGCGGTGCGCCATGTGCCCGCGCCTAGGCGCGGCGCGTCGTCGAGCGTCACGCTGTCCTCCTCATCGAGTCCGACGTCGGCGAGCCACGGAATGACTCCCAGCGAAGGAATTCCGAGACGGCGCTCGATCGTGGCGATTCCGGGCGTCAATAAAGCGAGGTCTCCGCGGAACTTATTGATCGCAAAACCACGGATCCGGGCGCGTTCGTCTCGGCGCAGCAGCGCCAGTGTTCCCAGGAGCGCCGCGAAGACGCCGCCGCGGTCAATGTCGCCGACGAGCAGGCAGGTCGCATCCGCCGCTTGCGCCATGCGCATATTCACGATATCCGACGCCTTGAGGTTGATCTCGGCCGGACTGCCGGCGCCTTCAAGGACGACGATGTCATACTGATCGGCGAGTCGCCGATACGCATCGACGACGAGCGGAAAGAGGTCGTGTACGCGCGTGCGATGATAATCGCGCGCCATCGCCACGCCGTGAACGCGCCCCAACACGACGATCTGCGAACCAACATCACTGGTGGGTTTGAGCAGCACCGGGTTCATGTCGACGGTCGGCGCGATGCGTGCCGCCTCGGCTTGCATTGCTTGGGCCCGGCCGATCTCGCGGCCGTCGGGCGTCGCTGCCGAGTTGAGCGACATGTTCTGCGCCTTGAACGGTGCAACGCGATAGCCGTCGTCGGCGAGAATGCGGCAAATCGCCGCGGTCAGCAGCGACTTGCCCACGTGTGATGCCGTACCAAGCACCATGAGCGCCCGGCTCACCAGGCCCGCGACCAAGGCGCACCCGGATGTGCCGCGTCGCGTAGCCGCGCATCGATGCCGTGACGTGCTTCGATGACGCGCGCGCACAGCCACAGAACGTCACTGAGGCGGTTGAGAAACTCCAACACCGTTGGTTGAACGATGCCGCCACCTGTAACGTAGCGCACGTTTGCGCGTTCGGCACGGCGGCAGATCGCACGTGCGACGTCGAACGGCGCCGATTCCTCGCATTCGCCAGGGATCGACCAGTCGCGAAGCACGCCCGGCTCAGCCTCGAAGCGCTCGACGAGCTCGTCGAGCCGCAGCACCATGGCTTTCGGAATCTCCGGGATCGGCTTGTGCGCTTCCGACCGGGTCGAGACGGCCGAGCCGACCACAAACAGATCCCGTTGAATCGAGCGAATCTCGCGGCAGATTTCAACGTCGCTGCAGCGCGACCGCGCGAGCCCGATGACGGTATTGAGTTCGTCGATGGCACCGTAGGCTTCGACGCGCGCGTCGGCCTTCGACACCTGGCCGCCACCACCCAACCGCGTGGCGCCCGCGTCTCCTTTGCGCGTCGAAATCGATGCGCGACGACGGCCGGGTCCGGGCGCGTCGCTCATGATTCCGAGGCCGGGTTCCGAGCGTCTACGACGAGATTTAAGCTCGAGAATATCACGCGGTAACCACCTCGACGACGTCGAGTTTGCGCGCGTCGCGCGCCGCCCGGGCGTACGACTCAAAGAATTTGGGGTGGATTGCCGCAGCGAACAGTTCCGCCGTTTCGATTAGGCGCGGCCCGGGCCGGTTGGCGAACTGGTTCCCGTCCAACGCAACGACGCGCCGCCGGCGATCGCGCACCAATTCGCGCCAGGCGGAGCTGGAGCGATGGAGGTCGTCGATTGACGCGCGCGTTGCCGCCAAGTCCATCGCGCACGATGCGACGACGACGCACTCGGAGTCGGCCGAGCCGATCTCCTCCCGGGAGATCACCCGGGAGTATTCACCCGTCCATCCTAAGACCGGTGTGCCGCGTGCAAGCAGCGTGGTTGCCCAAATCATTGTGGTCGATCGGTTGGGGTACATGGTGCTTCTTATGAATCCTCGTGTTCGGCGTGTCGAACGATAAACACGCGCAAAGTGGGAGCCGGCCTAGCTTGTAGCGTTACTGGGAACGTGCGTCCGACGAGCTACGCTGTGAGCACCGCGGGCAGACCCGGTTTACCTCAGGTTACTGAAGAATAATCGAATTAGCTACGCGCGACTTAGAAGAGACTGGGATTCGTCGTTTTCGACGTGTCGCCGGGATTTTGCTTTGGTAACGTACCCTTTACGGTACTAAACGGTCGGTGCGGAGAATATTATGCGAGTACGGACCGGCCCTTCGAGACAGTTGCGGCGGCGACATCGCAATACCAAGCACTGCTTTCCGATGGAATAAACATTGCTAGATAGGCCGCGACAATAGCAATGCGGGTTGCTACCTGTCGCGGCGCCGGTACGCGAGCAACATGCTCCGCGAAGCCGCAGCAAGCTGAAGAAGTACGTCGTGAACGTCGCGGGGGGAAAAAACGTGCGCGAGGGTCACGTTTTGAGATGGACTTATGGGTCGCAGTAAGCCGTATTGTGCCAACTGCGCGAGACTGGCTTAACGGGTCGTTGAGGATTAAAGCGTATGGAGCAACTTATGCTTCAACGCCTGTAGCTGGCTCGAAGCGGCAGGTGTTTTCTTCGCGCATGATGCGCCCCGCGGTGGGTCCGGAAAAATGCGTGCCAATCAGAACGGTCCCGGTGTCGGCAAGCTTGTCTAGGAACGTTCGCCGGGTCACTTCGGCCGCCGTCGCGTCATCATCGAGATGAGACGCCACTCGGGATGGGCCACCTGACAGGGGTGATGCATTACGTCTCCTTCGATCACGATACGTTCGCCGCGCGATCGCACAACGAGGCTCATTTGACCGGGCGTATGACCAGGCGTCGGATCGGCAGTTAATTCTTGAACCGCGACAGTTCCCGGTAAGTAGATTGACGCAAGGTTGGCGATCACGATTGGCGTGATAGAGTCGGCAAACATCGCGCGCCGAACAGAGATCGTCGAGCGGTCAAAATACTCGTAGTCGCGACTTCCAAAGTGATAGACGGCATTAGGAAACGTCGGGACCCACTTGTCGTCTCGACGAATCGTGTTCCACGCAACGTGGTTTAGATGCAAGTGCGT
Organism: Candidatus Velthaea sp.; assembly: GCA_965214335.1. Taxonomy (GTDB): domain Bacteria; phylum Vulcanimicrobiota; class Vulcanimicrobiia; order Vulcanimicrobiales; family Vulcanimicrobiaceae; genus Velthaea. The sequence goes on along the minus strand of CBDCBO010000013.1, from coordinate 261,549 downwards.
GCAGATCACGTGATCGACCGACTTCCGGCTCCACCCGGCCTCGTTAAGAAAGCCGAGCACCGGCGTTATTCTCATCGAAAACAGCGGCAGGTCGCGGGTCTTGTCGTTGCCGATGCCTGTGTCCACAATAATGCGAGCCGACGGCGTTTGGACCAGCAATGATGCACGCTGCCGCGGAGTATCCCTTCGGGCGTTGCAAAGGGGCGCAATCCAAGGTATTGCAAGTACGGATGTAGGATCTGCGTCGGGCAAAATCTTACCCGTTTGTTCGCTCGGAAAGGTGAATTCAACTTCAACGGTCTTCGTAATTGTGACGTCGCCAACACGCCAGGCGCGGTTCGCCATGTTTGGGCTTTACGCTTCTGCGACGCGCGTGTCTCGGGTTTCATGCCGTAACATGCCTGGACTTGCTTATGACGCGTTCCTGGGCCGTCCTTGATCTTCTTTGACCAAATCATCTCCATATTTTCTTTGTCTCGTCAATTATCGACTTGGGCTCGAGATTGCGGAAAGTATCGACCCCGCCCGCAGCCACGGCGGTCAGCGCTGCGTGGACCGGCTCGGGGTCAAACTGTGCCCGGGGGAACGCCAGCTTCGAGTAGTCGAATAAACGCTCCGACCGATCGTCCAGCCAGCTCTTCTGGACATCAAAGCCGCGATCGTTGAAACCGGTGAGGAAAGGGCCCGGATTAACGGTGGCTACCTCGATTCCGAACTCTTGTAATTCAATCGCCATGGTTTGCGCTATTGCCTCGATGGCGTGCTTGGAGCCAGAGTAAATGCCGGCGAAAGGGTTGACGTTTATTCCCTCGCGCGAAGACACCCATACCACTCGGCCAGTTCCGCGCTTGATCATCTGCTTGACGATCCCTTGAGTCATGATAAGCGGCCCAACGACGTTGACCTCAAACTCATGGCGCATATTGTCGCCGGGGATGTCGACGACTGATCCACCCTCGAGCATGCCTGCCTTGTTGACCAAAATCTCGACGTTCCAGCCGAGCGCTTTCCGACGGTCGCCCTCATTCGTGACGTCGAGCTTTTCGATCTGCAGGTTAACTCCCCGCTCCTTGGCCTGATTCTCAAGGACCTCAATTTGCGGATTGACTTCGACAGCGGCGATGGCGTCGAAACCCTTTTCGGCCAGCCTGAACGCCGCTTCGTTGCCGAAGCCGTTCCGGCGCCGGTAATCAATATGCTTTCAAGTGTTACTTTCTTCTTCGTTCGTGTCCGCGATGATTAACGGCTAGCTTTTATTAAGCGGTTTGTGAATCGCTAGGTCGCCGAAATCGGCGCACGCCTTTTGCCGCGAGCATCTTCCGAAGTTTAGCAGCGGCGAGGTATTATATAGGTAGTGGCGCGCCGCTCGTTCGGGTATACGTTCTTACGCAATGCCAGAGTTCTGCTCAAGGTAGACCGGGACGAAGACCGTGCCTGATGTGGCAAGCTGCGGGGCGTTCTTACGCCTTTGCGAGCATCCGTCGTTCAAAACGTGCTGTCGATAGCGACGTATTTGACCCCGTATGTCGCCTCAGCGAAGTTCGCTTTCATGATGTACAATAACTGGCCACAGATTGCACTATGTGGTGCCAGCGATAATCGACAGATGCCGGGGCTGCTGGACGTCAACTGAGCTGTAGTGCGGCTAAGATATGAGCGTCTTGAGCACGCAATCGGCTGGATTGTCGAATGCGCGAACGGTTCTTTCCGCAGCGCTACGCGCACTGGCCGGATTAGTTCCAGTAATGATGCGGCCAGCACTCACAGAATAGTCGTCAAAGGCGGACATGGGCGAACTGTAATCTGCTCCAGCTTTGCTTACAGCTTCGAGAACCGTGGAAACACCGTCCGACTTGAGCCTGTCGAGGACGTTCAAAACCATCTCGCCTTCGGTTGTGAAGCCAGTCACCGTCTTGCCCGCAATAATCGACTTCCCGGTCTTGGGGTCGATGATCGCCGGCAGCAGCACCGGACCGTGGCAGATGGCACCAAGAATGCCGCCACGATCCCAGATATCTAGCGCTATGGCCTGCAGTCCCGTAGCCTGCGGGTAGTCGTAAAGTGCGGCATGCCCAGCGGACGCGAAGAACAGTCCATATTGCCGACTGTCCACATCGGACGCCTTCATGCACTTTGAACTAAGCTTGACCATAAACGGGCTCTTTGCATTGTCGTGCACAGCCTTGTCGCTTCCCGCTAAGAAGGGTGGCGTCAGAGAGAACTCATCAAAACCATAAGAGCCGGTTTCAGATGCGAAATCTACCTCGAAACCTGCCGCCGTCAATACTTCGAACGGGTGTAGAGCTTCGGTAAAAAACACACCTGTCTTGGATCCGTCGGGAAAGATAGCACCTTGAAAGCTGCTGATGGAAATGAGCGCTTTACGAGGGAGAGTCCTAAACATTTCTGGTTCCTTTTGACTTACAGGGTTGATAGGCGGATGCGGACGTTGCGATCTTCATCGGTCGATTTCATTCCGGAGGGCGCGACGAATTGTATGGGACAAGAAACGAGAGTAGCGAGCCATCGTAGTAGACCAGTCGTCTACTTATAGACTAGACGCCTTCTAAAAGCAAGGGTCCGGCGTAAGAACACAGATACGAGAGCCGTCGTGAGAAGTTTTAGAGAGTCAGCCGAGCTGGGCGTTATAGGGCCTCGCCGGCGAGAATTCGCTCGGTCGTTGCATTGGCGTTGGCGAACGCGCCACGATCGTGTGAGATTTTCGATATAACGCTCGCACCCATCCACAGTTGATAGAGCGTCTGGGCAGTCGCACTTGGACTGCCGGAGATTGGGATAGAACCATCAGCCACGCCCTCTTTGAGAACGCGAGACAGTCGCGCGACAATTGCCGCAGTGCCGATCTTCAACGCAAGTCGCATATCTTCCGACATATCAGAGACTTCAGCGCCGAGTTTTACTGCTAAACATTTCCCGTTAGCATTGTCGTGCTCTTGGTTTGCTCTGAAGAACCGCCAATATGCGATGAGCCGATCCCGGGCTGTGCGGCCGGGCTTAAATAAAAACGTGTCGATTTGCCGAAGTTCGTTCTCAAAATAATGCTCGAGCAAATCTTTCCCGAAAGCTTCTTTGGACGAGAAGTAATAATAGAATGAGCCCTTTGGGATGCCGGCCGCACCGAGAATTTGGTTAAGACCCACCGATGCGAAGCCTTTTGCCCCCACTATTCGTTGCGCCGTATCAAGGATGTGCGTCTTGGCCGTGCCGTTGCGGGAGGTTGGTTCCTTCCGAGCCTTCATAGGAGTCGGGTCTTTCGCGGAGTCGATGCGTCGTCAAGAGCCGCTATAGCCTGTTCAATCTCAACGGCGTTCATGCCACTGCCAAAGTCCGTTTGCCCCCAAACATGGTACGCTTCGACGCTGCTCATAACCGAAAGAGAAACCCCCGACGAAAGCCCAAGGCCAATGGTCACGTTTGTCGTTCCACTGCGTGCCGTCTTCGACGTAGCGATCGAGCATCGCGGTACTCTTCCACCCTCCGTGCTGCTTAATCATGCGACCCGGTTTGGCCCGCGTCGCAGCCCGTCGCTAGCCCACCTTGCGGCGTCAGGCCTGCGAAAAGCGGTCCGTCAACGAGCCTGGCCGCGGCGAGCGCAGCGCCCGCACGGGACAGGTCGTGGGCTTGCTGCATACGCGACCGCGATCGTCTCAAGCCGGCAAGGACGGTTATCGCGAAGCGGTCGTCGCCTTTGGCTGCCTTACGCGTCTCGCAACGTCATCTCGACGCGCCACGCGACTTCGCAGTCAAATTACTAAAAGTGTTGATCCCGCGAATGCTGCGCTAGGCTTGGCTTGGTCAGCGTCGTGGCTGAACAACCCCGGAACTCGCGTAGCTCTTCATCTCGCACGGTCCAAAGCGTGGCGAAGCGACCCTTACGGAATATCTCGCCTCACAAGTCGTCGTCCGCGTTTGTGCGACGATGATCGGTCTTGCATGGCCAAGCACTTTTTAGTTTTTCCCCAGCGGCGGGCGCGTAATAAAAAGGTGAAGGCACGGACTTAAAAGTTCGAGGTCATCGAGTACCGGCGCCGTTCTATCTTGAACATGCAATTCTAAGCGATGCGGGCTGCGAAGGCGCGCCGATAGCCATGAGGACTGATACCGACAATCCGCGCGAAGCGATCCCGTAGAGTCGCCGCGGACTGGAATCCGACGCATGCCGAGATTTCTTCGATTGAGTAATCCGATGTCTCCGGGAGCATTTGAGCGCGTCGAATCCGCAACGGTGATTGAGGTGCCGGGTGCACCACCGGTTTGTTCGCGAAACCGCCGGTTCAAGGTCCGCACACTCATCCCCGCACGTTGCGCCAAGTCTTCGAGCCGTAGGGCACGATCGAGATGTCCGTCGATCCAACGCAGGAGTGGTTCAAGCGAACCGCCGCCGCCCGGAGCCGGATGCTCGATGTACTGAGCCTGCCCGCCGTCGCGCTCCAAGGGCATGACGGCCAGCCCCGCAGCATGGGCCGCCGCCGCCGCGCCGGCGAACGTGAGAATATTCCCGTTATCGACATACAGCACCGCAGGGTCGACGATAACGGCGGGCCAGCGCGGCTGCCGCCATCCAATGCGTCTTGGCGCAAAGACCGTCTAGCAGGCCCGTCGCCGCTAGCGAAAACGCTCCCGGGCAGATCGAGACGATGCGAGCGCCGCGGCCGGCCGCCGCGCGCACGGCATCGATTACTTCGTACGACGGTGTCCGCAGATGAGCGATGCCCGGTATGGGACGCGACGATCGCAACGCCTATCGGTACGCAAAGTAGTCTTCGATATACGTTCCGATGCAGTGAATGTACTGAGCGGGACCGCGACCGCTAAGCACGCTACGGTCAAAATCGAAGACTTGTATCTAGCTAGGCAGCGCCTGACGTTGACGCAACACGTGACTCGTCCGCTTCGACTCGAGCTGCGCTTTCAGGTTGACGTCGACCGAGACTCGATGCAGGGAATCGCCAAGGCAGGCGTGTTACTCGCGTCTCGGATCATCGTGAAGCGACTGCAATGAAAGTGCGTCGGCTGACGCTCGAACACGGCTCGCGCGATAATGAAACGTACTGCACACTATTACGTTCGGGAAAGACATGGCCGTTCAACTCAACCACACTATTGTTTCGTCGTCAGACAAGTCACGGTCTGCGCGTTTCCTGGCCGACATGCTGGGGCGGCCGGCGCCGGTCCGATTCGGCCCCTTCGAGGTGGTCGAACTCGACAATGGAGTGTCGCTTGATTTCGCATCTGTCGAGGGACCGATCCAGCCACAGCACTACGCTTTCCTCATCGGCGAAGCCGATTTCGACGCCGTCATGGGCCGCATCCGCGAGCAAGATCTTGAATACTGGGCCGATCCGTTCGGCGACCACATTGGCGAGATCAACCACAATGATGGCGGCCGGGGTGTCTACTTCCTCGCTCCCGACGGGCACTACTTGGAAGTCATCACGCGGCAATACGGAAGTGGCGCAAGCTGAGACCTCGCGATCCCTGCAATGCTGAAGCAGCCGGCGCTTGCGAACTGGGCCACGAACTCCGAAATAGATCCAGGTCGAACGTGAAGATTCTCGTATCAGGTGCGACGGGCCGCAGCGGACGAGTGGTGTGCGACGTCTCGTTTGCATCACCGGCTTGCGGCAAGATAGCCACGCGCGGATATCGCTCGCTTTGTGGTGGGCCAATAACGACGAACATTTGGTTGAGGCGGACATCCCTCAGCTCGTGGTGAGCGAGTCGCGTTAGACCTCCTGGAGCATCCGTACAGTTCGGCCTCGGCCATCCTCAGGATCCCTCAGAGGCCCAGGGCCGACGGCTGGACGATGACTTCGGCCGCGGGCTGTCGATCGGCCGGCGACGCGACGTCGGCCGGCGTGAAACCACGAATGCGGCCTGGCCGCTGATTGTTCCGTCCGTATCGGCCAGCGCACCGCCGGCGCGGCTATGCAATGCCAACCTGCTCGTGCAGCGCGTCAGGTATCGAGCGTGTAGCCGACCGGCCTTACAGAAATTAACTGATAACGACGTCGACCGGCGGCAGCGCGGCGGCTTCGTCAGCGGTATAGATTCGCGAACGGGTGAGAAACCGGACGCCCTCACCGTTTTCGAGCGAAAACATGCCGCCGCGTCCCGGAACGACGTCGATGATCAGTTTCGTATGCTGCCAATACGCGAATTGAGAAGCGCTCATGTAGAACGATGCGCCGGCGATCGAGCCCAGCCGCACGTCGGCGGACCCAAGCAGAAAATCACCGACCGGATAGCACATCGGGCTGCTGCCGTCGCAGCAGCCGCCAGATTGATGGAACATGACCGGACCGTGGCGCGCCCGCAGCCGTTCGATGAGTTCGACGGCTGCGGGCGTTGCATCGACGCGACTCGGCGCGTTAGAAGAATCCAAGTTTGTTCGGACTGTAACTCACGAGCATGTTCTTGGTCTGCTGATAATGATCGAGCATCATCTTGTGATTCTCGCGCCCGATACCCGATTGTTTGTAACCGCCGAACGTCGCATGCGCCGGGTACAGGTGATAGCAATTCGTCCAAACGCGGCCGGCTTGAATGCCGCGGCCCATGCGGTAACACGTGTTTGCATCGCGCGACCAGACGCCGGCACCTAAGCCGTAGAGCGTGTCGTTGGCGATCGCGAGCGCGTCGGCTTCGTCTTTGAATGTCGTGACGCTCACCACGGGGCCGAAGATCTCTTCCTGGAACACGCGCATCGCGTTGTTGCCTTCAAATATCGTCGGTTCGACGTAGTACCCGTCTTTAAAGGCGCCGTCGAGTTCGTTGCGCCGGCCGCCGGTGAGGACTTTGGCGCCTTCCTGCCGGCCGATATCGAAATACGACAAGATCTTCTCGAGCTGTTCGCTCGACGCTTGGGCGCCGAGCATCGTGTTCATGTCGAGCGGGTTGCCCTGCACGATCGCTTTGACCCGAGCCAGCGCGCGTTCCATGAAGCGGTCGTAAATGGATTCTTGTATGAGCGCGCGTGACGGGCAGGTGCAGACTTCGCCTTGATTGAGGGCGAACATCGTGAAGCCTTCGAGCGCTTTGTCGAAAAAGGCATCGTCCGCATCGAGCACGTCGGCGAAAAAGATGTTCGGTGATTTGCCACCCAACTCGAGCGTCACCGGAATCAAGTTTTGCGACGCGTATTGCATGATGAGGCGGCCCGTCGTCGTTTCGCCGGTGAAGGCGATCTTCGCGATACGCTTGTTCGATGCCAGCGGCTTACCGGCTTCGAGTCCAAAGCCTTGCACGATATTGAGCACGCCGGGCGGTAGCAAGTCGCCGATCATATCGATCCAAACCATGATCGAGGCCGGCGTTTGTTCGGCCGGTTTGAGCACGACGCAGTTGCCCGCCGCCAGCGCCGGAGCGAGTTTCCACACCGCCATGAGAATCGGAAAATTCCAGGGAATGATCTGACCCACGACGCCGAGCGGCTCGTGGAAGTGATACGCCACCGTATCGTGGTCGATTTCGCTAATGCCGCCCTCTTGGGCGCGAATGCAGCCGGCGAAATAGCGGAAGTGATCGATCGCCAGGGGGATATCGGCGAGCGTCGTTTCGCGAATCGGTTTGCCGTTGTCGATCGTTTCGGCCAGCGCCAGAACGCTGAGCTTGGCTTCCATTCGATCCGCGATTTTGTTGAGAATGTTCGCCCGCTCGGTGCCTGATGTCCGGCCCCATGCCTCGCGTGCCGCGTGCGCGGCATCGAGGGCTAACTCGACGTCGGCGGCGGTCGACCGGGCCACTTCGGTAAACGGCTGACCGATCAGCGGGCTGATATTGGCGAAATAGCGGCCCTCAACCGGCGGCACATAGCGGCCACCAATGAAATTATCGTATTTTCGCCGGAACGGATTTTCGATCCCGAGTTTCGTTAAGTCGAATAGTGTCTCGACCTCTAAAACAGCACTCACGCGTACCTCCTTGACTGGGCAAAGATTCTACCAATGCTCCGTCCAAGTGTAGCTTACTTGCGCGTCCGCGACTATTGTACGAAGGTCTACATGTGCTGAAACCGAGCGCGCGCATCTTGGTGGCCGACGATCACCCGCTTTTTCGCGAGGCGCTGCGGCACGTTATCGACGCCGCGCTCGGAGGCGCCGATATTAGCGAGGTGCGTAGCTTCGCCGAAGCGATGGAGATGCTCGCGCAGCACGGACCCTTCGATCTGGTGTTCGTCGACCTGATCATGCCCGGTTCGGGTGACGGACTTGCCGACGTTGCCCGATTGCGCTCGCTCGTTCCGGAAACACCTCTGCTCGTGGTGTCGTCGCGCGACGATCGCGAAACCGTCGCCCGGGTGTTGGCGCTGGGCGCGGCGGCTTGCATTTCAAAGTCGGCGACCAAGCCCGAAATGGAACGCGCGATCCGGAGCGTGTTGGCCGGAAACGTGTATGCGTCGTTGCCGGTGCACGCCGGGACGCCACCGGGTCGCCCCGCCGAGACGCTGTCCCCCCGCCAGAGCGCGGTGCTCGAACTGCTCGCGGCGGGGCGTTCGAACCGCCAAATCGCGGCCGATCTGCACGTTGAAGAAATTACGGTCAAAGCGCACATCTCCGCGATCCTGCGCAAACTGCACGTGAAAAGCCGGCTCGAAGCCGTCGTCGCAACGCGTGCTTTGGACCGGCGCTAACCCGACGCCGCGCGGCCGGCGCTACAGTCGCGGTTGAAAATCGGCGACGCCCATGTTCCACAGGAGAAAACTGTACTCGTCGGCCGAAAGTTCGGCGCCCTGCGCCTTCGTGGCACCGATCAGACCGTGACCACCCGCATAGTCGACGCGCAAGAGGATAGGCCGCTTACCGGCGTTGTCGGCTTGCAAGGTCGCGGCCATCTTCGCCGCCTGCCAGGGATCGACGCGCGGATCGTTCGCACCGGTCGTCAGCATGACGGCCGGATATCGGCCGCCCGGCATCACGTGCGTCACGGCGTTCGTAGCATACAGATTCTGGAACCCGGTGGCGGTGGTGACGGAGCCGAACTCGGGGATGTTGGGCGGACCGTTCGGACTAAACTCGATGCGCAGTTGGTCGGAGACGGGAATCTCGTCGAGCACCGCGGCGAAGAGTTGCGGTGCGCGCGTGATCGCTCCGCCCATCGTGATACCGCCCGCACTGCCGCCGCGCGCGCCGAGTTTATTCGCCGACGTGTACTTCTGCGCGATGAGCCACTGCGCGCAATCGATGAAGTCGTTGATGGTGTTGACCTTGTTGGCATCTTTGCCGGCCAAATGCCACTCTTGACCGTTCTCGCCGCCGCCGCGAACGTGGGCGACGGCAAAAACGCCGCCGCGCTCGAACCAGGCGATCCGCGACGCTGAAAAGCTCGGCGACGAACTGATGCCGTACGAGCCGTATGCATACAAGAGCGTTGGGTTGCTGCCGTCGAGCTTGACGTCTTTGCGGTGTACGATCGAGAGTGGGATCGGCGTGCCGTCGCGGCCCGGAACGGTGACCTCCTCGGCGGTCATTGCCGAATAGTCGACCGGCGAGGGCGGATCGAGATTCGTATTGGCCAAGCTGTTCTGCGCCGGATCGTAGGCGAACCATTGCGGCGAAACCGTCCAGCTTTCGAGCCGTACGATAAAACCTGGGTACTGCGGATCGGCGGTGAAGTCGTTGGCGGTGCCCTGAACCGGTAACGGAATCTCCGTCGTCGCACCGGTTGCATAGTCGACTTTGACGATCCGCGCTAAGCCGTTCTCGCGCTCCGATACGTATAGTGCGTCTTTGGCCGCCGCGGCGCCGTCGATGACGCGATTTGACGGCGGTACGATGACCTGGGCGGTCGACATGTCGGGATGTGCCGCACTGGTTTTCAGGACCGCGAAGCGCGGCGCGTTCTTGTGGCTGATGAGGTAGATATCGTCGCCGTGCAGCGTCGCGTCGGTCACCCCGTCGGCGTAGTCGAAGACTTTGGTCCAGCTCGCGCTGCCGCGTTCGAAGGCCGCCTTCGGCGCGACGTACCCGCGTTTCTCGTTTTGCACGCCGTTGATGACCAGCCCGAAGGCGTGCGACGCCGACGGATCGACGGACGCCGCGGCAAATTCATTGGGCATCATCTGCACGTCGGGTGAGAGGCCGCTGCCGAACACCGCCCGATCGGCGCTCTGCGGCGTGCCCAGGACGTGCAGGTACGTCCGCACGTTTTGATACAAGGCGGTGGGCGCCGCGTTGGGCGGCAAATCTTGAAAGCGCAAATAGAACACCGCTTTCCCGTCGCCGCGCCAGCCGGTGACGCCGAAGTCCGACCGCTCCAGAGTGTCGGGCAGCGCTCGTGTCCCGCCGACGTCGTAGAATCGCGTGACCGTTTCGGGCTCGCTGCCGTCGGGGGTCAGTCGCACCGCGACGAGCGTGCCGTCGTCCGACGGCGTGAAACCGGCGATCGCGAAATGCCGGCCGCCGGTGCTCAGCGTTGCGGGATCGAGCACGACGCGTTCGGCGCCGCCGGTGCGAACGTAGAGCTTGGCCAAGTTGAAGCCGGGCGACAAGCGTTCGAAGAAGATGGCGTTTTTGCGCGGCGTCACGCTGCTGGACGAATTCACCGTTTCGAGCAATGAGTTCAAGCGCGCGAGCAACGCTTTACGGCCCGGAATCGCATCGAGGATCGTGCGCGTGCGCGTGCTTTGCGCTTTCAGATACGCGGCCAGATCGGGATTGCCGGGCTGCTCCATCCAACGGTACGGATCGACGACCTTCGTTCCGAAATACTCGTCGCTGACGGGAATCGTTTTGGCCACCGGTGCCGGTGGCAGCGCCGCGCCGGCCGGGGCGGCCAGTGCGATCGCCGTCAAAAGCGACAAGGCGGCGGATACGACACGCGGTGATTGCATATGCGGTGCTTTCGCGGTTAGAAACGGCCACAACTTCACGTCGCAGAAGTATAAGCGCCGAGCCGGCGCCGGCCGAAACTCTGGTTCTGGATAGGTAAGGAACGGCGCCGCTCAAGAAAAGTTCCTAGCGTCGGGCGCGCCTGAAACGGCATTGACCACGTGCACCGGCAATTTTAGGAGCAATTTTTCATGATCAAGTCAGTCGGCTACGCTGCCGGCCATTCGTTCACGCACCTCGCACGCACCGAGTTCGAACGCGACGAACCCAAAGCGAACGAAGTCGCCATCGACGTGCTGTTCTGCGGCGTCTGTCATTCCGACATCCATCAGGTCAAAAACGAATGGGGCAATACCGTGTACCCGTGCATGCCGGGGCACGAAGTGGTGGGCCGCGTAGCTGCGACCGGCGCTGGCGTGACGCGTCACCAGGCCGGGGATTTGGTCGGCGTGGGCTGCATGATCGACAGTTGTCAATCATGTGAAGCGTGCAAAGCCGGCGAAGAAAATTATTGTGAAGGCCCCAACAGCTGGCTTGCGACGTATAACGGTCCGATGGTTCCGTCGGCCAAGGCGCCCGGTGGTGAAAACACGTACGGCCGGGACAATACGTACGGTGGCTATTCGACCTCGCTCGTGGTACGCGAAGATTTCGTGCTTAAAATTCCGGCCGGCTTGCGGCCCGAGGTCGCGGCGCCGATCTTATGCGCGGGGGTAACGACGTTTTCGCCGCTGCGCTATTGGAAGGTGAAGGCCGGCGATAAGGTCGGCATCATCGGGTTCGGCGGGTTGGGCAACATGGCGGCGAAACTCGCTCGCGCGCTCGGCGCCGACGTGTATGTGTTTACCGAGAAAAAAGAAAAGCTCGACGAGGCGACCCGGATCGGCGCGACCGGAATCATTGAAACCGATAAAGCGACGTTGGAAGCGCACAAGAGCAGTTTCGACTTTTTGCTCAGCGTCATTCCAAAGAAACACGATCTCAACACGTATCTTCCGTTGCTCAAGCGCAACGCGACGCTGGCTGTGGTGGGCGCGCTCGAACCGCTCTCGCCGGTCAATAACATGGAAGTCGCCGGTCACCGTAACTCCGTCGCCGGCTCGTTGATCGGCAGCATCGCCGAAACGCAAGCGGTGCTCGATTTCTGCGCCGAGCACGGCATTGGTCCGGATATCGAAGTCATCGATATCGACGGCATCAACGATGCCTATAAGAAAGTCGAAAAAGGCGAGGTTCGATTCCGCTACGTGATCGATATGGCGTCGTTGAAAACGGCGTAGCCGGCCGCGCGGCGTGCAGCGCTCGCTGACAGACGCGCAATAGCGGCGCAAAGGCTCTGCGTCTCGGGGTCCGAAACGCGGCGCATGCACGCCGGCCGACTCATCCGCACAACGCTCGCCCTTACCATCGCCGTCGCCCTCGTGTGCGGCCCGCAGTGGACGACCGACGCGCGTACCGCCGGAGCGGTGTTCGCCACCGCTGCGGTGACCGTGCCGCCCGCATCGGGCGAGCCGGCGCCCGCGGCCGTCGCAAGCTTCGCCGAGCCGGCGATCTCGCCGGATCACGCGCAGATCGCCTTCGTGACCGGCGGCGATGTCTGGATCGTGGCGGCCGGCGGCGGTGCGGCGCGCTTACTGGTCGCAACCGGCGGCTCCGCGTCGCGGCCGATGTTCTCACCGGATGGACGGCTGATCGCGTTCGTGAATTCGCGAGCCGGCGCGACCGGAATCTATACGATGGCGCTGGCCGGCGGAACGGTCGCGCGGGTAACGCACGATGACGTGACGCCCGAGCTCGACGGCTGGTCGGCCGACAGTCGCTTCGTGTATTTTACGAGCAGTGCACATAATATCGTGTACGACGGCGACATCATGCGCGTCGCCGCCGCCGGCGGAACGCCGATGCGGGTAGTGAGCGAGCGCTTCGTCAACGCGATGCAGGCGGCGCCGGCGCCGGACGGTCGCACCGTGGCCTACGTGCGCAACGGTTTCGTGCAATGGTGGCGCCGCGGCCACAGCCACATGGACCAGGATGAAATCGTCGTTGCCGGACCCGCGCATCGCTTCGAGCGTATCACCAATGGGGAGGCCAAGGATCGTTGGCCGATGTGGTCGCCCGACGGCGCGACGCTCTACTTCGTGTCGGATCGTAGCGGCAGCGATCAACTGTGGTCGCATGCGGCGGGCGGATTGCGGCGCTTGACGGCGCTCGGCGGCGAATCAATTGTGTGGCCGACGATTTCGCGTGACGGACGCACGATTGCCTTCGAGCACGCAATGGCGATTTGGACCTACGATATCGCCGGAGCGACGGTGCATCGGGTGCCGATCGAACTCAGCGGCGCCGACGGTGTTACCGGCGTTACCCACACCGTGGCGATGAATCGGTTCAGCGCCTTAGCGCTGGCGCCCGACGCAAAGAAGGTTGCGTTCGTGGCGCGCGGCCGGGTCTTCGCCGCGAGCAGCGGCGAGGATGCGACGGTCCAGCAGGTCACATCAGCGCCCGGTGCGGCCTACGATCTCCCGGTGTGGTCGAAAGATAGCCGGCGTATCGCGTATGTCGTCGATCGCGGAACGGAGCAGGCCATTGCGACCGCGACGCTGCCGGACGGCGCAGAACGCCGACTCACGCCGGCCGGCCGGCATGATGACTATCCGCATTGGTCGCCCGATGGAACGCGTCTCGCGTTCGTGCGCGATGGGCGCGAACTGCACGTCCTCGACGTTGCAACGCAGGCCGATCGCATCGTTGCGCGTGGCTTCATGGATCGCCGGCCGTTCGGCGATCTGCGCGACATCGCGTTTTCACCGGCCGGCGATTGGATCGCGTACGTCGATTCGGAGAAGGGCTTTTCCAACGTCCGCGTGGTGCGTACGGCGGGTGGTGAAACGCACGCCGTGACGTTCTTGCCCAACGGGAACGCCGGGCCGGTGGCCTGGTCGACCGACGGCACGCGCCTATTTGTGGTGACGTCGCAGCGCACGGAAAACGGCCAGGTCGCGCAGGTCGATCTGGTGCCGCGTTCGCCGCGCTTTCGGGAAGACGCGTACCGGCGTCTGTTCGACGCGCCGGCGCACAATGAGTTGCCGTCGCGAACCGTCGCGACGCCGGTGCCGCAGGCGGCGGCGCGACCGTCACCGGGTGCATCGCCAACCGCCGCGCCGTCGCGCACGACGAGGATCGCGTTTGCCGGCATCGAGCAGCGGTTGTCGTTCTTGGCGACCGGCCTCGACGTCAGCAGCGTCGTCACCACGCCCGACGATAAGTCGCTCGTGCTCGTTGCCGACGCGGCCGGGCAGCAGAACATTTATGCGTACCCCATCGACGATACGTCGGACGAGCCCCAGATTGCGCATCAACTCACCAGCACGCCGGGCCAGAAAGCCGACGTCGCGGTCACTGCCGATGGCCGGTCACTCTATTATCTCGATGCCGGCGCGATCTGGACCATTGGCCTCGATATGATGAAGCCGCGCCGGTTGGCTGTCGCCGCCGAATACGATGTGGATTTTTCGCGCGAGAAATCATTGATCTTCGCGCAGGCCTGGTCGCTGCTCGACCGCTGGTATGCCGACCCGAACTTTCACGGCGCCGACTGGAACGCCGTCGAGCGCATCTACGCGCCGCACGCGCTGGGCGCGCGGACGCCCGACGAATTGCGCCGCATCATCTCGCTCATGCTGGGCGAACTCAACTCCTCGCATCTTGGTATCGGCGGGCCGCGGCCGCCGGGCGTGCCGCGCTACGTCACGGGTCGGCTCGGGGTGCAATGGGACGCCGATGCGTACGCGCGCAATGGCCAATTGCGGATCGCCGAACTCGCTCCGCTTGGTCCGCTGGCACTCGTCGGCGGGGTGGCGGTGGGTGACGAGGTGGTCGGCGTCGAGAACGAGCCGGTCAACCGTGACACCGACATCGACGACGTGCTCGCCAACCGGATCGGCAAACGCACCTTGCTGCGGATCGCACCGCATGGGGATCGGACAGCGGCGCGCAGCGTGGCCGTACTTCCCATCGACACGCCGGCCGAACAAAACTTGTGGTATACGGCTTGGGTTGAAAGCCGCCGCCGGTTTGTCGAACGTCTCAGCGGCGGCCGTATCGGTTACGTGCATCTGCTCGACATGGGTGAGGAATCGCTGCGCACCTTCTACACCGATCTGGACGTGCAGAACCGCGCCAAAGCGGGCGTCGTGGTCGACATTCGCAACAACCTCGGCGGCTTTGTCGACCCGTATGCCGTCGACGTCTTGACGCGGCGCGAGTACGTGCGGTTCGCTTCGCGCTTCGGCAGCGACGCCCCCGAGCGAACGGCGCTGGGTCAACGCAGCCTCGATTTACCCTCGGTGCTCGTGGTCAACGAGCATAGTCTGTCGGACGCTGAGAATTTTACCGAAGCGTACCGTGTGCTGCGCGGCGGTACGGTCGTCGGCGAGCCGACGGCGGGCTGGATCATCTTCACGAGTTCGGCCGGTCTCGCCGACGGCTCGACGCTGCGGCTGCCCTCGACCCGCGTCTTCGCGCACGATGGCGTCGATATGGAACTGCATCCGCGCCCGGTCGACCTGCGCGTTGACAATCCGCCCGGAGCAGCGGATCGCGGCGACGACCCGCAACTCGCCGCGGCGGTGCAACGGCTGCTGCAACGCAGCGGGCGGCGCTCCGCGGCGCGTTAGCGCCGCACCGGCGCATCGAGCAATGCCGGGCCGCTCGCATCCGACGGGCGTAGCCCGCCCGGCGTCTCCGCGCCGCCGGTTCCGCCGCGTGGCGGATCGACGGCTAACGCCGCGTACACGACGGGCACCAGCAGCAACGTCAGCAGCAGCGAACTCGCCAGTCCGCCGATAACCACCGTGCCGAGCGACCGTTGCGCCTGGGCGCCCGGATCGAGCACCAGCGCCAGCGGAATCATGCCGGCGATCATCGCGATCGTCGTCATCATGATCGGCCGGAAGCGTTCGCGTGCCGCTTCACGCATCGCGGCGACGCGATCCAACCCATCGCGCCGGCGCATGTTGGCGAAGTCGACGAGCAAGATGCCGTTCTTGGTCACCAGACCCACGAGCAACACCGCACCGATGAGTGAAAATAAATTCAATGTTTGATGCGTGAGCGCCAGCGAGCCGAGCGCGCCGACGACCGCCACCGGCACCGAGAACATGATGATGAACGGCGTGCGATAACTATTGTATAACGCGACCATGAGCAAATAGACGAGCACGATCGAAAGCAGCAGCGCAATCGACATCCCGTTGACCGTCGAACCAACCTGTTGTTCGTTACCGCCGGCCGACGGCGCGACCGTTACCGAGGCCGGTAGATGCAAGTTTGCGATACGGCGGCCGAAGTCGCGCTGCACGTTGGATAGAATCGCGCCCGACGCTAAGTTCGCCCCGACGTACACGACGCTCTGGCGGTTGATTCGCATGATCATCGGCGGTGCCGGTGCTTGAACGAGCCGCGCAATATCGCCGACGTGAATGAGCGCGCCGTTCCCGGCCCGGATCGGAATCGCCGCAATCGCCGCAAGCGATGTCTGCTGCGCTTGCGGATACGTCACCAGAACGTCTTTAAGTCCGTCGGCGCCGGTAAATTGGGTGGCTAAATCGCCGCCGAACGCCGCCCGAACGGCAGTCGACGCGGTTCCGACGCCGGCGTCGAGCGAGCGCGCGCGGTCGCGATCGAATTCGACTTCGACTTGGGGTGCGTCGGCGGTCGCCGATGAGGTGACATCGAGTGCGCCCGGCGTCGCGGCGAGTGCCGCTGCCACCTGGGCCGCATACTTTTGGGGCTGACCGTCGAGACTTGAGATGACTTCATCGACCGGCTGCGAGTTGCCGCCCGAGATGTCGGTCGCCGGCACCGCGACGACGGACGCGCCGGGCACGGCTTTCTGCGCTTGCGCTTGGAGTTCGGACGCCCAATACGCGGTCGGATGAGCGCGACCGTCTTTGAGAAAGATGTTAATTTGGCCGATAGCGCCATTGTCGATATAACCGGTCAACTGGCCTAAATAGGCACCGGCCATCGTTGATTCGCTTTGGATGTCGGGTACGCGATCGACGATCCGCTCGACCGCCAGCACGCCGCGCCGGGTCGTTTCCAGCGGTGTCCCGGGCGGATACGTGACGGTCACGTAGAGTTCGCCGCGGTCGACGGGCGGGATATACTCGAAGCCCACGATGCCCAGCGGAATGAGCGCGCAGGCGGCCACCAGCGAGACGACCGATACGATCGCGACGACCGCGCTATTCTGGAACGCCCAATTCAGCGCGCGACCGACGTAGGCTTCACGCGCCGCCTCGAAGCGCGCGGTGAAGCCCTCGATGATCGGCCAGGGTCGCCAATGCGAGAGCAACGCCCAGCGGCCGGCCAACGCCGGCGTTACGCTGAATGAGACAAATAGCGACGTCAAGGTGGCGACCGTTACGACCAGACCGAATTCACGTAAAAATAAGCCCACCGATCCGGGCAGAAACGAGATCGGCAAGAACACGACCACGTCGACGAGCGTGATGACGATCGCCGCCACGCCGATTTCGCTCCGGCCGTTGATCGCCGCCAGTTCCGGTGCTTCGCCGCGGCGGTGATGACGTTCGACGTTCTCGAGCACGACGATCGAGTCGTCGACGAGAATGCCGATGATGAGCGTCATGGCCAAGAGTGAAACGGTATCGAGCGTGAAGTGGGCCAGCTTCATAGCGGCCAGCGTGACCAACAACGATGATGGAATGGCAATCATCACCACGACCGCGTTACGCCACGAGCGCAAGAAGAAGAGCATGACCAGGCCGGTGAAGGCGATCGCTTCGATGAGCGTCCGCAACACGTCGCTCAGTTGTTGCTGCGTGTATGTCGACTGGACGTTGAGGACTGAAAATTGGACGTCAGGGTAGGTGCGTTGCAGAGCCGGCAGCGCCGCCAGCACCGCCTTGGATGTTTCCACCTCGCTCGTCCCGGCCGACTTCTGGATGTCGAGCGTGACACACGGAACGCCCTGCGAATAGGCGAAGACGCGCTGCGTCTCGTTCGTGTCGGTAACATTCGCCACGTCGCCGATCCGAAGTAAGCGCGGTTGAGTGGTAAAAACGTTGGTCGTTCCCGTGCTCGCGCCGCCGCTGCCGTTGCCGAGCAGCAGACCGGCGACGGTCGCCACGTTTTGAATGTCGCCGCGCACGTCGAGATTCGTTTCGCGATTCGGTGCGTAGAGAATGCCGCCCGGCGCACGAACGTTATTATTAGTTATCGCGCTGACGATATCGGTCAAGGTAAAGCCCGATGACGATAACGCCTGCGGATTGACCGCGACTTGAATCGAGGGTGTCACCGTGCCGTTCTGCTGCACGTACGAAACGCCCGGAATTTGTTCGAGTGACGGTACGATTTTATTGATGGTCAGCGACGAAAGGTCACCGGTAGAGATCGACTGCGAACGCAGGATGAGCGAGACGACGACTGCCTCACTCGGATTGTAGAGCGCGATCTGTGGTGTCGTGACGTCGTTGGGTAGCGAATGTTGGGCGTTTTGCACGCGGCCCTGCACTTGCACGAGGTCGTTATTTTGATCCGAGTTCAGCCCGAACACGGCGATGATCGAAGCGGCGCCCGGTTGAATCGACGTTTCGAGATGATCGAGATTGGGTGATCCGGCCAGCTGATCTTCGAGCGGGCGCACGATCGCGTCACGCATCTCGGTCGTCGACGCGCCGGGATAGCTGACGAGCACCTGAATCGATGGTACGTCGGTGCTCGGAAACTGTTGTTGTACGAGCGCGAAACCGGCAATGGAGCCGGCTAAAATAACGAGCGCCAGAAAAACCGTGACGAGCGTCGGGCGCTGAACGAAGAGGCGGGTGAGCGACATCTAAGCGGACTCCAACGGGATCCGGGCCGCGGCTCCGTCGCCGAGCGTCCCGCGGACGATGTTCTGTGGTGGACCGGGAGCGATCCACATGTAGACCACGGGGACCAACAGCAGCGTTAGAAGCATCGAGCTGGTCAGGCCGCCGATCACGACGGTGCCGAGCGATCGTTTCGCCGCCGAGCCGGGATCGAGCGCCAACGCCAGCGGCAGCATGCCCGCGATCATCGAGACCGTCGTCATCACGATCGGCCGGAAGCGCTCGCGCGCGGCCTGCGTGATGGCGCTGCGTTTATCCATCCCGTGCAACACTTTGAGCTGCGCGAAGTCGATCAGCAGAATGCCGTTTTTACTGACCAGACCGACGAGCATCACGACACCGATGAGCGAATACAGATTGAGGCTCTGGCCGGTAATCGCGAGTGCGCCGAAAGCGCCGATGGCCGCTACCGGCACGGCGAACAAGATCACGAACGGCGCGCGATACGCGTTGTACAGCGCGATGAGCAGCAAAAACACCAATGAGAACGAGAGGATCAGCGATATGCCAAGGCCGCTCACGGTTTGATTGAGGTTTTGCTGCTGTCCGCCGGCGCCCGTTCCCACGATCACGGTATTCGGTAAGTGCAGCGCTTGGACACGGCGCGCGAAATCGGCTTGAACGGTCGACAACGCGGCACCGGGCGCGACGTTGCTGCTCAAGTGGATGACGGTTTGGCGATTATTGCGCGTGATGAGCGCCTCAGCCGGACTATTCTGCAGAATCGCGACGTCACCGAGATGCACGATGGCTCCGGTGCGCGAGCGCAAAGTAATCGACCTCAGCGTCGCAAGGCTCGTTTGATCCGCGTACGGATAGAGCACTTGAACGTACTTGGTGCCGCTCGTGGTGTCGAATTGGGTCGCCAACGTACCGCCGAACGCGGCTTTGACCGCCTCGGCCGCCGAGCCGATATCGAGATTGAGCGCGCGCGCCCGGTCGCGGTCGAAGCCGATGTCGATCTGCGGCGTGAGGTTGAGCGAGGAGCTGTTCACGTTCGCGGTTCCCGGCGTGTCTTGTAAGACGCCCAGAATCTGGGCCGCGTACGCATCGGGCTCGCCGCGGGTCGTGCTGACCGTCACGTCGATCGGTTGTGAATTACCGCCGCGGGTGCCGGTCGCGGGAATCGCCGTCACGCGCGCATTGGGCACAACTTTATGGCCGATGATGGTCATGCTGCGCGCCACCGCGTCCGTCGTCTGACTGCGCTTGGGATCGAGAAAGACCCGCAGCTGGCCGTTCGAGCCGAGGTTGAGGCTGCCGCCGAATCCGGCTTGCGACGAGCCGGACGTCGACGTGATCGTCTGCACGGCGGGAAGTTGTAAGTAGGCTGCGGTCAGTGCGCGCACCGACGCATCGGTGGTCGCTAGCGGGGTGCCGGTCGGATATTGGATCGCAACGAATACTTGGCCGCGGTCGACTGACGGAATGAACTCAAAGCCGATGTAGCCGAGCGGGATGAGGGCGATCGCGCCGGCCGTCAGCAGCGCCGACACGCCGATAACGACGAACGGGGCACGCAGCGCGCGCAGCAAGATCCCTTCGCTATAGAAGTTGCGCAGACGCGCGAAGTTGTCGGCGAATCCGAGCACGAAGCCGGGCGGTTTCCACTTCGAGAGCAGCGACCAATTACCGGCGAGCGACGGCGTGATGGTAAACGACGTCGCCAGCGATGTGAGCGTCGCGATGGTCACGACCACGCCGAACTCGCCTAAGAAACGCCCCGTCTGACCGGGCAAAAAGGCGATCGGTAAAAATACGACGACGTCGACGAGCGTGATGACGACCGCCGCGGCCCCGATCTCGGAGCGGCCGAGGATCGCCGCGGTGCGTGGCGCTTCGCCGTCTTCGTAGTGACGCTCGACGTTTTCGAGAACCACGATCGAGTCATCGACGAGGATGCCGATGATGAGCGTCATCGCCAGCAGCGAGACCGTATCGATAGTGAAATTCGCCAGCTTCATGAAGAAAAACGTAACGAAAAGCGACGTTGGTATCGCGATCATGACGACGAGCGCGTTGCGCCACGAGCGCAAGAACAGCAGCATGGCAATGCCGGTGAAAACGATGCCTTCGACGAGCGTCTGCAGAACGCCGTACAGTTCGGCCTTGGTTTCGTCGGCTTGAACGTTGAGAATCTTAAAGGCGATGTCCGGATATTGTGCTTCGATTGCCGGCAGTGCGGCTAGCACGTTCTGCGACGACGTGACCTCACTTGCGCCGGTCGCCTTCTGCACGTTGAGCGTGAGTGCGTATTTGCCGTCGACGTATGAGGCCACGCGTTTGGGTTCGTAATAGTCGCTCACGCGCGCCACGTCGCTGATTTGGGGCAGCCGGGCGGCGGTAGTAAAGGGCGCGGTAGTCGCGCCGGCGGCACCGGACGTCGCGCTGCCGCCTAACGCTAAGGCTTGATTGGTGGAGCCACTTGCGCCGGTATACTTCTGCGTGAGTGTCCCCGATGGTGAGGTCGCCCCGGTTAACACGGCGGTCGATCCACTCAACAACAAACCGGCAATCGATTGCGGCGATTGCACGTCACCGCGCACATCGATCGACGTTTCGCGATTTCCCAAATATGCGATTCCGCCCGGCGCGCGAACGTTGTTCGACTGGATCGCGCTCACCACGTCGTTGGCCGTAAAACCAAAGCTCGACAGTTTCTGCGGGTCGACGGTCACTTCGATCGCGGGCGTCACCGTGCCGTTCGCGCCGACGTTCGAGATGCCGTCGACTTGTTCGAGCGCGGGAACGATGTTGTAGTTAACGAGTGCCGACAGCCGGGCCAGACTCAGCGAACTCGACGTCAGTGCCAAGGTGACGACCGTCGCTTGGGCCGGATCGAAGCTGCGTACCGACGGCGCGGGGAGATCGGACGGCAACGCGCTGCGGGCGGTCTGAATCCGGTTTTGCACTTCGGTCAGATCGGTAGTCTGATTCGAGTCGAGTGAGAAGGTGGCCGAAATCGACGCCTGGTTCTGTTGAATCGACGTCGTGATGTGATCGAGATCGGGCGCGCCGGCGATCGCATCTTCGAGCGGCCGGACAACGGCGTCGCGCAGTTCCGACGGTGACGCCCCGGGATACGACGCGCTCACATTGATCGTTGGGAAATCGATGTTGGGGAACTGCTGCTGCACCAGCGTCGCGAGCGAAAATAAGCCAACGATCGCCACCAGCGCGATGGCAACGAAGACCAACGGCGGCCGATTGACGAAGAGCTGCGTGAGTCGCATCAGTTTTGGGCCAGCGACTGCCCGTCGGTAATCCCGAGTTGCCCGTTGGAAACAACGCTCTGGCCGGCCGTGATGCCGCTGACGATCGACGTCGTGCCGTCGGTTCCCAGCTCGCGCACCTTGACCAGCTTGGCGACCGTGTCCACGAGCTCGTCGCTGGCGACCATCACGCTGGTGTGCGTGTCATCCAAGAACGCGGTGGCCGGAATGCCCACGCCTTTGACCGGCGGCAGCGCCGCCGTTGCCGTCACCGGTAAGCCCGATTGCAATTTGCCGTCGGTGTTGGTGATGAGCACTTTAACGGTAAAGTTCGTGGACCCGGGCGTGACTTGACCGAGTACCGCGACGACGTCACCGGTATACACGTTCGAACCGCTGCCGGCGACCGACATCGTGACATGCGCACCGACCGGAATCGCGAACGTATCGGCGCTCGACGCATTGAGTACGGCGTAAACGTGGTCGAGCTGTTGAATCGTGAAGATCGTGCGCGAACCGGGATATTCGCCCGGGTTGAGATTGCGGTTGACGACGACGCCGTTTACCGGCGACACGATCGTGGCTTTGGCGATGCCCGCCTGGTACTGTTGAATCTGGGCTTGCGCTTGGCCGATCGTCGCGCGGGCGGCGTTCGCGTCGGCTTGCGCTGCGGCGACGTTCGCTGCTTGTAGGCCGGTGTTCGACGTCCCGTTCACCTGTTCGTTGGTGAGCGCCGATTGCAGATTGGCTTGGGCGGTGCGCACCGTGCCGGTATCGGTGTTGACCGTCGTTTGTTGCTGATCGACGGCCTGCTGAGCGATGTAACCGCTACTCAATAACGTCCGGTCGCGTTCGAGATTGAGCGAGTCGTTGCGCAACGTTTGCTGCGCCGAGGCCAGCGCCGCCCGCGCCGACGTCACCTGATCGCCGCCTTGGCCGATCGTCAGCTGTTGTGTATACCGGGCTTGAGTGACTTTGGCGGCGCTGGATTGGGCGGTGCGGACGTCGGTTTGGGCCGCGGCCGCCGCCTGCGCGAGTTGAGCCCGCAAGTCGGCGGTGTCCAGCACCGCAAGCACTTGACCCGCGTGGACGTGGTCGCCCTCATTGACGTTGACCCGGTCGGCCGGCTCGGCGAGTGAACTCGAAATCGCGACGTTGGCAAACGGTGCGATGACGCCCGAGATCGTCGAGGCGGAGCGGACGGTTGTGACCTTGGCCGTCGTGGTTGGAATCGGGAGCGGCGAGGCCGCCGGTCGCACCCGTTTCCCGGTCGCGCCGTGGCTGCAGCCGCCCAACACCAAGCTCGCCGCGATGACCGCAGCGAACGTCCGCATACCGCTCATCGGTTACTGCGCGTGAGCCGGCTCTTGCGCGCGAGCCGCGGCAAGTTTGGTATGGAACTGTGTGCGCTGCGCGGGCGTCAGGACGGTATCGATTTTTTCGAATGCCGCCTTCATGTTCGCGCGCCGCTGGTCGCGGTCGGTGACATTCTTGTTCTGCGCGCGGGCCGCGGCGATGATCGAACGCACCTGCGCTTTTTGGCCGTCGCTCAGGTTGAGCGACATCAAGATTTGACCCCGGCGCTGGTGTCCGCCGGCGGACGGCGGAGCACCGGGCGGCGGTCCACCCGGCGCGTCCTGGGCCAGCGCTGCTGGAACGAAACCGAGCGCGATACCCGCGACCGTGCCGCTGCCGGTCAGTACGGCGAAGGCTAGTGCTATCGATGTAATCGTCGGGGGAAGAAAATGCCGGTTCATGGTCGTGGTGTGAACTCCCGGTGAGCGCCGCTCGGGCGGCGTATGATGATGATGTATCTGCAGTATCAGGCGTGAACCTTAGATTGCGCCTAGGGTTAACGGGCGCCGGCGGATTCTCAGCCGGCTTTCATGTCCGATCGGTCCGACCGTCCGAGCGCCGCAAACGCCCCGCTCGTTGTTTCGCCGGTTCCACGCCACACGAAACCCCGCGGCTATTTGACAATTCACCGGGTAAAGCATTACCTTTTACACATCTTGAAACAACGTTTCTTCCGATTGCCTTTGCCGCGAAGGTGAATACCGCAGCGGCGCCGTCACCGGTCTTGCTCGAGATGCGCGGTATCGGCAAGACGTTTCCGGGTGTGCGTGCCCTCGGTGACGTCGATTTTGACGTTCGCCGCGGCGAAGTGCACGCGCTCGTCGGCGAAAACGGTGCCGGCAAATCAACGCTCATGAAGATACTCGCCGGCGCATACGTCGCTGACGAAGGCGAGATCCGGCTTGACGGCAACCCGGTGCGCTTTGCCGGACCGCAAGCGGCTTTGACTGCCGGCATCGTCACCATCTACCAAGAGCTCAATCTCGTTCCGGCGCTGTCGGTCGCCGAGAATATCTTTCTCGGCGATGAACGCCAGGTCGGTAAAACGCCGATGATCGATTGGCCGGCGGCGCACCGGCTGGCGGCCCAACTGCTGGCGCGCGTCGGCGTTACCCTCGATACGCATCTGCCGGTCGCCGCCCTCGGCGTCGGTCAACAGCAGCTCGTTGAAGTCGCGAAGGCGCTGCACCGGACGCCGCGCCTGATCGTCATGGACGAGCCGACCGCGTCGCTCGGCCTAGCCGAAATCGACGAACTCTTCCGGGTCATCCGTGAGTTGCGCGCGCGCGGCGTGTCGATCGTGTACATCAGTCATCGGCTCGATGAAATTTTTAGCTTGTGCGACCGCGTGACGGTGATGCGCGATGGAACCGTCGTCGACACGCGTCCGGTGGCCGAAAGCGACGTGGCGTCGCTCGTGCATCTGATGGTCGGCCGAACGCTCGAACGCGCGTTGCGGACCGCCAATCCGCCGGCCGAGTCGGCCGAAGTGCTGCGCGTTCGGGGCTTAACGCGGCGTGGCGCGTTCGAGGACATTTCGTTCACGGTCCGGCGAGGCGAGATTTACGGCTTGGGCGGCGTCGTCGGCGCCGGACGCACGGAAGTCGCGCGCGCGATCTTCGGCGCCGACCCGATCGATGCGGGCGACATCAGCATCGACGGCCGCCCGGTGCGCATCACCTCACCGCGCGATGCGGTGCGCACCGGCATCGCCATGCTCACCGAAGACCGCAAAGCCGAGGGACTCGTGCTGGGATTGCCGGTGCGCGCGAACATCGCGCTGGCCGTGCTCGACCGGATCGCGCGCGCGTTCGGCTTCGTGCCGCCCGCTCGCGAGCGCGCGCTCGCGCACGAGTACATCGCCGGCCTGCGGATCCGTACTCCCAGTCCCGAACAGCTCGCGATCAATCTGTCGGGCGGCAACCAGCAAAAAGTCGTGCTGGCGAAATGGCTTGCCGTCAAACCCAAACTGTTGATCTTCGATGAGCCCACCCGGGGCGTCGATGTCGGCGCCAAAGCTGAAATCTACGCGCTCATTCGTGAACTCGTCGCCCAAGGAATGGCCGTCATCGTGATCAGTTCAGAACTGCCCGAACTCTTGAGCTTATCGGACCGGATCGGCGTGCTCAAGCGGGGCCGCATCGTCGTTGAACTCGACGCGGCAACCACCGACGAGGCGACGGTGCTGGCGTACGCGGCCGCGGGGAAAATCGCGTGAGCGTTAACGTAGCGCCACAGCGCCGAACGGCAGCGATTCTGAATCGCTTGGGTTCGTTGCTCGGTTTGGTGGTGTTGTGCGCGGCACTGGCCGCCTTCAACGAACAATTTCGTTCGGTGACCAATTACTTGCTGCTGCTGCAGCAAACCGCTCCGATCGCGATCATCGCGGTCGGTCAAACATTTGTTATTTTAACCGGCGGCATCGATCTGTCGGTCGGGTCATTGGCGGCGTTCACCACCGTCTGCACGGCCCTGATGCTCGCCGGCGGGGCCTCGCACGAGCATCGCATCGCAGCGTGGATCGCTTTACCGCTCGGTGTGCTCATCGCGCTCAGCGTCGGTCTGCTACAAGGTTTGCTGATCACTAAACTCAAGATGCCGCCGTTCATCATCACGCTCGGATCGTTCAATGCGCTCGCGGGTTTAGCGTTGGTGCTCAGCAACGGGTCCGCGATCAGCGTCGACGGGTCGGGCTGGGATTGGATCTATGGCGGCGACATCGGCCCCGCGATCCCGATCGCGATCACGCTCGCCGTCTACGGACTCGCATCATTCGTCTTGGGCTATACGCGCCTGGGGCGCTACACGTATGCCATCGGCGGCAATGAGGCGGCGGTCCGACTTTCGGGCGTTCCCGTCGATCGCTATAAGATTGCGGTGTACGCAATTAGCGGGCTGTTGACCGGGTGCGCCGCGATGATGATCTTAGCCCAAAACTTAGGCGGCAGCCAAAGTAACGGCCAATCGGCCGAGCTGAACTCGATCGCCGCCGTCGTCATCGGCGGCACGAGTCTGGCCGGCGGCGTGGGTTCCGTCTGGGGCACGCTCATCGGCGCCATCGTGCTCGTTGGAGTTGTTCCGAACGCGCTGGTCATGCTGAGCGTGTCGCCGCAGTGGAATCAAGTCGTCACCGGCGGTACGGTCGTGCTGGCCGTCCTCATCGACGTGCTGCGCAAACGCGCGCGGCGCTAAAATCGCACCCTATTCAATCGAACGCATACGTTAGGAGAACGAGATGTTACCACTCTATCGAACCGCACTCGGCGTCGGTACCGGCGTCGCCGCGTTTGCGCTAGCGGCCACGGCGATCACCACGGCGGCAACGTACACCGTCGCCGTCATCCCGCCCGGTTATACCAGTCCGTTCCATGTTGCGGTAAAAGACGGCGCCGTCGAAGCCGCGCAGAAACTCGGCTGGTCGATCGACACGGCGTCAGCTGCGTCCGAGAGCGACTTCAATCAGCAAGCAAATATCGTCGACGACGAAATCTCGAAGAAAGTCAGCATTCTGTCGGTCAACCCGATCGATCCTAACGCCGACATCGGCGCGATCAAACGGGCCAATTCGGCAAAAATTCCGGTCCTCGTGCATAACGGCATCACGCCGCTGGGCGGTGGCGTGAAAGTTGTCGAGTATATCGGTTACAACCAGTGGAAAGGCTCGAAGCAAGTCGGCGCGGCGGCGTGCAAGCTCCTGGGCGGAAAGGGTGAGGTTTTTATCCTCGACGGCATCGTGGAGTTCCACACCCATCGCCGAGCCGGTGGTTTCAAGGACGGACTCAAATCGTGCATGGGACCCGGCGGCGTGAAGATCGACGGCGAGCAATCCGCGAGTTGGCTGCGCACCGCGGGCCAACAAGTCGCCACCGCCGCGTTGACCAAGTATCCGAATATCAAATTGTTCTTCGGCTGCAGCGATGAAATGGCGATCGGCGCGTCGATCGCGGCACGCCGGCTGCACAAAGACGTGTTTACCCTAGGCGTCGACGGCAACGCGGCAACGCTCGATGAAATCAAGGCCGGGCACGTCACCGGCACGCTCGGTGTCTATCCCAAACAGATGGGCGTTACCATCGTCGATCAGATGCAGAAGGTGCTGGGCGGGAAAACCGTGCCGTCGATATTAGAAACGCCCGGCACGGTCGTCATGAAAGGCAATCTCGACGCGTACCTGTCGGGTTCGACCTTCACCGCACCCAAAGCCGGCCAAGCCGAAGAAGATTCCGGACACGAGTAACCGTAGCATCGCGCGGCGCCACCGTTCGGATCGCTGATCCGGAGGCGACTCCGACACGGTGAAGGTCGCGAGTGGTTCGAAGAATGTAGCCCCGGCCGGGTCGAACGCCGAGGTTACATTCGCCGGCGCCGGACGGACGCCGGCGGTGCCGTTGCAACGTGTGGTCGACCGGCGTTGTACGCGGACATCGCGTTATTCGGCGCGGTGCGCCGTTGGATCGCGCGGCCAGCCGGCATCAAGCCAACCGGCGGCGCAAGCGTTCCTTCGAGTCGACTATTTATCGTAACGCGCGGGCGTTGCAACGTCGCTGGATTGCACGTGGACGGTGTTTGCCACAAATGCGCTCATGATGCTCTTCTCATCGATGGTCTTTTGCTTGCCGTGAGCCAGGTTATGGCCGAACAAACCGCCGAGGCCGAATGTAGCGAACCCAACAATTGTAGCGGTCGATGATGCGCCCTTGCGATCTTCCTCAGCTTGCTTCTGAGTCGCCGACGACAACGTGACCCTGCCGCCGTCAGTCGAGTAGACATAGTCGAAGATCAGGGCGATCGCCCCGGAATGTCCGTTGCCACCCGCCGCATCCGACTCTGCGATGTGACCCTGACCGCCGGCACCTTTATGGAATACGACGAACCCATTGACGACGACGTCGTCGGCCACTTGAATCTGAAAGATGTCATCAGGCTTTGCGGAACCCGATGAAATCGTACCGACGACATGGACCGGTATCGCGGTACCCGCGGCTACCAGAGTGACGCGTTGCGCCGCAGTTGAAACGGGCGCTGTTACCGGTTCCGTCTGGGCCAAGCAAGGCAACGGCAGGACATAGGCCAGAACTGCGGCGAGCAACACTTTCATACAAACGTTATCGGCAGCAACCGACTCGAACTCGCGGTCGGGACGCAACACCAGCACGTTAAACGGCGAGGCGATAGCGCGCATAACCGTTCGAGCCGTCAAACCCGCGATGCGTGGTATACGCGGCGTGCGTTCGCGTACGCAACACGTTCGGCGGCGAACGATCGATGTCGTTGTTCCAATGAAGAACGAGACGACGTGCCGTGGCACATACTGCAGGAGAATCTCATCTACTTCGCCTGCGCCTTTGTTGCGTGAGGACGGTGTGAACGATCCTCGTCCTTTGCTCCTAGCGTGCCGGCGCACTCGCGGACGTAACCGTATGCCCGTTGCCTGCTCGCCGGCCGTTCGCTGCGAGCGAGCAGTGCGGCTTTATGGAATCTTAACAAACGGTGGACGGCGAAGTAAGCGTCCCATCCGACAACCACTGTATGGACATTGCCTCGCTCATCGGGCTGGTGCTGGGATTCGGTTCGATCATCGTCGCTGCCGAGGTAAGCCATGCGAACATGGCGCTGTTCTATGAAAAGTACGAGGCGCTCGTGCTCGTGTTCGGCGGCACGCTCGGCGCCGCGTTCTTGTCGTTTCCGCTCGACACGTGCATGTTCTCGCTCAAGCAGGGCTTCACGATCATGCTCTACGCGCATGAAGCGCAATTCACGGCGACCATCGATCGCTTCGCGCGTTTTGCCGACACGGCTCGGCGCGGCGGTCTGTTGGCCCTCGAGAACCAGCTCGCGTCGGTCAAAGATCCGTCGATCCGCGGAGCGATCGAAATGATGATCGACGGCCAAAGCGCTGAAACGATCCGGACCGTGCTGGAGACCGAAACGGATGTCATGGTAGCGCGGATGCGCGAAACCGAAGCGTTTTTCGGGGCGCTGGGTGGCTTTTCACCCACACTGGGCATCATCGGAACCGTGCTCGGTCTCATCGCGATGCTCGGCAAGTTGGGCGCTCTAACGGAATCAGGCAATATCGCGGGCTCGATCGGCAGTGAAACGGCGGCTGCGTTCATCGCGACATTCTTGGGCGTCTTTTTCGCTAATTTATTGTGGCTGCCGATCGGTGGGAAAGTCAAAGCCCGGATCGGCCGTATCGAGCTCGAGCGTGAACTCGTGACCGAAGCGATATTGATGCTGCAAGCCGGAAATACGCCGAGCATCATGCGGCAGAAGCTGGCGGCCTACGTGGTGCTGCCGGCGCAACCGCGGGCCCGCGTCCGCCCCGCTACCAACGAAAGTTCGCCGGCGGCTACGACAGCTTCGCCGCAAGTGAGTTAAGTTCGATGCCGCGCCGCAGACATGCCCACGCCGGCGGACATTCGAATAGCGAACGCTGGCTGCTCACCTACGCCGACATGATCACGCTGCTGCTCGCGCTGTTCATCATTCTGTTCTCGATATCGACGATCAGCAAAGTCAAGTTCAAAGCGCTCGCGCACGACATGTCGGGCGGCTTTAACGGCCCGAGCACCGATAACCATGCGCCGGCGGAAAAAGCCGCAGCCCAAGATACCGAAAGTTTGCGCGCGCTGGCCGTCGCTTTGCGGCATTACGTTGCAGAGAAACGGTTGAATAAGAAAATCGACGTGCGGATCGAGAAGCGCGGTGTCGTCGTGAGTCTGCGCACCGATTCTGCGATGTTCGAGAGCGGCAGCGCCGTTCTACAGCCTGCCGCCGGCGACGTGATCCATGCGCTGGCCGGCTTTCTTTTAGCGCCGGCCCAGCACGAGCGCATCCTTAAAATAGAAGGCAATACGGACGACGTGCCGATTTCAACCCCACTGTATCCGACGAACTGGGAATTGTCGACGGGACGTGCCGTCAGTGTTACCCGGCACCTCATCGAACATGACGGCATCGCGGCCGACCGTTTAGCGGCGATCGGCTTTGCCGAGTGGCACCCAATCGCACCGAACACCTCCGAGCTCAACCGGCTGGCCAATCGGCGAGTCGACATCGTCGTCTTGCGCATGAAAGACGAGTAGGGGTTCGGCGGAGCTTCCGTTGGGCGGCGACGAACGGCTTGGGCGTAGCCAAAACATTACATTCTCAACCAAGTGGAACTCGTTGGGACCGCCGGTATTCGGGTTCGCCGCATCCGGTTTACGACCCGATCCGACAAGTTCCAACGCCGTCGAGACTTCATGCTCACGTCGCCGGGTGCGGAACGAATCCGCGTTTGACGATGCGCATCGTCCGTCGTCAGCTCTCGACGAAGCCAACCGATTCCTCGTGCCGCATGGTTGCAAAAGCCGACGATACCTTACAGTGCAACGCGATACGGCGCCTCAGGTTCGTTCGTCAGGCGCCGAAACTCTAAACAGAACAGTTCATATTCCCTCAGGTGCAGATGTGCGGCCGGAAGACGGTTCGCAGCGTAAGGAGACGCAGAATCCATGGCCGGCAAGAAAGTCTTGATCGTCGATGACGCGGTTGTGATGCGCATGATGATTAAAAACATCCTGACCAAAAGCGGCTACGACATTGTCGGTGAAGCCGAGAACGGCGTGCAGGCAGTTGAAAAGTACAAGGCGCTGCAGCCCGATATCGTGACGATGGACATGGTGATGCCCGATATGGATGGGATCGCCGCCGTCAAAGCCATCGTTGCCGAGTTCCCGCAAGCAAAGATCATCATGTGCACCTCTATGGGCCAACAGGCGCTCGTCGTCGAGGCGATTCAAGCCGGCGCGAAATCGTTTGTCACCAAGCCTTTTCAGCCGCCCAAAATCGTCGAAGCAATCGAGAAGGTCTTAGCATAGTGGCCGCGCTCGACTTGAGTGAGATGCAAATCGAGGCGATGAAAGAAGTCGGCAATATCGGCGCCGGCCATGCCGCGACAGCGCTCTCCGAGATGCTCAATCAGACGGTCCAAATCGGCACGCCGACCGTCGAGATCCTGCCGTTCTGCGGCCTGGCAACACGCGTCAGCGCCGAAGGCCGGCTCGTTAGCGTCGTCCACATGCACGTGCACGGCGACGCGCCGTGCCAAATCGTGGTACTATTCGATAAGGCGCAAGCGATCAGCTTCACCAGTATCTTTACCGGTATATCGCCCGCCGACGACGCGACCTTTGACGCGCTGGCGGAGTCGACGATCAAAGAAGTCGGCAACATCATCGGCGGCGCGTATCTCACGGCGCTCACATCGTTGACCGGGATTACGCTCATTGCGTCGGTACCGACGCTCTCGACCGGAAGCGCCCAAGATGCGTTTCTCGCATTGATGGACGTGCCCGGCGACCAAGACGTGTTCTACGTCCAAACCGGGTTTGAGAAAGATCAGCCGGTGATCGGTGGCGAATTCATTCTCATTCCGGAAGCCGCGTCGATTGGGCCGTTGCTCTCCGTGTTCGGCTTGTAGTTCTCAGCTTCGCGCGGCCGCCGCGCCGTCCGTCGCCAGCGGCGTCCAGCTATCGGCACCCCGGGCAAGCGACCGAAGTTTGGCGTAGGCGATCTCGCGATTCATCGGCGCCATTCCACAATTCGTCGAGGCGATGATGCGCTCCGGATCGATGTGTCGTGCGGCTAACTCCAACGTCGCACGCACGGCTTCGGGATGCTCGACGACGTCGCTGGCGACATCGATCACGCCGACCGCGACATCTTTATCACGAATTTCGGCCAGCACGTGCGGCGGTACGCGCGAGCCTGCCAGTTCGATTGAAATTTCATCGGCCGAACTGCGTGACAAGAACGGGAAGATGTGGGCGTATTGATCCCACGCTTCGCCGAGGTCGGCTTTCCACTTTCGATTCGCGTCGATGCCGTAACCATAACAGACGTGCACGGCTTTGCGGCAGCGCACGCCCTCGAACGCCGCGTCGACGGCATCGATGCCCCACTCTTGGACCTCATCGAAGAAGACGTTGAAGGCCGGCTCGTCGAGTTGGATCACGTCGACGCCCGCGGCGACGAGATCGCGAATCTCCTCGTTAAGCACGCGCGCGAAGGCGAACGCCGCGGTCTTGCGATCGCGGTAGTGCGCGTCGTAGAGCGTATCGACGATCGTCATCGGACCGGGTAAAGTAAATTTGAGTGTGCCGCTGGCGCATTGGCGCGCGAAGCGTGCCTCGCTCAGGTGTACCGGATACGCGCGCTGCACGTCGCCGACGATCGAGGGACATTCGACGTCGTAGCGATCGTTGCGGATGCCGCGCCGCACGCGTTGATCGGGATCGATACCGTCGAGCGCTTCGAGAAAGCCGTGAACGAAGTGAACCCGCGCTTGTTCGCCGTCGGTAACGCAGGCGATGCCGGCGCGTTCTTGCGCCGCGACGGCAATCACCGTCGCGTCTTGCTTGGCGGTGCGCAATTCATCGCCCGTGAGCCGCCATTTGGGCCACAGCTGTTCGGTATCCGCCAGCCAGCCGGGTTTGGGCAGACTTCCGGCAATGGTCGTCCGATATCTCATCGGCGCGTTTTAACCGGCGCTCCCGGTCCGACCCGCCGCCAAACGTGGCGCCGCGAAGCGTACTGATACCACGAACGTCGGACGTCCGGCCGAAGCCGCGCCGGCGAAGGCGGACGAATTACGTCAAGAGTTTCTCCGGGCTGATCGGCAAATCACGAATGCGTTTGCCGGTCGCGTGATACACCGCGTTGGCGATCGCGGCGGCGGCGCCGACGATCCCGATCTCGCCGATGCCCTTGACGCCGATCTCGTTGATGTGCGGATCGTCCTCGGGCACGATTACAATCTGGACATCGGCAATATCGGCGTTCACCGGAACGAGATATTCGGCCAAGTTCGCATTCATCACCCGGCCCGATCGTTCGTCGGTGCGCGTGTGTTCGAGCAGCGCCATCCCGGCACCGAAGACGATGCCGCCGAGGAACTGGCTGCGCGCGGTCCGGGCATTGAGAATGCGGCCGGCGGCAAACGCGCCGACTTGACGTATCAAGCGTACTTCGCCGAGCTCGGGGTCGACCCGGACCTGGGCGAATTGCGCGCCGAACGAGTGCCGCGAGTAGCGGGTGACCTCGTCACCGGGTGCGGCTCGGCCCGCACCTTCGATCGGGCCGGCGCCCTGCCGGCTCACGAGTGCGGCATACGATTCACCGCGTGACGGCTGCATCAGCGCGAAGATTCGGCTCCCGTCATAGCCCAGCGCGTCCGGCAAGAGCCCGTGCAGTGGCGATGCCGCATCGGCGACCGCGTTGCGCGCCACCCGATCGCGCGCATCGAGTGCGGCCAGCTTCACCGCCGATCCGACGCTGGCGGTGAGTTGCGAGCCGCCCGCCACCGGGGCTTCGGGGAACGTTGAATCGCCCAATTCCATGTGGATGCGCGCGACCGGAATGCCCAAGATGTCGGCCGCCACTTGAGTGAACGCGGTATACGCCCCGGTGCCGATCTCAACGCCGCTGCTGCGCACGACGACGCTGCCGTCGGGGTCGATGCGTACGGTGGCAGCGGCCGCGCTGCGATTTGCCGGATAACTGGCGCTCGCCATGCCCATGCCGATGAGATAGCGGCCATCCCGCATCGACCCAACGGCGGCCGAGCGGCCGCTCCAGCCGAAGGCCTCGGCGCCGCGGGCATAACATTCGCGCAACGATTTACTCGAGAACGGGATGTTCTTGGTCGGATCGGTGGCGGCGTAATTGCGCAGCCGCAGTTCGATCGGGTCGAGTCCCGTGGCATAAGCGAGTTCGTCCATCGCTGATTCGAGCGCGAACGACCCGCTCGATTCGCCCGGTGCGCGCATGTAGGTTGGTGTTCCGGCGTTCACCCGGGTAAGCCGGTGGGTTACGCGCAATGTCGGCGACGCGTAGAGCATCGTCGTGAGCACGCCGGCGGGCTCGACGAATTCGTCAAACGTCGACGTTTGTGAATGAACGTCGTGGATTTGACTCAGCAGGACGCCGTCACGCCCGGCGCCGAGCGCCACGCGCTGCACCGTCGGCGGCCGGTAGCCGACCGAACCCCACATCTGGGGCCGCCACAGTTCGATGCGCACCGGCCGGCCGGTGAATTTTGCCGCCATGGCCGCCAAGACCGTGTGCGGCCACTGCGAACCTTTGCAGCCAAACGCTCCGCCGACGAACTTGGTAATGACGTGCACGTTCGCCGGCGGCAGATCGAAAGTGTATGCCAGCCGTTTGCGCGCGGCGAGCACACCTTGGTTCGCGTCGTACACCGTTAGCGCGTCGCCGTCCCAGCGCGCGATCGTCGCGTGCGGCTCCATCGGATTGTGGTGTTCGGCCGGAGTGGTATACACGGTATCGATGCGAATCGGCGCGCTCGCGAAGGCGCTCGCGGCGTCACCGCGATACGTATCGGCCGGTTCGCCGTGAATGTTATCGGGCGTGTACGAGGCGCCCCGTTCGAAGCGCGTCTTCGGCGGCGTGGCGCGATAGGTGACACGCACGAGCGACGCTGCCCATTTGGCCGCCTCGAACGATTCGGCGATGACGACCGCGATCGGCTGCCGATCGTACTGGACCGTGTCGTCCTGCAAGACCATGAGGGTGCGGTCGTTGGGCGATTTCGCTTTAGCGTTGACGCGCGGCGCGTTGCCCGGGGTCATGACGGCGATGACCCCGCTGTGAGCGAGGGCGGCCGTCGTGTCGATCTGCGCGATACGACCCGCGGCGATCGTGCTGAGCACGAGGTAGCCGTAGGCCAGGTGCGGCAGCTGCCATTCCGCGGAATAGGTCGCCGCGCCGGTAACTTTGAGCCGGCCGTCAACGCGCTCGAGCCCGGCGCCGACGAGCGGTGCGGCGAAGGGCGCGTTCATGCCGGGTCCGCGAGCGTTTGCAGCAGCCGCTCGACGGAGCGGCGGCTGAGCTCGATCTTAAAATCGTTCTGACCGTGGCCGCGCATGTGCGCGGTTGCGGCGCGAGCCGCCGCGGCGAACGTTGCCGGCGTGGCCGGCCGGCCGACGAGGACCGCCTCGGCTTCATGCGAGCGCCATGGAACGGGCGCTACGCCGCCCAGCGCGACGCGTGCAGCGCTGATGGTGCCGCCGCGTAGTTCCAAACCGGCCGCGACGGAAACGAGCGCGAACTCGTACGACGCCCGATCGCGCACTTTGAGATATGCCGAATGCGCGGCGTGGGCGCTGGCCGGCAGATCGATGCCGACGATCAGATCGCCCGGTTCGAGCACGTGCTCGATGTCGGGTGTTCGGCCGGGCAATACGTAGAATCGCTCGAGCGGAAGCGCGCGCGGGCCGCGCGTTCCTTGGACGCGCACCGTGGCGTCGACGCTTAGAAGCGCGACGGCGAAATCGGACGGATGAGTGCAGATGCAGGCATCGCTGCCGCCGACGACGGCATGCATGCGGTTCTCGCCGCCGATCGCCGAGCAGCCGTGGCCGCGGTCGCGCTTGTTGCAAGGCTGCGACACATCGCGGAAATATGCACAGCGCGTGCGTTGCATGATGTTGCCGCCCAACGTTGCCATATTACGCAGCTGCGGCGACGCGCCGGCGAGCAGCGCTTGGGCGACCACCGGAAACTGCTGCACGACCGCCGGCGCGTCGGCGGCCTCGGCCATCGTCGTGAGTGCGCCGAGTTGGACGCCGGCCGGTCCGCCGGTAATCGTGCGCAGCGGCAGCGCGGTGATGTCGACGAGCACACTCGGCCGGGCGACGTCGTCTTTCATGAGGTCGAGGATGTTCGTGCCGCCGGCGATATACTGCGCTGTCCGGTCGCCGGCCAGCGTCGCGATCGCGCCGGCGACATCGGTTGCCGCTGCGAAACGAAATGGGTTCACGCGCGAACCTGGCCCGCTGCGGCTTGCACGGCCGCGACAATGTTGGGATAGGCGCCGCACCGGCAAAGATTGCCGCTCATCCATTCGCGCACGCTCGCCGCATCGGTCGG
Organism: Candidatus Velthaea sp.; assembly: GCA_965214335.1. GTDB lineage: Bacteria > Vulcanimicrobiota > Vulcanimicrobiia > Vulcanimicrobiales > Vulcanimicrobiaceae > Velthaea. Next base: position 225,294 of record CBDCBO010000013.1, on the reverse strand, counting down.
CCGTCCTTCAGCGAGCAGTCCGGCGGCGGACATGATTTGACCGGGCGTGCAATAGCCGCACTGGAAACCATCATGATCGAGAAACGCCTGCTGCAGCGGGTGCAATTGCGTTCCATGGGCTAGGCCCTCGATCGTCGTCACGGTTTTGCCCTGCGTCATGACCGCGAGCGTAAGACATGCGTTCACGCGGCGTCCGTCGACGAGGACCGTGCACGCGCCGCACGTTCCTTGATCGCAACCTTTCTTTGTTCCGGTCAAACCCAAGCGGTCGCGCAACGCGTCGAGTAAGGTTACCCGGGGTTCGAGGTTTAGCGTATGCACGCTGCCGTTAATGCGGAGCTGCAGCGGGATCGCCGCCGGTCCGTGCGTTTGTAGGCGCGATATGGTCGCGGCGCGCGCCACTGAGAACATCGGTCGCCCGCCGATTCCCAAGGCAACCGCCGGAACGGCGATGCGGAACAGAAACTTGCCGCGGGTGAGCTTGACGAACTGCATTGAAGCATTAGGCGTTGTTCGCTTTGGCGCCGACTCCTCTGCGCTGCTCGGCCGGGATTAGGCGGCTCCCACCTCGACCGCGCCTGGTTCTGCTGCAAATAAATTTTCGTTTTTCGCAAGATAGGCTTGCAGCCGCGGCGAGCCCTCGACGAACCGGTTCTGGCAGGTGAGCACCGTCTCGAGTGTGGCGTCGGCGAATTGCAACCCGCGAGCGAGCAACGTGCGTAAGCCGGTATTATCAAACCGCCAGGCGTGACTGGAAATTTCGCTATTGACGGCGGTGAACTCGAGCATCATGCGCAGCCGGCGGTCGACGATCTCCGACCGGACGTCGGCCAGCCGATTGTAGAAATAAATCTGCTGCGGTCGCGAGACATGTTCGAAGAACTGCAAGGCCAAGCCGCGCGCCGTCGGCAGGCCGTCGAGCCGCGAGGTAAGATTCACAATCGAGTTAAGCGGCAGATACCGGCACGAGGCGATAAACGCATTCTTAAAGGCGTTTTGGTGCAACAGCTGCAGAGCGACGCGCGGCGAGATGATGTGCATGACTTCACGATAGCGATCGGTCAGCAGCCGTTCGAACGCGGTCCAGAATTGATACAGGCCATACGCTTTGCCGGAATACCGGCCGTCGCGGCTATCGCCGATGACGATGCTCGGCCGCAAAATAAGATACGGCACGCCGCTGGCGGCAACGAGCGCTTCGGCATCACGCTTGCTCTTCGTATATTCCGTTGGATCCGAGCCGGCGTCGGTATGTAACTCTTCGCGTACGGGCCGATCGATGTAACCACTGCTGAAGGCCGTCGACAAAAACACGAAACGTTTCATGCCGTGCCGCTTGGCCAGCGCCAACAGTTGGCCGGTCAGTACGATATTGGCTTCATACAAAAGGCTTGAGTTAAAGTAGTCGACCGATCCCGCGCAATGCAAGATCTGTTCGATCGCGTACCGTTCGATGAGTTCATCGAGCGCTTCCCAGTCGCCGGCTTCGGGCAATGGAACGGTGACGATCCGGTCGAAATCAATCCGCCCGGCAAAGCCTTCACAGCGCAGTTCTTCCTCGATCGGTGCCAGCACGCTCTCACGCGTATGGGTACCGCGAATCGGCGCGACGATCACCTGATCGGTTTCCGAGAGCAGGCCGGCTGCGACAAGACCGCCGAGATAGCCGCTGCCGCCGATGAGCAGTGCGTTCATGCTCAGCTCGCCATGAGGGCGCTAGCCAGAAACGCGACGAATTTGCGGCGGTCGACGTCAAGGTCGATGGCGATGGCGATGAGTTCGGCGGCAACGTCGCCCATGAGATCGGCGAAGCTCACGCCGAACCGATCCAAGTAATGGGCGTCGATCCCTTCGCCCAGATCGTCGAGCCGCGCCAGTAACGGGCCGCTTTCGTCGACGATCGCCTGCAACAACACGTCGCCGCGCCCGATATGCTCGCGCAATAAGCCCGGAATGGTGTCGCGCGCGCGACCGCTCGCCCGGTTACCGAGAATACAAAGTTCGCGTGTACTACCGCTACTGAGCTCGTTTGCGCCGAAGGTACGATAGATTGCTTCGCCGATGAGTTCGAGAAAGAGCCCTTGGGCGATGAGCACGTGCGCTGCGCGCGTGCTCGTCGCGCTCGCGACAAGCGCGGCAATCGGTGCTTCGAGCTGGGTGCCGGCCAGCTCGTCTTCCGTTTGGACGCGCGTCCGCAACAGCGCGACGACGGCGATTTTTTCGGGCGTCAATAACGACGGAACCGTCGCCCCGTATTGTTCGACGGCAAGGAACTCGAAGCGCGAAAGGATCGTCCAGAGCAGCGCTTCGCTACGGTCCAGATCGGCGTACACATTCATGACGAACCGGACGCCACTACTTCGTTTTTTCGCCGCGACGATATTTACGAATGAGCGGCATGAACATCCCGACAACATGCTTGGTCGCGTCTTTTTGCTCGAAGCCGACGTTCTCCAAGAGGCGCGTATAGCCGTCCATCATGGCGCCGGCACAATAGGCGCCCGACATCCCGATCTTATCGAGATATTCCGAGATGTTCATCATCGTGCCGCCGATGCAGTCGATGCCCTGAACGTTGGCCCGTTCGGCCAACACGCGGAATTCGTCGACCGCATCGAAATAGCGTAGGCGCAAGTAGCGCACGACCCAATCGACGTGATACAGCTCCTCGTCGAGTGCCCGTTGAAACACCGCCTTGGTGCCGGCATATTTGTGAGCGATCGGCAAGAACGATTCGTAGGTCGCGATCGCCAAGCTTTCGACGATGAAACCCTGAACGATGATGAGCGCATCGAAATCGCGGTTGGCATAATGTTCGTCGACTTGCGAAACGAGATAACTCAGTTCGTTATCGGCGAAGGCGCGATCCGGTTCGATGCCGTTCGAGCGGCTGACTTCGAGGAACCAGCCGCCGTGATTGGCTTCCATCCGAGCGAACTTCTTGAGCAAAGGCGAGAACTCGGATTTGAGTTCGGCCAGCAAGAGATAGATCTTGGCAGCGACCTTTTCGCCGAAAATGGCAAGGCCCATCAACTTCTCGATCGAGTCTTGTTCCGGCTGCGGTCGAAGGGCGTCAAGCGTCGTTGCGGTATTCAAACAATTTCCTTAATTACAGTTGCATTGCACGGGACGCCGGGCACCCCCGGCCGGACCCGCCGCCTCGCGGAAGCGAAGCGACCGACTTTTCCGTAACGGTGCCGGCATCATTCTTAGACGTCGGGATCGACGATTCTCTATGCATTAGCCTTCCGCTTGCAGGAACCCCCTTTAGTTAGAACTTCCGCGTCGCGGGCTTGGGAAAGCACCCGTCGGCAGCCGCGATGAGCGGTACCGTCGCCACCGGCGGTGTCGAGGTCAGGCCGATCTCAAGCGGGTAGTTCGAACCGCCGTCGGTCATCGTGCGAACGTCGATGGCGGCCGTTGCGCGCGCGCCGACGGTATTGGTCGCAACGAGGTAGCGGTTGGGAACGCGGACGCAACCCATCTCGACGATGTTTCCGTTGACGCTGAAGCTGCTGCGTACGACGCCGCCGAGCGGCTTTTCGTAGAGGAAGACGGTCGCCGGAGCGTCGGTCGGATTATCGACGTCGAACGTCACGTGCTCGACGACGCCGTAGTCGCCGTAGTCGCGGCCGAGGTCGGCCGGATCGATGGCCGGTACCGTCGCTGCCCGCGTGCCGTAGCTGTATGTCGCAGCCGGTCCGCCAGCCGTGAAGCCGATGATCCGCTCGCCGAACCCGCCTAACGCGAACGAGCCGTGGCGGTTATGTCCATCGCGAGGCAGCGGTGAGCCGTAGAGGTACATTGCCGGCGCGGCGCCGGGCGGAAGTGCCAGCACGGTCACCGTTACGGGTCCGCCGTCGACGACACGCAGATCGATGACACCGACGATTCCGTCTCCGGCGGCGACGACGGTATCGCGTTCGACGAGCGGCTTGCCGCCGTCGATGGCGACGAGGAGTCCCTCCGCGCGTGACTGCCGGTCCAGAAACGTGCGGGTCGCGACATGACCGACGGTCATCACGTCGATGTTCGGTCCGGCTGCCGCGTCGATAAATTGCACGTGCGACCGAACGCTGCCGTTGGCCGACAGCACCACGCAAAACCGGCGCGGCTCGCCTTTGTTTTCGTGATAATAATAGAGTCGAGTCGGCTGCGCCGCTTCGATCAGCGTCCGCGAAAGCACGCCGTTGCCGACGATCCGCTCCGGATCGTCGGCAAACGCTAATACCGCGGGAACGAAGCGCGGCAACGCGGCATTCTGCACGTCGACGGTCGTGAAACCCGTAACGGCGAGTGCGCCCGGTCCCGGCTCGATCCGAACCGGAACGCGGAAGCTGGTGAGAAAGCCGCTGTCGAGCACTTGCGGTCCGGGCAGAATCGCGAGCGCTTGGACGCGGCTCCCCGAACTCGTGGTCGAACCGACGGCCGCCGCGGCCGCGGCGGTGATGCGAGCGGCGAGATAGCCCGGTGTCGCCGGATCGCCGGTCACCGTTAGGCCGACATGTCCGGGCACCTGACCCGCGCTAGTTTGAACGGTGACCGGAATATCGGCAAGGTCGCCGGCGGTATCGGTAACGCGCACGGTTGTCGTTCCGAGCGTCAGGCCGGTGAGCGTCACGGCATGCGCCGTTTGATCGATGGCGATTCCGACGATCGGCGCTAACGCGCCGGCGGACAGCGTGCCGTCCGTTCCGCGCAAGCTGACGGTGAGCCGTTCTCCGGATGCAAGTATGGCCGCGGCGGGAATTGCACGCAGTACCGCTTGCGCGCCGGCCGTTCCCCCGAGGAGCAGCAGCAACGCAATCGGTGCGGCGGCGAGCAGTAGCGCGCTCCGGCGTTTCGGCAGTGCATGAAGCATGTGCAACAGATTACACGTCAGCGCAATGGGGACTGCTGCCGCGCTTGCGACGCGGCTCGACGCCGAAAAGGGAATTAGCGCGACCGCGACTGCATGGTAAGGGCATGGGACCGTATCCACACGACGCGCCTCGCTCGACCATCACGGCAGCCAACCCGGCGGGTACCGATGGCTTCGCGTTCGTCGAGTTTGCCCACCCCGAACCGGCGGTACTGCAATCGCTCTTCGAGCGCATGGGCTGCACGCCCGTCGCGCGCCATAAGCGCAAAGCGATCGTGCTGTGGCGCCAAGGCGATGTCAACTTCCTAGCCAACGCGGAGCCCGGCTCACAGGCGCTCTGCTTCGCGGCCGAACACGGTCCGTGCGCTGCGTCGATGGGCTGGAATGTCGTCGACGCCGAGCGTGCCTTCGCGCACGCGGTGGCCGCGGGCGCGGAACCGGCCGGCTTGACGGCGGCCCAGACCGCGCTCGATGTGCCGGCGATTCGCGGCATCGGCGGTTCGCTAATCTATTTTATCGACCGCTATGGCGCCGGTCAATCGGTGTACGATGGTGCGTTCGAGTGGATTGGTGAACGCGACGCGCGACCGGCCGGCGCGGGCTTAGCCTACATCGATCACCTCACGCATAACGTGCAGCGCGGCCGCATGGACCGCTGGTCGGCGTTTTACGAACGGCTCTTCGGTTTTCGGCAGATCCGGTATTTCGATATCGAAGGCAAGCTCACCGGATTGCTGTCGCGCGCGATGACGAGCCCGTGCGGCAAGATCCGTATTCCGATCAACGAGTCGGCCGATGCGCGCAGTCAAATCGAAGAATACTTACGCGACTACAACGGTGAAGGCATCCAGCACATCGCGCTTGGCTGTACGGACGTCTATGCGAGCGTCGACGCGTTGCGCGCGCGCGGCGTTCCGTTTCTGGCGCCGCCGCCACGCCGCTACTACGAGCAGGTCGAGGCCCGGGTGCCCGGTCACGGCGAACCGATCGAGCGCCTTGCCGAGCGCGGTATTTTGCTCGACGGCGAAGGTGTTGTCGAAGGCGGCCTGACGCGCGTGCTCTTACAAATCTTCTCCGCCACCGTCATCGGCCCGATCTTCTTCGAGTTCATCGAGCGCAAAGGCGACGACGGTTTTGGCGAAGGCAATTTTCGCGCACTCTTCGAGTCGATCGAAGACGACCAGATTCGGCGCGGGGTGCTCGAGAAGCCGACGCGCGCCTGATCCACGCCGCTTGGGCGAAGCGCACAGGCGCTTGACACACCGCGTCTTGCGCCGATGAGTGGTGAGCCGCATACTTAGCGCATTCACCCCGGACCCGTACCGAAAGAGCGTTGCTTATGAAGACGTTTGTTCTGGGCCTCGGTATTGCATTCGTTCTCGCGCACAACTCGCCGGCCGCGGCCGGCCAAACGCGGCTGGCTCCGGCCGACGATTATTTTGGGCACTATCACATGAGCGTACTGGGCGTGCGCAACGCCATCAAAGATTTGGGAATGCGCCAGGAACAACACCTGAGCAACGACGAGCAGGTGCTGTATTCGAAGTTACTGATCGTCGAAGATTCGCTCAACGATTGGCGGGCGCGATATCCCAACGATACGTGGATTCCGCGGCTTGGTTTGGCGCTGGCGAAGGTCTGGACGCGGTTGAACTTCGCCGACGCCGGCGACCATGCGGGCGTGACCCTCGGCTGGGTGATCGCAAATTATCCGAGCAGTGAAATCGCACCGTGGGCCGTGGCGTTTCGCAATGCGACCCGGGTCGGCGCCGGAACGACGCGTTGGACGGCCGTCTCGTTGCCGATTCCGATCGAAAGCCGCTACTAAAATAAAGAGCGGGTGGGTGCCGCAGCACCCACCCGCTCTACGCGAGATGAAGCGCGCTGCTTACGGGATTTCGGCCGGCGTTACGGCAACGCCGATGGGCTGAATGAAGTTGTCGGTAATCGTCTGGATCGGATTGCCGCCCTTCGGATATGCATACTCGTAGGCCGACGCGAAGACTGCGTCAGCCGTGTACACATCCGACGCAGCGGCGTTGAAGGCGAACGTAACGGGGTCGCCGGCACCGGTGAGCGGGGTCGTTGCGACCGGGCTGCCGAGTCCGCTAGCCGTCGGAGCACTGTAGGTGTAGATATTGGGACCTGACTGATCGTCGATCGCGATCGTACCGGCCGGCGTTACTTCAATGCCGCCCGGGAACGTGATGGCGTTCGAGGTTTTCAACGTGACGATACCCTTGGCCGCGCAGCCGCCGGAAACTTCGCCCACGAGTGTTGCGCCTAAAGCGTTCTGGCCATCGACGAAGTAGTTGCCGTGAGCATCGAACGCGCCGAAGTACACACGCGAGAAGCCGGCGCCGTACACCGTGTTGCACGGGGTCGTCTTACCAACGCCATAGAACGAGACGCTGCCGCGCAGGCCGCCGGTGGTGATGATGTTGGTGACACCGACAAGCCCCGAGCCCGCCGAGACGCTGACGCCGACGGGATATTGACCCGGATCGCTCAGCGTTGCCGAGACGGTTTTGTAATCGCTCTTATAGACGATGATATCGCTGGCGCCGGTATTGGCAATGTAGAGATTGCCCGTCTTGTCGGTGGCCAGACCCTGCGGCTCGCTGAGATTGGCGCTGATCGTTGCCACCGGCTTGCCCGCCGTGGTCAATACGTCGACGATGTTCGCACCGGCATCGCTGACGATGATGTTGCCGCTTGACTTCGCGTCCGGCTCGGCGAAGTCGGTACCATGTGACGTGGTGTAGATCGGTGTGATGCCGGGGCGCAACACACTGTGCGATAACATATTCTGGCTGATCGCACTTTGCGCACGGCTTACCGACTGCGTACCAGCCGGCGATAACGGCAAGGTCGGCGTCGATGAGCCGCCTCCACCGGAGCAACCAGCTAACAGAGCGAGAACGGCTGAACCGCTAAGGGCATAACCCAAGGGACCGGAACGGCGCATGAAAACTCACTTCCTACAATATAATTGTAGAACGACGAAGTAACAGTTTGCCACGCATCGCCATGAACGCATGCAGAATCAGCGGCGCTCATGCAGGTGTGCATGATTACCGCAAACGTGAACCTGCTTAGGTTCTATGTCAACGCGAGATGCCATCGCATTCAACATATAGTGACGTAAGCCCCTCGTTTTCTTTTCACTTCCATTACACTTTTTTTCCGCTTCCCGCGGCGGCGCACTTCGCCGATTTTGCCGCACCGGCGCGTGGCCCGTACCTCCGCGTTCGCGCGCGATTTCTTGGCGCTGCACCGCGTCCGTTTATGCAACCGAACCGGCTAGAATATCAGCGCACGGCACGCAAGACGGACTGCCGCGCGATGTGCGACGCGTGCGTGAAGCGGCTTTACGTTATCCGTACATGTGTCGCATCGATGCTTGCTTTCATTGGCAACTTTACCAAGCCGGTCTTGCGCTGCCCACCGCGGGTATTGGTTCTTAATCTTGCGTCATCGACCAATCGCCGGCGCCGCTGGTGCTCGAGAGCGGTACGATCGCGCCGCTAAAGAATGGTGCGAAATAGGATGGATCGGTTTGGCCCGAGATGTTGGCGCAATCGATCTTCGTCCCGAATGTGAACCCGGCGCTGGGCACGCTGTCCAGCGATTGCCAGACGTTACCGATGAGCGCTTTGATGTGCCGGTCGTAGAGTAACTCGCGGCCGGTGCTGAAATTGCCCGAAAAATTGCACGAGGTTCCGGGTGCGACGTGATTCTCGAAGATGGCCCAGCCGCAACACGGGCCCTTACTCCCCGTGACGCCGAGGCCGCCCAGGATGTCGACATATTTCGCCTGCGTCCAGTTGAAGGCCAGCAAATGCCAGCCGTTGGCGCGCTGCACTTCCTCGAGCACCAAGCGATGAATGTGCTGGGAGCCGTCCCAGAGCAGCAGGCCCGCGTTACCGGTTGACGCCCACGTGTTGAGTACGCCGCCCGGGTCGCCGACGAGGCCGCGGTTGATAAAGCCTTGGGGCGTGTTGCCGCCCGTGCACCAGTTATACGCGAAGAGCGTCGGCGCAGCGAAACTATAATTGATGCCGAACTCGAAGCACTGATTGTTCGCCACTTGGTGCGTGTGAAAAAAGTTGCCGCCGTAAGGGACGAAGTAGTTGAGCTGAACGCCGAGTTCGACGCTGCTGCCCGCGGCAACGAAAGTGGAGCTGGTAAAGAGTCCGACCGATTCGCCGTTACCGCCGGCAACCACGTTCTGCGCCATCCTTCGGCCAACGGTTGCCGGGCGTCGCGCGAAGACGTCGCGCCGCGGATCGGTGAGTTCCGTTGCATAGCGCCCTTGAGCGATCGTCTCGGCCATCGTCAGCGGTCGCGACAGGGGCGCGCTCGCGACGGCGGGTTCGGCGTCAACACCCGGCCGGTACGGGTCAGGAACGCTAAGTGCGGCGCTGGGTGAAACGTTCGAGGCGTCGCTCGCGCTCGGCAGACGATCCGGTGCCTCGAGCGCCGGATGCGGCAGCGTCGTCGCGCCGCATGCGGTCAGCAGCATGCCGATCGCGATGCCCAAGATGGTGCGAAAAACCACACTGGCCCCCTGTTCTGCAACGGCCGCGCGCGCTGCGCTGCCGAGCTTCCGCGGCATAGTCTCCTTGTCCGTCGGGCGCGGCCCGGCAAAACGGGACGAAGCTCCCAAGTGCGGTTTACCGTCGGCCCGGTTGCCGTAGTCGACCGGCACGCCCGCAGGCAATGTCCCGGTTGGCGCTCATGGGGCCTTTTAGCACTATGCGTTTCGTCGATCGACCGTTTAGCGTTGCAGTTGCGGTGCGGCGTATGAACGTCGCGCCGGCGTTGCCGTTGGGCTCTCCCGAGGAGTATTTTCAATGCCGCGAATGCTGCGCAAGCTCGTGTTGAGCGCGATCGTAACGGGACTGTGGCTGGGGCCGGCCCTTGCGCAGCACGTGACCGCGGCCGCCGCGCCGGCCTGGCCGCAACTTTTAGGAAACGCGGGCCATACGAGTCTCGTCGCGGCTACGAAATTAACCGTGGCGGCCGCACCGCAGCTCGGGATCAATTGGATGGCACCCATGCGCAGCGCCGATCTGGGGTCGCCGGTTGCCGCGTATAGCGCGGCGTTTGGCAAGACCATCGCCGTTGTCGGTGATGAATCCGGTTACGTCACGGCATTCAATCAAGCCGGCGGAGCGACGTTATGGAGCACGTCGGTTGGTTTCGGCGATGCGGAGCGCGCATCGCCCGCGATCGCGCCGGACGGCAACGTGTGGGTTGCGACGGCTTACGGTTCGGCGCTCTATAAGCTCAACGGCACGACCGGCGCGATCATGTGCTCGATCCCGGCGGCTACCGCAATCGATGCAAGTCCGATGATCGCCACTACCCCGGACGGTACGGTGACGGTCTTCATCGGCATGACCGACACCGCAACGCTATCGGGCCCGACGATCGCCGTTGATGCCACGACCTGTAAACAACGCTGGTCGTTCACGCAGTATTTGCAAATCGCGGGACCCTGGGCTACGCCTGCGTACGGCGTCGACAAGAACGGCCGCGCGCTGATCTTCGAGGGAACCGCCGACCTCGATTCGGCCGAATACGCCATCGATGCTCAAACCGGCGCTCCGGTTTGGAACTTTAAGATGCCGGGGCCGTCAGGCAATTACGATATCGCGGCTGGGGCGACCGTTTCGCCGCCCGGAAATAACGGTTTCAGCGACGGCGTTCTGTATGTCACGAGTAAATTCGGCATCATGTATGCGCTCGATCTAACGTCGGGCAGCGTCATCTGGAGTTTTAATTACAATGCGGTGCAAGGCGTCACGGGCGGCGGCCGTTCGAGCGCGGCGCTGACCGGCAATACGATCGTCTTCGGGATGGTGAACGGCGTCTATGCGCTCAACGCAACGACGGGAGTCGCGCTCTGGCATTATAAAGATCCGGCTGACGTCGAGGTCATTTCGTCGCCCGCCATTGCCGGTCCGGCCGGCAATCAAATCGTCACGTTTGGTGACACGGCCGGCGCCCTGCACGTACTCGCGCTCGCGACCGGTGCGTCGCTTTATAGCTACCAGACCGGCAATTACATTACGTCATCGCCGGCGATCGTCAACAATAGCATCCTGATCGATTCAGCCGATGGCTTTCTATATGATTTTGCCATCGGGGGCGGCAACACCGCACCGGGAACCACGGTGATTTCTTCGCCCGCGCAAGGTTCGCAGATTGCGAATCCCAACGGCAGCTTGACGGTGCAAGGCAGTGCCGCCGACGGTGCGGGGGTCCGCAGCGTGCGCGTTTCCATTCAAGCCGGTGGTCCAACCGGATCGTGGTACAACGCCGCCACCGGCGGCTGGGTCAGCGGTCCGGTCGACAATGTTGCGCCGGTCGCGAATCCGGGCAGTCCGCACTCGAATTGGTCGTTGCCGTTTCCGGTTCCGGCCGCCGGCGGAACGTATCAAATTTTCGCCAACGCCGTCGACCGGTTGGGACAAGTCGACCGAATCGGCGCCCAGCCTACCTTTAGCGTACTGCCCAGTCGTTCGCAGCCGACCGTAACGCCTTCGGCGCTGTTCGTTGGGCCGGGCGACAGCTTGACGGTCAGCGCGAACGCCTTCGCGCCGGGCGAAGCGGTCAGCTACAGCGTGCAAGGCAAAGTAGTCGGCCAGGCAACGGCCGACGGGTCGGGCTTCGTGCCCGCGATCGGAATTACGATCAACGCTGCGGCAACGTTTGGATTGACGTCGATCGTCGCCACCGGTAAGACGTCGGGCTTGACCACAACGGGCGAACTCGACATCACCAATATCTGGAGCCAATTTGGTTTCGGTGCGACGCGTACCGGCTACGAACCCAACGATAAAGTGTTCGCCCAAACGCTCGATGCGACCAAGAGCGGCTACGTTGCGCGAGCCTGGACGTTTGCCACCGGTGCGCCGGTGAATTCATCGCCGGCGGTGACGGCCGGTGACGTATTTGTCGGCAATGACGCCGGCGCGTTCTACGCGATCGACACCATCAGCGGCGCGGCGTTCTGGCGCTACGTAACGCCGACCGGCCAGCCGATTCACTCCGCTCCGGCAGTCGACGTAAATGCCGGCCTGGTCATGTTTGGTTGTGACGACGGCACGCTCTATTCGCTCGACGCGGCGACCGGAACGCTGAGCGGATCGATTGCACTTGACGGCATTCCCGGCTCGCCGGCGGTGGCCGGCGGGTCGATCTACGTCGGCACCGACGGCGGCACGATCTGGTCGATCGGCGAAGCGACCGGTGCCGTTACGTGGTCGAGAAAACTTGCTGCCGCGGTCCATGCGCCGCCGGCCATCGATAGCGCCGCGGGGATCGTGATCACCGGCGATGACAGTGGAACGATCACGGCTCTGACGGCGGCGAACGGCGCCATCCTCTGGTCGGTGCAAACGGGCAATGCGGTTGTCGCGCCGCCCGGTATCAGCGGCGGCATCGTGTATGTCGGCTCGACCGACGGATCGCTGTATGCCATCAATGAAAAAACAGGAGCCGTCGCATACACCTACGGTGCCGGTTCACCCATCAGCGCCGGCGTTTCGCTGCCGCCCGATAACGTTATCTTCGGTGCGGCAAACGGCTCGCTCTACGACTTGGCGCAAAAAACGGGAGCGCTGGCGTGGCAAATCCCGTATATCAAAGCGCCGATCGTCGGTGTGGGGTCGGTCGTCAATGTGCCGTGGATCGAAACCGCGGACGGCGCGATCCGGGCTGCGAAGAGCAATCAAGCTCACGTCGTATTCACGTTCGCCACCGGAGCCGGGTTGAGCACCGCACCGACAATCGTTGACGGCGCCGTGTACGTCGGCGCGCAAGACGGCGGCGTTTACGCCTTCACGCCGTTCGGTTTCGCTCCGTTTTTGAAGACCGAGCAACTCCGCGAACGAGCCGCGCTGCGCCGGAATGTCGCGCATTGGCGGCCAACGCTTTCTCAACGCGGCGCGGCGCTGGCGACGCGATCGTTCCAACCGTTCGGATTGCGCGAATTCCCACTGCACATCGACCGGACCGGTGCACCGCCGAGTGCGCCGCACCGCTCTGTCTACGGTGGCCGCACGCAAGCCGCACCGCGCCGCTACGTTATCGCCTGGCTGCCGGCGGGCGCCGCGGCGGCCGGCCTGCCGGTGTCGCCGGCCTTCGGAGCCGGTGGCATCCAAGCCGTTACCGATCGCCGGCCGTATCCGGGCCGGCTCGACGACGCTTTCATTCAAGCGGAAATCACCCGGGTGGCGCGCGCGCACGCCTGGGCGCTCGATATCAACGCGCAAGTCATCGTTCTTACAACCGATTGGCCCATCGCCACGGGGTCCGGCTTCTGTTCGTACCGTAGCGCCTTCGACTTGGATGGGAGATTGACGCAACCCGTTCCGTACGCCGTCGTACCGCTGGCGGGGAAACGCGGCGGGTGCGGCGCGCTGCCATACATTCTCCAACGTCTCGCCGTCGAGTTGGCGTCTGACCCGCTGCTCGCTGGCGCGGTCCGCCCGGTTCGGCAGTAAACGAAGCCGCTCGGCATAAACGAAGCTGCGGCCGGAGAGCGTTTCTAAACGAAATATCGCGGGAATGCGGTGCGTATGGTGAGCGCGACGCGCTCGCGCAGTGCCGATACCGTAGCCGATAACGATTGCCGGCTGCGGCTTTGTGCTTTCATTCGTCGTTACGCAAGTAAGGAAACCGACGTTGACCTTTAGCGCATTGAAAAGCCATGGCCGGTGCTTACTGCTCGCGGGTTGCTTCGCGGCTGCACTCGGCGCTACGTTGGGCGCGACCGCCGGCGCCCAGACGGCTGCCACCGCAACCTTGTCGGGCATCGTGCTTGACGTTTCCGGTAAGCCGCTCGGCGATGCGCGTGTCACCATTCTTGGTTCGGGCGCTTCACGAACGCTGCGCAGCGGTCCCGACGGCCGCTTTTCCATCGCCTTGCCGCCCGACACGTACTCCGTGAGCGTGTCGGCGCCGGGGTTTGAATCAACCCGCAACGACGGCGTAACGATCGTGCCGGGCCAGGGCGCGAATCTCAAGATTTCGCTTGCGAACGCGACGCTGCAAACAATCGGCCGGACGAGCGGCAATCGAGCCACGTCGGTCAATACGTCGACGGCGGCGACAACCGTCGTGTCGGGCCAGACCTTCGTGGATCAGGGCCAAAATCAAGTCATCAATGTCGTCGACCAGATACCGGGCGTTGAAATCGTCCGTTCGTCGTCGAACGAGCCGGGTGCCAACACCTCGATAGCGATTCGCGGTGCGCAGCCGTACGAGTCGCAAGTCCTCATCGACGGCCACCCGGTCGTGTCCTCGGCGAACGGGGCGTTCGGTTTCAACAGCACCTTCATCAACTCGCTGCTGTTGGGTGACGTCGAGGTGAATAAGGGTCCGGGCAATCTGCCCAATACGATCGAAGACGCGGTCGGCGGATCGCTTAATTTTAAAACACCGACCATAACCGGCGGCCCGACCGGCAGTGCCGTCGTCGGCTACGATTCGTTCAACGGCAACTACTATGGATTGAAAGCCTCCGACACGTTCGGTAAAGTCGGCTTGCTGGTGGGGATCGCGAATAACCAAACCCCCGGTTTTCTGACGCCGCAGACAATCTACGGCGGCGCCGTGTACCCAGGAGTGACCGCCGGAACGGCGTTTGCTCCGCGCGTCGGCGTCTTGAATTTCGGCTATCCGGCGACCTCGAACTTCAGCAGCTTTTCGCAGCTCGCAAAAGTATCGTATACCTTCTCGCCGCAAACGTCGCTGCTGCTCACGCAATACTCGACCCAAACCAACGACGATGAAACCGGCACGAACTACCAATTTGTGAGTCCCCGCATCGTGCCGTGTATCGATACACCGCCGGCGGGCTTCGGCGGAACACCGAATTGCGCCGAAGGCGGCACCAATCCGAACTTTACCTCAACCCCGAATCTCGGCCGGGTCGGCCAGGTCGTGCCGATTAACGTGTATGCGCCGTATCCCAATACCACCCAATTCGATAACGAGCCGATCTACTCGGCCGAATTCCGAACGGTGGTCGGCCCCGGTTCACTCCTGGCTCGCTATTACACCGGCACGATCGATCGCATCATCACGCAGTCGTTTTCGCCCGTCGCGGTCATTCCGTGCACGTCGCCGGCCTGTCCCAACGGCGACAATCTCAACACGTCACCGCCCACATACAACGCCTACCAGGGCGAACCGTACGTCGAAGATACAATCGACAAGCTGCACGGTGTGGACGCCCAATATACGGTACCGTTCGGTGAAAATAACGTAACGGTCGGCTTCGACCGGCACGTCGACACGGCGACGTTCGGCGAATACGACCCGACCCAAGGGCCGCCGACGTTTCCGCAAGACCTCAACGTCCAGAGCTTGGCCTACAGTATCCGTGGAGAATTTCAACTGACGCGCAAGCTATTGTTTGAATCGGGAAACTACTTATCGAATACGAGTTATGTCGGCACGCGCTTCGATCCGCGCGACGGGCTCGTTTATCGAATCAATCCGAACGCCTCGGTCCGGGCTTCGTACGGTACTGCGTACGTGGCTCCGTTTTACGATCTCATCAATCCCACGTCGTATGTCACACCCGGGACGTTGCACTTGGCAACCGGGGCGTTCAAGCCCGAAACGTCGTCAGGCTACGATGTCGGTACCGACTTCAACCTCGACCGAAATACGCTGATCTCGATCGACGGATATCTCACGCACATCTTCAATCGTTACGCTTCGGTGACCAGCCAAACCACCGGTTCGTTCGAGGGCTCGCCGTATACCATGATCACGCAAAACGGTAATCAAGCCAACGTGCGGACCGAAGGCTTTGAGTTCGCCTTGCTGCATGCGCCGCGCCGCGGGCTAGGCTTTCATACCGCCGTCGATTTGCTGCGCGATTACGCATACGGTCAGGACGCAACGGCCGGTGTAACGAGTATCTTCGGCGCCGGAACGCCGGATAACAACGTGCAGTTGCCGGCCTATCCGTACAGCAAGATTCGCAACGATGTGTTTTACACGCTGGGCAACGGTGCCCAAGCGCGCATCAGCAGCACGACGTATGGTGCGAACAACGCATTTGGCCAACCGGGCTTCACCGAGTTCGACGGGCAGATCCGGTTGACGCTCAGGGGCGGATTACAACTTAATATCGGCGGAACGAATATTTTCAATCACGACGACTACCAGGCCGGCGGCGTGTACGACGGCGGCGCCACGTACACGACGCTGGGCGGCGCGGCCGGTTATCGGACCTTGTTCTTCGTACAACCACGTACGCTGTTCATTCAACTTCAGCGCAACGTCGGGCCGGGCGCAAATGCGGCGCCGGCGCGAACGTTGTAATCCGCTTTAGGATTTAGGCGCCGGCAGCAGACTGCGCAAGTCGATCGCCGCCGCCATCGCTTGATAACCGGCCCGATTCGGATGCAGCGCATCGCCCGTACCGCCGATGGTACTATCCGGAATGAATTCGGGCCGCATGCGGCCCGTTGCCGGGTCGCTCGTCACGCGGTCGAAGTCGACGATCGCGTCGAAGATGCTGCTGGTGCGAACGAAGTCGTTATACGTTCGGCGCGCGGCGTCTTCTTCGGGCGAGCCGTGATCGGGGTTGGTGCTGCCCAAAGCCGTCGTCAAAGTCGCGCCCACCACGCGTACTCCGGGTAGCGCACGTCGCAAGCGCTGTACCGCACTGCGCACGGCCGAGGCCAGCATCTGCGGCGTCGTGCCACCACCCGCTTTCCCGAAATCATTGATTCCCTCGAACCAAATCACGGTCGTAACGCCTGACAGACCGACAATATCGCGGTCGATCCGCTGGGTCGCCGCCGGACCGCCCGCGAATGGTTGCGCCGGCGAATACTGCGCCGGTCCGGCCACGCGGTTTCCGCCGATGCCTTCGTTCACCACCGCGACCGCATCGCCGTATACGGCGTGCATCCGGCTCGACAGCGCGTCGGGCCAGCGATCGTCGCCATTAAGCGTCGAATCGGTCCCGTCGGTAATCGAATCACCAAAGGCAACGATCGCTCGCGTGCCGGCCGGCATCGCCATATCGACCGCATCGAGAAAGTACCACGACGCGGTCGTAAACGGGTACGCCGCATCGCTGTCCGCTTGACCGGCGGAACCCGAACCGGGCGGCGTGAGGTACGATGTGGTCAACGCCTTGGCGTGCCACGTCATCGGCCCGCTCTCGCCCGCAATGTGGAAACTGACCGCGAGCTTACGCCCAGCGAGCGATCCGGTGGCGCCGGCGCCGGTAACCGCAAGATCGACGGCATCGCTCCAGACGCTTCGTCCCGGCGGGACACTGACCGTCAGCCGGCCCCCGAAGGTGAGTGGCCGGTTGGTGCCGGGAACGAGGTTGCCGGCCGTCGATCGCTGGCCCACATACAAATTGTCGAATGTCACCGCATGCGTGCCGAACGCGTTCGACAACCGGAATCGGGCGCGCGGTCCCCATACATCCGGCCGCACGATGAGCCGAAAGGTCTGATCGCGCGCGCCGATGGCGGGATTTGGAAAAGCGAATCGCAGATTCGGTTGGGCGCTCGGATAACCGGTCGGATATGGTCCTTGCGCCGACGCTGCCCAGGCGGTTACCCACTGCGGCGGCGCATCGGCGCCGGCTGGACCGGGAGTCGTGGCGCTCGAGAGAGCGAGCCCGACGGCGAGCGCGATGCTCCGAAGCTTCACACGACTGCCTCCGCGAAATCGGCCGCGTTCGGCGGCGTAGTCGCTCATACAATGCGCAAGGCAGCCGTGAAATCCTATGACGCTCGAAGTGTCCCTTCGCTCCAACTCGGTGCGTCGAGCTACGCCGAGCCGTCAGTCGGCTCGTTCCGCCGAACGCCTAGCGGTGGAGGGCTGGTGTTAACTCGCGTTCCGGTGCGCTCGCGGGCTCGTCATCGATGCGAAAGCGGTTGATCGATTCGAGCAGCGCGATCGCGAGGTCCGAAAGCTCCCGTAAGCCGTCGCTCATGGCGTTGACGCTTGCCGTTTGGGCGTCGGCGCCCTTTGAAACGTCAGCGGCACCCACGGCCGTTGTTTCGCTAATGCTCACCACGCTGTCCATCGCGCTTTCAACGTGGCCGGAGTTTCCTTGCATAAGCGTCGATGCGCGATACGCTTCGGCGGCCGTGTCCGTAATGCGCGACGTGCTGGCGTCGACAGCGGTGATGCTCACATTCATGCGTGCGATCGCACTGCCGATTTCTTCGACGCGCGCGTGAGTCTGGGCAGCTGCCACCACAATCCCGTCGAGTGATTCGCGCGCCTGTGCTCCCAGGGTTGAACTCTGATTGACGGCCGCCGCTCCGACCTGCATGGCTTCGGACACGGCCGCGACTTGCGTTTGAATCGCGGCGAGCCGTTCGGCGATCCGATTGGCCTCGGCGGCGACGCGTTCGGCGAGTTTGCCGATCTCGGCTGCGACTACGGCAAAGCCACGGCCGTGCTGACCGGCTCGGGCCGCTTCAATCGCGGCATTGAGCGCCAGTAAATTCGTCTGCTCGGCGATCTCGGCGATCGTTCGAACGATGTCCTTGACCTGACTGGATTGTTCGCCGAGCAGGTGCGCTTGTTCGGCGCCGCGGACCACCGCGCTCTGGACCGTACCAATGCTCTCGATGCTCGAAGCGATCGCCGCACTTCCACGCTGAGCCGTTTCGGCCGCCCGTTCCGCCGTCGTGCGGACAGCTTGCGATGTCGACGTTGTCTCTTCGAGGGCACCATGCAGCGCGCTAAGCGCTTGGGTCATTTCGGCCGCGGCCGATTGCTGCGAAGTTGCCCCGTCGGCCACAAAGCGAACTTGTTCACCTAATGCGTGCATCTTGCGAGTCACGTCCGCGGCGGTCGTTTGTTGCTGGGCCGCCTCTTGCGAGACGACGTGAATGCATTCCAGAATCACGCTGCTCGCCACGGCTATTTCGCGTGTTTCGCCCGACAGTGCAACGGCGTGCGTCGTCACCGATCGGCTTCCCGCTCGAACTTCGGCCATAAAACTCGACAAGTCGCCCATCGCTGCCGCGAACTTTTCGCTCGCTTCCACGAGCCCTTGACCTAACACGTTGAAGCTGCGCGTTAGCGTCGAAATTTCGTCGTTGTTGGGAATCGGCTCGGCATCGCGCGCGCTGACGCGAAAGCGTGCTGCGCCCGCGAGATCACCGGCTTCCAGCCGGTCGAACGCTGCCAAGAGCTCGGCGAAATCGCGCCGGACAATCTCGTCGAGGCCGTGGGTGACGACCTGCAAACGGCGGCCGATCGAGCGCGCGAGGAACAGAAAACCGGCGAACGCCAGCGCGAAAATGACCGCTGCCGGAATTGCGATCGAGACCATCGTTTTCGCGACCGCGGCGTCGACTGCGACAAGTGAAACGCTAGTCGCGATGAGCGCGACGATCGTGCCGCTTTCGTCACGCACGAAATCATAGCGGTTGACGAAATCTCTTCCGACGATCGGGCTGATACCTTCGAATCTGATACCGCGCTCGAATGCCGCGCGCGCCGGACCTTTGAGCTCGGTTCCGACGTTGCGATGGCCGCTCGCATTGCGGATCGTCGTCGTCACCCGAATCGGTATTCCGTCCGTAACGGCGAACACCGTACATTCGGCACCGGTGATTTCTTTGCAGCGGTCGACGAACGCGTCGTCACCGTTGGCCGTCCAGCGGCCGAAGGTCAATCGTCCGTCGTGCAGCTGCGGTTTCCCCAGCGCCGCAAGTTGACTGAACAGGAAATTGCGCGAGACGTCGACTTGGCGTTTGGTCTCGCCGGTTACCGCCGCACGCGTGGTGGCCAAAACGATGAGCAAAATCGCGACGGTCAACGCGCCCAGCGACATGAGTCCCAGGCCGACGATCTTACCGATGATCGACAGATCGCGCGGATTGAGAGACACGCGCGCGGGTCGCCGGCTCGCGGCTTGGCTGGGCTGTTCGGAGAGACGCGTCGCAGAGCGCATATGCTTCTACTTTCGGAAATGCGGCTGAGAAACGTTACCTGGCTCGACAGCGGCGCTGCACTCGCCGGCCGCGCTCGGTCAAACCTTACGCGGGCGCGGTTAGCCGTCGCCGCGGCGCTTGCGACAGGCGATCGGAGGCACCGAGCTCGATCAATCTGGCGGCAAGCCCGGCGAGCTGCCTTAGCGCTTGCAGCTCCTCCGCGGAAAGTTCGCGCGGCCGGCGGTCGATCACGCAGACCGTGCCGATTGCGTGGCCCGTTGAAGTGACGAGCGGGGCGCCGGCATAAAAGCGGATGTTCGGCGCGCCGGTGACGAGCGGTGAGCGCGCGAAGCGATGGTCGCTCAACGCGTCGGGAACCACCATAACCTCGGTTGGACGCTCGATGGCGTAGGAGCAGAATGAAACGTTGCGCGGGGTTTCGCGGATGGTCAGGCCGTGCGCGACTTTAAACCATTGGCGCGACGTATCGACCAGGCTAACGAGTGCAATCGGCGTGTTGAACAGCGCCGCCGCGGCTCGTCCCATCACGTCGAAGTCTCTTTCCGG
Source organism: Candidatus Velthaea sp. (assembly GCA_965214335.1). GTDB lineage: Bacteria > Vulcanimicrobiota > Vulcanimicrobiia > Vulcanimicrobiales > Vulcanimicrobiaceae > Velthaea. Next base: position 204,915 of record CBDCBO010000013.1, on the reverse strand, counting down.
GGCGGTATCAAGGATGCGCAATCGCGCCAGCTCAGCCGTTCGCTGTGTTTCCCGGTCGCCGGGTATGTGGCGCGATCGCGTGTTGAGACTATCCATCGTGCTAGCTCCATGGTGCTCCGAACGCGCCGGCCCGGATTCTCGCAGTGCTGGTCCCATTGTTGCTTCGGAAGAACGAGCGGTAAAATCCAGCGCGGCTTGGACGCGGTCGCTGGCCGGCTGTTTACAAAGCCGCGGACGATGGTAATGAGGTCTCGGATGCGCAGCGGTGGTACGGACGTCGAGTCCAGCATCGCTCGATCATTCGCTCACCATTTCGTCGGAGGACGCAAACGTGGCAAAGGCATCGGAGGAACTCGACAAATTGCGGGTGGTGGAACTGCGCGAGAAGGCCAGCAAAGCCGGCATTACCGGCTCGAGCCACATGAAGAAAGACGATCTCATTGATGCGCTCGCGGATGAAGGCAAGACCGCGCCGGCCGCCGCCGCGGGGCCCGTCGATGTGATCGCGCTGCTCATCGAAGATCATGAGAAGGTAAAAGCGCTTTTCGCCGAGGCGCTGGCAAAGGAAGAAGGCGATGAATCGATGGCTGCGTTGGCCGAGCAGATCTGCGCCGAGCTAGCGCTTCACACGGCTGCCGAAGAAGAGATATTTTACCCGGCGCTCAAATCAATCGCGCTCGACGACGATAACGACGACGCCAAAGACCTCGTGCTCGAAGCCTACGTCGAACATGGGTCGGTCAAGGAGTTAATCGCTAATTTGCAAGCGCTGACACCGGCGGATGAATCGTACAAGGCGATTTTGCAAGTGATGAGCGAGCAAGTCGATCACCATGTCGAAGAAGAAGAATCTGAGATGTTCAAGCAGGCGCGTGCATTGCTCGGCGACAAGCTCGATGAGATCGGTCAGCAGGTCGTAGCGTTTAAGGAATCCGCATCGCACGCGTGAACGCGAGGTTGGCAACCTTAACTTAGCTGTCATTGCAGCGGCGCTCGACAAAGCATCTTCATCAGCGGCGTCGCTCGATGCATCGGTACAGGTTGGATGAGTCTTCATGCAACCTGTACTCGAGCTAAGGCGCCGGTAACGATCGGCTAGCGTTTAGCCCGCAATCCCTACTGAACGCGAAGACCTATAACCGCCATTTCGCGCCCCACTCCGTTTTGACATCGGCGATGACGGCGTCGAGAACGGCGCTTGCCTCGAGCTCGCACGTACAATTATCGTCGACACAGCCGCTTTTGGGATTGCCTTGATCCGCGTGAAACGTAATTGAATGGCCGCACCTGCATTGAACGAGCGAATCCACCGAAACCGACCTCCCCAAAAAAAGCACGAAAGTTGTCTGCAGTTCGACGGTTGCCGAACACATTAAGTTCACCGCGCGCCCGACTCAAGTTATGCGAGGTGCGACCGCGCGAGCGGCCCACGGGTCGGCTGCCGGTAAGCCGTCGAACAAAGCTACGGATCTTGAAAGCCGCGCCGTTTCGGCGACGCGAGCGACGCGCCGCGCTTCGATTCGGCCTTAGCGCCGATCACCGTAGCGGTGTTTGGGTATCACGTCGACCATGAATGGCTTTACGCGTTCAACGGTGGCCGGCGTCTTAGGCGCGCTGACGACCAATCTCTTGCACGAATTAACGCGCCGCTCGGTTGAAGACGCACCGCGCGTCGATTTGCTCGGGATGCAGGCGTTGAGCAAAAGTGTGCGATCGCTCGGTTTCGTGCCGCCGGTGGGGCGCAACTTATACGGCTGGACGCTCTTGGGCGACATGCTGTCAAATAGCGTTTATTTTGCGGCGGTTGGGCTGGTGCCGCGGCGGTATGCCGTCATCGGTGGGACTGCGGCGGGGTTGATCGCCGGAGTGGGCGCGGTGATTTTTCCGGCACGACTCGGCCTGTCACCGCAAACCACCGCACGGACGACGCGAACGGCCGGGCTTACGTGCGGGTTGTATACCGCCGGCGGTATCGTGGCCGGGTTGTGTCTTAGCGAGTAAACGGTGGTTGAAAACGGATCGGCGAAACCGGTGCGGCGCTAGGCCGATATGCTCAGCCGTCGTTGTCGCAGGCGGTGCCGCTCGAAATAACTTTTGCGATCGGTGCCGACGATGCGCGACGCGGTCGGGCGGATCCGCAGAAAATCAAACGTGGCGCGCGCACCGGCGACTCCGCCGACCGTCAGCGCGACCCGCACGCCGCGGTCCCAAGGTGGCAGATGCGCCCCGTCGAGCTTTCCGGCGCACTCGACCCAGCGCTTACCGTCAAAACTGAAAGCGAAGCGGTAATTGTGTCCAGCCGCGACCGTCATCTTGAGGTATAGCACGGCCGCCTTCGCACTATCGATGCTCGTAACGATGTTGATCTTGCCGCGCTTGCGCCGCCACAGCACGATCGAGTGGTTTCGGACGGCGATGCCCAGCGCATTACGCCGATCGCCATACGCGGTGAGGGAGGCCACAACGCCGCTAGCCAAATTTCGCGTATCGATCGCGGTGGTTGCAACGTAATTGCCATTTGCGACCGGGCGCGCGATCACGGCTTCGAGCGGATCGCAGGCGCCCGACTGCGGCCCGGTCGAGAGGCTCAAGCGACCGCCGCGCCGCGGATCCAGCGCGACATGGGGGCGCGTGCCTTGAGGCCACTGCCAACCGTCGCGCAACGCGCTGCCGGTGAAGTCATCGCAGAACGTCTGGTTGTCGCATGCACGGGCGCCGTTGAACGGACGTTGGGCAACGGCGCTGGGGCCGCGTCCCGCATGTATCTCGGGCCAGCCGTCAGCGAGCCAATCGATCCGGTCGAGCAGCATCTGGCGTCCGACGTACACCGAGTCGGCCGCCACCGCGTACGCATGGTACACGAAATACATGGTACCGGCCGGATCCGTTGTAACGCTGCCGTGTCCCGGACACCGAAAACTGTCGTTGCCCGCGAGAATCGGATTGCGCGGGCACTTTTCCCACGGTCCTAATAAGGTTCGCGCGCGTGCGACGCCGACGGCGTAAGCGCAATCTGAACCGCAGCAGGCGTTGCCCGAATACAGCATATAGAACCAGCCGTCGCGCCGAAAAATGACCGGCGCCTCAACGACGTGGCCTTCCCACGGCGCGTCGTTGCGGATCAGTTCGTGTTTGTCACCGTAGAGAGAAAGGCCGTCAGCGGTTAACCGCTGAGTCCAGATCGGTGTCGGCCGGTTGGCACTATTCCCGTCTTCTTTCCAGATCAGCCAGCGCTGGCCGTATTCGTCGACGGTCGCCATCGGGTCGATCGATCCGTCGTCTTGACCGACGAGCGGGCCGTGATCGAAATACGGGCCCGCCGGGGCATCCGAGGACGCAACCGCGACGCACAGTGGCCCATCCTTCCGGCGGGCCACGTAATACACGAAGTAGCGGCCATTGAATTCGGCAAATTCCGGGGCCCAAAAGTTTCCGACCGCCCAACCCGGACGGCCGGCGAATACCGAACCGGCTAGCGTCCACGAAACGAGATCGCGCGAATGAAATATCGGGAACTCGGGCGACCAGTCCGTCGATGTCGTTGTTGCGTAGTAGTCACGTTCACCGACACGAATGATCGACGGGTCCGGGAAGTCGCCCGGTTGAACGGGATTAGCATAGGTTGAGGTTCGTACCACCGGAACGAGCCGCGATATTGCCGCATACAGCGGAGTCATGATTTGCGCCACTACAGTGTGATGCTATCGGCGTCGCACCACGACGATCTTAAGGCACGCCGTCGTTTGTTAGACAGGTTTAATTCAGTCGGCCTGAGTCGGCCGTTCGGTTAAGCGACCGCCGTTCCCGACTGGCGCTCCCACCAGCCGGGCGTCGCGGGCATATCGGGAACATGCCCGCGAGCGAGAGACCGGATGACCTCGGCGACGCGAGTCGCGCGCGGCTGTTCATCGCCGCGGGCGCACGTAAATACGCCGTCCTCGACACGGTCGTGCCGGCTGCGCAGCAGTGACACCCAATCGATCATTCCGAACGCCGCCCAGGCGTTCAGCGCGCGAATATCGACGGTGCGCGCGCGCAACGCCTGCACGTCGGCAAAGCGCTGGAGCATCCACCGTGCGCGTTCGTCTTCATCGCCGATAACATGAACTTCCGACAACGCCAGCGGAAGCCCGAGGCGTTCCCACGCTTTGACCAGTAACGAACGTGGATCGAGTGCCGAAGGGTCGACTTCGACTAATGCAACGTTGCGGTGGCGGCCGTGTCCTTCGCTAAAGAGAATCCGTTCTGAGAACGGGTAATAATTAAAGCCCATGATATCAGGTGAACACGGCTGGTGGGTCAGGCGTTCGAGTAAGCTTGCAGCGACGTTCCCGGTGTCGCGTAAATAGTGGAAAAGCTCGTGCCCCGGCACGACCCGGCCCATGAGCAACTCGCACGACAAGAACGAACGCTCGCGTTTATGCCGAACGTACGGCGCGATCTCACGATCGGCGGCAGCGAAACTTTGCAGATCTTCGGTGAGCAGTAATTGCGCGTCGGGAATGACCGATCTGATCGCCTGCATCGCCTGCGCGATAGCCAGGGCCTGGTACACCACGGCGTGCGCGAACGCGACATGGTCAAAATTACCGTTGGGATACCAGACGCCGTAAAGGGTTGAGAAGCGAGCTGTCGTCAACGGTTCGTTGATCGGTGTCCAGCGCTTCACCCACGGGAAGCGCCGGGCGACGCTCCCCGCGTAGCGAGCGAAGAGCGCGGGAAACGCCGGGTCAACCAAACTGGTGTAACGCGGCCCGCTTCCGTGGTGCAGCAGCGTCACTATCGGTTCGATCCCCAGTTCGCGCAGCCGCTCGAGCCGGCGCGTGCTCCACGCCCAATCCCGCATCTCGGGGCGATCGGGAGCGACCTTCTCCCACAGCACGGGATAACGGGTGGCGCAAATGCCGAGCGAGGCTAACCGATCGAGATCGCTCTCGCGCCGTTCGTGGCCCGTTTCAACGAGTTGATCGCGGACCACTTCGCTATCGATCCTGGCGACGGTTGGTTCAGGCGAGGCCCAGATTTCGGGAAAGGCCGACATTGAAAGCTACGATGCCAGTCGTGCCGCTTGGGCGAGTTCTTTAAACGCCACGAGCGCCGACGCGACGACTTGGTCCATATTGTAATACCGGTATTCCGCTAACCGCCCAACGAAGGTCACGTTCGTTTCACGGACGGCGAGTTGGGCGTAGCGCTCGTATAACGCCCGGTTGTCCGGTCGCGGGATGGGATAGTACGGATCGCCGTCGGCGCGCGGATATTCGCGCGAGATGATCGATTGCGCGTGGCGCTGGCCGGTCAGATGCTTGTATTCCGTGGTACGGGTAAACGGGACGCTTTCGCTCGGCTCGTTGATGCAGCCGACCGACTGCACGAATTCGCGGTTCACCGTCTCGAACTCGAACCGCAGCGAACGATACGGAAGCCGGCCGTAGCGGTACTCGAAATACTCGTCGATCGGTCCGGTATACACGATGCGTTTAAAATGCGCGCGGTCGGCGACGTGCGTAAAATCGCAGCCGGTGACAACCTCGATCCGTGGATCGGCGGTCATGCGGCCGATCATCGCGGTGAAGCCGTCGGCGGGCATGGCTTGAAACGTGTCGGTAAAATAGCGATCGTCGTCGTTCGTCCGGGTCGGAATCCGCCCGCATACGGTCGCATCCAACTGTGACGGGTCCAAACCCCAGTGCTTGCGCGTGTATCCGCGGAAAAAGATTTCGTATAGCTCCCGTCCGACCCGCGAAACGATGAGGTCTTCGGAGTTCTCGACGCGGCTCGGCGCGGACGCGCGCTGCTCGAGCAGTGCGGCGACACCAGCCTCGTCGAGATCGAGATCGTACAACGTATTAATCGTGGTTCGGTTGATCGGGATCGGTACCAGTTTTCCGGCTACCTTTGCCTTGACGCGGTGCTCGTACGGCAGCCAGCGCGTAAAACGGCTTAAATATTGCACGACCGACTGCGCGTTGGTATGAAAAATATGTGGCCCATATTGATGGTAGCGTAAGCCGTCCGCGCTGAGCGGATCGTGACAGTTTCCGCCGATATGGTGCCGTTTGTCGATGAGCAGGACCGTCGCGCCCAGCTGTGACGCGAGGCGTTCGGCGAGCGTGCTTCCCGCCAAACCTGCACCAACGACCAGGTAATCGTACATGCTTCCTCCCTATCGTAAATTGACCGAAATTAACCCGTCGCAACGGTGGTTACGATTCGTATACCCCGGGAAAACAATATTCTATGACCGCACGCTCGCTCGAGACTGTCGCCGCGCTGTATGATTTCGATAGCATTGTAGTCGGTTTGCATCTCCGTTGGGACGGCGTTTATCAACGGCCGCAGCACCTGATGAGTCGGTTATCCGCCAAAGTCCCTGTTTTCATCGTCGAAGAACCGCAAGCCGGCACGAAAAAACTGCCCGAAACAATCGTCGATGGCGCGGTTACCGTATGGCGACCGGTGCGCAGCGAATCCGGTACCGACGCGATCGAAGCGTCCACCGTGGCAGCGGTGCAGCGGCAGTTCGCACACCGTCGGCCGCTGCTGTGGCTCTATACGCCGATGATGCTTGCGCTCGCCGATGCATTTCCAAACGCTCCGCTTGTTTTCGACGCCATGGACGAGCTTGCCCAATTTGCGCAGGCCGACCCGCGGCTCGTCGGCCGCGAGCGTTCGCTCCTCAAGCGAGCGGCCATGGTGTTCTGTGGCGGCCCATCGCTGTATCGTTCGCGCGCCGGCCGGGCATCCAATGTTAAGCTGTACGCCAGCGGCGTGGATGCGGCGTTCTTCGAACAGGCCCGGCACATGGCCCCGCATCGCGCGCTCGCCGGTCTCGCGAAACCGATTTTCGGTTACATCGGCGTCATCGACGAGCGCATCGATTTGAAGCTGCTTGCGGCCATCGCGGATGCTCGCCCCGACGCGACGCTCGCGATGATCGGTCCGACGGCCAAGATCGACGTCGGCGATTTGCCACGCCGTCCGAACATCGTGTATTTGGGCAAGCAACAGTATACCGACTTGCCCGCGTTGCTGGCCGGTATCGACATTGCATTGATGCCGTTCGCGCTGAACGAAAGCACGCAAAACATTTCACCGACAAAAACGCTGGAGTATCTGGCTGCCGGGAAACCGGTAATTTCGACGGCCGTTCCGGACGTTATAAGCGAATATGACGACATTGTCACCATCGCGCCGGATACCGAAGCGTTTATTCGCGCCTTGAGCGCCGCGCCGGCGGTTGCTCGCGAACGTCAAGCGGCGGCGGACGAACGCACCAACGCGGCAACCTGGGATGCCGTTGCAGCGTCGATGCTCGACGACTTACGCACTCTCGGTATCAGGCCGGCGTCGGCCGCCCGCGATCGGTAAATGCACGATCTGTTGTGTCCGTGCGCGCACGCGGTATCCGCTCATGCGCCGGCCGGCTGCGGGTATGCATTATTAGCGGGCTGCGACTGCAGCTTGGACTCGCCGGATGCGACGATCGCAGCGTTGAGCGAGGCGCAACCACACCGGGACGTCAGCTACCTTGCCTACCTTGCGTTCAGGCTTGAAAGCCTTCAGCGCCCGTATCGCGCACGCGTTGTTGCTGCGGCGCCAGCGGCGGTTCCTGGGGAACCGGTGCGCGTGCGATGGTTGGACGCACGCGCAGACACCGCAACAGTTCCTCGCCATAGGGCGTCACGACACAGGCGACGACCGCGCCGATGATCGCGGTCGTGTAGCGCCAAGGAAGCTGCGGCGATTTTAAGCGCAATCGAAATATTGGTTTCGTCGGACCGGCGCCGAAGATCGCGCGTGCTTCCTGCGGATATAATGCCGCCATGAGGCCGAGTGCGGTGAACGGCAGCACTTCGAGGAAACTGTGCGTGTGCTGCTCGCGCGGCGCGATCGCGCGGCGCGGGGTCGCGTAGGCTCCATCCCACATAGCGGTTAACTCGTGCGCGACCGCGGCCACGGCCATGGCGCTCAAGACGCCGCTATTGATCTCTAGAAACAGTGCCGCTAGAATTGGCAGCCCGGTTTCGCTCATCATCAGTGCATGGATGAACGACTCACGCGCGCCCGATGTATCTTCGATGCGGGTCACCCGATGCCACCACCAGTCGAGTAAACCCGGAATGAACCAGCCGGGAAGCAGCACGTACATAGCCAGCTGCCGCACGGCGGTTTCCGAGCTCCAGGCGTCGTTTTCATCACCGTTTCGGTCCGTCATCTTCGACGCCTTCGCCGCGGCCCGGCTGACGACCGTTGCGACCCTCGGGCATGCGTCGTCAAGCAACGTCGCTCCGTATATGCGGCCAGCGCCCGTCGACGCGTTGCGCATCGACGCGACGGCGCCGGCGGACCGGCTGTCGTTTGCGTCTGACGCGCCGGCCGGTCAGCTCGCGGGCGTCGGACCAAGTGCGCCCGTCATCAAGCTAACCGCCTGCTCCATGGTCGCCGTTTTTGGATCTAAGACGCCGACACGCGACCCGTGCCGCAGCACCACCATCCGGTCCGCCGCATCGAACACGTGAGGCAAATTATGGCTGATGAGAATCACCGGCGTTCCGGCATCGCGTACGCGCTTAATCAATCCGAGCACGAGCGCCGACTGCGCCACGCTGAGCGCAGCGGTCGGTTCGTCCATAATGACAACGTCGCGGCCCCAAAATACCGAGCGCGATACGGCTACGGATTGGCGTTGACCGCCCGAAAGTGTATCGACGCGCTGATCGACCGACTTTATTTTTACGCCCAATGCTTCGAGGTGCGACTGGGCGCGGGCCCGCATGCCGCGCACGTCGAGCACGTCGAGCAGCCCCAAGAGACCAGCCCGGCGCGTCTCGCGACCAAGGAAAAGATTCGCCGGAACATCGAGGTCGGGCGCCAGAGCCAGATCCTGGTACACCGTCTCGATCCCCGCTTCACGCGCGTCGCGCGGACTCGCGAAATGTACGGGCTTGCCACGCATGAGCAACGTGCCGCTGTCGGGCGTCAGCGTCCCCGATAGAATTTTGATGAGCGTCGATTTACCGGCGCCGTTATCGCCGATGAGGGCAACGATTTCGCCCGGATAGACCTCGAAGTCGATATGTTCGAGCGCGATCACGTTGCCGAAGCGTTTTGAGATATCGTGCGCGGCGAGCACCGGCACGCCGGCTGTAACAACGGCGCTCATGCCGTCGCCAGACGCCGTTTGCGCCAATGATCGACATACACGAACACGATCAACAGCGCGCCTTCGACGATTCGGGCGACTTGCGGATCGAAGTTGAGCAAATTGAGGCCGTTCGTCAGAATCTGAACCAGCAGCACGCCCAGAAACGTGCCGAGAATCGAGCCGCGTGCGCCAAAGAGGCTGGCTCCGCCGAGCACTGCCGCCGCGATCGCATCGAGCTCGTAACCGGTACCGGCATTGGGATCGCCCTGCGCTTGACGTGCGGTCAGTAAGAGTCCGGCGATGCCGGCTAACAAGCCGCTCACGGCATACACGAGCAACGTCATGGCACGCACGTTGATTCCGGCTCGCCGCGCGCCTTCGACGTTACTGCCGATCGCGAAGACATGTCGCCCGCGCCGGGTGAGATGCAGCAAATAGGCCGCAACGAGCGCCAGAACAACGAGCACCCAGAACAACTTAGGAACACCGAGATAATTATCAGCCGCAAAATCGGTAAAAGCCGACGGCGGAAAACCGACTTGCTGACCGTTGCCGAAGATCTGCGTGAAGCCGCGCAGAATCCCTAACATGCCGAGTGTGACGATGAACGGCGGGAGCGCGGCCGTGTCGATGAGCAGCCCGTTGAACAGACCCAGCAGCGCGGCGACGATCAGCACGCCGGCGAGCACGAGCGGTACGGCGATTCCATGGCCGAGTGCAAGCGCGGCGAGAATTCCACCGAAGCCGAGCATCGATCCGACCGATAGATCGATGCCCGCGGTAATGATGACGAATGTTTCGCCGATCGCCAAAATGCCGATGACGGCCATTTGACGTTCGTTATTTTCCAGGTTCTGCGAGCTGAGAAAACCGGGTGCGGCGATTGCGAAGACAATCGCGAGAATGATGACGATGCCGAGCAAGCCCAAGCGCAACGCCACGTCCCAGCTAAGTTTGGGACGCGGCGGGCTGCTTCGCTCCGTCGACGGCGTAACGCTGGCGACTTGCGACATTCCGGCCTCGCGGGCGCTAAGCGGTGCCGAAGCCGAAGTGCCGCTGAGTCATCGGGTTGAGCAGCGCCTGCGTCAAGCTCGAGTTGGCGTTTTCCGGGGTTGCCGCGGTGACACCGGTGTTCAAAAACTTCGGCACGTTGATACCGGCCGCGGCGACGATGCCGTACATAACGCCGCCGAAGCCCATCTGATATGGATCTTGCAGAATAATCCCGTCGACGGTTCCGGCCTTGAGGTCGGCGACGAGTTTGGTGGACGGATCGAAGCCGACCAGCGAAATCTTTTTGGGGTCGGCGTGATTCTCGCGGAACGCGGTCGCGGCGCCTTCGAGCGTCGGCAGATTGTCGGCAAATAAGCCGACGAGTTTGGGGAATCGCGTGAGTAGGTCCGAGACGATCCCGATCGGTTTTTGCGATTGATCGCCGGCGGCATCCTGATGCCCGACGACTTTGAGGCCCGGATAGGCTTTAAGGCCGTCGAGAAAGCCCTGATCGCGCTGTTGCAGCGAGCCGACGCCACTGAGAAACGTGACGTACGCAACCTGTCCCGCGGCCTGCCCGGTTTTCTTCTTTACCGCTTCGGCGAGCGTCTTTGCGGCCAGCATCCCGCCGGCATGATTATCGGTGGCGAGAAATGCGTCGAAGTTATCGGTGTTCGCGCTGGAGTCGATGATGATCGTCTTGATGCCCGATTTATAAACCTTATCGATGGTGGCGTCGAGCGCGTTGGCGCTCGTTGGTGCGAGCACGATAAAATCCGGCTTCTTGGCCAGGGCGTCCTCAACGAGGGCGATCTCACCTTGAATGTTGGCTTCGGAATTGGCCCCGGTGAACTGCAAGCCTTTGAGGCCAAATTGCTGCTGCGCCGCTTTGCCGCCGGCGATACACGTTTGCCAATAGTCCGAGTTGACGCTTTTGACGATGAAGACGAACTTGAGGTCGGCAATCGCGCGGCCGGCCGCACCGGCCACGCCGGTTGTTGCCGCCAGCGCCCCGCCGGTCGCGGCCACGGCGCCCAGGGCCGAGGTCATACCGAGGAAGCCGGCGCGGTTGAATGAGTCGTGTCGATCGGTCATTGCAAAGTGCCTCCGGAGCGGGTGCGGAACGGTTTTCGCTGGTAGAACTTTTTTTTGTAATGCTTTACATCCTGCAACTCATTGCCCGCTTCGGTGCAGTTCCGCATCGGAATTGCTCGAGATCGCTGGTGCAGGAACGTTGTTGGGCCCGAGTCGTCGCCGCACCGGCGAAAGCGTGGCCCAATTGCCGTCAATGCTTTTGGCTAGCTGCGGGCAAAGGCGGCAAAGCTTTGTTGCGGCGCGACCGCGCGCAATCACCGGAACACGGCTGCAAGGATTCGCTTAGGTTTGCTTCAGGCATGCGCAGAACCGCTGGGAGACGAGAACGCTGAACTCGTTTTCGGTGCATTTCGCGAATCGAGTCTTAACCGGTGATGCACACCGTCGTCGGTTCGCGTGTCACCGCCGTCACCAATGTCGCTGCGACACGGGCCGCTACGTCGCGCAACGTGTCGGTGATTGCCTATCGCTGAACCGCAGGCGGCTGATGCGACGGCGCAGCGAAGCGTCAAGCGTCGGTCTGCGAAACGCTATGGCCTGGCCGGTCAATTTGATATCCCGCCGCCACCAGCGCGCGGTCCAGCGTTTCTCGACCCATGCGCGCATACTGCAGCGGCGGCGCAAGAGCCGGGTCCTGCTCGGCTTCGACGATGATCCAGCCCGTGTAGGATGCGGCAGCTAAGCGTGCGGTCACGGCGTCGAAGTCGATCGCACCATCGCCCGGCACGGTAAAGACACCGCGGAGAACGGCCGTCAAAAACGAATCGCGGTCGCGGTCGACCAGCGCCAGAATGTCGGGCCGCACATCCTTCGCGTGAACGTGAGCCACGCGAGCGCCATGGTGCTCGAGTACGCGCAATGGATCGGCTCCGGCGAAGACTAAATGCCCGGTGTCATACAGCAAGCCGACGGCCGGCCCCGTATGCGCTAGGAGCCGATCGATATCGTGCTCCGTTTCGATTGCCGTTCCCATGTGATGGTGAAAGGCAAACGGCACGCCCTCGCCGCGGCAGAACTCCGCAAAGCGCGTGATTTTTTCGCCGTACGGCGCAAATTCGGCGTCGAGCAACGTGCGCCGTTTTGCCAGCGGGATGTCGATCCGGTTCTGAATGGTCCCGGCCGTTTCACCGTAGACGAGCATCGACGCGCCGCACCGGCGAAAAAGTTCGAGCTGCTTGCGGACTTTTGCCTTTTCGGCCTCCAGGCTGGTGTCGAGCAACGTCCCGGAGTACCAGCCGCCGACGAGCCGTAAATCGTACGTGGCGAGCAGCGGCAGCAGCTCCTCGGTCGTCGTTGGAAATTTGCCACCGATTTCCGTACCGAGAAAGCCGGCTGCGCGGCTGTCGGCTAAACACGTCGCCAGCGGCGTATCACCGCCCAGTTGCGGCAGGTCATCGTTGGTCCACCCGATCGGAGAAATACCGAGTTTTACGGTGCCGGCCATGGTGATCTCCCGTCGTCACATCGATTGCTGCGTCGGTTTTCGGACGCGACCGGTAAACACATCGTGGATCGGTTGGCCGGACGTCGCCGGTGCGGTTTTCGCCGTCGGCCGCGAACGGCGATCGCCGCTTGCAATCGTTGTATCGCGCGCCGTCCGTTCAGCGGCCTGAAAATGCGTTGCTTAACGTGATGTTAAGTTCGTATCGTTAGGCTCGGTGGCATGAAGCTGTTGCAGTCGATGCTTGCTGGTTCGTTCGCTTTCGCCATCGCGGGTTGCACGAGTAGTTCCGTTCCGCCGTTGACGACGCTGCCGCCCGCAGCCGGCAATGGCAGCGTGCCGGCAGCGGTGCAAGCAGCGAGCGGTTACCGGGTAACCGTCTTCTCCGCGCCGCTGACCTCGACAAAACCCGACTCGCTCGTCCAAATCGGAAAGAGCGTCTTTGTCGGCTATGGTGATACCGTAGGGCCGGACGGGACGCCCGGCCCGGGTGGAAAATCCAGCGTCGAGATCGCGCAGTACGAGGTAACCGGCAAGCTGCAAAAGATGTATTCGGTGCCTGGCCATAACGACGGTTTACTCGCGTACGATAGCACTACGCTGTGGGCCATGTCCAATGAGGATGCAAATCCGAAATTGGTGGTCATCAACGTTACCACCGGTGCACAAAAGACGTACACCGCGCAGCCTTCGCTGCTCAACGCGACGGGCGGCTTGCCGCATGGGGGCGGTCTGGACGATCTGGCGCTCATCGGCGGCAAAGTGTATGTCAGCGGTTCAAACCCGTCGACTACTCCAGGCGCGGCTTGTGCAGCAGCGAGTTCGACTCCGGGTTGCCCGAACGGCGTAACGACGGGGCCGTTCGTGTATGCGCTGAGCTTGAATCCCGACGGCGCGACATTCGATTTAACGCCCGTACTGGCAAGCAACATGCCGGCGATCGATCGTGCGACGGGAGCCCCCGGTACTTTTAACATAACGGACACCGATTCCGAAGTGGTTAGCCCCGACGGCTCAACCTTGATCGTCGACGGTCAACAAGACGCGGAGTTGGCGTTTGTGACCAATGTGGGCTCGGCTCCGTCGGTCAGTTATTTACCCTTGACGCTCGCCGGTGTGCCGCAACAAGTCGACGATACGCGTTTCGTTCCCGCCGGTCCCACATTTGCGCTCCTAACGGATACACCGCTGAACGCCGTGTATCGTATCGACGGCCCGTTTAGCGCGGGCGATGCGTATAGCGCGGCACAGACCATGCTTGTTAAACTCAATGTAACCTCAGGAACAATGCAGCCGATCGTGTCCGGGTTTCAAGCGCCCCACGGCTTGCTTTTCGTAAGCCCGCAGTAATAGCCATACCGCAACTGTTGGGGGCCATTTGACAAGAAGTTTACGTGTGCCATACCATTGGCGCGATTGACGCTCGTTTGGCAGGGTAACCATCCGAGCATGAAACTCACTGCAAATCGCGCGCAAACAACATTACGCTACGACTCCGGTGAGCCGGCCGGCGGCTTCGAGCTTCAGGCGCCGGCGACCGAACTCGCCACCGGTTTCGGCTTGCTTCTTCGCGGGCTCTACGCGGTGCTGTCGTGCGTTCTTCTTGAGAAACACCGGCAGCGGGGCTTAGGTCGCTGCTCGGAGCATATCGCCGCCGGGAACTGACACCCGTGATGCTGCGTTCGATCGAGTTCATGCTGCCGATCGAGGTTCGCGGTATGAAGTGGTGGATCGTGGTGTTCGACGCTCGTGCTTAAACCGGCGAGGTATCGCGATGCACGTCCGGCTCAACAAGACGTGCGACAGATGGCATGTAGCGGGCCAAATCGGCGGTCGCGCTCACCGGTAACGCGTACGGTGGCCGGCGATTAACAGAAGTGTAAAGCAGCGCATTGGGCGCGCAAAGGACCGCCCTTCGCGAAAAATCAGAATTGCGATACTTTAGACAACGCGAGCGATCGCCGTTCCAAGAAGGATACGGTGAGTAACGTTACGCCACGCAATCTATACCGCGACACGCGCAACTGGTACCGCCACGCGCAACCAAGGAATTTCCGGCTGCGCCGACTGTTGCCAACGCAAGACTAGGCAAGGGTTTACGTCAAGCAGTTGGGACGGTAAGCGCTTCAAACACGAGAATGAATAAGGGCGTACGTCAACGGAAATCGTGTCGCGACATGCCTAACCGAGGACCGCTTTCGGGTTCGCCGGCTACTACAAGTCAATTATTATGCGAGGACAGTATGTCACAGCGATTTGGAACGAAAACATTGACAATGAAAACCTATTTAGGTTCGCCGGCTGCTACGAAATAAGCATCGGCCGAGAAGCGGTACGTTATCTAAAGTCGTACCGCGACACGCGCACTGGAAAGTTTCAGCTCTGCCGACGGACGACTACGCATCGCTTGCGCTTTCGCGAAGACTAGAGTCTGGGGTCGACGGGCTCGCTCTCGAGTGCGAGAATACTAAAAACGCACTCGTGTACGGCACGCAACGGTGCGCGCTCGACAAAGCGCTGCAACGCTTCCAGACCCAGCGAGAACTCGGCGATTGCCAAGGCGCGTTTTGCAGCGACCGATCGTTGACGTAGACGCGTTATGTTTTCCGGAAACGTGTACTCGGGGCCGTAGACGATGCGCAGGTATTCACGGCCGCGCACTTTGAGTGCGGGCTGGATGAGCCCGCGCTTGTTGCGTGGCGCGAAGGTCAACGGTTTTACGACGATGCCCTCGCCGCCCGCGGCGGTAAGACGTTCCCACCAGGCAATGGCCCTAGCGACGCTGGTTTCGTCGGCCAAGTCCACTTCCTGGTACGGCGTCGCCGTCAAAACCTCCGGGTCGGCGGCGCAGATGGTAGCTAATTCGTCCATGTGCCAGCGATGATCCCGATCGGCGTGGACCGCACCTTCGCTTGCTAATAAATGAAACGGTGCGAGTTTGAGGTCAGTTACGGTTGTAACCGGTTGTACGTAGCGGCGGTAGGCTTGCGAGTACGCGGCAACGGCAGCCAGACGTTCCTTCGTGCGCACAAGCAGCTCCGATGCCGCAACGCCGCGTGCGACAGCATGTTCGAGCGCGGTTTGGGCCGCCCGCAAATCGGCCTCGCCCGCCTCGCCGACGGGTGCATACTGATGGTCGACTAATTCTTGTGCCTTTGCCGACCAAGGCATGAGCTCCGCGTCAAGGCATACCCAGCTGGTCTCGAAACGTTCCCAAACGTGTGTCGCGTCGAGCGCGGCGTGCAGACGATCCAACAAGTGCTCGCCCAGGAGGGCCCGAGCGCCGCTAAAAAACGGACGGCCCGTTCGGGTTGTTATGATGCCGCGCCCGCTCGTCACGTTGAAGCGCAGGCGCGCTTCGCGTTCGCCTCGGGCCAGCACGACGACGGCGCGGCTGCCCATGTGCTTTTCTTCGATCACGAGCCGCTCGACGCCGGCGCGCCGGTAATATGCGAATGCCTCGTCGGGATGTTCGAGGAGCGCTTCGCGGCCGCTCGTTTCTGAGGGCGACATCGTCGGCGGTAAATAGATAAGCCAACGCGGGTCGGCACAAAAGCGGCTCATTACTTCGACCGCGGCTGCAGCGTTTTCCGCCGGTATGGTGATCGCGCGATCGAATCGGGTAACGACGCGCCGCTTACCGGAAACCTCAGCATAATCGAGCAGATCGTCGGCCAGCTGCTGGGCGGTCGCGGCCTCAACGGGTAGCGTCAGCGGTCGCACCGGTTCGACGTACATGCGTGATGCGCGTACGTCGATAAGCTCGAACTCCGGATACCGCAACGCGGTTAGACGGCCTCCGTAGACGCAGCCGGTGTCGATGCAAATCGTCTTATTGAGCCATTGCGGCTGCGGCACCGGCGTGTGCCCGTACACGACGGTTGCCGAACCGCGGTAATCTAAAGCCCAGTCGTACCGCACGGGCAGGCCAAAATCGTCGGTCTCACCCGTTGTTTCACCATATAGTGCGAAATCGCGCACCTCGCGCGAGCCGCGGCCGTGCATGTCGGCTTTTAGTCCGGCGTGCGCCACGACGAGTTTCCCATCGTCGAGCCAGTAATGACTAACGAGCGCCTCGATGAACGCGCGAACCTCGGGTGTAAACTGCTGACGCTCGGCTTCGGGCAGGGCGTCGAACTGGCTTAAGGTCGCTTCGAGTCCGTACGCCGTCTTTACGTCTTTGCCGTCGAGCTTTCGGCCGAACTTGATCTCGTGATTGCCCGGTACGCACAGCGCCGTCTTGGCCGCTACCATGCCCATGACCAAACGCAGAACGCCGACCACATCGGGACCGCGGTCGACGAGGTCGCCTAAAAAGACGGCGCGCCGTCCGTGTGGATGACTCCAGACGGTAGTCTCGCCGTTGGGTGCATATCCGAGTTTGGTCAGCAACGCCGCGAGTTCGTCGTAGCAGCCATGCACGTCGCCGATGATATCGAACGGTCCATGCTCGTTGCGGCGGTCGTTGAACAGCGGTTCGCGTACCAGGTCGACGCCGCTCAGAGCGCTTTCGTCGAGCACATAGACCGCGCGGAAACCTTCACGCCGCAGACCTTTGAGCGATTTCCGCAACAGCCCCGCATGTTTGTACACGACCCGAGCGCCGAACGTGCGATCGCTCCGCGTGCGATTGCGCTCGACACATACCTCGGGATCGATGTCGAGCACGATCGCGATTGGAATCGCATGGTGTCTTCGTGCCGCGGCGATTGCCTTGGCGCGGTCTTCGGGCCGCAAATTTGTCGCGTCGATGACGGTCAAGCGCCGGCCTTCAAGGCGCTTTGCAACGATCGTATAGAGCACTTCAAACGCTGCGGCAGTAGCGCTCTGGTCGGTCTCATCGTCGGCCACCAGGCCGCGGCACCAGTCCGATGAAACGACTTCGGTGGCGCGGAAATAACTCCGGGCGAAGGTCGATTTCCCCGAGCCCGACGCGCCGATCACGACGACGAGCGAGAAATCCGGAACCGCTATACGCAGTGGAACACCGCCATTTGCGTCGGAGCACCGAGGGCCGGATCCAAATCGCCGATCGGTGCGAAGCGTACGGTGTAGCTGTTGGTGTCCGCGACGCGCTGCGCCCAGGCGGCGAATTGCGAGCGGCTCCACTCGAAGCGGTGATCGGGATGTCGCATAAACCCGGTTGCCAGGCGGGCAAAGAGCACGTTGTATTCAGCGTTCGGCGTCGTTACGATCGCGAGCTTCGGCCGCAACTGACCGAAGAGAACACGTTCGAGGGCGGGCAAACGGGCGCCATCAATGTGTTCGATAACCTCCATGAGTACGAGTGCTTCGACGTCTTGCAGCCGCTTGTCCCAATACAGGACTGAGGACTGAAACACGTCGATTCTTTCTCGCAACGTCGAGTGCATCTGCACTCGGCTGAGTCGCGCTTGCGCTCGTTCGAGTTCGTGCACGCAAACATCAACGCCGATGAGGCGCCGAATCACCGCGTCTCGCGCAAGCTCGACGATAAGGTCGGCTTCGCCGCAACCGATGTCGGCCACCGACTGTGCGCCGCTTTCGCGCAGGACTTCAACGACTGCCGCGAGGCGCCGTTCTTGCAGGCGCATCGGACGCTCTAACGCGTCTTCGCGCTTCTCCGGAGCCACGCTCGCTGCCGTGTTGCCCGCGACGCTATCGAGTTCGCCGAGTCGGACGACGGCCGCGCGCGCAAGGTCCGGCGCCCGTCGCAGGTAGCCGCGCGTAATGTATTCGCGTTCGGGGTGACTCGGCAACCAGTCTTGGCCGAAGCGAAAAAGTTTGTCGACCTCGTCGTCACCGATCCAATAATGTTTGGCACCGTCGAGCACCGGAACGAGGACGTATATGTGCGTTAACAGCTGCTGAACCGTCGTCTGCGCCGACAACGTCAAACAAACGTAGGTGTTGGAAGTGGTGCCGTCGGTTCCGGGTAGCGCCTCGACCCGAACGTCATAGCCGAGCGGAGCGAAGAGCCGATGTGGGAGATCCTTCGTCGCCGTTCGTAGCGGCGAGATTGTAACATCCAACTGCAAAACACGGCCGGGTAATGCGGGGTCCTCTGCACGACCGCCGAGTGCCGCTCCGAGGACGCGTGAGATTGCGACCGACAAGAACGACGATGCCGCGTAGGGACGATCGTTAACGTATGCTTCGACGAGACCCCCGGCATCGGTCGCCGTCGGGCGGCCGCGCACCAGAGCGACCGGGTCGACGTCCAGCAACATTGCCGCGGTGCAGCGCATGTCGTCCGCCGCGGGATAGAAGATGTATGCCTTTGCGAACGGCAGATTGAACGAGTGCAAGCGGTCGGGGTGCTTGCGCAGAAGATGACCGAGATCGCGAGCCGGGGCAGTCGTTGACGTCAACGTCAGCAGCATGCAGGTTTTGAAGTACCGCAACGCCCGGTCGTTCTCCCGCGAAAGCCTACACTCGGACGCTTCACTGTGTTGCTGCCGCACGTCGACGGATTCAGCCGGGCGGCACTATGAAATGAGCTTCCAATGGATTCAGAATTGAGCTGCGGCGACCATCACTACGACCGGTTATGCAGCTGCGTTAGCCATCATTTTGAGGATTGCTTCGACGAGCTTCACCGGTGGAAACGGCTTGGTAATGAACGACTTCGCCCCGGCCTGCAGGGCGGCCAAGACGAGCTCGGGCTGATTTGTGCCCGTACACATGATAATTTGGGCATCCGGAAACTCCGTGACGATGGCTTTCACCGCGCCCGTTCCGTCAAGATCGGGCAGAACCATATCCATGGTGACCACGTCAGGCAACAGAGCCCGGTATTCGTCGATGGCTTGTAAGCCGCTGGACGCTTCGCCGACCACCTCGAAGCCGTGGGTGGCCAGCGTACTCTTAACAATCTTGCGCATGACGCCGGCGGCATGTGCGATCAAGACCTTCCGGCCATTCATCTGGTAGGCCCTTCGTACGGCTCGAACCGCCAAACGCGTGAAACTCTCCGCGATTCATGCGCGCACAGGTGGCGATGTCGATTCAGGCCCTGTGGCAACACTTCTCCGTTTGTTTCGGCCGGAACATGGGTGAAGATTACGGCGGCTTGCAATTACCGATTCATAACACGAAGCCGCCAAGTGTTTCTTGCGTCAGCGGGCCGGAAGCGATCCGACAACCGCTGATATAGGTCCGGCGCCTTGCAGGCCGGTATGAAGCTGGAAGTGCCGCGAGCGTGCATTCATGTCGACGATGGTAACAAAGCCCTTCAGGCCTTCGCCGGCACTTGGAACGCTCAAATAGCCGTTTGCGATCGTCAGGTAAAATGGTTCGTTGAACGCGTCCACGTCATGCAGATAACCCTTGAAGCTCAAAGTCGGCAGACTGTATGCCGCCACATTATTCAAACACGGATCCGAAGCATACAGCGTTCCGGCTGGATCGACGGCCAAGCCGAACGTTTGCTCGTTGGCACGCAGAAATTTCAAAATCGGGACGGTTTTTCCAGCGGGTATCACATACAGCTGACTCACTGACAAGCAAATAAGACCAATTGGAAAGACGTTGGCTATACCGCTAATTGAGGCAAAGATGTTTCCGGTGGGGTCGATCGCGACGCCTCGCACGGGATCATTCGGAAACGGCAGCGGATAGACGGCCGGATTGCCGTTCGACTTCGTCATGAACTTAACTATTGATGAAGGGCTTTGCTCGGCAACGTAAAGATTGTCGCTCGCGTCGAGTGCGACGTTCACGGGATGGTGCAGGCCGGCTACGTACGTCCGGATGGGCCCGCTTCCGCCGGGCGCGTATTCGAGCACGTTTCCGCCATTGCCGTTTGCAACATACAGATCGCCGTATCTATCGACGGCAATGCCTTTAGCGTCGACGATTCCCCTCGTGATCGCGGCTATTGCGTTCAACGAACCCGAAGGGTAGATCAATATACGATTTTTCGTGCTTTCCGAAACATATACGACTTGTCCGGAGACCTGAGCCGTTGCCGGCAATCGATACCTTGTTACGGCCGTTGCAGCGTCGGCGCTTGGCGTGCTTATGCTCGCAGAGACAATCATTAATGCGGCTGCTAACGCCGCCGAGGCGCGGATCGTCATTCGTTCTTTACTCAAAGGTTAAACCTCATTGCCACTCACGCGTTAGGGCGAAGCGGACTAGCTGCAGTAGTGCCAACGCGATCTGCACTGACCGGCGGTTAGCGTTGCGGTGCGATGAAGCGGCCCCGACGCGTAGATTGCTGCGACGCGTTTACAGGACCGTGATTACACGATTCGGCTGTTAGATGCGGAAACTAGCAATGGTTGTGTCAATTTAATGACACGTCGTCTCGAATGTCAGGAGTTCGAATACCCGGAAGGCTCTGCTATGCGGACGATTGTGCGCTGTCGTTGAGGCAACGATGCCAAAAAAATCATTGAACATGGCGAGCCCTTAGTTCGAGCGATTCGCGAAGCCGACCGCATGGGCGCGCCTATCGAACGCAATGGATGTGATCTCGCCGTGGCAACACGCATGTGCTTTAATTATGCCGGACCCGAGGCGTGCGGGTATTCGTCGGCCGGGTGCGCTTAAGCGGATGTTACGAAGCTACTTCTTGCAGCGATCGTTCAATTTGATTATTTCAGATTCGGGTTCGGGGCCGGTACGATGAAACGGCGCGTTAGAGGACGTCGTCGCTGCGGCCGAAGATTTAGCGTTTTCCCACACGACCTCAGGGACACACTCAAATCGAATCAGTTGTGGTGCCTTGACTAGACCTCTCGCGTTGTCTCGTGGAGGGTCGCCGGATTGCGCGCAGCCGCGAAACTTGGCGAGCGCGTCATTCGCTTTCGATTGGGGCTCGATGGAATAACACAGCGCCAAGCAGCTTTAAGTCGTTAGATTTCTCAGCGAGCGTCCACGTGGCTGGCAGCATCGATTCGAAATCGGTCGGACCGAACGCTGCTCTACGCGGCTCTCACAAGGCTCGATCGGTGGCGCGGCCGCCGGTAGTGCAAATGTCCAAACATAAGTTTGCCGCCGGGCTGCGGGTACAGTCCGAGCGTTTCGGCTTGCGTCACAGGTACTTGGCGCAGGTCAGGAAGCGACGCCGGATTGTGCTCTGAGCATAGAGGCGCAGACGGGCCGTCCTGCAGTTCTCGCGGGTGCCGCATCGTGGTTAGCGCCCTCGATGCGTGCCGAGGAAAGGTGACTTGCAAGTTCCGCAAAGGTTCAACTGAGGTTACCGTTTCTAGTGCCCGGCACACGAGTTGAGCGAAATCGACGGTCTACGCAAAGCCCTCACTTCGCATACTCCGTCGCTTGCCATTGCCAGACGTAGCTTCGTGTCGTCCTCGGTATCGGGAGCCGCAGTAAGTAATACGATCTTGAGTTCCGTGTCGCCGTCGGCTAGAACGTCGCAATCTACGGATATTGCCCCGGCCGAAGGGTGTTGGATGAGCTTGCGTTCTTCGCGATGCGCATCAACCGCGCCGGAAGCCCACAGCTCCGCGAAACGCTGATTTCCCTTTCCGAGCATCTGAATCAAGCTCGTCAGGCGGCCATTATTGGGAAAACGTCCCGTGGCGCGGCGCAAGTCGGAGACGATTGCAGCTTCGACCGTTTCGTGAGCGTGCGAGATTACGGGCCAGTGCGATAAGCCCGGAGGGTCATCGCCGGTCGGGAAGCAGTCTCGAGCGAAGTTCCGACGCGCGAGCGGCGAGGCGGACGGGTCGCCCAGCAGCGCCGCCCAGCTGCGGTTCCACCAGATAATCTGCCAGTCGGCGGCGAAAACGGCGACAGCGACGTCGCCGAGCCTGTTGAGTATGCGTTGAACGCCGGGCGGAACGTGATCAGGTATGTCTGCGTCGGTCGGAGGCGCAAGTCGTGCTAGCCGATAGAGATGATTCCGTTCGGAGCCCGTGAGGTGCAAGGCGCGCGCGAGCGACGCGACGACCTGAGTCGAAGGGCGCTCCGCGCGTCCCTGTTCCAAGCGAACGAGGTAATCGACAGAAATGCCGGCGAGCTCCGACAACTCTTCGCGCCGCAAGCCAAGGGTGCGACGGGTGCCGAGAGCCGGCAAGCCGACTGCGCTTGGGCTCAACCGATCGCGCCACACGCGAAGCATTGCACCCAATCCTGTATCGCCATAATCCGTCACGTCCATTCGATCATCCATCCGGTCGTTTTACCCGAGAGCTAAGCGGCAGCCACAGCTCAGGGTGGTATTCTCCATCCTATGGCTCGACGTTCTCTAGCTATCCAAACGTTCGATCGTAATACTTCTAAATCATGACCACCACATTCATCACCGGAGCCAACAAAGGACTCGGCTACGAGACCGCCCGCAGACTAAAACAGCTCGGGCAAGCCGTCATCATTGGCGCCCGCGACCGAGAGCGTGGGAAGACCGCCGCCGACGCGCTCGGATGCCGGTTCGTCGAGATCGACGTCGCGGATGACAGTCGGTCATGGCTGCGGCCGCTAACGTCGAGCAGCACGAAGGCTTAGTGGACGTCTTAATTAACAACGCCGGTATCGTCGGCTCGCTTGGCGAACCTAGTGACTTAACCGGCGCCGAAATGTTGCAGGTTTTGAACGTCAATCTTGTCGGTGTCGTGAGGACGACGACCGCCTTTCTGCCGCTTCTTCGACGGTCCGCTGACGCGGTGATTATCAACGTCGGTAGCGCGGTAGGCTCTTTGGCTGCCACGCACGACCCTTCGCGACCGGAGTTTCATGTAATCGCTCCGGCTTATGCTTCGTCGAAAGCAGCACTCATTATGCTTACGACTCAGTATGCCAAGGCGCTTAAGGATATTCGCATCAACGCGGCCGACCCCGGTTATACCGCGACCGATCTTAACGGTCATAGCGGTCCTCAGACCGTTACGGAGGGAACGGATGCCATCGTCGCGCTCGCCACTGAAGGACTGGGACACGGCTCCGGGCGCTTTGTCGACCGCCATGGCGAAATCGTTTGGTCTTGATTCGATGTTAAGGCCGGATGCGCACGGCGCTCGTTCGCTACGGTAGTTCTCAAAGCAACGGCTCTCGATGAAGGTTTACCTGGACGATTCGCGGCCACTCCACGACCGGGCTCACCCCCGATACCTATTCTCACGGGTTCAGCGACGCGGATGACAGATGGGGATTGATGTATGACGGAGCCGTAGGTTGTGGAAGCCCTCGATGAAGTCGAATACCGCCAGCGCTGCCTCGCGTTGATTCTTGAAGCGACGCCTGACCAAAAGTTCGCACTCGAGTATCGCGTTGAAGCTTCCGCACATAGCATTGTCCTACCAGTCTCCGACGGAACGAATCGATGGCTTTACTCCGCTGCTTTCGCAGCGTTTCCCCAAACGCTATTGACGTGTACTGTGAGTCTTGGTCCGAGTGGTGCACGACGACTGATTATGAATCGCCATGTCTAACGCATCGACGACGAATTCAGCACACATCTGCGTAGCCATCGCAAACCAACGACGCGCCGGCTGATTACGTCAAGCACGATTGCTAGGACAAGAAACCGGCCAAGGTTGGAACGTGCGTTTTGCCCGCGACCCAATGGCGATTTAGTTCTGACGCAGTGAACGAGCGTTGCACCAGAATCTGGTCCAGGACGTGCATTTGCAGTACGCGTAGATTCTGGACCCCACTGTCAAACGAACGAGAACGCGCACGCAAGGTGCAGCATTGATCCGGTTGCGGCGCCCACGGCCATGCCCGGCTGCTTTCTTGCAATTGCAATCGCAACGTCGATCCCCTGAATGACAGATGCAGTGATAAGTAACCAAACGAGAGCGTTATTACGCTTTTGGAACAACGGCAGAACGCCAACAGTGAGGCCGAATGGGATTGCGCGCGCCGCATACATGCGCACGTAGAACGAATCGCCGTTTGAAAACGTGTTCGAGCCTGAAAGCGCTTCGGGACGTATTAGAGCGAGCGCTCCAAAAGCGGCCGACGCTGAAGAGGCAATAAAATTAAGAACGAGCGTAGTTCGCATTTTAGCCACCCTAAGGATCTATCAGGAATTATGTTGTCACTGAGCGGCTTAACGTGAGGGTTAGAAGCCGCAATGCGGTTAATCACTGGTGCGGCCCGGCTGCAGGAGACGCGTGGTCGGTCCAAGTGGACAACGGCGAACTGGGGAAACAACCTGAACGGTAACTTAGCGCGCCTTATTACGACGGTATCTTGCGTCGCCTCGGCGACTATTACGTCGAGCGCTGCTCCGTCAATTCGCGACGCGATCAAAAGCCGCAGCCAGCACCGTCGCCGTATCTACAATGGTCGCAAATACGCTGTCGAGGCTCGTGAGATGTATATCGTGCATCTGTTGAGCCGTGTATCGTTGGCCTTAGGGACCGACGCGAGACAACGTCGCAGCCGCGTCTGCTACGAGTTAAGACTCCCATTACCATCGCTCGAGATCTTCGCGTCATGTGCTCGCCCGTAGCGTCGCGGCAAATGAAGCCTTTCATAACCAGCCGACAGAAAAGCCCACCGGAGTTCGGGCCAAAACGCGATCTACTTCGTGCCACCCGTCGGGGTGTATGTCAGCTGCTCGACTGGGGTCTGGCTTTGCGCGTCGTAGAACGACAAATAATCGCTGGCTGAAGCCTGAAGCACCGGTCGATTACCGGGAGACAGCGGCTGTCCGAAAATCGGCGCCGATTTGAATAGTGCGGCAAATTGGAGGCCAGGTAAGCCTATTCCAAAACCGCTGAATGCGTCGGCATCGATCGTCAGCTGGAAGGGAGTTTGCGTGGGAAAGAAGACAACCGCCTCATAGCTTGGCGAATACACTACCCGGTGGCCATTGATGGTGATCGTGATTAACAGCGAGCCGGGCGTGTCCGGCATTTGCGCGGAGACGTTGTACGTGCAGGCGTGATTGCGGCAGGTCTGACTAGGACCGAGCAGTCCGGGCACGTATTGCAGATAAATCGAGATCTTCGCCCCGGAAAGGTTGCTACCAGCCGGTCCAAAGTACCCTCTGGTATCGAACGTTTGGGATCCGCTGACGATGCCGGTCAGGTTTTCCGTAACCACGGGCCCGGCAGCCGGCGACCCACTGGCTCCCGCCGGCGATACGGTGGCGGTCATGATACAGGCAGCGGCGAGCAACGTACGATGCATAACTCGTTCCTTACAAGTTGAGTGCGGGACGTATCTCCGCTAAGAGCCGAAAAAAAGTTGTTGTAGAACTCGGGAAAACTTCAAGTTTGCGGCGGAATAAGGCGTGCGGTGGAACCGGCGGCCGCATTCTGACCCCTTAGCGGCGGCGGGCTCTTGACCCCGCCTGCCGAGCTAAGTGCGGCGTGATGGGCTGGTAACCTTTTTCGCGATTGCAGGCGACGGCTCTCGCTCTTGAGCTCAAAAACCACGGCATGGTGCGTGAGTCGACCGACGATCGCGTTCGCCGCCATTGCGTCAGGGAAGACTTGCACCAGTCCGGAGAACGCTAAATTTGACGTACTACCAGACTCTTTCGCTCGTATCTTCGCGCGATTACTTGAAAAAGGAGTCAAGTCCCAAATTTGCTGTAGTTCCGTTCGGAGGTTTGCAGTAAATTAGGCGGCTCGCTTCGCCCTTTCTTTAGCCGTCGTCGTCGTTAGCGGCGGCGACGCCGACGCCTTCCATTCTTGCAATTCGCTCATATCGGAGTATGCCGCTCCTGCCAATCGGCGTTCGTTTTTGCTAGCAGAGCGCCGACCAACGCGAATCGCCGATGCCTCGTTCGGAAAGATCCGAATGGCGCGCTCACGCCGGCGAATTTCCTCGTTCAACGCCGCAGCGATGACCGCCGGTGTCGACACGCCGTTGACGACCATCGCCATCAGGCTAATTGCGACAGCTTCTTCGCTGCGCCGATAACGCTCGAAAATGTCCGTCGAAAAACGCCGTCACGAGTTTGCGACGCGTAACATGCGCGGTCCAATTCGGCTCGCGAGCTGCCGCTCACGATATCCATTCCGAAGCCCCCGAGTCGTGATTGCGTTTGTACCGATCGGCGGCGAGACATTCGCTCATCTGCGCCTCCAGTATCTAATTGCGGATTGTCTGTACCGACCGGGTCAGCGCTGCTGGCTATTTGAAAGGTTCTAGAATTGCTGCCGAGATAGGGTGAAGATCATAATCGGGTATCGTTTCGGCCCTTCGTAAGCTGATTGTCATGCAACAGAAAACTTCCGAATCGGAACGGTGGGCGTTTCGTGGCCAGTGTGCGCCGGCACTCGATTTGCGTTCGCGTGCTCAAGTTGCCGCTTGTGTCCGTGCAAGGGTTGCGGCACTCATTTGCTACGGTGATGCTCAAGACCAAGGTTCCATGAACGTCACCTTGACAATCCTCGGCCACTCAACGACCCAGCTTACCACCGACACATATTCCTACGTGTCGACCGGCATGCTCGAAGATGCAGTCGACGTGTTCGACGGCGAGGTGAGCAAGGCACAAGCGCGCCGGCGAGGCTCGTGACGACCACCGATTCGACCATTTCCGTCGATCGGAGCAAAATTCGGGAGTTTTCAATTGCGGCGACTCGCCAGGGCGTCACGACCGGTGAAGGTGACGCTCCGCCGTGGCAGTTCGGTCACAACATTCGCAGATTTCGCAGCTGCTCGTCAAGCCTTTTTCGTGAGATCTGTCGGAGCAAAGCAGAAATGTCCGGTCCTTAGCCAGAGATCGCAAGCAAAAAACCCTTATAGCATAAGGGTCTTCTTGGTAGCCCCAACGGGATTCGAACCCGTGTTACCGCCGTGAGAGGGCGGCGTCCTAGGCCTCTAGACGATAGGGCCGTGGCTCCCGGTCATGGATTCGAACCACGATGACCTGTGTCAGAGACAGGCATGCTACCGTTGCATCAACCGGGATTGCGGCGACTCGCCAGGGCGTCACGACCGGTGAAGGTGACGCTCCGCCGTGGCAGTTCGGTCACAACATTCGCAGATTTCGCAGCTGCTCGTCAAGCCTTTTTCGTGAGATCACCAATCTGTAGGGTAAGAGGTTGGTCCTGCCAGCTTGAACCTCGCGCTAAACGACCCGCGCTCGGGTCGCTGCAGCTTACTGGACAAGCAGCGTCACCTCGCGCAGCGGGCATACAATGCGATGGAGCAGACCCGCCCGAACGTAGTTCCGTCGCTCGCTTTTCGTGGAGGTCCGTTTGCAAGCAGTTGTCCTGGTCGGTGGTGAGGGAACGCGCTTGCGTCCGTTGACGCTCCAAACGCCGAAGCCGATGGTTCCGGTCATGAACGTCCCGTTTCTCGAGCGGACCCTCTACCGGCTCAAAGCGGCCGGCATCAGCGACGTGATCCTGCCCGCCGGCTATCTGCCCGAGGCGATCAGCAGCCATTTCGGCGACGGCTCACGGCTTGGGCTCACGATCCGTTACGTCATCGAAGCCACGCCACTGGGGACTGCCGGGGCGCTCAAAAACGTCGAGCATTTGATTACCGGCTCGTTCTTCGTGCTCAACGGCGATGTTCTCACCAGCCTCGACTTAGGCAAAATGCGCGACTTGCACGAGCAAAAGCGCGGCATGGGTGTCTTGCACCTGATTCGAGTCGAAGACCCGTCCGCGTTCGGCTGCGTCGTCCACAACGCCGAGGGCCGGATCAGCGCCTTCGTTGAGAAACCGAAGCGTGAAGAAGCGCCGACCAATGAGGTAAATGCCGGTACCTACCTGCTCGACCGGGCCGTTCTGGATCTGATTCCCGCCGGCCGCATGGTCTCGATCGAGCGTGAAACGTTTCCACTGATCGTGGCCGGTCCGAAGCCGTTGTATGCCTATACGACGGCGGATTATTGGGTCGATCTGGGTAACCCGCACGCCTATCTCGAAGCACATCGTAATATTTTTGACGGCAACATGCCGCTGGGTATCGGGGCGGGAATCGAAGGTCCGGGCGGCAGCGATAGTAGGGCCGAAACGTGCACGCCGCCGGTCTTCATCGGTAACGACGTCCGGATCGCTGCCGGCGCGCGCGTTGGTCCGTACGCCGTGTTGGGCGACGGTTGCAGCATCGGGGCCGAAGCTGTCGTGCGTGACTCGATTCTTTGGAACGACGTTACCGTAGCTGCGGGCGCGACCATCGACGGCTCGATCGTTGCGAGTGGCGCGCGTATCGGCGCGCACGCGGTGGTCAGACCGGGTTCCGTGATCGGCCATGGCGTAACCATCGACGCGGCATCAACGGTTGAAGAAAATGCGCGAGTGACGTTCGGCTAACGCGCCGTTTGTGAAACTACCGATTTGGGTACTACCTTAGGGTAAGACAGAAGGGCCTTGGTGCCGTTGAGGGCGGTCACAGGCTGTCTTTTTTCGTCAACCGTCGAGGGGAAAATTCTTGAACACATCGCGTCGCATGCTTTTTCTTGGTTCGTTTCCGCCACGTGAGTGTGGAATCGCAACCTTTATGAAGGATGTCGTTGATAGTTACAACGCCTACTTTGGCACTCGAAGCAACATTGTTGCAATTGACGAGCCAGGTGGTGAAAATAGAATTTATCCGAGTGACGTTATCGCGCGGCTGACGCAAAACGATCGCGCATCGTACGCTGAGATCGCGCGTATCATCAACGCCGACCCGTGCGAAGTGCTCAATATCCAACACGAATACGGCTTGTTCGGCGGCGAAGATGGCGAGTGGGTCGTCGACTTGATCACCGCTGTGGCCAAACCCTCGATTGTTTCGTTGCATACGGTTCTGCCCGAACCGAGCCGCAATCATTTGCGCGTGGCCCGCAAAATTTGCGCCGCCGCCAGTGCCATTGTCGTATTGTCCCAAACGGGCCAAGATATCTTAGTGCGCCGCTACGGCGTCGATGAAGCGAAAATTCGAGTCGTGCATCACGGGGTGCCGGACGTGCCGTTCCGTTCGACCGATATTCCAAAGGCGACACTTGGTTTGGGTCAACGGATGGTCATCTCGACGTTCGGACTCATCAACCGGGGCAAAGGTCTTGAATTCGCCATCGAGGCGATGCGCGATATCGTCAAGCGTCATCCCGAAGCCCTGTACCTCATCTTGGGCCAAACGCATCCGGTCATCCGGCGTAACGAGGGCGAAACCTATCGCGAATCGTTGCAAGCTTCGATCGAACGCTACGGCTTAGAAGAAAACGTTCGACTTGTCGACCGGTATTTAGAATTCGACGAGCTTATAAGTTATTTACAGGCGACCGATATTTATCTAACGCCGTATCTCAATCCGGTGCAGATCGTTAGTGGAACCTTGGCCTACGCTGTCGGCTGCGGCAAAGCCGTGGTATCGACGCCGTATTTATACGCCGAAGAGTTGCTCGCGCATGGGCGCGGGTTTCTGGTCGATTTCCGCGACGCGAACTCGATCGCCGAAACGATCACGTCGCTGCTCGATGACCCCGATCTGCGGCGCTCCACCGAACGCCGCGCCTACCGTTTCGGTCGCCAGATGACATGGCCGCACGTTGCCGACGACTACGGCCGGCTGTTTGCGGAACTTGCACCGCGGCGTGAACGCACCGTTGCCACGCTGGCGTCGGAGTTCGCGCTTCCCGCATAGGGGCAGACATGAACGCGAAGTCATATCCGCTGCTCGATCACCTCGTCGCGCTGACGGACGATACCGGCATCATCCAGCATGCGACGCATGACGTCCCGAATCGCGCAACGGGCTATTGCACGGACGACGTCGCGCGTGCGCTCATCGTTGCGGTGTTGGCCAGCCGGCGTAGCGCTTCGGAGGCGATCGGAAAGCGGCTCGTCAGCACGTACCTTGCGTATTTGCACGACGCGCAACTTCCGGATGGCTGGTTCCATAATTTCATGGGGTACGACCGAACCTGGCAGGATGGGCGCGGCACTCCCGATTCATTCGGCCGTGCCGTTTGGGGCCTCGGCACGTGCATGCGCCTGGCGCCGCGTGATTCGTGGCGCCGGCTCGCCGGGCGGCTCGTGATGACGGCGCTGCCGCACATTGCCCAACTCGGCCATCCGCGGTCGAGCGCATACGCGGCGCTGGGGCTGGTGAACGCGCTCGAGGCGCCCGATGCCGACCGTGGCGCCATCGAAGCGGCGCTACGGAGCGCGATCGAGCCGCTGGCGGCGGCCTTTACCGGTCACGCCGCTCCCGGCTGGACGTGGTGCGAGCCGCTGATGACGTACGACAACGCGCGCTTGGCCGAAGCGCTCATTCGCGGTGGGCGGGCGCTCGCGGACCCGCGGCTGACCGATATCGGGCTGTACATGCTTACTTTTCTTGCCGGGGTGGTCGTCGAAGACGATGTGTTCGTCCCGGTCGGCAATGACGGCTGGTATCCACGCGGCGGCCGAAAAGCGCGCTTCGGACAGCAGCCGATCGAAGCGGCAGGCATGATCGATGCTTGTCTCGCCGCACACGCCGCGAGCGGCGATGCCCGGCATCTCCGCAACGCGAACATCGCCTTCGATTGGTTCTTTGGGGCGAATACGGCCGGCGCAACGCTCGTTGCCAATGGCGGCTGCTGCGACGGCATCGACCCGTCCGGCATCAACCCGAATATGGGAGCGGAATCGACGGTTGCCTACCTCCTCGGAGCGATGGCCATCGTGAAGCCGTCCGTCGCCCGGCTGCAAGTCGTTCGCTAGAAAATCTCCGAACGGCCGTGCGCTGGTGTCGACCCGAGTTTTGGGGCCGGACACAAGCGTCCGACGCACCATGCAAGGTTGTCCGAAGATCGACTTATAACAACGCGGGTTCTAGCGTTCTGGCCCAATGTTCGGCTCATATAGGCGAAAATAACCCTTTTGGCGAATGTTGCTGCGATGATTGTCGAGAGCGAACTACTTAACGACGTTCAGCGGGCTGCTGTCGAGTGCACCGATGGTCCGGTTCTGATCTTCGCCGGTGCCGGTTCCGGAAAAACACGAGTCCTGACCCATCGCATCGCCTATTTACTGAACACCAAGAACGTCTTTCCGGATCGCATCCTCGCGGTCACGTTCACGAACAAAGCCGCCGGTGAGATGAAGGCCCGTCTCGAGCGTATGGTGGGCGACGTGGCCCGCGACCTATGGGTCGGGACGTTCCACTCGATGTGCGTGCGCATTCTCCGCCGCGACGGCCGCAAGATCGGCATCGCTTCCAACTTCGCAATCATGGACGATACGGATCAGCGCGCGATCGTTCGCGATATTCTCCACGATCTCGATTATGACGAGCGGCAAATCGCGCCCGGCGCCGCGTTAGCTGAGATTTCCAAAGCCAAAAACAATCTGTGGTCGCCCGATCAGTACGAGTCGAAGAACTCTTCGTTCATCGGCGAACGGTACGCGACGGTTTTCCGCGAGTATGAACGCCGGCTCAAGGAATCCAACGGCCTGGACTTCGATGATTTGATCGGCCGGACCATCGAACTGTTGGAAACCGATACCGACACGCGCGTCCGCTATCAGTCGAAATTTCGTTACGTGCTCGTCGATGAATACCAAGACGTCAACTTCGCGCAGTACAAACTGGTCTCGACCCTGGCCGACGAACATAAGAATATCACCGTCGTCGGCGACGACGATCAATCGATCTATTCGTGGCGCGGTTCGGACTACAAGATGATCCTGCGCTTCGAAGAAGATTTTCCGGGCGCGACCGTGTTCAAGCTCGAGGAAAATTACCGCTCGACCCAACTGATCTTGGAAGCGGCGAATGAACTCGTTCAAAACAACACGACGCGCCATCCGAAAAAGCTCTTTACAAACCGTGCCGCCGGCGAGCCGATTACCGCGTATCAAGCTGAATCCGAACGCGCCGAAGTTCGGTACGTGCTCGAAAAAGTCAAAGAACTCGTGCGCGAAGGTGCGGCGTACCGCGACTTCATCGTCCTGTATCGCACCAACGCTCAGTCGCGCGTTTTTGAAGAAGGCTTCTTAGCGGAGGGCATTCCGTATCGGGTCGTCGGCGGCGTCGGTTTTTACGCGCGCACCGAGATCAAAGACATGCTCTCGTACCTGCGGTACATCACCAACCCATCGGATGCCGTCGCGTTTCGGCGTATCGTCAATGTTCCGCGGCGGTCGATCGGCCAGCAGACGTTGGCATCGCTGCTCGAAGCGGCGAATGCCGCCAATATGTCGGTCGGGCAAGCGGTTTTCGATAGCAATCTACTCAAGCGCGCGGTGCCCAAGAAACAGCGCGAACTCGAACGCTTCGCCGAGCTGATCAACGATTTGCGGACGAAGGCCGAGTCGTTCTCGATCTCTGAACTGCTCGTTGCGGTCATGGAGGAGTCGGGCTATCTGCGCGAACTGCAAGCCGACGAATCCAACGACGGCAAAGCCCGAATCGAGAATCTGCAAGAACTCATCGGCGTAGCGCGCGAATTCGAAGCGAATCCCGAAAGTGGTAACTCACTCGAAGACTTCCTGGCGAATATCGCACTTGTGAGCGACCTCGACGCCCTCGACCCGGATGCGTCATTCGTAACGCTCATGACCATGCATGCCGCGAAAGGCTTGGAGTTTGCCAACGTCTTTCTCACCGGTCTCGAAGAAGGCGTGTTCCCGCATACGCGAGCGTTGACCGACATGACGGAACTCGAGGAAGAGCGCCGGTTGGCGTATGTCGGCGTGACGCGAGCGATGGACCGGCTGTATCTGTCGTTCGCCGGGCGGCGAACCTTGTTCGGTAACACGTTCAGTCATCCGAAATCCCGCTTCATCGACGAGATGCCGTCGGTTGAAGTCATCGGTGGCATCGGGATGGGTCAGCGCCCGACCGGCGGTCGCTGGCGCGAAGTCGCAATCCATGAAAATGCCGGCGCCGGAATCGGCTTGGATCTGCAAGAGGGCGATAAGGTGCGCCATCCCAAATGGGGTGAAGGCACCGTTGTGTCGGCGGCCGGTGCGGGCGGCGACGGTTTGCTCACCATCAATTTTCCGAACGTCGGACAAAAGATGGTGATGCTCAAATACGCGCCGCTCGAACGGGTCTAGGTTTCGTGGCGGCGGAGCACCAAGGCATCGCGGGTGACGTTGCCATACCGTGGGAGCGTACGTGGAAAGTGAACACATCCGGGTCGGCGTTGCGGGCGCGCATGGCCGGCTTGGGCGCGTTGCCTGCGCGGCGATCGGCGGCGCCGCGGACGTAACTCTCGTGGCGGGGTTCGTTCGGGATGCAAGCGCGTACCCTGATGACAGCCTGCCGCTGTACGACGATTTGGAAGCATTCTTCGGCGTCGGCATGGACGTGGTGGTCGACTGTACGGTCTATCCGCTGACCCTCGACGTCGCGCGCGAAGCCGTCGACGCCGGCGTTGCGCCCGTGATCGGTGCAACCGGCTGGACCGACGAAGATCGCATCAGCTTCGCCGACCGCTGCGACGAGGCGCTCATCGGCGCGCTCTTCGTGCCGAACTTCTCGATTGGGGCAGCGCTCATGATGCGTTTTGCCGCCGAAGCGATCCGCGTCATGCCGCACGTGGAGATCGTCGAATTACACCATGATGCCAAGCGCGACGCGCCCAGTGGTACCGCGCGCCTGACCGCGCAGCGCATCGCCGCCGCCGGCGGCCCGGCCGATGTCCCGATTCATAGCGTCCGGCTGCCGGGCCTCGTCGCGCATCAGGAAACAATCTTCGGCGGCATCGGCGAGACCCTCACCATCCGGCATGATTCGACGGGGCGGGAAGCCTACGCAGCCGGCATCGTACTCGCCGTTCGTAACGTGCGCGCACAACGCGGAACGACGACTGGTTTAGAGGCGCTGCTCTTTGCGCCGCCCGCATGAGAATCGCCGTTATCGGCGCGACCGGCGTGGTCGGCCAAATGATTTTGCAGATCCTCGACGAGCGGCGGATCGCGGTCGATACCTTGCTGGCGTACGCGTCGCGCGATCGTGAAAGCGCGATCGTGTTCCGGGCGTCGCCGGTTCGCGTGTACGCAGCTTCGATTGAACGATTACGGGCCGATCGGCCGGATGTCGTGTTCTTCGCTTCGAGTGACGATGCATCGCAAGAGATGGCGCAAGCGCTGGCCGACGGCGGTGCGGTGATCATCGATAACAGCGCCACCTTTCGGCTCGACCCGCGCGTCCCGCTGGTGGTTCCGGAGGTCAATGCGGCGTCGATCCGCGACCATCATCGCATTTTTCCGGTGGCTAATTGCACCGCGATCGTTCTGTGCGTCGGGCTGGCGCCGGTCGACCGCGCGATCGGACTCACTGCCGTGCGGGTCGCCACGTATCAAGCGGTGAGCGGCGCGGGCCGGGCCGGTTTAGAAACGCTCGCGGGCGAAGAAGCTGCTGCCTTGCAAGCCCCGCGCGCTGCGCCCTTGGGCGGCGACTCACGATTAGGCGGAGCATTCGCGGCGCCCATTTTTCGCAACGTCGTACCGCAGGTTGGCTCCTACGATGGCGACGGCGACACCGGCGAGGAGCAGAAGATCGTCGCCGAAACGCGCAAAATGCTCGACCGGCCGACATTGCATGTTGCGGCGACGGCCGTCCGCGTGCCGGTCCGGCAAGCCCATAGCGAAGCGGTGTTTTTCGAGACCAAGCGCGCGACGACCGTTGACGAACTGGCTGCGATCTACCATAGCGCACCCGGGGTCGTGTTCCATCGGCACGGCATCGTAACGCCGCTCGACGTTGAAGGGACCGACGACGTGCACGTGGCCCGCTTACGGCCGGAACCCGGCTCGCAGACGAGTTGGCAGATGTGGCTCGTCGGCGATCAATTACGCAAAGGTGCGGCAACCAACGCGGTGCAGATTCTCGAAGCGTTACTCGAACGTGGCCGTTTCGCGGCGGCGGCCGGCGCAGCGGGGCGGCGTTGAACGCAATCGTCGTGCAAAAGTTCGGCGGGTCGTCGCTCGGGACGCCCGAGTTGCGCGAAATCGCGGCATCGCGCGTGCTGGCGGTGCGCCAAACCGGGAAGATGCCGGTCGTTGTTTGCTCGGCCATCGGCCGCGCGCCCGAGCCGTACGCGACCGACACGCTGGCGAGGTTGATCGAGCCGGTCCGCGGCGGTCCGAACCGCGACCTGCTCATCGCGTGCGGTGAAACGATTGCTTGCGCCGTCTTTGCCGAACTCTTGATCGCGCTGGGTGTGCCGGCACAGGCGGTCACCGGCGCTCAGGCCGGTTTCATCAGCGACGAGACGTGGGGCGATGCGAAGATCGTCGCGATCGACCCGACCAATTTGCTGGCGCTGCTCGAGAACGGCACGGTTCCGGTCGTCACCGGTTTCCAAGCTGCGTCACGCAAGGCTGCCACAACGACGCTCGGCCGCGGCGGCAGCGACCTTACGGCCATCGCGCTCGGTGATGCGCTGGCGGCCGAGAGCGTTGAAATTTATACCGATGTCAGCGGCGTGATGACGGCCGATCCGCGCCGCATCGCCGGCGCACACACCGTCGAACGCGTAAACTACGCTGAAATGGTCGAGCTTGCCGGTAACGGTGCCAAGGTAATGCACCATAAGGCCGCCCAGCACGCGCACGATACGTCGACGCCGTATCTCGTCAAAGGCTTGCGGTCCAATGTCGGCACGACGATCGACGACGGCGCGCCGGCCGACCGCGAATCGCCGGTTACCGGAATTACGTCGTTGCGCGATGTCACGTTTTTCCGCATCATTCAAGGCGAAGATGTCGAACACCGGGCCGAGCTCGATCTAAAAATCTTCGAACGGCTCGCTGAACGCGGTATTTCCGTCGACATGATCAACGTGAACGTCGCCGGTGTGTTTTTTGTGTGCGATTCGGAAAACATCGATGCCGTACGGGCGGAACTTGGCCACCTCAACCTGGCGCTGCGCGTGCGGCCGCACTGCGCGAAATTGTCGATCGTCGGCGCCGGCATGCGTGGCACGCCGGGCGTCATGTATAGTATCGTTCGCGCGCTCACGCAAGCCGGGGTCGAGATCATCCACTCGACCGACTCGAACATTACGGTGTCAGTGCTCGTTCCCGAAGACGAGACCGTTCGGGCGGAGCAGGCGCTCCACGATTTTTTCCGGCTCGGCCACGGTGCAATCGTCGCGTGAAAGCACTCGGACGCATCCTGACCGCGATGATCACGCCCTTCGCAGCTGACGGGTCGGTCGATATCGACGAAGCCTGCCGGCTTGCCGAATTTCTCGTTGCGAACGGAAACGACGGCGTTGTGCTCAGTGGCACGACAGGCGAATCGCCGGCGTTGGAAACCGACGAAAAACTCGCGCTGTTCGCGGCCGTCAAGCAGCGGCTGGGCAGCGCCACCGTCATTGCCGGTACCGGTGGTAACAACACGCGGCATTCGATCGAACTCACCCAACGCGCCGCCCAAACCGGCGTCGATGCCGTACTCGCCGTCGTACCGTACTATAATAAGCCGACGCAGGATGGGCTGCTCGAGCACTTCGGTGCAATTGCGACGTGCGCCGACATCCCGGTTGTGCTGTATAATATTCCCGGCCGTACCGCGCAAAACATGGCCGCCGAGACAACGCACGAACTGGCGCGCCGTCACCCCAACATCGTGGGCATCAAAGAATCGTCGGGTAGCGTCGAACAGCACGCTCAACTCATTAGCGGTAATCCGCGACCGGATGACTTCACGCTGTGGTCGGGCGATGATTATTTTTTTCTACCGGCCCTTGCGCTTGGTGCGCATGGACTCATCAGCGTCGCGGCACACGTGGTCGGGCCGCGGCTACGCGCGCTCGTGCAGGCGTTCGACAGCGGCAATATGCCCGCCGCTGGCGCAATTCACCGCGAGTTGCAGCCACTCTTTAGCGCGCTGTTCGCAACGACGAGTCCGATTCCGGTGAAGTGGGCCATGAACCAGCTAGGTTTCGCGGCGGGTCCGTGCCGGTCGCCACTCGGTGTCATGCCCGCGACGTTAGCGCGCACGCTCGAACCGCTCATCGCACCGTATCTGCCTTAATCGCGACGCTGTGGAGTCGGTCGAAATCCTCGGCTGCCGGGTCGACGCCGTCGGTCGCACCGGCGCGGTCGCGCGGATCGCGGAACTGGCGAACACGCAGCATGGGGCGCTGGTGATCACACTCGGTGTGGAAATGGTCATGCAGGCGCGCGTCGATCGTGATTTTCGTCGGATCGTGAACGCAGCGGCGCTCAACGTCTGCGATACCATCGGGCTGCTGCTCGTGTCGCGGTTGCGCCGCGGCCCGTTGCGCGAGCGCGTTATCGGTGTTGAACTCGTTGCCGCGTTGGCGCAGCGGTCCGCGCAAGTGCACGATGTGCGGCTGTATCTGCTGGGCGGCAGCGACGAAACGGCCGTCCGCGCAATGCACCGGCTGACGCAGCGTTTTCCCGGCGCACGTATTTGCGGCGCCCGTGACGGCTATTTTCACGACGATGAAAGTGATTCGGTCGCCGCGACCATCGCCGCGTCGGGTGCGAACGTCGTTTGCGTTGGCCTGGGCAGCCCCAAGCAAGAACGCTGGCTTGCCCGGTACGCCCGCGCGACCGGCTGCGGCGTCGGCATCGGCGTCGGCGGATCGTTCGACGTTTTGGCCGGCACCGTACAGCGTGCTCCGGCATTCGTGCAACGCATTGGTTTCGAATGGGCGTACCGCCTGATCCGGGAACCGCGCCGCTGGCGGCGCCAACTCGTGCTCCCACACTTTATGCTGCTGGCGCTGCGCGAGACGATCGGGCGCTTATCAGGACGCACGTCACATCAGTAGTGACCGCGAAGTGTCCATCACCGGCGACGGCTGTTGGCGCGAACGACGCTGCAGCACACTCTAATTTGTTGCGTTTATCCACATACGCATCAGCCGCTTGCAGGCGTGCGAGTCATCATTCGCTTCGTTACGGATGCGGCGTCGATCGACGACAAGCGACGCGGGCGCGATCGGATCAGCAAAATGCGAGATCAACGGCGTGGAACCTCGTGCGTCGGATAAGCGAACCGCGGGTCAACGGCGTGGAACCTCGTGCGTCGGATCAGCAAAATGCGAGATCAACGGCGTGAAAGCTCGTGCGTCAGATCAGCAAAGTGCGGTTCAACGGCGTGGGGGCTCGTGCGCCGCATGCAACTGAGCAAGCGTCGCTCGTGCGCACAAAGGCGAATATCGGCTGGCGCGAACAGTGTTGCGTGTACTGCGGCCATGCAGGCGTCGACGCACGCACGCACGTTTCTGCTTGCGAACCGAGTGCAACGAGCGCGATCTCCAAGCGAACAAAGGCAAATATCAGCCGGCTCGAACAATGCCGTAGCACGGAGCGTTGTAATCGGCAGACGCACGACACCGCTAACCAAAGTGAGCGAAACGAGCACGCAAGTGTGACCGCGCAAGACGAACTACCTTGAGCAACCATCAATCGTGAAAAGAATTTCCCCACCCCTGTTTTTCGGTGCGCGCCTAATTTGGGGACCTCACGCTTCGCGCGGGGGGCGTGCGGCGAACCTGGAGCGACTCGGACATTATGAAAGCCATGATCCTTGCAGGCGGAATGAGCACGCGCTTGTACCCGCTCACGCGTACGGTGCCCAAGCCGCTCGTGCCGCTCGCCGGCGAACCGATCTCGGTGCATATTTTACGCTGGCTTAAATCATTTGGCTATGATGAGATCGCCATTAACGTGCACTATCTAGCCGAAACGATTCAGGCGCGTTTTGGAGATGGTTCTGAGTTCGGCGTGAAGCTCAATTACTTGTACGAGCCCAAGCTGATGGGCAGTGCCGGGGCGCTCAAGGCGCTGCAGACGTTCTTCGACGAACCGTTCGTGGTCGTCGGCTGCGATTGCTTGACCGATGCCAACTTAGAAGCACTCGTTACGTTTCATCGTAAGTCGGCAGCCTTGGCGACGATCGGGCTCGTCGAAGCCGATGACGTCGATCAGTACGGCGTCGTCGTCACCGACGGCGCTGGCCGGATCACCGAATTTCAAGAAAAGCCACCGAAGGGCACGGAGCGGTCAAAGCTCGTCAACACCGGTATCTACGCGTTTAGCCCCGAGATCTTCGACCACATTCCGGCCGGCCAATTCTACGATTTCGGCAAGCAGGTATTTCCGGAATTGCAGGCCGCCAATGCGGCGTTCTACGGGTATCGCCTTGCCGGCGCGTACTGGGCGGATATTGGAACGCCCGACGAGTACGTGCGCGCTACGTCCGACGCGCTGGCCGGTCGCGTGCATTTGCGCGGATCGCGTGCGCGCGGCATCGCGGGCGATGCGCATTTGAGCGACGATGTACGCATTGAAGGCGACGTGCGCATCGGTGCCGGAGCTCGGCTAGGTGCGCGCGTGCGCATTGTCGGCCCCAGCGTCATCGGCGACGGCGCGCAAGTCGGCGACGACGCGGTCCTCGAACGTGCCATCGTTTGGGATAACAGTACGATCGGTGCACGCGCCGAACTCGTCGATACGGTGGTCGGCATCGACTTTGCCGTTCCCGCCGATGCGAAACTCCGCGCGACGATCGTCGCCAACGAACCGGTCGCCCGCTAAGAGCAGTACCGGGTCGGCTACGACTTGACCTGACGACTAGGGGCAACGGCACACGGCCGATTCGCGCGCCGGTGAAGCCGGCGGAAATGCTTGCCGCCGGCTAGTGCGGCGGGATATGTCCGGCGTGTGGAAGCGCATCGCGGCTTGGGTGTTCCCCGTCAGTTGCATCGGTTGCTCGCGTGCCGAGAGTGCTCTCTGCCCGGCGTGCGCGCCGGCGCCGGCCGACCGGATTGCCGATATCGTGGGCAATGTCGGCCTGGCTGCGGCCGGTGAATACACTGGCACCTTGCGCCACGCGATTGTCGCGATGAAGCGTGGTGAACGCGCCTATCTCGAACCGTTCGGCATGCTGATCGCGCGTTTGATCGTGGCCGATGTTGCCCTCATACCGCTCCCGACGACGGGCCGGCGTCGCGCCGCGCGCGGCTTCGACCAGGCCGTCGAACTGGCGCGCCGCGCCGGGGCTGCGCGAGGGCTGCCGTGCGTTGAAGCGCTCGTCAAACGCGGGGGCGCCCAACGTGGACGCGGCCGGCTGGCCCGGCTCGAATCGGGTGGCCGCTTCGGTCTCAAACGGGGCGTCGCGTTACCCGCCCGCGCGCTGGTCGTCGACGACGTTTGTACGACCGGGACGACGATCGCCGGTGCCGTCGCAACGCTGGAAAGCGCCGGCGTGACCGTCGTGGGCGCCATCGTTCTGGCGCGTACGCCGGTTGGGCGGAACTCTCGCACGTAGGCGGTGGTCATGGCCGGCAACACCGCCTTTTACGTTATCCGAGGTACGACCGATGAAAGCCGTTTGGAACGGGACCGTTATCGCCCAGAGCGATGCAACCGAAGTCGTTGAGGGAAATCATTATTTTCCCGCTGCGGCCATCAAATCCGAGTATTTCAAGGACAGCACGACCCATTCCACGTGTCCCTGGAAAGGAACAGCGAGTTACTACACGTTAGAGGTCGGCGGCCGTTCGAATCCGGATGCGGCCTGGTTCTACCCGGCGCCGAAAGATGCCGCGAAAAACATCACGGGCTACGTCGCGTTTTGGAAGGGCGTCGAGGTAACGCAATAGTCGCGGATTCGGCCTACC
The DNA here is from genome assembly GCA_965214335.1 of Candidatus Velthaea sp. Taxonomy (GTDB): domain Bacteria; phylum Vulcanimicrobiota; class Vulcanimicrobiia; order Vulcanimicrobiales; family Vulcanimicrobiaceae; genus Velthaea. Next base: position 163,791 of record CBDCBO010000013.1, on the reverse strand, counting down.
TGTCGCGCGCCTGTGAACTTGCGGCCCGAGCCGTCGCCGACGCGGCCCCGAATCCGCCGGTCGGCGCGGTGATCGTGCGCGACGGCCGGACGCTGGGCGAAGGGTACCATCATCGGCGCGGCGAGGCCCACGCGGAAATCGAGGCGTTGCGCGCGGCAGCGAAAGCCGGCGCGGATGTACGCGGCGCGACGATGTATGTGTCGCTCGAGCCCTGCAGCCACCACGGCGCCACCGGCCCGTGTTGCGAGGCGCTCGTTGCTAGTGGAATCGCGCGCGTGGTGATCGGCGCGCTGGACCCGAGTCCGCGTGCCGGCGGCGGGGCGGCTCGCTTACGCGCCGGCGGCGTTGCGGTCGAAGTTTCCGGCACTCCGGCGGCTCGCGCGCTCATCGAGCGATTCGCATTCGCCGTCGGCTCCGTACTGCCGTTCGTGACGCTCAAAATGGCGATGTCGGTCGACGGCGCGATCGCGCCGCTGCCGGGCGCAGCCTTTCCCGTGAGCGGCGCACCGGCTCGCGAACGCGTGCGCGATTTCCGCTACGATGCCGATGCCGTGATGGTTGGCGCCGGCACGATTCGCATCGATGATGCGCAGCTGACCGTGCGGCCGCATCGCAACCGGCGCAAACCGTATACGCGCATCGTCGTGTGTGAATCGGACGCGGTGCCCGCAACGAGCCGGGTGTTCGCGTCGCCGGCGGACGCGCCGCCCGCCGCGTACGCGCGGACTATCGTCTTGGCTCCGGCCGGTGTGCGAGAACGCTTTGCGGCGCTGGAACCGGTCGCCGACGTGCTGTTCGTGGGCGACGAAGCTGCGGTAACCCTCGACCTCGCCGCGGCATTGCGGGCGTTACGCGAGCGCGACATTACGACGATCTTGTGCGAAGGCGGTCCGACGCTCGCGGGCCGGCTGCTCGCGCAACGTCTCATCGCGCGCATCAGTTGGTTCGTCGCACCGCGCTTCTTGCAAAGCCCGCACGCGGTACCGGTGCTCGCCGGTGCCGATCTCCGCTTGGCGGCGGACGGGTGGCGCTTCGACGGGGTCGAACGCGTCGGCGAGGATGTGCTGTTGAGTGCGCGGTTAGCGAATGTTTAGCGGATTGGTCGCGTATCTCGGACAGATAGAAAGCATCAGCGGCGATGCGCGGCGCGGCATGCGGCTCGTGGTGACCGCGCCGCAAGCGATTGCCGACGGCATCGCGGTGAAAGATTCGGTCGCCGTCAACGGCGTGTGTTTGACGGCCGTCGCGGTCGACGCGACGACGGTCGCTTTCGACGTTGTGCCTGAAACGGTGCATCGGTCGACCATCGGCGCGCTCGTCGCCGGCAGCCCGGTCAACCTGGAGTTGTCGTTGCGGTTGGGCGATCGGCTGGGCGGCCATTTCGTCTACGGCCACGTTGATGCGACCGCGCGCATCGTTGCCAAGGACGTCGAAGGTCAAGGTCATCGCTTACACGTCGCGGTGCCGCCGTCGGTCGCGTCGTTCATCGTTGAAAAAGGCTATGTTGCGCTGGATGGCGTGAGTCTTACGGTTGCGGCGGTCACGCCGGGTCACTTCAGTATCGCGCTGATTCCCGAAACGTCGAAACGCACCACGCTGGGTCGGGTCGTCACGGGTTCGGCTGTCAACCTCGAAGTCGATCCGGTGGCGCGTTACGCGCAGGCGGCCGTCGCGGCGTACGCACCGGGCGCATCACGCGATGAGCTCGCTTGGGCGTATGAGATCTAACGCGCCCGACGCGCTCGCGGCCGTCAGCGTGCGCGATCGCGTGTGGTGGAGCGACGTCGATAAAATGGGCGTCATGTATTTTGGACGCTACGTGCGCTTCGCGGAAATGGCCGAAACGGAGTTTTTTCGCTCGGTCGGTTTTTCGTACGACGAAATCCATGCCCGATTTGCGATCTGGTTAGCGCGCGTTCACCTCGAGATCGACTACCGGACTCCGGCCAAGCTCGATGATGAAATCGTTTGCCGGGCCGAGCTGCTGAAGATCGGTGCATCATCGTTGCAGTTCCGGTTCCCGGTCGAACGCGCGCCTGACGGCCGGCGACTCGCGGACATCAGCTTGACCGTAGCCTGCCTCGATGCCCTCACGCTCAAGACGACGCGCACGCCGCCGCCGTTACGTGAACTTCTCCACGCGTATTGCACGCCGTAGCCTAAACGCCCGGCGCTCGTCCGTTATTTGCGCGGACGCGTCGGTGTGGCAAGGAAAGCCGCGATATGCGCGCTCGGCCGAGTTTATTGGAAGATCAAGGTGGATTTCGCGCTGCTCGAGGCACCCGCGCACGTCACCTTGCCCGTGAGAAAAGCCGACCCGGAGTAGGTCGGGCGCGGGCGATTCCAGGTGTACACGTATGGCCCCGGAGCGCTCACTTTAACTTTGTACGACGCTGAATCGAGTTTCTGCGTTCCGGCGGTGATCGCGATCGAAAACGTGCACGTTCCCGTATACGACAGATCGGTCAAAGTCACGGTATAGTTTTGCGTGGTGCCGGTCGGAACGTAATTGTATGGAATCGGCAGACCGAGGGTCGTTCCGCTCGCGCCGGGGATGCAATTGACGCACGGTACACCCGACGCCGCGGCTCCGGATGCGACAAAGTTGACGAAGAACGCGGGCATGGTGGCGGAGCCAACGAGCGGAGCAGCCGGAGCGCTCGCGCACGAAAGGCCGGCAAGGATGACCGTGGCGACGAAAGATTTCAACATACAACCCCTCCGATGTGTGATGTTAGCAAACGAAGCGCGTCTCGCTAAAATGCGAGCGCGTCGGAACAAAAAACCGATGCCGGGAATGCAGCGTTGGATTCTGTTGCCGCCGGCTTCTCGTCGTGCGCTTGGAACGCCTGGGTGCGACCTTGCGGCGCTCAGGCTGCCAAGTTCGAATCACCCCTAAAGTTCTGGCAGGGATACCATGCACGGCATGAACGCGTCAAATTAGCACCACGCTGTTATGTTTCTTGTCCGATGCGCGAGTGTTCAACCCCCAAACCCACTAATCGCACTCATCGGAGGTAACTTGCTCGTGCAGACAATTCTCTCACCATACGTAAGGTGTCATTTTGCTGTCGTATAATTAGTGTCGCATATGCAGCCCTTATTGCTATCTCAGCAGTACCAAATCTTGTCTTAGGTCAGTCAGCCGGCTCTGTTCATCTGTCGCCGACTCAAGCGAAAGTGCCGCCACGACGCTTCGCGGGTGCACGCCAGTCGTACGCTCGTCGTGATTATCGGGGCACCCATCGAATTACAACTCTTTCGGGTCCGATTCAGCACGTCGCTGTCACTTATATGCAAAATCGCACGCCGGATAATCTGTTTGCGGCGTATTATAATAATTGGTATCCGAGCTTATCTTCGGCGCGAGGAAATCTTCTCTTCGCAGCATCACGCCTGGCGGCGCGAACGTGAGCGCGGTGATTTTGATCCCCAAGCACTGAAGACCCGCGCAAGTAAGCGTGCCGCTGAGCAAGAACTCGAGCGCCGTAATCATCGCCTTAAAGTCGTTGCAGCGTAAGATTGCGCGACTCGAACTGTTCGAGGATTTCCGAAAAAGAACAGCGGGGCTCTTGAACCTGGAGTACAAGAGTCCCCACTTCGACGAGAACGACTAATTGATGCGGCGCTCGAAATCAGCGCCTTGGTGCCAGAGCGCGCTATTTGCTCCGCGCTCGGCGTGAGTCGCCCAACGCTACGACGTCGACGCGTCACCGCAATCGACAAGCCGCGTACGATTGGCCAGCGCCGCCACCACAACGCGCTTATTGAAAGCGAGTGCGCCGCAGTGCTCGACCTCTCCATCTGTCAACATGACTTGAGACCGGCAACGCGAAGCGTCTAAGCTCAAAGCCGGGGCTGCGGAGAACCTGGTGATGGCAACCGCGGCCGTCGCCGGGAGCGAATGGTCGATCAGCCCGGCGAAGGTTGCGCTTGCGACCGCCACGTTTACGCCGTCGGCGCAAAAGCGCGTCAGAAGTAATCGCGGCAGCCATATGCTACGAGCCGTTGCGCTGGAGCGCCCAAGACGATCCGCGCGGTCGCGCCGGGCAGCTACAGCCCAGCCCTAACAATGCGACGGCAAGCAAATGAAGTACACGGCTTATCGCCGCGTGCGCCCACCGGATTCAGCGTTTGGGCTTTCAGCGCTATGTGAGGCGCAGCGCCGAGCCAACACGTGCCTTGACAACTGTTAACCCGCGAGCGCAGTCTAAGCTGGTGGACAATTTTGCTGCGGAATTGCGGGTGGCTATGCAAGCGGCGCAACTCACCGCTGCCATGCTCGCGGCGCGGTCCGGGTTGACCGAGGGCGCGATCTCGTATCTCCGCTCCGGCCGGCGGGAGCCGTCGTTCCGCTCGATACAAGCGCTGATGACGGTCCTGCCGGAGCTCGCGGCGCGCTTCGACACCCAACGGAGAACAATGGATTCAATCGAGTCGGCCATCGCCGACATCAAGGCCGGCAAGATGGTGGTCGTGCTCGATGACGAGGATCGCGAGAACGAGGGCGATCTGGTCATGGCCGCGCAGCTCGTCACGCCGGCCGCGATCAACTTCATGCGCAAAGAAGCCGGTGGTTTGATTTGCGTCGCCTTGACGGGCGAACGGCTCGATCAGCTGCAGATTCCGCCGATGGTCAATGACAACACGACCCCGCTCGGCACCGCGTTCACCGTTTCGGTGGAAGCGCGCGGCCGCGTGACCACCGGTATCTCCGCCCAGGATCGGGCCAATACCGTCTTGGCGCTGGTCGATCCGGCGGCAACGCCGGCCGATTTTTTGCGCCCGGGCCACATGTTTCCACTGCGTGCGCGCGACGGCGGCGTGCTCGTTCGAGCCGGCCAAACCGAAGCGTCGGTCGACCTGGCGCGGCTCGCCGGCCTCGAGCCCGCCGGCGTGATCTGCGAAATCATGGATGATGACGGCTCGATGATGCGTCTCGCCCGTTTGCGCGAGTATGCGGCAAAGCACGAGATGCGCTTGATCACGGTCAAGGATCTTATCGCGTATCGTATGCGGCATGAAAAACTCGTCGCGCGGATCGCTCGATTCGAGTTGCCGACGACGTTTGGACTATTTCACGGCCACGCCTATGAATCCAAAGTCGATGATATCGCGCACGTCGCGCTGGTGATGGGCGACGTCGGCGACGGCCGGGATATTTTGGTGCGCGTCCATTCCGAATGCCTTACCGGTGATGCGCTGCATTCGATCCGCTGCGATTGCGGCGCGCAGCGCGACGCGGCGATGGAAGCGATCGCGCGCGAAGGTCGCGGCGTGTTTCTCTATCTGCATCAAGAAGGCCGAGGCATTGGCCTAGCCAATAAACTGCGCGCGTACGCACTGCAGGATGCCGGCGCCGATACCGTCGAGGCCAACGTCGCCCTCGGCTTGCCGGCCGATAAACGCGACTACGGCATCGGTTCACAAATTCTCGTCGATCTCGGCGTGCGCGAGATGCGCCTACTCACGAACAATCCCAAAAAGATCACCGGACTCGAGGGCTACGGCTTGACCATTGTCGGACGCGTTTCGATTCAAACCAATCCGACCGCGCACAATGCGCACTACTTAGACACCAAACGCGATAAAATGGGGCATCTTTTTGCCGGCATCGGCGCGCCGGCGCCGGTGATTCCGTGAAAAAAACCGCGTCAGACGCGTCTTATCCCAACGCGGCCGGCAAACGCTTCGCCATCGTGAGCGCGCGCTTTTACGCCGACTTGGCCGGCTGGCTCGAAGACGGCGCGCGGCGTGGCTTGAGCGCGTGCGGCGTGGCCGATGCCGACGTCGAACTCGTTGCCGTGCCCGGCTGTTTTGAGATTCCGCTCGTCGCCCGACGGTTGATCGTTGCCGGTGAATACGACGGTATCGTCGCACTGGGCGTGGTGATTCGCGGCGATACGCCGCATTTCGAGTACGTCGCGGGTGAATGTGCGCGCGGCATCATGACGGTGCAATTAGCGACCGGCGTACCGATCGGCTTCGGCATTCTGACGACCGAAAATTTGGTCCAAGCCCAAGAACGCGCCGATCCCCAACGGCTCGACAAAGGCCACGAAGCAGCCGTTGCCGCGGCAACGGTCGCGACGATCGAACCGCACGAGAAACGGGCCAAAACGCGGGTCGGCTTTCGCTAGGCCGACGGACCGATTGGCTTGCACCCGCGTTTCGCCGCCGGCCCGGAGCAACGGCGAGCTTAGCCCGGAGCAACGGCGGGCTCTGCTCGGAGCAACGGCGGGCTCTGCTCGGAGCAACGGCGAACGAAGAATCCCGTGGAATCGGTGTGGTTTGACGGCGATGCGGTTGGCTTTGTGGATCAGCGCGGGCTACCGCAGGCCGTCGAGCGTAAACGAGCGACGAGCGTTGACGGGGTTGTCGAGGCGATCGTCACGCTCGGCGTCCGTGGCGCACCGGCGATCGGCATTTTCGGCGCGTACGGCGTCGCACTGGCGGCGCAGTTGCACGGCGGCCAGCATTTTAGTGTCGCCGCGGAACGCATTCGCAATGCCCGCCCGACGGCGGTGAATCTGGCCTGGGCGGTCGACCGCGTCCTAGCGCGCGACGACGGCGATTTCCTCGCCGAAGCGCGGGCGATTCACGCCGAGCAGCGGGAGATCGACCGGCGCATCGGGGCGGCCGCAGTCGAACTGTTCCCAACTGCCGGAAACGTGTTGACGCATTGCAATACGGGTCCGCTGGCGACGGGCGGTGATGGGACGGCGCTGGGCTGCTTTGTCGCCGCTCAACGCGCGGGCAAAGCGCTGCACGTGTTCGTCGATGAAACGCGGCCGCTCTTGCAAGGCGCGCGGTTGACTATGTTCGAGCTGCACGAAGCCGACGTGCCGTGTACGCTCATCGTCGATTCGGCCGCCGCCATCACCTTACAGCGCCGCGCGATCGCGGCCGTCGTCGTCGGCGCCGACCGGATTGCGGCCAACGGGGACACGGCCAACAAAATCGGCACCTACGGTGTGGCTATCGCGGCGGCCTATCATCGCGTTCCGTTTTACGTTGCGGCACCCCGCTCGACGATCGATTTCACGCTAGCCGACGGCGGCGACATTCCGATCGAACAGCGCGGCGCGGCCGAAATTCGCATTGCCGACGGAGATGATGTGTACAATCCGGCCTTCGACGTAACGCCGGCCGAACTCATTGCCGGGATCGTCACGGAATACGGCGTGATTCGACCGCCGTATACGCAGACGATCCCCGTTCTGCAATCCCGGGCACCGGTCGCGCCCGTGCACGCGGCTCCGAACCCGTCTTGACCGGTCGTTCGCATCAAATTCTTCGACTTTCTCGATAAGGCGCCCAAGCTCGACGGACTCATCATCGTCGAGGGCACCGATTCGGTGCTCGCGCAGCGGACGATCGACACCATAATTGCGCGCGCGCTCGCGCCCGAGCTGACGGCGCTGAACCTCGACGTGATCGCGGGTCCGGAAACCGAGCACCTCGGCCGCGCGGTTGCCGACGCATCGACGGCGATGCCGTTTCTGGCCGAGCGGCGCGTGATCGTGGTGCGCAATTGCCACCAGCTGCGGGCGGCACCGCGGCGCGACGTGTGGGCCGCGGCGCAAGCCTTGCCGGCCGGCAACACGCTCGTGCTCGAAGATCTGTTTCCGCCGGCGAAGAAGACAAAGCCCGAACCGTTCGGCCCGCTAGCCGGCCGCAAAGCCTTACGCATCGACACCACGCTCAATGCCGAGGCGCGCGAACGCTTCGTGCGCGAAACGTTGACGCGACTCGGGGCCGGCGCCGAACCGCGCGTCATCGCCGAACTCGCCGCGAGTGAAGCCGACCTCGGTGCGATCGCCAGCGACCTTGAAAAACTTGCGCTTGCCGGACCGACAATCAGCTACGCGATGCTGGCGGCGGAAAGCATCGCCGTTGAGGATCCTAAAGCGTGGCAGTACGCGCAAGCGCTCGTCGAAGGGCGTCCGGTCGAAGCCATGGCGATCGCGTTCGAAATGTTCGCGAACGATCCGCGCGGCGCCGCGGTGCCCTTGGCGAGCGCCGTTGCCAACGAAATGAGCATCTTGTGGGAACTGGCGCGACCGGGCGGCGGCGACGCGATCGAACCACGCCACCGCTGGCGTGCGGCGAAGCTCGCCGGTGTGGCGCGGCGCATCGGCCCGGCACGGGCTCGACGCGGCTACGAAGCGGCGGTGCGCGGTTTCGAGGCCGTCGTTACCGGCCGGATCGACGACGGTCAACTTATGATCGAAGTGCTGACCGCCGATATCGCGGCACACGTCACCGGCGCGCGCGGGTAAAGGGATGAACGAAACGCTGTACGCTTCGCCGTTTTCCTGGCGCTATGCGCGGATGGAATTGCGCGAGCTGTTTTCCGAACGCGAACGGCGCAAACTCTGGCGCGCGGTGTGGATCGCCTTGGCCGAATCGCAACTGCGCAGCGGCCTCGTTTCGCAAGCCGAACTCGACGATCTGCGCGCCCACGGCAGCGATATCGATCTTGCGGCGGCCCTTGCCATCGAACGCGAAATCGGTCACGATTTAATGGCCGAGATTCGCGTCTTCGCCGCGCAAGCCACACTCGGCGGCGGAAAAATTCATCTTGGCGCAACCTCGATGGACATCGAAGATACGGTCGAGATGTATCGCATGCGCATTGCCTTGCGCAGCATCGTCGCGGCGCTCGACACGTTGTTGACCGCCTTCGCTGCGCAGATTGAAGCGTATGCCGACACGGTGTGCATGGGCTACACCCACTTGCAGCCGGCAGAACCAACGACGGTCGGTTACCGCTTAGCCGTCTACGCCCAAGATCTGTTGATCGATCGCGCCTCGTTGCACTTCGCGTACGCCGAATTAACCGCCAAAGGGATCCGCGGCGCGGTCGGCACGTCGGCGTCGTATACGCGCCTGCTGGCCGGCTCGGGCCGGACACCCGAAGATCAAGAGCGCGATGTGCTCGCCGCGTTCGGGCTCGCTTCGCGCGACGTCGCGACCCAAACGTATCCGCGCAAACTCGATTATTTGCTCTTGGCGCAACTCGCCGGCCTGGGCGCGTCGCTCTCCAAATTCGCCGCCGACATTCGCATCTTGAGTTCGGCCGGCTTCGGCGAATTCTTCGAACCCTTCGGCGCAAAACAAGTCGGCAGTTCGGCCATGCCCTTCAAGCGCAACCCGGTGATGGCGGAGCGGATCGATTCACTGGCGCGTCTGCTGCCCGGATATGCCGGCGTGGCCTGGCAAAACGCCGCGACGAACTATTTAGAACGCACGCTCGACGACAGTGCAAACCGGCGCACGATTCTGCCCGAAGCGTTATTGTGTACCGACGAACTGTTGTCGTTGGCGCGCAAGATCGTCGACGGACTGCGCATCGACGAACGCCGCATCGCTGAAAATCTGCGCACCTACGGACCCTTTTCCGGCACTGAGGCGGTCCTGATGGAGGCGGCCAAGGCGGGTGCCAACCGGCAAGAGTTGCATGAAGCGATCCGCGAGAACGCGATGTTGGCCTACGAGGCCCTGGCCCGCGGTGAAACGAATCCGCTGGCGCGCTTGATCGCCGATGACGAACGGATTTCACGCTATGTGGACCCGGCCGAAATCCGTGCTCAGCTCGATCCTATCGGCCACACCGGCGACGCCCCGCAGCGCGCGCGCCGGCTCGTCGTCCGCATCCGCGAAACGTTGGAGACTCACCCGTGAACAAGGGCCATGAAATTACCCGCGGCAAAACCAAAGTGCTGCACGAGTATCCGGGGCAGCCCGACGTGCTCGTCGTGTCACAACTCGATGCGATCAGCGCGCGCGACGGCGAACGGCGCGACACGATCGAAGGCAAAGGCCGAATCGCCGCCAAGACGACCGCGCGCGTGTTCCGAATGCTGAATTTATGCGGACTGCCGACGCATTATCTCAGCGGCGGCGAGGACGACGACGACAACGAAATGCTCGTGCGCCGGGCCCAGATGGTTCCGATCGAAGTCGTGGTGCGCGGCGTCGCGGCCGGTTCGCTCGTCACGCGCAAACCCGGGATCACGCGCGGTGCGCTGCTCGTGCCGCGGGTCATCGAATTCTTCATCAAGGACGATGCCAACCACGATCCGCTCATCGAAGCCGACGAAGTCGTGGCGCGTGGCCTAGCGACGCCGCAAGAAATCGGCACGATGAGTGAACTCGCGCGCATGACCTATGAGATTCTAGCGCACGCCTGGCGGCGCCGCGACACGCTGCTCGTCGACCTCAAAGTGGAATTCGGCCGCATCGCCAGCGGCGAGGGCAAAGGCTCGCTCGTCATCGCCGACGTGATCGACAACGATTCGTGGCGCATCTGGCCGCAAGGCCGCGAAGACCTCATGCTCGACAAGCAGCGCTACCGCAACCTCGCGACGGTCACGCCGGCCGATCTCGCGATCGTGCGCGATAACTACGAGCGCGTCGCGGACATGGTGGGAACGTTTCCGCAGATGCGGCCGGGTATGATCGCGATCATCATCGACGGGCCACCGCTCGCGGAGTTAGGCAATAGCGTGGCGCGCGCGATCTCGCAATTTGGTTTAGCGACGGTCCGGCATATCGTGTCGGTCGAACGGACGCCCGGCTACGTGCTGCAGCTCATCGCACAGCTCGATGCGACGTTCGCGAAGATGGTGATCGTCGCGGTCGGCGCTACCACGAGCGCGCTGGCCGGGATGATCGACAACGTGACCGCAAACCCGGTGCTGCGCGTCGATGCGGCGGCCGCCGATCTGGACAACGTCGCCTTTAGTTGCGCCAAGGCGCTGGGGCTCGAAGACACGATCGTGTACGGCCGGGTGATGCTGGTGCAGGCCAACGTGCGTTCCGCCGTCATGCAAGCCGATGCGCAGTTGCAGGCGCAGCAGCAGCAACAGCAATCACCGCCGCTGCCGCCGGGCACCAACATTGCTTGAAGCACTGTCGCTCGCGACGCAAGCGCAGCGCATCATCGATGCGCGGCGCAAACTCGCGATCGGCTTATCGGACGATGAGATCCGCACCATTGTCCGGGTCTTGGGCCGAGCGCCCACCGATGTCGAGCTGTACGCCTTCGATGCGCAATGGAGCGAACATTGCTCCTATAAGTCGAGCCGGCGTCACCTGCGCAAATTACCGACCGCTGGGCCGACCGTCATGCAGGGTCCAGCCGAAGATGCCGGCATTTTGCACCTTGGTTCGTGGGAGGGTGAAGCGTACGGCGTGGTGATCGCCCACGAGTCGCACAATCATCCCTCGCAAGTCGTGCCGTTCGAGGGCGCCGCAACCGGCATCGGCGGCATCGTGCGCGACGTGCTGTGCATGGGCGCCGAAGTTATCGCCATCGCCGACCCGCTGCGCTTCGGCCGGCTCGAAGATGCGCATTGTCGCTATGTCGCGGCCGGCGTCGTCGACGGCATCGCGGCCTACGGCAACGCCATCGGTGTGCCGAACATCGGCGGCGACGTCTACATCGATTCGTCTTTCGACGATAACGTGCTGGTCAACGTCGTGGCGCTGGGCTGGTTAAGCAGAGCGAGATCATTCATTCCAAAGCGCCGCCGAATTCGGCCGGCTGGGACATCGTGCTCGTCGGGAAAGCTACCGATCGCAGCGGTTTCGGCGGTGCGTCGTTTTCGTCCATAACGTTGGATGAAGCCGACGCGCAAGCAAATAAAGGCGCCGTCCAAGTGCCCGATCCGTTCCTCAAAAATCTGATCATGCGCGCATCGTACGCGGTCTTCGCCGAATTGCGCCGGCGTAACATCGTTGCCGGCTTCAAGGATCTGGGCGCCGGCGGTTTGGCCGGCTGCAGCGCGGAACTCGTGGCGGCCGGCGGTTTCGGCGCGCGTATCGAACTCGATCGCGCGCCGACCGCCGAAGCCGATCTGCCGGCGGCCGTGATTGCCATCGGCGAAACGCAGGAACGGTTGTGCTGGGTCGTGCCGCCCGACATCACGCCCGAAGTGCTGCGCATTTATAACGTCGAGTTTTCATTGCCCCAGATCGCGCGCGGAGCCGGCGCGGCGGTCATCGGTACGGTCACCGATACCGGCCGCTACGTGGCAACGTATCGCGATGCCGTCGTCATGGATGTTCCGCTCGACTTTCTCACCGAAGGCGTCCGGTACAACCGGCCGTACACGATCGCCCTGCCGGACGCCGAGCCCATCGACGTGCTGCGCGCGCGGATCGAGCCGGCGTTGCCCGCCTATTCGCGCCGCGAGATTTTGACCCGGATCGTGGCCCACCGCGACGTGTGTTCGCGGGCTTCGATTTTCGAACGCTACGACGGCGTGGTGCGCGGCACGACCGCGATTCCGCCCGGCTACGCCGATGCCGGCGTGATCGTGCCGATCCCCGGCGCCCCGCTGGCCATCGCGCTCGCGGTCGACGGAAATCCGCGCTACGGCCGGATCGATGCGCAGCGTGCCGCCGAACTGGCCGTTGTGGAAGCGGCGTGCAATGTCGCGGCCGTCGGCGCGCGGCCGCTCGGGTTAACGGACTGTCTGAATTTCGGCGACCCGACCGATCCCCGTCAGTTGGGCGAGTTCGTCGCGGCGGTCGACGGATTGGCGCATGCGGCACGCGAACTCGGGACGCCGTTCGTGTCGGGCAATGTCAGCTTATACAACCAGTCCAAGGCCGGCCGGGCGGTCGCGCCGTCGCCGATCGTCGCCTGCGTGGGCGGCATTGCCGACATCGCCAAGACGGCGACCTCGGCGTTCAAGCATGCCGGCTCGGTCGTGCGCTATATCGGCGTGCCGCACGTTGCGTTCGGCGGCGCGGTGTACGCCGAGGTCATGGGTTTCGCCACGACGGCGCTGGCGGTTCCGCACTATCCCGCCATTCGCGCCGCACTCGGCTTGCTCGAGGCGGCCTACGATCGCAACCTGATCTACGCAGCGCACGACGTCAGTGACGGCGGGCTGTTGACGTGTCTGGCCGAGATGGCGTTTCCCACGCTGGCCACGGTGCCGCTGGGCGTGCGCCTCGACCCGCCCGACTGGGCCGGCGATCTGCGCGAGCACGAAGTCTGGTTCGCGGAATACGGCGGCTTCGTGGTCGAAGTCAGCGACGACCCGGCCTTCGGCGCACTGGCCGCCACCTTTGACGTCGCGGCGCCGCGCATCGGCCGGACGGTCGCCGGGCCGCGGCTCGAACTTGCGGCGCCGGCCGAAGCGATCGATCTGCACGCGCTGCACGAAGCGTGGGCCGCCCCGCTGCGCGATTTTTACGGCAGCGTGGCGTGACGCCGCGCGTCGCCGTGCCGGTGTTCCCGGGTACCAACAGCGAGGACGAAACGGTGCGAGCGCTGCGGGCGGCCGGACTGACCGCCGAGGCCGTGCACTGGAGTCGCGGCGCGGACGCCTTGCGCGCATTTGACGCTTTTGTCTTGCCCGGCGGCTTTGCGTATGAAGACCGTGTCCGCGCCGGCGCCGTTGCCGCGCACGATGCGTTCGCCGATGCTGTCATCGAAGCGGCCGGCGCCGGGAAACACGTGCTGGGCATCTGCAACGGAGCTCAAATTTTGCTCGAAACGGGCTTGGTCCCGGGTACGGGTCCACTCCGCCGCCCGACCGCGGCCTTCGCCCCCAACCGCGACGGCGGGCGTTACCTGTGCCGCCACGTGTACGCCCAACTCGCGGTCGAGCCGGATCGCATTCCGGCGCTGCGCGGGCTTGCAGCCGGCGTGGTGATTCCGATGTGGGCCGCGCATGGCGACGGCCGGCTCGCGGCGACGCCGGCTGAGTTGGCGCGCCTCGATGCGGGCGGCCACGTCGCTTTCGTCTACTGTGACGCCGGCGGCCGGCGCGTCCCGGCGCCGCAAGGCTCGGCGCTCGATTGCGCCGCGCTCATCAATGCGTCCGGCACCGTCGTCGCCATCATGCCGCACCCCGAACGCGACGCCTGGACCTTCATGCACCGCGATAGCCCGGCGAAGCTGGCCGCCCGCGGCGATACGCGCGCCGCACTCGCTCCGTCCGGCGGCAGCGTGTTCTTCAGCGCCTTCGCACGCGGCTTGCACGTCACGGCGCTGCGCTAAATGCATACGGTGCAAAAGACGTTTGCCGTTGCCTTGACGATTCCGGACAATGCGGCCTATACCGCCGCCGCGACGCTGCGCCGCTTGGGATTGCCGGTCGCCGGCGTCGATCGCGCGGACATCTGGACGTTCGATGTCGAGCCGGCGTCGGCCGCGGCGCTAGCCGGTACGATTGCCGACATCGAAACGATCTTCAACCCCAATAAACACCGGCTGACGGAGCGGCCGGGCGCGCGTCCGCTGGCCGGCGAAGTGTGGATCGCTCCGCAGACTGCCGAACCGGCCGCGCGCGTCGGCGGCTTGGCCTTGCCGGGCGTCGACTCGATCGCACGGTGTGTCGGTTGGCGGCTCCTCGATCAGACGGGTGCGCCGGTGGCCGATGACGTACTCGCTAGCGCGATCGAGACTTTTCTGTGCAATGCCGCGTTTGAGAAAGCAAGACGATGAGGAACGATAACCGGATGTCGCTATGAGCATGATGGTCGAAACGCAACGCGATCTGCTGGGCGGCGATCCCGAGTCGCGTGAATTTTACACCATCGCGACGCTGGGCTCACACTCTGCGTTGCAGATTCTCAAAGGCGCGCACGACGAAGGCTTTCGGACGTTGGCGATTGCGAACAGAGAGACCGAGCGCCTCTATCGCAGCTTTGCCTTCGTCGACGAAGTCATCGTCATCGAGCAATATTCCGACTTCATCGGCTTGGTGCCCGAACTCGAGAAGCGCAAGATCGTCGTCGTACCGCATGGTTCGTTCGTCGCCTACTTGTCGCTCGACGATCACAAGAAAATGCGGATTCCCTATTTCGGCAACAAGGCGGTGCTGGACTGGGAAGCGAGCCGCGAACTGCAACGGCAGTGGCTCACGCGCGCCGGACTCAAAGTGCCGCGCCAGTTTCGCACCGGCGCGGAGATCGACCGGCCCGTCATCGTCAAGCTGTATGGCGCCCAGGGCGGCAAAGGCTACATGTTTCTGCGCGATGCGTTCGACTTCGAGGAACGTGCCAGCCTGCTCGCCCGGCAGAATTATATTCTGCAAGAATATATCATCGGCGTGCCGCTCTACATTCACTATTTTTATTCATCGCTCACCGGCCGGCTCGAGATCATGTCGATGGACCGCCGCTACGAAACGAACGTCGATTCGCTGGGCCGGATTCCATCACGCGCGCAGGAAAGCATGGATATCGATCCGTCCTACGTGGTGGTCGGCAATTCGCCGCTCAGCTTACGCGAATCGATGCTCGCCGAAGCGTACCGGATGGGCGAAGACGTCGTGCGCGTGAGTCAGGAGATCTGCGGACCCAAGGGTCTGTTTGGGGCGTTTTGTATCGAGACGATCATCACGCCCGACGCTCAATTTTACATCATGGAAATTTCGGCGCGTATCGTTGCCGGTACGAATCTGTTCATCGACGGCTCACCGTACTCGTATTTGAATTACAGCGAGCCGATGTCGACCGGACGCCGCATCGCGCGTGAAATCAAGAATGCGTTGCTCACCAACTCGCTGCATGCCGTCTTGGATGACTCGAGCATTATTTGAAGCGCTGACGCGCCGCACCGCGGCGGCGCTGGCGGCGCTCCTCGTTACCGGCGCGACCTGCGCGCCGCTCGCGGCGTCGGCCGAACTGCAGACCGACCCGATGGTGCTGTACGGCACGATGAAATCGGCGTACGACAAAGGGGCGACGGCCGGCTGGCACTTCGGCGACGAAACGGCGTACTTTTCGACGGTCCTCGATGCGGGTCGCGCGTTCGAATTACGCCGGCGCGACGATCCTGAAAATTACGCGCTCAAAGGCACCACCGTCGATCTTGCCACCCGGCTGCATTATACGCCGCTGACCAACGGCGATGCGGCCGAATGGTACGTGCGGCTGGCGGCGCAGACCTACGCCAACGATCCCGAACGCGGTCCGGCGGCCCAAGCGCTGCTGGCCAAGCTCGATACCGACGATGCCAACCTCACGGCGCTGGCCAAGGACGCCGACCTCGGCGCGACCGCCAACGCGGCGAACTATTCGGGCGACACCCAAGCGCTGCTCGATCAAGTCGGCGCCGACGTGCGGGCGTACGTGCTGACCAAAGACGCCTATTTTCGTTCGCTCGCCCTGCAACGCGCGGCGCAGCCGGAGTTTCCGATCGCGCTGGTACCGCCGGTCACCGCGGTCGACTTGTTCGCTTTCACCGACGCCGCGCAGCGCGGCAGTAGCGGCTATTCGGCGGGCGACGCGGAGGCGGCCAAAGCGATCGTGTCGCACCGGGCCACCGCGAAGTCGCTGCGGACCATCGGCCGCGTGTTGTCGCACGATGCATTCTTGGTCATTACGGCGCCGGCGGACGAATACTTCGGCCGGACCAAACTCTCGCCGCTGGGCGTCCGCAATGCGCTTCTGCACATCACAAAGTATCTGGATGCCGGTTGGGGTCCGCAGATGACTCCCGACGCTCTCAATGTAATTGATGCGCTCGATGATTGGCGCCAACAGTATCCGCGCGACTACGAATTGCCGCGACTGTTGCTCGACACCTATAAGACGCTCGACCGCATCAATTCGCCGCAGGCGCACGACGCGCAAGCCCGGGTGAAGCGACTGTTGACCGTTGAATACAATGCTTCCGCGGAGGCGCAATCGCTGCTTGCGAGCTAACTGCCGCGGTGCGGACGCCGTGCGCGTCCGTAGCGGCTGCTGATGGGGGCCGGCTTTGACGTCGGTGCCGTGCTCGCGCGCTACGATCCGGCGGCGCTTACGGTCTGCTCGATCGGCAGTCATTCGGCGCTCGAAGTCGCCGCCGGCGCGCGCGCTGCGGGCCTAGCGAACCTCATCATTACCGAACGCGGCCGCGAACGGACTTATGCCGAGCACTACATCCGGCGGGACAACCCGGCCCGCGGGTGTGTCGACGCGACCCTGCCGCTGGCGAAATTCAGCGACATGCTCGACCCCGACGTACAAGCGGCATTGCTCGCTCGCAATGTTATTTTCGTTGCGAACCGCTCGTTCGAGGTGTATCTCCACCAACGTTTTTCGTATGCCGAAATCGAGCGCGGCATGCAGGTACCGTTCTTCGGCTCGCGCACGCTGTTGCGGGCCGAAGAACGCGATGAAGCCGAGAATCAGTATGTCTTACTCGAACGCGCCGGCATTCGCTATCCCCGGCAATACGCGCGACCGCACGATATCGATCGGCTCGTCATCGTCAAGGCGCCGCACGCCAAAGTCTCATTCGAGCGCGCGTTTTTCTTAGCGCGCTCGGCGGATGACTACGAGCGCCAAGCGGCCGCGTTGCTGGCGGACGGTATGGTCAACGCCGCCGGGCTGCAAGGCGCGGTGATCGAGGAGTTTGCGCTCGGCCCATCGGTCAACCTCAATTTTTTTTACTCGCCCCTGCTCGACGAAGTCGAACTCATGGGAACGGACACGCGCCGTCAAACCAATCTCGAAGGGCTCAAGTCGTTGCCGTTTCGACAGGCTCAAGCGCTGGCCGACGAACCGGTCCGGCTCGAGGAAGCGGGTCATATCGCGGCGACGCTGACCGAATCGATGCTCGAAAAAGCGTTCGCCTACGGCGAGCAGTTCGTACGGGCCACGCAAGCCGGCGGCAAACGCGGCATCATCGGTCCGTTCGCGCTGCAATGCATCATCACGGCGGGGCCGCCGAAGGATTTCGTCGTGTATGATGTGTCGTTACGAATTCCGGGCTCGCCGGGAACCCGCTTCACGCCGTACTCCGCCTATCGTTGGGGCCGCGACATGGCGGTCGGCGAACGCGTCGCGCGGGAGATTCGCGCTGCGCGCGACGCCGGCCGGCTGGCCGACGTCCTGACCTAGAACTTACGGTACGGTGGCGGAAAAGTACGGGTTGGCCGCCATCGCGCCGAAGGCCGCGATGCCCGCCGGCGTTAGCCGCCAATCGTCGAACGAACCGGCGGCATCGAAGTACATGAAGCCTTTAACTTGCGGATACGTTGTTTGCAACGTCGTCGCGGCGGCGGCGAGAAACGCCGGCTGCAGCGCCGGATGCGCTCCGGTTTCGCCGATCAGGATCGGCTTGCCGTAACCGGTGATCTGGCCGTAGGCTAAAAACGTATCGGCGAATGCGAGGCTCGACACATCGTATTGATCGATGCCGACCCAATCCGTTTGGCTGCCACCGGGATAGTAGGGTGCGAATGGATAGTTCGGATTGCCGTCCGGATTCCAAACCCACGCTACATTCGTTACGCCACGTGAGGCGAAGATACCGCGGATATGCTGCCAGGCTGCGATGAATTCGGTAGGCGAAAACAAACCGCCCGCAACATCGGTCCCCGGATCGTAGCACTGCAGCCGATTATTTGCCGTATCGGGCAAATTCATTTCCCACATATAGCGCAGAAACACCGGCCGGCCATAGGCGGCAAGCGCATCGGCGTGATGTGCGATGATCGCATCTTGCGATCCGTTTGCTACCTGGGCGTTGGAAGCACCGCAATTCCAGGAGATGACGGGCGTGCGTCCATTGGCCGCATCGTCGGCTTCATCGGCATTGGGGAATTGCTCGTTCCAGCCGTGATAGTGCATACTCAACTGCATTTTGCGCCCAATTTGCTGCTCGAAGGTTGCAAGCATCGGAGCGGTACTTGGAACTGTCGTTCCGGCCGTATTGACGAAAGCACCAAGATAGATACTGCCGGCCGCCGGTACGAGAAAGTTTGGACCGGACGGTGTAACGGGCGGTAATGAGCCGCCGCTCGTCGTGCTGCCGCCGCCACCACCGCCGCCGCATCCGGCGACCGTCGCGGCAAGCAAGGAGAAAGCGAGAACGCGCATATCCACGTCCGGATAATACCACCGGCCCGCGATTTCAAAATGAGTGTTTGATAAATACCGCAATTTCGATAGCGACTTGGCCGCAAATTCGCGGGGAGCGTACGCAAGGCGGCGAAGCGCAACCGGATGCCGGCCGTCACGACCCATCCCGCTACCGTGGTCATCCTCGATTATGGTGCGCAGTATAGTCAGCTGATCGCACGGCGCGCGCGCGAAGCGCGCGTTTACAGTGAATTGCTGCCGTACGACACGCCGTGGAGCGAGATCGCGCAACGCAATCCGGCAGCCATTATTTTGACCGGCGGCCCCGAGTCGACGCTGGCAGCCGGCGCGCCCGGACTCGATCCGGGCGTGCTCACCAGCGGCCTGCCGATCTTAGGCATTTGTTACGGCATGCAATTGCTGGCGCGCGAACTCGACGGCCGTCTCATCCCGCTCGAACACCGCGAATTCGGGCCGGCGCAACTTACGGTCGATCGCGCCGAAAGCGCACTGTTCCTGGGCGTGCCGCCGCAAAGCCGGGTTTGGATGTCGCACGGTGACTCCGTCGTCGAGCCGCCACCGGGCTTCCGCGCGCTCGCGCACACGGCGCGTTGCGCCATCGCCGCTATCGGTGACGAGCAGCGGCGGATATTCGGCGTGCAATTTCATCCCGAAGTCGTGCATACCGATTTCGGCAGCGCCGTGATCGAAAACTTTCTACATCGGATCGCTGGGCTGCCCGGCGATTGGGACATGGGCTCGTTCGTCGAACGCTCGATCGAGGACATCCGCCGGCAGGTCGGCGCTGCCAACGTCATCTGCGCACTTTCCGGCGGCGTCGACTCGGCGGTGGCAGCGACGCTTGTCGCACGCGCGATCGGCAAGCAGCTCACGTGCATCTTCGTCGATACGGGTCTGATGCGCAAAGATGAAGCACACAACGTGTTGGCCGCGTTCCGCGACGTGCTGCACCTCAACGTTATCGCGGTCGACGCCGGCGAACGCTTTTTGGCACGCCTAGCCGGCATTGAAGATCCGGAAGAAAAACGCATTCGCATCGGCCATGAATTCATCGCGGTATTTGAAGAAGAAGCGCGCAAAATTCCGGGCGTCAAATTCCTCGTGCAAGGCACGTTGTATCCCGACGTCATCGAATCAAAAACGCCGGGATCGAAGGCCGGCCATAAAATCAAATCGCATCATAACGTCGGTGGTTTGCCCGAGCACATGGATTTCGCGCTGATCGAGCCGCTGCGCTTACTTTTCAAAGATGAAGTGCGCGCGGCGGGCCGCGTTCTGGGTTTACCCGGGCCGATCGTGGAACGACAGCCGTTTCCCGGTCCGGGCTTAGCGGTTCGCGTGCTCGGCGCATGCACGCGCGAGCGCTTGGAAACGGTCCGCCAGGCGGATTGGATCGTCACGAGTGAGATCGAAGGCTCGAGCGGCTTAACGCCCAAACCGTGGCAATATTTCGCGGTGTTGACGCCGCTGCGTTCCGTCGGGGTCATGGGTGACGGCCGCACCTACGCTCATCTGGTCGCCGTGCGCGCAATTAGCAGTGAGGATGGCATGACGGCCGATTGGGCGCGCTTACCGCACGAACTGCTCGAACGCATCAGCACGCGCATCGTCAACGAAGTTCCCGGTGTCAATCGGGTCGCATACGATATCACGTCCAAGCCGCCCGCTACGGTCGAGTGGGAATAAGCGCGCGTCGTGCGGATTCTCATCATCGGCAATGGTGCACGCGAGGACGCGCTATCGTGGCGCTTGGCGAAGTCGCCATCGACGACCGCGCTTTTTCACGCTCCCGGTAACGCCGGAACCGCGGCGCGGGGTGAAAATCTCAGCGATGTCGGTGTTACCGATGCCCGCAAGATCGTCGACCGCGCGAAAGCGCTCAAGATCGATCTCGTTGTGCTGGGGCCGGAAACGGCGATTGCCGCCGGCGTCGGCGACCGGCTGCGCGATGCGGGTCTGGCCGTCTTCGGCCCGAATCGCGCCGGCGGCCGGCTCGAGACCAGCAAGATCTTCGCCAAGCGATTCATGGAACGCCACGCCATTCCGACCGCCCGTTTCAAAGTCGTGCACTCGTTCGATCAAGCAAGTAAAGTGCTCGACGACTGGCCCGGTCCAGTCGTCGTCAAAGCCGACGGGCTAGCCGCGGGCAAAGGCGTCGTGGTGACCGAAAACGCCGGAACCGCACGCGTTCTGTTGCGCACCTGGTACGACTCGGGGATACCCGGCGGCGGCGTCGACGTCGTGCTCGAAGCGCGGTTAGCCGGACGTGAAGTCAGCGTGTTTGCCGTCGCTGACGGCCGGGCGATGATTCCGGTCGCCGCGGCGTGCGACTACAAGCGCGCGGGCGACGGCGATGCCGGTCCGAATACCGGCGGTATGGGTGCCTACTCTCCACCGGCACACTTTCCGCCGGAGATGCTGGCGGTGGTGCGCGAGCGGATCGTGGGCCCGACATTGCGCGGCTTACTGGCCGAAGGCGAAGAATATCGCGGCGTCTTGTATGTCGGTTTAATGTGGACGCAAGACGGCCCGGTGGTCATCGAGTACAATGCACGCTGGGGCGATCCGGAAACGCAGGTTCTTATGCCGCGGGTGAACGGCGACTTCGCGCGTTACCTCAAGTCGGCCGCCGACGGTGCGATCGAGGTCGACGCGGCGTCGCTATCCGGCGATTCCTGCGTCGGCGTGACGTTGGCGACCAAAGCCTACCCGTATGAGAATACGGCCGTATCCGGTTTGCCCGCGACGTTCGATCTGCCGCCCAACGTCGCGACGTTTTGGGGCGCGTCGCAACGCACCGGTGACCGCGTCGATTCGCCCGGCGGACGGGTACTCACGGTAACGGCGCGCGCCGGCGACCTCGCTGCGGCGCGGACCGCCGTCTACGACGCCATCGCGCGGCTCAAGCCGCAATTTCCGCCCGGTACGCCGCTGACGTTCCGCTCCGACATCGCCAAGCTGGCGTGAACGCCGGGCGAAACGGCGTTGAGCGTCGCATCGTCTAAGCCGTTATGCCGGTGCTGCCAGGCGAAGATCCGCCGCTCTCGACATCGCTTCGCACGCGCGCCGGCGAACTGCCGCCGGCACCGCACCTGTATCCCGACTCGCTTGGCGCGCAGCCCGAGCCGGCCGACCCGCGGGCGGCGTTGCGCGCGCCCAAGCGCTGGATACCGCGCCGCGTCCTCATCACTCCGGCGGCGGCACGCTGGCCGCTGGCCGGTGAGATCGCGGCGCGCGCCGCGGCGCTCGGTGCCGACGTCGTTGAGCTTGCCGCCGATCGGCTGGCGGGCTTGCGCGGCGCGGATTCGCGCGAGACATATCGGCTGGCGAAATCGACGCTCGCGGTGGTGGTTTCGCCGCCGTCGCAACGGAAGCTCGATCCCATACCGCCGAGTGCCGATTGGCAATTCCACCTGGCCCGCGGCTGCCCCGCGCACTGTCAATATTGCTATCTGGCGGGATCGCTGGCCGGTCCGCCCGTCACCCGGGTTTTTGCCAATTTGCCGGAAATTCTCGACGGCTTGCCGGCCTATCTCGACCGCGGTACGGTGACCTCGAAATCGGCCGCCCGTGTCGGCGAAGGCACGACGTTTGAGGCATCGTGCTATACGGATCCGCTCGCGCTCGAACATCTCACGGGCGCGCTCGCAACGACCATTGCTTACTTCGGCGCGTGGGAGGCGCCGGTCCAGTTGCGTTGGACGACCAAGTTCGACGCGGTCGATACGCTGCTCGCCATCGCGCATAACCAACGCACGCGCGTCCGATTCTCGGTCAATGCGCGCGACATCACGCGGCGCTTTGAGGGCGGCACGGCATCACTCGACGACCGGATCGGCGCGTTGCGCCGCTTGGCGCTGGCCGGTTATCCGGTCGGGTTGACAATCGCGCCGATTATGCCGATCCCCGATTGGCAACTCGCGTACGACGAATTGTTCGCATCGGTCGCGCGCGCCACGGACGATCTGGCCGGTCTCGACTTGACGGTCGAACTCATCACGCACCGCTTCACACCCGGCTCCAAGGACGTTCTTATGGAGTGGTATCCGGCGACGAAATTGGAGATGGACGAAGCGGTCCGAGCCAAGAAACGCACGAAATTCGGCTCGACGAAATACGTGTATCGCGCTGAGGTCATGCGTGAATTGCGCGCGTTTTTTGAAGACCGGCTCGCGCAGCGCTTGGCCCGAGCGCGGATCCTCTATTGGACGTAGCAATGCGTTGTTGCAACGGACGGACTTGGCTCGTCTAGGTCGGGCGGGCGTACGTTCGCGGTTGCGCCGCAGCCGCAGTTGGCGCACGGCGCTATCGCGTTTGAGTTTTTAAATAAGCGTGCGGAGTTCGTGCCAATCATAGCGGCCGCCGTCGCAGGTCGGGCAGCGCGCCTTCAATGCGCGGCACGCCGTCCGGTGGCGTTGAGCACGAGGTATATCTTGCCGTTCGGATAGTCCAAATGCACGTCGAAGAGATGCAGAAACGCCGGTCCGATCAAGCCGTCGAAGGTACCGGCGTAACTCTTGGCCGATGTTACGCGGTAGCCGACGAAATGTTTGAAGCTAATGCCGCCCATCGTGAGATCGTCGAGTTCGACTCGGCTTGCGTTGAACGCGCCGCCCGCGCCAAAGAAGCGCGGCTGCATCGCGCCGCCCCGATCCGGGGGCAGCGCTTCGGGATGACGCCGGGCGAAGTAATCGAAGAGCATGAATGGCCCGACTCCGCCCGTATCGAGCAACATCCGTTCGGCGACCGCACCGTTTATCGTTACGCTCGTTAGCGGCGCTTGGGTGCCCAGCCGAACGTCGAGGGCGATACTCTTAGGATCTTGCGGCGCGGTGTAGGTTCCGTAACGTTCCGCGGTAACGATCTTATTTTCGTAATCGATCGTAATGCCGGACTCGCAAAGAAAGTCGAAGCCGAGCAAACCGACTTCTTTGGCGCCGGCTTCTTCCGAAGCCAACGGAAGCACCGACATCACGACGTCGTTCATCGCGAGCGCTCCAACAGTGACGTGCGGGACGATCGCTTCACCGGTATCGAAGCGGCCGGCGTTCTCGGACGACTGCGCTTTGTCGATGATGGTAAGTTTGAGTGCCGCGGCAACGCCGGGATCGATCGTAATGCCCGAAGCGCCGGTGTCCAGCACAAAATCAAGACCGCGGCCCGCGATGGTGAGCCGCACCAACACGTGTCCGCCCGGTGCGAACACCGCGGGTAATACGACCCGATCCTGACCGGCCGGATAGGTCACCAGTCGTCGTTTGTTCGTCGGCATCGCGATATCGCTCTCGGTCACATCGCCGGCCGCGTATTCACGTGTCGTATATTGTGTCTCGGTGCCGGTCCGTTCATCGTGCACGGTCCAGTGCGCGGCCAGATGGCGGGCGCCGAAAGCGCGGAAGCTATCGTAAACGGTGATCGTCTTGCCGTTGGGCGCCGACGCTTCACGGCGGACCAAATAATTTGTTTGCGGATCGAAGAATTCGCGCGTGCCGAAACCCTTCGCGTTGAGCGTTGCGATGACGTAGGCATCGAGCGGCGTGCTAACGCGCGTAACGGTTGTTGTTAGGCTTTCTTTGCTCGCCAGGCCCGGATCGTCTTGGTCGATCACGACATGCCCGTTCGCGTTGAGATGCCAGCGGTCGCCACCGTACATTCCGGTTTCCGTGTGCAGCGGTCCGGCATCAACGATCTCCCGGTGGTCGGCTCCGCGCCGGTAGATGAAACGCGTTCCCGATGCAGCCGTTCCGGTGAAGTCGATAATTTGCTTGTAGGCTGCGGCTACCGGACCGTGAGCCGCTTCGCTCCGATCGCGCAGCGTTTGCGAGTCGGGAAGCGCGTCGGCGGCCCGGCATGTTTGGGGCACGAGGGCAAGCACAATGGCAACCCATACGAATACGGCCTTCATCGCGCGAACTTGTGGCCCATCCGTTGCCGGCTCCTGCGGCTTAAAAGAGCGTCAATTCGGCAACATTGTCGTCGCTCGCGATCGTGTGCGGCGGCCGAAACTCTGTTTGCGCGGACGCGGCCGCGAAGCGTTGCGCGATCGACTTCACGTACGACGGCGGCGCGTACCGCGTGCGATACATCGCTCGATACCGGTTGACGAGTTCGGGCTGCCGTTCGTCGAGATAGGCAAAGAACGCATCGCGCGTCACGGCGCCGAGATTGAGCACGCCGTGCCAGGCGAAGCTCGCGCCGGCATCCGCCGCCGCGCGAACCACCGCGCGCAGTGTCGCAACATCGTCGGTCAAGCCGGGCAAAACCGGCGCCACACCGATGCCCACGCGAATACCCGCTTCGGCCAAACGCCGCACCGCCAAGAGCCGCTTGACCGGCGGTGCCACCGTCGGTTCGAGCCGGCGCGCCAGCGCCGCGTCGAGCGTCGGCAAGCTGATGCAAATCGAAATCTTGGCCCGCGCGGCATACGTCGTGAGAATGTCGAGGTCGCGCACGATGAGGCCCGAGCGGGTGATGAGGTGCATCGGCGTCCGGGCGCGCGACAGCTCGATCAAAATCGCGCGCGTGATGCGGTAGGTGCCTTCAATGGGCTGATACGGATCGGTGGCCGTGCCGATGGCGACTTCGTCGATCGTCCGGCCCGGGCGCGCAAGTTCCGACCGCAGCACCCGCGCGGCGTTGACTTTGGCCGATAGCACCGAACCCCAAGACTCGACCCCATCCAGATCGCGGTACGCGTGGGTGGCCCGAGCGTAGCAGAACACACATTGATGCGCGCAGCCGGTATAGGGATTGATCGACCAGCCGAACGGCATGCCGGTAACGCGGTTGAGGATCGTCTTCGCCGCGACTTCGAGCACCGACACCTCCGCCGGACGATTCACCACTTTCATCGAACGTACGTTCGCACCATGCCAGGGTGTTCGCCTGCCAGCGTATTCAAGAGTCGAGAATCGCTTTGGCAGATGGTGCGAACGGATGCCAACCCGGAGCTGCGAAACGGGCGCTTCATGCCCACCGAAATCTGCGCCGAACCGGTTGCCGGGCTGCTCGAATAACCGGTGGTGGCCGGCGAAGTGACCGAAGGCCTTCGCATGTTGAATGCAGGGTATCGCGCGATCCGCGCGCGCCGCACGGCTACTCCTGCAACCATGGGTGCGATGACGGGTACAAAGCAGCGAGATGTATCAACAGCGTCCTCGCTATCCTCAGACACGTGCGGCCAACGCGCCGTCGTTACTCGGTCAAGTGCTCGGTATCACCGCCGTCGGCTTCCTCATCACCGCCGTCGCCGCATACCTGTTCAAAGGCGTCCCATACGGAGTCGGCATGGGCGCTTCGCTCGGTGGTCTCTTGGTTCTCTTCGCAATCAATGGAACGCGCGCAAATCCGGCGGTTGGGCTCCTGCTGTTTTACGCCTTCACGTTTCTGGAAGGGATCGGCATCGCGCCGGTCATCGCGCGGTATGTTGCGGCGGACGGTAACGGCGTGGTTGTCGACGCGGCCACGACGACCGGCATGGGCATGCTGATCCTGGCGGCGATTTCATTTACATTTTCAATCGATTGGCGCCGTTTGAGCGGGGTCGCGTTCGGCGCCTTGCTTGCGCTCATCATCGTCGGCTTGATCGGTGCCTTCACGCACTTCTTGCAACCCGGCGTTTACGCGTGGCTGACCTTGGCCGTCTTCACACTGTTGACGCTCATCGATTTCAGCCGCATCCGCGCCGCGCAGCCATGGGAGTCGCCGGTTCAGTTGGCGGTTGCGATCTACCTCGACGCAATCAATATCTTTCTCGCGTTTCTGCAGATCTTCGGCAACCGCAATAGCCGCGATTGACGTGCGTGACCCGGGATGCGGGTCGCGTGCCGGCTAACTAACAACGATGGCGCGGACGTTCGATGGACAAGCCGATCAGCCGGCCGGCGACGTTTTGCATGAGGCGTGCGGTGTCACCGGAATCTACGCGCGTGACGCCGATGTCGCGCGCTTGGCATACTTCGGACTGTACGCCTTGCAACATCGCGGCCAAGAGAGTGCCGGCATCGCGGTTGGAAACGGGACGACGCTCGAAAATCACCGTGAGATGGGCCTCATCGGCGGCATCTTCAACGAGTCGATCCTCGGTGGCATGCACGGGCATGTGGCGATCGGTCACACGCGTTATTCGACGAGCGGGTCGTCGGCGGTGTGTAACGCGCAACCGTTCATCGAGAATTCAGATATCGGGCCATTTGCTTTCGCCCACAACGGCAATCTTACCAACGCCGATGAGCTGTTGGCGCTACTGCCCCCTGATACCGCGCTCGACGCCGATTCCGACTCGGAAATTTTGTCGAAAACGATCGCGCTGGCGCCCGGCTCGATGTTCGAGAAAATAGCAGCCGCGATGCGAATTGCGCAGGGCGCCTACTCGGTGGTGTTGGCCACGCCCGACGCGATTTACGCGTTTCGCGATCCGTGGGGCGTGCGGCCGTTGTGCGTCGGCACCTATGGCGACGACGGCTACATGATCGCCTCGGAATCGTGCGCGTTGGCAACCGTCGGCGCACACTACTTGCGCGAGCTCGACGCGGGCGAGATTTTGCGCGTCGACGCTTCGGGCATGCGAACCGAGCAGTCGGAAATGATCAAGCCGCCCGCGTTGTGTATGTTCGAGTACATTTACTTTGCCCGGCCCGATTCGGTCTTGAGCGGCCGCTCGATTTACATGGCCCGGTATCAGATGGGCCGGGCGCTGGCCAAGGAACACCCGGCAGATGCCGACGTCGTGATGGCGGTACCCGACTCGGCGATTCCCGGCGGCATCGGTTTCGCCGCCGCGAGCGGTCTGCCGTATGTCGAAGGGCTCATCAAAAATCGCTACATCGGCCGCACGTTCATCAGCCCGGATCAGAAAATGCGTAGCCAAGGCGTCGCGCTCAAGTTCAATCCGATCGTCGAGAATTTACGCGGTCAACGCGTCGTGGTCGTCGACGACTCGATCGTGCGCGGCACCACAACGCCGCGCATCGTGAGCCTGTTGCGCGATGCTGGGGCACGCGAGGTGCACCTGCGCATCACGTCGCCACCGATCGTGCATCCGTGTTATCTGGGCGTCGATATGGCGACCTACGCCGAACTGATTGCCGCCAACCTGACGATCGACCAGATTTGCGATAAAGTCGGCGCCGATTCACTGGGATATTTGACCGTCGACGGGCTCGTGCAGTCGACCGGGCGCGAGCGGACCGACTTCTGCTTGGGCTGCTTGACCGGGACGTATCCCTCGGCCCCGGCTTTTTCGTTGCCCGGCGGCGATCGGCAACCGGCGCTTAAATAGCTCGTGACCTAGCGCCGCCGCCTTTACAGGGCGGAAACTTTTTTCGCTGAATTCCAAGCCGAGCAGCGGGCGGTTTCGCTTGCATTCCGGCACTTGGAGATTTTGGAAAAAGGTATGAAACGATTACTTCTTAGCGCACTGGCGGCCGGCGCGATCGTGGCGCTCGCCGGTTCCGAGTCGATGGCGGCGAAATCGCTCAACTCGATCGGCATCAGCGTCGGAGACTTGGCCAATCCATTCTTCGTCGCGATCGGCCAAGGCGCGTCCGACGAAGCCAAAAAGCTGGGCGGTGCCAACGTCAAGATCACGACGGTTTCGAGCAACTACGATCTCAATACGCAAGTCGGTCAGATCGAAAATTTTATCGCCAACAAAACTGATATCATTCTGGTCAACGCCGTCGATCCCAAAGCGATCGCCCCGGTCCTCAAAAAAGCTACCGACGCGGGTATCGTGGTCGTGGCCTTCGACGTTGCCGCGCAAGGCGCGGACGCGACGGTCATGTCCGACAACGTCGCCGCCGGAACCACCTCGTGCGAATATCTGGCCAAGCACATCGGCGGTAAAGGCAACGTCGTGATCATCAATGGTCCGCCGGTTTCGTCGGTCATCGATCGGGTCAAAGGCTGCGAAAAAGTGTTCAGCGCCGCCGGCATCAAGGTGTTGTCGGACAATCAAAATGCCAAGGGCAGCCGCGACGGCGGCCTGCAAGTCATGGCCGACTTGCTCACCGCCAATCCCAAGCTCGACGGCGTTTTCGCGATCAACGACCCGACCGCCATCGGCGCCGATTTGGCCATCAAACAGGCTCACCGTGACGACATCAAGCTGATTACCGCAGTCGATGGTTCGCCCGACGGTCAGTCAGGCCTCAAGGATAAAGCCAGCCTGTTCGCGGCAACCGCCGCGCAGAACCCGTACAAAATGGCGTCGATGGCCATCGAAGAAGGCTACGGACTGCTGCAAGGCAAGAAACCGGCGCAAAAGATTTTGCTGCTCCCCGTTCCGCTGGTGACCAAGGACAATGTCAGCAGCTATGCGGGCTGGGTGAAAAAGTAGGTTCGATCTAATGCGCGTGGGGCATTCTGCAAATCGGGTGTCTCACGCGCCGAACGTCCGTAAGCGTGATGAACGCCGCTAAGGATCAGGTACTCCCGATGGACGAAGGCCAACTCATCTTCGAGATGCGCGGCATCTCGAAGAGCTTCGGCGCAACCCATGCCTTACGCGACGTGAAGTTGCCGATTCGCAGCCACGAAGTGCACGCGATCATGGGCGAAAACGGCGCCGGCAAGAGCACCCTCATGAAGATTCTGTCGGGCGTCTATACGCCCGACAGCGGCGAGATCTTGCTCGACGGCAAGCCGGTTAAAATTGCAAACCCGGCGGCGGCGCGCGACCTCGGCATCAATCTCATTTACCAAGAACTCAGCGTAGCACCGCATATGACGGTCGCGCAGAACGTCTTCATGGGCAGCGAGCCGCGCGGACGTTTCGGCATGGTCGACGAGCGCGCGATGAATCGCCGCACCACGGAGATGCTCAACAATCTGGGCGCGCGCTTCTCGGCGACGACCTTGGCCAAAAATCTGTCGATTGCCGAACAGCAGCAAGTCGAGATCGGCCGCGCGCTCATTCACGAAGGCCGCATCCTGATCATGGACGAGCCCACGGCGGCGCTTTCCGACCGTGAAACCGAGCAGCTCTTCCGCATCATCGAACAGTTGCGCGACCGCGGCATTGCCATTCTGTATATCAGTCATCGCATGGCCGAAGTTCATCGGTTGGCAACGCGCGTGACGATTCTCCGCGACGGCGGGTATGTCGGTGAATTGAGCAAGGATGAGCTCGAACCGCGCCGAGTCGTGCAAATGATGGTTGGCCGCGAGCTGGGCGACTTCTACGCGCATAAGCGCCGGACCGAACGTGGGCCTGAATTGCTGCGCATCGCCGACGTCGCCGGCGGCAAGGTGAAGCCGGCGAACTTCACGCTCTACGGCGGCGAGGTGACGGGCTTAGCCGGATTGGTCGGCGCCGGCCGCACGGAACTTGCTCGCTTGATCTTCGGCGCGGACGCCCGCGCCGCCGGCAAAGTGTTCTTGGCCGGTCAGGAGATCGTCGTCGATCGGCCGGGCGATGCCATCGGTCTGGGAATCGGCTATGTGCCGGAAGATCGCAAGAGTCTCGGTTTGTTCCTGCAGTTGTCGGCGTTGGCGAACACGTCGATGAACGTGCTCTCACAGCACGCCCGCGGCGGCATCCTCAACTACGGTCAGCTGTTCCGGTTAACGCGCGACTCGATCAAAAAGCTCAACGTGAAGATCGGCGGACCCGATGGGATCGTCGGCGGCCTATCAGGCGGCAATCAGCAGAAGGTGCTGCTCGCGCGCTGGCTCGAGATCGGCCCTAAAGTCTTGATCCTCGATGAGCCCACGCGCGGCGTCGATGTCGGCGCCAAGGCTGAAATTTATAAGATCATCCATCAACTCGCCGATCAAGGCATCGCCGTCCTCTGCATCTCGAGCGAACTGCCGGAACTCGTCGGCATTTGCGACCGCGTCATGGTGATGCGCGAAGGCGAGATCACCGGTGAAGTGAGCGGAGCGGAAATCACACAAGAGAATATCATGGCCCTCGCCGCCCAAGTCGAACCTTCGGCCGCATAATTGTACGACACTCGTTACGAGGAACGGTGACCGCATGTCAACTATAACGCTTGGCCCTCTCGAACGCCCGGCGCGCCCGCGCGCGGCGGCGGTATTTCGGCAGCTCGGCATGCTGCCGGTCCTCATCGTCCTGTACATCGTTATGTACGGGCTCACCGTGTATGTCGCGGGCTCGAGCGGATCGAACTTCCTCACGCCCAGCAACACGATGAACATCCTGCGCCAAGTGTCGATCAACTTGGTGCTCGCGTCGGGCATGACGTTCGTGATCTTGACGGCCGGCATCGATTTGTCGGTCGGGTCGATTCTCGCCGTCTCCGCCGTGTTCGGCATGCTCACGTCATTGACGCAGTTCGCCGGCTTGTCGATACCGGTATTTCTCGTCGCTGGTTTGTGCTGCGGGTTGCTCAACGGCTTCCTCGTCGCATTCGTTGGACTCAACCCGTTCGTCGTCACGCTCGGCACGATGACTGCACTGCGTGGCGCGGCGTATTTGTTCGCCGGCGGCACGACGGTACTCAATCAGCAAATTCCGAGTTTCGAATGGATGGGAAACTCAAGTTTCTTAGCGATTCCGTGGCTGATTTGGCTGGCGGCGGGCGTCGCGGTCATTAGCTGGTTCATCTTGCGCAAAACGGTACTGGGGTTGCAGATCTACGCTGTCGGCGGCAATCCGCAAGCCGCCCGGCTCACCGGCATCAAAGTCGGCGTCGTGTTGATGTTCGTGTACGCGATCAGCGGGCTGTTCGCGGGGCTCGGCGGCGCGATGTCGGCGAGCCGGCTCTACGGTGCCAACGGAAACTGGGGCACCGGCTACGAGCTCGATGCGATCGCGGCCGTCGTGCTCGGCGGTACGAGTCTGAGCGGCGGCGTCGGCGCGATCGGCGGCACCGTCATCGGCGCGCTCATCATCGGCGTCATGAACAACGGCCTGACAATTCTCGGTCTATCGTCGTTCTGGCAATACGTCGCCAAGGGCGTCGTCATCGTGCTGGCCGTTATGCTCGATAAGTGGCGCCAGAAGAACCAGTCGACTTAGCCCGTAGCGGGTTGCGATAGAGGCGCCGGCGACATGCAATCGCTAATGCGACGGCATGCACACCGTACGCCTCGGCCGCACCGGCTTGAAAGTCTCGGAAATTTGTCTTGGCACGATGACGTTCGGACTACAGACCGAACGCGCGCAATCGTTCGCAATCATGGATGCGGCGGCTGAACTGGGCGTCGATTTCTTCGATGTCGCCGATGTCTATCCGGTGGGTGGAACGCTCGAAACCGTCGGGCGAACCGAGGAATATGTCGGTGATTGGCTGGCCGGAAAGCGCGAAGCGTTCGTGCTCGCCACCAAGGCCTACAATCCGATGGGTGCCGGGCCCAACGATAGCGGAAACTCCCGCAAACACATTATCGCGGCCTGCGAGGCGTCATTACGGCGGCTGAAAACCGACTATATCGATCTGTATTACATCCATCGCTGGGACGAGGAAACGCCGATCGATGAAACGCTCGAAGCCTTTGGCGATCTGCGGCGAGCGGGTAAAATACGCTACGCGGGGTGCAGCAACACCACGGCTTGGCAACTGATGCAATCGCTGTGGACGGCCTCAGAACGTGAGACGCTGCGCTTCGACGCGGTGCAACCGCGCTACAATTTGCTCTTCCGCAACATCGAGGCCGAGTTGTTACCAGCGGCCGCGGCCAACGGCGTGGGCGTCGTTGCTTTCAATCCACTCGCCGGCGGGGTGCTCACCGGGAAATACAAAGCCGGCGAGGCACCGCGTGAGGGCACGCGGTTTACCTTGGGCCAAGCGGCGAAGCTCTATCAAGCTCGGTATTGGCAAGACGAACAACTCGATGTGGTGGGGCGCTTAGCCGCCGACGTGGCGTCGCGCGGAAAATCGATAACGCACGTGGCGCTGCGCTGGGTGCTCGATCAACCCGCCATCACGTGCGCGATCGTCGGCGCGAGCCGGGCCGAGCAACTGCGCGACTCGCTCAAGGGCGTCGATATCACGCTCGATCCAGCCGATCGCACGGCGTGCGACGCGGCCTGGTTCGCGCTGCCGCGCCGTCGGCCCGAGGATGAGCGCTGAAGCTCGCCGCCGGCGACCACCGTACGGGTCGCGGCTAGGCCAAGCTGGATGAACCCCAGCAGCAACGCGGCACCGTAGGCGCGCGTCGATCGGCGGTGGAGGGCGCGGTACGCAAGCCGCCGCCCATCGTTTTTGGCAACGTCCGCAAACGTGCCACCCATTGCTATCGGTAACGTAAACGCCCCCGGCCTGCGGTAAAGAAAGCGCCCCACCCACAGCACGAAGTTGGACTCCCCAAGCCGCCGTCTGTACCGGCGACTTGGGGAGCAGTGGGTGATTTCAGTGGCCCTTTTTCAGACCATTCAAGAATGGCTCGACGCGGGCGTGGAGAAGCGCGAGATCGCGTGTCGTCTGCAGATCGACATCAAGACCGTCCGGCGGCAGATTCGCAGGATCAAGGCCGGCGCAGTTGCCCCGGTGCGCTTATCGCCGGGCTCAAAGCTTGATCCGTTCGCGGAGCGGATCGCGGAGCTTGCGGCGGGCGGTTGGACGGCGTGGCGCATTCACGTCGCGTTGCGCGAAGATCCGAACTACACCGCGTCATACGAGCTCGTTAAGAAACGCGTTGCATTACTGCGCCGCCGTGAACCGCGCGTTTACGAACGCCTGAAGCATCTTCCCGGCGCCGAGATGCAAGCCGACTTCGGCGAGTTAGTGCGAGTTCACCATCAAGGTCATCTCTTACGTGTTTGGGCGTACGTTGCAGTCTGGCCGCATTCTCGATACCGCTATGCTGAGGTTGTGCTCGATCAGAGCGTACCGACGTTTTTAGCGGCGATGCAAAACGGCATATTTGCCGCTCAATCAATTCCACAGCGAATCAGCGTCGACAACCTTGCCGCCGCAGTGTTGCGCCAACACTTTCACGACCGATCGCCACCAATACTTTGCGGCGCTGCACCATGATGTGGACATCGATCGCTACCACGTGCATCTGGCGATCAACAAGGTGTCGCTCGATGGTCGGGTGCTTGATCGGTGGCAAGACTACGCGAAACTCGGGCGGGCGGCGGAATGGTGCGAGCGCGAGATGGGGCTACAAGTCGATCGGCATGTGGCTTGGCGCGAGAAGCTGGGCGAGCGCGAGCTAGGGGTCGTGCCGGAGTTCGAGCCAGAACGGTCGGTCGGCGTTGCGCAGGGGCTCGATCGGCAAGAGGGCGCCACGATCGACCGGCGTGATGCGGTGCGGCGCACGCACTACTCGTGGGTGGATTTGCTCAAACGGGAGGCGGTGCCGGCAGCGACGCAGGCGGTGGCGCGCGAGGGTGCGAGCTGGGATGACTTGCACGCGGTCTTACGCGGCTACGGGGTGCGGTTGGAGGCGGCCGGGAGCGGTGCGCGGGTGGTTGGACCGGAGCACGGTCAGCGGGTTAAAGCCTCCGACATCGGCTTGGACTTGCGTGGTTTGGAGCCACGGTTGGGTGCGTTCGCGGTGCTGCCACAAGCCGAGTTTTCGTGGGAGCTGCGGATCGGGTTAGCGCAGGCATCGCTACGGCAGGCGGGGTCGTGGGCGGGGCTGCATCGCGAGCTTGAGGCGATCGGGTTCGCCGTTGAGAAGACCGGGCGCGGTGGTCGGGTGCTCGATGTGGAGACGGCGCGGCACGTGCCGCTGGGGCGAGTGGCCACGAGCATGCCGCGGCTTGAGGAGCGGCTCGGGAATTATGAGCTGGCGCCGGCGGTGGCGGCGCGCGATGCGCGGGAAGCCGAACGGCGGATGGCGGGGATCGCGGAGCGCGTGGAGCGACTACGCACGCAGCCCGAGCTTGTGCTGGATCGGTTGGCTGAGACGCGTTCAGTGTGGAATGGTGCCGACATCGAGCGCGAGGTGCGGTCGGCGTTGGGCGTGCGGACGGGGCACGATACACAGATCGCGGCGGCGACGCGGGCGGTGGTCGGCGCGTCGCTGGCGATCGACGATGACGCGTACTCCATCAAGCGGGTAGTGAGCGAGGAACGTGCGGTGTTCGCGGCGGCGGAGACGTTGGCCGATCGCCAGCGTACCGTCCGGCTGCGGACGCCGGATGCGGGGCTCGATGCGCAGCAGCGCGCAGCGTATGCGCGGCTCGCTGGCACGTCGGACCTTGCAATCGTGACGGGGATTGCCGGCGCCGGAAAGTCGCGGCTGCAGCGCGATGTCGCTGCGGCCTACACCGAGGCGGGGTTTCGGGTGATCGGCACCGCGGTTGCCGGTGACGCGGCGCGCACATTGGGCGAAGAAGCCGCGATCGACACGCGCACCGTTGCGCGGCTGCTCGTGGATGGCCTACTTGGCCCGGCGGCGAATATTTTCCGCTGGCGCGATCTGACGGTCTCAGGTCAAAGCCTAGCGTTGGCAAAAGAGATTTTCCAGCGTAGCACTGAAGTGCTCTACTTAAGCTACAAACTAAAATGATGAAAGGTGATCGTTTCTTGAGGCGTCATAACCTCGTTTTTTATCAGTGATCGCAGTACTGTCTCTTGCAACATCCTGCTCCGGCGTTTCGTCACTCGCGCCGAGCATGCAACTCCAGCAGAATAGTCTTTCAGCCCTTAGCACATCTACGACCAACACCGCAGCAACGCTCCGTGAATTGCTCAGTGCAGGCGTCGCAGCAAGCCCTGATCCAGTGTTAATGCAGTGGGCCCAGCATCTTGAGCAGCAGGACTCCCGACTTCGTGGGCTACGAATTGTGCAGCTCGCGAATACATGGCACGAGGCGCCGCGTGGCTCTCTTCTCCGTTTCCCTTCGACGAATCGCGACAACTTGCCACCAACTAATCCCTTCGCATGCTCGCCAAATGGGCCCTATTCTGCAAGTTGGAACGGTTTCGCTCCCCCAAATTGTACGGTCAAGCCATCGGTCCAGAGCGTGGGACTTTTTCGATCCAACATCGCGCGGCGGCCGAAGCGTATGATTTTCTACCCGACAGTTCCGGGACGATGCCGCGCGTAGTGAACGTCGCTCAAGGATACGTGTATATCGAGGGTTGGGCGAATGCGCCTTCGCAAAACGGAGAGGGGGGATTCGCTTACTATCCTTATCCGAACAGCAATAACTACTACCTACCGTATGTCGCGACCGTCAGTCCAACGGGACGTCAGTATAGCACTAGCTATAAGATTCCTGCGCCTAACACGGCTCTTTTTTGGGTGGGCGCGATATCTATGTTTAACAGTGATACGGTTACGGTAGGCCCTGACAAAGGCAAAACGTGTGCCTCAGTTGGTGGTTGCCTCGGACTTTATTTTGCATACCCGCAGCCGGGCGCGTTATATTCGGATGTCGTCCGGGTTCCCGGACCAGAGAACGGTTGGAACGCACAATCAATTACGTGTTGCATATTTCAACGTATGACGACGATTGCTTCAGCTAACGGATTGCTATACAACAGCTCTGGGGGTTATCAATTTGGGCCGGTGGCATGGACGTCGTCGTGGACGGAACACTATGATCCGAATGTACAGCCGTCCCCGGGTGCGACGCCAAATGATGACGTAGCGGATGGTAGCAAAGGGAACGGACCTGAGTTTCTTCTAAACACTGCACAGCAGAATCTCGGTGGGGATGCTCCAGGGTATACGACTTTCCCAAACTGCCAGGCATACGTAAAACCGCAAATAAGCAGCCCATCCGTGGAGACTGACACAATATATCTACCTGCGGCTTACCCCAAGTGCTAATTCAGACTTTGAAGCAAAAAGCAAATTGACGTTCATTAAATTCATCCGGTACTTCAGTGTTCTGGCTAGTTTATTGCTGTTTGCTTCAAAATGCTCAATGTCCGCCGCTAATGTCCACGAAAGTAAGGCCACGGATAATAAGATATACAGGTTGGGAATCATTGGTACGTCGATGGCGCCATCCCTTGAGCGCGAGCAGTTAGCTTGGGCGTGGAAGGTTCGACACAATTCCTACTGGCGCGTGCGGCAAGCGATTGTATTTTGTTAAAATGGCGGGCATCCGCCGTCCCATGATAATATTTTTTGCTCCCGGGCCGCAGAATCCGCTAACTTTGACAAACGCAGCTCCTACTTTCTATATTGTCGGCGAGGGGTGCTCCATTTTTTTCCTCGATGACGTGAGCTTTCCGAATACGGGTATTCCCGAGGTCGGAAGCGATGCGCTTAGTCCCTGCTATGCCGATCCGTTGGCTCCACCGCGAAAAAACACCGCGCCTCACGCGATTCCGCTTCCCATCGCGCCTTTGAGTCGCGGTAGCGGGGAGTTACTTTCGTCAGCAATCATAGTCGCATAGGCGTCGTGCTCCCTGATTGTTGACCCAATAGCACTGTCACAACGGGCCGCGACCGAAACGGCTCTTGATCCGGGCCAGGTTCATGAGTTCGGTTGCGGCGCGGCGTGCTGTTTGGAATCGCACGAAAGGGGTTCCTTGAGATGCCGAAACGCAAGCCCCGCCCCGCAACGGTTTCCGCGCCGCAAGAAGGCCGCTCAAAACCAAAAGGCGGAATTCCCCTAAACGACAGCACTGCAAGCCGATGCGTTGACGCGCAGCCGTCGATATAGTCTTTGAAGAAGTGGCGTCGGGGCCAATACCGCGCGCCCCGTCCTTGCGAAGACCCTCGCCGCGCTCCGGTCGGGCAATAAGCTCGTAGTGTGGCGGCTCGACCCGCCGGTTGGGCCATCGCGACTCGGTGGAGCTGGTTGCATGCTTGCCGCCGGCAAGTCGCAGATTGAGACCGCGCGCATTTTGCGGGTGTCGCGGGCGACGATTCAACGGTTTTACCCCGGCGGTAACGGCGGGCGTTAGATCACCCAAGCACGACCGCGAAAAGCAAATAGGTTTGAGGTCCATTGTGGGCATCGTGCGTACAGCCCGACCCGCACTCGGACCTTTGCCGCGAAACTTCTTGCGGAATTGACCCGGGATTTGCCAGGCAATTCGGGCGAGGACCACTTCGGGGGCCCGTCAACGCCAGCGATCGCCCGGTGCGGTAACGTAGTTCTTCCAGATATAGCCCCACGGAAGAAGCAGCGGCACGATCACGACACCGATGGAGATGGAAAAGAAGCTGTCGGCAGCGTCGGCGTCCACGTGTTGGCTAAGATACAGCGGAAGAAAGATTGCCAGCGTCCAGACCAGCTTCCACGCGAACTCGTACACGAGCAGCGGCATCATGCGGATGGGATAGCGGAGCCCGAGCAGGCTCAGCACGGTGAGCGCGCCGAGGAAGCTGCGATCCACGCCTTCCCGAAACTCCCACGGACCGGTGTGGCGCAAGATGGCGGACCAGGTCATAAAGCCTTGGACGAAGGCGAGCACCGCGTACATCGCTCGTAGAATGTAGAGCCGATAAAGCGGCAACTCCGGACGCGCGGTTGTGTGCATACGATCGTCCTATTTCGAACGGTTAGCTTAGCTAAGGGCGATCACCCATATAAAAAGAGTCACGGACATTGCCCGACAGATCCGGGCGAGGTCGGTTGTTCATGAGGGTCTGCGCTCGTAGCCGAAAGCGTCGGGATGAGTGCGATGGAAACGAAGTAGTTGCTAGTGAGGGTGCCAGTTGCATGCGACAGCACTGGTCCGAGGTATGTGGTCAGCGGCGCAGACCGTCATCAAGCGGCAACGCCTTCATCCGAAATCGCACTCGGCATCGGGCCGAACCGGTTGGCTCCCGACGTGCTGCGTGCACAAAAATAGATCAACAAAACGAGGTTGCCCAGCGGGACGAAGACCAGTAGTAGCCACCAGCCACTGCGGCTAGTGTCGTGCAAGCGGCGGACGGCGACAGCGACGTACGGCACCAGGAACACCAGCGTGCAGGTGGCCCATAAAAGCGCATGGCGTCCAAACGCCGCGTGATCGAGGAGGCTCGCGAGGCTGAACATGATCGTCCCAAAGAGCACGAACCACCAGTATTCGGTACCGCCGGCGCGGCCGCTGAACGTGCACCAGCGCACGAAGGCGCTCCTGGTCGCTTGCGGCATGGTCATGGCAGCGCTCCTTCCTACGAAGTTACCGGGATGCCTGTAACTAAGTTTCGCTAGGTCTCACCGTGCTCGCATTATTGGTATGCGAAAACATGCTCAGCGGCGCCAACGAGCGGTGCGCCTGGGAGACGTTCTCGAAACCGGCCCGCAGGAGTGCCACTGCCGCAGCAGTACCGCCGCTCACATACGTCAGCTGGGCCAAGCGCGCGAGACTTTGCTCGGTGATCTGGGCAAAGACGTCGCGGTCGGTTACCAGGCAGAACGCGATCGGTGCCGATACGAACGCAAAGCCGGCGCTCGCGCCGACCCAAAGAGCGATGGCGCCGGTTTCGATCGCCGTGGCGCCCGAGCGAATTTCGCTCATCGTCGCCGGCGAAAGCTCGGCGCGACCTCGTATGACTCGATCGCGTCGACCGCCGGCGGCTCTTCGACCGGATGTGCCGGGCTTTCGACCGGAGCATCCGGATCGGGCAGAATTGGTTCGGGCGGATTCATGCTACGGTCGTACCCGCGAATGTGGCCCTTATCGACCGGCGCCGACGAGCTCCGGTTCGCGCACATCCGGCGCGCCGAGGTTTTGGCGACTCAACCCCAGCGCGTAGCGAACGAAGTCTTTGAGCCGGTACGACGAGCCGAGTTCGGGTGTCCAGGCCGGTGCCAGATGCAGCAGCGAATGCTTGTCGCCGAACAGTAGACCCAGGAAGACCTCGGCGACGATCCGGCCGCCCACCGCGCCGAGCTGCGGCGTCGTTATCCGGATGTCTTCGCGAACGGGAAGCTGCATCGCCACTTGCTGCTGCATCGCTTCGGCCAAAACGTACGTCCACAGCGGGCAGTTGCCCGCGAACGCCGGGTCGATTTCGGCGATCCCGGGCAGTCGAGCGTCGGGTTTGTCCACGCCTTTGCCGATCAAAATTTGCTCGTCGGCGAGTGGTTCGAGGCTCATGGCTCGTGCGACGCTTTGACCCGACGGCAAGCCCAGCCGTAACCCGCGTTCGAGATTACGCAGCGCCAGCGACGACGGGTTCGCTGCAATTGCGGCCGGAAGGTTACCTAACGGATCCACCAGCGACGTATCGATACGGTAGGCAAATTGCAGCCGCTGGGCGTTGTCGGCAAGGCTTCCGTCGTATTGGCGGATGTCGATGTCGATGAACCGGCCCCAGTCGATGCCCCAGGCCGGATTCATCGCCCGAAAGCCGGTCAGGCCTTGCGCGATGCCCGGAACCGGAAAGATCGGTTCGAGAACGTGGTCGTTGAGCCGATAGCCCGGCCGAATCATCGAATGACCGAGCCGATAGGCTGCAACGGAAAACTCGATCGGCATGAACGGCTCGTGTTTGGGGCGGAAGAATCGCAGCTCACGCCGATCGAAAACGCCGCCGGTCTTGAGCGCGTCGAGCACGCCGGCGCGGATGATCTTGGGCAGAAAATCGTTCAGAATGATGTATTGGTAGTGAAACCGTACGAGCTGCTGGGCGTCGGCAAACGTGAGTTGCGGATTGTCGCACACGAGCCGATTGTGGAAGCGCGCAAACAGACCCTGAAATTGCGAGACGATGCTGTTCTCGTCATTGCGCGGATCGCCGATGAGCGCGCGCGCCGGTTGTGCGCCGTTGCGCGGCAGATCGTGTGCGTTCGCGTTGCCGCCATCGATCGGAGTCCCCAGTAAAAATGTCTTGGCGGTATCGTACAGATACGGCTGATCGTCCGGACCGCGACCGTACACATTATCGAGGTCGAACGCGGGTGTACGAAAATCGACTAATGCATCCGGATCGTTTTGCGCCTGTAAACTACTGGCCGGATCGAACGTAATATCGTGATCGATAAATTGGCCAAAGTAGGTATAGAGCGCCGGAATGCCACTCTCTTCGTCATCTTTGCCGTCTTTCGGAAGGTCGAGCGTCGCGATCATCGCCTGGGCGAGTTTTGTTAGGGTTACCGTATTATCCGGATGGTTCGGATCGGGCGAACCAAACGTCGCGGCAGGCAACGAGCGAAACATTCTGCCGAAGCGTCCGGAGGAGATTGATGATGACTTGGTTTCGGCGAGGCCACGCAGTGGGCGCCCGTGTCGTCCGCTCATGATTTTAACTCCAAGGTTCACTGCAGACGTGCAGCGATCGTGCAACAGAATGGAGCGCGCGACGATCGCTAATCGTCGTTTACGCTGCGGAGCGACAATCTGTATGAACGCGTGCCCCGTACGTCATTATTGCGTGTCGTACGAAGGCGCCTTAGAGGCCGAAGACCCGGAGTAATTCCGGCCTTGGACGGGGTGACCGCGCCGGGGTGACCGCGCCGGGGTGACCGCGCCGGGGTGACCGCGCCGGGGTGACCGCGCGGGGTGACGCGCGCTGGCCGGGCATGACGTGCCGGCCGGC
Source organism: Candidatus Velthaea sp. (assembly GCA_965214335.1). GTDB lineage: Bacteria > Vulcanimicrobiota > Vulcanimicrobiia > Vulcanimicrobiales > Vulcanimicrobiaceae > Velthaea. The sequence goes on along the minus strand of CBDCBO010000013.1, from coordinate 122,589 downwards.
GCGCGCACTTTGTCAAGGCTACACGGTCGCTGGAATTTTTACCTGACCGTTGGTTGCTACGCCGTTCGCGGAAGCCAGCGCTTCGACGATTGCGACAAATGCGCGGACCGGCGTCCCCGTTGGGCCTTTGGCCGAGAACGACGATTCGCCGTCGAGATACGCCGTGCCCGCGATATCCAAGTGAATCCATGGCACGTCGGCGACGAATTCCTTGAGAAACGCCCCGGCCGTCTCGGCGCCGCCGGCGCGGCCGCCGGTGTTTTTGAGATCGGCGATGTCGCTCTTGATGAGCGTGGTGAAATCGTCGAAGAGCGGCAGACGCCAGTAGCGCTCGCCGCTACCGGCGGCGACGTCCATGAAACGCTTCACCCACTCTTCGTCATTCGACATCGTGGCCGACGCGGTGTGACCCAATGCAACCACGCACGCGCCGGTCAGAGTCGCGCAATCGATGATCTTCGTCGCACCCAGTTCACGCGCATAACACAAGGCGTCAGCCAAGATGAGCCGGCCTTCGGCGTCGGTGTTGATGACTTCAATCGTCTTGCCGTTCATCGCTTTAAGGATGTCGCCCGGCTTGACGGCGCGCGGTCCGGGTAAATTCTCGCTTGCCGGAATGACGCCGATGATATTGAGCTTCGGTTTAAGTTTGCCGATCGCGTACATCGCGCCGATCACGCCGGCGCCGCCCGACATGTCGTATTTCATTTCGTGCATGTTATCGGCCGGCTTGATCGAGATACCGCCGCTGTCGAAAGTAATGCCCTTGCCGACCAGCGCCAGTAACTCGGTCGAGCCGGGGTCGCCTTGATAGCTGAGCACCGACAGCGTTGCGGGCTCGTCCGAACCTTGCGAAACACCGAGCAGCGATCCCATGCCCTTCGCGAGCATCTGCGCCTCGTCGAGCATGTGAAACGCGAGGCCGGTTTCGCTCGCAACATCTTGTGCGCGGCGAGCCATGTGCGTCGGCGTCATGTCGTTGGCCGGCGTGAGTGCCATCAGTCGCGCCATGTTGATGGCGTTTCCCAGCACTTCGCCGCGAGCGATGCCGCGTTCGAGCGCGCCGGTATCGAGCGCGCCCGCAAGTACGGCAATCGTTTCAATGAGAATCGGTTTGTCGGGCACGCTGCGATACGTTGTCGTATCGATCGTTCCGGCTAAGGCGCCTTCGACGATGAACGAGGCGCATAACGCCGGCTCGGCGGCCGCTTCGAGCGGCAGCGACAACGCGATCGACTTCGCGTTGCGCTTGCCGAGATAGCGCACCGCCGTGCCGGCATATTTGGCAAGCGCCGCGGGCGTAAACTTGGCCCGGTCGCCTAGGCCAATCGCCAAGACGCGGGCGTACGGCTGATCTTTGGCGTGCAGAAGGCAGACCTCATTGGCTTTGCCGGAGATCTCACCGCCGGCAAACACGTCGGCCAGCGCGCCGCCGAGGGCAGCATCGGCCTCAGCCGCCGCGCCGTCGAGGAGGGCGTCGGCAAAAACCGGGACGACGAGTGCGCCGGTTTGAACTTTCGTCGCGGCTTCGGCCGCGATCCGAACTTGCATGAGGTCCCTTTCGGTTGCTGGAACGGTCGGTCGACCAATGATGAGTCGACGGTTTAACCTTACGGAAGTTGCGCCTTGCATGTCACCGGCCCTGTCATGAGCGATGCGTACGCCCGCGCGGGCGTGAACATCGATGCCGGTAACGAGGCCGTGCAACGCTATCGCGGTCTAACAGCCGATTGGACCCACCCTAGTCAACTCGGTACCTTGGGCGGCTTTAGCGGATTGTTCCGCTTACCCGGCGATGAGACGCGCGCGCTCGTCGGTTCAACCGACGGCGTCGGCACGAAAATTCTCATTGCCGCGGCGCTGCAACGCTACGCTACGGTTGGCGCGGATTTGGTGAACCACTGCGTCAACGACATCCTCGTCGTGAATGCGACCCCGTTGTTTTTTCTCGATTATCTGGCGGTGGGTGCGCTCGACCCGGGTGTTGCGGCGGACATCGTTGCCGGGTGTCACCGGGCATGTAAAGCCAATGCGATCGCGCTGCTGGGCGGAGAAACAGCGGAAATGCCCGGCCTGTATAAGCCCGGCGATTTCGATTTGGCGGGAACGATTGTCGGCATCGTCGACATCGACGCCATACCGGACAGCGAGCGGGTCGTGCCGGGCGATGCGATCGTCGGCTTACCGTCGATCGGCTTGCATACCAACGGTTATACGCTGGCCCGCGCGCTGATCCCGAACGCGGAATTGAACGAGCCGTTTGGCGACGCGACCTTCGCCGACGCGCTGCTCGCAGCGCATCCGTCGTATGTCGCCGAAGTGCGCGCGATTCAAGCGGTCGCCGACGTGAAAGCGATGGCGCATATCACCGGCGGCGGCCTGCTCGATAATGTTCCGCGCACCTTACCCGCAAGCTGTAAGGCGATCTTCGAACAGCAAAGATGGAACGTGCCGCCGATCATGCACGAACTCGTGCGGCGCGGCGACTTGTCGGCGCACGAAAAATACCGGACGCTCAATATGGGCGTCGGCTACACGCTCATCGTGCCCATCGCGCACGCCGAGCGGGCCGTCGCGGCGGCGCCCGGCGCCAAAGTTGTGGGTTGGATCGAGCGCCGGTCGGGTGACGAGCCGGCCGTCGTCGTTCATCCGGCGCGCGACTAAGTCGGACCGTTGGCGGTCAACCTGGTCGTCGATTTCGCCGCCGGCCGTTTCGACGAAACGACGACGTCCCGGGCGTCCGAAGCAGCGGCGGCGCGCGGGTATCGGCTCGTGTACGCCGAGCACGCCGACGATCGGCTCGCGGCCTGGATCGATTGGCAATTCGCGCCCAGCTGGTGGTCGGCCGAAGCGCGCGCCGGTGCGGTTTGGTACGCGCTCGATGCGAGCGGCGACATCGCCGGATTCGCGGCGTTCGGCGCGCAGGAAATGCCGTTCCCGTGGCTGCGCGCGTATGCCGGAGCTGCGGACGTCGGTATTTTCGGCCCGCTCGGCGTCGCGCCCGCGCACCGCAAGACGGGCCTTGGCACAGCCCTATTAGAGGCTGCGCTGAGCGCGTTACGCGATCGCGGTTACGCCCGGGCACTCATTCCGGCAGTCGGTTACGATGCGCTCGTGGCGATGTATCAGGCGCGCACCGGCGCGCGCGTTTGCGATCGCTTCGACTACGCTATTCCGCAGCGGTATCGCACCACGATTCTGGCCTCGGGCAGCGGAACCAACGCTCAGCACGTGTTCGACCGCGTCGCCGACGGCCGGCTGCCGCTCGACCTTACGGCGCTCATCGCCAACGCTGCCGCGGCACCGGTTATCGAACGGGCGCGGGCCGCCGGTATCGCGAGCCAAACCGTGGTATGGGACAAGTCGCACGAATCGCGCGCTGACTACGACCGGCGCATCATTGCCGCGGTGAGCGCCGGCGCGCCGGAACTCGTGTTGCTGCTGGGTTGGATGCACGTGTTGCCGCCCGCGTTCATCGAACGCTTTCCCGATATTCTCAACGTGCATCCGGCGTTTTTGCCGTTCGATCCGCGCGCCGATGTTGTGACCTTGCCCGACGGCACCCGCATGCCGGCCTTTCGGGGCGCGCACGCCGTGCGTGACGCGCTGGCCGGCGGCGCAGCTTGGATCGGCGCCAGCGTGCATCGCGTTACCGCTGAAACGGACCGCGGTCAGATCGTCGTGCGGACGCCGCTGCGGCTAGACGGCAGTGCCGGCCGTGAACGCGCCGGCGAGCGGTTGCGGCCGATCGAACATGCCGCCGTCGGCGCTGCGATTCGACGCTGGTGTTTCGAGCGCTACGGTGCGGCGACCGGAAACCGGGTGCGCAGTTGATCGACGCACGACGCGTCGAGCGTCGCGTGCGGTAAGCCGCGCACGAGTAAATATAAGCGGGCCGATGCTTCGAGTTCTTCGAGGGTTGCAATCGCGTCGTCGAGCGAGGTCCCCGCAACGACCGGGCCGTGATGCGCGAGCACGATCGCGTGATAGTCGGCCGCGAGTATGCCGACGTCGTCCGCGAGCTGCGCATCGCCGGGAATACGATACGGCGAAACGGCGCAGCGTCCAACGCGCATCACGTAGTATGGCGTCAAGGGCGGCAGCATGTCGCTGCGATCGACATCGGTCAGCACTGAAACGGCGACGCTGTAGGTTGAATGCGTGTGCACGACAGCGGTCGTCGACGGCCGCGCGTCGTACACCGCGCGATGCAGCCGGAACTCTTTGGTCGGCGCATCGCCCGCAACATGTTCGCCGGATTCCGTCAGAACGGAAAGCTTGTCGGGATCGAGCCGGTCGAGCGGCGACCCGGTTGGCGTAAGCAGGTAGCCCGTCGCCGTGCGCACGCTGATGTTGCCGGTGGTGCCGTGCACTAACCCACGCCGGACTAACAATTTCCCGGCGCGGCAAAGTGCACGCCGCTCGCGTTTATCGCTCACGGCGCGACTTTCGTGGGCGCCACCGCGTGCTCGACCATGATCGCTATGCTGTTGGCGCTTCGCCGGCGCATTCCCACGGCTGCCGCGGAGCATGACGCACCGCGGCTAAAAAGCGAAATTCGGATCGGCGCTCAATGTTAGCGGATCGACGCGGCCGATGTCGCCGCGGCGGTCGGCGGCAGCGGCGATCATCGCCGCGTTGTCGGTGCAGAAGCGCCGATGCGGCACGAGCGCGGTGACGGCATGCTTGGCGCCGGCGGCCCGGAACGCCGTTTGCAGTACCGTATTCGCGGCGACGCCGCCGCTGAGCACGATCGCCGCATAATGGCGGGCGTGTAACGCGCGCTCGACGCGGTCGATCAACACATCGACGACCGCGGCTTGAAAGGCCGCCGCGATGTCGCTCGCCGGCGTTCGCCCGCCGTCCGTGGTGAGAAAATGGCGCACTGCGGTTTTGATCCCGGAAAACGACATATCGAGCGTTCCCGGATCGGCTTTATGCCTGGGGAAACGCACCGCGAGCGGATCACCGCCGGCGGCTAAGGCTTCGAGAGCCGGTCCACCCGGAAACCCTAAACCCAACAAGCGCGCGGTTTTATCGAACGCTTCGCCGGCCGCGTCGTCGCGCGTTTTGCCGATGACGCGCATCGTCGTCGCCGATTCGACAGCGACGAGTTGCGAATGGCCGCCCGAAACGAGCAGCGCTAGAAACGGATACGCCGGTTCGCACTGCGCATCCAAGAATGCAGCGAAGATATGGCCGTGGAGGTGGTTCACGGCAAATAGCGGTTTAGCAGCGGCAAAAGCAAGTGCTTTGGCCGCGGCGACCCCGACGACGAGGCTGCCGATAAGTCCCGGACCGGCCGTTACCGCGATACCGTCGACGGCGTCGAGCGTCGTGCCGGCGCGGCTAAGCGCATCGTCTACCGCAGCTGAAAGCAAGGCAACGTGGCGTCGGCTCGCGATTTCGGGCACGATCCCGCCGTATTTCTCATGAAAGGCATCTTGGTTGGTCGATACATTGGACAAGACGCTGCGGCCGTCGCGCACGACCGCCGTTGCCGTATCGTCGCACGATGTTTCGATCCCCAAGAGCAGCATCGCGCCGTTCGACCGCGCCGCGCGGCCGGCGGTTGCGCGGTGCGTACCGTGCGACGTTTCCGGTCGACACAACGGCGCATCCGGGGAAAGATCAGAGCGTGGATTGGCGATACCTCGCGGTGGCGACAGCCGGTGCTAGCGCGTTCATCGACATGTATGCGACCCAGCCGTTGCTGCCGCAATTGCGAACGGCGTTTGGCGCTTCAGAAGGCGCGGTCGGCCTAACGATTTCGGCCATTACCCTGGCCTGCGCGCTATCGGCGCTCTTCGTCGGTCCGCTCGCCGACCGGATCGGGCGCAAGCGAGTTATCGTCACGGCCATCGCACTGCTCGGTCTTGCAACGCTAGGGACGGCGAGCGCGACGTCGCTGACTGCCCTCATTGCCTGGCGCTTCGCGCAAGGGCTGTTCATGCCCGCGGTGTTTGCCGTTCTGCTCGCCTATATCGCGGAAGAGTTTCCACCCGAAGTCGGCGGTCGCGCCGTCGGCGCGTACATCGGCGGGAATGTGTTCGGCGGCTTTTTCGGACGGTACTGTACGGCGCTCGTCGCGGATCGGACCGATTGGCATGTCGCGTTTATCGTGCTGGGTGCGATCAACCTCATCGGCGCCGCGATCGTCTTCGTGACCCTGCCCCGGGCGCGCCGTTTCGTGCGCAGTAGCTCGATTGCGCAATCGCTTCGGGCGCTGGGCGCTTTCGTTCGCAATCCCGTCCTCATCGCGACCGACCTGATCGGCGCCAGTATCTTGTTCACGCTCGTCGCCGCATTCACGTACGCGACGTTTCACCTTGCCGCAGCGCCGTTTTCGCTCGGAACCGTAGCGCTGGGGAACGTCTTTTTGGTGTATTTATTCGGCGTAATCGCGACGCCGCTCTCGGGGCTGCTGATCGATCGCTTCGGCCATCGCACGGCGCTGCTGCTGTCGATCGCGATGAGCGCGCTGGGCATTGCTACGACGCTCGTGCCGCATGTCGCGGCGGTCATCGCGGGCCTGGCGCTGATGGCCAACGGCGTGTTTTGCGCCGCCGCGGCTTCCCAGGGGTATATCGGTGTGGTGGCCGACCGGCAGCGCTCGACGGCTGCGGCGCTGTATCTCAGTGCGTATTATGCCGGCGGCGCGCTGGGTGCTGTGGTGCCGGCCGTCGTTTGGAGCCGTGGCGGTTGGCCGGCGACCGTCGCTCTGATCGTCGCCGTGCAGCTTGGTGCGGGTCTGCTCGCGCAGTTCGTCTGGCCGGCCCCGCCGCGGCGGACGGCGGCGGCGGTCGCCACGGTGGCGTGACATTTTGCTAACGTCCGGCGCATGCACCGAAGGGGTAGCTGTTTAAATTTTTTCGGAGATAGCGCCGTTGAGTTCGGCGGCGAATGCCTCGAGCGAAATCGGTGGGCGTTTCTCATCCACGCCGCGCTGATTGATACTCAGCGTTCCGTCGGCGAGCTCGTTCTTGCCGACCACGAGAATGTACGGCAGCTTCTGCGTCTTCCAATGCCGTATCTTATAACCAAGCTTTTCATTCGAGCTATCGGCTTCGACCCGAAAGCCGAATGCGCGCAGCTTGTCCCGGACGCTGTAAGCATAATCGAGCTGATGCTCGGAAATCGGAACCACGACTGCCTGCACCGGCGCGAGCCACGCCGGAAAATTACCGCCGAAGTGTTCGATGAGCACGCCCATGAAGCGCTCCATCGAACCCGCCAGCGCACGATGAATCATGACCGGCCGATGATCCGCGCCGTCGGCCGCGCGATATTTGAGATCGAAGCGTTCGGGTAAATTAAAGTCGACCTGCACCGTGCCGAGCTGCCATTTGCGGCCGATCGCATCGTGTAGATTGATATCGAGCTTGGGTCCGTAGAACGCGCCGCCGCCTGCATCGACTTGGTAGGGAATGTTGTGCGATTCGAGCGCGTTGCGAATCGCGTCTTCGGCGAGCGGATCGGTCGGCCCGCGCTGTTCGCGCGTCGAAAGAAAATACTCGAAGTTCGTAAATTTGAATGCCTGCATGAGTCGCAGCGCTTCGTCGAGGGTTTGCTCGAATTCGCCTTGCAACTGCTCGGGCGTGCAGAAGAGATGCGCATCGTCCTGCGTAAACCCGCGTACGCGCGTGAGGCCATGGAGCGTGCCGCTGCGCTCGAACCGGTACACCGTACCAAATTCCGAATAGCGCAGCGGTAGATCGCGATACGAATGGCCTTCAGAACGATAGATGAGGATATGGCCGGGGCAGTTCATCGGTTTGAGCCGGAAGCGCTGGCCCTCGACGTCGATCGGCCCGAACATGCCGTGCCCAAAATTCTCGAGATGGCCGGATATTTCGTAGAGCTTTTCGTGCACGACATGCGGTGTTACGACGGGTTGATAGCCGCGCTCGCGTAACCCCGCGCGAATGAAATCTTCAACCACGCCGCGCACGATCGCGCCTTTGGGATGCCAAAACACCAAACCGCCGCCGGCGTCTTCCTCGATGCGGTAGAGCCCGAGTTCGGGACCGAGCTTCCGATGATCGCGTTTGGCGGCTTCTTCGAGAAACACAAGGTACGCATCGAGTTCGGCCTGCGTCGCAAACGCGGTCCCATAGATACGTTGCAGCATCGGATTGTGCTCGTCGCCGCGCCAATACGCGCCGGCGACGCTCATGAGTTTGACGGCGCCGATTTCACCCGTCCGCTCGGCATGGCCGCCGCGGCACAGATCGGTAAAGTCGCCGATCGTGTACAGAGTAATTGGCTCGCCGTCCGGAATGTCGCGCGCCAACTCCGACTTATATTCATTGCCCGCGTAGCGTGCGAGGGCTTCGGCGCGATCGACGCGCCTGCCGGTCATCTCGAAATTTTCTTTGACGATCGCGTGCATGCGCGTTTCAAGAGCCGCGAGGTCCTCGGACGTGAACGGGGTCGGCCGGTCGAAATCGTAGTAGAAGCCGCTCTCGATCGCCGGCCCGATCGTGGGTTTGGCTTCCGGAAAGAGATCTTGCACCGCATACGCCAGGACGTGGGCGGCCGTATGGCGGAGCGCTTCGAGGGTCGGCTGACTCATGACGCGCCGTTTCCGGCAGCGACGAAGGGAAGCCTCGGTCCCGAAAAACGTCGGCCGCCGCGCGCGCGGCGCCCGACCTGCCGGTTAGTTGGGGCGGATCAGCGCTTTGATGAGATCGGCGAGAAACGTATCGGGGGCGGCCGTTACGATCACCGAGCCGTCCACGGGTTCGGCCTCGGTCGAGGTGAGTCGGGCCAGCACGGCAACGGTGTTAAAAGGAGCCACGCAGCGATCGTTCCCGGCAAGCAGGGCTGCTAAGAGAGCCGGAAGGCCTTTCGTCGGACCTCTCGCGGGTGCGCATTATCGTAGGCAAGATTCCCAATAGTCGCAGGAATGTTCCCGATCGTTGCCGCTATGGGTGGGCTAAAGCGGCGGGCGAAAGAGCGAACGCCTGATTCGCTTTTTGTGAGTGAGGATTTTATTGAAGCGCCTCTTGATGGTCATCGCTATCGTTGCCGCAGGTGTGCTTTGTTCGTGCGGTGGCGGCGGCGCTGATCTGCCGCCATCAGCCGGGCCGGCGCCGCTTCAAACCGCGACGGTATCGCCACAAACCACCGCTACGCCGAAGGCCGGCGCTAGCCCATCAGCGGCGCCGACCACTGCCGCAGTATCTCCAGCACCGTCCGCCAAGGCGCCCACGCCGACCCCGAGCCCCACCGCTACCGCGCTGGGAATGCCGACGGCCGGCCCTAGCCCCACCGCGACGCCAACGCCCAGTATGACACCGACGCCCGTCCTTACGGTCGCGCCGTCACCCCTCCCAACCGCGACCCTGGGCGGCATGCCGACGATCGGCCCGAGTCCCACGCCGCCGGCCGCGCTCATTCCGGTTGCTCCGCCGAAGCACAACTGAGTCGTGCGGTGAATGCTGCAGAAGAAGTTTCTGCGCGTCGCTTGAGCGTCTCGCCTTTTGTTGGCGACGATAGCGAACGGAAACACTTCTAGGCTGCTGCGCGTGGCCGACGTCGAGTCGATGGCCGCTCTGGGTCCCACGGACGGTTCTAGGTCGGCCTCTCGGCTGATACATTTGCTGCTAAAATACGCCCGTCGTGCTGCCAGGACACGCCGATCGTGCTGCCAGGACACGCCCGTCGTGGTGCCCGGACCCGCCCAGGCTCTTTGTGACGAGACCGCGGCCCGGTGTGGAAGAAGAACCGGACATTGCGATCGCTATAGCAAATTTCTCTAAAGATTTCGGGCTTCGCGCGCAACCACGGTTTCATCGCATCGAGCAGTGGCCAACTGCGATCTCGGCGCACCGTAAGGCGCTCGCGCCTATGTCTTGCTGGATGGCTACAACGCCCCAATGCGTTCGACAGCCGCTCCCGCTCCCGTTCCCGCGTGATCTTGCTGCCGCGGTACGCGACGTCTCAGCGGCTTGAACGCCGGACCGCTGGCGAAGCCGAAGCGCTACTTTAGAGCACTCGATCCGACGGTCGCCAATACCAAACGTCGAATCTTTGCGGCTAGGCGAGGTCGCGGATATCGGCCTCGACGCCATCAGCGTCGCGATGCGGAGACGTTCACCGCGTCACTCGTCGAGCGAGGAACACACCGCGTAGGCGCATCACTTCCCGATCTCGGCAGGGTCGCGTCGTAATACCGAGGCAGCGATCCGTGAGCCGCCTGGGAGACACCGGTTATACACTGAGGGTACCGGGGTCAAACTTGGCTTTGCGGCCCCTTTTTTTGTGCCCCTTGCTCATAGAAAAAACCGTAATTACGGGCTTTGTGAATGGTGCGCGGTGCAAGGATTGAACTTGCGACCCCCACAGTGTCAATGTGATGCTCTCCCACTGAGCTAACCGCGCGGCTTGGGGACCGGATGATGTACGCTTCGGCCGCGATTCGCTCCTCTTGTGGCTTAACTCGGATCGACGTCCTCGCGCTTCGATCGCCACGATCCGACCAAGACGAGCGTTGCATCGAGGTCTAAAACAGGCCGCACGACAAAGGTGCGGGTCCGATGCTTTCTCGATCCGGTCCACCATCCGCTGCGCTTTGGCGCATCTTCGTTGCGGCAGTGTGTTTCGCGGCGCTATGGATGTCGGCGGCGGCAGCGGACGAACCAACCGCCGCGGCGATCGACGAAGCCCTGCTGATGAACTTTCCCAAGACGCCGCACTCCGGCTTTACCGCATCGATCGTGCACGCCGGCCGGCTCACCTACGTCAAAGGCTTCGGCCTACGCGACGGCGGCACGCCGGATCGCTATCTGACCCAAGATCAAAATTACTACCACTTGCCTTACGCACGCGGGATCGCGCCGCGCCGGCCGGCCGATGCTGCCACGATCTACCAGATCGGCTCGGTGACCAAACAGTTCACCGCAGCGGCAATCTTGCGGTTGCACGAACAGCGGCGGCTCGATCTCGATGCGCCCGTGAACCGCTATGCGCCCGAAATGAGCACGCCGGCGCTCACCGTGCGAATGTTGCTCAATCAACGCTCGGGTCTGCCGGATCTCAATACGTTAACGTTTCTGCAGCGCGTGATGCCGCTGTCTAGGCGCGCCGACGGTTCGTTCGACGAAGTGCGCGTGAACCGCGAGATCGCCGCGCTGCCGCGCGACTTTGCCCCCGGCTCGCGGTTCGGATACAGCAACTCGAACTATTTCGTTCTCGGCACGATCGTCGAACGGATTAGCGGCGAACCACTCGCGACGTTTTTTGCGCGGAATTTCTTTGGGCCATTGGGCATGACGCGAACCGCTCTGGCTCAGCCGGCTAGCGCAAACGACGTCGCCGTAGGCTATCGACTCGACGACAAGGGCGTCGTCCGGCGCGCCTACCCGTGGAATCTCCGTTGGCTCGGCGGAGCGGGCGCACTGACGTCGACGGCCGAGGATCTTGCGCGCTGGGATGTTGCACTACTCGCACATCGCGTGCTGCAACCGGCCTCGCTCGATGAGATGTGGCATGGGCTCGAGTCCGGTGAGGGTCAAGGCGCCTATGCCATGGGCTGGGTCGCCGACGCCATCGGATCGCATCGCTATGTTTGGCATAACGGAGAAGTCGGCGGTTATCATGCCTTGAACGTACTCTTTCCGGACGACGATTTAGGATTTAGCATTCTTACTAATTTGCAAGATGCGAAACCGGAAGCTCTCGTGCCGGGGATCGCGGCGCTGTACTTCTCCGTGGGCGGGTTGGACCGCGTCTTGCCGCATTCGGCCGTCGTGGTTGTCGAAGCATCGTTAGCCGTGTCGCTCGGCGCACTGGCGATCGCGATTGTGGCGGTTGCCACACTGCGCCGATTCTACATCGCCGGCGCAACCGCGGCTGTCCTCGCACTCGTCAGCGGCTTTCTGTTGCCGAGCCTCATCGGTTATTTCGCGGGCGGCCTGGTCGCGCTGGTGCCGGTTGCCGGCTACGTGTTCGCGGTCCGCCGTATCCCCAGGAAGATCGTCACAGCGCGGCAATCCCGTCTCTGATGCCGGCTCATTTTCGTGAAACCATTCCGGTCCTCGTGGTCGAGCGCATCGAGCCGTCACGAGCTTTCTTCTGCGATCGGCTCGGGTTTGCAGAGGTAACCAACAGCGCGACTGACGCAACGGTCGATTTTGCGCTCGTGCGCCGCAACGCGGTAACGATCATGCTGCGAACGCAAGCCACCGCGTTGGCGGAAGGTGGTGAAAGCGCGGATTCGGGGCCGTATCAGGCGACGGTTTACGTGATCGTCGACCAGGTCGAGATGCTCATACCGGAAATCGCTGACGCCGATGTCGTAACGCCGCTGCGGAAAACCGCGCGCGGAATGCACGAGATCGGTGTGCGCGAACCGGGCGGCAACATCATTGTTTTCGCTTCGCCCTTAAGCGGTTAATACCTAATGGGATTGGGCGGCGCGCGACCCTGCTGATGGGGCGGTTTTGCGCTTGGCGCGTTGCACCGACTTCACGAGCAGATCGCCAAGATGTTTCTTGTCATCGCGTGTAATCAAGTGCTCGATGAACGCAACGACACGCGCTTCATCGGCACTGAGCGCATGCGGATGCGCGGCGATCTCGCGCCGTGCTTTGCGCTCGATGAGCTCGAGGCCGCCATTGGCCAGAAACTCGTCGATGACACCAGGATGGATGTATGACTTCTTGCAGACCGCCGGTGTATTGCCCAGCCGTTCGGAAACGGCCTTAACCGCTGCGACGACCCGCGCTTTGCCCTCGGTTGCGGTTTCAACGCGTTCGGATGCGAGCGCCAGCGCACAGGCAAGTGTGCCTTCCCACGTGCGGAAATCTTTGGCGGTGAAATCATCCTCGGCGATCTCGCGGATATACGCGTTGACGTCTTGGGATGAGATTGCCGTGCTTTCACCCGCGTCGTCGACGTAGTGGAAAAGTTCCTGGCCCGGCAGATCGCGGACTTGGCGGACGATCCGGGCCAGCTTCTTATCGCGCACGTTCACGTTATGATTGCGGCCGCTTTTGCCGCGGAAACTGAACCGCACCGTGTCGCCGCTAATTTTAACGTGGTCTTCCTGCATTGTCGTCAGACCGTACGAGTCGTTTTGCTTGGCGTACTCTTCGTTGCCGACGCGAATCATCGTCGATTCGAGCAGCGAAACGACGGTCGCGAGCACTTTTTCGCGCGGCAAGCCCGACCGCGCGAGGTCGCGCGCTACCGCCGCGCGGATGGAAGGCAGCGCTTTAGCGAACGCAATCATGCGATCGAATTTGGTTTCGTCGCGCACTTCGCGCCAGCGCACATGGTACCGGTATTGTTTGCGGCCGCGCGCATCGCGGCCGGTTGCCTGGAGATGACCGCGCGGGTCGGGCGATATCCAAACATCGGAGTAGGCGGGCGGGATCGCCAGTTTGCGAATTCGGGCAATCTCGTCGGCATCGGCGATCGGCTTGCCGGTGGGCCCGACATAGCCAAACCCGCCGCGACGTTTGACGCGCCGGATTCCGGGCCGGTCGTCAGTCACATAGTGCAGGCCGGCAGCCTTAGCCGAGTCGGGCGGATCGATCGTGGTCACAGCAGCGGTTGTACCCGCCCATCGTACATTAGCTGCATTCCTTCGCGCCGAACGCCGGGCGTCGGAACGTGTTCGGCCCGCATGGCGCCCACCAGGTGCGTCACCGCGCCGCCATAGAGGAGCACGACGGCGTCCGCGACCAGGCGGCGGTGACAGCGCCACCACAGGGTCTCGGCGCAAAACATGGCCGTTGGGCGGTCGTCGGCCAGCATCAAGAGCTCGCTGAGCCCGGCGCGGAATTCGGCGGTCTGCATGAAATCGGCATAGCCCCGGAAGGACGTGTTGCGCAAGGCGCTGTTGGGCGAGCCGGGTTGCGGCACGCGCCGGCCGCCCAACTCCGGCATCGGGCGATAGGCGATTCCGGCTTCGTGCAGCGACAGTGCGAGCGGTCCATCGTTGAAGTGCGGATGAAGTCGGCTGCCGGGAAAACGCCGAATGTCGGCCGCCGACTCGATGTTCGCGGCGCGCAAGTGGGCGTTAAAGGCGACGGCATCCATGGTGCCGTGCCCGATGCTCAAGAGTTGTATCGGCACGGGTGCTGTAAATTCGGCGCGGGGGTTGCATTCGGCCTATGGGCCGTTGCTTGCCGCCGCACGCCTGCGGCGCCAGTCCTGCTAGACAGGCGTTGTCCGAACTCTGTATAATCCCGAAGTTCGCCGGTCGGGCGCGTAGCTCAGTGGGAGAGCATCCGCTTCACACGCGGGGGGTCGTTGGTTCAATCCCAACCGTGCCCACCATCATAACACCAGGTTCGCTGGTGGATCCGATTTGGCGCAGTAGCTCAGTTGGTTAGAGCGCCGCCCTGTCACGGCGGAGGTCGAGGGTTCGAGCCCCTTCTGCGTCGCCATCTCGACGCCCGAATCTTGCCAAAAAACCCTGAGCCAATCGGGGTTTTTGGTCTTCGAACATTTTTCGTACCGCGCCGGCCGGCGATACGGGCGATAAACTTTTCTCTCGCTAACGCGACTCGTGCCGCCGTCGGCCGATACCTCGAATATCGTGTGCAATCGATCGAGGGTCTATGCTGACAGTCCTTAGCCGGTTCAAAATGGCCGTGAAACTGCAGCTTGCCTTCGGCGTGGTCATTCTGCTCTTTATTTTGGCCATCGGCAATATCATGATGGCAAATCAGAAAATTGCGGGGCTGCGCGCGGAGCAGGATCGAACGCTCAACCCGGCCCGCATTGCACTCTTGAAGGCTCGCGCGAACTTTTGGAACCTCGATGCCATCGGATCGTACCTGATGATGGAGGCTCGCCCGCCAAAGCGTCTGGCTCTGCAGGCTCAGTATGACGCGGCGCGTCGGTCGATCGACGCCGATATCGCCGTCGGCGAACGCTTAGCCGCGAACGAGGCTCAACGCACAGCGATTCGCACGTATCACGCATTCGTCGATGGTCCAACCGGATTCTACGCCGAGTGTGAAGCGGCGTTCGTGTTGGCGCGGCTGGGCAATCTTGCCGAAGGTCAAGTCGTCTACGTCGATCATCCGCCGGATGCCGTCGGCCAAGCCATCGACGCATATCTTGCCGATGTGGGCGTACAAATTGACGCCAGCAATCGTGACATCGAACGTTTCGGGCAGCTAGCTCTCACGATCGCAATCGGACTCAGCGCCTTGGCCGCACTCGTCGGCGTGGGAATCGCCGCGGCCATCTCGCGAACGATTGCTCGCGCATTGGGCGCAACGACGGCAGCTTTGGGTGAAATTGTCGCCGTGGACGTGCATCGCTTTACGGAAGCCATCGATCGGCTCGCGAACGGGGATCTGTCGACGGAAATGAGCTCTCGTCGCACGCCGCTCGCGGTGCATGGTAGTGACGAGATCGCTTCGTTGGTGACAACCTACAACAACTTGGCAACCGCGCTGGCGAATATGGCGGAGCGCTATAGTTCGGCGATCGTCGTTCTGCGTGAACTCATTACCGGTGTCGCGTCGACGAGTATATCGCTGGCAGCAGCGTCACAGCAGGCGTCAGCGGCCGCGAGCAAATCCGCTACCGCGGTTGGCCTCATCGCGCAAGTCGTCGAGATGGTATCGAGCGAGGCCGATGGACAAGCCGAAAAGATTGCCGATACGGCAACGGCGATTGAAGAGCTTTCGCGCACGGCCGAGCAGATTGCCATGGTCGCCACGAATCAGGCCGGCTCGATCGCCGAGACCACAGCGGCATTGGCGCGGCTCGATGCGGGTATCGCGGAACTTTCCTCGCAAGGTTCGATCCTGACGGGCGCGGCGCGCGAAGCCGCGGCGCAAACCGCGACCGGCGACGCCGCGGTGCTCGAGACGTCCCGCACGATCGAGCAGCTCAAGGCGATCACCGCAAAAGCGTCGACCGCGATGGTTGGTTTGGAGCAGCGTTCATCGCAGGTCGAACAGATTGTCGAAACGATCGAGGACATTGCCGATCAGACGAACTTACTGGCGCTCAACGCCGCCATCGAGGCGGCCCGCGCCGGCGAGCACGGGCGCGGTTTCGCCGTGGTCGCCGATGAGGTCCGCAAATTGGCCGAACGCAGCTCGCTCGCGACGCGCGAAATATCGAAAATCCTTGGCGATCTGCGGCGCGAAACGGTCGTTGCGGGCGATTCGATGCGCGCGTCGTCTGAGTCGATGGATAGCGGTATCGCCGTCTCCGCGCGAGCCGGGCACTCGCTAGAAAGCGTTCGTACGGCGGTCGCGACGACGACGGGTGTCGCCGACGGTCTCGCGCTGCAAGCAAGCGAAATGCGTACGGCGTCGACGCACGTGACCGCCAGCATGTCGAACACGTCGGCTGCGGTCGAGCAAAACTCGACGGCCGCAAATGAAATGCGCAACACCACCGAACACGTGACGGTCGCAATGTTACCGATTGCTGCAACGGCGTCATCAAATGCGATCGCGGCTCGCGAAGCGGCCGTATCGACCCGGCAACTGGCCCAAGGCATCGACGAAATTGACACGACAGCGCGCTTGCTGCGCGATCAAGCCGAAGCACTAAAAATGCTCGTCGCCCGCTTTCAGGTTGGCGACCCAGCATCAAACGCACGCGCGTCCGCTAAGCCCAAAGCGCTGGCGGCGAGATAAGCTCCCCCAAAGCAACTGCTCCGGTCCGGCGTTCGACCCGCGACCTTAGTATGACGTTGTTGCGGTTAAGGCGGCCCCGCTGTAGCCCGTTCGTCGATTGCCGCGCGTCGGGAACCGGCAAGCCGGTCTCAGAACAGCGGCGCCGCTGGTTAGGCGTCGTAGAAGGTCGCGCAACCGCGGCCCTGGAGCTTCGAGCGGTACATCGCGGCATCGGCTTGGGCGAGATATTCCTCGGCATCGCACCATTGGTTGCGCGAGCGGACCACTCCGATGCTGGCGGAAACTACGAGCGTCGAATCAGGCGCATCGACGGAAAAACATAAAGACCGCTCGAGCCGCGCGATGATCGCGTCGACCTCATAACCACTAGCGTCCGGCACATCGCACAGCAACAGCGCAAATTCGTCGCCATGCAAGCGCGCGACGAAGTCGCAGGCGCGCACGCCGGCGCTCAGGCGTCGCGCAGCGGAACACAACAGCTGATCGCCGGCACGATGTCCGAGCGTATCGTTCACGGCTTTGAAATGATCCAGGTCGATGAACACCACAGCAAACGGTTCAAGCCGCGCTGCAACGAGCGCTTCGAGCCGGCGCATGAACAGGATCCGATTGGGCAGTGCGGTCAATTCGTCATGCAGCGTTTGGTAGTCGAGCTGCTCGTGCAGCGTCTTGTGAACCGAGATGTCGTGCACCATGACAATTGCGGTGACGGCTTCGCGCTCTTCGTCCCGGATGAGCGACATGCTGATCTCGACCCAAAGCGGGCTGCGTCCGACTCTTTCGAAACGCTGTTCGGTTCGTTGACCGTGATTACCGTCGCGCCGCAATGCTGCAAGCATCGTCTCGGCAACGGCTTCGATGGCGCGAAAGTCGTCATCGAAGAGCGCGCGAAATGCGTCGTTGGGCTCGAGCCGTCGATCCTTGCAATCGATCATCGCAATACCGACAAGCGCGCTATCAAAGACGGCGCGAAACTGCTGTTCCGTTAGGCGTAGCGCGCGCTCAGCGTTGCGCCGCGCGAGTCTCATCTCCAGGCCTTCGGCGCGCTCTTGCACGCGCGCAAGTTCGAGCCGGTCGCGGCGTCGCAGCGCTCGCGAGACCGCCGCAATTAACACGAAACTCAATAAGCCGGCGCCGCCGCCGAGCGCGATCGTCAGCGCGATCGAGCGTTGGTGCGCGGCAATGCGCGCATCGAAGGATGCTGACAAAAGTCTTTCCGTTGCCCGCGATAGGCGCTCCCCGGCATCGGCGGAGTTCACTCTCAAGCGTTGCATCGAGCGCGTGTTCGCGACCGTCGGGTGCAGGATCACGGCATTGACCGCAGCCGCTAATTTGTTCGCGTCGGAAAGCATCGTGGTTCGATCGAAGCGCAACGCTGATTCGATCTCAGGTAGGGCCTGTATCGCGCCATCATAATCATCAGCGGCTGCGCCCAATGCGTCGTGAGCTTCACCCGCCAACATTTCGCCACGGATGATGTCGCCCGGTCCGATCCGGCCCGCCGCCCGAGCAAGTTCGACGACTTCCGCGCTCTGGTCACGCCGTTCGGCCTGACTCGGCAAACGTGCTGCGAGGGCGTCGCTCAGGTTGATGCTCTCAACGCTCGGATCGTAAGTGAGTCCTGAAGCGTCGTCGATATCGAGCATCAGCTTCAGCACTTGTTCGCCCAGCGGGATAGTCGCTTCGATGCGGTCGGCCGGCGCTGCGATTGTAAGCACTGCCTGCCAGTTGTGCTCGAGCGCGGCTAGATGCGTGCGCGGGCCGCGGTCGCTGACGCTTCGGTTTGCCGGCTCGCGTAATTCGCGCAACTCCTGTGCGACTACGAACGATGTATGTTCGCCGGTCGCGAGAGCCGTCTGCCGGTCGAGCTGCAGCATGCGATACCGCTCGATCGTCGCAAGAAGGCTGCCGGCAATCAAGCTCGACTGTAAGCCGATCTTTTCGCGCTCGAGATGGCCGATCTCGTATTTCAGCTCGTTAACGCGGACGGCGGCGGCGGCAATCGGCAATGCGAGGACAATGCAAATCGCGCTGACCGGGAGAACGTGCTTGGAGATACGCTTGAACACGCGATCTTGTGCGCCTGAGACGATCGTGCCCGGCGGCTCCGACGTCCAGCGACCCTTCATGGGTTCTATCGGCTATCTTCGCAAGCAATGTTAACGCTTAAAAAACATGTGTAGCGCACGGCGGTGGCGCGCAAAATCGCTCGAACCGCCAAGAGTGCCGCACGAAACTCGGCGGGCACCGAGACGGGTGCCCACACCGAGACGGGTGCCCACACCGAGACGGGTGCCGCGCACCGAGACGGGTGCCGCGAGCCGCAACGTGAAATGACGGCGCATGATTCCGATTGCGGCGTTGTTCTCCGTCGGCGCTATTGCCATGACCACATTTCGGCTACTGCATACGTTTATCAGTGGTTTTCCGAGTACTGGTTCACTACCGGCTGGAACGTTGATCGCCGACGCGCAGGGCGTGTTGTACGGCACCACGCAGGTCGGCGGCCGGTCCGAGTTTTCGTACGGCGGCACCGTGTACGCGTTGACCCCGACGGGTGGCGGCCATTTCGCGTACCGCGTGTTGCACTATTTCACGGGCGACGATCATCCCAGCCTGGACGGCTCGCAACCGGCCTCGGGAGTAACGGCCGACGCGGCCGGAAATTTGTACGGAACGACGGTCTACGGCGGCGCCGCTTCGGGAAGCGGCTCGGGAACCGTGTTCACCCTGCAGCGGACCGGCGCCAAATTTTCCGAGCGCGTGTTGTACCGTTTTACCGGCGGTGTCGACGGCTCGTCGCCGGCCGCAGCGCCGCTCATCGATGCTGCGGGCTCGCTGTATGGTACGACCGCCGCGGGCGGTCAGGGAACGTGCCAGATCGCCGGACCAGGCTGCGGAACCGTGTACGAATTGCAGCACTCCGGCACGAGCTTCCAAAAACGTATCTTGTACCGCTTCAAGGGCGGCACCGACGGTGCGACCCCGCAGGCGCCGCTAATCGCCGATGCTCAAGGTGCTTTGTATGGAACGACGCAGTACGGCGGCGTTGCGTGTCCCGACGCGCCGCTCGGATGTGGTACCGTTTTTAAATTGACTCCGGTCGCTAATGGTTACCGGGAAACGATTTTGTATCGCTTCACCGGCGGCGCGACCGACGGCGTCGCACCGCTCGCCGGTCTCGTCGCCGATAGCGGTGGAAACCTGTACGGCACAACCGATACCGGTGGGTCCGGGATCTGCGCAGCCGGACTTTTCAAGTATCCCAGTTGCGGCACGATCTTCATGCTGCACCCAACCGGTACCGGCTACGTGGAAACGGTGCTGCACAACTTCATAGGCGGGGCGGGCGATGGCTATCGGCCGGAATCGGCGCTGGTTCCCGGCGGCGACGGGCTGCTGTATGGCACGACCTTCGAGGGCGGCGCCGGTACCTGTTACACGTATGCGGGATACAGTTTCGGCTGCGGCACGGTATACTCGGTATCCCCGATCGGCGGCGTAACGTTGGTCGAAAGTTTCGGTCCGGGCGCGACGGGTTACGCCCCGGGCGGCGTATTCATCAATCGCAGCGGTCAACTGTTCGGGACGACGGGTGGAAACTGGAGCGGGTCGGGCGCCGGAACGGTATTTGAATTAACGAAGTAGTCGAGCCGGTGCGCGGTTTGGGTATGAACTGCGGTATGGAACGTGAATCAGAGGAAGCTCTGCCCTGGGAAAACACCACCGAACGCATGACGGATCGCCCGCACACCGAGGATACCGATCTCAACACGGCGTCGGGTGCTTTGGACGACACCGACGCACCGTTGGGCAGCGGAGCGGAGATCGACGACGTCTGAGGCGGTCCAACCGCCGCGGCAATATTGCCGAATCTTCGGACGCGACCGGGTGTTCCGGGTCGTTTCGGTTGGTTCGATCCTCGTTAGCTCGTCTTCAGTAATCCGCGCATTCGCTTGTACGAATGTGTTGCCCGGGCGCAGCCGGTGCGCGGGTTTCAAAACAGTTTTCACTACTCAATGGTTCGCGTTTGCGTAGTTGTCGGCAGAATGCGAAGCGGCAATCGTTCTTGAATCAGTCGGCGGCGTTTCGATGCGGCCAGCTACGGAGCCAACGTGCGTACTTTTTCCGTTGACGGCCGGGAGCCGAGCTTTCCCGACGCAGAGTCGTTTTGGATTGCTCCGACCGCCACGCTAATCGGCGATGTGCGGCTCGAGCGCGATGTGAGTATCTGGTTCGGCGCGGTGTTGCGCGCAGACAATGCGTCGATTTCGATAGCGGCGGGTAGTAACGTTCAAGATAATTGCATCCTGCATGCCGATCCGGGCTTACCCGTTAGCATCGGCCGGTACTGTACTTTGGGACACGGTGCCATCGTGCACGGCTGTACGGTGGCAGAGAATTCGCTGATCGGCATGGGTGCGACAATTCTCAATGGAGCCCGCATCGGACGCAATTGCCTCATTGCCGCGCGAACGCTCATCACGGAAGATACGGTGATTCCAGACAACAGTCTGGTCCGCGGCATACCGGGAAAAATTTTCGGACATATCGATGACGAGCGAGCGATGTCGCTGCGCAAGTCGGCCGAGACCTATATTGCGTGGTGGCGCCGTTACCGGACGAGTCTTACCGTTGTCTCGGCTAACCCGCCCGAATTGTAAGCGGCTTGCTTCGGCTCGTACGGGTACAAGCGGCGGCGCGTAGGTGGGCACAAGCGACGCTTCCCGGTGACAACGTTAGTTTCGGCCAAATGCAGGTCCAGGCAACTGCGACGGCCGGCGCTTAGTAGGTCACAGGCGCCGCTTCCTTGTGACAACGCTACTTTCGGCTGAGTTGAGGTCCAGGACTGCGGCACATCGGGCACAATCGGACACCTTGTTTTAGCGAACCATCATCGAGTTGCGGGCAATGCCATTGCGGTCATGAGCCGGCCATCCAGGCTCGACGCCGCGCCTGGGCTGTGCGCACGCCGGCTCCGCACCAGACGCTGAAGGGCGCCGAAAGCGGCTGGGTGAAACTCGGGGGCTGGCCCCGACGATCCGGGCGTGACGCAAGGGTGCTGCCGAACGCTCCGGACAAGCGTCGAGTTGGACGGTAGATCCAATGCATCTATGAAGCCGAGATAGCTCAGTCGGTAGAGCACAGGTCTGAAAAACCTGGTGTCGCCAGTTCGATTCTGGCTCTCGGCACCATCTTGAACCCCCGTTCTGTAAAAGAGCGGGGGTTTTTGCATGTCGAACCCACGTTTTAATTCCAGATTCTCGCTTGCCTATCGCTCCGCAGCCACCCGCGGAAATCACTTGAGCGACATGCATGTCGTACTTACGAAATCGTTTCTTGTGCGACATCTTCGCCGTATACGCAGCACCATACGAACGATCAGGGCGATAGCCGACGCGTCGATCGGTGCATGCCGCAGCGCGAAGATGGACGACGCGAGGACGTCCGGCGGTATACTATTGCGGCACGTCGCATGGGACTCGCCGTTGCGCCACCGATCTGGCGCTAACGTAACCGCGGGGATCGTCATCGAGGCGATTCCCGAAGACGTCGCCCTGAAACGTCGGCTGTTCGCGGAGCTCGGGGCGCATGTCGAGGCCGACGCGCTCATCGCGACCAACACCAGTGCGATTCGCCTCGCTGCGCTCGCCGACGCGGTACCCGATTCGCGGCGCTTCGTCGGATTGCACGATCTCTTTGCGGCCGCAAGTAATACGCTGTTCGAAATCGTGCGCGCCGTCGCGACCTCCGACGCAACCTTCGAACGAGCTGCAGATTGCGCGCGAGCGACACACAAAGTGGGCTTGGCGTGTCGTGATTCGAACGGCTTCATCGTCAATCGCTTCTTCGTTCCGCGGCTCAACGAGGCGGTACGTCTCGATGATGAGGGCGCGAATCGGGCTGCGATCGAGGCGGCTGGCAGGGCTGCCTTCGCTGCGCCGGTTGGGCCGTTCAAACTTTTCGTCTTGACCAAAACGGCGATCGCCTTGCACGCTGCGGAGCAGCTCGCCGCGCTCGGCGGATTTTACGGTGCTGCGCCCGGGCTTGCGCGGCAGTGGCAACCGGCGCCGAATGGCTACGTCCCGAGCCTGACCGCTCTACCGCGCCGGGCGGCCATTGAGCTAGGAGCGGCGGCCGGCTTGCGCTGGGGCAGCGGGCCGGTCGCGGCGTTTCGTGCCGGTCGCGCGCGCGGTCTACGCTGCGTTGCGGCGATCGCCGCGCGCTATAACGCGGCGGTTCCGCGGTCGCTGGCTGGCCTTTAACCGCGTCGGCTTCGATCTCGTCGCGAAAGTCGTTCGAACAGTAGAAGAAGCGGCGATGCGCACTGGCTCTCCGACCCCGCGCCTGATGCGCTGTACCGCCGCGCAACGAGCGCACGGCGCGGCCTCGACTGTAATTAAAACGTTACAGAAAATTACTTTTCAAACATTCGTTGTACCGAGTACTGTTTTTTTACGCCGGTTCTCCGCGGATCAAATCTAATCTTGTGTTGCTCGAGTTGTCTCACCGCCGGCGTCCTGGAGTTTCCGATGCTTAAAGCAACCATAGCGGCATGCTTGTTGCTGCTCGATGCGGTAGCAACAAGCAGCACCGCGTGCGCCGCCGATCGCCAAAAAGTCATTCACACGCTGACAATCGGCACGTCGCCGGGCAATGTCATCGGCGGCGGAGCGGCCCATATTCGGCAATTCAGTACCATAAGCGCAAGTGTCGTTTTAACCGACACGGGAACGAGCTTGACCGTTAAAGGTCAAGGTATAGGTTTCAATTCCACGCTCGCCTATACATCATTCTTCTACGGCACTGGTTCCGTAGCGGTGGGTTCGCTCGCCTGTATTCCGCCGAATCCGAACAACCTCACGGCATTGCAGATGATTACCGCGTATTGGTTGCCGGTTGGAAGCGTGCGCCGAACGTTAACGGTCGTAAAGACCGGGACGTCGTACGTACCGTTATCTCAGGTGGCGACGATGTCCGTCCGCTATGACAGCACGCCCACCTTACCGCTTACGCAGAATCTCAATCCCGGCCGCTTTTGGCTAAATTCATGCGGACTCGTTCTGTAACCGATTCGTAGCGCGCCCGATGTTACAGAGACGGATAGCGACGTTCGCGTGGCCGGTGCTGCTCGCGATCGTTTGTCAGTCGTCGATCGTTCAAGCAAAACCGGTCGATCCGCTGGCCGGCGATACGGTGGTGGTGATCTGGAACGAAGCCAGTCTTGAGGCAATTCGCGAGGCCAGTATCCCCGCGCCGATCGCAGCGCGCGTGCTTGCGATCGTCAACACGGCGATGTACGACGCTTGGGCCGCCTACGACCCCGTCGCCGGCGGAACGGACAATACATCGCGGCTCAAGACCTGGGTAACGCGAAGCGACGATCGGCATCGCGAACGCGCTATGGCGATAGCGGCTTTTTACGCCCTCCGTGACGTTTGCCAAGTGCCGATGGCGGATACGACGCTTGCTCAAACGGGTCAACCGTTAGGTCGCGGCGACGAAGCCGAACGCATTGGTACGGCGGCGGCGTCAGCGGTGTTGACCGCCCGCCACCAAGATGGTTCGAATCAGCTTGGTGATCGGCATCGCGGCTTCTATTCCGACTATACGGGCTACCATCCGGTAAATAACCCAACGCGTATCACCGACGCGAATCACTGGCAGCCGTTGTTGGTCTATAACGACGATGGATCGTTTCGTACGCAGCACTTTTTAGTGCCGCAGTGGGGTGAAGTTCGGCCGTTTGCCGTTGACATCAAGGCGGTCACCGCCGCGCTTCCGGCGCCCGCGCGCTTCGGCGAGGCCAAATTTCAGCAACAGGCGCAGGAACTGCTGACGCTCAGCGCCGGCCTGACGGAAGAGCAAAAAACGATTGCTGAATATTGGGCTGACGGCATGATGACGGATTCGCCGCCCGGTCATTGGCTACGTTTCGGTATTTGGGTATCGAAACGCGATCATCACACGCTGGCTAGCGATGCCAAACTCTTTTTTATTCTCTCCAACGCGCTGCTCGATGCGGGTATCCTGTGTTGGCATGTTAAGCGGCTGCATGACTCGGAACGGCCGATCACCGCGATTCATGCGCTCTTCGCGGGGCAGGTCGTTCGGGCGTGGAGCGGACCCGGAAAAGGTTCGGCCGGGATCGACGGTGCTTCATGGCAACCGTATCAGCCGCCCGAGATCGTGACCCCGGCTTTCCCCGAATTTTTTTCCGGGCACAGTACGTTTAGCGCCGCCGCTGCCGAGGTTCTCCGTCGCTTTACCAAGAGCGATGTCTTCGGCGACTCATACACCCAAGCGCCGGGGACATCGATCGTCGAACCGGGTGAACCGCACCATCCCGTGACCCTAACGTGGGCGACGTTTTCGCAAGCGGCGGCTCAAGCGGGTATGTCGCGACGGTATGGCGGTATTCATTTTGCCGACGCCGACCTGGCGGGCCGCAAAGCGGGCCGGTTCGTCGGCGAGGTCGTCTACCGGCGAGCGCAGGCGTTCATCGCCGGATCGATGGTCGCGAACGCCGCGCACTAAGGCGTGACGAGTATGCCGGCTCCCAGAACGAGTAATAGTCCGCGTAACACGCCGCCGGGGCTGCTCACGAGTACGAAGTGGGTACCGGGCGCAATACAGCCGACGGTGCTCCGGCCTTGAAAACCGACGATCTCGGGTGCTTCCTTATTCGCATCGACGCGAATCGCCGGCGTCTCGATTCCGGCGACTTCGACGGCCAAAAATTCGGTGTCGCGCAAGAGCCGCGGTTCCGGCAGAATGACGCGCAGCGTCGCGACGCCGCCGGCGCAGTGCTGGAGCAATACGCCCGCGTAGGCATTTGTGGTGGGTGCCAGCAACACGCTGTCGCCGCTCACGGCTATTTGCTGGACCGCTGCCGATGTCGACGCCGCGGTCGTTTGCACCGTTAGCAGCAAGCTGGTGATCGCGACAACGACTGGCCGAAGCTTCATATCCATGGGTGCTCGTGACCTCCGTCTGAACGTGTAGCGCTGGCGGATGCGGGAATCGGAACGCATCGAGCAAAGCGCAGGAAGGGTCGGCTACACAACGCTAATTGGCGTTCCCTGTATGAACCGCGCTGAGTTGACCGAAAAAATTCGCACGTACCGGCGCGCGACGAAAAGCTCGTGGCGGGACATTGCACGGGCGATTAGCGACGGATCGCCGATCCTCACCGTTGCGGCGCTCTTCGGGCAGATGCGCCTCACCGCGGCGGAAGCCGCCAAGGCCGCGCAGCTTTTTGGGCTAACTGATGACGAGCGCGAATTGCTCGCCGAAATACCCTATCGCGGTTCGCTGCCGCCCGGACCACCGACCGATCCGTTGATCTACCGCTTGTACGAGATGGTTCAAGTCTACGGCACGACGTGGAAAGCGCTCATCGAGGAAGAATTTGGCGACGGTATCATGAGCGCAATCGACTTCGATATGGCGTTGGAACGGCAAAGCGATCCGAACGGCGATCGCGTCAAAATTACGCTTTCCGGAAAATTCTTGCCGTATAAGCGCTACTAATACCCCACAGCGGAAGCCGGACCCGGCGCCTAAACACAACGTGACGGCGGCAGTACCGGTTCGAGGGACGCAGCTCAATCCGCCTACTCGGCCGCGCGACCATGTTCATACGCGGTTCGCGCCAGTTCCAATGCCGCTGCATCAACGGCGCCAAGATTTGACGTTCCGCCGTCGATCGGCGCAAACAAGCGCGGCGGCAGGATGTCGTCCGCAACCGTCCAGCCTTGGCGTGCATTGATGTGTCGTTTGCGCAGCCACGTACGCTGAGCACTCGCGCGCAAATCGCGTCCTGTAAGGCCAAATCCGGTAACCGCCGTCCACAGCGCCGCAGCGTCACTATAGAAATCGTCGAAGCAGTCGCGAATGAACTTACACAGCACCAGCGAGTCCCAGACCGTCGCGTAATCTTCGGCAGCGATCGTCGCGCCGGCTCGCTCCGTGGCGCTGCGGGTAACGCCGGGCGCGCGCAGATCGCTATCGTACGTTGCGGCGCGATTGTGGCACGCACCGCGCGTGCATACCGCTAATCCCAACGCATACGTCGGCAGCGCGCGCGGCTCGTAGCCCGGCAGTTCGAGTCCCTTACAATGCATGGCATAGCCGGCGGCAGCGCCGCCGATCCGCGCCGCGGCGTCGCGCACGCCGGCGGCTAACGTAGCGCCGAGGCCGGTGCGCGTCGCAATCGCGTCGATCGCCGGCGCGAGAACGGCGGCATTGCCGAACCGCAACGGCGGCCCGAACGCGAGCGGATCGATGAGCCCGTGCGCCGCGCACTCCATCGCGAAAGCCAGCGTGCTGCCGGTGGAGATCGTGTCCAAGCCGTAGCGGTCGCAGCGTTCGACGGCGTCGAGCACCGCATCCAAATCGTCGACACCACAATTTGGACCGAAGGCCCAAACCGATTCGTACTCGCTGGCGGCGGCGGTCTTTCGGTCGCGACCGCGACGGACGTACATGTGCTCGCACTGCACCGGACAGCCGGCGCAACCCGAGCGCAGCTCAACGTAGACATCGCCGGCTTCGCGCGCCCGCTCGGGCGTCACGCTCTCAACTCCGGCGAAATGCGAAGCCGTAAAGTTGCGCGTCGGCAGTTGACCCATCCGATCGAGGACGCGCATGTTTGCGCCGGTCCCGAGCACGCGATATTTCGCGGTTTGCGGCCCGAGTGTCCGCGCTTTCAAGGCTTGCGCCAGCGCTGCGGTTTTCGCCGGATCGGCAATCGTTACCGACCCGCCGGCGCGCAACGCGATCGCCTTGAGCCGCTTGGCGCCCATGACGGCACCCGTTCCGCCGCGCCCGGCTTGGCGTCCATCGTTCTCGACGGCCGCGAACGAGACGCCGTTTTCACCTGCGATACCGATCGCGCAGACGCGCAGCGAACGATCCGCATGCAGTTCGCGCAGGGAGCGCGTCGTCTCGCGTGCCGATTGGCCCAGCACCGCGCTCGCCGACTCGAACGAAACGCGGCTATCGTCGATCACGAGTGTGGTCCAGCCGGCAGCCTGGCCCGAAATGACGATCGCCGCAAGGCCACAGCGGCGCAACGCCGCCGACCAGTGACTCGACGATAAACCTTCGTTGAGCAAGCCGGTGAGCGGCGACAGCGTCGCCAAGGCGTGTTTGTTCGCAGCGGGGATCGGCGTGGCGGCGAACGGGCCGGCCGCGAACACCAGCACGTTCTGGGGCCCGAGCGGATCGACGGCGCGCAGATCGCCGGCGGCGAGATAGCGGTCGAGCAGCAGCACCGCCAGCCCCACGCCGCCCAGCGCGTCGGCAAAGTCGGCGTCGGAGAGATTGTCGCTGCGCGTCGAGCGCGTCGTAAGATCGATGTGCAGCACGCTGCGCGGTCCGACATACCGGCCCGCGGGCGGCGTGGGCGGTGATTTCGGCGCGAGCGATCCGGCGGTCATCCGCCGCTCGGCAGAAATAGAATGCACGGCCGATCGCCGGCGGCGAACGTATCGTCGGCGCCGGGCGCACGCCGTCCGTCGAGCAGCAGCAGATTGGGCGGCACGAACCCGTCGTGCGCGGGGTCGATCACCGCCCCGACCAGCGCCGGACAAGCGTCGGCCAACGCGCGAACGAGCTCGCCCCGGGTCATCCGTTCGCCGCCGACATCCAACCGTGCCGCTCCGGCTAGCTCGCGCGCCATCCCGAAAAATTCGACCGTCATGCGGCGGCCGGTGTTTGCTCGACGATCCGGATCAGCCCGGCCTGCGTGGCGTCGTAACCGCCCAGTGCTTCGATCGCCTCCCGCACCTCGCGATCGCGCATCGCTTCGAGCAGCGTGCCGATGCGCGGGTCATCGAGCGAGCCGGCCAGCAGCGCTAATTCGTATGGTTCGGTCGCAATCGGAATGAAATCGCAACGCAGCGCCCGAGCAGCGGCCAAAATGCCCAAGCCGCAATCGGCGCTGCCGTCGGCAACGAGCGCCGCGACTGCTAAGTGCGTGAATTCGAGCCGGTCGTAGCCGTTGATTTCGGCCGCCGTCAATCCGTCCTTGGCCAGCAGCGCGTCGAGCAGCATGCGCGTGCCGGCGTCGCGTTGCCGATTGATATACCGCGCCCGGCGTGCGACGACATCGCCCAGCGTGTGCAGTCCGAGCGGATTGCCGCGGGCCACGATCAGACCTTGGGCGCGGTGCGCGAACGTGATGAGCGCGACGCGCTCGTGCGGTACGTACCGCCGAACCGCGCTGTCGTTATACGTATCGCTGACGGCGTCGAGGACATGCGTTCCGGCAACGTGGGTGGATCCGCTCGCGAGCGCGACCAGACCGGCAATGCTGCCGACGTTAGCCGAAACGAGTTCCACGCCCCGGCCGGCCAGGGCACCGGCGAGCAGATCGATCGCGACGTCGTGACTGCCGACGGCCAGCAGCGTTCGTTCGATCGCGGCCACCCCGCGCAGCGCGCGGGCCGGCAACACGGTGCCCGGATGCGCGCCCTCGGTAAAACGTGAAACGGTGACGAGCGCGTTGGCCCGCGAAAGGGACGTAATCACGCCCGCGCCGCGACGCAACGGAACGGCAACAATGCGTTCGCCGACGCGGGCCGCCACCACGCGCACGAACTCGTCTTCGCCCAGCGGCGAAAAGAGTTTGCGGGTCAGCGTCACGTCGAACGTCGGCGCGTCGGGCGCATCGCGGCCGGCTAGCCGTTCGACGAGCGGCGCGAGAAACAACTCAGCGCAGATCGCCGCGCTCACCGGATAACCCGGTAGTCCCAGCAGCGGAACGCGGCGGCCGGCTCGTTCGTGGGCGAGCGCCAGCACCACCGGATGACCGGGGCGAATGGCCACGCCGTGGACGAGCACGTCGCCCAGACCAGCGAAGATCGAAGCGGTATAGTCGTCGCGACCGGCCGAACTGCCGGCGTTGACGACCACGATATCGCAGCCGGCGACGGCCTCCGCAATCCGGGCGGCTAACTGGCCGCGGTCGTCGGGAATGCGCGCGAAGCGCACCGGGATGCCGCCGTAGCGCCGCACGGCCGCCGCCAGCAGCACGCCGTTGCTGTCGACGATCGCGCCGCGCGGCGGATCGACCACGCCTGGATCGACCAGCTCGTCGCCGGTCGTCACGATGGCCACCCTCGGCAAGCGGACCACGCTGACGTCGCCTAAGCCGGCTGCGGCAATCGCCGCCAAATCGGCCGGCCCCAGCCGGCGCCGTTTGGGTACGACGGCCTCGGTCGCCACAATGTCTTCGCCGATCGCGCGAACGTGGTCCCAGGGAGCGATCGGCGCCCGAATCGCGACCCGCCCGTCGGGCCGGGGCTCCAAATCTTCCACCATGATCACGGCGTCGGTACCGGGCGGCAACGGATCGCCGGTGTCGACGATGAACGCCTGAGTCTCGAGCCGCAGCACGATCGGCGCGGTTTCCGACGCGCCGTGCGTCGCGGCGGCGGCAACGGCAATGCCGTCCATCGCGCAGGCGTGATAGTGCGGCGAGGACAGCCGGGCGAACACCGGCTGCGCGGTCACGCGGTCGAGCGCATCGTCGAGCGCGACAACCTCGCTTGCGTCGTTGCGCACGCCGGCGGCATCGAGCGCCGCGGTAAAGCGAAGCCGGGCCGTCTCGAGGGGAATATCGCTCAGGAACGGCGTGTGTCCAAACGCCGCTTGGGTTTGGCTCAGCCCGGTGCTCACGGTACGATGACCCGGACCGTGGCCCCGGCGGTTACGCCGCCCACGTCGAGCGGCATGACGATGAGCCCGTCGGCGCGCACGAGGGTGAAGATCAAATTCGATTTGCCGAAGATCGGGGTGGCTCGCCATTCGCCGTCCGCGCGCTCCAGCGTGCACGGCACGTAGTCCTCGCGCCCGGGGCGCGAACGGAGCGGGCTGGTGAGCACCGCGGCATATTCGGCGCGCGAACCAAGTGCGCCGGCGATTTCGCCGCCGAGCCGGCGGACGAGCGGCGCGACGAGCCGCCACGCAACGACGAGGGCGCTCGCGGGGTTGCCCGGTAAGCCCACGATGGGCTTGCCGTCGGCGACCGCGATAAGGGTCGGCTTGCCGGGCTTGATCGCGATGCCGTGCACGAGGATACCCGGCCGGCCCAGCCGGTCGATCACCCGTGCCGTAAGGTCGCGGTACGAAACCGACGAGCCGGCCGACAGGATCAGCGCATCGGCTTGCGCCAGCGCCCCCCGCGCCGCCGCTTCGAGTCGCTCGACGTCATCCCCGACGATTCCGGCCGGCACCGCAATCCCGCCGGCGTCCGTTACGACCGCTGCCACCGTCGAGGCGTTCACATCGCGCACTTGCCCGATCCGCGGACTCACCGCGGGCGCGACCACCTCGTCACCCGTCGAGAGGATCGCAATCCGCGGCCGCGCCAGCACCGTCACGCGCGTCAGGCCGAGCGCGGCCAAGCCGCCGAGGTCGGCCGCCCGCAGCCGTTTCCCGGCCGCGACCGCCGGCTCGCCGGCCACGACGTCTTCCCCGACGCCCACGATATTCTCACCCGGCGCGACGGCGTCCAGCAGCTCGATGTCGCCGGCCACAGCGTTCGTGTCCTCGACCATGATCACCGCATCGGCACCGGCCGGCAGCATGGCGCCGGTGTGAATCCGCACCGCTTCCAACGGCCCGACGGTCATTGCGGCGGCCGCACCCATCGCCACTTCGCCGCACATGCGCACATACGCCGGTGCGGTCTCGGACGCGCCGAACGTGTCGGCCGCCCGCACCGCATAGCCGTCCATCGTCGAGCGCGCGAATGCGGGCAAGGTTTCCGGCGCGAACACGGTGGCCGCCGTGACCCGGCCGAGCGCTGCGCTCAGCGCGACCGTTTCGCTGCGCGCGAGCGGTACGGTGTGGCCCAATAATGTCGCCACCGCGTCGTCGGGCGCGACGACGGTAAAGAGCTCGTTCACACCCGGCTCTTCGACCCAGCCGTTGCACGGGCATCTCGCGCCGTCGCGGCCGGGTATAGAGCCGCAATGGAAGACCATACCGACCCCGCCACCGATTCCGTGTTCGCCAGCGACCGCGATCGCGGGTCAACCGCGCCCGAGGACGGTGCCGCGAGCAGCAACGTCGTGGGCCGCCCCAACTCCGACCCGGCCAACGGATTTCACGAGCCCGAAGAAAGCGCCGGCGTCGAACGCGAACCATTCAATCCGGACGAAGCGCTGACTGCGGGCGGCTCGTTCGACGGACTTGGGGTTCCCGCCGCGGAGTGACGCCGCCGCGACATCCCGGGCGCATGCAGGCCGGGCCGCGCGCCGACACCAACTGACACCGCTGCGGGCATCGTCCAAGGGGTGTAGATGGATACGATCGATATAACCCAGATCCGTCTGGGGGTTGCCGCTCGGCCCGCTGGTGTCGACCAAGCGATTCGGCGGAAGAAGCGGCGTGAAGGCAAAGGTCGGTCGGTTGACCCCGTGGCGCTCGCGCAGGTTCGCGAGTTGCTCGGCGACGAGCCGCGCCGGCGCGATCTGCTCATCGAGCACCTGCACAAGATTCAAGACCGCTACCGGCACATCAGCGCCGAACACGTCGTGGCGCTGGCCGACGAAATGCGACTGGCGCCCGCCGAAGTTTTCGAGGTGGCGACGTTCTACCACCACTTCGACGTCGTGCGCGACGACCAGGCGCGGCCACCCGCGGTCACCGTTCGCGTGTGCGACGGCCTGTCGTGCGAACTCGCCGGCGCGAAAACGCTGCTCGATCTGGTGCGAAAGGGCGGCTACGGCAGCGAGGTGCGGGTGCTGCCGGCGCCCTGCGTCGGGCGGTGTGAGGTCGCGCCGGTCGCGGTGGTGAATCAGCACGTCGTCGGACATGCCACCGTCGCCGACGTCGATGACCGGCTCGAGCGCAAGCACTTTACCGCCGATCTACCGCCCTACATCGATTACGCGGCGTACACGCGCGACGGCGGTTATGCGTTGGTTCGTTCGTGCGTCGCCGGTGAGCGCGCCGTCGACGACATCATCGCAACGCTCGAACACTCGGGCTTGCGCGGCTTAGGCGGCGCGGGTTTTCCGACCGGTCGCAAATGGAAGATCGTCCGGGCCGAGGCCGCGCCGCGCTTGATGGCCGTCAATATCGATGAGGGCGAGCCGGGCACGTTCAAAGACCGCTGGTATCTCGAACGCGATCCGCACCGCTTTCTGGAAGGCTTGCTGATCGCCGCGTGGGCGGTCGGCATCGACGATGTTTACGTCTACTTGCGGGACGAGTACGCGCACGTGCGCGAAATTCTCACGCGCGAACTTGCCGTACTGCGCGAGCAGGCGCCGGTGCCGGTACCGGTTATCCATCTGCGGCGCGGAGCCGGAGCGTATATTTGCGGCGAGGAGTCGGCCATGATCGAATCGCTCGAAGGCAAACGCGGCATGCCGCGCTTGCGCCCGCCGTACGTCGCGCAAGTTGGTTTATTTGGCCGGCCGACACTCGAACACAATATGGAAACGCTGTTTTGGGTGCGCGAGATCGTCGAACGCGGTGCTGACTGGTTCGCCGCTCACGGTCGAAACGGACGCAAAGGCTTGCGCTCATTTTCGGTGAGCGGGCGCGTGCAACGCCCGGGCGTGCATCTCGCGCCGGCCGGCATCACCGTGCGCGAACTCATCGCCGAATACGCCGGCGGAATGCTGCCCGGACATGCGTTTTACGGCTATTTTCCGGGCGGCGCTTCGGGCGGAATTTTGCCCGCGGCCTTGGGCGATTTGCCGCTCGACTTCGATACGCTCAACGCGCACGGCTGCTTTATCGGTTCGGCGGCCATCATCGTGCTGTCGGACCGCGACACCGCCAAGAGCGCGGCGTTGAACATGCTGCGGTTTTTTCGCGAAGAGTCGTGCGGTCAATGTACGCCGTGCCGCGTCGGCACCGCCAAAGCCGTCACGCTGATGGAACGCGCCGACTGGGACGAGCCGTTGCTGCGCGATTTAGCCGGTGTCATGGTCGATGCTTCGATTTGCGGTCTCGGTCAAGCCGCGGCCAATCCGTTCTTGTGTGCCTTTAAATATTTTCCGCAGGAGTTTGCATAGATGGCGATTGCCCCGCTTCGACCGCGCACCAACGGAGCGCCGGCGACGACGACCCAGTTCACGCTCGACGGCACGCCGGTCGTCGCGCGCGACAGCGAAACCATCTTGAATGTCGCCGACCGCTACGGCGTTGTCATTCCTCGCCTTTGCTACAAAGACGGTTATCGCCCGGACGGCAACTGTCGGGTGTGCATGGTCGAGATTGAAGGCGAACGGGTTCTGGCGCCGTCATGTTGCCGCGTTCCGACCGCCGGCATGAAGGTTGCGACGGCCAGCGAGCGCACCCGCCGTTCGCAGAAGATGGTCGTCGAATTGTTGCTGTCCGATATGCCGGGGCAGTCGGCATCGCCGTACAAACGCGACTCCGAACTCGATCGCTGGGCCGGTGCGTTGCAGGTCGAGCAGCCGCGTTTTCCGCAGCGCCATCAGCCGGCCGCCGACCTGTCGCATCCGGCCATGTCGGTGAATTTAGATGCGTGCATTCAGTGCGGACGTTGCGTACGCGCCTGCCGCGAAGTGCAGGTCAACGACGTTATCGGTTATGCTTGGCGCGGGGATCATTCGAAGATCGTTTTCGATCTCGACGATCCGATGGCGGCCAGCTCGTGCGTCGCGTGCGGCGAATGCGTGCAAGCCTGTCCGACCGGCGCGCTCATGCCGGCCAATAACGTCGGGTTGATCGTGCCGGACAAAAAAGTCGATTCGACCTGTCCGTATTGCGGCGTCGGCTGTCTGCTGACGTATAACGTCAAAGACAATACGATTCTTTCCGTCGACGGACGGAACGGCCCCTCGAACGATAGCCGCTTGTGCGTCAAAGGCCGCTTCGGCTTTGATTACGTGCACAATCCGCGGCGCCTGACGACGCCCATGATCCGGCGCACCGGCGCTGCCAAAACGGCCGACGTGTGCGATCCCGACGACATGTGGAGCGTGTTTCGCGAAGCGACCTGGGACGAGGCTCTCGATGCCGCCGCCGGCGGCCTGCGCGCCATTCGCGACCAGCACGGACCGGCCGCGCTGGCCGGTTTCGGTTCGGCCAAAGGATCGAATGAAGAAGCGTATCTCTTCCAAAAATTAATCCGCACCGGCTTCGGCACCAACAACGTCGATCATTGCACGCGCTTGTGTCATGCGTCGTCGGTCGCCGCATTGCTCGAAGACATCGGTTCGGGCGGTGTCTCGAATCAAGTTGCGGACGTTGGCCTGGCCGATGTCGCAATCGTGATCGGCGCGAATCCGACGGTCAACCATCCCGTCGCGGCAACGTTCATGAAGAATGCCGCCAAAGCCGGAACCAAGCTCATCGTGATGGATCCGCGCCGTAACGAACTCGCCCGGCACGCCAGTTATTACTTGCAGTTCCGCGCCGATTCCGACGTCGCGTTGCTCAACGCGCTGATGCACACGATCGTCGAAGAAGGCTTGGCCGACGAAACGTTCATCCGCGAACGAACCGAAAATTACGCGGCGCTCAAGACGCTCGTGGCCGACTACAGCCCCGAGAAAGTCGCCGCGATCACCGGCATCGATGCCCAGATCATCCGCGAAGTGGCGCGACTGTACGCGACCGCGGAACGGTCGATGATCTTTTGGGGCATGGGCATCTCGCAACACGTGCACGGCACCAACAATGCGCGCTGTCTCATTTCGCTGGCGCTCCTGACGGGCCAGATCGGGCGCCCGGGCACCGGTTTACATCCGCTGCGCGGACAAAATAACGTCCAGGGCGCATCGGACGTCGGTTTGATTCCGATGGCGTTTCCGGATTATGGGCGCGTCGATAACCCCGGCGTGCGCGAACGGTTCGAGGCGCTGTGGGGCATGAAGCTCGACCCGACTCCCGGGCTCACCGTCACCGAAGTCATGGATGCAGCCCATCTCGGCACGCTGACGGGCATGTATATCATGGGCGAAAATCCGGCCATGTCGGACCCGAATGTCGGTCATGCGCGGGCCGCGATGGCGATGCTCGAACATCTCGTGGTCCAAGATATCTTCTTTACCGAAACGGCCGGCTTCGCGGATGTTGTGCTGCCGGCGTCGGCGTTCGCGGAAAAAAGTGGTACGTTCACCAATACCGACCGGCGCGTACAGTTGGGGCGCCAAGCCATCGATCCGCCCGGCGATGCGCGTCAAGATCTGTGGATCATTACCGAAATTGCGCGCCGGATGGGCTTGGACTGGACGTACACCGGCCCGCAGGCGGTCTTTGCCGAAATTCGTCGCGCGATGCCGTCGCTGGCGGGTATCACGTGGGAGCGGCTCGAGCGCGAGGGCTCGTGCACGTATCCGCTCGAACACGAAGGCGATCCGGGCGAACCCGTCATTTTCATCGATTCGTTTCCGCGCGCCGGTGGCCGCGCCTTATTCGCGCCGGCACCCTTCACCGATGCGGCGGAAATGCCCGACGCGGCGTATCCGTTCGTGTTTACCACCGGTCGTCAACTCGAACATTGGCATACCGGATCGATGACCCGCCGCGCGAGCGTGCTCGATGCCCTCGAGCCCGAACCGACGGTCGTCGTTCACCCCGACGATTTGGCGGCGCTTGCGGTCGAGGCGGGCGGCATCGTGACGTTGGAGTCACGGCGTGGCAGCCTTACGGTTCGCGCGCGCGCCGATCGCGGAATGCAGCGTGGCACGCTGTTCATGGCGTTTGCGTACAACGAAGCCGCCGCGAACCTGCTAACCAACGACGCGATCGATCCGTTCGGCAAAATTCCCGAGTTTAAATTCTGCGCGGTACGACTACATGCGGGCGGCGATCTGGTCGCGTCACTATTATAAGCCGAGGCCGCAATCGTCCGGCCCCATACGTCCGTCGTAACGCGGTCGACTAGCACTTCGGCGGCTGTATCGATGGACTGCTACGGGCGGCTCGAGCGAAGTCCGAACGCGAAAAATGGAGCGAGCGAAGCCGCGGTACCTTCACCCGCCCGGGTCGCTTTGGTTCGGTGAATCTCCAGCGGCGGGAGGCGTCGTTGGCGCTCGTGCGTTTCGTCGGAACGGCGCTGCTCAACACGGCGGTGTACGGAACGCTCCTCTTCGCGCCGGCGGGGACGCTGGTTTGGTGGCGCGCGTGGGTACTGCTCGGTGCGGTATTCGCCGGCATCCTCGGAACGCGCGGCTGGTTCATCGGCGCTGACGGCGGCCTGCTCGCCGAACGGGGCAAAGCGCCGCTGCAGCCCGGCCAGCCGCCGGCCGATAAGGCCATCGTCGTCGCGTTGCTCATCGTGCTCCCGGCCTACATCGCGTTTATCCCCGTGGACGTGTTTCGGCTGCACGTGCTGGCTGCGCCCAGCGTGCCGATGTCATCGCTCGGGCTCGTCGCGGCCGCGGCCGGTTGGTTCATCGTCGGGTTGGCGTTTCGCGCGAATAGCTTCGCCGCGGCGATCGTCCGGCATCAATCGGATCGCGGACACGCGGTGGTCGACCGTGGGGTCTATGCCGTCATACGGCACCCGTTGTATCTGGGCGTCGCACTCGAGATCGTCGGCGCGGCCGTGTGGTTGGAATCGTACGGCGCGGCGCTGGCGTCGGTTGCGCCGCTCGCCGTGCTCGTCGTCCGCATCAACGTTGAAGAAACGTTCTTGGAAGCGCGCCTGCCGGGCTATGCCGCCTATACGCAGCGGGTGCGTTACCGGCTGCTTCCCGGAATTTGGTAATAACCCGCGGCCCGACGCGTCGTCGCTTCGCAGTGACAAGCCGGAACTCGTGCTTACCGGCCGCAGCACTGGTGATTCATCGGGCTAGCCCATTTGACGCGGCGGCACAACGAATTGCTTTCGCAAAATGTCGAGTAACGCGCCGCACTTCTTGGCCGTTGCGCGAAGGTTTGCGAGCGGTTCGCCGCCGGTACACCGGCACTATTGAACTAGAAGCATGGACCAAAGACCCGAGACGGCGGGCCGTTGTACGTTGGAAGATAGCGTTGATGAATCGTCGCTTTGCGCCGTGCTTGGTTTTGTGTGCTGCTCTCGCTGCGTGTGGAGGCGGCGGGTCCGGGGGGTCTACCTTACCTCGCGGCCCGGCTAGTTCGCCCGCAACGTCCCCGACGGGGCCGCAAAGCGTGAAATTCTCGATTACAATTCCGGGTTCAGCCGCCCCGTCGGCGCTCCACCCGTCGAGTGTGCGCGGTCCCAAATACATATCGCAAAACACGCAGTCAGCGTCGATCGCCGTCAACGGCGGAACGCCGGTCATCGTCGATCTCTCGGCGACCTCCGGGAATTGCGTCCCGGCGCCGGGCGGCGGACGCACCTGCACCGCAACCGTCAACGCACCCGTGGGCGCCGATACGTTCACCGAAATTATGTATGCCGGCGCGAACGGAACGGGTGCGGCGTTATCGCAGAACACGACCAGCGCAACGATTGTCGCCGGTCAAGCGAACAGCGTCGCGATCACGCTCGAGGGGATCGTCGCGTCGATCGGATTGGCGCTGGCGAACCCGACGCCGCAAATCGGCGTCGCGACGACCACCGCGCTGACGGTCACGTTTAAAGATGCGAGCGGTGCTGCCATCGTCGGTACCGCGCCGTTTACGCAACCGATAACGCTCACCGATAGCGATACGACCGGGGCGACGAAACTTTCGGCGACGGTCCTCAATTCACCGCAAGACGAGAGCGGTCTGACCGTCGCGTACAACGGAGCCGCGATCGGTCCGGTAACCTTCGGCGCAACGGCAGCCGGTGTTCCGGCGGCGGCGGTTTCTGCCGCCGTGATGACACCGCAAGGCTTTGTGGATTGGCCGACCTATGGATTCGACAGTCAGCGGAGCGGTTACAATCCTTCGACGACCGCCGTCACACCGGCATCGGTCGCAAACTATCATCTCGTCTGGCAAACGTCGATCGGCAACGCGCAAAGTCAGCCGGTCGTCGTAACGAACGCCGTTCCCGGCCATAAAGCGGTCGTGATCGTATCCGGTTATACGAACGTTCAGGCGTTCGACGCGGTTACCGGCGTGGCGATCTGGACGACTAACGTGCCGGTGCAAGACATGCAGGAGTGCGGAACGGGCGGCGCCGGCGGAACGGTGCTGTACGTGGCGCAACAAGGCGCCATCTATGTGGCCGGCGGCGACGGCCAAATCCCGACTCACGATTATCTCTACAAATTCAACGTCGCCACCGGCGCGCCGATGGGTAGCGTCAATATAACGCCGACGCTCGTCGCGAACGAGTCCGTCCACGCCCACACCGCCGCGACGTATGCGAACGGCCTCGTGTATCTGGGAACGAGCTCGAATTGCGAAGGCGTTCCGGCCGGTCCGCAGGGACTATATCCGTCGTGGCGCGGACGGGTCGTGGCCGTCGATCCGAGCAGCATGAGCCTGGTCAGCACGTTCTATCCCACCTACGGTCAAGGTGCCAATTACGGCGGCGGCGGGATTTGGGCGTGGGGCGGCGTTTCGGCCGATGTCAGCGGCAACATTTATGTGGCTGCGGGGAACGCCGAAACGAACGGCTCGATGGGAATGGGCCAGTCGATTCAACCGCCATTTGTGCCGACGGACGCAGAGAACGCCGGTTACGCCAACCACTTACTGGAACTCTCCGCGAATCTGTCCTCGGTGGTCGCGAACGACGCTCCGGCATTCCAGCCGGGCTTAACGGATCTCGACTACACCGGTACGCCGGTCGTCTACCAGCCCCCGCTGGGGTCGGGTTGCGGCCAACTCACCGCGACTCAGGGCAAGGGGGGCCTGCTCGTCATCAACGATACCGGGCACCTCTCGGGCGCGCTCAACGTGTTTACGCTCTCGATTCCGAGCGCGAATGCGTGGTATGTCGGCAATCCGGCGTACTCGCCGAGCACGGGCATGCTCTATGCGGCCATCTCGTCAACGGGCGGTGACGGCGCGATTCTGCCGCCCGGCATGGCGGCGATCAGCGGTTGCGGTGCCAACATGACCTGGAACGCGCGGTTCGGTCCCGATTCTTCCCAGTACGCCGCGCAAGATGCTCCGCGGTCGGCTCCGACGGTAACGGCCGGAGACGCAACCGGCGGCGTCGTGTTCATGGGAACGCCCTGCACGAACGATGGCAGCGGCGGCTGTGGGGCGCCCTCGAGTACCGTCAACGGCGCCGTGTGGGCCGTCAACTCGAAATCGGGCGAGGTGCTCGGCAACGCCAAGCCGATCGTGATTACCGATCAGAACGTTCGCATGGCACCCACCGTCGACGGGCAGTGGATGTTCGTTCTCGACGACGGCGGCAATCTGTACGCGCTGTCGACGAACGCGCAATTCCGGGCCATTACCGCTAAGCCCGGCCGGCGCACCGCAAAAACGTTCCGGTTATTTCCGACGACGCACCACTAAGCGGGCGCTGCGAACCGGCCGTTTACGGCCGGTTCGTGGTGCTGCTGCCGCGCGTGAGCCGGCCGGTTAGATCAGCGCCGATGTCGGTTTGGGCGTCTGAGATCGCACGTTCGAGAACTTCACCGCGCGAACGCGGACATGCGCACGGCCGAAAGCGCACGCCTTCGCAACCAGAGCCGGAATGACCCGAAATTCCATGGCCGCACCGGCATTGCAAAAGTTCCTCGATCATGGGTATGTCCTCCAGGCGCCGGTGTGGATGATAGACGTTTGACATGCGGTTGCCGGTCCCGTTGTTTGGCGCTGTGCAGTCTTTGACGTAGGGGCAACCCCTTACGCGCCCCGGTCGTTTTGAGCTGCGTTCGATGACCCCGCGGGGCAGTACTGATGATACGGGCGTCGGTCATCCGTGCGGTACGTCGCAGGCGGCGGCAAAGGCGGCCGCTGGGGCGCCGAACGCGGCCGCTGGTGGCGCCAAACGCGGCCGCTGGTGCCGCCAGATTCGCGGCATGTGGTGAGGCCAAGACTCGCGGCCGCTGGTGACGCCGAACCCCGGGCGTCTGCTGACGCCGAACCCCCGGCATCTGCTGCGGCCGAATCCCGGCATCTGCTGCGGCCGAGAGCCCGGCATCTGCTGACGCCGAACCCCGGGCATCTGCTGACGCCGAACCCCGGCATCTGGCATCTGCTGACGCCGAACCCCCGGCATCTGCTGACGCCGAACCCCCGGCATCTGCTGACGCCGAACCCCCGGCAGCTGCTGACGCCGAATCCCGTATTTTTGCGGCTCCGGCGCCTCTAGAGATCGTAGTCGATGGTGACAGGGGCGTGGTCCGAGAAGCGTTCGTCGCGATAGATCGATGCTGTCCGAACGGCGGCGGCAAGGTCGGGCGTTATTAGTTGGTAATCGATCCGCCAGCCTAAGTTGCGTTCGAAGGCATTGGGCCAATTCGACCACCACGAAAATTGCTTTTCTGCGCCATTCACCAATCGAAACGCATCGATCCAGCCGACGCGGTCGGTAACGTCGTCGAACCACCGTCGCTCATCGGGTAAGAACCCGGTCGTGCGTGCACATGCTTTGGCATCGAAAACGTCGATGTCACGATGCGCGATGTTGTAGTCGCCGCACAGGATCGTCGGGATGCCGGCATTTTTAAGGCTGACGAGTTTGCCGATGAAGCGATCCAAGAACGTATACTTTACGGCTTGACGGGCCGGACCGCTGGTTCCCGATGGAACGTATAACGACGCGATCGCAAAGTCGCCGAAGTGCATGTTCACGAAGCGACCTTCGGCGTCCATATCGGGCATGTCGAGGCCGCGTATGACTTCGACTGGTCTACGGCGGCTATAGATCGCGACACCGCTATAGCCTTTCTTCTCAGCTGAAACGAACGCCGTATGGTACTCCGGCAGTGCCATCGCCTCGGCCGGAAATTGATGCTCGTGCGCCTTTGTTTCTTGGATGCACACAACGTCCGGTCGTTGCGCTTCCATCCAACGAAAGAATCCTTTGCGCGCAGCTGCCCGAATGCCGTTGGCGTTGAAGGTAATGACGCGAAACATCGCCGGCGTTCATGCGCCTTCGCGACGCGGTATTCCCCCGTTCACCAGACTGCTGCGCGCGCACCAGTCGCCCCGCGGAAATGCAGCACGTCGGTTACTGAATGACTGGCGCGCGAACCAGCGTGCTGCCGCCCGCGGGCGGCGGCCGGGGTGCTAAGCGCTCAGGAAGGACCCTCCCAAAGGCCGCGAGCCGCCAACACCGGCGAACCATGAACGGCAGCCTTACGCGATCGGCGAACAGCAGCCTTACGCGATCGGCGAACAGCAGCCTTACGCGATCGGCGAGCAGCGAACAGCGGCGTTATTTTGCGTATAGGTAATTCTTCACCGCGGCGCTATCGACGTTGTCTTTGGTGATGATCGCTTCACCGGTTCCATAGTGCTTCTCAAAAGTGTGTTTGCCTTTGAGATATTGCACGCCGTACCGCACGCCGAGTTCGCCGATCAGATACGGATCTTGAGCCACCAGTGCCGAGATCGTTCCGGCCTTGACCGCCTCGACTTGCGCGGGTTCGGCGTCAAATTCAACGAGTTTGAGTTTTCCCGAAAGGTTGAGCTCGCGCGCCGCGGCCGTCACGCCGCTGCCCGTCACGACATTGGTTGCAAAGACGCCGGCCAAGTCGCGGTTGGCGGTGACGAGACCCTTCGTTACCGTATTTGCCCGAGTTGGATTGTCGCCGGTAAACGTTACACCTAGGCTTTTCATCGTCGAATACTTGCCGAGTTGCCGGTTGAAGCCCTCGACACGTTCGTCGGTCGTGCTAACGCCGGGCGATACACTCACCACGGCCACTTTGCCGGTTTTGCCGGTCGCTTGCGCAAGCGCATCGGCAACCTTTTCGCCGCCCGCGACATTATCCGACGAGATGGTGGTAACGGCCACCGAAGGATCGCTCAGCGTCGTATCGACCAAAATAACCGGAATGTGGGCTGCGACGGCGCGCGCGATCGGTTCTTGTAGCGCGACTTTGTCGGTCGGCGCAATCAGGATCAGGTCGGGTTTCTGAGCGATCGCCGCGTTCAAATACGGTAATTGCGTTGAGGGACTAAAGGCGGCCGGTGATCCGCTGAATTGGACCGTCGCGCCGTCCTTCTGCGCCTCGGCTTGCGCGCCGTGATTCATCGTAATATAAAAGGCGTCGGACGCGATACCGGCGATCAGCACGATTTTGTAAGGTCCGGCCGCATTGGCGCGCGGTACGGCGCGCGGCGCGGATAACGCGCCGAAGGCCACCACGGCGGCAAGTGCGGTAAACGGGGCGAGTCGGTTGAGCATGCGGCTCATTCTCCTTGGACGTAGAGGTGGGAGGTATACGCGATTGCGGACCGTGCGGCATCGGACGGTACACGTGTGGAAGCACCGGCTCGGCCTTTGATTACGAACTTCGCGCTTCGTAACGCCGGGGGCCGGCGTTTATCGGCGCAGCTCACAGCGCTGCGCGAGGGTGCGTCAAAACGGTACACGGCTTACGTAACACGGCGTCGGCGAATCTGATCGATGAGAACGGCAAGAATAATAATTGCGCCGACGACGACGTCCTGCCAAAACGACGAAATCCCTTGAATCGTGAAGCCATACCGCAGAACGGTCGGAATAAATGCACCGATCACGGTGCCCAGGATCGAACCGGTACCGCCGAACAAACTCGTTCCACCGATGACGACCGCGGCAATGGCATCGAGATTGTCTAAACTGTGGCCTTGGATGTCGGTTGAATGAAAGCGCGCTAAATCGAGCACCCCGGCGAGCCCCGCCATGAAGCCGGCGAAGGTGTAGACCCAAATGATATGACTGTTCACCGGAACGCCGGCCAGGCGCGAACCTTCGAGGTTGCTGCCGACGGCAAAGGTTCGCCGGCCGAAGATCGTTTTGGTGAGCACGATATGCGTGACGATCGCGGCAAAGGCCGCGACGACGACGAGTGTCGGTAACCCAAAGACGAGGTTGCCGTTGCCCAACGTGTCGGCAAAGCTTTGCGGTACCGGCGCAATGGCGGATTGTCCGGCCGCACCACTCGAACTGACCAAGTCGCCGAGACCGTTGGCGATGCTGAAGACGCCTAAGGTAACGATGAATGCGGGCATGCGCAAGCGTGAAACGAGCGTCCCGTTGATGAGGCCGCCGGCGGTGCCGATTGCGATGCCGGCGACGATGCCCAGCGGGATGGCGCCGCCCGTGCCCCCGAGTTGGGCGATAACCCAGGAAGCGATGACACCCGAAAACATCAATACGGTGCCGACCGACAAATCGATTCCG
The DNA here is from genome assembly GCA_965214335.1 of Candidatus Velthaea sp. Lineage (GTDB taxonomy): Bacteria > Vulcanimicrobiota > Vulcanimicrobiia > Vulcanimicrobiales > Vulcanimicrobiaceae > Velthaea. The sequence goes on along the minus strand of CBDCBO010000013.1, from coordinate 78,768 downwards.
GCAGTGATGATAACGAACGTTTCGCCGATAGCCAGCAGCAGAATTTCGGCGGTATCCCAAGCGATATTCACAAAGTTGCTGCGGTCGAGGAACGCGTGGTTGGGGCTGATGATGGAGAAGAAACCGACTAGGCCGACGAGCACCAGCAAAATATACAGGTTCGTCGAACGCGCGAAAACATTGGGCCCGCGAACGCCGGACGGGGCCCGCGCAGCAGCATCGCTCACCGGTTAACGCTCGATCTGAGCAACATGCTCGGCTGAGGCGCCGGTCATGAACGCCACGACGTCGGTCATCGAGGTTTCCGTACGTCGCATTTGCCGCACGGTTCGGCCGAGTCGCAAAATGGTGATACGATCGGCAATCTCAAACACCTCGGGCATGCTGTGGCTGATCATGATCACCGCCGTACCGGCAGTCGCGATGCGCTTGATCACGGCGAGCACCATCGCCGATTCGCGTACGCCGAGCGCGGCGGTGGGTTCGTCCATGATCACGATGCGCTTGCCCCACGCCGTCGCACGCGCGACGGCGATGGCTTGGCGCTGCCCGCCTGACAGCGTGAACACCGGCTGCGTTACCGATGACAAGCCGACCGCGAGATCGGCGATGGCCTGACGCGCACGGTCGCGCATCCGGCGGTCATCCAGAAATCCGAGCCGCCCGGCCAAACCAGGGACACGCGCTTCCCGGCCGAGGAACAGGTTGGCGGCGACGTCGAGGGCAGGCGCAAGAGCGAGATCTTGATAGACCGTTTCTATTCCGGCGTCACGCGCTTCTTGAGGCGATCCAAAGCGAACGGATTTTCCATCGAGGAGTAGTTCGCCGGCGTCAGGAGCGAATGCGCCGGAAAGAATTTTTATGAATGTCGACTTCCCGGCGCCGTTGTCTCCGACGATCGCTGAAACCTCACCGGCGTACGCCGCAAAGTTCGCGTCGCTCAGAGCGGTTACTCGGCCGAACGTTTTAGCGACGTTTCTCGCTTCCAGCAGTGGCGGTGCCGGTAGCGTTGCTGAGCTCATACCGCGCAACTTTGCGTAACTCGTTTGCACACCTCCGAAGAATCGGTGGATACCGCTTCCCGGTTCGGCCGTGTGCGGGTTTTGTCAGAAGTTGCCGCAGGCGGAAGCAGGCGGTTCACAACCATCGGCGCAGGGTATAGAGATGAAAGTGATTTCTATAGTGGAACTGAGACGCTCGCTCGAAGCGCTGCAAAGCCGGTTACAATTTTTGCCGCGCGACAGCAGTGTCTTTGAGGCTTGCCGGGTTGAGTTGATGACGCTGGCGGCGAAAGTGGTCGAGGCGCTCGAAATAGAGTTCGTTTGCCTGGCCGCCTTTGACGGCGCCGTAGTCGGCTCCGCAGCTTAGAAGGTTCACGGTAGAACTCGCGCTGCTTAGAAGCTTCGCAACTTAGACGCTTACGAGCTTTGCAGCTTAGCAGCTTGGTAGCTTGAAGCTAGGCTCCCTACATGCGCTGCAGCCTGAAAGCTCCTCTCCTTAGAAGCTTCGCAGCCTGGAAACCGCTCGCTCGAAGGGCTGGTGTTGGGCGCGAGGTGGGCATTGGCGATAAACTTCGGCAGCGAACTGACTTAGTCTCACCGACTAAATCGGCAACGTTGGTAATCTGCCATGTGGCCGCTGATGTCGTGCTTCGACTCAAGAGTCAGCGGCCAGTACACCGGCGATCGCCCCGTATGTCGCTCAGCTCGCAGAGCTTGAAGTGGTGGCGACATCGGCAAGTTCTTGGCCGTAATCGATGCGCTTGGCATACGTGTATTGACACCGAGCCCACGTTCGGTGATGTGCCTTGCGCCGAACGACGGCCAGCCAAGGCAGCATACGTCCGACAATGGCTCGAGCCAATTCGACGCTGAAGATGATGCGGCCGCGGAACGATGTCAGGCAGCCATCCGAACGTCGGCAGCAAGGGTCGGCTCGGCAGCGTGATGAGCGGCCTGCATCGCACATTCTAGGCACACAATGCGGTGGCCGAGTTGCGCTTCGGCCGGTTCCCGATGCGCGTCGCCGCAGTCGATGCAGATAAAGTCGATTTCCATGGGATCACCATACGGCGCCGGAGTGCCACCTGTATGGCAGTCTGCCTGAACCGAGAGCGACCAGGTCATCCTTCTGCATCGACACGACTCGGACTCACTCTCCGTCGGGCCGATGCGCAGTCCGTCTCTATTGCGGGCCGTCGACGCAATTGAAGCGAGCTCCGCCACGAACGTCCGCTGAACTCCACCGGTTCTCGGCCGCAACGGCTGAGCTTTTCGCTTCGTGGCCCGGTGGCGCGTAAGTGTCGTTTCGGGTCTGCAAAGCAAATGAACCGGCGGCCTTCACGTACAAAGCGAAAAGTCGTCTACTCGAACTCCAGCCCGAAATGTCCGAGCCGTCGTGCTGCGGTGCGCCGGTTTCGCCATCTAAGGCTGTACCGAGGCTGTTACGACCCTCTTTCGCCGCGGCTCGAAGCCGGGGATTTTTCTTTATGGAGAACCGTATGGCAAACACACTGGGAAATATTGTCATGACGAGCGCGATCGTCGCGTTGAGCGCAACGGCTAGCGTGGCGGGACCGGTCGCGCGAGCCCCGCTCGGCGTGCTCTCGACCGCGAACATGCACCGCCTGCGCCCGCCGGCGCTACCGCCGCCGCCGCGCGTTTCGATCACCGCCGCTGACCGGCTCCGGGCCAAAGCGGGCGGCTGGCAACCCGTCGCCGCAACGGCGCCATTCGGAAGTTCCGGGGCTGGAACCGCCTTGCTGATGACCGATGGCACCGTGATGATTTCCGACAACGAAGCCAACTGGTATAGTCTCGCTCCGGATAATACCGGCAATTACATTAAGGGAACGTGGACCCATAAGGCGTCGCTGCCGTCCGGCTACGGACCCCTGTATTTCGCTTCGGCCGTTCTGGCCGACGGAAATCTCGTCGTCAACGGCGGAGAATACAACTTTCTCCAGAGCGCGGAAACGAATCGCGGAGCAATCTATAACCCGTTATCGAATACGTGGAAATCAATAACGCCGCCGGCGAAGTGGTCGTCGATCGGCGACGCCCAGAGCGTCGTACTGGCGAACGGCACGTACATGATCGGCAATTGTTGTTTGAGCGTGCAAGCGCTGCTCGATGAAAAAGCGCTGACGTGGACCATTACGGGCGCCAAGAAAGCCGACGGAAATTCCGAAGAAGGCTGGACGTTATTACCCAGCGGCGGTGTGCTCGCCGCCGATGTCGGAGCCGAACCAAATTCCGAAATCTACAATCCGGCCTCGGGCATCTGGACTTCGGCCGGCAAGTTGCCCGCCAATCTTACGCAGTCGTTCGAGATTGGACCGCAAATGCTGCGGCCCGACGGAACCGTTTTCGTAGCCGGCGCCGACGCCTATACGGCGGTGTATAGCCTTGCCTCAGGTACATGGACTGCCGGTCCAAATTTCCCGATCATCGCGGGTCAGCAAGTCGATATCGCCGACGGACCGGAGACGCTGCTGACGAACGGCACGGTATTGATGGCGGCCAGCGCCGGCGTTTATACGTCGCCGTCGTACTTCTTTGAATTCAACGGAAAAACGCTGACGCGCGTCCCCGCGCCGCCGAATGCGCCGAATAACTCGTCCTACAATTATCGCCTGTTGCTGTTACCGACCGGTCAGGTGCTTGCAACAGACTCCTCGAGCGATGTTGAAATCTTCACGCCCAGCGTGAAGCCCGACCGGGCGCTCGCGCCGGTTATCGGGTCGGTCGCAACCACGTTAACCCATGGCAACACCTATCCGGTCTCAGGTACGGGCTTCAACGGCGTTTCGCAAGCGAACGCGTACGGCGATGATGCGCAAGCGGCGACAAATTATCCGCTCGTCGCGATTACGAACTTGGCCAGCGGTCACGTCGTCTTCGCCCGGACGCACGATCATAGTTCGATGGCCGTGAGATCGTCGGCAACCGTATCGACGCAATTCGATGTACCTTCCGACATCGAGGTCGGTGCCAGCGCGTTGGTGGTGGTTACCAACGGCATTCAATCGGCTCCGATCAAAGTCACGATCAAATAAGGCGCCACGTCGGCGGGTCGTAACTCCGCGGGCCTCGTGCGCGGGTCCGCGGAGTTTAAATTCTGGGCAAGCCGACAGGAGCCGGTGTTCGCGCGCGGGAGTATCGGACAAAGCGACGCGATGAAGGGGACGACGTGAAGACCGGATCCGATACAAGCGCCAAAGCGGCGGCCTGGGCCATGCTCGAACATCACGCCGGGACGATCGGCGAACGCCATTTACGCGATCTCTTCGCCGCCGATCCGCAGCGCGCCCAGCGGTTCACGGCCGAGGCGCTCGGCATCCGCCTCGATTACTCCAAGAACCGGATTACCGCCGAAACGTGCGCGGCGCTCATGCAGTTAGCCCAGGCCTGCGGATTGCGCGAGCGCATCGATGCAATGTTCCGCGGCGATAAGATCAATGTATCGGAACAGCGCGCCGTTTTGCATGTCGCATTGCGCGCGCCCAAGGGAACGGCGATTTTCGTCGATGGCGAAGACGTCGTTCCGGCCGTGCACGCCGTGCTCGAAAAAATGGCTGATTTCGCGAACCGGATTCGCGGCGGCAGTTGGCTCGGCCACACCGGGAAAGCCATCCGCAACGTGGTCAACATTGGGATCGGCGGTTCCGATCTCGGGCCGGTGATGGCGTATGAGGCGCTACGCTATTACACCGCGCGCGATCTGACGTTTCGCTTCGTTTCCAATGTCGATGGGACCGACTTCGTTGAAGCGGTGCGCGATCTGGATCCGGAGCGGACGCTCTTCATCGTGGCTTCCAAGACCTTCACCACGCAGGAAACGATGACGAACGCGCACCTGGCGCGCGAGTGGTCGCTGCGCGCGTTCGGCGGCGATCCACACGCGGTGGCAAAACACTTTGTCGCCGTTTCGACCAACGCTCAAGAGGTTGCCAAATTCGGCATCGATACGGCCAATATGTTCGGTTTTTGGGACTGGGTTGGTGGCCGGTATTCGATGGATTCCGCGATCGGTCTCTCGACGATGCTTGCCATCGGCCCCGAACACTTTGCGGCAATGCTCGACGGCTTTCATGCGATGGACGAACACTTTCGAACGGCTCCGTTTGAGAGCAATCTGCCCGTGATCATGGGCTTGCTCAGCGTCTGGTATAACGATTTCTTTGGAGCGCAGACCGTGGCCGTACTGCCGTACGAGCAGTATCTCAAGCGCTTTCCGGCATACCTGCAACAGCTTACGATGGAGAGCAACGGTAAGCACGTGACGTTGAGCGGCGAGCGCGTGCAGTGCGATACCGGACCGATCTACTGGGGCGAGCCGGGAACGAACGGGCAACACTCGTTCTATCAGCTCATTCACCAAGGCACGCGTTTGATTCCGTGCGACTTCATCGCCTTTGCCCAACCCCTCAACGATGTACTCGAAAGTCACGACATGCTGCTGGCTAACGTGTTCGCGCAAGGCGAAGCGCTGGCTTTTGGTAAGACGCCCGCGGAAGTCGCCGCTGAAGGCTCGGCCGACTGGCTCGTGCCCCATCGCGTCTTCGAGGGTAATCGGCCGTCGAACACGCTCATGCTCGAGCGGTTGACGCCCGCTGCGCTGGGCAAGCTCGTCGCGCTTTACGAGCACAGCGTATTCACTCAGGCGGCGGTATGGGATATTGACGCCTTCGACCAATGGGGCGTTGAACTGGGCAAGGTGCTGGCCAAGCGTATTCTGAGCGAAATCGAAGCCGATCCAAATCAGCCCTTGACGCACGATAGTTCGACCAATGCGTTGATCGACCACTATCGCCGGCTCAAGCGTCGATCCGGATAGCCGAACCATCGGCGAGCGAGGAATGTTTGCCGCGGCATCGCGAAAGCGGGTCGCGGTGATCGTAGCTTGGGCGCATTGGAGAAAGGCTTGACGGCTCGTCGATTGCAAGCCTGTTCCGGCTTAGCCGCAGCGGTCATTCCGTTCGCGATCGTCATTCATTTGGCAGCCGAGTTCGCAGCGCTCGGCGGCGACCGGATCGACGCGAGTTTCATCCTGCGCCACGGCTACTTCGGGCTGCTGTTCGTTGCTTCGGTGGCTTGGTTTTCGGCCACGGTAGGCCTAGGCCGTTCGCCACGCGAGCGCCGCCGGCGATGCGCGCTGGTGGAGGCCGACCTGCGCGCAACGCCACCCCTCCGGCGGCTGCTCATGCTCGTCGGTGCGAACCTTATCTTTTTCGCGAGTACGCAATTGGTCGAAGGTGTGCCGATCGCTTCGGGTGCCGTCGGCTTAGCGCTCGCCGTAGCGCTATTCGGCTCCACACTCGCTGCGCTCGCCGTGTTTTCTTTTGGCCGTACGCTCCTTACCGCCACGCTCGAATGTGTGCTGGCAACGTCGCCGGCTCGTCCCGCCGCAGCTTGTGCCCGTATCGCTCCGCTCGTCGTGCCGCGGACAGCCACCTCGGCCTATAGTCTGTTCGTTCCTAATCGTCCGCCTCCGAACGCATCCCGCTCGTCCTTATTTTTAACTTCTTACTAGAGGGATGGCTTCGTGGGTTGTATTCGATGCGCGGCGCATTGCGCGTTCGCGTTGCTTGCTTTATTTTTGTTTGACCTAGCCGCGCCGGATGTTGCCGGCGCCCAAACACTGGCCACGCTTGCCGGTACGGTTTCGGCATCCGGTCGGCCCGCAGCCGGCGCCAACGTGACGATCGGCGGGGCGCACCGGACGTTCCGCACGATCACCGATGCGGCCGGTCGATTTCGGCTGAACGACGTTGCGGTCGGGACATATACCGTCAGCGTAACGGGATCCGCCGGGTCCGTGTCGTTACGGGTGGCGGTGCCGGCGGCGGGAACCTCGATCACGGTTGTGCTCTCGAGCTTGAAACAGATCGGGCGCACATCGGTCACCGCCCGGCCTCCGGTTGCCGGTTCCGGTACGGATATCAACGTTAGTAGCGAACAGCTTAGCCGATCGCCGGCGAGCGGTAATCTGCCGGGGCTGCTCCTGCAATTGCCCGGTGCCGCGCGCGGCGCCAATGGCGTCGTGCACATGAACGGCGATCACGGCGACATCAATTACATCGTTGACGGCGTGCAAATACCGCAGGCACTCAACCGCAGCATGGGCAGCGAATTCGACCCGAACGACATCGCCAACGTCGATGTGCTGCAAGGCGCATATCCGGCGCGCTACGGCGAGCGGTTCGCATCGGTCATCGAGATCAACACGCGCAATGGGACCGGGCCGCCGGGTTTCGATACGCAAATTAATGCCGGGTCGTTTTTTCACCTCGATACGGACGTTGCCTATCATGCGAACGTTGGCGCCGCAACCTTCGTGGCCGCAGTCCGCAACGAGTCCAGCGAGCGCGGCCTAGATCCACCCGATCCGGACTCGCCGCATAATTCTTCGAGCAACGCCAATCAATTCCTGAAGTTCACGTTGCCGCATCGCGGCGACTTTTTCAATCTCACGCTCAGTCACACGTACCAGACGTATCAGATACCGAGCGATATCAACGCGGGTCAGCCCGCAACGACAAATGATAACGAGACGCAAGACGATCTCATCGGCGCGCTACAGTATCGGCACGCGATCGGCGATCATGGTTCGCTGTCGTTCGGACCGTCGTACAAGCGCTCGACCATTCGCGACTTCGGCGATGCGGCGAATGATTTTACGTACGGTGCAGCACTCAATCCCGGCGCGCCGGCTGACTGCGCGAACGCACTGCTTGCGCATGGTCCGGTCGTCGACGGTGTCGTGACGAATCCGGTCGCGAATCCGGCAGTTGCGTACTCGAACGCAACCTGCGCTTTTTCACTGACCGACAGCCGGACCGCAATCGATGTCGGCGGCAACCTCGATTATGAAAACCGCAGCTCGCGCCACGACGTTCGGTTCGGCGCGCTCTTCGATGCGACGCACGTCGTAAAGAATTACGACGTCGCACTGCAGCCGGGAAATTTCCTGGCCCCGATTTTTACTCCCGCGACTGCGGGCGCGGCGTATACCGTTCGGGACGATGCACCAAATATCGGACATCTGGCTGCCGCGTACGTGCAAGATAGTTGGAAACTGGGCGATCGCTATGTGCTGGATTACGGATTGCGCGGCAATGCGTTTGCGGTTTCATCGACTCAATTCGGCGTTGGTTACGGCATGACGAGCCCGCGCATCAAGCTCACGCGGTTGCTCGGCAAACGCGATAGCATCTACGCATTTTACGGTCGCTTCTTTACGCCGTTTTCGCTCGAGAACGTTTCGCCGGCGGCGGCCTATACGCTCAATCTGCCACTGCAGTCGTCGGTTGCCCGTTTCGACCTTAAGCCGCAACGGGATTCGGTGTACGAGTTTGGTGGGCACGTCGGCATCGGTAGCGGCGACCTGGGCGTTCGGATCATGCAGAAAGACGCAACGGATTTAATTGACGACACGCAAGTCGGCGTCACGAATCTGCACCAAGACATCAATTATGCGCTGGGCCGCATTGCCACCCAAACCGCCTACTATCAGCTGGGTTTTGCGCGGGCGAGCCGATTTTACGTTTCGGCGACGCATACCTATTCCGTCGACCGCGGGTGCGAAACGCAGTTGCTGGCACCGTGTTTCGGGCAATCGGCGGACTGGACGCCGGCCGATCACGATCAGCGCATCGACCTGACGAGCGGGATCGTGGCCAACGATCGCAGCGGAGGCTGGCTTGCCCTTGACGGTGAGTACGGCAGCGGTTTGTCGGCGGCGCTCAATCCGGCCGGCGGGATAAGCTGCAGCGGAGCAAATCTGGCGGCCGATGTCGGCGGTCCGTGTAAGCGGACGCCGCACCTGACGTTCGACGTGCAGAAAGGGATCGCGATGGGGCCGGGCGTCGCCCTAACGCTCAAAATGCAGAATGTTTTGAACGATCTTTACCGGGTGACGTATTTGAACGCGCAAGGAACGCACTACGCGCCGCCGCGCACCTTCGAGGTTGGTCTCCGCTTGAATACCAGATAACGCTTGGGCGTCATGCGCCGAATCGTTGAGCAACGCACCGCCGGTTGGCGCCGTGAAGATGGAAACGAGGTAAAGACCCGCTTAAGTGCGGGTTAGATTGGGCGCCGGGCACGTGGCGCGAGCCTCCCGGCTTGCTATGATTGCGTCTATGGACCGATCGCCTGCGCCCTTCCGCCCGCTCGGGAAACTCAGCCCAGCGCCGCTTGCCGCGTATACCGGCCGCTGGGACGAGCGGACCAGCGCCCATCTTCTGCGCCGCGCGGGATTCGGCGGTGCACCCGCGGAGGTGGCGCGCGTTGCCGGCGGCTCGATGCACGGCGCGGTCGCAGCGCTCCTCGACTTCACGCCGGCAGATCGCCTGCCGAGCGGCCCCGACTTGCCCGACGAAGCGGGCGTTGATGCGCAGTTGCGCGCGCAGATGACCGGGATGCCGATGGCAGCCGCGGGCGCTACACCGGTCCGAGCGGCTACGGCCGGTGCCGCGGCCGACGCCGGACTCGTCGAGTTGCGCAAAGCCCGGCGCATGCTCGAACGTCAGGGGGTTACCGACCTTCAGTTGTGGTGGCTCGACCGCATGCTCACAACGCCGGCGCCGCTGCAAGAGAAGATGACGCTCTTTTGGAGCTCTCACTTTACCACGGCTGCGATTCAAAAAGGCGTGACGCCGCGGGAAATACTTGCACAGAACACCCTGTTCCGCACGTCTGCGTTGGGCAACGCGCGCGACCTCACGCAACGGGTAGCGGTCGATCCGGCGATGCTGCGTTATCTCGATAATCTGCATAACGAAGCGACCCACCCCAACGAGAATTTCGCGCGTGAACTCATGGAACTGTATACGCTGGGCATCGGCAACTATAGCGAGTCCGACGTGCGCGAAGCGGCTCGCGCGTGGACCGGATTGCGCATCCGACGCGACACCGGCGAGGTGTTCGTCAACGAGCGTCTGCACGACGCCGGAAGCAAGACGTTTCTGGGTCGAACCGGCACATTCGGCGGTACCGATATCGTCAATATCATTTTCGAGCAACCCGCGACTGCGCGCTTTCTCGCGACGAAATTGCTGTCCTTTTTCGTCTACGCCGATCCCGAACCGGAACTCGTTGAAGCCGTCGCCGGACTGTTGCGCGCGCATGATTATGCGGTCGAACCGGTCATGGCGACGCTGCTGTCTTCGAACGTTTTCTATTCCGATCGCGCGTATCGGGCGCTCGTAAAAAGTCCGGTCGAATTCGTCGTCGGCAGCTACCGGCTGTTCGGTGTCTCGAAAACCGATCCGGTGGCGCTTGAGGCGTTGCGTCGAATGAGCCAGATCTTATTTTACCCGCCCAACGTAAAAGGCTGGCCGGGCGGCAGCGCTTGGCTCAATACGTCGACCGTGCTCGCGCGCGAAAACTTCGCCAACGCGCTCATGACCGCGAACGTCGTTGCCGGCGCGGGAACGTGGCTACGCGGCGCGGGAACGGCGAACCCCGACGTTGCCGCGCGCGCGATCGTCGATGCCATCGTGCAGGGCGACGCGTCGCCGATGTCGCTGGCTCGGCTACAAGCGTACTTGGCCGGCAGCGACACCGAAACGCTAACAGCGCTGTCGCCCGAAAATTACGATCAACGCATGCGCGGGGGCGCGTATCTCACGATGGCCATGCCCGCTTACCAACTCGCTTAAAGAAGGTCGCCGTATCATGAAGCGTTCCCAATTCGTTGTGGGCGGCTGCGCCGGTCTCACCCTGGCAGCACAAGCGGGACACGTGTTCGGCCGGGCGTTAGCCGGGCCTGCCGCGTTCAATGCCGACCCGACGGCCGGCGATCGGGTTCTGGTCGTCATAAATATGCAAGGTGGAAACGACGGGCTCAACACCGTCGTCCCGTTCGCGTCGCCCGACTATTACCGGCTGCGCCCAACGATCGCGATCCCGGCCGGCGACGTACTGCGTATCAATACCGATGTGGGGCTCAATCCCGCACTCGGGGCGCTCAAGGCGATGTACGATCGCGGGCTCGTTGCCGTTGTTCAAGGCGTCGGCTATCCCAATCCCGATCATTCGCATTTCCGCTCGACCGAGATCTGGCAGACTGCCGCTCCACAGTCGTATGCGACCACGGGTTGGCTCGGACGCTATCTGGACTCAGCGAATCTTCCCGAAGCGAATTTGTTCAACGCGGTCGCGCTCGCGCCGGTGTTACCGGAAGCACTCGTCGCGCAACATGTCGACGTTCCGGCGTTGAGCACGTTGCGTGGATACGGTCTGCAAAGTGACCGCGACCGCGGGCAGCGGGCAGCGTTTGCCGGTCTTGCTGCCGATACGCGCTTGCCGTTCACTTCGCCGTTTCTCGCGTCGGTCGCGCAAATCGAAGATCATGCCGAACGCGGTGCGGCGGAACTGCCCAAACTCGTTGCCGGCTATCAGCCCTCGGGTGAATATCCGGCGACGCCGCTCGGGCGCAGCCTGGCGTTAGCGGCCCAAATCGTCGGCAGCACGTTGGGCACGCGGGTCTTGTATATCGAGCACGGCTCGTTCGACACTCACGTTGCGCAAAAGCCGACCCAGGATCGGCTCCTGCGCGAGCTCGCCGACGGGCTTGCGGCATTGTATACCGATCTGGCCGCGCACGGCAACGATAAACGCGTGCTGACGATGACGTTCTCGGAGTTCGGCCGCCGCGTCGCGGAAAACGCGAACAAGGGCACCGATCATGGCGAAGCGGCGCCGCTGTTTCTCGTTGGGGGAAGCGTGCGCGGTGGTTTGTACGGCCGTCATCCGTCGCTCGAGCGTCTCGATAGCGGCGATGCAGCCTACACGGTCGACTTCCGAAGCGTCTACGCGACGATCGTCGAAAAGTGGTTCGGGCGCTCCGCGCAACCGGTGATCGCCGGCAACTTTGCGACGTTGCCGCTGCTGGGATAAGGTTGCCGCATGGCGACGATCGGTCCGGGAAAGGCAAATCGCGGTCGCGCCGGACCGACGTGGCGGCTACGGCGCTAACTGCGCCGACGGCGACGGAGATCCGCAGCCCATAATGGATTGCGCCTGTACCAATCTTCGGGTTCTCTGCGCTGACGCGGACGTTCGGCGCAAATTCAAGCAAGTGCTTGAAACGTGATGGGTCCTGGCACATTGGGCAGACGACGTCTATATTTTGTTGTCTATGGAGAGCGTATAATGGTTCAGTCTGTCCGTGCGTGTTTTATTTCTGCCGGCGTTATAGGGCTCAGCGCATGTTCGAGCACCAGCAACGGTCCGGCCCCCGAGCGGCCGTCGCTGACGGTTCAGGATAGCTCGTTCGTTACGTTCGCTGCCGAGTCGTCGAACAGCGAGATCGCGGCCTCAAGAGTCGCCCTTGCAAATAGCCAAAACACGAGCGTCAAAGCGTTTGCTACGAAGATGATCGCCGATCATACGACGGCCAACGGACAACTTGCAAAGACGACCACCGTCTTGACGTACTATAGCGGCATAACGGCTGCGCCGTTGCCGGCTGAGGCGCAGAAGCTCGCAAGTTATGCCGGGCTTACCGGTCCCGCATTCGATGCAGCCTATCTTGCCGATCAGGTTCAAGCGCATCAGTCCACGATCGCTGTTTTTAACAGCGAGATAACAGCCGGCAGCGCGTCCGATCTCAAAGGATTCGTTACCGCGCAACTGCCGATTCTCAACATGCACTTACAAATGGCGCAACAGCTCCAATCGACCGGTCAGTGATCGGACCAAGATTAGGGCGGTGACGGATTGGTTTTGGGACGCGGATTGAAGTCGGCGGGAATCAAGTTCGGCAACTGCAGTTGTTCGTCGACCGGCGTAATTCCGATCGAGCGGCAGCCCAAGCCACTTTGTTGCGGCAACGTCTGCACGATCCGATCGGGAATACGCGCATAGTCGGCCGGCAGCGGCGCTTTAACTCCGGTCAATCGGGCGCGGTCGAAGGCCGACAGCAGATCGCTAATTTGCGGATCGGCGTCGACCGGCCCGAAGTTGCCGTTACCAAACATCTCGCGCGCTTTGTCGGCCGCCCGTTTCTCATCGGGCAACAGCTGGAGCGGCGTTAGGCCGAAGATCGTATCGACGAACTTGACCACCGATGCGTGGTCGCCGGCTTCGTGGTCGACGGCATGTGTCCGCGCGTAAGGCGAGATGACGATAAGCGGTACCCGTGGACCGTCACTGGTGAGTGCTTCGCCGGGCACTTGTGGCCGAGCGCGCGGGATAACGTGGTCGTAATCGCCTTCGGAATCATCCCAGGTCAAGACGATCGCGCTCTGCTTCCAGTACGGACTACGGGCTATCCGGTTGACCAGATCGGCGACCATCGCCTCACTGATTTGACTGTCTGAATATGCCGGGTGGTCGTCATCGCCGGTGAAGCGCGTCTGGACGGCCGTATCGGGATCGGCAGGTTTGAGGCCGAGCAGATTGCGATAGCCACCTTTGAGATAGAACACGCCGCCGTTGGCGGGCAGCGCGTGGCGGTCGATCGTTCGGCGAAATTCGTCCAGTCCGTGGAGATGTGCGCGCATGACCGGGTTGTTGGCCACATAACCGAAGTATTGTGGTCCGTTATGGTGCGTCACATACCCGGCGTGCGTACCATCCGCCGTCTCGGGGCCGTCGTCCGGATTGCTCGGTTCGCGATTATAGCCTTCTTCATACCAACCCCACGGCGTGGCGCCGCCGGCGCTTCGGCTTATCGCTGCGACGTCATCGCCGACGTCGCGCAGATCGCCCGTCGGGTCGCGGTCGGAGCGTACGGCCGTCGCCAGTTCATTGCCGGTCAATGTTAGCGGCAGACTCGCAAACGTAAGATTCCGTTGAATACCGTAGCCCGGAAAGTCGCTCGGGTTCACCGGCATCTTATCGTGTGTCGTTGGATCCGATGGTGAGCCCCAGAACGGATCGAAATCGTCGAGCACCGGCACGCCGGGTCCAACGTCGCCGTTGGCGCCGCCGGCCGCTTCATCGGGATGGAGAAGTCGCTGGGTGATCCCCGTTTGGGCGGCGATGATCGAGAGATTTCCCGGCGTTGACGGTCCGGTCATCAATTGCCCAATGTGATCGAATAACGTGAAGCGGTCGGCATACTGCCATAAGAACGGAACCGTGTCGCAATCTTCGTACGCCATGGTCAGTTCGCCGAATTGCTTGGCCGCGAGTGACGGATTGCCGGTTGGCGACACGCGTCGTTCTTCAGTCAGCGCAAAGCGGTCCATGCGTGCCGTTCCGTCGACGAAGTCCATTTTCTGCACGATCGCGGTGTGCGAATGGTCGACGTCGTCGGTGTCGGCGGCAAATTGCGCGGGACCGATGCGAAACGGATGAATGCGTACCGTTGTGCCGTCCGTTGCGAGCAGCGGCTGCTCGAATCCGGGCGGCAGCGCCGGAATATGTGAGAAGTACCCTTCGGCGCCCGGAAAGGTGCCAAAATAAGAATCGAAACTGCGGTTTTCCTGGTAGATGATAAAAACGTATTTAATTTTGGCGCGGACGAGCGCGCTCAGCGCGGGGGCCGTTGCCGCGCGCACGTCGGGTATCGCGGGCGCCAGCACCAAAGCGGCGCACAACGCCGACGCGCACATGGAGGAAAAGCGTACACCGATGGTTCGAGACACGCGTACCTCTCTATCGGATGCCCAGAGACAGTGAGCTTCGGCGCGCGCGAACGTATTGCTGCACGACGCCGCCGGGCCATGCCGCAGGCCGCCCAGAAGTATCAAGAAATGGAAGAATATCGGTTAGCGAACGATCGGCTCTCGGCTGTCGTGCAAGCGCAGGGAGCGCAATTAGTTTCGCTGCGCCATGCGGACTATGGCGAGATGCTGTGGGGAGCCGAAGCCGCCTGGCCGCAACATGCGCCGAATCTGTTTCCGATCGTGGGTCAGCTGGCCGGCGATGCACTGCATCATGCGGGAGCGTCGTATCCGCTGACGCGGCACGGCTTCGCGCGCCGCAGCCGCTTCACGTGGTTGGACCACAGCTCCGGCCGGTGCGGGCTCCAATTAAGCGATGACGCGCGGACACACACGATGTATCCGTTCGCCTTCCGCCTCGAGATCTGTTACACGCTCGGCGACGAAACGCTCGAAGTGCGCTACACACTCGCTAATCCCGCACAAACGGTATTGCCGGCGTCGATCGGCGCGCACCCCGCGTTCCGTTGGCCGCTGGTCGCCGGTATTCCCAAGGCCGACCATACGCTGCGCTTCGAGCAAGCTGAGCCGGAGCCAATCCGGCGTTTGCAGGACGGTCTGTTACAGCTCGAAACATTCCCGACTCCAATCGAGGGCCGTGTGCTCGAACTCGAAGAGGCGTTGTTCGAGGCCGATGCGATCGTCATGGACCGTATCGCGAGCCGGTCGGTACGTTACTCGGCGCCCGGTGCGCCCGAAATCGAAGTGAGCTGGGACGAATCATTCGCGCAACTGGGCTTGTGGTCGAAGCCGGGCGCCGACTTTCTCTGCATCGAACCGTGGCACGGCTATGCGAGCCCCGTCGGTTTTGATGGCGAGTTTACGACAAAGCCGGGTTTGCTGCTCATCGCGCCCGGCGCTTCACAGACGCTGATCATGCGCATTCGTGTCGGTGCCGGGCAGCGTGCGATTACCTAAACGTACGCGGCCGCCGTGCGGCGCGGTACGCGTAGCCGGTCGCACAGCGGGGTGAGTACGACGGCGACCACGATATTGGCCACGAGCGCCGCAAGTGCCGTATATAACGGCAGAACGAAACCGCCCAGTCGTAGCGGATAGATTGCCGTGAAGTGTTGCGCGCCGACCATCAGGCCGCCCAGCACCATCCCCGTACCCCAGCCGGCCAACAGCGCACGATGGTGAAACCAACGCGAAAATAAACCGAATGCGATGGCCGGAAACGTTTGCAGAATCGCTACTCCGCCCAGCAATTGCAAATTAATGGCATACTGTTGCGGAATGATGAGAATGCAGACGACGGCACCAAATTTTACCGCCAGCGATACGAGTTTTGCGACTTGCGACTCGCGAGCGGGACTGGCGTTTCGATCGAAATATTGGCAATAGATGTTACGCGCGACAAGATTGCCGGCAGCAATCGACATGATGGCGGCCGGTACGAGTGCGCCGATCGCGATAGCCGCGAAGGCGAAACCCACGAACCAACTCGGGAACATCGCCCGAAACAGGTCGGGTACGGCGAAATTGGGACTGCTTGGTGTGATGCCCGCCGCGATCGCCATGAAGCCCAACAGCGCAATGAGCGCCAGCAACAAGCTATATGCCGGCAGGAGCGCCGCATTACGCCGAATCACGTCGGCGCTGCGTGCGCTCAGCAGTGCAGTAACGCTGTGGGGATAGAGGAAGAGCGCCATGGCGGAACCGAGCGCGAGCGTCGCATACGCGCTGAAACCGGAGGTTCCCAAAATAATCGAGCCGGGCTTTGGACGGGCTGCCAGCGCCGCCTGAGCCTGCGCGAAGATATGGCCGAAACCGCCGAGCTTGAGCGGAATCACGACCACCGCAACGGCGATGGTAATGTAGATCAGCGTATCTTTGACGAACGCGATGAGCGCCGGAGCGCGCAAGCCGCTCGTATACGTGTATACCGCTAAAATGAGGAAGGCAATGATGAGCGGTAGATCGGCCGCCAGTCCGGAGCCCCGGATGCCCAGTGCCGCCAGAACGACTTGTATCCCGACGAGTTGCAGTGCGATATATGGTAGCGTCGCTAAGATTCCCGTAAGCGCGACGGCGAGTTCGAGCGCACGGCTACCGTAGGTGCCGTAAATAACGTCGGCCGCGGTGATGTACCCATGCTGGCGGGCGATCGACCATAGTCGCGGCATGAGCATAAACGCGATCGGGTAGGCGAGAACCGTGTAAGGTACGGCAAAAAATCCGGCGGCACCGGCGCCGTACATCAACGCCGGAACGGCGATGAAGGTATACGCGGTATAGAGATCGCCGCCCAAGAGAAACCAAACGACGAGCGTACCAAATCGCCGGCCGCCCAAGGCCCACTCGTCGAGAAGCCGTAAATCGCCCTGCTTCCACCGCGCGGCGAAAAATCCCAATCCCGTAACGAGCCCAAACAAGCCGATGAAGACCGTCAGGGCGATGGGATCGATCACCGGCGGCCGTCTCGCGTGGCAACGTACACGATTCCGGTCAGACCGGCAGAGACGAACAGCAGCCCGAATTGATACCAGTAAAAAAACGGAATTCCGGCAAGCATCGGTGTCGCGCGTAAATACACTGGGCACAGCAGTGCGAAAAACGGTACCAGCAGCAGGAGATACCAAGCTCGGGCCGCTTTTTCACCCAACATTGCCTCCTCGCGAACGTGCACGCGCCGGTGCATGCCCGCCACATTTTGCAGCACGGGCTAAGGCTTCCCGCCGCGTATGCGGCGCCGGACCGTCACGCCGGGTCGCAAGCGCTTACGGACCGGCTACAACGAGGAGTGGCCGCGCCCGCTAGCGCGAACGGGGCAGCATGCCGAACATCTCTCGCATCGCGGCAAGTGCTTTGTTTTTGGTAAGCGGTACGCTGCACTTTGCCAAGCCCGACGTGTTTCGGCACATCGTGCCGCCGAGTCTGCCGGCCCCCAGTGTGCTCGTCGCGGTCAGCGGCGCGGCCGAACTTGCCGGGGCGGTGGGCCTGTGGCTTGTGCCGACGCGCCGCCCGGCGGCGTTCGGTCTGATCGCATTGCTGTTCGCCGTATTTCCGGCCAACGTCTATATGGCGCTCGAACACGAGCGCTTCGCCGCGGTCGCTCCGGCGTGGGTGTTATATGCTCGCTTGCCACTGCAGGCGTTGCTGATCGTTTGGATGTGGCTGCTGCGTGACTAATCCGCTGCACCGGAGCCTCGGCCTAACGGACGTCGCGCTATTTTTTATCATCACCGGGTCAAATCTGCAATGGGTCGCGACGGCCGCCGCCGCCGGGCCCTCGTCGATCACCGTTTGGATCATCGGCGCGCTCGTCATGTTCGTTCCGTTGGCAATCGTCGTCGTCGATCTGTCGTCGCGCTATCCGGATGAGGGCGGAATGTATATCTGGAGCAAACGGGCGTTCGGGCCGTTCGCCGGATTCATCACCGGCTGGACATATTGGACGTCGAACCTTCCGTTTTTTCCCGCGTTGCTCTATTTTACGGCCGGCAACGCACTGTTTATCGGGGCGGCCGATCGGACGGTATTGGCAACTGCACCATGGTACTTCGCGGCGGTATCGCTGGCCGGTCTAACGCTGGGCACCGTCGTCAATATCTACGGTCTGGATGTCGGCAAGTGGCTCAACAATATCGGGGCGGTGAGCCGCTGGAGTGTCACGCTCGTACTGATCGTGCTCGGAGCGATCGCGTGGCTGAAATTCGGGGTGGTTACGCCGCTGGACGCGGCCAATCTGCGGCCCGGTTTACAGTTGAAGGATCTTATTTTTTGGTCGGTGATCGCTTTTGCCTGGACCGGTCCTGAAGCACTTTCGTTCATGGCCGGCGAGGTGAAAAATGCCAGCCGGGCGATTCCGGTCGGACTGGCGATCGCGGCGCCGGTCATTGCCGCTATCTATATCGCCGGCACCGCGTGCGTGCTCGTGATTCTCAAACCGGGCGACGTCAATGCGTCGTCGGGCGTAATGCAGGCGATCGGGGCCGCGGCCGGTCGGCTCGGCTGGCCCATTCTCACCTCAGTGAGCGCCGTGCTCGTCGTCATAAGCTGTTTGGGGAGCGTCGGCGCGTGGCTGGGTGCGGTCGCGCGGATCCCGTTCGCGGCCGGAATCGATCGTTATCTTCCCGAGCGCTTCGGCCGAATGCATCCGCGCTGGAATTCACCGGTCGCCGCGCTTGTCACGCAATCCGCGATTGCCTCGCTCTTCATCGTACTGAGCCAAGGCGGCACAACGGTCAAGGGCGCGTACGATGTGCTCGTCAGCACGACGGTTATCAGTACGCTGCTGCCGTTTCTGCTGCTGTTCGCATCGGCGATAAAATTAACCGCGCACGCCCAAGCGCGCTCGACCATCCGCATACCGGGCGGCCGGCGGACCGTCATTGGGGCCGGTATCGTGGGCCTTATGACGACCTGCGTCTCGATCGTGCTGTCCGTGTTTCCGGCCGACGACGACCCCAATAAGACGTTGGCGGTCGTAAAAGTGCTGGTGCTGACCGGCGTGATGGTCGGCGCCGGTGTTGCTTTCTATCGCGCCGGCGATCGCCGGCGGCAGGCCGCATCTCTCGACCGGCCCGCCGCTTGACGCTTAATGCACGACGAAACCGACCAACAGCAGCGCGACGATATTGAGCACTTTGATCATCGGGTTGATCGCCGGTCCGGCCGTATCTTTATACGGATCGCCGACCGTGTCGCCGGTGACCGCCGCGGCATGGGCCGGTGAGCCTTTTCCGCCATGATGACCGTCTTCGATGTATTTCTTGGCGTTATCCCATGCACCGCCGCCGCTGGTCATGGACAGCGCCAAGAACAGTCCCGTAACGATCGAGCCGACCAAAATGCCGCCCATCATCTTTGCGCCGCCGCTGTTGGGCAGAACGAAGCTCAGGGCGATGACGATGAGCGGGACGCCCACGGGAATTAGTGCCGGGAGCACCATTTCTTTGAGCGCGGCGCGAGTCACGATGTCGACGGTCGTGCCGTAATCCGGCTTTTCCGTGCGGTCCATGATGCCCGGCTTTTCGCGGAATTGCCGGCGCACTTCCTCGACGACCGCACCGCCCGCGCGGCCGACCGATTCCATCGACAGCGACGAGAATAAATACGGTAATAATCCGCCGACGAACAAGCCGGTCAAGACGTACGGATCTTGCAACCCAAACGTAACCGGAGTCGTATTGCACGCGAGAGCGGAATCGGCTTTGCAGCGATCGGCCAGCTCTTGCAAGAACGAGGCAAACAGCACGACGGCGGCGAGGGCCGCCGAACCGATCGCATAACCTTTGGTGACGGCCTTGGTGGTATTGCCGACAGCGTCGAGTGGATCGGTACAGTCGCGCACGCTTTGTGGCATCTCGGCCATCTCGGCGATACCGCCGGCATTGTCCGTGATCGGACCGAATGAATCGATCGCGACGACGATTCCCGCCATCGAGAGCATCGCCATGACCGCGATACCGACGCCGTACAGACCGGCAAAGCTATACGATACCAAAATACCGATAACGATGACAAGCGCCGGCAGCGCCGTCGCTTGCATCGATACCGCTAGACCGCTAATGATATTGGTCGCATGGCCGGTGATCGACGCCCGGGCAATGTTCTGCACCGGCGCATATTGCGTTCCGGTGTAGATCTCGGTGATGAACGTGATGAGCCCGGTGACGAACAAGCCGACCAGCGCGCAGATGAAGATGCCGAAGCCCGTAACGGTTTGTGTGCCGACCGTGACGGGTGTGCTGAATTCCGCGACGCTCGCGAAATAGAAGCCGATCGCCGACAGGACGCCGGCCACGATCATACCGCTATAGAGCGAATTCATGATCGACGTTTTGGTGACATTGCCGCTGCCGACCACGAGCGTGCCGACGATCGACGTAACGATCGAGAGCGCGCCGAGCACGAGCGGAAACGTCGTCGCGCCCAAAACGTTGCCGAGCACGAGATGACCGAGCAACATCGCCGCCGTTGTCGTAACGACGTACGTTTCGAACAAGTCAGCCGCCATGCCGGCACAATCGCCGACATTGTCGCCGACGTTATCGGCGATAACGGCGGGATTGCGCGGATCGTCTTCCGGAATGCCGGCTTCGACTTTGCCCACCAGATCGGCGCCGACGTCGGCGGCTTTGGTGAAGATACCGCCGCCGAGCCGAGCGAACACCGAGATGAGCGAGCACCCGAAGGCGAGTCCGATGAGGGCCGCCAGCGACTTCGTTTCGTCACCGGCGTTTACGCCCAGCATGATCCAGTAGTATCCCGATACGGCGAACAAGCCCAGCCCGACCACCAGCAAGCCGGTGACGGCGCCACCGTTGAAGGCGAGCTTGAGTGCTGGTTTGAGACCGCCGCGGGCCGCTTCGGCGGTGCGGACGTTGGCGCGAACCGACACCAGCATGCCGATGAAACCGGCCGCGCCCGATAGCACCGAGCCGATCAAAAAGCCGACCGCCGCCTCCCAACCCAGCGGCTGGGGCGCGATCAAAATGACGATGAAGAGGATAACAGCGACGATACCAACCGTCGTGTACTGGCGTTTGAGGAAGGCCATCGCGCCCTCTTGAATCGCGGCGGCAATCTCTTGCATGACCTCGTTGCCGGCCGGTTGCCGGAGCACCCAGGAGATGAGATAAACGCCATATACGATCGCCAATACGCCCGCGCCGAGGCCCAGGCCAATTCCCAAGTGTGGATCCACGCTCGTCCTTTACGAACACCGGCAAATTGCGGGCTCACTATAGGCCCGCGCCGCGGCGTTTGCGAGCGCGTTTCCTCCGGTCGCCTGAAGCCCCCTTGCTTTCGTGGATCCGTTTGGCGGTGACAACTTGCGAATATCCGCTACCACCGAATATGTGCGGGCTCGTATGACCGTGCGCGTTGCACCCAGAAAGCATGCTCATGGAATCGACGGAGTTGCTCATTGTCGGGTGCGGGCCGGCCGGCGCGGTTGCCGCTCGCGAGGCGGCGCGCGCCGGGGTAGCGACGGTCGTGCTCGAGCGCGACAGCGTCGTTGGACCCAAGCGCGTCTGCGCCGCCGGTCTGCGCCCCGGATTTTGCGAAACCTTCGATGTGCCGCGCTCGATCGTCCACTGCAACCCGCCGCTGATCTCGATTACCACAGCGAAACGCAATTATGCCTTCGGCGTCGGAACGGCACATACCACGACGCGCGAGGAGCTCGACGGTACGCTCGCCGATCTCGCCCGTGAAGCAGGTGCGCAGATTCGCACCGATATGCTGTTTCGGTCGCTCGAACGCGACGGCGCCGGAGTAGTCGTCGAGTATGCGGATTATCGCTCGGGGACGCGCAAGAAGATTCGCGCGCGCTCGGTCTTTCTCGCCCAAGGCTCGAGTGCGCGGCTCGATGCGGTCGATCCGCGCTTCGCGCATCGTGATTGGAATGCCGGACTCATCACCTGCATCCAGTACCGCGTGTACCCCCAGCGGCCGGCGACCGAGTATACCTACGGCGTGCTGGAGATGCACTATTATACCAGCGCGATAAGCGGTCGCTCGATCATCGCCTGGATGTTTCCCAAGCGCGACCATCTGTCGATCGGACTGGGCATTCAAGCCAAGCTGCCCGGGAGTGAGCTGCGGGCGGAACTCGATGCATTCTTGCCGACCGTCGCGCAGCGACTCTTCCCCGATACGCCCTACACCGTCCGGCGCGAAGGCAATCTGCTGTACGGCGGGCTGCCGCGCCGGGCAATCGGCGTCGATCGCGTCATGGTCGGCGGCACGGCGGCGGGGTTGGTCGACGCGACCACCGGCGAGGGCATTCATGAAGCAGCCACGACGGGCCGGCTCGCCGCGGCGGCGGTGGCCGCTTCGCGTCGGGGCCGCGTCAGCGATCCGGCTCCGGCATACGAACGGGCCACACAGAGCGCTTTTTACGGTCGGCTACGTCATCGTCACCATCTGATGGCGTTTCTGGAACGCAAGCCCGACCGCTTCGATGTGCTCTTCGAGCAACTCGAACGGACGCCGCGATTTGCAAAGCTTCTGCAACACGATCGAAACGATTTCTCGCCGCTGCAGTGGATGTATTTGTACGCTCAAGCGGCGAAATTCTCGCTGCGCGCGGCGCGTATTTAGTTCGCGATGCTAAAATTTGCCGTCGATCGCATCGTCCGACTCTTCCTCGTGCTCGTCGCGATAACAGTGGCGAGTTTTCTGTTCATGCACGCTATTCCGGGCGATCCCGTGCAGTTGCGCCTGGGCGAACATGCGACGCCCGCTGAGATCGCACGCTTGACCGTTGCCTTGGGTTTGGATAAGCCGTGGTACGTGCAGCTCGGCGCTTATCTTGCCAGCATTTTGCGCGGCGACCTTGGAATATCGATCGCCGATGCACAGCCGGTCGCGCAGAAACTTGCACAGTATTTTCCCGCAACGCTCGAGTTGACGCTGGGAGCGATGCTCGTCGCAGTCGTCGTGGGCATTCCGGCCGGCGTCTTTGCAGCGATTCGGCACCGCCGGTTGCTCGACGCGCTGACCATGAGCGCGGTGCTGCTCGGTGTATCCATTCCCGTCTTTTGGCTGGGCTGGATGCTCGTCTATGTCTTGGCGGTAATTCCGTCGCACGTCGGGCTTAATTTCTTCCCGATCTCGGGACGCATTTCGCTGCAATATTTTATTCCGGCGCGCACGCATCTCGTGGTGCTCGATGCGTTGCTGGCCGGCAATGGCCGCGCCGCGCTCGACGCGGTGTGGCACTTGGTTTTGCCGGCGCTCACCCTTGGTACCATTCCGCTGGCAATCGTCGCGAAGATCACGCGCAGCGGGATGCTTGAAGTGCTGGGCAGTGATTACATACGCACGGCGCGAGCTAAAGGATTGAGCCAATCGGCCGTTATCATCAAGCATGCACTCCGCAATGCGCTCATCCCAATCATCACGGTGTTGGGACTGCAAACGGGCTTGCTGCTCGGCGGAGCGGTGCTGACCGAAAGCATCTTCGCCTGGCCCGGTGTCGGCCGGCTGGCTTTCGACGCGATCTCCAACCGCGACATGCCGCTCATCAACGGCTGCATGCTGCTCTTCGCCGCCGTGTTCGTGATCGTCAATACGGCCGTTGACGTCCTGTACGCCGTCGCGAATCCGCGTATTCGGTACGGTTCGTAGCGTTCGCCGGTGTCGACTCTCACCATCTCGCCGGAAGATTATCGGTTGTTGCGCGACCTCATTCGCGAGCGCTTCGGTATCTTCTACGACGATGCCAAACAGTTTCTGCTCTTGAGCCGCTTGCAGACGCGACTGGCGAAACGCTCGATGACGGGTTATGCCGAGTATGTCGAGTTTTTGCGGACCGGGGCCGATCGTGAGTCGGAGTTTCGCGATTTGGCATCGGTGCTTTCGAACAACGAAACGTATTTTTTTCGCGAGCGCGCGCAGCTCAAGGCGCTGTGCGGTAACGTTCTGACCGAACTGCAGCGGTTCTCGCCGCGGCTGCGCGTGTGGTCGGCGGCTTGCTCGAGCGGTGAAGAGCCCTATTCACTGGCCATGTCGCTGCTGGAAACGGGCAAAATCGCTGCCACCGATATTTCGATCCGGGCAACCGACATTTCACCGCGCGTGCTCGAGATGTGTCAGCACGGCTTCTATCGCGCGCTTTCGTTTCGCGCCACCGAACCCGCCATGGTGCAGAAGTACTTCACCGTTTCGGGTGACGGCTTCGTCATCGGCGACCGGGTAAAGCGGCTGGTCAACTTTAGCTCGCTCAATCTCATGGACGAGGCGAGAGTCGCCGCCAATGGCCCAGTCGACGCGATTTTCTGCCGCAACGTGCTCATTTATTTTGATAAAGCAACCCAGAAGCGGGTGGTCGAAGCCTTCGCGCGCGCGTTGCGGCCCGGCGGTTATCTCTTCTTGGGCCACGCCGAATCACTCTTTGGGTTAACCGACCTCTACGAGCCGGTCGTGCAACCCGAGTCGATCTTCTACCGCGTGCGCGCGCCGGTAACGGGAGCCGTGCGGGTATGATCGACGCCAAGCGCATCATTCGCGTGCTCATCGTTGACGACTCGGCGTTCATGCGGCGGGCGATCGAGAAGATGGTCGCCGGCGAACCCGACATCATGGTGGTCGGCTCGGCGTCCACGGGTGAAGAAGCCGTCGCGATGCAGTCCGATCTCAAGCCCGATATCATCACGATGGATGTCGAGATGCCGGGCATGGGCGGACTCGAGGCGGCGCGGCTGATCGTAAGCCGCCGCGGACCGCCGATCATCATGATTTCGTCGCTGACCCGTGAAGGCGCGCAAACGACCCTGCGTGCGCTCGAAATCGGCGTCGTGGACTTCATTCCCAAACCAAATTCGGCGTACATCGATATTCTGCGCGTGAAAAGCGACCTGGTCGAGAAGATCCGGTTTTTCGGTAGCCGCAAACTACCGTTGCCGCGACCGCCCGCCGCACCTGCTGCGCCGACGCCGCACGGGCCGCCGGCCGGCTCCGCGACGGCGCTCTCGCGGCTCGTGACCGCCCCCGCGGCGCCGGCTTTCCGCGGCGCGTCAAGCGCCAAGCCCGGACCATTTGCGTGCGTTGCGCTTGGAACGTCGACCGGCGGACCGGTGGCACTGGCAACGGTGTTACCGAAAATACCGGCCGCCTTTCCACTGCCGATCGTGATCGTGCAGCACATGCCGCCGGGCTTCACCAAGCCGCTGGCCGAGCGACTCAACGCGGTCAGCGACATCCGCATCGTCGAAGCTGAAAATGGGATGCGGCTTGAAAAAGGGACGGCGTTCATCGCACCGGCCGGCCAGCAGTTGACGTTACGCCGGGTCGGCTCAGCGGTGGAAGTGCGGCTCGATCCCGATGTTCAGAAGTCGTTACACGTCCCTTCGGTGGACATCATGGCGGCGGCCGTCGGTGAGACGTTCGGCAGTGCGGCGTTGGGCGTCATTCTCACCGGTATGGGACACGACGGTGTCGCCGGATTAACGGTATTGAAAAAGAACGGCGGTTACGTTGTGGGTCAAGACGAAGCGAGCGCCGTGGTGTACGGGATGCCGCGCGCGGCGGCCGTCGCGGGTCTCGTCGATCGCGTTGTGTCGCTGGGCGACGTGGCGCGCGCGTTGTGCCAAATTACCGGAACTGCGTATACTGCCGGGTGACGGGCGGCGAGCGATCTTACCGTAGTTGTACGAAACGCGATAGCGGAACTAGGGGAGGCGGGCGCAGCTGATCGGAATATCGTCCTCGCGCATGGATACGCATCCGTGCTTGGGGAGCGCTTGTGAAAGTAGCCCGCGAACCGAGTCGCTACGTCATCGGCGGTTTAGAACTTAGTCGCGAAGAAATCGTCCACAAGTATCTTCACCTCGTGAAGTACGTCGCGGGACGCATCTCGATTAATTTGCCGCCAAACGTCGAAATCAACGACCTCATCAATGACGGTATCCTCGGACTGATCGACGCAACTGAGAAATACGACGACACGCGCGGCGTGAAATTCGAGACGTATGCGATCACGCGTATTAACGGGGCGATACTGGACGCGCTGCGTGCTTTAGACTGGGTCCCGCGGGCGGTGCGGCAACGCGCGCGCGAACTCGAACGCGTTTACCAGGAGCTCGAGGCTGAACTCGGCCGGGGTGCGTCCGAAGAAGAAGTTGCCGAAAAAATGGGTTTGACGCTCAAAGAACTCGACGTTCTCATGCAAAAAATCCGCGGTACGTCAGTGTTGTCACTCGAGGAGTTTCTGCCGAACGAAAAAGGTTACGAGATTCCCTTGCTTGGTACGCTCAAAGATCTCGACAACGATGTTACCAGTGCCGTCGAAGCGCGCGAAGTAAAAGCTGCGCTCGTTAAAGCGGTCGACGATCTTCCGCCGCAAGAACGTACGGTCATCACGCTCTACTACTTTGAAGGTTTGACGCTCAAGGAGATCAAGGGTGTGTTAAACGTTTCGGAGTCGCGCGTGTCGCAGATTCACGCCCAGGCCGTTATTCATCTGCGCGGTAAATTACGCAATCTGACCGAAGATCTCGGCTATCGTGAGGGCGATCCGAACGTCAAGCAAAAATATCTGCGCAAAGCGCCGACGCCCGATACCGTAGCCGGATGATCAGGCCGCTCGACCTGCAAAATGCGCTACTCGCCGGGCAAGGCTCGGCCGCCGTCGTGCGTGGTGAAGCCGGTGCCCGCATCGAGGCTCAGGCCACGCAGGCGGCCTTCGTCTCGGAAGTTGCCCGCCGCGAACAGTCGGTAACGGCAGCGCAAGCCGCAGTCGGCAATCGCATCGATGCCAAGCCCGAACGCGAACCCGATCGCGACTCGAGCGATCGGCCCAAACGCCAGCCGCGCTTCGAGCGCGTGGTCGACGGCTCGCTTGAAGCCGGTGACGACTTGCCGCATATCATCGATCTGATGGCGTGACGGCCGCCGGATAGGTGGCCGTGTCGCTCGACTCGCTGAGCGGTGGCGGCCTGCCGGCCAACATCGCGGCCATGATCGCGGACGAACTCGCGTCGCTCGCCGCCGACGCTCGGACGCTGGGGGCGCAACTCGTCACCGGGGACGTCGTTCCGGCGGTCGTCTTGCGCTCGAACGGATTAACCGATTTGCTCGAAATCCGTGGCTTGCGGGTCGCTGCCGCTCTGCCCGCGACGGTGATCCCGGGCGATGCGATCAGCGTGCTGGTGACCGGTTTTGGCGACGACCGGATTCATCTGCAGATCGTGCCGTCGCCCGCGCCGGCGAACCTGACGGCCGATGCGCCTGCGGCGCGGACTCCGGAACCGCGCGGCCCAGCTCCGGAGCCACCCGCCGTTGCTGCGGCGAATCTCGTCCAACGCGGTCGTGCGCCGCGCGCCGGCGACCAAGGCATGGTATCGAGCGAACCGGTCGTGGCGAACCGGCGAGCCGTCGTAACCGTACCCGGGGCGCTCAAAGGCATCGAAGCGCGTATCGCCGCCGCGTACGCGACGAATGCGCCGCCGCTCCGCTCGTCGGCCGCTCCGGCAAACGGAACGCGGCCGCCGGGCAGGCCGACGCCGGCGGGGCGCCCGGTGATCGGACTGCGCCCGGCGGCGGGAGGACCGATCGTCTCAACGCCCGCTCAGAGCAGCGCGTTGCGGGTGACGCTGCGTCGTCCCGCCGAGTATGCCGATCCGGCCGGGCTGCTGCGCGGGCTGCGAATCGCCCTGACTCCCTCGAATATCGCGAGCGCCCGGACGGCGCTCGAAGCGCCGCAGCGCTTGCCCACGGCCTTGGCCACGCTCGACCGCGAACTCGCGACTGTCGCCGATCCGCGGCTGGCGACGCTGCGCACCTTGACCGGTTTTCTGACTCGGCTCGAACCGCAGTCGCCGCTGCTCGCGACGCAACTTGCCGCGTTCGTGGATCATGTCGTCACCGGCCGGGAGGCAAAGCTGGCCGGTTTGTTAGCGCTGCCGGTCGCGCGCGTCGACGAGCACGCCGAACCACCAACACCCGAACGTGGCGGCGTTCAGGCCGAAACGCGACCAGCTCCAGCCGCGACGGCGCGCGTCGCCGCATCAGCGGAGCTTCCCGGCGTGGCCGCCGGACGAGCGGCAGCGCTGGCCGTGAACCTCGATTACGATCTCAAGACACAGCTGCTCGCAGCCGCGGTAGCGCCTGACGCGGGTGCGGCCAAATCGGCACCGCTAGCAGCCGCGCTCACCACCGTCCTGACCGCGATCACGGTACTGCAGCTCAACGCTGCGGCGGCCGTCGACACGCCGCCGGCGGGGTTGGCCTTTGTCGTGCCGCTGGCACTGCCCGATGGATTCGCCCAAGCGCGGGTGCGCATCGATCGCGACGGACCCGACGCCAAAACTTCGCTCGACGGCGACAATTTTCACATCGCCTTCATCCTCGAAACGCGTCACCTCGGTACGATCGCGATCGATTTGGCAACGGTCGGACGAGCCGTTACGGTCAGCGTCAAGACGGAGGCCGATCCGGCTCGGCTGCAGTTCGGTAGCGCCATGGGCAAACTTACGCAACGCTTGGAGCAGTTATCGTACCGGGTCGCGGCCGCCCAAGCCGCCGTCGCGGCACCGCCTGTCCGCGAACCGGTCCGGCAACCGGAGCCCGAAATTGACCCGCGGCGGCTCGTCGACGTCGATGCATAACAAACGCTATTACGACACCCGCCGCGCACCGACGCCGCGACCTGCCGCGGCGGCGCTGGCGTACGATCCGGTCGGCTCGCAAGCACCGGAAATCTTGGCCGCCGGCAGCGGCAGCGTGGCCGAGCAAATCGTTGCGCTCGCGCGCGAGCAGGGCGTGCCGCTGCATCAAGACGCGGGATTGGTCGAAGCGCTGGCGCGGCTCGAAATCGGCTCGCTCATTCCGCGCGAACTCTACACGGTGGTCGCCGAAGTGTTGGCCTTCGTATATGCCGTCGATGCCGACGCGGGTCCGGAGGTGCAGCCGCGGCGGGTCTGACGTTGCGCTGGCGGTCCGGGCGGTTGGTACTCCGGCGGGGGCGCTCGGTCCGGTGCGGAACAGAGAACATCCGTGAGCTGGTTCGCGAAACTCAAAGCAAGTTTAACGGGCTCGCGCGATTCGCTCGCGATGCTCGAAACCATGGCCTTGGCCAAACGGCCGGTGGACACCGCGCTGTGGGATGACCTTGAAGAGATCCTTATCGGCGCCGATTTCGGCGTTCCGACGACGGAAAAAATCGTCGATGCACTCAAGGTCGTAGCGAAACAGGACCGCTATGTTTCGAGCGAACAAGTCGTAACCCGCTTCAAACGCGACGTTGCGAATTTTCTGACTTTACCGAATGCGACGCTGGCATTGGATCGTAAACCGGCCGTCGTCCTGGTGGTCGGCGTCAATGGCAGCGGGAAGACGACGACGATCGGCAAGCTGGCGACTGCGTTACGCAAAGCGCGTAAGCGCGTTTTGGTCGTGGCGGCCGATACGTTTCGCGCGGCTGCGGCCGAACAGCTTGCCATCTGGGCCGAGCGCGCGGGAGCCGAATTCATCCGCGGCAATGAAGGTTCCGATCCGTCGTCGGTGGTCTTCGACGGGATGGTCGCCGCTAAAGCGCGCAACATGGACGTCGTGTTGGTCGACACCGCCGGCCGGTTGCAGACCAAGACCAATCTCATGGAAGAACTCAAAAAGATGCGGCGCGTCATCGAGCGCGAGACCGGCGCGCCGCCGGCCGAGACGCTGTTGGTCGTCGATGGGACCACGGGCCAGAACGCGTTGTCGCAAGCGCGGCTGTTCAACGAAGCTACGGCACTCACCGGAATCGTCGTGACCAAACTCGACTCGACGGCCAAAGGCGGCGTGCTCGTCGGAATCGTCGATCAGCTCACGGTTCCGATCAAGTATATCGGCTTGGGCGAATCGGCCGACGCATTGCAGCCGTTCGATGCGGCCCAGTTCACCCGCGCCTTGTTCGACGCCGCGGCATAGCACCGCACGCTCGAACAGGAGTTCGATGCGGCGTCGTGAACCTTCGCCGCAATCGAACCTTGTATCGGGCGCTCCGGCGCGTGATGGTCATGCGGTACGCCGCGTAGGTTCATTAGCAGTGTGCCGACCAGCTGGCACTCTGATCTGAGAGTCTTGCCGGGAACACTACTACCGCCGCACACTCCACGGAGCACGACTTTGGCAGACGATAAATTAGCCGCCCTCAACAACGCGCTAGCGCAAATCGAGCGTCAGTTCGGCAAGGGCTCGATCATGAAATTAGGCGATTTCCAGGATAAGATGGCATTCGATGTCGTCCCGTCCGGATCGATCGCCCTCGACTTGGCGCTGGGCGTCGGCGGTTTTCCGCGCGGTCGAATCATTGAAATATACGGACCGGAATCGAGCGGTAAGACGACCTTAGCGTTGCACGCAATTGCCGAAGCTCAGAAGATCGGCGGAACGGCGGCATTCATCGACGTCGAGCACGCGCTCGACCCGAATTATGCAAAGAATCTCGGCATCGATCTGGATAATTTACTTATCTCGCAGCCGGATGCCGGAGAACAGGCACTCGATATAGCCGAGATGCTCATCCGCTCCAATGCCGTCGACATTGTCGTGCTCGATTCGGTCGCCGCACTGGTCACCAAAGCCGAACTCGAAGGCGACATGGGCGATACGCACGTCGGTCTGCAAGCGCGGTTGATGTCACAAGCGCTGCGCAAGCTCACCGCCGCGATCTCGCGCTCGAAATGCGTTATGGTGTTCATCAACCAGCTGCGTGAGAAGGTCGGCGTCATGTTCGGCAGTCCCGAAACGACGTCAGGCGGTCGCGCGCTCAAATTCTACGCCTCGATCCGGCTCGACGTTCGCAAGCTCGAACAGATCAAGATCGGTACCGATGTCGTGGGCTCGCGCACGCGCGTCAAAGTCGTGAAAAATAAGGTTGCGCCACCGTTCCGCCAAGCCGAATTCGATATTACCTACGGTAAGGGCATCTCCAAAATGGGTTCGATCCTCGATGTCGCGCTCGAACGCAACATCGTCGGCAAGAGCGGCTCGTGGTGGACGTACGGCGAAACGCGTATCGGTCAAGGTCGTGAGAATGCGAAGTCATTCCTCGAAGAACACATGGATCTCGCCGTGGAAATCGAGACGAAAATCCGTGAAGCGCTAAAGGCGACCGTGTCGGCCAACGGCGTGACAAAGACGGTCGGTGCGGCGGTCGGCGCTGACGACGACGCGGAGTAGTCGCGGCTAATCGCAACACGCAATGGTGAATGCGCGGGTTGCTGCGCTTCGGATGCTGGCCTTACGCCGGCTTACCGAAGCGCAGCTGTGGAAGAAGCTCGAAGCTCGCGGCTACGCGGACGATGACATCGCCCAAACCGTCGCCCGCTGCAAAGACGATGGTTATCTCGACGATCGGCTCTTCGCCAGCCTGTACGTCACCGGACCACGCAAAGCCGTCGGCGACGCGCGGCTCGTTGCCGAACTCGTCAAACGCGGCATCGATCGCGACATCGCGCAACAGAGTGTCGCGCAGGCACCCAGCGACCAGTCGAGTCGGATCGATGCAGCCTATGCAAAACTGCGCCGGACCAAGCCCGATCTAAGCTATCAATCCGCGGCGCGCGGCTTGGAACGGCTTGGTTTCCCGACGTCGTTGATCTACCGTGTCCTGCGCCGGCACGCTCAGACCGATTTGGCACATCTCATCGGCGGCGAATAGCCCGACCCGGGCTCAACGCCCGAGCGTTAGACCGGTAACCACGAGTTCTTCGGCGATTGCAAAATGGCCGGTGAGCGGGAGCGGGATCGTCATCGGCAGCGGCTCGTGGCCGGCAGCCCGAGCCACCGTGAAACGCCCCGTTGCCATGTCGGTGGTAACAATGTGCACCGAAACGTCCTGAAAGTCGAGCCACCGCTGCGTGAGCGGATACTGGCATTTGTAAAACGCTTCTTTGGCGCTAAAGATGACGGTCGACGCGCGGCTGCGCTCGCGAGCCGTCAATCCGGCGAGCAGCGCTCGTTCAGCGGAGGTAAACACGAGCGAATCAAGGTCGGCGCTGACCCGTCCGACGATCTCGGCATCGACCCCGATCGCCGCGAACGTGCTGGCCGGTGCGACGACCGCACAGCAGTAGTCACTGGTGTGACTGATGCTGCCGACAACGGACGGGGGCCACTGCGGGCTGCGGTCGGTCGCCATCAAAACCGGCGCGGCGACACCCACTGCGCGTAGCGCATACCGCGCGCACAGCCGTCCGCCGCTGAATTCTCCCAGCCGCTTACGGACGAATCCGGTCGTGAGCGCCGCTTCGGCGGGGTGCAGCAAGGCTGCGTCGCCCGGGCCCCACAACTCTGCTGTGACGACGGCGCGGTCGAAGATGCCCTCGAGCAGCGGCGACGTGCGGGGCCGATTCAGCCGCGTCAGGGAGTTCGGCAGCATGGGTGCATCGATTCGTTGTTTCGGGCCGCTGGACGCCGATCCTGATGTGCCCGCCGGGAAAGCGCCGGGCCGGGCGCCGAACTCAACCGGCAATGCGTTTAGCTCGGTTCTTGATCCGGCGAATTGCCCAAGTACTCATCACGCTTGTCGCGTGCAGTACCGGTGTCGTTCCGGCTGCGGTGAGCGCCGTCGAGCTTCAATCGATTGCCAAGGCATCGGCCGACTACACCAATGCCAACGCCCAACTGCAGCGCATGTATCGGGCCGCCTTGCTCAATACGAGTCGCCAGGCGACGGTCGCCACCGATGGAACGGCATATGTAAAAACCGGCGACATCCCCGCCGAATGGCTGCGCGATGCGAGCGCACAGGTTCGGCCCTATCTCTTTTATGCAAAGTCGGACCCCGAAGTCGCCGGTCTGCTGCGCGGCATCATCGCCCGCATGGGCAAATACTTGCAGGTCGATCCCTATGCCAACGCCTTTACGCTCGACTATCGCGTGTGGGAAGAAAAGTTCGAGCTTGATTCGCTTGCGTATCCAATTACGCTGGCCTGGACGTATTGGAAAGAAACGGGCGATACGTCGATCTTCACCGGCGATCTGTCGCTCGGGTTCGATCGCGATTTTCAGACGATGCAGCGCGAGCAAGATCACGCCCGCAACTCGCGCTACATGCACAAGGAGATGCCCGCCGGCGGACATGGCAATC
This sequence comes from Candidatus Velthaea sp., assembly GCA_965214335.1. Lineage (GTDB taxonomy): Bacteria > Vulcanimicrobiota > Vulcanimicrobiia > Vulcanimicrobiales > Vulcanimicrobiaceae > Velthaea. Next base: position 45,556 of record CBDCBO010000013.1, on the reverse strand, counting down.
CGGTTCGCTATACCGGTATGATCTGGACGGGCTTCCGCCCGTCGGACGACGCCTGCCAGTATAATTATCTCATTCCCTCGGAGATGATGGCGGTCGTCGCGTTAGGTGAACTCGGCGAGATCGAACGCGACGTGTACCACAACCTCATCAAAGCGCAAAGCGCGCTGGCGCTGCGCGAAGAAGTCCATACCGGGATACAGACGTACGGCGAAATTTTCACCCAGAATTACGGCTATGTCTACGCGTACGAAGCCGATGGGCTTGGCCACGCGACGTTGATGGACGACGCGAATATTCCCAGTTTGCTGTCGGCCCCCTATATCGGCTATACGCGCGCGAATAGCTTTGTGTACCGGAACACGCGGCGTTTTCTGCTGTCGCGCGACGACCCCAACTATTACATTGGAAAGTTCGCGCGCGGGATCGGGAGCTTGCACACGAGCGACGGGTACGTCTGGCCGCTGGCGCTGATCATGGAAGGTCTTACGGCTGCAACCGATGGCGAACGGCACGATGTGCTCGATCAGTTGCTCGCATCGGACCCTGGTGACCACTTACTGCACGAATCGTTCAACCCGAACGATCCGACGAAGTTCTCGCGGGTCGACTTTGGTTGGCCCAATGCCCTCTTTAGCGAGTATGTGATGACGACGTTCAATGGTTCGGCAGCGCTTCCCACCGGGACGACGAGCGACCTCGATTTCCGCGGCGAGTAAGACTCGCCGGCGCCCGTATCGACCGACTAAAAACTCAAATCGCACCTGAGCCGGCTTCGATTGAACGATGCCTCGGCGCGAATCAAGCGTTTTCAGCGCAATGCGCGTACATTCGATCGTGGCTCACTGGTGTGGCAGCGCTGGCGTGGCCGAACCGGCGTGGATAGCTCTGACGCGGCCGAAGGGCCGCTGGGCTCGAGCAGCCCAAAAACCCGCGGGTTACGTTCGTTAGGCGATGCCGGATTTTATGGCGTGAATGACCGCCTGCGTTCGCGCGGTGATGTGGAGTTTGGCAAAAATGCGGCTGATGTGATTCTTGATGGTCTTCTCGGACAGTGAAAGCGCGATACTGATCTCGCGATTTGAATAACCGTCGGCGATGAGCTTGAGCACTTCGGTCTCGCGAGTCGAGAGACTGCTGAGCGTGCGGACGCGGCGTGCCGCAGAAGTTGTGCCAGGCGTAAAGGTACCGACGCGCGGATCGACCCAGGTCGAGCCATTCGCGATTTGCACGATCGCGTCGAGCAGTTCGGCCGGGGCCGTATCCTTGACGGCATAACCTTCGGCGCCGGCGTCGACCACGCGCGGCAATAACTCGGGGTGCGTGTGGCACGCGACGACGCAGATTTTTGCGGCCGGAGCCGCCGCTCGGCATGCGGTCACCATGTCGCAGACGTCGGTCGAGCCATGTTCCTGGCATAACAGAACGACATCCGGGCAAACCGTTCGTAGCACGAGCGCCTTGACCACTTGAGCTGTTCCGACGACCGCGAACATCGGGCTCGCCGCGAACAGGTGCTTGAGCGCCGCCGCAATGAGCGGCTGCGGATCGATGATGAAGATGCGGACGAGTCGGGGTGCAAGCTGCACCTTAACGCTCCGGGGCGATGCTATGAAGATCGAGCGCGCCGGAGGAAGCAGCGTCTTGGAGGCAACTGCGCATACACTGTATACCGTAACGGTATTTCGGTCGTGGTGCTAATCCTCAACTGTCCGGCAAGGTAGGGCGTATGGCCCTACTCATTGCCGTTCGCCGCGAAACGTCGTCGCCGACGCGCATCTTCACCTCCGGCGCGCCGCGCTACCGGTTTGGCGGGCCGTCCCCTTCGCATGCGGAATCGCCTCGTAGCTCTCGCATTACCCGAACCGTCGCGGACGTTTCAATGCCGATACGCCCGCGCTTACGTGCAAGAACGCGGGGCCGAAACACGCCTGGGCGCTACTCGCTGGGCCGGACGCCGCAGGTTGCCCGGCGGGCTGGATGCCGCGCTGTGCCGCCCGCTCTGCGGAGCCCGCTACGCGATGCCCACCTTGATCGCATGGACCACGGCTTGCGTGCGTGCCGTTATATGCAATTTTGCGAAGATCCGGCTAATGTGATTTTTCACCGTCTTTTCCGACAGCGAGAGGGCCGTACTGATCTCGCGGTTCGAGTTGCCCTCGGCAATGAGTTTGATAATCTCCGTTTCGCGCTCGGAGAGCGAATGTAGCGTATCGGCGCGCCGTCCGGGGCCGCCTGAAGTGCGGCCCAAGCTCTTGAGCCGCGGGTCGATGTACGTGCCGCCGCGCGCGACGATTCGCACGGCGTCGATCAATTCGCTGGGAGCGACATCCTTGATCGTATAGCCCGAGGCACCGGCGTCGATGACGCGGCGGAGCGATTCCGGATGCGTATGACATGACAACCAGCAAATTTTCGCCGATGGTAGCGCTGTCCGGCAGGCAGTAACGGCTTCACCGACGTCGTTCGACCCGTGTTCGGGCGCGAGCAGCACCACATCCGGACGAATCGTGCGAAGGATGGCGGGACGCACATGCTGCGATGTTTCGACGACGTGAAACACTTGGGTGGCTTGGAAGAAGTGCTGTAACGCTGCAGCGATCAACGGTTGCGGATCGACGATGAAAAGCCGCGTCGGCCGGACAGTCGTTAGCACTCGAGCTACCTCCCAACATGGCAAACGAGGTTGGCAACCATGGTGTCGCGGGCTGGCAAGTGCGCGAACTCACGATATCGGCACCTTTGCGATTCGTCGCCTGCAGCCATTCTTTCGTCCCGATTTTGCAGACCAAGCAGCAGCAGAGTCCTATGCCCCTAACGCCCGACCGGGGGATACACTACTCTAATGCTGGACCCGGCCGGAGGTTATCGGCTTGCGAATTGCATGGCCTACGGCTGGCCACGCGCGCATACACCTTGTCGTGTCCGTTCCGATACGGCTAGGCCGGTACGAACCGGCCGTTCGTCGGCTCCGGCCGATACGGTTCAACGCTAGGTCGAGCGATACGTTCGGGTTCGAGACGGAGAGTTGAACGCGCAGTGCTTTATGTGAACAGTTTGGTGAATCGAAGCGTGCTGTGTGCTGCGGTGCGGATTGATTGGCTCGTGCGCATGCCTCACCTAACTGGCCGGTTCGCATTCGCCTTCCGCCAGTATCGATGCGGTACCGGTATCCTGTTCGCGGTCGCGCTGCTCACGCTGAGCGGGTGCGCCGGCGGAGGCGCCGCCGGCACGACGTCTCCGGTGCCGGTAGCCGTGCAAACGGTGTCCGGCGGAAAGCCACCGACCGGTCCGAGCGCACCGGCGGCCACGCCGACGGCGACCGCTTCGCCCACGACGAATCCCGCCAAAAATCCAAGCGCCGCTCCCACGACGTCGCCGGCGGCGACTTCCCCGGCCCCAACTCCGACGGCCGCGCCGACGACGACTCCCACGCCGGTGCATACAGCGACACCAACGCCCACATCGCCGCCGACGAGTGCGCCGACGCCAACGCCGGTTCCGACGCCAACTCCGACGCCGGTCACGGGCCCAGCCTCGCTCTGCTTGAATAACGCGCTATATACGACATCGTTCGTCCAGGCATTCTCGGATGTCGATTCGTGGCGCAACGACAATGGCGGCCAGTGGTTCACCGGCTACCAATGGGATCGCTCGAACCCGACCGCCGGCGATGCCGCTTACTATATGGATAAGTCGCTTGCGTTGGGAAACCCGGTATACGATCCATTTGGAACGATCGTCGCCGGCGGCGCAAATGCGCTGACCATCGCCGCGCGGCCGGTGTCTCAAGTTCCCGGTCTATCGCCTGCGGACATCGAAGGCTATCAATACGTGAGCGGGCTCGTTTCGACGGGCGGCCAAAACGTGCACGGCGCGCCGGCGACCACCTTTACCCAGCGGTACGGCTACTACGAGGTCAAGGTGCAGTTGCCCAAGGGTCAAGGCATCTGGCCCTCATTTTGGATGCTCGATACGTACACGCGGGCGGAGGTCGATGTTTTCGAATTCTTCGGCCAGATCCCGACCCAAATCTATCAAAGCATCCACCCGATCAACGGACAACCGCACGCAATACCGTATCAGCTCGGTTTTGACGCGACGGCCGGGTTCCACCGTTATGGTGTGCTGGTGACGCCCACCGCCGACGTGTACTATGTCGACGGTGTTCCGACGCAGCAGTATCCCGATGCCTCAGTCAACGCCTTTTACTTTATGGTGTCGCTGCAGATCGGGGCGCCCGGCAGCTTTCCGGGGGCGCCCGATGCGACAACGCCGTGGCCGGCGATCATGTCGCTTCAGTATTTCCACGCCTACCAACCGACGGCCACAACGTGCTCGAGCGGCAGCTCGTATCACCGCCACACGTAGTCAGAGCTGTGCGGCAAAGTCGACGCCCCAAAAGTGTCGGCTTAGCCGTTGCGCGACAAGCGGGTAATGTCTTGGGCTTCGCCCGCTGCAGAACCCTAGGCTAGAGCGCAGGCGACGTGTTTCGTGGACGACTAACGAACACAAACATCCCCGTTTTCTGTTTGCAACGGCTTGGATGCCGCCCAACCGCAGCTTCGTCAACGCCAAAGGACCGGGTCGATGGCCGCGGACTAGCTTCGTACACGCCCAACGGCTGGCGACGCGCAAAGCCCGAGACTTTGTTGAGCGACGCCGTGGTCGACGCGCTAGCTCAGACGTCCGTTGGTTGCCATTTCGATGGCTGCGCGGCGTGTTTGCGCGCTCGTTCTCGAATGCGAACCGATCATGAGCGCAAAATCGCCGTCGGCAAATTTGGTCGCAAATTCGGCCAAGTCCGACTCGAGCAGCGGGCTCAATTCCCAATGTGTTTTGCAGCGCGAGCGCTCGTCGATCCATACGTTACCCGCTGCGCCGACCACTTTTTCGACGAACAAGCCGTACAGCAGATATTCGGAAACGGCGCGTTTACGCGCTAACGCGGCGTGCCAGCTGTGGCCGCTGACGGATTCGATCCGCGCGCACATCCGGCGCACGAGTTCGCGATCCCAGCTGATGATTTGGCCGATATAGTCATCCATCGGCGGCGGGTCGGGCGCCACCCCCAGCAGCTGACACGCGCTGTGATGCCAGGTGACATGTGCGGTCATGTCGGCGGTGATGGCACCCGGGCAGCGGTAGAGTCGCGATGCACCATTTCCGGAAAACAGCGCCGGTTCCACGTCGCGAATGAACAGCGCATCGGAGTCGACCATGACGAGCGTCGATTCCGTGAGCAGCTCCGCGGTCGCGATCTTCGCAATTTGTTGCACGAGCCAGCCGCTGATCGGCAGCAGCGTCGCGGTCGAAATCCAGCGATTGAGGCCGGGAATTTGAACGATCCCCTTGGGCATGATTTCTTCTTTGGTCGCGACGAGCGTTCGCTCACCGGCCAGCGTCCCGAACAATTGTAAATCTCGCCGGTCGACGAAGATGTAATGCTTGACTGACGGCGGCAAGAACTCCAGCACGCTGCGATTGAGCGTCCGGCACAATTCGAAATCCGGCCCGTAGCTTGGGGTGATGATCGCGATCTGGCCGTTATGCATCGGCCCGACCCGTTCCGCACAACGATGCGGCGCGTTCGAGACGCACCGCTCGGCCGACAGCCGGTGCATTCACGCCGAGCTTCGCGGCATGTGAGAGTGCGCGCCGATAGCCACTCACGCGCTGACCGTAGCGGCGAGATGCGCGGCAAGTCTTCCGATCGATGGGTACTCGAAAAGATCCAATATGTGAATCGGCGTGCCCAGTTGCGCTTGCAGCCGCGAATGAACGGTCAACAGGCGCAACGAGTCACCTCCGGCGTCAAAGAAGTTTTGATCGAGCGGCGGACGTTGCTCGAGTTGCAACACCTCGCGCCAAATGTCGCCGATAGTCTGCTGATAGCGGCGCTGCGGCGATAGCGGCCCAAGGGTCGGACGCGGCGCTAGCACGGGCAGCGCCGGCTGCGCTGGCGTCGCGCGGTGCGGTCCGGTCGCGGCTTGCGTAGCCGGCGGATGCTCGGCCCAGCGCGCCAGCGTGACTCGATCCGTCTTGCCGCTCGCGTGTTCCGGTAACGCGGCGACAACCGCGATGCGGTTGGGCAGCATGTAATGTGGTAATCGCGTCGTCAAGTGTGCTCGCAGCTCCGATTCGTGCAGCGTGACCCCGGTTGCCGGAACGACGTAGGCGTACAGCACTTTTGCGCCGCCGGTGGTCGCCACGACGACGGCCGCGGCAGCGACGCCTGATTGCCGGCTCAAAATAGCTTCGATCTCGCCGAGTTCGATGCGATAGCCCCGAATTTTGACTTGATCGTCGAAGCGGCCAAGAAACATCAAAACGCCGTCGGTTCGCCAATACGCCCGGTCGCCGGTTTTGTAGACGCGAGCCGCCGGATCGGCTGAGAAGGGGTCGGCAATGAAACGTTCGGCGCTCAGTTCGGCGAGGCCGAGATAACCCGTAGCGACACCGTCGCCGCCGACCCACAGTTCACCCGGTACGCCGATCGGCGCGAGTTGGCCGCTCGGGTCGACCACGTACGCCGTTGAGTTCGCGATCGGGCGTCCGATCGGCACGCTCGTCCCCACGGCCGTTTGCGTCGCCAATACGAGAGCCGTGCTGAACGTGGTGTTTTCCGTTGGGCCGTAGACGGCGCTGAGCCGGCATGCCGGATAGCGGTCGATGAACCGGCACAAGTGCGCGGGTGAAGCGACTTCGCCACCGGTGAGCACCTGGCGTAAAGGGCCGAGCGTCGCAAAGCCGCTATCGACGAGCCGCTCGAATAATGAGGTCGTCAGAAACAGGGTGGTGACCTCGAACCGCTCGATCGCCGCAGCGAGATCGGTCATCGATAGCAAACCCGGTCGGGGAATGCCCAATCGCGCGCCGTTGAGCAGTGGCGCCCAAATCTCAAAAGTCGACGCGTCGAAGGCCAGCGGCGCGTGTTGCAGATAGCCGTCGCTCACCGTAATGGCGACATAGTCGGGTGACCGAACCAGCCGCACCACTCCGCGATGCGACACGGCGACACCCTTGGGCCGGCCCGTTGAGCCTGACGTGTACGTGATGTAGGCGCGAGCGCCGGTGTCGCCGCCGCACTCCGGAGCTTCGCGGGCCGTTTCGTCGAGTGCCGGCGCGTCGCTGTCGAGCAGCACCAACCGGCCCAAAAACGCTACGGCGACCGGCAGTGCATGCCGGCTCACGATGACACCAATCTCGGCATCCGCGATCATGAACGCCAACCGCTCGGGCGGGTAGGCCGGATCGAGCGGCACGTAGGCGCCACCGGCTTTGAGAATTGCCAGTAGCGCGATCGGCAGGTGGATCGAGCGGTCGAACGCGACGCCGACCGCGCTGCCGGCGACGACACCCAGCGAACGCAAGTGCCAAGCCAACGCATTTGCGCGCCGGTCAACGTCGGCATACGACAGCGTATGTTGGCCGTCGATCAGCGCGACGGCGGTCGGCCGGCTCAGCACCTGCTGCAGCCAAAGCGCCGGAATCGTCGCTTCGCGTTCGTACAGCGGGCGGTTCCCCGTAGCGTCCCGGATGCGCGCTTCGCGTTCTTCACCGGTCAGTAACGCGATGGCCGATACGGGCCGGTCGAGATCGGCACTGAACGCCGCGAGCACGCGCGCATAGTGACCGGCGAGCCGCGCGATCGACGGCGCGTCGAACCGCTGGCCATCGAACGACCAGCGACCGTAAACGCCGTCGGCGCGGGCGATGAACGCGAGGCCCAGGTCGGTATCGGCAGCCGGCCGCAGCTCCGGGTCGATTCCGGCAGGGCCGCGCTCGCGAGCACCCCCGGTTAGCACCGCCGCGCTGCTCGGGTTGAAAGCGTTGGCCGGATGCACCTCGGCCACGCCGGCGCCGGCGCCCGCGCCCGCATCGGCATCGGCGGCGAGAACCGCGCGCGCGCGCAGCAGCGCCGTCCGTAGCAGGGGATCGCCGCCCAGATCGATGCGCAGCGCGCCACCAGCCGCCGAGCTGACCCACACGTCGCTTTCACCGGTGTAACGTGCCAGGAGCGTCGCGAACGCTGCGTACGCCAACGCATCGATCGGGCACGCAAGGCGTTGCGCTTGCGCCGCTAGCGCGTCGATCGAACCGGCGGACAGGACAACATCGAGTTGGCCGGCCGGCGTTGTCGACCGATCCACGGCACTGCAGGTCAAGCGAACGAGTCCAGCGGATTGCGCCGGCGCACCCGCGACATTGGACTGCGCGCGCGGGTCGGCCAGCGCCGTCATCTCGCTGCTAACCGGCGTGTGCATGATCGCCTTCGCGGTAGGCCGCGCGCCGAGAACGCGTGCTGGGGTGAATGCGAGCGTTTTGCGCGGGCCAAATTTGTAAGCGCGCCGCTGAATCAAACTCGCGGCCGGCCGTCGACCGCGCCGATACTTGCGCTTCGAGCAGCGGCGCCGCGCGAGCGTTGAGGAAACGGTCGAAGAACGCAAGCAGATAGGCCCCCACGATCGCTTGTGCCCGCCGGCCGTCGATCGGACCGACCCCGGTATGGCGAAATGACGGCAACACGGCGACGTCGGCAAAATTGTAGTGATTCGTTCCGGATACCGTCAACCAAAAACCGCCGTATCGCCGCAGCCCGTTTTGCATCGCTCGCACGTTGTCCGCATCGAGCAGATCGGCGTACCGCTGATCGCCGCCGTCCGCAGCGCGAGCCGCCTGTTCGTCGGCCGCCGAACTCGTGACGACGAGAAATGGCCGGTTGACACCACGCGCGGCGGCGTCGGCGAAGATCCAGCCATCGAGATCGACGACGGCGCGAATACGCGGGTCGCGCGTGGCCGCTTGCGCGGCGACCGCGCCGCCGAAGGAAAAGCCGTACATGCCGACCCGCCGCATATCGGCGTGGCCGGCAAAGCGCGACGGCGCGCCCGGCGCACTGAGCCGTTCGAAAGCATCGAGAATACGTGATGCCTTCGCCGCCGCTAACCGAGCTTTGCGGCCGGCCCAGCGCAACGTCGCGTGGTACGCCGTCGCGCTGCTCAGATCCATCGGTATTGCCGCGTACGCATCGTCCATCGCGACCACGATAAAGCCATGGCTGGCGAGGTTCTGAGCGTGGGTGGTGTTGTCCGAACGCACGCCGCCCCACGACGGTGCGTACAGCAGTATCGGATAGCGTCCGGGCGCGACGGGAACGTCGACCACAGCGTCGGTTCGTACCATCGCTGCGCTCAGCCGAGCGCGCCAGTTGCCCGCCGTCGAGCCCAACGCGTATGGCGCGCGCTGCCCGGCGCTGCCGCGCTGCGCGGGATACCACACTTGCACGCTGACGCCCGGCGCGACGGTAAGAATCGTTGTGCCGACCGCGGCGGGTCCGGTCGGTGCCGGTAAACGCATGATACCCAGCACATCGGGCCGCGCCGCGTGTATGCCGGCTAGCGACACCGCTGCCAGAGCGAGGAACGCCAGTCCAAGACGCGCAGCCCGAACGCGACGGCGCATCACTGATTGCCGGCCGGCGCGCCGGCGTCGCGGGTGTCCTGCCACAACGAGACCGCCGATAGCAGCGGCGCAATCCCGCGGTTGCGCAAGTTTTTCTTGCGCCGGTACACCTTCGCCGTCCGGGCGTTCGAGTGCAGCCCAAAGTCCAGACTGATCGCTACCGAGATCGAGTCGCCGTTGAGGGTCCAACATGGCGCGAGCACGGGCAAATGCAAGCCGGTGCCCGGTACGAAGTCGAAAACGCGCGCTTCGTGCTGACGTTCTTTTTTAAATTTCGCCGCGTTCGCATCACCGGTATAAAACGCTTCGAGTTCGCTCTCGGTGAGCAGCGTGCGATCGTTGGGATCGAACACGTTGACGATGTTTTCGCCCCGCAGTTGCAACAGGAAGCGTACTTCGTCGTCGATGTGGTAAGGCGTTACCCGGCGTGGTGAACTCATAACGAGCGTAGCGCCGGCGTGCGCCACGTCGGCCCGGAGCAACTCTCCCAGCGTGTCTTCGAATTCAGCGAGCAGGTCGGCGAAGACCGGACCGAACTCGGGATCGTCAGCCAAGCCTTTTACGATAACGAGCGAGTCCGTGTCGGCCATCGTCGCAATCGTTTGGGCCAGCGTCTTGGGCTTTCGCGCGCGTTGAACGTCGTCATCGAGCGGGTCGTCGTGCGTCGAGTACGATGAATCGGGATGACGTTCCGACAGTTCGACCACGTTAGCGAGCTCGAACAGGTCCGGCCACTGCAGCGCGTGCTCGAACATGAAACACGTTTGGTTGTAGTGTTCGCGAAAGAGCAGTTTCTGGCCCGGTACGAGGATGTTTGCCGGCGTGCGTTCCGGTTGACGATAGCGCCCGGTCAAGAATGCGGCTCGCCTTCATAGGTTGTCATGACGTCAACCTTTGCGCGCGAGCCGGCGCACCATCGTGCGCAGGGCCCCGGTCGACCCGTAGGCCGAGCGTTTGAGGCCGTCGAGCAAGGCCGACCGGCGCGGCGGCGTCGGCTTCAAACCAATTTTGCGCAACCAATAGTTGGTGCGGTAGATATCGGCAAGCGCACTATCTTTGTAGTGAAAATTCACGTTCAAGGAGATCGAAACCTCAGGCCCGTTCTTTAGCCAATGCGGCGCGTTTACCGGAAGATGCACGGCGTTGCCGGGGACAAGTTCGAACACGCTGGCGCGCTGCTGTAATTCCGGCTTGTAGGTCGCCGAATTATTGTCGATCGTCCAGAAGCGTTCGAGCTCTTCCTCGCTGAGCACGTCGCGATCGTTTCGATCGAATACATTGATCGTCTTGCTGCCGCGAATTTGCAGCAAACAACTACATTCCCGATCGATGTGATACGTCGTAATGCGATGCGGCGAACTAATGAAGACGAGCGCGTTGCGAATCTTCATGACGTCGCGCAGGTTTCGGCCCGAGCGTTGTTCGATCTCGGCGAGGCACGCATCCAAGAGTGCAGCATACGCGGGGAGTTTGTCGACCTTACGCAAGATGATCCAGGCGTTGGCGTGTTCGATCCGCTCGAGCAGCTGCGCGACGGAGAGTTCGCAAGCCGGAATGTCGTCCCAGCGCTGGCCGATCTCGACATCGCCCGCGTCGTAATACACGTCGCGCGGATCGGCCGCTAGTTGCCGCGCGACTTCGATCAGCCGTCCGGTTTCAAATAACGGATCGCTCGCCAACGTGTGCCGGAATGCAAACGGCCGGCGATCGAAATCATCGCGGAACTGGTCGGATTCGGCCTCGAAGATGTGGCCGCGCGGTGCGGCAGATACGGGCGAATTCACGCTAATACTCGGCCCAACACACGCCCGAGTTCGTCGATGCGATCGTGCAGCGGCGACACATGGCCGCCGGTCATCGGGGCCACCGTAACGGTCCGCGCGAACCGGCTCCAGCCGACGGTCGGATCGGCCGGCATCAACGCTTGATCGACGCCCCAGATCAGCGTGAGCACACCAGCGTAGGGCCGCGGATGATAGGTCAGCGCCGCGACGAGATGAGCAAAGTAATTTTCAGTTTCGCGGGTGCCGCTGCGCTTCTCGAACGGCTCGAATTCGGCCATCTCGGTGCGTTTGTCACGCTCCGCGCGGGCGAACAGCGCGCGCGTCCGGTTAGCGAAAAAGCCGAAGATCGCGCGCGGTCCTTCGCCGATTGCCTCCGCCAAGCGGGCGACATTGTAGATCAGGCTTTCACGCAGCCGGGGTCCGAGTTTCGCGTTGAGCCCAATCGCTCGAATGATACGGTCTCCGATGACGAGCGTCCGGCTCGACGGGGCGGAGGCGTTGATCAACACCAAGCGTTCGACGGTCTCACCTTGCACCTGCAATAAGCGGGCGAGTTCGTAAGCAACGAGTCCACCCGCGCAAAAGCCGCCCAGCCGGTAGGGTCCGTCGGGTTGCACGCTGCGCAGGCGCGGCAAATAATCCCGGGCCATCGCTTCAACGGTCGCCTCCAAGGGCAGTCCCGCCGTTCCGTGTGGTGCGATGGCGTGGAACGGTTGGCTCGATCCGGTTACGGCGGCTAACCGGCGCGAGTAGAGGCCGTCGGCCAGTACGTCGCTATGCAGATACGCGAACGCGGGCTGCGAGCCGCCCGCATTGATGGTGACGATCGGTCGCGGCGCGTCGGCCGCCGCCGGTTGGTCCGACGGCGGCGTAATGCGCCCGGCTAGTTGTTCGACCGTCGGCGCGTCGAACAGCGTTCGCAGCGGCAAATCGACGCCGAACGTCTTCGCGATTCGTCCGACCAGGCGCACCGCGAGCAGCGAGTGGAAGCCAAGCGCGAAGATATCGTCGTGGCGGCCGATCGCATCGCGCTCCAGCATCTCGCTGATGAGGCCCGCGAGGACGATCTCCGTCGGCGTCGCCGGCGGTTCGGTCTCATTCCGGTGCTCGTGCCCGGCCGTTTGCGGCAATGCGTTGCGGTCGACTTTGCCGTTGGGCGTGTGCGGCAGCGCTTCGAGTACGACGATCCGCGCCGGAATCATATAGTGCGGCAATGTCTCGCTCAAGCACAGCCGTAAACGCGCGGTCCAGCCGTCGTCCGGCGTGCCGGCGGCCGGCACGACGAAGGCCCAGATCGCCGCATCGCGGGCGCTGTCATGGCGCAGCACCGCCGCGCCGGCGGCGACGTCCGGCAGCTGCTGTATGGCTGCTTCAATCTCTCCGAGTTCGATGCGGAAACCGCGCAGTTTGATTTGCCGATCGGTGCGGCCAAGGAACTCCAACGTGTCGCCGCTATCGCGCCGAACGACGTCGCCGGTGCGATACAGCCGCGCGCCCGCGATGGTAGCGAAGGGATCGGGTACGAAGCGCTCGGCGGTCAATGCCGGTTGCCCGAAGTAGCCGCGCGCCACGCCGTCTCCGCCGATACATAATTCACCCGCGACGCCGCGTGGAACGAGTTCGCCGTTGGGATCAAGAATATAGAATTGGGTATTGGCGATCGGCGCTCCAATGCGGATCGGATCGGAGCCCGCGGTCACCCGTAGCGCCGACGACCAGATCGTTGTTTCGGTCGGCCCGTACATATTCCAAAGCTCGCTTCCGCGTGCGAGCAGTTCGTCGGCCAGCTTGCGCGTGAGCGCCTCGCCGCCGCACAAGATCTTGAGCCGCGGTGACCCGGCCCAGCCGGCTTCGATCAGCAACTGCCACGTGATCGGCGTGGCTTGCATCATCGTCGCCCCGCAGCGCCCTATGAGTGCGCCGAGTGCCGCGCCGTCGACGGCGGCGGCTTCATCGGCGATGACGAGCCGCGCGCCGGCAACGAGCGGGAGAAACAATTCCAGACCGGCGATGTCAAACGACACCGTCGTCACCGCGACGAGCACATCGTCCGGCGCGATGCCCGGCGCGGCCGCCATGGCCCACAGCAGATTGACCAGCGCGCGATGCTCGACTTGAACGCCTTTTGGTTGGCCGGTCGAGCCGGACGTGTAGATGACATACGCTACATCATGGGCAGCGGCTGCGTTTGGAACCGGTTCGGCGCTGTAGCGGTCGATCGTCGCGCGCTCGGTATCGACGGCGATGAACGCGTCGGCGGGCGCCTTACACCGGTCGCGCAAGTGCGACTCGGACACGATGACGGCAAGCGCGGACTGCTGCACGATAGCGTCGAGCCGTTGCGCCGGATAGGTCGGATCGAGCGGCACGTACGCGGCGCCGCTCTTGACGACGGCGAGTAGCGCGACGATCAGGGCCGGTGTGCGAGTGAGTAGGATTCCGACCCGAGCGCCGGTGCCAACGCCGCGCGCGGCGAGCGTGCGGGCGAGCCGATTCGCCGCGGCTTCGAGTTCGGCGTAGGTGAGCGTGTGCGCACCGCATTCGACCGCGACGGCGTGCGGCGTTCGAGCCGCTTGGGCGGCGAACAGCGTTGCCAGTGTCGCGTCGCGCGGATACTCGGTTTGGGTTCGATTCGCCGTGACGGTCAGTGCGTTACGCTCGGCGGTTCCGAGCAGCGGCACGTGCGCGATGTGTTGCCGCGGATCGGCGACGACCGCGCGCAAGAGCGTTTCGAACCGCTCGATCAATCCGTTGACGGTGCGCGCCTCGAACAGATCGGTGTTGAATTCACACGACAAACGCCAGCCGTCCGGACGTTCGACCATGAAGAAGTTGAGATCGTAGAGCGCACCGGCCGACCGTGACGGCATGTCGACGAGCGAAAACGTGCCGTAGGTGGCATCTGTGATGAACGAGCGCTGGAAAATAAAATTCACGGAGAAGAGCGCATTTCGGCTCAAGTCACGCTTGGGATTCACAACTTCGATGAGCCGTTCGAGCGGAAAATGCCGCAGCTCGAACGTCTCGGTGACGCTGTCTCGCGTTCGTTCGAGCAGCTCGAGGAACGTCGGATCGTCCGCCACGTCGACGCGCACGGCGACCGTGTTGATGAAGCAGCCGACGACCGTTTCGAGCTCGACTTCGTCGCGCCCGACGACCTGCGTGCCCAGTGCAATGTCGGTTTCGCTCGTGTACCGATAGAGCAGGGCGTACAACGTTGCGAGCGCGGCCATGAACAGCGTGCAGCCGCTCCGGCGCGCCAGCTGCTGCAGAGCGGCAGTAAGCGACGTATCGAGCAGCACTGATACAATGCTGCCGTTCGAGGTTTGCAGCGGTCGCCGCGGCCGATCCGTCAGCAACTCGAATTGCTTGTAGCCGCGCAACATCTCGCGCGAGCGTTCGGCCTCATCGTGCAGCGAGCTGGATGCCAGCCAGTCGCGCTCGGCTTGGGCGAAGCGGCCGTACGTCGTTTCGAGCTCGGGCAGCGCGATCGGTTCACCGCGTTGCAGTGCCGCGCAGCACCGGCCCATCTCCGCAGCGAGAATACCGATCGACCAACCGTCGCAAATCGTATGATGAGCGGTGACGAGCAACGTCGAGCGGGAGGCCGTTTCCATGACGCGGGTGACGCGCACGAGTGGTGCGACGCCGACGTCGAACGGCCGGCCCGCTTCAGCCGTTGCGACCCGCTGCGCTTCGGCCGCCGCCGCCGTCGCGCTCAGACCGGTCAAGTCAACTGAATGCACCGCGAACGGGACGCTCGGTTCGACGACTTGGATCGGCTCGCCGTCGCTGACGACGAAGCGCGTTCGCAACGACTCGTGCCGGGCGATGAGGTGCTGCCAGGCCCGTTCGAGCAGCGCGGGCGGCAGATCGCCCTCGATGCCCCACCGGACGGCGACGTTGAGTCCAGGATTCTGCGGGTGCAGCTGCTCCTCGAACCAAAACCGCTGCTGCGCCTGCGAACAGGGGTAGACGCGCGCCGATTCGGCGCCCGGCAGCGGTGCCGCGTACCGGTCGGCAAGCGGTGCGGTGACGACGAGCATTGGATCGACCGCGGGTTCCTCCGTCAAGCGCCGCGTTGCGTCGGCTGGACGACGCCGTTGGTCGCACGAACCGCCGGACGCAATCCATCGAGATATGCGCCGAGCGCCGCGATCGTTCGATGCCGCATGAGCTGCTTTGCCGCCAGTGGCAAGCCGGCTTTGTTGGCGCGTGCCGTGATGCGGAAGATGTGAATCGAATCAGCGCCGAGCGAGAAGATGTCGTCGTCGATCCCGACCCGTTCGACCGGTAGGATCTCGGCCCAGATGGCCGCAAGCGTCAGCTCCGTAGCGGTGCGCGGCGCGGCATACGTATCGGCTTCGCGCGCTGCGGCGTCGGGCACGGGCAGGGCGGCTCGGTCGAGCTTGCCGTTCGCGCTTAGCGGCAGCGCCGGCAGCCGCATCCAGAGTGCCGGAATCATATACTCCGGCAAGTGTTCCGCCGCTAACGCGCGCAACGCGGCAGCGGTCTGCGGCCATTCGGGACGCTCGACGAAATAGGCCACGAGTCGCGATTCTCCGAGTGTATCTTCGCGTAGCGCGACGGCGCACGCCGCAAGATTCGCTTGCTGTGCGAGCACCGCTTCGATCTCACCGAGTTCGATCCGGAATCCGCGTAGTTTGATTTGATCGTCGAGCCGACCCAGGATCGCGAACGCCCCCGACGGCAGCAGTCGCGCCGCATCACCCGTCCGGTACATCCGCCCGGGCCCGAACGGGTTGGCGATGAATTTGCGCGCGTTGAGTTCAGGACGCTTCACGTATCCTCGTGCAACGCCGGCGCCCGCGATGTGCAGTTCGCCGATCGCGCCGACGGGCACCGGTTCATCGTTCGCGTCGAGAACGTAAAACTGGGTGTTGAGGATCGGACGCCCGACGGTGATCGGCCCGGCGTCGGACGCAATCCGGCAACATGACGACCAGATCGTCGTTTCGGTCGGCCCGTACATGTTCCACAGTTCACCGGCGCCGGCCAGAAGCCGATCGGCCAGCTCACGCGAGAGCGCTTCGCCACCGACGAGCATCTTGAACCCCGGCGGTGCGACGAAGCCCGCTTCGAGCATCATCCGCCAAGTCGACGGCGTCGCTTGCATGACCGTCACGCCGGTCGCGCCCATCAACGCGATGAGCGCGTGGGCATCGGTGGTCGCCTCGCTGGAAGCCATCACGACATGCGCGCCGACCACGAGCGGTAAGAACACCTCGAGCGCCGCGATATCGAACGCGAGCGTCGTTACCGCCAACAAGACATCGGCCGGAGCTAATCCCGGCTCGCGCGACATCGCGCACAGCAGATTGACGACGGACCGGTGCGTCACTTCGACGCCTTTGGGCCGGCCGCTGGAGCCCGATGTATAGATGATGTATGCCGGCCGGTCGGGGTGGCGCGCAACGAAGGGTAACGTTTGCGGCGCCGCCGCGATCGCGTCCGCGTCGAGGCCGAGATGAATGACGGGTATGCCCGGCTGAGCCAGCTCGACGCCGGCCGCAACATCGGTAACGAGCGCGCCGATCTCGCTATCATCCACGATGTGCCGCAGACGCGCCACCGGGTGCGTGGGATCGAGCGGAATATATGCCCGGCCGGCTTTGAGCGTCGCCAACAGGGCGACGACGGCGTCGGCGCCGCGTTCGACACAGATTCCGATCGGCAAGTCGGATGGCGCGATGCGCGAGCGCAGATAATGCGCCAGCGCGTTGGCGCGCGCGTCGAGCGCGCCATACGTCAAGGTCGTGCGGCCGGCCGTCAGCGCCGGCGCGTCCGGTTGCGCGGCAGCGCGCTCTTCGAAGAGCGCCCCAAGCGTGGTTTCGCCGAAGCCGACATCGGATGTGGCGTTCGCGTCGGCGAGAATATGACGGCGTTCGATTGGCGAGAGAATCGAAACACGCGCCGCCGGCGTGTCGGCGTCGGCGACAAATGCATCGAGCATCGCGACATAATACGTTAACCAGCGATCGATCGTGGCGGCATCGAACAGATCGGTGCTGTAATCGCAATCCAGCCGAAGACCGGCCTCTGATTCGATCACGTTAAGAAAGAGATCGAAGTTGACGAACGCTTTGGCGTTTGGTTCGACTTGGACGTCTAACCCCGGAAGCACCACACCGTCGGCCAGCCGTTCGAGATTAAATTGTATGTCGGTCAGCGGAAGGCGATCGATCTCACGCGGCACGTCAAGTGTGCGTACCAACGTTCCGAGCGTGTAGCTCTGGTGCTCGTAGGCGTCGAGGACATTCCGTCTGACGGTGGTCAAGACATCGCGCAGCGATGCATCGGCCGTCCAGCGCGTGCGAATCGGCAAAAAGTCGACGCAATGTCCGACCAGGACGGCATCTTCGAGCAGCGACTGACCGGCGGCCGGAACGCCGACGACGACATCGGTTTGATCGGCGAGTCGTCCGGCCAGCGTCGCAAAGCCGGCCAGCAGGGTGGTAAAAAGCGTGCAGCCGTTGCGTGCGCCGGCTTTTTTGATCCGCCCGTAGTGCGCGGCATCGATGCGAGCGCTCCGCGTGGCGCCGGCGAACGACTTGCGCCGCGGCCGCGACCGGTCCGTCGGAAGCTCGAGCGGACGGACCGGTTCGGCGAACATGCTCAGCCAGTATGTTTCGAGCCGCTCGAATTCGGCCCGGTCGCGCTCGTGCTGCATGCGCGCGTACGTACTGAACTGCAGCGGGTGCGCGAGATCGGGCGTCCGCGCTTGAACGTGCGCTGCGTACGCCTCGGCGAATTCGCCGAGCATGACGTTCATCGACCAGCCATCGCAAATGATATGATGCGCGGTCAACAGCAGCGCATGTTCGCTTTCGCCCAGACGCAACAGCTGCGCGCGGACGAGTGGGCCATCGACCATGTCGAAGGGCAGTCGCGCGTCGCGTTCCACCGCCGTCGATAGGGCCGCTTCCGCCGCCAGCGGATCGAGCGTCGATAGGTCGACTGGCGTCAAGCGAAAACTCGTACGCGCGGCAATCTTCATCGCTTCGCCGGTTGGATGCAGCGTTGCGCGCAGTGCGTCGTGGCGGTTGATAACGGTCTTCCAAGCCGCACTTAACGCCACGACGTCGAGTTCGCCGCGCAAGCGCAGCGTCACCGATTCGTTAAAGGCGCAAGAAGCTTCGTCGCTCAGTTGCGCTGCCAGCCAAATCTCGGTTTGCTCTTCGGTCAACGCGACGCTGTGCACGGGGATCTCGGGAACGGCGAAGATACCGGCGCCGGCCAGCTCCGCCAGACTGCTCTCGAACGCGGCGACTATGGCATCGACGTCCGCCGCGCTGTGCGCCGTGGTCAGGAAGCACGGGAAGCCTTCCTGAATGTAGATGCCGCGCTCGCGCAGATGGTAGTACAGTAAGCCGGCGAGTCGTTCGTGCGCGGTAAAATTAAAATAAAACAGACTGCCGTAGTTTTCGATGCGGCTTTCCAGGCCGCCGGCTTCGAGCAGCGCGTTGAGCCGTGCGACAAGACCGGCCGTGCGCGCGCTCAGGGCTATCTGCAGGGCTGGTCCGGCAGCGTCGAGATGACGCAGAACCGCCAGGACCGCCGCCATCACCAGCGGGTGCCGTACGAACGTGCCGGCGAAAAAGGTCGGTGCAACTTCGGGAATCGAGTCGTCGCCGTACTGCCACATGCCGCCGTCGAGCGCGTCCATGAAGCGGGTCGTGCCGGCCAGAATCCCGATCGGCATACCGCCACCGACCACTTTTCCATACGTCGCCAGATCGGCGCGAATACCGAAAACGGCTTGCATCCCGCCGGGGTGCACGCGAAAACCGGTCACGACTTCATCGAAAACCAGCGCCGTACCGGATGCCGCGGTAATCGCGCGCAGTTCGTGCAGAAACGCCGTCGGCACGAGCGCCGGATGCCGGCTCTGGACGGGCTCGACCACGACCGCGGCGAGTTCCGTGGCATGTTCGCGAATCCATTCCAGACTGTCGGGTGTGCCGTACGACAGCACCGTCATGTTCGCAACCGATTCGCGCGGAATGCCGGGGGCGACGGGTAAGGCCCGGTGCGAGGTACGCGCGCCTTTGACGAGCACTTCGTCGAACTGGCCGTGATATGCGCCGTTGAAGATAACGACGCGGTCGCGTCCGGTGACCGTGCGCGCCAGCCGCAACGCCGCCATGACCGCTTCGGATCCGGTATTGCAGAACGTAACGCGCGCGTTGCCGGTGAGTTTGCAAAACAGTTCGGCGACTTCGCCCGCAAGCTCGGTTTGGGGTCCGATCGGGAAGCCGCGTTCGAGTTGCTTGGCGACTGCGGCGACGACAAAATCCGGCGAGTGTCCAAATGCGGTCTGACCGAAGCCGTTGAGCAAATCGATGTATTCGTTGCCGTCGACGTCCCACAGCCGCGAACCCTGCGCGCGGTCGCACACGAGCGGATACACCATTTCTTTCCACTCGGAACGGAAACCGGCGGCCACGCGCGGGTCGGCCAGCACCGCGCGCGCCGCCTGGGTCAACGCTTTCGAGCGGGCCGTCCGCGCCGTCGTGCGCGCGATGAGATCGGCGATGTGCTCGCGCTGGCGGTCGGTCAGATCGGACGCGCCGGGGACGCTGGGTCCGGGCCGGAAAACCTCGAAACGCGACGGCGCCTCGGGCGCGGCGACGGTGGCTACGACCGGCGCGGATGGCGCCGCGGCATGTCCGGCTTGCCCCAGCGCGGCGAGTTGGTCGCGCATGAGCGCTTGCATGGCGGCGAGCTGCTCGCGCATGAGCGCCGCGAGCGGCGTCGCGCCGCCGCTCGCAGCGGGTGCCCCCGGGACCGGCTCGGCCGGTTCGGCCGGAGCAACACTGACGGACGGCGCAACGGCCGGCGCCGGCTGAGCCGGTTGGATGGCCAGGATGTGCGCCGCGAGCGCGCGGATCGACGGCAACTCGCCCAGTAACTGGCGGAACGTGACGCTGACGCCGAACTGCGTCTGAACGTGGCCCGCGAATCGCCCCAGCGACAACGAGTCGAAACCCAAGGTGAGAAACGTCGACGCCGGATCTTGGCCGCCGATGTCTTCACCCGAAAGGTCTTCGAGCACGCCGGCGATCCGCGCTTCGATCAGCGCTTGCGCGGTATGCGACGGTTCGCTGACGACGTCGGCCTGAGGCGAATTCGGCACGGAATTCCTTTCCAACGCTGGACGTGCTGCTGCCGGTTGAAGTTCGATCGGGGCGGCGTTCGCCGGGCGCGCTGCCGCATCGATCCAATGCCGCTTGCGCTCGAACGGATAGGCCGGCAGCGGAAGGCGCCGCCGTTCGGCTGCCGGATGGAGGGCCGCCCAGTTGGGCTCGACGCCGGCAGCCCACAGCAGTGCGAGTGACTCGAGCATCGTTTCGAGATCGCCGCGCTCGTGCGTTGCGCCGGGCAACGATCCGGTGATGGTGCAGGCCACCGACTTGGCCGCACCCTGACGGGCGAAGGCGCCCAGCGCCGAGCCGGGTCCGACTTCGAGCAGCGTCGTGATTCCGGCGGCAACCAACGTGTCGAGACCGGCGGCAAATCGTACCGGTTCACGGCAGTGCCGCGCCCAATACTCGGGCGACGTCGCTTCGCCGGCCGAAATCCAGTCGCCGGTGGTGCTCGATACATACGCCTGCGAAGGAGCGGTCAACGGCACACCGGCGACCCGCTCCGCCAGCGGAGCGACGATCGGCTCGACCATCGGTGAATGAAACGCGTGGGACGTGTCGAGGCGGCGAAAGAGCACGTCGCGTTGAGCTAACCGGCGCTCGAGCGCGGCGATCGACTCGTACGGTCCGGCCGCGACACAGAGCGCCGGCCCGTTGACGGCGGCGATCGCCGAGGCCGCATCGAGCCAAGGTGCCAGCTCGGCGGCGGGTAGCCGGACCGCCAGCATTGCGCCACCCGGCAGCGACCGCATCAGCCGGCCGCGTTCGGCGACCAGAAAGAGCGCATCTTCGAGCGTCATGACGCCGGCTAAACAGGCTGCGACGAACTCGCCGACGCTGTGGCCGATCATCGCCGTCGGCACGATGCCCCAATCGATCCACACCGCGGCCAGCGCGTACTCGATGCAGAAGATCGCCGGCTGCGCAAGCTCGGTCGATTGCAACGTTTCACGGTCCGTCGCGTCGGCGTACAGCAGGTCACGCAGATCGATGCGTACGAGCGGTGCCAAAATCGCGGCGCAGCGCTCGATGGCCGCGCGAAAGACGGGCAGCCGATCGTACAACTCGCGGCCCATCCCGGCGTACTGCGCGCCCTGCCCCGGAAACATGAACGCGACGCCGCCGCCGGTATCGGAACCGGACGCGCCCGGCGCCGGGCTGTCCGGCGCGCCGAGCTTGCGCGCGGCCTCGGCCGGGTCGGCGGCGACAACGGCGAAGCGATGGGCAAAAGCACGCCGGCCGGCCTGGAGGGTGAACGCCGCCGCGCCGAACTCGGCCGCGTCGGCCGTCGCGAAATAGGCCCGCAGGTTGGCGCGCGCGACCGCCAGCGCGGCCGGCGTGCGCGCCGATACCACGATCGCTTGCGGCATTACCGGAGCGGCGAGTACGGGCCGCGCGGGCGCCGCTTCGAGCACCAGGTGAACGTTCGTTCCGCCCACACCGAACGCGCTGACGCCGGCCCGCCGGTCGGTCGCGGGACCGCGCCAGTCGCCGAGTTGCGTGTTGACGAAAAACGGGCTCCCATCGATCGGGATGCGCGGATTCGGGGTGGTGTAGTGCAGCGTCGGCGGAATTTTGCCGTGGTAAATCGCGAGCGCCGTTTTGATCAAACTCGTCATGCCGGCCGCGACGTCCAGGTGGCCGACGTTGGTTTTCACCGAGCCGAGCGCACACTGCCGGGGCGCGCAGTCGGCGCCGAACGCTTGAACCAAGGCCGCGAATTCGATCGGATCGCCAAGCGGCGTGCCGGTACCGTGACATTCGACGTAGCCGATGTCGCGCGCGGCGACGCCGGCCATGGCTTGAGCGGCGGCGATCGCTCGAGCCTGGCCGTCGCTGCTGGGCGCCGTGTAACCGATCTTCGCCGCACCGTCGTTGGTGACGCCGAAACCGCGAATGCGAGCGTAGATGGTGTCGCCCGCCGCGAGCGCGTCGTCGAGCCGCCGGAGCACCACGACGCCGGCGCCGGCGCCGAACACCGTCCCGTTCGCGGCAGCGTCGAACGTCCGGCAGTGGCCGTCGGGCGACACCATGCCCCCGGCGGCGTAAAGATAACCACGCTGCTGCGGAAAGGTAATCGATACCGCGCCCGCCAGCATGATATCGGCCTGACCGCCGATGAGATGTTGACACGCCGCAGCGACGGTCGCAAGCGATGTCGAGCACGCCGATTGTACGGTCATCGCGGGCCCGCGCAGATCGAGTTTGTAGGCAACGCGCGTTGCTAGGAAGTCGTGCCCCGCACCCACGAGTTCGGCATAACTCCCGACTTGATAATCGCTGGTGAACTGCTCGATCGACTGCCGATCGGAAAGCACATTGCGTAAAAAATAGCTGTTGATGCTGCAGCCCGCGAGCACGCCGATCGCGCCGGCATACGCGCCGGGGTCGTAGCCGGCGTCTTCGAGCGCTTCCCAGCAACATTCGAGAAACACGCGGTGCTGCGGATCGGTCAGATCGGCTTCGCGCGATTGCATCCCGAAGAAACCGGCATCGAACGCATCGACGCCTTCGAGCACGGAACGGGCGCGTACGAAGTTGGGACGCGACCGCACCGCGGCGTCGAACGCGTCCTCGAGTTGCGCGTCGGTGAAGTGCGCGATGCTTTCAACGCCCGCGCAGAGGTTGTCCCAAAAACGGCGCACGTCCGGCGCGCCCGGAAAGCGCCCGGCGAGGCCGATGATGGCGATATCGCACGCCGGGCCGGCTGCCCTTTCGTGTCGCTGGTTCACTCGGCCACCGACTCGGCAAAGATGCCACCGACGAACGGCGGCTCGACGACACGCACCGGATCGAACGCCGGAAGTTTGCCGTTGAGATAGCCGGTAACCGGTTTTTCGAAGTACCGGTATATCGCCATTCCGAACGCGATGATGATACCGATCGTGAAAAGTAAAATCGCGCCGTGCGCGAGCGGCCCGGCCGGATGCAGCCGAATCAACACCTGGCGCAGCACGACCAAGAGCGAAAGGTGCCACAGGTAGATCGCGTAGGAGCCGTCGCCGATCGAACGCAGCGCGCGCGGCGCGACGAATACGCCGCGCACTTCAAGGGCGACGGCGGCGTAAACCAGCAGCATCGCCGGCAGACCGAAGACGAGCACCCGGTTGATATCGTTGGGGTTCTCGAGTGAAATCTTCCCCATGGTGACCGCTATCCACGTACCGGCGGCGACGGCCGCCGCAACGCAGGCCGCCGTTCGGGGCGCCGGAAATGACCGCTTCACGTATACGACACCGACAGCCGTACCGAAGATGAATTCGATCGGTAGCGGCGTGGCGATGAAATTCAGATAGTAGTTCGCCGATCCGTTGAACGCCGCGTACAGCAGCACTTGCACGCTTAGCCAAATGGCTAAAGCCGCTACGACGTATCTGCGGTCGAGGCGCAGCAGCATGGCGAAGACGACGTAAAAGATCATCTCCCAAACGAGCGTCCAGCCAACGGTAAGAACGAACTTGTGTTGATTGGGCAGCAACAGAATCGACTCGACGATACCGGTCTGCACGCCGCGGTGAGCACCCATGAAGCGATCTTTGGCAAAGAGCAACACCGGCAAGATCGGTAAGAGTGCGAGCCAATACGGCGGATAGATGCGGATCGCGCGGCGAATGAAGAAGCGCGCTCCGGCTAGCCGGCGCCCAAAATTATTCCAGTTCGTAACGAGCATGATGAAACCGCTGATCACGAAGAACAGATCGACGCCGAACAGCCCGATATACTGGAACGGGGTCAACCACGCGTGATCGGCCGGCGCCATGACCGATTCAACACCGACATCGGGCAACGACGCGTGCACGAGCACCACGAGCAGCGCGGCGACCGCGCGCAATGCTTGAACGTTGCCTAAAAAATGGCGCGACTGAGGCGCCGCTGCCGGTGCGGTAGCCGTGCGCACGATCAGGCGAGAATTGCTAACGCTGCCGCGCATGAATGCGGCGGCAGCACGGTGGTCGAGCGTTCCAATGTGCGTAAGCATAACAGAAATGCGCGATTTCGTTTGAGCCTAAAGTCCCTGACTTTCGCTCTCCCGTTTACGCTACACTAAAACTCGCGCGAGAGGTCGGCTGCATTTCACGTTCGCAGAGAGATCCGTTCGCGCGTTTGACCGGCTTTTTTTAAAAGCATGGCCGGCGCGACACGGTTGAGAACTGGACGGCCACCGGTTGGGCTTATCTATGATTCGGAGATGCTACGTTTAATACAGCAGCTGTGCTTGTTCCATCTGAACGCACCTTGCAAGTAAGGTCGCAACGACCCGCGGACAAAGCGTCTTGAAACACTTTTGGGGTGCGGTCGAAATCATTCGGCGGCGCTGGTTCGTCGTTTCGCTAACGCTCATCGTCGGTTTTTTGGCGGTCTTGATGCTGCTCGTATCGACGCCGAAAACGTACGAAGCCGCGGCTCACGTGCTGATCGTCAATGAGAGCGGCGGTCGCGACCCGTCGGTGAGTACGATCGATCTGCCGGTTGTCGCTTCCAGCACGGTGGTTTTGGGGCGCGTGCTCGATCGGCTCAAACTCGACATACCGCTCATTCGACTCAAAAAAGCCGTTAAGATCCGCGTCGGCGCGCGTTCGAGCATCATGGAGATCAGCTATCGCGATGAGGTCGCCGACCGGGCTGTCGCCGTGCCCAACGCCGTAGCCGACGAACTGGCGCGCTATTACGAACAGATATCGACCGCCCGCGCGAACGTTACCGTTCGAAAACTCGATCGTTCGATCGGCGCCGTGCAGCAACGGCTCAGCTCGATCAACCGGCAGCTGGCCGCCGAGAGCGCGCAGCAGCCGTTCCTCAATTCGGATAAAGCGCTCGATGCCGTGACGACCCGGCTCGACGACCTCGAACTGCAGCGTCAACTTGCGGGAGCGGCGCTGGCCAGCGACCGGGCCGATGCGGCTGCGGTCAGCGGCTCCGGCCGGCGGCTCTCGACGGTGGCGCGCCACGAGATGTTGGCCAGCGATCCGCTGTATCGTAATCTTTCCGAAGCTGCGGCACGCGACGGCGCCGAGCTCAGTTCGGACGAAGTGATCCACACGCGCAGCCATCCGGAGAATCAGTTTCTCGAGCCGAAGGTGCGCGGCGAACGGGCTTCGGTTGCCGCCGAAGCACACCGGTTCTTGACTTCATCGGACGCCTTCAGCCCGACGTTGGAACAAAATGCGGTGCTCGCGCGCAAGGCCGGCGCGCTGGTGGCCGGCGACCGCGCGCGCATCGCGGCACTCGATGTCGTCATCGCGACCGAGCGTGCGCGGCTGGCTCAATTACCGCGCGCCGGTGCGACGTATGCGTGGCTGCGGCTGCAGCGTGACTCGGCCCAAGCCGATTATCTCACACTCACCAATCATCGCACCGCGGCGGTCGCAAGCCGCGCCGAAGCGCTCTCGCTAGGCTCGGTCGTGGTCGTCGACCGCGCAGTGCGAGCCGATACGCCGACGGTTGGTCTGGGGCGTGCGCCGCTCGCGATTGCCTGTTCGTTGTTCGTCTTTACCCTCGCCGTCGGCGGCGCGCTGTTGATCGAGATGCTCGACCCCAGCCTGCGTCGCACGCAGCAGATCGAGCACCTCTACGGGGCTCCGCTGCTGACGACGCTGAGCGGTATCGAACGCTGATGGACGACGTGCTGGCGTCGAAGTTCGCGTTGCTGCGCGTACGCATCGAGTCCGACCTCAAGCTGGGATCGGTCATCCTGGTAACTTCCGCGCAGCGCAAAGACGGTAAGTCGCTGTGCGCCTACGGCTTAGCCGAGGGTCTGGTGAAGGTCGGTCATCGAGCCGTTCTCGTGGACGCCGCGGCGCGCCGGCTTCCGGTCGCCGACGCGCGTCCGCGCGAGGCCGTTCCGCGTGGCGTTCCGATCGTCGCGTTATCGTCCGACGAATCCGCGCTGACCACGCGCGAGGCGGTCTACGCGTTCGTCGCGCAAATGCGGGGCCGATACGATTACACCATCATCGACGCCGCGCCGTTGATGAGCAACAGCGTTGCAATGTCGTTGGCGAGCGCCGTCGACGCGGTGCTCCTGGCCGTGCGTCACGGCCGGCCGCCCAGCGAAGACGACAACGTCATGGTGCAGACGCTCAAGCACCTCAAAGCCAAAGTCCTCGGCGTGATCGCCAGTTCGCCGCGGGCGATTGGTGAATTCGAGCGTTCGCGGGCGTCGGCGCACGACGGCGATTCACTTGCGATCGACGCGCGCGTCGTCGACACCGCGGCGCCGGCCCTTCTCGCGCAGTAAGATCGTGCGTCTATATAGCGCGCGAAACGGCGGGGCCGATCCTCGACGGTTGGCCCGCGCGATGTTCGCATGAGCCTGATCAAGAAATCAGGCACGTATCTGTTCGGCCGGGCGCTGCCGGCGCTCATCGGCCTCGGCGGCGTGGCGTTGTATACCCGGTTGCTCGATCCGGCCAGCGTCGGTGCCTACGCGCTGCTGTTGAGTATTTCGCTATTAGCAAGCGCCGTCGGCTTTAGCTGGCTGCGCGTCGCCGCGTTGCGGCTCGCCGCGGCCAGCGCGGATGAATCGAATCACACGCTCGTCGCCACGGTCGCCGTATCGTTCCTTGCCACCGCCGTCATCGTCGGCGGCATCGAGGCTTGCGCTCTGCACGTCATCAAGCCGGGCTTGGCGTGGTCATCGCTGTTGCTGGCCGTCGCGGCCGCCGCCGCGAGCGCGTGGTACGAACTCAACGGTACGATGCTGCAAGCGCGGCTCAGCGTCGTTGCGTGGGGCATGCTCAACTTTTCACGCTCGATCGGCGCGCTGTTGTTTTCGCTCGCCTTGATCGCGGTGGGCTGGAAGACCGACGCGCTGTTGGCCGGATTCGTTCTGGGCAACTGCACGACCATCGCGTTCATGCGGATTTGGCAACCGGGTCTGCGCGGGCGGTTCGACCGCGCTCTGTTCCGCCGATTGTTCGCGTTCGGCTGGCCGTCCAGCGTGACCGCCGCATTTATGCAGCTGTCACCGACCGTTCAGCGCTTCATTCTCGATTTCGTCGCCGGCAGCGGCGCCGTCGGACTTTATTCCGTGGCCCAGGATTTCACATCGCAAACGGTGCTGATTTTCATCGGCTCGATCAGCCTAGCCGGCATACCGCTGGCGTACAAAGCAAAGGATCAAGGCGGACCACAAGCGTTACGCGCTCAACTGCTGGAGAATGCCGGTTTGATTTTCGCAATCGGCTTACCGTCCGCGGTTGGTCTAGCGGTGCTGGCCGGGCCGATCGCTCACGTCTTCTTCGGTGCGCGCTTTCGCGCCGGAGCGGACGTCATCATGGCGCTCATTGCGATGTCGGCGCTCATCGGCGGCCTGCGGACGTATTATTTCGATCAGGCGTTCGAGCTCGCGCTCAAAACTCGACCGCAAGCACCGATAGCGGCTCTCGGAACGGGCTCGGTGATCGTTCTAAGCCTCATTCTCGTTCCGCGATTCGGCGCGGTGGGGGCGGCGATGTCGTCACTTGGCGGCAGTGCTCTGTGGCTCGCGATGAGCATCGTTTGGGGCCGGCGCGTTTTGGCCGTCCCGATCCCCGCTCGAAGTTGGATCAAGACCGTCGTCGCCGTGGCCGGCATGGTCTTGGCCATTGAGTGCGTGCCCAGCCGCGACGAGATTCTCGGTTTGCTGCTCGCAGTTGTTTTCGGAACCGTTGTCTATGTCTCGCTTTCGATCGTCACTCGGCTCGATTTCGTGCGCTCCCGTTTCACACGTCGCTTCGCTTGGTTGCAAAGATAAAGTGATTGATAATTCTGTCGGCCGGTCCTACGATCTTTTCGGCGCCAAGATCACGCCCACGACCCAAGTGGGCCTCTTGCATCTGCTCAAGGAGCGTGTCGACGGCGGCGAGCAATGCGTCATCGCGTCGCAAAATTTGCACGGCATGCACGTGCGCTTGTGGGATGCCGCCCTCAACCGGCTGCACCACTTGCCGCAAACCTTCGTCCATATCGACGGCATGCCGCTCGTGCTGCTGTGTAAGATGCGCGGCATCGACGCCAAGCGTGCGCATCGCCTAACGCTCGTGGATTGGATTTGGCCGTTATTGACGCTGGCCGCGAGTGAAGGCTGGCGCGTGTACTATTTGGGCGGGACGCAAGAAGTGCTCAACGACGGGTCGGCAAAGATCCTCGAGCGCATCCCAAATTTGTCGCTGCGGACACATCATGGGTTTTTTCTGTCCGGTGGCGACCGCGCAAGTTTAGCTGTCGTGCAAGACATCGTTGAATTTCAACCACAGCTCGTGCTCGTCGGTATGGGCATGGGCGTGCAAGAACGATGGATTTTGCAGAACATCGACATTCTCGCACCGGCCAGCGTCTGCACGGTCGGGGCCTGTATGGAGTATATTGCCGGAGCCGCCGCGACTCCGCCGCGCTGGATGGGCCAAGCGGGGCTCGAATGGGCTTTCCGTTTCCTTGAAAATCCGGGCCGTTTTTGGTACCGCTATTTGGTCGAGCCGTGGTTCGTGCTGGCGTATATTCTGTGGTATATCTCGTTGCCCGAAGCGGCCCGGGCTTCGAGCCGGCTCGAAGTCGACGTTGAAAGCGTTATCACCGCACGCGAGTTGACGCAAGCGCCGAGTCTCACGAACACGTGATCGGCGGCCTCGACCGGGGCGCCGACATTGGAGCCGGTCGAGCACCGGAATCGATCCGGCGCAAAATCCTATTCGTTACCACGAGCCTGCCCGGCCACGATGCCGGTTTTGCGCAATCGGGGCACGCGCATTATCTTGCGAGCTTCATCGACTACTTCGTCGCGCGCGGTGACGATGTCGTGCTGGTGATTGGCCGTCCGCGCCTCGACGTCGTCGCGTTGCGGCCCGATCGGCTGCCGTACCGGATCGCGAGCCGCGCATTGACGCCTGTCGGCAAGCTGCTGCTGGTCACCGATCGGGCGGCTCTCCGAGCGACACTGTCGTGGCTCGTGTACTCCCGCTTGCCGCGTGCGCTCCAGGAAGCCGGCTCCGTCGCTCGCGGTGCGCTGCGCAAAGCGCGCGGCTACGCGCACGTGCTGGGCTCCTTCATAACCGCGCCGGAAATCGATTTCGTCAAACGGAGGGTCGCCGCCGAGCAGCCCGATCTCATTCTTTACGACGGAATCTTCAACGCGTGCGGACGGCTGAGCGAAGCCGAGCATTGGATCGTAACGCACGAGGTCAAGCATCAACGCGCCGCTTCGTTCGCCGAGCGCGGCGTTGCGGTGACCCCGGCCGGATTGAGTCGCGAATCCGAACGCGCGCTGCTGGCCGAAGTGGGCAACGTGATTGCCATACAGTGGGACGATGCCGACGAATTCGCGCGCATGCTTCCCGCTGGCCAAACCGTGGTGGTGCCGGTGACGATCGAGCAGCCGGCGCGCCGGCGCGATCGCTCGGCGGCGCTGACCGGCCGGTGTTTGTTCGTCGGCAGCGGCTCGTTTCACAATCTCGACGGCATCCGCTGGTTTCTCGATTCGTGCTGGGCGTCGATCCGGGCAGCCGTTCCGGACGCGACCCTCGATATCTTCGGGACGGTCTGCTATCGGCTCGCCGACCTGCCAGCCGGCGTCGTCGCGCATGGAACCGCCCCGGATCTCGCGTCGGCCTACGCGCGGGCATCGGTCGCCATCGTTCCGCTACAGATCGGCAGTGGTCTGAAGGTCAAGCTCATCGAGGCGCTGGCATTTGGGCTGCCGGTCGTAACGACGCCGGTTGGGGCGCAAGGACTCTCGACGTTTTTGCCGCGGCCGTTCCTGCTGGCCGCGAACGCCGCCGACTTTAGCGCCGCTTGCGTCACGGCACTGACCGATGCGGCGCTCGCGAGCCACCTGTCGGCCGCGGCCGAAGCGTGCGCCGGCCGCTTCACCCCGCAGCGGGCATTTGCCGCGTTCGCCGCGGCCACGGCCGCGCCGCGCGGGCCGCAAGCTCGGGCGGTACGGATAGGTATTGCCGTTCCGACGTTCCGGCGCGAGGAACTCCTGGGACGCCTACTCGACGGCATCGCGCGGCAAACGATCGATGCCCGGGCCCAGATTGACGTGGTCATCCTCGACAACGACCCGGCCGCCGGCGCCGCGCCGCTCGTTACGCAGCGACGTACCGGCTTTCCGTTTCCACTGCACTACGAGCACGTTCCCGAACCGGGCCTTGCGACGGTGCGCAATCGCGCGCTTGCATTTGCCCGTTCGCGCTTCGACTACATTGCGCTCATCGACGACGATGAAGTTCCCGATCCCCACTGGCTCGGCGCGCTGCTGGCGGTCGCACTGGCGACGCGCGCCCCGGTCGTGGTCGGGCCGGTCTATCCGGTCGTCCCGCCGGGCGCGCCCCAGTGGATCGCCGATCTGCGGTCGAAGGAAACACCACTGCATCGCAACGGAGCGCTATTGCGCGACGGATGGAGTTGTAACGCGCTCGTCGATCTGCGGACGGTTGCCGCTGTCGGCGTGACGTTCGATCCGGCGCTCAACTTTGCCGGTGGCGAAGATCAACTTTTCTTCCGGCAACTGCACGCATTTGGCGCGCGAATCGTCTTCGCTGCCGAAGCGACCGTTCGGGAGACGATCGGTGCCGGCCGGCTCACGCTGCGCTTCAATCTGTTACGGGCGTTTCGGCGCGGCAATTCGCTGTCGTTCTGCGAGCGGCGCATGCTGCGCGGTCCGGGTGCTCGGCTGATCCGGGTTGCCAAAGCCGGGCGGCTCATCGCCCTCGGCTTGGTGCGGATGACGGCGGGACTGCGGCCGGGAGGCGAACGCGCGCTCGTCGTTGCCGCGTGCGATGTGGCGAACGGCCTGGGCATGCTCTGCGGCCTCGTCGGAAAGATGTATCAAGCGTACCGGCGAGAGCCCTAGATGCAGGTCACCGAAACCGGCGTCGCCGGAACACCGGCCGACCCCGTTGCTACCTCGGACGCGGTTCCCGCCGCGGCGCCCGAAGCCGCTAGTCCAAGCAAGATCGAGCGCTGGGTGCTCGTCGCGATCATTCTTTCTCTCGATAGCTTCTTGCATCTCATTACGACACACATCGGCGGGAGTTGGGATCAGGAAAGTTCGCCTGTTTCGCAATTTGCTTGGACGTCGTTATACTTCTGGGCCGTCGTCGGACTCATTCGTGAACGCGAACGCGCGCTGTTCCTGGTACAACGTTCGGGTCCAATTCTGGCCGTTATCGCGCTCATCGTTTTATCCAGCCTTTGGTCGACATTTCCGGACCTTACCGCTAAGCGCGCGTTCGGGTTGTTCGGAACGTCGCTGATCGGCTTTTATGTCGTGTGCCGCTTCCGGTTAGCGGTGTTTCTGGAATGTTTCGTCATCGCGACCGGCATCGCGGCTGGTTTAAGTATTTTCGCAATTCTGTTCTTGCATCGCATCGGCGTCATGCAAGAAGAGTATGCCGGTGCTTGGCAAGGTATCTACGGACATAAGAATATCCTTGCAGCGGCAATGGTTTTCGGGATCATCAACGCGTTATTATTGGCGCTTGCTTCCGTTGGCCGCCGCCGCTGGGCGTATATCGGTCTGATCGCACTCTTCGCCGGTTTACTGGTCGGTTCGCGTTCGGCGACATCGTTACTGATCACCGCAACGATGGTCGGAATCATCACGCTCACGTTGCTGGCGCGTTCGCGCCGCTTCGCCGGCGCCACCGGCATTGCGGTTCTGCTGGTACTTGCCGTCGTGGCGATTGCGATTCCGGCACTCGGCATCGACATGCAGGCGGTGTTCGATCTGTTGGGCCGCGACAGCACGTTGACCGGCCGCACCGACATTTGGCCGTATGCGATTCAGGCGATCGGCGACCGGCCACTCCTGGGCTGGGGCTACAAGGCGTTTTGGCTCGACAATGGACCGGTTCAGCAATATATCACCAGTGACTGGCTGCCGTTTCATGCCCATAACGGTTTTCTCGAACTTTCGCTCGACATCGGTTTGCTCGGAACGGGCACGTTCATTATTGCCTGGTTCCTCGGCGTCTGGCGCGGTCTGCTCATGGTGCTACGGGGAACCGATGCCATCTCGCTGTGGCCGCTGATGACGAGCATCTGCTTCGTCTTGTCGAATATTACCGAGGCGAGCATCGCATCGTACAACACGTTCCAGTGGGTGTTTTATCTCGCAGCGTTCCTATATGCGATCGCTCCGGCCAAGCCGAAACCCGTCGCGGCATCCGGCTATGGTACGGTAGAACGACCGTCAAGCACGACCTAAAGCCGGCCGGGTTCTCATGCGGCCCAAGGCATTGCGCTTCGCGAACTTCATCGGCGAGCTAGTGCCGATTCGGGCGTGACGCCGGCGCGGTCAAAGAAGCCTTCAATCGCGCCGGACGCCGCCGGCAAAACCATGCGTTCTTCGTCAAGCGACCCGTCGCCGAGGACCACATTCGCGAGCTGCATCAGAGCTTTGGCCTATAGCGTTGGCTGACCGATGTATCATGATTACATCGATAGCAGACTCGTGTAGGCAACACGCGGTGAATGGACGTAGACGCCGTGCAAGCCGTTCGGCGTTGGGCGTCGGCTGACTCCAGATCGTTCGCCGGACACCGGCTTGGCCCAGCAAGTGGAACGATCGCCGAGCGCAGATTGGCGGAGCCGCATTCGTGACGCTCCATACACTGCACGCTCGTACGAAGGGCAGCCGGCTTCGTCACGTTAAATCGCATTTCAGATACCGCGATTCCGACCGCATCGCGTCTCTATCGAATTGCAATTGTTGCAATGATGGTAATGCACGATTATCCCCTGCGAGCGTAACGTCTAAGCGCACCGGGTCGATTTGCTACGCTCGTTCGGCCGGGGTTCACGTTGTTACCGGCACGCTGGTGCTTTCATTCAGATTTCGCGAAACGTAATTGGAATTGTTTTTATGAATTGCTGAACTATCGTAGCGAGTGCTTCATTTATCTTTGTCGCGGTCGAATGCGTAAGCAAGCCGCTACTCGATCGATCTCCCAACCGTTCCGTCTGAGATAGGTAATTTTGTTATGCGTGCCCTTCACCGTTGGTTGAGCGCTATGGATCGGCGTTTTGAGCGCAGCATATCGCTGCTGTCGAGCGGGGCCTGCATCTGCGTCGCGTACGCCGGCCTGACCGGTTGCGGCAGCGGCGGCCCGAGCGGTTCGAGTTTGCCGTCGTCCGCGAACGCGGTCGCGTTGCGGTCCGAACCCCAAAGTGTGATCTCGATCGTCGCGCCTACCGCCGGAGCGATACGGCCATCCGCGCTACCCGGCGGCCAGGTCTTGTGCGTCGGGGGCACCACCTATGCGACCGTGCAAGACGATGAGTTCTCAGCCGACCGAAGTGTGAATTATACATCAAATCTGCTAACGACGACGCCGGCGCCCGACGGTGCGATGTGGTCAAGTCGTGCGAACGGTTTCGCCAGCGATCATTCGCGCAACAACGTCGGGACCGACGATGCGTACTATACCGACCCGGCCCGCGGTTTCGGCGGATACAATCCATACTCGCTCTCCGGCGGGGCACTCAACATTCAAGCCGAGCCCGTACCCGCTCCATACGCGACGAATCCGGCCTTGCTCGGCGGGCACTGGCTTTCGGGTCTGCTGGAAAGTCCGGCGCTCACCTACGGCTACATCGAAATCTCCGCGAAGATACCAAACCTGCAGGGGTTCTGGCCCGCGCCGCTTTGGCTGCTCGGTCTTAGTGGCGACGACGGCCGCGGCAACGGCTATGAAGAACTCGACGTCAACGAGTTGTTCGGTAATGCCTTACCGCCGTCGACGGTGCAACAAACGCAAATTTTCAGCCCGTCGGGCAATCCACCGGCGAATGAAGTGCGCACGCTCGTATCGCCCGACCCGAGTCTTGCCTACCACACCTATAGCGTGCTCTGGACGCCGCAAAACGTGCGCTACTATATCGATCGCGTTCAGCGCAGTCCCGCCTACCCGAACGCGGCGAATGGGCCGGCCAATGCCATTATCAGCCTCCAGGTCTTCGCGCTGCACACCTGGGCGCCGCCGCCCGCGAACGGCACGCCGCATTCGATGAGCGTGCAATATTATCGCTGGTATCAAAGCCGGAATACGAACTGCAGTCCCAGCGGCGTCGGCACCGCGCCGCCGACTCCGACTCCGATGCCGAGCCCCGAAGCGACCGGTGCGCCGTCGATCGCTCAGAACACCGGGCTCATCGCATACCATAATGAATCGACGTTGTTAGGTCAGTTCGCGCATCCGCCGGCCACGGGTGATACGCTCATCGCGTTTATCAATGCATGGATACCAGTTGCGACACCGCCGGGTTGGAACCGCGTCGACGCGCCGAAAAATAACGGCTATTTTGTCTTTACCGGAATCGTCGGCAGAAATGGCTTGGCTTCGTCGGCAAATTACGCCTTTGGATTGAATTGGGGCCTCATTCAAGTCCTCGACATTACCAAAGCATCACAAAGCGCTCCCATCTTGGCGAGCGCCGACCCCAACGAGTATCAGTCGCAATTTCCCCGGACGCTGAGCATTCCCAAGACCGGCGGCTTACTGCTCAGCGGCTGGGGCGGCTATTCGTCGCTGCAAAACGGATTCAGTTCGATTGCCGAGCAGCTGCCCAGCGGCCAACTCGAGAAAGTACTGACGTATAGCTTGAATGATAGCATCGGCTCGTCCGGATCGTTCTCGTTTCGGCTCGCTCAAATTACGACCGAGCCATTTGCTGCGCCGAATCCATTTACCGTCGTCGAAACGGCCGTGGATCAAGATTGGACGCTCAACGGTGATTTGCTGTGGGTGCCGCCGGCTCAGTGAGCGCCGCGCCGAATCATTGCAATGCGATCGTAACGATGTGTCCCTACAGCACAACACTCTGCGTGGGTGGAATTCCTTAGCTTCTTAGTCGTCCCGGAGACGATCGGTGACAGACACCACACATTGGTCGCTGGTGCTACGCTACGGTTTAGCGCATGTCGATTGAGTGTGTATGCACACCACATCTCGGCATTCAACGTTGCTGCGCAAGAGAATTCGCGAGCGCATGCTCGATGCTGTGTGTCTAACGATGGCAATGTCGATTGGCGGTTGCGGCTCGGGATCCGGTTCGTTGCCGGCCATGAGCACCGGATCGGCCGTAGCTCCGGGTGCGCCGACAATGGCTGAATCGACGACCGCCGCAGCGATGATGCAGCCCGGAGAAACCGGTGCCGCGCGCGTCAGCGGCGTCGCCCGCGCGCAGACCGGAATCACGCCGCAGTCGTTGTGCGTCGGTGGAACGCAATATGTAACGACGCAGGACGACGAATTTTCGCAAGATTCGACCTTACGCATGACGTCGAATCAAATCGGCGCGACGCCGGCGCCGGACGGCTCGATTTGGTCGACCCAAGCGCTGGGATTCGCGAACGGCGGGACGCGTAACAATATTGGCGCCGACGACGCGTACTACACCGATCCGTCGCGCGGTTTCGGCGGCTATTCGCCCTTTTCACTCAAGAACGGCGCGCTGAACATCACCGCGCAACCCGTTCCCGCATCGTATGCGACCGCACCGCAACTCGACGGTGCGCATTGGCTCTCCGGCGTGCTCGAAGGTCCGGCGCAGACCTACGGGTACGTGGAAGTTTCGGCCAAAGAACCGAATCTGCAAGGCTTTTGGCCGGCGCCGCTGTGGCTACTCGGATACCGCGGAAACGACGGTAAGGGCAACGGCTACGAAGAACTTGACGTGAACGAAATTTTCGGAAACGCACTGGGCACGAGCGTCGTTCAGCAAACGCAGATCTTTAATTTATCGGGCAACCCGCCGGCGAACCACGTACGGACGACGGTCGCGCCCGATCCGAGCAGCGCTTACCACACCTACGGCGTTTTGTGGACGCCGCAAACGGTCCAGTATTACATCGATCGCAAGCCGACGAGTCCGGCGTATCCCAATGCCGCGAACGGACCCGCCAACTCGATCATCATCCTGCAAGTCTTCACCAAGAACACCTGGGCCCCGGGCCCGGCGCAGTCCACGCCACAAACGATGAGCCTGCAATATTTCCGCTGGTATCAAACAAAGAATCTGAGCTGCAGCCCGACAGTCATCGTAAACGGTGCGCCGTCGCCGACCCCATCACCGTCGTCGGCGCCGTCGCCCTCTGCGGCGCCATCACCGTCGAGCGCGCCGACCGCAACTCCGACGCCGTCGCCAACGCCCACTGCCGCTGTCGTAAGCCCGCGCATTTCGCAAGATACCGGGATCAAAGCCACTAGCGCTAACGCACCGCTCGTAGCGACGTTCGGCCATGCACCGCTAACCGGCGATACGCTCGTGGCCTTCGTCAACGCCTGGACGTCGCCGGCGGTTCCGGCCGGTTGGACGCGCCGCGACGCCCCGAGCAATAATGGATTCTTCATCTATTCCGGCGTCGTCGGTGCGGCCGGCCTGAACGCGTCGGATGCCTATAGCTTCGGTACCAATAGCGGTGCGATCGAAATCCTCGACGTCGCGGACGGTTCCCCGTCGCAGCCGGTCCTGGCCGGCGCCGACCCGGTCCAATGGCAAGCCCAGTTTCCGCGCTCGCTGACCATTCCGGCCGCGCACGGCTTATTGCTCAGCGCATGGGGCGGCTACACCTATAACGCGACCGGAATGGCGGCAATGGCCGAAGCGCTACCGGCGGGTCAAGCCGAGCACGCGCTGAGTTACAGCCTCAATAACCCGATCGCGGCGGGCGGTGCGTTCTCACTACGCGTCTCGCAGATAACGAGCGAGCCGTATGTTGCCAGCCAACCGTTTACGACCGTTGGAACGATCGCCGTTGCCGGTAACTGGAACTTCAACGGCGACCTTATCTGGATCGCTCCGCGCTAACGGCGTCGAACCCGACCGGCGAATGTCAATCTCCGGCGAAGCTAGTCCGGGCAATGATAACGCTTCCCCATCAACCCGACCGCCCGCTCGACATCGCCGTCGGAATTCAGTGGGGGGACGAGGGAAAAGGCCGCGTCGTCGACTTGATGGCCGACGATTACGATATCGTGGCGCGCTTCGGCGGCGGCGACAATGCCGGGCACTCGATTGAGGTCGGCGGAAAAAAACTGGCTCTGCGGATCGTGCCCTCCGGCGCGCTGGTGCCATCGACTCGGCTGTTCATCGGTGGCGGAACCGTGGTGGGCTTGCGGGGGCTGGTCGACGAGTTGGCCACGCTGTCGGCGGCCGGCGTCGACATTTCGCGCATCAGCATCTCGGATCGCGCGCACGTCGTCTTCCCCTATCACGCGGCGCTCGACCGGCTCAGCGAACGGGAGCGCGGCGCGGGCGCCATCGGCACGACCGGGCGCGGGATTGGTCCCGCCTATATCGACCGCGTCGGCCGGATGGGCGTCACCTTCGGCGATCTGAGCCGGCCTGAAGTCTGCGCCCAAAAGATTCGGCAAGCGATGCTCACGCGGGCATCACTCTTCGCCCGCGCCGGTGACGTGCCGCGCGAAGAAGACGTTGTTTCCGAGACGCTCGTGCTCGCGCGGACGCTGCTGCCGCACGTCGTCGATGGTGTCGCATATTTGCACGAGGCACTCGAAGCCGGCCAGCGCGTGCTGGCCGAAGGCGCGCAAGGAACGCTGCTCGACGTCGGCTACGGCAGTTACCCCTACGTGACAAGTTCGAGCACCATCGCCGGCGGTGCGCTAACGGGCTTGGGCGTCGGGCCGCGGATGGTGGGCAATGTGGTGGGAATCGCCAAAGCCTATGCCACCCGCGTCGGTAGCGGTCCATTTCCGTCCGAACTGGGCGACTCGGTCGGCGAGCGTTTACGCAGTGCCGGTCGCGAATTCGGCGTCGTCACCGGCCGGCCGCGACGCTGCGGCTGGTTTGATGCCGTCGCGGCGCGCTACGCGGTTCGGCTCAACGGATTATCGCACGTTATTTTAACGAAGCTCGACGTGCTGTCCGGCTTCGAGCAGATCGGCGTTGTGACCGGGTACCGTCGCGCAGATGGCCGGCCGTGCGGCGTCGAGGCCATGGGCGATCCCGAACTGCGCGTCGATATCACCTACTTCGCGGGTTGGCCGCAGGATATCAGCGACGTCCGGGACGCGCGCGATCTGCCCGGGCCGGCTCAAGCCTACGTTGCGCAGATCGGGGCATACCTCGGCGTGCCGGTGGCACTCATCTCCGTTGGGCCCGAGCGTTCGGCGTTCGCCGCGGTGCGCTAAGTTTGCGTTAAGCCCATGGTGCGGGTGTGCCCTCGACGTGACGAATCGTCAGCGAGGTAAGATTCGCAAATCGCCGAGCCGATAGAAAGATGGTCGGACTCGGATGTCCGGCGATCATGGCCACGGTGGGCACGCCGGCGAAGCGTCTTTACGCTTTCGCGCAGGGTCACATTTGGATACCTTAACGTCGTCGTTTGCGAATGTATCGCAGCGACTGCGCGATCTCTGGGGCGCACAAAACAACGCCGTCCGAATTCTGATCGGTGTGCTCGGCGGCGCGCTCGTCGTTGGGCTGGTGATTTTCGCCTCGATGCGTATGCGCGGCCCCGAGTATGGCGTGCTGTTCGCCAATCTGAGCGCCGACGATGCCAGCGCCGTCGTGACGAAACTCAAAGACGGTAAAATACCGTATCGTCTGAGCACCGGCGGCACGACGATCTCCGTACCCCAAGAGAGCGTGTACGAAGAGCGCGTGCTACTGGCCGGCGACGGTGTCGTCAAGGGCGGCGGCTCGGGCTACGAGCTCTTCGATAAAGTGAATTTCGGCATGACCGATTTTCAAGAAAAGATCGCCAAGCAACGCGCGACCGAAGGTGAATTGCAGCGCACGATCGCCGGTTTGACACCGGTCGAATCGGCTCGCGTCCATATCGCTTCGCCGGAAGCATCATTGTA
The DNA here is from genome assembly GCA_965214335.1 of Candidatus Velthaea sp. Taxonomy (GTDB): domain Bacteria; phylum Vulcanimicrobiota; class Vulcanimicrobiia; order Vulcanimicrobiales; family Vulcanimicrobiaceae; genus Velthaea. The sequence goes on along the minus strand of CBDCBO010000013.1, from coordinate 6,334 downwards.
TAGCTCGACCCAAGAACCGACAACGGCATCGGTTGCAATCAAAACCAAACCCGGTATGCAGCTCGGGCCGACGGAAGTCCGCGGCATCACGCAGTTGGTTTCCAATTCGGTCGAGGGTCTCAAGCCCGACCACGTCACGATCGTCAATCAAGACGGTAACGTTCTCGTGCCGTCCGCCAACGATCCGAGCGATTCGAGTTTGAGTGCGCAAGCGGGCGCGCTAAAACTCACCCAAGATCAGCTCGTGGCAAAACAACATTACGAGTCGAACCTGCAAGAAAACATTCAAGGGTTGCTCGACGCCGTGATTGGGCCGCATCGTTCAGCCGTGCGTGTGGCAACCGATATGAGTTTCGACGCCAACGAGAGCGAATCCAAAACGTACGCCCCGCAAGGCACGATTCTTTCGCAGCAAAACGAGAAGGAAGCCTATACCGGGGCCCCGCCCGGCAAGGGTCCGAGCGGGATCCCCGGCACGACCAGCAACACGGTGCCGACGTATCAAGCCGCGCCTGCCGCGAGCGGTACGGGAAATTATAAGAAATCCAAGTCGACGGTAAATTACGACGTTACGGAACAAAACGCGAAACACGTTGACGCGCCCGGTAAATTAACCCGCGAAAGCGTCGCCGTGCTCGTCAACGTCCCGGCTGCCGCGGCAGCCGCTGCGACGACTCCGGCGGGCGCCGCAGCGGTAACGCCGCAATATGTGCTCGCCGCAGCCGACATTGCCAAAATCCGCAACGTGGTCGCCGCGGCCGCCGGCATCGACCCCAATCGCGGCGATCAGATATCGGTCGAGGCGATTCCGTTCGCACCGCTCGCCGAACCGGTCGTCGAACGCGTGCAAACCATCTTCGGGCTACCTGCCGCCGCGGTCATTGCCGTTGCCGGGATTCTGGCGCTGGGCGTCGCCGGCTTCATCGCCCTCAAACTCCGCCGCCGCAAGCCGATCGAGATTGCGTCGCAGCCGGACCTGCCGTCGTTCGACTCGACGTTGGCCGCGGAGCTGCCGTCCTTCGACGGCGTGCCGATGCTCGAAGGCGCAACCGCTCTTGCCGCGCCGATCCGCTCGGCCGCCGATTTGACCCGCGAACAGATGATCGAATACGTCACGAATGTCGCGAACGAAAATCCCGACAGTATCGCTAAACTCGTTAAGCTCTGGCTTGCGGAGTAACAGACCATGTCAATGATCAGCGACGGCCCGATCGGCGGTCAAACGGATACCGGTTTCAACAGCGTTCCGATGCCGTTCGCGCAGGAGTTCAACGCACCGGTCAGTCGTGACATCGCGGGGCCGGAAAAAGCCGCGATCCTCATGATCACGCTGGGCCTCGATCTATCGGCGAAGTTATTTAAATATTTGCGTCAGGATGAAGTCGAGCTCATCGTGCTCGAGATTGCGAAGATCTCAACCGTTTCAATCGAGAAGCGCGATGCCGTCATCCAGGAAGCATACCAGCGCGCGATCGCGCTCAAATACATCAACGAGGGCGGAATCGAGTACGCCAAGGAAATCTTGGAACGCTCGTTCGGCGCCGGTCAAGCCGATGACGTGACGAGCCGGTTGTTCGCCGCGCTCAAACACGACAATCCGCTCGAGCTCGTCAAGAAGACCGAGCCTGCGGCGCTCTTGGAGTTCATCAAAGAAGAGCATCCGCAAACGATCGCCCTCATTTGCGTCTACATGCAGTCCGAATCGGCCGGCGCCGTGCTTTCGGCGCTCGACCCCGAACTGCAGGGCGAAGTCGCGATGCGCATTGCGATCTTGCAAAAGACGGCACCCGAAATTTTGGAGCAACTCGATGAATTACTCGGACGGCGGTTACTTGTGAGCGGTTCGGATTCCACCAAAGCGGGCGGCGTTCAATCGCTCGCGACGGTTATGGGCTACGTCGATCGCCAAACCGAACGCAACATTCTCGAAGGTCTGCAGAAGCGCGATCCGGCGATCGCCGAGGAAGTCAAGAGCCTGCTCTTCGTCTTCGAAGACATTATCAATATCGACGATCGCGCCGTTCAGCGCGTGCTCAAGGAAGTCGACGGCAAAGATCTCGCGTTGGCGCTCAAGACCGCCAACGAAGAGCTGCTCGAACACATTTATAAAAATATGTCGACCCGAGCCGCTGCGACGCTCAAAGAAGACATCGAGATTCTGGGTGCCAAACGCATGTCCGAAGTCGGTAAAGCGCAGAGCAAAATCGTCGATGTGGTGCGCACGCTCGAGGAACAAGGCCAAATTCAGATCGCGCGCGGTTCCAAAGACGAAGCGTTGGTCTAACGATCGCTGTGGGCAGAGTCATCAAAGGTTCGGCGGAAAGCGAGGAGCGCTATTCCGTAGCGCCGCCACCGCTGGTTTCCGCAGCGTCGTACACCGATGGCGCGGACCTCTGGAGCGACGAGTTCGACGGCGGCGGCGTCGCTGTCGCCGGCGACGAATCGGCTGCCCAGTCATACGAACCAGCGATCGATTTCGACGCCATCGCGGCGCAAGCGCAAGAAGTCATCGACACCGCCGCGCGGAGTGCCGAGACGATCGTCACCGAGGCCGAGGAGCGCGCCCGCGGCATTGCCGGCGACGCCGAGCGCCAAGCGGCGGAGCTTGCGCAAGCGGCCCGGCGCGACGGTCGCGACGCCGGTTATACGGATGGTTTGGCGGCGGCCCAAACGGAGATGGCCGACATGCTCGAGTCGCTGCGCGAACTCATCACGGCGGTGCGTGACGAGCGGCACGTGTTGCTGGCGTCGGCCGAACCCGAACTCGTTCGGCTCGCGGTCGGCATTGCCGAACGTGTGCTGCACCAGCAGATCGCACTCGACGGCGGCGTGGTGGTGGAAATGGCGAAGGCCGCCATCGCGCGCATCGTGGACCGCGATAAGATCACCGTGCGGGTCAATCCGGCCGATATCGAACGCATGCGCGGGCATCGCGACGAGCTCTTAGCGCTCGGCGACGTGCGCACGATGCGCGTGATTGAAGATCAACGCGTCGATCGCGGCGGAGTTATTCTCGAAACCGATGCCGGCAGCATCGATGCCAAAATTTCGACTCAACTCAACGAGGTGCGCAACATCCTGCATATCGTTGACGACGTCGTCGTCGTGACGCCGGCCGCCGAACCGGCCGCCGCCGCCCGCGACGGCGAGCCGTTCCCGGCCACCCGAGCATCGTAAGGCCCGCCATGCCGCCTGAAAAATCGGCTGCCCCGCCATTTTCCGCGAACCGCTATTTAGCTGATTTGCGGGCCGCCGATCTGATTCGTCAGAATGGAAAAGTTCGGCAAGTCATCGGCGTCGTGGTCGAGTCGAACGGACCGTCAATGTCGATTGGTGAGACGGCTCACATCATCTATAAACGCAATGCCGATCCGGTCGTGGCTGAAGCGGTCGGGTTCCGCGACCGCCATGTGCTGCTCATGCCGCTGGGCGAGCTCGGCGGTATCAGCGCCGGTTCTGATGTGGTGTCGCTGGGCAAGCCGCTACAGGTCGCGCTGTCGCCTGCGCTCCTGGGCCGGGTGCTCGACGGACTGGGCCGGCCGCTCGACGGCAAAAGGCCGCATTCCCAATGCGGTGTCGGCGCAAATCACCGGCGTTCCACCGAGCGCGTTGACGCGCCGCCGGGTCGATACGCCGCTATCGCTGGGCGTTCGTGCCATCGACGGACTCTTGAGCTGCGGCCGCGGTCAGCGCGTCGGCATATTTGCCGGCAGCGGCGTCGGCAAGTCGACCGTGCTGGGCATGATCGCGCGCAATACCGAGGCCGACGTCAACGTCATTGCGCTCGTCGGTGAACGCGGTAAAGAAGTCCGCGACTTCGTCGAGCGGGATCTCGGCGAAGCGGGCTTACGGCGGTCGGTCGTTATCGTCGCGACCAGCGATCAGCCGGCGCTCGTCCGCATCAAAGCGGCCTTTGTCGCGACCCGCATCGCTGAGTATTTTCGCGATGACGGTTTGGATGTGATGCTCATGATGGATAGCGTCACCCGCTTCGCTATGGCTCAGCGCGAAATCGGTTTAGCCATCGGTGAGCCGACGACGACGCGCGGCTACACGCCGTCGGTTTTCGCTTTGCTTCCCAAGCTGCTCGAACGCGCCGGAACCTCGGAACGCGGAACGATCACCGGGCTTTATACCGTGCTCGTCGACGGCGACGATATGAACGAGCCGGTCGCGGATGCGGTGCGGTCGATCCTCGACGGTCATATCGTGCTGTCGCGCAAACTCGCGGCGGCCAATCACTATCCGGCGATCGACGTTTTGGCGAGCCGTCAGCCGGGTCATGACCGACGTCGTATCGCGCGAGCACGTGACCTGTGCATCGGCGGTACGCGACCTGATGGCGACCTATCGCGAAGCCGAAGATCTCATCAATATCGGCGCCTACGTCGCAGGTTCCAATCCGCGAGTCGATTTGGCGCTGGCACGCTACGAAGAAATTCGCGCGTTTCTTCGCCAAGGTATCAACGAACGATCGACGTTCGATGACGCCGAACGCGCGCTCTTGGCGATGGGCTGATGGCGCGGTTTCGGTTTCGGCTGCAGCCTGTACTCGATGCACGCCGCAGGACGCTCGACGAGCGCCAGTTGGCACTTGCCGCCAAGCAGCGTGAACGCAATGCGGCTCAGTCCGAACTGGATGCCTTGGACGCGCAACGCGACGCGCAGCGCGATCTGCTGTTGCGCGACCACACGGCCTTCGATGTGGATGCCTTGCGAGCCACCTACGCCCACTTAGCGTACCTCGACCGGTCGATCGAAGACCAACAGATTCGTGTTGCCGCCTGCGATGCCGAGGTCAGCCGAACGCAACACAAACTCGTCACGGCCCATACCGATGTACGCGTTCTCGAAACGCTCAAGACGCGCCGGCACGAAGCCTTTACGGCCGATGAAGCGCTCGTTGAACAACGTGAAGTCGACGATCAGAATGCGCGCCGCTACGGGCGCGTACAGCACGAACGGGAGAATAGCGCGTGAGCGAAAAAACCGCGGCTACGGCCGAAGCTGCCGCGCCGGCCGGCAAACCGTCCAAATCCGACCAAGCCGCGAAGCCGGCCAAGAACGCTAAAGCGCCTCAGAAAAAGGGCGTGAACCTCATTTTTATTCTCATTCCGGTAGCGCTCGTGGCCGCGATCGTTCTCGCCGTCGCGTTGCCGCCGACGCGCGGCATGCTGGCGCAAGGCCCGCTCAAACCGCTTTTCGCGCGGTTCGAGAAAGCGCCGGCCGGCAAAGGGGCGACGGTTAACGCCGATCCGGCCGCCGCTGCCAAGCGTTTGAGCGACACGGTCGAAAGCGACCGTAAAGCCGCTCAAGCCAAAGACGCCCAAATCGCGCAGCTGCAAGCGCAGGTCACCCAACTTCAAGCGTCGCCGGCACCGTCACCGACGCCGGCCGCGAAAGCAACTCCGGTGGTCGTCTCCGACGACGTGAAGCGCACCGCCGCGTACTGGAGCGGGATGGACGCCGATAAGGCCGCCGAAATCATCAAAGCGCTGCCCGATGCGTACGTCCAGCAAGTGTTGCGTCAAATGCCGGCCGATGCCGTTTCGGACATCATGAGCGCGCTTCCGGCGAAGACCGCGGCGCGCCTCACCGTCGACACCGGGTTGCCCGCGCCCTAACTATTGCGGCGTAAGTTCGATCATCCCGTGTGCGCCGCTCTCGCCGCCGAGCGGCCGCGTCCGGCCGGCATACACGCTGCGCGCTTGATCGGCCGCGATCGCGCGATACGTAAAGCCGAACTCGTGACCCTCGCCGGCTCGCCGCAGGACGACGTTGAGCGAGATCGTCGCTCCCGTGTCGTCGTCGATTTGCACCGAATTCTCGCGGGCGCCGGCTTGAATGCGCCGAAACATCTCGTTCGTGGCGACGATCGTTCCATCCGGTGCAACCGCGGCCAGAGCGACGTTCAAGCGGTCGACGATTGAAACGAGCGCCGCCGCGCCGAGCCGCGCGGTTGCAATTTCGACGTCCTTCGCTTGCAGCGCATCGTATGTCTCGCGGGCGCGCGCTTCGTGCTCGTCGTTCGTCGTGTTGAGCTCTTCGATGGTGGCTTGAAATTCCTCGTTGAGTGTTTCGAGTTCTTCGTTTGTCGCTTGCATCTCTTCGTTGAGCGTTTCGATTTCTTCCGTCGCCGCTTCGGCTTCTTCAGTGTTGATGATCAGCGCGTCGTTCTCTGCACGCAAGTCGGAATTCACTTGCGCGAGCACCGTGTTCGCCTGCACGAGCAGTCGCTGGCGCTCGCGGGCGTGCGCTTCGGACGAGCGCAGTGCTTCGAGTTCGCGATTCGCATTGCGCATCGCGTGCAGCGAGTCGTGGCGCGAACGTGCGA
>CBDCBO010000012.1:0-162664 GCA_965214335.1 Candidatus Velthaea sp. | reverse complement strand
TCGTAATTCACGACATCGAGAAACGCGGTGCCGTCGGGAGCACGTAAGACGGTCGCGTCGGCGATGCCGCCGGTGTGCGGCATTACGTCGACCGGCGCTGTCGCTACAATGTCGCCGCCGGCCGAACGGTAGCGCGCCAAACGATCGCGCGCCGCCGGCGTCAGCGGTTGTACACGAACGTCCGGCGGCACGATGAGAAATGGATAGCGGCGCAGTGTCGCGTCATCGATGAAGCGCAGATCGACGAGATCGCAAACGAGGCGCGCCGCCCGGCACGCCTGTTGGGCCGCCTGCGTTCGCGCGACGATCGCGAACACGTCAGCGTTGGTTTGTTGCCCTGCGTCGTACGCCGAAGTAAGATATGCGATTGCGCCGTCGGCTAGCCGGCGCGCAGCCGCCAGTTCGGGCCCATACGTTTGGACCAGCGTACCAAAACGGGCTGTCGGCGCGTACCGTGCGCTATGGCGCAAATCGGCGGTCAGCGCGGCGTCCCAGGCGTAATTTGCGTTGGCGAACGGCGCTTCCCAGCCGGCGGGATCGATCGTATCCTGCGCCGGAAAATCAATGACGCCCCGCACGCCCAGTCCGAGAAGCGTATGCAGCGCGAGCGTGGTGTTCGTCGGATCGGCCGGCCGCGGTGCGGGATCTTCGGGCGGAGCCAGCCAGCCGGCCTGAAATTCACTCATCGCGACCGGATAGCGGGTTTGCGTTTGCAGCAGTCCGGTGCTGAACTCGAGCGCGGTGCGATCGTGCTCGCCGATCGACGCGGCATCGCTCTGATACCAGTTGCCCATCGCCCAGACCGGCGCCGCCGCGGTAACTTTCATCTCGTACGTATTGATAAACACTGGTAGTTGCGGGCCTACGACGTCGCGCACGATCGCCTCGAGCGTCCGCAAATAGGTCTGCAGATGCGGCGCCGGCCAGGTTTGATTGTCGATATACGCGGCTTGATCGTCGTCGACTTGCACTGCCACCACGATGTCGCCGTACGGAACGAATTCGTGCAGCACCGTGCGCAGCCAACGGCCGGCATACCGCATGTGCGTTGCGTTGTGCAGCCATTGCGCAGCGGCGTCGTCGGAATTCGCATTTTGCAGTGTTGCGGTCGCCGGATAGCGGCCTTCGAGAATATCGTGCAGCGGCATACCATACTCGGGCCGGGTCAAGAGCCAGTCCGGATAGCCGCCGTTGCGCCATTCGTTGCGAATGACCGGTCCCGGCCGGACGATTAGGTGGAAACGTAGTTCGCGCGCGAGTGCGAGTACCGCGCGGAGATTGCGCCGCGGGTTGGTGTGACCGTCGAAATCGAATCGGTCGTCGCTGCGCTCGTGCCAATTCCACGGAATGTAGAGGTCGAGGGTATTGAAGCCCATCGCCCGCAGCGCAAGCATCGCCGCGCGCCACTGCGCTGCCGGCATGCGTTCGTAAAAGAATGCCGCGCCGTAGAAGAAGAACGGCCGGCCGTCGACGACGAGGGTTGGATTTCCAGCGCGCATGACGACCGCGCTATTGCTGAAGCCCGGCGCTGTGGCGGCGTAAGCCGCGCCTGCGATTCCGGTCGCCACGAACAGCACGCTCGCGATGATGCTTGCGCGTGCAGCAACAGCCCAACATCGGCTACGACCGTGCCTCATTGCGACGTGCTTTAGCGAGTTCGCGGCCGGCACCCTCGGGTTGCGTCGATGGCCGTGCTGGAAGGCCTTGCGGAGCGACCCGGTGCAAGCCTTGCCTCGTGACTGACCTACGCGCGCTGCTCGGACTGGCGGGGTCGCTGCATCTCGATTGGATCGATAGCGCGGCGCTGGCGAACAATCCCCTTGGCGACCGCGTGCGCCGGCCGCTTGCGGTGTATTTGCCGCCCGACTACGATGCCGAGGGTTCGAGGCGATTGCCGGTGCTGTATTGCTTGCACGGCTACACCGGCGATGTCGGCGCTTCGATTGCGACGCGGCCGTGGGAAACCAACGTCGTGCAATGGATGGATCGGCTTGTCGCTCAGGGCGCGATGCCGCCGGCGCTATTGGTGCTCGTCGACGGCAACACTCGGCTGGGAGGTTCGCAATATCTCGATTCGGTTCACAATGGCGCTTACGCGACGTATGTGGTGCGCGACATCGTCGGCTACATCGACGCGAATTACCGCACGGTCGCGCGCGAGGGTGGCCGCGCCGTATTCGGCAAATCGTCAGGCGGTTTCGGCGCGTTGCATCTCAGCCTAGCGCACCCCGGTATCTTCGCTGCTTTTGCGTCGCATAGCGGCGATGCCTATTTTCGTTACGCGCACCTACCATCGTTCGCGACGACGCAGCGGACGCTTGAAACGTATCACGGTCCGCAAGCGTTCGTCGCCGAGTTCGAACGGCGCTTCAAGCGCCCGCAGTCGTTCTATACCACTATTGAAATGCTCGGCTATGCGGCCGCCTATTCGCCCAATGCCGCGCGCGCATTCGCCTTCGATCTGCCCTTTGACGCCCGGACGGGCGAACTTCGCGACGACGTGTTCGCGCGGTGGCTGGCCTACGATCCCGTCGAGCGGGTCGCTGCCGGCAAAGATGCCTTGACGCGGTTACGGCTGCGCTATCTCGATTGCGGCCGGCGCGATGAATACGGCCTCGACATCGGCGCGCGCATCTTCACGCAGCGCGTGCGCGATCTAGGACTCGAGGTTCGGCATGAAGAGTTCGACGACGATCATCGCAACGTCGGGTACCGGTACGAAGTGTCACTGCCGGCGCTTACTGCCGTGCTGGATCGCGAATGATGCCGTCCGCCGTGTTGGTTATGCTGTCTCGCGGCGACCGTCCGGCGGCCGTCCGGCTGGCGCGCGAACTACCGTCCCTGACGCTCTTCGAGGCGGCGGCGCTGGGCGCACTCGAACAGGTTATCGAACGCTGCGAAGAAGACGCTGCCCGCGTGCATGAGTACAGCGATACCGGCGTGACGCCGCTGCACCTGGCGGCATTCTACGGCAATACCGCGTGCGTTAAAGACTTGCTGCGCCGCGGAGCGAATCTCGGCGCGCGAACGCGGGACGGTTCGGAAATGACGCCGCTGCACAGCGCCTGCGCCGGAAATCAGCTGCTCGCCGCGATGACGCTCATCGTTGCGGGCGCCGACGTGAACGCCGTAGCGGACGGCGGTTCGCGTCCACTCGAAACGGCGATTCGGCAGGGCAATCTCGAGCTTGCCGATTGCCTGAAAGTCGCGGGCGCGGTTTAAAGCTGCGGAACGCAGTGGCGGCCGAGACTTCGAGCAACGCGCATATCCGGTATGTGCGCCCCAAACTTTACCGTCCCCATTGCCCGAAGTAGTCACGGCACAACTGCCCGAGCGTTCGCCACCATGCAAAACACGGTGCGCCGGTCGTTCCACGTCGTGTAATCGCCACGCCGTCGGCTGCCGATGAAGCAGGCCGTTCCCGAACCTGAACCGCGCGCGGGACGGTGGCGGCATCAGCCTGCTCGCCATCGTCATGGAACTGCCGATAAGGTAAGAAAGCGCTACCCGAGCCCGACGCTTTCTTACGAGGTAGTCCGCACCGCCCGTGGCACGTCTGAGACACGCGATCAAGCACCAGTACAGCGAATTCGTTGAGTGGGAGCTCGTGAAATCCGTCTACAATCAGCTGCCGTCGCTGCTGATTGGCGGATCGGCCGTTACCGCCGGCGCAGTCATCGCCTGGGTCGAGACCCATAACGGTTGGTTCTTGCTGTGGTCGATCGTCAGCGCGGTGGTGACGATCGGCCGGATCGTGCTCAACTGCGCCTTCGACCGCGGACGGTCGACGGCGGCTCCGGCGAGCGCGCGGGTGTGGCGCGACCGCTTCACGCTCGGTGCTTGGGCGTTGGGGGTGGTGCTTGGGGTGAGCGGCTGCGGCGTCGTGTTACCGCTCGACGCCTTTTCGCGGCTGTTGCTGACAGCGATCCAAGCCGTAACGCTCATGGGTGCCGTCACGCGGAATGCGGGCTGTTCGCGTGCGGCCAAAGGACAGATTCTGCTGGCGATATGCCCGGTCGTGATCGCGTGCGTGATCGTCCACGATCGTCAGCGGCTCATCTTCTTGGCTTTTTTGTTTTTCGAGCTGGCGGGAGCGCTCGGAACGGTACGCTACTTACATCGCCAAATGGTCCGGCTGTTGGAATCGAACGAAGCCAACATCAAATTAGCGAGCGTCGCAAATAGCGCCAACGCCGAATTGGCAGCGGTCAATCTGCGGCTTGAAGAGGTTGCGCTCACGGATGGGTTAACGGGAATTGCCAATCGTCGCCGGTTCGACCAGGTTTTGGGTGAAGAAGTACGCCGCGCGCAACGCGACGGTAGCGAGCTTTCGTTGCTGATGCTCGACATCGATTTCTTCAAACAATTCAACGACCAGTACGGTCATGTTGCCGGCGACGATTGCCTGCAACGCGTGGCGCATGCCATCCACGATGGACTTCGGCGGCCGGGCGACCTGGTGGCACGCTACGGCGGCGAAGAATTCGGCACCGTCTTGCCGCAGATGGACAGCGCGGCCGCCACGGCGTTAGCGCGGCTGCTGTGCGAACGGATCGCAGCGTTGGCCATTCCGAGCGCTGCCAGCGATACCGGCATCGTTACCGTAAGCGTGGGAGTTGCGATGCTGGCACCGGGATCATCGAGCCGGCCGGCGGATCTCGTTCAGCGCGCTGACGAGGCGCTCTATGCTGCCAAGGCGGGCGGTCGAAATTGCGTTCGTTTTGCAACCAGCCCGGTCGTCACGGTATGAGCGCACTCGGCACGGCCGCACCGGCCCAGGTTTTGAGCGAGCCGATAAAGGCCAAGCTCGTTGAAGGTCTATTTACGCAACCGGTCGTGCTCGCGATCGGCGGTATGGTGCCGGTAGTGCTCATGACGGTTTGCTTTCTACGCACGAGTGCCCGGTGGTTTCTGTTTGCATTGGCCGTGTTCGCGCTGGTGGCGATCGCACGGTTCTGGATCAACGTTGCGTTTCTTCGAGCCGGCGGCGAGCGCTGCGGGCGGATCTGGCGCCGACGCTTCCTCATCGGCTCGTGCGCGTCTGCGATCGTGAACGGAATGGTAGCGGCACGAGCACTTTACGAGTCCGATCCGTTCATCCAGATGATCGTGATTTCGGTGGTCGTAGCGGGGGTCATGGGCGCGGCAGCGCGCAATGCGATGTACCCCAAAGCCGCTTATCTGTACGTTATTTTGACCGAACTCTGGCCGCTTCTCGCCGCCGTCACTTCACCGGACCGCTACTACTTATGTTACCTGCCGTTCATCTTTTTGCTGGTCATGTCGTCGTGTGCCATCGTGCGTTACCAGTACGGACAGATCGTGCGGTTTCTCGTCGCCGAAGAGCGCAATTTACGCTTGGTCGACGCCGTACGTGAATCGAACACGGAGTTGGCCGAGGCCAATGCGCAGCTCGAGGTGCGCGGCTCGGAGAAAGATGTGGCGCTCGCCGAGCAGCAGCGCTATTTCCGGACCGTCGTCGCGAATGCCCCGGTGATCCTCATCGCGCTCGACCGATTCGGGACAATCGTCGTTGCCGAAGGCCGTGATCTCGACCGGCTCGGACATGCTGCCGCCGCGATGGTCGGCGCCTCGTTCGCGCGCCTGTACGCCGGCACGCCGGAGCTCGTCGCGCAGGCGGAGCGCGCGTTGAGCGGCGACGCGCACGCCGCTGTCGCCTGCGTCGGCGACATCGAGATCGAAACGCGTTGGACGCCGCGCTTCGATGAAACCGGCGCATTGACCAGCGTGATCGCTGTCGCCACCGACATCACCAATCAACGCGCGGCGCAGCGTGCGTTGCGGTATCGCTCGCTGCACGATCCACTCACGCAGTTACCGAATCGGACGGCCCTGAGCGAGCAGCTGGCCGTACTTACCGGAAACGGTGATGGACGCGTCGATGTGCTCGCCCTCGCGTTCATCGACCTCGATCGGTTCAAAGAAATAAATGAAACGCTCGGCCATGGCGTCGGCGACGCGTTGCTCAGAAGCGTGGCGCAGCGCATCGAGCGATGCTTGCGTACGTTGGGTATCGTCGGTGGCGCGCTGCGGCTCGGCGGTGACGAATTTGCACTTCTCTTGCCGCAGCATGACGAGCACATGGCGACCGCGATCGTGCGCAGCGTTCTTGCGGATTTTGCCGAGCCCCACGTGCTGGGTGATTATCGGATCAACATCGGCGCTAGCGCCGGCCTAGCGATGTTTCCCGACCATGCGGGTGATCCGCAGGCGCTGCAACGGTGCTCGGATGTCGCCATGTATTCCGCAAAGACGTCGGGACTGGGCTTCGCCGTATTCGACGCGGCGCAAGACCGGGACAGTGCCGCGCGGCTCGCACTAGAAGCCGATATGCGCCAAGCGATTGCAAACGGTGGTTTCGCGTTATACTATCAGCCGCAAGTCGATATCGGCAGCGGGCGGATCGCGTCGGTCGAGGCGCTCTTGCGCTGGCATCATCCAAGCCGCGGGCTGATCGCGCCCGACGAGTTCATCCCGCTGGCGGAAAAGACCGGGTTGATCGTTGCCCTAACGCATTGGGTGCTCGACGAGGCGCTACGCCAAGTGGCTGCCTGGGCCGCCGACGGATTTGATTTGAAGGTCGCGGTCAATATATCGATGCGCGGCTTGCGTGAAGCCGCGTTGTTCGACACCGTAGCGCATTTGCTGTTCAAACACGCCGTACCGGTCGACCGGCTCATTCTTGAAGTGACCGAGTCGGTGCTCGTTGCCGACGACGTACAGACCTTGGGTATCTTCGCTCAGTTGGCCGACATGGGAATCGTTTTGTCGATCGACGATTTCGGTACGGGGTATTCGAGCTTAGCGTACTTACGTGAATTGCCCGTATCGGAACTCAAGATCGATAAAAGCTTTGTATTGGGGCTCAAAGCCGGTGATACGAAGGCCGGCGAGCTTGTCCGCCTCATCGTCGACTTGGCGCATAACCTCGATCTACGCGTGGTCGCCGAAGGCGTCGAAACCGAAGAAGTGCTCGATTTCTTGCGCGGCGCGGGATGCAACATCGCCCAGGGCTACCTGATGAGCCGCCCGGTGCCGGCCGACGCGTTGACTCCGCTGCTTGCACGGTCCTGGCGGGTCGAACCGTTGGCGCTGAGGCGCTAAAACGTCGCATGTGCCAGCGTTGCATCCAGCGCTTGGCCCAAGTCGGCGATGAGATCGGCGGCACCTTCAATGCCGACCGACAGCCGCACCAAGCCGTCGGTGATACCGCGTTCGGCGCGTTCGGCGGCCGGAATCGAACCATGAGTCATGCGCGCGGGAATGGAGACGAGCGACTCCACGCCGCCCAGGCTCTCGGCCAGACTGAACAGCTTGGTGTGTTGCACGAATTCGTGCGCGCGGGCGTCGGTGCCCCGCAGTGTGAACGAAAGCATGCCGCCGAAACCGCGCATCTGCCGGCGTGCGAGTGCGTGTTGCGGATGCGCTGTCAAGCCCGGATAGTATACTTGCGCGACATCGTCGCGCGCCGCTAAGAACGCGGCGACGCGCAGCGCGTTTGCTTCATGTTCGCGCATGCGCAACGCTAACGTTTTCGCTCCGCGCATCGTCAACCAGGCGTCCATCGGACCCGGTACGCCGCCGACCGCGTTTTGATGGAACTTGATCGTCTCGTGGATCGACGCATCGTTGGTCAGCGCGGCGCCGCCGACCGCGTCGCTATGGCCGCCGATATACTTTGTCGTCGAGTGGACGACGATGTCGGCACCTAGCGCCAGCGGTGATTGGAAGTACGGTGAGGCGAAGGTATTGTCGACGACCACCACCGAGCCGGCCGGTTTGAGGGCGCTCACGGCGGCGATGTCGACTAACTTCAAGAGCGGATTGGTCGGCGTTTCGATCCAGAATAATTTGGTATTCGGGCGGATTGCCGCGCGTGTCAGTGCTAAATCGGCCATGTCGACGAAGCTGAACGTCAAGCCGTAACGCGGCAGCACTTTAGTGAATAGCCGGTAGGTTCCGCCGTACAAATCGTCACCCACCACAACATGGTCGCCGGCCGACAGCAGATTGAGCGTTGCCGAAGTGGCGGCCATGCCGCTCGCGAACGCCGATGCGAAGCTCGCTTCTTCGAGCGCCGCAAGCTGCGCTTCGAGTGCGCTGCGCGTCGGATTCACCGTGCGGCTGTAATCATAGCCTTTATGCCGGCCGACCGCGGTTTGCGTGTAGGTCGACGTCTGGTAAATGGGGACGATCGTCGCGCCGGTTGACGGATCGGCGTCTTGCCCGGCGTGAATGGCCCGCGTACTGAAATCCATAGCGTGCGCTTCGCCTTCGGTCCGCGCGAGCCCGGTCTGCTCGCCGCGGCGAGCACTCGGCAGAGCGTTAAAGTTCACGTTCGGCGCCCCGCCGCGACGCGATTCGGCTTAGCCGCGCGGCACGCGCGGTTACTGCGGTAGGGCGCTTGACGATGAGAGGAAGCTGATGATGTCCTGGCGGGTCAACACCCCGACGGGCGATCCGCCGTCGGTGGCGATGATGGCCGAATTGGAGAGCGTCAGCAATTTATACGCGCGGCCGACTTCGACGTCGGTTTCGAGCATCGGAAACGGCCGGCCCATGACTTCGCTCACCGGCTTGTGCAACAAGTCGGCATGATCGAAGACGGCTTGCATGACGCCGACGTCGTTGATCGAGCCGACAACGACGTTGCCGCGCGTTACCGGCAGCTGCGAAATCTCGTATTTGCGCAGCAGATCGAGTGCTTCACGGACGGCGGCGGTCTCGGTAACGGTAATCATCGGCGGTAAGGGCTCTTTGGAGCGTAAGACGTCGCCGACGGTATCCTTGCGTTTATCGTCGCCGATAAAGCCGTTGGCCATCATCCACTCGTCGTTGAAGATCTTGGACATATAGCCGCGGCCCGAATCGGGCATGATCACGACGAGAATGGCGTCGGCCGGCAATGTTGCCGCGACGCGTGCCGCCGCCGCAACCGCCGTTCCCGACGAACCGCCGACGAGCAAGCCTTCCTCACGCGCTACCCGTCGCGCCATGAGGAAGCTTTCTTTATCGGAAATCCGCAAGATCTGATCGATGACGCGCATATCGACGGTTTGCGGCAGATAACTCATGCCGATACCCTCGACCTTATACGACTTCGGCGTATCACCGGAATAAATGGAGCCTTCCGGATCGGCACCGACGACGTGAATGGCCGGATTCTGTTCTTTGAGAAAGCGCGCCGTACCCGAGATCGTTCCGCCGGTGCCCATGCCGCTAACGAAGTGGGTGATCGTCCCGCCGGTTTGCTGCCAAATTTCCGGACCGGTCGTGCGGTAATGCGCATCGGGATTGTTGGTGTTGTGCCACTGATCCGGCTGGAAGGCACCCGGGATTTCGGCTGTGAGCCGGTTCGCAACGCTGTAATACGACTCCGGCGATTCGTTAGGCACGCTCGTCGGCGTCACCACGACCTCGGCGCCGTACGCTTTGAGTAAATCGATTTTTTCTTTCGACATCTTGTCGGGCATCACGAGGATGCAGCGATACCCGCGGATTGCCGCCGCCATCGCCAGGCCGGTTCCGGTGTTGCCGCTGGTCGCCTCGATGATCGTCGCGCCGGCACGTAAGACGCCGCGCGCCTCGGCGTCGCGGATCATCTCCACCGCGGGCCGGTCTTTGACACTACCGCCGGGATTCACGTACTCGACTTTGGCCAGCACCAGGCACGCCGCGCCGTCGGCAACCTTGTTGAGGCGAACCAGTGGCGTACGCCCGACGGCTTCGAGCGCATCGCTGAAATACGTCGGCTGAACTTTGGTGGGCGCTGGTGTGATCATTATAATCGCGCTTCCGCAACTGCGGGAATGCTGCCTGCGTCAAAGGTTGTGGGATGCCGCACGCGGCGTCTAGCGAAAGGAAGAAAGCGTGGCGACGGATTTACGCAGCGGGCATGATTTTCCGCGGCGCGGACGTGAAAGCATTGATGGCTTTCTGTGGCTGGCTCGGGTTTTCGACAAAGCGCGCGCAGCGCGTAACGGTACGATTCACGATTATATCTATCCCTGTCCGATGGACCGTGGCGTTTTCGACCGCTGGGGCGTGACGTCGCGTGTTTTCGATGCGGCACTCGACTCGTGCGCAACCGACGCCGATATCGCGACCTGGTTGAAGGCCCGGGTGAACGATGGGCGCCGCGAAGAAGCCAATCGCTGGCTGCTCGAGGAGAAGACCGGGAACATGGACCGCCAAGACGCCGAAGAGGGCGTCGTCGTAGCATAAAGAACGTCGCGGGCGATGATACGCGCCCGCTTCGCTCTCCTGGCCATGCTCGTTGGACTTGCCGGCTGTGGCGGTCCGGCGATTCCGCCGGCTCAGACGTACGCGACCATCTCAGGTCGCGTTTTTGATGCCGACTCCAACACGCCGATCGCCGGTGTTACCGTTACCGGCTCGGTCGTCCTCACCGCGACGTCGGCCGCCGACGGGACGTATAAAATCGCTAATTTTCCGGTCGGTCCAAACGAAGTTCAAGTGACGCCGCCGGCCGGCTATACGGCGGTCCAGCCGCAGTACAGCATTTCGCCGCAAAAAGGTGAGACGCTCACGATCGACATCGCGCTCAAGAAAACCCCATAGCCCGCGCGGCGCACGCAATGCGCATCGTCGTCGCGCCCGACAAGTTCAAGGGTAGCGCCGATGCCGCAACGATTGCGGCGGCAATCGTGGCCGGCTTGCGCGACGTTTGGGGCGACGCGCCGGCATATACGGTGATCCCGATGGCCGACGGTGGCGACGGAACCGTCGAGGCGTTTCTCGTTACGGGCGCACTCGCGCGCAGCGTTCGGGTACGCGGTCCCCTTGGTGACCCGCTCGATGCGGTCTACGCGCGGGACGGCGATACGGCGATCATCGAGATGGCGGCCGCTTCGGGATTGGCGGCGCTGAGCGACCGGCGCGATGCGCTCGGCGCCAACACGTTCGGGACGGGTCAGCTCATTCGTGACGCGCTCGATCTCGGCGCGCGCCGGATCGTGCTGGGCATCGGCGGCAGCGCGACGACCGACGGCGGCGCTGGAGCGCTGGCGGCGCTCGGCGCCCGGTTCTTGGCGGCCGACGGAACGGCGCTCGAACCGCTACCCCACGTACTAGCCGCGGTTCACCGGATCGACGTTTCCAAGCTCGACGCGCGGCTCAGGGAGATCCCGATCGCGATTGCCTGCGATGTGGATAATCCGCTGTTAGGCAGCGCCGGCGCGGCGGCTGTCTACGGGCCGCAGAAAGGTGCGGATCCGGCCGCGGTGGTTCGGCTAGACGAGATGCTCGAGCGGCTGGCGGAGGCCGCGGTACGAACGGGTCTGCCCGATTTGCGGACCTTGCCCGGCGCCGGCGCTGCCGGAGGTTTGGGCTGGGGCCTTGCGACCGTCGCCGGCGCGCGCTTAGCGCCCGGCTTCGCCCTCATCGCCGAGCAGCGCGGCTTGGCTGCGGCTCTGGCGACCGCGACCGTGTGCTTCACGGGCGAAGGCCGCATCGACGACCAAACCTTGCGCGGCAAGGTCGTTGCGGGAGTCGCGGGTTTGGCCCGGCCGTTCCGCGTTCCCGTCGTTGCCATCGGCGGCAGCGTCGATCCGGCGGCTGAAAGCGAACTCGCAGCGCTAGGCGTTGTTTGCATCCCGATCGCCGATGGTCCGATCGCGCTGGCCGACGCCATGCGGCGGGCGCCCGAACTGACCCGGGCCGCGGCGGCACGCTGCGCCCGGATCGCGGCGCTCGCCTAAGTCGCGGCGGCGCCCGACGGCGACGAGCGGAATTTTACGAACGACGCGCGTTCGGCCACGGCTTCATCGACGATCCCGATAACGACGGCGGCCAGCTTATCGGAGTCATGCCGCACGTTCTGCGTTTCGCTGATGACCGCCGCGCGCACGACGCGCACGCCAAGTTGTTCGATCGCCGCGGTGTCGGCTTCAACCGGCAACTGTCCCTCTTCGGCGTACGCGTCGCGCAGCTTGCGCGGCAATTGGTCGTTGACGACAACGACATCGCAGACCCGCGCGCGGGCGCGTTCGAGCAACGTCCGGACGTGCGCTGAAGCCGTGAACGAATCGGTTTCACCGGGTTGCGTCATGACGTTGCAGACGTAGATTTTAATGGCACTCGCGGTCTCGACTTCGCGCGCGATTCGATCGACCAGCAAATTGGGCATGATTGACGTATAGAGCGAGCCCGGTCCGAGCACGATTGCATCAGCGTCGCGAATAGCGTCGATGACTTCATCGAGCGGGGCGGCGAAAGGCGGGTCGAGGAAGACGTTGGCGATCGGCTGGGTCGAACGCGAGATGTTCGATTCACCCTCGATGATGCTGCCGTCGACGAGCGTCGCGCACAGCCTCGCCATCGCCAATGTCGCGGGCAAGACGCGGCCCTTGATATTGAGCACGCGGCTCGACACTTTAACGGCTTGATCGAAATTTCCGGTGATGCCGGTTAGCGCGGCGAGAAAAAGATTGCCGAACGAGTGTCCCGTCAAGCCTTCGCCTTCCGAAAAGCGGTAACGAAACAAATCGGTGACGAGGGCTTCGTCGTCGGCCAGGGCAACCAGACAGTTCCTGATATCGCCGGGCGGCAGAACGCCTAATTCTTTTTGCAGGCGACCCGAGCTACCGCCATCGTCGCTGACGGTTACGACGGCGGTCAGATTGGAGGTATGCCGCTTGAGGCCGCGCAGCATCGTCGATAGGCCGGTGCCGCCGCCGATCGTCACGATTTTGTAACCGCTCTTGAGTCGCGAAGCGTAGAGCGCGTCGATCATGCGCTCTTTGCCGAACGGCGTCATCGCGTTGACGATTGATTTCAACCAGCGCCAAATGCCCAGCGCGACGAGCAACACGCCCAGCGCCATAAAAATATATGCTAGAAACCCGGGATTTACAAAATCGCTCGAAACGTTGTCGACGAACTCGTTGATGCGGAAATTCGAGCCTTCTTCGGTGAACCAGCGGGTCACGCCATTGACGAATAAAACGCCGCCGATAAAGGCAACGATGAGCCAGCGTTTGACGCCTAATCCCGGCAAAAGCCAACGAATCAGGTCAAACGAGCGTTGCAGCGGCGTCATCGGCGCACGTCGCGTTCTTCGACTGTTACAGCCGTTTCGGCTCTGGCGTGCAGATGCGCTTCGAGGCGCCGCGCAAGGTACACCGAGCGATGCCGGCCGCCGGTGCAGCCGATGCCGATCGTTAATTGCGATTTGCCTTCGAGCCGGTAGTGGGGCAGCAAAAAGTCGACCATCGGCAGCAGATGATCGAGAAACTCGGCCGTTTGCGGTAACACTTCGAGAAATGCGGCGACCGGCGCATCGTTCCCGGTCAATGGTTTGAGGACCGGCACGTAATTCGGATTGGGCAGGAAGCGGACGTCGAACACGAGATCGCAATCGAGCGGGACGCCGTATTTGAAGCCGAACGCGATGATGGCGATCTGCATCTTGCGGACGCCGCTGGTAAAGGTGGCCTCAATCCGTTCCTTGAGCATTCCGTGCGTCAAGCGCGAGGTATCCCACACGTGGTCCGCGCGAACGCGTAGCGGCGCTAACGCAAGACGCTCGGCCGTTATCGCGTCGGTGAGATGTAAGCTTTGTTCACCCAAGGGATGGCGGCGGCGTGTCTCACTGAACCGCCGCACCAGCGCCGCGTCGTCCGCGTCGAGAAAAAGCAACTCCGGTTTATTACCGTTGGTCCAAAGTTCATCGATCGCCGGGCCGGCGTCGCCGAACGGCCCCATCGTGCGGACGTCAAGTGCGATTGCCGCGCGTTCCAAATCTGCCCGTTCGACGAGCGCTACGAATTGCAGTGCCAACACCGGCGGCAGGTTATCCAGACAGGCAAAACCCAGATCTTCAAACGATTTTAGCGCCTGGCTCTTGCCCGCACCCGACAGCCCCGTTACGATGACAAGACGCTGCATATGAAACTCTTCTCGCCCGAAAAAGCCAACGCCCTCATTCCCGTGCTCGCGCCCATCGTGGAAGAACTGTGGGTAAAACGGCGTGAGTTGGCGATCAAGCTGCTCGAGATCGATCCTGCCGTGCGCGGCAACCGGCCCGAGCGGGTGAGCGACCGCCGGACCGCACGCCGGTTCACCGAACTCAAAGCCGAGATCGTGCGCTTGATCAATCGCATTGAGGCCTATGGCTGCGTGGTGAAGAATATCGACCTGGGCTTATTGGATTTTCCGGCGTTGCGTGATAATCGGCCAATTTACTTGTGCTGGAAAGCCGGCGAAGCGACACTCCGGCACTGGCACGGTACGGATGAGGGCTTTTCGAGCCGCAAGCCGCTCGACGAACCCGCCGGCGAGTAAAAGAAAGAGCGGCGCTTTTCACGCCGCTCTCCGAATGAGCCGCTCCTACTACCGTTTTACGCCGGCGTGGCCGACGGCTCGACGCGGATGAAGTCTTCGGCTAATCCTTGCAGTCGAACGTCGCCGAACTCAACGACATAGGCGCCGGCCGTTAACTCGGTGACGCGGCCGATCTCCGATACGCTCGCGAGTTGCGGAATCTTAGAGCGAATCTCGTCCGGGAGCCGCACCGCATCGCCGACTTCAAGCGCCGGTCCCTCGAAAAGCTTCTCGAGTTCGAGCATGAGCATATCGAGCGGGATGCCATATCCTTCGCTCACTTGCTCGATCGTTTCCGTTTCGCTGATCGAACAATTCGAACAACCGCCGAGATGAAACTTCGCGAACACGCGCCGCGCTCCGGCGTGTGTCTTGAACGCGTTCTCGACGGTCAGATTTTTATCGAAATGGGCCACGTTTCACTCCGTACGGCGCGTGCCTCGATGACATGAGAGGCTGACGACATTATTCGGTAAGACGCCTGCGGCGTCCCGGCAGTTGCAGCCGAGTCGAGTGCGCGGAGTACGCCTATAAGCCGGATTCTGTCCCGCGCGAGCGCGGGGGTCATCATCTATCTGGGCCGTGCGTCGCCGAACGGCTCGATGCGATGTAACTCGTTCGGCCGGGCCGGCCGCCGCGCGAACGCGGATATCGAGCGATCTTGCTTCAGGTGGGGTTTACCCGCGACCGCGTCTCCGCGGATCGCCGTGAGCTCTTACCTCACGATTTCACCCTTACGAATTCGGCCGGGCCGAACCCCCGCCGGAGGCGGCCGATGCCGGACGAGCCGGGACCGGGCGGTTTGTTTCTGTGGCACTTTCCTTCGAGTTGCCCCGACAGGACGTTATCCTGCACCTTGCCCTGTGAAGCCCGGACTTTCCTCAAGCACCGTTGCCTGCGATGACCCGGCGTACTCCGCGCTAGGCATCGTATCACGAAACGGTCCGGTCGCGAACCGGTAGACCGCGCTGCAGCAGATTCTCGGCGCGAGCCGAACAGCGGCAAACATGCATTCGCGACGAGATTTCATGGGAGCCGCGGCGGTAAGCGTCTCGCTTGCCGGCGCGGTCGCGACACCGAAGCTCGCCGGCGCGGACGGACCATATGACTTCGCGGCGATCGAAGCCCGTCTAGCGCTCCCGTTTCGCCACCGGCAAGCCTTCGGGACGAAACGGATCGCCGACGGAACGATTTCGGCGATCATGCTCAACTCGCTCAACGCGTATCAATTCGACTACGGCGACGGTCCGGCCAGTCTCCATGCGGCGGGGATATTTTACGGGACGTCGGTTGCGATGGTGCTCGACGACGAGGTGTGGCGAACGTACAAGATTGCCCTGGTCCAGCAGCGGCGCGGCGATCCGCCGACCGGCGGCCGGCCGGGCGACGGCAATCCTTATCTTGCCGCGCGGTCGACGCTCGACCCCGCCGCACCGCGCACGGATTTGCACGGCTTTTATCATGACGCTTCGCTCGTCGCCTTGGCGAAGCGCCAAGCCTCGTTTTTCGCCTGTGACAACGCGTTGACTGGTCTAGCGACGGATATTGCGGTGAATTATGGCACGTCCGATCTGCCGGCCCAATCGGTGCTCGCGAATCTGCGTAAACATCTCATCGGCAACACCCTGCTCGTACCGGCCGGCGTCGCCGCCGTCAATCAGGCGCAAGAAATGAAGTTTACCTTCATGCCGGCCGCCGTGTAACGCTTACTGCAAGACCGGAACGTCGCCCGTCGGCGTCAGTGCGCGAATCGTCGTGAGCGACATTGCAAGCTCGGTTTTGAAATGGCGGGCGAACTTGTAAACGGTCAAGTGGAAAGGATCGACGTCGGGCGCCGTTGCGGTCATTTTGACGAGTCCCAGCGGGACAGCGGGTGAGAGCCACAGCTCGACGGTTCGCAGTTGTTGACCGGCGGCTGACGGATAGTGGGCGACGATATGGGTGGTTTCGATCGGCTGCCCGTCGACGGTCAGCCGAGCCGGGCCGGTATGGCCGATCGTTGCCGAACGCGGGTCGTAGAGCGCCTTGGCGTCGAGCAGCAACAAATTTGTCGCTTCGGGCCCGACGCCGTCACCCCAGCGCGTGAGCATGTTGCCCGAACGGGTGACATAGCTGAGCGCGGAATAGGGCGTGAAGACGTTCGCGAAAGCGCGCCCTTTTAAGTACACTTTCTTGAGCGTGTTGGGATTGCAGGCGTGGTCGCCGTTACCGACCTGCGTTTCGACGAAAGAGAGTCGATCGTCGCCGTCCATTTCGTGCCCGAAGCCGATCTGCTTATCGTATGCCGCACCAAAGCCGAGCTCGTACTGGAGCAAGTCACCGCTGCGCGGTTCGGGGTACGCGGCTAGCAGGTGGGCCAACGACCAACGGCTGCCCGAGCGCAAAGGCGTTGCCCCGTTTAAGGTGTGCGGCTGCGCCCCGGCCGGCCGGGCGCCGCCCGCGATCAGTGTTGCTAATGCCGAGGTAACGAAGGCCGGTCGATTCATGCGGGCTTTCTCTAGATGACTCAGTTGGTGCGGCCGGGTGTCGACAGGATCTGCTGCGGCCGCTATGACGCCGCGATCAAGCGCAAATATTTCTGCAGCAGCTTTTCCGGAATCGGACCGTGGTAGAGCGCCCTTACGATTCCGTGCCGGTCGATGAACACGCTCGTCGGTACGGAGTGAGCCTGGTAACTGGCTTCCATTTGACCCTGATCGATACCGATCGGATACGCGATTCCCATCGTGCGCGTGAACGACGTGATCTTTTCCGCCGGCTCCTGTTCGTCGACGCCGAGGAAACCAACCTTGTCCTTGAAGCGGCTGTAGTTCCGGACGATCTCGGGCAGTTCTTGCCGGCACGGCGGACACCACGTTGCGAAGACGTTGATGAACAACGGCTTCTTACCCAGCAGCGTCTTGGCAGCGAGCGGGCTGCCGCTGAGATCTTCGAGCACGAATACCGGCGCTGGTTTGCCGAGCGCGGCTATCAAGGACGATCCCGACGCGGGCCCGAGCGAAAGGATGCTGCTGACGATGCCTGCGCCGAGCGCGCAGCGAATTGACGTTCGGACGATGGCAGAGCCCCCTCGCGTTGCGAGCGACGAACGCGGCGGATGTGGCCCGCGCTTTCGTAACGTTGGTGCCTTAGCTTCGCTCCCCCTACGGTGGCCGGCGAGCCCGGCTACCGGAAGCTGCCGCGCTTGGCTTTTTTGTCGCGGCCGCTACCCCAGATCCGGTCGAAGAAGTCGGGCTCACCCGACGTATCGGGGCGTTTGCCGTTGCGCGTCTCGGAGCCGCTATAGAGTTGAAGCCGCTCGGCGGCGAAGGCCGCGTTGGCATCGACGGCAAGCACTTTACGCCAGCGCATCTGCTGGTCGATTCGGGCGATGAGCTCGCGGGCGTCGAACGGTTTTGCCAGAAAGTCTTGAACGCCCGCTTCCAACGCGACGACGCGCTCCTCGATTTGAGCGTGCGTTGTAAGCATGACGATCGGGATGCCGCGCGTATGTGGATCGGCTTTGAGCGTCTCCGCGGCGACCCGGCCATCCATGACCGGCATCATCCAGTCGAGTAAGATAACGTCGGGGCGCTCGCTGCGCACGGCGTCGCACGCTAGTTGTCCATTTTCGAATGCCGCAACGGTAAAGCCGGCGCGGGTCAGCACGGCGCAAAGTAAAAGACGCGTCGATTCGTCATCTTCGGCAATCACGATTTTACCGCGCGGAGCCTCGGCGCTCACTTCGTCACACGCATGATCGTTGCTGCTCCGTGGCATCCGTACACAGACTTGCCTTTCTCGCCCACGCGAGGAGAAGCTTGCGCTGTAGACTCAACGCAAGTAGGGCTAGCTTATCATGCTGCGCAGTAGGTTCAAGCATTTTATGCCACGTTAAAACGAAACTTGACAGTGGTATGTCCGCTGTTTCACGATGTGCTATCGCGTACTGGGACGGCGGCAATGAGCGTCGTGCCGCCGTCTCGCTGTACTTATTCTCATTTCAGGCGGACGGATGTCCTAATTACGCAGTATTGAGCCGCGATACAGCGGAACGAGCGCACTAATCTACCGGCGCAGCGGCGTTGCGGCTGTTCGCGCACGGCTGCTCGCGAGCACACCCTAGCAAAGGTGTTGCCCGAAAATAGTGCTTGATTGCCGCTGCGCACGCCGGCGCTCCGGCACTCGATATTTTTTAACAGCTCGAAAATGGGTGGGGTAAACAGAGACGTACGCCGGCGCACCGGACGTAACGCCGTACTTTAGCCGAAGCAGACGCCGACGCGGATCGTGCGGATGCAGCTCCGCGCAGCTTCGCCGGGGTGCGTAGGATGCCGCAGCGCCGAGAACGCTACGAGCTATACGGCAAATGCAGTATCGACGTTTGGTCTGAGAACGATCCGGTCGGCTTGAATGGCGTCAGGCTGCCAGTTTTGAATAAAGTCGGTGGCGGCGATCGCCGTCAGCGGGCGCGAGAAGAGGTAACCCTGCCCTTGGGTGCATCCGAGGGCACGTACCTGTTCGAGTTGAGCTTCGGTTTCAATGCCTTCGACCGTGGTTTCCAATTGCAGCGCTTGCGCCAGCGATGAGATCGTCGCGACGATCTGCGGATTACCTAAGTAATCGCCGGTCATGCTAACGAAGGAGCGATCGATTTTTAGCGTCGTGACGGGAAACTGGTGCAGATACCCGAGCGATGAGTAGCCGGTTCCAAAATCGTCAAGGTGCGCCGCAATGCCCAGCGCCCGCAGTTCGTGCAACGTTGCTACAGCGACGTCGGAATGGTCCATGATCGCGCTCTCGGTTATTTCAACGTGTAGGTCATCGGGACACAAGCGATACGTCTCGAGCACCGCTTTGAACTCGGCGCTTAGGCGTGGACTGGAAAGCTGTCGGGCCGATACGTTGACGCTGATCGGCAACGCCCGCGAAAGACTCAACGTGTCGCGCCAGCACCGAGCCTGCCGGGCTGCAGCGTCGATGATTTGCGCGCCTATGGCAAGAATCGCGCCACTTTCTTCGGCGGCCGGGATGAAGGTGTCGGGAGACAAGAGACCACGCTCGGGATGCTGCCAGCGGACGAGTGCTTCAAAGCCCAGCAGTTCGCGATTTGCAAGCGAAACGATCGGCTGGTAATACAAGACGAATTCGCGCCGCTCGATCGCCGCCATGAGGTCGGTATCGAGTTGAAGCGACGTCTGCGCGTCATCCAAAAATTCGGGCCGAAACAGGGTGCAACGATTTTTGCCTGCCTGCTTCGAGCGATACATGGCAATGTCGGCATTGCGCAGCATCGCGTTAGGCTCATCGCCACCATGCGTGAACACGATGCCGATACTCGCCGACGCGAACATCTCTCGTTTTTCGATGATGAACGGGCGCGTCAGTTCGCTCAAAATGCGATCGCTAAACGCGATTACGTCACGCTCGCTGCCGATGTTCTCGAGCAAAAAGGTGAACTCGTCGCCGCCCATGCGCGCGAGCGTGTCTCCGGCTCGCATGCAGCCTTCGAGCCGGCGGGCGACGCCGACGAGCAGACTGTCTCCGGCGAGATGGCCTAAACTATCGTTAACGAGCTTGAAGCGGTCGAGATCTAAAAATACCACTGCGGCATGCATCTCGCTGTTGCGCGCGTTGCGCGCGAACATTTGATGGAGCCGTTCCATGAACAGCGCGCGGTTCGCAAGTCCCGTCAGGGCGTCGTGAAACGCGCGAGTCGACAGCAGCGTCGTCATGGTGACGAGATCCGCCTGGACGTCGGTCAATCGTCCGACCAGCAAGTTATAACTTTGAGCGAGAATGGCGGCTTCGTCGCTTCCGTCGTCAACGAGCGTCGTGCGCGGAACCAGGGCACGGCTGCTCTGGTCGCCCTTGGCGATCGTGCGCGCGATTTCGACCAACTGCGTCATATCGTCGGTCACAATGGTACGGATTGCGTTCGTCACGGCCCCGAGCCGGCGGGCGATCGAGCGAGTTGTGACGACCATGGTCAAAACGGCTCCCGCGATCGTCGCCAACACGATTGCGAAAATAAGGCATTCGTGCATGATGAGCGTGCGAATGCGGCGTTGCAGCACATCGTCGAGCGCCTCAATCGAGGCGTCATACAGAGCAAAGGCGGCAGCAAGTCCGGTATGCGCGAGTGCGGCGTACCTTGCCGGATGCGTAGCGCGGTGCGGCGCTGGCCGAACCGTCGCTGCAACGGCGGCAAGAAATGCGCGTGATGCCGATCGCTGACGGGCCGTCGCCGCGTTCAGCTGCGGCGCGAGGTACGGCGCGGCCGCTACGGCGATTGGGACATTACGCGCGATGCCGTCCGTGTCGGTGGTTAGCTGTCCCGACAGGATGGTGATCGTTACGCGCCCGCCTTCGCCCAGCCGGCCGCCTTGCAGAATCTGCGTTCCCAGCACGTCGGCCTGAGCGATCGCGTCGATGAGATGAGGAATCTTGTCGACCATCGTGTCTCCGACATAATAGCCGTCGAGAATCGGGTCGAGCGTGATCTTGGAATTGTCGGAAACGGCCGCGAGCAGAGCGAGCATCTCGTCCAGCAGAATGGCCGGAGATCGACGCTGTTGCCAGTGCTCGCGAAACGTCGCGAGCTGCGCGCGCAGCTCGAGCGGCGCCCCGGGGCCGCGATCGTGCACGTCTGCTGCCGTAAAGTCGCTTTCGATGCGGTGTGCAATGGCCTTCGCGTCCCATGTCCCGACCGCTCGACGATACGCTTCGAGGTCGAAAAAGAGCGGCCTGAGGACACCAGTATACGCAGTCCCGATCCGCTCCTGGGCCGCAAAGTCCGTGTTTTCCTTGATCTGCAAGAACAACACGATGACGAGTAGCGCGATAGGAACCGTGAAGATCGCACCGATGAGAAGCATTTTTCCGGCGAAGGAAATACTTCGCATGCTGCTATCTTCGGCATAAGCCGCCCCGTCCTTAAGTTCGGCCTTCGTGAGCCGCGGTAGAGATCTCGCTCAGGACCGCAAAGTGCCGGCTCGAATCGGGGACGACGGGCCACGAACTCGAGCGTCGAAATTCTTTAGGCGATGATTAAAGGCATGCGGCGTGTGCGCGCGTTCGCGATCGAGGCAGTCACTCGCATGCGTCGATGCCGGTGCTGCTGTGCGCCGGTGCGATCGGCCGCGCTCGCAAACGCGCGCCTGTCAAACCGGCACCCCACCCTGCGCCTCGAGCGCGACGTCGTTCCACTCTTCCCAGGTCGTGATCCGACGCGCGTACTCGGCCTTCGTCATTTCAAGCCCGATCGAGCCGAAGAAGACGCGCAGTGGCGGCTCTGGGGCATCGACGACTTTGAGCATCGCGGGCCCCGTCGCCCCGGGTTCGCCCGACACCCAATTCTTGCGCGACTCACCGCGCGCGGCATAGACGCCGTCGTAGGCGGCAATGCGCTCGGACCGCGCGG
Organism: Candidatus Velthaea sp.; assembly: GCA_965214335.1. GTDB lineage: Bacteria > Vulcanimicrobiota > Vulcanimicrobiia > Vulcanimicrobiales > Vulcanimicrobiaceae > Velthaea. The sequence continues at coordinate 140,898 of CBDCBO010000012.1, read as the reverse complement.
CTGACGCCGTACTCCAATCGGTCGTATAGGGCCCGGGCTCGACGAGGGTGACCTTGATGCCGAGCGGTGCCACTTCCATTGCGAGCGCCTGGCTGAAGCCTTCGAGACCCCACTTCGAGGCGTTGTACAGACCAACGATCGGAAACGAATTAATGCCGCCGATCGAAGAAACTTGGATGATGTGCCCCGACCCTTGCGCGCGCATGACCGGCAGCACCGCCTGCGTCACCCAGAGCGCGCCGAAGAGATTGGTCTCGATCTGCGCGCGAGCGTCCACCTCGCTCACTTCCTCGATCGTGCCGAAGACTCCGTACCCGGCGTTATTAATGGCCACGTCGATGCGTCCGAAGCGCTCGTGCGCTTGGGCGACGGCGGCAAACACGGCGGAACGGTCGTCGACATTGAGTTTCATGGGAGCGATCGCGTCGCCGAAGCGCTCGACGAGCGGCGCCAAGGTCGCAATGTCGCGCGCCGTAGCTGCGACCCGGTCGCCGCGCGCCAGCGCCGCCTCGGCCCAAATCCGTCCGAAGCCCTTCGACGTGCCGGTAATGAACCAAACTTTTGTTGCCATAGTACGTAAATTCGCGACTAGTCGCGCAATGCCCGGCAGTTCGCGCAGCCGATGCGCCGACGTGTTGCCTTCGGTCAACAACGATGCGGTGATCGGCCGCCTTGTCGGCGCATTGTTACTCGAGCCGAACGACGAATGGCGACCACAACGCCGCTCTATTCGGCTCGAAGGACTTCAATCCGTGACCGAAAACAAATGTGTCGAATCTCCGCCGCGGTTACGACGTCCATTCGAAAAAACCGGTGAGGTCTCGTACACCACTGCGCGGGAGGCGATCGCTCGCGCTTGCGATGCGGTAACTTGTAAGTTGAGCTTCCGGGTTCAAGTCCCGAGTCGCTATTTTAGGAAGGGCAATCTGTGCGAACGAGCGTCACGATCAGTGCTCTTGCAGCGGCAGCGGCGATCTTTTGTGCAGCTCCGAAGGTCGCGATTTCGAGTCCGGTGGGGCATATCACGGGGATTGGCGGTGTTATCGTGGTGAGTAAAAATCCTCGCGCACTCGCGGCATGGTATCGCAACATGCTTGGCATTTCGCTCGAGTCGTGGGGCGGTGCGATGTTCCGTTATAACGCACCAGGGCACCCGCCCTACACCGTCTGGAGCTCGTTCTCACACGGGGCAAAAGAGTTCGCACACTCCCGCCGCGATTTCATGCTCAACCTATCGGTCGATAATCTTGACGCACTGTGCACTCGTCTTCGCGCGAGGGCTGTCCCGATTTACGAGCGTCAATCAACGCCATACGGAAAGTTTGCGTCGGTTGTCGACCCTGACGGTACGAAGATTGAAATGTGGGAGGCGCCGAAGCGCTGACGGGCATTGCCACGGATGCGTTGCGCGGCTTTGCCAAGCCGTGCCGCCGATTGAGAACGCGATGTAGCCGATCTCGTCGATACTTACCAACGGAACGGCTAGGATGACGCTCGACCTGCTGACACCTAAGATCGACTATTTTGGCCTCGTGTCTCGGTCGCTAGACCTGCGCCGAGCGGGTTGCGATCTGGTACGCTTCGCGCTTGATGCCGACGCGAGAGTGGCATTTACGAGCCGCGGCACGCGTTGAAGCGCATCGCTCGATCTTCTTTCATCGCGGAGGACGGCAACCGTCTAGCCTGGGGCAAAGCTCGAGTTCAGCGGCCGGTCGACTTGACTTCTTATCGCAGTCGACGGCTCTGTCGCCGCCGGCCTCGTCGTTTGTCCGTACTCGCAAGCGCACCGCAGCCGCAAAGCTAGGCAATTCGATCGGCAGCGATGCCATGCCGGCCGAGCGTCCGAAATGGCCGGCAAGAACGAAAAAAGCCCGTAACCACGGACTTTTAAAATGGTGGAGGCATGCGGATTCGAACCGCAGACCCTCTGCATGCCATGCAGATGCTCTACCAACTGAGCTATGCCCCCGTGACGACCGACGTGAGTTCCGGTCGCGCGCCCGCAATCCCTGTCCGCGTCGGTTTGTCCTCGGCGCTAACCGGCGGTCGAGCTTCCCGGCTCGCCTGGTTTGGCAGCGCCAAATTCTCGAGAAAGGCCCGGACGGTGACGTCCGGCCGGGCCTCTACATCCGATGGTACTGGTTCGGGCTTACATGCCGTCGGCGTCGCCGTCGGTAGCGTAGTCTTTCGAGGCTAACGCGGCCGCAACGGGTTTAGGCAATGCACCCTTGCCGGTAATTCCGTATTCGAGGATCGCGTTGTAGTACTGCGGATTGATGTGATCGGGTTTGCGGAAATTCAATCCAGCCGTTGCCTTCGCCCACCACGCGGGATCGTGGAGCAGCGCGACGGACGGCGTCCGCGGCACGGTTGCGTCTTTGCACGCCGGGACAAGATCCGGAGCGGCTTTGGTGCACAGCAAGCCGGGGATGATGGCACCGTACGTTTTAAGCGTTGGGGTCGTGGCGAATGCATCGGCGATCGGCGATGCGTTGGCGTCGTTGAAGCCCAGATGATTGACGCCGAGCAGATCCTCAACCGTGCGTAGCGCCGACGTAGTGAAATACGTCGTATGGACGACCGCGTGCGATTTGGTCCAAGGCGAGATGATGTGAATGATCGAGCGATGCGCGTCGACGTGGTCCTGGCCGTCTTGCGGGTCGTCTTCGATCATCACGATCGCGGTTGACGACCAGTATTTCGAGTGCGACAGCCGTTCGACGAGTTTACCAATCGCGTAGTCGTGGTCGGCCAGCTCGAGTTCGGGCGTGTTCAAGCCTTCGATTGCCGTACTGAGGCTGCCGGTGTGGTCGTGCGGGATCGTCATGACTTCAAGCGCCGGAAGATTGTTGTTGGCAACGTAGTTATTGAATTCGCGCGTCCACTCTTCGACGCGGAAAATATCCGGGTAATTCTGATCGAACGCGCGATAGAACCGATCCGTCACCGCTTGAATGGACGGCGTGCTCGGTTGCGATTGCAGTTTACCCGTGGTGTAGGGGTTGCGAATGAGCGGCGGCGACAACGTCGGGCCGTAGCTGTATGCGTTGAGATCGATTTGCCAGCCGTAGTTGCGAACCGAATTCGGACCGTAGGAGCGCAAAACGCTTTCCCACACATAGCCACCGATGGTGTTCGGGTTGAGGTTGTCCGCGCCCTCATTGGCCGATGGGTCTTTGTAGCCCGGCAGAATCGTCGAATTGCCGCTCGGGTCGAGTATTCCGGTGATGCGGGTTTGAAAAATCGACGGCGGCCCGACGCTGGGCAAGCCGAGATTCATGTTGTTCACGATGCCTTGCCAATCGTACGTGAACCCGGCACTGCCGTTGCCGTAGTCGACCGGCTGCGTCTTCTCGACGTAATCGTTGGGGTGACCTTGCATGACCCAATTCCAGCCCACGCCGCTGGTTTCACTCGAGTCGTAGAAGTTATCGAGTGTCACATAATTCGCGGCGAGCGCATGTAAGTTCGGCGTAACCGGCTGACGGAAGAAGGTGAGCTTTGGATCGCCGTTTGAACCGTTGCCGAGATCGCCCAGAACCTGGTCGAACGTGCGGTTCTCATTGACGATGTAAATAACGTGTTTGATCTTGGTGCGTAAGAACGCCATGATTGGCGCCTGATGGTTTTGATTCGCGAAGTTGTTGTTGACGTCGACGACGCCGCTGAGGTACGAGAGTGAACCGCTATCGGGGGTTGGAAGCGTCACTAACCCGGACTTTTCGAGTTCCCAGGTGTACTCGTTCTTGAACGTCGGGTTGGTCGAGGCACCGGGAACGGTCTGCCAAGCGTAGTACAGATTGCCGGTGTTCGGTCCGCTGGGCGACTTCTCGTTTGACACGAAAAGATGCTTGCCGTCGGGAGTAATCGAGACCGACGTCGGCATCCAGCCGGTCGGAATGCGACCGATGACCGAACCGCTGGCGATGTCGACGACGGCAACAGCGTTCCAGCCGCCGAGCGTCACATATAAGCGAGTTCCGTAATTTCCGATCGTTACCGAATTCGGCATCGCCCCTTTGTAAACGTCACCCGGCCGGCCGACCGAGATGCTGCGAACGACTTTATCCGTAAGCGTATCGATCACCGCCACGGAATCATCGTTCCCGCAAGCGACATACAGATAGTGGCCGGAACCGTCGAGGACCGATTTGTTCGGGCCCGAGGGAACCGGAATTACGGCCGAAACGGCGTCACCGGTAAGTACGACGACTTGGTCGTCGCGTTCGCTCGTCACATACGCTTTCGCATATGCCCCGGTCGTGGCGTCGCTCTTGATCGATACCCAAAACGGCATCTCACCGATGCCTTTGATCGGGTCGCGCGTTCCGGGCGGTGTAAATACGAGTTCTTTGAGAACTTTGCGGTTGACCGTATCGATGATCGACGCGGATTCGTTGTGGAAATTCGCGGCCACGATGGTCTTACCGTCGTGGCTCACGTCAAAACCAGCCACCGTTCCGGCGGTCGTGATCGCGTTGACGAGGATCGACGTCGGGTTCGTCGGATTCTTTGCAGCCGCCATGCCGAGCGGCGTTTTCGACAGAATTCCGCCCTTGTAGGTCGGTACGGGCGAAGTGTCCTTGGGATTGTGACCGAGGATGATAAACGGTGCGTCGGGCGCATAGGCGATATTCGGCGCGGCGGTATTCTTGTAAATTAAGATGCGGTCGTCGATACCGCCCGAAACGTAGAAACGATTGCCGGCCGGATCCCAGGCGAGTCCATCATAGGAATCAGGCAGAAACAGCTCCTGCCGTTGGACGGCCGAGCCGCTCGAGACATCGTACACGAAAACGAACTCGGTCTGATTTGGTCCGTTGCTGAGGCCCGCGGATTTCGCCAGCGAAACGCGATCGCCCGAAATCGGATCGAGGGCACCGAAGTTAAGCGGATTCGGTGGCGGGTAGACGCCGTTGTTCTTCTGTAAATACGGATACGTCGGAATGGGGCTGTTTACTTGATGGCTATCACCGGCGTTAAAACCGCTCGTTAAAACGATCAGCGTTTTCCCGTCGGGACTGATCGCCGAACTCATCGCGCTGTCGGCGTCGGCATTGCCGTCGGGTCGCAGTCCCGTGTAGAGGCGCTGGTACGCTGAACCGGGTGCTAGCGTTGGAGTAATGTACTGCCCCGTGGGTAACAAAGCCGGGCCGCCGTCGGGATCTCCGCCGACGGCTGACGGCCGCGCAGCCGCACCGGCGACCGATGTCCCAGCGGCGAAAATTGCGAGTAGGGCGCTTGCGATAATGCGCGTTGATGAAAGTAGAATCGCGTTCTCCCCATGTCTGTCTAGTAACGTCGGCTCCAGCGTACGTCCCGATTGTTAAGGATGGGTTAGCCCAGCGGCGGCCGTACTCGCCGCCGCGGTGCGAACCAGGCGCAGGGAATCGTTACGCGCGACACGATACGTGCTCGGTTGATATGGCCGGTCGCATCGAAGATTACGCACTTATCGGCGACTGCCACTCGGCGGCGCTTGTCGGACGGGATGGCTCGATCGATTGGCTCTGTCTACCGCGCTTCGATGGTCCAGCCGCGTTCGCAGCGCTACTCGGCACTCCGGAAAACGGCCGCTGGCGCATCGCGCCGGCCGCTCGCGCGACATCGGTTTCGCGGAGCTACCGGCCCGGAACGCTTATTCTCGAAACGACGTTTAACACCGCGACGGGCAGCGTCCGGCTCACCGACGCGATGATTGTCGACCGTGCGCGACCGCGCATCGTTCGCTGCATCGATGGGCTCGAGGGCGAGGTGCTCATGCATCTGGAGTACATCGTTCGGTTCGATTACGGCTCGATCGTGCCGTGGGTCCGCAGCGTTGACGGCGGCCTGGACGCCGTTGCCGGCAGCGACGGCCTACTTTTAGCAAGCGACGTCGCTTTGCGCGCCGAGGGAATGACGACGGTCGCGGATTTTTCAGTAACGGCCGGCGCACGCGTGGTCTTCGATCTCCAGCACTATCCGTCGTATGTCGAGCGTGCCGCGGCGCGAACCGATGCCGGCGTCATCGAAGCGACCGATCGAGCGTGGCAAAGGTGGAGCGGTGGCTGCACCTACGACGGTCCGTATCGGGAACTCGTGTTGCGTTCGCTCGTTACACTGCGCGCGCTCACCTATGAACCGACCGGCGGTATCGTCGCGGCGCCGACGACGTCGTTACCCGAGCAATTGGGCGGCGTCCGCAATTGGGACTACCGCTACTGTTGGCTGCGGGACGCGACATTTACCCTGGAAGCGTTTCTAGCGGCAGGCTTTACCGATTCTGCCCGCGCCTGGCGCAATTGGCTCTTGCGCGCGGTCGCCGGCGCGCCGGCCGATATGCAGATCGTGTATGACATTCGGGGCAACCGGCGCTTGCCCGAGATCGAACTGCCCTGGCTTGCCGGTTATGAAGACGCAACACCGGTTCGCCTAGGGAACGACGCGCACGGACAATTTCAGCTCGACGTTTACGGCGAAGTCGTCGACTTGCTCTTTACCGCGCGGGCGTACGGCATTGAATCGACGGAGAACGACTGGTCGCTGTTCTCCGCGATCGTGGCTGAAGTCGAGAAGCGCTGGCGCGAGCCCGATCGCGGCTTATGGGAGATCCGCGGTGAGCCGCAGCATTTCACGCACTCGAAAGTGATGGCGTGGGTCGCGATGGATCGCGCCGTGCGGTCGGCTGAACAATATAACCTGCGCGCGCCGCTTGCTCGCTGGCGCGCGGTGCGCGACGAAATTTTCGCTGATGTCTGCGCGCGAAGTTACGACCGAGATAAAGCATCGTTCGTGCAGGCGTACGGGTCGCAAGCGATCGATGCGAGTTTGCTTTTACTGCCGATCGTCGGCTTTTTGCCGATCGACGATCCACGCGTTGCCGGCACGATCGCGGCGGTCGAGCGCGAACTTTTGCGCGATGGTTTCGTGTATCGTTATACCGAAGCCGCTACCGCCAACGTCGACGGTTTACCACCCGGTGAAGGCGCATTTCTGGCGTGTAGTTTTTGGTTAGTGGATACCTATGTGCTGGCCGGTCGCGAAGCGGAGGGTATTGCGCTTTTCGAGCGGCTCATTGGGCTCTGCAACGACGTGGGATTGCTATCCGAAGAGTACGATCCGGCCGCCCGACGCTTTGTCGGCAATTTCCCCCAAGCATTCTCGCATGTCGGGCTGGTAAACAGCGCCCTGAATCTGTGGCACTCAGCGGCACCGGCCAAGCGCCGCGCGGTGTGCCAGGCAGAATCGGCGGAAACGTCCGAACCGGTATAGCCGGTCGGGCCGCGTTCCGCGCACCGCCGGCTGGTGCGGAGACGGCGGGCGGTTATTACCAGCCGGTGAGGCCGTTGAGTGCAGCACCGTTGCCACGAAAATTCAAAACGCCGCCGGTAAGTGGCCGCAAGCCGACGATCCAGGCGTCGTACGACGCGACGGTCGACTGCAAGCCGTAGGCGTAGCTCGCGTTCGACAGATCGAAGTAGCCGACCGCGCGCAGATGGGGATAGGCGGGTGGCAGTTCGGTAAGCAAGTTCGTTAGCCACTGTTGCTTGAGCGCACCGCCGTCACCGTATTCATTGGTTCCGAGCTCGGCGATCATGACCGGTCGCACCGGCGAAACTTTCACCGCTTTTGCATACGAGGCGGCGGTGAGTTGATCGAAGGTTTGCCATGGTACTTGGAGCTGCGCATTGCCGCGATTGAACGCATCGAACGCAACCCAATCGACATAGGCGTCGCCGGGATACGCATTGATGGGGTTGTTCCAGGCATTCCCGATCTCATCGGGACCACCGTGATTCGCATAACACCACACCCAGCGAACGTTGGTGGCACCCGTTTGTCGAAAGATTGTGACGATGTGCTGCCACGACGCGATGAAATTCGCGTCGGCTTGCGAATTTGCGCCTTGATTCGCCAAGCCGTAGGAATTCCAACGTCCGTTGAACTCATGGAACGGGCGAATGAAAATGGTACCGTTGAATGCCTTGACGGCCAGCGCTGAAGCAGTTAAGTAGGTGTCCCACGTTCCGGCCAGGATATCGGTATAATTGACGTTCGTTGGATCCCAGGTTATAAGCGGCGTGACATTGAGGGCCTGCCATGCGGCCATATTTTCGGTCTGTATGAACGATCCTAAACTCGTCGACCAATCGGTAAACGAAACATAGAATGAAAGACTATGGCGGTATGTCGTCGCGTAATTTGTAACGCAAGCCAGATCGTTACGCGGCGAAGCGCACGTGCCTTCACCAACGAACACGCCGGAGGTTAGCGGATTCGTGTCAACGATGATCGTGGAAGCTGAAATAGCGGTCGCGGTCGGTACGGGCGTTGGCGCAATGGTCGTCGGCGTCGGCACCGCCGTGGGCGGATTCGACGGGGTCGGACGTACGCTTGGTGTCGGTGTCAATGTCGGTGTCGGTGTCAGGGGCGAAGCGGGCGGCGACGTCGTGTGCGTCGCCGGACTTGCTGTCGGTGTGGGTGTCGCGCGCGCGGGTGCCGGTGTTTGATGTACTGCTCCCGCCGGCGACGGTGCGGCCACACCGGGCGGCGTCGCCTGCGTCGACCCGCCGCCGGCGCACGCTGCCGTCATCGACACCACACCAATAAAGAAACAAAGACGTACGATTGACGGCGCCATTAAGCGCGCGTTAAGGCTCGGTGTCTACGCTTCCTCGTGGACTAAAACAAGTATAGGACCTTTGACTTATGCGATTTCGGTTTAGTGACGGCGCTCCGGCTGCATTGAATTAGCAGCCCAACATTTGGCTAGGTTAGTAAGGGCTATCTTGGCCGTCAACTCGAAGCTGCGCCGGCAGTGCGTCAACGAGCGCCGGTAGCGGAACGAGCAGCAATAGCAGCAGTGGCGATTGCAACGGAGTCCAGTCGGCTACGAGCAACGCATAGGCGACGACCAGCGTCGCGCCCACGCACTGCTTCCAGCGGGCCCGGCGAGCCGTCCGCTGCTGCAGCGCCTGCGCATCGCATGGCGCACCCTCGCAAAGTTGCCACGAGTGCGGCGTGCGAAGATGCGGCTGATGCGACTGCGCTGCGACGGCGTCGGCAGCTGTCGCCGGACCTTTGCGTATGTTGGCCGCGGCTATCGGATGCGGCGCCGCGCGACGCACCAAGTACCGGCTGTGCGTTCGTTCGAGAATACGTGCGAATGGGTGCATGACGACTCCTTTGCGGACGCTATGCCCGGCGAAGGCTTTCGATGAAGCATCCGACGCCTTGACGGCGTGCGCCAGGAATGCGATGTCCGCTTCGATGATGCGCCTGCGCGGCGGAGTCCGGAACGGACAGTCGTACACTTGAGTCGTACGAAGCAGCGGCGAACGTGATGCGCAGCGCGAACCAATTTCCGCCCGGCCCCGCGTCCGAGAAAAACAGAAGCAGGTCGGGCGCTTAAGCCGGACCTGCATGTTTTTCGCAAGGTGGCGGTGTTAAGCCGTCACGCGCGGACCGCGCGGCTCTCGATTACCTAACCTTAACGCTCGACGATCGCGGTGATCTCCGTCGCTGCCTGCAGCTGCGCAGGCTACTCAGTTGGCACGGGCCAGTAAAGCCGCAACGGTGGCTTCCAGCTTGGCGTCGCGAGCCGCAAGCCGCTGCAGTTCGGCTTCGAGTGCGCTGTTTTTGGCGTTGAGAGCCTTGATTGCAGCGAGGGCCACTCCGTCTTCGTCGATCGTCGTAATATGTCGATTATCTTCGCCGACGCCAAATGCACTATAAAAATCCTGCGCCATTGGCCCGACATGGCGGACGCGGCGATCCTCCGCGCGATACGACCATTCGGTTACCGGAAGGGTCGCGACTCGGGCTAAAATCGATTCCGGGTCGACTTGCGAAATGTCCGTTTTGACGTTGCGATCGCTGACGTTCGACCATGAGCCGGAGCCCGGTGCAAGCATCACGCCGGTGGAAAGGTTCGCTGAAGAAAACAAGAAGAAACCGCCCGCCGAACGTGCCAAGAATTGATTGGACGCGTTCGACGATAACGTTGTCGCGCTTGTTGAAAAATCACTCCACACAAACGAGCCGTCATTCGCTGCGAGGGAACGGTTTCCGGCGGCGAAGCTGTTGCGGCCGCCGGCGACGTTGTAGGCGCCGCCGGGAATCTCGGCATTCTGTCCGCTGGCCACATTCTCGTAGCCGCCCGCCACCGTTGCCGTTAGACCGCCTGCGCTGTTATTGTGCCCACCGCCGATCGTCGCAAATTCGCCGGTCACCGAATTTTCGAAACCGCCGGCGACCACGGCATAGTCTGACGTGATCGCATTCCGAAAGCCCGCACCGATGAAGGCGCTTGGCGACATCCCGTGTGGTAGCTTCAGTGACGGCGGGACGATGGTGTTGGCTTGGCCCGATCCAATGAATGAGTCGGGCGAGCCGATCACGTTGCCAAAACCAGATGCTATGGCGGATAGATTTGAATTGCCATAGGGCGGCAGGTCACTTATGAGATTGTTTTCACCGCCTCCAATGACTGCGCCGGCCGATAGTTCGATGCCGTTGCTGATCCCGGTAAATATACCGGCGTTGTACGAGCCCGAATCACCGCCGACAACATTTTTCTCGCCGTCACCGACGGTCGTGTAGTTATCACACGCCTTGTTTTCACCGCCTGCGATGATTCCGGCGGCGAAACCGCCCGCCGTGTTGGCCGTTCCGCCGCCGGTGAAACTGAGTGAGCCGGTCGACGAGCAGCCCGCTGGAGTGGGGAGCGCTACGACATTGTGAGCGTCTCTTGGTACAACATGAACTCCGCGATATGGCGGAGCGGTCGATATAGCGTTTGCGGGCCGATAGTACGCTAGCGATCCGTTAACAGCCGTTGCAGATTCGGGAGCGGCAACGCAGATAGTGATTAACGCGCCGAACACTAAGTAGAGCGAACGAAAAGTCATCGTGTGGCTTTCTGTAGACACCTGAGCGGCGAGTTGCTTTCCCTCGCCTGCGCGACGTTCGCGAGTATGACCGTACACCATCTTGCGTACAGCGTGATTGCGCGCGCGGCGTTGCCGCGTTCATTTTTGCGCATACCGCGCTAACGGGCCAAGGCGAATTGGGCGCTATGCGTTCTTATCGATCTCGGACCGCATGAGAGCGGGTCGAAGAAGGTCGCGTGCATCACACGGTTCTAGTGGCCGGGCTACACTGCTCGTCTGCGGCTTAGCTGCGCTACATCGGCTCGGCCGCGAGGCGCATGCGTCCAAAATGAACGGCGAAAGCAACGCGAGCGACGCGTCCGGCGACTTTCGGCTTTCCCGCCTATCGTCGGCGCCGCATTTACCGGCGCTGCGACAGTCCGTCCGTTCCGTCAGCGTCTCGCGGACGAGCACGGCACGACATCTGCGCTCGCGCTTGGCGCCCGCATGCCGATGGACGCACCCCGGTGCGAGCGATAGCTTTTGTGGAGACGAGGAGATTCGAACTCCTGACATCCTGCTTGCAAAGCAGGCGCTCTACCAACTGAGCTACGTCCCCGCAGCCCAAGCTGTTCGGCGGGGCCAAGTCCGAAACCCACCTGGTCGCTTGATCGCCGGCAAGGGCCGACCGGAGCGGCGCGTGTCGCTGCAGAAGCCAGCCGCCGATGGATCTTCGAGCCGTTCCAAGCTATCCCGCAGCGCCGCACGGCACCGTTGTCGATGACTACCATGGACGTAAGATTGCCGACCCATTTCGCTGGCTCGAGGATGTCGACGCGCCGCAGACGACGGCGTGGATTGCGGCTCAGAACGCCGTTACTGAAGCGTACCTGGGCGCGGTTGAAAGTCGGGATGCGATTCGAGAACGTCTCGAGCACGTTTGGAATTACGAGCGATGTTCGACGCCGTCGCACGAGGGCGCGAATTACGCCTTTTACAAGAATACGGGACTGCAAAACCAATCCGTGCTCTATGTCGCACCAGCGCTTGACGCGCCGCCGCGCGTCCTCATCGACCCTAACCTGTTGTCCGCCGACGGAACCGTTGCCCTATCGCAGGTTGCCTTTAGCCATGATGGCTCGCTTGTGGCGTATGCGCTCTCGGCTTCGGGCTCGGACTGGTTAGAGTGGCATGTACGCGACGTAACGACGGGATTCGATCTGCCCGACGTGCTGCGCTGGAGCAAGTTCTGCGGTGCGGCTTGGCAGGCCGACGGAAGCGGCTTTTATTATAGCCGCTACGACGCTCCGGGCGATGCACAATTCAAAGACGCGAATTATTTCCATAAGCTCTACTTTCACCGCTTGGGCACCGATCAAAGCGCCGACACACTTATCTACGAGCGCCCCGACCATAAGGATTGGAATATCACACCGGTGGTTTCCGAAGACGGGCGCTGGCTCATCATCTATGTCAGCGAAGGGACCGAGCCGCGGAACCGTGTCTTCATCTCCGACCTTTGCGCCGCAACGAGTATCGTTATCGAGTTGCTGGCCGACGCCGACGGTAAATACGAATATGTCGGTAACGACGCCGACTGTTTCTATTTCCAAACGACGTGTCAGGCGCCGCGCGGCCGAATCGTCTCGATTTCGTCAGGCGATCGCCGGCTACACGAAATCGTGCCGCAGTCGGATGATGCGCTCGACGGCGTGGCGATGTTCGGTGATCGGTTCATCGCCCACTATCTGCGCGATGCGCATTCGGTTGTCAGCGTGTTCGACAAGTTGGGCGGGCGGGTCGGCGAGATTCCGCTGCCCGGCCTGGGGACGGCAGGCGGTTTCTCCGGTAAGCGCGCCCACATGCAAACGTTCTTTAATTTCACGAGCTATACCAGTCCGTCAACGGTATACCGGCACGACTTTGCTGCGGCCCAAACGGCGCCGGTCTTTATCCCAAAAGTTGATTTCGACCCACTCGACTACGCGAGCGAACAAGTCTTCTATCGCAGTAAAGATGGAACGCGCGTTCCGATGATCATCACGGCCAAACGCAGCGTCATCTTCGACGGTTCCGCGCCGGCGATTTTGTACGGCTACGGCGGCTTTGATATTTCGTTAACGCCGTCGTTTTCGCCGGCAACGCTGGTTTGGCTGGAGATGGGCGGCGTTTACGCCGTTGCGAACCTGCGCGGCGGCGGCGAGTACGGCGAAGAGTGGCACCTCGCGGGCACAAGAGAACGTAAGCAAAATGTCTTCGATGACTTCATCGCCGCCGCCCAATATCTCATAGAACACGAGTATACGAGCCCGGCAAGGCTGGCGATGATGGGTGGCAGTAACGGCGGTTTGCTCGTTGGAGCGGTAATGACGCAACGCCCCGACCTCTTTGGGGCGGCGTTGCCCGCGGTCGGCGTTATGGATATGTTACGCTTCCAGAAGTTCACCATCGGCTGGGCTTGGGCTTCGGATTACGGTTCTTCCGACGATCCCGAACAGTTGGAATGGCTGTTGTCGTATTCGCCACTCCACAATCTGCGGTCCGGCGTTTGCTATCCGCCGACGCTCGTGACGACCGCGGATCATGACGACCGGGTGTTCCCCGGTCACAGCTTCAAATTTGCCGCCCGGTTGCAGGAAGTCCAGGCGGGCGATGCTCCCGTTTTAATCCGGATTGAATCGAAGGCCGGCCACGGCGCCGGTAAGCCGACCGCGAAGGTCATAGCCGAAGTAGCCGACCGGTATGCTTTTCTCGTGCGCGTGCTCAACATAGATGCGGCGCGTAACCTCGCTGACGTTCGGCACGGCGGGTAACCGCCGACTGAACGACTCCGGGGCGTACGATGAGGCAACGGTTGCCGCCGCAGCGCAGCCGTGATTGAGCCATAGCTCCGAAGGCCGCTTGATCTCGCATCACTACTGGTAACAACTAATCATAAAGGCATCTGGGCCCGGCTTACACTAGCGAGCCTGAGTCCGGCATTCAACCCGAACGAAGCACAACATCTTAGGTAGCATCTCTTGCAGACGAGTCGTGCGCTTTTTGAGGTCTTAACGCTCCAAAGCAGGAACCGTGCTCATAGCCCGGTTATTCTAGCGCTACGCGTTCAATTTCAACTTGGGTAAGCCGCACGGACGTTGGCGCTGAGCAACGAATGCGAAAAACCTCTTTTCAGGAGATGCTGTCTATGGCCGTGAGCAATGGTCAAATACCGAACAAAATCAAAGTCACTCAGACTGCATACGACCTCGCGATGAAGCTTTTTGCGGCCGAAGCGAATAAGAAGCCGATCCCGGTTACGAAGGATATGCTCGAATCAAAGCTTTCTGAGTTAACCGACAAGAAAAAGAACATCGCTCAGCGTCAAGGCCAAACGCCGGGCCGCTTTGGCAAGCCGGGCACCGTCAAGCTGCTCGTCGCCAAAGATGTATTAGAACCGATCCCCAATCGTGCACCGCGCGGGAGTGGGACAGCGATACGTCGTCAACTGCGCAAAGGCGGCGTTGAAGACGTGCTGCCGAAAGCCGGCCTTTCGATTGCCGCGTTAGAAGAGTTTGCAAAATCATACCGGCGCGAAGAGGCTCCGGTTCGGGAAGAACGGACCAAAGCAGTTGCTGCCCGCATAGCCGAATTACAAAAGCATTTGGGCGCCGCCAAAGGTGACGATTTTCGAAACACGATGGCAATGGCGAACGCGGAACTTAAAAAACTTGACGAGATCGATCAGGAAGTCGCCGCCCAGGTACTCGACGATCTCAATCCTGGTCCAAACTCACCGCTATACGCCGTTTGGAAGGCAATGCGCGGGGTCCAATAGCCGGCTGCCGCGGCGGTTGCGCATGTACCGCGTACGTCAAGTCCGGGCCGCCGCCGGGTTAGGTGCATCCGTCGTTATACCGAAGTGGCCCGCAGTGAGCGGATAGCGCGCCATTCCGGTATAGCCCGCTCGCGGACGGACGGGCAGTACGTCCGTAGCTGCCGCCTACGGTTAAAACAATAGTGGCGACAACGGCCGCACGATAGACGTCGGGCACCAATCGTTACCCTGCGGTTCGACGCTACAACCGTTTCGCTCGATCTTAAAGATTTTGCTCGAGGCTACTTTTACCGGCGATTCCGTTAGGTGTCACGGCGACGCGCCGAGCCCACGGAATGCCGGCAGGTGGGTAGTCCGGCGTTTCGACCACGTCCGATTCGCCCGGTCGACGAGCAGCTACGAAGTTGCGCATCGATCGTATGAATCGACGGGCGATGGTGGGCCATCCTGGGTTCGAACCAGGGACCTCATGCTTATCAAGCATGCGCTCTAACCAGCTGAGCTAATGGCCCTTGCGCCGCAGCCATGATCGCGACAGCGCCTTATGTTAGACGCGCACGCTGGACTTGTCAACGCCTCCCAGGGCCGCTGGGTCGTTTGCGACCCGACGGCTATCGGCGCGTTCGATCCAACAGTTTTTGCTTAGATCAGCTCGATCCACTTCTTAAGTATTTCGTCGTCGTGCTTCATTTGCTCCATGGCCATGTCGCGCAGAGCGTTGATCTCACGCTCGGTTTCGGCCTGTTCGCGGGTGATGACGTCGAATTCTTCGCGCTGGCGTTCGAGCGCCTCGTCCTCGGGAGTCGAGGCGCGCGCGACGAGCGCCGCGATACGCGCTTCGAGCGCGGCCTCGGCCGCGCCGGGATCGGGCGCGCCCGTTTCCGGCGCCGGCGCAGCATCCGTCGTCGGGGCGTCCGCATTGGCAGCCGGAGCCGGCGCTCGAGCTGCCGTGGTGCGCGCCGGCGGAGCGATCATGCGATCGACTTGATGAATTCTTTAGTGATCTCGTTGTCGGCTTTGCGTTGCTCCATCGCGACGTTGCGCAGCTCGTTTGACTCGCGCATGATTTCCGATTTTTCGGACGTCACGTTATCGAACGAATCAGCCTGCTGCTGTTCGGAATACTGAAACGCCAATTGCTGCAGCTGAAGCTTCTCATTGGCTGCCAGATAAGCGTTTTCGCCGGTGGCGAGCGCGTCGTTGCCGGCGGCGCTAAGCGCGTTGCCGGTTCCGCCCATGCCGCCGGCCGCGCCGGCAACGCCGCCGATGAGGGCGCCGATCGGACTGCCGGACGTCAAGAAGCCGGTTGTGGCACCGGCCAGAATACTACCTAAGCTCATATGTACTTCCTGTCTTGCAAAGGGTGGAGATCGTGCAGACGAGTCACGCTGGATGGTGCCGGCCGCTAGTGGATCAAATCGCCGCTCACATCGGCATCGGAAAAGACGACGTTGCTAACGCCGTGATCATCGGTCGGTACCGCGGCGGGCGCTTTCGGGGCCGGCATCTGCGGCAAGGGCGGCAGAGTGAGTTGCTCGGATGCGGCGCTGCTGCCGCCGCCGCCGTTCGCCGCCGCAGCGAGCAGGTTGACGGTGCCGGAAAGAGTCGAGAGATCCGCCATGGCATCGTCGCGGGTCGGCACGGTCATCGATAGTGCCGCGGGGTCGGTTGCGGCCAGCGTTGGACCCGCAACGGCAGCGAACGGCGCGGCGGGACCGCCGAGGCCGATGGGAGTGACTGTATTCATGCCGGATATCTGCGACGTCCGGCGGCGTTGACAAGCCTTGAGCCGGAGTCTACAATAGAACGGTTTGCATGGGGTCTCTCCTCGCGGGGGGCCTCGTTCTATGGTATGGGTTCTCCGTTGCTCATTGATATCGGCTCGTTGCTGCACGCAGGGCGACCGATTTCGCTCGACGATACGGTCGAGGTTCCGCCGTTTGCGGCGCTCACGTTCCCGCGACCGGCTCAGGTGATGCTCGAGCTACGGCGTGTCGAACGGGGCTTGCAGATCGACGGAACGATCGACGGCGAGGTTTCCGGCGAATGCGACCGCTGTTTGGACGAGGTGACCGTTCCGCTACACGTCGTCGTGGACGAACGGTTCGATCCGCCGAGCGGGTCAAGCGATCCCTTCGGTGACAATAACGTCTTAAGCGGGACAGACCTCGATGTGGGCGATCTCGTACGGCAGCTCGTGACGGCCGCGCTCCCGTTTGGCCTGGTGTGCAGCGCAGAGTGTCGGGGCTTGTGTCCCCGGTGCGGACAAAATAGAAATGTGGGTGGTGGTTGCCACTGCTCCGAAACGGAAGGCGATAATGGCAAACCCTAAATGGAAAACCCCGCGCTCAAAAACACGCAGCCGGCGAGCGGCCAACTGGAAGCTTGCTCCGGTGACGACGATCGAGTGCTCGCAGTGCCATGGCGCGAAGCTGCCCCACTTCGTGTGTCCAACCTGCGGAACGTACGATGGCCGCCAGGTTGTCACGCCCAAGGAAGACCACGCCGGACACAGCCACGGATAGCGTGACCCGTCACCGCCGGCCTTTCCGAGGACGCGCGAACGCGGCGGGAGCGTAGCAGATTTCTTCGCAAGCGTTCGGCGTTCGTATTTCCGGGGTCGGGCACTACGTTCCCGACCGTATCCTTACCAACGGCGATCTCGAACGCACGCTTGATACGAATGACGAGTGGATCACGACGCGAACGGGTATTGCCGAGCGGCGGCTTTCCGCTCCGGCTCAGGCCGCCAGCGACCTTGCGCTGCTCGCGGCGCGTGTTGCGCTCGAGCGGGCCGGCCTCGCTCCGGACGACGTCGATTGCTATGTCGTCGCGACGGTTACACCCGACTACCCGTTTCCGGCAACGGCGGCGATCGTGGCCTCGGGTTTGGGTACGCACGACAAAGCTGCCTTTGATATCGAAATCGGGTGCAGCGGCTTCGTCTATGGTTTGGGCGTCGTTTGCGCGTTGGTGCGCGCCGGAATTCATCGGCGCGTCATGATCATCGGGACCGAAACGCTTTCGAAAATCACCGATTACACCGATCGCTCGACCGCTATTCTGTTCGGCGACGGCGCCGGCGCGGTAATTGTGGAACGGGCCGCGGAAAATGGATTTCTGGGTGCCGACTTCGGTTCGGACGGCAGCAAGCCCGAAGTCTTGTACTTGCCGACGGGAGGCTCGCGCCGGCCGATCGATTCCGCCGCGTTAGCGCAGCGTGCGACTTTCATTGCGATGCAGGGGCGCGAAACGTTTAAATACGCGGTCACCAAGATGGTCGAATCGGCGCACGTCGCCTTGAAGCAAGCCGAGCTCAGCATCGACGACGTGGCGCTCATGATTCCCCATCAAGCCAATAAGCGCATCATCGACGCGGCGGCTAAGCAGCTTGGTATCGGCGCCGAGCGGGTGTATATCAACATCCAGAATTACGGCAACACGTCGGCTGCATCGATTCCGATCGCCTTGTCGGAAGCCTATGCCAAACGGATGATTAAAGAAGGCGACGTGCTGATGTTCGTGGCCTTCGGCGCGGGTCTGTCCTGGGGTGCGATCGCGTGGCGCTGGGACGGCGTTCGCCCCCCACCGGAAGATACCGTGTGATGCGTGTCGGTGTTGTTTTCCCAGGTCAGGGCTCACAAGTTGTGGGGATGGGGGCGGCGGTCGCGCACGCATTTCCCGCGGCCATGGAGTGTTTTCGCAATGCGAAACACGTCGTTGGCTACGATCTGCTGGCGCTGTGCACCGCCGGACCGGAAGCAACGCTGCGTGAGACGCGGTACGCCCAGCCGGCGATCTTTGTAACCAATGTGGCCATTTGCGCCGCCGTCGGCGATGTGCTGGCTCCTGTTGTGTCGGCCGGCCATTCATTCGGCGAATATTGCAGTCTTCACATCGCCGGGGCCTTATCGTTCGAGGCGGCCCTAGCACTGGTCAACGAACGGGCGCTGGCCATGCATCGCGCGGCCGAAGCGTCGTCGGGTGCGATGTCGGCGGTGCTTGGTCTAGAACCCGATGCGCTTCGAACGGCGGTCGCTGCGGCCGTTGCGAGCGGCGCCGGCCGCGTACAACTGGCCAACTTCAACGCGCCCGGCCAAATCGTGATCAGTGGTGATGTGGCGGCCGTCCGTGCCGCGGGCGAAGCTGCGCTGGCAGCCGGTGCGAAACGAGTTGTACCGCTCAACGTCGCGGGTGCCTGGCACTCGCAGCTGATGCAACCGGCCCGTCATGCCTTCACGCGCTTCGTGACCAACGCGGCGATCGTGCTGCCGGCCTTTACCGTCATCTCGAACGTCGACGCACAGCCGTATGCCGACATCATGACGATTCGCGACCATTTGGAGCGTTCGGTCACCGATGAAGTGCGCTGGCACGAGACGGCGCTCGCGATGGTTGCGATGGAGCTCGATCTCATCGTCGAATTCGGCGCTAGTCCGGTGCTTGCGCCGATGATCAAACGAATTGCGGGCGCACCCAAAACCATGAGCGTCAAAGACGTGAGCGGCATCGAACACCTGCGTACGATGCTCGTTCCGGCCGGCACCTGATGTTCGCCGGAAAAGTTGCTGTCGTCACGGGCGCCAGCCGTGGAATCGGCCGTGCGATCGCCGTCGATCTCAGCAAACACGGCGCCGACGTGGCGCTCCTCGGCCGTGATTCGGCGGCGCTCGACGAAACCGCCGCCGCCTGCCGCGCGGCGCGACCGACGGCGCGGGTTCTGCCGTTGACCCTCGACGTTACCGACGAACGGGCCACGAGCGACGCGGTAGCGCGCATTAGCGCCGATTTCGGGCGGCTCGATATCGCCGTCGGCAACGCGGGGCAATCGATCGACGGGCTCATGCTGCGCTTCAAAAGCGCCGATTTACGCCGGCTCATCGATGCGAACCTAGCGTCGGCGTTCTACTTGTCGGCCGCCGTCGTCCGGCCGATGATCAAGCAGCGCAGCGGTGCGATCGTCTTTGTGTCGAGCATTGTCGGTATCGCGGGTAGCGCCGGGCAGGCGGCCTACAGTGCGACCAAAGCCGGTTTGCTTGGTTTGACCAAATCGCTCGCGAAGGAGATAGGGTCGAGGAACGTAAGAGTCAACGCCGTCGCACCCGGTTTGATCGAGACGGCGATGACTGCCGAAATGCCGGAGGCTGCCCGTACTCACTACCTCGAACAGATTGCACTGGGCCGCCCGGGCACGCCGGATGATGTCGCAGGCGTCGTTTCGTTTTTATGCTCCGATGCCGCCCGTTACGTCACCGGTCAAACGATTGTGGTCGACGGCGGATTTTTGATGTGATGCTTGTGGAGATAACCAAATAGTCATGGCCGCTGATACCTTCGAAAAAGTTAAGAAAATCATCGTCGAGCAACTTGGGGTTGAAGAATCCGAAGTGACGCCGGAAGCGTCGATTACCGACGATCTCGGTGCCGACTCGCTCGACCAGGTCGAATTGGTGATGGCCTTCGAGACCGAGTTCAACATCGATATTCCCGACGAGGAAGCCGAAAAGATCAAGACCGTCGGCGACGCCGTAACGAAGATCGACGCGACCGCCGAAAAAGCGTAGGATCGCGCGGCATTGAACCAAATCGACTCGCTTCTGCGTTCGATGGATTCGCGTATTGGCTGCGCCCAAGGCGTTCGTGTTCGGGCTGTGCCGAGTTCAGTCGAGTGCGCCGTTCGCTCGGCGAACCGGCAGTGTGACGGCCGATGCTCGAAGCCTTAAGCGAGCGCCTCAGCGCGATCTTCAACCGCATGTCCAACCGCGGACGTCTGTCCGAGACGGACGTCGCTGAGGTATTGCGCGAGGTTCGCGTTGCGTTACTCGAAGCCGACGTTTCGCTCAAGGTTGCCAAAGACTTCGTCAGCGCGATCAAGGAAAAAGCAACTGGGGCGGATATCGCCGCGTCGCTTACGCCGGCGCAGACCATCATCAAGATCGTGCACGATGAGCTCGTCGAGCTCATGGGCGGCGCGCAAGCGCGCTTAACGTATAGCGACGCGCCGCCGACGATCTACATGCTCGTCGGACTGCAGGGTTCGGGCAAAACCACCCACGCCGGAAAGATCGCACTGCGGCTCAAGGAGCAAGGCCGGCGTACGTTGCTCGTGGCGGCCGACGTCTACCGCCCGGCCGCCATCGCACAATTACAAACGTTGGGCCGACAGATCGACCTTCCGGTATATTCGGCCGGCCAAGGCGATCCGGTGCAAATTGCGCGCGACGGCGTGGCCGAAGCAAAACGGCTTGGCATTCCGACGGTTATCATCGATACGGCCGGACGGCTCCAGATCGACGACGCACTCATGGCGGAGCTCGATAATATTAAGGCAGCCGTCAAACCGATCGAGATTTTATTTGTCGCCGATTCGATGACGGGTCAGGAAGCGACGAATGTCGCTCGTGTGTTCAACGACCGGCTTGGCATTACCGGCGTTGTGCTGACCAAGATGGATGGCGATTCGCGTGGCGGCGCGGCGCTATCGATCCATAAAATTACCGGGGCACCGATTAAGTTTGTCGGCGTCGGAGAAAAACTCAGCGCGCTCGAACCATTCTATCCGGACCGGTTGGCGTCGCGCATTTTGGGCATGGGCGACGTGCTCACGCTCATCGAGAAAACACAGGCCGTCTACAGCGAGGAACAAGCTAAGGACATCGCGCGCAAGCTGCAAAAATCGCAGTTCACGCTCGATGATTTTCTCGAACAGTTGCGTCAAGTCCGCAAGATGGGCTCGATGAACGACATCATGAAGATGATTCCGGGTTTGTCCAAGGCGCTACCCAACGTCGATATCGACGAACGCGATGTGAAAAAAGTCGAAGCCATCATCTGCTCGATGACGCGGCGCGAGCGAGCGCGGCCGGAGATCCTCAACGGTTCGCGGCGAAAACGAATCGCGGCGGGTTCGGGCACGCAGGTCGCCGACGTCAACCGGCTGGTAAAGCAGTTCGAGGCTTCGCGCCAGATGATGAAACAGTTTGGTGGTAAGGGGGGGCGGGGGTTGCGCCTTCCCGGGCTGGGGCGGTGAACGTCCGCGTTGGGGCGGCTTAACACCCGTTTTAAGGGTGGCGAGGTTAGTAAGGGTTGGCAAAGCCGGTAGGGGTTTGGCCGAGTCGGTGGGGGTTGTCGAGTCGGTAGGAGTTCGCGGAGCGGGCGGTGGGCCGGTTGGCGGGTTTTTTGGGGGGTGGATTGATGTGGTATACTTTGTGGTCACGTTTTGTGGCCGGTTAGATAGAGAGTAAGGTATGGTTCGTATACGGTTGCGCCGGATGGGCGCGAAGAAGCAGCCGACATATCGGTTTGTCGTGAGTGATGCGCGGTCGCCGCGTGACGGGCGCTTTATCGAGATTTTGGGGCATTACAACCCGCGCACGGAGCCCAAGACCGTCGTTGTCAATCAGGATAAGGCCAAAGAGTGGATCGCTAAGGGCGCGCAACCGTCGGATCCGGTACGCCGGCTGTTTGCCGAGCTGGGCCTGGTCGAGCGCGGCTTTGTACCCGAGACGAAGCGTCGGCCGAAGTCGGAGAAGTCCGAGTAATCTCGTGTCGGCTTTCGACGACGAGTTTGGACTATTCGGAGACGAAACTCCGCAAGACGATGAACGCCGGTCGACCTTGGGTGCGCGTAAAATCGCGACCGGCGAGACGATCATCGATGAAATCGAACCTGAGGACGAGCGGCCCGCGCGGCCGCGCCGAAATAGCGCCGGCGGCGGTGAACGGTTCGTGGCGCGCGAACGCCCCACGCGACAGCCCGCCGATCCGCTGGCTTCGCAAGCCCGCGCGGCCGGCCTGCTCGAATTTCTGGCTCAAAAACTTGTCGCTCACCCCGAGAGTGTCGTCGTTCGCCAGAGCGAGAGCGACCGCGGGCCGGTCATCGAGCTCGAAGTCCATCCGGACGACTTGGGCAAGGTCATTGGGCGCGGCGGCCGGGTAGCCCAGGCCATGCGAACTTTGGTGCGCGCAAGCGCCGAAGGCCGCGTGATCGTCGATATCGTCGATGTCGATGCGGATGACAGCGAAGAAACTGAAGAAGACGAGCTCGAACCGACGGTGTCGGCCGAAACCGGCCCCAGCGACGGCGCCGAATAATTCACAATGCTGGGCGCATCGCCGGCGTGTTCGGTTTGCGCGGCGAGTGTAAGATCGATGCGACCCGCGTCGGCGCCGATGCGCTCGCGACGGGCTGTGTGGTGCGAGCTCGGCTGGCCGACGGGTCAGAACGTGAACTTCGGGTGCGAACGGCCCGCATGCACAAAGGGCGGCCGTTAGCGGCGTTCGACGGGTTTGATGACATCAACGCGGCGCAAGTGCTGGTCGGCGCGACGATCGCGCTGGACCACGCGGCGGTCAACCTCGCTGCCGGCGAGTATCTCGACGCGGAACTCGTCGGCTGCACGCTGGTGGACGGTGCTGGTGCCGACGTCGGCCGCGTGGTCGCCGTCGAGCATTATCCGGCCCAAGATATGCTGGTGGTTGGGGCGGCCCGGGCGCTCGTGCCGCTGGTGGCGGCGTTCGTTATCGGGATCGACGTCGCGGCCAAGCGGATCGCCGTCGACCTACCGCCCGGGCTACTCGACGAGCGCGACGCCGACCGGGCGTAACGGCGCGGCCGATTGCGACGGCGCGTAGCGAGCGCATTGGGCCATGAGTTCGCTGCGAGCAGTTGCGTACTCCCGGCGAAATCGAGCGACGACGTCGGCAACGCTGCGCACGCCGTCGACGGCGCCGATGCCTTGGCCGCTACCCCAAATATCGCGCCACGCTTTGACGGCCGTGCCGCCGCTGAAATCCATCGCGCTCGGGTCGCCCGCCGGCAGCAGGTCCGGGTCGAGACCGGCCGTGACGATCGAGCTGCGCAGATAGTTGCCGTGGACGCCGGTGAACAGATTGGTATACACGATGTCGCTCGCCGCACCGGCGACGATTGAGGATTTATAAGCTGCCGAAGCGTTCGCTTCAGCGGTGGCGATGAAAGCCGAGCCGATGTACGCGGCGTCCGCGCCGATGGCTTGCGCGGCCAGGATCGCTCGCCCGGTGGCGATTGACCCCGACAGACTGAGCGGGCCGTCGAACCAAGCCCGTATCTCTTGCACGAGCGCGAACGGCGACAGCGTGCCGGCATGGCCGCCGGCGCCGGCCGCAACCGCGACGAGCCCGTCAGCGCCTTTGTCGATCGCTTTGTGCGCGAATCCGACCGTGGTCACGTCGTGTAGCGTTAGCCCGCCGTACTCGTGCACCGCTGCGTTGACGTCCGGCCGCGCACCGAGCGACGTGATGACGATCGGCACGCGGTATTTTGTGCAGGCGGCCAGGTCGTGGTCGAGCCGGTCGTTGGATTTGTGAACGATTTGATTGACCGCAAACGGAGCCGCAGGCTGCTGCGGATGGGCTCGGTCGTGAGCGGCGAGGGCTTCAATAATCTCGTGCAGCCACTCATCGAGTACGGTCGCCGGACGGGCGTTGAGCGCGGGAAACGAGCCGACGATCCCCGCGATGCATTGGGCGATGACCAGTTTCGGATTCGAGATAATGAACAGCGGCGCGCCGATCACCGGCAGGCGTAGCCCGCTGAGCAGGGTTGTGGCCGCGGCTCGCCCGGCTGATGTCTCAGCCATGTTGCGTACCAGCCGGCGTACGCAAAAATTCGGCGATCGCGCTGGAAACCACGCTGTCGACGGCGCTCTTCCAATCACCGCGGGCATCGTGCGCAAACGTCTTGCGGTACACGAGATTGCCGGCGCAATCGAAAGCCAAGAATTCGAGCGTTGCCAGGGTCCGCCGCTGGCCCAAGAGTTCGTGGCCGCGGGTAACGAGATTTCCACCCAGGAGCGTGCCGACGTCTTGCTCGCGACACGCGGCGGCACTCGTACCTCCGATGTCGGCGACTCGCCGGTGCCGCGCGATAACGTCGTTCCGAATGGCCGCGCCGGTAAAGGCGCGGCGCTCGGTTTGGGCCGAGCCGCCGATGGCGAGAACGCCATAGCCGGAGCCGCGGGCCGCGATCGGCGGCGGGCTTGGCGGAACCGGCGGCGGGGCGGTTGGGGCGACGGCGGCCGCGAGCGTCGCTTGGGCTCGCGGCGTCGGAGCCGCGGTAGTTACCGCCGAGGCGCGTTGCTGTTTGCGGCCGAACAACCGGCCCAGGTTGGCCTGTCCGGCGGAACCCGGCGCGGGTGTCGGCGTGGGCGTATTGACGGGCGGCGGCGGCGCTGCGTAGGCGCCGAGGTTTCGCGACTGATGATGCAAGAGCGCCTCACGCAGCACGTCGCCTTGATCGGCCGCATCGGCATAGGTTCGAATTTGCGCAGTATTGCTAAAGACGACGATGCCGGTTTGCGTGCTCACGAGCTGTTCGACGACCGAAACCCCGTCCCCAAGCGGCGTCATGTAACCGGCGATATAATAGTCGGCGCTTTGGCGCTGCGCTCCGTCGAGATACTCTTGCCGTTCGACGCCCGCGGTCGCCGGCTTGACGACGACCCCACCGAGACCCGAAATCTGGGTTGCGATCGCCACCGCGAGCCGTGAACCGGCTTCCTTCGTCACGGCACTGCCGTTGACGGCGAACGGATAGACGACGAGCACGGGCGTGCCCAAGATCGACGGCGCCGGGTCGGCTGCGACGAGCGCTAGCCCCAAAACGGACGCGAACAGGGCAACGACAAACCGGTGCACCGCTCCAATTTCCACGCCCGCGCCGGCGTTCCTTACCGTACCGCGTGCGCGGCGGCGCAGGACGCCGCACGCTTCACGCGCACGATAACGTGCGTGGTAACGGATCGCCCGGTCACGATCGTCATCAACGGAGCGATCGTCGCGGGCTCAGCGCCGGCGTGGCTGGTGGGCGGCCGGGTTTTCGCGCCGCTGACGCCCATCGTGGTGCGCTTGAGTTCACGCATCGTCTACGCGCCCGATGCGGAGTCGGTGTGGATCGAGCGTGCCGGCGCGCGCGTCCTGGTTCGAATCGTCCACTTGGGCGATGACGTCGCGTATGTTAAATTGAGTCCGGTCTTACAACGGCTCGGCGCCAGCGCTAGTTTCGACCGAGCAACGTGGACGCTGACCATTGTGTATGCGGGCGCCGAGCCGATCGCAACGCCCACGCCGTTCGACCCGGCTCAGTCACGCGACACGCTTCCGGCGGCAACGCCTGCCGCGCCGCCGCCCGTTACGCCGCACGCGGCCGAATCGAGCGCCCCGCGGCCGCGCCGGACCGCGATCCCCGGCGTTCCCTCGCAACCGCCGCCGCCCGGGCCGGCGCCTACAATCCCGCGTCGTTCAGCATCTTGAGCCAATGCTGCGTGCTCGGCGCATCCCACCAGTTAGCGATGCGTGCTTCGAGCACCGGAATCGTGCGTAAGCGATCGACCGAGGATCGAACGTGGGCTCCCTGCGGTTCGGATGCGTGCAGGGCGGTGTGCAGGTCGTCGAGCGCCGAATGGCCTTCGGTCTGATCGCCCAGCGCCGCGCGCAGTTCATCGTAGGGCGGGTGGGGCGGCGTTGCTGATTGGCGATTATCCATCGACTCCACCGTCAGACGGCATAGCCGCAATCACCTCCGCCCGAGCGCCGGTACGGGCCCGCTACCCGGGGGTGGATTCGCGCCGGCGCGAAGTCGGCGGGATGGCTGACATAGCGAACGACGCCGGGCCGGTGGCGCCCGATCTTCCGCCAACGACGACGTACGACGATGCCCCGCCGGCCGGCTTGCTGGCCTTCATGGTAACGCAGTGGGCGCCCAAGTCCGGCGTGCCCGAGCCTATCGACGGCGCCGAACGGTTCCAGGCGCGCCGGGCGGCGCTGGCACGGCTTTTTCCGGGCGAGGTGCTTGTCGTGCCGACCGGGCATGAGAAAGTGCGCGCCAACGACACGACGTATCGCTTTCGTCCGGGTACCGATTTTTACTATTTAACCGGCAACCTCGAGCCCGACGGGGTGCTGGTGCTGACGCCGCAGGCCGACGAGCATGAGGCGGCATTGTACGTCGAGCCCAATCCGGGCAAAACCGATGCGACGTTCTTTACCGATCGCGCGAAAGGTGAATTGTGGGTCGGCCCGCGGCTCGGCGTGCTCGAAAGTGCCGCCCGTTTCGCGATCGGCGCGCGGCCGCTGCCGCAGGTGCTCGACGATCTCAAGGTGCTCAATCGCGAAGATGCGCCGCGTCCGTTCCGCTTGCTGCGCGGAATCGATCCCCAAATCGAGGCGATACTGCCCGTGCAAGACGAACGCGATGCGGCGTTCGCCGCCGCGCTGTCCGAATTGCGGCTCATCAAAGACGACGCCGAAGTCGCCGAACTGCAAGCGGCGATCGACGCGACCCAACGCGGCTTCGAAGATGTCGTGCGCGCGTTGCCGGCCGCGACGACCGAACGCTGGGTCGAGGGCGTCTTTCATCTACGCGCGCGGGTCGAAGGCAACGATGTCGGTTATGGAACGATTGCCGCCTCGGGTGCTCACGCCTGCACGCTGCACTGGACCGCCAACAACGGCGTCTTGCGACGCGATGAGTTGCTGCTGCTCGATGCGGGCGTTGAGGCCAACACCTTATATACCGCGGACATTACGCGCACCATTCCGATCGGTGGCCGCTTTAGCGCCGAGCAACGCGAGATCTACACCCTGGTTTTAGCAGCTCAAGATGCGGGGTTCGCGGCCTGCCGGCCGGGTAACGATTTTATGGAACCGAATCGGGCCGCGATGCATGTGCTGGCGCACGGTTTGGAACGGCTCGGTATTTTGTCGATGAGCGCTACCGAAGCGCTGCGCGACACGAACATGTTTTATAAACGCTACTCGCTGCACAACGTCAGTCATATGCTGGGCTTAGACGTGCACGATTGCGCGGCGGCGCGCAAAGAGACGTATAAGTACGGGAAACTCGCCGCCGGCATGGTGCTGACCGTCGAGCCGGGCTTGTATTTTCAACCCGACGATCTCACCGTGCCGGAGCGCTATCGCGGCATCGGCGTTCGCATCGAAGACGACCTGCTCGTTACGGTCGACGGTCATCGCGTGCTCAGTGCGGCCCTGCCGCGCGAACCAGACGCAGTCGAACGCTGGATGGCCGATCTTTGGCAGCAAGATAATGACGCTTAAAGGCGATGCATCGCCGGCGTCATAGGTTCAGATGTAAACAAAGGAGGCTCGTGTCAGCCGAGCTTCCCTCGTCTTTTGTGCAGGAAACGCTATGCGCCGATGCAGTTCTTAGCGGCCGCTGTCAGAGGGGCGTTTAAGGTTTGATTGAGAGCACTATAGCCCGTTTGGCCAGTTCCTTTTGCCTGAGTCGGCTTGTCGACCGTGGTGATTGCGGAGCCAAACAGCGTAGGAGTGTTCACCTCGGTCACAAGCTGCTGGAGGTTTGTTGCGTTCGTCGTTCCGTTGCCGGCTGACGAGAAAAGAAGGTTGCTAACCGCAATGATCGGGTACCCTTTGGTGATATTCGCGTAGGCTTGCGGAACGGCGAGATAGACGCAGCCGGCGCGTGAAACGCTGGTCAACGGACTCGTTGTTGCCGGGCCACCGGTCGTTACGACCGCCGCGTCCTGCTGGATCGTAGATGAGTTGTACACAAATTTTTGGGCCGTTTGAGGCAGATCTTTAATTGGGTCCATTTCATTGACCTTGGCGTACTGCACCGCACCGCCGGCAGCTGATCTCGCATCCGCGGCTTCGACATAACCGATCGCCCCAGCATAATCACGAATGGCATGTGTCATGCTGACCGTTCCTGAGGAACCACCGAAATTAGCCGGCAGTGCCCCCATGAAAACAGGAACGTTCGGCGACGTTGCGCCGGTAAAGTTTTGGCTGGTGTTAAGGCCTGAATTCGGGCATGTCGCCGAAAGATGATTTGAGAATGCGAACGTTGTGCCGCTGCCATCCGATCGATAGGCTACTAAAAGCGCACGCGGTCTTTTGCCTAACTGGCTCCAATTTGTGACGTGACCTTCGTAAATTGCGCATACTTGACTGCTAGTCAAATTCACTTGTTCACCGACAAGGTCGGGATTATTGTACAGGAGTGCGATGGAGCCGATAATTGAAGGAATTTCAACGGGTTCGCCGCGCGTTGCTGAGCGAAAGTTTCGGAAATTTGTATATTCGCCTTGTGAGAGCGGGGCGTCGGAACCGGTGATATCGGGATCGGTAAGACCAAGGGCAGCGGGCGAACCATAGCCCGTCTTTGGGTTGAGTGGCTCGCTCAATAAAGGGCAGTAGCCGTTAACGCCGCCGGTTGTTCCGTCGCCGTCAAAAACGCGTTTACCAAAGCCGCTTCCGGTTTGACAATACTGCGTCGTAACACCAGACAGTGCTGCAAATTCCCCGAAAATCGATCCACTTACCGGCAAAGCCTTCTGTGCGTTTAAACCAACATACGCCAGTGCCGGTAGCGTAGAGCCGCCGGCAACGAAAGTCGTGCGCGGCGTGCTGTTCGCCGAACGGCGAACGGCGGCGTTTCGGCCTAGAAGGGCCGGCCGTGCGCCAATAGCAGGCGTTGCAGCGATCGGTGCATGCAACAGCGGCGTTACGCTTGCGGCATCTGCAACCGTCGCCGTCGCGATCAGCGCCGTGGGAATCAACGTTTGAGGCAAGCGCCGGAAAAAGTTTTTCATAACGCTCCTATCGATGCATCGCGTAAGTCGCTGGTGATCTCAAAAATGACTATAGGCCGGCATGCCCTCCGTGTCAACGTTAGCTGAGGCCATCTAGCGGACGTAATTACTGGAGGGCAAAAAGGTTATAGCAAATGAATCCCAGCCCGGCGACTCCCAATTCAGAAGTACCGGCAAAGGCTACCCGCGGACGCTTCACCGCTGCAGAGAAAGCCCGCATTCTTGATGCGTATGATTGGCGCATCGGATATCGAGCGAGCGGCGCTGCTCCGGCGAGAACGCATCTACTCGTCATTGCTTTACAGCTGGCGTAGACAACGAGGTTTAGGCAGAGCGCTCAGCGTTCGTCGGGGTCCAAAACCCGATCCCGAAGCTGCCGAGGTAACGCGATCGCAAAAGCGTATTGCCGAACTCGAACGCAAGCTCGAGAAGGCGGAACGGGTGATTGACATCCAGGGAAAAGTCTACGCACTCTTGCGCGCATGTGCCGGCGAGAGTGCGGACATCCTGGATCTACCGCCGTGGAACAAGCGGTCCTCGAGTTGAAAGCGGAAATCGGCGAACGGCACGCTTGCAACCAAATGGCGGTTGCGCGTGCAAGCTTTCAACGGCATCAGAAACGTTCGTTGCCGTACGTTGAGAGCATACCAGCTGCTGACGAGCCTGAACCATTGATATAGTCGCTGCCATTACGGAGGCTATGCCATCGCGCGCGGCTCGGCGACAAGATGCGCGCAATAGCGGTAAACGTCCTCGCTTCTGCGCGCGTGCACTAACGTTATTTGAATGTCAGGAACTACTTGATGTCGTACATCACGCGCGCTTTGTCGACCGCAGTGTGTCCTACATCTACGCCACTCTCTTGGACGAAAACCGATACTACGGCTCGATTTCGACGATGTACCGCGTCTTGCGGAGCGTCGGCGAAGTCGGCGATCGCCGAGATCAAGCAACGCGCCCGGCGCACGTCAAGCCCGAGCTTTGCGCGACAGCTCCGAATCAGGTCTACGCTTGGGACATTACCAAATTGCACGGCCCGCAGAAATGGACGTACTACTACCTTTATGCGGTCGTTGACATCTACAGCCGCTATGTTGTTGGCTGGTTGATCGCCGATCGCGAAAGCTCGGAGCTTGCAAAGGTGCTACTCGAAACAACGATCCGACAACAAGGAGCCGATCCCAAGAAGCTCACGATTCAAGCCGACCGCGGAAGCTCGATGACTTCTAAGCCACTGGCGTTTTTACTCGCCGATTTGGGCGTAACCAAAAGTCATTCGCGGCCACACGTTTCTAACGACAATCCGCACATCGAGTCGCTCTTCAAAACCACGAAATACCAGCCGGAATTCCCCAAGACGTTTGCTAATATCGTCGAAGCACGCATGTTCTGTTTTGCCTTCTTTCACTGGTATAATTATGATCATCGCCATAGCGGCATCGCACTCTTAACGCCGTCCGACGTTCACCACGGCCGCGTCGAAGCGAAGCAGACATCCCGTCAAAATTCACTTGACGCAGCATATGCTGCGCATCCGGAGCGGTTCGTTAAAGGACGTCCGAAACCACCGCAGTTCGCCCCAGCATCGTATATTAATCGGCCGTCGACCGACGTTGGCAACCAATCTCAAGCCGCGTGACGACTACACAAATCTATTGAACAAAATGGCCTATAAGTGTTGACAATCTCCGATCCGCCTCAGAGCTTTATGGAATGGTTAACAGAGTTATTAGGTTTCCGAGGTGCTCGCGTTTGAACCACGGATGTCGTCTTACTGTTGCCAATCTCGGCGTATATTATGAGAAAAAAAGGGCACGCGAATATTCGCGTGCCCCGCATTGAGTTGGGAAGAAGCGCTAGACGCCGATGCAGTTCTTGGCGCCGGCGATGAGCGGCGCGTTGAACGATTTGCCCAACGCGGCGTAACCGGTGAGGCCGGTGCCTTTGGCGCGGCTTGGTTTATCAACGGTGGTGATTGCCGAACCGAACAGCGTCGGGGTGTTCACTTCCATAACGAGCTTTTGCAGGTTCGTTGCGTTCGTGGCTCCGTTGCCGGCCGACGAGAACAGGAAATTCGTGACCGCGATGATCGGGTAGCCTTTGGTGATATTCGCGTAGGCTTGCGGAACGGCGAGATAGACGCAGCCGGACCGTGAAACGCCGGTCAGCGGGCTCGTTGTTGCCGGGCCGCCGGTCGTCACGACTGCCGCATCGAGGGTAATAGTCGATGCGTTGTAGACATAATTTTGGGCGGTTTGCGGCAGGTCTTTGATTGGGTCGGTATTGTTGACTTTGGCGTATTGCAACGCACCGCCGACAGCCGACTTGGCATTCGCGGCTTCGACATAACCGATCGTGCCGGCGTTGGCGACGATGCCCTGCGTTACGCCAACGTTGCCGGAGAAACCGCCGAAATTCGCCGGCAGCGTTCCCGGGAATACTGGGACGTTAGGCGGCGTTGCGCCGGTGAAGTTTTGGCTGGTGTTGAGGCCCGAGCCGGGGCATGTTGCCAACAGATGATTCGAGAACGCGAACGTCGTGCCGCTACCGTCGGAACGATAGGCTACTAAAAGCGCACGTGCTTTTCTGCCGAGCTGGCTCCAGTTGGTGATCTTGCCTTCGTAAATCGAGCAGATCTGCGCGCTCGTAAGGCTGATCTGCGTTCCGGCGAGATCGGGATTGTTGTAGAGCAGTGCGACCGAGCCGATGATCGAGGGTTCTTCGACCGCTTCGCCGCGCGCTGCGGAACGGAAATTTACAAAGTTGGTGTATTCGCCTTGCGACAGCGGAGCGTCGGAACCGGTGACATCGGGATCGGTCAGTCCGAGCGAAGCGGGCGCACCGAAACCGTTCGTCGCGCCGGGCGACGTGCCGAGTGCGGCGCAGGCGCCGTTCACACCGCCAGTGGTGCCGTCGCCGTCAAAAACGCGCTTGCCGAAGCCGCTGCCGGTTTGGCAATACTGCGTCGTAACGCCGGTCAACGTCGCGAATTCTGCGAAAATCGAGCCGCTCGCCGGCAGTGCCGGATTTTGCGTGAGCGCATTGCCGCCGACATACGCCAGCGCCGGTAACGTTGCACCGCCGGCGACGAATGTCGTGCGCGGTGTGCTGTTCGCGAAGCGGCGAAGGAAGCCGTTGGGACGAGTGAGCACGGGCCGTGCGCCGATTGCGGGGCCTGCGATAAACGGTGCATGCGAAAGCGGCGTAATGGACGCGGCATCGGCGATCGTTGCCGTCGCGATCAGCGCCGCGGGAATCGACGTTTGAAGCAAACGCCGAAAAGCGGTCTTTTTCATACCTGCTCCTGTTGAAATGAATGAGGTGCGTCGCCAGTGGTGAGGCGCCGCGGTTATTATACGCATGCCCGGCCGTTCGTACGTTTATGGTTAGCTTAAAGTTATCGACTCATTCAAAATGATTCTGCGCTGAACCGAAGATTCGCATTAATGATAGCTCGCAAACACTCGACACTACTTCACACCTGCGCTCGCATAGAGTCGCAGTCGAGCGCCTAAATTTAATTGGGCGTCGACATGATGGTAACCGACTGCTGCCTAGTAAACGCCTGGGCGTGATCGAGACGGCGTTGGGAGCGACGCTACAACTCAAAACAATTGTGCGCCGACGACGGCCCAAGAAATCTGTCGTTTTCGGCTCGGGTTAACGTTACGATAAGCTTGGGATGTAAAGATTTTAAGTGCTGCCCCGTGTTCGCGAGGTTGCACTGTTTTATTGCATGACGATATCGAAAGGCCGTGTCAAACACGTGTCTCATTCTCGCATGTTCTTGCCGGCGGCCCCGCCGTTGCCCGGTAGGTTGCGACTCGGGCGGTTCTGGTATCACCGGCGCGCACGTCTGCCGTCGATCCTCATCGCGGGTATTTTCGCGTTGCACGTTGTCGTGTGCGGAGTGCAGCCGGCACGGGCGGCGACCACCGGACAAATTGCCGGCACCATCGTCGATACCTATACGCGGTTGCCGGTGGCGCACGCGACGATCACGGCCGCCTCTGGCTCCGATCGGTATACCGTGCAAACGGACGAGCGCGGCTCATTCGCGTTGGCCGGCGTTTCGGTCGACACCTATACGATCAGTGTCGCGCACGCCGGATATGCGACCTTCGTATTATCCGGGGCGACCGTTACGCAGAATGAAACATATCGGGTCGATCTCAAGCTGGATCGGCCGCTCAAGACGATCGCGACCGTGCGAGCCAAAAGCCGCTCGCTCACCAGCGCCTTTCAACCCGATCAGACCGTTGACCGCATTACGGTCAATGCTGCGGCGATCGAGCAGTTGCTGGGCAAAACCTTTAACACCAACGCTAAAGAACTGCTCAGCGAACTTCCCAGCGTGACGATCGACAAAAACGGTACGGCGCTCATTCGCGGCGGCACGTCGTTCGAAGGTGGTTTCGAGTTCGAGAATATCGACTATAACGAACCGAATCGGAGTTTATCGGATCGCTTTCAAAATCTGGGCTCGAACTATCTGCTCAACGGCGTCGGCTCGATTGAAATTATTCCGGGTGGCGGCGACGCCACCCACGGTAATACCGGCACCGGGCTGATCTCGGCCACCGCCAAACGCGGGACGTTTCCGGGCTTCGCCAATTTCGATCTCGAGCAGACCACGATAACGGTCGGCGGCCAGCGCGGTTTTGAGTGGGGCACGGCCACCCGCAATGGGCGGCTCTCGAACTACATGAGCTTCACCGCGGAAGACACCACGTTCGCGTACGGTCCGTACGGCATCAACGCGGCATCGATCGCCGCCGACCCGACCACGATCGATCCGGCTCAAAGCACGCTGTTCGCGTCGGCGGACCGGCGCATCTTCACAACGGCATTCTTCAATAAATCGCATCAAGACTCGCGCGACTTTCTCGATAATCTGGTCTATAAATTCGGTCACGACAACGCCCAATCGATTCAACTCTTCGGTCAGAGCCAAGTCGTGCACGAAGGCTTGGACTTCGGCGGCTATGGGCTACTCGCGGCGGTCCCGCAAGAATTTTTCTTTTTGAACAATCCGCTGGTCAACCCGACGGGTTCGACAAACCAATCGCTGACCGGTCTCTTCGGCGCAAGCGGTTCGCCTAGCGGGCTGACGAACGACGGCCAGGCGTTTGTGAATCGTTTCGTCACCCCGGTCCACGGCGCGGTTCCGGGCCAGCAGCTGTCCGCCCCGGAGTCGATCGATAGCCCGTTCGGCGCGTACAAGATCGAGTACGATAATAATCTCAATGCGACGACCGTGCTCAAGCTGCGCGGCTTTCGCACGGACAATTCGGCTAGTGAAGAGCTTCCCTCACAAGGACTCTACGTTCCGCAGAGCGGGGGAATCCGGCGCGGCGTGGCGTTCGACGTGACCAAGGCATTGGGAACCAAACACACGCTGCAGCTTGGCGGCCAGTACGAATTCGTGCATCCCTTCGGCGAGCAAATCAACTATATCGACTACACCGGCGCGTATGAAGGTAACTACGAAACCCTGTCGAGTACGATAAATTTTGGCGCGCGAACCCACGACATTCTGGCCGACTTTGTGACGCCGCAGCCGGTCGTGCTCAACGCTTCAGGTCAGATCGTCGGAGGCACGCCGGGTTGCGTCGGCGCGGTGCTCGCGACGGGCGGCATCTACGTGCCCAATCGCATATCGATTCCACAAGAAAATTGTGGCTATCTCAATAAATTTTTTCCGGGTGGCGCTCCGGCATTGCCGCCCGAAGTCGAAACGCCGACCGCCAACCAGCAGAGCTATTCGCTCTACGCGCAAGACACGTTCGCCCCGAATGCGCGGCTCAAGGTACTGGCCGCGTTGCGGCTGGACGGCTACAACTTCCTCATTCCGGACGATCCGCTCAATCCGCCCGCAGTCGACGGATTACGCCATCAGCGCCTCTACGAGCCGCACGGCGGCATCGCGTACCGGCTCGGTAGTCACGACGCGTTGCGCTTGAATTTCGGGCGCACGCTGTCGATCCCGTTGCCGACCTTCATCGGGAACAATATCGACCCCAGTGCCTTTGCCGCGTTCGCCAAAATTCCGTCGTACGACAGCGTCACCGGCAAGGCCGCCACGTACTGCGGTCCGGGTCAGCCGACGACGATCTTGGGCAACACGTACGTTCTAGGTAACCAAACGTGCACGAGCTACGGACAGCAACTATATTGGCTGATCCGCAACGCACGTTACGCACAGCAGTCGGAAATCACGTATCCCCTGCAAGGCGCATCGTTTACCAACTACGATTTCTCGTATTCCCACGAGTTTCGGACCGGTGCCGCGGTCAAGGTAACGCCGTTCTATCGGCGCGGCTATAATATCGTCGAAACGTCGCAATCGCTGCTGGGCATCGATACGACGACGGGCACCCAGCAGCTGAGCCCGCCGGTGCAATCAAATTTAGGCATTCAAAGCGCGACCGGCTTGGAGTTCCAGGCGACGACACCACTAAAGCCGACCGGGCTGACGGGTACATTCTCCGCCACCTATATCAATCAAATCGGCAACGATCCGCCGGGCGACTATTTACCCACGGCGTCGGTGCAGCAAGGTTTGCTCTATCATTCGCCGACGTTAGCGCCGTTCCAAAGCACGCTGGCGCTGACGTACCGGACACGGGGCGGGCTGCGGATCAATCCGATTTTCACGCTCAAGAGCGGCTACCCGTACGGTGCCGGGACGTATGAAGCGTTCAATGTCAACGGCGTGCCGGTGTATATTCCGTACTCCAACGCGCTGTTTCTCAACGGCTACTCGAACGTGCTGGCATCAGGTGCCGTGAATCCGCAGAATCCGGGCTCGGTTACCAGCCCAAATCTGGCCGCGACACGCGGCTTGGAGTCCGCGTTAAGTGGACCGGGCAGCTTGCTGTCGCATCCGACGCTCAACACCGATCTAACGATCGAAATGACTCCGCCGGGCGGCAAATATGGTGTGACGTACGGGGTGGCGTTCACGAACTTATTCGATAACGTCGCCAGCGTACCGCTGGCCAATTTCACGCTCGATTGTCAACTCGTGACGACCGGCTTGTGCGCATCGAGCGGCGCGCCGTCGGTGAGCGATACCTTTCACGGCGCGCAACAAACGGTCGGCTCGAGCGCCAAACCGTATATCGTCTACCCCAATCAAGCTCCGATCGCCGTCCGTGTCTACGTTCAGGTGGCGCTGTGATCAACGTCTCCCCGATTTTCCAGCGCATTGCCGGATTGATCTGTATTGCTGGTTTTGCGGCATGTTCTTCCGGTCAGGCTGGTTCGGTTCCACCGGTCGCCACGCCCAACGTCGCAACGCAAAGTATCTTGCAGTTCGCCGTCGGTACCGCGACGATCGGCACGGCGAACGGCGCTTCGGCGCTGGGTCTCAACGTCGTCGCGACGTTCCGGCAGCCCAACGGCAATAATGCGACCGGTGTCAACACGCCGACCTTGACCGGTCCTGCCGGCCTCAATTTCGGTCCGTTATTGGGTAACTCCAACCACATTTCGGGTGAAACACCCGCGCAGCTCGGCGCGCTCGCGGCACAGATCCGCGCCGCCGGCAAGAAAGCATCGACAATCGCGCTGCCGGCGTCGCTGGGCAACGGCTTTGGGCCGTTCGTCGGCGTATTTGGTTACGGTTTAGCCGCCGACAATCTGGTGTCGAATGCCGACATCGCGTCGATCGCGACAACGCAGCCCGTGAACACGCAGCCCTGCGAAGGCATCGGCACGAATTATATCGGGACAGGGGCCGGGGTCAATCCCGGCAACGGCGGCGGAACCGGTTCGTTTTTCGGTTCGCCGCCGGCGGTGAACGGTTCAGGATTCGCGATCGCCGCCGGCCAGACGTTGGGCGTCGCCGATCTCGTGCGTTCTGCCGAACTAGCGCTACCGGTAACGAGCGGAGCGAGCATCTTTGGGCCGGCGTTTTGTACGTGTCCGAGCACGTGCGTTCCATCCGGAGCATTTAGCGATCCGGCCTTCCCCGTGCAGTATTTCGGCGGTCCACCGGCGTGGCCGTCGCCCCAAGGCTATGGGAACTACAGTTACTTTGTCGGCTACCCGCTGGGCTTCACCGATTTCACCGCGACGCCGCTGAGTGGCAGCTATTCGCTTTCGGTTAGTGTGCCGACGAGCGCGGATTACTCGACGTCGAGCACGCTCACCCAAACCGCGCACTTGGCGATTGGGGCACCACTGCCGGCGTTTCCGCAGCCCGTATTGCAGATCAATCCTGATGGCAGCGGGACGCTCAGCGTCAACGTGCCGACTGGCTTGCGCGAAGCCGTCGTTACCATCGTGACGGCCGATTGCGATCTTACGGGCCGCACGCTGGGCGGCAAAAGTTTTGTCGACCACTACGCGCTCGTGACGCACGCGCCCGGTCCACAAACCTTGTTTTTGAGCCCGTCGCTTGGCCCCCCGGTCTGCTGACCGGACAGCCGACGCACACGTTCTGCACCGCGAGCGACCTTGCCGCAGAAAATGCGCTGGCCGCGACGAACGGCGGCGGCGTTACGACGTCGTCAATATTCTTAACGTCGGTGGCGGCGGTCGGCTTTGATTATCCGGCCTACGAGTCATCGTATCCGTTCAATACGAGCCAAGCGCCACCCATAACCAACGGCGACGGACATTCTGGACAAGCCGACATCACGACGACGTATCCACTGCTCATCACCACGACCGTCACCCTCCCCGGAGGCAGCTGACCATGAGAACCGTGTTTTGGTGCCTATCCGCGATCGCGCTCGTGAGTATGCTGGGATGTTCCGGCGGCGGATCGGGCTCGGCTGTGCCCGCGCCTCAGATAACGCTGCCGGGCGGCGGTGCGTCCGTAGCGTTCAACCAGCACATCACCTTTCAAATCAACGTTCCGTCGACCACGGCCGCTACGAGCGCAAAAGGGCGTCGCTCCGCGACCGCGGCGACGACGCCGTACGTTTCGACTAAAACGGGTTCGGTGCTCTTGATTCTGGCTGAAATCAATGGCGTGTCACCGCAGCAGGCACCGCCCGCGATCGCACCGGTCAACGTCCCGGTGAGTTGTCAAGCCTCGACTGCCGGTTGCGTGATCCCGGTGAAGAATATTCCCGCAGCGTTGGGAGTGAACCGTTACTTCGTTCAAACCTACGTGGGCATTAACGCAACCGGGGCTTTAATTTCCACCGGTTTCGTTGATGTGGCGGTACCGGCAACGGCGAATCCGGCGATCGGCGGAGCGGCGGCCGCGTTGAGCATCGGCGGCTATGTTGCCAATATCGTTCTGGCACCGGCTTCATTGAGCGTCGTGTTGGGTGTAGCGCAGGACCAAAGCGTGTTGGTGCAAGCGCTTGATGCGGCCGGCGCAACCATCGTCGGCTCGGCACTCTTCGTCACGCCGATTACGGTGAGCGTTTCGGATTCGGCAAACTTCAGTCTGAACGGTGCGACATCGGTTTCGGTACCGGGGCCGCTGCAAAAGCCGCTCGTGCTGCATTACACCGGCGGCCAGTCGTTCGGCACGCTCGTTGCGGCAGTGAGTCAAGATGAAAACGGTGCGGCGGTCAACGCATCGCAACTCCCCGTGAACGTGCTTGCTCCGGGATCGTCGCCAACGCCGACCGTTCCAGTTACTCCGGTGCCGACGAGCGTGCCGACCAGCTTGCCTTCCGTGTCGCCTCGCCCGTCCAGTACCCCGGTGCCCAACGGGCTCAGCCTCTACGTCGCCGACGGGCAGAGCGATACCATTAGCGAATATCGGTTCGGAACGAAGATCGCATCAGGTATCTATCCAAACCCCGTCCCGACTCCCGATCGCGTGTTGCAGTTCAGCCCGTTACAGCTGCCTCCGTCGATTTTATCTGGAAATAGTACATCGTGCGCGCCCGCGCCGCAGAGTAGCGCGCAGATCGGCAATGGCACCGGCG
The DNA here is from genome assembly GCA_965214335.1 of Candidatus Velthaea sp. GTDB lineage: Bacteria > Vulcanimicrobiota > Vulcanimicrobiia > Vulcanimicrobiales > Vulcanimicrobiaceae > Velthaea. Next base: position 101,714 of record CBDCBO010000012.1, on the reverse strand, counting down.
CCGTTGCAGTATCAGCCATCGGAACGATCTACCTTTTTCCGAACTGCTTCGATAGCAACGTAGACGTGAATTATGTGTTGGGCTATCCGCCAAACGCTGTTGGTTCACCGGTGCCTACGCTTGTCGATCCGGTACCGCTAAATTATAACGGCGTGGGCCAGCCCGAAGCTCTGTATTACAATACTGCCGCAAATGCGCTGTATGTCGCAGACTATGGTTCGACGGATTTCATCACCGGTTTCGCGGCGCAGAACAATGGTGGCGCACCACTATTCAATCTGGGCTGGAATTGCTATTCGGAGTTCCATGTACGCGGCGGATGTTTTCTTAGTAGTCCAGCGGGGGTTGCCTTCGACGGCAACGGCTATGCGTATATGCCGGCGTTTTGGATCGATACTCCGACGAACGGGGACGCTCAAAGTTTGACCAACCCGGCGGCGCTTTTGACCGTCGCAACAGCGGGGAATAATAAAAACGTTGCACCTTTCTCGGCTATCGCAGGTCTGACATCCTCAATCGGCGGCTCTCAAGGCGCTCCTGCGGCCGCTGTTGTTGATGGCACAACACTCTACGTTCTGACCGGCAATCAGTCATTAGTTTCCGCGGACGGATTGTCGACGTATTGGCCTGGAGTTTCCAGTTGTCCGCCACCGAGCGCCAATGCGCCGATCAATTCACTTGCAACTCCGGATCCTAACGATGCGCTATATACGCAATGCGCTGACCTCCAACAACACTACTATTTGACCGCTTATCAGATATCTTCGCAACTTCTAGGAGTGGGGGCGTATCAGCAAAATGTCGACCTCGTACCATACTTCATTATGGGCGGCGATACGGTAGGCGGCTTTGGTTGTGCCTTTCCGATCGGCAACAGCGAGGGCGGTCAATACTTGGCCGTTAGCGCTGGGTATGTTTATGTGGTCAATCTTGCACCACAATGCAATATTAATGGTAATCCGATCATAAGCCCCGAAATCGACGTCTATAATACGAATGGCGTTACCGGAGTTCATACGGATATCGGCCCGGTCTATAAACTTCCGCTGCAAAGCGGTCTGCCCACCGCAGTCTACTTAGGGCCCAGCGGAACGGCAACTGGTGGCCAAGCGTTGATGAAACTTCGCAGCCAGGCGTTCCATTTGGCACAACACCGAGCGCTGGAAAGCCGCTATCCACGACGTGCTCGCGTGCAAGCATTACCGCGCCGGCGCGCACCTTAAATCTAGCCACGCTGTCGTAAAGCCTGTGTCGGTGCGAGTCCGTGGGGCTCGCATCATGTCGAGCGCTTATCGATTACGAGTTGCGCCTCACTAAATGACCCGTCGGAGAACATCAGCCGGAAACGACCCGTCGTACGACGTCAACCGGAAAGGACGCGTCGTAAAACGTCAATCGGCCGGCTAAATGCCGGCCACTCCGCCATCGCCGACCGGTTGTGAAAGGCGCGCAAACGCTATCGGACTGCGTCCGCGGCCATCTAACCGCCGCGGAACATCGTTCTACAAATAGCGGGTTTGCTTGAACCGGAACTCCGCTGCAGATATGTGCGTTGGTCTGCCGGAGGCCCGTGGCTGCATCGTCGCAGACACTGGTGCGTCCCACGGATTACCGCAGCGTTATCGTGCGCAACTGTAGTTAGCAGTTCGCTCGTTTCAGCATTCCCGTTTTCCTACCAGGACCTAGGTCCTAACAAACATGCACAGTAGGCGGGCGTAGCGCTCGCTGTCTTGGCGCAAAATTGTATCTACGTGAGCGGCCCGCAAATATGGTTTGCCGACGAGCTCAGCTGTATCGATCGTTCGTGGAGGATAGTACGTATGTCGATCCCGGTAAATTTGTATGTCGATCGGATGAGCCCCGCGCAACCCGTTCGCGTGGCGGACATCTATGCCGTGACCCAAGATCGCGCTTCGGCCTATACCGAGGCGGCCGCGAAGATCGGGCTCACGCGGCGTGAATACGCCGAGTTTCGTCAGGCCTTGACCGACGGCGACGCCATTTACGTTCGGTTGCCGCGCCACATCGATGCGATGGCCGGCGTTCATCGCCGCAACGGCCAGGTGTACGCGCTGCGCAATGTTGTCGTGCCGAGCGGAACGATGGGTTGGGAAGTGAATCTCGCTGACGGTACGACGGTCATCGTTCCGCGCATCTGCGGCAATCTTTCAATGAATCGCGGTCGGGCGATCGCGCAGCGGCCACCGGTCGTTGCGGTGGCAAAACAGCCCAAAGCCGTGCGCGCCGTCGCATACGTCGCACCGCGACCGGCAATCGTGCCGGCGACACCCGTAACGTTCGACGTTCCGCAAACCGTCGCGGCAGCCGGCGCTCCGGTTCCGGTGGCCGCCTACGCCGCGCCCGTCGCCCACACCAGTGGCTTGCCGTTCCTGGGCCTGTTGGCGCCGATCGCGGCGAGCCTAGTCGGCGGTGGCGGTGGTGGTGGTTCGGCGGCACCCGTCGCAGCGCCGTGTTCGTTAGGCTCGAACGTCGCCGGGGTGTGCCACCTGTAGCTCGTTTCCCCCGAGTTACGCCGGCAGCGGTGCACCGAGGCCAATTCCGGCCCGAACGAACGCAACGCGGACCCGGTCGTTAATCTGACGGCGCAGCTCGAATTGACGGAGCGGCGCCGTCTTTATCGATGCACGCACGATCACCGCGTCGCGGCTTAGACTATCGATGCCGATCCACTCAACGGGTTCACTAATGCCGTGCATCCAATCGCCCTCGGCGGCCAGCGCCGCGATCTGCGCTGCGACGATGGCGATCGCTTGTGCGATGTCGGCCGCCGCGTCGACCGGCACGCGGTAATCGACCCGCGACCAATTGCGCGATTGATTCACGACGTTGACGACCGAACTATGCGGGACGGTGATGAGGTCGCCGGCGGCGTCGCGTATTTGCACCATCCGTAAGGTCAGGCGTTCGACGCTGCCGCTAAAGGCATTGATCGTGACATAGTCGCCGACGACGTATTGGTCCTCAAAGAGCACGAGAAACCCGTTGAGGAAATCGCGCACGAAGTTCTGGGCCGCCAGCGATAGCGCAATTGCCGCCAAGCCGCCGATCGTCACCACCGATCCGATCGGTACGCCGATCTGACCGAACACCGAAAGCACGGCGATGAAGATCAATACGAACGTCTTGGCGCCGGCGACGGCGCGCGAGATGGTCGGAATGCGCAGCAGCAGCCGGGCGCGATCTTCCGAGTTGCCGGTCCGCCGCAAACGCCACGCGGTCGCCGCGCGCGAGATAACGATATCCAAGATGCGATTGAGCAGTCCGGTGATGATGATCGTCGTGACGACGCCGATCGCGGCGTGGATGATGCCTTCGGCCAGCGGCGACGTTTCCGCGAACAGCGAGAGACTCCACGTGACGCTGATGAACCATGCCAGCACCAGCGCCCACACGATCGTCTCGGCGATCGCGCCATATAGACTTAGTCGCTGCGCGGGTGCGAGTTCACGCAAGGCCAAAATAAAGAAGCGTCGCCGGCGCGCGTCGGCGGCGGCCTGCTCGGGCGATTCCGGTGCGGCCGCGGCCAACGTACGTGTACGCTCCGCGAGCCGGCTTTCCAAGCGCTCCATGCGCTGCCATAAAAACCGCAAAATCGGGAGCACCAAGAGCGAGATTGCCACGAGTGCGATGGCCACCCGGGCGATGCGTTCCAGGCTGCGTTTTTCAACCGCCGGCTGACGCACTTCGAGCGCCCGGATAAGGGCACTTTGCAACGTGCTCTGCCACTGAGCGGCGAGCGTGTCGACGTCGGTCCCGTTGGATTGCGCATCAACGCTTGTAATGGTCACCACCGGTACCGGGTCGGAATGCTTTGTGTCGGCGGCCAGCAGAACGGCGACGTCGCCTTCGCGCTTCACGTGCACCCGCAACGTCGCCGGATCGAAATCAGTTCGGGCGTTGAGGCCGCCGCCGGATTCGGCGACGAGCCGGCCGAGCGCTGCTTGGACGTCGGCCACGCGCGTGCCGATCGGCAACTGCGCCACCGGCGCGTTGATCGGGGCGGCGACGCGAAACAAAACGACGCCGTCGAGTACGATCGGCGCCGTGACATAGATTCCGGTAACGAGCAGCCCGCTTGCCGCCGGGAGCGGTCCCGCGGTGGGCAAGGCCAGTTGTCCGACGACGACGGGCCCGCGGTGGGGCGCCCGCGCCGCCGCGCTGGAGGTTGTCAGCGCAGCGATAACGCTGAGCGTCATGAGGATCGAGCGGAGCGACGGCATCCGGTGCGGACTACCCGCTTGGCCGTACGGTCACCCCCGCCTCAACGGGCGCGCGTCACACCGCGGTCAGAACCAGCCGCGCACCCCAAAACCGCGCTCGCGGAAACCGACGCCAAAGCTCGGATAGGCCCGGTAGCCATAACCATAGCCGCGGTACGGATAGCCGTAGCCGTAATAGCCATACGCCGGATAGCCGTAGGCATAGCGCGGACCGCCATAATCGGCATACGGCGTATCAATCTCGTTGGCCTCGAACGTCTTACCGGAGTTATGGCCGAGAATCGCTACGGATTGCCCGGTCGCAAGTCGCAGACCGGTGGGGTTGATGATCGTGCCGTCATGCAGATTGACGTTATCGACGAAGCCGCGATCGTCGCGTAACTGCAGCGCATACTTACCGTCGAATGAGACGATTCGCCCGCGAATGCTCTCTTCGCCCGTAGCGTAACTCGGCGTGGGCGCCGTCTGTGCCGCTGCGGGCAACCCGGATAGTACCGATGCGGTCAAGCTGACCGCGGCAACGATGGCCGCCTTCATCGGGACGGCATCCGAAAATATCGTTTTCATACTGCAGTATGTACCGCAGAAGGAAGCAAATGGCACGTAAGCTGGATGAGAGTTGGCTTAAGATACTTGGTGCCGTCGGTCCGGGAAGCGAGATGATCGGTGAAAGCACCGTGCGAATGCGACGCCCACGTGGAGGTGTACGAACGGAACCGGCGGGCGTGGGATGCGGCGAGCGACGCGTATCAAGCGCAGCACGCGGCTCAGTTACAACGCAATCCGATGGCTTGGGGCGTATGGTCGCTACCCGAGAGCGAGTTGCAATTGCTGGGCGACGTGGCGGGGCGCGACATTTTGGAATATGGCTGCGGTGCGGCGGCTTGGTCGATCGCCTTAGCACAGCGCGGTGCGCGGGTCACGGGTTTAGATAATTCGGCGCAACAGTTGAGGCATGCAAGTCGCGCGGCCGCCGCTGCCGCGGTGACCGTTGCATTCGTGCATGCGCCCGGCGAAGCGACACCGTTCGCCGCTGCATCCTTCGATCTCGTGTTTTGCGATCATGGGGCGATGTCGTTCGCGCCACCCGAACGCACCGTTCCGGAGGTGGCGCGTCTGTTACGAACCGGCGGCTGCTTCGTTTTCTGCATCGAGCATCCGGTGCACGCGACGTGTTGGGATGACGCCGCGGATGCGCCGAGCCGGGGCTTGCAGCGTTCCTATTTCGCGCTCGACCGCTGCGAAAATCCGAGTGATGGTGCAGTAAGTTTTGCGCGTCCGATCGGGGCCTACGTTGCGTTATTCGAGGCGCACGGATTGCAGCTCGAGCGGCTGGTCGAGCCGCGACCTCCGGCGGGGGCGGCGACGACCTACGCGCATTTCGCACCGCCGGACTGGGCGCGCAACTTTCCCGCTGAACTCATTCTGCGCGCGCGGCGCCGCTAGGAGCTTTGCAGCGATGCGCGACGCGGCGCTCGCCCAACGGCAGGTTCATCTTGTCAGAAGCACGCGGGCGATCGCACCGTCCGCAATCGTCATGTGGGCCGGCGCGCTGCTTACGATTGCGCTGCATACCGGTGTGAGCGGGCTTTACGGCTATCAGCGCGACGAGTTGTATTTCATCGCGTGTGCCAACCACTTGGCGTGGGGGTACGTCGATCAGCCGCCACTGATCGCACTCGTCGTTGCCGTCTGTCGGCACGTCTTCGGCGACTCGCTGGCGGCACTGCGAATCGTACCGGCGTTGGCCGCCGGCGCGCTCGTCGGTCTGACCGGCTATGCGGCGGGCCGGCTCGGCGGCGGCACATACGCCGCGGCGCTGGCGATGCTCGGCGTCGCCTTGGCGCCCTTTGACCTGGCCGTCGGCAGTCTGCTGACGATGAATGCTTTCGAGCCGCTGCTCTGGCTCGCTCTGAGTTTGCTGGTCTTCGACCAGCTCGACGGCCCGCGCCGCTGGCGTTGGCCGGCAATCGGCCTGCTCGTCGGCATCGGCGTGCTCAACAAGTGGTCGATGGGCCTCTACGCATTCGCGCTGCTAACCGGATTGCTGCTGTCGCCGGCGAGGCGTAGCGTATGGGTGCCCGGACTTGCCGTTGCCGGCACACTCGCGGCGCTCGTCGCCACTCCGAACCTGATCTGGCAAGCAGCGTATGGCTGGCCACAGTTGGAGGTGCTGCGAAATGCCGCGGCATTCAAAAATGAACCGCTTTCGCCGGGCCTATTTCTACTCGAGCAGTTGCCGCTGATGAACCCGTTCTGCGCCCCGCTCTGGCTCGCGGGTTTGTGGCGCCTCACGCGTGCGCCGCACTACGCTGGATTCGCTTTCGCCTACGCGATTTTCGTCGGCCTGCAATTGCTCTTGCACGGTAAAGTGTATTACGTCGCACCGATTTATCCGGCGTTCATAGCTGCGGGTTGCGGCGCGCTCGAAGCGGCCACCCAACGCCGCTTCGGGCTGCGCGTCGCCTCAGCCGGAGCGATCGCGGTGGCCGGATTGGCCATCATGCCGCTGGCCACGCCGGCGTTGCCGCTGCCGCTGTTTCTAAAATACCAACACGCCCTCGACGTGCGGGCCGTAAAAATGGAACATCGTCCGGTTGGGCTGGTGCCGCAGCAATTCGCCGACCAACTCGGCTGGGCCGAGCTTGAGTCCAGCATCGGCGCCGCCGCCGCTCGCTTATCGCCGCGCGAACGTGAGTCGGCGGCGGTACTAACGGGCGATTACGGGCAGGCTGCCGCGCTCGATTTTCTGGGCCGGCGCGATCGGCTGCCGCCGGCGATCAGCGGCCACAACCAATATTACGTGTGGGGACCGCGCGGCGAACATGCAGCCGTTGTCGCCGTGGGGGTTGAACGAGCCGTGCTGGCCCGCGAATTCGGCTCGATCGAACGAGTCGGTACGTACCGTTCGATCTACGTGCTGCCCCAGAGCAACAATTTGCCGATTTATATCTGCCGGCAGCCGCGAATGCCGCTCGCGCGCTTCTGGCCGCAACTTCGCCGCTACGTGTAGGTGTGTTCCGTTGGGGGCGCACTTTGGGCCCCGGCCAGGAGCGTTTTGACGCTTCCCTCCGGAACATCGTACTTCGGCCCCGCTAGCGCCGCTGCAGTTTGGATCTGCCCAGGAGGAAAGACCACTATCGAACCACCGAACGGCCGGCCGGAGCCCGACGCCGGCGAAGACGGCCTGCTCGAGTTGCGCGACGTATTGGTTATCGAGACGACCGACGGCAAGCAACTTGAATTCGAGGTTGTCGGACTTGTTGAAGACGACGAGAATAACGCTTTCGCGGTGTGCTATAGCGAAGCAGCGGACGAGTTCGTCGTTACCGACGCCGTTGGAACGCTGCTCGACGACAACGAACTGGCGCAAGAGATACTGGACGATTTTTTCGTGTTGGCCGACGAGTCGAGTTCCGAGACGGACAAGTGACGCCGACGCTCGTTCCTCGGCGGGAATAGCGCGCCGTCTCGTTGGTAGATCCGGTTCTGTTCTTGTCGGCTCGAGTCGGCGTCGGTCATACGGCGGCTGCCGACGCCATCCGGGCGGAACTCGCCATACGCGGTATTCCGGGCGAAACGGTCGACTCGTATCGCTATGCGGCATCGTTCTTTTCCAAAGTCGTCAGTGACGGATATATCGGAATGGTCCGCACCGTTCCGCACGTCTACGGCTACATCTACGATCGCGCCGAGCGCGTCAAGCAGGCCGGTGGCTTTCGCGTTTGGGCCGCCGAATTTACCGCACGCAACCTGCAAGCGCTCATCACCCGGATGAAGCCGAGCGTCGTCGTTTGCACGCATGCGTTTTCGTGCAACGCGATGTCGGCGTACAAACGACTCTACGATCCGGCGTTACCGGTCGTCGGCGTGATTACCGACTTCGTCGTTCATCCGTTTTGGATCTATAAGAACGTCGACGCGTATGCCGTCGCCACGCCGGAAATGCGTGTTGCGCTGATCGAGCGGGGGATCGAACCCGAACGTATCCGAGTCGACGGTATCCCCGTCGACATGCGCTTTGCCGACCGGTCGCGGTCGCGTGACGCCATCCGGAAGTTCCTCGGGCTACCCATCGATCGTCCGGTCGTTCTGGTCATGGGCGGAGGTTTGGGGATGGGTCCCGTTTGGACCACGACGCGCGCCTTGGCCGCCTTGGGCCCGAACCTTACCGTGGTCGTAATCGGCGGGCGTAATGCCCGGCTCGTGCGTAGCGTCCGTGCGGCGGCGAAGAAATATCCATACGAAACGCGCGTCGTCGGCTTTGTCGACAACGTCGTCGACTACATGCTTGCCAGTGACGTGCTGTTGACCAAACCCGGCGGGCTCACGACGTCCGAAGCGCTCAGCGCCGAACTGCCGTTGATCCTGGTGACGCCGTTGCCCGGGCAGGAAGAGCGTAACGCGCGATACCTCGCGCACAGCGGAGCCGCACTGCGGCCGGCGCGGCAAGCCGACATCGCGGCCGCCGTCGCGGCGGTACTCGATGACCCGGCCCGGGCCGCGCGGCTGCGCGATGCTGCGGCCGCACTGCGAACCCCGAACGCGGCCGCGACGATTGCCGCGCGGATCGACCGCATCGCGCGCGTCGGCTATTGTCCGGCAGGCACCGGAAAACCGGGCGAATAAACCCGAACTACGTGGAGAGATGGCCGAGCGGCTGAAGGCGACGGTTTGCTAAATCGTTATACGGATAACACCGTATCGAGGGTTCGAATCCCTCTCTCTCCTGGTCGATCAGCCGGGCGCCGGCCGTGCAGGGAACGTCACCAAGGCGTTGTAACAAGCGAGGTCGCCGGCTCGGGACGCGCGATCAACGATGCGGTCGTAGCTCAATTGGATAGAGCAACAGGCTACGAACTTGTAGGTTGGGGGTTCGAGTCCCTCCGACCGCATTTTGCCCACGCGGCGCGCTTGCGATTTACGTGCCCAGGTGGAGTCAGCCGCGCGGGCGACCGGATCTGCGGCGCCTAGCGTTGGCCAACCGGATGGCTCGGTAGCTCAGTGGTAGAGCGGGGGACTCATAAGCCCTAGGTCGTAGGTTCAAATCCTACCCGAGTCATATTTGGCGTTTGTCGGACGGGCCGTGCGGCGCATGTCCGGTTCGCTACTCGCGGCGGAGCGTTGCGAAGGGCTCGACGCACGCCGACGCTAATTTGTGGGTTTGCCGCAGTACGGACATCGCCTGGAGTGCATCTTGGCTCCGGCTTCCGGGGTCATGCCAGACGGGTCGGAAGCATTCATCCGGCAATTTATCCCGTGAGGTTATAGCGATGTCGACGATCCCGTGCGATTTCTGTCCCCACCCGGTCGACCGGGGTCAGATGGAAGAAATTGAGATCTCGCACTACGTTCCGGATAGTTCGGGCGACGATCTCGCATATGCGCGGACCTACTTTTTTGGCCATCCCGATTGCGTGCGCAAATTCTATCGCGGCTTAGTCGATCATAAGCTCGACCTCTTCAAGCACATTCCGACGTCTTCGGCGCCGGTTCCGGGCGAAGAGAAGGGATCGTAACCGGCTCTCCGCGGCTTCGCGTCCCATGCTCCCGTAGCTCAATTGGATAGAGTACCGCCCTCCGAAGGCGGGGGTTGCCCGTTCGAGCCGGGCCGGGAGCACGATTCCGATGACGGGCGCTTTGTTGGGCGCGCCATGGTCTTGGCGAATCGCGCCGCTGCAGCCGGTGACGTACCGGTCGGCGCGGTGCTCGTCGTCGGCGGTCAGACGTTCGAGGCGTGTAACGAGAAAGAGCGGCGGCCCGACCCGACCGCGCACGCCGAGATATTGGCCATTCGCGCCGCCGCCCGCGCCGTCCGCAATTGGCGTATCGGCGGCACGCTTTATGTAACGAAGGAGCCCTGCCCGATGTGCGCCGGCGCGATTGTCGCCGCCCGCATCGAGCGATTGGTCTACGGTTGTGCCGACCCGAAAGGCGGCGCGGCCGGCGGCGCGATCGACGTTTTTGACTCGGTGGCGGTACACCATCGCGTTCGGGTCACGGCCGGCGTGCTGGAAGCGCAGACGGCGCGGCAGTTGCGCGATTTCTTTCAAGCCGGCCGTAGCGGCCTCACCGCGCCGCTGCCGCACCCGGTGTGACGCTCGTCCGTTCAGACCGACGGCGGCCTCGCGTGATGACCGCCTCGCCGGCGTTTTAAACGAGGAAAGGGGGAGATTCGAACTCCCGGAACCCGTGAAGGTTCTCCTGATTTCGAGTCAGGTGCAATCGGCCACTCTGCCACCTTTCCGGCCGACAGCCGTCATTCTTAGAGCGCCGCGAGGGGGCCTTTTTCGGCCTCGCGCTACGGGGTCGCCTCGGGCGCCGCGCTCGGCAGCGCAGCCGGCGGCGCACCGCCATCGGGCGCCGGAACCGGCGGCGCCAGCAACCGCGAATCGGCCGGTACGGCGGGAAAAGCGAACCGATCGAAGGTAGCGTCGACGGTGAAGCGGGTCTGGCCGATGTGGAACGGCGCGAAAAACGTTCGCGTATAGAACACGTGGCTCACCAGCCAATGCGTTTCCACCGTTGTATAGTCAACGGTGAACTCGATATCGTCGTGTCCGGTATAAGTCACGCGGGTCGGCAGATTGGTCGCTGTATCGACGAAGACGTCGTGGATGTAAAAGTCGGATGTATTGCCGTGCGTAAGTGCCTTGAGCGGGTCCAAGATCAAGTGCGCTTTCGCGTCGGTCGAGTCATCGGCGTAACGGGCGTAGTAATTGCGCAGCGTCGTCGCGACGACCGCAATACCGGGCGTGGTGGCGTGCGGCGCGGCAAAGGTGATCGGCCCAAAGGTGGTAACGTGCGCCAGGAGGTTGCGCTGTTGCGCCCCGCTGTAATCGATCCGGAAATAGGATAGCGCATCGAAGGTCGGAATGAGCGGGAAACTCTGACCGTATTGGCGTTGCCCGTGGGGCAAGTCTTGCAGCACGGCAAAATCGTCCGCCGTGCGCGTTTCGACGGCGCGCTCGACCACTTTGTGTTTCTTCAAAGCCGGAACATTGACGTCGGCCAGCGTGTGATACGCCAGGTACGGCGGCGGTCGCCGATACTGCTCGGCGGCCGCATTTGCGGTGAGGCGAAATAATACGTCGGCGGCGACCACGCTGCTATCTACGAAAATAGCGCGCGAAATCTCTCTTGCCGCGCGTGAAGGTTCGCCCCGGCCGCGACGGCAACTCGGGCCGTATGGAAGCGGCCTTTATCGTTCGCGAACAGATTGGACTGACGCTGGCGGGCGCCCAAGCCGTCGTGGCAGCGGCCGCCACCAAGGCAACCGAGATCGGCGTCGATCAGTGTATCGCCGTTGTCGACCGGGGCGGCGCATTGTTGGCCTTCGCTCGCATGGACGGCGGTAGGATCGGGTCGATCTCCATCGCGCTGACCAAGGCCATTTCCGCGGCGACCCGCCGGCGCCCGACGGCGGACGAAACGGCAGGTGACGTGCCGCTGGGTATCCGGCTTGCGCTGGCCTCGAATAACTCCGTGACCAATATCGGCGGCGGCCTGCCCATCGTCTGCGACGGCCAAGTGATCGGCGCCATTGGAGTAAGTTCGGGGACCGTTGATGAGGACGTTAGCGTGGCGCGGGCGGGTGTTGCCGCACTTGGCTAGGCTTTTTTGCCATCACCGGTCGACGCGTTGAGCGGCATCAAGACCTACGAGGAATTCGCCCTAGGCGACAGTGCCACGTTCAGCAAAACGATTAGCGAAGCCGACATCCTTTTATTTGCGGCCGTAAGCGGCGACACGTACGGCCTCCACGTCGACGAAGAGTATGCCAAAACAACCCGTTTCGGCCGGCGCGTCGCTCACGGGATGCTCAGCGCGAGTTTATTGTCAACGGTCAATGCGCAACTGTTGCAGCGTCCGGGTGGCTTGTATGTCGCTCAGTCGGTTCAGTTTTTGCGCCCCGTTTTCATCGGCGACACCTTGACGGCGCGGGTTGAAGTCGTCGAACTCATTGCGGCCAAACGTCGTTTGCGCTGCGTGACGACCGTCATGAATCAGCGCGGCAAAATGGTTATCGACGGCGAATCGATCGTGCAGAAGGATGCGCGTTAGCCCGCTGCGAGCAGCCGGCGGCAACTCATCCGTGCGGTAAGCGGGCACTCCCGCCGGCATGTCGCTCAATCGTATTGTCGTTGCTGAAGATGAAGGACCGATTCGCGAACTGCTCGTGCACCACTTGGGTCGGGCCGGCTTCACCTGTATTGAGGCGACCGACGGACCGACGGCATTGCGCGCCGCCCGCGCCGCCGCCGATTTGCTGATCCTCGACGTCGGATTGCCGATGGTCGACGGGTTCGACGTCATTCGGACGTTGCGGCGCGAAGGACGCGATTTGCCGATTTTAGTCCTCACCGCGCGGGCCGACGAAATCGATCGGGTTGTCGGTTTAGAAATCGGTGCCGACGACTACGTCACCAAGCCGTTTTCTCCGCGTGAAGTCATCGCTCGCGTGCGGGCCATCGCGCGGCGTGCCGGGATGCCGCTGCAAACAGCGCCGGCGGTGCTGCTCTTCGACCGGCTCGAAATCGATGAGCCGGCCCGTGAAGTGCGCATCGACGGCATCGCCCTCGAATTAAAACCGCGCGAATTTGCGTTGTTGCTCGAGCTGGCTTCCAACCCCGGCATCGCGTTATCACGCGCCACATTGCTCGAACGCGTCTGGGGCTTCGATTTCAGCGGTGACGAGCGCACCGTCGATGTCCACGTGCGGCGGCTGCGCCTGAAGATGGAAGACCGCAAGCTGGAGCCGCCGATTGTGACCGTTCACGGTTTTGGTTATAAATTTGCGCGCAGCTGAGCTGCCCCAGCGGCCGATTTCAACCGCCGCGCTGTACCGGCGGCTTGCGAATGACCGGCCGGCCGCGACCCCGCTGTTGGTCGTCCGGCTGCCGGCCCTCGAACAAACCGCGTGGCGTGAGGGCTTACGCAAAGCCCGGACGCTCGAGAAGCGCGCGAGCGCGGCGTTCGCGTCGGCTGCGGCAAGCACGCTGCGGGTCCAAGACGCGATCGCCCACGACGCCGGCAGCGATGTCTTCTTTGCCGCGCTCACTGCGCCGACGCGCGAAATTGCGGATCGTCCGAGCACGATCGACCCGCGTTCGGCGTTGGCCCGCATCTGTGCGCGCATCGAGTCGCAAACGCAGCTCGATGTCGATGCGGGTTGGACCACGTTTACGGCCGACGACCGCGGCGATCTCACCGACGCGCGGGCTCGCGGTTTAGCGCGCGGTGCCCAAGAACGTGAACGCTACGCGTTTTTTAGCGCGCTGGGGCACGAGCTGCGCACTCCGCTGGCCTCGATTCGCGGCTATTTGGAAACCTTGCTCGACGATGGAATCGATGAGCCGACGCGCATGCGTTTCCTCTCGATCGCGCATCGCGAGTCGTTGCGCTTATCGCGCTTGGTCGAAGGCATGTTCGAGATTTCGCTGCTCGATCTGCACGCGACGCAAACGGCGCGCGCGAGCGGTGCACTCGACGTCGCTCTGGATGCTGCGACCGATGCCTGCGCGGCCAATGCCGCCGCGCGCGCCATTCGGGTGGTGCGGGGACCGGCCGACCCGGCACTGGTGTCGATCGACGCCGACCGGCTCACACTCGTCCTCATTAACTTGATCGATAACGCGATCAAGCATGGCCGTTCAGGCGGAACGCTCGTCATCGGAACCGAGCTGAGCGATGCACTCCATGCCTGCATAACGATCGACGACGATGGTCCCGGTATTCCGCGCTCCGATCGCGAGCGCGTGTTCCGCTTGGGCGAACGTGGCCCGAGCACCGCACCCGGCAGCGGCATCGGACTTGCGCTCGTGCGGCTCATGCTCGAGCGGGCCGGCGGCCGCATCGAAATCGATGAAGCACCGCTGGGCGGCGCCCGCTTTCGCGTCTATTTGCGGCGAAATTAGTTTACCGCTCCCGCAGCTAGCGGCTAAAACTCACCTGGCGGTTGGCCGTCGCATCCGCGATCGCATCCGGAATCGCAAACGTAAGCGTGATGTTGATATCGGTATGCGCGGGTACGATCAGCGAGCCTAGCGCTCCCAGATCGGACTTTGGATCGATCTCATATGCCGTCGTATATTGTCCGGTCATCGCAACGTACTTGCGATACGACGGCGCCGCGCGGGCGAATCCGGAGTACGTCTTCTGGCCGCCGTTCGCAAGCGCCATCGTGAGCACGAAATTGGCCGGCCGAATCGTCGCCGGGTTGTCGCCGCCATGAACGACGAGGGCATCGTGCACGAAGATACCGCCCTGAACCGGATCGTTCCAGGCATTTTGCACGTCGAATTTTAGTGCCGTCGGTGCGCGGTCGATGCCGGTACGCGCCGCGACGGCGGCGCCAACCGGCGTACCCGCCGACGTGCCGTTGTCGGAGTCGGAGTCGGTTTTCGGTACGGCACTAAGCGGGCCGCCGAGCCAGGTCGACCCGCGTTTCCAACCGATCCGGCCGGTGAAGTGCGCCTGCGTCAGACGACACGTTACCCGCGATACCGCCGACGCCGGTTCGGCTAAGCTAACGGAATGGAAGTTATTGTTAAACGTTCCGGTGTCTTGCGCTGAAATTGTTTCGCCCGGCGTGTAGACGTACGAGGTACTGCCGATCTGGACGTTATCGCGGTCGAAGAAACGGTACTCAATCGCTACGTCGATGAGATTGTGCGACGAACGGTCGTAGACGTTGAACGAAGAACCGAACGAGTACGTCGACACGTTGGTGACCGAACAGCGGGTGATGGCAGCCGGAGCCGCCGCCTGAGCGACGATCGACGTTGCAATGTCGTCCGCGTCGGCCGCAAGCGGTGCGCCGGCGATCATAATAAGCGCGCAGAACCAGCGGGTAAAGCTCATCCGTCTTCCTTTTTTAACGTTACCGCGCGACGTTATTGCAGCGACGGAACGTCGGATTCTGCGCCTGCAATTGATGTCCTCGGCTGCGTTCGCGTCATCCGCCACATGCGCGGTTGTTTAAGGGTACGGCCAAGCAAACCAAAGCCGTCGATGCGCAGCTAAACCGCGCGTGCACTTTCTTGGCTATGCATACTGTTCGAACGTAGTGGTACTGAACGGTGTCCGATAGGGCTCGCGGAATTAAAGAATGTGCGGCGTAATGTAGAAGACGACCTCATCGCGCGTGTGCGCATGTTGCCGATTGCGAAAGACGGCGCCGAGTACGGGAATGTCGCCCAGGAACGGCAGTTTTGTCACGGTATCGGAGTCGATATCGGAGAACAAGCCGCCGAGCACGATCGTTTCGCCGTCGCGAACGCGCAAGGTAGAATCGACTTTGCGGTTGGCGACAATTGGGAACGAATTGTTGAATCCGGAGATCTGCGAGTATTCGGGGTGAAGCTCGGCCGTGATCGAACCGTCGTCGCCGATCGTCGGCGTTACCCGCAGCTTCACGCCGATGTCAACGTTCGTGACCGTCGGGTAGCCCGTTTGGAGGTTGGTCGTCACCACGGGATACGTCTCACCGACGAGTAGCGTTGCTTCCTTGTTGTTGAGCGTCGCGATGCGTGGCTGGGCGAGGATCGAGGCGTGCCCGGTCTGTACGAGCGCGTTGAGCTGCGCGTTGATCGCAAGCGAACTGCGTAAGAGCAGGTATGGGATCTGTCCGAGCGCACCGGAGCCAAAGCCCGTCCCGCCGACTTGAACGCCGACGTTACTCGAGTCGATGTGCGGCGACAGGTCGGCCACGCGCACCTCGAACATGACTTGTCGACCCGGTCCGTCGATGCTTTGCAGCAATGTCCGCGCCGTTGTCTGCACGTCGTCGTTGCCGGTGACCAAGACGACGTTTTGCCGATCGTCGGCGACGAGGACGTTCTCGGGTACGGAACCTTTGAGTGCCGCGACGGCTTCACTTGCCTTAATGTCGCGCAGGTGGTAGGCGCTGGACCGCATCGAACCGCGATTTCCGGCCAGCGGTGCATCGAGCGCTGCAATGATGCGGCGCGCGCGTTCGATCGTCGTCGCGTTGCCGCTCACGATGAGCGAACTCGTGCGCTTGTCGCCGACCACGACGGTGCCGGGCGGGAGGGCGTCGGCAAGCGCGCTCTTGAGTTCGTCGGGCTTGGCATGGCTCAGCGGAAATACCGTCGTTTTCGTGCCGGTCGAGAGTGCATCATCGGGATAGCGGCGATTCATCATCGCGGCGTCGCCGATGATGATGATGCGGCCGTCGCGGTGAGCTTGCAATCCATACGCTTGGGCAATCGTGTTTAGTGCTTCATCGAACGTAACGTCGCGTAAGCGCAACGTGACGCGCGCCGGCTTGATCGAACCATCGGGCACGAGGTTGATCCCGGATTGCATCGCGAGCAAGCGAATGACATCGCCGAGATCGATGTCACGCGCATCGATCGATAGCCGTTGCGGTTGGGCGGCGGACGGGCTGCAAACGCCCAATAGCGCAGCTAACAGGAGTGTACCGATGCGTCTGCTCATGGCCGACCGACCGGTGCGACGGCAAGCCGGTCGCCGTTACGCAGCGTTACTCCGGTTAAGTCGATGCTGCTAATTGCGCTGCTACCGACGGCATCGCCGATGCCTTTGATCTCGCTGACGCCGGAACTCTCGATCATCGCGTAGGGCCGAGCGCCGGTCACGACCGCGGTCACTTGCGGACCGTTGCGTGCCGTATCGGCGACGCTGCCCGGTACCGCCGGAATCGCATCGGCCGATAAATTACTGGGCAACGGAGTTACATCTTCTGGCCGTTGCACGTGCTCGGCGGGCAGCGCGGGAAGCAACGTCCGTGGCGGCGGTTCGGCGAACGGATCTCGGATTACGCTCAAAAGAGCCGGCCCGGCGGCGGCAATCGTGCGCGCTTCGCTTGGTTCCGATAGCCGCGGATCGTTTGAGCCGCGGGCTCGGCTTGGCGTTAGAGCGCAGGCACTCGCGATGCACGCCGCCGCGAGCGCAACGATGAGACCACGGCTATAAAGATCGAGCATGGGCCGTCGTATTCTCCTAAAAAGCGTGAGCCGGTGTAAAAATCGATCTGCCGTTGCCAAGCCGCTCGAGTTCAACGTGCAGATGCGCCGTTAACGGTTGACTCGCTGCGCCCGGAGCGGTTACGGTCGTGCGTTCGACGTCCGCAATGTCGATTCGAACCAGTATAGGGGCGCTTGCCAGGGCACAAATGGCGGCCAGCAAGTTCCGATACGATCCGCTTAGCGTCACATTGAGTGGAATCGCTTCAAGGTCGAGCGCTTGACCGGCGACCGATCCCGCTGCAGTATCGGCCCGTCCATCAGCCTCTTCGATTTGTAGCAATTCGACGCGCTGCGCCGCCGCGATGCGCGTGACGCAGCGGATGAACGAAGCAACCGCCACCGGACGCGGCGCATCGAGTTGCAGGCCGCGCAACGTCGCCTCGATGGTTGCGATGTTGTTGTTCAACGCCGGTACGCCGGCATGGATCGCGGCGCGCGACCGTGCGAGCATGGCCAAATCACCCGTGCGATCGGTCTGTTGACCGATCGCACTTTCCAGCCGGCCAAAGATTACATAACTGCCTAGGCACATGGTAAAGCAGCATGCGGCCCAGAGCAGCAGCACGTCGTGGCCCGACTGCGGGCGACGCTTGGTCATCATGGTTGAGCGGCAATTCTCAAGGTGTAGTGGACGCGTATCGGTCCGCCGGTTCCATCGTCGCGCACCGATACGAGTCGCGGATACATTCCGCGCGCCGGATCGTGCAACGCAAGCAGCGCTAGCCCGACGGCGTCGGTTCGTGCCGCGCTGCCTTCTAGGACATACACACCATGGTCGTAGCGCAATGTATGCAGCCACGTTTGACCCGGAAGCGCGTTCCCGATCCAGGCTAATGCATTCGCGTGCGTCAAGCTGTCGCGCCGGGCCGCCGCCACGGCTTGCGCAAGGCGAACATCACTTTGGAGCCGCAAGCGCAAAACGGAGCTGCGGTCGCGTTCCGGTTCGTCGTTGACTCGTGCCGCTGCAACGAGATACGCGCTATGCGCCGCCTCCAGGCGTTGGAACTGCACGATCACGAGCGCCGCGCAGACAACGACGATAGCGGTTAGCGCCGCGAGTGGGCCGCGGATTCGATTGTCGATCGCCAGCCCCTCGGGCCGGTGAAACCTGTACTCCCGGGGGCCCGCGGCGAGATAATTAAAGCGCGTCACGCCGCACCCCACAGGGCGAGGCCGTACGCGAGCGTCCAATCCGGCGCCGCGGCGCGCAGCACATCGGGCGGCAACGTCGATGAGATAGCCGGCACGAGCGTCGCCGGCGCCACGCGCACGGCGGTCGCGCGTTCGATGCGGGCCGGAAGTTCGTGCAAGCGCGATCCGTTGCCCGCCAGGGCGATGCTGCGCACGTCGCCGTAACCGCTCGTTCGAAATTCGACCAACGCGTTGGCGATATCTTCGACGAGCAACTCGATCGCGTTACCGGCATTGCCCGCAATGCCATGAGTGTGTTTGCGCCGCTCGGCGGTGATTTCGTCGGTGCCGAGCGAATCGGCAATGGCCGCGGTCAGCGCTGCTCCGCCGCCGAAAAAATAGTGTCCGATCGGGACGCTTCCGCTTAAAATGTGCAGCCGGCTTTGCGTTAAGCCGATATCGAGAACGGCGTCGGCGTCGGGAATGGCGCGCCGGAACGCAAAGGCGCTATTATCAACCGCGGCAACCCGCAGCTTTGCGGCGTGCGCACTCGCGACGAGCGAGCTAATCACGTCCTTGCGCACGACACCGATCACCGCTTCGCCGTCCTTTCCGAGGGAAACGACTCGGACGACGGCCTCGCGCACCGGGTAATCGATGTACCGCGTCGCCTCGAGACGGGCGGCCCGGTCGCGTTCGTCGCGGCGCATCGGCGGGAATGCTGCGGCGCGCAGAATCGCACGCGGCTCGGCGAGGCCGAACACGCAGCGGCGTTCGTGGGTCCGCAACTCGCTTACGGCATCGGCTAAGGCGGTTACCGGATCGTCGCCGTGCGGTCGGGTTGCGACCGCGAAGAGTTCGGAACCGCCACTCGCGGTGCGGTGCACTAAAGCAACGCGGATACGCGAAGCTCCGACATCGATGCCCAACGGCAGCGTGCGGGGCCGCCGGCTCAATGACATCACCACTGGAAGCCGCAGACCGTCGCGGTCAAGCCGACCGCTGCGCCGCCGGCAATGAACGGACCGAACCGGACCGCATCGGACCGCCGGGCCCGGCCGAGCCCAATGAGCACGCCGGCGTACGCTGCACCGATGATGAAGGCGCTACCAATCGCTAGGACCGACGCCGGAAGCCCGTAGCCTAGCGCAAGTGCCGTACCCAACTTGACGTCGCCGAGGCCAATGCCGCGTCGGCCGCTGGCCACGTATAGTGCGGTGAGCGTTCCGCCGACGATGATCGCCGCGAGTGCGCCGTCAAGAAAGTGTCCCGTCGCAACGCCCAGGAGCGACGCCACGACGATCATGCTCAGCGACAACGCATCGAAGATAAAGCCGGTGCGGGCGTCGACGACGGCACACACGATGGCACCAACTAAACTTGCCGCGGCAAGCACGGCGACGTCCGGCGAACAGTAGCGCTCGACCGCGACGCTGCCCGCGCCGCATACCGCCGGAAGCCAATAGGGCAACGTGCCTAACGCAATCGTGCGCCGCCGCGCGATGTGCGCCGCGATACGCCACAGGCCGGCCGCATAGCCGGCGCCGGCGGCAAAAACGAGTATGAACGTCATCGCAGATGTGCTAACGCCGCGCGGGCCGGCGCGAACGCCGGATCCGCCACGAGCGCCCGCCTGAACAAACGCCGGGCATCTTCCGGCCGGCCATTTCGGAGGGCGACTCGGGCCGCCAGATGATCGTAGCGCGCGTCGCGGCCGACGCTGCCGGCGCGGCTCAAGTCGCGTTCCGCCGCAGCCCAGAGCGCAAGACGCTCTTCGGCCAATCCCCGATCCGCTAGGAGCGTCGGGTCGTCCGGCGCGTAGCGAAGTGCGGCGCCGGCAACCGCGACGGCGGTGGCGGCGGCGCCTGGGACACGTGACAGATCGAGTGCGAAGGCGAGCCGGTCGGCGGCGCGAACCGACGCTGCATCGACGGCGAGGGCACGTGCGTAATACCGGACGCTGGCTACCGGATCGCCGTTACGTAGCGCATCATCGCCGCGACTAACGAGTGACCCGGCGAGTTGACCTCGAAAAGCATATCCGGCGATGAGGAGCGCAACGAGCGCGATCGCGCAGCGCCGCCAGAGTGGAATTCCGTTCATGCCAGCATTCCATAATAGAGTCCGAGCGCGAGCATCAAAACCGCGCCGACGATCGCCGGAACCTGGGCGTTCAACCGGCGTGTAATCTGACGTTTGGCGCAGCCCGCAAGGCTGCCGGCAAAGAGCAGCGGCAGTGCGTGGCCCGCGGCGAAGCTGCTCAATAACAACATACCGGTACGTGGATCACCGATCGCCGTCGAGGTCGCAAGCGCCGCGGCGACGATCGGCGTGCAACACGGCGACACGATACATGCGTTGCCGACGCCGAGCAAAAAACAGGCACCCAGCGAGCGGCTTTCGTTGCGCGGCCGGCTCGTCGCGGCGCACGCTGCGTCATGCGGAACGGCGCGAACGAGCGATATGCAGCCGCCCACGAAGAGCCCGGCCCCGAGGACCACGTACATCGGTGTCGACCACATCCACAACGTACCGAGCAAACCCGCGACATAGCCCAGCAGCCCGAATGCGACGATCAAGCCGGCAAGAAAAGCAACGGTTGGAACGAGCGGCCGGCGATCGCCGCGAGCCATGACCGCGATCGTCACGTAGCGTGGCGCTACACATGGCCCGACGCTCGTCACGGCGCCGGCAACGAATATCAAGCCTGCCGCCGCCGGCGATCGCAGCGCGATCGCGTTCATGGCCGCCGCTACTGGATCGATCATTTGGCGAGCAAACCCACACCCGGCGCATATTCGATCGACTTGGCACAGCCTTGCGGTCCGCACAGTGTGCCCGACGATGCGCCTGAGCCGTCATCTTTATTTAATTTTGAAAGCGTCGATGCGGTGTGGGTGCCGGGGCATACGATGAGGTAGCCTAGCCCATCACCGGCCGGCGCGGTGAAGGTGTATTTTCCCGGAACGGCACCGGTGTCGGCGGGGTCGCGCGGCGTGTTACTGAGATACGTCACGCCCGTTGCGTTGAGCGCGTCGGGAATGGCTCCGGGTTCGGGGTAGCGCTGATTATCTTGATAGTACAATTCCATCGCCGTTGCGATTGCACGTATATTCGACTCGCACGCCGATGTTTGCGCTTGCGCCCGGGCGTTGACGAAATTGGGAATGAGAATACCGGCGAGGATTGCGATGATCGCGACGACGATCATCAACTCGATGAGCGTAAATCCGCTTTCACGCGTCGCTTGCGGGCAAGCTGCTTCGTTCGTCTTTTGTGCACGCATCGGCTAAGCCACTTGTCGTTGAATTTTACTCAACGCTTTCTTGATGACTTTAGAGACTTGGCTCTGCGAAAGATTCAAACGCACGCCCAGTTCAGCTTGTGATAACCCCGCGGCGAACGACCCCAGCACCGCGACCCGTTCACGCTCGGCTAACTCCTCGATGGCAAAGAGAACCGTCAGACGCTCGTCGACACTGAGCGTGGCGGCGATTGCCGGTAACTCCCCCGTCGGCGAACCCGTACAGGCTTCGAGCGAGACCGCGCTAGCATGGCGCAAGAGGCGCAGCTCATCGACCAAGCGCACATCGATATGCAGTTCGGCGGCGATTTCGGCGGGCTTCGCGCGCCGGCCCAGGCGCATCGATAACGTATCGCCGGCAAGTATGAACTGTTTTTCCAACGCCCGCAGACGACGCGGAATGCGCACGATGCGCTCGTAGTCGCGCACGTAATGCATGAGTTCGCCGACGATGAGCAGCCACGCGTAGGCCTCGAACGGGGTCTGCAGATCGGGATCGTACGCCGCGACCGCTTTGAGCAGCCCGATGGCGGCGACTTGCGAAAGATCGGCGCGATCGACACCGTTACGATAGAACTTCTTCGCGCCGCGTTCGCACAAATAAAAGTATGCGCTTACCAGCGCATCCCGATTGTCGCGGGTACGCGCCTGCAGATAGTTGGTCAGCGCCGCCGGCGCGTTCATTCCGGCGCGCATGTGGCACCGGCGGCACGATCGCGTTGAACGAACACTACAGATCGGCGGCTAAGAATCGACATGAATGAGCGGCCCTCAGAAGTTCAGCATTGATGTGCGCGACGGACACAGCGCCTTAGCGCTCCCGGTCGAGCAAGTATCCCATCGCCCGGTTGCCCGAACGAGTTGCTAAGGGAGGACCGTCCTTGGGTCCAAGGGCGCAGTCTCGGTGTGTTGGGCAGTCGGCGGAATCACGCACCGCCAAACGCGGTGCCCGTAAGCGCGGAGCGGCCGCCCGGGGGGACCTGCGAAGGACGTCATGGTGAAGCGATGCTTGGGCGCGGCTGCGCGCGACGAAGACCACCTGCGGCCGCGTGTACCGCGCGAAACACAGCGCACCATCTTATCCCGTGCGCGGTGCGTGTGCTGTAAGGATTTGCTCGAGACAGGTGCGCCACATGCTTGCGGCCTCGATCACGCAGCGCGTGAGCTTTGCGGAGTCCGCCGTCAGCGGCCGGTCCGTCCTCGAAGTTGGACCGCACGGCCCTGCTTCGCACGAGATCCGTGCGCTCACGGCTAAAAATCACGGAGCTATGAACGAGCAAGGCAGTGAACATCAAGACCAACCCGCGAAGCACGCCGCCGTCTCCTAGCGACCTGGACGCCTTCGTACATGGTAGCAACGGCCTTCTGCGGCCCCGGCAACCGTGCAGAAGGAGCCAATGAAACGTCTCACGATCGACGTCGCCAGCTCGCTGCACAAGCGCATCAGGCGCACCTGCCTCGACAAGGACGTCGATATGGCAACCGAAATTCGCCGTATCCTCGAAGCGCAATCCGCGAGAAATAATCGTGGCGATCACGACGCAGGTCAACGATGCGTAAAGCCTCGCTCAAGGCGATCGACACAAGAATTGCCGTGATTTAAAGCGCGCAGCGCGCTGCGCCGCCAAACTTTTTCCCGCATTTGGCTCGACGATTCGCGACAAAGTCTCGGCCATCGGGCGGCTTCAAAAATGAGCGCAAACGCTCGGATGCCGACGCGGCGGCCAGAGTTATTTGCGTTGCTACCGGCTCGCCGGGATATTAAGGCGCGGCGACGTTACCGATGAGCGAATACAGCGGTAAGAAGATGGAAAACACGATGAAACCGACGACGCCGCCCAATACGACGATGAGCGCGGGCTCAATGACGGCGCCCAGCGTGGCAATCGCCGCATCGACGTCCGCCTCGTAATACTCGGCGAGTTTGAGCAACATGTCGTCGAGCAATCCCGTTTCTTCACCGGTGCGCACCAGCGCCACAAAGAGCGGATCGAAAAGTCCCGACTCGGCGAGCGGCCCGGTCAGCGGCCGGCCGTCGCGTAATGCCGACGTCACCCGCTCGAAGGCGCGCGCGTAGATCGGACTGCCCGCAACCGCAGCGACGGCGTCGATCGCTGCGACGAGTTCGACGCCGGAGCGCAGCAGTGTCCCCAGCATCCGCGCGACGCGTGCGGTAATCGCTTTGTGCACGAGCGGTCCAACGATCGGCAGTCCTAACCGCAAGCGGTCGGCCAGCACGGCGCCGGCATCAAGTCGAATGAGGCGGTATGCCGCGGACACCGTCATGCCGAGCGAACCGACGATGATGATCCACGGAAGCGGTCCCGCGAGTGCCCGGCCGAGGCTCAAGAGCAGGCGCGTACCGAGCGGAAGCTCGACGTGAAAACTGTCGAACATCTGCGCGAACATCGGCACGATGTCCGCGATCAAAAAAAGGACGAGGCCGATCGCCGCAACGATGACGACGAGCGGATACGCAAGTGCGGTTTGTAGCTTTTTGCGCAGCGCCGACTCGCGTTCGAGTAAGAGTGCGAGCCGGTCGAGCACATCATCGAGAATACCGCCTGTTTCGCCGGCCCGAATCATTGCCACATAAAGCGGCGGAAAATCCCGCGGTCGCCGCCCCAGCGCGTCGCTCAGCGGCGAGCCGTGTTCGACATCGGCTAACACCGAACGCAGCGCTTCGAGCAGTCGGGTGTCGGTGGCGCGCTCGATCGCGACGCCGAGTGCGCGTGCAACGGGGACGCCGGCGCGAAAAAGCGTTGCGAACGAGCGAAAGAAGGTCAGCAGGGCGGTGCGCGCGATGCGGCCCGGCCGCAGCGCGCGGTGCAGCCGGCCGCCCACATCGGTGTCGGCCGCAATGGCGGTTACGATTAGCGCGCGCGAGCGCAGCAGCGCGAGAACGGCGCCCGCATCGGCGGCCTGCATCGAGCCGCGTACGATACCGCCGTCGAGCGTGCGGGCCGTGTAGTAAAAAGTACGTGCGGCGATCATGCGGCGCCGCCCACGAGAACCCGAATGTCGTCAGGCCGGCCCGATACGGCGCGCGCCGCTTCCACGCTTATTTCGCGGCGCGCGACGAGTTCGGACAAATGTGCTTCGAGGGTCTGCATGCCGGCCGCCCGGCCGGTCATGATGGCATTGCGCAGCTGATGATTCTTGCCTTCGCGGATCATGTTGCGCACGCCGTCGGTAGCGATAAGGATCTCCGCCGCCGCCAGCCGACCGGGACGGCCCAACCGCGGAATGAGCCGCAGGCCGACCGTTGCGACCAGCACCGCCGCCAGCTGCGCCCGGATCTGATTTTGGGCTTCGGCGGGAAAGGCGTCGATGATGCGGTCCATGGTCTGCGCCGCGTCGTTGGTATGCAGGGTGGCAAATACGACGTGTCCGGTTTCCGCCGCCGTCAATGCCGCGGCCATCGTTTCGCGATCGCGCATCTCGCCGATGAGAATGACGTCGGGATCGGCGCGCAGTATGCCGCGCAGCGCCTCAGCGAAATCAACGACGTCCCGCCCGATCTCGCAATGCGTTACGAGCGAGCGAATCGGTGCATGCACGTATTCGACGGGGTCTTCAATCGTGACGATCGCGCGTTCGCCCGAGCGGTTGATCTCATCGATGAGTGCCGCGAGTGCGGTCGTCTTGCCGCTGCCCGTGGGTCCGGTGAAGAGCACTAAGCCTAAGGGAAGTTTGGCCAAAGCGGCGATCGCCGGCGGCAGTGCCAGGTGCGCTAATTGCGGTACCACATCGGCGAGCAGCCGGATGACGACGCGGATTCCGTGGCGTTGGCGGTAAGCGTGAATTCGGTACGGTCCAATGTCCGAGCCGCGGCTCGCACCGTCGGCAGTGCCGCGTTCGTGAAGCCGCCGCACGGCGGCCGGCGCGAGCTGCGCTTCGAGAAAGGTGAGCAGCGCAGCGTCGGGGATCGCTTCGCCTTCGAGCATGATGAGCGCACCGTCGATGCGGATCGCAGCCGGTCCACCGCCGAAGTGAATGTCGGATGCCCGGCGGACGCGCGCGTTGTGCAGCAGTTCGCTAATGCGAATCGCTGCGATGTCGGCCGACATCATGGCGTGACTTCGGCGACGACGCGAACGAGCTCGGCGAAACTCGTTTCGCCGGCTAACACCTTGGCCAAACCGTCATCAAACATGGGCCGGTACGCATTCGCGGCCGCGAGTTCGGCCAGCGCGACGCTCGATGCGCCGGCGCCGATCGCGTTGCGTAAGGGATCGTCCACCACCAGCAGCTCGTAGACACCGATACGGCCGCTGTAGCCGCTATGCGCGCACGCGCGGCAACCGCCGGGAACGAACCAGTGCGAAGCGGTAGCGGCGCAGCGGGCACGCTGGGCGACCGGAATCGGCTCGCTGCGCCGGCAGTTCTCACACAGCCGGCGCACGAGGCGTTGCGCCAACACGGCGGTAAGTCCGGCCGCCAGCGACGCGCGTGCGACGCCTAATTCGACGAGCCGTTCGATGGTCCGCGGCGCATCGTTACTGTGCAACGTGGTAAATACCAGCTGCCCGGCCAGCGACGCTGAGATCGCCACGGCCGCCGTCTCGGCGTCGCGCATTTCGCCGACCATGATCACGTTGGGGTCTTGACGCATGAAGCTGCGGAGCGCACCAGCGAACGTAATGCCGGCGCGTGGATTTACGCCGACTTGCGTAACGCCGCGAATCCGCATTTCAATTGGATCTTCGACCGAGCAAACGTTCTTGGTTGCCGCGTCGAGATCGGCCAGCGACGCATACAGCGTGGTTGTTTTGCCGCTTCCGGTGGGCCCGGTAACGACCATGAAGCCCCAGGGCGAACGCAGTAGCCGCCGATAATTCGTGAAGATAGCGGCCGGCATGCCGAGCGCGCCGAGTTCACACATTTGGGTGTGATGGTCGAGCAGCCGGATAACGAGTTTTTCGCCGTCGATGGTGGGCATGGATGATACCCGCGCATCGATGTCGCGCTGATCGAACGGGATCGATAAACGGCCGTCCTGCGGCTGACGCTTGTCGGCGATATCCATGCCCGCGAGCAGCTTGATGCGCGATACAACGGCGTTATACAAATCGCCGCTAATGGGTTCGAGCGGATGTAAAATACCGTCGATCCGCAACCGGACGGCGCCGCCGGTCGGGTGCGGCTCGATATGGACGTCGCTGGCATGCGCTCCGATCGCTCGGGCGAACATCGCATCGACGCTCCGTACCGCGGGCGAATCGATGGTCCGCCGTTCAGCCGCCGCGGGGCCGGACGGGTCGGTTCCGTAGGCTGCGAAGAGCCGCTCGCGAATTTGCTCGCGCGGCATGTGGATCGCACGCAGCTTCAGGCGCGTCGTGCGGCGTAGCCGGTCGAGTACGTCGCTGTCGTCGACATCGTCGAGTGCGACCGACAAGACGCCCTGCGCGAGCGACACCGGCAAAACATCATAGCGAAAAGCGAACGCCCGCGGAACGCGTGCCACGGCGTCGCTGGCGGACGGCGCGTCGAGATACCCCGGCGCGCCGATTCCGCCCCAGCGATTCTCCAAGTTACAGCAACCTCACGTGAATGCGTTAGCAGCCTCACGGCGCTACGCTACGCCGTGGTTCCCGCTAAGCATCGCGCACCGCCCAACCCTTCGCAATCATCCATCGGCGCGCGCAATCGAGGACGTTCGGGTGCGCGCGGACGGTGCTTCGGGTTCGTTTGTCCGGCGCTATGTCGCTTGCTCGACGCCGCTCAGAAACGCGCGAACTGCAGCGTTGAATGCGGCCGGCTCTTCGAGGTGCGGCGTGTGCGAACTGTGTTCGAAGAGGATCCACTCGGCATGCGGAATCCGGTCCTGTATCGATTGTACGATCGCCGGGGTCGCTTCGTCGTACGCGCCGCTGAGCAATAGGGTGGGAACGTCGACCTGACTTAAACGCTCGAGCAGCGACCACGTTTTTAATTTACCGACGACGTGGAATTCGCTCGGGCCGTTCATGATGTTGTAGACGAGACCGTCGGCGGCAAGCGCGGCGGCGGTGCGCGCAAACGGATCGGGCCAGGGATTCAACCGGCACACGTGCTTGCGATAGAATACCTCGACAGCGCTTTCGTACGCGGCGCTCGCCGTTGTTCCGGCGGCTTCGTGCTCGGTCAAGACCGCGGCAACCTCGGGCGGTAATTCGCTACGCAAGCGGTTCGCTTCGCTGACCCACTGTTTCATATCGGCCGGCGAATCGGCGACGCTGATGCTGGCAAGTCCGGGTGGCCGATCCGCTGCATATTGCATCGCCAGCATGCCGCCCCACGACTGGCCTAAAAGATGGACACGTTCGAGCCCAAGTTCACGCCGGACCGTCGCTACTTCTTCGACGAAGAGTTCGGCTGAGTAGAAATCCGGATCGGTGGGGCGCGCCGACCGGCCGCAGCCGATCTGATCGTAAAAGATGATGCGCCGGCCGCTGGCCGCAAGCGCGGCGAGCGGTTCAAGGTATTGATGCGTCGCGCCCGGGCCGCCGTGAAGCACCAGCACCGGTAGCCGGCCAGGTCGTTCGCACTCGCCGACGCTACGATACCAGACGTCGTAACCGCGGAAGCGAATGGTGCCCTCATGGATCGGCGGAGCGGACAACAGCATGGTTCGCAGTACGCGCCGGCTGCATCAGACTCTTTCACCCGCCTAGCCGGGTTTGCGTCAATCCACGCCGACCGTCGAGCCGGAAAGCCGGACGTGCTGCTGCCGTTTGTCAGTACGCGACGAGCGCGTTGATAAAGCTTTGCCCCTTGGGTGAACCGAGACCGGTGACGAGATCGTACGACGGCGTGCACACGTACTTGCCGCTTTTGCCCTTGATCTCATCGTGGAACAGCGTCTTGTATTTGGTGCTGCCCGCAAGTGCATAGACCGCGGGATTGATGAAGCCCACGACCGGTTTGCGATCGAGCGCCGCTTGTTGGTTGGCAAGCGCGACAATGCCGGCCCACATCGGCGATGCAAAGCTGGTGCCGCCGTAGCCGCCGACGCACGTGCCGTCGGCGCACACTTCCATGTCGCTTTGCGAATTGGCGGCCACGTCGGGAACGTTGCGCAAGGTCGTCGAACCGCCGTTGGCTTTATTGATGAACGGCGCCTGATAGCTTTCGATGGTGATCTGCGGATCGACCGACGGTCCGCCCGCGCTATGCGCCCAGCCCGTCTCAGCCGACCACGGGCCGCCGGCAATCTTCGTGACCACGTCGGTACCGCCCACAGCGACGATGTTGGCATCTTCTTCGGGCCACGGGCCGCTTTGCTGCAGCGACGAAAAATCGCCGCTGGCCGTGAGATTCGTCTGGCCTTGCGCGGCAAATTCTTGGAACAGCGCGTCATCCGTGGCAAACTTTTCGTTCCAGCCCCATGACGTGCTGAGCACGCCGCTAAGGTCGTCCGAGGCCTCGCGGTTGAGCACGTCTTCGGCGACCGAACCGACGTACACGCGGACCGAACGTAAGCCGGGAGCGATCGAAATCGCATATTCGATGTCGAGGGCTTGTTCGGTATCGTCGCAGTTGCCCGTGCAGCTCAACGGTTGGCTATCGGTAGCGACGCCAACCACCTTTACGCGGTTCGCCGGCCCATACTGTTTGTTGAAGAAGTTCTGCACGTCGGCAATGTTGTAGCCGGCCAACTCCATGAGGCCGATCGATTGGCCGGCCCCGGTGAGGCCGCCACTCGGATAATACGCCGTCCGCATGTCACTGCCGGTATACTGACCGCCCGGGCCTGAACCGACCCGCGGCAACGCTACGTCGAGCCCGCGTACGAATCGTGGCGCTGGTAGGACAAAGTTGTCCAAACCGATGATCTGCGCGACCGGCAGATTGAGGTCGAGCGTCGGTTCACGGTCGGGAGCAACGAACAGTCGACGTTCGGTCGGGTGGCGATAGAGCCCCAAACGCACGTGAAACACGCGCTCGACCGTCGCCGCCGGCCCGGTCACATCCATGAGCAGATGATTGGGCGTCAGCCCGCTGACCGCTAGGCCGCGTGCGGCAAAGAAACGCGCCGCAGTGAGAATGTCGCGTTCGGCCGGGCTGAACGTTGCGCTGAACTGGGCTACCGTGAGGTAGTGGTGGTACATCGGGCTGGCGGGGTTATAGATCTGCGAATGCAGGAGCGCCTTGAGCGCCGCCGGCTGCCGTAGCGGCAGCGAAACGACGAGGTGCATCGCCGTTCCGGCCGGTGCCTGCGCAACGTACGCCGCCGCATGAAGCGCGACCACGGCCGGCACCGTCGCAGTCAAGGGCAGCTCGGCTGAATCCGCGCGTGTCGCACTTACACCAAAGATCAACGCACCCGCAACGACGACACGCAAAAGGCTGCGGCTCTCGGAAGCGAGCCACGCTCTGGGACTTGGCATGTATGCTCCAATTTTAGTTTGGTGTGTCGGAAAACGCGATCGAGGCTTTGTCCGGTATCATTGCGTCGCGTCGGTCTTTCTCCTAGCGACCGCGGTCGCGAACGTCTCGGCGCCAACGCGGCGCCGTCAAACCGCGTTGCTTTCGAGCGCGTACAGCGGCGTCGACCACTTCTACAAGTCGTCGCGCAGTTCGCGCAAGACACGTCGGGTCGTCGAACGATAACGTCGCTTATGCGCTAGCGGCAAGAACGCAAGTGTAGCGTACGTGTTGCCAACGAGCGAAGCACGCCGCGGCGCAACGCTAATTGGCGAGAAGCACTGCACGTTTCCGAACGGTGTGCACTGTGGGCAGCGAGAACAGCGCGTCATGGATACGATCGCCTACACCGAATACGTTACCATGCGCACCGAGAAGCGGTATGACATCATCGACATTACCGAGGCCGTCGAGCGAGTGCGCGCAAGCGCTCAGCTCGACGACGGATACGTGCTCGTTTCGACGATGCACATCACGTCGAGCATCTTCGTCAACGATCACGAACCGGGCTTGTGGTCCGACATCATGACCTGGCTCGAAGGCTTGGCGCCGAGCGGCCGCGACTACCGGCATCATCTCACCGGTGAAGACAATGCCGACGCGCATCTCAAACGCATGCTGCTCGGTCATCAAGTGCTCGTGCCGGTAACCGCCGGCGCACTCGATCTCGGACCGTGGGAACGCGTGCACTACGCCGAGTTCGACGGCCTGCGGCCCAAACGCATCCTGTTCAAAGCGTTGGGCGTTCCGTTCGCGCGGCCGGCGCGCGGGTGATTGCGGTCGCTACGGTGTGATTTGAGCAGCTAGCACGTCGGCTCCGGCGTGTTCGCTAAAGCGTTTGAAGTTTTCGTAGAACAACGCGGCAAGTTTGCGGGCTTGTTCGTCGTACGCGGCCGGGTCGGCCCACGCGGAACGCGGGTCGAGGACCGCACTCGGCACATCGGGTACGAGTTCGGGCGTCGACAATCCGAAAAACGATTCGCTGCGGAACGGAACGTCGTCGAGCCGGCCTTCGATTGCGGCATTTACCATCGCTCGCGTATACGCAAGTTTCATCCGACTGCCGACGCCCGGCGGCCCGCCGATCCAGCCGGTGTTCACGAGCCAACACGTGACGTCGTGCCGGGCGATGCGTTCGCCCAGCAATTTTGCGTACACCGTCGGGTGATGCACCATGAACGGTGCGCCGAAGCACGTGGAAAATGTGGCCACGGTGCCCTGAACCCCCTTTTCGGTACCTGCCGTTTTGGCCGTATAGCCCGAAAGAAAGTGGTACATCGCTTGCGGGACCGTGAGCCGCGAAATTGGCGGCAACACGCCGAACGCGTCGGCCGTCAACATCACGATCGTATTTGGATGGCCGGCCGTCGAGCCCGGTACGATATTGGGAATTGCCGATAAGGGATACGCCGAGCGCGTGTTTTCCGTCAACGCGGCGGAGTCGAGATCGAGTCGGCGCGTGACCGGATCGACGACGACATTTTCAATGATCGTCCCGAAGCGGTGCGACGCGGCCCAAATTTCGGGCTCTTGCTCCTGCCGCAACTTGATGACTTTCGCGTAACAGCCGCCCTCGAAGTTGAAGACGCCGTCGCTCGACCAGCCATGTTCGTCATCGCCGATGAGCGGCCGGTTCGGGTCGGCTGACAACGTTGTCTTGCCGGTGCCCGAAAGGCCGAAGAAGATGGCGACGTCGCCCTGGGCGCCGGCGTTGGCCGAGCAGTGCATCGATAGCACATCGCGTAAGGGCATTAAATAATTCATTAAAGTGAACACGGACTTTTTAATTTCACCCGCATAGCGCGTGCCGCCGATGAGCACGAGTTTGCGCGCGAAATTCACCAGGATGAAGGTCGACGATTGCGTGCCGTCGCGCTGCGGGTCGGCATCGAAAAGCGCGGCGTCGAGCACGGTGAATTCAGGTGCGAATGCTTCGACGCCGTCGGCGCTGTCGATGAGCAGGTCGCGGGCAAACACGTTTTGCCAGGCGTATTCGGTGATGACACGCACCGGCAGCCGGTAGCGCGGATCGGCACCGACATAGCAATCGAGTGAGAAGACCTCTTTCCCCGCGAGGTATTCCGTTACGCGCGACAACAACGCATCGAACGTCGCGACGTCGATCGGCTTATTCGTGGCGCCCCAATCGATGTTGCCTTCGCTGCCCGGCTCGCGCACAAAAAACTTATCGTTCGGCGAGCGGCCCGTGTGCTTACCGGTGGCAACGACGAGTTGACCGTCGCGTCCGAGCGTACCCTCGGCGCGCCGCAGCGCGTGCTCGTACAGCTCCGGCAGACTGGCGTTACGATGAACCGTAGCAACGCCGCTCAGGCCGATTGCGGCCAACTGTGCATCGAACGTATCGGTCGAACTCGGTAAAGTAAGAATGGCGCGGCTCCTGTGGCGGGCTCACGTACGCCGTCGGTACGGATTGTGCTCACGCTAGTACGGCCGGAACTCGGGGTCAAGGGCTTTGGTCGACCCCGCAACCGATTTTCGCCCGGTCGTAAAGAGGAACGAATGGAGCCTCGCAACTAGCCTTGCGCATGTTCGCGAACCGTTATCTCGCCATTGCGCTGAGTTTCTGCTTGCTCGGGGCGTCGCCGGTGCGCGTCGGTCCGCTGCCCAGCGGAGCAATCGACGGTATTACCGACGTGCCCGGCGTGCGGGTCGCGCATCTGACCAAGATCGAGGGTTCGAACGTGCGGACCGGCGCCACCGGCGTCATCGCCAACGCCGACCCGTGGAACAATCGGGTTGCCGCTGCCACCTACGACCTCAACGGGAACGGCGAGCTCACCGGCGCGCACTGGGTCGACCAGGCCGGTTTTCTCGAAACGCCGATCGTCCTGACCGATTCGCTCGATATCGGCCGGGCGGACGATGGCGTGGTCAGCTGGCTCGAACGGCGCTACCCGATGATCGGCGTTCGCGACGATGTGCCGCTGCCGGTGGTCGCCGAATGCGACGATCAAGGGATCAACGATATACGCGGCCGCCACGTTCACGCGGACGACGTCGTCGCGCTGCTCGATGCGGCTCGGCCGGGCAACTTCGCTCGCGGCAGCGTCGGCGCCGGTACCGGGATGCACGCCTTTGGGTTCAAAGGCGGGATCGGCTCGGCTTCACGCGTGCTGCCCAGCGCCTTGGGCGGCTACACCGTCGGTGTCCTCGTCAACGTTAATACGGGTTCGCGCGACGAGTTGCTCGTCGACGGCGTGCATGTCGGTCAGGCGCTGCGCGACGTGCTCTTGCCGGTGTATCCCAGTGCCCTGCTGCCGGCGCCCGTTCGCGGCCGGGCAGCCGACGGCAGCATCATCATCATCGTCGCGACGAATGCGCCGCTCGATGCGCTGCGCCTGCGCGACCTAGCGAAACGCGCGGCGCTGGGCTTGGCCCGAGTCGGCGCGACCTCGCACGTGTCGAGCGGTGATCTCCTCATTGCGCTCAGTACGACCCACACCTATCCGCGCGCCGGCGGCGTGGCCGGGCCCGCACTGGAAACCGATGAAGACCGCATCGATACGTTGTTCGGTGCGACCGTCGATGCGACGCAAGCCGCGATCTACGACGCGCTCTTTAGCGCCACGACGGTGACCGGGCAGTACGGGATAACCCTGTACGGTCTGCCGTTTGCCCGGGTCGCGCCGCTGTTACCGCCGAGTGCGGTGCTGCGCTAGGCGCCGCTGAAACATTCGACCGGCGGCTTCGTACATGCGCGCAAGGAGCACGCCCGTGGATGCCGCCGCCGACTACCAAACCGCTTCGCGCCTCTTGAGTTCGCCCTTGCCGGCGTACGTTTCGTACGTCGTCGATTCCGTGTCCGGATTTGACGCATTACGCATGCACGATACGACTAAGATCGTCGTCCGGCTGAGCGACGGCCAGATCGTGGCCGGCCGCAAGCCAAAAATGCAGATTTCGACCGGCCGCTCCTACGACGGCGACGTGCTGCGGCACGGTCCCTTTATGCCGGCCTGTTACGCGCCAACCGGTGCGACGCTCACGACGTTCGAAGCGCGGCCGGCGGAAGCCATCGCGTTGCGGCCGGTCTGTCGCGAGAAGTCGGCCGATCGTTCGGACGACACGGACTTTGGCACGCTGTATGTCGATCCCGCCAGCCATGAGCCGCTCGCGGTGACCGGCGCCAACGACGAACGGTACGTGACGGCGCGGCTGGCCGAACATTTCACGCAAGCTGCCGGCCATGTCGTCCCGGCCGACTTTCACGTTAAAGTAGCCGGCAGCGGACCGATGTTCTGGCTCAACGTTGATGCGCGCGAAACGTTCAGCGAGTATCGCTTCATGGATAGCCTCTAAACGCTCGGCTTCGCCGGAAGCGGGGCCGGTAATGCGGGAACAAGCGCAGCATGCGTGTGCTAACGCTCAATGCCGGATCGCGAAGTCACAAAGCGCTGCTGTTCGAGGTTGCCGCGGAGGCGCCGCTCGATCCGCCGCCGCCGCTGTGGGAAGCGGCGGTCGAAGCGGGCAGCGAAGATTTCGGCGATCTGCTCGCGCGCTACACCGGCGCTCCGCCGGACGCGATCGGCCACCGCGTCGTGCATCCCGGGCCGGCGCTGGCCGGCCGCATCAGCGCGCGAATCGACGACGCGGTGCTGCAGTCGATCGAATCAGCGATTCCACTGGCGAGCGCGCACAATCCACTGGCCCTCGAAGGCATTGCGGCGGCCCGTAAGCGCTTCGGCGATGCGATCGCGCAAGTTGCCGTCTTCGATACGGCGCTCGGCCCGGACGCGCCCGAAACCGCCACGACGTATGCGTTGCCGCTCGCTTGGCGCGAACGGTACGGCATTCGCCGCTACGGCTTTCACGGCATCAGTCAACGTGACGTGATCAACCGGCTCGCGGCCAAACTTGGGCCTAGCGAAACGCGCCGAACGATCTCGCTGCACCTCGGAAATGGGGCGTCCGGTTCGGCCTTCATCGGTTCGCGGTTGGTCGAAACGACGATGGGTATGACGCCGCTCGAAGGTCTGGTCATGGGCGAGCGGTCCGGTAGCATCGATCCGGGCATTATCTTAACGCTGCTCGGCACGGACGGGCTCAGCCGCGAAGCCGTTAGCGACGGACTGTATAAAGAGTCGGGCCTGCTGGGCCTCTCCGGTGTTTCGGCCGACACCCGCGAGGTCATCGCGGCGCTCGACGCGGGCAACGAACGGGCCGAGCGGGCCATGGCGTTTTACATCCATCGGCTCAAATGGCACATCGGGGCACTCGCCGCCGTTCTCGGCGGCGTCGATGTTTTGGCATTTACCGGCCCGGTCGGTGAGAATTCGGTCGAGGTGCGGCGGCGCGCCTGCACCGGATTAGCGTTCCTAGGAGTGAGCCTCGACCCGCAGGCGAACGCTGCGAGCGGCCCCGATCGCGACATCGCTGCCGGCGGCGGGCCGGTTCGAATCATCGTCGTGCCGACCCTCGAGGAATGGGCGATCGCGCGCATTGCAGCGCGCGACGCCGCTTCCTAACGCGGGGCGAATTACGCGCCGGCCGGACGCGCGTACAAACCGGTCAGGGTCGCTTTCGCGAGGGTGTGCTCCGCCATCTGAAATTCGAGGAGCGCGCCGGTCGTCGCGGCGCCCAGCGGCAATTTCGGGACGTCGAGTGCATACACGGTGAAGTGATAGTGATGGGCCGGGCCCGGCGGTGGGCATGGGCCGCCGTAGTGCGCAACGCCGAAGTCGATATGCCCGAGCACTTCGCCGTGCACGAATGCCTCGATGCGTTTGGTGCCGGCGCCCGCTTCGAGTTCGTGTGTATCACCCGGAATATTGAACATGACCCAGTGATAGAAGCCGCCCGAAGTCGGCGCATCGGGGTCGTGAACGACGACGGCGAAACTCTTCGCGCCGGCCGGAACGTCGCTCCAAACAAGGTGCGGCGATTGATTATCGCCCGACAATCCCATCCCGCTGAAGACGGCGCTATTGGGGATCGTTCCACCATCGAGGAACGTATCGCTGCGCAGAATCATGACGAACGCCGTCGAGCTTTCTTGCGCTCGAGCGATTCGGGCTTATGTGCGGCCGTCGCGCCGGTTTTATCGCTCTCAACGAGATATTCGGGATTCTCCGGCGATGCGGCCACATGATGACCTTTGATATCGGTTGCTTTCGTCAGCTTTTTCTCGACCGTTCCCTCGATGGTTCCTTGACTCGACTTCCATTCGACGTGGTCGCCGGGCTTGAACGTTTTCTTTGCAGTCATCGCTGGGATATACCCGGCCGATCCGCACTATACGCATCAGGGGCACGCCGGGCGTAACGCATTCGCCGGCTGCGGTCCTAAGCCAAAGCGCACGCGCAGGTCGATGCTCGGCGGCGGCCCATAGCGATCGATGCTCGAATAATAATGTGCGCCGTTGAGGTTCGAGCCTTCCAACGTCAGCGCCGCGCCGGCGCCAAGCGGTCGCGTCAGGTGCGCGCCGACGATGAGCGCCGCCGGCAAAATTTGCAGGTTGAGGTCGTCGGCGTACGTTAGTCCGGCGTAGCCGATGTCGGCGCCGTAGCGGAGCGCGCCGCTGCCCGAATCGACGCCGATATCGGCGGAGCGCGACGGTACGTATTGCAGCCGATGCGCGATATCGCCGGCTGGACCACTGATGATGCGCGCGTATTGCGACGTGCCGTAGGCGCGCAAACGGGTACAGTGCGCCAGCTGCGCCGTATAGGTCAGGGTTGCACCGTCGGTCTGCGTGCGCGCGACGTTACTGCGCGTTTGGATCGCGGGCGCGGTCGTTACAAACTCGATCGCGTTGCGAACTTTGGTCGTCGTGAAGTCGAGCGAGATCCGGCCGGTGCCCAGTAACGCATCGGCGCCGAAGCCGTAATTCGCACTGCGCTCGGGTGTTAGGTTCGGGTTCGGATCGTACGACTCGCTGCCGATGCGGTAACCGCGCAAAAGCTCGTTGAGGAACGGCTCGCGGAAGCCGCCGCCCGTCGACGCCCGCAGCGCGACGCTTCGCGTGAGGTCGAAACGTCCCGCCAGCCGCGGCGAGAGCACCCGATCGTCGCGCGACGGTGCGGTCGTCGGGCCGGCGCCTGAGGTGAGCACGCCATCCGTAAACGTAACAAGGTCGCCACGCAGGCCGCCGATCACCTGAAACCGGCCGCGTTCGTAGGTGTCTTCGACGGCCAGGCCGGCGTATTGCTGACGGCCCGTTCCGGACGATTGAAAGGCGCCCGTCGGACCGGTCTGCGTGCTGTCGCCGTAGACCAATCGCTCGTCGGCCCGAATGGCGAGCTCGTTGTCGGGCCGGGTCAGAAACCAGCTTGCGGCAACGCCGCCTTCACGCGTCGGGATCGTTTGGACGTAGCGCAGGGCACCGGGTTTGGTCGGAGCTTGGTCGTTCGTGTTGATGATCGACGTCGCCCGGTCGTAGGCAACGATGCCGAAGGTTGTGTCGAGCGTCGAGGTGGTGAAGTGGACATCGCCTTGCGTGAGGCCGCGCGCGAACGTATAGCTCGGCCGGCCCTCGAACTGCGCATCGCCCGCGAAAAGTCCGCCCACGTCGATGGTGGACGCACCCAAGGCGTAGCGCACCTGGGCGCGCGTCGAGGTGCTCGATGCCGTCGCTTCGCGATCGACCGGACTTTGATAGCCGGGCGTAAAGTCGTAATAGGCTTGGTGGCCCGTTTGCGTCGCGACGGCCGCCGTCACGTGCGGCGCCAACGTAAAACGGTAGCTGACATCGGCATTGGTCCGATGCGGCGTCCCGTCTTGCAGCTCGAGCGCGCCGGTCGGCGCGGCGCGCCAATCGCTGCCCGGATCGACGCCGCGCAGTTGCAGCACGCCGCCGATGGCGTTGGCGCCGTACAGAGCGGCACCCGGTCCGCGCAAGAGTTCGACGGAACTCAGTGTTGACGGCGGATACGCGAGCCAATCGACTTGACCGCCGAAACCGTCCTGCGCCGGGACGTCATCGGCGAGGACGAGCCCGCGGTCTTCGCCGGCTCCGGAAAACGAAACGCGCAAATTACCGTAATTTGTGAACGCGCTGTTGCTGCGTACGAAGTCGAATCCCGGTAACGCCCGCAGCAGCGCGTCCGTCGTGTACGCCGGGGTCGATTCCGTTACCACGCGGTCGAGCGTCGCGGCGGGAACCGCGAGCCGGTGCAGGTTGCGCGCCGATCCGGTTGCGACCGACACTTTGCCGATCACCGCCGGCGCGTTCGCGTGCAACACCACAGCGGATGTGCCGGCCGTTACGCTCGCGGCGGCAACGCCATAACCGCGCGCGCGGACCGTTACCGAAACGGCGTCGAACGTCGGCGGTGGCGCCGCATGTCCGCCGGCGTTCGTTATCCGGGTAATTTCGGAACCGGCCGCGGAACGGAACAGAACGAACGCGCCGGCAACGGGTTGCCCACCTTCATCAACCACCCGAACGTCGACAGTGAGGATTGCCAGCACGATCGCTGCGACAATTGGTACGAGCATGCCGCGTGTTTCGACGTCCGGCCGACCGGGCTTTGCAAGGCGTCAACGGAAAGCCAGTCGGTTTGCGCGAATGGGGCTCGCGGCCGCGGAGAGGTGGCAGAGTGGTCGAATGCACTCGCTTGGAAAGCGAGCATACCGCAAGGTATCGGGAGTTCGAATCTCCCCCTCTCCGATGCGAAGCGTCACGGCCGTGCTTTTTGGGCCTCGATCTTGCGTGGTCGGCGCGCAATGCATCGGGTCTCGCGGCAATCGATCGCACCGGGCGGCTGCTTGACGTGCGAGCCGGCGTTTTCGACGACGCCGCAATCTGTGCGTGGATTCGGCAACACCGCGGCAGCAGCGGCGTCATCGGCATCGACATGCCGACAATCGTGCGCAATGCGACCGGCATGCGCCCGTGCGAACGCGCGCTGGGCGCGGTGTTCCGGCGCTATCATGCCGCACCGCACCCCTCGAATCTGCAACGCTTTCCGGACGGCGGTCGGGCGCGGCGGCTGATCGATGCGTTGCGCGCCGAGGGCGTCGTGGAAGCACTCGATGTGCGGCCGGGCGACGCGCGCACGATCGCGCTCGAAGTATTTCCGCATCCGGCGCATGTTCGGCTCTTCGGTTTGGACCGTATCTTCGCGTTTAAGAAAAAAGCCCGGCCGTGGCCGGCCGTGCTGGCCGAATGGTCGCGCTATCGGGCCGCACTCGCAACGCTCGCAGCGGCCGATCCGCCATTGCACGTAGACGACCGGCTTCCCACCGCCGTCGGCACGCGCGGCTACAAACAGTGGGATGATAAGCTCGATGCCGTAAGTTGTGCGTATATCGCAGCATTCGTTTGGCGTTGGGGTCTTGCGGCGCCGCACGTGCGCGTCTTTGGCGACTTGCAGACCGGCTATATCGTGGTTCCGGATCGGGTTTGGGGCGTACCGGAGCCGGGTAACCTGCGCCCGTGACCGCAACGAAGAATCCTCCAACCCAGCCGTTCCTGACCGATGTTAAGGAATTACGCGAACGCGCCCGCAAACATTTGGAAACCGGTAACATTACCGAGAGCTATGGTGCGGATGTCGAACAGGCGATCGAAATTTTGCAGAACGTACTCGCGACCGAGATCGTCTGCGTGCTGCGCTATACCATGCACGGAATCGCAGCCACCGGTATCGCAAGCGAAGGCGTGAAAGACGAGTTTTTCGAGCACGCCAAAGAAGAACAAGAACATATGATGATGGTCGCCGAGCGCATCAATCAGCTCGGTGGTAAGCCGAACTTCAATCCCGAGGGACTCGCGACGCGTTCCGCCTCGCAATACGCCGAAGGCGAAAATTTAGTCGACATGATCAAAGAAAATTACATCGCCGAGCGCATTGCCGTCGAGCACTATCGCGAACTCATTCGATTCTTTGCCGACAACGATCCCACCACGCGCGTGATGCTCGAGGCGATCTTGTCGACCGAAGAAGAGCATGCGAACGACATGCACGATCTGCTCGTGGCGCACGAAGGCAAGCCCATGTTGCCGGCGGATTAGCCGCCCTTGGAGCTCGTTTGTGTGCGGCACGGCCGCACTGCCTGGAACGCCGAGCGGCGGTTCCAGGGCCGAACCGATGTCCCCTTAGACGACGAGGGCCGGGCGCAAGCCGCGGCTCTCGCCGTTTATCTGCGCCCCGAACGGTTCGATCGGGCGATCGCATCCGATCTCACGCGGGCGGCGACGACCGCGGCGGCGATCGGCGCGGCCTGCGGGGTGACGATCGAACCCGAGCCGCGGCTACGCGAAATGAGCTTCGGAACGTGGGAAGGCCTCACGTGGAGCGAGATCATCGTGCGCTATCCCGCCTTCGCGCAGCATTCGCCGGCCGCGCCGTCACGGTTGGTACCGGAAGCCGGTGAGTCGTTCGCCGCAGTTTGCGAGCGCGTGCGGCCGGTCCTAGCCGAATTGACGGCGCGGCTCGAGGCCGGCGGGCGCGCGCTGATCGTTTCCCATGCCGGCATCATGCACGCCCTCGTCAGCGTAGCGCTGGCCGAGCCCGACGAAGCCGCCCTGGGAATCACGTTCGCGCCGGCCAGCATCATGCGGCTGGCCGGCGACGGCAATGTGCCCTGGCGGCTCGAACGCGTCAACGAAATCGCGCCGCCGCTTGCGGGTTCCGCAGCGCCGCTGCCGTAGACACCTGCGTCATGCTTCCGGCCGATTTCCGCTCCGCCATCACGCCGACCGATCGCCGGGCCGCGACCGCGGCTCGCGAACGCATCGATCAACTCATCAAGCCGCTGGGCAGCTTGGGGCGGGTCGAAGAACTGGCCGTGCAACTGTGCGCGATCGCGGGCGGTACGCCCGCACACGTTTTCGACCGCCGGACCATTCTCATCGGCGCCGGCGATCACGGCGTCGCGGCCGACGGCGTGAGCGCGTATCCGCCCGAGGTGACGGCGCAGATGGTCGGCGGATTTTTGGCCGGCTTCGCGGCCATCAACGCCTTCGCGCGAACGGCACGCGCGGAAGTGTTCGTGGCCAATTTCGGCGTTCGCGAGGTACTGCCGGTCCATCCGCGGCTCTTCGACGTCAACGCCGGATACGGCACCGCGAATCTCGCCCACGGTCCGGCGATTCGGCGCGACCATCTCAGTTACACGATCGCGGCCGGAATCGCGGCGTTCGATGCCGCGGTTGAAGCGGCACCGTGCGATATCATCGCGCTAGGCGAAATGGGCATCGGCAACTCGACGAGTGCGGCCGCCATCGTGGCCGCGTTCACCGGCCGGCCCGCGCGCGAGGTTGTCGGCCGCGGCACGGGCATCGATGAGAGCCGCTGGGAACGCAAGATCGCATGCGTGGAACGGGCGTTGAGCCGCTGCAACGATTTTACCTGGGAAGAAATCGCGAGCGAAATGGGCGGCTATGAAATCGTCGGCTTGGCGGGCGTGATCTTGTCCGCGGCGCGCGCCGGCATTCCGGTGCTGCTCGACGGATACATCGTTTCGGCCGCGGCATTGATCGCCGGAGCGATCGCACCGCATGCGCTCGAATATTGCATTGCCGCGCATCGCTCGCACGAGCCCGGTCATGCCGTCGCGCTCGCGGCGCTGGGATTGACGCCGCTGCTCGATCTCGACCTGCGTTTGGGTGAAGCCAGCGGTGCGGCGCTGGCGCTGCCGATCGTCGAATCGGCGGCCCGGATGGTGCGCGAAATGAAGACCTTCGCCGAAGCCGGCGTCGCGACCGCGCCCAGCGCCGTGGGTGCGCCGTAGGGGTCATCACCGGCGTCCGCGCCGCCTTTTCCTATTTTTCCATACTACCCGTTGGTGCCGCGGGTGCACCGCGGGCGCACATGTTGGCCTATCTGCCGCTGGTCGGTGCGATTACCGGCGGTCTGGCGGGTGCGGTCGGCTGGGCCGCGTCGCTCGTGCTACCGCACGTGCTGGCCGTCGCGCTCGCTTTCGGATTGTCGATCGTGTTGACCGGCGCATTGCACGTCGATGGGTTTCTCGACTCGTGCGACGCGGTGTTTGCCAGCACGACCCCCGAGCGCCGGCTCGGAATTTTAAAAGATCCGCGCCACGGCACGTTCGCCGTCGCATCGTTCGCGGTGGTATGCGCCGTTTGGCTGGCCGCGTTGTGGTCGATCGATCCGCTGCGGTTGCCGCTGGCACTGGCGTTCGCGGGCGCCGCGGCACGCTGGATCGCCGTTGCGATTGCGACCGTTTACCCGTATGACGCCGACGGTGCCATTCCGCCGCGCGCGGTTCACGCCGCGATGGGGCTGCTCGTCGTCGCGCTGGGCTGGAGTTATTGGGGTCATGCCGTCGTTCTCATTGCGCTCGGCGGCGTGAGTTTCGGCGTTGCCGGTTGGATGAAGTCGCGGTTGGGCGGCCGATTGACGGGTGACTGTTACGGCTTTCTCATCGTCGGCACGGAAGTTGCGATCTTAGCGGCGCTACCGCTCACCTCGCCGTAGCGCGGGAATTCAGTGCGCGTTGCAGCGTTCGCTTGACGCCCCGTTACGTTCTAAATCACGGTTTGCTGCACCGTGCGGCGCAAGGGCATCGCTCGATTGCCCGCAAAGGCGAGCCGGGTGACTCTCGATGTACGACAAAATCGGCTCCTCTTACCGCCCGGCGATCGCGCGCCTGAAGAGATAAATGTCATCGTCGAGATCCCGTCGGGATCGCGCAACAAATACGAGTATGATAAAGCCCTCGATATCTTTACGCTCGATCGAGCTTTGCACTCGGCTATTTTTTACCCCGGCGATTATGGTTTTGTGCCCCGGACGCTGGCCCTCGACGGCGATCCGCTCGACGTGCTGATCCTCGTTTCGGAAGCAACGTTTAGCGGTTGCTTGGTGACCGCCCGCCCGATCGGTTTAC
Organism: Candidatus Velthaea sp.; assembly: GCA_965214335.1. GTDB lineage: Bacteria > Vulcanimicrobiota > Vulcanimicrobiia > Vulcanimicrobiales > Vulcanimicrobiaceae > Velthaea. Next base: position 58,800 of record CBDCBO010000012.1, on the reverse strand, counting down.
TCAAGATGGTCGACGGCGGCAAAGAAGACGATAAGGTGCTTGCGGTGCCGGTCGGTGAACCGGATTTCGCCGACATTCATAACTACACGCAAATTTTTTCGCATCAGCTGCGAAAAATATCGCACTTCTTCGAGACCTATAAAGCGCTTGAAGGCAAGGAAACGTCGACCGGACCGTGGTCGGACGCCGCCGACGCGCGCCGAATCATCTTGGAGTCGATCGACCGGTTCAACCTTAACTCGAACGGGAGCGCGGTCGTAAAATAAGCGCCGCCGCGGCGTGCTGCGGAATCGCCGTTCCGGCGATGACGGCCGCGAAGATTTCGGCCGTGTCGAGGAGCCGTGGTCCGGGTCGGTTCACATAGGCGTTGCCGTCCATTGCGTATGCGCGGCCGGTCCGAACGGCGCGTAATTCGCGCCAGGCCTGATTGATATCGAGTTCATCCGCGGCCGCTAGGGCGTGCGCGAGATCGTAACCGCACGGCGCGACGATGATGACGTCGGGATCGGCGAGCGCGATCGCATCCCAGCTGATGCGCTGCGAGTTCGCACCGGGATTGGCCAGCAGCGGCTCGCCGCCGGCGAGCAGCGTTAATTCGGGCGTCCAGTGGCCGCCGCTCATCGGCGGATCGGTCCACTCGAAAATCAGGACGCGCGCTCGTTCGCCGGTGACCGGTGCGGCACGCAGCGCGGCCTCGCGCTCGCGCAGTGCAGCGACGAGTGACGCTGCTCCGGCGGCCGCTCCCGCAACATCGCCGACCGTCGCGATATTCGCATAGAGGTCTTCGAGTGACGACGGCTCGAGCGATAGAACGGTCGGCCCGCCGCCGCGCATACGTTTGGCGGCGCGCGCGACGATGTCGTACGAAACGGCGCACACCGCGCACAGTTCTTGGGTGATGATGACATCGGGTGCGAGTCGTGCGAGTAACGCGTCGTCGAGTGCATACAGACTCGAACCGTTGTGGACGCTCGCGCGGACGTGCCGGTCGATGGCGTTCGCGTTGCCGACCGGCGGCAAAGGCGAGCCCGGCGCCGTCTGTACTTCCGCCGGCAGCAGCGACGACGTCAAGACCGGCAATGTTCGGGCTCGTTCGGGAAAGTCGCATTCGTGAGTAACGCCGACGAGCGCATCTCCGGCGCCGATGGCAAACACGATCTCCGTGACGCTGGGCAGCAAGCTCACAATCCGCATGCCGGGCGTTTGGAGTTGCCGCGTCCCGTCTCCCGCAGATCCGCGTCGCGCCGTTGCTCCGGCGCTTGCAGGCAGGCGTTTTTCCCAGTCGTCTTCAAACGCGCCACACACTGCACATCGCTGGAACAAAGGACGCGCGCTCGTGGCGAAGATAACGGTGAAAAATCCGGTGGTCGAACTCGACGGCGACGAGATGACGCGTATCATCTGGCAATTCATCAAAGATAAGTTGATTCTGCCGTACCTCGCGATCGATCTGCGCTATTACGATTTGGGTATCGAACACCGCGATGCGACGAACGACGCAGTGACGCTCGCCGCGGCGCGCGCGATCCGCGAATTCGGAGTCGGCGTTAAGTGCGCGACGATCACACCCGATGAGGCCCGCGTCCAAGAATTCAAGCTCAAGTCGATGTGGCGGTCGCCGAATGGTACGATTCGGAACGAACTCGACGGAACGGTATTTCGCGAGCCGATCATCTGCCGGAATATTCCCAAGCTCGTGCCGGGCTGGACCGATCCGATCGTTATCGGCCGCCACGCGTTCGGCGATCAATACCGGGCGACGGATTTCGTCGTTCCCGGTGCCGGTGTGCTGACGCTCAAATTCACCCCCAGCGACGGAAGCGCGCCGATCGACCGCGACGTCTTCACGTTCGCCGGGCCCGGTGTCGCGCTCTCGATGTACAACGTCGATGAGTCGATCGTCGGCTTCGCGCGGGCGTGCTTTCATTTCGGTCTGGCGCGCAAATGGCCGGTGTATTTATCGACGAAAAATACGATTCTCAAAGCCTACGATGGCCGCTTCAAGGATATCTTCCAACATATTTTCGAGACCGAGTTCGAGGCCCGCTTCGTCGCCGCTCGCATCACGTACGAACATCGCCTCATCGATGACATGGTGGCGTCGGCGCTCAAGTGGTCGGGTAATTTCGTCTGGGCGTGCAAGAACTACGACGGCGACGTGCAGTCTGATACCGTTGCCCAAGGGTTTGGCTCGCTGGGGCTGATGTCGTCGGTGTTGACGACGCCGGACGGTAACACGATCGAAGCGGAGGCGGCCCACGGAACGGTAACGCGCCATTATCGCGAGCACATGCGCGGCAACGCGACGTCGACCAATCCGATCGCCTCGATTTTTGCCTGGACGCGCGGGCTCGAACATCGCGGCAAGGTCGACGGAACGGCTGACCTCGTGACCTTCGCGCAAACCTTGGAGCGCGTCTGCATCGACACGGTCGAACGCGGACGCATGACCAAGGATCTGGCGGTGCTCGTCGGGCCCGATCAGCCGTATCTCACCACCCAAGCGTTTCTCGATGCGCTCGACAGCGAGCTTGCCAAGCGCATGGGCATGACCGTCGCGCGCGCACACTGACGCCGGTTCGTCGCGCTGCACAGCCGGATTTACGCGATGACGGTCCCGGCTTGCACGACCAGCCGGATGTCGCGCAGCGCGCCCATATCGCTAAACGGATCGCCGCCGACGGCAATGATATCCGCGGTCAAGCCGGCCCGCAGGGCGCCGCGCTCGTTCGCGAGGTCGACGACGCCGGCTGCGACGGACGTCGCGGCTTCGAGTGCCTGCTGCGGTGACATGCCGTACGCGACGAGTAACTCGAGTTCGCGCGCGTTTTCGCCGTGGTCGAAAACCGCAACGTCACTCCCGTTGGCGATCGTGACACCAGAATCGAGCGCGGCGCGAAATGACGCGCGCCGGCCGGCGATCGCGGGCGGTTCGGGTTCACCGCCGGTCCAGCCGGTATAGCGCGCGATTGCATCGTACGCCGCGAGCGTCGGGCAGAAGGCCACGTTCCGTTCGGCCATGAGCGCGAAGATCGCGGGCGTTCCCGCGCTACCGTGCTCGATCGTGCGTACTCCGGCGAGGGCCGCGCGGCGCATACCTTCGGCCGTCGTCGCATGCGCGGCAACATGCCGGCCGCTGGATTCCGCGACGTCGACGACCAACTGTAGTTCTGCGAGCGTGAAGGTCGGTCGCGCTTCGCCGCCCGGCCCCCAGCGATAGTCGGCGTAAATTTTGATCCAGTCCGCGCCGCGCCGGATCTGATCGCGCACGACGCGGGTAAGCGCGTCGTGACCGTCGGCTTCTTCGGCGCCGACCGGCAGACAGCCGCATTCGGGCGCAAAGCCGCTCGGTCCATACGAGCCCGTTGCGACGATCGCCCTGGTCGTCACGATCAAGCGCGGTCCGGGGATCACGCCTTGAGCGACCGCCATCTTCAGCCCGACATCCGCGTAACCGGCGCCTTCGGTGCCCAGATCGCGCAGGAGCGTAAACCCGGCGCATAAGGTCGCGCGCAGCGCGACGGTCGCCCGCGCGATACGCAACGCTTGCGCTTCGTAGAGAACTTGGTCGTTCCACGATGTGCGGTTGTAGGCATAGAGCAAAATGTGCGAGTGTAGATCGAGCAAACCCGGCATCAGTGTCGCGTTGCCGAGATCGACCGTGCGGGTATTGGCGGGGCGTTCCAGCGTTGCCGTTGGACCGACGGCGGCGATGCGTTCCCCGTCGACGAGGACCGACCAGCCGGTGTGCGCGGTTCCGCTGCCCGAAAACAGCCGTGCTGCGGTATACATGACGCTTTGGGCCATACCGTCATAAACGGGTAGTCGGGGTTGGAGTCCTGCCCGTCATAGCGGGCGCGCGTTGGTCGGATTGATAAAAGAGAGCCCCCGGCGGAATCGAAGCCGTAGTCCATGCTGTCATCGCTGGTTCGCCGAATATGTACGCTCGCTGCCGTTCTCACGGCCGTCGGGCTCTTGGGCGCGAGCGCACGGAGTGACCGGCCGCTGCGCATCGGCCTTCCGCTGCAACCGAACACGCTCGATCCGATCGTATCGTCGCAGTACATCGAAAACTACATCGAGGAAGCGATCTTCGATGGTTTGATCGTCGTCGACGACCGCGGCGCGTTGCAGCCCGATCTGGCGACGCTGGTTCCAACCAAAGCCAACGGCGGCATCAGCGTCGATGGGAAAACGTTAACGTATCATCTGCGCCATGGCGTCCGCTGGCAAGACGGTGTGGCCTTTACCGCCCGCGACGTCGCGTTTACATTCGCCAAAATACGCGATCCGCACGTGCCGTTCTCGCTCGGCAGCTGGTATAGCATCATTCACGATTTGCAAACACCCGATCCGTATACCGTTGTCGTGCATCTGAATGCCGCCTCGGCGGATGCCACCGCCGAACTCTTCGTCAACGGTGAGTTCGGCATGATCGTGCCCGAACACATCCTTCGCGGTGTAACCGACTTTCATGCCGCCGCGTTCAGCGGCGCACCGGTCGGGACGGGACCGTATCGGGTCGAACGTTGGGATCGCGGCTCGGTGCTCGAACTGCGCGCAAACCGCGCCTATTTCCGCGGCGCTCCGCATATCGATCGCATCCGGATCGTTTTCTTTAGCGATCAAAACACGCTGGCGCTGCAAAAGCATACCGGCGAGATCGACTTCGTCGCGAATCTACCGCTTTCCCAAATCTCGACCTTCGCCAATTCGCCCACGCTGACGGTCAAGCTCGTGCCGGCCTATTATCTCGATTATGTCATCGCCAATTTGCGCGTTGCGCCGTTCGACGATGTGCGCGTGCGCCGGGCGTTATCGCTGGCGATCGACCGCGATTCGCTGGTCAAGAATACGTATCATGGCGCGGCGCTCGTCGCCGATGGTCTCGTGCCGCCCTGGTCGCGCTTTTACACGCCGGCGCGCGGAACGCCGGGGCGCCCCGATGCTGCTGCTGCGCGTACGCTGCTGGATCTGGCCGGTTGGCATGCCGGAGCCGACGGCGTGCGGCATAAGAACGGCGTGCCGCTCGCGTTCGCGTTGACCACGGTCGCCGGGCAAACCGTGCTGCTCAATGCCGCCGTCGAATTGCAGTCCGCGTGGCGCGCGATCGGCGCTGCCGTCGATTTGCGGCCGGTGGCATCAACGGTGCTGTATCAACCCGGCGGCGTGTTGAAAAGCGGTAACTTTTCGATTGCCTTCATCGCCTACGGTGAATTGCCGTGGCCCGATTTGAGCGACAACCTCGCGAGCGCGGCGTTGCCGCCGCGCGGTCAAAACTATGGCAAATATATCGATCCGGCGGTGGACGCACTGCTGCATATGTCACGCACCATCGACGATGTCGCGGCCCGTCGCACGATTGTCGCGGAGTTCGATCGCCGGGTGCGCGCTGCAGCGCCCGTGATGCCCGTTTTGTGGGAACGTTTTTTATACGCGTGGAGCGGCGACTTGCACGGCGTGCGGCCCGAGACGGTCAATTCTGATTTTTGGAACATCGGCCAATGGGAGTGGAAATAGTGGAAATCGCCTTTGAGAGCGCCCGCGCGGTGCAGCGCATCGAAGCAACGTCGCTGCGTCCGAGCTTTGCCAAAGTCGCCGGCGTCATCTCGCTTGCGATGGGTGAGCCGGACTTTGCTACACCGGCTCCGATCGTTGAAGCGGCGGTCGATGCGCTGCGCGCCGGACACACCCGTTATACCGACCCGGTCGGCGATGCGGAATTGCGCGAAGCGCTTGCGGGCATTGTGTCGCACACCGCCGGCGCACCGTTCGCCGGCAATCAGATTCTTGTAACGCATGGCGCGAGCGCCGGTCTGGCGGCGGCTATTACGGCGATCGTCAATCCGGGCGATCGCGTCGTCATTCCCGAACCGTCATACTCGTTATATGCCGATCTGGTCCAGCTGGCGGGCGGCGTGCCCGTCTTCGTTCCGGTGTTGCCCGACTTTCATCTCGACTTCGACCGGCTGGCTCACGCGCTGGACGGGGCGCGCTTACTGGTTTTGTGCACGCCGGGTAATCCGACCGGCGTGGTTTATCGGGCCGACGAGTGGGAACGCGTCGCGCAACTCGTCGCCGAATCTTCGGCCTACGTGCTTACCGACGAAGCGTATTATTCGCTCGTGTACGACGGCCGGCCGTTCGTTTCGGGGCTCAGCTTGCCGGCGCTGCGCGACCGGCTGATCTACGCCCAGACGTTTTCCAAGGCGTATGCGATGACGGGCTGGCGGATCGGCTACCTGGCGGGTCCGGCAGCGATCGTGAAAGCCGCCGGCGTTATTCACCGCGCGTTTAACGGCACGAGCAACGCGTTCGTGCAACGCGCGGCGCTCGTCGCGCTCGCTGTCGGCGCGCGCAACGCCGGCGTCTGGCTTGCCCGATTTACCGAACGGCGCGCACTCGCGCTCGAACGCTTGCGCGGCATCGACGGCATTACGGCCGTCGAGCCGGAGGGCGGATTCTATGTCTTCGCGCGCTACGCGGCACCGATCGGCTCGGCGGATCTGGCCGCGCGCATGCATGCCGGCGGCGTCGCGGTGCGCGCCGGACGTGAATACGGGCCTAGCGGCGAAGGCCACTTTCGCATCTCCTTCGCGACGAGCGATGAAGCGCTGCGCGCCGGTATCGACCGGATTGGCGCCGTGTTCGCCGGGCTGTCGGCGCCCGTTTGACGCCACGCCGACGGCTTCTCGAATCGCTGCTCCGGCCGTCGCTGGCAATCAGCCTGATCGTGCTGCTCGGCGCTTGCACGCGCGTCGGTATCGGTGCGAGCAGCGGCGGCCGGCATGCCTGGACGCAGCCCGGCGTTCTCCGCATCGCCAGTAACTCGGATCCCGATACACTGAGTCCGATCGTGGGCAACTTTCAAATCGATTTCGACTTAGCGATGTTTTGGGGCGGATTTTTATTTAACTACGACGATCGCGATAAGCTCTTTCCCGAACTTGCGACGGTCGAGCCGACGCTGGCCAACGGCGGGATCGCGCGTGACGGCCGGACGATCACCTATCATCTACGGCGCGGCGTGCGCTGGCACGACGGTGTGCCCTTCAGCGCCGATGACGTCATTTTTACCTGGCATGCGATCATGAATCCGCGCACGAACGTCGGCGACCGCACCGCGTACGCGCGCATTACGCGGATCGATAAACGCGATGCGGCAACGATCGTCGTCCATCTGGACCGCGCCTATGCGCCGTTCGTCGATACGTTTCTCACTCAGGGTGAAATTCCGATCCCGGTGTATCCCAAACACCTGCTCGAAAAATATGCCGATCTCAACCGAATTCCGTTCAACGGCGCACCGGTCGGAACCGGTCCATTCAAAGTCCTCGTTTGGCACCGCGGCGAGAAGATCCGGATGATTGCAAATCCGGATTACTGGCGCGGACCGCCGAAACTTCGCGAAGTCGACTATTCCGCGATATCGGATGAGCAGACCATCGTCACGCAGCTGCGGACGCATGAAATCGATCTGTGGTATAACGCCGACGCAGCGCTCTACCCGACCGCCAAAGATATCAACGGCACGCACGCGCTCTTAACGCCGTTCGTTTGGTATTCGCAGCTCGGTTTCAATACGACGCGCGCGCCGCTCGACGACGTGCACGTGCGCCAAGCATTGGCCTCCGCCACCGATCGCAAGCAGATCATCGAAGCTACCTCGTTCGGCGTCAACCGGAGCGGCGACGGCGATCAACCACCGGGCTCGTGGGCCTACGATTCGCACGTTCACGGTATCGGCTTCGATCTCGCGCGTGCCGATGCGCTGCTCAACGCGGCGGGTTGGCGCCCCGGGGCCGACGGTATCCGGATCAAATCCGGCAAGCGGTTCGCGATCGAGATCGCGACCCTTTCCGGCCGCGCGACCGATCAGCGTGTTGCGGTGTTGCTGCAGTCGCAATGGAAAGCGGCCGGCATCGAATTGATCGTGAAGCAGTACGCATCGAGTTTGATGTTCGCCTCCGCCGGCGCCGGCGGCATCGTGCAAGGCGGCAAGATGGATCTGGCACTCACGAGTTGGCTCAACGGTGTCGACCCCGATGATTCGATGATCGTCACGTGCGGCGCACGGGCACCGGTCGCGCAAAATTACTATCGCTTCTGTGATCCGGCGGTCGACCGGTACGAACGCATCGCCTTAACGTCGTACGATCCGGCGGTGCGTAAAACAGCCTACGCGCACATCCAAGATCTTATCGTCGACCAGGCGCCGTTCCTCACATTGTGGTTCGACCGGTTTTTCAACGTCGCGAGTGACGATCTGCACGGCTTTCGGCCCGCGCACGCGGTGACCGCATTCTGGAATACCTGGCAATACGATATTTGAACGTGATGCCGCCGTGCGCCGCGAAGCGACGTACTTCGGCAGCAGCGGCGAGCCGGTCGCGTGGAAACGCTCGGCCCGGCGCGAAACTTCGCGCTAGCGGTCTGAGTCGCAGACAGCATGAAAGCAGCTGTATATCACGGGCCGCGCGACATCCGCGTTGAAACCGTGCCCGATCCCAGAATTCAAGCGCCCGGCGACGCCGTCGTGCGTGTCGTCAATGCCGCGATCTGCGGGTCGGATCTGTGGCCGTATCGGGGTGTCGCCCAATGGCAGCCCGGTTCGCGCATCGGGCACGAATTCATCGGCGTGGTGGAAGAAGCGGGAGCGGCGTTAACGGCATACAAGCGGGGCGACGTCGTTGCAGCGCCGTTCAGCTATAGCGATAACACGTGCGATTACTGCCACGCCGGAATATACACATCGTGCCGTCACGGCGGCTTTTGGGGCGGCACGGATGAAGACGGCGGACAAGGTCAGTTCGTGCGCGTCCCCTTTGCCGATGCAACCTTGCGCCCGATTCCAGCCGGCGTCGCGCACGACGCCGCTAAACGCGCATCGGCGCTAACGCTCACCGACGTGATGTCGACCGGTCACCACGGCTGTGTGCGCGCCGGCGTCAAAGCCGGCAGCAGCGTGGCGGTTATCGGCGACGGCGCAGTCGGCTTGTGCGCGATCATTTCGGCCAAACGTTCGAACGCGGCGCGCATCTTCGCGATCGGCCACCATCAATCGCGCCTCGAACTGGCGCGAACCTTCGGAGCGACCGACATCATCGATTCGAAGGATCCGGACGCCGCGCAAGAAATCATCGATGCGACTGACGGCGGCGTGCTGTGCGTCGTTGAAGCGGTCGGCTCGCAAGCGACCATGGATTTCGGCGTTTCCATTACGCGTCCCGGCGGAACGCTGGCATTTGTCGGCGTGCCCTACGGCGTGTCGACGTTCGACGCCCGTAAGCTGTTCGGCAGCAACGTAACGATCGCCGGTGCGCTCGCGCCGACGCGGGCGTACATCGATGAGTTGATGGCCGATGTGGTCAAGGGCACGATCGACCCCGGCGCCGTGCTCACGCTAACGTTGCCGCTCGAAAGCGCGCCCCAAGGATACGTCGCGATGGACGACCGTTCGACCATTAAAGTCATGCTCGACATTTCAGCCGTATAAAAGTTGGTGCCGACGGGCGGCTAGGCCGGCCAGAGGTCGATCTCGGCCCGCGATACTGCCGCATCGAACCCCGCGCCGCCGCTCCGGCCGAGCAGATCGTATAAGGCGATTGCCGAGGTGCGGGTGAGGATCGCGCTGCGATACCAGGCAAAGGTGGCGTACGGCGGCGGCGGCGCCGGCCGGTTCGCGGAAGCGGTAAAACGGCTTTGCAGACGTGCGCCCACGCTCTGCATCGCTGCGATGCTCAGCACGTAGTCGTGATCGCTCAAGTGGCTGATGAACGCTTCGAGCGGCGCCGGTTGGGCCGACAGTTCGCCGGCACGTGTCAATACCCCGAACTCGACCGGATCGACCCCCGCGACGAGCGCTGCGGCGCGGCACCAGGCGGCCACTTTCGCCTCATCGCCAAGCGATGGCGCCGCGTGGGCGCTCAAGAGCGTCGTGACGAACCGCGGCGTGCGGCCGCGTACGATCGCCTCGGCACCGGACAGAATATGATGCGCGCCCGTACCAGCGATCGTCAGCTCGTCGAACAGCGAGCCGTCCGCATTCCAACCGAACACGACGGTCTTGCAGATATCGTGGTAAAGTGCAGCCCCGACAACGGTATCGCGATCGACGGTCGCCGTGTCGCTAAAATAGTGGTGGTCGTAGGTGCGCGCAAACGCTTGCGCCATCGACGCGTTAAAATATTCGTGGACGGCAAGACCGCCCGGATAGGCGTGGTGCGATCCGTTGCTCGAACCAGGCGTCGACCAAAACGGTTGGACTGCGACTCCTGTATCGGCCTGGGTTCCGGGCGGAAAGATGCCGGTCACCGGCGCATCCGCCGTCACGAAGCCGGCCGCCGCTAACGCATCGCGCAGCGCGAGCCGGTCGCGATCGGTCTGATAGGCGCGGGCATAGCGCGGACGCGGGTCGTGCAGCAGCGCCACGACCGATTCGCGTAATTCCGCATCGCCGATCGATGCAGCCAACGCCGCGACGCGCGCGAAGGTCGACTGCGCTAGCGGCGAACGTGCGGCCAGCGCGGCGGCTAGCGCGTTGCCCACGGATAACGCCGCCGGCACGGGCGATAGCGGATAGCGGCCGACATCGCCGATGCCTTCATCGTTCGACCCGCCCGCTAAGGGGGTCATCGTTGCGCCGGCGACGCTCAAGAAATCGCCGCGTGAGAATAACGTGTCTCGCAGCGGAGAGCCGCCGTCGCCGGCACACATCGCGACGCTACCGGGCGCTAATCATACGCCCGCCGGAACGTGGCGTACATGTAGGGGTAGTCGCGCCGATACCAATTGCGGAAACTGCGCCGCACGAGATTGCGCGATGTCACCGGCGCCGCACCTTTCATCACGAAGTGTTCGTGGTCAAAGAAATCAGCGGAATACTGCGGGTACGACGCCATCGGCGCGAAGCCGGCGAACGGCGCGAATGGCGTCGACGTCCACTCCCAGCCATTGCCGACGAGATCGTGCACGCCCCACGCGCTCGCTCCGTGTGGATACGAACCGACCGGTTCGGGATCGAAGCGTTTAAAATCGAAATTGCCATAGTTCGAATCGGCCGCGGTACCGCCCCACGGCTGCAGCCGCTCGACCCCGCTCGGACTTCCATATGCCGCGCGGTGATATTCGGCTTCGGTGAGCAATCGGGCCCCCGACCAGCGCGCGAACGCGGCGGCCTGGGCGTTGGTACAATACACCGGCCACGATAGCGGCAGCGGAATCGTTTCCGCCAGCGTGCGCAGCGACCATGCGCCGTTGCCTTCGACCCAGAACGGCGCCGGCGGTCCGCCGTCGCGCACGAATGCGGCATAGTCGCCGTTGGTGACGTCGTATACGTCGCATCCGAAGGCGCCGACGTCGACCGTGTGCGCGCCGAATTCGTTGTCCCAGCCGAAAAGCAGATCGTCGCGGGTCGCGCCCAGCGTCGCCGATCCAGCCGGGATAGGAACGATGTCGCGCCGGGCCGGCATGACGTCGCGGTGATCGCTGCGCGCGAAGCGTTTGCGTTCGTCGGGCAGCCGATGCACGATATACAGCAGCGTTTCGTGGTGCATCTCTTCGTGCTCGAGAATGTTATACGCCGCTTGCGCGCGCTCGAGATGCGGTACGGCGGGATTATCGAGTCGCGCACCGGCAAATGCCGCCAGGATCCGCTCGTCACAGGCGTCGCCAAAGGCGCCGACGATCTCGCGACGGGGCCAATCCGAGCGTTGGTGCGTTCGCGCCACGTCGAGCGACTCGGGGTCGATACCGCGATTGAAGAGCACTTCGAGCCGGCGGTCGACCGAGGCTTCGCCGAGTCCGTCCCGCACGAGCGTGATGAACGCGAATGCCGGAAAGTGACCGGCGTAAAAAATGAAGGGATGCCGCAGCGGGATCGGTGCTTCGTAAAATACGTCCGGGTCGATCGAGCCGAAGAGTTGAGCCGAGCGCTGCCGGTTCGCACGGTACTGCCGCGCCAGCTCGCCTCGGTCGAGCTCGACCGGAGATAGTGTCTGCACGCCTACTGATTCCCCGTTAAAGCCACGTCTTACTCGGTAGTGCCGCCAAGCCGGGACCGATTAGCAGCTTAGACGCCGAACCATCGCTAGTTGCCGCGCCGGGCGAGCTCGACGGCGCGACGGACTACTGGGCGGAAACGGTAGTTAACTGACGCCATCCCACATCGAAGCGAGGCGAGTCACGAGCGATTCATCGCGCGGCTGCAAGCCGTTGCCGCGGCAGATCCGGCATGCGTCATCGCCGCATGCGTCGCAGTTGCCCGAGCCGCCACAGTGGCGGCAAAGGTCTTCGGGCGTACGGCGGCGCCGGCGTTTACGCGGTAGCGCCCAACGAGCTGCAGCTTGCCGGCGGCGCTCCATATACGCGGCGTCCGCATCGCGCATGACGGCATAGAACCCAAGCACCGAAATGCAGGCCAGCGCACCGAGCATGAAATCGGTGAACGAGCGATCTTTCATCGTTGTTGTATCGGACGCTCGGGCACATTATTAAGCCCGAACCGGCTGCGGCGCTGCAGCGCCGTCATCTGCGGCGCGCGGCGGCGATCCGGGCCCGCCGTTCGGCGCGCAGAGCCGCTTCGACCACCGGCAGCGCGCTCGCCGCGATTTCGGCATGTCCGGCATCCGACGGATGAAAGCGGTCCTGCGAGAGAAAGCCGGTGGCGTCGGTGTTGCGGGTCAAGCCGAACAAGTCGACGTACCGCGCTCCGGCGGCGGCGACGGCGGCTCGGGCCGCTCGATCGTCAGCGAGGGCCAAGCGATGCACTGCTCGCGCATGGTCGGCGAAGAGCGGGCTGATCGAAACATCCGGGACGCCCACCGCCACGAGTTGCGCCTGCGGCGCCGTGCTTCGGATCGCGGCGACGAGGCGCCGATACTCGCGCCCGAACGTCGCCGCCGGAATGCCGCGCACCACGTCGTTACCGCCGACGCACAAGATGACAACGTCGAAGCGGCGTTCGCGCAGCCGCGCAACCTGCAGCCGCACCACGTCCGCGGCGGTACTGCCGCCGATCGCGGCATTGGTAATTTCGCTGCCCGGCCGGTCGGTCGCGATCGACCGATACACGCGAAACGCAAAGCCGCCCGACGAATCACCGGCACCGGTTCCGAACGCCAGGCTATCGCCGAGCACCGCCAGCTGGACCGCCGGAGCGGTCGACATCGCGGCCCGGGCGATCGGGCGCGATGCGTCGGTGCACCCCGTCATGCCGGCGATAAGTGGTAGCGCCCACGATAGCAACAACGTCCGGCCCATTCCACTCAACTCAGTTGTCCATCGACAATCCGAATAACGCGCTGCGCACGCTTCCACACGGCCTCACTGTGAGTCACGACGACGAGCGAATGACCGGCGGTCCGTTGGATCCCTTCAAGTAAGTCAAGCACGGTCTCACTTGTATGACGATCGAGCTCACCAGTCGGTTCGTCGGCGAGCACGAGCGCCGGATCGTTCACGAGCGCACGGGCGATCGCGACGCGCTGCTGTTGGCCACCCGAGAGTTGGGTCGGTCGATGGTGCAGCCGATCGCCGAGCCCGACGTCGGCCAGTAACCGGGCGGCCCGTTGGCGGGCTCGATCCGGTGCGACGCGCGCATAACGGGCCGGCAGCATCACGTTGTCGAGTGCGTCGAGCGAGCCGATGAGGTTGAAGCCTTGAAAGACGAAGCCGATGCGCGTCGCCCGTAAGCGTTTGAGTTCGCCACGGCTGGCCTGGCCGACATCGACGCCATCGATGATCACGCTGCCGCTTGTCGGGCGATCCAAGGCTCCGAGCACGTGCATGAGCGTTGTCTTGCCGCTGCCGCTTTCGCCGACGATGGCAACATACGCGCCACGCGGTATTTCGAGCGAGATGCCGGCCAGCGCCCGGACTTGCGTCGCCGTTCCCGCCGCGTGGACTTTGACCAGGTCGCGAATGGCGACCACGTTGTCGCTCAGCGCGGCGTCGTTTGCGATGCGAACGCGGCGCCGGTAGCGCGCGTAACGAGAGCGGGTGAAACGTCGGCGGCGCGCATCGACGTAATTTTTCAAGTGCTCCGGCGCAAAGCCTCCGTGGGGTCGAGTCGGGCGGCGGATAGCGCCGGAACGAGGCCGGCCAGGACACTGAGTACGACTGCGAAGGCGAACGAGCCCAGCACGAGCCGTGGCGTTACCGCGAACAGTTCGAGCGTGCCGACGTCGGCATTGCGGGCGTTGACGTAGGTAACGATCAGCGCCCCCGCCACGATTCCGGCGATCGCCCCGAGCGCGCCGATGACCGCGGCTTCGAACACGAATTCGCGCAAGATGTCGCCGTCGCCGGCACCGACAGCTTTGCGAATGCCGATCTCGCGCGTCCGCTCGGTGACCGCGATGGTCATCGTGTTGACGATCGAAAACGCGCCCACGACGAGCGCGATGAGTGCGGCACCGAAGATGATGGCATCGAAGATCGAGGTGACTGAGGCGAAACTCGCCGCGGTCGCCTTGGGATCGTGCGCCTGAAGATCGGTCAGCAAGTTGATCCGCCGCGTCAACGTGCCCGTGTCCGTGCCGGGATTGACGACGACCATGAGCGCGGTCGCCGGTTGCTGCGGCAGCCGCGGGCTGCTCGGCAGAACGTCTTGCAAGAGCAAGCCTTGGGCTTGTTCGAACGGCACGACGATCGCGGCATCGAAGAGCGTGAACGACTTTTCGATGATTCCGACCACGTGGAACGAGTTGCCATAGATGGCGATCGTCGAACCGATGCCGACCGCGGCCGCAGCGGCGAAGTCGGCCCCGATGACGGCGGCCCGGCCGTCGCCCGGCCGCAAATCGCGTCCACTGGTGACCTGCGGGGCAGCGCTCTGATACGCGCGCGCGGCGGGTGGAAAACCGAATACGAGGGCCGGCGGTCCGAAGCGGCCCGGATCGCCGTTACCGCCGCCGGATATGCCGTAGGGGACGATGACTTCCGCTACGACGTCGTGCACGCCGGCGAAGGTGCGGATGCGGCGCGCCGCCCGGTTGAGCGCGTCGGCCGCGGCACTGCCGCCGCGTCCAAGTTCAGTGCTCATGGCAAAGACGGCATTGGTGTTGAGGGCGTTCGAACGTCCGACGATCGTTTGCAGCCGCTCGGCCAGTGAGCCAACGACAATGAGCGCGACGATCCCGATGGCGATGCCGCCGACGGTTAACGCGGTCCGGAGTGCCCGGCTGCGCAGATTTTGGAGGACGGCGCGTATCATGCGGCTCTTTCACAGGTGAGGTGCGCGGCCGGATTTCGGGCACGCCGCCGCCCGGTGCGGCTGTTTCGCGCCAAACGCGCAGAACGCTGCCCGCCGCTGACCCTCGCCGCTAAGCACCAGGGTCCCCTCGGAGCGGTGTGCTATCATACCCGAAGCCTCGACGAGGGTTGGGCTTCGCGCAACGCAAACCCGTGAACCCCGCCAGATCCGGAAGGAAGCAACGGTAAGCGGGCCCTTCCGTGTGCCGCGGACCACCTGGCTCTCGTCCTGGCCTTTATCGCCGTGCGCCGCTCGAACCGGACCACTCTTTTCGCTGGAGTTTCGTGCAGAATCTTAGCTCGACCGTGCTCGTCGCTCTGGGCGGCGCGCTCGTTGTGTTTGGCGGATATCACGCGCTCGTCGTCGCGCCGCAGTTGCGGCGCTTGGCGCGCGCGCTAGATACGCACGACGCATTGCTGGGTGGTGGAAACGGCAAAGCCACCCAGCGCATGGAGTCGATCGAAACATCGGCCGGCGCGCTGGCGCGGCAGGGTGCCGAGCTCGAGCGTCGTCTCACCGCGCTCGAAACGTCGATCGCGGGCAAAGTTCCGCATATCGGTTTCGTGCGCTATAACGCCTTCGAGAATACCGGGTCGGACCTGTCCTACGCGCTGGCCCTGCTGTCGAAAACCGGCGACGGCGTCGTCATTTCCAGCATTTGGTCGCGCGAGGAAACGCGAACGTACGGTAAGGCGGTCACCGGCTTCAACTCGGTGCAGGACGTTTCGAATGAAGAACGGGCCGCGATCGCTAAAGCGCGCGCATCGGCGTTATGAGCGACGAGGCTTTCCTAGTGAAGATCGTTCCGGCCGCCGGTCCGGCGCTCTACCGGCTGCATTTCCGCCGTCGCCACGTGGCGCTCGCACTCGCACTCGCGGCGCTCGTCTTCGCCGGCCTGTTCGAGTTTCACGTTCGCGGCATACGAGCCGCTTCCGTCGATCTCAGCCGGCTGCAAGCACAGCGGGTCGAGCAGCAACAACGGCTTGACGCCATCGAACAAAAGACGCAGGCGTTACAAAAGCAGACGCTCGACAGCGAACGCACCCTCGAGCGCCTCGAACGCAAGCTGGGTGCGGTCCATGCGCGAATCGATGCCGGCGGCAAGACTCCGGCGCGGGCCTGGACCAGCGGCATGCCGGGCAGCGTCAGCACGCTCGACGCCCGCCTGCGCAGCCTTCAAGAAGCCGCGCAACACACCCACGCCGTCGCCAAGCGGCTCAACGGCCTGGCCGCACGCGTTCTGAACTTTCGCCGCTTGGCAACACTCGCGCGGGGCCGCCTGTTGGCGGCGATTCCCTCGCTCAACCCGGTCAACGGCGAGGTCAACGCCGCGTTCGGCTATCGGACAAATCCGTTTCCCGAATTTCACAAGGGCCTCGACCTCGCCGCACCGTACGGGACGCCCGTTCGCGCCGCCGCCTCCGGTATCGTCGCTTCAGCCGGCTGGGACGGCAGCTTCGGGATTCGGGTCGACATCGACCACGGCAACGGCTACCACACCTGGTACTGCCACTTGTCGCGCCTGACGGTCCGGGCCGGCCGCCAGGTAGCGCGTGGCGAGCCGATCGCGGCCGTCGGGTCGACGGGCGAGTCGACCGGGCCGCATCTGCATTATCAGATCATGCACGACGGCGTGGCGATCGATCCGCAGCCGTTTCTGACGGGCGTGCCGGCTCGGGTGCTAGCGACACTTCCGCACGTTTCGAGCGTACAGTAGCATATGGATCCCCTTTGTCACGTTTACGGCGCCATCCACGTCATCCTCAATGTGTACCTCCTGCTGATGCTCGTCTACGCGCTTGTTTCGTGGGTGCCCAATATTCGCGGCCGCTGGAGCGACGTCGTGGCTCGACTCGTCGAGCCGGTGCTCGTGCCGGTGCGTCGCATCATTCCGCCGCTGGGCGGTTTCGATCTGTCGTTCATCGTCGTGATCTTGATCATCCAGTGGGTCAACAACTCGATCGTCGCGCAGTACGCCTGCTCCACATTCTAAGAAAAGATCGTCGAACGTAACGTGATCGAACCTCGTCAAAGCGCGCCGGCCGTAACCGGGCCGACGCACGTGCGTAATTTCTGCATCATTGCGCACATCGATCACGGCAAAACCACGCTGTCGGATCGCTTGCTCGAAGTAACGCGAACGATCGAACAGCGGCAGATCGGCGAGCAAATGCTCGATGCGATGGACCTCGAGCGCGAGCGCGGGATCACGATCAAAATGCACCCCGTCACGCTATCGTATATCGCCCAAGACGGTCAAACGTACGAACTCAATTTCATCGACACTCCGGGCCACGTCGATTTCAGTTCCGAGGTGTCGCGCTCGCTCAAGGCCTGCGAGGGCGCGCTGCTCGTCATCGATGCCGCCCAAGGCATCGAAGCGCAAACCCTGGCCAATTATCATTTGGCGCTCGAAAACAATCTAACCATCATTCCGGTCATCAACAAAATCGATCTGCCGGCCGCGGATCCCGAACGAGTCAAAAAAGAGATCGAAGAACTGCTCATCATCGAGGGCAGCGATGCGATTTTGGCCAGTGCCAAAGAAGGCATCGGCATCAACGAAATCCTCGAAGCGATCGTGCATCGGATTCCGCCGCCGACGGGCCGGACCGAGCAACTGCGCGGGCTGGTTTTCGATGCCCAGTTCGATCCGTACCGTGGCGTTGTCGCGTACGTGCGCATTGTCGACGGCGCGCTCAAAGCCGGCTCCAAATTCATGTCGATGGCGCACAAGCGGGTGTACGAGGCGACCGAGGTCGGCGTCTTCAAACCGGGGATGGTCAAGACCGGCGAACTCGAGATCGGCAACGTCGGGTATGTCATTGCGAATATCAAGTCGCTAGGTGAGATGGATGTCGGCGACACGATCACCGAAGCTGCGAATCCGGCCACCGAAGCGCTGCCGGGCTACAAGCCGATCGTCCCCATGGTCTATTGCGGTTTATATCCCAATGAAGGCGTCGAAGTATCCGAATTACGCGACGCGCTCGAAAAGCTGGCGCTCAACGATTCCGCCCTACACTTCGAGCCCGAGTCGTCGATTGCGTTGGGCTTCGGTTTCCGCTGCGGTTTCTTGGGTTTGCTGCACATGGAAATCGTGCAAGAACGGCTGGAGCGCAATTATAATCTCGATTTGATCGCCACATCGCCCTCGGTCGTTTTCCGCGTCACGCTCACCGACGGAACGGTCACCACCATTGATAATCCGGCCAAGCTGCCGGTGCGCGATAAGATCGAGCTGATGGAAGAACCGTACGTGAAAGCGACGGTTATCACGCCGCCCGAGTATGTCGGGGCGATCATGGAACTGACCCAAAACCGGCGCGGAACCTTGCAGAATATGGAATATCTGGTCGACGGCCGAGTCATCCTCAGTTATGAGATGCCGCTCATCGAAGTGATCATCGATTATTTCGATCAGCTCAAATCGCGCACCAAGGGTTACGCCTCGCTCGATTACGAGCTCATCGGTTACCGTGAAGGCGATTTGGTAAAACTCGAGATCCTGCTCAACGGCGAATCGGTCGACGCGCTGTCGTTCATCGTCGCGCGTGATAAAGCCGCATCGCGTGGGCGGCTGCTCACCGATAAACTCAAAGAACTCATTCCGCGCCAGATGTTCGACGTGCCGATTCAAGCGGCGATCGGCGGCAAAGTGGTAGCGCGCGAAACCGTCGGCGCGCTGCGCAAAAACGTGCTGGCGAAGTGCTACGGCGGCGACATCTCGCGCAAGCGCAAATTGCTCGAGAAGCAAAAGGCCGGTAAAGAACGCATGAAGCGCGTCGGCCGCGTCGATCTGCCGCAGGAAGCGTTCATGGCGGTGTTGCGGCTCGACGAAGAATGAGCCGTGGCGGCCGGATCTTCGCGGCGACGTCCAACGCTGGCAAACTCGCAGAGATACGGTCGCTCTTTTCCGCTGCGAACTTTGAGATCGAAGTCGATGCGCAGTACGTCAGCCCGCTTGAAGGCGAACGCAGCTATACCGACAACGCGGCGCTCAAAGCGCATGCGCTCTTCGACGCTCTGCGGGCGCGCGGCATCGCCGCCGGCGTTCTGGCCGACGACTCGGGCTTGGAAGTGTACGCGCTCGACCGGCGGCCGGGGGTGATGACGGCGGATTACGGCGGTGGAGCCGGCTGGTCCGAGCGGCGCCGTATGCTCTTGGCGGAATTGGCACACGCCGGCGGTCGCGATCGGCGCGCGCGCTTCGTTTGCGCGATGCACTTCATCGGTCCCGCTGGCCGCGAGTTCGCGGCGCTGGGCACGGTTGAGGGCGAGCTGGCAGCGGCCGAACGCGGCGAGCTCGGTTTTTCGTTCGACCCGATTTTTCTCTATCCGCCGGCCGGCAAGACATTTGCTGAATTGAGCGCGGCGCAGAAGGACCGGATCAGTCATCGGGCGATCGCGGCGGCCGCGATCGTCGCTGCCATCGACGCGTCGACCAGGCCATTTGAACCGCAGATCGCAGCCGCGCTGCGAGGCTCCGTGGCGGGCGAGCGGGAAGACCAGGCCCCGACGGGACGTAGCTCAGCTTGGTAGAGCGCTGCGTTTGGGACGCAGAAGTCGCAGGTTCAAATCCTGTCGTCCCGATATTTCTTGCGGCGCGGCCCGGCTGCCGCAATCGGTCGCTGCGCGCCCGTGGTCTAACGGATAAGGCATCCGCCTTCTAAGCGGAACGATGGGGGTTCGATTCCCTCCGGGCGTACCAAGGGTTGCCGCATCGCGGGTACGAATCGTTGGCGGTCGCGGGGTGGTGACTGTAGCTCAGTTGGTTAGAGCGCTGGTTTGTGGAGCCGGAGGTCGCGGGTTCGAGACCCGTCAGTCACCCCAATTCCGGCACCACCGTCGTCGTACGGGCAGGCGTCGAGAAATCGGAAGATCCGTCGTCTAACCGCTGCGAACGACCGTAGCACTGGTCGTCACGCGCCTTTAGCTCAGTTGGTAGAGCATCGGACTTTTAATCCGTTGGTCCCGGGTTCGAGTCCCGGAGGGCGCACAGACATCCAACCGCCTTGGCTTGACGTAGGACGACGGCTCGCGATATTATTGCCGGTGGTACGCACCGGTAGCTCAATGGTAGAGCAGTTGACTCTTAATCAATTGGTTGAAGGTTCGAGTCCTTCCCGGTGCACCACTCTCCGATAGCTGCGCAGCGACGCACTGCCGGCAAAGGAGAAGGCGGCTTTAACCGGCATCACTACGGTCGTGCTGGGCGCGTGGCGGAATTGGCAGACGCGCTGGATTTAGGTTCCAGTGGGGAGACCCATCAGAGTTCGAGTCTCTGCGTGCCCAAGAAAAAAACCCCTGGTTCGCGTCTAGCAAGGCAGATTTGACTGCCGCTGCGGAGCCTATCCGTCGCACAATGAGCGCCGCCTCCGGTGAGCGCTTTGTCTGTTGTTCATAGACGCCACGCCGGAGCACCGCCGAGTCCCGCTGCAAAGCGGCGGCTGGCCGGCGTCTCGAACGCTCGGCCTCGGTGGAGCAGATGTGCGGGGTGGCAGCCTTTTTTGAGGCGCCGCGTGTGACGGGGTCGCGTAACGCCGTTTCGACGCGCTCAGGGCATGATGGCTGCTCGCGCCGGCGCGAGTGCGGCGGCAACCGCCGTTGCTAACGGCGTCGTTGGCCGGCCGATGAGGCGGCTCAACGTACCGCTGTCGTCGTAGAGCGCGCCGTGCGCCGCGGCCGCGTCGCTTTCCGCGAGTAGATCGGCGAACTCGGCGGGCAGGCCGGCACCGATGAGCGCAGCAGTATATTGGGCTTGCGCAAGATCGGTGTAGGTGACCGGTGTGCCTGACTCGTGCGCGACGGCCTGCGCGAATTCGGCGCGCGTGAATGCGATATCGCCCGCCAGTTCGAAGATCTCGGCGACGGCGGCGCCGTCGAGGAGCACGGTTGCGGCGGCTGCGGCATAATCGTCGCGCGTTGCCGCCGAGATGCGCCCGTTTGCAGCCGACCCGAGCATTGTGCCGGAGTGCAGCGCGGCCGCAATCCCGGCGGTGTAGTTCTCCGTATACCAACCATTGCGCAGGATTGCATACGCAATACCGGATGCGCGCAGATCGCGTTCCGTTGCGCGGTGCTCGTTGGCCAGGCCGAGCGTCGACGTTTCGGCGTGCAGCAAACTCGTGTAGATGACGAGCTTCACGCCGGCTCGCTGCGCTGCGTCGATGACGTTTTTGTGTTGCGCGACGCGCGCGCCGAGATCGTTCGATGAGATGAGCAGTAGGCGGTCGATGCCTACGAACGCCGCGTCAAGCGAAGCTGGTTCGTTGTAATCGCCGGCGACGACGGTAACGCCGAGGTCCGCGAGATCGCCGGCCGAGGCGACGTTGCGCACCATGGCGGTAATGTGCGCGTCGGGTTTGCGCTCGCGTATGTAGGCGACGACGAGCCGGCCGAGTTGGCCGGTCGCACCGGTGACCAGAAGACGGGGAAAACTCGAAGTCATCAGTGAAGTCCTATAGGGAACGGATGGAGAGTAAGTCTATGATAGAGACCATAAACCGCACGCGCAAGGAGGCACCCGCACGTGCCATGGTTACCGTCAAGGAACCAGCTGGACCGGGAACGGCACATCTCGCGGCGCGCTTTGCCGAGTGGCAAGCGCAGGGCTTCGACGAACGCCAATGCCCCGTGCGCGATATCCTTGACAGCATCGGCGACAAGTGGACCACATTGATTCTCGTTTCGCTCGCCGAGCATCCACGGCGCTTCAGCGACGTGCAGCGCGCCGTGCGCGACATTTCGAAACGCATGCTCACGCAGACGCTACGCGATCTCCAGCGCAGTGGCCTGATCACGCGGCACGTTTTCCCGACCAAGCCGCCGAGCGTTGAATATCGGCTCTCC
Organism: Candidatus Velthaea sp.; assembly: GCA_965214335.1. Classification (GTDB taxonomy): domain Bacteria; phylum Vulcanimicrobiota; class Vulcanimicrobiia; order Vulcanimicrobiales; family Vulcanimicrobiaceae; genus Velthaea. The sequence continues at coordinate 36,695 of CBDCBO010000012.1, read as the reverse complement.
GCATTGGGCGAATCGATCCTGGAACCGCTTGCGGCACTCGTCGATTGGGCGGAGAGCCACCACGCGGGTATTCGGGCGGCACGAGCGGCGTACGATACGCTCGATCCGGCGGCTCTGGCATCGTAGACATGCTCGCACGTCCGGGTAAGCGCGATAGCGCCGCAAAGAAAACGATCGTTTTAGAGTTAAGCGAATGGGCTAAGGTAGCGCTGACCATGCTGATACGCAGCTGACGTCACGCGTCGAGAAAAAACGGCGTGTTGCGTGACTCGTTTCGAAAGTTCGGAACGCTTTAGTTGCAGCTTGCAACATCGCGCCGGTTGGGGCACAAAAACAAACGGCTGCCGCCCCTTTCTCGCCGGCACAGCGTACGCGCACCCCGCCGGTCTCGAACCAGCCGATTATCTCCGCGACGGCGCCGGCAAATCCGCTTGCGTTGCGTGCGTAGCTTGACGGCGCTCCGGCCGGGGCCGTATACTCCCAGGGTTGCCGCGCCCGGTACCGAATCGACTCGGGTCGTCCACGTGCGGAAGTAGCTCAGCGGTAGAGCATCGCCTTGCCAAGGCGAGGGTCGCGAGTTCAAATCTCGTCTTCCGCTCCATTTCATATCCCTCGAACAGACAGATCGGTACGAACGGCGAGCGCGATGCTCGCCGTCATGCCGTCCGGAGGTCTTCGCCGCGTGTCCGCAACGACTCTGAAGCAGCTCGACCCGACGCAAGTCGAACTCGAGATCAGCATTTCGCCCGAGGAGTTCAGCGCCGCGACCGACGCTGCGTATAAGCAACTTTCCCGGACTGCCAAGGTGCCGGGCTTCCGGCCCGGCAAAGTGCCGCGCAGAATTTACGAGCAGCAGTACGGCACGGCGCGTATCGTCGATAAAGCGCTCGAAGATCTCGTTCCCGAGAAGTACTCGCAAGCAGTCGACGAGCATAAGCTCGAACCGATCGCGCGGCCGCAGATGGAGCTCATTCCGGAAGCGGATGGAGCGCCGCTGCGTTTCCGCGCCGTCATTGCGGTGCGGCCCGTTATCGAGGTTAAAAACTACACCGGGGTCGAGATCGAAACGCAGCCCGAAGTCGCGACGGACGCCGAGTTCGAGACGGCGCTCGAAACGATGCGGCGCGAAGCCGCGGTGCTCGTTCCGGTCGATCGGCCGGTGCAGTTGGGTGACACGGTCAGCCTGGACTATGAAGGCAAGGTCGACGGCGAAGCGTTTGAGGGCGGCACGGCCAAGGGCGAGCAAACCGCGGTTGAAGAGTCGCGCTTCGTTCCGGGCTTTGCGGCCGGCATCGTCGGTATGCGGGCCGGCGAAACCAAGGATGTGCCGATCACCTTTCCGGCCGATTACGGCGCTACGGAGCTTGCCGGCAAGGATGCCGTCTTCACGATGACCGTCCACGAGGTCAAGGAGCCGGAGCTGCCCGCGCTCGATGACGCGTTCGCGCAGCGGGTCTCGAAGTCCGAAACACTTGACGCATTACGCGCCGAAGTGCGGGCGCGATTGGACGCCGGAGTGCAGCAGCGCGGGCGTCGCGCGATGATCGAGCAGCTCTTCGATACGCTGTTAGCGTCGCATGAGGTACCGTTGCCGCAGATCATGGTCGAGCGCGAGATCGATTCACTCATCAATGATTCCAAGCAATATGTCGGCCGCTATGGAACGACGTGGGAAGACTACTTAACTGCGGTCGGTAAAACCGAAGAGATCGTTCGGGCCGAGTATCTCGAAGAAGCGCAAAAGCGGGTCAAGACGACGCTCATCATCGAAGCGATCGCGAAGGCCGAGAACATCGAACCGACGACAGCCGACGTCGAAACGGAACTTGCCGCGATTTCGCGCCAATACAACCAGCCGCGCGAAAAAGTTCTCGAACTGATGGGCGCGAATGTTAATGGCCTCGTGGAGAACATCGCGCGCTCGAAGACCGTTGACTTTCTGCTCGACAAGGCGAACCGCGTCCCGGCAGCAACCAATTCGGAACCGGTGCAGTCTTAATCGTACTATAGGTTTTCGACGCGCGGCGTCGCGTGGTGAAGGTAAACGGCGGCCGCGTGCCGCGGAATGGATTGGAGAGCGTCTTGGGTCACTTGGTTCCAATGGTTGTCGAGCAGTCGGCTCGCGGTGAACGCGCATACGACATTTACTCGCGCCTACTCAAAGAACGCATCGTGTTCGTCCACGGGCCGATCGACGACGGCATGGCGAGCCTGATCATGGCCCAGCTGCTGTTTCTCGAAAAAGAGGACCCCGATAAAGACATCGATATGTACATTAATAGTCCCGGCGGTTCGGTAACGGCCGGCCTGGCAATCTACGACACGATGCAAACGATCAAGCCGGATGTGGCGACGTTGTGTGCCGGAATGGCGGCATCGATGGCGTCGATCTTGCTGACCGGGGGCGCACAAGGCAAGCGGTTCGTGCTGCCCTACGCGAAGATTCTCATTCACCAACCGTGGGTGCAGCAAGTGGGTGGACAGGCGACCGACATCGAAATCCACGCCCGCGATCTGATCGCCACACGTCGCGCCTTAGCCGGAATTTATGAAGAAACCACGAAGAAGCCGATCGACCAAATCCTCAAGGATATCGAGCGCGATTTCTATATGACGGCGCAGGAAGCGCTCGACTACGGGATCGTCGACACGATCATCAAAAAAGATAACCGGGTCGTCACTCCTAATTCCGGCAATCTCTAGCCGTCGTCGCCGTAGTCGCTTAGCGCAGGACCTGCAATGTTTCGTTTCGGGGATGAAAAAGGTCAGTTGAAGTGCAGTTTCTGCGGCAAATCGCAGGAGCAAGTCCGCAAACTCATCGCCGGTCCGGGCGTGTATATTTGCGATGAGTGCATCGAACTCTGCAACGAGATCATCGAAGAAGAGCTCTACAAAAACGTCGATGAAAATCTACGGTTGCGCAACATTCCCAAGCCCAAAGAGATCAATCATATACTCAATCAGTACGTGATTGGGCAGGAGCGCGCAAAGAAATCGCTCGCGGTCGCCGTTTACAACCATTACAAGCGTGTGAACGCCGGTGGTACGGCCGACGATGTGGAACTGCAGAAGTCGAACATCCTACTCGTCGGTCCGACCGGCAGCGGCAAAACGTATCTGGCGCAGACGCTGGCTAAAATCCTTGACGTTCCGCTGGCCATGGCCGACGCGACGTCGTTGACCGAGGCCGGCTACGTCGGCGAAGACGTCGAAAATATTCTGCTCAAGCTCATTCAAGCGGCCGATTACGATGTCAAACGCGCGGAAAAAGGCATCGTGTATATTGACGAGATCGATAAGATCGCGCGTAAGAGCGAAAATCCGTCGATCACGCGTGACGTTTCGGGCGAAGGCGTGCAACAGGCGCTGCTCAAGATCTTGGAAGGCACCACGGCCAACGTGCCGCCGCAAGGCGGGCGCAAGCACCCGCATCAAGAGTTCATCCAGATCGACACCACGAACGTGCTGTTCATCTGCGGCGGCGCTTTCGACGGCCTCGAAAAAATCATTGAAGGCCGCGTAAGTTCGAACTCGCTTGGATTTCGCTCGAATCCCGAAGGCAAAAAAGACGCGCGCACCGGCAAGCTGCTGCAACAGCTCATGCCCGAAGACTTGCTGAAATTCGGACTAATACCGGAATTTATCGGCCGCTTGCCGATTGTCGTCACGCTCGACGCGCTCGATGAATTAGCCCTGCGGCGGATTTTGGTCGAGCCGCGTAATGCCTTGGTGCGACAGTTTCAAAAGATCATGGGCATGGACGGCGTCGAGTTGACGTTCAGCAAAGAAGCGCTCATTGCAATCGCCGTACGCGCGCAATCTCGGAAAACGGGCGCGCGTGGTCTGCGTTCGATTCTCGAAGAGGTCATGCTCGACGTGATGTACGATCTGCCGTCGCTGCAAGGCGTCAAAAAGTGCGTCATCAACAAAGAAGTGATCGAAAAGCGCGAGCAGCCCACGCTCATTTACGCCGACCGTCCGAAAGACCAATCGGCGTAAGCAGCGGTCCGGCTAAGCCGGCTAACGACGGGAAGCGGCCGGTTCAGTCGAGCGCGAATCCGGCCTAGCCGAGCCGGTTACGACGGTCCGGTCGCACGCACTTCCGCGTTCAGTGCCGGTCCGTTACCTCAGGTCGCGGTTGCGCGGGACGGTTGCTCCGACCGGCATAGATAACGGCACGCGCGAGCGGCCGGCGTGAGCTGACGGCGCGAACGTAATAACCGGTAAAGAAGTTGCAGAACCGCAAGGGTACGAACGTCATGGCGGGAACGTGTATCGCCAATCACATGCGTACCGGCGAGATCATCGACCTGGCCCAAGAGCGGCGGTTAAGCGCCGTGCTCGAATTCACGTCGGCCGGCGCGGAATTGCTCATTCTCAATGGCGGTTCGCGAGCCGAAGAGTTTAACGTGGTCATCGTGGCCCGCGGTCGCGTACGCAAGGAGCGGCGGTCGGCCTACTGCATCGATTCCGGCACGAGCATGAACCTTAGTTTGCCGCTGCTACCCGGCGAGTCGGCGGCTGATATCTCGCTGCGCATCGTGGGTGGACATGGTGAGATGGTGCTGGCTGAACCCGCCGCGCCGTCGTCACGCCGATTATTGTACGCACGCGGTATTTCGACGTTGGCCGCGGCCGTCGTGCTGGCACTCTTGGCCGGTGGCCGGTTGAGTTCGCCGACACTGATGGCAAGCGCCGATCCGGAGCCGGCACCACCCGAGCCCCCATTGGTGCGGCCAAGCGTTTCGCTGCAAGTGCCCACTCGTCTGCCCAACGTCGTCTCGCGGGCGCTCGTCGCGCGTCGCCCCCTGCTCGTATCCCGGCGGCTAAAGCCGGTCGAACATCACGTTGTCGTGGCGGCGGTGCCGCTGGTCAAGCGCGCCGAGCCGGAGCAAACACCCGCTCCGCGGATGACCGATCTGCAAGTACCGAACACCGCGAAGTCGGGCGATTATATACCCGTTCGCTTCGGCGCGGTCGGCCGGCAAGTCAAGATTGTGGCGAGCATCGGCCCGACGATCGTCTCGAAAACCATCGTGGCGGCGCAAAACGGCGTCATTTCCATCCGGTCGCCCAAGAGCGACCGCGACAGCCGGATCATGACGGTTCGCGCCTATGCCGAAGACGGTAACCGCGTTTCCAGCCTCCAGGCGATGGTTGTCCTCGTTCATCCCTAACGCTTTGTCTTAGCCTGAGTGCGTGTGACCGCCGGCCGGTACGAACGTCAGCGCGACGCCGTTCATGCAGTAGCGTTTGCCGGTCGGCGCCGGGCCGTCGTCAAAGACATGCCCGAGATGACCCGCGCACCGGACGCAGTGCACTTCGGTCCGTGCCATGCCCAGGTCGAGATCGTTCGCGGTGTTGACGGCGCGCGGCAACGCGGCCCAGAAACTCGGCCAGCCGGTCCCACTGTGAAACTTCGTCGTGGACGAGAAGAGGGCAAGGTCGCAGCCCGCGCAGTGATATATTCCGCGTCGTTCCTCGGCTTCGAGCGGGCTCGAACCCGCCAGCTCCGTCCCGCGTTCACGCAGAACCGAATAAGCTTCCGGGCTAAGCCGCTTACGCCATTGATCGTCGGTAAGCGCGCAAGCGATCCGCGGAGCGAGCGTCCAAGCCGCTAACAAGGAAAGGGCGGAAATGCGTGAGAGATTCATTTGCGGTTAGTATAACGCCACCCGGGCCGCGTGGGATGTCGGCCGGCTGACATTCGGCAACGTACGCTGCCGGTGCCGAGCCGACGGCAGGAGGCGTACGTGCTTGCGCTACCGCGCCGGTTTGGCTGGAGATTGCTTGCCTAAAATGTTGAGTAAAATGGCTGGGGGTTGCTCGAAGCGATGACAAGGGCGGGCGCCCCACTTTGACCAAAAAGGGAGCGCATGGTAGACGCGAATGGCTTACGCCGGGTACCGCTCTTCCGAGAATTTGAAGATGCGGAATTGTCGATCATCGCATCGGCGGTAACGCATCGCCGCTTTGGTAAGCATCAATTCATCGTCCGCGAATCAGAACCAGGCGATACGTTTTTTATTGTGGTCAGTGGTTCGGTTTCGGTCTGCCGCATCGCTCCCGACGGTCGGGAAACGATTCTCTCGATTCTCAAAGAAGGCGATTTCTTCGGCGAAATGTCGATGTTCGATTCGTCGCTTCGCTCGGCGTCGATCAAGACGCTCACCGACGTCGAAGTCGGCGCCGTCCATCGCAACGATTTCCTAGATCTGATGGATCGCAACCCGAAAATCGGCCGGCTGCTCGTCATCGCGCTGTCCGAACGGCTGCGAGCCGCGAACGCGCTCATTGCCGCCACGACGTCACAAGATATTCGCGCGCGACTCGCGTCTTTGCTGCTCAACCTTTCCGATCAGTTTGGTGAAACCGTCACCAACGGAACGCGGATCACGTTGCGCTTGACCAATCAAGAGATGGCGAACATGATCGGCACCACGCGTGAGACCGTGAACCGCACGCTCAATCGATTTTGGGACGAACAACTCGTCGACATGCGGACATCGCACGTCGTCGTCGTCGAAGCGGACAAATTGCGGGCCTTGATCCCATGATCGCGGGGTGAGTGCCGCGACACTGCCGAGCCTCGTAGCGGCAGGGTCACTGGTGGTGGGAGCCGTTGCGATCGTCGCAGCGCTACGTCAGCGGGCGCTGGCCCGCGCCGACCGGCTTGCGTTGCGCTTCGTACTCGAACGCGAGGCGGCGTTCGTCGCAGCAGCGCGGCGCTTAGCCGACGCCGCGCGAACGTCGATCGAAGCCGTCCGCGAAGAGATGGACCGGGCGGTGCGGTCGATCGTCCCGGATATCGACGTCGTGCTCATCTTCGAGGAGAGCGATGCGCTCCTGATCTGCGTCGCGGCAACCGGCGAACGCGCCGCGCATTTCTGCGGGGCCCGGCTAGCACTCGACGACGAGCGGTCACTGCTGACCGCGGCGTTGCGCTGCGGCCATCGGGTGAGCGTCGCCGACCTTCCGGCGGCAGCGGTGCTCCATCCGCGCGATGCCTTCGCCGTAGCGATTCCGCTGGTTCTCGACTTCGGCCGGCGCTGTGCGCTCTATCTGGCCGGCCCGCTGGTGCTCTCGCGGGTGACTCTCGATCGGATCGTCGCGCTCATCGATCAAGCGACGCCGGCGTATCGCATCGCGCTCGAGCGAGCCGAAGATCGCGCGCGCGCGGAGTTCGACGGCCTGACCGGCTTGCTCACCGCCCGCGCTTTTCGCACGCGACTCGCCGCGGTCGTCGAACGGGCACGCTTCGCGCCCTTGGGTCGCGTTGGAGTGCTATTCGTCGATACCGATCGCTTCAAAGCCTGGAACGATACCTACGGTCACGCCAGCGGAGACGCGCTGCTGCGTGAATTAGCCCAATTGTTGCGCGCCGCGGCAACCGACCCGGCCGACATCGTCGCGCGTAACGGCGGTGATGAATTTTGCGTCGTGTTCGCGGACTGCGAAAAGTCGGTAGCCATCGAGCGCGCCGGCCGGTTGCGAGCGAGCATTGCCGCGGCCGACTTTACGCTGCTTCAACCCGTTGGAGTGAGCGGCCCAGCCGTCACGATCAGCGCATCGATCGGCGTCGCAAGCTTCCCGATCGATGCGCAAACGCCTAACGCGTTGTTGGAGAAAGCCGATGAAGCGATGTATCACAGCAAGCGGACCGGCCGCGACGCGGTCGCCTACTTCGGCGTCGACGGAGCACTGGTTCGCGCCGACTCCGGTCAGCCGCGACTCGATCCCGAACGACGGCGCGGCTAGCTTGGACGCGGCCCGAACTCACCGCGCTCAAATATCGCGTCGCTGCGAACACCGCGCAGTTTAGCGCAATGCAGGCTAAACTCCAGTGTTGCAGCGGCGCGAAAGCGAACGGAGCTGGTGCATGTTTGAGATACGTTGTGAATCGATCCGCGCCCGGTGAGTGCCGACGTGAGTGAGTCCGCCGGCGGAAGTGACGCCGCCGAAACCTGCGCCCGCGCTGCGCGTGAAGCCGGCGACGGCCGGTTCGTTACCTTTTGCGATACCGCGGCGCTACCGTTCGCGCGCGCGATCGCGCGCCGGCCCGGCGGCAACGGCGCGACCGTCGTCGATGTGCGCGGAACGACGCTTGCCAGCGTCGATACCGTGCACGCGGTACTCTTGCGCCGCAAAGCAACCCGAAACACCGTGGTGGTCGCCTGCGGCGCGGGAGCCCTGCTCGATACGGTACGCATCGCGGCCGCGTTATACGACGGCGGCGCCCGCACGGTGTTGGCGGCGACGACCTTGGGCGCCGCGATCGACCGCGGCGTCGACCCGGTCGCGCGGCGCGGCGCGACGTCGCTGATCGCGCCGTCGCTCGGTTTATTTGTGGATTACGCGGCGATACCGCGCTTCGCCAAAGACGGTTTGAGTACGCTCGTGCGCGATGCGCTCATCGAAGGCGATGAATTTTTCGACGGCTTAGAAACATTGTCGCCGCATCCGCTGCGCAAATGGCCCTGGGAATCCGTCATTGACGATGCCCTCCGCGTCGACCGGATGCACGCCGGTGACGAGCGTCAAGTACTCGAACTCGGCTTGCCGTTTGCCCGGGCGATTACGGCGACCCGAACCGTCGCACCGCAGATTGCGCTCGCGCTGGGTATCCGGGCCGCGTGCCTGACCGCTCGGCGCGTTGCCGCGTTCGGCGAACGCGATCATCTGCGGGTGCTGGCGGTGCTAGCGCTACTGGGTTTCGCACTGCACGACGAACGGATTGACGCCGACGCCGTCATGGCGAACATTGCACTCGATACGCGTTTTGCATTACCGCACGCGATCGGCGACGTCGAAGCGGGCTTAGCCATTCCGCGGCCGGTGTTGCGGCGGTCGATCGCGCGCCTGACGAGCACACCGGGGACCGCGGAATTCCGCTGACGTTTCTCGTCGAGGTCCTCGCGCAGCTCAAGACCGCCCGCTTCGATCGTCCGCTCACCTACGCTGTCCCGGCCGGGTGCGAGGTCACCTTGGGCGACGTCGTGCGCGTTCCGCTGGGACCGCGCCAAGTGTTCGGATTCGTCGTTTCGTCACCGCGCGGCACGCTCGAGCCGCCGGCCAACGTGCGCGCGATCATCGAGCGGGTGGCGGTGCCGCGCGCCTTCGACGCGGACGGTTTGGCGCTGGCGGCGTGGATCGCCGATGCGTACCTGTGCACGCTCGGTGACGCACTGAGCGCGATCGTGCTCAACGGTGCCTTACCGCGCGCCGTCGATCGGTTCGTACCGGTTGCGCACATGGCCGATGCGGAGTCGCGTGTGCCCGAGCGCTTGCGGCGGTTCATCTGGTCCGACTGTGCCGGGGGCTTTACGCTCGACGGCTTTTTGCGCCATCCCGAAGTGCGCCGCAGCGGCGACCGGCGAGCCATCGTCGGCTATCTGCGCGTGCTCACCGCGCGCGGCGCGATCGTCCGTAGCCGACGTTTCGAGCGGGCGCGTGTAAGCGATCCGGTGGTGCGCTTCCTGACCGCCGGCACCGTGCCGGTTAGCGGAAAAAAAGCCGCGGCGCTGGCGACGTTCGTGCGCGAACGCGGCGACGTCAAACGCAGCGATGCGACGCTGGCCGGTTATTCCGATGCCGTCATCCGGCGCGCCGTCGCGGCCGGCGCGCTAACCGAAACGGAGCGCACGATCGACGTCGTGCGCAATGGCCGGGCGGTTTTGCCCGGCCTGACGCTGACCGCCGAACAGCGTGCCGCGGTCGCGCACATCGACGCCCTGGTGGCCGCCCGTTGCTTCGGTCAAGTGCTGCTGCACGGCATCACCGGCAGCGGCAAAACGCTGGTCTATGTAACGGCGATCGCACGCGTGCTGGCCGCCGGCGGCCGCGCGATCGTCTTGGTGCCGGAAATTTCGCTGACCCCGCAGACCGCGAAGCGCTTCGAAGACGCGTTCGGCGACCGGGTCGCCGTCCTGCACTCAGCGCTGTCGGAGCGCGAACGGTTCGCCGCCTGGCAGGCCGCCGCGCGCGGCGCCATCGCCGTTGTCGTCGGCGCGCGCAGCGCTATTTTCGCTCCGCTAACCGACGTCCGGCTCGTCGTCGTGGACGAGGCGCATGAATCATCGTACAAACAAGATTCGATACCGCGCTACGCTGCCGTCGAGGTCGCGCGCGAACGAATGCGCCGCGCCGGCGGAGTCGTCGTTTTAGGCAGCGCGACACCGGCGCTCGAAGATTTCGCGCGCGCGCAGGTCGGTCGTTTTCCGCTGATCCGCTTGCGCGAGCGAGCGACGGCGCAGCCGCTGCCGGCCACGCGCGTCATCGATATGAGCCGCGAATTCGATGCCGGCAATCGGCGCATCTTCAGCACCCCATTATTGACCGCGCTCGAAGCGCGCTTGGAACGGCGCGAGAAGACGGTGTTGCTGGTCAATCGGCGCGGCAGCGCGCGCTTCATATTGTGCCGCACGTGCGGTTTCGTGCCCGAGTGCGCGCGGTGTTCGGTCTCGTTAACGCTGCACCGGACCGAAGCGCTGTTGCGCTGTCATTATTGCGATGCGCAACGCCCGGTTCCCGACCGTTGTCCGCAGTGCGACACCGGGTCGATTCGTGAATTCGGCGTCGGTACGCAACGCGTCGAAGACGAACTCGCAACGCTGTTTCCGTCAGCGCGGATCGTGCGCATGGATTCCGATACGACCACGCGGGCCGGCGATCACGCGCGTTTACTCGAACGCTTCGAGACGGCCGGCGACGTGCTCGTCGGGACGCAGATGGTTGCCAAAGGACTCGACTTCGCAGGCGTGACGTTGGCCTGCGCCGTCGCGGCGGACCTCGATCTGCACGTTGCCGATTTTCGCGCCGCCGAGCGCACCTTCGCGCTCATCACCCAGGTCTGCGGGCGCAGCGGGCGCGCTCGCGCCGGTGAGGCACTGATCCAGACGTACTCACCGGAGCATCCGGCCATCCGCTTCGCCGCCGACCACGACTATGACGGGTTCGCCGCCGGCGAACTGGCCGAACGACGGGCACTGGGGTGGCCGCCCTATACGCGCCTGGTGTATCTCGGCTTCATCGGGCGCGAACGCGCGGCGGTGGAGGCCGCCAGCACAAAGTACGCAACGCTGTTAGGCGGCGATGCACGCTGGGCGGTACTTGGCCCGGCGCCGTATCCCGTCGCCCGCCTCAACGACGAGTGGCGCTACCGGATCGCGATCAAAACGCGCGACATCGCGCCACTGCGGGCGGCCTTGCGCGAGCACATTTTGCCGAGCGCACAGGCCGAACGCGCACTGCGCGTAGCTGTCAACGTCGATCCGTAACGCTCGAGCCGTGCCGGCGATAACGTGCCGGCTCCCGGTTATTTCTTTTTGCCGCCCGACTTTGCGCGCGCCGGTTTGGGCGGCGCGGCGGCGGCAGCCGCGGATGCCGCTGCAGCAACTCGAACGGCCTTGACCAAGCGCGACTTCTTGCGCGCCGCCTTGTTGGGGTGAATGATTCCTTTTTGCGCCGCTTTGTCGAATTGGGCTTCGACGGTCGACGCGGCAACGGTCCCGGCCTTCGCTTTCTTGAACAGCGTCTTAAGGCGAGTTTTCACGTCGAGATTCCGCTGCGTCCGCTTCTCGGTTTGAAGCGTCCATTTGATCGCGGCTTTGATATTCGGCAAGGTCGGCTCCGTCGAGTGAGAGTCTTCGCCGCGGACGATCCGCCGCGGGCACAAAGTTTAAGATAGCATAGATCGAGTCGGCGCGCTACCCGCGGTCCGCCTTCAACTCAGCGCGGCGTCCGCGAGGATTTCGCGATAACTTTCATAGCGGCTCACCGCGATGCGGCCCGCCTCGACCGACCCGATGACGGCGCAGCCCGGTTCGCTCAAATGCCGGCAATCGGAAAAGCGGCAGGCCCGCGCCGGCTCACGCATCTCGACGAAGAGCGGAGCGAGTTCGACGGCCGGCATCGGGTCAAGCGTGAATTCCCCGATGCCCGGGCTATCGATCAGAAAGCCGTCACCCATGCGAAAGAGCCGAGCCGACGTGGTCGTTTGGCGGCCGCGACCGAAGCGGGAAAGGTCGCCGACCGCCCCGATGCCGCCCAGCGCGCGGAAGATCGAGCTCTTACCGACCCCCGACTGACCGATGAGCATGGCCGAGCGGGCGGCGATGAGCGTCCGTAGCTCGTCGACGCCGCGGCCGATTTTCGGTTGCAGCACCAGTGTCGCGACGTCGATATGCCGATACACGGCGGCGACCGAGCCGGCCGCCGTCTCGCCGGCCAGGTCGGGCTTGGTCAAAATAAGGGCCGGTTCAAGATCGTGCAAGACGGCAAAGGCGACCAACCGGTCGATGAGGGCCAGCCGTAGCGGCGGGTCGGTCAGGGCCGCGACGATCGCCAGGGTATCGATGTTGGCGGCCATCGTCTTCACCCGGCCGGCCGAAGTCCGGCGCTCGAGTGCGAAGCTGCGCTCGACCACCGCGTCGATAACGAGATGCTCGGGATCAGCGGTCGGTGCAGCTTCGACCAGATCGCCCGGAACGAGCATCGGATGGCGCGCTTTTTTGCGGAAGTTTGCCAACCGCGGTTCGGTTTCGTCGCCGAAAACGATCCACGCCGCGTTGCGGCCGACGGCGATGACACGCGCCCGGCGGACTTCACTCATCCCGTTGCGAACCGGACGTAAACCGTGATTATCGTCCGTACCGTCGTCGTCACCGATCCGCTCGCGCGAGCGAACGTGGTGGCCGCCCTGACGGGCCCCGGCGGCCCCGCCGGCCTGTCATGCACCGCCGGCGCGCAAACGATCGAGGTTACGTTTGACTCCGAGCGGACCGCACCGGCATTGATCGACGCGCTCATCGAGGTCGAGTCCACCTTCGTTCCGCGCCTTGACGCATGGCCGGCCGGTTCCGCGGCAGCCGTCGCCCTCGCCGCGCGCGGCCTGAACGAACCCGACCTCGACCGTACGCGGTTGATCGAAACGTACGTACCGTGATTCCCGCCGGCCTGACGTCGATATCGTTTGGCATCAGCGATGCTGCCGATATCATCGCGACATCGATCCTGGCGTATTACTTGTTGCTCCTCATTCGCGGCACGCGCGCCGTGCAAATCACACTCGGGTTATTCGTGCTCGTTATCGTGTTGGCGCTTTCAAATGTGTTTCATTTGCTCGTGCTCGCGACGGTCATGCAGTATTTGCTGCTGGGCACAGCGGTAACCTTGCCCGTTGTTTTTCAACCCGAGTTGCGGCGCGGTCTGGAACAGATCGGACGCGGCCGGCTATTTGCCCGGCCGGCCGGTGAAACCGATGATGAGGTCGCCGCGAAGCAAGTCGCGATCGTCGCGCAAGCGGCGTTTGCGTTTGCCCGGCGGCATATCGGCGCGCTCATCGTCATCGAACAGCAGACCGGCCTGCGCGAATTCGTTGAAAGTGGAACGGCGCTCGATGCGCGCTTATCGGTCGAATTGCTGCTCGCGATTTTCAACCCGAGTTCACCGCTGCATGACGGAGCGGTGATCGTCAATGACACAACGATCGAGGGCGCGGCCTGCTTTCTCCCACTGTCGGAGAACGCCGTATCGGCCGAACGCCATATCGGCACGCGGCACCGCGCGGCCATCGGCGTGACGGAGCAAACCGACGCCGTCGTCGTCGTCGTGTCCGAAGAGACCGGCGCTGTTTCGATCGCGCGCGAGGGCCGCTTATCGGTGCAAATCGACGGCGAGGAGCGGCTCAATAAAGTCTTAGGTGCCATCGTGCGGCCGCCGCGCCGGACGCGCCAGGCCGTCAGCCCGTTGCTGGCTAATCTGCTGGCCCGGATACCACGTGCTGTCGATCGTTCGCCGAAACTTCCCACTTAAAGCATTTGCTTTCGCCCTCGCGCTTGCGGCCTGGGCCTATTTCCACTTTTCGGCAAGTCCCAGCATCACCGCGCGCTTCGACCAACAACTGAGCGTGCCGATCGTGGTTACCGGATTGCGGCCCGGTCTCGTCGCGCACTACACCGATAAATTCGCCGTGGTCACCATCGATGCGACCAGGAACAGCGCGCCGATCAAGCCCGATCAGGTCGAGGCCGTGCTGAATCTGGGCGCCAATCCGCAAGCCGGAATATTTAATATTCCGGTCGCCATCATCGCACCGGATCTGCAGATCCGGTCGCTCGCGCCGGCGTCCGTCACCTTGACGATCGATCGTCTCGCGCAGCGAACCTTTCCCGTGTCGATCGCGTATTTGGGCGACTCGAAGAGCATCGTGGTCGATTCGGCGGGCGTCAACCCCGCAGAAGTTACGGTGCGCGGGATCGCGACCGATCTGGCCCGCATTCAGTCGGTGCGTGTCGAGATCGTGCTGCCGGCCAAAGTGACGAACGTCGATGCGATGATTCGCCCGCTGGCCCAGAGCAGCGGCGGTGATGAGATCGCCGCCGTGCAAGTTTCCCCGAACTTGGTTCGCGTGCGGGCCCGATTCGTGCATTCGACCGGTTCGCGGGCCTACTGAGGCGATGGCCCGGCTCTTCGGTACCGACGGCGTGCGCGGCGTCGCCAACGCCGATCTCACGCCCGAATCGGCGTTCCGAATCGGGCGCGCCGGAGCGGCGGTACTCGCGCGCGACACCGGTCGCGACCGGCCGATCGTTGTCGGCCGCGATACGCGCGTTTCGGGCCCGATGCTCGAGGCCGCGATCGTCGCCGGCATCACGTCGACGGGTCGCAACGTTATCAGCGTGGGTGTCGTACCGACTCCCGGCGTGGCCGCCATTACCACCTCGCTGGGAGCGGCTGCCGGCGTCATGATTTCCGCTTCGCACAATCCGGTCGAAGATAACGGCATTAAATTTTTTGGCGCCGACGGTTTTAAATTAACCGACAGCGTCGAAGATGAGATCGAAGCGCGGCTCGATGCCGCCGATCTCCCGCGCCCGACACATCTTGGTGTCGGTCGCGCGCGCTCGCGCCCCGAACTCGTCGACACCTATTTCGCAACGCTGGTGAACGCCGGTGCCGATCTGCATGGCCTCACGATCGTGGTTGATGCGGCATTCGGCGCCGCGTATGCGGTCGGGCCGCGCGCCCTAGCGGAACTGGGCGCGCACGTCATCGCCATCAACGCCGAAGATGACGGTGAACGAATCAATGTCGCATGCGGCGCCACGCATTTGGAAATGCTCGCCGAAACGGTCAAACGCGAAGCATTGCGGCGCGCCGGGCCGGTCGTCGGAGTGGCGTTCGACGGCGATGCGGACCGCGCGCTCTTCGTTGACGAAACCGGCGCCGCGTTGAGCGGCGATCATACGATGTACATCATCGCCTGCGATCTGCAATCGCGGGCGGCGCTGGCGGGTGACACCGTGGTCGGTACGGTGATGAGTAATATCGGCTTGGAACAGGCGCTCGGGCGCAACGGCATCGCGCTCGCGCGCGCGCCGGTCGGCGACCGTTACGTTTTGCAGGCGCTGCGCGACGCCGGCTTGCGCTTCGGCGGCGAGCAGTCGGGTCACATCATCGATTTAGTGCACAACACGACGGGCGACGGACCAATGACCGCGGTCATGCTCTTTTCGATCGTTGCGCGCAGCGGAAAAACACTCCATGCGCTGGCCGCCGATCTGCGTGTCTTTCCGCAAATTCTCATCAACGTGCGGGTCGGACGTAAAGACGTCGTCGATGCACATCCGCAGCTACGCGCCGCGATTGCGGCAGCGCAGCGCGAACTCGGAGCCAACGGCCGCATCTTGGTCCGAGCGTCGGGAACCGAACCGCTCGTTCGCATCATGATCGAGGGTGACGACGCAACCGTCGTCGGCGCGCTGGGCGAGCGGCTGGCGAACGTCGTTCGGACCGCGGAGCAAGCGGGGCCCGCGCGCACATCGTAGCCGGCGCAACTTGTTTCGGCGAGCGGCAAAACTAACAGGAGATGAGAAGTCAACCGATATACTATAGCGGGGTGAGTGTTACACTCACGCCGGCCGGCTGAATCGTTTTAGCCGTCTTGTTTTTTGCATATCTGCTATCGTCACCGAGTCCGGAACAGAGCCGGAGCGGGGGATTCTCGGTCGTACGAAGCGTGTAACGACGCAAGCGTACGTGGGGTGAACGGACCGGTCGGTCCGAGGGCGATTCTTTCCGTCCTAATCCGTCAACTAACCCCGTAGGTGTTGGGAAGAGGAGCAGTCCTTGCGTCGTCCTATCCTTTGCGGGATCTTTATTTGCGTATTGTCGGCCGGCATCTGCGGCACGGCTCAGGCCGACCAAACCGCACCGACGTTTGAGTCGAAGGCCGTCCGTATAGCGACGGCGAGCGTGCCGTCCGTCGATCCGGGCGCTCCCGCTAGTGGGGAGTCGGGCGTTGCCGAGAGCGGAGAAGCCGGCCCCCCGGTCGCGTTAACCGCTGCTAACGTGACACCGGTGCGCGATGCCGTCAGCACCGCCACCGTCACGGCCGAAGCGCCGGTCGCCGAGCCGGCCAAACATATCAATCGCTTGCGCCGCTTTGCCAGCGGCATCGTCAGCCGCAGTTCGGCGATCGCTTCGAGCTTGACGCGTAGTGCCATGCGCTTCATCGGTACGCCGTACGTCTTCGGCGGTACGCGAGCGACCGGCTTTGACTGCTCGGGTTACGTGCAGCATGTGTTCGCGCTGTTGGGCGTGCATCTGCCGCGTACCGCCGATGCGCAGTTTGGAGCCGGACATCGCATCTCGGCGGCGATCGCAACCGGCGACTTGGTCTTCTTTCACACCTACGCGCCGGGTGTTTCGCATGTCGGCATCTACATCGGCAACAGTAAGTTCATTCATAGCTCGTCGAGCCGGGGCGTTGCCGTTTCGAGTCTTCACGATCGTTATTGGGCGCCCCGGTATCTTGGGGCGAAGCGCGTGTTCGGTTCGTAATCCCGACGAGGATCACCGGCGAGCGGCAAACGGCTATCTCGTGTGGCCGCTTGCCGTTGCGAACTTAGTCAAGGAGGGCGAGTCGGCTACGATCTGGTCGCGGCTGCACGCCCGCCAGGCGCTCGTTTTCGGAGTACTGTGTTCGTTCGTCTTTTTCGTTCTGTTGGCGTTTCCACTCGTCGTCGTTCTGGCCGTTCCATCGATTTCGCCGAGCGCGACGATTGCCGTTTATAGCATCGGTTTAGCTGCCGACGTCGCTTTCGGCCTGATCTTCATCCTGGTGGCGATCCGCTTGGCGGCGCGCGCGGCCCAAGGCGAACTGTTCTCGCTTCCGCTCGTTACGCCGATCGTCGACCGGTGGTTGCGGGTCGACCGCCGGTAAATCGACGCGCGCCGGTGCGGTGTCGAGGAACGGGCGGGGCGGACGCGAATCGTTGTGCGCCGGTCTAATCCGCTGACCGCTAGTGGGGCGTAGCCAAGTTGGTAAGGCACCAGACTTTGACTCTGGCATGCGTTGGTTCGAGTCCAGCCGCCCCAGCACTCTTCTTGCGCTCTGCGGTTAGGAGCCGGGGGCGTCGAACATGAGCGGAATGCACGAAGGTCGCCGCGACGATCGCCGGGCGCTCGAAGGACTCATCGAAGCGTGGCGTACCGGCGATGCGCTGCGAGCCGCCGCGCACTTTCTCGAAGACGGCGAGTATGCCGAAGCGGGCCGGGTCGCGCTCAAGGGCCGGGGCGCCCTTGTCGAACATTTCACTCGCTTTTTTCGCGACGGACCCAGCTGGCGTTTCACGCTCGACGACCTCCTGCTCGATGACGGCCGGGCGTGCGTCGTCTACCGCTTTGCTGTCGAAGGCACGGGCGCGCTTTGGCGCGAACGCGCCGGATGCGCTATCGTTCGGTTCGATCCGAGCGGCGCCATCGCCGCATGGCGTGAATATGAAGGGTAATACCGCTATGAATCTGCACCACGAGGACCTCTCCATCCACGTTCACGTCCATGGCGGTATGAACGTGTTCGAGCTGAGCGGCAGTCTCGATATCGCCACTTCGCCGACCGTGCGCGCATCGCTCGTTGAGGCATCCGAGCGCGGCGATCATAAACTCATCGTCGATTTGACGAAGGTCGACTTCCTCGACTCGACGGGCCTGGGCGCGCTCATCGGGGCGCAGCGTCGGGCCAAGGAGTTCGGCGGCGACGTGCGGCTGGTCGTGAAAGAAGGCCAAATCTTGCGTCTATTGCGGATTACCGGGCTCTTGAAGGTCCTTTCGGTTTATCCGACACTCGACGACGCCGTCAACGACGGGTCGCGCGTCGGCGACTTATAGGCGGCATACGACGCGTCGAGCAGTTCGACGATATGCCGGACGGCAATGGCGCGGCCGTCCTTGCGTAACCCGTTCTCGAGTTGCAGCGCGCAACCCGGATTGGCGGTAACCACGATCTGCGGGTTGACCTCGACGACGCGCGCGATCTTCCGGGCTTGCAGCCGGTTCGCCATGTCGGGTTGGGTGACGTTGTAGATTCCGGCGCTGCCGCAGCACAACGAACTTTCGGCCATTTCACGGAGTTCTAGGCCCGGAATTTGTGCGAGCAGCCGGCGCGGCGCAACCGCGATACGCTGTGCGTGCGCAAGATGGCACGGCTCCTGATACGTCGCCACCGCCGGCAGCGGGCCGAGTTCCGGCGCGATGCCGATCTCGTCCAGGTATTCACAGATATCGCGAACGCGCGCGCTGAAGGCCGTTGCACGCTCGCCCCACAGGCGGTCGCCTTCGAAGAGGTGGCCGTACTCCTTGAGTGACGAGCCGCAACCGGCGGCGTTCACGATATACAGGTCGGCACCGCTGGCCTCGAACGCCGCAATATTGACTTTGGCCAACGCGCGGCCGCGATCCATCTCGCCCGCGTGAATGGTGATCGCACCGCAACAGCCCTGACCGGCCGGCGCTATGACGTCGCAGCCGGCGCGCTGCAAGACCCGGACCGTCGCTTCATTAACGCCCGCGAACGCCACATGCATCACGCAACCGGCGTGCATGAAGACCGTCGCCTTGCGCGGTCCCAGCGCTTGCCAGCGCTGATCGCGAGGGACGAAAAAGTTGTCGGAGATCGTCGGCGTCAGCGCTTCGAGCTCCGCCAGTTCGAGCGCGCGCAACAGACCACTGTCGCGCGCCAGCGTCCGCAGACCGGACCGCTGGTAAAAGCGGATCAGCGTCGCGGCCAGCCGCATGAGGCGCATGTTCGAGAACAGCGCACCGATGGCGACGGCCCGGCCCAGCCGGCTCGTCCAGCTGCGGGACTGCGCGGTGGCCCGGACGATTTGCGTGCGCGCCGGCTCGAGCAGTTGGCCGTAGGCCACGCCCGAGGGACACACGGCCTCGCACGCCCGGCAGTCGAGGCATTCGGACATTTGATGCATGAAACCAGGGTCGGTCAGATCGAGCCGATCTTCGGCTACGGCCCGGATCAGCGCGATGCGCCCGCGCGGGCTCGACGTTTCAACCAGCGTTTCCACGTAAGTCGGGCAGGTCGGCAAACACAACCCGCACCGAACGCATTGATTGAAGACGGCCTCGGGCGGAATGTCGGTCCCCGAAAAACCCAGATGGTGTTGCTCGATCACGGGTAACCTTTCGACGTTACGCGCCGTGCGACCGTCACACCGCCCGGCGCCGAGCCGGCAGCACCGGCCGGGACACCACGCGCATCATCGAATGCCGTCCGTTCGACCGTCGCGCGCCGGTTAACGGGTGTAGCCTACACGCGCGCCAGTCCGGCGTGCTCGCGGTAGAACGCGACGGTCTTGGCGGTTCCGTCGCGCAACGTTGTCTTGGGAAGTCCCGCGAAAACCGTCCGCAGGTCGCGTTCGTCCAGTTGCGGTGCGAACGGCAACGGCGCTCCGGTCGCGTCGATGCGCGCGTCCGGCTCGATTTCGCGGATCGCGGCGATGATATCGTCGGTCGAGGCGATCACGCCTTGCAAACTGAAAACGTGCGCGCCGGCCGGCGGTTCGGTCGCCGCACGGGCGAAGATCGTCGCCGTGTCTTCAACGTAATCCATTCCGGTCGAGCCGCTAAATGGGATCGTGTACGCATTTCCCTGTGCGGCATGCCGCATCGCAATCGTTGGCCCGGCGGTAATGCCCGTCTCGCGGCCCGGGCCGTAGACCGTGAACGGCCGCAGCCCAACGCTGGGGAGCTTATGATCGATCCAGTATGCGCGCGCGTTGCCTTCGTTACATAATTTGAACGCGCCGTAGTGGGTGGTCGGGTTCGGCGTAACGCCGTCGTCGGGTCCGAAGACGGCAACGCTCGACGCATAGGAGATGCCGCTCACCCCCCCGGCTTTGGCGTGTTCGAATACATTGAGCGTGCCGATAACGTTAATCTGGGCCCCGCGCAACGGATTTTCGCGGCAATACGGAACCAAAATTCCGGCCAAGTGAACGATTGCCGAGCAACCGTCAACCGCCCGGCCGACGTCGTCGTAATCAACGATGTCGCCCGCCACGTGCGTGATCCGCGGATCGCCGGCCCGGTCGCTTAAAATTTGTTCGTAGAAACGCCGGTCGGTGTGATTCTCGAAGATGCGCACGGAATGGCCGGCTTCGAGCAGTTTACGCGTGGTCCAAGCGCCGATAAAACCGTAACCGCCCGTAACGAGCACCTGCATCTTGCTAATTCTCCGCCGGAAAAGCCGTAAAGTAATCGTCGGCCCGCAGGGCCAACGCGTCTGATGCTGCCGCGACCTCGTATCGGCCGGCGTTATGCATCGTTGCCAATGCCGCTTCGGAAACGACCATCGCATCGATGTGCAAGGTGTTCTTGATGCGCGCCACGCGCGCATCGGCCAGCCGTTCGACGCCGGCGGCGACGAGCGCATGCCGAACGGCTTCGCGATCGTTGGTGCACACCACCGGGAGCCGGGCGCTCGCGGGTTGAGCGGCGGTGAGCGCATTGAGATACGTTGCCTGCCAGTCGATTTTATCGGCCAGCCGGCGCAAACAAAAATCGGCCAAGCCGACGCCGTTGGCATTTCCGTGCGACCGATCGGTTAGATCGCGTACGAATAGTTGGCGGATCACGGGTTTGGCCGACTTTTGCGAACGGCCGTCGACCGCCCGCGCGGTGACATTGGTATCCATGCCGGCGCCCGAAAAGTTTTTGCCCATCTCGTCGACGACCAGCAGATCCAGTTCGTCGAAGGGCAGCACGGATAAGAGTTCGCGCGCCCGCACGAGCAGTCGCTCCTCGTTCGCCACGATGCTGTCGGCCGCGAACGCTTCGATGGCGTGCGTGTTTCCACGGTGATCTTCGACGATGCCGACCCCGGCGACGATCGGCAATTGCGCTAATTGCACTGCCGCAACTTCGCGAATGATGCGTTCGTAGCCGAGCTGAGCGAACGCCGCATGATAAGCCGCCGCGCCGATCGCTTTGCCTAAGCCGATCGCCGCCATCTTCAAGATACCGCTCTCGATGGCACCGGAAAAATCGGTATGCGGCTTGATGCGGCCGGCGACGACGATGGCGTCCGCGCCGGCCGCGTGTCGGTCGCAGTAGACCGGGACGCCGCTGGGTGTCGTGCCGACCGCAAGCACGTCCATCTCACTAACGATCGGCGCGCCGACGGTCGCTTCGGTGATGCCGAGCAGGGCCAGCATCTCGCGTTGACCCTCGCCCGTGCCGCCGCCGTGCGAACCCATCGCCGCGACCAAGAACGGGGTGCCACCCACGTCGCGCACGGCGCTCGCCAAGCCACGTAAGATCGCCGGAGCGTTCGCGATGCCGCGGCTGCCGGCGGTGATGGCAACCCGGGCCCCGCGCGTGAGTCGGCCGCGCAGCACATGCGCGAGCGCATCATGCGCTGCGTGCTGCGGATCGGCAAGCGCCGGAGCAACGAGCGTGTCGCGAACGATACGCGCCGCGATAACCTCCATGGCATAAACCTCCGTGACGAGTGGGCGCGAACCGCCGCCCGCAATGCTGGGCCGGCCGGCGTCGCGCCAAGGAGCGTGGGCGGCCAAAACGGCGAGACGTCTTTCGAAAGTTGTCGCCTCGGTCGCCAACTCCTAGGAACGCATCGACATGCGTCGGCCGACGCTTCGCTCGTAGCCGAACGCAATCACCGATGCACCGTCGCCTGGCAGGTCGCTGCAACCGCTTGCCGTCTGCACCGTTGGTCGCACCACACACCGTTTTTACGATCGCCGCGACGGAGGCAGCGTCGCCGATTCCGCGCGGGCGGCTCACCGGCCCCGCACGGCGCGGCGGTAAACGGTCTAAACTTTGTCCATTTTCGACCGACCAAAAAGCGTGCGCCGCGGATGCTATGCGGCAGGGGAACGATGTTGAACGTGTCTTGGTTGAGGCCGTCGAAAAAGTCAGCGCTCGAAACGGAATTACAAGAAACCTTAATCCGCTTCGACTTGGTCAATCGCAGTTCGAGTGACGGATTGTGGGATATGCGCTATCCGGCCGACGCGAAGGTCGATGCGCAGACGCCGTTCATCTGGTCGGATCGCTTTCGGTCGATGCTCGGGTACACCGACGACAAGGATTTTCCGAACATCTTGGGCAGCTGGGCCTCGCTGCTGCATCCCGACCATGAAGCCCGGACGCTGGATGCTTTCGCCAAGCATCTGGCCGACCGTACCGGCCGCACGCCGTACGACGTCGAATACCAACTAAAGATGCGCAGCGGTGAATACCGCTGGTTCCGCGCGCGCGGTACGACCTTACGCGATGCGGCCGGCAATCCGTTGCGTGTCGCGGGGTCGTTGACCGACATCACCGAGCAAAAACAACGTTCGGACGAACTCGAGACGGCGCTCATCCGATTTAAACTCGTGAACGACAGTTCGACTGAAGGTCTGTGGGATATGGTCTATCCCGGCGATGGCCAGATCTTACCCGATACGCCGTTTTGGTGGTCGGACCGCTTTCGTAGCATGTTGGGCTACGCCGGTCTCAGTGATTTTCCCAATGTGCTCAAGAGTTGGGCCGCGCTGCTGCATCCGGACCACGAAGCGCGGACCTTGGCCGCGTTCTCGGCGCACCTTATGGACAAGACCGGCCGCACCAGTTACGACGTCGAGTATCAACTCAAAACGCGTTCGCAGGGATATCGTTGGTTTCGCGCCTGCGGTACGACCTTACGTGATGCCGCCGGCAATCCGTTGCGCGTCGCGGGTTCGCTCAAAGATATCGATGATGACAAACGCCGCGCGCATGAATTACAGGAAACGCTCGGCCAACGCGTCGCGGCTTTCGAGGCCATCGCGGCAAACGTCAGCAAGTTGCTGTCGGCGGCGAGCGATATGGATCGCTCCAGTGGCAGCCTGGCGGCAAACGCGCGCCAAACCTCGGAGACCATCGCGACGACCGCCGGATTTTCCGACGCCATCGTGCGCAATGCGCAAAGTGTCGCCAGCGCTATCGATGCCATGAGCGCGACCATCACCGACATCGCCAAGAGCGTCGCCCACGCGACGGCGGTCGCCGACGGTGCCGTTACGATGGCCAGAGAAACGAACGTGACGATCGAGCAGCTCGACGCCGGCAGCCGCCAAGTCGGCGAAATCATCCGCGTCATCGAGTCGATCGCCGATCAAACAAACTTGCTGGCGCTCAATGCCGCGATCGAAGCCGCGCGCGCGGGCGAACACGGTCGCGGCTTCGCCGTCGTTGCCGATGAAGTGCGCAAACTGGCGACCGACTCGCAACGTGCGATCAAAGAAATAAACGATAAAGTCGGCGTTATCACCACCGGAACGCAGGCTTCGGTCTCGGCGATCACGCGGATCACCGCCGTCATCAACGAGATCAGCGGTATTCAGACGACGATTGCAAGCGCGGTCGAGCAGCAAGCCGCGGCCACGCGCGATATTGCCGGTAATTCGGCCCAGACGGCGCAAGGGAGCTTGCAGATTGCCAACAGCGTGGCGGCGGTCAGCGCGATGGCCGATCAGTCGCTCAATCTGTCGGCCGGCGTCGCTCAGTGTTCCGGTCAGCTCTCAACGATCTCCAAGGAACTCGATCTGATCGCCAAAGCGTAAACGGTAAGCAGGTTGTCCGGGCCGTCGCTCGACAACAACATGCACGAGTCACCTCGCATGTTGGAGCATCTCGTGAACGGCCACAACGGCACAGCCACCGGCGCAGGTCCAAAATGGAACAGCGCGACGATCACCAATGGCCGCGACCGCGCGGGCGCGCGCGCCATGTTCAAAGCGATCGGCTTCACCGACGCCGACCTCGCCAAACCCATCATCGGCATCGCGCATACGTGGATCGAGACGATGCCTTGCGGCTATAACTTGCGCGATTTGGTGGCGCACGTCAAGCGCGGTGTACGCGAAGCCGGCGGCACGCCGATGGAATTTAACACCATCGCAATTAGCGACGGCATCACCATGGGCACCGAGGGAATGAAGGCCTCGCTCGTTAGCCGCGAAGTCATCGCCGATTCGATCGAGTTAGTCGGGCGCGGCTATATGTTCGATGCGATCGTGGGCCTGTTCGCGTGCGACAAAACCGGTCCCGGAACGGCGATGGCGCTCATGCGGCTCAACGTCCCCGCCGTCATGCTTTACGGCGGTACGATTCAGCCGGGAAAATTCGACGGCGTCGATCTGACGCTGGGCGACGTGTACGAAGCGATCGGCGCGCACTCCGCGGGAAAAATTAGCGATGCGCAGTTGTTGGCGATCGAAGACCATGCATGTCCGGGCGCGGGCGCGTGCGGTGGCCAATTCACCGCCAACACGATGGCGACGGTGTTCGAGTTTCTGGGTCTATCGCCGGTCGGCAGTGCGAGTCCGCCGGCGCTCGATGCGCGTAAGGACGCAGAAGCCTACCGGGCCGGCAAGATCGTGATGGATTTGCTCAATCGCAACGTTCGGCCGCTCGATCTGGCGACGCGCGCGGCGTTCGAAAACGGTATCGCGGCGGCCGCCGGCACCGGCGGCTCGACCAATGCCGTGCTGCATCTCCTGGCCATCGCGCGCGAAGCCGGCGTGCCGCTCACGATCGACGATTTCGACGCGATCTCACGCCGGACGCCGATCGTGGCCGATCTGCGTCCGGGCGGCAAATACGTGGCTACCGACGTCGACGCGGCGGGCGGTATCGCCCTCATCGCGCGCCGGATGGTCGAGGCCAATCTCGTTCACGGCGAGACCTTGACCCCGACCGGCCGGACGTTGGCCCAAGAGTCGGCCGACGCCCGCGAGACCCCCGGTCAAACCGTCATCTCAACGGCCGACCATCCGTTCAAGCCGACCGGCGGCATCGTGATCATGCGCGGTGATGTCGCCCCCGACGGCGGCGTGGTCAAGGTCGCCGGACACGAACGAACGTACCATCGCGGCCCGGCTCGCGTTTTCGACCGCGAAGAAGACGCCATGCACGCGATCGACCAGCGTCAAATCGTGGCGGGCGACGTGGTCGTGATCCGGTACGAAGGGCCCAAAGGCGGACCCGGCATGCGCGAGATGCTCGGCGTAACGGGCGCCATCGTCGGCCAGGGGCTGGGCGAAAGCGTCGCGCTCATTACCGACGGCCGTTTCAGCGGAGCCACCCGCGGCCTCATGATCGGGCATATTTCGCCCGAGGCCGCGGTCGGTGGCCCGATCGCGGCGCTGCGCGACGGCGACCTCATCACAATCGATATCGACTCCCGGCGCATCGACGCCGACGTCAGCCCGGCCGAACTGAGCCTGCGCATGCGTGCGTGGACCAAACCGAAACCCAACTATACGACCGGTGTCTTCGCCAAATATGCCGCCCACGTGTCGTCCGCGTCCGAAGGCGCAATTACCCGGCCGGACTAGAAAGACGCCTGGCGTGAAACTGATCTGTAGCGACTGCGGCGTTCCGGCCGCCGACGATGCGTTATTCTGCGCCGCGTGCGCAGGTTTGCTGGAGTTCGCGCTTGATGCGTCCGGTTGGGACGGTGCGGCAATTCGCGAACTCGTCGGCGCCCGGCGCCACTCGAACGACCATCGCGACCGCAGCGGCGTGTGGCGCTATCGTGAACTATTGCCGGCGCTCGATCCCAGCCGCATCGTCACGTTGCGCGAAAACGATGTCCCGCTCTACGCCGCGCCCGGCGGTGCCGCCTATGCCGGCTTGGCCGCCGCCACGTACGTGCATCTCGGGATGAACCCCACAGGTTCGTTCAAGGACGCCGGCATGACGGTCGCCTTGACGCATGCGGCGCAAAGCGGCGCGCGGCTTGCGGTTTGCGCCAGCACGGGCAATACGGCTGCATCGATGGCGGCCTACGCGGCGCGGGCCGGATTGCGCGCGGTGGTGCTCGTCCCCTCGACCGGCATCAGCGAGGCCAAAGTCGCGCAAACGCTGGATTATGGAGCGCTCGTGCTGGGCATCGACGGCGATTTCGACGCGGCGCTGGCCACCGTCCGCGGGCTCGACCCGCGCCGGGTCGCGATCGTCAACAGCGTCAACCCGTATCGCATCGAGGGTCAGAAGACGGCCGCGTTCGTGCTGCTCGAACAACGCAATTGGCAGGTGCCCGACTGGTTGGTTCTGCCGGGCGGGAACTTGGGCAATACGAGCGCCTTCGGCAAAGGCTTCCGCGAGGCGCTGCTCCTTGGGCTGATCGACCGTTTGCCGCGCATCGCGGTGATTCAAGCCAGCGGGGCGGCTCCGTTCGCGCGCCTCTTCAGCGAGGGCGGCGATATGGTCCCGGTGACCGCCCGGACGACCGCGACCGCGATCAAGATCGGTGCGCCGGCGTCGTGGCGCAAGGCGTTGCGCGAAGTCCGGTCGAGCGCGGGCACGGTCATCGCGGTTGAGGACGACGCGATCGGCGATGCGCGAGCGGTCATTGGCCGTGACGGCATCGGCTGCGAGCCGGCGTCGGCCGCGTCGCTCGCCGGCGCGCGCCACCTGGTGGCGGCCGGCATCATCGGCCGCGACGACGACGTCGCGCTCGTGCTGACCGGTCACGTGCTCAAAGACACGGCGTATGCCGCCGCGTATCACGCGGCCCCGGGGGCATTTGCCAACCGGATCGTCCATACGCGCAGCCAGACCGAACTGCTGACTCGGATCGACGATCTCGCGGCCGCGCCCGCCGGTGCATGAGGCGTTGCACGTTTCCGTGCCCGCCTCGAGCGCGAATCTCGGTCCGGGTTTCGACTCGATCGGGCTAGCGCTCGAGCTTCGAATCAGCGCCGAGGTCACGGTGCTGGCAGCCGGCGAGACGCCGCGTTGGAGTTTCGCCGGCGACTATCCGCCGACACATGACGGCTTGCGCGACGAGATCGCGCGCGGCATCGCCCGGATTGCCGGGGCGCGGGTGCTTCCGCCGCTGGACATTGCGGTGAACAACGCTATACCGCTGGGCAAAGGGCTCGGCGGAAGTGCCGCCGCCGCCGTGCTCGGCGTCGCAATCGGCTCCCACCTCCGCGGCACGCCCGCCGGCGAACAAGAATTGGCGCAAACGATCGCCGAAATCGAAGGCCATCCCGACAATGGCATCCCGGCGCTGCTCGGCGGCATCGTCGTCGCTGCCCAGGCGCCGGGCGAATTGCCGAGCTACATCCGCTTCGCCGCGCCGTCGCAGTTGCGTGCCTTCGTCGTCGTTCCGCAAATCGAAATGCCCACCGTGCAAGCCCGCGCAATTTTACCGACGAGTTACAGCCGGCGCGACGCGGTGTATAATATCGGCCGTGCGGCGTTGCTGGGCGCCGCCTTTGCCAGCGGCCGTTTCGACGTGTTGCGGGCGGCGATGCGGGATCGCATCCATCAGCCCTATCGGGCCAGTTTCGTACCCGGACTCGAGGAGATGATCGCACTCGAAGGAGACGACATCTACGGTATCGCGCTGTCGGGCGCGGGGCCGTCCGTCATCGCCCTCGTCCGGCACGGCGATCCGGCGATCGGCCGCAGTATCGAAGCGATCTTCTCGCGCCACGGCGTCGCGGCGCGAACCTTCGACCTCGCGCTGGCCGAACGCGGGCTGCTTACGTCGCACGGGTGATCGGGACGCTGCTAAAGGGGCGCCACCCGGTCGCGCGAACGGTTCGAAGAATATGATTCATGTGAACGTCGGTTCCCCGGCCGGAATGTGCACGGTGGCCAACTCGTCGTTCTACCGCTACGTTTTGCGCCTGGGTGATTCCGAAATTGCGGTGAGTGCCGACGACCGGATTCAACTCGACATGCTGGCCGCCATCCCGCACGCATTTACCGATGAAAGCATGAACTCCGGTGACGGCTGGCGGATCGTGCCGGCCGCGTCCTACGAGGATTGGCCGGTGCTCGAAGCTTCGCCGCAGCGCTTGCGGGCAGCGTTCCAGACGGCGCGCCGGGTGCTTTGGAAGAACGCCGCTCCGGTCGGTATCAGCGCCGGTGAGATCGTCGCGATCGACGCGGAAATCGATAACGTCCTGGGTGTGTTGCGGCAAGCGGAGGCCGTCGGCTACAGCGTGAACGTCAGCTACGTTTCGTAAACCCGGACCGCCGTAAGCGAAACGCTGCATCTAAACGGCGCGCATGATGGCGACCGCTTCTGCAAGCCTGACCGGCCCTTACGCCGCAGGCCGAAGTGCAAGTCCGCGGCCGCCACTACCCCGGCGCAATAGCCAGAAGCCACCAATTCCGAAAACGCAGAAGATGCCCGCGCCGACGGCTAAGCCGATCTGCCAAGCATTTGACGGCGGCGGGGCTTCGACATCGAGCTCGACCGGCAGCGTTTGCGTCTGTACATTGCCCGACTGCGTGATGAGCCGAACGTTCCAGATGCCTTGGTCGGCGAGCGTCAACTGACCGCGGAACGAACCATCGGCCGCGCGAGACAACGGCAGGCGGATCGTCTGGCCGCTCGGTCCGGCGGCGACGACGCGCAGTGCTTGGAGCGGCGGATTGCCGGGACTCGTGACGCTCACCGCCAGCGGCGCACTCGGATCGTAGACGGGAAGCTTCGTCGCCTGCGCGCCGTCGCCGTGGACGACGATCGACAATGGCGCCGGCTCCGTAGCGCCCGCCGGTCCCGCCCCGAGCAGTAGGCAGCACCATGCAAACGTCGCAACAAAAACCTTCATCGATCGGTGTTTACCCGGCTGCGACTGCGACTATGCTCACACTCGGCCATGGTTACTGCTTGTTACCGAAGAGCGAGTTGATGACGCCGCCGATGTTGCTCTGGCCGCCCGCTTGCTGGGCACCTTCGCCGGCCGGTTCGTGGTAGGTCATCGATTGGAACCCGACACGGCCCGGGCCGTACAGCCGGTTCATCATGAGCGAAGCGCCGCCGACGAAGGCGCCCAAGGCGCCCATCAATCCGCCGCCGCCGCCCGATTGCAGCACCGTAACGGTATCCATGCGGACGTTGGCATCTTTCCAGAGCCAGGCGCCCGGTTCGACATCGATCATCTCACCCGGCGCCAACGTTTTCTCGAACACGTTGCCATAGCCGTGGAGCAACAGCACGCCTTCGTCGCGGCCGGCGGTGAAGCGGTCGATGAACAAGCCCGCGCGCGAGAAGAACACGTTCGCTAAGCCCGTTTGCCAAAAAAAGTTGTAATCGACGCTACTGGTCGCTAACAGAAATTGATGCTCGCGTACGTCGACGGCTTGGCCCGGCCGCAGCCGTAAAGCGACGATCTGGCCGGGCGCTTCACGCGACAGCGCGATATTGCCGGGACCTTGGGCGGTACTGATAAAAATTTGCAACCCGGCGAAGAAGCGTTTCGCAACGTTCTGCAAACCCATGAAGCCGAGCTTCACATTCGGTTGCTTCCATAAGAGAATGTGGTGCTCGAAATAGATCGTTTGACGCGCGCCTAACTCGACGTCGACGACCGGAACGAGTTCGCCCTCGATCTTGATCGTCATGTCGCCGAGGACGATCGGTGCTTTGGGATTGTCGACTTCGGGAACTGGTTCGGTGTATGTGCCGACCGTCGTCGCACTTGGTGCGGGCGCACCGCAGTTCGCGCAAAACTTAGCGCCGGGCAGTAACGGGGTTTGACACGTCGGACAATTCATTGTGTGTCTCCGTTGCGGCATCGCAGGCAATATCGATCGTAGCGTCGAGGGTGCGACGATTCGCTGCCGCTTGGTCGCCTCCTCGCCCGTTCGCGATTCGCTTGCGACCGCGCTGCACCGTGCACGCGAATCGTTCGCCGGGCGAGGTGACGTGCGCGGTAGATCATCGATCGAGCTTCGAGCGGCCGGCGCACAACCGAGGCCCGACCGGCCGGAGCGGTTAAAGCTGTCGCGACAGTTATGGCGACCCTGGACATCTCAGCCCACTCGGTGCGTGCAGCCGCGGAGCGCATCGCGACCGGCATCATCCGAACGCCCGTATCGCGGTCGCGCACGCTTTCTCTGGCCAGCGGAGCCGACGTCTGGCTCAAAGTGGAAACTCGCCAAACCACCGGTTCGTACAAGGAGCGTGGAGCGCTCAACGCGCTGCTCATGCTCGATTCAGGCGAACGCGAACGCGGCGTCGTTACCATGTCGGCCGGAAATCATGCCCAAGCCGTTGCCTACCACGGCGCCCGGTTGGGAATCGCGACTACCGTCGTCATGCCGCAGACGACGCCGTTTCTAAAGATTCGGCGCACGCGTGATTTCGGCGCGGCGGTGGTGCTGACGGGCGACACCTTCGACGAAGCGGCCGACTACGCTCGGCTTTTGGCCGAACGCACCGGTGCCACGATCGTGCATCCGTACGATGACGCGCATGTGATCGCCGGACAAGGCACCGCGACCCTCGAGTTCCTCGAGGACGCCGGCGATTTCGACGTGCTGCTCGTACCGGTCGGCGGCGGCGGTTTAATCGCCGGTGCGGCGCTGGCCGCCGCGGCCGCCGCCTCGCGAGCCGAAATCATCGCGGTGCAGTCGGCGTTTTATCCCAGCGTCGACACCGCCCGCAGCGATCTGGCCGACGGGATCGGCGGTCCGACGATCGCCGAAGGCATCGCCGTCAAACGTCTGGGCCGGTTGCCGTTGGCGGTCATCCGCGACGTCGTTCGCGAGGTTATCACCGTTTCTGAAGCGGCGATCGAAACGGCGATCGTCACGCTCATCGAAGACGAGAAACTGGTGAGTGAAGGCGCCGGTGCCGCCGGGGTCGCCGCGCTGCTGGCCCAGCCCGGGCGCTTCGCCGGATTGCGCGTCGGCACGCTTTTGTGCGGCGGAAACATCGATCCCGGGATGCTCGCGGCGGTCATCGTCCGGCACCGCATGCGCTCGGGCCGCGTCATCCGCATTCGCGTGCACATGGTCGATAAGCCCGGCGAACTTGCCAGTGTCGCAACGGCGATCAGTGCCGCCCGCGCGAACGTGCTCGACGTGACGCATCACCGCGTTTTCGGCAGCATTTCGGTCAAGCACGCCGAGCTCGACCTCACCGTGGAAGTCGAACGCCCGGACGACGTTGGCGCGATCATGGCCGCGCTCAAAGCCGGCGGCTTCGAGGCGGAGGTCGTCACCGAGTAATGTTCGACCGTGAAAACGCAGGATCGTGCTCGCCGCGCTGCATTTCTTGTAGCGAACCCGACGTGAGCGACCTGGCCGCGGAATATTTGGCCATCATTCCTTTGATAATCGGTTCGAAGACGTTTAAATTTGGTTTCTGACGTCGGACGAAAATTCCGGCATTTTCGCCTGCCGATAACATGTAGCGGTTAGTCCACCATCGCAGAGCAGATTGGCCGCTTGTCCAACATTGGCGCACTTCGTAATCGCCGACCTACCGCGTGGACAACACCGGCAACGACCGGATTCGGCCATTCGAGAGCGTCGCGCGGATATTGCAGGTTCGCTGTAACGTGAACGAAGCCATCAAGAGCGGAGCGGCGGCGAACGGTATGGAAACGCCAGCCGTTGCTGCGATGAGCGCAGAGGCAGAAGTAACCAAAGTATCACCCACCGCTTCGTGTATTTTCAAGAAACGTAGAATCGGCCACCGGCTCGATTCGAAGAGTAGACGCGGCCCGTTTTGAGAATGGCTAACCTTTAAATCGAACCCTTAGCGGACTGCGGACGACAATATTCGACGACGAGTGCGTAGGCCCAATGTGAAAGAAGTGCGTTCGCGCGCTGGGTGACACTATAGCGCGCCCATGGCCGGCCCAGCTTCAACAACGGAATGAGCAGCAAATCGCTGAGCAGCCACAGCAGCGTGCCGAACGCGAAGCCGCGTAGCGCATGCGGTCGCCCGCGTGGCAGCAAAGCGAGATATGCGCCGGCGAAGCCGATGCCGAACACGTAGTGAATCGCGCGTCCGGCAACCGCCGATGGTGTGCGGTGCAACAGACGCGGCGCCAACCGTTTGAGGAGCGCCACGACAGCGGTGATCGCCTGCGTCTCTTCGTCTTGGTCGTCCGGCGGCCGGCCAGCATCGAAGGCACGCGTCCAGCCGGCTTGCACCGCGTCCATCACCAACGCGCCGGCGCTACCGCCCAGGATTGCCGATCCAAACAATTGCTGCTTTGAGGTCATACGACGTAGACGACGATGCACAAACTGCGGTTCGCGTTTAGCTCCGTGCCGGTTACGTCTTGGGCGTGGACGCGGTGTCCTTGGGCTGGGCGAACATATCGCGCAACGCGTTATCCCGCACGTTCTCGACTTTGGTATACACGCTAATCATCCGATCGTCTTTCCAGCCGCCCTGTTCGCGAATGAGCGAGCGCCGGACGCCGGCCGCATCGGCCGAGGTAACGAAACCGCGACGCAGCGAATGGGCGGCGTACTTCGTCGGATCGATGCCGGCGCGGGTCGCGATCCGTTTGACGGCGCGACTGACGTCGCGGCCATCGATGCCGTTTTGCGTTAACGCGCGCGTTTTTGGATTGGGATCGAGCGCAAAGGTGCGAAACAGCGGTCCACTCGTCACGAACGAGGCGCGCAGCCAGCCTTCGAGCGCCCGCACGGCGCACAGCGGGTGATCGTCCGGCAACTCGGTAACGATCACCCGCCGGCCCCGGCCTTCCTGGTCAGTTTTACTTTTCTGCACGAAGATCTCCAGATAACGCTGCCCGTCGAGATCGTCCGTTCGGAGCTTCACGTCATCGTACTGCAGCGCAGCGATGTTCGAGCGGCGCAGCGCGCTGCACCAGGTGAGCGTGAAGATGGCGCGATCGCGAATTTCACCGAGCGAACTGGGTGACGACCACGCTTTGAGCATCAGCGCGGCGTCCTCGCGCACGAGTGCCTCACGGGCTTGACGCGGTTTCTCGATTTGGCGCCGCAAGCCACGAATCTGGCGGTACAAATCGCCGGTCTTCAAGGGCGACGGTTCGGCGGCAAGTTCGTGCGCGTAGGCAATTGCGGCTAACCGGCCGAGGATCGTCTGTTTTGCCAACCCTCGCGTGCGTAAAAAACCGATATATAAGCCGATGAGGGCCGGATGCGCCGGCACTGTTGCATGCGCGGCGTACGAACCGGCGACCCACCGCACGAACATCGCCCAGTCTTTGCAATAGCGTCGCCGCGTGCTTTCGGCGCGCGATTCCTCCATGAGGCGACGGGCTTCGGCAAATGCCGCCGACTGCGCGTCGCCACCGCCGCCGTAGCGCGGCCAAGGGGTATACGCGCCGCGCGCATAGACAGGGCCGCCGACGGCAAGCGCGTCGAGTGGTTCGCTGTGACGAACGGGTGTAACGGAGGCCGGCAACGCCATGAACGTGCTACGTTTCCATGTGATGCGTCGCAACCTGCCGCAGCGGTCAGCGGGCGATGATACGCGCCCGCCCTTGAGCCCGATACATTGCGAACATGCCGCAGAACACGATCGGAAAAACAATCAGAAATAAGATCGAAGACAATAACATCGCAGCGTTCTCCTTGCTTGAAGTTATCGTCGCCGGCGCGCCGTCCAAGCAACGTTCCGGCTCGATTTTACCAGCGCGTGACACGCTGCGGAACGAGCGATCGCCCCACGCCCTTGCCCGCGAATCCATGCGTGGGATAACCCGTCCAAGATCAGCGCTTTTGCAAAGGACGCTTGCATGTCCATTAGCCCGGCCGGGCAATCACGTACGCTTACCGCGCCGTCCGCCACGTTCGCGCACCGTCTTCCGGTAAGCAATCGGAGCGCGCCTGAGCCGCATCTCACCGTCGATCGGATCGACCAAGCGGCGCACGGCTTCGGCGTCGGGTTTCTCGGCGGCGCGAGTATCGAAGCGGGCCTCGGCGGCGGCCTGGGTGCCACCGCCGCCGCGGGCGCCGGTATGTTTTACGACCGGCTGCGCGGCGTGCATCCGGGAACGTTCGCGGCGGCGGGCGCATTCGCCGGAGCCGGCCATGCGGCGCACAAGACCGCAGCGGGCGGACATGCCGTCGCGGCTTTCGGCGCTTTCGCGGGTGCCGGCTTCGGAGCTTTCATTACGAACGCCGCATCGGCTAACGCACTTGCCGGAGTTGCCCAGACCTACTCGCTCAATCTCGGTATCGGACCACTCAAAGGCTCGCTGCAAGTCGCAGTCGCGGGCGATACGTACGTCGGCGCTGTTACCGTCGGGCCCGGTATCGGCCTTGACGCGAGCCGTTATCCGACCCGTGGCGCCGCTCGTTCCTACTAACCGATCATCGCTTTACGAGTGGAGGAAATGCTGATCGCATTCGGCTTGACCGTATTTGTAGGCGCCGCTTTGATTCAGGTGCTCGGCCGTCGACTATACACCTATGCCGTAACGCCCACGCGGGTCGAGATTCGGCTCTTCGCGCGGCTCCCGGTGTATGCCATTGCCAGAGACAACATTACGGACGTCGCCCAATGGCAATTCTCGCTCCGAAGCTGGACCTCGGTATTCGTGACGTTGAGTCTGGGGAATCGGATTTTCGGCGATGCGGTCGTCATCGAGCAGCATGGGCGCTTCCCACGCTATATTGTTCTAACGCCCGACGATCCGGCGCAAATGATTGCGCTGTTGCAGCCCACCGCGGCGATCACGGCTTCGACGCGGCTGCCGTAGCGGCGCGACGCTTCCAGCCGATGCCGGCCAACGTCTCGAAGATGACGCGGTGCGCGTTGTTGATCGTTTGTTCGGCATGGTCGTAGGGCGGCGACACTTCGACCACGTCGAGTGCGACGACGTTCGCCGTCGTAGCCAGTAACCGCACCGCGCGCAACAGATCGGCGGGGGTCATGCCGCCCGGTTCGGGCGTCCCCGTCCCCGGTGCGAAACCAGGGTCGAGCACGTCGATGTCGACGCTGACATACAGCGCATCGCAGCCGTCCATCGCTTGCGCGACAGCGTCGCGCATGACCGCCGCGCTGCCACGCTGCCACACTTCCTCCATGAGGTGCCAGCGCATGCCCTGCTGCTTCATCCAGCCGAAAACTTCAGCCGGGGGCCAGTAGCCGCGCAGCCCGACCTGAACGAAGTTCTTGCCCAACACGGCGCCGCTTTCGATGAGTCGCCGCATCGGCGTTCCGTGCGAGGCATAATTTCCGTCAATGACGTCGGCGGTATCGGCGTGCGCGTCGAAATGCACGATGCCCACCTTACCCCAGCCGTGGTAATCGGCCACGGCCGTCGCCGCCGGATACGTAATTGAGTGGTCGCCGCCGATGATGACCGGGATGATCCCGCGACTCGCAACGGCGCCGACGTGCGCACGAATATTGGCGTGACTGCGATCGGTTAAGCCGTGCGGGCAGTGGGCGTCACCAAAGTCGACCACGCGCAGACTCTCGAAAATCTCAATCTCTAAATCGAGATGGTAGGTTCCCGGGTGATACGCTTGAGCGCGCAACGCGCGCGGTCCAAAGCGCGCACCGGGCCGATGCGTCGTCGAAATATCGAACGGTGCGCCGACGATCGCGACATCGGGTTGCGCTTTGACGAGCGCATCGATATCGGCGGCATACGGCAAGCCCGCAAACGTCGCGATCCCTTCGTACGAATACATGCCGTACTCCGCTTGGGCGATCGCTTCGAGCGCCGTCTCATCATCAGGCATGCCGGGGCGTTTCGGTTTGCGCTGCTCGCTTCCCGCGCCGGCCGCCCCACCACCATGTCTGCTAGCGGGCCGGTACTATTTGGAACGCGCAGGTTCGTGGATCGTTTATGTTGGTTTCATGAGTCGACCGCCGACGCGCGCAATGAGCGCACGCGGCAGGAAGCGCGGCGATGCTGCCAACAGCCGATTGAAGGTGCCGTCGATGACGTACGTGCGCCCACGGTCGTACGCGCGCAGTGCTGTCTGCACGACTTGGGCCGAATTGCGCAAGCGGCCGAGCTGCGCACCGTCGCCGGATCGGTTAAAAAAATTGGTGCTCGTGGCGCCGGGACATAACGCGAGAACACGCACGCCGCGACCGCGAAACTCGTCGGCCAGTGCTTCGGAAAACGAGAGCACGAACGCTTTGGTGGCCCCGTAAACGGCCATGTACGGCACCGGCTGAAAGGCGGCCGTCGATGCGACATTGATGATACCGCCGCTGCCCCGGGTCAGCATTGCCGGCGCGAAGCAATTCGTCAGCGCAACGAGCGCCTCGATGTTGAGCCGAACTTGTCCGCTATTTCGCTGCGGGCCGATCGTTTCAAACCGGCCATGGGCCCCGTACCCTGCGTTATTGACCAGCAGATCAACGCGTCCGAAGCGCTCCTGCACGCTGCGTTCGACGCGTTCCACAGCCGCGGCATCTTCGAGATCGGCGACGATCGTGTGTACGTTCGTGCCGTGCGCGCCGGCGACACGCGCCGCGACGCGTTCCAAAGCGTCGGCGCCGCGCGCGATGAGCGCGAGGTCGTATCCGCGAGCGCCCAACGCATCGCAGAATGCTTCACCGATACCCATCGAGGCGCCGGTGACGAGCGCGACGGGCCGGTCAGCCACCGCAGCCGGATCGTGCGCGA
>CBDCBO010000011.1:0-14835 GCA_965214335.1 Candidatus Velthaea sp. | reverse complement strand
ATGCATCTTCTTGCTTTATTTAATTTTAGAGAGATTTAATTTTTAATTTTAGAAATTAGAGAATGCAAAGCAAAGCATTGCAGCATAAGGCTTTTTCGGGCAGTACCTAAAAACCCGCTGCAATCGCAAAGCATGCATAGGTGAGGCCAAGCCTTGCGCGCATGATCGCGCCGCAGGTGACCGCACCCTCCGCACGGGTTCACATCCGGCGAATCGTCCCGAAAGGGGTGGTCATTGGCACACGTCGCGCTCATCGTTATCGAGCCGAATTGCCATGATGATCCAATCGACTGCAACGACTGAGAAGCAAAACCAAACGAGGGTCATCGGGACGGCAATGCTCGCACGTGGGTGCGAACGACGTGAAGCATTTGCTTTTGATCCGGCTCTAGCTCGAAGGTCACGGTCGCAAACTGCGATTCTCGGACGCGAACTCGAAAGGCGGCTCGTTCAAAAACGACACCCGTGTGTCGTTTTCATTTCGTGACTAAGGCGGCTTCGGCGGCTTGCTCGCACAACGCGCGGCACTCCGCTTCGACGAACTCTTGGGTCCGCATCACGGTGCCGGGATAGGGGGGAAAGGACAGTATCCGAAAGCTCGGGAGCGATGGGTCGGGCGCGTCGTTGGCATGCGCGCAGTCGAAGCCCATCCACCATTCCGCCTCGGCTCCGTGTGTCGGGCACGGTTTCCCGTGCTTTGCGAAGGTAATCCCGCCGTGAACGTCCGGCTCGACGTCGCGCTTTTCAAACCACGGATGCCCTGGCTCGACGCGAATATATCCGCATCGGCTCCCCATCGAATTGTAGACCGTTTGCCATTCGAAGCCCCGGTGAACGCCCTTGGAAAGCGTCACCGTTTTAAGGTTTTTTAGCGGCAAGCACATTTTAAGTCAGTTCTCATTTCGCGACTAAGGCGGCTTCCCCATTTCACCACGGCGCGCGCGGCTCGGGCGCGTCGGGCGGCATCGGCCGGCCGGGAATCACGATCGCGCGGCCTGGCGCCGAGGCCACGGCCACGGCCACCCGCGTCGGCGCGATCGGCTCGCGCGGCGGCGTCGTGTCGATAAATTCGGCATCGATTATGTCCTCGTCGTCGTCCATAGCGCCCCCCGATCGATACGCAACCGGCGCACGTCATAACACGGCCGGCAGAGTTTTGCATTAAGGGTGCCCACGCGCACCACGAGTGCGCGGTCCTCGTCGAGCATACGCACACAATCGAAGCAGGTCGACGGCGCCGGCGGCGGGGGAATGTTCATATTGCGAAAAGGGACCGGGCGCCCACCACGGAGGGCGCCAACGTCGAGCGCATGATGAACGGCTTGCTCAAAGGCTTCCCTTCGGCCGAATCCCTCGCGGGCACGAAGGGCGCGATGGAAGCCCTCCCGGCGATCATGGACGCGCTCGGGCGCATTCCGGCGACGTTGCGCGCGATGCCGCCGGCGCCGGTGATCTTAGGCGCCGCGTCGCGCGTGATCGCGACGGCGATCGGCAACGAATTAGAGGCGCGCGGCCCATCGGCGCGTTTCATGGCGGTATGCGCGGGCGCCGGCATCGATGAAACGGCGGCACTCGCCTTGCATAGCGCGATCGTTGACGAGATTCGCTCATAGTGGCGGGGCTTGCGGGGACGGTTTACCGGCCGAACCCCTGCTATTGCGGGCACGATATAGCGATTCATAACCCGAACTGCAATGCCTGTCCTACTCCGCACCCCTTTAGCGCGGACCCACCGACGATTCAAAACTCGGCCACCGGCGCCGGCTCGAACGCGAACGGCCAACGTGGCGGGTGACGTCGGCGCTGGCCTATGTATGGGACCATATTATTGCGATCGTGGCGCTATGCACGACGCTCGCGCACCTCGTCGCGCGATCGCGCGCCCTCTCGCGAAAGGTCGTTATGGTTAGCCTGAACAGCGTTGAGAAGCTCATTCCGATCCTCGTGCAAGCCGCTGGCCAAGCCGGCGCCTACGAAGCCGGGAAGCCGCTCACAATTACCCTGCCGGCCGAAACGATCACGCTCGACCTTACGCGCGAAGGGCTTGGGCGCGTTTCGGTGAGCGAATCCGGCACGACGCTCGTCCTGCAAAAGGCTCCGTAGCGCGCTCGTGGCCGATATTATTCATACCGCCGAGGGTGCGGCTACGGACACGATCGCGACGATTGCCGGCGACGTCGGCCGGGTTACGGCGACGACGGAACACCAAGCGGAAGCCCTCGTCGCGCACGGCGAGCAGCTCGTAAACGCAAAGGCGGACATTGAATGGCTGAAGTCGCGGATATTGGACGTCGAGCAAACGGCGACGTCGGCACCGTCCCAAGCGATCGCGGAACTACGGGCGGAGATAGCCTCCCTCCGCTCCATGGTCGGCTCCCAGACGGTCGAGTTGTTAGATACACTACCGCCGAGTGGCGAGAGTACAAACGAACCCGAGACTCAGCCGCCGCCGGAAACCCCGAACGAAGCCGAAGCGAAGGCGCTGACCGGGCCGTTCGCGGGCCTGCGACGACAGCTCCACCGCCTATTGTAAACGACGCCACAGGGCCCGCACGGGCCCCAAAACGACGCGCTACGCGGGGCAAGGTCGACGCGGCCCAAGCCGGCGCCTTCGTGGGCGCGGTATTCGGCGGCATCTCGCTTATGCTCACCGGCGACGTCGCGCCGCTTGCGCTCTCGACGCACGAGGAAAACGACATCGGCGACGCGCTCGCGGCTTGCCTGGAAACCCTGCCGGCTCCGATCGGCGAAACGGTCGGCATGATCGGCCCATGGGGCAAGCTATGCACGTCGCTCGGCGGCGCGGTGCTAAAGCGCATGGCGCTTATCGCTGCGGCCAAAGCCGCGCAACGGGTGATGGTGCCGCAGGGACCGCGCGGGGTAGCGCCCACGGTGCCCCAAGCGCCGGCGCCGGCCGGCGTCACGGTCGCGCCCAACGGCGACGCGATCTTCCGCCCAACGGGCATTTACGACGTCGTGGCCCCCGTGCCGCAAGGATACTGACCGACCATGCCGCCTATCAACCCTACCGACACATGTACTCAAACCGGATGCGGCTTGCAAGCGCAAGCCCACGCCCAGGTTGCCGCGCAATGCCCGGTGAGCGCGGCCGGCATCGTTGGCTATTATCCCGAAACGATCTACGTTTGCCCACAATCGCTGCATTCGGAGCAGACCTTCGTGAATCAAGCGAACTTTGGCACCTAGCTTTGCCGATTAAGAAAGCATGGCTCTCGGCGAAGTTTTAGCGCAGCTCCCGGCTCCCGCCGCCGGCGATCGCGTTGCGATCATGGGAAATTCGGGTGAAGGGAAAACCGAATTACTCTTGCGGCTTCTCGCCGCAGTCCCGAACGTGATCCTGCTCAACACCAAAGGCGACCCGGCGCTTTCGCGCGTGGGCCCGACCATTCGCGACGATCGCGCGATCTACAAGTATACGGGCGGTCGGGTAAATTTCATACCGAGCGACGAGTGGGTCGCCTCAATGCCCCATAAGGACCAGTTCTTTGCTTGGGCGTTAGAGCATGCGCGAAAGAACGGCATGAAGGAGCGCGGCGGGATGGTTGTCGCGGTCGACGAGGTAAACGACATTTGTCCGAGCGCGCAGCTCTATCCGATCAAATTTCAAAAAGCAATTAAGCAAGGTCGGTTCATTGGGCTCGGTCTTTGGTGCGGCGCACAAGAACCGGTGCGCGCTCCGTCATTTGCTTTCGGCCAATCGCAGCACAGGTATCTATTTTACATGGGGTGGGCGTCACATCGGAAGGTCGCCGAAGCATGGTTCGAAGCGGACATTCCATGGGACGCGATCGGCGAGCGATCGCATAAGTTTCTTCTGAAAACTCCGCGCGGGTTATATGGACCGATGCGCTTATTTTTACGCGCTCCGTTGCGGGACGACGCGGCATAGTTGCGAACACGCTATGCGCGTTGGGTAGTGACGCGACTCGAATGCGGCGGCGCCTGCTCCTTGGGCGTTCGCCGTATTTGTTTTCGGTAAAGATGCAAGGGCAATCGGTGCGCGCACGGCTATGCGATGTTAAGCACGGCTCGAAAGAACCGACACTGTTTGCAATGCACTACGGAGCAATTTCCATAATGAAGGATTCGCGCTAATATGGCAACCGCCGCACTCTCGGGCGGCACCGCCGCCGCGAATGGCTCATCTTCGAATGGCAGCTCTCTGTTCCCATTTTTGTTCGGCACGCAAGAACAGAGGTTGCCGGTCGCGTCAATTCCCGTCACACCGGGCCTGAAAGCCGCCACGATTCGCATTCCGAAAAACGGCTATCTGTCGAAACTCATTTACCGCTTCGTCGGCTCGGCGACGGTGAGCGCGGCCGGCTCGGCCGGCTCGCCCAATATCTTCAACATTCTTTCATCGGTAAATTTAAGCTATAACGGCGGCTTTCTGTACCGGCAATGCGACGGCGAATCACTTTATGTAATGAACTGCGCGCGGCGCGTCGGAAACTATGGCGCGAATTTTAATCCGGTCACCGGCTCGCGCGCATACAGTAACTATAACCCGGCGAGCGCAACCACCCAGGCGGTCGCGTTTTGCATCGAAGATGACATTTCGCTAAACTCGCAAGTCAACGCTGACCGGTATTTGCTCGCCGCTCAGGCGCGCAACGCGGACATTACGCTGGACGTCACCTTCGGCTCGATCGTGTCGATTCTCGCAAACACCGAAACCGTTTCGTCGCTCACCGGCACACTCTATGTCGAGGGCCTCTTTCTACTCGATCCGGATTATTCGCGTTTTTCACAGCCCGATCTTACTCGGGTGCAGCAAATCATTACCGATACCAGCTTCACCGCCGTGAACATAGGTGATAACACGGTGCCCCTGGTGCCGGTAAACGGGCCGAAGTATTTGCAGCTCTTTTTCAAAGGGCAATTTAACGGCGTGGCCGATGCGGGCGGCTTAAATTCGGCGATCACGCGCGTTCAACTTAAAATTAACAACGGCTTAAATCGATATGATATGTCGATTCAAGCGTTGCAGCAAGAAAACGACGCACAGCTCCAAAGATCGTTTTCGCTTCCGCCCGGTTGGAGCATGCTTGATTTCCTCGATGACGCCTCGATAAATAATTGCGTTTCGATGGTCGGGCGCAATGTGATTTCGACCGAGAAAATCGCGAACCTCTGGTTAGTTTTGACGGTTGCTGCGGGCACGAACATTACCGCAAACAATCAAATAAAGTTAATCAAGAGAATCGAAATGCCGGCGATCGGATAACTAGATGCCTCTTATCGACTTTTCGGAAGCCGCGCTCCTCGGTGGCGCGGATGCCGCCGCGAATCCAGGCGGTCCGGGCCTCACGACGTCGGCGCGGACGAATCAAAACGCGCTTGCTGCGGCCGGCGAGGATGTATTCACCGGAACCGTCGTCGCGCCCCAAGCGCACGGCACCGCCGCCGGTCACGTTGTCCCGTGGTGGCTCGCGCTTATCGTGGGCGTCGTGGTCTGGAAATTCCTCGAAGAACGTGGGTCGGGTACGTTTGGCGAAATTAAATTAGGCGTCGCGAACATCATGAAAATAACTGTGTGCGCGATCATCGGTCTAACCTTCGCGAAGTGGGTTCTGGGCATTTATGTGGTGCCGGGCCTCTCGGCCGTCGTGGAAGCCGCCTAACCGAATGGGAAATGCGGTCGGCCCGGTGTCGCTTATTGCTGCGGGAATTTACCTCGGCTATTTGACACTGACCGGCCGCGCGCAGGCGTTCGCGGACTTCCTCTCGGGCGGCACCGTGCTACCCAAAGCGACCGGCTCGACCCGCAGCTCGACGAGCGGCTCGAATGGCTCCGTTGCAACGAACCTCGGCAACGCGCTCGGCGCCGCGATCGGCAACGCCACACCGCAGCAAGCCGCCGCGAACGCCCAAATTCCGCTGACGGTCGACGCGCTTGTTGGAACGAGTGGCGGATGAAAGCGAATGACCCGGCCGTGGTGGGCCTGTTACTCGTGCTTATCGTCGCCTCGGCCGTGCCGGTACTCTCGACGGGCGTTACTTGGCTCGCCGCGCTCTTGCTTGTCATCGTTTGGTCATCCGTCGAAAAACAGAAAGGCTCACTATGAACGACGACGTTAAAATGGTCATCACGAGTACCTTCGCGATCATCGCGCTCGGGTGGGTGCTCGTGCGCTCGGCCGACGTCAACAAAGTAACGACCGGGCTTGCGACGTCATACTCGACGGCCGTAAGCGCGCTCACCCCGCCGGCGAATTAGCGCGCCATGCAAGCCGGGCTCGACGTATCGCTCAATAATAACTTTTCCGGCGGCGGCATCTATGGCGCGCCGGCAGGCATCTTCGCGCCCCAAGTAAGTCACGTCACCCTGTTCGCGCCCGAACCCGGATGGAATCCCTTCGCGGCATACATGCCGACACACATCGCTTCGGTGTACTCGGCGCCGGCCGTCATTCCGACAGCCGCCGTTGGGAAGAATCCGTGGGACACCACGTTCGGCCCGATCGGCGTCGGCGCCGCGCATGGCGCGATCTCGGTCCCGGCACTCGCGCTCGCGCCGCAAGTCGGCTCGTCGAGTTTCGGATAGATGCAGCAAAAAGAACTGTTAGGGGTCGGTGCCGTTGTCGTGGGCGGGCTAATCGTGTTCGTCGCAACGCAGAAAAAGACGTCGACCAGTTATTCGACGGACGCGGGCGCGGTTTCGTCACAGGCGAATATCCTCGCCGCGAATTCGACCGCGCAAACAACGCAGGCGAGCGAACAGCTTGGCCTGGCGAAACTCGCCTATGGCTACGCGACGACCCACGACGCAAACCAAACCGCGGAGCAGCTTGGCCTCGCGCAGCTCTCTTATGGGCTCGCGGCCACGCACGATTCGAACCAAACGAAATTACTGCAACAATGGCAAGCCGGTGCGACGACGACGCAGCTCGCCGCGATCGCGGCCAACTCGACCTATCAGAGCGCGCTTTTGGATACCGCCTCGCGATTCGAAGAGGCCATTTCGACGGCGCAAACGTCGCAGTACAAAGACTATGTAACCGGGCAAGCCGCGCTCGCCACAAGCGCGGCCACCGTCGCGGACGTCACGACCCAAGCCGGCGCGGCGACGGCGATCGCGAAAATTCAAGGTCAAACCGCGCAAGCCGTTGCCGCCTCGCAATCTGCGGCCACCGTCGCCGTAGGGCAAGCGCAAGCCGCTGCGGCCACGACGATTTCGGCCAACCAAACGACGGCCGAAGTGAATGCGGCAAACCAAGCCGCGTCCGCCTCGAAAAGCAATGGATTCTGGGGCGCGCTCGGTAGTATCGGAGGGGCGCTCGCGGGCGCCCTCATCCCTAACGGGGCCTCCGGTAGCGATACCGGGGGCAGCATCGATAGCTCGACGCTACCGACGTACTCGGCGGGCATCGTCGACACCACGCCCACGTTCACGAATTTCGGACTTCCGTCGCTCGACCCGACCCAGCTCTCGGGCGGCAACAGCCTGCGGCGGGCGGCGTAATGTCGAGCATCACCGCCGCGCAACAGGCGAAAATCGACCAAGCCGTTTCGTACTCGTTGCAGGGCGTCCAAGGCGGCAAATCGTTCGGCGCGATTCAAGCCGGCTTTTCGAATTTTTTGTATTCCAAGGCGACCGATGCCGGCTCGCAAGCGGATGGCCTCGCGTTTACCGACGCCCAAATAACGTCGCTCTCGCAAGCGTTCGCCGGGAGCGAATCGCACGGCGCCGGCTTTGTCGAGCAGGGCG
This sequence comes from Candidatus Velthaea sp., assembly GCA_965214335.1. Lineage (GTDB taxonomy): Bacteria > Vulcanimicrobiota > Vulcanimicrobiia > Vulcanimicrobiales > Vulcanimicrobiaceae > Velthaea. The sequence goes on along the minus strand of CBDCBO010000011.1, from coordinate 7,103 downwards.
CTTCGGCACAGCCCTTCGCGACAGCCTGGGAATCGCGGCTGCATGAACTGTTTCCGGTCGCTTCTGCGGCCGTGGTGACGCCCACGCCGGCCGCTACCCCGTCGCCGGTGAAGGTCACGGCGCCCGCGATCACTCAGGCGATAGCGGCGCCGGCGGCGGCGCCCACGCCGGCCAACGTCGCGCAATCGGTCGCGCAGCAAGTCGCGCAGATCGTCGCCCAAATTCAGCAAGCTATTCCGGCGCCGGCGCCGCTCGCGCCCACGCCGGCGGCGCCGGTGTTGCCGGCCGCAACGCCCACCACTACGGGGACGGTGACCCAGGCGCCCGACACGTCGACGAGCAGCTCGGACACCTCGAATGCTGCCGCCGCCGCCGCCGCCGCCGCCGCCGCCGCGAATGCTACCGTGCCCGGCTCCGGCTCGGTCGGCGGCGGCATCGGCTACGCGGACACGTCGGGCAATACCGCGCTTACCCAGACGCCCACGACGACGACCGGGCCGGATTTATCGCTCATATTGCTCATTCTTGGGCTCGTGGGCGTCGCGGGCGCGGTTTGGTGGCTCTCACATCGGCACAAGGCGAAGTCGTCGCCTACGGGGCCGTAGTGGCCGTTTCTGACTATTCGGCGCTCATCACGGCATCGGCGCAGAAGTACAACGTCGACCCGGCCCTGGTGGCCTCGATCATGCAAACCGAATCCGGTGGCGACCCGAACGCCAATTCCGGCGACGCCCAAGGGCTTATGCAGCTCACACCGGGGACTGCGGCCGGCCTGGGGGTGTCGAATCCGTTCGACCCGGCCCAAAGCATCGATGGGGGCACCCATTACCTTGCCGAGCAGCTCGCGCGCTATCACGGCGACGCATCGCTTGCGATCGCGGCGTATAACGCCGGGCCGGGCAACGTCGACAAGTACGGCCTCGCCGCGCTCAACGTGCCGGGCGCGGACCCGCGATATCTCGATAAGGTATTGAGCCTTTGGCATGGTGGCGCCACCACCACCACCACCACCCAAACCTCGTCGAGCATCACGAGCGCGGTTCAGCAATTCGTCGTCGCGGACACGTCCGGATCTTCGAATGCGACGGTTTACGGCCAACAGCTCGGCCGGGCGCTGACGCCCGCACAGCAAGCCGCCACGGTGCGGACCGGGACGCCCGGCCCGTTCGGTCCGCTTATCGATGCCGCGAATTTAATCGCGAACGAAGTCTTTCTCGGCGCGATCGCGCTCGCGCTCCTGTCGGGCGGCATTCTCTGGCTCGCCTCGACCGATACCGCCGTTCGCGGCACCGTCACGAAAGCAGCACTCGCCTAATGGGCATTGATATTCGCGCCGGGGGCAACCGGCCCGGCGGCGTCCCTACCCACGTCACGAGCGCGCCTAAGCCGGCCGCGAACCTGCCCACGATCGCGCAGCTCCACGCCGCGCAGACAAACGTGGGCAAAGTGATCGACCCGATCGGCGCCTGGACGCGGTTCCGGCGCGCGATCGGCCGGCGGCTCACATCGTGACCATGCAAGGGATACCGGCCGCGCGCGGGCGGTATGACGTCATCGGCGCAAGCGAAGGAACCGACCTCGGCGACCTTAACCCGGATTCGGCGAGCTTTTTAATTCGCGCGCTCGCCACGCATCTCGATCGCGTAACCGCCACGATCGCGGCGAATAAAGATGCGCCGATTGAACAGGTCGAGTATGAGGTCGACGCGAGCAACATTCCCGCCGGCGGCTTATCGATGAAACTGCCCACGGGGCAAGCGATTGTGAGTTGCTTTTTGGAAAACAACTCGCCGAATACGCTCGCGATCTATGCTGGCGGCTCGGCGAGTGGGCGCAGTCTCAATTCGGTTGCCGGGCTTTTCTACAAAGTGTTTCTAGTACCGCAGCAAATCACGTCGCTCGCGATCGTGAGCGCGGGCGCCGCGCAGGGCCTTGTCCGCATCTTGCTTACATCCGTCGTCCTGGGGCCGGCGATGGGTTCGACCGTTGGCGCGTCGACTATTTCAAATCCGAGCGTTCCGACAACGCAGCAAACGTCAACGTCGGGCGCGCTTTCCAACGTCGCGCTCGTCGCGAACGCCTCGCAAGTCGTCCTCGTCGCGAATCCGAATCGCATCGGCGCCAGCTTTTACAATGCCGGATCGCAAACCGTTTTCTTAAATTACTCGGGCACCGCAAGTGTGAGCGCGCCAAATAACGCGATCGCGCCCTACACAACGCAAAACCTACCAGTCAAATATACCGGCATCGTGTCCGCGATCGCGAGCCAAGCGCAACAGCTTTCCGTTACGGAATTCACCTAACGGTGTTGGCGGGCAATCTGTCGGGCGCGCCCATTCCGGCCGCGCTCGCCTACGCGCGGCACATCGGAGAGGCTTGCAGCTCGACCTTCTCCGGGCCGCTCGCCTACGCGATCGCGTACCGCGAAACCATTCGCGGCGAACGCGACAAGCAATGGATAGCCTGGAATGTCGTTTCATTCGACGGCGGGCGCGGGCTCTTTCAGCTCACGTCGTCCTACCCGTCCGATTGGTCCGACCCGGCCGCGAATGCGCGTTATGCAGTCGAGCATTTTTTGCAACCGGCCTGCGAGTTTTGGCGGGTGCAAATGCGGCTCGCCGATGACGCGCTCGTGCGTTGCATCGCGGCCGAGTTTAACGCCGGGCGCGGAAACGCGCTCTCCGGGCACATGGCCGGCGACGTCGACCGCTTCACCACCAACCATTATGCGGCCGACGTCTTGAATCAATATCACCGGCTTGCGGCCGGGCATCCGCCCGTGTGAACAGCTCCCCGGCCGCACAAGCCGGCTATACTTCCGTAATCAACGCTATCGGCATGACCACACCGTTGACGGTGCGTTCGGTCGACAATGGCGGCCCGATTCGCTCGGTCACGATCGGTAACCAAACCTCGGCCACCACGGCGACGGTATTCCTCGGCAACTCCGCCGCCGGCGCGCCGCTCTATTCGGTGCTGCCGGGCAATTATGCGACAATTCCAGTAATGCAAAGTAGCGCGCTTACGATCGCGTTTGCGTATGCGTCGGGCGGGCAATATGACGGCTCAATCTATATTCACACCGACGTGCAACCGCTTGCGGCGAGCGGCTTCACGCAAGGGCAGCAAAACGTCGTGGGTCTAACACCGGTGCTTTTGTGGGCGGCGTCCGAGGCCAACGGCACGACCTCGGGATACATGCCGCCGGTGTTCACGAGCGGCGGCATCGCAACGGCGGTAAGTGAACACATCGTGCGCGGGCAAGTCGCTATTCCGGTCGGCGCAACGAACAGCTCCGTCGTGGTGACCGTGCAGCTCGCCGGCGCCGCGATCTTCGCGAGCGCGGGCTCCTATATCGTCCTCGTGTCGCTCACCGCGCAATACTATGTGCCCGGGTGGACGGCAACTTTCTTAAATTCGCAAAACGTGAACGGGTCTAGCTTTAACGTCACGTATGGAAGCGTGACAGGGGCCGGCGCGTCTGGCGCGTCGACACCGATCGTTAATTTCATCGCGATCGGATACTAGAAATGCACATTCTGTCGGACGCCCAAATCATCGCCAGCTTTGTATCGATCGTGATTGCGACGGTTGCAAACGGGGTGACGGTATGGGCGCGTATCCGTCGCGAACGCGCCGCGATCGCGGCGCTCGGCGGCGGCTTATCCAAGGCAACGGCAGAAATATCGAACATTAAAAAAGCCGTGGCAACGATCGAAAAGGAAATTGCCGCCCACGCCCAAGCGTCGACGCGCTCGACGCCCTACGGCCGGCGCGCTACCGATAAGCCGCCCGACACGCTGCGGCCTCCGCCCGCGCTCGGTCCCGATTTCGACCCGAAGGCGGCATGACGCGGACCGATTGGCTCCTCGTCGCCGGCGTGTTCGTCGCGACGTTCGCCCTGGTGTACGTTGCGCTCGCGCAGCTCGACGCGCGCGAACCGGATAGGGGATAGCTCCAACGGTGTAGGAGCATCGTGCAAGCCCCCTAGGGATTTTTCCCTACCCCCGGAGGGTTCGGCTCGGCACGTTTGCAATGGGCGAAGCCGATGCGAAAGATGAAGGTGATCTTGACGGACCGGGACCTTTCCAGCACGGCAAAGGTCGCTTATGTTCTATTGCGGCTTAGTACAAAACGCGATGGGTTTTCCTATGCGTCGAATCCTGCGCTCGGAAAATTGCTTGGAGTTAGACCCGATACAGCAAGCGCGATCGCTCGCGAATTAGTCGACGCAAACCTTATTCGCGCTGAAATTGCCAACGGCCGGCGCCGTTGGGCTTTTGCTGAATTACAAGCGTGAAACAGCCGCCCAATTCACACTAAGAAAAAGCCCTTCCCTCACTCGGCCGGCCAGCTTTGTAGGAAGGGCTTTTGCGATAGGAGTCCCTGGTGAATTATACTCGTCTACGCGCGGTTAATACTTTCGTTCGGTCGCTAAGCCCGTCCTGGTTTCCAAGCGGGTTGATCGATGACCCGCGTATTTCGCCCGAAGCGAAAGCCGTTGCGGCGAAAATCGGTTTGCATGTAAACCGTGAAACCGGGCATTGTGCCCCCCTCTCGATCGCTGAAATATGCGACAGCATGGGCCGGCGGGAACGATGGGTGCGCTATTGCCTTCGGGAGTTGCAACTCTCGCGCTGGCTCGTTCGGAAGCGGCTTAACACTGGCTCCATTTTTTACATGTGGACGGGCCCGCCAATGGAACTGATCCCCCCCCAGAGTGACAGAAAAACTGGCATACCCACCGGCACACTGTCTGCCGGTGGCTCTTGTGTACCACCGGCACACTGTCTGCCGGTGGCTTTTGCAGAAAATTCGTGTACCACCGGCAGACAGCGTGCCGGTGGTACGAACTCACTACGTTCGTCGATAAGTAACGACGACGAGAGAGAGGACCACCCTTCTTTGCCGGTGGTGGCGCCGGCCGGCGCCTCGTCGTCGTCGTCGATTTTGAAAATCAACGGGGTGACGACGAAGCAAATTCGAGCGATCGTGGCCGCAGGGCGAACCGACGCGCAAATCCGCGAATGGGTCGACGCCTTGCCCGATTTCGTGGCGGAAAACGGGCCGTTTCGCAAAAATGCCGCCGCCGTACTCGTCGCTGCGCTCTCCGGGCCGGAACCGTGGCCGCTCCCCGATCGCACCCTCCTACGCCGGCAGCTCGAACTGCGCGCAGAAGCCGACGAACTGGAAAAGCGGCGCGCTCGAGTGGCCGAGCAGCGTGAAGAACTATCAGCCGAGCAACGGGCCGAAGTCGTCGCTCGCGCTCGGGCGGCGGCTGGCTTCGGCGCGCGTCGAGCATGAAGCAGAAATGCTCGGTCGCCGTGTGCGCTAACTGGTCCGTCCGAACGGTCCTGACCGAGCGATATTGCTTTGATTGCGGCGCGTCCGTCGAGCAAGCCGCGTACCTGCAAAGCTTGCCGCCGAGGGCCGCAGAGCAAGTCTTGTACCGGCATACGTTTTCGATCCAGCCGCCGCCGGGCGTCACCCTGCCGGAACCTCTGGGCGGAGGCGGGCGCAAAGGGCGCCGGCGCCGTTGACGGCCGGGGACGTCCCGCCAGACATGCCCGCTTTGGGGCCTAGGTTTCCCCAGGACGCGCGGAACGGGGTCGACCCGACCAAGGAGCCACCGGAGGGCCTCGAAGGGCGCTACAGGGCGTTTTTCGCCTATTGTGCCCTTGAGGCCGGGGTGACGATCACCGACGCAGACCTGGCGCGGCTCGTGACCGTCGCGCCCGGCGCGGCGGCGGCGACGTCGCTACAGCTCTTTCGCCAAATCGCGGAGTTTTGCCACTCGGTCGACGATATAGCCGCGCTGCGTTGCATCCGGCTCGCTCGCGATCGCGGCCTCCTGTGAGGTGATCGCATCGGCGAGCGCGTTCCGGTGATCGCTTAGAAACTCGCGTTTCTGGCCCACCGGGTAAAATTGGACATAGCTCAGGGCCGTAAATAGGTCGAGCGGCGAATGTCCTAAGACCTGCGCGAAGTGGGCGTTCATGCTCACGGTTTGCGGACAGTACCACGCATAACTAATTGTCGCGTAGACTTTCCGCAGCTCGATCGGTTGCAACGGTGTTTTCGCCTTATCGAAAAACCGTCGCGCAACGGCTCGGCCGAGATATTTTGAGAAGCGGCCGTTCACGCCTTGATTCGTGAGGTTCGTCGTGATCTCGCGACGGCGCAATGCTTTGACGGCCGCAAGCACGATCGCCGGCGGCGCTAAGACCGGAATCGCATAATTCGCCGCATCGGTTTCTAGCTCACGACGCTTCGCTTGCCCGCCGAACATGACGTGATTTCGCGCCGGCGTCGACAGAAAAACTCCGGTTTTCAGGACTTCCACCGGGCGCCGGCCGGTGAGCAGGAGCAACGCGCCGGCTAGTTCCATCGTGTCGCACGTTTCGGCCGCTTCGGCTATCTCGGTCGCGATCGCGACTAACGCTTCGTCATCGATCGCGCGCAAATTCGTGTGATCGTCCGAAACCTTAACGCGATAATCTTCGCGGAATTCGTCCATCTCAGCATCGGTAAGCCGGAAGTGATCGATCGCGATGTGATCGCCGAACGCTTCCTGAATCGCTTTTCGATATGCGGTGAATATATTCTTAATTCCCGAAAGGCTATAACCGCGCAGCTCGGCGCCGTCGACATACCGATATTTTTTAATCGCCTTTTTTTCCGCCATGCATAAGCCCCAGATTCGCTTCTTTTCGTCGGGCGGAATCGCGCGCAAACGATCGATGAATAAAGGGATTCGCGCCGATGGCGCTTTGGTCGAAGGCTTTACTTGCGTTGCCATTTTTAGCCCTGCTCTCCCCGGTTCGCATTCCCAAAAACGGCTATCTGTAGTATCTCACCGATCTTGGCGTCAATGTTTCCGCAATTTCGACACTCGGCGATCGGTCCGGCTCCGTCGTCGAGCAGAGCGTGGGTTTCTTCGCCGCATCGCTCACACTGCAAATCCCGCGAGGCTATTTTATCTTCTGCTACTTTATCTTCTTCGTCGCGCAACGCAGGCAGCAAACATCCGGCGCAAATAACTTCTAAAAAAACCGACGCTCCGGTAACGCCTAAATAAAATTCAGCTAACGGGCGGGCGTTGT
>CBDCBO010000010.1:0-19269 GCA_965214335.1 Candidatus Velthaea sp. | reverse complement strand
GTTCGCCTGATTGTTCGAAAACACGTTATAGGCCGTGTTGTAGTTCTGCAGCGCGTTCGCGTAATTCATTTGGTACGTGTTGGCCTGCGTCCCATACGCGGTCTGATACGCGTTGAGCGCGTTCTGTTGAGCGTTATCGCTCAGGTCCTTAAGCGCGCCGCCCGAGACCAGGCCACCTTGCGCGGCCGCCGAGCGCTGAATCGCCGATTGCCCTTGCTGCAGATCGAATTGATAGGCCGGATCGTTTTGCAGATTCACGCCCGAGAACGAGAACGGCGCGGGCGCGTTGAACGTCTGCGTATAGGGAGCCGTGAGTGTTCCATTCGCAATACCCGCGTTGAGCTGGGACGTCGCCGTGTTGCCAGCCTGCAGAAACGGTTGTTCGTTTTGCAACGTCTGGTTATACTGCTGCTGCTGGAAGGCGAGCGAGTTCGACGCCGCTTGCGACTGCTTATCGGCCGCGTTGTTCGACGCGCTCGACTGCAGCGCCGCGCCACCGAGCGCGCCTGCCGCACTGACGCCTGCACCGATCGCAATGGCCGTACCCGTAGTGATTGCACTCATGAATTAATTCCTTTGTCGTAGAAACACACCCAGATCAAACGCCCATCGTTCGCATCCTTGCCAAACGATTCAAACGGGTAGCGGCTATGAAAATAGCTGGTCGGATAGGTGATAAATCGGTTGAACTGCATCGGTACAAATCCGTTGTCGCGCCAATGCGTCTGGTCTTTCCATTCGCGCGTCATGAGCGCGTAAAAACTGTCGGGATCCATGCCGCGCGCCGTGAGCTCGTCCCGCGTGAGCAGCCGATCCATGCCGAGCGCCGCATGCCGCCAGAACGCCGTACCGCCTAAGCATTGCTCCGGCGGATTGAGATAGAGAACACTCGCGTACTCGGCGCAGATGTCATCCGAATGAACCCAACTATGCGGGAGTTCGCCCGCCAGGTTCAGCCGAAAGCAGGAGAGCCGAGGCGTGACCGGCGAGCCGATGAATTCCGCCACGCGCTGAAACCAATGCTCAACCGGATACATGGAAATGCCCGTGTACTCGGCACCGTCCGGGCCCGTCTGCGTCGAGAACCCGCGCGCAATCACTTCGGCGCGCACCTCCGCGGCATCGGGCGCGAAGTCGTCGAAAATCTGAACCGGTACGCTCATAAATTTCTTTGGTACGCCGACTCGACAAACGCATAGCCGAACCGTTCGTAGAGTTGCGCGACTTTGTCGTTCGGCGCGATCATCTGCATACGGAGCGCGCCCGCTTGCTTGGCGCGCTTCTCGGCTTCTCGTAGTAGCTTGATCCCATCGCCGCGATGCTCGGGTTCGACCCACCAGAAAGCCTCGCTTGCGGTCATTTCGCCCGAGATGAAATGCGGAAACAACACGTAGCCGATCATGCCGACCACTTGCCCGTCGCGCTCCGAGACCAGGACGCCGCCCGCCTCCATTAATTGCGCGGCGAGTTCGCCCATCTTTTGCGGATTCCGCCCCAGGTGTTCGCTATAGCTGGTCTGGTCGCGAAAGCGCAGGCCCATCTCGACCAGGCGCGGCAGATCGTTTTCTGTCGCGGTTCGAATCACGTTACTCGTTTCAGCGCCGCGCGCCACTCCCGCGAGAAATCGCCGTGTTTGACGCCGCAGTACAGCACCTCGAGATAGGCGTCGAGCGGCATCTGCCGATGGTCTGTAAACACGCACTTGCTTAGCTGGTCGATCGCCGGCAGAAACCGGTCGAAGTCGCGATGCTTGGCGCGCGCGCGTTCGATCGCATCATCAACCACGGTGCGCGCTTCTTCGGCCGAGTGCGCAGGCAGCGCCAAACAGTAGGTGTAGACGATCGCGTCGAGCATTATTTGATCGTGTACCACTGCGTACCATCGAACTGCAGAATCTGGACGGTGTTCGAGCCGACGTTTTGCGTTGAGGCCGTGCCGCCGCCCTGGACCCAGATATTCTTGCCGTTACCGCCCAGCGTCAGCACGTTTGCGCCGGTGTTCACGATGTACAACTCCATGCCCGTCGCCGGTGCGGACGGCAGCGTGAGCGTGTAGCCCGCCGAAGACGTGTTGCAGATGAGCGTACGGTCGGTTGCGGCGACCGTAGCCGCCGCCGAGATCGCCCGAACGTGCGTATTGAGTCCGCCCGAGATGGTCGTGCTGCCCGACGAATCGACCGTAAACACGCTCCCGACCTGGAACTGTTTCGTCGCGTTCGTGATGCCGACGCCGAAGTTGCCGGTAGACGTGATGCGCGTTTCATGTACGCCCGTAGCGCCCGACATATCGCGCGTCAGGAACGAGAGCCCGGTGTCAACCGTCGCAGCCCCGCGACCCGAGAACACACCCACGACCGCCGCGCCGTCGCGCTCCGTCCCGCCTGTATCTTTCGAAGTAAATTCAACCGTCGCGTAGTTGCCCACGGTCGTGTTGAAGTTACTCACGCGCAGCAAATTGTTATTGAGGTTCGTGGGCGTAGCGTCAGTCGAATCGCCGTCCAAATGCAGCAACAGCGCCGATGGCGACGGCGTGCCGATGCCGACCTTGGCCGAGAAAATCTGGTTGCTGGTGTAAGTGTTACTAATGCCCGTACCCGCGGCCGCAAGCGCTGTGAGCGCGGCCGCCGCCGTGGTTGACCCGGTGCCCCCATTGGCGACCGCGACCGTACCAGTCACGTTCGCCGCCGTACCGGTGGTGTTCTGGTTCAACGTCGGGACGTCGCCCGCAGCCAAAGCGCCCCACGCCGGAGCCGCGGATGCCGAGCCCGTGCCCGTCTGCGTTAGGAATTGTTTGGTCGCACTGGTCGAACCCGCGAGCCGCGTGGTCGCGCCGGACGTTCCCCCGTAGATCGTGTCGCCGAGCGTCGTCATGGGTAGCGTTCCGCCACCGCCCGCGGGCGTCGCCCAGGTTGCGTTTTCGCAGAGGAAACGCGTCGAGCCCGCGGTCGAGCCAGGATCCGGCGCAGCCCCGGCCGCATGCGAAGCGCCGGAGGCGACCATGACGGGAAGGTCCGCCGCTGCGATGGTGGCCCATAAGGGAGCCGCACTCACCGAACCCGTACCGGTCTGCGTTAGATATTCTTTGGCGCTGGTCGTGTTCCCCGCCAGGCGCGTGGCCGTGCCGCCCGAGCCGCCGTAGAGCGTGTCGCCCAAGGTCGTAATCGCAGTCGTGCCCGAGGGACCAGTCGGCCCGGTCGCGCCGGTTGGACCTGTCGATCCGGTTGATCCGGTCGCGCCCGTTGCGCCTGCAGCCCCTTGCGGAATCGTAAACGCAAACACCGCCGCCGAGGACGTGCCCGTGTTCGAGACAGAAGCAGATGTCCCGGCCGCGCCGGTCGTGGTCGAGCCGACGGAAATCGTCGCCGCCGAACCAGCCGGACCCGTTGACCCCGTGGCACCCGTTGCGCCGGTCGGACCCGTCGGTCCGGTCGCGCCCGTTGATCCCGTCGAGCCTGTGGGCCCGACTAATGAGACGCCCGTGCCCGGCCACGTGCCGGAGGCTTTCGGCCCATAGATTTTATTGGCGGCCGTGTCTATGTAGAAATCGCCGTTCTGCGAACCCGTGATCGTCCCCGGCGCGCCGGTTCCATTCCAAACCGTGTTCCCATTCGTGCCATTCGTGCCGTTTGTGCCATTCGTGCCAGCCGCGCCCGTGGCACCCGTGGCACCTGTCGGACCCGTCGCGCCCGTTGCCCCGGCTGAGCCCGTCGCGCCGGTCGGACCGATCAGCGAAGTGCCGCTACCCGGCCAAGTGCCGGAGGCTTTTGGACCGTAGATTTTATTGGCGGCCGTATCGAGGTAGAAATCGCCGTTCTGACTTCCGGCGACCGTGGTCGGTGCGCCGGTTCCGTTCCAGATCGTATTCCCGTTTGTGCCCGCCGCGCCAGTCGCGCCGGTTGCACCAGTGGCACCGGTTGCGCCCGTGGGACCCGTGGGCCCAGCGACCGTCGGCACACTGCACGACACATTACCGCTGGCGTCCGATTGCCAAGTCGCGTTCACGTTTCCCGAGCCGGCCGCGGGCGTCGTGTTGTTAAAGTTCACTGCCATAGAAAAATTTCAGTTACGCGAGAGGAGTTCCGTTGACGCTGATCGGACTGGCGAGCGTGGTGCCGTTGACTTTGATCGTGATGGTCGACCCGCCGCTTGACGGCGGAATCGCCCAGGTCGCGTCTTCGCGCAGGAAGTGAGTCGTTCCGATGACCGCGCCCGGATCCGGTACGATGCCTTGTGCGTGCGTCGTGCCGGACGCGCCGAACACCGCGAGCGCCGACTGCTTGCTGTTGAAGGTCGTCCAGTCCGCACTTGCCAGAAAACCCGGCTGCGTCGCGCTGGCCTGCTTCACCTGAACACTCAGGCCCGAGCCGATGACGGCGGCCGTTCCGCCCGTGATCGTCAGGACCGCCGACAACGCCTCTGTAAAATTGCCGAGCGTCAGCGCCGCCTGTTTGCCCGCCAGCGCTGCGCTCAAATCGGCTTGCGCCGACAGCGCGCCCGTAATCATGCCCCAGGCGACGGAGCCGCCCGCGTTCGCCCACGTCGCCGAGCCCGTCGTGATCGTGCCCAGCCAGGACACCCACGGCGCGGTAATGCGGCCCGAGGAGTCGAGGAACGGCGTACCGATCGGTGGAGGCGCGACGGTCGAATAACTAGCCAATTAGTTCAAGCCCTCTGCGAGCTCGAGATACGCGCCGATGAGACACAAAACCGGTACCGGATCCGAGCCCGACACTTCGTACACGCGATTACGCGATCGCCCGAGCCGCCGCCAAATGACACGCGTCATGTATTTACCGAGCGCGCCCGCACTCGCCCAATGCTCATTGCCCCAGGTGAATCCGCCGTCGTTCGACCAGCGCAGCACGATTTGCGGCGTGGCGTTGCCCGGCAGTCCGCCGCCGACCTGCATATCGAGCTGAAACTGCGAATAGAAGAGACGCTTCGCTTCGTTGGTCACATGCGGAGCCGCGCGCAGCCAGCGCAGCGGATTGCCTGCGTCGTCGGCAAACGCGGAGGACATCTGGTACAGACTGCCGTTCGTGTAATCGCCGACAAGATGCGCACCGAAACAGAAGGCGTGATAGCGGCCGCGATGCGCCGAATAGGTGCCCGTCGCCGTGTTCCAATAGCCGCGCTCGGCCCAGTGACTTTCAGACACGTCATAGGCCCAGGTCGCGCCCGCGCCACTATTCGCGCTCGGGAAGTGCAGCACGTAAAACAAGTGGCCGCCCTCTTGATACGAATACGCGACCGCGTCCGAGCGCTTCGAGTACATCTGAATCGCCGATTCCATCGCATGCGTTGAGATGCGCGTCGGCAGAAAGCCATCCGCGCGGTACACAATCGCCGGACCGCGCGAGTCGTCGCCCAGCCAAAACAGCGTATTGTCGACAATCGCGACCGAATGCTGTGCCCCGAGCCCTTGCTCGATCTGTGTTCCCGCGACTCGTTGAAACGGCGTCGTGGAAGCGCCCGTGTCCTGAAAAATGACCGTCGAGTTCTGCCCGAAGATCCAGAGGTACAAATGCGACGCCGCGATCGCGACCGCGTTGTCTGGTTCCTGCGAAGACCCGAAGCTCAAACCGGACCAGCTCGTGCCGTCGAGCGGAGCCGACACGAAAAACTGATTCGTGCCGGACGCGAGGACTATAAAGTACGTGTCAATCGTTGTCAGCGACACCGCCGTCGTCGGAAACGCCGTCCCCGCGATTCGCACGAACAGGTTGGTCGCGAGCGTGAAGATGTAGCCGAGCCCGTCGGCGATTACGCAAATCTGCACCGAGTTCGACGCCATATCGACCGGCGAGGTACCGGCCGTCACCGAGCCGCGCAGCACGGCCGTGGTCGTTGACGTGAGCTCGTAAAACGAGCCGCCCGCCACCGCAAAGCAGCGCCCATTGACGCTGAATAGACCGCGTACCGGCGAGTCACCGAGCGTCTGCAAACGCAGCAAGCCCGGCGCGCGAAAGAGCACTTGCCGCGGTTCTTCGCTGGTGCCGGCCGTGACCGTTTCAGCGTAGAGGTTCACGGTACGCTCGGCCGATGCTTGCAGCGACGCGGCCTGATTCGTGGGACCGATAAAGCCGGGAAATTTCACTTAATTGCCAAGGTAGAAGTTGATCGAACCGCCGCCCGAGCGCCGCGACGTGTCCACAATCGCGTCATCGCAACTCACGTCGAGTGCTTCGAAATTCGTCGATTTGATATTCGCCTTCGCGTCCGCCGCGGCTTCCGGGAGCCACTGCGGAATGGGCGCGCCGAACTTGGCCGCGAGCTTCAAGGCCAACTCAAAAGTGAGCGCTTCCTGATAGCCCGGCGGCAGCGCGAGCACGTTCGAGGTCGCCGTGAATTGCGCGACCTGCTGCGGAATGTACAGCACGACCGGAATTGCGGACGCGGGCACCGGCCAGAAATACAGCGAATGCGCGGGAAAGCCGAAGTCGATCCAGACTTGGGTCAGAATCGACGACTGGAAACCCTTGAGCGCGATCGAGGCCCACTGGTCGAGCGTGATGATTTCAATCGGTAGCTCGAGCGTGCCCATCTGCATACCAATGCGGTCGAAGCCGATCGGTAATTGCGTCGTCATCCAGTTACTCGTGCCCGCGGGCCCGACCGTGTAGCTCTGTTGCCCGGCGACCGTCGAGAACGTGTACGTGTTGACCTGCAGAACCGTCAGCGGTTGCGCCGCCCAGCCGTCGACTAATGCCTGCAATGTAAAAAACGCCGACTGCAGGTCCGCCGCCGACAGCGTTTCGCCCTGCGCATAGACGCCGAGAATGGACAGGGACTCCGTGATCAAGTCCGCGACCGTGTAACCCAGATTCCCCGCCATTCGCTAAAGCCTCACTTCTTCCGGTTCTTAATCACGATCGGTGTTTCGGACGTGTCTTCCGCGTTGTCGAGCGGTTCGCCCGCGGGCGTCAGCACGTCTTCGGGTCGCTCGTCCTGCGACTTAATCAGGACACTCGCCACGGCGGGCAAGTGCTTCGGCTGTTCCGCCGGCGAGTCTTCGGACTTCTCGACCGGCTTGGTCTTCCATTCCGAGCCGAGTTGTTTCTCCTCGTCTTCGGACATGACGGTCTTGACCGGGTGCTTTTCGTGATACATGTGTTTCGGATACTCAACAAATGCCATGTTGTAACTCTCCTCTTCAAAACGTTAGGCCGGACTTAGTAACTGCCCGGCCTAACCTACTAACTAGTTATTAGGTGTTTGAACCCTGTACTCTGCACGCCATCTGAGGTCGAATGGTCTGCCATCCATACAGCACGTCAATGCGGCACGGAACTGTATCCGATCCGATCGCGTACTGTCGAGCGACGCGCATCGAGAAGCCGAGTTGGTCATCGCTCACGCGAGCTCCCCAAGCCCCATATTTGGAAACGTCCTCGAGATCGACGCTGGCAAATGTGAACGCGTCGCGATGAAATGCGAGCGCCTGCGGCGTGATCGAGTTAGCAGCGCCGACCACGGTCAAAGCCGCGCCGTTCGCGGGCGACGCCGTGACGTTTGAGTTGGCGACACCAACGCCGACCGGCACGATCGAAGGCGAGATCGCGATGGTCGAGTTACCGGAGCCGTCGGACGAAGCCGCCGCGGTCACGACGAATTGCTGTAGCTTGCCGGTGCTCAGTTTGTTGAGCGGATTGACCGAGTAGACACCGGCGACCGTGAAGACGTCGCCGACGTTCAAACGCAGTGCCGCGGCCGCGGTCCAGCCGTTCGTGATGAGCGTCGCGCCGGTCTGGTTTGCGCCGTTGACCAGCGGAGTGCCGCCGAGCGGACCCACGGTCTGCGCGGCGACGTTCTGATCCATGGACCAGCGGAAGCCGAGCGCGCGGCCCATCGTGCCGTTGATGTACTGCTTGGCGATGGTGTCCTGGTCGTTGAAAATCGTGCTGAAACCGGACACGGCGTCGGCCTGACCTTGCGGCGACAGAATCAGCGCGCGCTTGGTGATGTCGCGCGGCGTGGCGTTGATGTCGAGCAGTACGCCGGCCTGCAGGTACGAGGCGAGCGTGGTGTTCGCCGTGCCCGGTACGCCGACGCTGTTATACACGTTGACGTATTGCGCGAGCCCGTCCTGGTCGATCTGGTTCGCGAGCTGGACGATTTGCGGCGCGAGGACGCGTTCCGAGAAGTCCTGAATGCTGAGAGTTAGTTCAGCGCTCGAGAACGACACATCAACGTGCTTCTGCTGGTTGATGGTTAACGGCACTTGAGTTTCCGTGAAGTTCTGCACGGACAAGTTCGGACCGCTGCTCACCGAGAATTGCGCAGGCACGCGCAGGTTGACCGTTGCGCCGATCTTAGCGCCGGATTGTGCGAATTTATTGTCGTACTGACGATTGACGAATTTCGTAAAAGTCAGCGAGTTTTCGAGGAGCATCAGCGCCTCACGCGTAATCTGCGTGGGCGTCAGAATAGTGTTAGCCAATGTGAGTGTTCCTTGCCGCGGCGCGGCGATTGGTTAAGCGCTACAGTTTGCCGGCTTCGCGATAAGCTCGGTACTCTGCTTGACTCATCCCCTCGATGTTGCGGATGGGGTTGGTCTTCGCAGGACCGCCAGATACGGGTTTAATCGGTTTTGGTGCTTTGCTTACAGGTTTCGTGTCTTGAGGTTCGGGCGCGTCGGCGTCGTCATCCTCAGAAGTGTTTGTGTCCTCGCGCGGCGTGAGCGCCGCTTCGAGTTTGCCGATTTCGCGCACTTGCGCGACCGGCGAAAGCTTGGCAATGCGCGCCGCGACATCGGGATTTTTGCCGAGGTGATACGCGACTTCGGTACCAATGTCGGCGTCCTGAATCGCTTGCGCCATCACAGGAGTAATGGTCAGCGTATCGGCGTTCACCACGGCCGCGAAATCGGGATGGTCCGCCGTCGCCTTTTGGACGCGCTCGTTCCAACTCTCGACCCGTTGCCGGACCGCCGCCGCTTCTCGTTCCTGCGCGGCCTTGGTATCCGCGGCGCGTTGTTCCTGCCGCCGATCCCAGCGAATCCAGTCTTTCTGCCAGGCTATATAATCGTCGTACTTCGACGCATCCGGTTCAGCTTCGCCCGCTTCAGGCTTTGCGTCGACCGGTGGTTTCGGTGCCTCGTTCGCGTCAGCTCCGCGTTGCGCGGCCAGTCGCGTTTCGAGTTCCTTAATTCGATTGTCGCGTTCGGTGATTCGGTTCGTGAGCTCCGAAAACCGAACGTTTAATTTCTCTTTTTTCGCCGCCTCCGGCGGTTTCGAGTCCGCGTCTGCGGCGTCCTCTACTACAGGTGTTTCATCCACCGCCGGAGTCTCTTCGGCCTTCGGCGGGTCGACTGTTTCCACCACTCGCACGGGAAGCGCTTCCCGTTGCGCCCGATACTCGCTCAACGAGACCGGCGCGTCATTCAAAATCGTTTCTGCCATAGGTTAGGTTTCGGTCAAAGCGTCGACGACCAGCTCGTTCGCGTGGCACCCCGACCAGGTGCAGACGCATTCGAGATAGTTGGTCGTGTTGTTCTCGCACGGCGGGGCGTAGCTGTGTAGCATCTGCTCGACCGTCTTATCGCGATAGGCCGGGCCCGCGAGCAGTGCCCGCAGCGCCGCGAAGCCGGCGTCCGCCGTGGGAAAGATCGCAAAGCGGCCATCCGAGCCCGTCGCCCCGTGCGCCACCGCGAAGCGCCCCGCTTCGATGTTGCCGGGGTTGTTGTTGCGGCGACAGCGCGAATGCGGGTCGAGCCAGCCCTCCATGCGCGCGATGGATTCTAAGAGCGTCATTGTTCGAGTCCTTGCGGCGCAGGTTCGGGACGCAGCGCCGCGTTATGCGTCGCGAGCGCGAGGTTCTGCGCATGCGATTTGTCGGCCATTGCGTGCTCGTGTGTCGCGTCGTAGTTCTTGCTTGCGGCTTCTTTAAGCAGCGAGGCTTGCGCCTTGATGCTTTCGGTTTCGATGCCCGCTTGCGCGTGTACTTGCGCACTTTGCAGTTTCATCGCTTCGACCTTCTCGCGGGAGTCAGATTTGATTTGTTCGGTTTGCATCATCTGCGTCAGCTTCTGCACCTGTTGCATGAGTTGCTGATTCTGCCCCATCAATTGCGTGTTGTGCGCCTGCAGTTGCGCCGGATCCGTCGGGTTACTGTTGTCCTGTAGGTTCGGCGGCAGCGCCTTTTGTAGCCGCTCGACAATCGCCTTCTTACCCGGTAGATCCATTTCGTTCACGACCAAGTCGCCAATGATTGGAGCCATCGCCGGGTCAGCCTGGAGCAGCGTGAGCAGCATTTCGACCGATTCCTGCCGACGCGTGTCGTACGTGGGCCCGACGCTCACGGTTACGTCGTACGTGCCTACGCTGAGATCGAAAACACCCTTGACGCCGTCGGGCAATTGCCCGCCTTGCACTAACGGCGGCACCGATTCCGGCGCGCCCGAGTGCACGAGAACCTGTTTCGGTTGCATGTCCGCGCCCGTGATGCGCACCACGCGCGCCGTGTCGTAGATCACGGGAAAGTACTTCAGTAAAATTTGCCCGGTCCGCTTCACACCCGCGGCGAGGATCGCCGTGTAATTCAGGTTGCCGGTTGAGGTTTGCCGTCGCCGCGCGAGAATCGCTTTACCCGACTCTTCGCCGCCGCTCGGCGACTGCGTCGCGTCATACACGCCCGAGATCGAGCGCAGGTCGTCCGCCGATTGCAGCCGCGCCGCGGACATGGCCTCGATCGGCGGTTCGCTCATGATTTTCTGCGGAGGCGCAACGCCCGGCATGTTCCGATACGGCAGAAATGCCATATTGCGCGAGTTCGATTGCTTCCAGAGATCCATGTACGGCTCGACTTGCTCGATCGTGCCGGTCCATTGCGCTTTGGTGCCGAGCGCCATCGTTTCCGCGATCGCTGAGCTGTTGAAGTTGAAGATGCGCTGGGCTTCCATCAAATCGTAGGTCATGCCCTTATAGCGGCGTTCGCCGTCGACGATCATTTCGTTCCCAAAGATCGACACGATCGGGATGTCATCGGTCGGTAGCTTCTCCGGCTTCTCGAGCCATTCGACCCCGTTCGATTTACCGACCCAGACCACACGCCGCGGCGCGGTCCGCGTGATCGGCTTGCGCTTCGCGTCGAGCGCGACGCGATCGCCCTTCTTCATTTCGTCTTCCCAGATGACGCGGCCGTCGGTCAGCTTGACCAACTCGGCGTCTTTGGTTTCGATCCAGAAATACTCGACCACGCGGATCTGCTTGTCCGACATCCAGCCCGGCGCCTGGTCGCCGATGCCGACGAAGTCCGACATGCCGACCAGTTCCGAGTCCGGAAACTGTTGGTCGTGCGATTCCTTCGACAAGTCCGACGTAATGAACGCGTACATCGCATCCGAGCGGTCGCGCTTGATCGAGTTCGGATCCCAGTACACGCTAAACGGATTCGGAATCGGTTCGATGAATAATTCCTGGTCGAACGACTTCGGGAGATAGTCGTGCAGAATGCGCCAAGAGCCACACCCGCCGATGAGCATGTACACGAACGCGTTTTCGTACGCGGCCTGCCCGTCCGAGTTGGTTTCGACGTGACGCGCCAGGCCCTGAATCACTTCCGCCGTGTCCTCGTCCGCGCCGTCCGAGACCGGGTTAATTTGGATGCCCGGTTGATTCTGCTGCGCTTCGTTCAAGACCTGCTTCAAGATGGCCGGGAGTTTGTTTAGCGTGAAGCACGGCCGCCCGTCCTGCTTGCGCTGGCGTTCGATGTCATCGGCCCATTGATCGCCGTAGTAGAAGGCGATCGCTTCCGCCGCGTCCGAGCGGTTCGGCTGCTCGGCTTCTTCCGCTTCGCGGAAACGTTGCCGCAGGCGCGCGAGGTCGTCGAGATCATCCGGGTCGATGAGCGAGGCCGGATGCTTCGACGGCGAGTCGTACGCGAAGTCTAGTCGTGTTGTTGCCATGTTTGAGTACTTATAGAAAAGCGAGCCCGATCCCTCACCAAGTTCGGCGCGCTCGGTTCGTTCGCATCTTCGGGATAAGCGAATGTAAGGTCGTTCGCAATGTCATGCAGCAGGACCACGCGCTCACCTGTTGCGATATCCACGTACCGCGGCAACCAATCCGGAAAAGGTGTCCTCATCCTGCCCAGCCGCCGCCGAGATTCGAGCCCATCCACGACTCGACCGTTAACTTCGCCGGCTTGAGCCGCATGATCTCCGGGCCCGTCATAACCGCGTAGCGCAGCGCATCGCAGCCGTGGTCGTCGCGCTTGACGATGACGCCCTTTTCGTCGCGCCGGTACATCTTCATTTGTTTGAGCAAGTGCGTCAGATGCTTCGCAATCTTGAGCTGCCCCGTCGAGAGCAGATTCCAGACCTTGGTCGTGCCCGCCGTGACCGAGTTGTCGGCCGGCGTGAGCGTGAGCCCGAGTTCGCCATAGACTTCGAGTAGCTTGCGCCCGTCGATCTGCGATGAGCCCGCCGATGCTGGATCGACCGCGCCGGGGATCCAGTCGCCTTTCGAGCGAATCGCCGCGGCGTGAATCGCGGGTTCCGCTTGCCCGCGAAAGTACTCGTCATAGGCGTAAATCACGCCGCCCTCGCGGTCGAAGGCGAGCCACACGGCCGCCGATTGGTTCCAACCGACATCGAGCCCATAGGCGCGCGGCCAGGCGTCCTCCGGCTTGCGATCGGTCGTGTAATCATCCGGCGAGATCGGATAGACCGCGCCCGCGCCTAAGTCGGGAATGCCCTTCGACCGCGCGTCGCGCTGGTACGGCGGCGTGACCGACAGCATCTCGGCTTTCGCCGATTCGGAAAGGTGAGGCACGTCGTCCCAAGATCCGTGAATTGTTATCTTTGACATTCGCGAATATGGCGTCTCAATCCGAACAGCCCCCGGCCGATCTATTGCAGCGGTTTACTGCCGAGCTCCGGACGAACATAGCTCGCGGCACAAGCGTTACTGTGGAGATCCCGTCCCTCACGCTCGCCGTGCTGATTGGTCAGCTGCAAATCGCTTTGGGAAATCGTTTAAACCAGGGAGTATCGGCCGAGATGACGCGCGAATTTGTAAACTTTCTGATCAACATTGCGCGCGAGAATGGGTTAGTGGCGGCCGCGGAACTAGCCGAGAAAGGCTTTGTTTTCGACGTCGAGAAACCCATCTCCTAGCGACCAAACACGCCCTTCGGGACCGGAATCTCTGGATCCGCCGACGCGCCCAGAAAGTCTTCCACCACCTCCGACCAGCCGTTCAACGGAGTGAACGTGAGCACGGCCAGCCCTTGCTTCACCATCGTGCGAATGAACCCTTCCGTGTAAATCGTCTTCGCCGGCTCCTCGTCGAAGTGAATCACGTCGAGGTCGGTCGCCTGAAACGCTTCGCGTCCCTCTTCGTAACTCTTGAAGCGCAGCATCGAGAGGCCGCCCGACGCGTGCCGCACCTGCACCGTGTCGATGGCGTCCGACAGTCCCGATTTGCGCGTCACGCGTTCGATGCGATCGCCGCGAATGAGCCCCGTGCCGAGCTCCGAGAGCGGCCCGAGCAGCTTCAACTGCAGGGAGTCGCGCACGACGGCGTTTTTTTCGCCCGCGCACCAGATGGTCGTCGGCTTATCGAAGCGCCGGCCGTGCCACCAGTGCGGATACTCGCCCGTTAACCACACCGCATCCATGTAACAGCCGAGCTCTGATTTGCCAATCTTGTTGGCCGCGATGAACGCGACCTGGTTCGAGACCGCGGTCGCCGCGATCACGTCCATGTGTTTCGCGTACAGTTCCCGGCGAAATGCGCCCGCGTCCGGAAACATGCGGTCGATCTTGTTGCGCCCCCGCCGCCGCAGCTCCGCTTCCATGTGGGCCAGCGGAGGCAGCGCCGCCGGTAATGCGCTTAAATCCAGTGACTACCCTCCGACTTGACCGCCCGGCACGCCCTGCGACGGTGCT
This sequence comes from Candidatus Velthaea sp., assembly GCA_965214335.1. Lineage (GTDB taxonomy): Bacteria > Vulcanimicrobiota > Vulcanimicrobiia > Vulcanimicrobiales > Vulcanimicrobiaceae > Velthaea. The sequence goes on along the minus strand of CBDCBO010000010.1, from coordinate 5,379 downwards.
TTGTCGAGCGCGCCGTCGGTCGCCGGAAACGGATACGGCGACGGGTCGTCGGTGTGCTCCGGCAAACTTACGTTTTGCGGCGTGATGCGCGGCGTATTTTCCGGCGTGGAGAACGGAATCACCGGCGGCTTATCGGTCGCGTGCACCGCGGGCCCCATTTCCGAGTTCGAGCCCGGTTTCGTCGCGTTCGCCGTGTGCGCGGCCGTGACGAGGTCACGGTGCTTCATGTCCATTGCGGCGAGCGCCTGCGTTAAGTCTGCGAAATCCACGTCGGGATTGTCTTTCGTCAGCGCCGTAACTTGCGCCTTGAGTGCTGAGATTTCGCCCGACAGGTTGTTCGAGACGAGTTCCATTTTGTTGTCAGCCATATCTAAACTCTAGGGCGTGTGTCGAAGCGCGAGCGACCCCGATCAATCCGAGGCGGATTGTCCGGCGCGTCGTGCGGCCCGTGAAACCAAGCATGCAGGTAAAACCTGAACAGCCGCACCGACGACACGGAAATCGCGCCGATGAACACGAAGTCGAGCGGCCAGCGGATGCCTACCGGGAAGTGTGCCGGGTTGACCGAATCCCAGACCAGCGTCGCGCACTCGAGCAAGATCATGCCCGCGAGCGCGAAATTCAGAATGGCGCGATCGGGCGTAATTCGGTTTAGGTCGATGTTCAATTCCTGCCCTTTGATGCGACGCCGCAGGCTGAACAGCGCGCCGAAGATGAGCAGCGACGCACCGATTAAACCGATCAGAAACATGAAGAGCGAGGGAAGCAACCAGTCGCCGTCCTTCATACGCTACAGACCCGCCATTTTGCCCATCATTTTGGTGAGAAACGTCCGCATTTCTTTGATGTCGCCCTTAATCTCATCGACCTCGTTGCGCAGGTTGCCAAGGTTTTCGGCGTTAAACGAATGCTGCGAATCGCGCACGCCGCGCTCGGCGTCAAGCGTCTTCAAAATCGCCTCGACCTTCTCGCGCAGTGTATCGGCCCCGTCTGTCCCGTCGGTGTCATTCGGCTCGGGTGAGACTTCGCGCTTGATCTGTTTCGTGTCGACGACCGCCGGTTCGACGCGTTGTTCGACCGCGTGGATCTGCTTACGGATGGCCTGCCAGGCGACCACCACGCCGCCGATGCCCGTGGTTGCGAACGCGATGCCGACGGTCGCGAGCTGTTGAAACTGTTGGATCAGTTTCGACAGTTGGTCGAGACGGTTCGAAACGTCGGTCGTCGCTTCCGCGAGGATCATCATGCTACTTCTTGCAGCTTTCGCGCCGTGTTGATGAGCCCGGCGAGTTCGTCATCGGACAGGAGCTCGAATCGCTTGTCGGCGAGCGCGATCGGCCCGCCCGCCGGACCCGAAAGCTCGACCGAGCCGCGATCGCGATATTTGTCAGGCCGGAAGCCGCGAAGCAAAAACATCATGAGTGGGTCCGAGTACTTGCGCACGGCGAGCGGCGCGCCGTAGTATTCGAGCTTGCCCGTGTCTTTGTTCTTGCGCTGCTTGTAGCAGAACCCGCCCTGATACACCAGCGGTTCGGCGTGCCCTTCATGCGCGCGGCGAATTGCCTCGTCCTCGAGCGTCTGCGCGGCTTCTTCTTTCGCGGCTTCGAAGTCGGCGCGATACGCGTCTTCAGCCAGCCAGCGGTAATGTAGCTGGCGTTCGATCTTCGCGGCCTTCGCGGCCAGCGTGACCGACGCGGTTCGGCGGAACGCGGCGAGGAACGCCGCCTGCTTCGAGACGCCGCGCTTGCGCTTAGTCGTTATCGGCACGCCCGCACTCGTACATTTCGCTTATTTCGTTGCAGTCGAATCGCGGCTTCTTTCTTGCACTCGGGGCAGTGCACTGAGTGGTAATCAGCGGGATAAACAGACACCCATCTGTGCGAACAGAATGCGCAGCGGAGATTAGCCGTACACCAGCCCGCAGGCGAATAGCAGCCGCAACGGTGTTTCATGCCCGGCACGCCCGCACCGCCGCGTGATCGAGTTCGACGCTAATCGCACGATTGAAAATCTGCACCGCGACGACCAACCGGGCGCGACCGGCTTGCCGAACGATCACGCCCGTGAGCCCCGAGAGCACGCCTTGCCGTACGGTCACGGGAGCGCCGACGACGGTATCGCTCGGCAGCAGAGGCAGCAGCGAATCGACCAGGCGACGCACCGTTTCTATTTGATCGTGAGGCACCGCCAGCGGCGACGCGTTCGACGGCAGCACCTGCACCACGCCCGAGGTTTCAAGCACCGGCGCGAGCTGTTGCTGCGTGTCTTCGAGCTGCGTCAGCACGTAACCGGGAAAAATCGGCCGCGTAATCACTTTGAGGCGGTCCGACCACTGCACCGTTTCGGAGTACGACGGAACGAGCGTTTCGACGCCGAGCGCCGCGAGCGCGACCTCGACGGCGTATTCGTGGTTGGACCGTACTCGAATCGCGAACCAGTCGGCCACGCCGCGACCGTCGTCAGTCCCAGGATGCGGCAGAGTCAGGAGCATAAAAAGGAACGCCCGTTTCCTATTTGCTTAGTCGCCAGCCAGGAGAAACTGGCGACCTAAGCCGGACGAGCGCCCACAGCGGACCGGTTGAGCAGACCGGTCAAAGCCGTTTCTAGGCGCGCCCGATAGGGAAGTGGCGACTAGCCGGGTATGAGTCTCTTGTCTATATTTGGCAAATTCGGCCACACCTTCGCAAAACCGAGCACCGCGGACACGGTCGAAACCGTTTCGATGGTCGCCGGAGCCGCCGTCAGCGCCTTCAATCCCGGCTTAGGCGCGCTGATCGAAATGATCGGGCGCGCGGTCTACAGCGTCGAAATGGCCGCCGCCGGTTCCGCAGGCGCGGCCAAGAAAGACCAGGTTAAAGACCTCATCGACGTGTCCGCGCCCCTGACCATGAATGTGTTGCAGCAAGTTGCCGGCAAGCCGATCGAGAACCCCGACCAACTCGCGCCAACACTCGACGCGCTGATCGACGATACGGTCGCGCTGTTTAACGCGCTCGGCGTGTTCGAGCACGCCGCGAAAGAAGTCGCGCCCGTCGCGACCGCGGCCGCGCACTCGTAAACTTGAAACGCCGTCGGCGGGTGTTCCCGATTTGGCCCGCCGACGACGCACACCTTGCCCGAACGCAAATAAGGGCAAAGACCGTTTGCGAAATTTCGCAATTTCGCATTTTCTTATATTTCTCAGCCCGCAGCCCGCAGCCGCGCGTCCTCGGCCGCGACGATATTCATCGGACGCGTGCCGGTGGGCGTCGTCGTGACGACCGAGCCGAGGATGTCCGGACCCACGTTCGACTCGAGCGACGAGATCGAGATGGTCGCGATCTTGCGGAACATCGTCGGCCCGACCAGTTGCCAAACCAGCTCGACGTCGACCGTCGACTGATTGCCGGCGGGCCCGAGCAGCACGCGCCAGCGGTTCCCTTCGGCGACGACGGAGCGTTCCGGATCCTTCTCGAACGCGGCGCGCACGCCCGCTTTCAGCACTTCGAGACGCTTCAATTTCGCGCGGAACGGGCGCGTTTCCTGCTCGAGATCGCCGAGCTCGTCGATCATGTTTGTAAGCGAAGTCGCCAGCGCTTCTTTCTTAGTCACACGAATTAGTCGCCATTTCACGCCCGCGTGTAGCGTGTATTTTTCGAATGTCGCTGGCAATTCGGACTAACTCAGCGTAACTTTGGAAAATGGCTACCAAAAAACCAGCAGCAACACCTACTAAGTCCGCGAGCAAAGTGAAGTCGAACGCGAGCGCCGCCGTCAGCGCCGGCGACTCGAAAGGCAAGAAGGCCGCCGCCGCGCGCCGAAAAGCCAAGATCGCCTAGCTAGCTTATTCGCTAGTGTTCCGACCGGTTCCGAATCCCCTACCGTAGAAGTGTTCCCGTCCGCAATGGACAAATGTGTGGGGTTAGCACGGAGCCGTCGGGTCCTGGTCCAGGGATGACGCAAGGCTAACCCCGAGCCGGAACTCTCGTCATGGTGCACCAGAGCGTACAGTCGCGGCCTAAGCAAGCGTAATACGCCTGCGCCGAGTCCGTACAACTCCAAAAACTAACTGTTACGTTTTGGGAAATTTCACACGGGCCCGACGTTCTAGAAGTGTCGCGCCCGTGTGCACATCCGTGGACACTAATTCGAACTTAATTGCGCAGTTAATCGACAAGATAGATGCGAAAAACACTTAGAAAGCTGAATTACTTACAAAACTCCGCGCAGCGGATTGACGCTCAGCGCTTTTGCCGGACGCACGTACTTCATCACGGTGCCGACGTTCTTTTGCCCCGTGCGTTCCATGATCGAGAGTACGTCCGCGCCGTTCTCGACGGACGTCGTAATCATGCCGGCGCGCATCGAGTGAGATCCGAAGCGTGCCGGATTTTCGCCGATCTGCCCTAGTAGGCGTTTCAAGCGCAGTCGAAGGCCCTGTGGGGTAATAGATTTGTGTAAAAGAGAGAACCGGTTGAAGCGGCAAAACAACGGCCCATGCCACGGACCCCGCACGGCGAGCCAATCCTTCAAGGCTTGCACCGGACAGGTCAATGGGTTCTCGCCCGGGTAAATGCGCACAGTGCGCCCGCGGCGTCCGTCCTGGTCAGTCTTTGACGCACCGAGTTGTATATACAAAGACCCGTCTTCGAACCAAACGTCGGCGAGACTCAAGGACAGCAATTCGCTGCCACGCCAGCCCGCCGCGAAGCAAACCAGCACCATCGCGCGGTCGCGAATCTCGATCGAGGGCATTTCACCTGATTGCATTTTTTCAGAGATGCGCCGCAGATGATTGGCGGTCAGCGCTCGCTTTTGTTGCGGACGCTGTCGCAGGTTGCGCGCCGCATTGCGCACCAGTAGTTTGACCTCGGGAGTCAGCGGATTCGATAGGCCGGCCTCGATGTGCATGTGGCGGATCGCCGAGAGGTCGGTCGTCACGGTATAGATGCGCTGCTTACGGACATCGAGCCGCCAGGCGATGAAGTCTTGGAGTGTTTCGGCGGTCGCGGGCAGCGCAATGTGGCCGTAATCCGTGCACCAATTGCTAAAGACTTTCCAAGCATAGAAGTAAGCCTTGACCGTGTTGACAGCCCGTGCGCTTTTCATAAAAGTGGTCCTCGCCTCTTGCAGCCTACTCTGATCCGGGCCCGCGTCAAAGAGCCAGTACTGCTGTGTCTGGTGTTCGGACATGCGCCTCAATATACTCCGCACATGCCTCCATTGTCGATTCGCGCTCAGGGGTAAGTGGTTCTAGAACTGTGGACCAATGAGCACAAAAACGGAAAGCGAAACACTTAGTAAGTCTCGATACTACGTCGAACCTAGTGGAAATGAGGAGAGCTTTGAGGTAGAAGAGAAGCTGTACTTATGAAGTGAGAAAAGAAGAACTACGATGAC
>CBDCBO010000009.1:0-3838 GCA_965214335.1 Candidatus Velthaea sp. | reverse complement strand
GAATCGCGGCGGCCGCCGCCATGAGAAACAGCAAACCTAAAAACGCCGATGTTCCACTTAAAATAAAATCGAACGCCGCGCGCAACGTCGGTGAAACGCCGGTTCCCAGCGTAAACAGAATACCGGTAGCCGTGATCAGCAGCGTTGCGCGCGCCGGCTGATCGCGCCGGTCCAGCGTCCCAAGTTGCGCCGGCAGTATGCCGTCGCGGCCCATCGCGTAAAAACTGCGAGTCAGAAAGACCAGTGTGGCTTGCAGCGTCGCAGCCAACGACACCAGCACCGTCGCGGCGATGATGCGCTCCCAGACGCTGCCGCCAAGCTGCAAAGCGATGTAGGCCAGGGCGTCACCTTCATGAAGGCCAAAGCCGGCCGGTGTTCCGACCCGCATGAACGCGAGCATACAGACCATCAAAACGATCGCCGTGATGAGCAGACCGCCGATACCGCCAAGCCCCGCAGTTTGCGCGCCGACCGATTCTTCGGCCGTCGCGGCCGATACTTCCCAACCGTCAACCATCCAGATACCGATGACCAGCGCAGCGATGAAGGCTGGATTGGCCGGCAACGGTGACGTTAGCGTCGCTTGCGCGACGACGGGGTGCAGCACCGCCGCGACGGCGCCCGCGCCTAAGATAAGCATTTCGGCGATCCATAAAACTTTCGTCACGCCGGCGGCTTGTTCGATGCCGCTCATGAGCAACACGCCGCCGCCCAGTACCCAGACGGCGCCGACTCCCGCATCGGCGAGCGGCACGTTTGTTAGGCCCGGCGCGATGAGATCCAAGGTGTACGTTCCGGCCGGTACGCAGATCGCGACGATAGCGAGAATGTTCGCGACGATCAGCACCCAGGCGGCATAGGCGCCGGCGACCGGGCCGAAAGCGCGTTGGACCCAAACATACGCCGAACCCGCGCTCGGATAGCGCCGTCCGAGTCGTTCGTAACCGGCGGCGATACACAGCATGATCGCGGTTACGAGCACGAGCGCGATGGGCGTGGCGCTCCCACCGGCGGCAACCATCGGACCGAAAATCGTGGCTAACCCAAACGCCGGGCCGATCGACGCGCCGGTAATGACCAGCATGTCGGTAAAATTGAGGACGCGCCGCACGCCGAGCACTTCTTACCGGCGTGCGACAACCATTCCGGCAGCGACGCTTCGGGCTACGGTTCTTGCGGTGTGTCGTCGAGCGGCCAGTAACCGGCGCACGAGGTGGCCAGCGCATCGGCTAACAGTCGCGATGTCATCCGTCCTACATTCATGCTTGCCCGCGCACGATCGACGCGATGATCGGCCGATTTACCACAACGAAGACATCAGGCCGGCTCTTTAATTCAAGTGACGTACGCCGCACGCACATTCGCACGAGTACCTCGCTCGCTATTGCCCGCGCAGCTTATCAAACGCTTAAGACGGGGAGTGCCGATCGCTAACGCCGCGATACTGCGCGGCAACGAGCGTGCGAATGTCGGGGCCGGCGCCGGCGCGCACGATCGCGATCGCGTCGCCGACTGCAATGCTGCCTTCGGCGGCGACGGCACAGTAAACACCGGTGCGCGCAGCTTGCCCGAAGCGCCGCTCGAATCCGACAACGCCGATCCGGGCGGTTAATTTCGCGCACGGGACGCGTGGTTCGGTGGCCCGCAAAATGACCGCGCCGATATGCAATTCATCGCCGGCCCGCAATCCGTTAACGTCGATCTCTGCGGTGGTTACGTTTTCGCCGATGAACCCGGGCGGCAGCGAGCGTCCGAGCTGCTCCGACCACCAAGCTAAGTCTTCGAGCGCGTACACATAGACGGCCTTGAGCGGGCCGCCGTGAAAGCGCCGCTCGGCTTGTTCGTCACCGGCCAGTCCGAGCGTTCCGACGAAAACCGGTCCGTCCAGCGGGCGTTTGTCGATGGCCGACATGCGCATGCCGCGCGGCATCCGGAACGGCTTGACCGCGCTACGGTTGATCGAAACGATGCGGCCGGCTATTGCATGACCGGAACGGAAACGGGCTCGGTGGCGCGCCGGCCGCCTGACGGGCGCGTCGCGTACGCCAGGCGCGCGTATTGCGCGACCATGCGCTGCGTATTGAAAAACGAGCCGTTGACCGAGATCGCGTGCTGCATCATTTCGCCGTAGGCGGTGGGCGAAGCCGCCAGTTGGGCCGCGAGATGTTCGATCTGGTCGTAAATACTATCGTCGCGAAGCTCGTCGATCGCCCAGCCGGTGCGATCTTCGATGCAGCCTTCGACCCACCAGCCGTCGAGGATGCTCAAGCTCGGAATACCATTGAGCGCGGCCTTCATGCCACTTGTGCCCGAGGCTTCGAGCGGCGGCTGCGGATTGTTGAGCCAAACATCGACACCCGAGATGATGTACTTCGCCAGCGTCATGTCGTAATTCGGCACGTAGACAATATCGATGACGTCGCGTAAGGCGGCGCGCGCTTCGTGCACGTGGCGGATACCTTGTTTTCCGGGTTCATCGTGCGGGTGCGCTTTGCCACCATACACGACCTGAATGCGGCCGATCTTCGCGCAGAGCGCGCGCAGGCGCACGGGATCGTGAAAGAGCCAGTCGGCACGTTTGTACGCTGTCGCCCGGCGAGCGAAGCCGAACGTCAAGAGCTCCGGTCGCAGCTGGACCCCCGTGCGCTCGTAGATTTCGGCGAAGAGCGCGCGCTTCGCTTCGGCGTGCGCCGCTTGCAGCTCGTCGACATGGATGCCGACAGCCTGACGAAGCTGGAAATTGTCACGCCGCCACTCCGGAATGAGCCGGTCGAACAGACGCGCTAGGGGCGGTGCAGCCCAAGTCCCGACATGGATGCCGTTGGTAATGGCCGAGATCGCATAGCCGGGAAACATATCGCGCGAGACTTCACCATGCCGCATCGCGACGGCATTGACGAAGCGCGACGCCTGCAAGGCGAGGTGCGTCATGTTGAGCGTACCGTCTTCGATGAGGCCTAAGCGCCGCAAACAGTCGGTCAGGCCGGTGCCGAGCACGCTACGCAACAGCGCTTCATCGAAGCGATCGTGGCCGGCCGGCATCGGTGTGTGCGTGGTGAAGACGCAAAACGGCTTGACCGCTTCGAACGAATCGCGCGGGCCGCCGGGAAAACGCTCGAACAGTTCGAGCGCGACGAGCGCCGCGTGGCCCTCGTTCATGTGATACGTTTCGAGCGACCGGTGTCCGAGCGCTTCGAGCATCCGACCGCCGCCGATGCCGAGCACGATCTCTTGAGCCAGCCGGTAGCGCGCGTCGCCGCCGTACAGCGTCGCTGTGATGGTGCGATCTTGCGGTGCGTTGTCTTCGAGATTCGTGTCGAGCAGATACGCCGGCACGACGTGATGATTCACGCCGACGACATCGAATCGCCAGGCGGCAACGCGCACGTTGCGGCCTTCGATCTGGACCGTGACCCGCGCCGCCACGGGTTCGAGTAATTTGACCGGCGACCACAGATCGGGCGATTCGTGCTGGCCGCCTGACGCGTCGAGCGTTTGCCGAAAATACCCGTTGGGGTAGGCTAAGGTTACGGCGACCATCGGCAGACCAAGATCCGCAGCGGAGCGCAAGGTGTCGCCGGCGAGAATGCCCAGCCCTCCGCTATAGGTTGAAAACCGCTCGTCGAGAGCGATTTCCATCGAGAAATAGGCGATCTGCGCTACTGCCATGGCCTCACGTTCTTACAAATGACTACGTCGTTCGGTTTCTTGCTTCGTTCACATGCGGCACGAGCGCCTTCAAGGTGGCATATTAGGACATGTCGATGCGCGGTGGTAGAGGCTCGTCGCCGCTGCGGAAAATAGGTGCGACTCCGCGAACGGCACGCATTCATGCCTT
>CBDCBO010000008.1:0-617827 GCA_965214335.1 Candidatus Velthaea sp. | reverse complement strand
ACTCGGGACGTGCGTTGCCGGCACCGCGCCCGCCGCCGCGGGCAACGCCGCACCGCGTTCGGGCGCCGGCGCTGCTTCGAGCGTGGTGTGTTTAAAGGCCGTGGCGGCCGGCATGCTCAGCGCATCGTTTCCCCGTGTGAGGCCCACGACGATTTGGGCGTCGACGAGGTGCCGCAAGCCCGGCAGCGGATGCCGTAGGAGCGGCACGAGCGAAAATAGTGGGGCCACTTTTTCGCACGTCGCGCTGCTTGCGACCACGTAGGCGTGCAATTCTTCAGTCGCTTCTTGCAGTCGCGCCGCGAGGAGCGCCGGTGGTCCCACGACGGTGAACTCGCGGCGCTCGTCAAAGCCCGCGTCGCCCGCGATGACGTCGCCCGAGTTGATGCCGATTCCGACCTTGAAGGCGCGCCGGTCTTGGGTGCGCCAGTGGCGTTCCATCGCGTCGACGAGACGCACGATGTCGAGCGCCGCGCGCAGCGCATGCTCTTCGGCCGCCGGGTCTTCGAGCGGCACACCGAAGACCCCGATGATGCCGTCGTCCAAGAACTTGTCGATCATTCCGCGATGCTTTTGTATCGACGTTCCGGCCAAGGCAAAGAATTCGTTGAGATAGCGCAGCGACTCTTGCGGCGTCAGCGCTTCGGCGAATCCGGCAAAATTCCAAATGCGGCAGACCAAGATCGTGGCCGATACGCATCGTCCGGAATACAGCCGTGGATCTTTACGCCGCAGAAGTTCGTCGACGATCGGCGGCGAAACGTAGCGCGAAAACAGTGCGCGAACACGTGCGCCCTCACGTTGTTCTGCCCGGTAGCGCAGGCCGACGACGACGAGTCCAACGAGCGAACCCAAGAGGGCCAGCGCGGCGAGCACGGCGAGTACTGCCATAGGACGGTTGCCTGCGCCGTCGTATGCTCGGAACCCTATGGACGATCTGGCGTTTCTGCGCTCGCGAATCGAATCTTACGCGGACTATACGAATGATGACGACCGGCGACTAGCCGACGAACAGATTCGGGCCTACGTCGGCGAGGCGTTGGCGCGCGTACGCGAACGCCTGCAGCCGGCGAGCGCGGCGGCCGAGACGCTCGACCGGTTGGTTTTGCGCTGCCAGTTCGCCGATCAGCGCGTGATTCGCAGTCTTGACGAGACGACACCCGCTGCCGCCGAAATAACGCAATTGCACGGACTCGATCGTGAACTCGTAACGCTTGCGGATCGCGAACCGGCTGCCGGCCTGGAAGCGCTCGTGGCTTATCTCGGTGAAGTCGAATCGCTCCTCGATCGGCGCAATCGGCTCATCCTCGGCACACCGGCGCGATAGAGCGCGCGCACTCAACCCGAGGATCCGTTAGCGTTTCGCTGCGTCGCGGTTCACCGGATCAGCTGGTCGTCCGCATCGAAACGGAGGACCGCCGACGGCAGCGGCGAGATGCCGATGGGGTGGCCGATGCGGGCGTCGACTTCACCCACGACGCGCACGGTGAGTTCCGTCTCGGACGCCGTCGTCACATACAGGAACGTGTCCGAACCTAAATGCTCGGCGTGGCGAACGACGCCCGTCCAACGCGGTTGTTCGGCCTCGATCCGGAGGTGTTCGGGCCGGATACCCAGCGTTTTCGCTCCCAGCCGCCGGGCGTCGTCGCCGCCCACGAAATTCATGGTGGGTGAGCCGATGAAGCCCGCCACGAAACGATTGGCGGGTGCCGTATAGAGATCGATCGGGCGTCCGACTTGCTGGATTCGGCCGGCGTGCAGCACCACGATCGTGTCGGCCAACGTCATGGCCTCGACTTGGTCGTGCGTCACATAGATCATCGTGGTACCGAGCGTGCGATGCAACCGGGCGATCTCGATGCGCGTGTTGACGCGCAGTGCCGCATCTAAATTCGAGAGCGGTTCGTCGAATAGGAACAGCTTCGGTTGGCGGACGATGGCGCGGCCGATCGCGACTCTTTGCCGCTGTCCGCCTGACAACTGGGCGGGCCGGCGGTCGAGCAGACCGCTAAGTTCCAGTAGTGCGGCGGCGGCGTTCACACGGCGCGCAATCTCAGCGCGCGCGATGCGCTCTTGCTTGAGCGCCAAACTCATGTTATCGGCGACGTTGAGATGCGGATACAGCGCGTAGCTCTGAAAAACCATTGCGATGCCGCGTTTCGCGGGCGGTACGTTGTCGGCGCTGGTGCCGGCGATCCGCAGATGGCCCGACGATTGATCTTCGAGGCCCGCAATGATGCGCAATAACGTTGATTTGCCGCAGCCCGAAGGCCCGACGAACACGACGAAGTCACCGGCCGCAACCGCGAGATCGATGCCCGCCAAAACCTCGGTGGAGCCGAACCGTTTGGCAATGCCGATCAGTTCGAGTGCGGGTTGCCGGTTGTCGCGGCCGGCCGTTGTTTGGGCGGTCACTTTACCGCGCCCGAGGTAATCCCGCGAATCAGGTTTTTGGCGAAGATGAGATAGAGCGCGACGACCGGCAGGATGCCCAGCGACAGTGCCGCCAGGACGGCGTTCCAGTTCGTCACGTATTGGCCGATGAATTGCTGCGCGCCTAAGGTCACTGTTTTCGTGGCTTCGCCCGGTGCGAGGATGAGGGGAAACCACAAATCGTTCCAAATCGGGATCATCGTGAAGACGGCGACGGTTGCCAATGCCGGCCGAATGAGCGGCAGAACGAGCGCGAAGAAAATGCGGTACTCCGATAATCCGTCGACGCGGCCGGCGTTCTTGAGATCGTCGGAGATGGTGCGCATGAATTCCGTCAGCACGAACACCGCAATCGGCAGTCCCTGCGCGATGTAGACCAGGATGAGCGCCGTAAGCGTGTTGACCAGCCCGCTGCGCACCATTAACTCCAGAATACCAACGGTGCCCAGCCGGATCGGAATCATGATGCCCAGCATCAGATAGAGAGCGCACAGCGCGTTGAGCCGGAAGCGGTATTCCGCCAGCGCGAAAGCGGCCATGGCGCCGAAGGCGATGATTCCGGCCAGCGACACGACGGTGACGACGCTGCTGTTAAAAAAATACGTGCCGAACGAACCTTGGGCCAAGACCGTCGAGTAGCCGATCGGATCGAATGAGCCGGGTCCCGGCAATGCCAGCGGAGCGGCGAAGATGGCCCGGCGCGATTTGAGCGAGTTCATCACGATGAAGAGGACCGGCAACAGCGACACGAGCGTGTACGCGATCAAGACACCGTGAGCCGCGATGAGGCGCCCGTACGAACCGCCCGGGCCTCCCGGCCGGTCCGCCGCGCTAGAATTGGTAACGGTTGATCTTCCGCTGAATGAAGTACAGATACACTCCGACGCCGGCCAAGATGATGAGAAACATCATGGTCGCAACCGTCGCGCCCATGTTCGGATCGCCGAGCTGCAACTGGTAACCGAAAAATGTCCGGTACAGCAACGTGCCTAAAATATCGGTCGAGTAATTGGGCCCGGCCAGTGCGCCTTGCGCGGTATAGACCAGATCGAAGGCATTGAAATTACCGACAAAGGTGAGGATCGAGATGATGCCGACCGTCGGCCAGATCAACGGCAGCTTGATCTGGAAAAATTGTTTGAGTCCGACGATCCCATCCACCTCGGCAGCGTCGATGATCTCGTCCGGAATCGCCAGTAGCGCGGCGTAACTGAGCATCATTGGGACACCGACGTATTGCCATACCGAAATGCATCCCAAGGTGGTAAGCGCCGAACTTTCGCGGCCCAAATAGGGGGCGAATAAAAATTTGAGGCCGATCGCGGCTAACAGGTTTGGCGTGACGCCCCAGAGCGGTGAGAGAATCAGCTTCCAGCCGAAGCCGACGATGACGAATGACAGCATCGTCGGCAAGAAGATGGCCGTACGGTAGAACCCGCCGCCACGTAAACGCGGCAACGCCAAAAGCGCGGCGAGACCGATACCGATCGGGTTTTGCAGCATTTGAATGAGAAAGAAGTAGCCATTATTGCGCAGTGCGTTCCAGAACTGCGGCGCCCAGCGTTCGTCGAAGAACAACGTCCGAAAATTGGTTAATCCGGCGAACGACGTATGATTTGCGGTTGATGTGAACAGTGATAAGCGCAGTGTTTCGATGAGTGGGATAACCATTACCGCGGTGTAGACCAGCAGCGCGGGCGCTAAAAACACGGCGATGTGCGGACGTGCGGGACGTTTGTGACCGGGCGCCGGTGCCGGAACGGCGGCGGTCACTTCGACGGCTTGTACCAGCTGTCGAGGCCCTTCTGTAATTTGCTCGCGGCGATCTGCGGCGTGTCCGTCCCGTTAATGACGTTGGATCCTTCAACCCAAAACGCGTTTTCCAAGTTCGGCGTGCCGCGCGATAGGATTTGATACGTCGGCCGGATCGTCGATTTGCAGCGGCTCCGCCAACTCACGAACTCGCGCGCTAGCGGATCCTGCAGCGTTACCGGCGTCTTCTGTAAGCTGAAGAAGCCCGGTAAGGCGTTTGCATATAAGGTTGCAAATTGGGGCGATGCGACCCACTGTAAAAACACGCGTGCTTGAGCCAGATGAGCGGATTTTGCATTAGCGCCGAGCGCGATGTCCGGGTGATCCGAAATGTAACACGTATCGCCGGTCTTTTGTACCGGCGGCGGAAACGCGCCTAACGTAAAGTTTGCCTGCTTGCGAAAGCCGGATATTTCCCACGAACCGGCCGGAAAAATCGCGGCTCGCCCCAGCGTGAACAAGTTTTGGCTGTCCGGATAGGTCTGGGCCTCGAAACCGTCGCCGAGATACGGTTTCCACTTGGCCAGCACCGTGAACGGCGCGACCCACTCCGGGTCGGTGAGCTTCTCTTTGCCGGCAATGAGCGCGACGCGTCCGGCTTCGCCTTTGTAATACGTTGGGCCGATATTTTCGTACCCCATCGAGGCGGTTTCCCAGCCGTCTTTGGTGCCCATGGCGAGCGGCACGTACGAGCCGTCGGCCTTGAGCTTGTCGAGCCCGGCGAAAAACGCGGGCACCGTTGCCGGCGGTGTCAGTCGCAGCTTGGCAAAGGCATCTTTGTTGTAGATGAAGCCGTGAATGACCGATGCCATCGGCACGCAGAACGTGGTCTTCCCATCGTCGGTGCTCCACGCCGTCCGCGCGACCGGCGCGAAGTTGTTCATCCCGGGCAGGCTGTTCACGGCGGCCAGCCGGCCTTTGAGGTACAGCTGCAGTGATGCATCGAATGGGCGGCAGGTAATGAGGTCGCCGGCCGTTCCGGCATCGAGCTTCGCGTTGAGCGCCGCGTTATATTCCGTCGGCGCGGTCGGCGCGAACTTGACCTTGATGTTGGGATGTGTCTGCTCGAACGCCGGGATGATCTTGTCTTGCCAAATCGATAAGTCGTCGTTGCGCCAGCTCTCGATCGTGAGCGTGACCGGGTCGGCGCTCGCCATCCCCATGCCGGCAAGCATCGCGCCGGTAACCACCGCGCCTAGAAACATCCGCCTCAGCTTCATGGCGGCATTGCTTGACGTTCGCCGCCCGCCGGCCCTGCGCCGGCGCCGAAGCAAACCACGGGGCAGAAAATTGCGACGCCGGTGCGCGGCACCCGGCACCGGTTCTACCAGCCCAAGATTTGGTTGGTGCCCGTCGAGCCGGCTGGTTCTGCACGACTGCGACGCTACGCTGCAATCGTGTTCACGACCGTAAATAGCGATAGGGTGCGAACGCCGCAGCCTTCGCTTACGAATCAGATGATTCTCAAGACTCGAAGAGCTGGCGCCGTGGTCAACAAGTACGCGTTTTGCGTGAATACCTGTTGTGACGAATGAGCGGAGACGACCAGCGCCTCCAGTATGCTCCGCACTGACCGAATCTGCGCGAAACGGTACCAAACGGACGGCACGCAGCGGGCGCACTACCGCTGCCGCTCCTGCCGGCACAGCGAAGTTACAACAGAGAGAAGAAAACCTGTCCAAGCAATCAGCAAAATCCAGCCGACGCGGTCGTGCCGGAAGAAGATGCTCCACCGGCACAACGAACAAGATCGGCCCTCATGGACGGAGTCGGTTACGACTCATCTTCGGCAAAGCGGCGTACGGTTTCAAGCGAGGCCAGGGCGGCGAAGAGGCTTCGACCGGCGATCTGATCACGAGCGCTCGCATCACCGGCGACCGCTCGTAGCGAGGCGCATGCCGCACGGCAAGCCGCGAGCATAACGGGAATAAACGCTAAACCGGCGAGCGCGTTGGCGATAAGATAACCGGTACCCAGCTGCGCGTAGGCGTCGACGCCGAATACGCCACGCAACGAAACGATGAGCAACGGCACCTACATGAGCGGCGCGCAGATAAGGTCCATTTCGCCGTAACGACGCGCCGGATGCGCAGCTGCGCGAGGCGGCTTTGGATGCGGACGGCCGACCGTTCGAAATCAACGTGTCGCAACGCGACGATTTGCCCCCGGCCGGCAGCGAATCGCCATGGTGTATGCGCTTGCACGACCGCACGCTGTTCGTCCGGCCCGTCGGCTACCGGATTAGCGATCGACTCAACGATAGAGTCGTCGGCAACGACGGCGTTGCGCGCGCGGCGGTCGGCGCGGCGAAACAATGAGATCGCGACGTTGACCGCAATCCGGTACATCCAGGATTGAGAACGTGCGGCTGGGATCGTAGCGGGGTACGCTCGCGGTGCGGGAACCGCTGCCCGGTCGTTGAAGCGCGCCGACGATGGTCCCGCTGCGTGGTCTGCTCTTGTCCATGCTCGCGAGCCTGGCGAGCGTTGGTGAAGCACCTGCCGCGTCTGTGCCGGCACTCGTTCCGCTGCCGAGTCGGGTCATCTGGAACGCGTGCCGCGGAGACGGAATGCGGCTCGACCGGCCCGTGCGGTTCGCGCCGGACACCGATCCGGGCGGTTTCGCGATCGTTCGCGAGCGCTGGCGGGCACTCGGCATTCCGGCGCCGGTACGGCGCGCGACGGCCGACGTTCGCACCGGCGCGGATCCGATCGTGGACCGCGCCGGCCTTGCGCCGACGCCACAATATACGCTCAGCGTTTCGCCGCACGCCGTTCGAATCGCCGGTGCCACCGCCGACTTGCGTTTCGACGCGTTGACCACGCTGGCGCAATTACCGGTGCGCCGCGGTCGCGGATGGCTACTCCCTTGCGTGACGATCGCCGATAGCCCGGCTCTGCAGTGGCGCATCGTGTCGGACGACATCTCGCGCGGACCATTTCCCACCTTGCGCTATTTCAAAGAACGTATTCGGACCTTGGCGGGCCTGAAAATCAACGGCTGGTCGCCGTACATGGAGCAAGTTTTCGCCGACGCGCGTCATCCGTATGTCGCGTTTCCCAACGTGTTGCACGCCGCTGAACTTAAGGCACTGGGCGTGTACGCGCGCTTCTATCACGTCACACTCATCCCGCAGCAGCAGACGTTTGCGCATTTGCACGAGGTACTCAAAGCCGAACGGCTGGCGCCGCTAGCGGAGTTGCCGCACGGCTATCTCATCGCACAAAGCGATCCGGCGAGCTACGCCTATCTCGAACCGCTGCTGCGCGCGGAGTTGGCTGCTACGGGACCGGTACCGTTTTTTCACATCGGTGCCGATGAGCCGCTCGATCTTGGCCGCGGCCGCACGCCGCGGACACCGCAGGTGTTCGCCGACCACGTCGGGCGGCTCGCGCGCGTCATCGCCGCCGGCGGTGCGCGGCCGATCATCTGGGACGATGCCGTTCAGCAAACCCCCGCAATATTGCCGCTGCTGCCCAAAGACACCATCATCGCGACCTTCCATTATGGCGCCGAACCATCATTTACCAAATACATCGCAACGGTCGCCGGCGCCGGGTTCTCGCAGCTCATTTCGCCGGGCGCGAATAATTGGAATGAAATTTACGCCGATCTCGATACGGCGTATGCCAACGAAGCACAGTTTATCGCGGACGGCAAAGCAGCGCATGTGCTGGGCATGTTCGAGACGGTCTGGCACGACGACGGCGAGTCGCTTTTTGAGGCAACGTGGGCGCCGGTAGCGTTTGCCGCGGCAACTGCTTGGCAGACCGAGCCGGTGGCGCGCGGTAACTGGCATGCGACGTTCGCGCGAGCGTTCTTCGGCAGCGACGATCCGCGATTAGCGCGCGCGCTCGACGCTCTTGCGGTGGTGCGAACCTTGCTGCGAACCCCGCCCACCTCGGATCCGCCAAACTACCTTTTCTGGAGCGATCCGTTCGATGCGCGGCTCGAAGCCGGCCGCAAAGCGCTCGATCTGCACGCGATCCGCGACCGGGCAGAAGATGCGTTGACCGACCTAGCCGGCGTGGGGCCGCCGCTGCATGCAAACGCCGTCGACGTTATGCAGCTAGCCGCGCGGCGCTACGACACGTTGGGCCGCCGCTTTCAAATCGGAGCGGAAGCCCGCGACTACTATGACGATGCGCGGTCGCATGTCGCCGCGCGCGACGATGGTCCGGTGTACCGCGGGCTCAACGTGGCAAAGTATCTGTGTTGGGAATTGCGCGATGAGCTAACCGACTTGGCGCCGCTCTACGCGCGCGCCTGGCGTTACGAAAGCACCGAACCGGGACTCGCCCGTGTCCTGGTGCGCTATCGCTCCGCGGCGGAACACGCGATCACCGCGGCCGACCGGCTCAACGCGGCCGCGCGTGAAGATTACTTGCGCACCCGCATGTTGCCGCCATTCGACCACGTGATAAAAGGCGACAATTGACCGGCATCGCCATGCTGGCCGTGTTCTTCGTGCTGGCGGCACTCATGATTTCGCGCAAGCTTCCGGCGCTTTTGGCGGTGCCCATCATGGCGCTTGCAATCGGCGCGCTGGCGGGTGTTGGGCTCAGCGGCCTGGGCGACATTTTTGCGCGCGGCGCGGTACAACTCGCGCCGACGATCGCGACCTTGATCTTCGGCGCGCTGCTCAGCCGCGTTGTCCTTTCGACGGGCATCGCGGAAACGATCGTGACGATCGCCGCAGAATACGGCGGCGATCGGCCGTTGGTGCTCGCGCTCGTCATTTGCGCCGCGGTGGCCGTCTTGTTCACGTCGGTGACGGGTTTGGGTGCGATCATCATGATCGGCACGATCGTGCTGCCGGTCATGTTGACGGTCGGCGTGCCGCGCGCGACGGCGGCAACGCTGTTCCTCATGGCCTTCGCCCTCGGCTATATTTTCAATCTAGCGCAGTGGAAATTCTACGGTCAAATTTTTGGAGTCGATCAGACGGCCTTCGGTGCCTATATCTACGCGCTCGCCGGCATCGAAGTGTTCGCTATCATCGTTTATGCGCTCGTGAGCGCGCGGCGCAATCGCGACTATGCGACCTTCGCGCTGGGCACACCGCCGTTGCCGAAGCGCAGCGTGCACCCGATTGCGCTCGTCACGCCGATTCTGCCCGTGCTCATCTACAAACTCGCAGCGGTTGACGCGACTGTTGCCTTTGCCGTTGCGGCGCTCTTTGGGGTGCTCGTCACGCGCCCGCGGGACATCGTTCAGACGCTCATGGGGGCCTGGGTGCGCGGCGTTGAGGACGTCGCGCCCGCGATCATTTTGATGATCGGCATCGGCATGCTGCTGTTTGCCGCGAAGCTCCCGGCGGTGGCGGCCGCGGTGACGCCGCTGATCGCGGCGGTCGCGCCGCGCACGCCGCTGGCGTACGTCATCGTCTTCGGCTTGCTCAGTCCGCTCGCCTTATATCGCGGCCCGCTCAATCTGTATGGTGTCGGAATCGGCGTCTTCACCGTGCTCGCGACGATGCATGTGATCGCACCGGTGGCGCTGGTCGCGGCCGTCATGGCCGTGGTGCAAGTGCAGAACGTGTGCGATCCGACCAACACGCAAAATGTTTGGGTCGCCAATTTCACCGGCGTGGGCGTCGACCGCATCACCCGTTTGACGCTGCCGTATCAAGTTGCGGTTGCAACGGCGGCGGTACTGGCCGTCGTCTTGTTTGGCGCCCAACTCATCGGCGCGGCACCGTTCACGCTGGTCAGAGCCGCCGCCGCAGCGGAGCTTGACGGACTGACCGCACCCGCGGCGGCGCAAGAAACGATCGGGGTGCTGGCGGCCGATCCGAACGCGGGCGCGGCCGCCGATGAAGTGTTGCAAGCGATCGCGCATGGCTGGCGGACGTATCGTGCCGTTTCCGTAGATGCCGATCCGAGTCAGGGCCCATGTACCTCAAAGCCGTACGCCGCCGTCGTGCGCGTGTCGGTCGAACGCAATGGCGACGAACGGGACATCGGCCTCGAATTGCTGGATTGTGGTGGCTGGCCGGTCGACCAGTGGCACGCCCAGGGTAACGATATCCGGCGCCTGGCGCTCGACGTTTTGTTTCGAATGCGCTTGTGGATGCACGACCGGCCGGAGCTGGCCGCGAATGTTTTCGGCCGCGGCCTGGCCTACGATCCGGCCGACGGTCCAACGTACTTTTACACCTTATTCAAACCAAGTGACGGCTACATGCGCGCGCTCGTGCGGCCGGGTGGTCCGGCGTATATCGCCGGCTTGCGCACCGGTGACGTGATCGACAAACTCGATGGCCGCTACTGGTGGGAATACGGCACGTATCAAACCGAGCAGCGCGCCTATGACGGCAAGCCGCATTCCTTCGATGTCGAGCACGGCGGAATCGGCGGTCCGGCGGTACACGTCGAACTTGGTGCGGCCTTTGGGGGCTGATGCGCCGGCTGTCCCGATGTGCTATATCTCGGCTGCAACATTAGTCGCCCAGCGCGGTACTGCCGGTTCGTCACCGGTCGTGCAGCCAAGGCTCCGTCGACGGTTGCCATTCTTCTTGTAAGGAGTCGTATGATTCAAGCACGTTCTCTCAAGCGGGTTGTGTACAGCCTTTTGCTGGCAATCACCGTCATCGCGGCTTCGGGAACCCGTGCCGAAGCATTCTTAGACAAAACGCGATTCGCCGCGCATTTGGGCGTGGCGTATTTTTGTTTTCACCACTGGGTGCTGGGCCCGTATCAACGTGGAGCCTTTGCCGCCGGAGCACCGCACCGCCCGTCAACGATCGTCAAAGGTGGCGCGGCGCTGCTCTTTGCCGTGCACGAAGTCAAAGTATCAGAGAAGATCGCGCGCAACAGCAACGATCCGCTGTTGCAGAAACTCGACGGCGGTTTGACCGACATGATGTCGTCGTTCAGCGCCGTCGGCCAGAAGCTCAAGTCGGGGCAGTTTTCGCCAACCGATATCGCCGGGCTAACGAGCAAAACAAGTGCGGTGGGATCGGCGGCGGCAGCCGGCGGTACGCCGATCAAGGACGTGCCGGTGGCTGTTCCCGGCATGTAAGAAACGTGGCGGCGCGTCGGGCGGGCGCGCCGTCGGGCTGACGCGTGGGATCGTCGGGTCGCAGCGCGAAGTTGCGGCCATGATCGCTCCGCACGCCGATGATGTCGTCGACTATGTCCGCTCCCATCGCGAGCGCTATCTCGAAGAACTCAAAGCGTGGATTGCGAACCCGTCGATCTCGGCCGACCCGGCGCATCGCAACGACGTGCGGGTTTCGGCCGAAGCCGTCGTGGCCCGGATGCGTGCCGCCGGGCTAACCCAAGCCGAGGTGCTCGAAACCGACGGCTTACCCGTCGCCTACGGCTCGTGGCTGCACGCGCCGGGTGCGCCGACGATCTTGATCTACGGCCATCACGACGTACAACCGGCCGATCCGTTCGCGCTCTGGACCACGCCACCGTTCGAGGGCACGGTGCGCGACGGCAAGATTTACGGTCGCGGCGCGGTCGACGACAAAGGCCAAGTGTTGATGCACCTCGCCGCGATCGAAGCGCATCTGCGTGTCAACGGCCGCCTGCCACTCAATATTAAAGTCGTGATCGAAGGCGAAGAAGAAATCGGCTCGCCGAATTTCGAGTCGTTTCTGGCCCGCGAGCGCGACCGGCTGGCGTGCGATGTGGCCGTCATTTCCGATACGGCGGTATTTGCCGAAGACGTGCCGTCGCTTACCGTATCGTTGCGCGGGCTCGTGCACTGGGAAATTACGGTGCACGGTCCGACCAGCGACCTGCACTCGGGCTACTATGGCGGCATCGTCAAGAACCCGCTCGAAGCGTTAGCGCAGGTGATCGCCGGCCTCAAGGATGCCGACGGCCGGGTTAGCGTGGCCGGCTTTTACGACGGCGTTCGGGAATTGGACGCGACCGAACGCGCCGAAATTCGCGCCTTGGCGTTCGATCCGGCTAAAGAAGCCGCCGGCCTCGGCGTGCCGGAACTCGCGGGCGAAGCCGGCCGTCTGCCGCTGGAGCGGATGTGGATGCGCCCGACCTTGGAAATCAACGGCATGTTCGGCGGCTATCAAGGGCCGGGCGCCAAGACGATCATTCCGAGTTTTGCGACGGCCAAGATTTCGGCCCGGCTGGTTTCCGGTCAAGATCCGACGGCGGTAAAACGCGCGCTGCAGGCGCACGTCGAGGCGAATCTACCGCGCGGCGTGCGGGTCGACATTCATGCCGCCGGCGACACGCGCGCGGTTGAAACGTCACGCGATCATCCCGCCGTCGCGGCCGCCGCGCGTGCCATGGAGCGCGGCTTCGGTAAGCCGCCGGTCTACATCGGTACAGGCGGCACGATTGGGCCGGTGTCGTCGTTCGACCGTATTCTGGACTTACCGCAAGTCCTCATCGGGGTCGGCTTGCCCGACGACGCGATTCACGCGCCGAACGAGAAATTCGACTTAGGCCAATTTTATGGCGGTATCGAAACCATGACGTATCTCTACGACGAACTGGCCCAAGCGCTCACATAAAGGGTGCGCCCGCGCCGCCGACGCGCGGCATTCGGATCGGCATCGACGTCGGCGGGACGTTCACCGACGTCGTCGCGGTCGACGCCGTAACGCGCACCCTCGTTGCGGCCCTAAAAATTCCGACGACCCACGACCACCCCGACGGTGTAGCGGCCGGGATTGTCAGCGGGCTCGAGCGCCTGTTGGCGGAGCACGCCATCGCGCCCGCGTCGATTGCGTTTATCGCGCACTCAACGACGCAGGCAACGAACGCGCTGCTCGAAGGCGATCTGGCGCGAGTCGGCATCGCGCGGATCGGTGGAGCGTTCGCACGCTGGTCGATGCGCTTCGCACCGCTCGCGCTGGGAAACGCCGGGTCTTTCGCGCCGCGGTTCTATGACGTCGGAACGCGCGACGGCGATGCCGGCAGGCTTATCGCGCGCATGATCGCCGACGGTGTCGAAGCGCTTGCCGCGTCGTCGGCATTCGCCGTCGATCGGCCGGCTGCCGAAAACCACGTCGTCGCTGCCGCGCGCGCGGCCGGCATCGCCGCGACATCGGGCGGCGAGGTCTCGACCATGTACGGTTTGCGCGCGCGTACCCGTACCGCTGCGATCAATGCCGCTATTTTACCGCGGATGTTGCGCACGTCGCGCGTCACCAAGGCGGCCGTTGAAGCAGCGCGTATCCCGGCACCGCTGATGATCATGCGCAGCGACGGCGGCGTCATGGATGTCGGCGAGGTCGAACGCCGGCCGATCTTGACGTTGTTGTCCGGACCGGCGGCGGGCATTGCCGGAGCGCTCTTTGCCGAGAATGTGACCGACGGTATTTTTATCGAAGTCGGCGGGACGAGTGCTGATTGCTCGGTGATCAAACGCGGTCAGCCGCAAATGCGGCCGGCTCGCATCGGCGGCTATCGAACGTTGCTGCGCACGCTCGACGTTCGCACGCTGGCGATCGCCGGCGGGTCGCTCGTTCGCATTGTCGACGGCCGGGTAGCCGATGTCGGGCCGCGCTCGGCGCACATTGCGGGAATGCGGTATAGTGCGTTCGCCGAGATCGATACGATTGCGCGGTCGGCGGTCGCGCTCGAAGCCGGCGTAGCGGCACTCACCGCGCCGGATGGAACGCGCATCGCGCTTACGCCGACGTGTGCCGCGAACGTGCTTGGTCTCGTCCCGCATGATGCGTTCGCATATGGCGATGCCGGCGCAGCCCGGCTCGCGTTCGAACGTGTCGCGGGTGGCCTCGGGTTGACGGCTGATGCGCTCGCCACCGAGATTCTCGATCGCGCGACCGAGAAATTGCGTGGTGCGATCGATGAGCTCATACGGGACTACGCCTTGGACCGTTCGCAGGTAACGATTGTCGGCGGCGGCGGTGGCGCGGCGGCGCTGCTTCCGTTCGCCGCCCGTGCGTTAATTTTCGCGTTTCGCCTTGCCGCCAACGCCGAAGTCATTTCACCGCTCGGAGTGGCGCTGGCGCTCGTGCGCGATGTCGTCGAGCGCACCGTCATCGACCCGACCTCCGACGACATCGCGCGCGTTCGGCGCGAAGCCATCGACGCGGCGGTTGCGGCGGGCGCCGCGCCGGATCGCGTCGAGGTGACGATCGACATCGACCGCGCGCGCAATCGCGTGCGTGCGACCGCATCCGGTGCAACGGCGCTCGTGGAAGGAGCGGCGGCCGGCGTGCACCTCGCGGAATGCGAACGCGCTGCGATTGCCGCGACATACCTCCATGCGCAGCCCGAAGCGCCGCCGATCGTCGCCGGAACCTTTGCACTCTACCGCGGGTCGATCGCACGAACGCGCTCGACGGTGTGTATCGTCGACCGACGCGGCGTTGTGCGCGCGCTCGTTCCGGACGGAGAGATTTCCCAATGCACGGCCGGCGACCTCAACGCCGCGCTGTCGGCGGCATTCGAGCGCCTCACGCGCTTTGGTGATGTGGGCCGCTCGTTACCCGACGTGCGCATCGTGTATGCGTCGCGGATCGCCGACTTTAGCGGCATCGGTGACGTTGACGCGGCGGTCGCGCTAGCGCAGGACGAGATCGCCGGCCTCGACCCAGGCGCCACGATCGCGATCGTCGCCGCACCGCGCAGCGCGTAATCGTGCGATTTTCGTGGTCCGTCGTCCAGGAAATGCGCGCCGCGTGAGTTGCGTCGGTTGCGCACGCGATTCTTGAAGCTCTACATGAGCTCGAAATGCGCCAGGCGCGATGCTTTTCGATCGAAGGTCAATGTTACCGAGCACCCGGCGCGTGCTCCCAGCGCTCCGACGAGCGCATCTGCGAAAAAGCCTAGATCGGATTTAAGCGCGGTCATGGCGGCGAAAACTTGGGCTTCTCGTTCAATGACAAACACATCGGTCGCAAGCATCGACTCGATCGCCCGCGCGATCTCGTGCGCCGGGAAACAATACGCTCGTTCCAATACCGAAACGGTCTCGACGATAGCGACAAGGCTGACGAAGCCCGGAACTACCGGTGTTAAGCGCCGCTCGATAAGCTCGCCCGCCTGGCCGGACTGGACAGGATCATCTTGTGCAAGATAACGCACAATGACATTCGCGTCGAGCCCGATCATTGTTTGCGACGGATGCGTCCCGGCCCACGGCCGATTCGCTGGTAGCGTCGTTCATCTCGGCGATCGTCACCGTTCGCTGCGCTTTGAGAATGCCACGCAAAGCAGTCGCCGGCCGGTTTGGAAGCAACACGACGCTGCCCAACGCGACCTGCGATCTACCTGTCGGCAGCGTTAAATAATGTTACTCGCGCCGTCGCCGGCTGGTTGGACGCGGAAGCAACGCGGCCCTGACGGATTGCGCGGCGGGACTTTAGCAGCGTTTGCGCGTTCCGTCGCGGCGGTAAGCAAGCAATCGTAAAGTAGATGACTCGCATCGGACCCCTTTATCCGTGCGACTGTCACCGTGCGTACCACCTGATTTACAACATTGGTGCGATTTCGTCGCGCCATCCCGTAAGGAGACATCTGAGGCATGCGACCGCCGGCATCGTACCGTTACTTATTCGCACTCGGTATTGCGGCCGTAACCGCGTTTGGAAGCGCACTACAAGCCCACGCGGCGGGACTCATGTTACCAGATGGTACGCTGCGGTATGAATTCGGCCGGCGGCCGACGCCGGTGCTCACCTGTCAGCCGCACTATGTTTGCGATATTACTCTGGACACGGGCGAAAACGTCTTGAACATGGCGATCGGCGATTCAACGCGCTGGGTGATCGCCGGCGGTCAAAGCGGTCCGGGCGGAACCATTCCGCACGTATTCGTGAAGCCCAACGCGCTGGGGCTCGAAACGAACCTCATGATCACCACCACCAAACGCGTGTACGACATTTCCCTGCGTTCCGCTGCCGACGCGAAGCATCCGCGCATTAGTTTTTTCTACGCCGACGAAGACGCCGCGGCGAAGGCCGTAACGGCCGACCACGAGCGCGCAGCGATCGATCGCGTCTTGACCGGAACGCCGCTCGTGCCGGCCGAGCAAGCCGATACGAAATACAAACTCAGCGGCGATCAAGGGCTCGAGCCGGATAAGGTCTTCAACGACGGTGTCCGGACGTTCATGGAGTGGAAAACGCTACCCAACGAATTGCCGTCGGTTGCCGTCATCGATAAGAACGGCACGCCGGAGCGCACGAATTTTCGCGTCGTCGGCAATGCCTATATCGTCGACAACGTGTATCCGAACTTTGATATCGTTTTGGCTGCCGGAACCGATCGGCATGGCCGGCCCGAACGTCGCGCTTCCGTTCGCCACCTGTAAGCGGTCGCGATGCGCGACCGGTCCGACCGCGAAGCGAGCGTGACGTATGTCGGCCCACGCTCGTTCATCGTGGCCTTCACTCTCGTCTGCGGCGCATTGTTAGCCGTGTTATATGGCACCGGGCAAGTCACGAGTGGGCAGGAAACCGGCGATCTTCCGGCCCCGGGCGTCGCCCCGGTGAAGCTGCGCGTTGCGGCGACGAACGCGTCGCCGGCGCCGCTCGCGTCACTTCCCGCAGGAGCGCAAAGCGCACTGCCAAAGCCCCGCGCCTCATCCGCCGCGCCCGAACCGATCCCGAGTGCTGCGGCGACGCCCGCGATTCAAGCGCTGATCGGATGGAACGCACGGTTGGGGCCCGCGCCGCAACGTCGCGAGCCGGCGGCCCGACCCCGGAACATGCAACCGTCCCCGGCAACCTTAGCAGCGGTACCGCGGGCGCATCCGGCGTTGTTCGTAGCGCCGAACACGATCCTGGGCATTTCACCCGTTGCCGCAGTTCGCGGGCCTACGGCGACACGATCGGTTCCCCGGCGGGAGCGAGCATCGGCCCCGGTCCACCTTGCGAACAGCATCCACATCACGACCCCTCGGCCCGAGCAGACTCCGCTGTTACCGGTCGCGCCTGCGCGTCCGCCGACCTCCATCATCATCCCGTTTCGGGCGGGGTCAGCCACATCGCCGGATGCACTTACGCCGCAACCCGGCTCGGCGGCGCTGATGATCGAGCCCCAGCCCGCAGTCAGCGTTGCTCCGGTAATCCGACCCGTCGACCACTAATTTTTGGCCCAGCCGCCCGGCAGCTACACTTACTTCTCGCCGATGTACAGACCGCGCGCGAACAGATCCGACCGTTCGTTGCGTACGCTCAAGCCGGCGGCATCGAACGCCGTCCGATATTGTGCGTCGCTGAAAAGCTGCAGCGCATGCGATTCACTAAACGCTGAGATGCCCGTCGCTTCGGCAACCAGATATTCGTAACGCAGCACCGACGTCGTGCCGTAGCGCTCGGGCCGGCCCAACCGGGCAATCTTCAACCCTGGTTGGTCGACGAAAACGGCGTCGAGGTGATCGGTGCGCCACTCGGGCGGCGAAAACCAGGGCTCGATGACCAGCAGACCGCCGCGTTCGACGACGTTGGCGAAGCGCGCGATGGTAGCGCCGAGTTCGGCTTCATCGGCGACATAGCCGATCGAGCTGAACAAACATTGCACGATCGCAAAGCGCCCTTCAACGACGAAATCTTGCATGCGCGCGACGTGCAACGGCACGTCGGGCAAACGCTCGCGCGCGATGGCAATCATCGCGGGTTCCGCGTCGAGACCTTCGACCGCGAACTCATTGCGCAGTTGCGATAGGTGCCGCCCGGTGCCGCACGCAACGTCGAGCAAGCGCCCCGACGGCGCAGCGACGTTGCGATAAGCCGCCCGCAGCCAGGCCGCTTCCGCGGCGTAATCCTTGCCGCGCGCGGCATAGATCGCGTCGTAAAACGCCGCCGATTTGGTGAACATGCAGCCCTCTTTGCTAGAACGCGCCAATCCCATCGCGAAGCGGTCACGGATGGCACGCGAGCGGTACGATGTTTTGGTTGTCGGCGGCGGAAATGCCGGCTGCGCGGCTGCGCTTGCCGCCGCTCGCTGCGGAGCCCGAACGCTACTCGTCGAGCGCTACGGCTTTTTGGGTGGAACGGCGACCGCGGCGATGGTCGGCCCGTGGATGACGTTTCATTCCGGTCGCGATCGCATCGTCGGTGGAATCGCTCAGGAAATCGTCGAGCGTCTCGTCGAGCGCGGTGGTTCGCCCGGTCACATTGCCGACTCGTCGGATTATGTTTCGACGATTACACCGTTCGATCCCGAAATACACAAAGCGCTGCTGTTCGATCTGATGCGCGAGAGCGCCGTCGATCTGCTTTTGCACGCCTATTTTCTCAACGCGGTGCGCGACCCCGGCGGTATGGTGGCCGGTGCGCGGTTCGCGACCGTGGGCGGCGTGCGCGAGGTGCGCGCGCAGCTGACCGTTGACGCCACCGCCGATGCTTTCGTCGCCGCAAGTGCCGGCGTTGGCCTACAAACGGGCGACGCTGCCGGCCGCGTTCAACCGGCAAGCTTGATGTTTCGGTTGAGTCACGTCGATCTGGGCGTGCTCTCGAGCTACGTGCGGACGCATCCGGACCAAATGCGCACCTCGCTCAAAGCGCACGAGCGGACCGCCGACGCGCTGACCGCGGTGGCTGGTTTGTATACGATCTGGAACGCCGCGCGCGAACGTGGCGACGTCAACGTACCACGCGAGCTCGTATCGTTCTTCATTTCGCCGTATCCTGATGAGGTTACGGTCAACATGACGCGCGTGACCGACATCGATCCGCTCGATCCCGACGATTTGACGCGGGCCGAAATCGAAGCGCGCGGGCAGACGATGCAGTTGTTGGCCTTTTTCCGGCGCAGCGTACCGGGGTTCGCGAACGCCCGCATCGCCGCGACCGCAACGCAAATCGGTATTCGTGAATCGCGCCGAATCGTCGGCGTCTACACGCTGACCGGCGAGGATATCTTGAGCGCGCGCACGTTTGATGATGCGGTCGCGCGCAGCGCCTACCCGATCGACATTCACAATCCGACCGGCGCCGGAACGACGACCTTCCGGCTGGCGCCGGGAACGGCGTATGAGATTCCGTACCGGTGCCTCGTGCCGACCGAAGTCGACCGGCTACTCGTTGCCGGACGCTGTATCTCGACGACGCATGAAGCCCTCGCTTCGACCCGGCTCACGCCGACAGTCATGACGTTGGGTCAGGCCGCCGGTACGGCAGCGGCGTTGGCGCTGGGCGCGAAACGGCGTGTGCGCGATCTCGACCCGGCGCTCTTGCGCGGACGGTTGATCGCCGATGGAGTCGATCTGCGCCGCCCGGTCACCGCCGGTGTCTAATCCGCGGGCGCTTGCTGCAAGCTATGGTTTGGCTGTCGAACTCGCCGACCTTGGAACGTGGAACTCCACGAGCCTGGTCGCTGAGTACGATGCACGCGCGGGCGTCATTCGAATCAACGAACGCGCGCTCGCGGAGTATCGACGCGTCGCCGGCACGCTCGATTCGTGTCAGGTGCGGTGTTTCATCGATGTGGCGGTGGCGCACGAGCTGTATCATTACCGTGAAGCAACCGGCGAAGTCACAACATTCCGGACGCGTCGCGAACGCGAGGAGGCAGCCGATCGCTACGCGCGCTCGACCGTGCCGATCGATGCGGGACTCGCTGCGTTTCTGCGTTCGAAGCGCGCGCCATGAATCGCGGCCATGATCGCGCGGAACGCCTGTTCGCCGGCATTGACGGCGGCCAATCATCGACGACGGCGGTGGTCATGAATGGCGCGGGCGACGTTCTCGGCCGCGGTATTGCCGGTCCGTGCGATCACATCGATGAGCCGGGCGACTCGCGGCGCTGCGCCGACGCGTGCGAAGCTGCGGTCGCTCGCGCGCTGGCGGCGGCTGCGCTGCCGGAATGGAGCGCGATCGAAGTTGCCGTGGTCGGCTTGAGCGGCTATGACGGTGTCTTCCATGGTGTGCCGCCGCGGTTCGGCGAAGCGCGCGTGCGGTTCGTTCATGACGCGCCGGTCGCGCTGGCCGGTGCCACCGAACGCCGGCCGGCCGTCGTGCTCATCGCCGGAACCGGATCGGTGGCGTATGCCGAAGATGCGGCCGGAAACGCGGTCCGTATTGGTGGCTTCGGCTATCTTTTCGGCGACGAAGGCAGCAGCTTCTGGCTTGCGCGCAGCGCGCTCTCGTACGCCATGGATCAATTCGATCGTGGCTCGAATAGCCGGCTGGGCGACGCGGCTCTGGCGTACTTCGACCGGCCCGACTTGCGCGCGCTCGCGCGGGCGTTCTACGTTCGCGAGATCGGCCGGCCCGAAGTTGCCGCGTTTGCCCGGGTGGTCCTCGATGCCGCGCGTTTAGGCGACGCCGAGGCTAATGCGTTGGTTGAACGGGGAGCGACAGCGCTCGCCACACTCGTCGCCACGGCGATCGCCCGGCTCGATGTCGAGCGAGTGGTCGTTCCGGTCGCGTGCACCGGTGGATTGTTTGCGAACGCCGACCTCCATCAGCGGGTCGTCGAAACGCTTGCGCTACTGGCACCGAACGCCCGCAGCGTGAAGCCGCAACATGAACCGGCCGTCGGCGCGGCCCGATTAGCACTCGGGCAATGATTCTCCAGCGGCTAACGGGCGGGTTGGTCGTTTCGGTTCAAGCCCAAGCCGACTCGCTCTTGAACGCGCCGGAAACGATCGCGATCCTGGCTCGGGTAGCGGAGCAAAACGGCGCGGCCGGCGTCCGAATTGAAGGGGCCGCCCGGATTGGAGCGGTCCGCCGCGCCGTCGGTGTGCCCATCATCGGAATCGTAAAGCGTGCGTACTCCGATTTCGAACCGTATATTACCGCGAGCGAACGTGAGGTGGCCGAAGCCGCCGCGGCCGGCGCCGATATCATCGCCTACGACGCGACGCCACGGCGTCGGCCCGGGGGCCTGACGACCGCGCAACTGGTTCGTGCGATTCGCGCTTACGGCTTATTGGCAATGGCCGATTGTGCCGAGCTTTCCGATGCGCGCGCAGCAGTGAGCGAGGGAGCGTCCATTGTCGGATCGACGCTTTGCGGGTACACCGACGCTACGGCCGGAACGCGGCTACCGGCGCTCGGCTTGATTCGTATGCTTGCAACACTGGGGGCATTCACCATCTGCGAAGGAGGCGTTGCTTCGCCGGTGGATGTTAAGTCCGCGTTTAGCGCCGGCGCGGACGCTGTCGTGGCCGGCACGGCACTAACCAACATCGATGTTCTGATTCGACGCTTCGCCGGCGCTGTGCCGGGAGCGACCGAAGTCTAAGTTAAGAGACGCGTCATTCGCGTATTATCGAAAGTTGTGACGCCTTCGACGCAGAAATACTACGTTCGACCGGCGCCTGGGTGTATGAGGTAGTTCTTGGCACAGATTGTTAAGTCGAAGTCCTCCTCGATGGGACCCGGCTTTTGGGTCGTAACGGCGGTTCTCGCGGTGTTATCGGTAGCGGCCGCGGCGTTTTGGATCGTGGTTCCGACACCGATGGGTGTCGATCAAGCGGCCGATACCGCGGTGCCGACCGATATTCTGTTCAAGGTGCTGGCCGTCATCGGCTCGGCCCTCTTCATCTTTGTCGCCGGTTACATCGTTTATTTCTCGATTGTCTTCCGGCGGCCCAAGAATGCCCCGGCCAACACGATCGGCATTCAGATTCACGACGCGCCGGTGCTCGAGTTCTGGTGGACGGTCATTCCGGCCGTGCTCGTTCTGGGTCTGGCGATCGCCTCGGTGCAACTGCTCAACAGCATTTACAATACGGCCGGCGACGTCTTGACGATGGAAGCGATCGGTTACCAGTTCGGCTTTCAATTCCGCTATCCCAAGCTGTCGAATCCGGTTGCCGAAATGCATATTCCGGTCGGCACGCCCGTCACCGTCCATGTAACGTCGCGCGATGTCATCCATGGCTTTTGGATTCCGGAAATCCGGGTCAAACAAGACATGGTCCCCGGATTGATCAACACCGTGCGGTTCACGCCGACCAAGATCGGCGAGTATCCGATCATTTGTACGTCGTATTGCGGGATCGCCCACGGCGGCATGCATGCCGTCGTGCATGTCGATTCGCAGCAAGATTTCGCCAAGTGGTTCTCGGCTCAGCAGGGCGGCGGCTCGGCGAACGGCGGCGGCAGCGCTCAAGGCGCCGCGGTCGCCCTCAACGACGGCAACGTTTCCGCCGGTCAGACGCTCTTCGGCCAAAAGTGTTCGGCCTGCCA
This sequence comes from Candidatus Velthaea sp., assembly GCA_965214335.1. Lineage (GTDB taxonomy): Bacteria > Vulcanimicrobiota > Vulcanimicrobiia > Vulcanimicrobiales > Vulcanimicrobiaceae > Velthaea. The sequence goes on along the minus strand of CBDCBO010000008.1, from coordinate 595,491 downwards.
TTCGCTTGGGCCCTACACGCAAAAGATCGTCGGTCCGGGCTTAGGACATCTGTTCAACGACCCCGACCATCCCAAGCTGGTGAACGGTACCGCGCCGTCGCCTCAAGATATCGCGATGATTCTCAAGAACGGGTATCAGGGCGACCTTGGGGTGATGCCCAGTTCGCAGGTCAATGCGATCAACAATACCGATATAGCGAACCTCACCGCATTCCTCGTCAGCCTCTCTAAGAAATAACGGAGCGCGCACATCATGGCAGTCGTAACGTCGACGACCACCGTCGCACCGCACGCGGTCCTCGACCACATCCACGAAGAGCCCACCAGCTTCGTCCGCAAATACATCTTCTCGATCGATCATAAGGTCATCGGGATCCAGTATATGATCACGGGACTGTTGTTCTTCGCGCTGGCCGGCTTGCTCGCGGAACTCATCCGCGTTCAGCTCCTGCATAACGACGGCCGTTTCATGAATCCCGAGGTGTATAACGGCGTCTATACGATGCACGGCTCGGCGATGGTATGGATGGTCATCATTCCGCTCGTGACCGGCGGTTTCGGGAACTTCGTCATGCCGCTTCAAATCGGGGCGCGCGACGTGGCCTTTCCGTGGTTGAATTTGGCCGCGTTCTGGATGTTTCCGATTGCCGGTGTCTTGTTGTTCGGCGCCTTTCTGGTCGGCGCGCCGGACGCCGGCTGGACCGAATATCCGCCGGTATCCTTGCAGGGACCGGTGGGCACCAACTACTGGTGTATTGCGATCTTCCTCATCGGTATTTCGTCGACGCTGACCGGCATCAACTTTATCGTAACGATCCTAAAGATGCGCGCCCCCGGAATGACATTGACCCGGATGCCGCTCTTCGTCTGGGCACAGCTGTCAACGGCCGCGCTATCGATGATCGCGACGACGGCGCTCGCAGCCGCGCTGCTGGCGTTGTTCCTCGAGCGCGTTTACGGCATCCCCTTTTACGATCCGACCAAGGGCGGCTCGCCAATTCTGTGGCAGCATATGTTTTGGTTCTATTCGCATCCCGCGGTTTATATCATGATCTTACCGGCGTTCGGCATCATCTCTGAAGTGCTGACCACGTTCGCGCGCAAGCCGATCTTCGGCTACAAGATGATCGCCTTTTCGTCGGTGGCAATCGCGCTGCTGGGCTTCATGGTGTGGGCACACCACATGTTCACCTCCGGTCTGGCACCGTGGCTCCAGCTGCCGTTCATGATCATTACGATGATCGTCGCAATTCCGACCGGCGTGAAAATCTTCTCCTGGATGGCGACGCTATGGGGCGGCTCGATCGAACTGTCGCCGGCGATGTTGTTTTCGATCGGATTCTTGATCACGTTCACCTTCGGCGGCATCACGGGCGTGTTTTTAGCCGCGATTCCGGTCGATCTGCACGCGCACGGGACGTACTTCGTGGTCGGTCATTTTCACTATGTCTTATACGGCGGATCAGTGTTCGGCATCTTTTCCGGCCTGTATTATTGGTGGCCCAAGATCACCGGGCGTATGATGAATGAAGCCGTTGGTAAATGGCATTTTTGGATCACGTTCGTATCGTTTAACGGAACGTTCTTGCCGATGCACTGGCTCGGGCTGCAAGGCATGCCGCGGCGCGTTGCGACGTACTTGCCTTCGCATGATGCCGTGCTCTGGAATCAAGTCGCGTCGATAAGCTCGTTCTTCTTAGCCGCGTCGACCTTGCTGTTGTTCGGTAACATGGCATGGAGCTTGCTCAAGGGCAAACGGGCGGGTGCCAATCCATGGGGCGCGCGCACGCTAGAGTGGATGATCAGTTCCCCGCCGCCATACTACAATTTCAAACGCGTTCCGGCCGTACTCACGACGCCGTACGATTTCGGCAATCCGTTGCCGTATATCGGTCTTGACAATAATGAGGGCGCTCTCGCAACACCGCAGACCAATGCCGGCTTAGCGCCGGCGCACTAGGACCAAGAGGAGAGCAGCGTGTCGGTTTCGGTCGCCAAACAGGGTCACGTGCACGGTGCGGCGGGCAACTCGCTCGTGCACGACGAGGTGATCTACGCGGAAACGCGTGACATGCGTCTGCTGGGATTCGTCTTGTTCCTCGTTTCCGACGTCGTGCTGTTTTCGTCGTTCATTTTCGCCTATCTGTACCTGCGTAACACGCTCGATACATGGCCGCCGGTGCTCAACGGAAAGCAGTTGCCGCGGCTCGACGTTGCGTTCGCGGCGGTCAACTCGATCGTGCTGTTCGGTTCAGGCGTGACGATGCACTACGCCATGGAGAATTGGAAGCACGGCAAGCGGGGCGCGTTCAACGCCTGGATCTGGGCCACGATCGTGCTCGGCACGCTGTTTCTGTGCGGTCAAGGCTACGAATATGCTCACGCACAAATCGGCGGCTGGAGTGGTTCGGTGTTCGGTGCCTCGTTCTTCACGCTGACCGGCATGCACGGCTTCCACGTTTTCGTGGGCGTTATTTACCTCATCGTGCTGTATTTTCAGGCGCAGCGCGGCGTTTACGATCAGACGCACTATTTCGGTCTGACGGCGGGCACGCTATACTGGCATTTCGTCGACGTGATCTGGGTCGGATTGTTCTTCCTGTTTTATCTTTTTTAGTCGCTTGCGAGAAAGCCGCCGTAACGTATGGAAGCCTTAGCCACTCCGGAAAAGATCGTCGCGGGTATCGGTGCCCTGCTGATCGGCGTGCTGGCCGTGATCGCGTTGCGCAACGATTGGAAAACGACCGGACTCGATAACAACCTCACTAAAGTGCTACTCGGCCTCATGGCGCTGGGTTGCGTGCTCGTCCTCGTTGCCGCATTCGGCATTCTTCCGCACGGTGGTTCATAGCAGATGTATGATATTAAAGATGTCCGGGGCGTACCGGTATCGGGCGGCATTCCGCCAATCGTTATCGGCGCAGTCATCGTCGGCATCATCGCGATCTTCGCAATTCTCGGTGCGGTCGTGTTCGGTAGCGCGTTCCACCACATTTGGCCGTCGGTGGACACCACGCACATCAAACTCGGCTAAAATCACTCGTCGGGAACGAAGTCGCGCGCGCGGCTGCGACCGCCGACGCCGAAGGCGGGCAGACGGCCCGGCAGTACGCCCGTCGAGCGGCCGTCGATCCGGTGCACCCCGCCATACACGCTGAACTCGCACATCGACGAACGCGTGAAGTCGGGCAGTTCCCCTTCGCCCAGAGTCGGCCACTCGCACGCGACACGCCGGTCTTCGGTGAGCACGGCGACGTAGCCATTGCAATCTTCGTCGGACTTCGTATCGCGGCCGCGGTAGCGTACGTAACCGTCAACGATGTAGATCGGTCCAAGTGTATGCAGCAGCGCACGCACCGGCGCCAGCATTACCGCGAAGGCGTACAAACCGAAGGCGACGACGCCTAGGGCGAAGATCGGTGCGAGGATGATGATCCCCTTGTTGTTGTTGAAGACCATGCCGAGCGTCAACGCTAAAAATACAGCGCCACAAATAACGGGTTCGATCGCGATGATGAGCCGGCCCAAAAATCCGTGGATCACCACTTTGCGTTCGTTCCGCGTCCAATTGCGCCGCACGAGCAGGGTGCCGCGTTCGAGCGGACTCAAACGGCCGGAGCGGTATCCGTGGATAATCGTCTGGGTCGGGTTGCTCATGCTGGTGCTTCCAATAACCGCAGGGGCCGCGAGGACGAGCCATCTGCATGGACTCGTGTTGGGTTTGACGCCGCAAACCGGAACCGTTATCGTACGGCACGATGCGTTCGGCGGCATGCCCGGCATGACGATGCCGTTTCGGGTAATTCCTCAAACCCGGGCGCGTGAACTGCAAGCCGGTGCCGTGATCGACGCCGATGTCGACACGTCGACTGACCCCTGGACGTTGCGCAACGTGCGCAGCACGACCGCGCAGGCCGTCACCGCCGATCCGGTGTTGCGTCATGTGGCCCCGTTGCGCCCCGGCGATCCGGTGCCCGATACGCCCTTTGTGGACCAGCGCGGACAGCCGTTCCGATTCTCGGCCCTGCGTGGCCAGGATGTGGTGCTCGCGTTCATTTACACGCGCTGTCAAGACGCGCGTATGTGCCCGTTGATCTCGGCGAAGTTTCATGCGTTACAGGCGCTCTTGGAAAAGCGCCGCGCTCATCTCGTCGAGGTGACGCTCGATCCCACCTACGACCGGCCCGCGGTGCTTGCCCGGTATGCGCAAACCTTCGGCGCCGATCCCAAGCGCTGGACACTCGCGGTCGGCGATGCGGCGGCGACCTTGGACTTCGCGGCCCGATTCGGCATCACGACCTTCCCGGATCCGAGTATCGGCATCATTCACGCTGAGGATACCGTGCTCGTCGCGCCTGACGGGACGATCGGCGAGATGATCACCGACACGTCGTGGGCGCCCGACGAAATCGTCGCCCAACTCGATGCTCAGCACGGACGCGCCAGTAATCCCGTGGCGCGTTTCAACCTGTGGCTTTCCAAAACGGCGGCGGCGGTTTGCGGTAACGACGTCGGCCAGTTCAGCGGTTTGCGCGATCTGATCGTGGTCGGGCTCATCGTCGGAGCACTGGCGTATCTGGGCCGGCGTTTATACCGGGTCATCTTCATTCAGAATATGTAGTGCTTAACCGCGCCCGACGAGCGGGGTACGGCGTTCGACCGCCTTCGAGTGCAGCGCGAATGTCAGGCCGCCGGCGAGGACGGCAATGAGCGCGAAGGCGATGTACGCGGTGCGATAGCCGGCGACGTCGACGGCGTGGGCGGTAACGATGCCGCCCGCGAGCGAGCCACCTAAAATTTGCCCGATGATGAGGAAGATCGATAATAGGCCGACGGCGCCGGCGCGTTGATCGGCGCTAACACTGTTCGTAATGATATAGCGCGTCGGCGCGCCGAGCAGTGCACCAAAACCCGTACCGGCGACCACCATCGCCGCGATCGAGATCCAAAGCGAGCTAAAGCCGAAGGCGAAAATCAGGAGACCGCACGCGGTGAGCAAGGTGCCTACGGTGAGTACCAGGCGGCTGCCGACGGCATCGAGTGCCCGGCCCGCCGCCGGAATGACGGCAACGAACATGAAGGCACCCAGCGCCGCGATGCCGCCGGCTGCCGCCAGCGTCATATGCTGCGCGGCTACCAAAGCCGCCGGAATGAAAAACAGCGCACCTTCAAGGACGCCGATCAAAATTTCCAACCCATAGGTGACCTGAAGCTGGCGCTGAGCGAAGAGGTGCAGCCGGATGACCGGCTCCGGCGCTCGCCGCTCGCAAGCGATAAATGCCGCGAACAGGGCGGCTCCCAGGACGAGCATCGGTACGAGCCACGGGCCGAGCTGAGTAAGCCCGATCATCACCGCGAGCAAGCCGAGCGTCAGGGTCACGATACCGCCGAGGTCGAGTGGACCGCGCACGTTCGCGCTGCTCGCCGGAACGGTCGTGCGAGCCAGGACGATCACGACGATCGCCAGCGGAACGTTGGCCGCGAAGATCCAGTGCCACGAAAGAAAGTGCGTGAGCACCCCGCCCAAGCTAGGACCGATGACGGCCGCTAGCCCCCAGGTCGCGGCCACGAGCCCCAGCGCGGCACCTCGCCGCTCGGGCGGAACACGGTCGGCAATCGCCGCCGTGGCGACCGGAAAGATGCCGCCGGCGCCCGCGGCTTGGACGGCTCGGGCTATGAGGAAAATGGTGAAATTGCGCGCGCTGATCGCACCGATCGATCCCAGCGCGAAAATGGCGACGCACGCGATATAGACGGGGCGCCGGCCGTTGCGATCGGCCAGCTTCGTCATCACCGGAATGCTGGCGATATTGGCCAGGAGGTATAACGTGAAAACCCACGCGATCGCCCCGGGACCGACATGAAACGCGCGCGCTAGTGCCGGTAGGGCGGGGCTTAAAACGCCGAGATCGAGCGCACCGGCGAAGACGCCGAGGCCGAGCGTTATCAGCAGCGGAACGGTCGAGCGATCGAGGCGGTGACCGGCTACGGTGGTTTGCGCGGCGGGGCCGGCCGGCGGCCGCGGCGGACCGGTTACGGCCATTCTAGTGTCCCGAATTCGAGGTTGCGTTGAACAAATGTCTGCATACTTCGACACGCTGTTCGTAGGCCGCTTCCGCTCGCTAAACAACTTTCGTACGTGCCGAGGAGCGTCGTGCCTTCGTGTTCGGGCGGGCGTCAGACGCGTGAAGCGCCGGCAAAGTCCAAACCACTTCCGGCAGTGTATTGAAGACCGCTGCTACGGTATCGCCGTCAGAAGCGATGAAGGAGTATCGCAGCGTCGCCCGGCGCTGCGATACAGTGGCAATTATTTAATCTTCATACTCGATGTCGTCGTTGGTTGTGGGCGCGCCGCCGGGTCCCGATCCTCCCGGCGCGACACCGTCCGCTCCGGTGCCGCCCCCGGCCGGGCTTGCCGACAAATCCTCGAACGCCGCGTCGCAGGAGCCGATCGTTGTAAGCTCACTGCCTATGACGCCGGCACCATAGATTCCAATCGGGCCGTCAATCGGCACCGTTAACAGCGAGAAGACTGCGGCACCGAAGAGAATCGAGGAGCCGATGCACGATAAAACATCGCTCTGCGTCGAGTCCGCCTTCGAGACGATCGCATCCGCTTGAATTACGGCAGTATAGCCAGTCACCGTGCCTAAGTCGTAGTAGATCTGTACTCCGGTTCCCGCTATCCCGTTGTATGACGTTATATAGCTGATAAACCAATTCGTACTATCCATATTGACGGTGACGGACTTGTCATTTGGATTGATATAGCCGTAGATCTGAGCGCCGTGGTAGTGAACACCGGCGAGGGGTACCCAGCCCGATTGCGCCGAGTAGGGGTATGCCGGCATGTACGCGACGGTCGTCCCAAGGCCGGGGACGGTAACAATCGCTTGCATACCGGGGATCGGACCTTTGGCGCCCGGATAGCCGCTGATAGTCACGAGTGACATCGTGGCGGAGTTCGACGGGGTTCCGCTAGCATTGAATGAGTTTGCTACGGTCGGCTTGCCGGTGCAAACCGAATTCTCGTTCGCGATATCGTACGTACCGTCCGAGGCGTTGTGACGGAAGATCCCGGGCGCGCATCTCGGGGGTGGTTCGCACGAATTGCCCAGTTTCGAGCCTGGGGAAAACCATATCGGGCAGTGCGTTGCAATGGCGTTTGGCGCAAGTTGAGCGACGGCTTGTGCGCGACAACTCTGCACCGCCGCAGCTACGCTCAAACCCGTATCAACGAGATTGGCCGCGCTGAACGTGGCGAATTCAAGCGATGTCATGGTGTGTACGGACACGTGGAGGGGTGCTCGTGGCTGTGTGCGCAGCAGAAAAGAACGGTACGCCTTCGGATTCGTCCGCCAACTTTGCGCCGGCGGAGCGACAGCGGATAACGTTGCTCGACGTGCGGCTTGACGCGACAGGACCGCCGCAGCGATGTCTTGAGCGCGGATCTGCGCGCAAACAGGTAAGGTCGGAGCGTAGGCACCGCGCTGGTCGACGTTGGAACCCGCCGGCAGCGATCGAACTCCACGGCCCGATGTTGCCTGACTGGGAAGCGCGGACAACGCTATAGCGCAGATTGCCGAAATGGCAGCAAAGCTACGGAAACGATTTATCAACGGCATATACTCTCTCCACGTGAGCGGAAACGCATGCTAATAGTCACTCCAGTAAGGGTAGTGGGTTTTAAAATACGAGCTGGTCACAAAGCGTCGGCGGTTCGCAAATGCGACGCCGAGGCTGGGCATAAACACGATAGGTTATTTTGTAAACGAAAGCAATCAGCCGAAAAGCAAGTGCACGTTCTGTTTGAGATAGCGTCGGCCGACGGTCTGATTGCTCGCCGAGCTTGTCGACTCGCCTTAACAGACAATGCTGTAAATGCGTATGCTACGGCCGCTTGGCACGAATAAACGTCTGGACGTTCGAACGGCCATACCTTGCAAATTGCAATCGCCCACCGCGCGGCGGCGCTCCCACCGAGCAAAACGCCCAGACGAAGCTGTAGTGCAGCTACCAAACAGCGCCCGGACGGACGGCTGCGAGGTCATGACGCTACAAATCCAATGTCGCTGAATGTTTGCGTTTGGGCCGGCTGTGCCCGCGCCGTTCGTGGTCCCACGTCGGGTAGACCCGACATGCTCTTAACTAATGTTGATAATCCGGTCGGCCACCATCGCAACACACATGAGCGCTAAATAGAGCAATGAGTATTTGAAGAGTGCGCGAGGCCAGCGCTTGGCTTCATCGCCGAACAACTTCGCGGCATGATAGACGAAGATACCGCCTAACACCGCTGCCGCGCCGCAGTAGCACGGACCCATGACATGGAGCGGATAGAGCGCGAGCGACATGGCCACGAGCACGATCGCGTACCAGAATATCTCGCGCTTGGTTCGCGCTACACCCGCAACGTTGGGCAGCATCGGAATATTGGCTTTGTCGTAATCGATGTTCGTCATGAGCGCGAGCGCCCAGAAGTGCGGCGGCGTCCAAAGGAAGATAAGCAGAAAGAGCGCCATTGCCGGCCAGCCGAGCGACCCCGTCACCGCGGCCCAGCCGACGAGCGGTGGAATCGAGCCGGCCGCGCCACCAATGACAATATTGAGCGGCGTGCGCCGCTTGAGCCAGATGGTGTAGACGAAGACATAATACGCGTTGCCCGCGACGGAGAGCCACGCGGCAAGTGGATTGACAAACGCCAGCAACAAGGCGAACGAGAGGCACCCGCTGATGACGGCGAAGACGAGCGCGTTGCGGACGCTGATACGTCCGGCTGCCAACGGCCGCGTCTTCGTGCGCCGCATCAAGCGATCGATGTCGCGATCCCACACGCAGTTGAACGCGCCGGCCGACGCCGACGCGAGCGCTCCGCCGCTAAGCGTGCAGACGGTAAGCCAGAATGGCGGCAGTCCACGCGCGGCCATCATCATCGCGGCAAACGTCGTGACGAGCAGTAGATAAATGATGCGCGGTTTGGTCAGTTCGTAATAATCGTGACAAACGCCGCGCCAGCCGGGTAGCGCCAGCGGCGCTGCGATGCCGTCGACCCGCGATACCGTCGAGCTCACGAGCGGCTCGCGGCCGTTGATGCCGTCGCCGGCGCCGAAATCGCGCGCTCAACGGCTGCAATCGGCAGCGTGCCGTCGAGAATTGCGAAGATAAAGGCCGCGACGAAAGCTAGAAACGTCAGCCCGGCGTTGGCGGCGTGCGCTTCGCGCAGTGCCGTCGGCAAAGCCCACCCGACGTTGGCGATGCCTAGGCCGATTTGCACCAGGATGAAACCTAAGCCGGCGAGGGTTGCGGCTCGAACGCGCCCAGCGGCTGACACCGCCGCCCAATACGCGGCGACCAGCGCAAGCACGAAGGACAGCCCGGCGGTTGCCCGGTGCAGCATTTGCGCGTACTGCCCAACGCTACTCCCGGTCCAACTGCCGTCGCAGCTTGGGAAGGACAGACACGCCAAACCGGCCCCGCTCGAACTCACGAACGCACCGGCGCACATCGCGGCAAACACGGTGGCCACACAACCCGACAATAACGCGAACAATCCCGATTGCCGGGCGCGCGGGCGAGTGGGTTGCGGTTGCGCGTACGCGAGGATGGCGAGCGCCGTCAGTCCGCCGAGCAGCAGCATCGCCGTCGCCCAATGCCAGACGACCGACGCCGGGGTATTGGACAGTGCAACGGTGGCGGCGCCCAGCACGACCTGCATCGCGAATGCGACTCCGATGAACGCGAGCACGGGCGCGATGAAGGCGATACGCCGGCGCGCACGCCAACCGGTGACCAGTGCGCCCAGGATGAGGAAGCCGGCGAAAAACGCGACCATGCGGTGCGACCACTCGAGGAGCACTCCGCCGTTGAGCGGCGGCACGATCTGCCCGTGGCACAGCGGCCAGTCCGGGCAGGTCAAGCCGGCGCCATTGATGCGGATCCAGCTGCCAAGCACGGCTAACGCAAACGCCGCAGCGGCGGCCGAGCAGGAAAAAGCACGGAACATTAGCTTGAGCCTACCGCGATCTGCAGCGCTCTGGCAACGACATTCGTGGAGGGAGACGCGATCTTGATCCCTCGCCGGCGAGCGCACGAAAATGCGAAGTCCGACGTAGCGTTTCTAGCAGCCCGTCGTTGCGCCGAGCGAATGATCGGCGGCTGTACCTTCGTCGGTGCGAATCTCGGGAACACGCTCCAAGAAGTCGGCCGCCATCGTGCGTAGCATCTCGTTAACGCGTAGAGGCGTCGCGGGCGCTGCCGGATTGCGCAGTTGGCTGCCGGCGATTGCGAGCGACGGCGGATCTGCCGGGCTGCCGGCGATAGCTTCGCGCTGGCCGATGAGATCTTGCGTGTTGACTTCTTCGACGGCCCGGCGCCCATCGATGATGGCCAGCATATGATCGATGTCCGTGCCGGCTTTGCGTTGCCGCCCAATCGCGCCGCCCAAGGCATCGGCGAACGCTTTGAGCTCCGCTTTACGGGTCGGCTCGACGGTTTGCACCGCCATGGCTCGTAAACGCTTGATTTCGGCGCTACCGCCCGCGGACGTCATGCGAAGGCGGCTCGCGAGCGTCGATAAATCATTCATCGCGTTACGCCGCTTGATCGTATTATCGTCGTCCAAATCGGTCGTCTGCAGCCGGTTGATCAGCAGCGTGAGATCGCGATCGTTATCGAGCGCGACGCTAATCGCGCTATTCGCGTGCACGACGATTGCGGAGCACACCGTGAGCGATTCGACATGTCCGATCTCTTTGAGCGGCGACGGCGCAACCGGCGGCTCACTCGGTGACGGCACCGGAGCGGCGAGGGCGATGATCAGTGGCACGAGTACGGTGAGCATAGGCGTGTCTCGTGCGACTTCCGTCGCATTGTCAGGGTATCCTCGCGGGCGACCGTCGAAACGCGGCCGGATGCGCGTATTCGCCGCCCTGCTGCTCCTCGTCGCGCTTTGCGGCTGTCGCGAAGTTCGCGTTCAAACGTTCAAGACGGGAACGACGGCGTCGGTCGGCGCCGCCCAAATCATCGTGTTACGCGATGCGCGTATTTTGCATCAATACGGCATTTCGGCGCCGGTGCGTTTCAATAAAGAATTCGGCGTGCTGCTGCTGATGGGGCCGCATCGTGAGACCGGCTGGACGCAACTCGTCGAATCGATTCGCGCCAACAGCGATCGCGTGCGCATCGTTGCATTCGAACGCGGACCGCTGGGCGGTGGTGAGCCGTCGCCCGATTACCGGACGTTTACATTATGGATCGTTCCAAATTCGGTCTACCGCAGCGGATCGGTCGTTGACGTTGTCACGCCGTCAGGTCAACTCGTGACATCGACAATGCTGCGCTGATGCGACACTAAGGTGCGGCCGCGCATCACGCTGGCCGGTTCGATCCTGCGCGCGAATGTCCGCGCCTACGCGGCCCTGGGCGCCCCGGTCGCGGCGGTCGTGAAGAACGACGGGTACGGCTGGGGAGCGGCACGGATCGTCCGCGAGATCGACGATGTGGTCGAAAGTTACGTCGTTGCCGATGAAGCCGAGTTCTGGGCGCTACGCATGTCTACGCGCCGGCCCTTGCGCATGTTGGCGGCCATCGACGCGGCTTCGATCGCAGCTGTTTGCGCCGCCGGCGGTATTCCCAACGTAACGTCGTCTGACGCGTTGGCGGCGGCCGCGGCCTTTGGCGCCAAGGCGAATCGGCCGGTCACCGTGCGCGTTGGAATCATCGACGCGGCGGGCTGGTCCGGCATTGCGCCGGCCGACGCCGGCGCGTTCGCCGCCCGCTGCGCCGCACACGGTGTGCGGGTCGAGCTCTGGACGCACGTGACTTCCGCGCTCCGGGCCGCCGAGATCGCGCGGGCTTTCGCGGGCGCGGTGGCCGCGTTCGCCGCCGCCGGCGTCGAGGTAACGGGAACGGATTGTGCCAGTACGGCGTGGGTCATGGAGCGGGGGCGGAACCGGGTGCGCATTGGAGCCGGTTTGTTCGGCGCACGCTTGGGGGTCGCCGTTGCAACCCGCTGCGCCATCGTGGTTGAAGCTCCGCTGGTGCGGTGGTATCCGCCCGGCGGCGTGAGCTTCGCGGGTTACGGAGATTTTGCCGTTCCGGCGAATCGCGGCGTTGCGGTTTTACGTTGCGGCTATGGAGACGGACTGCCTAAGAAACTCGCGGGGTACGACGATATACTCTCCATAGGCATGCAGTACACCGCGCGCTTGACGGACAATGCAACGGTCGCACACGCATTGATCGGTGAAGAAACGGATCTCGACCAGCTTGCCGGCCGGCTCGACCTCGGTCCGCACGAAGTCATTGTAGGATTGGCACAGCATTCATGAACGCGCATGTGGCCCAACAAATCAAAGCAACGGTAACGCGACTCGGCGTCGTGCTGGCCCCCGACGGCTCGCCAAACGAAGTCGAAGGTGTCCTCAATCCGGCGAGCACACGCACGCGTGACGGCTCGCTGCTGCTGTACCCGCGGGTTGTCGGATCGGGCAATACATCGCGGGTTGGGCTGGCGCGCGGTACCGAACGCGGCGGCGAAATCGTGTTCGAGCGGCACGGCTACGCGCTCGAACCGTCGGCGCCCTACGAAGTACGGGCCGCCGGCCAAGGCGGAATGGGCTGCGAAGACCCCCGCGTCACGTTCGTTCCGGTGCTCGACCGCTACGTGATGGCATATACGGCGTTCGGGCCAGATGGGCCGCGGATCGCGTTCGCGCTGTCGACCGACGGTTGGCGTTGGGAGCGTTTGGGTCTGGCCGATTTTTCGGCGCCCGGGTTACCCTGTGGCGACGATAAGGACGCGGCGTTTTTCCCCGAACCCGTACGCTCCCCCGCCGGCGTTCTGTCGCTGGCGTTCTACCATCGGCCGATGCTGCGACTATCAACGTCGGATGGCCGCGCGGCCGTGCCGACGATTCTCGATTTAGCGCCCGAAAATCGCGAGAGCACGCGCATCGCCTACGTACCGCTGGCGCCGGTCTACCAAGATATTCGTAACTTGCTGTGTGTTTCCGAAAGCGCGCTCGTGCTGGCGCCCGACGCGCCCTGGGAACGCATAAAAACCGGCGGCGGTACTCCGCCGGTCCGGATCGACGAAGGCTGGCTTTCGTTCTACCATGGTGTCGACGCACGCGAAGTCGGCGGCCGCTACCAAATGATTTATAGCGCGGGCATCGTCGTCCATGATATTAACGAACCACATCTGCTGGTGTATCGTTCGGCCGAAGCGGTGATGACGCCCGAGGGTGTCGACGAACAGGTCGGCATCGTCAGCAACGTCGTTTTTCCGACCGCGATCGACCAGCGGGCGGAGCGAGTGTTCGACGTGTATTACGGCATGGCTGATGCGAAGATCGGTCGCGCCCGGTGTGCCCTGGCCCCGGCGTATTGCGCCGCGGACGAGAACGCGGCTTAGCCACTTTTCGGCGCGGAGTTCGCTGTATCGCGTCCCGCGTTCGGCGCCGCTCTGGCGGTTCGTGCTGCCGGCGGCGCTCATCGTCGGTACGTTCGGCGCGCTTATCGCGCATCGTGGCGGCCCGCCGGACCTGCGAATTACCGGCGCGGTGCATGGCACACCGACCCCAACGGCGCAACGGCCCGACCGTGATCCTGGGCCGGCCGGCGCCGGCGCCTTCTCGGCCTCGGGATCGTGGACGCTGAGTTCACTGCCCGCATGTTTGCGCGAACGGGAATTCATTCGTGGTCCGCTGGCGCTCTTGCAGCGGAAGTTTCCGCCGGCGCGCGAGCGGCTGGCGCCGGGAACCGTCATTGTCGCGGGCGCCTGCACTATTACGGTCGGCGATCGCGAACTCGTTATCCGGCGGGGCAGCGACCGGCTACGCGTTCCGCCGCGCGCCGCTCTGTATCGTAGTGCTACGCGCCTAACGCTCGTGTACATCGCCGGAGCGCGAGCCGAAATTCGCCGGTACTGAAATCCGGAACGGCCCGCGAAGTTTCGTTCACGGTCCCGTCGAATACCCGAAAGTCATGGATTTATGCGACGAAGTCGCCAAGCGCCGGACGTTTGCGATCATCTCGCACCCCGACGCCGGCAAGACGACGCTTACGGAAAAGCTACTGCTCTACGGCGGTGCGATCAACACCGCGGGGCAGGTCGCGGCGCGGCGCAAGGCGCGTTCGGCAACGTCGGACTGGATGGAACTCGAACGCGAACGCGGCATCTCGATTACATCGACCGTGCTGCAGTTTCCGTATCGCGGTCATACGATGAATTTGCTCGATACGCCGGGCCATCAAGATTTTGGCGAGGATACGTACCGAACGCTGCTAGCGGCCGATAGCGCCGTGATGCTGCTCGACGCGGCCAAAGGCGTTGAACCGCAAACGCGCAAGCTCTTCGCGATCTGTCGCGCGCGGCGCATTCCGCTTTTTACGTTCATCAATAAGATGGACCGGCCGAGCCTCGATCCGCTCGCACTCCTCGACGAACTCGAAAACGTTTTGGGGATCGGTGCCTATCCGATCAACTGGCCGTTGGGTAGCGGCCCAACCTTTCGCGGCGTCTACGATCGCACCACCAAAGACGTTCATCTGTTCGAGCGCACCGAACACGGCGCCAAACGCGCGCCGGTGTCGGTTACCGATGTGCGCGACCCACGCATTGCTTCGCTGACCGATGAAACGACGTATCGTGATTTCATCGATCAGCTCGATCTGCTCGAAGGCGCGGGCTCTGATTTCGATCGCGACGCGATGCTGCGCGGTGATGCTACTCCAGTGTTCTTCGGGAGCGCGGTAACGAATTTCGGCGTCGAGCTCTTTCTCGATGCGTTCGTTACGATGGGACCGCCGCCGGCCGCACACGTCGATCTCGCGGCGGAAACGATCGAGCCCACCGACGAGCGCTTCTCGGGCTTCGTATTTAAAATACAGGCAAATATGGATCCGCGCCACCGCGACCGGATCGCGTTCGTGCGCGTGTGTTCGGGCAAGTTCGAGCGCGACATGACGGTAAAGAATATGCGCACCGGCAAGGACGTGCGCTTGACGCGCGCGATGAAACTATTTGCCAGCGATCGCGAGTCGGTTGACTTGGCGTTCGCGGGCGACGTGTTGGGCCTGGCGAATCCGGGATCGTTCGCGATCGGCGATACGCTCAGCGACGCTGACGACATAACCTTCGGCGGCATTCCGGCGTTCGAGCCGGAACATTTCGCGCTGGTTCGCAGTACCGACACGGGAGCGTACAAGTCGTTTCAAAAAGGCATCGCGCAATTACGTGAAGAGGGCGCCATTCAAGTGATGTATCCGTACGGCCAAACCCGGATCGAACCAATCCTCGCCGCCGTCGGCGAGCTGCAATTCGAGGTGGTGAAGTACCGGCTGGAGTCAGAGTATAACGTCAAGACGGTGTTCACCACCTTACCGTTTTCCTTAGCCCGGCGGGTGCGCGGTGATGCGATGGCGATCGCCGGCGCAACGATGCCTTCGAATGCGAAAATCGTCGAAGATTGGGACGGCGCCGCGCTTGCACTTTTCGAGAGCGATTGGAGTTTACGGTTGGGCCAAGAATGGAACTCGGGTCTGGTGTTCGAGCCCTTTGCGGGGCGCAGCGTTTCGACCGAGACGCCGGCATGAGCGCGCGTTCGGTCATGCCGCGTCGGACGACGGCAATGAATCCGCGCGGCCGGCAAATTCTCATCGCGCTCGTTGCGCTGTTGGTGATCATCCTGCTCCTCAAGACACTGTTCGGGCATCATGAGAACAAGTACGAAAAGTTGGCGCACGACGTAACGATCGCGCTACAAAATAACGATGTGGAAGCGGTGCGCAAGTATCAGAACGCCGAGACCGCAACGACGATCACCCGGGGTTTGGTTGGACGCGCCGCGGACCGGCTGGCGCCGCTGGGCAAGCTCAAGACGGTCAAAGAAGTAACGCCGTCGGAAGCTCGCGAGCGCACCCACGAATTCGATGTCGCCTTCGACAAAGGCATGGTCCATGAGACGATGAAGGTCGACCCGGACTTTAAGATCGTCCACTTCGCCTATACCAAGATTCCGGCGCAATGACGTGGCGCATCGCGACGCGGACACACCGGTAGTGGCGCATCTCCGGGCGCCCAGACGTGACTGAATCGGTGACCGCGGCGACGTTCGCCGCGACATTCGATGATGTGCGCGCTGCGGCCGGACGGCTGCGGGGCGTCGCGCATCGCACGCCGGTGATTACTTCGCGAACGCTCGATGCGCTGACCGGCGCGACGGCGTTCTTGAAGTGCGAACAGTTGCAGCGGATGGGCGCGTTCAAATTCCGTGGCGCTTACAATCGTATCGTGCAACTCGATGAGGCGCAGCGGCGCGGCGGAGTCGTCGCGTTCTCGAGCGGCAATCATGCGCAAGGCGTCGCGCTGTCGGCGCAACTGCTGGGAATCGCCGCGACGATCGTGATGCCGTCGGACGCTCCGGCCGCGAAAGCGGCAGCGACGCGCGGGTACGGGGCGGAGATCGTCACGTACGACCGCACCGAAACGAACCGGACCGAGCTGGCCGCGACGCTAGCGCGCGAACGCGGGGCAACACTCGTGCCACCCTTCGACGATCCGGCCATTATTGCCGGCGCAGGTACCACGGCGCTCGAACTCATCGAAGATTACGGCGCGCTCGACGTGCTGCTGGTGTGTTTGGGCGGCGGCGGGCTGCTGGCCGGCTGCGCGCTCGCCGCGACGGCGCTCGCGCCGGGTATCGCGGTCTACGGCGTCGAGCCGGTTGCCGGTGATGATTGGGTTCAATCGTGGGACCGCGGCGAGATCGTGTCGATCGCCGTGCCGGAAACGATCGCGGACGGTCAGCGCACGCAGGCACCGGGTCAGCATACCTGGCCGATCGTACGGGCGTTGGGTGCGGGCATCGTCACCGTTACCGATGATGACATGTTGACCGCGATGCGGTTCGCGTTCGAGCGGCTCAAACTCGTGCTCGAGCCGAGCGGCGCATGTGCACTGGCAGCCCTGTTGACCGGCAAGGTCGATGTGCGCGGGAAGCGTGTCGGCGTAACGCTCAGCGGCGGAAACGTCGATCCGGCAATGTTCTTTCGGGCGATCGGATCGTGATTGCGCTATTGGCGGCCGTTGTGGTCGCCATCAGCACGACGGCCGGTGAAATCGACGTGCGCGTCGACACGGCACGTGCGCCGCTGACCGCGGCCAACTTTCTGTATTACGTCCGCCGCGGGTATTTCGACGGCGGTTCGTTTTTTCGCACGGTGACGACGCGGCCGGACAATCAACCGCGCAATCGCGTGAAGATCGACGTTATTCAGGCTACCCACAACGGGCGAACGCATCCGCATCTCGCTCCACCCGTGCGGTTCGAGCCGACGAGCCGCACCGGCTTGCGCCACCGCGATGGAACGGTCTCGCTCGCGCGCGATGCCGCGCTCGATACCGGGCAAACGGATTTCTTTATTTGTATCGGTCGCCAACCCAGCCTCGATGACGGCGGCGGGCGCTCGAAGGATCACCGCGGATTTGCCGCGTTCGGTGAGGTCGTCAGCGGCATGAGCGTCGTACGAGCCATTCACCGCGCGCCGCAGACGGGCCAGCAGCTCAAGCCGGCATTTAACATTCTACGCATGCGCATTCTGGGGAGCTAACGCAGGAACCCGGCGTGTCGCGAGGCGACTTATCGAGTCACCAGATCGGGAGTTAGCCGTGACGCGATTCGAGATTTTCCGCCGGTTACATCATGCGCCGCCGTTGTTGCGGTTACCAAATTGTTGGGATCCGGCGACGGCGCGCATCTACGAAGTTGCCGGTTTTCCCGCGATCGCAACGTCGAGTGCCGCGATTGCCAATACGCACGGTGTCCCGGATGGCGAATGTCTTGACGTTAGTGCCCATTTAGCGGCGATTGCGCGGATCACGACGGCGGTCAACGTGCCGATCAGCGTCGACTTTGAGTCGGGGTATGCGGCCGACACGGCCAAACTGGGCCGGAATATCGCGCGATTGGCCACAACCGGCGCAGCGGGTTACAATCTCGAAGATTCGCGGATCAAGGGCGAGTTGTATGCCACCGAAGTGCAGTGCGAGCGCATCGCGGCCGCTAAAGCGGCGGCGCCGATGCTGTTTTTGAACGCGCGCACCGATATGTTTCTCGATGGCATCGGTGATCCGCAATCGCGCTTGGAACGGACGCTGCAGCGGCTGCGCGCCTATCTCGATGCCGGTGCGGACGGTATCTTCGTTCCGGGTATCGCCGATGAAGCAACGATTAGCGAGATCGCGCGCGCGTTTCGTAAAAAGCCGCTCAATATTTTAGCTGGACCGGAGACGCCGCCGGTCGCCGAACTCGAACGTTTCGGTGTAGCGCGCGTGAGCATCGGCTCGTCACCGATGCGCCGCACCATGTCCGTGCTGCGCGACATCGCGCGTGAATTGCAGCGCGAGGGCACGTTCGGCTTCATGCATGAAGCGATGGTGCCGTACGATGAGATGAACGCGCTGTTTCCGGGTTAGCGTTTTCACGCTGGCCGGGGTTGGCAACGCGCGAGCGCGCTTTCTAAACTTTGCACGATGGCCCAACGGTGAGTCGTGCGCAACGACATTCTACTTTAAACTGCTGGGGACGCAGTACGATTGCCGCAGCCCTACTTCGAGCTGCGGCTTTTCGGGATCGCTCCCGCCGTGGACCAGGCCGCGCGGCGGGTGGTTCACGATCGCGCGGAAGCCGGGTTAGCAGCCCTGGAGCTCTATTTTGCCGCGACGGTGAGATCGCCGCAGGCCACGTAATCTTTGATATCGGTGGTCGATTTGTGGACGTTGATGGCGTAGGTTCCGGCGGTCAACATCGAGAGCTTGACGTCTTTAAGGGTCGTCTCCGATTTCCCGTCCGAGACGGTCGTGAGCGGGTAGGCCGGCTTCGGGTCGAGATTGGCGCAGGTGCCTTTGTGAATATGAGCCGGCTGCATCCCGGTGGCACCGGTAAGGTTCAATTTTACCATCAATGCGTCGCCGCTTTGCATGAGGGTCGCCGTGCCGCTTTCGCCCGAATCGTTTTGCGCGTTGATCTTGAAGGTTTGGCCCGCCGCCATCCCGTTCATTGCGCCCATCTTATCGTCGCTTTGGGCACCGGCGCTCGCGGCTGCGGTCACGGCAATCGCCACCGCAAATCCAGCCGATAATAGTTGTTTCATGGACTCTCCAAATTACTAGTGCGTAGGTACGGCTTGCCCGCCCGAAGACCGTTCAAACCTCTGCCGTTAGACGACGCCGACGCGCAGGTCCGCGATTGCCGCCGTCGCCGCTCGGCGACCGGGGAACCCGCTCACGCAGCCGCCCGGATGCGTCCCCGAGCCGCACAGGTACAAGCCGTCGATCCCTGAGCGCATCGGAAAGCGGTGCTCGTAGATCTGATCCGGCAGCAATTCGCCGTGAAAGATATGGCCGCCGGGGAGGCCGATGATCGCTTCAAGATCGGGCGAGGCAAGCATCTGCCGGTGCTCGATTGCGGCCGGAAGGTTCGGCGCGTATTGGGCCAGCGTCGATACGATCGAATCGGCGATCGCATCGCGGTCCTCGGGCCGCCACGGCCGATCGGTGCGGTCGTAGGGAAAATACTGAGCGAAGACCGACAGGATGTGTTTGCCCGGCGGTGCCAAGCTCGGATCGGTCGGGGTCTGCATGAAACACTCGAGCATCGGTTCTCGCGAAACGCCGTACGCGAGCGCATCGGTATAGGCGGTTTGCAGATAGTCGAGCGTCGGTGCGACGTGGATCGTGGCGCGATGATGGGGTTGCTCGATGCGGCCCGGCCGGACCGTAAAATCCGGCAGTTCGCCCAGTCCGAGATTCAGTTTGAACGCGACGCCGTTCGTGCTCCATGCGGATGCTTTGCGATAGAGGTGGGGCGGCACGTCGGGCTGGTCGAGCAACCGCAGGAACAATGTCTGCGGATCGGCGCTCACCAGGATCGCTTCAGCCTCGATACTCGATCCGTCGCGCAGTTCGATCTGCGCGGCCCGACCGTTACGCACCGCGATCCGCTCGACCGGTGCACCGGTGCGCAGATGCGCGCCGTAGCTGCGGGCAGCGGCCGCGATCGCCGTCGAGACGGCGCCCATGCCGCCGCGTACAAACCCCCACGCGCCCTGGCTACCTAAAGCGCGACCGGCGTAGTGATGCGCCAGTACGTACGCCGTGCCGGCATCGCGCGGACCGCGTCCCGTGCCGATAACGCCGTCCGTCGCCAGCGTAGCCTGCAGCACCGGCGTGCGAACATAGCGCTCGACGAGCTCCGCCGCGCTGCCGCGCAGCGTTGCTTGCGTTGCGGCGTCGAACCGGTCGAATGACGGCTCGACATCCGCGAACGATTCAAAGAGCAGCGAGCCCAGCCGGGTCGCCTCATGCTCGAAGGCCGCGAAGCCGGCCACATCTCGTTCGTCGAAGGCGGCAATTTCACGGGCGTTCGTTGCCGCGTCGGAGCCCAGCAGCAACGAACGTCCGTCGGCCAGCGGCGTGAAGGACGCCGGGTCCTTGCGATACGCCTGATAGCCGAACGCCGCTAAGTCGAGGTCGGATATAATTTGCGGATCGAGCAGACTGCACACGTATGAGGCAATTGAAACCGTGTAGCCCGGCCAAACGGCTTGCGAGAGCGTTGCTCCGCCAATGACGTCGCGTCGTTCGACGAGCACCGTCCGTAGACCGGCGCGCGCACAATAGGCGGCCGCAACGAGGCCGTTATGACCGCCGCCGACGACCGCAACCGCGTAGCGCTCAGCGGCCACTGTGGCCGTTGTTGCGCCGCGCGTTGGGTGTGAAGGGTAAGCCGACGGGATATTTGCCGGCGCGCGGCAAGCTGGTATCGACATCTTGGCAGCCGACCGGCGTGAAGTCACGGCAATCGTACGGCCGGGCTTCGTAGATGCCGCAATAGTATTTGCCCGAGCGCGTGCCTTTGAGAAACACGCACTTGTCGGCGACGTCGTCGGAAACTTTGCGCAGCCAGCCGACCACGTAGCCGTCGGCCGACGGCCGCGGCACAACATATTCGGTCATGACTTCGTCGTACGTCATGCCCAGGTGCTCGGCGATCCGCCGCACGTCGGCGGTATTGACGAATGGCTCGTAACCGCTGCAGCATTCGGCACAGCCCGGTGGGCACGAGATGTTCTCGGGCAGATCGTAGAGATGATTGCGCGACAGCTCGATCACGCGCGCGATGGCGGCGACCATCTCGGGATCGTCGTTATATTTATACACCCATTCGCGATGCGTTATCTCGTTGGCGTTATAGCGCCGTTTCACGGTTTCGTTATACTGAATGGTGATGTGTTCGTCGGTAATTTCGATCTCTTTGACATGGCTCATCGGCTCGAGGTCGAGGCCGTCAAGTGCTGCCGGCTGGCCGGTTTCACGCGTGAAACGGCGCAAATTCCGCAGTTCGCGGTTGGCGATGAGATCGATGGTCTCTTGCATCATCGCTGTTTCGGTAAGCACGGCGGACGAACCCCGCCCCGGAGCGAAATAGCCCTTTGATATGATCAAATTGTTCCGGCTCGGCGCGTTCGCCGCGCTGCTCGTGTGTTCGGTTGCTTTCTCGGCGCGGGCCGATACGCCGGGCAACCTGCAGCTCAAGGTCGATGCCGCGATGCACGGCGCGAGATCGTTCGTGATCACGACGCTGGTGCCGGCGCAGCAGTACTCGTCGACGCTCGTCTTCGTGGCACCCAATCGCTCGCGCGTCGCGGTCGCCATCGCCGCGAATACGACCGACACCGTCACGGTCGGCGATACATCGTATAGTAGCAAGAATGGGACGCCGTTCGAGAAGGCCGCGGTGTCGACTGAGGAAAGCGCGCGACTCAAGTCGATCGGCAGCGTGAAGGTCGGCGCCATTCATGCCGACGTCATGAGTGGCGGGGTGGCCTATGGCGCCTTCGACACGACCGTTCCCCTGGGCGCCGCGGTAAAGCTGACCTGCACGTACAGCAAAAAGAGTTTTCGACTGGCGCGCTGCTCGAACGACGACGTGACCCAAACGTATAACGACTACGACAATCCGAACAACGTGGTCGAAACGCCGGCCAACTTCGTCGATGCGCCGAAGGCGGTAAATTAGATGCGTAGCGCGATCGGGGTCGATTTGGGCGGATCGCATGCGATGGCTACGGTCGTCGACGAGACCGGCGAACTGCATGCGCGCCACGAACAAGATATCACCGATCGTTCGCCTGCCGCTGTTTTTGTCGCGCTCGAAGCGGTCATTAGCGCAGCGATTGCCGATTCACGGCACGAGTCGATCAGCGGTATCGGCATCGGCTCGCCGGGCAATATCGATCCGAAAACGGGTACCATCCGCTGGTCGCCTAATTTTAATTGGACGAACGTTCCGTTGGGCGACACCATGCGCGCAAAATTTAATATGCCGGTATTCATCGCGAATGACGCCCGCTGCGCGACGTTGGGCGAATACGTGTTCGGTGCCGGTCGGGGAACGCGGAACTTCGCATTGCTCACCCTCGGCACCGGTATTGGCGGCGGCATCGTCGCCGGCGGCGAGCTACTCGTCGGCCATCAGATGGGGGCGGGCGAGTTCGGCCATCACACAATTCGGCCCGAAAACGGCTTCATTTGCGGCTGCGGCCGGACCGGCTGCTTCGAGGCGCAATGTTCGGGAACCGGACTGATTCGACACGCTTTTGCCGTCGCGCCGTCCTTTCCGCGCAGTACGCTGCTCGACGTACCGAAAGAAAAGCTCGGATCGAAGGCGATTCGCAAAGCCGCGCAAGCCGGCGACGGCCACGCGCTCGCGGCGTGGAACCGGTGGGTCGACGATTTGGCGCTCGGCCTCACGAACGTTATTTCGTTCGTCAATCCGGAAGTCATCGCAATGGGCGGGGGTGTTTCGAGTGCCGGTGATTTCATGCTCGAACCGGTACGCGCCCTCGTCGACTCGCGCACGACGACGGTCCCCAAAGGAACGACCAAAATTATCCGCGCCGTATTGGGCAACGATGCGGGCGCGGTTGGTGCCGCAACGATGGCGATGCGCGGCGGACTGGTGGCCACGCTGGCGGCGTAAAGCGTCCGCATCATCTCGGCGCGAGACGCCCGGCGCGCGTATCGTCAGGTCCGCTAAAGACGCCTTCGCGCAGGCTAAGCACGTCCGCTTGAGGCCGAATTTTCCCCGAACCGACGGGAAATCGATCTGAGTAATATCCCAATTCAGTACTGGAGCGGTCCGGATGTTGTGCGCGGAAATATCGAGAGCTAGCTCCGGCAGCACAGGGCCTCATCGCGCTTGACCCCGATGTCCGGAGCGCCTTTCCCGATGCGCTAGCAGTTAATCGCGCGCTGCGCGGCCTCATTGAAATTGCCCATGATGCGGCACCTCAGCCACCGCGTCGGCGCCGAAAGTCGCACTGGCCAAAGCTCGGACGTACTGCGTTTGTTCGGCGTCATTCGAGGTCACGGGATAGCGCCAGAGAAAGGCAAAGTCGTAGGTCGCACCGCCGGTGTCGCAGACGCCGTGAGGACGCGTTCGATGCGTCGGCCATCTAGGCGCGCACCGCCCGATTGAGGCCGACGCCGTTTTATGATTAATGAGGCACGGCGACGACCCGGCTGCTGCCGTTGGCATCATCGCATTGCAATACGTCGACCTGCTTCGTCCGTACAATAGCAGTCATCTGCGAGCAGCCGAATCCGTACTCCGCCTCTTTGCGCAATGTTCGCGAGTCAAACGCGAATGTTGCTTTCCCGTTGGAAACATAGAGACGGCTCGCGAGACCCGCAACCGAAAACGGCACGCGGCTTCCGCTGATAAGCGGCTCGAAGCGCAGCGTGTGACCGCCCCTGATCTCCAAGGCATCGAGCCCATGCGGCCGCGCAACATAAAGCCGGCCGGCAAATGGGCCGCCGACAAGAGTGAGGTCGCGGTACCGGGCAAACGGCTGCGCCGCCGTCCGGTCGAAGACACCCAATAGTGGGCCGCTGGCGAGAACGACATGCGGACCATCGAGAATAATGCTCGGAGGACGTGACCTAGCGCCGACGCAAGGGGTGGAACTCTGGAATCCGTTGCTGCCGGGCGGCGGCGTCGGTACGGCAATATCTTCGAGGACGTAATCCCTTCGGTTCTCGATTAAGGCACCGTTGTTATTCGCGGGCGGCGGATCCAGCGAAACCTCAAGGAGCTCCACATCACCGCACCAAGTATCGAAGTTGCTCGGAAAATCACTAACACCTAACGCTGAATGCGCGTTCAAGTCCAGCGCTTGTCCGAAGCCGAAGTACCCCTGGCTACCGATGAGCCGGCCCGTTCGTCGATCGATGGATTCAATGCGGCCGTTGAGGATCGCTCCGTTCTGAACGCTGAGCGCGACTACATACCGTTTGTTGACTAAAATGTGCTGACTTGCTTGGATTCCTTGCGCCAACATCCAGCGCGGCGTGCCTGTTGCCCGCAAGCGAGTGATGCCCCGACGATTCCCGACCACGACACCGTCATCGTCTGCTGCCAGCGTTCCGCCGGCACGCGAGCGCAACCAAACTTGACGGCCAGTGCCGACGTCGAGCGCCGCGAGTGCCGCGTCGCCCGTCGTTGAAGAAGACATATTGACATACACGGTGTTACCTGCCACTACCGGATCCGATACGTTCGCCTTGCTCCAGATCGCCTTACCCGTATCAGCATCGAGCGCGGCAATTCCCATTACGGTAGTAATAATAATCGTCTTACGAAAGCCTAATACTCCATGCGTGCCAGCTGCGAAAGATAGGGCGGGCACGGTCCACCGCGCAGCAAGCACTGCCGCCGGTGCCGCGTCGTGCGTAGCAAGTAGCATTATAACGAAGCTCGCAAATGCAAAACGTAGCGCGAAACAATGTGCCCTGTGCGCAACACGCATTTGCGCGATCGACCGCGGCAACGAATGTGCTAAATTCGATATCCGCGCGCATTCAAGCACCTCCGGTCGTTTCGCGAACGAGCGCAGTAAATCGCCTGCAGCCGGGGCGATATTGCAGAAGCGATGCAGTAGCCCCGCTACGCTGAACGTTACGTTACTTTCAAGCACCAATGCGAACCGCGGCCAAGCGAGCGTACCAAAGGGCCGCAAAACACGCATTGCCGTTCGTTACGGCGTTACGGTGCGTTGCTCGGCGCGTGCAAAGCGATCGCGGTCATCATCCGCACGCCGATTGCGAGTGCCGCTTCGTCGATGTCGAAGCGCGCATGATGGTGCGGCCACGACGAACTTGGACCGCCCGCTGCGCCCAGCGTATAGAAACACGCCGGCACCTGTTGGGCAAAGAACGAGAAGTCTTCGGCGCCCATGATCTGCGGCACCTCAGCCACCGCGTCGGCGCCGAAAGTCGCACTGGCCAAAGCTCGGACGTACTGCGTTTGTTCGGCGTCGTTCGAGGTCACGGGATAGCGCCAG
Source organism: Candidatus Velthaea sp. (assembly GCA_965214335.1). Classification (GTDB taxonomy): domain Bacteria; phylum Vulcanimicrobiota; class Vulcanimicrobiia; order Vulcanimicrobiales; family Vulcanimicrobiaceae; genus Velthaea. The sequence continues at coordinate 570,084 of CBDCBO010000008.1, read as the reverse complement.
AGATAAGCAAAGTCGTAGGTCGCACCGCCGGTGTCGCAGACGCCTTTGAGGACGCGTTCGATGCGTTCGGCCATCTGGGCGCGCACCGCCGGATTGAACGCGCGTACGGTTCCGAGCATCGTCACGCGGCTGGGGATGACATTATGTGTGGTGCCGCCGTGGATCGCGCCGATCGTCACCACGGCCGGTTCGAGCGGATCGATTTGGCGCGACACAACCTGCTGCACGGCGACTAGAAACTCGCCCGCGAGATAGATCGGATCGATCGAGAGATGCGGCGCCGCGCCGTGTCCGCCGCGGCCCTCGATGGTGATTTCCAGCGAATCGCTCGACGCGTAGAACGGTCCTTCCCGAAAGCCCAACAGACCCACCGGATGAGTCGACGAGAGGTGCAGCCCGTACGCTCGCTCGATGCCGAATCGGCCCAGCATCCCTTGTCGCACCATCTCCTCGCCCCCACCTTTGCCTTCTTCGGCGGGCTGAAACACCAGACAAACGGTGCCCGCCAGGTCCGCCCGTTGGGCGGCAATGAGTTCGGCTGCGCCTAAGAGGATCGCGACATGACCGTCGTGGCCGCAGGCATGCATGGTTTGGGCGGTCGTCGAGGCGTAGGCGACGGTGTTTTCTTCCGCGATCGGCAGCGCGTCCATATCGGCGCGCAGCATGATCGTCTTGCCCGGCCGCGTGCCGCGCATGAGGCCCACGACGCCGGTCGTAGCGATACCGGTATGGACCTCGTAGCCGAGTTGCGCTAACCGCGCGGCGACGATACCGGCGGTCCGGTTTTCTTCAAACCCCAGTTCGGGATGGCGGTGGAAGTCGCGCCGCAGGGCAATGACCGCTTCGATGAGTGCGGCGGAAGGTTCGATCGTTACGGACATACGTCGCGACGTTAGGCTGCCGGGCGGCAATCCCTCGGGCGCGTCGGGATGCCGTTTAGCCGGCGATGAACAGCGGTTCGCGCGGGGTGCTGCCGGCGGCAGCGACTTCGGCGATGAGCTCGGCGATGCGGCGCGAGCTGCCGCGCGGTGCGATCGAGGTCTGACGCGCGCGCATCGCGGCGAGGCGTTCTTGGCTGTGCACGATCCGCGTCACCGAAGCGACCACCTCGGCCGCCGTCAAGGCGACCACCCCAATACCGTTGGTGCGAACGTAATCGAGATTGCCGCGTTCTTGCCCCGGTACAAAGTCATAAACGACGACCGGAACTTCAGCGATCGAGGCTTCAGCGATCGCGCCGGGACCGGCTTTGGTCACCAGCAGATCGGAGGCTTTCATTAATTCCGGAACGTCGTTGCGAAAACCTAAAACGGTCATCGGTGTCGGCAGGTGCGGCGACAGTTCTTCGAGCTTCGCTTTGAGAGCCGCGTTGCGCCCGGTAACGACGACGAGGTGAAACGGCAGCCGCGATTTGGCGAGGGCGAGCGTTGTTGGGAGCAGCTTACCGCCACCCTCGCCGCCGGCCATCAAGAGCGCGATCGGGCGGTCGCTGGGTAAGCCGAGCCCCTTGCGAATCTCGGCTTTGGTTTCCGACACGTCTTCGAATTTTGGGTGGACCGGATGGCCTAGCAGCCGCAGGCGGCTGCGCGGGACGCCCCGGCTGATCGCGCGATCCCAAACTTCTTGAGCCGGCACGACCGTCATATCGGCTTCCGGCAGCAACCAGCCCTCGTGTACTCGCCCGAGGTCGGTGATCACCGTGATGAGCGGAACGTGCAGTCCGGCGTCGGCGCGGGCGCGCAGCGCGGCATGATTGAGCAATGGGTGGACCGATACGATCACGTCGGGCCGGTACATCAAGAACGAATCGCGCAGCCGTTCGCGGTAGAGCGGCTCGCAGAATCGAACGATGGTCCGATAGCGGCGGCGGCCGTTGGTGGCGTGGAATAAAGCTCCATAGATTGGCGGCGCGAAACGGAGGGCCGCGCTATATGCGGGGCCCAGTTGCGAGAGCGGAAAAGTACAGTGGGTCGCGATGTCGTCGATGCGCCACTCGTAGCGCGTCTCTCCGTCGATCTCGTCTAGAGCGGCTCCGATGGCTTGCGATCCGCTGCGATGGCCGCCGCCGGTATCCGAGATGAGGAAGAGGACACGTTTGGTCATCCAGTCTCCACGAAACTAGCCTCGGCCAACACCCGTTGAGACCGCGGTCTTGCGTTTGATCGGTCGGACCGCACTCCGACGACGCGGGGCCCGCCGCGGACTAACCGTCCGAAGGAACACCAACATCTTGCGCGCTGGCGCGTCGTAGAAGCGAAAGAGATCGCCGAACTCGATTTCGGGGTTTCGGTGATGCCCGTCATGGTCCTCGGGAAGAACGATCGCCAGGGCCCGGCAGACGTTGCGGACCAGTACAGGCGATTTCCAACCCAATTCCGTCGTATGCCGCCACCAGACGTGCAGCTGGCCGAGTACTAGCCCCGCAGCGGCTCCGGCGATCGACAGCTTGAAGCAGAACACCGCGACAATGATATACGGCACGGCGCCCAAGAAGCCGTCGAGCATGACGCCAAGGTCGCGCGAGATGACCGCATGATCCCAATAGGAGCGCCGGCGATCGTGATGCGTCCGCAGATGCAACTTGCCCCAGACGTGCTGTGGGACGTGATAGAAGAAGGTCGACGCGAAATCACCGACGAGAAGCACGATGAGCATCGCGGCAAGAAAAGATAAAACCGGCGACCCCAACCCGATCCAGTTCACGTTAATCCTTAATTTATCTTCAGCAAGAGGACTATCGGCGAGTTGTTTTCGAGCAGTAGAAACCCTTTCGCCGCCCGGATCCTAAGCATCTCATTTACCTTGCTGGACATACACACTACCGTTCAAATCGACGCTTTGCGTGAAGCCGTGCTGAGTTGGCATATACCCCCGCCGGTACAATCCATTCGCGGAATTCGCTTGTTGATCGATGCGCCGCGCGGAAGCGGTCCGGTGCTGAGCGTGGTTCGTTCCATCGTGAGGGCTAACCCGCGGATCGGCGCATTGGATGCATTGGGACTGGCGTTCGTTGCGCGAGATGCGGCGCTATCGAACGGGATAGATCCGGAGTTCCTCGCCGCGACCTTGTTGCAGGAATCGGCCTTCGACCCCAATGCGATCTCCGCCGCCGGCGCGTACGGCATCGCACAATTTAGCGCGCCGACCGCCGGCGAATACGGCGTCGACCCGTTCGACGCACGGTCGGCGATCGACGGAGCGGCGCGCGTGCTCCGCCACTACGTTGCGGCTTATGCACATCCCGCCCGCGACGCGTATGCATTGGCACTGGCGGCATACAACGCCGGACCCGGCGCGGTGCGCTATTACGGCGGCGTGCCGCCCTACGGCGAAACGCGGGCGTATATCGCCGATATCCACGAACGCTGGGCGCGATTACTTGCCGAGCGCTAGCAGTTCAACGTCGTTCAACGGCTGACGTGTAAACGGCGCGCGAGCCGTGCGTTGTGGCACGTCGTATCGATCCGACATGCTGCGAGGGAATCGACCGCGCAGTGCTTACTTGAAGCGTTTGTCGAGGAACGATTTGACGCGGTCCCAAGCGTCGGCGATCTCGCGGCTGGCGATGGTATCGGAACTTTCGCGAAAAAACGAGTGGCCCACGTTGGCGTAGATTTGAATCTCAGCCGTTTTCCCCGCCGCCTGCAGGCGCTGCCGGATGCGCTCGATATCCGCGTCAGTGATGAGCTCGTCGCGGCCGCCGAAGACGAGCAGTAGCGGCGTGCGAATTTCTTCAGCGGTATGAATCGGCGCGTTGCCGCCGTCGGGCAAGCCCTTGACGATCGATTGCCCGTAGAACGCGATTGCCGCCGAGAAGCCCGGCAGCGATGCGGCCATGAACGCCACCGAACCGCCGACGCCGAAGCCCCACAGCCCGATTTTGCCGCGCGCCACGTAGGGCTGATCGTTGAGCCAGTCGCGCGTCGCGGCGATGTCATCGGCTACCGTCGCCGTCTTGAAACCGTCCTGGACCGGCGCTCCGCGAAGATAATCGACCGCGCAACCGACAAAGCCGGCGCCGGCGACGAGGTCGGTCATGCGCCGCATCTCGGCATCGAAGCCGTAAATGCCTTCGAGCACGATTACTGCCGGGTGCATACCGTTATCAGGCCGAGCCACATAGGCCGGCATCTTGCCGGTGCGTGCGGTGATGGTCTGCTCGCCCTTGATCATGAATAACCCCTTTACGCGGTGTGATCGCGCAGAAACGCCTGAACCAGATCCCATGCGTCGGCGACATCCTTACTCGAATCGATAACGGCCGACGAATCGCGGAAGAACGCATGGTCTTGTTCAGGATAGACTTGAATCTCGAACTTTTTGTGCGCGTCGGTGAGTGCCGTCCGGATGCGCGCCACCATGTCGGCGGTGATATACTGGTCCTGGCCGCCGAACGCCAGCAACAGCGGGCAGCGAACATCGTTAACATCGGCGAGACCTTCGGGTTCGCCGCTCGGAAATGGTGCCGCGATCATTCCGCCGTAAAAACAGATCGCCCCTGACAATCCGGGCAGTGTTGACGTAACGAATGCGACCGAGCCGCCGAAGCAAAACCCCCACGTCACGAGATGGCCGAACGTGACGGCGTCGAGGCCGTTGAGATAATCGACGGCTGCGGCCACATCGGCCCGCATCGTCGCACGTGTCACTTTGGCCGCCGCGGCGAGGCCGTTCTTGAGGCCTTCGGCTGAATACGGCTCGTTGAGGCCAGGATCGGTGCGGTGGTAATAGTTGATCGCGAGGGCCACGTAGCCGGAGGAAGCCACGAGGTCGGCGATGCGCTTGACCTCGTCATTGACACCGAAGATTTCCTGCAGCACGATCACTGCCGGTCGCGCCGCATCGCCGTCCGGCCGGGCCAGATAGCACGGCATGGCGCTCCCGCCGACATCAATTGAAACCGATTCAGACTGCACGTTTTCCTCCTGGAAACACGGGTATGGTTACGCAAGATTTGCCAGAAATGGAATACACCGATGGCTTCGACAACGCATCGCGATCTCTCCGAGCGCTTCGCGCTTTATCGCGATCCGCATCCTGAGCGGGTCGCCACATTCGCCGAAGACGTTCGGGCCGGTTTTCACGTCCCGCCGTATCACCTTTCTGCCAAGTATTTTTACGATGACCTGGGATCGTCGCTCTTCGAGGCGATCTGTCGCCTACCGGAATATTACCTCACGCGCGTTGAACGCGATCTGTTGGCCAGTTACGGGCGACAGATCGTGGCCGCCCTGCCGGGGCCGCTCGAACTTGTCGAATTAGGTTCGGGCAGCGCCGTTAAAACGAAGTTGATCATCGAGGCGATCCTCGAGCGCCAAGCGACGCTGGAGTACGTGCCGATCGATATTTCGCCCGATGCGCTCATCGAATCATCGCTGGCGCTCGTCGGCGCACACGAAAACTTGCGCATCCGTGCCCATGCGAGCGACTATTTCTCGCTGTTGCGCGAACGCCGGCTCACACCACGCGGCGCGGTGCTAGCATTATTTTTGGGGTCCAATATCGGCAACTTCGCGCCTGACCAGGCGCGCTCGCTGCTCGAGTTGCTGCGTGGTGCGCTGCAGGCCGGAGACTGCGTCCTCGTCGGCTACGATCTCAAGAAGGACGCGCGCATTTTAGAGGCGGCGTACGACGACCCCACCGGAGTTACCGCTGCGTTCAACAAGAATCTGTTGGGCCGCATCAATCGTGAACTCGATGCCGACTTCGACCTCGACTGGTTCCGCTTTCGCGCCGTATACGACCAGACGCGGGGCGCCGTTGACTCGTTTTTGGTCAGCGAGCGCCGGCAGCACGTGCGCATCGGCGCGGTTGGACTCGATGTACCGTTTTTCGTCGGCGATACGATTCACACCGAATCATCGTATAAATTCACGACCGAAGAGTTCGTCGCGCTCGCCAATGGTTGCGGTTATGCCGAACGTACCTCATATACCGATGCCGGCGGCCGGTATGCCTTGACGCTCTTGACGGTGCGCGAGCCGGGCGGCCCGAACGACCGGCTCGCTTAGGTTTCGCTCCGGAAGCGCCGGATGTCGGCCAACACCGTTTCGCGCGGAAGGTCGGCGTTGCGGCAGTGCGTCACCGGCGGCCCATGCGCATCAAAGCGAACGTAGATGAACGCCCGCCGGTCGGCGCCCGCGTCGGTTGTGGCGACGACGTCGATTCGTTGATAGACCGCCAGGTCTTCCCACGCGTCGGCAATCGCATAGGCCGCCGCGTCCAGTTCGACGATCGATCCCCGAACGACACCGTCGGGCTGCGGAACCGCGGCGAGATAGCCGCCACCGCCCACGGTAACGCGGAAACCCCGGACGACCGCCGACGCCGTCGGAAAGGTGCGCCCGAAGAGTTCACGCTGGTATTCGGCGTCGCGTAAGGTCCCGTAAGCGAATAGCGGCAACACGAACGTGCCGTTAGCGACGAACGAGCCGTTCGGCGCGGCGCAACAGCGCGTCGGCGACAATCGCCAGCAACGCCGCTGCGATGCTGCCGGCGATGATCTTTTGCGGATAATCTTGATGGATGCCGTCGAAGAGTAAGTCGCCGAGTCCACCGGCATGAATGTACGATGCGACGGTGGCGACCGCGATCAACGAAACGGTCGCGATGCGGATGCCGGCCACGATCGTCGGCAGTGCCTGCGGAAGTTCGATCCGCAACAAGCGTTGCCAGGGCGTGAAGCCGAGACCCGTCGCCGCATCGAGTTGAGCCCGATCGACGCCGCGTAAGCCCGTTGCGATATTTCGCACCAAGATCATTTGCGCATAGGCGACGAGTGCGACGATCGCCGATACGGTACCCAGACCGAAGATCCGGACCAAGAACGCCAGCAGCGCAAGGCTGGGAATGGTATAAATGATGCTCAGCACCGCAAGCGTTGCCCCGCTCCAGCGCTCATTGCGGGCGACGAGTACGCCCAGCGGCAACGCGATGACCAGCGCGATCGCCAGCGATCCGAAGGTCAGCAGCAGGTGCTGACCGCACAGCACCGCGATTTCCAGCGGATGCCGGACCAAGTACGTCACCGCTCGGCGCGGACCAGCAACGGGCGGGCTTCAGCGAAGCGCCGGCTCTGCGCATCGATGCCGACCAAGCCCCGCACGACGTCGTTCGCGGGCTCGCCGAGCACGCGTTCGGGGATGTCGTTCTGCACGATCGATCCGGCGCTCATGACGACGATGCGATCGGCGATGCGCAGCGCTTCATCGACATCGTGCGTGACGAAGACGATCGTCGTTCCCAACTCGCGGTGAATCGCGCGAATCTCGTCTTGGAGTGACGTTCGCACGATGGCATCGACGGCCCCGAACGGTTCATCCATGAGCAGCAGTCGCGGCTCGGCGGCCAGCGCTCGCGCGACGCCGGCTCGCTGCTGCTCACCGCCCGAAAGTTCGCGCGGCAGGCGATCGCGGTAACGGGCCGGATCGAGTCGCACGAGCGTTAGTAGCGTGTCGACGCGGGCGGCGATGCGAGTTTTATCCCAACCCAGCAAGTCGGGCACGATGCCGACGTTCGCGCCGATGGTAAAGTGCGGAAACAGGCCGACGGCTTGAATGACATAGCCGATGCCGCGGCGCAGCGTCACCGCGTCGAGCGCCGTAACGTCGGTTCCGTCGATGGTTACTTGGCCGGCTGTCGGTGTGATGAGCCGGTTGATCGTGCGCAGCAGCGTACTCTTCCCGCAGCCGGACGGACCCAGAAACACGCACAATTCGCCGGCTGCGATATCGAGATCGACGCTTTGCACGGCCGCCTGCGGCGCATCCGGATAGTGAACGCTGACGCCGCGCAGCTGCAGCGTCGCGCCGCGATTAGACGAGGCCATGAGTCTTGACGAAGTCGCGCGCCACGTCGCTTGCCTCGCGTTTTTGGGCGCCCGCGACCTGATCGTTGAGGGTGCGCATCTCATCGTCGGTGAGGAACGGCGCGACTTTATTGAGATGGGTTGCCAGGGCCGGATACGTTTTGAGCGTCGCGTCGCGAACGACCGGAGCCACGTTATACGCCGGCCAGAAATGTTTGTTATCGGCGAACACCACTAAGTGTTCGCCGATGATCTCACCGTCGGTGCCGAACGCGACGACTACGTCGACGTCGCCGATAAGCAGCGCTTTATATTTGAGGCCGATATCGATCAAGCGCGTTTCTTTGAACGCAAATCCGCCATAGGCACGCACGAGACCCGGCAGGCCGTCACCGCGTTTGAGAAACTCCGGTATCGCGCCGAGCCGCAACTGCGGTGCGGCCAGCGCGACATCGCTCAACGTCCGCAAGCGATACTTTTGCGCGATCGCGGGGGTCGTGGCCAGCGCTTGCGTGTTGTTAGCCGGCGCCGGATCCAACCAAGTTAGCGCGTAGTCTTTCTCGTAGGCGGCTTTCACGATAGCATAGATGGCTTTGCCGTCGGCGATGGGAGCGCGCTTGAGTTGCGTGAGCAGCGCGGTCCCGGTGTATTCCGGGTAGAGATCGATCTCGCCGCGGCGCAGCGCTTCCATCGCGATATCGGTGCCGCCGAGATTTAACTTGCGCGCGACGGTGAAGCCGTTTTGTTCGAGGACGAGGGCGTATATTTCGCCCAGGATCAGCTCTTCGGTGAAATTCTTGGCACCGACCGAAATTTGGGTGCCGCCGCCGGAGCCGCAGCCCGGCACCGTCAGCGCGGCGCCCAGCAATCCTAAAGCCGTCGCGCGCTTCACTTAGCGGACCGTGGCCCGCCGCGCCAGTCCGCCCAGCAGCGCATCGACGATCAATGCCAGCCCCGCGACGCCGGCGGCCCCGCCCAAAATCTCGCCGCCGTCGTTCGTTGATAGCCCGTCGATGATGTAATCGCCGAGGCCGCTGCCGCCGATGAACGATGCCAATGTTGCACTGGCGACCACTTCGACCGCCGCTGTCCGAATGCCTGATAACACGAGCGGAAGTGCAAGCGGCCAAGCGATGCGCCGTCGGATCTGTTTCGCCGTCATGCCGACGCCGCGCGCGGCCTCGTTGAGCACCGGTGATATCGAACGCAAGCCGATGTCGGTATTGATCGCGATCGGCGGAATCGCCAGAACGACGAGCGCCAACAACGCCGGCCGAAATCCAAGCCCGAGATACGGCAATGCCAGCGTCAACACGGCCAAGCTCGGCACCACCCGCAGCACGCCGATCGCACTAAACGCGAACTGGTGCGGCAGCGGCCGGTCGACCAGCGTTGCCGCGAGCGGAATCGCAACCATTATTGCGATGATGAGCGCGCTCCCCGCCAAGGCAACGTGAGCAACGACGTGGGCGAAGATGTCCGCGTTCACGCGGCGAAGCCGTCCATATGGTAACCGGTTCGGAAGACGAGGTCGAGCTCCGCTCGCAGACGACCGCGATCGAACGTGCGTTGGACGACCCGTCGCTGTATATCAGCCGCGAGTTGACCTGGATCGAATTCAACGACCGGGTCCTCGAAGAGGCGCTCGACGAGCGCAATCCGCTGCTCGAGCGGCTCAAGTTCATCGCGATCTACGGTACGAACCTGGACGAGTATTTCATGATCCGGGTCGCCGCCCTCAAACAGCAAGTCGAAGCCGAGATTCACAAACGGTCTGACGACGGCAAGCTGCCCGAAGAACAGTTAGACGCGATCTTCGGTGCGCTGCACGTTTCGCTCGAGCGCCAGATGCGGTGTTTGGACGAACAAATTTTCCCGGCACTCGAGCGGCACGGAATCCGGGTGTTGGCCTACGATCAACTCGATAACAAGACGCGGGCGGTGATGCGCCAGTACTTTGACGACCGCGTCTTTCCGGTGTTGACGCCGCTGGCGATCGATCAGAGCCATCCGTTTCCGTACATCTCGAATCTGTCGTTGTCGCTTGCAGTCGAACTCGAGGAGGCCTCGCGTGCGGAGCCGAGCGTCTACTTCGCGCGGGTGAAGGTACCCGGCAGCCTGCCGCGCTTCGTGCCGGTCGAACCGACCCCGCAAGGACAACGCTGGTACGTGCTGCTCGAAGATCTCATCGCTCACAATCTGGGCGCGCTGTTTGCCGGCATGAAAGTCAAATCGGCTTACGGTTTCCGGGTTACTCGCGACGCCGATCTCGATCTGCAAGAAGATGAAGCCGACGATTTGTTGCGGGCGATCGAATCGGAATTGCGTAAACGCCGCTTCGGCGAACCGGTGCGGCTCGAAGTCGAAGCCGGAATGCCCGGCCATCTGCGCGACCGTTTGCTCGAAGCGCTATCGCTGCGAAGCGTCGACTGCTACGAGATCGACGGGATGTTGGCGACATCCGACGTGTGGTCGCTCGTTAATATCGATGAGCCGGGGTTGCACGATCCGCCGTTTACGCCGGCGATTCCGAAACGCTTGCTCGGCGCGACCGATTTGTTCGCCGTCATTCGCGACGGCGATCTGCTGCTGCACCATCCCTACGAGTCGTTCGATCCGGTCGTGCAATTCGTCAATCAAGCCGCCAGCGACCCGAGCGTGCTCGCCATCAAGCAAACCTTGTATCGGACGAGCGGTAATTCACCGGTCGTCGGGGCGCTCATCGATGCGGCCGAAAACGGCAAGCAAGTTGCGACGCTCATCGAACTCAAAGCGCGCTTCGACGAAGAAAACAACATTCACTGGGCGCGCAATTTAGAGCGCGTGGGTGCCCACGTCGTGTATGGTTTAGCCGGACTCAAGACGCACGCCAAGGTCACCTTGATCGTGCGCAATGAACCTGACGGCATTCGCCGTTACATGCATTTCGGCACCGGAAATTACAACGACAAAACGGCCAAAATCTATACGGATTTAAGCCTATTTACCTGCCGGGCGGAGATAGGCGCGGACGTCACGCAGCTTTTCAACGCGCTCACCGGCTTCTCCAAAGCGGACAGTTATGCCGAACTCATGGTCGCACCGGTGGGTTTACGGCCCGGCTTCGAGGCGCTCATCAACCGCGAAACCGAACACGCGCTGGCCGGTCGTCCATGCGGGATTCGAGCCAAACTCAATGCCGTTACCGATGGCGGCATCGTGCGGGCACTCTACCGCGCTTCGCAGGCCGGCGTGCCGATCGACCTCATCGTGCGCGGCATGTGCGTGCTGCGACCGGGTATCCCGGGAATCAGCGAAACGATTCGCGTGCGCAGTATCGTCGGCCGCTTCCTCGAACATTCGCGGGTCTTCGCGTTTCACAACGCCGGCGAACGTCAGATCTTCATCGGCAGTGCCGATTGGATGGGACGTAATCTCGACCGCCGGGTCGAGACCGTGGTGCCGGTCCTCGATCCGCAGATCGGTGACGCGATCGAACATGACATTCTCGATTTAATGATGGCCGATAACGTGAAGTCGCGCGTCCTGCATGCCGACGGCCGGTACGAACGGCGTGGCGTCTTGCCGGGAGAAAAGCGGGTCGATGCGCAGCAGACGCTGTTGCGCGCCTATCAAACGGCCTGACTGGTTGCCGGCTGCGCGTCGGCGATGTCGAGGATTTTGCGCCAGTGACCTTCGCTGACCGGCTGCACCGATAGGCGCTGGCCGCGACGCAACAGCGGCATGCCGGAAAGCTCGGCTTGACCGCGCAAAAAGTCGAGCGTGATGAGCGCGTGAAACTTGCGCACGAACGTCACGTCGACCATCCACCACTTCGGCCGTTCCGGATGCGACGTCGGATCTTCATACTCGTGCCCGCGCTCGAACTGCGTAAAGTCGGGATACGCCTCGCGCACGACTTCGACGATGCCGGCGATACCGGGCGGTTTGACGCTCGAGTGGTAAAAGAAACCCAGATCGCCGAGCCGCATCGCCCGCATGTGATTGCGGGCCTGAAAATTACGAACGCCCGACCATTCGGTTCGGCCTTCACGCTCCAGCCGGTCGATGCCGAACACGTCGGGTTCGCTTTTAAGCAACCAGTAGTTCATGCAAACTTCATTAGCGGCTCTGCGCTTGCAGGATGACGCGTTGCGCGGCGGACCAGGGCGTGGAGCGGTCGGCCTTCATGCGCACGATGGTCACCCGCGCCACGGTGCGAATATCGATGCTGTCCGCCACCGTTATCGCGTGCTCGAGTATCGCGCTCGAACGGCCGATCTCGGCGACCCGCGTGTGGATCGTCAGAGCTTCGTCGTAAAAGCACGGCCGCAGGAAGCGGATCGTGATCTCCGCGGCATTGTGCAGAAAGCCGAAGTGCGGCCGCTCGCGATCCGGATCGCTTAGCGTGTTGAAGAAATCCAGCCGCGCGCTTTCGATGTAAGCGATGTAGAAAACATTATTGACATGCCCCAAGGCATCGGTCTCGAAGAAGCGCGGCCGCAGCGGCTGCGACCAAGCAAAAGAGCGAAGCCATTCGGCCTCGCTCCCGGCGGCGAACAGTTCAAGCGCCATCGGAGTTCGCGGACTCGACTCTGGCCTCGAACGGTTAGTGAAGCTGAATCGCCGGAGCGACACCCTTGCCGGCAAACGTCTGATCGAGAATCGTCTGAAGTTCGCCCTTTTCGGCCATCGGTGCGAGAATATCAGTGTCGCCGTAAAACTGGCCGTTGATAAACACCTTCGGCAACGTTTGCCAGTCGGTCATCTCAGCTAACACTTGCCGCTTGGGCATGTTCTCGAGAACGTCGACAACCGTGAACGGGTAGCCGAAATGGTTGAAAAACTGAATCGTTTCGAGCGTGAACCCGCAGCGCGGCGCGTCTTTGGTGCCTTTGCCGTAAACGATGACCGGGTTTTCGGCAATCTCTCGTTCGATTTGTTCACGAATCGCGTCTGACATGTTATGTCTCCAGAAGTTCAGTACGAATGGCCATGGCGTGGATGCGCCCGTCGGCGCGTGCCTCCGCGAGCGCCTTCTCAACCATGCGATGGCGGTCGAGCGGCGACTTGCCGGCGAAGAGCTTCGACCGTATCAACACGTCGAAATGGTCCATGGTGCCGGTCCGGTCCCAAATTTCGACCTCGGCATCAGGAAACGTGGTACGGATCAGGCGGGTCATCGCGTCGTTGTCTATCATACTTATGGATTGAGTGGCTGCGAACGCCGGTTGGATTCGAGCAACTGCCGCATTTCGCGAATCGTGTCGGGAAGGTTGGGGGCGCCGGCGGCCAGGGCACGCATCGAGCCGGCCGCCAGCACGACCGCGGCGACCCCGAGCAAGATCGCCGGTACGCCCTGCGCGCGCAGGGTGCCCAAGCGCAATTTCGAGGCGCGCAGTGCTTTGGCGGGATCGAGCTTAGCAAGACGATTCATCAGCTACCGGGCGGGTGCGCCGGGACGCGGGGTGAATCCTCGCGCTCATGACCACGCAAGCCCCTTCCTTTGAATGGAATGTGCCCGCGGACTTTAATTTCGCGCGCGACGTCATCGACGGCTTGGCCGCTCAGAATCGGCGGGGACTGCTCTTCGTCGACGCCGCCGGAACGCGGCACGATTACACGTTCGCGCAAATCGCGCAGGAATCGCAGCGTTGGGCTGCCGCGCTACGCGACAATGGAGTCGGCAAAGGCGAGCGGGTGATCGTGGTGTTGCCGAAAATTCCGGCATGGCTGTTCGCCATGCTGGGATTGCTGCGGTTGGGTGCCGTTGCCGTTCCGGGTGCCGAGCAACTGCGGGCCAAGGACTTGCTGTTTCGCGCGAACCATGCCGGTGCGACCGTCGTCGTCGCGCACGCCGGCAATGCCGGAGAAGTCGACGCGATCGCGGCGGCCACGCCCGGCTTGCGGCGTTTCCTCATCGTGGGCGGGGAGCGTGGCGGCTGGACGCCGATCGAACCGCTGGTTGAAGCGGCCCAACCGTTCGCCGGCAACCCGACCGCCAGCGACGACCTCGCCTATATCGTCTACACCAGCGGAACGACCAAAGATCCCAAAGGTGTCGTTCACCGCGTCGGCTACACCTACGCCAAGCGTATGGCGGCGAAATACTGGTTCGATTGTACCCCCGACGATGTCGTATGGTGTACGGCCGGCACCGGCTGGGCGAAATCGTTGTGGAGTGTGTTGCTTGGTCCGTGGTCGTGCGGCTCGTGTATCGTGCTCGACGAAGGCGGGTTCAGTGCCGAAAAACGCCTCGACCTGATCCGTGACTTGGGCGTCAACGTGCTTTGCCAGGCGCCGACGGAATATCGGCTCGAAGCGAAGCTGCCGGATTTGGGCTCGCGCTGGCAGCTGCCGCAGCTGCGGCACTGCGTGTCGGCCGGGGAGCCGCTCAATCCCGAAGTTCTGGCGCTCTGGAAAGCAGCGTTCGGCATCACGATTCTGGACGGCTACGGCCAAACCGAAAATACGCTGCTGGTTGCCAACCTGCCGGGCATGGACGTGCGGCCCGGTTCGATGGGTAAACCGACGCCCGGCCACGATGTGGCGATCGTCGATGAGGCCGGGCAGGTTTGCGCGCCGGGTGTCGTCGGCGATATCGGCCTGCGCGGCCGTCCGCCCTCGCTCTTCGCCGGGTATTTTAAGAACGACGCCGAGACGGCGGCGACCCGCCGGGGCGATTGGTATCTCACCGGCGACCGTGCCCGGGTCGACGACGATGGCTATTTTTGGTTCGTCGGCCGATCCGACGACGTGATCTCATCCGGTGCCTACCGCATCGGCCCTTTCGAGGTCGAGAGCGCGCTGCTCGAACATCCGGCCGTGGCCGAGTCCGCGGTCGTCGGGTCGCCCGACCCCGACCGCGGCAATATCGTCAAGGCATTTGTCGTGCTGCGGCCGGGTTTCGCGCCGTCGCCCGAGCTCGTGCGCGAATTGCAAGATCACTGCAAGCGCGTCACCGCACCGTACAAATATCCGCGCGAAATCGAATTTGTCGGCGAGCTGCCCAAGACGCGCTCGGGTAAGATCCGGCGCGTCGAACTACGGCAGGAAGAGCTGCGTAAGAAGGGCGCGACGGCGGCTAGCGGATTCGTTTAACTTACTGACTCGTGCCCAGGTTGCGGAACATCGCCATGCGGGCGTCCGAGTCGGCCATCGCCTTGGCGGCCATCGCCTTGAGCTTGGGATCGGTGCCACATGACGCTTCAACCTTCATGAGCATGTTGGTGCCTTTTTCACGTTCCATTGCCATCGCCATGAAGTCTTTGTCGACGTTGCCCGACATCATGGCCGTCGTGCCCATCTTGGCGGCGTCCGACATCATCGAGCCGGCCTGCGTACAGTCCATCTTGGTCATCATCATCTTATCGTCGGCGGCGGCGGGGGCGCTGGTGACCGCCGTCGACAGGGCCATGGCTGACAAGCTCAAGGCGAATGCGAGGGTTTTTAACATGAGTTCTTTTTCTCCGGGATGGCGAGACGTGGCTCGCAAGTAAGCGCAATGCAGAGAGCCTACCATATCCGCGAGCGTTTTCAATGTAAGGCGGCCCAACATCGGCACCGTTTCCCGTCGCTCGCAGAACCCGTTCGAGCGCCGGGAACGTCGCCTTGGAAGCCTAAGCGGATAGCTTTACTTAGCAGTAGCGTTGAGCGCTTGGCGCAGATCGCCGATGATGTCGGCACAATTTTCGATACCGACCGAGAGCCGGATGGTGTCCTCGCTCACGCCGCTGGCGATTTGTTCTTCGATCGTGAGTTGTTGATGTGTTGTCGACGCCGGATGAATCACGAGCGACTTGGCATCGCCGACATTCGCCAACAGACTAAATAATTTGAGCCGGTCGATAAATGCGCGCGCTTCATGCGCGCCGCCCTGCAGGCCGAAGGTCAAAATCGCGCCTTGACCGGTCGGCAAGTATTTTCGCGCGCGTTCCCGCGCGGCGTGCCGGGCCAGTCCCGGGTACGATACCCAAATCACTTTGGGATGCGCTTCAAGATACTCGGCCACTTTCTGCGCGTTTTCGCAGTGCCGTTCGATCCGCAAGCCTAAAGTTTCGAGGCCTTGCAGCAGCAGCCAGGCGTTGAACGGCGAGATTGCCGCGCCGAGATCGCGCAGCAGTTGGACCCGGGCTTTGATGATATAAGCTAAGTTGCCGAACGAGTCGACATACTTTACCCCGTGGTACGACGCGTCGGGCTCGGTGAATTCCGGGAAGCGCCCCGATCCGGCCCAGTCGAATTTTCCGCCGTCGACGATAACGCCGCCGATGGTTGTTCCGTGGCCGCCGATGAATTTGGTTGCGGAATGTACGACGATATCGGCGCCCCATTCGATCGGGCGTAACAAGTACGGCGTCGCGAGCGTATTGTCGATGATTAGCGGGACGCCGTTTTGATGCGCGACCGTCGCGACGCCCTCGACGTCGAGCACGTCGATCTTTGGATTCCCGATGGATTCGGCGAAGATGGCTTTGGTGTTGGGCCGGATCGCCCGGCGGAAGTTTTCGAGATCACCCGGATCGACCAAGGTGACCTCGATGCCGAAACGCGGCAGTGTGTGCGTGAACGCGTTGTACGTGCCGCCGTAGAGCGACGCCGAGCTTACGATGTGATCGCCCGAGCGCGCGATATTGAGAATCGAGTAGACGCACGCGGCCTGACCGCTGGCCACGGCTAAGCCGGCCACGCCTTTTTCCAGCTGAGCCAGCCGCGTTTCCAGAACGTCGGTCGTCGGGTTCATGATCCGCGTGTAAATATTGCCGAATTGCTCGAGCGCGAACAAGCGCGCGGCATGATCCGTATCGTCGAACGTATATGACGTCGTCTGATAAATTGGGATCGCCCGCGACTTCGTCGTAGGATCGCCGCTGTGTCCGCCGTGAATGGCGACGGTATCGAAACCGTGCGCCGCATTGTCGATAGTACTGCTCATCATGGTCCTTTCAACAAAAACGACCCTCGCCGGAAGCGGCGAGAGTCGTGCGTTCGATCGAGTTGCGCTGCGCGCGAAGACCGGCTACACAACCTCGCCCGAACGGCGGCACGAGAGCATCGGCATGGTCGGACAAGCGGCGCGGTACATGCCCGCAAGGTACCATCGGCCGCGCGGCGGCGTCAAGGGTTCCGGCCGCAATTCGAGTACGCTTGCTTAATGAACGAGCACGATCCGCTCGAACCGACCGTGGCGATGCCGCGGATCGATGTCGGCCCAGCCGCCCCGGCGTTTTATCCACCGCCGCAACCCATCCCGGTGCAGCCGATTCCGCCGCAGGCGTATGCGCCAGCCGGTCCGGTCCCAGCGCCGGTCGCCGCCGGCAGAGCAGCATACCGGTTCGGCAATCCGCTGACGTATGCGCTGCGCCGCTTCTTGGCCTTCGCCGTCGACTTCGTCGTCGTGACGGGTGTGGTCACGATGCTGCTGTACGGCCTCATTGCGATCAATCCGTTCACCAGTTTGCCGAACAACAGCGAAGGCGGCTTCGACGCGACGGTCGGCCTGGGCAGCGCCGCCGCGCTGCTGTACATCTGGATATTTGAGGCGCTGCTCGGGACGACGCTGGGCAAACTTGCCTTCGCGCTGCACGTGTACGCCACCAAAGGCCGGTTTGTCGGCTTCGGCCGCGCGCTCATCCGCAACCTGTTGCGGCCTATCGATCTGCTGGTGATCGGCTGGATTTTGGCGATGGCACCCGGTCATCGGCGGCTCGGCGATCTGTTCGGCGGCACGCTGGTCGCGCACAGTCCCTTACGCGCGTTTTCGCCGCTCGTCGGCTGGCTACTCATCGCCGGCCTCGTCGCGCTGCCGTTCTTCGTTGCGGGTGGAACCGTTACCGTGCTGGCCGTTGCAGCGGCATTCGTGGAGTTTATTCCGCCGCTGGTGATACGCGCGGTTCACACGGCGCTACAACTGCCGCAAATTTTCACACGTACATCTCAGGGTTAAGCCTATGTTGAGCAGTCTCGCCGGCACTGCGACTCTCCGCTGCTCTGTAATCGCTGCTGTCGTGGCCGTGTTGATTGGTGCTGGTCGGCCAGTTGGGCAAATTTCAAGGACCGCGCATATAGTTGTGCGTCATCCGCAATTGGTCAATGCTTCTGCGAGTTGGGTGACTTCCTTAAATTTGACGGTCGATGCAGCAGTGCCGCTCATCAGCGACGGTACGCAGGTGCTTGTCGACACAGGTTCGGACATCGTAAGTTATTCGCTGGCTCGTGGTAAAGTGCAATGGCGGAGCAAAACCGGATATACAAGTCCGTTTACCTTTTACGAAGGACACGTTTTTTGCGTTGACACGCTACGAAATAGTATTATAGAGCTTAACTCGAACAATGGTCGTAAAGTGTGGTCGTCAGAGCCCATTGATCGGTTTGGAATAGAAAAAATGTTGGTTGATGCCGACAGTATCGCTGTTTTTAACGGACAGTTGCGATTCATAAACAGATCGACTCGCAAAGCAGTTGTTGCCGACAGCGATGGATCAGAAACTACGTTCGATACCGAATCGTCGCAACAGTCAGGAGATCAGCTCTTTGTAAGTCGCGCTACCACCGGTGGGCCTATCGTGCGAGATATAGGCGAGTATGATCAAAACACCGGAAAACAAACGTGGCAGTCCAATGCGGCGACCGGTTTCTGGCTACATGCCGGCAACGTGATTGTTGTTGAAAATGCTAATTCTTCGCCTCCGTTCTACTCCTACGTGCCGCTTACTCTGGACTTCCTTCACTCCAATATAGGCCCGGTCGATGCGCCGCCGCATGAAGCGGTTTTTGCGCCTGACCCACCTGCCCGGCTCAGCGAGACGACCAGCGATGCGTCGAGTATTGCGTATTTCGCGTGGCCAAATCTTTTTATGTTGGCAAACACCAGTCTCTATCGATACGACTTGCGACGTTCGCCGGATGTACAGCATCCCGATCGAATCGCCGAAGTGAGCGTTGTACTCGGAATGCTCGACAATGGAGCGCTGTTGGTCCCAAGTGAGAAGCAACTGCAATTAATACGTTTCGACGGTGTTACGGCCTACGTAGCCGAGATCGATCGGCATGTTATTGCAAATACGTCACCTTTTCCTACCACTATCGTTATGGGAAGCGCGGCGGCGATATCCGATGCAACGGGCACACTACTGCTCTTCAGAGGCGGCGGCGAAGCGATGAACGTGAGTGAAGAATGTCCTCATCTTGTTTCTGCAGCGGGTTCGGGTGTTGACGCAATTGTTTTGGCGTGCGCTAAAAGCTCTGGTATACAACTGCTTATGTTCCGGGCACACGCGAAACGATAGTGTCCGGGAAACGTTGTCAAGAGTTTTTGCCGATGTTCCGCGCTGTGCGTGTCCATGCGCTTTCTATCGAGTAAGCATGGACCACATGGCATAGGTAAGTAGCACGAATCGCATAAGCAGAACGCTGGGGAAGAGACCGGCAACGCAAGTTCGCCGGCGTATCTCCTGGTTGATATGCTCGATGGATTCGTACTTGAAATGCGGCTCCGGTGCTCTTTTTTCGTACTGGACCGCGAATCGAAAGAAGGCTAAGCGAACCTCGGTTGAAACCGTTTTGCGTCAATTCCAGGCATCGAGACTCGCGGAAGGCCGGGATGACGTACGCGCGAGCGTTCAGAGGAGTCTTGAGTTTGCGGGCCTTCGCGAAAGTCTTAGAACGCGTCCGCCGACATAAGCCATACGGCTGCCGTGCTCGACGGGGTGAAGCGGCGTGCGTCGGCGTAGCCTCGTAGGCGATGAAAGCGGTACGACTTAACGAAATCGGCGGCCCGGCCAACTTGCGGGTTGAAGAGATCGCCGATCCGACGCCGGGCGAAGGCGAGATCTTAGTCGAGATCACGCGCGCCGCGTTCAACCGGCGCGATGTTTTTATTACGCAGGGATTATATCCGGGAATTAGCTTGCCGCGCACGCTGGGGTCCGACGGGACGGGGAGCGTCGCCGCACTCGGGGTGGGTGTCGCGGGTCCGGCGGTCGGTACGCCGGTCGTTATCGATCCGATGCTGGGCTGGGGCGCGAATCCGGCGCTGTGGGACAACGGCAGTTCCATTCTCGGCATGCCGCGTGACGGCACGTTCGCACAGTACGTGGCCGTTCCGGCGAGCAACGTGCACCCCAAGCCCGATCATCTCAGCGACGATGAAGCGGCGGCGATTCCGCTCGCCGGGCTGACGGCATACCGCGCGCTCGTTACGCGTGGCCGGGTTACGCGCGACGACGTCGTGTTGCTCACCGGCATCGGTGGCGGCGTGCAGACCTTTGCTTTGCTCTTTGCTGCTTACATTGGAGCGCGCACGATCGTAACGTCATCGAGTGACGAGAAGCTCGAACGTGCGACCGCGATGGGCGCCGACGTCGCAATCAACTACCGAACGTCGGCCGCATGGGCCAAAGACGTGCGCGCCGCGGCCGGCGACGGCGGACCAAGCGTAATCATTGATTCGGCCGGCGGCGACACGTTCGCGACGTGCCTCGATATCGCGCGTCCCGGCGCGCGCATCGTCACCTATGGCGGAACCGCGCCGAAGTCGAACATCCGCATGTTTCCAGTCTTTTGGAAGCACCTCGATATCTTAGGAACCTCGATGGGCTCGGCGCAAGATTTCGCCGGGATGCTCGGTCTTTTCACGGTCGGAAAATTACGACCGGCCGTCGACGACGTCGTCGCACTCCACGATGTCGCCGCCGGAGCGGAGCGCATGAGCACGTCGCAGCAATTTGGAAAGATCATTCTGGCGATCGATTAGGAGTTAGTCTGCCAGCGCAAAGCGCAGAAATGGTTCGCTGCCCGTGCTCAAGCCAAGTTCGGCTCGCGCCACGGCCGGATCGACGCCGCGGACGAGCGCGGCAAAATCGGGGTGCAGAATCGCTGCTTCATGTGCGTTAGGCCGGCGCGCCATCATGCTCGATACAACGCGCCCTTCGCGCTCGAGTGCTTCAAGATAGGCTAAAACTTGGCGCCCCGCCACCGGCCAAAGTGCCGCATCGACGTCGGCGTAGATCGCGCCGACGAGCGCCGGAATCGTCGCCGGGCCCGCACTGAGCGCCGCGACGACCTGCGCTTCACGCTCGCGCCGATGAGCGATGTATGCCGTGAGCTTGGCACGAACAGAAGCGATCGCCGGACCATGCCCGCCATAAATGATGTCGGCATCGCCATAGTCGCCTAAGAGCCGTTCGAGCGTGGCTTGATAGTGACGCATGTTGCCGGCCGGCGGCGCGATGACCACCGTTCCCGTTCCGATCACAACATCGCCGCTAAACAGCGCTCGTCGCTCCGGCAGCCAAAAAACAAGGTGGTCGGGGGTGTGTCCGGGCGCGTAGAGCACCCGAATGGTTGCCGCAGCAAAGCGCAATTCGGCGCCTTCGTCGATCGGGCGATCGTATCCGAAAACGGCACTCGGATGGGCGTAAATCGGCGCACCGGTTAGGCGGCGAAGTGCGAGCGCTCCGGGAAAGTGATCGGGATGGCCGTGCGTAACGAGGATTGCGGCATACCGTGCGTGCGCTTGCGCGGCGTGACGCACGAACGAAGCGATATGTGCCGGATCGTCGATTCCGGGATCGATTGCGATGAGCTCGCCGCCACCCGCCGCGATCACGTAACCGTTGGTGCCGTCGAGCGTCATCGGCGACGGGTTGGGCGCGCGCAGCAACGTTACCATACGCCCTCAAGTGCCGCCGGCACGGCGAAGGACTCATCGCCGGCTGCGTGCGGGGTGACCGGCCGAATCGTCTTTGCGCCGGCGTATTGCAACAGCGCGTCGACGTGAGTAAACGCCGACAATCGTTCGAGGTGTTTGATCGTCGGAAACATGAGCGCGAGCCGGCCCGCCGCGTGCAGATGGAGCGCCTCGGCCGGCGCGATCCAGATGTCGTCAACCATCTCGCTGCCATCGGCTCGGACGACTTGGCCGACGGGTGCGCGAGCGGTTAAGAAATGCGTATCGAACCGGCGCGACACTTGGGGTGGCGTAATCCAACGTGAAAAATAGTACAGCATTGGGGCGTCGATGCGCACGTCGAGCCGGGCGAGCAGCTCGGCGAAGGTTACTTCCCGCGCCGCGAGTTGCCGGCGGCCCGCGGCCAGCGCGTTGGCCGTGACGGCCGCGGTTGAAAAGAGCAGGCCGGCCTCCTCGAACGTTTCACGAACGGCGGCCACGAGATGCGCGGGGTCGACGCGTGGGGCGGGGCCGCGAACGGCGGCGAGCGCGGCGGCACTACCGTCGTGCGCGTCGACGCGTCCGCCCGGGAACACGAAGGCTCCCGGCATGAACGCGCTCGACGGGCTGCGCTGCAAAAGGAGAACTTCAATGCCGGCCGCAGCGTCGCGCACGATCATCACGGTAGCGGCGGGGAACGGTTCGCTCATTGGCAAGCGCGCTTCGACGGAACTTGGGCCCGAGCCGTCCCGTTTGTTGAGATACGATGCGCGTACGCTTATCAGCGGCAGCCCTGCTCGCCGCCACTTGCTTTCTGCTCGGCTCGGGCGCCGGTGCGCAGACGAGTCCGGCACCGGTGCCGACGCCCATCGTGGTGCCCACGCTGCCGCCCACCAATACCACCACGCAAGCGATCATTCGGGCCGCAGCCGGCATCATCACCGACGTGCTTTCCCGCAATGCCGTCAATGCGGCCAATACGACGCGCGGAACGGTGAGTTATTTTCGGCGCTTCGATATGCAAGTGCAGACGGGCAGCAACGCCTACCGTACCATTCGTTTGCATCCCGGAACCGTGATTAATCCACGCGGGGCGACGCCCGGGACCGGGGCGGCGGTCGACATTAGCGGCCGCGCGGCTGCCGATGGTGCGCTCGAAGCCGATACGATAACGGTGCTGCGTTAACGTGCGGGTAGCCGTCGGCGCCGACGCGCCCGGTGCGCTACCCGACGCCCTCATCGCCGAATTACGCCGGCGCGGCATCGAGCCGATCGTGTTCGGCGCGCTCGCGCATGCCGATCCGTCGTGGGCAGCGGTTGGGCGCGCGGTCGGCGAAGCGGTGGCCGAACTTGCAGCGGAACTCGGGGTCGTTTGCTGTTGGACGGGTACCGGGATTTCGATCGCGGTGAATAAAGTGACCGGCGCGCGAGCGGCGCTGTGCGCTGATGCCGCGACCGCCCAGGGCGCGCGCCGCTGGAACGATGCGAACGTGCTGGCGCTCAGTATGCGCGCGACGACGCCCGCCGTCGGCTTGGAAATACTCGAGATGTTCTTGCAGACACCGGTCACCGACAATGCCGCGGAGCTGGCCGACATTGAAATTTTGCGAAAGATGGACCGCAGCGCCTCGCATCCCGGTCGAGCCGCGCTGCGCTAACGCCGAAATCAGCATTGCTTGCCATCCGCGCCGGCCGCTTGCGCGCCGTTCCGTGTGGCTTGGAATACTGCCCTTGGTTGCCGCGCTCGCCGCCGGTGCCGGGCCGGCTGCCGCTGCCCCGCCCGTCAACCACGCCGCGAGTAGCCGGTCGGCGGCTACACACGCGTGGGGGAAAGTCGATCGTGGTCTGCTCGCCGCGCTCGTCAGCGCCGGCGGCGGGGCCGCCGATTTCCGGACGACCGTGCTTATCGGCGTTCTAGCCGGGCCGCGGGCAAATGCACTCGTGGTCGAACAAATCCAGCGCGACGGTGCCGTCGCCGTCAAGCGTTGTATCAATACGTTGGATTACTCGATCGGCGACGTTCTTGCGCTGCTGCGCCGGCACGCAATCCCGATGACCGCGCCGGCGCCCGATCCGCAAGATGGCCGGGCGCTACTACTCGCGCTGTATGGCGCGGGCGCCGGTTCAGCACACCGGAGCTTCTCGCTCGACGCGATGCTCGACCGGCTTCTTTCACCTGCGCTCCGCGAACGGCTCCGCTCCGATATCGCTGCGAGATATGGCGCGGACGCAAATGCACGATGTACCGTTATCTTAGAACGAAGCATCTCGACGCTAAAGGCCGGCAGTGCCGCATAGTGCGAGCGCGCGCGGCGCGGGGAAGAAAGAACAAGCCACACCAAACGGTGTGGCTCGTTTTCAACTTGTTCGTACTACGTCGCAGTCAGAAATAATCTGATTACGACGTGTCGTCCTTCGGTGGATCTTGCGAACTCAATGTCGCCCTCCTTCGCCTCTGAACGCTAGTGCGTGCTGCAAGTCGGCTTGGTCACCGCTACGGTGTGCAGTCACCGTCGCGGTGGCTCGTACCCAGGTGGATCTTGCGGAGTCATCCGCCCTCCTCTTGGGGATTCGCGGAGAAGATTGCCTCGAGGTGCACGTATCGTACACCTCGGACGAATGAAGTTCAATAGGGCCGGCGGAGGTTCGTGAGCGCGCCGGCGGCCGGCGGGCGAAATCTTTACGGAAGAGGCGTCGCGCTCGATGCCGCTAAGAACGGAACACGTGAAGGCCCCGCTGCTGCTCTTCCTCCGGCGTTTAGAGGCAAGTTCAATTTTGTTGGCGTCCTTCGCGCTAGCCGCGTTCGTGGTTGCGCGCCGCACGCAAGTCGAGCATCTGCTCACATCGCTTGGGCCGTTTGCGATGCCGCTGGCTATTGTTATTTTGGCCATTGTCGCCTCCGCACCGTTCTCGGTCACCGATGCGCTGGCGGTCATGAACGGCGTTCTTTTCGGCCCGCTTTGGGGCTCGGTGGTGAACGCCTTAGGTATCGTGCTGGCGGCCGTCATTGGTTACCTTGTCGCAATCCGTACGTCGGCTCTGCTCGACATAGAAGCCCAGGTGCAACGTCTACCCGGCTGGGTGCGCCGCTTTAAGATTGGGTCGCCCATGTTCCTCATTTGCGTGCGGATCATTCCGGGTCTAGGCGGAACGATCGCGACCCAAACCGCGGCGGCGTTACGCGTACCGATTTTTCGGCAGATCTACACGATGTGTGCAATCGCCGTCCCGGTGTGTACGGCACTTGCCGTCGGCGGCGACTTTCTCTCGAACTATATCGAGACTCACTTCGTGCGGCCGGCTGAAGCGTACGCCGAACGCCATCACTTCCGCGTGCGGTTGCCGCACCATCCGTCGGTGCCGCCCGCGCGCGTGCCGGGTAGCCCGGCTCCATGACGGATGTCGTCGTGGTGGATACGCCCGCAGCGCTGGCGCAGATCGCCGCGCGCGTCCGTGCGGCGCGGCGAGTCGGCATCGATACGGAATTTCACAACGAGCGTTCGTATACGGCGCAGTTGATGGTCGTGCAACTCGCCTTCGACGACGGCGTGGCGATCGTCGATCCGCTTGCCGTGCACGATTTGCGCCCGCTTATCGAGGCGTTGACTCAGACCGAGGTCGTCGGCCATGCGCTTTCCTCAGATTTGCGCATTTTGGCCGAAGACTACGGGATGCTGCCGCAGTCCGCGTTCGACACCCAGGTCGCGGCGGCGTTTTGCGGTTACGGGCTTACGATCTCGCTGCTCGATCTGGTGCGAGAATTAACCGGAGTAACGCTGCGCAAATCGCAGACGGTGAGCGACTGGAGCATGCGTCCGCTCACGCCGAAGCAAATCGATTACCTCGTCGACGACGTGCGCTATTTATTTCCGCTGGCGCAAAAGCTCGATGCGCGGCTAACCGAACGCGAGCGTCTGACGTGGGCCCGTGAAGAGATGCGGGCGCTCGTCGACATCGATGCGTACCGTCCGGACGCGCGCCGGCTCTACCTTCGGGTCGCTGGAAACGGCCGCATGAATCGGCGCGAGCTGGGCATCCTTAACGAGCTCGCGGTATTGCGCGATCGCCTTGCGCGCGAACGCAACATTCCACTCAAATATGTGATACCCGACGATGTGCTGGCCGGGCTGGTCGCGTTGGCGCCGCGTTCGCTCGACGATCTAAGTCAGTTACGCCGGCTCGACGGAGGCGTCAAAAAAAATTACGGCGGCCCGATCATCGAAGCGATTCGGCGCGGCGAGGCGTTACCTGAAGATCAATTGCCGCCGCGCGCTCCACGACCCTTGGGCGCGCAGCGAGAAGCACTCGTCGCGACGATGGCGGTGCTGGTCAATGCCGTTGCCGCCGAGAACGATCTGCCGACGACTTTGCTGCTACCGCGCGTTGCGCTCGAACGAATTGCCCGCGAAACGCCGGCTTGCGCAGACGCGATTGCCGCCACGCTCCACCTTGCTCCGTGGCGGCACGACCTTATCGTCGAACCGCTGTGGCAATTGCTAACCGGCGAGCGGGTCGTGCGGGTCGAAGGGTACGTCGACGGCAACCCGCGTACGACATTTGTCCAAAAAAGCTCACCCGGAGGGGATTGAGGCCTCGCTCGATTGGGCAAGAATCGTCCATGGATGATATTACGAACAGCGTAAAAAATGCGGTCGGCGCGGTCAAAGACTCGGTCAGCGAAGCGGTTCACAAGAGCACTGCGGACGCGGAGCACGCGCGGCGTGAAGCGGCCGGCGATACGATGACGCCCGGCCAGCAGGTCACTTCGGTGGTTAATGAAGCCAAGAACAACGTTCAGGGCGACGTCGACCACGCCAAGGTTGAAGCGCGCAAGGAGATCTAATTTCGTAGCGTCGCTGGCCGGCGTGCCGTTGCGCCGGCGTTGCGACGGCGAAGTCGTGTCCGGCTGACGACAGTAGCAGTGCGCGCACTCGTCGAAGTGCTGCGCTGCTATGGCAAACGCTCATCCGGACAGTTTCAAGTCGCGCGATACGTTGCGGGTCGGACAACGGACGTATGGTTTCTTCCGGCTCGACGCACTTAGCGCTTCGGGATTCGATGTCGCCCGGCTGCCGTACTCGCTCAAAGTGCTGCTCGAAAACTTGTTGCGATTCGAGGATGGGCGCTCGGTATCCAAGGCCGATATCGCGGCGCTCGCCGGTTGGCAGCCCGGAACGTCGACGCTAAACGAGATCGCCTATCGGCCGGCGCGCGTTCTGCTGCAAGATTTTACGGGCGTGCCGTGCGTGGTCGATCTGGCGGCAATGCGGGATGCCGTTGCGGCGATGGGCGGTGATCCGCGCCGCATCAATCCGTTGCAGCCGGTCGAACTCGTCATCGATCATTCGGTCCAAGTCGATGCGTCCGGGTCAGCGGAAGCCTTCGATGTTAACGCACGCCTTGAATTCGAGCGCAATAGCGAGCGATATGCGTTTTTGAAGTGGGGCCAACACGCGCTCGAGAATTTCCGCGCGGTGCCGCCCGACACGGGAATCGTGCATCAGGTCAATATTGAATTTTTGGCGCGTGTTATCTTTGGAGCCGGCGGCGCCGGTGAGCCGGCGCCTCCCGAGGGCGAACCGCTCGCCTTCCCCGATACGGTCGTTGGTACGGATTCACATACCACGATGGCGAACGGCTTGGGTGTTGTAGCGTGGGGCGTTGGCGGCATCGAGGCCGAGGCCGCGATGCTCGGGCAGCCGGTGACGATGCTCATCCCCGACGTTATCGGTTTCAAGGTCAGCGGCAAACTCAATGAAGGTGTGACGGCCACCGACTTGGTGCTGCACGTAACGCAAATGCTGCGGCGCAAGGGTGTCGTCGGTAAATTCGTCGAGTTCTATGGCGCCGGTTTGTCGAATCTCACGGTCTCGGATCGCACGACGATTGGAAATATGTCGCCCGAATACGGCTCGACGATCGCGATATTTCCGATCGACGATCAGACACTCGACTATCTGCGTTTGACCGGCCGGGCGCAAGAGCAGATCGATCTGATCGAAGCGTACGCGAAAGCGAATGGAATGTTTCGCACCGATGCGTCGCTCGAACCGCGTTTCAGCGACCGGCTCGAACTCGATCTGGCGTCGGTCGAGCCGAATCTTGCCGGACCGCGCCGGCCGCAGGACCGCGTGCCGTTGCACGCGGTGAAAGAGACGTTCAACGTCGCGCTCGAGGAATGGCAAACGGCGCGCGGCAGCGCACCGGCGTTTGCGCTGGATCGTTTCGACGGCGAAGGCGGCGGCACGGCTATCGCGGCGCGACCCGCGACCCGGCTCAGCGACGGAGCCGTTGTCATCGCGGCCATTACGAGCTGCACGAATACCTCGAATCCGGCCGTGTTGATCGGTGCCGGCTTGCTGGCGAGAAACGCCGTCGCAAAAGGCCTGCGCACGGCGCCCTGGGTGAAAACGTCTCTAGCGCCCGGCTCCAAAGTCGTCACCGATTATTTGGCCAAAGCCGGGCTCACCGAATACCTCGATACCCTAGGCTTTAACCTCGTCGGTTACGGTTGTACGACGTGCATCGGCAATAGCGGACCACTGCACGACGAGGTCGCGCAAGCCGTTGCCGAACACGACATGATCGTCGCCGCGGTGTTATCGGGAAACCGCAATTTTGAGGGCCGCATTCATCCGCAGGTGCGAGCGAACTATCTTGCGTCACCGCCGCTGGTTGTCGCTTACGCGCTGGCGGGCCGCATGGACATCGATCTCACCACCGAACCGTTGGGCCGCAGCGCAACGGGCGAAGATGTTTTTCTCAAAGATATCTGGCCGACCAACGCCGCAATCGAAGCGGCGCTCGTCGCGGCCGTCGACAAGCACATGTTCGTCGCGCGCTACGCAGACGTGTTCAGCGGTGACGAGCGTTGGCGTACGCTGGCCGTGCCGACCGGTGAACGCTATGATTGGGATGCGAACAGCGAGTATGTGAAGCGCGCGCCGTACTTTGACGACATGCCCGCGCAACCCGTACCGGTAGTCGATATCGTGAGGGCTCGGGTGTTGGCGGTCCTCGGTGATTCGGTAACGACGGATCATATCTCGCCGGCCGGAAACATCGCGAAATCGTCGCCTGCGGCGCACTATCTCATGAGCAAAGGTGTCGAACCGGCTGATTTCAACAGCTATGGTGCGCGGCGCGGAAATCACGAGGTGATGATGCGTGGGACGTTTGCCAACGTGCGGCTGCGCAATGGGCTCGTGCCCGGCATCGAGGGTGGCGTAACGCGCTTTTTGCCGACCGGCGAGCAGATGCCGATCTTCAATGCGTCGGAAGCCTACCGTCGGGCCGGAACGCCGCTCATTATCTTAGCCGGTAAAGAATATGGTTCGGGATCGTCGCGCGATTGGGCGGCGAAGGGCCCAATGCTGTTAGGCGTGCGAGCCGTGATCGCCGAATCGTTCGAACGCATTCATCGCTCCAATCTCATCGGCATGGGCATTCTGCCGCTCCAGTACCCGCCCGGCCAACATCGCGAGTCACTCGGCCTCAGCGGCGAAGAAACATTCGCGATCAACGGTATCGCCGCCGCGTTGACACCGGGCATGCGAGTTGCCGTCGACGCGATCGCGCCCGCCGGTAACCGAACGACGTTCGAAGCGGTCGTCCGCATCGATACGCCTGACGAGGCCGAGTATTACCGTCATGGCGGAATATTACCGTATGTACTGCGCCAAGTTGCCATGCAGTAGCAACCTTTGTAACCGCGGGCCGGCGGCCTCCGGCGAAAAACGGGTAACGTACCATTGAGATGATCACCGGACCCCGTATCTACAATCTTTTCCCGTCGCTGGTCGGCTCGATCGAGCGTTGGACCGGCCACCTCGAGCGGATCGCGGCGATGGGCTTTGATTGGATTTATGTAAATCCATTTCATGAAACGGGTTATTCGGGCAGTCTCTACGCGGTAAAAAACTATTACCGGCTCAACCCACTGTTTCGCGGCGACGCCACTGCTACCGACGACGAGCTGCTGGGTGCGTTTACGAACGCTGCGCGGGCGGCGGGCCTACGCATCATGATGGACTTGGTCGTCAATCATACCGCTCGCGATGCCGATCTCGCTACCGAACACCCGGAATGGTATCGGCGCGCCGGTGACGGTACCATCGAATCGCCGTCGGCGACCGACCCGGCCGACCCGAGTGCGGTGACCGTTTGGACCGATCTTGCCGAATTGAATTACGACGCTCGACCGGAGCGCGCGGCGATGGTCGATTACTTCGGCGAGGTCGTGCGGCATTATGCGCGCCTGGGCATGCGTGGTTTTCGGTGCGACGCGGCGTACAAAGTCCCCGGTGCGGTTTGGTCCGATCTGATCGCTGCGGCGCGCGAGATTCACCCCGACGCGCTGTTCGCAGCTGAAACGTTGGGCGCGCCGGTCGAGGCGGTGGAGCAGCTGCGTCCTGCCGGGTTCGACTATTTGTTCAATAGCTCGAAGTGGTGGGATTTCGAGGCTGATTGGCTGCTCGATCAATACGAACGCTTTCGCCACATCGCGCCCTCGATCGCGTTCCCGGAGAGCCACGATACGCCGCGCTTAGCGGCTGAACGAAACGGCAAGCCCGACTCTGAAGTAGAAGCCGAATACCGTTTTCGCTACCTGTTCGCCGCGTTTTTTTCCAGCGGCGTGATGATGCCCGTCGGTTACGAATATGGTTTCGATCGGCCGTTCGACGTGGTGATGACGCGCCCCGACCATTGGCAACCGGCGCGCTTCGATCTGACGTCATTCATCGCCGACGTCAATGCCATGAAGGCAACCATTCCGGCGCTCAATGAAGAAGGCGCGGAGCGAACGCTGGGTCGAGACGGTACGGCGCTGGGTTTGTTGCGCAACGCTCTGGCCGGATCGAGTGCGGCCATTGCGGTTATGAATCCGGCCGCGACGCAAGCCGCCCTTGACGCTGCCGTCGTGCTGGGCGAAATAGCGCAACCGCTCGACGTAACGCCGCAACGCTCGCAAGATATCACCGTGTCGGCCGGCGACGCCATCGTCCTGCAGCCCTTCGAGATACGCGTCTTCACCAACAGTGCGAACGGCAGTGCCGGATCGAATGGTGCGATGCATGAACGGGCCGGCGGCGATGCGATGTTCGATCCGCGCGCCGGCGCGCGACCAGTGGTGATCGAGGCGGTGTCGCCGCAGATCGACGCCGGCCGCTACCCGGTCAAGCGCAGCGTCGGCGACCGTATCGACGTACAAGCCGACATTTTTCGCGAAGGCCACGATGCGATTGCGGCTGTCCTCAAATATCGCGAACGCAATTCATCGGCCTGGCGTGAGGCGCCGATGGAACTCTTCGACAACGATCGCTGGCGCGCTTCGTTCGCACCCGAACGCAATGCGCGCTACGTCTACACGATCGAAGCGTGGCCCGACGATTTCGCTACCTGGCATCACGGTGCCGAACAGAAGCACGCTGCGGGCCAGGCGATCGGACTCGAGCTCGTTGAAGGCCGGGCGTTGGTCGCAGCCGCCGCGGCTCGCGCCCAATCCGGTGACCGCGAACGCCTCGAAACAATCGTGCGCGAACTCGACGCCGCGCGAGATGACGACGCGCGCGTGACGATCATGCTCGGCACGGCTTTGAGCCAGCTCATGCAACGCGTTCCGGACCGGTCGCTGGCAACGACCTACGGCCGCGAATTCGAAGTTACTGTCGACCGGCGGGCGGCCGCGTTCGCTGCCTGGTATGAATTTTTCCCGCGCTCCCAGGGCACGTCGCCGGGCCAAGCTTCAACCTTTGACGAGGCGACCCGTCGGCTGGCGGACGTGCGCGCGATGGGCTTCGATGTTGTGTATCTGCCGCCGATCCATCCGATCGGGCACGCCTTCCGCAAAGGTCCAAACAACAGCTTGGACCCCGGTCCGGGCGATCCGGGTAGCCCGTGGGCGATCGGCAACGAGCATGGCGGTCACCTGGCGGTCGAGCCGAGTCTGGGTACCGTCGATGATTTCCGCCGCTTCGTCGTGGCGGCCGAAGCGCATGGGCTGGAGATTGCCTTGGACTATGCGCTGCAGTGTTCGCCCGATCACCCGTACGTCCGTGAACATCCCGAGTGGTTTAATTTCCGCCCCGACGGCTCGATCAAATACGCCGAGAATCCGCCCAAAAAGTACCAGGATATCGTTAACTTCAATTGGTTCGGTCCGCATGCGCCGGCATTGTGGGATGAACTGCGTGACATCATCGAGTTTTGGATCGGAACCGGTGTGCGCACTTTCCGCGTGGACAATCCCCACACCAAGCCGTTTGCCTTCTGGGAATGGATGATCGGCGACGTTCAGTCGCGCCATCCGGATGTTTTATTTTTAGCCGAAGCCTTTACGCGCCCCAAGATCATGAAAGAGCTCGCGAAGCTGGGCTTCACGCAATCTTACACGTATTTCACCTGGCGCAACTTCAAAGCCGAACTGACCGACTACAGCACCGAACTTGCCTATACGGAAATGGGCGAATATTTTCGGCCGAATTTCTTTGCCAACACGCCCGACATACTGCCGCCGTTTCTCCAGACCGGTGGCCGTCCGGCATTTCGCATCCGGCTGTTTCTGGCCGCGACGTTGTCGAGTGTCTATGGCATCTACAGCGGCTTCGAGCTGTGCGAAAATGCAGCATTGCCGGGTCGCGAGGAATACCTCAATTCTGAGAAGTATGAGGTTCGCGTTCGCGACTGGGACGCGGCGGGCAATATCAAAGCCGATATCGCGCGTATCAACACCATTCGGCGCGAAAACCCCGCCCTTCACACGTGGCGCAACGTTCGTTTCCATGCCGCCGCCGACGACAACGTTCTGTTCTACTCTAAAACTGCCGGGAGAAATACGCTGCTCATTGCGGTTAACCTCGACCCGTTTCACGCCGTGCGGACGACCATCGAAATTCCGCTAGCCGACCTCGGCTACGGTGCCGCCGAGCCCGTTGCTTGCGAAGAGTTATTGAGCGGCGAACGACGGATTTGGCACGGTGCTGTACAAACGCTCGAACTCGATCCGCAGATCAACCCGGCCGCGATCTTCCGGGTTGATGGACGTCTGCACGTCGATTACGATTCGCCGAGCGATTAACTCCCGATGGCAATCAACGACGACCCGCTGTGGTATAAAGACGCGGTCATCTATCAGGTTCACGTCAAGTCGTTTTACGACGCTAATGACGACGGCATCGGCGACTTCAAGGGACTGGCGCAGAAGCTTGATTACATCAAGCACTTGGGCGCGACGTGTATCTGGCTGCTGCCGTTCTACCCGTCACCGCTACGCGACGACGGCTACGACATCGCCGATTATCGCGGGGTCAACCCGGCTTACGGTACGTTCCGCGACTTTCGCGATTTCGTCCGGCGGGCGCACGACGTCGGCATTCGCGTGATCACTGAACTCGTGGTCAATCATACCTCGGATGCGCATCCGTGGTTCGCCCGCGCTCGCGCCGCCAAACCCGGTTCGGCCTATCGCGACTTTTACGTGTGGAGCGATACCGACCGGCGGTATGCCGACGCACGAATTATTTTCACCGACACCGAAACCTCGAACTGGACCTGGGACCCGGTAGCGGGCCAATACTACTGGCATCGTTTCTTCTCGCATCAACCCGATCTCAACTACGACAATCCGCGGGTGATCGCGGCGGTGCTCGATGTGATGCGGGTGTGGCTTGATTGCGGGGTCGACGGCATGCGGCTTGATGCCGTGCCGTATCTGTTCGAGCGCGAGGGCACGAACTGCGAAAATTTGCCTGAAACGCACGCGGTGCTCAAGCAGATGCGCGCCGTACTGCAACAAGAATACCCCAACCGGATTTTTCTCGCCGAGGCCAACCAGTGGCCCGAAGACGTGCGCGCCTACTTCGGCGACGGCGACGAATGTCAGATGGCGTTTCACTTTCCGCTTATGCCGCGCATGTTCATGGCCATCGCCGAAGAAGACCGCTATCCGATCATCGACATCATGCGTCAAACGCCGGATATTCCGGACAACTGTCAGTGGGCAATCTTCCTGCGCAATCACGATGAGATGACGCTCGAGATGGTCACCGACGAAGAACGCGATTACATGTACCGGGTGTACGCTACGGAACCGCGGGCGCGCATCAATATCGGCATCCGGCGCCGGCTCGCGCCGCTCATGGAGAACGATCGGCGCCGCATCGAGCTCTTGACCGGGTTATTGATGTCGATGCCCGGCACGCCCATTCTGTATTACGGCGATGAGATCGGGATGGGTGACAACATCTATCTCAACGACCGCGACGGCGTGCGCACGCCGATGCAGTGGTCGGTCGATCGCAACGGCGGCTTTTCGCGGGCCAATCCGGCTCGGCTGTTTCTAGCGCCGATCATGGATCCGGTGTACGGTTTCGCCAGCGTCAACGTCGAAGCGCAGAGCGGCAGCCCATCGTCACTCATTAATTGGATGCGAAAGCTCATCGCCGTTCGCCAAGGCTATCGCGTGTTTGGCCGCGGCACGCTCGCGTTTGTCTCGCCCGCAAATCGGAAGATCATTGCGTACGTCCGCGAATACGAAGGCGACACGGTGCTGTGCGTCGCGAACTTATCGCGCTCCCCGCAGCAGGCGGCACTCGATTTGTCGGCTTATAGCGGCCGGGTCCCCGTCGAGATGATCGGCTGGAGTCCGTTCGCAACGATCGATTCGGACCGGTATGTCATCACGCTACCGGGTCATGGCTTCTTTTGGTTTTTGCTTTCCGATACGGCGTCGGCGCCGAGTTGGGAAACGACCCTGCCCGATCAGCTGCCCGAACTCGTGACCTTGGTGCTGCCGCGCGAACAAAGCCATGCGCAACTCGTCGGGACGGCCGTCGGACTGCTCGAAACCGATGTGTTGCCGGCCTTTTTGCCGATGCAGCGGTGGTTTGCGGAAAAGGGTGCGGCGCTCGGCCGGGTCGGGCTGCTCGACGTCGTGGCGCTGGGCAGCGACGCCGCGCAGGCGTACTCGGCCATCGTCAACGTCGAAGCGTCGAACAGTCTATACTTCATGCCGCTGGCAATTGCGAATACAACGGCCGGTGAACGCAATGCGTTGGCACGCTCGACATTGGCGCGCGTGCGGCGCGGAGCGCGCGACGGATTTCTCTATGACGGCATGGCGACCGACGCCTTTAGCTTGGCCTTGCTCGATGATATCCTGCACGAACGGCGTCGGCGCTCGACGCGCGGCGGCGAGTTTGTGGCGCATGCCGCGCCGACACTCAAAACGCTGGAGCTGCCGGCGGAACGCGCCGTGCGGCGGCTCAGCGTCGAACAAAGTAACACCTCGGTTGTAATCGCCGAACAGATCATGCTCAAGGCCTATCGACGCGTGCATCGCGGCGCTCAGCCGGAGTTGGAAATCGCGCGGTTCCTTGACAAGGTCGGGTACCAGAACACGCCGCCGTTGTTAGGGTATCTCGAGTACGAACATCCCGATAGCGCGCCGATCGCGTTGTGCATCGCGCAACAGTTTGTCGAGAGCCAAGGTGACGGCTGGGGCGCGACGCTCGCGTATCTCGAACGATTCTTTGACCGGCGCAAGAATATGAATGGGTCGGAGCCGGATCGGGCGGATGCCGATGACGCCGGCGAGCATGCCATCTTCCTCGAACGAGCCCGGACATTGGGCGTGCGAACGGCCGAGATGCATCGTGCCTTCGCCACGCCGGCGGACGAACCGGGCTTCGACGCCGAACCGACCACCGCCGGCGATCTCAACGCATGGGTCGCACAAGCCCGGGCCACGGCCGAAAAAGCGTTGACGACGCTCGAGCGTGAGCGCGAACGCGTTCCGGCGGCGCTGCGCGACGAGGTCGCGGCGGTACTCGGCCGGCGGTCCGAGATCATGGATCGGCTTGTCGCGCCGGCGCTCGATACCACCGTGATGAAAACCCGTTTTCACGGCGATTATCATCTCGGCCAAGTGCTCGTCGTGGCCGCCGACTTCATGATCGTCGATTTCGAGGGCGAACCCGGCCGCGATCCGGCCGTGCGCCGGCGGAAATCGTCGCCGCTACGCGATGTGGCCGGCATGTTGCGCTCGTTGAATTACGCCGCCGTTGCCGGCGTCCGCGGCGTCGCGACCGATCGCGCGGAAGACGTCAGTGCGCTCGAGCCGCTCGCGCACGACTGGGAACGGCGCAGCGCGGCGGCGTTTCTCGATGGGTATCGCGCTACGATTGCAGGCTGCGTATCGTATCCCGGAAAGCCCGACCAAGCCCAGCGACTGCTCGAGCTATTTATTTTGGAGAAAGCGTTCTATGAAATGTCTTACGAGTTGGCGAATCGGCCGTCGTGGCTGCGGATTCCGCTTGAAGGGATTCGCGCGATCCTAGATGCCGATCAATATGCCTTCGCTGCTTCCTGAAGCGGAAACGCGTGCGCTCGTCGACGCGCGCCATGGCGACCCGTTCGCCGTGCTCGGCATGCACGCCGGCGATGGCGAGATCGTCGTGCGTGCGCTGCTGCCGCAAGCCTCGCGCGTTCAAGTCGTTGACGCCGCGACGGGCGCTGTCGCGGGCGAACTTCCCCTCGTCGACAAAGCCGGATTGTTTGCCGGCGAAATTCCGGACCGGTTGACGCCGTTCCCGTATTGCCTGCGCGTCACGCTCGGCACCGAAACCACCGACATTGAAGATCCGTATCGATTCGGCGCCATACTCACCGATCTTGATTTGTACCTTTTCGGCGAAGGTACGCATCGCCGGCTGTTCGACCGGTTCGGCGCGCATCCGGTGACGATCGACGGCGTGAACGGCGTAAGCTTCGTCGTCTGGGCGCCAAACGCGCAGCGCGTGTCGGTTGTCGGCGATTTCAACGCCTGGGATGGTCGCCGCCACGCGATGCGTCGCCGCACCAGCGGTGTGTGGGAATTGTTTTTGCCCGCCGTCCCACTCGGCAGCCGCTACAAGTACGAACTTATCGGCTGTCATGGCGAGTTGCTGCCGCTCAAGTCCGATCCGTTCGCATTCGCCTCCGAACGTTCGCCGGCGACGGCGTCCATCGTGACGCTGCCCGGAAAAGCGACTTGGAATGACGGCGAGTGGATGGCGACGCGGGCCCAGGCGAATCGGCGCGACGCTCCCATTTCGATCTACGAAGTCCATTTGGGTTCGTGGCAACGGGCTGAGGGGAATCGCTACCTCACGTACGCCGAACTGGCCGATAAGCTCATCCCGTACGCGGTCGATTTAGGCTTCACCCACCTCGAACTCATGCCGGTCTCCGAGCATCCCTTCGACGGCTCGTGGGGGTATCAGCCTGTCGGAATGTTCGCGCCGACGAGCCGGTTCGGCACACCCGCGGAGTTTGCCGAATTCGTCGAAGCGGCGCACGATGCGGGGCTCGGGGTGCTCATCGATTGGGTGCCGGGGCATTTTCCCACCGACGCGCACGGGTTGGGAAACTTCGATGGGACGGCGCTCTACGAACATGCCGATCCGCGCCAAGGTTTCCAGCCCGACTGGAATACGTTAATCTTTAATTTCGGGCGCAACGAAGTCGCGAACTTTCTGCTCGCGAACGCTCTGTTCTGGCTCGAAGTGTATCATCTCGACGGTTTACGCGTCGACGCGGTCGCATCGATGCTGTACCTGGACTATAGTCGTAAACACGATGAGTGGATCCCCAACCGCTACGGTGGTCGCGAGAATCTCGAAGCGATATCGTTTTTGCAGCGGGTGAACAGCGCGGCCTACGGCGAGGTTCCCGGCATCATGACGATCGCTGAGGAGTCGACGGCATTTCCGGGTGTGTCGCGCCCGGTCGACTATGGCGGCTTGGGTTTCGGCTACAAATGGAATATGGGATGGATGCACGACACGCTCGCCTACATGAGCGAAGATCCGATCAACCGGCGCTACCATCAAGACGAGCTCACGTTCACTTTCGTGTACGCCTTTAGCGAAAATTTCGTGCTGCCGCTCTCCCACGACGAAGTGGTGCATGGTAAGGGCTCGCTGTTGGCGCGCATGCCGGGCGACGCCTGGCAACAGTTTGCCAATCTGCGGCTCTATTTCGGCTACATGTTTGCTAATCCGGGCAAAAAGTTGCTCTTCATGGGTGGAGAGTTCGCGCAAGGCCGCGAGTGGAATCACGATCGCAGCCTCGATTGGCATTTGCTCGACGATCCGCAGCACCGGGGCGTGCAGAAGCTAATTCGCGATTGCAACGCGGTGTATCGGGCGCTGCCGGCGTTGCATAACCTCGACAATGAATCACTTGGGTTTGAGTGGATCACGTCGGATAAAGATGCGTCGGTCGTGGCGTTCGTGCGCTCGGCGCACCACGGGGATCCCGATCTAGCGCTGATGGTGGCGAACTTCACTCCTGTTCCGCGTCCGGGGTATCGGATCGGCGTTCCGTCGCTGGGCACCTATACCGAAGCGCTCAATACCGATGACGTCGGCTACGGTGGCAGCGGCATCGCCAATCTGCCGCTCACCGCCGAAGAAGTGACCGCCCAAGGCAAACCGTACTCGATCGTCGCCTCGTTACCGCCGCTTGCCACCGTAATCTTTACGCGTTCGTACTAAGGCTCCGGTCCAAGCGCGGGCGCGGCGTGCCGCAAACTCGAAGGTTTGCCACACCTTAGCGGAGGTTTACCTGATGAGCCTACATGTCTCGCCCGGCTCGCGACCCAACGGGTCGCCCGCTCCCGTTGACGTACTACCGAAAATACCGCGCCACGTCGCGATTCTTTCCTTCGAGGGACCCGACCGCTACGCGTCCATCGGCGGTCTCGGCACGCGCGTGAGCGCGTTGGCGCGTGCGCTGGGCGCCGCCGGTCACCAAACGGAGTTATTCTTCGTCGGCGACCCCGCGATGCGGCCCGTCGAAGCGTGGGCTGACGGCGTTACCTTGCGCCGCTGGTGCGGCTGGCTCTCGGCCCAGCATCCGCGTAACGCCTACGACGGTGAAGCCGAAAAAGTCGCCGACTGTGAAGCCAGTTTGCCGGCGTATCTCGTCGATGCGGTGGTCGCCCCGGCGGCGGCGGCCGGCGAACGAACGTTGATCGTGGCCGAGGAATGGCAAATGGCAAACGTGGCCATCGCGCTGGATCAGCGTCTGCGCGAACGTGGTCTGCGCGCCGCCGCGACGATTCTCTGGAACGCCAATAATAGTTACGGCTTCGACCGGATCGATTGGGCGCCGTTGCAGCGCGCGGCCGCGATCACCGCCGTCAGCCGCTACATGAAATTCGAGTTGGCGCAGCGGGGCGTTCCGGCGCTCGTCATTCCCAACGGCATCGACGATCGTCTGCTGCGCGGCGCCGATCCGGCCGTCGTGGCGGAATGCAAAGCAGCCTTCGCCGGACGGCCGACGCTGTTCAAGATCGGACGCTTCGACCCGGATAAGAATTGGCTGCAAGCCATCGATGCGCTGGCCGAACTGCGCAGCGCCGGCATTCCGGCCCGCTTAATCGTGCGTGGTTATAAAGATCCGTACAGTGAGATCGTGTTCGGGCGGGCGCACGACCGGGGCTTGGCGGTCGAACGCATGTCGTATGAAGGCACCGACGGCCGGCGCGTCATCGCTGGTTTAGCGCAGATCGAGGCGCCGGTGGTGCACGTGCGCACGTTTCTGGACGAAAAAACGTTGTTTGCGCTGTATGCCGCGAGTGACGCCGTGCTGGCCAATAGCGGTAAAGAGCCGTTCGGACTCGTCGGACTCGAGGTCATGGCGGCGGGCGGCATCGCGGTCACCGGCTCGACGGGCGAAGAGTATGCCGATCCGTTCGTCAATGCGCTGGTGTGCGATACCGGCGACGGTAGCGAACTTGCCACGTATCTACGAACGTTGTACGCCGATCCGGCGCTGCGCACGGAACTGCGCGCGCGCGGCGCGCAGACCGCGGCGCACTATACGTGGCGCCGTGTGCTCGCAACGCTGCAGCGTAAGGTCGCGTACGTGGAATCGTTCGCCAAAACGGGATAGCGAGGGGCGCGTGATCGTCGACGGCGGCTTGGGACTGGAGCTTGAAAAGCGCGACTTCCGCTTCGCGACGGGGCTTTGGTCGGGCGAAGCCGTCATCCGGGCGCCGGAGTTGCTCGTCGATATTCATCGCGCGTATCTAGCTGCCGGCGCGCGCGTCATCGAAACCGCGACCTATCAGCTTTCGCACGCCGCCTTACGCGAGCTCGGGTACGCTGATGCGGCGATCGACGGCATCTTTGCGAGCGCCGTCGCACTTGCCCGGCGCGCGATTGCCGAACACCGCGCCGCGACCGGTGCGACCGGCACGTTTCTCGTCGCGGCGGCGCTCGGACCGTATGGTGCGACGCGCGGCGACGGTTCTGAGTATTCCGCTCGAGCGCACCTCGCTGCCGACGCACTCCGCGCATTTCATGCCGAACGGGCGCGGGCGGTCGCGCGCGCCGGTCCGGATGTATTTTTATTCGAGACACTTCCGTCGCTGCGTGAAGCACGCGTTATCGCTAATGTGGCGCGCGACCTCCAGCTTAACCCGGTGTGGGTTTCGTTCGCGTGTCGCGACGGCGGGCATACCTTTGCCGGCGATCGCATCACCGAAGCTGCGGCGCACCTCGCCGCGTTTGAAAGCGTGGCGGTTATCGGCGTCAATTGCACGGCCCCGGCCGCGATCGGGCCGCTCGTGCGTGCGATACGCACGGTAACGGGCAAACCGCTCCTGGTATGCCCGAATCTCGGCCAACATTGGGACGAGAACGGTCTCGCCGGCGGAGCGACGGAAGCCGAATTCGTGCGTCGCGCGAGCGAGTGGTTAAGGTTAGGCGTTACGTACGTCGGCGGCTGTTGCGGCGTTGGGCCGGACGCCATTGCCAAACTTGCGGCGCTCGAAGTGGATGCTGCTCGCGATGCATTGGCTCCCGAAGTAGTAATGTAATGCGGTGTCAGGCGCCAACGGCGGCCATGCCGTACCGCCAAGGCAAAACGCTGACCGCCGATGTAAGCGTTCGTTTCGCGCGAGAGTCCAATCCGGAGTGAGCGAACGCATGCGAATTATCGACCCGCATCATCATCTGTGGGACCTCACGCATCACGACTATGCTTGGCTGCGCCGTCGGCCGCCGGAGGCCGGTCCTGAAGGCGACATCACGCCGATCGCGCGTGATTATCTTCTCCCGGACTATCTGGCCGACACGAGCGGGTACGAACTGGTCAAGTCGGTCCACGTACAGTGTGGCTGGTCGGAGCTCGACCCGGCCGGCGAGTCGCGCTGGTTGCAGTCGATCGCGGACGTGCACGGCTTTCCACAGGGCATCGTCGCATACGCCGCGCTCAACGCGAGCACCGTTGAGGTCGAGCGCGTGTTGAGCGCGCACCGGGCCTGCGCGAACGTGCGCGGTGTGCGTCAGATCCTGAACTGGCATGAGGATCCGCTCAAGACCTATCTTTCCCGCCCCGACGTGATGAACGACCAAACGTGGCTGCGCGGCTTTAACTTGCTCGCTAAATACGGCTTGTCGTTCGACCTGCAAATCTATCCATCGCAGATGGTCGATGCGGCCAACCTCGCGGCGACGCACCCGAATCAGCGGATTATTCTCAATCATGCCGGAATGCCGACCGACCGCGATGCCGATGGCATCGAACGTTGGCGGGTCGGAATGCGCTTACTTTCGCGGTGCGCGAACGTTGCCGTAAAAATTTCCGGTCTCGCCATGTGTGACCGCGCGTGGACCGTTGCCGGTATCCGACCGTTCATTCTCGAAACGATCGAGCTGTTCGGAGTCGACCGCGTTATGTTTGCCAGCAACTTCCCGGTCGACAAATTATACAGCTCGTTCAGTGCGCTGTACGAGGCATTCGAGAACGTCGTCGCTGCGTTCTCGCCGGCCCAGCGCGATAATATGTTTTATAGCAACGCGGAGCGTATGTACGCACTATGACGGTCGCGCCGGCGGCCGGCGTGTACGATTAGGTTAGGTTTTGTCCGATCCGATTGCGAGTCCGCCGTCGACGCGCAGATGTGCGCCGGTAACATACGACGCGTCGTCACTGGCAAGAAAAACCGCCGCGCTGCCGACGTCGTGCGGCAAGCCGACGCGCCCGATCGGAATGGTGGCGATAACCTCGGCGCGCCGTTCGGGCACATCGAGATAGCCGGTTGCGAGGCGGGTGTCGATCCAGCCGGGGCCGATCGAATTGACCCGAATACCACGGTCGGCCAGTTCCCACGCCATGGCCCGCACCAGCATGAGCGCACCAGCTTTCGCCGCACAATAGTGACCTTGGGTGCGCGACGGAACTTCGGCTGAAACCGAGGTGACGACAATGACATTGCCGTGGCGCCCCTGCTGAACGAGCCGCTGTGCCGCTGCCTGCGCGGCGTGAAAGACGCCGGTGAAGTCGACGTCGAGGTGTTGTTGCCAATCAGCGGGCGTTAACTCCAAGAACGGTGCGAACTTCAGAATTCCGGCGTTGGCAACGAGGATATCCACCGCTCCGAACGATTTCTCGGCACGATCGAAACCGCGTTCGACGCTGACGCGATCCGCTACGTCCATCTCGATGGCGAGTCCCGTACCGTCGGGCAATTCGCGCGCGGTCGTTTGCGCGACGTCCGCATCGCGGTCGGCGAGGGTGATCCGCGCGCCGGCTTGCGCCATTGCCAACGCGATGCCGCGCCCGATTCCGCGTGCGCCGCCCGTGATGAGCGCGTGCTTTCCGTCTAAGGCTTGCCGCGTCATCGAGCTACGCGGGCCGCCGGATGAGCCGGTCGATCAGCACGGCGAAGATGATCACCAGACCGCTCGCGACTTGCTGCCAAAAAGTCTGCACGTTCATGAGCGTCAGACCGTTGCGCAGGCCGCCCAAGATGAGCGCGCCGATGAGCGTGCCGCCGATCGTGCCGACGCCGCCGAACAGACTCGTGCCGCCGATGACCGTGGCCGCGATGGCGTCGAGTTCGTAACCGGTACCGCCGATGGGTTCAGCCGCGCCGATCCGCGCCACGAGCACGAAGCCACCCAGTGCCGAGAGTCCGCCCGCGATCACGTAGATGAGCGCTTTGACCCGACTGACCGCAACGCCGCAGAGTCGCGCGGCTTCCTCATTACCGCCGATGGCGATAACGTGCTCGCCGAACGTCGTGCGCCGCAGCACGAAGTCGACGATGAGCGCGCACACGATCGCGATGATCACCGGCGTCGGAATCGGCCCTAGCGAACCGCCGAAGATCGCTCGAAACGACTCCGGTATGCCGTAGATCGGCTGACCGTTCGTGAACACCAGCGCCGCTCCGCGAAAGAGCGCCAGCGTTCCGAGTGTGACGATGAACGGTGCCAGACCCACCCGTGCGATCAGCACGCCGTTGACGGCGCCTGCGACCAGGCCGACGCCGAGGCCCACCGCGATCCCGAGACCCAGGCCTTGCGTTGCCATGACGGTTGCGGCAACGACGCTGGCCAAGCCGGCGATCGAGCCGACGGACAGATCGATTCCGGCGCTGATGATCACGAGCGTCATGCCGATTGCGATGATCGCATTGATCGACGATTGTAGCGCGACCGCGGTGAGGTTGCCGACGGTTAAGAACTGATGGTTCAACACGGCGAACACACCGTAGACCACGACGAAGCCGAACAGGATACCGAGCCGGCGCACGCGCTCGATCGACTGCGTGCGCCGCAATGCGGCCGCCGGGCTAGCTATCGTTGCAACATCGATGTCTTTGGTTTGTACTTCTTGCATGGCTACACTCCGCCGGTCGCATAGTGCATGATCGTCTCCTCGGTCGCCGTCTGCCGGTCGAGCTCTTTCACGATCCGGCCTTCGCGCATGACCGCGATGCGGTCGCTGATCTGCAACACTTCGGGCAGATCCGACGACACCATGATGACCGCGGCTCCGCGACTCGTGAGCGTGCCGATCAAACGATAAATCTCGGCCTTGGCGCCGACGTCAACCCCGCGCGTCGGCTCGTCGATGAGCAGGATGTCGCTTTTGGCGCTCAGCCAGCGGCCGACGACCGCTTTTTGCTGATTGCCGCCCGACAATTGGCCGACGGCGCGGGCACTGTCACGCGGTCGCAGATCGAGATCGGCGACGAGCGCGTCGGCCTCCGCCTGACGCGGCCGGCGCGCGATGATGCCGCCGCGCGCGAAACGGTGCAGGCTCGCCAAGGTGATGTTCGAGCGGATCGACATGCGGCTGAACAACGCTTGGCCTTTGCGATCTTCGGGAATCAGACCGATCCGGCGGTCGATCGCGTGCCGCACGCTGCGTTTGACGAACGGCTTGCCGTTCACCGCGATCGTGCCCCGGTCGATCGGGTCGGCGCCGAAGATCGCGCGCAGCAGTTCGGTGCGGCCGGAGCCGACCAAGCCCGCGATGCCGAGCACCTGACCGCGATAGGCCGCAAACGAGATATCGCTGAGCCGCCCCGCCGACGTCAGGTGTTCGACCCGCAGCGCGACCTCTGCCGGCGGCCGGTACGGCGCCGGCGCCATTTCCGAGAGGTCGCGGCCCACCATCATCGTCACGAGTTGCGCGCGTGACGATCGAGCGACGTCGACGGTGCCGATGACATGTCCGTCTCGCATTACCGTCGCGCGGTCGGCGATTAGAGCGACTTCTTCGAGCCGGTGCGAGACGTAGATGATGGCCACGCCGTCGGCGCGCAGCGTTCGCAAGATGGTGAAGAGCGCCTCGCACTCGCGATTGGTAAGACTTGACGTCGGTTCGTCCAGCGCGAGCACGCGGGCGCGATACAGCAGAGCGCGCGCGATCTCGACGCATTGCCGCTCGGCCATCGATAAGAACGACACCGGCCGTCGCACATCGATTGCGACGCCCAGGCTGTCGACGAGTTCCTGGGCCCGCCGTTCCATCGCCGCGCGATTTAACGTCAGGTCGCGCCGCGTAACCTC
This sequence comes from Candidatus Velthaea sp., assembly GCA_965214335.1. Lineage (GTDB taxonomy): Bacteria > Vulcanimicrobiota > Vulcanimicrobiia > Vulcanimicrobiales > Vulcanimicrobiaceae > Velthaea. Next base: position 525,776 of record CBDCBO010000008.1, on the reverse strand, counting down.
GCGCCCCAAGTACATGTTCGCCGCCGCGCTCATCTGCGGCACCAGGGCCAGCTCCTGGTGAATGAGCGCGATGCCCGCTTTGCGTGCGTGCAGCGGCGAATGCAGTTCGAGCGCGTTACCGTCGAGCAGGATCCGGCCGAAATCAGGCCGGACGGATCCCGATACGATCTTCAACAGCGTCGATTTCCCGGCGCCGTTTTCGCCCAGTAACGCGTGCACTTCGCCGCTCGCGATGCTCAAGCTCACGTCGCTCAAGGCGGCAACGCCGGGATACGACTTCGACAATCGTTCGAGCGAAAGCGCCGGCGCCGGGCCCGCAACGGGCTGCGCGGTCATTGAAATTTACTGACGTTATCTTTAGTGATCACATCCTGTTGCGAAATAATCCAGGTCGGCAGTTTTTGCCCTTCGAGTTGCCGGATCGCCATCTCCACGCCCAGCGCGCCTTCTTGCACCGGAAACTCGGCTACCGTTGCGTCGAGTTGGCCGTCGGCGATCGACTTTTTGGCCGCGCCGATGCCGTCGGTACCGACCACGATGATCTTGCCCGTCATGCCGGCGTTGCGGACCGCTTCGACGACGCCCAATGCCATCGTATCGTTGTTGGCGTAGAACGCTTTGATGTCGGGATGTGCGCGCATGATCGTAGCCGCGGCGTCAAGTGCGGTAAGGCGGTCCCAGTTGCCGGGTTGACTCGCCACGAGTTTGAGCTTGCCGCTTTGCTCGACACCTTGTTTGAAGCCCTTGATTCGGGCCCGGGCGTTGGGCGAACCGGCTTGGCCTTCGATCTGCGCAACCGCTCCGCCCTGCGGTAACTTGCCGACGATGTATTGGGCGGCTTTCATGCCGATGGCAACCTGATCGGTTCCGATGAACGTGCTTACTCCGGCGGTTTTGGCGTCGTCGATATCGATCACCGGGATGCCCTTTGCTTTCGCTTGTTCGATTGCCGGCCCGAGATTCGAATCGGATTGCGGCGATATCAGTAACGCATCGTAGCCGCCGCTAAGCATTGTTTGCGCGATGTTCAATTGTTCGCCCAGCGACGACTCATCTTTGGCCGCTTGGGTGTCGACGGTCACGCCGTCTTTCGCAGCGGCCGTATCGGCGCCGACTTTAACGGCTTGCCAAAATTCATTGATCAGCGTTTTGCTGACATACGCAAAACGGTAATGTTTTTTTGCGACCGGTAATTTACCCAACTGCGTGTCGATCGAGGCGTACGAAAGTCCGGCGTCGGCGGCATGAGTCGGAATGCCGCCCAAGGTAACGGCGCTGCCGCCGAACAGAACGATGGCGCACACGAAAAGCGGAAATCCGTGCACCGATTTGAGTCGCATACAATCTCCTATGCCGTCGCCGGCAGATCCCGGTGTGAGAAACGTTTGCGCCGGGCAACGCCCGTGACGCCTGGACTAGACGTGCGCGGCGGCGCTCAGGCCTTGCATCTGCTCGCGGCGCATCTTCCAAAGGAAAGACGATTCGTCGAACGCGACGTCGGCTTCGGTGATCCAGTGGTCGGCCGGCACGTCGCGCACGAGCGTGCAGCCCTGTGACAAGCCCATCGGTACGAGGCGTTCGCGGACCGAACGTTCGGCCGGCGCGATCGTTCCGTAGACGGCGTAGCCGCCTTCGCCGTCGATGAGGGTGCCGGCGCGTAGCGCTTGGCGCGTTGCGCAACCGACATCGCCGATGAAGCCGGCTGCGGGCGCGCCGGTCGGTTCGCCGCGTACGGCGATACTCGCAATCGACGTGCCGATTTCGAGCCCGATGAGATGAAACGGTCGCCACATCGAAGCAATGCGTCCGCTCGGATCGACGGCTAACCCGTACTCGCTAAAACAACGGACCGTATAAGGCTCGTCCGACGTGAACACGACGAACATACCGTAACGAATGTTGTTCGGAACTTCTTTGCCTTCGGCGTAGTGCGAGGTTACGACATCGACAACGCCTTCGCGGTCGAGGATGCCACCCATATCGCGCGGCCGCAGCACGGTCGCGAGTTCGTAAACGGAGGCCGGCGCGTAGCTCAAGCCGTCAGCCGGAATGCCCAGACCGGTTGCATTCGCGACGGCGACCATTTCGATCGACTGTTTCGTGCCGTCGAGAAACGAGTTGAACATCTTGGGATTGAAGCCGCCCTTGGCGATTTGCTCGGGCGTAAATTCGTGAAATGCGAGCGCCGTTTCGGGCGTGCTGCGCCGGTATTCAGGTAAGTATTTGGTGCCTTTGCCCGCGGCGACGACGCGAAATCCGTTGGTGCGCGCCCAATCCACGAGTTCGCAGATGATCGCCGGTTGGTCGCCGTAGGCTAAACTATAGATAACGCCGCGCTTGAGCGCTTGCGCGTGAAGCAGCGGGCCGACAACCACGTCGACTTCGACCGTCACGTTAATGACGTGATGGCCGTGCTCGATCGCCGTCCAGATGTGCTTCGCCGCGGCATCGGCGAAACCGGTCGCTTCAATGACGATGTCGACGTCGCAAGTTGCGGCGATGTCACCGGCGTCGACGAGCGCAACGTTTCCTTTGCGCGCGATGTCGTTTGCCGCGCCGGCCGTTGAGGCCGGCTCGAAAGCCTCGGCTGCCCAGCCCGCCCGAACCGCTGATTCGCGGGCGCGACCCGGATTGAGATCGGCCAACACGCACAATGTAACGCCCGGCTGATGGCGGAGTTGCGCCATGATCATGGTTCCGAATTTGCCGGCGCCGATCAAGGCGATGCGGACGGGATGGTCCGACCGTCGTGCGAGCCCGCTTGCCAGATTCACCGTTTGACCTCCGCGAGCCGACGCCCGAGAACACCGTCTACGCGTTACGGACCGCGACGGACCTCAGCGAGGTAAACCGTCACCCAACCGGTACGAAGATATGTTCCAACGCAGGCGCGTATTTGTGAAATTGATTTTACGAACTTTATCACGCTTCGCTGTGTTGGTCAATGGTTAACCATCGGACCACGATGAGATTTCGCGTGTTTCCGCCAAGCCAGTCACCATGCGCGAGCGTGGACCGGAAGCCGAATCAGCGCCGGTGATTCCCCTGGCCGCCTATCGCGGGCTGCTCGACGAAGTCGCGGCCCGCATCCGGACGCGAATTTTTTCCGGCGAGCTGCGCGACGGTCAACGGATCGTCGAGCGCGAGCTGGCAACGGACATGGGGACGAGCCGGGGACCGATCCGCGACGCTCTGCGCATCCTCGAACAGGAGGGGCTTGTCGTTACGGCGCCGCGGCGCGGCACGCATGTCGTGTCGTTAACGACTGCCGACGCGCTCGAAATTCTTGCCATTCGCGAAGCGCTCGAACCGGTCGCTTTAAATTTTCTGCTCGACCGCAACGATCCACACCACTTCGAGTTATTGCAAGCCGTTGTCGACCGGCTCGAACGCGCCGCGCGAGCGAACGACTGGAATTTGGCAATCTTACTCGATCTCGAATTTCACGGGCTTATTTTCGAGCTGTGCGCGCAGCGGCGGATGCTGCGCATCTGGGAGAGTTTGAAGACTCCGATGTTACAGCTGTTCGGAAAACTGAGTCATTATTACACCGAAATTGCCGAGGTACCGGCGCGCCATCGCGATCTGCTCGACAGCATTCGGTCGGGCGACCGCGCCCGAGCGATCGCGCATTCAACCGAACATGTTGTCGCTTTTCAAGAAAAGCTGCTCAAAAATTCGCCGTTGGTTCCGGATATCGGTGAGGGAGCGTAGCCGCGGCTCACTCGATGACCGCGCGTTCCCGCGGCCGAGCGGGCACCATCGGTTGGTGCGACGTCGCGGCGGCAAGGCCGTAGCGCGGCATATTTACGTAGGTCGCTTCGTAGCTGCCCGGCGCAATGCGATACGTTTCGTGCCAGATGCCGGTTCCGACGCCGCGGCGGCCGAGCGTGTTGAACCAGCGCCAGATGCGCGTGTGCTTACCGTCGGCGGCGGTTGCGTAGCGCTCGAGGTCCTCGTACGAGCGCCAAAATTGGGTCATCTGGATGACCGGCCACGCTAGTGCCGTGGAGGTCCACAGCATCCCTATTGCCGGCTCCGATTGTTGTTCGGCCAGCATTGCCGGCATCGATACGAAGACGCGCAGGGCGGACATGGCGCCGCGCCAGCCGTTGAAGCGCATCCCAATTCGGAACAAGACGAATTCGGCATTGTCGGGAGCGGTGTAGCGGCCGGGAAAAACGGATTCGGACATGGAGACCTCACGCGGAAAGCAATGTTTACAGCGGTAATATATGCTACGATGTTGCCGATGTCAACATCGCGCCGCTATCATCATGGCGATCTCCGCGCCGCGCTTCTGACGGCAACGCGCAACGTCTTAGCCGACGTTGGGCTCGAAGGTTTGAGCTTACGCGAAGTCTCGCGTATCGCGGGCGTAAGCCACGCCGCCGCGTACAATCACTTTGCCGACAAGGGCGCTCTGCTGCAGGCGGTCGTCGCGGCCGCGTTCGAGCGGCTAGGCGCCGAACTGCGCCAAGCCCGCGACCGCGCCGCGCCACGCGACGCCTACGGCGTCTTGATCGAAATCGGTATTGCCTACGTTCGGTTCGCTTACCTCAACCGCGCCGATTTTCGAATCATGTTCCGGCCCGAATTGTGTGGAGCGGTCGACCCGGCCGAAGCGCGGCGCAACGAAGAAGCGTACTCGATTTTGGTGGAAACCGTCGAGGCGTGCCAAGCCGGCGCGACCGTTGTCCCCGGCTCGCCCGCGCCGCTCGTGTTGGCCGCGTGGTCGATGGTTCACGGACTCGCATCGTTGATCGTCGACGGTCCCGATCCCAATCTGGCGCCGACGCTCGAAGCAGCGGAAACGCTAGCGCGTCAATGCGCGGGGCTGCTGGGGAGCGGCCTCCGGCGCGCCGCTCCCGCGGCACCCTAAGTGCGTCCGGCCCGCTTACCGCCGGCCGCGCGGACCAACGATCGCGCCCGGCATGTTATCGAGCTACGATGAAGCGCGGCGGGCGGACGTCTCATACATCCGGGGCCCGTTGCGGCCGTAGCTCGCGCAGTGCGCTACAGACGCGCGCAAAGCGTTCGTCGTGAGCCAGCGTGTCCAGATCCGTATTAAGTTTACGCCGCCAATTCGGATATTCTTCATACGTGCCGGGAACGTTGATTGGCAGCACTTCGCCCAGCGCGTCATCGACTTGGATCATCACGATCCGGGCCGGCGAACGTGCCAAGAAGCGATGCGCCGCGACAAGGACGTCGTCGACCGCTGCGTCTTGCGGCCCGAGATCACCCGCTTGGCGCAAGCTACTCAGGAGTCGTTGCCGGTCGGTCTCACGGTCGGCGTGTTCTTGCGGTACGCGAGTCGGATCGCCGACGCCGAGGCTTGCCCGCAGGTCGATGTCCGCGCCACTCAACCAGGCGGCGAAATTCGCCAGATCGTGCGTGCCGGTTGCGGCTAAACTCAACGCCGGATAATATTCCGCTTCGATAAAGCCGCCGTCGGCTTTGCGTTCGAAAAATAAGATCCGGTAAGAGAGAACGTTGGCCGCTTGCATCCGCTCGCGAAAACCGATCGGCACCGTTCCCAAATCTTCGCCGACGATCGTACATTGCGCACGCACGCTCTCGAGTGCCAGCACGCCCAGTAAATCCTCGAGCGGATAGGCAACGTAGGTGCCCTCGGTCGCGGAACGTCCGCGTGGACTCCAAAACAGTCGCGCGAGCGACATGACATGGTCGATCCGCAGCGCACCTTGGACCTGCATGTTGGCGCGGAAGAGCTCGGCGATGGTTCGGTATGCATCGGTGGCGAGCCGGTTTGGATTGAGCGGTGGCAGACCCCAATCTTGGCCGTCCGGATTGAGCAGATCGGGCGGCGCACCGACGCTCACCGACGGCACGTAGGCATGCGCGTCGATCCAGGCATCGGCGCCGTTGACATCGACCCCGACGGCGAGATCGCGATATAAGCCCAAGCCTAATGCGCGCGCGCCACCGGCAGCCGCGTCGAGTTGCCGTCCAGCGTGAAATTGCAGGTATTTCGCAAAATTGAGAGCGGGGCGTTCGGCTTGCGCGAACGTTGCGACGTCGTCGCTTTGTGGATCGTGATAATTTGAGGGCCAACCCGCGACGTCGCTTCCGAAGCGTTCCACGAGCGTCTCGAAAATGGCGAATCGCTCGAGCGCCACGCCGCCGTCACGCATGAAGCGTTGGAAATCCTCGGCACCGGCGGCGACGGCGAAACAGCGACGCAATAGCGCGTCCTTGACGCGCGCCACTCCGGCGTAATCCACGATCGTCTTGGCACGCAACGCCGCGAGCGACGCTAACAGTGACGGTTCAGCCAGCGCCGCGCGCACGCTCGGATCGGCCGCTTCGGGTAGTTCGGTAATGTCGATATAAAGCCAGTTGAGGAATCGCCGCGACGTCGGCGCGTACGGACTGGCGGCATTGGGATTGCTCCGATGCGGCGCGTGCAGCGGATTCAAGCCGACGTAACTTGCGCCGGCAGCCGCCGCGATCTTGACGAATGCGGCAAGATCGGTAAAATCGCCGATACCCCAATTGCGCGCTGAGCGTAATGTGTAAAGCTGGACCGCGAGGCCCCAGGTGCGGTCGCCGGGCGCCAAATACGCTGCTGTGGGAACGACGATAAAGGCGCCTTGAGCTACGCCGTACGGACCGGCGTCGACTTCGAGCCGGTGATAGCCCAGCGGTAGCTCGGCGAGCGCGATGCGGCGCCGGTCGAAGCGTTGGCCGCCATGCTCGAACGAGTCGACCACCTCAGCATCGCAAAGTTGCGCCGCGCCACGAATGACCGTTCCACTTTCGAGCGCGAGCGACCACGCCACACGTTGCGTCCAACTTGTCGCCGGCAACGTGATGATGAACGCCGGCGGTTCGTCGGTTCGCACCACCATGGCCGGGGCAACGATCGGCGGTTCGGTACCGATGTGCAGCAGCGCCGCGAACGCGTCGCGCGTCGACTGCGGCACGAAGCGCTCGACGCCGAACGCATCGACGTAGCGTTCATCGACGATATTCATAAGGCGCGGCCGGCGAAGAGCGCGAGCGAACGCGTGCGCAACTTATATTCCGCGCCGGCTTCGAGCGATGCACCCATTGCCGGCGCGCCGTCCAGCGACGTATCGAGCGCGAGCGTCCACTCGACTTTGCCGGCTTCCGGTAGCGTGAAGCCGACGTCGATGTCGGCGGCGTTAAAGAGCATCGCGAAGAGCGGGCGCGCGCCGAAATAGACGCCGATCGCGCGCAGCGGCTGGTGCCAATCGTAGGGCGTCATTTCGGTTCCCGTGTCACGCAGCCAGGTGATGTCTTTGCGGTGCGTGTTGGCCAGCGGCGAGCCGCGAAAGTATGCGTCGCTGCGGAACGCCGGCAGCCCTTTGCGCATCCGGATGATCATTTGCACGAAGTTGGTGAGCGCATGATCCTGCGGCGTGCGGCGGTTCCAGTCGAGCCACGAGATTTCACTATCTTGACAGTAGGCGTTATTGTTGCCGCGTTGACTGTTGCCGAATTCGTCGCCCGCGAGCAGCAGCGGCACGCCGAGCGAGAAGAATAGCGATGCCAACAGGTTGCGCTTTTGACGTTCGCGCAACGCCAGCACGTCGGGGTCGTCGGTGGGACCTTCGGCGCCGCAATTCCAGCTGTCGTTGTCGTCGGCGCCGTCCCGGTTGCCTTCGAGATTCGCGTCGTTGTGTTTGTGGTTATACGCCACGAGGTCGGCCAGCGTGAAGCCGTCGTGCACGGTCACCAGATTGATGCTCGAACGCGGGCGGCGGCCGTCCCAGGCGAACAGGTCGCTCGAGCCCGCTAAGCGCGAAGCCAACTCGGGCAAGACGCCGTCGGTGCCTTTCCAGAATCGCCGGATCGTATCGCGATAGCGGCCGTTCCATTCCGACCAGCCGGGCGGAAAATTACCGACCTGATAACCGCCCATGCCCAAATCCCACGGTTCGGCGATCATCTTCACGCGCGAGAGCACCGGATCTTGGGCGACGGCTTTGAAGAACGCCGCATCGCGCGCGTAGCCGTTCTTTTCGCGCGCGATCGAGACTGCGAGATCGAAGCGGAATCCGTCGACGTGCATCTCCTCGACCCAATAGCGCAACGAATCCATCACGAGCTGGAGCACGCGCGGATGTTGCAGATCGAGCGTATTGCCGCAGCCTGTCGAGTCGTCGTAGAAGCGGTGATCGTGCATCGTGCGATAGTATGATTTGTTATCGATGCCGCGCAGCGAGAAGGTGGGGCCGAGATGGTTGCCTTCAGCGGTGTGGTTGTACACCACGTCGAGAATGACTTCGATGCCCGCTTCATGGAGTAACTTGACCATCGTCTTGAATTCGCTGAGCCCACCGTTGAGATAGCGCGGCTCGGGCGCGAAGAACCCTAGCGAATTATAACCCCAGTAATTTCTTAACCGGCGTTCAACGAGGAACCGGTCGTCGACGAAGGCGTGAACGGGCAATAACTCGACGGCGGTGATGCCCAAGTCGACCAAATACGCGACGACGGCCGGTGATGAAAGCCCCGCGAAGGTTCCGCGCAGAGCCGGTGGGACCTCGGGATGCAGCTGGGTGTAGCCGCGTACGTGCAGCTCGTAGAAGATCGTTTGTTGCCAGGGGACGTTCGGCCGCCGGTCGTCGCCCCACGTAAACGCGGTGTCGACCACAACGCACTTGGGCATACCCGATGCGTTATCGCGCCGGTCGAACGACAGATCTCCGTTGCGTGCCCCGATGCGATAGCCGTAATTCGCGTCGCTCCAGCGCAAGCTGCTGTGCAGCTCTTTCGCGTAGGGGTCGAGCAATAATTTGTGATGGTTGAATCGGTGCCCGTTCGAGGGTTCGTACGGTCCGTACACGCGGTATCCATACAACGTACCGGGCCGCGCATCGGGCACATAGCCGTGCCACACCTGGTCGGTATACTCGGGCAGTTGATGGCGCACGAGTTCACGCCGGCCGCGTGAATCGAAGATACATAACTCCACAAGCTCGGCGTGAGCTGAAAACAGTGCGAAATTAACACCTTTTCCGTCCCAGGTCGCACCTAACGGAAAGGGCAGTCCGGGCGCGATCCGGGAGCGCGACGTTATCACGCGGTCAGCGCACCAGCAGTCGGGCTAGACTGGGAAACGCCTCGGCGTAGGCGGGGTGAATATGCACCGATTGCTCGAGGGTGCGCCACGTACTGCGGGCCTCCATATGGGCGAGAAACACATGCACGAGCTCACCGGCTTCATAACCAACGAGCGTGGCGCCTAAGATCGCATCGTTTTCGGCATCCACGACCAAGCGGTAAAACCCGTCCGTTTCGTTCCACTCGATGGCGCGCGCGACGTTTGCGAGTTCCAGCGTCACGCAGCGAACCGATCGCCCAGCTTTTAAAGCCGCTTCGTGAGTCAAGCCGACTCGTCCCACTTGCGGTTCGGTGAAAACGGCATAACCGAGCACGCGGTCGGAGCGCGTGCGTGACATATCGCCGGCCAAAATAGCCTTGAGTCGGCGGTAATCTTCCCACGACACGTGCGTGAATTGCGGCTGTCCCGCGACGTCGCCCAGCGCATAAACGCCGGCGACCGCGGTTTGCAAATGCTCGTCGACGTGAATATAGCCGCGCCCATCGAGCGTTATGCCCGCGGCGACTGCGCCGGCCGGGACGTTCGGCGTTCGGCCGGTTGCGATCAAGAGGGCGTCGCTCGTGAGCTGCGAGCCGTCGTTGAGCGTAACGGTGTACACGCCGGCGGCGTGAGTAACGCTGCGCGCGCCCGTTGTCAGGTGCAGGGTAATGCCGTCGCGCACGAGTGACCGTTGCAGCACCGCGGACACCGCTGGTTCTTCGTTCGTGAGGACGCGCTCCGCGGAATGAACGATCTGGACCTCGCTGCCGCAACGAGCCAAACCTTGCCCCAGTTCTAGGCCAATATAGCCGCCGCCGATAACGATCGTGCGGCGCGGCAACGACTGCAGATCGAAGAACGTAAGGTTCGTCAGATACGGTACATCGGCCAAGCCCGCGATCGGCGGAACCGCCGGGCGCGTGCCTGTATCGATGATGACGGTTTCCGCGCGAAAGCGTTCGCCGCCGGCAACGAGCGAATGCGCTCCATCGAACGCGGCTTCCGCACGGATCAACGTGATCGCCGGATGTTTGGAAAACTTCGCCTCGACGCCGCCGTTCCAGTCGGCGACGATCGACTGCACGCGCCGCATCACCGCGCCGAAATCGACGCGCACATCGGCGTGAACGCCCAGGTCCGTCGCGCGCCGGGCGCGCCCGGCCGCGTGCGCCGAGGCTAAGAATGCTTTGGACGGCGTACAGCCGACATTGACGCACGTTCCACCCAGTCTGCCGCGTTCGAATACCACGACGCGCCGGCCCGACTCCGCTAAATCGAGCGCCAAGGGAACACCGCCTTGACCCGTGCCGATTACGGCAACGTCGAATTCGCGCTCCAATTAATAGCGGGTCAACAGCGCTACTGGTACATCGAAGTCCCACGCCAGCGGCGGATGTTCGGGACCGGCGTACTCAGCGACTTGCTGAATGAGTTTCGCTACGAGGGCTGTCCAGCCGGTTTGATGCGAAGCGCCTAAGCCGACGCCGCTATCGCCGTGAAAGTACTCGTAAAAGGGAATGAGATCGCGCCAGTGCGGATCGTTTTGAAACAGCTCGACATTGCCGTTAACGGGTCGCCGGCCGTCCGGGCCACGCCGGAAGATGCTGATCATGCGTTGCGCGAGCTCCATGGAAATATCCCATAGCGTGAGTTCGTGACCTGAACCGGTTGGAAATTCGATCTTGAATTCATCGCCGAGGTAAAAGTGGAAGCGCTGTAGAGACTCGATGAACAGGTAGTTGAGCGGAAACCACACCGGACCGCGCCAATTCGAGTTGCCGCCGAAGGTTCCCGTGGTCGATTCGGCCGGTTGATAGTCGACCCGGAATGTGGCGCCGCCGACGCCCAGCACATACGGATGTTCGGCATGGAATTTTGAAAGCGAGCGCAACCCGTAGGGACACAAGAACTCGTCTTGGGCGAAAAAATGTTTGAGCACGCGGCGCAGCTTTTCGGGCGTGACGATCGCCATGAGCCGGCGCTCTTCGAGGCCTTTCTTCTCGAGGTGGGCAACGTTTTCACTGAGTTCGGGGCGATTGCGCACGAACCAGTCGATGCGCTTTTTGAGCCGCGGCAATTTATCGAGCGCGCTACTCGAAATCGTTTCAACCGCGAAGAGCGGAATGAGCCCAACCATCGAGCGGACTTTGAGCGCGATGCGCTGCTTGTCGGGCAAATACAGCTGATCGTAGTAAAAGCCGTCGAAATCGTCCCACAGCCCTTCGTCGCCGGAACGCAACGAATTCATGGCGTCGGCGATGTATAAAAAATGCTCGAAGAACTTGGAGGCGATGTCTTCGTACACCGGATCGTGTTTGGCGAGTTCGACCGCGATCACGAGCATGTTGAGCGAGTAGACGCCCATCCAACTGGTGCCGTCGGCCTGCGCGAGATAACCGCCCGTTGGTAGCGCTGAACTGCGATCGAAGACGCCGATATTGTCCAGGCCTAAAAATCCGCCCTGGAAGACGTTCTTGCCGGCGACGTCTTTGCGATTCACCCACCAGGTGAAATTGAGCAGCAATTTCGTGAATACGCGTTCGAGAAACGTGATGTCGCCCGTGCCGTAGTGCTTGGCCTCGATCTTGTACGTCCGGTACGCCGCCCAGGCTTGCACCGGCGGATTTACATCGTCGAACGACCACTCGTAGGCTGGGATTTGGCCGTTGGGATGCATGTAGAATTCGCGCGTGAGCGTGAGTTGCTGACCCTTGGCGAAGCCCGGATCGATGATCGCCAGCGGAATGACATGAAAGGCGAGATCCCACGAGGCGTACCAGGGGTATTCCCAGGTGTCCGGCATCGACAGAATATCGTCGTTATACAGGTGGATCCAATTCGCGTTGCGGCCGGACAGGCGCGCTGCCGGAGGCGTCGGCATGAGCGGGTCGCCCATGAGCCAATCGCGCACGATGTAGCAGTAGTATTGTTTCGACCATAGCAGTCCGGCGAACGCCTGGCGCTGAATGCTGCGCTCGTCGTCCGTCAGCGTCCCCGGAATAACGGTCCGATAAAACAGTTCCGCTTCGGAGCGCCGTTCATCGAACGTCGCATCGAACGTTGCGTCGACACCCGTCCCGTGACTATCATCGGTAAGCCGCAAGCGGATCGTTTGGGTTTCGCCGGGTGCCAGAACGAAGCGGTACTGCAGGGCCGCCTTCGTCCCGATGCGCGCCCGGTTAATGCTATGTCCGTCGCCGGCGACGATGTAGCGGTCGATGCCGTCCTTGGTAAACCGGCTCGGACTTTGCGACCCGAACGCCTCACGATAGTTGGTCTCATTATCGGTGAACAGCCGGTCGCGCGCGTTACCGTCGTCGAAGAGCCACCGCTTGCCCAACGTGGCGTGTTCGAGCACTAGCGCTTGCGCGTGGTGCGCGCTATCGGTAATCGCCGGCTTGGGTACGCCCGCGCGCCACGCCCACTCGTTGCGAAACCAGGCGGTCGGCAAGATGTGCAACGGCGCGGGATCGGGTCCGCGATTCGTCGCGCTGATGCGCACGAGAATATCGTCGACGTCCCGTTTCGCATACTCGACGACGATATCGAAGTAGCGGTCCTCGGCGAAGATGCCGGTGTCGACGAGCTCGTACTCCGGGTCGTTGCGCGTGCGGCTCTGACTGGTGCGCAGCAAATCTTCGTAGGGAAAGCGCCGTTGCGGATATTTGTAGACGGCTTTCATGTACGCGTGCGACGGCACGTTGTCGACGTAATACCAATATTCCTTAACGTCCTCGCCGTGGTTGCCTTGCGGGCCCGTTACACCATAAAATCGTTCCTTGAGAATCGGATCGGTCTCGTTCCAAAAAACCGGTGCGAAACACAGCCGCTGATGGTTGTCGCTTATGCCCAGAATACCGTCTTCGCCCCAGCGGTAGGCGCGCACGCGCGACTGTTCGAACGGGAAGTAATCCCAGGCCGTACCGTTGCTGCTGTAATCTTCGCGTACCGTCCCCCACTGGCGGTCGCTCAAGTACGGTCCCCAACGTCGCCAGTGCGCGGTTCGCCGTTCGGCAGCGACGATGCGCTCGCGTTCGGGATTCGTTTCCATGTCTGCTAGTGTGTCCTAATTCGGTACAAGGTTTCCTCTCGGTGCAACATACAAGCGGTGTAATGATGACCCACAGTTGGCGCATCGGGCGCAGCGAAGCCGGCGACCTCGAACGGGCACAAAAGCTTGAATGGCTGGTCACCAACGGCCGTGGCGGATATGCCTCCGGTACCGTCGCCGGCCTGCTGACGCGCCGCTACCACGGATTGCTCGTGGCCGCGCTGCAACCGCCGGTCGAACGCCGGCTCGTCGTCGCGGCGTGTGAACTCGACATCACTTATGACGGCGTCGCCTATGGTCTTTCGACCAACCGCTGGCGCGATGGTTCGATCGCTCCCCAAGGGTATCGCTATTGCCAATCCTTCGCTCTCATCGACGGTGTGCCGACTTGGACGTACGCCTGCGGCGACGCGCTGATCGAACAGACGATCGCGATGCCGTTCGATCGCGATGCGACCGCCGTTAGCATACGCGTGGTGCGCGCCCGGCTGCCGCTAACCGTCCAGCTGCGAGTTTTGGCGGCGGATCGCGATCATCACGGCGGTCCCTTGCCGGACCCGGCGCGCTTTACCGTTGTCACCGAAGCCGGGGCCGCAACAGTCGACCTTCCGGAGTGTCGCCGCCGCTTGTTCATTCGCGCGCCGAACGCGCTCGTGCACGCCGCCGCCGAACGCTACGCCGGCTTCGCCCTAGCGCGCGAGAGCGAACGCGGCTTGACGGCATTCGACGACTACGCTTACGTTGCGACCTTCGTGCAATCGCTAGAGCCGGCCCAAACCGGCGGCTGCGTCGTTACCCTCGACGCCGATGTGGCGGGCGATCCGGCAGCGATCGTAGCGGGCGCGCGCGCGCGGTATCGGGCGCAGATCGGCGCCGCGCCGTCGGTCGAGCGCGGTCTCCTGGCGGCGGCTGCGGATGCCTTTATCGTTCGGCGCGGTCCGTCTGAGGGGGCCGGCAAAACGGTGATCGCCGGTTATCCGTGGTTCGCCGATTGGGGTCGCGATACGATGATCGCGTTGCCCGGACTTGCGCTCGCTACCGGCCGGCCGGCGGTGGCGCGTGAGATTCTCCTGACGTTCGCGCGCAGCATCGACGGCGGGATGCTACCCAACCGCTTCCCCGATGACGGCTCGGCGCCCGAGTACAACACCGTCGACGCAGCGTTATGGTTCATCGAAGCGGTGCGCGCATATGTCGAAGCGACGTCGGACGTTGCGTTTTTGCATGACATCTTCGCGGGACTCGAAGCGATCGTCGACGGCTACGTGAACGGGACGAGATATGGCATTAAAGTGGCCGCCGACGGGCTCGTGCAGGCCGGTGTTTTCGGTGTCCAGTTAACTTGGATGGATGCCAAAGTCGGCGACCGGGTCATCACGCCGCGGATCGGCAAGCCGATCGAAATTAGCGCCTTGTGGTATGCCGCGATGCGTGCGCTCGAAACGCTGGCACCGCTAACCGGCCGATCCGCGAAGCGTTACACTCTCCTCGCCGAACGGTGCGCGATAGGTTTACAACGCTTTTGGAATCCGGCGCGCGGATATTGCTTCGACGTGCTGGACGGGCCCGCCGGCGACGAGCCGGCGCTTCGTCCGAATCAGCTTTTCGCGCTGTCGCAGCATGCCAGTGCGATCGCGCCGGACCAAGCGCGGGCGATCGTCGATGCCTGCGCGCGCGAACTCCTCACGTCGTACGGGTTACGGACGCTGGGCCCGCGCGAACCCGGTTATCGCGGCCGCTACGCCGGCGACCAAACCGCCCGTGATGAGGCCTACCATCAAGGCACCGTATGGCCCTGGCTCATCGGTCCATTCGTGCGGGCGCATCTGCGCGCATATAACGATCCCGCTACGGCGCGCACGTTCGTCGAGCCGTTGTTCGATGCATTGACCGGCTACGGAATCGGGACGCTGGCGGAAATCTTCGAAGGCGACCCGCCGCACGCTCCGCGCGGAACGGTCGCCCAAGCGTGGAGCGTGGCCGAATTCATTACGGCGCTTGCTGCGCTCGAACGTGGCGCGATCGACAGCTAATGCCAAGTCGATGCCCGCGGCATCAACGGGCGGACGCTATGCGCTGCGGTCGAATCCGCTTGAGTGCGGTGCCGGCGACGGCGCATACCGGATGTCGGGTGCAAGCTCTCTGACATCGGCGAGTTCCGCGGACAAGGTTGGACTCGGCGCAAACGCGATCGCCGGTGCGAGTGCCGTATCGCTCGCGGCCGGCGCGGCGGCGCCGTTCCAAGCATTCGATGCGCCGGCGGCGATCTGCGGCACCGGCGGCAAACCGGCCGCGTCCGGCCCGCCGAGATTGTCGAGCGCAGCGTTGCCGGCGGCGCCAATCGAAGAGAGAACATCCATGTCGAGACTCCTTGAGGTTCCAAAGCCTCGTAATACCCTGCAAGGTAATGTATCGGCGGCTTGATCGAGATACTTAGTCGGCCGTGACCGGCTGTCGCGTTGAACCGTGCGAGCGCATTGCGATAGCGATGCCGACGAGAATAACCGCCGCGCCGGCCAAGGTCGGCGGTGCGAGCCGCTCGCCGAAGATAAGGGCTGCCAGCAGCGCCGCGATCGCGGGTTCGATCAGCGTGACGGTTGCAACGAAGGTGGCGCTCAGCCGGCGCAGGGCCGCATTGAGTGCCGTGTGCCCGAAGAGTTGCGAGAGACAGGCCATCGCCAGAATTCCGGCCCAGGCCCGGCTGTCGCCCGCGGCCGGGAACGGATCGTGCAGCAGCGCCGCCGCGGCCAGCAGCACGAGCGCCGCGACACTATAGGTGCGGCCGATCACGGCAAGCGTGCCGTAGCGCGCATCACATCCGCGAACGAGCACGAGATAAATTGCAATCGCGAGCCCGCCGC
Source organism: Candidatus Velthaea sp. (assembly GCA_965214335.1). Classification (GTDB taxonomy): domain Bacteria; phylum Vulcanimicrobiota; class Vulcanimicrobiia; order Vulcanimicrobiales; family Vulcanimicrobiaceae; genus Velthaea. The sequence continues at coordinate 509,767 of CBDCBO010000008.1, read as the reverse complement.
CGAGCGCGAGCGCGATGCCGAGCGGCGTTTCGGTTCGAGCCGGTGTGCCGATGACGATGAAGACACCGGCGAACGCACAGCCGATTCCGGCGGCAACGGCCGGCCGGATGCGCCGCGTGCGAACGATGGCGAAGCCTTCAGTCCAGACCGGCGCGGTGCACACGAGCAGGGTCGACAAGGCGACGCTCGTGATGCGTAGCGACGCGATCCATAACGCGAAATGCAGTGCCAGCGCGATTCCGGCGCCGAACAAGCGCCATTCGGTGCGGGCTGCGTAGACGCGAAACGCACCGCGCTGCGCCGCGAGCGCGGCGACCGGGACGGCCGCGAACGTGAGCCGCAAGGCGGCGACCGCGACCGGGCCGGCGCCCGTTAAGCCCAAACGCGCAAAAATTGCCGCAGCGCCGATTGCAAGCTGCGCGAGAGCGAGCAGCCAGTATGCGCGGCGCATGCAGCGTGGCTCTTCGGTTCGAGGCGGCGGTGGCCCCGCGCTCGGACGACGCGTCGCGCGCTTGACATCCCTTGACCGGAGGCGTAGGTTGGGAAGAACCGCTACGGGAGCTCGGACGACCGGGCTGAGAGGGCGATTTGGTATCGCCGACCGTGGGTGTGCAATGCGTGCGCACCCCTACCTGATCCGGATAATGCCGGCGCAGGGAACGTCAAACTCGCGCTCCCTCCGGCGTTGCACTCTACATACGGGAGACGCGGACATGGCGAGCATGACAACTCCGACCAACGAATCGATCACGCGCGAGCCGTTTCCGGCGTCGCACAAAGTCTACGCGGCCGGTTCGCAACCGTCGATCCGCGTTCCGGCGCGCGCGATCACGCTGACGAACGGTGAAATTCACACCGTCTACGACACCAGCGGCCCGTTCACGGATCCGGACGTCGCCATCGACGTTCGCTCCGGTATCGACCCCATCCGGCGCGGTTGGATCGATGCACGGGATGACACGCGCGAGTTGGACCGGCCATCGTCGATCTATCGCATCGCGCGGGAATCGATGGCCGAACTCGATGCGTTGCGCTTTCACGCGCAGCGTAAGGCACGGGTGGCAAAACCGGGCTCCAACGTGTCGCAAATGCACTACGCGCGGCGCGCTGAAATTACGCCCGAAATGGAGTTCATCGCGATTCGCGAGAATTGCGCGCCCGAATTCGTCCGCGACGAAGTCGCCCGCGGCCGGGCGGTAATTCCGTCCAACATCAATCATCCCGAAAGCGAACCGATGATCATCGGTCGCAACTTTCTCGTAAAAATTAACGCCAATATCGGCAATTCGGCGATTGGTTCATCGATCGAAGAAGAGGTCGAGAAGATGGCCTGGGCCACGCGCTGGGGCGCCGACACGGTAATGGATCTGTCGACCGGCAAAAATATCCACGAAACGCGCGAGTGGATTCTGCGCAACTCGCCCGTGCCCATCGGCACCGTGCCGATTTATCAAGCATTGGAAAAAGTTAACGGCAGAGCCGAAGATCTGACCTGGGAAATCTATCGCGATACGTTGATCGAACAGGCTGAACAAGGCGTCGATTATTTTACCGTGCACGCCGGCGTGTTGCTGCGCTACATTCCGTTAACGGCCAAACGCGTCACCGGTATCGTTTCGCGTGGCGGTTCGATCTTGGCCAAGTGGTGCCTTGCGCACCATCAAGAGAATTTTCTCTACACCCACTTCGATGAAATCTGCGCGATCATGAAGCAGTACGACGTCTGCTTTTCGCTCGGCGACGGTTTACGTCCCGGCTGTTTAGCCGACGCCAACGATGAAGCGCAATTTGGTGAGCTTGCCGCGCTGGGCGAATTGACCACGATCGCCTGGAAGCATGACGTTCAAGTAATGATCGAAGGACCCGGTCACGTGCCGATGCACTTGATCAAAGAAAATATGGATCGGCAACTCGAGATCTGTCACGAAGCACCGTTCTACACGCTGGGGCCGCTCACGACCGATATCGCACCGGGGTACGACCACATTACGTCGGCTATCGGAGCGGCGATGATCGGCTGGTACGGCACGGCGATGCTGTGTTATGTGACGCCCAAAGAGCATCTGGGGCTGCCCGACAAACAGGACGTCAAAGACGGCGTGATCGCCTATAAGATCGCGGCCCACGCAGCCGATGTCGCCAAGGGCCACCCCGGTGCCCGCCACTGGGACGACGTGCTTTCCAAGGCGCGCTTCGAGTTTCGTTGGGCCGACCAGTTCAATCTTGCGCTCGACCCCGAAACGGCCCAGAAGTACCACGACGAAACGCTGCCCGCGCAGGGCGCGAAAGTGGCGCATTTTTGCTCGATGTGCGGCCCGCACTTTTGTTCGATGAAAATTACCCAAGACGTCCGCGACTATGCCGAGCGCGGTATGGCCGAGAAGTCGGCCGAATTCAAAGCTGCCGGAGCGGAAATCTACGTTGAAGATGCCGTTCCGGCGGCGGTCTCGTAACGGACGGACAGTAAGGTTTTGATGAGAAAACCGCCGCTGGGCAGCGGCGGTTCGTCTTGTCTGATACGCTAGGAGCTACCGGCACTGTCACAGCGGTGCGGTATTTACCGCGTCCGGCGGCCCGTGCGGGACGCCGGCACCTTCATCGGCAAAGGCGGCTCCGAATGACTCTCGCGCGATTCTTGGGGCCGGTTGTCGTCCTCGCCGTACTTAGCGCCTGTTCGGGTAATCTCGGCGGCGGACAGAGCACCTTGCCGGGCGGCCCGCAACCCGGCAGTAACGTGCAGCAATTGCAGCCGCCGGTCGCGACCGCCACGCCGGTCTCGGCCTCGAACGTCGCCACCTTCGGCGCCGATGCCGCCGAACCGCAGGCGTTGCCGACGGTGCTGGGCTGGGGCGGCTCGATCACGTTCCCGAAACCGGCGCCGGTGCCGAGCGGATCGCCGAATGCGAAGGGCAGCCCGGCGCCAAGCGCTTCGTCCGCGGCGAACAGCGTGGCGATCGGAATCACCGGAAGCGTCGTCGAGCCGTCCGAAGCACCCCACCTCAACCCGGCCTGGTCCAAGCGCCGCACCAAGCCCAGCGGGCCGAATGGATTGTTCTTCGTTACGCTGCTCGCGACGTCCGACGTCACGCTCGCGGCGTATCCGAAAATCGCGTTCGACGTGCCGCGCGACATCATGGCGCAGCACCGGTCCGACACGTTCGCGCTGGCGCTCTTCGATCCCGAGCAAAGTGAGAAGGCCTATAAGCTTGCCGTAGCCGAGCGGGATCTAAGCAGCCCGCTACCAATGGCCGTATCGCCGACTCCGGTCCCGACGCCGAGCACGACGCCGACCGGCGTTCCGGGGCTGGGCAACGGGTCGGGCATGTTGACGCCGCCGCCGGTCGGCAGCGGGCTGGGCAGCGCCGGTTCCCTGCCGCCCCAACGCATTGCCTTTGCCGGTACTGAGGCTGCGTTGAATCTCAAGGCAAACCGGCCGCTGGTCTTCGCTCTATACGCGCTGGCGCCGACGCCAACGCCCACTCCGTCGCCTACCCCGCATCCGTCGGCGACCGGCTCGGCGCATCCCTCACCCCTTCCCAGCGGCAGTCCGGGTACGGCCACGAGCGCGCAGCCGGCCGCGGCGCCGGCGTCGCCACAGCCGTCGCCGACGCCGAGCGGGCATCAATAGCGGAAAATCCGCGTCACGTGTCGTGAAATTAAGATTCCCGGGTACTCTGTATGGCGGGAACCTATTTCCAGCGACAAAGACGCCGGCGCAGTTTGCGCGGCGCGGAGGTAAGCGTGAGAATCGCCATGGTATCGATCAATACCGGTGCTCCGGCACGTTCTCACGATGGCGACCCGACGCAGCGTGTCGTGGTGGACGGGTTGTCGCATGCCCTCTCGGCGTTGGGCCACAACGTAACGGTGTTTACCCGCCAGGCCGACGCGGCACTCGCGACGCAGCGCCAACCGCATCTGCCGAGTGACGAGGCTGCGGCGTTCATCGCCGGCCTGACGCAGCAGTGGCAGGCGGACCCGCCCGATGTCATCCACGCCTATTCGTGGCAGTCGGTCGAAGTCGCGCTCGCCGCGGCGCGGCCGTTCGGCTGTCCGATGGTGCAGACGTTCCTGGGCGTAGCGCGCTCCAAAGGCCGGCCGAGCGCCGATAAGACCGCGCTCTTGCGCGGCGCCGCGCGCATCATCGCGATGTCGAGTGCGGACGTCTTTGGGCTACTCGGCATGGGCGCTAACCCCGGTGCGATCAAACTCATTCCGTGCGGCGTCGATCTCGAACGATTCACACCGGAAATGCCGGCCTCGCCCGTCCGCCGACCGTTTCGGGTCGCGACCTTGGGGCGGCTATGCGTCGATGAAGGCGTTACCGACGTCATCGAGGCACTGCGCTATTTGCCCGAAGTGGAATTGCTCATCGGCGGCGGTTCCGCCGGCGCCGCTGAACTCGGTAGCGACGCGGAGGTCGGGGCGCTCTATCGCGTCGCGCGCGCGCATGGCGTTGAGACGCGCGTGCGCATCTGCGGTCGGATCGACCGCGATGACGTTCCGGCGTTCTTACGCTCGGCCGATCTCGTGGTCTGCGCGCCACGCAACGACTCGATCGGCACCGTCGCGCTCGAAGCTATGGCGTGCGGCGTGCCCGCGATCGTTTCGGCCGTCGGCGGACTCGTCGACGTGGTGGCCGACGGCATGACCGGGTTGCACGTGCCGCCCGGTCAGCCGCGCCAACTGGCCTACGCGATCGACTCGCTAGCCGGCGATCGGGGCCGCCGGGAGCGCTTTGCGCGCCTCGGCGCCGAGCGGACCGCCGCCCGCTATGGATGGGCCCGGATTGCGGCTGAAACGCTCGAGGTGTACCGCAGCGTCGCCGCTCCCAACGCGCTAACAACGACCCGATCGATCGCGCGCGAAGCGTAGCTTCGCGGATGAAGCTTAGAAGCTGCTTTTGAAAACGGGGATTGGAGCGATCGCAAAATCGTCGAGCGCCAGGTTTGGAATTGGTTCGAGGTCGGCCGGCGGACGCGCAATGTCGTGGCGGTGCGACAGGTAGGGGCTCCAAGCGATACCGACTTTGCCGTACAATTCCGTATACACGCGAAGCACCTTGACGACATAGCGTTGCGTTTCGGCGTAGGGCGGAATGCCGCCGAATCTCTTGACCGCGTTTGGACCGGCATTGTACCCGGCAATCGCTTTTTCGAACCAGTTCTGCTGGCCCCGAAAGCGGTCGAGCAGCGACTTGAGATAATTGGCCGTTCCGCGCAGATTGTCCGAGGCGTCGCGCGCGTTGACCGCCAGTCGCGCTGCCGTGGCCGGCATGAGCTGACCAAGTCCGCGTGCTCCGGAATGCGATACCGCGTTGGAACGCCACGACGATTCGACCGTGACGATTGCCATGATGAAGCGCGGATCGACCCGCGTCCGCTGCGCGTTGGCCAGCACCGAGGCGGCATATTTGCGCCGCTGCCAATCCGGCAGATGCGGATTCATGACCCGCAGAACGGTCGCATAATCTTTGACCGGATTGAGCGGCCGCGCTTGCGCCGCGCCGGGAAACGCCCAGCAACTCACAGACAAACAGAGCGCTGCGATGACTCGCAGCACGGTGGTTCGTGGCATGCGCCGTTCTTGTGTCTCGCGTTGGCCGTACCCTGCGCGCTGCCGCGCCCGCGTGTGCGATTCTTCTGCAACTATGTGCGGCGCGGTTTCGTTGCGCCGGCAAGCGCACGAGTAGCGTCGACGCTCACGTTTGCGCGCGCGGCAACGGAGTTCACGGTCGCCAACGTTACGGTTTCAAGCGCGACAACTGCCGATTTGCTTTTGGGACCGGCGTCGAAACGGTTGCGTCGGCGAGGTTTTCGGGCAGACACTCGTACATCGCTTTGCCCTCCGGAGGTTCTCAATGTCGTTTCTTAATAACATCGGCGGCTTAATCGCGCAGTTCAGCAACGCTGCACCCGGTCAAGTCGAATCAGCCGCGGCCGAACACGTCGGCACGATGGATAGTGGTGAACTCGGCGGCCACCTTGCCGATACGGCACAGAATTTGAACACCGGGCAACTCGGCCAGCTGGCTCAATCGCTACTGGGCGCACTCGGCAATCACGGTCAGAGCGAAGCTGCCGTCCAGGATGCGGGCGTCGCTACGGGCGCCGCGCAATCGGGCGATATGAACGCCGTCACCGCGTTGATCGCGCACGCGGAGCAAAATCCCGCGGCGCTCAAGGACGCAGCCGTCGACTTCATCAAGAACAACCCGCAAACGGTCGAGCAGTTCGCACCGGACTTTCTCAAAGGCATTATCTCGAAATTCGCCTCCTGATACGCAGCTCCAATGCCGCTGTTGTCGCCGGCTGCCGACCGGGCGGAACAGGCTAGATGCAGGACATAGTGCCGCTCGCGCGCGGGCCGCGACCGTATCGCGCGTTGCTGGCGGCGCTTGCCGTCCTCGTCGTGGTGGCGGCCGGCATCGTCATTGGTTTTCGCAATACGGCGGCACTCGGAACGGTGCAATCGGTCGCGCGCAGCTACGGTTACGATGTCAACGCGCGCACTTTCGACGTTGGCCCCGACCGTTTACGAGCGAGCGATCTGCGCGTTCGCAACCGGGCCGGCGAACCGGTTCTCGACGCGCGTTCCGTGGATGTCGCGTATTCGTTACGCGACCTGCTGCCGGGCGGGAAACGGCTCTTCGGGCTGCGTTCCGTCACCATCGTCGCGCCGCACGTGACGGTCATCCATCATGCCGACGGAACGTATAACATCACCGTTCCGCAAGCAGCGCCGAATCGTTCGACGTCGGCCGGGCCGCCGCTCGATGTCCGGCTCAATGTCGCCGACGGGTCGGTCGATCTGATCGATCGCTTCGTGGTGCCACAGCACGAACGGCACGAACGTCTCACGCACGTTCATGCCGACGGTATGCTGTCGCCGGCGAGCGGGTCGTACTATCACGCCGGCGCGCAGCTCGAAGCCGGCTCGGGCCGCTATCCGATCGTGGGCAACGCGCGCTTCGAAGACCCGCGCGGCTACGAAGTCCAGCATTGGACAGCGGACCGGATTCCGATCGCGGGTCTGGCAAACTTTGCGTTGAGCAGTCACGCGATTCAAGTGCAAGGCGGCGAGATCCGTCGGCTCGACGCCAGAGTAGGCGCGTTACCAACGGCGTCCGGCGCGCTCGCCCAGCATCTCGGCCTGACCGGCCAACTCGTCGGCGTGCGGCTTGCGGCCACGGCGTTGACCAAGCCGATTCGTGACGGCCGCGGCACGTTTGTGGTCGACGACGACAGCGTGACGCTGCGCTCGTTCGATGCCGCGATCAACGGGATCGCCGTCCACCTGCGCGGCGCACTCTATGATTTCGCTTCACCGCAGGTCGCCGTCGCCGTGACGGCTCGTGGCGATCTGGCCGAAGCGCGCGCGCTCTCGGCCGACAGCGCGAAATTACCGATCGGCGGTACGGTCGCGATTCAGGGGTTGGCCGAAGGCCCCGCTTCGAATCCACTTATTTTTGCCACAGTTAGCGCGCCGCGCGTCGTGTACGGCACCTACCGCCTCGACGGATCGCGCGGCTTAGCCGCACTCAGCGGCAATGAACTCGACGTTGTTTCGGCGGCCGCGCGCTATGGCGGAATCGGCGTTGCCGGTCGCGGCCAGTTGTCGCTCGCGCGCCACACGCGCACGTCGGCATACGCGCTCATCGCGGTACCCGCCGACGGCATACCGGTCGTCGCGAATCTGGTTCCCGGCATGCCGCTGGCGGGAACCGCCGTCGTGCGCGGGCGCGACGGCCGGCTCGCTGCGCGTGGCTACGTCGGCGGCGCTCACGGCGGCGACCGGATCGACGTGCCCTTCGCGCTGGCGGCCGATGGAAGCGGCACGATTGGACCCGTGGCGCTCGAACGCCATGACGGCGCATCGGTTTATGCGCGCGCGGCCCTCGATCCGGGCGCTAAGCGCACCGTTGCGATCGTGGACGTGCGCCGGCTCTCGCTGTTGCCGGCCCCGGCCGTTCAGCTGCCCGGGCTTGCGGTCCCAGCGTTGCCCGCCAGCCTCGATGCCAAGCTCGATGCGACGCTCACCGGCAGCGCCGCCGGAAACACGCTGACGTCGGCCACCGGGTCGCTGCACGCCTACGGCTCGTGGGGTGACGTGCGAGCCGACGCCGCCGGCGCCGCCGGCGGCTTCGCGGCGCGTGGACGGCTGGCAAGCTCGTTCGAGCGGCTCGCGGCGTTGACCGGCAAGCTCGACGCGCGCGGCCCGATCGACGTACCGTTCGCAGTGACCAATAGCGGACGTTCGACCATTCTACAGATCGCCGGGGCGCGCTTTCCGGGAGCGACGATTCACGGCATCAGCCTCCAGAGTGCTTCGGCAACAGTCGGGCTGGCGCTGCCGGCGATCGATGTCTACGCGGCCGACCTGCGCGTTGCCGATCGCGACATTACGGCAACCGGACGTTTCGGCAACGGCGGCCGGCTGCATATCACCGCCGGCGATCTCGATCTGCGCGCGGCGCGAGCCGCCGGTCTTCCGCTCGCGGGCGGCCGGGCGACGGTCATCGCCGACGTCGGCGGCACGTACGCGAAACCAACGGCCGACATTCTGGCGGCACTGGCCGGGGCCCGGTACGCCGGAACCGACGTTGGCGGCGATGTCGGCTTAGCGTATGACGGCACGGCCATGCACATCGATCGCGCGACGGTCACCTATGGTGGTGCATATGCGAATGCGACCGGTGCGGTAGACGGGCTGACGCTGGGCCGCCTCGCACCGCGCTACGACATTCGGGCGTCGCTCGAGGACGGCGATATCGCGGGCCTGGCGCGTACGGTGAAAAATCCGCTGCGCTATCCCGAGGGAACGCTTGATGCCGACGTGCGCGTCGGCGGCGCCGGTGCGACACCATCGGTACGTGGCGACGTGCGGATTCCGGAAGGTTCGCTCAACGGTTTGAATTTTCGCGACGGCCGGATCGCATTCGCCGGCACGCCGTCGGCGTTGACCGCCCGCAACGGCGAATTACGGGTCGGCACGACAACGCTCGATTTTAGCGCCGCCGCATCGCGCACGCAACAAAGCGTGCGGCTCGCCGCGCCGCACATCGATCTGGCTGACTTTAACGACTATTTTGATGAAGCCGATGTTCTCGCCGGAACGGGCAACGTTGCCGTGGCCCTCGACGCGTCGCCACGAGCGTTGCACACGTCGGCCAAGATCGCGTTGCGCGCAACGCGTTACCGGCGCTTCGACTTCGGTAACGTTTCCGCGACGGTCGGCAACGCGGGAAACGCGATTCGATTGCAAGCGGCGCTCGACGGTCCGAACGGGCGGGTCCACGCCGGCGGAAGTGTGGCCATCGCGGGCACCGACCCGCTGCGCGACATCGTGCGCCGGTCACTGCTCGATCTCGACGTGCGCATCGACGGAATCAATCTCGCTAGCGTCCTGCCCGCAGCCGGACTCAGCGTTCCCGTACTCGGCTTTGTGGATGGTTCGGCCGTCGTGCGCGGGCGTTATCCGGCGCTGGCGCTCAGTCTGCATGCGGCGTTGTCGCGAGGCGCCGTCGGCCGCGTGCCGATCGAACGGCTGACCATCGCGGCGACCGCGGCTAACGGTCGCGGCACACTCACCGACGCGACCCTGGTCGCCCCCGGCTTGACCGCAAACATCAGTGGCGCCTTCGGTCTGCGGCCGGCCGACGTCTTCGATCTTCAAGCGCAGGCGCTCAGCCCGGATATCAACACGTTGATCGCTACCACGACCGGCAAGAATCTCAATGTACGGGGCGCGCTGGCAACGCGCGCGCACCTGACCGGAACGCTGGCCAGGCCGCAACTCAGCGGCTCGTTCGACGCCACCAACGTGGCGTATTCGGGAGTGACGATACCGAGCGTTCATGCCGATCTTCGCGGGACGCGCCAAGCCGTCGCGGTGAACAACGGCAACATCACGCTGCCGCGCGGCGGCACGATCGCGTTCGATGCGATGGCCCCGCTGGGCGACGGCGCGCGCACTCCGATCGCACTCGATTTCGCGCCGCATCGCGTCGACGTCAATCCGTATTCGCCGCTGCTGCCCGACGGGTCGGTGGTCAACGGGCTCTTCGACGGCAACGTCGGCGTCCGCGGGACGCTCGCGGCGCCGCGATTGAGCGGCGAATTGACCTTGACCGGCGGAGCGTTTCGCTCCAACACGTTGCGCTCCGGCCTAACGGGCATCGCATTGGATCTGCGCTTCGCCGGCACGCGCGTGCAGCTCGCGAAACTGCATGCGCGCGCGGTGCGCGGTACCATCGACGGCAGCGGGATGTTTGCCGTGCGCGACGTTCGCGATCCGATTCGCGGCTTGACTGCCGACGCGAACGTGAAACTCGCCGGCGTGTTGCTCGAGGCGCCAAAATATTATACCGGCTACATCGACGGTACCGTGCGCGCAACGAAACAGATCGGCGCGCCGGCGCTCATCGGCGGCAATCTCACCTTCGCCAACGCGCGCATTCCCTACACGGCGCTGCTGCCCAGCGGCGGCACGGCGGCCGGACCGGCGCCGGCGTTGCCCGCGGTCGGGTTCGACGTCGGGGTGACCGTTGGACGCGATGTGCGCGTGCAATCGGGGCCGGTCGATATCGGCACGACCGGGACTGCGCGGCTCGGTGGAACGCTGGCCGCTCCAACGCTTGACGGTCAATTTACGGCGACCGATGGTACGGTCGCGCTCTACCGCACGTTCACCGTGCAAAACGGCAGTACGGTGACGTTCACTGCCGCCGACGGCATCACGCCGAGCGTTGATGCCACCGCCGTGACCAACGTTCCGGACCCGCCAACCGATGTGTTACTGCACGTGACCGGGCCGTCGACTCACTTGAACTTAGCCTTTAGTTCGCAACCCGCGTACACGCAACAACAAATTCTGGGATTGCTGGTCAACGCGCAGGCGCTCGGCGCGGTGTCCGGTGTCGCGCAGTCGGGTGGATCGACCGACGGGACGCCGTCGATTTCCGGCATTGGCGAAGGTGTGCTCAACACGCAATTAACGCAAAAGTTTTTGCAGCCGTTTACGAACAAGCTCGGCGGGGCGCTGGGCCTTAGCGATCTGAACGTCAACTACAGCGTGAACGGCACGGTATCGGCCGTCGCCCGCCGGACAATCGGCAAGAATATCTCGTTTACGTACGGCGAGCAGATCGGCGGTCCGTCGCCGCGCACCAGCGTCGGCATCAATATCGGCTCGGCAATCGCCGGCGCGCAGTTGACGTTTTTCCAGGCTGCCGGTTCCGAACAGCCGTTCGGCGGTCAAGCCCTCACACCGTTCGCGCAAAGTGGCTTTCTGTCCAATGCATCGCCCAACTATACGTTGCAGGCGATTGAACCGCCGAGCGGCAGCGGCTTCGTGTTCTCCTACCAACGCCACTTCTGGTAAGACGCATGCACGTGCCTTCGCTCGTGGGGGTGGGCCGGGGCATTTCGCTGTGGTGACGATTCGGCTGTTCGGGCACGCGCGCTATGAGGTGGACGGCGTCATCGCCCCGTTCAAGGCTCCGCCGCGTGCGATCGCGATGCTGGCGTATCTCATCGTCCATCAGGCAATGCCGGTGACGCGGAATTATCTTGCCGAACTCTTGTGGCCCGACGACGAGATCGAGATCGCACGCGGAAAGCTGCGCCGGCACGTGCACGTCGTCGTACAAAGTCTACCGCACGCCGCAAAATCGCCGCCCTACGTGCTTACCACCATGCAGACGGTGCGCTGGAACCCGGCAGCGGACGCGGTGGTCGATGTGCTCGCCTTCAGCGCGGCTCTGCGCGCCGGGCGGTGCGACGAAGCTACGCGTTGGTACAGCGGTAATTTCCTCGAATCGTTCTTTGATGACTGGGTGATTGCCGAACGCGAACGGCTGCGTGCCGCGCAACTCGACGCACTCGGGGCACTGATCCAAAGACTGCGTGGCGAAAACGATGTAACCGGCGCGCTCTCGTGCGTCGACCGGATGCTCGAGCTCGACCCGTGGCGCGAGGACGCGGTGCGGCTACAGATGGCGCTGCGCGTCAAGCTCGGCGACCGCGGCGGCGCGGCCGCCGTCTTTCGCGCGTTCGTCGAGCGTTTAAACGCCGAGCTTGATGTCGACCCGACGCCCGAAACGCGCGCCGTGTACGATGCGCTCCTGCGCGGCGAGCCGCTGCGCGAGATCGGCAACGCAGCGGAGGCCGTGGCGAACCGCGCGCCGCCGGCCATGCCGTTCACCGGCCGCGGCGCGGAATTCGCCCGCCTGACGCGCGCGTGGTCGGGAGCCGCCTATGGCCGCGGCGGCATGGTGCTCGTTAGCGGCGAGGCGGGAGCGGGAAAGTCGCGGCTCGCCCATGAGCTCGCGCTGCATGTCGAGCGCGAAGGCGGAGGCGTGCTCAGCGGCGTCACGAGGCCCGGCGAAACCGGACCGTATGAGGCCGTCATCGACGCGTTGCGCGGAGCCGTGCCGCTGCTGGCGGCGGCGCTCTCGCCCGAGCAGCTGGGGGTGCTCGCGCGCGTGCTGCCGGAGATCGCGACGCGATGGCCGATTGCCGAACCGCCGGCGCGTGGACCTGAGGCCGAGCGCGAGCGCATCTTCGCCGGCATCTACGACGCGATCGCGAGTCTCGCACGCCGGCGCCCGCTTCTGATCGTGCTCGAGGATCTACAGTGGACATCGGTTTCGAGTGCGGCGCTGCTCGAGTACCTCGTTCGGCGCGTGACGACGTTGCCGGTGCTCATCGTCGGTACGCTGCGGGACGAGGATGCGGGCCGCGTCCACCCCTTACGCGGGTTGCGGCGCCGGCTCGAAGGCGAAGGTGCCTTAGAGCATATCGGGATCGGCCGGCTGACGCGCGATGACGTGTCCGCGATCGTTCGGCAGCTCGTCCCGGATACGGACGAAGCCGCCGCTGGGCTCGCGGATCGACTCTATACGTTTAGCGAAGGCGTGCCGTTTTTTCTTGACGCCGCGATTCATGCCGGCGAGCAACACCCGCCGAACGATCGGCCCGATACGATCGCCCGTGTGGAACGCCTGAGCCAAGAAGCACGCGACTTGCTCGGTATCGCTGCGGTTGCCGGTTCCGGGTTCAGCGTCGACGTGCTCACCGAAGTGGCCGGCTGGAGTGAAAGCGAGGTTCTGCGGGCGCTCGATGCGCTCGTTGAAGCGCGCTTCGTACGCCAAGGCCAACGCCGGCGTTTGGGCGACTATGCGTTCGCGCATCATCTGATCCACGCAGCCGTGTACGAGCGCCTTCCGGAACGAACGCGGCGCCGGCGTCATGCGCTCACAGCGCGTGCAATGGCGGCACTGTACGACGAGCGCTCCGAAGCCTCAGCCGAGATCGCGCGCCATTACGATGCCAGCGGGGATTCGGCGGCCGCGGCGCGCGCGCATCACTTCGCCGCCGTACATGCTCGCACGCTGTTTGCTAATGACGAAGCGCTTTGGCATGTCGAACGCGCGCTGCCGCTCGTTACCGATGAAGACCAGCTCGTCGAGTTGCACGTGATGCGCGCCTGGCTCGGACACGCGCTTGGCCGCAGCGATTCGCGCGCGCAGTCGATTCGCGCGCTGGCAATGCTGCCCATTCCGCCCGCGCAATTACCGGAAGTTGAACGTTTGCGCGCAACCAATGCGATGCTCGAGGGGCGGTTCGATGACGCCCGCTGGGCGGCGACTCGCTCCCTGGCCGCGGCGTGCGCGATCGGCGACCGCCGGCTCACGTCATTGGCGCATCTCGAATGCGCGACGATCGCGATCGTGACCGATCGCTATGAAGACGCGCAAACCGCTTTGGATGCGGCCGCTGCACTCGTTGAGAGTGACGAACTTCATTTGCGTGAAATGCGCGCCCGCACGCTGCTCGTCCAACGTCGCGGCGCGCACGGAGCCGAACTACGTGTGGCCGCGCAACACTTGCTCGACGAAGCACTCCGGCTCGGCGATCCGCAAGCTGAAGCGGAAGCGCACGTTCGAAGCGCGCACGTCGAGATCGCCGCGTTGAATTTTGCCGCAGCGCAGCTTCGATTCGAGCGCGCAGCCGAAGCCTATCGGCGCTTCGGCAACCCGCGCGGCGTCGACAGCGTGCAAAACAATGCCGCCAACCTTGCGCTATGGATGGGCGACTATGCGGGAGCGGAACGGCTGTACGCGGCGTGCTTTGGCTTTGCTCAAGAAAATAGCGATGAGGCCAATATGTTCGGCTGCACGATCGGAATGACGCTGGCGGCAATTTATACCGGGCGATTCGAGGTTGCGAAGCAACGCATGCATGGCGTGTCGCATCTGGAGCGGCGTCACGAAACGATGGAAGATGCGAACGCGCATTTGTGTAGCGGTCTGATCGAGACGGAATGCGCGAACGAATCGAAGGCCGGCTTGGCCTTCGACCGGTCGCTGGCCATTCATCGTCCGCGACCGCCGAACGCACTGTACGCACTAACACTCGCATTTGCAATTCTCCAGGCGGTGCGCGCGGGCGATCTAAATCGCGCCGTGACGCTCGACGCTGAACTTGGCGCACTTCCCGCCGCACTACTGTGCGCCGAAGAATTTCCGCACCTCATGTACTGGGCGCGGGCGGCCGTTGCACTGGCCCGCAACGACACCGAAACCGCACGCCGATTCCGCTCGCAGGCGGAGGCGCTCTACCGCGAGCGCATTGCGTCGATGACCGATACGGCCGCCGTTTATGCCACGGTTCCCTGGAATGCGCGGTTCCTGGCCGGATCGGACGCTTCTCGGACGCTTTGAAACGATACTGGCGGAGATGCATGCTGCGACTTCGACGTTCATGGTTCGGCTGTGGGTTGAGGGCGCGCCCGATGCCGGAGGTCCGTGGCGCGGATCGATCGATGACCTGACGCGCGATCGCCGGCTTTTCTTTACCAACCTCGGGGCGATGTGCGAGTTTATCGTCGAACAGCGACGTCGAGCGCTACCCGACCGGGTCGAGTCCGGCACGAGCGAATGAAGCTCGCGCAATTGGTGGGGGCGGTTGCATCGGCAGTGATGTGTTTGGAGCCGTCGGCCGCAGTTTTTGCCGAACCGGGTCAGTCGCTGGCGCAATTTTCGTCCTGGGCCGCGCGGCGCGATTTTTTGCGCGGAATGGGTCGGGCCATGGATGAACTCAGCGGGCAGGCTGCGTTCGACGTGCTTGCCGCCGATCACGGTATTGTTTGGCATTTCCACGCCCGGACGAACGGCCGGACGATTCGCGCCGAATCGCTTGAAATCGGCCAAAGTCCCGCCCAGCCCGGTTCGATGCCGATTCGCCACGATGGTACGGGTTACGGGATCGTCTTCTTTCGCGCATTGTACGGCAAGTCTATCGCTGCAGATTATCTCGCAGCCGCGCGCGTGGCGTCGATAACCGATCGGGACAGTCATGTTCGCAGCGTGTTTTACCGTGGCAAACGCTTCGGCTATGAGGTCGCGGGCGGCGCGCTCACGATAACGACCCGCGCCGGCGCGGCGGCCGATCGTGCGCTCTTGCAGCGCTGTACGCTGACGCCGAATGCGTGCAGCGAGTGAGTGCGTAACGGACGCTGTTCGGACGCTAGCCCCTTAGGATCGACCATTAACCTCGGTGACGGAGAAATACGTACGTGAAGATAAGAACATCTGCGCCACTGACCTCCGCTGACGGCCTCGACGCTCGCGGCAGCGGTCAGCGTGCCGGCCGATCGAATGATGTGGCTCGTCACCAAGGTGCGCAGTTCACTGCCGGTCACGAGTTGGGGCAGGGTTGGTTCGCGGCAACCCGCAGCGATACGACGGCCGAATCGATGAGTGTGGGAAAGTACAGTTTCGATTTGACGACTCGGTGCGCCGGGATCGGGACCATGCGGCGCCGTGCACTCGTAATGTTGCGAACGTTGCGCACCCGGTCGGCTTTTATCGCGGTGGCCTTGCTCGTTGGCGGAAGCGCTTGTGCGAGGAACGCTACGTCGGTGGCTCAGGCAACGAGCGCACCAAGTGTTGTCGCGAGCGACGCCGACGCGAGCGCGGCAACAACTGCGCCGATCGCCCCCGGAGCTCTGCCGACGGCGGCGCCGCCGTCGTTCACGGATATTGCCGGTGTCAACGGCTACAAACAGATTGTCGGATTCGCGCAATTGGGCGCCATCGATCCCGTTTCCGGCGAATTTCGGCCCGGGGCAGCGGTGTTGCGTCGAGACTTCATTCGCTGGCTCGTACGAGCAAACAATCTGCTGTGGGCCGACACGCCGGCGAAACGCATCAATCTCGCCGACTCGACAGAAACGTCGGCTTTCCCGGATATCAAAACGGACGATCCGGAGCTTCCATACATACAAGGCATGCAAGATGCGGCTATTCCGTCGGCTTTCCCGACAAATTGTTTTGGCCTAATCGAGCATTGACGCGCGAACAGATGTTCGCAATCAAGAACGTTTTCGATCGAGGAACCGTTGATGCCGGACTTGCGAAAGGCGTCGACTACGCGCGCAATACGGCAATGGCGCCCTGGAAAGACAAAGCGCTCGTCACCAAGACGTACGTTCCCGGTATTGCGACCGGCGACGGCGGTGGACAAACGAGCTTCAGTCTCGTGTTCGGCTCGGCGGCGCTGTTGCGCCCACAACTTCCCGTTACTCGCGCGCAAGCCGTTGTCGTGATGAGCGTTATCGGCGATCATGCCTTCTACGGTGGCGGTCGCCGCACACTCGACCAAGCCACAGTAGCGGCCGCGGCGGCAACGCCTGTTAAGTAAGAGTATTGCGCTTAAAGCCGGTAAGGCCGACGCGCTGCCAAGTGAAGCACCTCGGCTTTGCCCGCTCGATGCCTCGAACCGAATTCAAGGCACCGTCACCGCAGCCGGCTAAGCCGGCGTACCACCAAACTGGAGATACAATGAAAATAGTCGCTTTCGTAATCATCGCTGGCGCGATGCTAGCTGCTCGTCCGTCGATAGGTTCGGCGGCGGTCGATCCGTGCAAAATCGCTACGTTCGCGGAAGCCACGAAAGCCGTGGGCCAGCCGGTAATCCGAACGAAAGCCCGAACGCTCGGAGCAGCGAGTTGCGCGTACAAAAGTGCGGCTTTCCGCAGCCTCGTCGTTACGGTCGAGCCCTTCTCGTCGGCCGCCGAAGCTCGAAGAGTATACCAGGCGACGATCACGAGTCCAATGACGCAAGATACCCCGGCGATGCAATTACCCGGCATCGGTGATCGTGCTCAGCGCTTAGGTTCGATGATCTATGTGCTCAAGGGCAGTTCGATGTACGCGTTCTCACTCTTGAGCCCGGATACCAATGGCGCCGGCGCCCTGCGCACGATCGCGCTGGCAAAGACAGTCGTACCGAAACTGTAAGGCTGGCGCCGAGGCGTCCGTTCCTCGACACATGCCGGCGGCGTTCAAGGTCTGTTTCGCCGGCGCGCGAAGCGACGTTGCGTGGTTTCGCGAATCGCCGCTATTGTCGTAACCGTGTTTGCTCTGGCGTCGATTCTGCCGGCACGCGCCGATGAGGTGCCGTTGCCGCAAACGGCTACCGCCGTTACGCATCACGACCTCGGTCTGACGAATCTGCATCTCCGATATACGGCGACCGCGGGCTATACCACGCTCAAGACGAAAGCGGGTGAGCCGGGTGCGCGCCTTTTCTCCGTCGCGTATACTCGTGACGCCGTCGCGCGTGCGGCCCGACCCGTTGCGTTTCTGTGGAACGGTGGACCGGGCTCATCGTCGCTGTGGCTGCACATGGGTTCCTTCGCGCCGCTGCGGGTTGCAATCAACGGCACCGGCGCAATCGTGCCGCCCGCGCGCCTGGTGCCCAACGACGGCACTTTGCTCGATGCGACCGACCTCATTTTCGTCGATGCTCCGGGAACCGGTTATAGCCGAATCGGCGGCAAAGGCAAAAAGGACGACTACTACGGCGTCGACCAGGACGCGCGGGCTTTCGCCCAATTCATCGAACGCTGGCTCACGGAGCACGACCGCTGGGGTTCGCCCAAGTTTCTCATCGGCGAATCGTACGGTACGACTCGCGCGGCAAACGTCGTCGACCGCCTGCAAATCGGCGGCGTCGGTATCAACGGCGTGGTATTGATCAGTTCCGCGCTTAATCTGGCGGCGCTCGATCCGGCCTTGCCGGGCGATGAAATGTCGAACGTCGCGTTTCTGCCTTCGGAAGCAGCGGTCGCCTGGTTCCATCACGCGTTACCCGGCCCGCCGCCCGCGCAACTCGTTCCGTTTTTAGCCGAGGTGCGTGCGTTCGCGGCGGGACCGTACGCAACGGCGTTGCTGGCGGGCGATCAACTCGATGCTCAAACGCGGCGCACGACGATTGCACAGTTGCATCGGTATACGGGGCTCGATGAAGCGTATATCGATCGGGCCGACCTGCGCATCGACCCGACGCGCTTTGAAAAGGAACTGCTGCGCGGCCGAAGCCGATTGACGGGCCGGCTCGATGGACGTTTTGTGGGCTACGATCTGGATCGCAACGCCGACTCACCAGCCTACGATCCGACGCTCGATGCCGGGATCGCCGATGCGTTTGTCAGCGAGTTCAATCGGTATATTCGCGACGATCTGCACTTCAGCACCGACGACCGGTATTTGCCGTTCAACTACGCCGAAATTGGCCCGGCGTGGAATCTCACCCGCGATGCGGCTGATGTCGGGCTCGGTCAGGTACAGTTGCCCAACGTGTTGCCGGATCTGGCGCAGGCGCTTACCCGCAATCCCGCATTACGCGTTTTTTCGGCCAACGGGTATTATGATTTAGCGACGCCGTTCTTCGGTACGGAAAAAGATTTGCATCATCTGGGACTCGATCCCGCGCTCCGCTCGCATGTCACTTTCGGCTATTATGAATCCGGTCACATGATCTATCTCGAACCCGCCGCGCGCCGAGCGCTGCGTACCGATATCGAGGCGTTTATTCGGGGCGCGACCGCGCGATGACCGTCATTGCCGTGTCTACGACGACGGGCACGGACGGCGAATACGCACGAGCCGTCGTGGCGGCCGGCGGCTCGCCGCAGTTTCTCAAGTTCGATGCGGCCTCGATCGATACGCAACTCAGCGGGGTTGCGGGCGTTTTGGTGTCGGGCGGCGGAGATGTCGATCCGCGGCACTACGGAGCGGCGTCCGCGTTGGCAACCGAGATCGATGAACGGCGTGACGCCTTCGAGTTAGCGCTCGTCCGCCGCGCCCGCGAGCATAACGTTCCGACGCTGTGTATCTGCCGCGGTCTGCAAGTCGCGAACGTTGCCTTCGGCGGCTCGTTGGTGCCGGATATTGCCGCCGAATTTGGTCCGTCGACCGCCGCGCTGCACCGCCGGGAAGCGGACGGCCAAACCGTTCGCGGGCTCATCGCAGGTCATCGCGTGGCAATCGCGCCGAATTCTTTGCTTGCGTCGATTACCGGACCCGGGCCGGTGTCGACGGGTTCGCGACACCATCAAAGCATCGCTGCGGTGGCGCCCGATCTGCGCGTTGTTGGTTCAACGCCGGACGGCATCGTCGAGGCGGTCGAAGCGCACTTTGCATCGCCGTTTTGGCTGGCCGTGCAATGGCATCCCGAGTCAACCCTGAGCGATGATGGCGGTGTTAGCGCAGCCATCTTTAAAGCGTTCATATCTGCTGCGGCAAGCTTCGGCGAAGCGGCCCGGCGTTAGGCGAGGAATACTTCTATGCAAGAGCCACACGGCGCCGCAGCGGCGCCCCTGATCCTGCACATCGGGATCGGGTCGTTCCATCGAGCACACCAAGCCTGGTATCTCAACCGGCTCATCGAGCAAGGCGACACGGATTGGTCGTTAGCGGCGGCGAGTATCCGCAGCGACATGGTCCCGTTGCTCGAGGCGCTCGCGAAACAAAACGGAGCCTACACCCTTGAAACGGTCACGCCCGACGGACAGCGCGAATACGAGCTGATACGCTCGATCCGGCACATCGTGCCGTGGGACGCGGAGCTCACCGGGTTAACCGAGGTCGGTGCGCGGCCCAACACGCGCATCATCTCATTCACCGTCACCGAGAGCGGCTATTATCTCGACGAACACCATCATCTCGATCTCACCAATCCCGATCTCGCGGCCGACCTCAGCGGCGCAAAACGCACGATCTACGGCGCGCTCAGCGGTATCCTGCGGGCGCGCATGGAGCGCGGGTCGGGTCAGGTGACGTTGTTGAATTGCGATAACCTGCGCAGCAACGGCGAGCGCTTCCGTGCCGGATTGCTCGAGTTTCTCGAACGCCGATCCGAGCACGACGTGCGGCGCTTCGTCGTCGAGCAAACCACTGCTCCCAACTCAATGGTCGACCGGATCACGCCGCGCCCGAGTCCGGACGTCGCGCAACGCGTGCGCGCCGCCACCGGTTTCGACGACGCCTGCCCGGTGATGGGCGAAAGCTTCATTCAATGGGTGCTTGAAGATGATTTCTGCGCCGGTCGGCCGCCCTGGGAACGTGCCGGCGCGGAACTGGTGAGTTCGGTGCTCCCGTACGAGGAAGCCAAGATCCGCATTCTCAACTCGAGTCATAGCTGCATTGCGTGGGCCGGAACGCTGTTAGGCTATGAGTATATTCACGAAGGCACGGCCGACCGCGAAGTGCGCGAGTTGGCTTTTGACTATATTACCGACGACGTCATTCCCTGTTTGACGCCCAGTCCGCTGGACTTACGCGCGTACCGTGACGTCGTACTCGAGCGGTTCGGCAATCCATTCATCGCCGATACGAATGCGCGCGTGGCGGCGGACGGGTTCTCGAAGATGCCGGGCTTTATCGTTCCGACGCTCACCCAGTTATTGGAGCGCGATCGATCGCTTGCCTCGACGGCGATGTTGCCGGCGCTGTTCTATCTTTTCTTAATGCGCTGGCACCGCGGAGAATTGCCGTTCGCGTATCACGACGGCGTCATGGATATAGCCGCGGTGCATGCCATGCTCGAATCCGCCGATCCGCTGGGCTGGTTTTGCACCGAGCGCCAATTGTGGGGCACCTTAGCGACAAATCCGAAGCTTGAAGCGGCAATTCGCGCCGCGGTCGCGCGAGCCGAAGACTGGCTTGGCGCACGGGCCTGAAATTCCGCGAAACTTCGAGCGGGCGACCGGGCCGCCCCTGGAGCCCCGCAAGTCGCACCAGTGCGCAGTCTACATAGCCCTTAGCGCCGGCGTTAGGCGGAAAGTTCGTTGCCGATGTCCTCGACAAGTTTCACAAAATAGGCCGCTGAACGGGCTTTCCACTTGTTAAATTCAGGCTGCCCGAGGCTTCGCATCGCGTAAACGACCGGATCGTAATTGTCGTATTGCGGACTCTTGAGCCGCGCCTTCGCGATCGTTATCGGTCCGGTCTTATCTGGAGGCAAATTAGCGCCCACCAATGCCTTTAATTCACTACCGGCGCCGACCAGCCTAACAAATGTCTTGAGAGCTTTTTTCCCGTCTACGATCAGTACGGGTGGGCGAATGAAATCGAAGATGGATCGAAATATGTCACTGCCGCGTTCGTAGCCGCCGTTATGCATCGGGTCGGATAATTCAGCTGCATCTTTTGACGAATAACAGATAACATTTGTTTCCAAGACCTTGTGCAGCCCCGCCCTTCCAAGAAGCGTCGTTAGCGAATCGATATTATTGCGCGTCGGAGATGGACCATCGTCCGCACGGACTCTGTTATAGAGAGCACGGCAAGTTTGCCCTTTTCTGTTAAACAGTGCGTCGACGAAATGATCGTGTGTCCCGACTATGCTCGCTGGATACTCGGTGGCCTGGTTGAATCCAACGATGAAAATCTTCGCGTCCGCAGGGGCGGCCAAAGTCGTCATCCACGGTCGCGGATACTGACCATTGATGGGCTCGGTCAACGTCCAGATACGTTCTTCCAGCTCGCTATTGATGTTCGTTGCCTCTTTGGCCCTCAATGAGAGGGCGGCTTCCAAGTTTAGTGCGTCATACGAATTTCTGGGAAAGAAGTTTATTGAATCAACGCATGTTTGCGTGAACATGCCGTGCTCGCCAGAGATTGCTTGTCTCGTTATCGCAACGTACTTCGGCACTCGCTGACCTCCGAATCAACGAGCGTCACCTGAGAGCTAATCTCATTATTTTTGATAGCTCGGCTTCACGCCGCTCAACACGATCTTCGCTCATATTTTCCGTATCGTTGCAGACCGCTTCCAGCGCGGTGTAAAAGTTGTGACCTCAGAGAAGCTCTCCGAACTATGGGCCGGGACATTCGCTGACCCGCTGGCCGCCAATTATCGCTCGCCTCATCCACCCTTGCACATAGCGTCTCAACAAAGGGCGACAGCGTGCACATAAAACCGCCGGTATCTTATCTCAAACATGTCCCGGAAACTGAATCGGATCATCAACATCAACCCCCGGGTAGGGGAACTGCGCTTACTGCGGAGGGTCGGTCCTGTTTTGATTGCCGCTAACGCGCGTTTAAACGAATCCGGCTTTGATTGCGTACACGGCGGCTTGCGTGCGAGCCGATACGTTCAGCTTCGAGAGGATTCGGCTAACGTAGTTCTTGATCGTCTTTTCCGACAATTGCAGCTTGGCGCCGATTTCTTTATTCGCTAAGCCGCCCGCAATGAGGCGTAAAATGTCTGCTTCACGGGTGGTGAGATCGCTAATTGCCGAACCGGCGTTGGCCTCGTAGCGTCGTTTGAGCATGCCGCCCGCGACGCGCGGATCGACGTACGACGAACCGCTGGCCAGGACGCGGAATGCAACATCGAGTTCGCTCGGCGAGATATCTTTGACGACGAAGCCGTCGGCGCCCGAGGCGATGCTGCGCTGCATGACGTCGGAGTTTGCGAAGCTCGATAGGACGCAGAAACGGACGTTCGGGCAAACGCTGCGAGCGAGAGCGAGTGCTTCGGTGACATCGTGCAGGGCGTTGTCGAGTCCGAAAACGATCAGGTCGGGGCGCGTGCGCTGCAGATCTTCAACGCGTACCGACGGCGCGTCACCGACGACGCGGATCAGCGGGTTCTCATCGAGGAACGAATGTAGCGCCTTCGCAATGAGGGATTGGCGTTCGACGACGAAGGTCTTGAGCGGGGTCAAATCTTGGGCGATCATGTTATTCTCCTGCTTCCACCGAATGGCGCGTCGGGAAAAAACCGACGAGGTATGGACGTATGGTAGAGCAAGAGCGTCCTAAGCGGACTTCTCAAAAATTAGGATTTTTTACCTAAGCTAAACAATTGTCGAGTGACTCATGGCACATGAACAGGAGACCTTTTCCACCTGCATACCACCTGCGAATGTTCGGCCGGCGGCTCGATTGAGTCGGATCATGCCGGCGGTGTGACGGCGTCGCTTCGTCGAGAGGCGTTGGCCACATGACCGAGCGTTGGCGCGTGTTGACGCTCATGACGACGGCGCAAGCCGGCTCGTCGGTCGTGCAACAGGCATTGGGCGCATTGTCGCCGGTGCTCGTCGCCGCCTTCGCGCTCTCGAAGGCGCAACTCGGTCTGAGCTTCTCCGCAATTTTGATCGGCGCCAGCTGTTTTACCGCCGTTGCCGGCGTGCTGACCGATCGCTGGGGCGAGCGCCGCATGCTACTCGTTTCGGCGACGATCATGACCGTTGCGTTACTGAGCGCCACGCTCGTCGTCAATTATATCTGGTTGGTCGTGATGGTCGGAGCGTATGGAGCGGGGTATGCGGCTTCGACGCCGGCCGGCGGCCGAGCCATCTTGGCATGGTTCGACCGCGACCGTGGCTTTGCGATGGGAATTCGCCAGACGGGTGTATCGGTCGGCGGACTGATCGGTGCTTTGGTGTTGCCGCTGTTCGCGTTCCATGGCGGGTATCGAGCGGCGCTGGTGTTTGCCGCCGTTTTAGTGGCGGTGCCCAGCGGTATCGCGTACGTTCTGTATCAACAAGCGTCCGACGGGGGACGTGAGCGGCGGCCAGCGGAGCCGATCGCACGCGGCCTACGGATTCTTATACGCAACCCGCGACTTATCGGCGTCACGCTCACCTGCATGCTGCTGTCGGCCTGCCAATTCGTACTCAACGGCTTTCTGACCATTACCGCGCTGAACGTCGCCCGCGTGTCGCCGCACATCGCCGGATCGGCGCTCGCCACGGCGTTCGCCGCATCTATTTGCGGCCGGCTCGGCTGGGGCTACGTGAGCGATCGACGGCTGGGCGGCGACCGGCTCGTGCCACTCGCGATCATTTGCGTGCTTGTTTCGATCGGGGCTGCGATGCTTGCGGTGCTGCGTCCGGGCGCGATCGCGCCGCTCTTTCTCGCCAGCGCACTCCTTGGCGTTTCGGCTTCCGGTTGGAACGGCCTGATGGCCGCCGCGCTGTCGGAAGTCGGCGGAGCGGAGCGCGCGGCGAGCGCGCTGGGTCTCGGCTTGACGGCGATATTCGCCGCATCGGCGGTTGGACCGTCGCTCTTTGGTTTGTTCGCCGATCGAATGTCGCTCAACGCGGCATGGGCGATCGTCGCGCTGGTGGCCTGCGTCGCGATGGTGCCGGTATCATGGTTGCGCGGTCATTTGGCGTCGTTAGCTCGCGCGTGATACGCTTGTGAAGCTCCCGCTCTGCGCAAACTTTGCCCGCTAAAGTGAGATTACCCGGATTGTCCAACAGGGCGACGGTCGTTTCGGTCGTCGTCGCGCCTTAAACAGTGCCGTTAGCTCCGCTCCGCGCGTAGAGTGCCGTACCGGGATTGAATGCAACTCCGAATTGGACTTACTTTCTTTCGCTGGCCGGTCGAGCGAGGGTCTTGCGAAAAACTATTTTATCGTCACCGGCTTGGTAATAATCGCGAATGCGAGCCTCCTCGAGATAGCCGATGCGTCCGTAGAAAGCCCGCGTGCCGGCGAACGCCGGCAAACCCGAGGTCTCGACGAGCAAAATACGCTGGCCGAGAGCTTCGAGCATGGCCTCCACGCGATGCATGAGCGCGGCGCCGACGCCTTGCCGCTGCTGATTTGGATGGACGGCAAGAAGCAACAGATTCCAGGTACCTTGCGTCATACGCTCCGGAGCGCAGTAGGTTAGCGCTACGGGCCGTTCTCGTATGCATGCGGTAAGCCACATATCGTCGGTTGCTTCACCGCGCAAATATGGAGCAGCCATGTCGTCGAGCAGCTCAGATGGAAATAAATCGGTTGCGTCAATTACCGCTTTTAATGCTAAGAGCTCGTCCGGCCGCGTGGCCCGAATCGTCCGCACCGGGGCGCTTGAGGCAACGTCCTGTTCATCGGTCATACGACTGCCAGAAACCGGCGGCTCCTATAATGGTTCTGGGCGCCGATCGGGCAAGAAACCGTCGTACGTTGATGTTTGCCGCTTCGAGTTCGATCGCGTGATAACAGATAGCTGTTCGTCGTCCTCGTTATTTTCCGCGACATTCGCTTTCTGATTGCGCTGCACGTTGCGACTTTCGTGAATTCAATTTTTTCCGCCGTACGCCGGTCCGCTACAATCGTGCCCGTTCTACGGCGTGAACTGCACTCTTTGGTCGGGCTCTGGCTCCGTGACGCACAGCGCATGGACGGAGATGATCAAGTCCACGACGACTCAGTTCACCGGTCGTGTCGTACCTTACCGAACCGTCGCAAGCGGTAGTAAGAGGAGATTCGCTTTACCGCCGGGCGACGCGAATCGAACCAAAAAGACCCGTCGCTTCTCGCGAAGCGCGGGTCTACAATTTGGTGGAGATGTGCGGATTCGAACCGCAGACCCCTTACATGCGAAGCAAGTGCTCTACCAACTGAGCTACATCCCCATGGGCCGTTCGCGATTCTAACAAGTCCGGTTCCGCATGTCAAAGGTTTCCCTCGAGATCGCCGCAAGAGGGAGTGGCTGGAGGGCAAGACAAGGTCCGCCGGGTTCGGGTGCCGATAGGGAAGGCAATGACCTTCCCCCGCTGGGCGGTAGCGGCCGTCGTACTGCTCGCCGGATGTTCGCATGCCGCGGCACGCCCGAATGCGAGCGGGGCAACGGTCGTCGCGACCACATCGACCCTGGCTTCGCTGGCCACGGCGGTCGTCGGTGATGCGAGCCGCGTGCATAGCCTGGTGCCGGTCGGCGCCTCGCCTGAAGACTATCAGCCCGCGCCGCAAGACATCGAGGCGATCCACGACGCGAACGTCCTGGTCGAAAATGGGGTCAACCTCGAAGGTTGGCTGCAATCCGACCTCGACAACGCGCGCAACGAAACGCTCACCGTCGTCGTATGCGCCGCCGGTTTGCCGGTCCGCGACAATAATCCGCACCTCTGGATGGATCCCGAACTGGCGCGCGCCTACGTGCGCAAAATTCGCGACGCACTTATCACGGCGGACCCGTCAAACGCCGGTGTCTACCGCCGCAACGCCACAGTATACGATGTGAAACTACGGGCGCTGCTGCAACGCACGCGCCGGAAAATTCAAACGATCCCATCCGCGCAGCGCACGATGATCATCTTCCACAACGCGTTTTTGTACTATAACGCGCGCTTCGGATTGCGCACGGCGGGTGTCGTGGAAGTGAATCCGGGGTCCGAACCGAGTCCGCAACACCTGGGCGATATCGTAAAGCTCGCGCGCGAAAATAACGTGCGCGCGGTGTTCGCCGAGCCCGAGTATAGCCCGAAGCTCGTGCAAGCGCTCGCCCAAAGCGCCGGCATCAAAACCGTTGAAAACTTGTACGACGACTCGGTCGGCACCGATCCCAGCGTCGCCGACTACATCGGCATGATCGATCATGACACCGATACGATCGTCGGCGCGCTAAAATGAATGCCGTCGACGTGGCCGGCGTGCGCGTCCAGTACGAGCGGGTCGTTGCGTTGGATGGGGTCAATCTGGCGCTGGCCGGCGGCGTTGCCCTGGGCATCGTCGGCCCGAACGGGTCGGGCAAATCCACCTTGCTCAAGACCATCGCAGGCCTCGTTACGCCGTCGGCCGGCAGCGTGCAAGTGTTCGGTAAACCGCCGCGCCGCTTGGCGCCCGGAACGATCGGCTATGTGCCGCAAATCGAAGACGTCGACTGGCAATTTCCGGCCAATGTGCGCGACGTCGTCGCGATGGGACGCTATCCACGGCTGGGCGCTTTCGCGCGCTTCGGAGCCGCCGACCGCAAAGCGGTCGACGCAGCCCTTGCAGCACTCGATCTGGTGCATCTCGCCGACCGCCACATTTCGCAGCTTTCGGGCGGCCAACAGCAGCGCGCATTCGTCGCCCGCGCGATCGCCCAAGAACCAAAGCTGTTGCTGCTCGACGAGCCCACGACCGGTGTTGATGCCGCGACGGAAGAATCGCTGCTGCACGTCATTCGCGAACTCGTGGCCCGGGGTATGCCGGTGCTCATGACGACGCACGATTTGGATCGCGCGCCGGAATGGTTCGACCGGCTCATCGTGGTCGACCGGCGGGTGCTGGCCGACGGCGACCCCGCGACGGTGCTCGAAGGCGACGCGTATGCCGGCATCCGGGAGCACACGCACGTGCACGGCCATCTGCGCGCCGATCGCGGCGGCGTCTGATGGACGGCGTGCTGGCACCGTTTGCGTACGAATTCATGCAGCGAGCATTTGTGGCGGCGCTCGTGGTCGGTCTGTTATGCTCCACCATGGGAACGTACGTGGTGCTGCGCAAGCTGTCGTTCATCGGCGACGGACTCGCGCATGCTTCGTTTGCGGGGATCGTTATCGCGTATCTGCGCGGGCTCAATTACGCCGTCGGCGCGGGCGTTGTGGCGGTCGTAACGGCCTTGAGTATCGGCTATGTGCATCGCCGCGCGAAAGTCTCCCTCGACACGTCGATCGGCGTGTTGTTCACCGGTGCGTTCGCGCTCGGCATCTTTTTAATGAGTCGCTCGGCGCGCTCGACCGTCGACCTGCAGAGTTATTTGTTCGGCGATATTTTAGGCGTATCGCGCGGCGATCTAACGATGATCGTCGTACTGGCGGTGCTTGTTGCCATCGTCGTCGCGGCGCTGTACCGGCCGTTGTTGTATACGTCGTTCGACCCGGTCGTGGCGCAAGCCAGCGGTATTCGCGCAACGTTCGTGGACGATGTGTTGCTGGTGTTGTTATCGCTTACCATCATCGTATCGTTGCAATCCGTCGGCATCATTCTGGTCGCCGCGCTGTTGGTGACGCCGGCCGCCGCCGCTGCCCAACTCACGCGCCGGTTCGTGCCGATGATGCTGCTGTCGGCGGCCTTCGGTGTCAGCGCATCGGTCGGCGGCCTCTATCTATCGTACGAGCTGCGCTCGGCGAGCGGCGCGACGATCGTGCTGCTCGCGACGCTGATCTTCTTCGCCGCAATCGGCATTAGCGCAGCGCGTCGACGGCGCGTTTCTCCATGAGGACGCCCAACCCCGAAACGCCGTCATAACCGACGCGAGCGCTGCAGCCGTGGGGCTCGATCGCCGCGCAACCGGCAACGGGCTTGGGCGGCGGCGGCACCTGACCGCGGAAGTCGGGCGGCAAGGGTAAGCGCCCGGGCCGTAGCGTGTTGTCGGTATAGCCGCGGTCGTTCTCACGTTGCACGTCGCGGTAGGCCTTGGGCGCCGCCTTGGCCAGCACGTACAGATCGCCCGCGATCGTCAGGCGTTTCGCGGCCGGGACCAGCGAGTCGATCGCCGCCAACTGACCGCCCACGATCGACGCGCTTTCGCTCGTTCCGCCGACCCCGCCAAGTCCATAATTGTGCCAGTAGATGCGCAGATGGCCGGCCGCATCGGCCGAGACGTCGGGCACGATCCGGTTCTTGATGAATTGGGGCGAGAGTTCGTAGGCGCCGGCCGCGTCTTGCCACGCCGGCCGCGGCTCGAGCGAGATGCCGCCGCCGGTGGCGTGCTCGCCGTCGTTCCACGGCGCATCGTCCCACGCGCCGTCGCGGTCGCCGACCTGCGTGCCGCCGGCGCAGATCACATAGATTGAAACGCACGGATATGCCACCGCCGCGATGTCGATGCCCGCGATTCGAAACCCGTAGGCGCCGTCATCGCCGGCCGGCACCACGACCGGAATTCCGCGTACCATCGCCTCGAGCAACGGAATCGGCGGCTTGCCGTACAGCTGCGCGATCGGCCCCAGCGCCGGGCCGACGGTGAACGGAAACACGATGACCGTCGGCGGCTCGCGGTCGTCGAGCGCGCGTTCGAGGGCCAGCGTTCCATCGTTGCCCTCCGAACAAATATCTTCGTAATCCAACACGATCGTGGCCAGCGGCGCCATGGTCAACGCCGCATCGGCGTCGAGCGCCGGCTCTTGGCCGCGGTCATCGCGTCCGCACTGCGAAGCCGACGCTTTGGATGCGAAACTGCGCTCGATGACCCGTTCGGCGGTTGCGCCGGGCGGTGCGCCGTCATTGGCTAAGAACGGCGCGATGTCGCGCAGATCGAAGCGGTCGGATGCGTCCTCAACGATGGAAATTCGTTCGTTCGCACCGCCGTTCGGTACCGCGTCGTATGCCTCGCGCAGCTTATTGGGTGTGTACCAATCGCCGCGGAACAAAGTGAACGACGGAACGTCGGCGAGGCGCGGAGTCGTCGCGGTGATAAGGCCGTGAACGGCCCGGACGTTGAGTAACGGAACGGTCAGCGCCCCGCTCGGGGCGACCACCGTACGCGCGCCTTGCGTGTAGCGCAGGAAGCGGACCGAGAAGGCGCGTTGCGCGTGACCGACATCGATGATACCGCCGCCGACGAGACGATTGCGGGCGATGAAGATATCGGTCGCACCGTTCGCGCGCAGGAACGCGGCGAGCGCGTCGCCGTCGCGTCCGGACCGGCCGAAGCGCAGGGCGAAAGCATCGGCGCTCAGCGGGTGCCGGTGCGGCTCGCCGCCCGGGTCGGTCATGGCAGCGGCGAGGCTGTCCAGATTTGCTTGCGGTTCGTATTCGACGGCGATGCGCAACAGCGTGCGCGCGTCGGCTGGTCCGGCGGCGGTCATCCCGGCGATCTGGCCGAGCGGCACCGCGACGCGGCTCGAAGCCGCCAATGCATCGGCGGGTGCCAGCGCGAAAAGAGCCAGTAGCGCAAACCCGCAACTTTTCAAGCAACGTATCGTTCGAGAGAACACAAGAGCTCCGTCCGGAGGGTGGCAACCAACATGGAACGCAGCGCGTTCGTCAAGAGTCTCGTCGCAGCCGTGGGAGCAAGCCAACTTGGCTGTATATCCGCTGCCTTGGCGCTCGACGAAGCCGACGTCGGCCGCGAGTATTTCGGGCAACTGCGCGAGTCGGGCGATTTGCTCTTCGACTCGACGTACTACGAACACCTCAACGAAGTCGGCTCGGTCATCGCTCAAACGGTGCGTTCGCGCTACGAATATCCGATCCGGTTCTACATCGTCCGCGGGGACTCGGCCAACGCGTTTTCGGTTCCCGGCGGAAATATCTACGTGAACGAACCGCTGCTCAAGCTGGCCAAAAATCGCGACGAACTCGCCGGTGTGCTCGCGCACGAATCCGGCCATATGGTCCTCCACCATGTTGCAAAGCACATGGCCGCTGCGAACAAGATGAACACCGTGGCGACGGTCGGCTCGATCTTGGCGCAGGTTTTCGCCGGACCGCTGGGCGGGGCCGCTGCCGGCTACGGCATGCAAAACGCCGGCGAGCGCGTCGATGCAAATTTGCAGCGGCACATCGAAGCGCAGGCCGACGAAGAAGGCGCGCGCATCATCGCGGCAACGAATACCTACAATCCATACGGAATGATCTGGTTTTTCCAAACCATGAGCGCTACGTACGGCGCGGGTCAGGCGGCGTGGTCGCGCTCGCATCCGCTCGACCAG
The DNA here is from genome assembly GCA_965214335.1 of Candidatus Velthaea sp. GTDB lineage: Bacteria > Vulcanimicrobiota > Vulcanimicrobiia > Vulcanimicrobiales > Vulcanimicrobiaceae > Velthaea. Next base: position 479,049 of record CBDCBO010000008.1, on the reverse strand, counting down.
CAACGCATCGACGATCTGCGTAACGAGCTGGCCGCCGATCCAAACGTCTTTGGCAAGTTCAAAGATACGCAGCAGCGTGAGGTCGCGTACTGGTAAGCCGGATGAACGTTGGCTAAGACGATGTAGCCCAAAGTGCGCCGGAATGAAACACAGCCAACGAGCACCGAACCATGCGATCTACCGGCCCCGAAATCGTAACGATTCCCGCCGAGGCGACCCAAGAGCTCGTGCTTTGAAGGTATTGCTCGACAGCGCGAGCCGGCTCGTCTCATTACGGCGACCAGCGGTTGCCGGCCAGACCGCCATGTACGCGAAACCGTAAGGAGTACGACGTTCCGGCCGGGCGCAAACGCTCAGGGCAATGAGCGTTTGGTCGCCATCGTGAACTGCGGCGCGCCGGTGCGTGGCAGCGTGATTGCGTTTATAAACGACGCGATGCTGACGCGGTTTTACACGGTGTACCGTCACACCCGGTCGAAGCTCGGCGTGGCGACGACCGCGTGAGCGAAACCGGCGAGAGGCTGACGCCGTGGTGCCGATCGTGTGCGCGACTGGATGACGCGCGATGCCGGGCGCGACCGCGGCCGGCGAGACGATCGAGCCTCGTTTAAAGCCGATCTTTGTATGCAAACCGCAGCAGAAAAAACACCAAATTGTAATAATTGCGAATAAAGATGCGTCATACTGTCATGCAAGCCTACCGTGACGCCGATACCTCTTGTAATGGACACTTCATCTAGCGCGCATTGCCCGCCCACGCTTACCGGAAAATGCGAGCACTGTGTCGCTCGCGGGCCGCTGGACTTCCAATTTACGTTTGCTTTTCAGCCGGTTGTGGATGTCGAGCTTGAAGCGATCTACTCACATGAAGCGCTCGTTCGCGGACTGAACGGAGAATCGGCATATTCGGTGCTCAGTCAGGTAACTGATGAGAACCGCTACCGTTTCGATCAGGATTGCCGGGTCGGCGCGATCGCGCTGGCTGCCCGCCTTGGGATGAAAACGAATCTCAACATCAACTTCATGCCGAACGCGGTGTATCGTCCTGAGAATTGCATTCGTACGACGTTCGCGGCCGCCGAAAAATACGGATTTCCGATCGATCGGATCGTCTTCGAGGTGGTCGAATACGACCATCTCGCCGAAGCGTCGCGGCTAGTCGAAATCATGCGGGAGTATCGGCGCTTCGGGTTTATTACCGCGCTCGATGACTTCGGCGCCGGATTTCGCGATCTTGAACTGCTGGTCCGATTTCAGCCCGATGTGTTGAAACTCGATATGGATCTCGTGCGCGATATTCAGCTCGACCGGCCGCGCCAAGCGGTGGTGCGTGGCATCGTTGGAATGTGTGCGGAACTCGGTGTTCGGGTCCTTGCCGAAGGGGTCGAAACCATTCCCGAGTATGCTTGGCTGCGCAATCTCGGCATCGAACTGTTCCAGGGTTACCTGTTTGCCAAGCCCGGATTTCAGACGTTGCCGACGGTCGATTTCGCCCAGGTCCGAGCGGTGGACCTCGAACGACAGGCCCGGCTTTCAGCGACCGTCTAGCGGACGCACCGTTTCTCGGGCAGGCCGACGCACCGGGGCGCCAGACGCGCTCCTAGACCAGCGTTCGGCGATGGCGAGAGGGGCCGCAGTCGAGCCGATCCCGCAGATTGCGTGTGCGCAAGAGCCGCTTACGCTACCGGAACGGCCCACGCCGGCCGTTCCCGCGACCAGCGATACGACACGGCCGCGGCACCCCCGGCGAGCGCTGCTGCCAGCGCAAGCGCGGCCCATAAGCTGACGCGCAGTTCGACAAAGCCGCCCGCAAAGGCGCCGAGTGCCATTGCCAGGATCGACGCTAAACGCCGCGCCAAGCGCGGATTGTTTCCCCCGGCGAACCCCGAGTCGGCGCCGATTCCGGTCAGCGTCATGGTGAGCACCGTCGTCGTTAGGTCCGGTACGTTAATCTTACGGACGGCCGCGTTTTGGAGACCCATTGACGTCGCGAGCAACGCAATGAGGCACAATTGTACGGGTCCGGCAATGGCAACCGTCGCGGCGAGCACCGCGGCCGCCAGCATGAAACAAAATTTGATGCTCGTCGCGGCAAAGAAGATGCGCGCGCGATGACCGGCTAGCGCGTATGCGAGGCGTCCGCCCGCTACCGCTCCGATCACGAACGCAAGCATCGCGGTAATCGATGGAATGGGAGCGACGTCGAGCGCGCCGGCCAGGGCAAAGCCTAAGAAGACGACGTTGCCGGTCATGTTCGCGACGAAGACGTGCCCGAGGCTCAAATAACTCACGGCATCAACGACGCCGGTCAGAATTGTGAGGACCAGTAAGAGTGTCGGCAACGGGCCGTGCCCGTGGTCGCGCGACGGACCCTCGTCGTTGCCTGATGCGGCCATGAATTAGGGGGCTCGAACCACCACATAGGCGTGGTCCGGCGAGCGTTCGAGGAAGCCGGCATCGGCCAAGGCCTCGAGCACCTCTTCGGTCACCGCGCGCTCGTGTTTATTCGGCATGCCGGCCCAACGCAATGCTATTTCACCGACGTCTAACGTCGTCCCGGGCACCAGGAGATGACGCACGAACGACTCGCGAAACGTAAGCTTTTCCATCCGGCGGCGATGTGGTTCGAGTGCGCCCTCGAATGAGGGCGCATCCGGCTGCGCGGCCGGCGTTCCCGGCGCTTCAGGCTCGGCAACCTGCGGCGTTGCCGTACCCTGCGGTAGTGCTTGAGCCGGAGCATTGGTAGCGGCGCTCGATGAGGCGCCATTCGCGTTTCCGAACGTGGTTGCTGCCGCCCCGGCCGCCGACGGCGGCGGCACACCGCCGCCGACGAGCGCGGGTGCCCGATCGAGTAGCGCGTCGGTAAGGCGCGGAAAGAATTCGGCGATCGCGACGGCCACCGCTTGCCAGCCGACGGCGTTGAGCACGCGCGGCGGTTTCGTTACCGCGATGAGAATTTTGCGCGCGACGTCTTGCGGAAGAATTAATAGGCGCGCCGGCGCGCCGGGCATGCCGGCGCGTTTCATGAACGGCGTATCGACGGCACCCGGGTCGACATACGTTACGGAGATTCCGTGCGGCCGCAGTTCGCGGCGCAGAATCGCCGTGGCCGAGCGTACGGCGGCTTTGGCCGGTGGATACGCCCCGAGGCCGCCGACCGGCACCCGGGCGACGCCCGAACCCAGCATAAAAACATGGCCGTGTGACGCGCGGAGCGCCGCGAGTGCTTCGCGCACCAGCGCGACCGGACCGATAACATGCGTACCAAATTGCAACGTTAATTCTGCGTCGCTTTGCGCGGCGAGTGGTCCGGCCGAAACGAAGCCCGCGTTGTTCACCAGCACGTCGATCGACCCGTATCGGGCTAAGGCGCGAGCTACGATGCCTTGCGCGTTGGCCGCAACGGCCACGTCCGAAGCATCGACGCATACCGAGCCGCTCTCACTCTCGATTTTACTACGCAGCGCGGCGAGGGCCTCGGCATTGCGGCCGACGGCGTAAACGCCGTAGCCGGCCCGCGCAGCCCGAATCGCCAACGCCCGGCCGATGCCTGACGACGCACCGGTGATCAGCATGGTCTTCACGTCGGCAACTCCAGAAAGCGGTTATAGGCTTCGTGCGTGGTTTGCGGGAGATCGGCGTAGTATGCCGGCTCGAAGATATCGGGATCGTGCGGCTCGAGCACCAGCGGCGCGCGGCGGGCGAACGCCGCCAACGCCGCCGCGACCGGTTTTTCGCTACCGTCGCGGCGCACGATACCGAACGACATTTCGTGCGGCGCGCGGTCGAACGGCGGCGTGCGGTCTAATGCGGCGATATAGTCGGCCCAACACCACCAGTAGGCGCCCAGCCGACCGTCGGCGTGGAGGCGGGTGAGAACGTCTGTCGCGTATTGCGCCATTTCGGCTTCATTCAGACACGCATACGCGGCGCGCACCGGATCGTCGGGTGAAATAATCGGCAGCGGCGCCTCGTCCGGTAAGGCAACGCGCTCGAACGGCGAGATTTTTCCCGGCGGACACGACGGATTGCCAAACTCCGTGAACAGCACGCGCTTGTGCGTGAAAGCGGCAGTTAACTGTGCGAGAAAGGGAACGACGCCGGCATCGGTACGCGTGCGCGCGAAGTCGCTATACACGGAATACCCGTGCATCGTTGCGAACACCCACGGTTCGCTAATCCACGACGGCCGCACGTTGCGGTCGCGGGTTAAATCTTCGCCGTGAATGCCGGCGGTCACCGGATGTCCGGACGCGCGTTCAACGGCGTGCGTGAGTCGCTTACTCCACTCGCGGCCGTCGTTGATCGAAGCCGGTTCTCGCAGATTGCTAAATTCGTTACCGAGATCCCAGGCTACGACCGCCGGATGATCGCGTAGCGCGGCGCCGACTTCGCGCACGTGGTACAGTTGCGCATCGAGCAACGCGCCGGTGTAGAAATCCGCAATACCGAACGGTGCCTCGCCGGCTTCGGTCATGGTGCGAAAGCGTCCGCTCGGGGTGGCCGAGTCGAGTGTCCAGCTCGGTAGCCAATTGACGCCGCTCATGTGACCGGTAAAGAACGTCGGCATGGCGCGCAGACGGTTGGCCGACGCGAGTTCCATCACGTGCTCGAGCCGGCTGAGCATCACCCGGTCCATGCGTTTCGGCTCCGGTTGAAAATCAAACCAGCGCAAGAAAAAACGCACCGTGTCGAGTCCAAGGGCGGCGATATGGGCAAAATCCTCAGCGATCTCACTGGCGTCGAAACTGCGCCACATCGCCATCGCGCTGCGGCGCGGCCAATAATTGATGCCCAGACTGAATTGCATGTGCACCTGGCTTCGGAATCGAGGTTGGCTCTTCCGGCGGGCAGAAGCGGTCGGCCGATGGAACGTCTGGCGGTTGTCGGAATTATCATGGGTTCCGCTTCGGATCTCGAAACAATGCGTGCAGCGGCGCTGGCGCTCGATGACCTCGCGATTCCCTTCGAGCTCAAAGTCGTCTCGGCGCACCGGACGCCCGAGTTCATGTTTCGCTACGCGAAGACGGCTGCGCAGCGCGGCTTGCGGGTGATCATCGCCGGCGCCGGCGGCGCGGCACATCTCCCGGGGATGGTCGCCGCGCTCACCACCTTACCGGTTATCGGTGTTCCGGTGCAATCGCGCTCGCTCAACGGGCTCGATTCATTGCTGTCGATCGCGCAAATGCCGGCCGGCGTGCCGGTCGCAACAATGGCAATCGGCAATGCGGCGAACGCCGGCTTATTCGCCGCCCGGATTCTTGCCTTGGGCGACTTGGAATTGACGGAGAAGCTGAACGAACGCGCGGCGCGTATCGCAAGCGACGTGGAAGCGACCGTGCTATGACGACGATCGGCATTTTAGGCGGCGGGCAGCTCGGCCGCATGTTGACCCTGGAAGCCAAACGCATGGGCTATCGCGTCGTGGTGCTCGAGCCGTTAACCAATTCACCGACCGGCCAAATCGCCGACGAACAAATCGTTTCGGCGTACGACGACTTTCGGTTCATCGGTGAACTGGGTGCGCGCAGCGACGTCGTGACGTACGAGTTCGAAAATATTCCGCTTGGTTCCATCGAAGCGCTCGAGGCCGACTGCCGGCTCGTGCGGCCCAGCGGCGCCGTGCTGCGCCTTACGCAGGAGCGCTTACTGGAAAAGCAATTCGTGCGTGATTGCGGTGTTGCGACGGTTGATTTTGCGCCGGTGCGCGATGCCACTGAACTGACGGCCGCAATCGAACGCATCGGATTTCCGGCGATCTTGAAGACGACGATGGGCGGGTACGACGGCAAGGGTCAATGGCTCGTACGCACGACAGCCGAAGCCGTTGACGCCGTTGCCGCCGCTAGCGGGCGGCCGTTAATTTACGAACAATTCTCGCCGTTCGATAAAGAGCTTTCGATCATCTGCGCGCGCAATGCCGCGGGCGACGTGGTGACCTTTCCGGTCGCCGAGAATCAGCACGACCGCGGTGTGCTGGCAACGACGATCGTACCGGCGCGGATCGCGCCCGCGGTCGCCGAGCAGGCGCGTGCGACGGCGCGAACGATTGCCGCCGGTCTCGACATCGTCGGTGCGTTCGCGATCGAATATTTCTTGGCCGGCGATCGCCTACTGGTAAACGAAATCGCGCCGCGCGTCCATAATACCGGCCATTACTCGCTCGAAGCGACGACCATTTCCCAATACGAAGCCCACGTTCGTGCGATCTGCGATCTACCGCTCGTCGTGCCGCGCATGCTCGTTCCGGCCGTCGTGATGGTGAATATTTTAGGCGGCGGAAATGGTGATCAACTCGGTGGCATCAACGAATTATTAACCGATCCGGATGTGACACTGCACCTGTACGGTAAGGCGCACGCGGCGTTGCGGCGCAAGATGGGCCATTTTACGGTGCTCGGCGACGATGCCGACGACGCCTTGCACAAAGCCGAACGCAACCGCCGGCTGTTACATTGGATCGATAATCGCGCGGTCAGCCGGCGCTGATCCGGTCGCTGATCGGCTGGTGCTGTGCATCCGCGCTTCGGCGACGAGTGCTCTCAGATACGAATGCGTACTTGTGTCGATCGCGCCGGTGGAGAGCGTCGCGGCAATCTGCCCGCGGTCGATAAGGACAACCGTACCGCAGAGCCGCGCAACGTCCGCGAGGTTCTGCGTTGCGAGCACGAGCGTACAACCGGTCCGAACGATGAACCGCCCGACGACGTCGCGCAATGCGGCTCGGCCTTCAGCATCGACATTGGCGAATGGTTCGTCGAGAAACAGAGTTTGCGGTTCAAGCACCAAAGCGCGGGCTAAAGCTAAGCGCTGACGTTGCCCTGTCGAGAGCCGTCGCGCATCGAGGCCGCTCGCCTCCTCGAGCCCGACGGCGGCAAGTATGACGTGGGCGCGTTCAAGTGCTGCGGCTGCCGGGAGCCCGAGTGCCGCTCGGGCGACTATAGCGACATTCCACCAAACGGGTCCGCGCAGTACGGCCGGCTGCGCAAATACGCCGGCGCAGCGACCCGTCCGTTCAAAAATTCCAGCGGCCGGCAGCAGCCCTTGCAATGCCAGTAAGAGTGTCGTTTTGCCGGATCCGTTCGGGCCCAACAGGGCCGTTCCGCCGGAATCTGCAGCGAACGTGCTAACGGACAGCCGAAATTGACTGCGCTCGACGACGACGTTTGCAGCAATTAGCGCCATCGTGTCTGCAGCACGAACGCGGCGCCGGCGGCAAGCACCATAATCCCTAAGAGTACGGCAACGTCGGCGAAAGCCGCTCCGAACTCGCCCCTCCCGACGTCGAGCATCGTTGCCGTTGTCAAAACGCGCGTTTGACCCTCGATGTTGCCGCCCGTCATCTGCGCGGCGCCGACCTCCGCAACCGCGCGACCAAAGCCCGCCAACGCCGCTGCCAGCAGTCCCGGCAGCGTCTCGCGCGCGAGCAATACGAGCCGGGTGCGGACCGGGACGCCGAGCGCTCTAAGCTGGGTGTGCAAAGTCGGATCGACGGCCTCGAGTGCGAGCACCGCGAGCGTTCCGATCAACGGTATGATAACGATCGTCTGAGCAACGATCATTGCCGCCGGCGTATAGAGCAGGTCGAGCGGGCCGAGCGGTCCGCTGCGCCAGCATACGTAGGCCACGGCCAAGCCGACGGCCACCGGTGGTAAACCTAAACCAGCGTTAAAGAACCCCAGTAAGACGGGCCGCAAACGCGCGTGCGAATAGACAATCCAGAGCGCGCCGCCGAATGCAACGCACGCCGCAACAAGCGTCGCTGCCAACGAAACAACGACCGATCGGGCGGCAATCTCCAGCACGAGTTGGCTCGTTAGTGGGTGCCGGCCGCTGTTTGCGCATCGGCCGCAAACAGCGGCCGGCCAAACCGTGCTTGACCGAAAGATCCGATGAGGCGTTGGCCGTCGGCCGAAATAAGGTATTTCGCGAACGCTTCGCCGCCGCTCTGATTGTTAATGTGTCCGGCAATCGGCTTGACGACGATAACATGATACACGTTCTTTAAATCGGCGGCGTCGTCAAGCTCCGAAGTGAGATCCAGCGTTGCACGTTGAGCGAGGTATGTGCCGTCGTCGGTGAGCGTATAGGCGTCTTTCTGTGAAGCGATGTGCAACGTATCGGCCATCCCGCTGCCCGATGAGATGTACCGTGCGCCGCGTGGCAGTACGCCGGCGATCTTCCAGAGCTCCAGTTCTTTTTTGTTCGTTCCGGAATCATCAGCCCGCGATACGAACGGAACGTCGGCGGCAGCGATCCGTTTGAACGCATCGGCCGCGCTCGTTGCATCGTGCACGTGTGCCGGATCGCTGGCCGGGCCAACAATGATGAAGCGGTTATGCATGACGAGGTCGCGTTCGAGCCCGCGCCCGTCGGCCATGTACTGTTCTTCGGCCTTGGGTGCATGCACCAGCAGCACGTCGGCGTCGCCTTTCTCACCCATGATTAGCGCTGCACCCGTTCCGACGGCGATCGTTTTCACGCTCAACCCCGAAGCCCGTTCGAAGGCTGGAATGAGAACGTCGAGTAGGCCGGTATCTTGGGTGCTCGTTGTCGTGGCAAGAATAACGGCCGGGCTGTCGGCTGCGTGCGCTTGCGTGGTACGAAGCAGCGCCAGACTAAGAATGAGACCGTAGAGTAACTTCACCGTCGTGCATAATGTGACGCGCTCGGCAACTCGACCCGCTAGGGCACCGTTGGCGCGACGTGCCGGTTTATGGCGGATACACCGTATGCTCGGGTTTGGGCGGGATATCGGTAAAGGCCATCGGGCGATCCCACCAATCGTACGCGCGCCATTGTCGTTGCGCCGCCGACGGCGGCGCCGGCAGCCGCTGCGCCAGCGCGAACGTGTACGCAGCACAATACCGATCGATCATCCGGTCGACTGAAAAGGTAGTCACCACGTGTCGGCGGCATGCCGCGCGACTGAGGCCGGCCAAGTGCGGCACTTGCGCTGCCGCCTCATCGGCACCCGAACATAAATAGCCCGTCGTGCCGTCGAGAACGATCTCCGGCAGCGAACCCATCCGCGCTCCGAGCACCGGCGTTCCGCAGGCCATGGCTTCGATCAACGTGAGGCCAAAGCGTTCGGGCCGCGTCGTCATGTGCACGAGTGCTAGCGCCGTTCCCAGCAGTTCGTCGCGCGCGGTGCCCTTGACGTGACCTAAAAATTGAATCTGATCGCCGTCGATGTGCGGCTCGACAAGCTCCTTAAAATAAGCGTCATCTTGCGGAATAGCTGCCATCTTCAGGCGCACACCGGCTTTCTTAGCGATCGCAATCGCGAGATGCGCACCTTTTTCAGGATGAAACCGGGCGAGAAACACGAGATCCTCGCCCGGCTCGGCGCGATACGTCCATTGACTGGGATCGATGCCATTGTACGTCGTTGCAACATACGCTAGCCCGGGATCGCGGTCGGCATCGCTGATCGAGCAGTAGAAGCTGCGTCCGGCTCCCGCGTAATAGGCCGCCAAGATCGGCGGTGAACTAAAGCCATGAATGGTCGTGATCATCGGCGGCGCGGGTGTTGCGAGCGCGTACGTTAAGGGTTTCCAGTCGAAATTATTGTGGATGAGGTCGAAGTCGGCGGCGCGCTCGAAGAGCTTCCCAATATGCAGTGCGGTGTAGACGTCGGCGTTGAATCCGCGGTCTTCTTCGAGACCGACCGGAACGACCGCCGAAAGCTTGCCGGGCGACCGCGAATTACCGGTCGCGAAGAGCGTCACGTCCAAGCCGCGCGCGGACATACCGGCGGCGATATTGTATGCGACTTGTTCCCATGGGCCGTAGCCGGGCGGCGGGGTCGGCCAAGAAATCGGTCCGAGAACCGCCAGCCGTAAACCGCGCAGCGCATCGCTCGTCTGCATCTGCGAATCCGCGTTCAAGCCGTGCTCGCCTTCGACCCCCGGGCGGGCCGCGCAATTCGCGCCGAACTGCTCTGCCGGTGATGCTACACCTGCAAAGGCCCGTAAAGACTTTCGGCTGCGCCGGCGTGCGTCCACCGATGGCGCATGAGACGCAGCAAACCATAAATGTGTCAACGCGCCCGGCGCCGCAATGACCGGTTCAACAAAATAAATTGCTTCATACGTGTTGTGGCGACGTTACGGGCGTCGATCGGAGTGGAATTTTGGCGGCATTCGATGAAGCGACGCATCGGCTTCTGCACCGCGTGGTACCGCTCGTCGGAAGAACATGCCTGGCCGAGTGAAGGAGCAACTGCTGCAGAAGAGCTCGGAACGTTGGGAACTTGATGATCACAGCCGACATGCTAACGGACCTCGAAATCTTTGCCTCACTGACACCTGCGGAACGAAGCGACATCGCGCTCAAGGCGGCCGACGTTCATGTCGGGCGCGGCGAATACGTGGTCCGCGAAGGACAAGAGCCGTACTTTTACGTGTTGCTGGCCGGAAAACTAAGCGTCACCAAACGCGTCGGCACGCACGAGCTGATTCTCGACGCGCGCGAACGCGGTGGTTTCTTTGGTGAAAGCCCGATTCTGCTCGGGTCCGATGCGTTTGCAAACCTGCGCGCCGATGCGGACAGTCGAGTCATGCGGATCGATCCGTTAGACTTTCAGGCACTTACGGTCCTCAACGCCGGTTTCCGCGAGCGTATCCTGGGCGCGATGACCGCCCGTTTGAGCGCTTTGCAAACCCGCGCGACGCAGAAGCGCGCGGAGACCGTGCTCGTCGTCGGCGACCGGTGGGACTTGGGCTGCCGCAATACACGCACGTTGCTCGGACGAAACCAGGTTCGGCACGAGTTCTTGATCGCCGGCGAACCCAGTACGGTGAGCCGTTTTCCGGAATCAGCGGATCGGCACGATCTTCCGTTGATTCGGCTCGTCGACGGGCAGATCGTTGCGAATCCGTCGACCCGCGAATTGGCCCTCGCCGTCGGGCTGCAAGTGGCTCCCCTTTCCGACGCGTACGACGTGGTCATCATCGGCGGCGGTCCGGCCGGCTTGGCAGCGGCCGTCTATGGCGCCTCGGAAGGGCTGCGAACACTCATGATCGAGCGTGAAGCGCCGGGCGGCCAAGCCGGTACCTCATCGCGCATCGAAAACTATCTTGGATTTCCAAATGGGGTTTCGGGCGACGACCTTGGTTCGCGTGCGCTCGAACAAGCGAAACGGCTGGGTGCCGAAATCGTGGTAACGCGCGACGTCGTGGCACTCGATGTGACGGCAAAACGTCTGACGCTCGACGGCGGCGACAGCATTGCGACCAGTTCATTCGTGCTGGCGACCGGCGTCGACTGGCGCGAACTGGCGATTGACGGCATCGAGCGCTTGAGCGGTGTCGGCGTGTATTACGGGGCTTCACGCGGTGAAGCCCGTAATACGACGGGCAAGGACATTTTCTTGATCGGCGGCGGTAATTCAGCCGGGCAAGCTGCGATGTTCTTTGCTAATTACGCGCGCAGCGTGACGATTCTCATTCGCCGTGCCGATCTCACGTCGTCGATGTCCGACTATCTTATCCGTCAGCTTGCCACACAGGCGAACGTTCGGGTGCAACCGCACAGCGAGGTCCGCGCCGTGCATGGCGATCTGCATCTCGATGCGATCGACATCATCGATCGCTCGACGGGTGAAACGTCGCGTTACGCCACCGATGCGCTGTTCGTCTTTATCGGAGCCGACGCTGTCACCGACTGGCTGCCGGCCGCCATCGCGCGCGATGCGCGCGGTTATGTTTTGACCGGGCGCGACGTGCCGAATTGGACGCTCGACCGCGATCCGTTTCTGCTCGAATCGAGCGTCCCCGGCGTCTTTGCGGTCGGGGACGTGCGTCACGGCTCGGTCAAGCGCGTCGCATCCGCCGTCGGCGAAGGCAGCATGGCCATCGCGTTCATTCATCAGTATCTGGCCGCCGCGCCGGCGGCGTGAGTTTGTCGCCCGCGCGGTTAAGCGAAGCGGTAAAGCAAACGCTGCAACGGCAAGGACAAACTGCAAATGACGCTGCAAAAGACGGCCTGCCGGGGCGCCTGCGAGCTTTAGCCGGCGTGCTCGTCCACTCTATTAGGCCACACACCATGGCGTTGCGTCGTTGCGTTTATTCTTAGGCTTGAACAGCGAAGAGACTGCGATTCGTACCCCGAAAGTCGTGCAAGTATCGTCGATGCCGTAGCCGGGTAGCGTTATCGCCTCACCGTACTCTTCACCTTGCTGAGCAACGCCGTCTGTAACTTATGCGACAGTGAACGCGCCCAGCGGCCGCGGAACACCCGATCGGGATAGCCGCGTCAACCTCCCGGTTATTTGCGGCAGCAAATGGGGGATCTTTCCGAGACGCATCGCTCTCCAGGCAAGGTGGTCATCGCAAGCTACAAAAGGTCGCTCTCAGCAAAAGGTACCCAACCTGCCGGCCACTCTACTCCGAGTGCGGCATCGTAATATCGCTCGACTTCGTCTGCTGGGAGTAAAACGCTCGCGATCGAGGGCGGTACGGCAATTTTTGCGCGCTGAACGTGACGCGTCGTCAGCTTTGTCAGGTAATCGCGGTGTGGCAATACGTCCGACTTTGCGAGGTTACAATTCTCGCATGCTAAAACGAGGTCCCACAGTGGATCGGCAAGCATGAAGCTCCAGGGAATCACATGGTCCACGTGGCCCTTTAGGCCGCCGGACACATTACGCTCGCAATAAAAACAGCGCGGTCCATCGAGCGCGCGCAGTAACTCAGAATATTTCGCCACCGATGTGCGACGTGCGCCGTCACGCTCGACCTTTTGAACAATCAATGGTGCAAGCTGGTTCACCTTTTCCAAGTAGCGCGCCCACCACAAATTCGCAATGGCTTGCAGCGCACCGGCATTCTCACGCAGGAATGCCTGGGTATCCGCGGTGAGCCGAATACTATTCTTCGTTGCCCGCTCGAACAGAGGCGGCATCGATGCCGGTGCACTGGCGTGGAACGCGTCGACCACGTTTATAGGCAGGACACGCGCAAGCCGGCTCTCTAACTTCTTGCGCTCGCTAATGGGAAGTTCGCGCAAGTCGCGCACGCGGTTTGCGGTCGCAACGCGGCGGATCTCCTGAACTACTTCCGGCTCTTTCGCGAGGCTTGGTGCTTGGCGTAACCTGAACACGACGGTCTGCGTCCAATATAGCCGCAAGAATTCCGCACCAAGCCGGTCGAATGCGATGTCAATGTCGGCGGGCGTGGAAGCAATGCGGATGAGTGCCTTGAGCAAGGCCGGCTTGTACGACGACGACATCGACGAGCGGTGCGCCAAAGCAGCGACTTGACTGACGGTCAGCACGGTGACGGATTCATCGTGTGGAACGAGTCGAACGCCGGCGTATCAAATGCCTGATCGCAATTCCCTCGGCGACGGTCGGATCGTCGCTTTCCCAGTTCTCGACACGTAGGCCGCTCACGCGGCGAAATGCGTGCATGTCACGGGTGATGAGGATCAGCTCGCAAAAACCTCGATCGAAGAAGTCGAAGTTCGGGCGCGACTGCGGAGCCGGCGATTCTTGCGCCACGGCGACGAAATCGTCGTCAACCGAACCAACGACCGTTTCGAGCCCCGCCCAGTCGTGCGGAAGCGGCGCCATTATCAGCATGTCGCCATGCCGACGAATAGCGATCTCTTGGAATCGAAGCGGAACTCTTCTGGCAGGCGAATTGCTTGAGGTCGCCTGACCAAAACACTTTGGCAGTCTTCAGGTCTCCCTCGCTTTCCTGAAGTATACCAAAAGCTTACCTCACGAAAAGAGTGGCGGCAATGATGCCGGGCGTCCTGGCCGTAATACTTGACTGAAACACGTCGGCGTAATACGCTTGCATTGATGGCTGCTCCGATTTCCGTTCGGCTGGATGACGAAGTTCGCGCGACGCTCGAAGCCGATGCAAAAGATCATGGAATCGGGCTTGCGACGTATCTGCGCAATATTGCGACCGATCGGGCGAAGCTTGTGCGAAAAGCAAAGATTCGCGAAGAGTCGCGACGCGTTGCCGAGCGAAACCGTGACGACCCGGACGCCCGCGAATTCTACGATTTTTGGGATCGAATCGCGCGAGATGCACATGTCGCAAACCGCAGCAGGTGATATCGTTATCCTGAACTGGCGAGGCGACGGCTTTCCGCAAGAGGCGAACAAGCTTCGGCCGTGCGTGGTCGTTGAAGACCAAGACCTGTTTAGCGACGCCCATCAAACCATTCTTGTCGTTCCGTTGACAACGCGCGGGTCGACGGTCGTCGTACCGTTGTCCGTTCGAATTCCACCAACACCGAGTAACGGACTTGAGCACGAATCGTACGCTCCGGCTTATATGGTGACCGCCGCGTCGAAACAGCGCATCGACGGTGACCCGATCGGACGCGTTACAACCGCGCAGCTCGATTCATTACGCGCATACATCGCAGAATCGATCGGCATCGTCTAAACGGCAGCCTGCCGAAATTTGCGAGCGATTTCCAAGGCCCGCAGCCGGTCCAGGAGCAGCCGCCCCCGTATCCGCTCGCGTTCCTACAGCACGGCGTGCGCATCGAGTTTGGCGGCGATGAGGGTGGCCGAACCGGCTTCGCCCACGTTACGTCGCCGAGAAGCAACGCGTCTATCTGACTTGGGGCATGGTGCTCGAAATCATTGTCGATGCTGATGCGCGCAGCGTCGAATTTTACGACAACGAGGGGCGTTTCGAGCACGTCGATGCGGCGGTCGTATGCCATATGCCGCAAAATATCCCGAGTTTAGCGCTACCTTTGCGCAGTATCTTCGCCGAGATGGAGATTCTCGAAGTGCCCGCAGAACGCTTCGAACCAAAGCCTAAGCGGTTCGCTAGTAAAGACGCAGAAGAGAAGAAATCTGTCGGCTGAATTCGACAGCTGACGGACGGCTCGACGCAACCCACGCATGAAGATTGCAACGAAGTTGAACTCGTTGCGCATATCGGGCGAAGTGGCGCTCGATTGCCGTCCGGGGTAATGCGGCTTACATGACGGTGGGCCCGGACCGTGCTACGCTACGCTCATGAATCCAGAATTTGCGCCGTTCGATGAGGACGCCGACGGCAATAAGGTATGGTATCTCACGCGCAACCGCTTCTTCGCCAACGCCGTCGACGGCGGCATCGACAAGAGCGCGCATATCTTCACGATCTTGGGTTATCCGCGGCGCACGCTGATCTTCGACCAAGGCGATCCATCGCGCACCGTTTACTTCGTGAAACGCGGAACCGTGCGGATCGCGCGCGTGACGAGCGAAGCCAAAGAAGTAACGGTCGCGGTTCTCGGTCCGGGCGATATGTTCGGTGAAGAGTCGCTGTTCGGTACCGGCGAACGCGCGACGGTCGCGATTGCCGTCGATAGCGTCTTACTGTGTACCGTGCGGGCCGAAGACCTCTTCCGGCTCATTCAATCCGAGCCGCAGCTCGCGATGAATGTCGCGAAAATTTTGCAAGAACGACTGGCCGATGCGGCGGCGCAGATGGAAGACATCGCCTATGCCCGGGTCAGCGACCGGCTCATGCATTTATTTCGCCGGCTGGCCGCGGAACACGGCGTGCCGGTCGAAGGTGGTTCACTCATCGACACGCGATTGACGCACGCCGATCTGGCAACCCTTATCGGCAGTACCCGTGAAACCGTATCGTTAGAAATGTCGCTTCTCGTTCGCGCCGGCGTCATGCGGCTCGAAGGCCGGAAATTCATCGTTCCCACATCGGAGCTCGTCAAGTGAAATCGTTTTGGACCATCATGCTCGCTTTAATCGTAACCTTGCCGACGCCGGCGTTTGCAGCGCACGTATCACTCGACCCGGTTGTGGCAGCGCCCGATTGGCTCAACGGGCACCCACGCACTACGGAGTTAGCCGGAAAAGTCGTGCTGGTTGACGTGTTCACGTACGGGTGTATCAATTGCCGCCACGTGACACCAAATTTGCGGCGCTTGTACGCGGCAATTCCCGGCACCGATCTTACCATCATTGGCGTACACGCGCCCGAAACGCCCGAAGAACACGTGCGCGGAAATGTCGTCCGTGAACTCGGCGCTGCGGGAATCGTCTGGCCGGTGGCGCTTGATAATTCTTTTGCGGTCTGGTCGGCACTCGGGAACTCGTATTGGCCGACCCAATACATTTTCGACCGGCATGGGGTCTTGCGTCGCACCGTCGTCGGTGAAGGCCAAGACGATCTGGTGACGTCGACCGTTCGGGAACTCGTTGCCGAGAAGTAGCCGGCTTACGCCGAAGCGCTAAACGGGTGCGGCGACTGCGGATTTCCCCATTTTTGGGGTACGACGCGGTTATGCGCTCTCCTGACGACCTCCATAACGTCGGCGGTTCGGCACGTTTGGCCGACGACCGTCGCGTCGTCCGCGCACTCGTAGTCGCGGCGCTCGCGCTCGCTGTCGGCGGCCTGTTATGGATGATCGGTGCGGTCTTCGACCGCGTCCATAATACGTTGACGGTATTGATCTTTGCCGTCTTATTTGCCTATCTCGTCTACCCGCCGATCAAGTGGCTGGGCAATCGGCGTGTGCCCATCCCGCTCGCCGGGCTCATGGTCTACGCGGCTCTAGCAGTTGTCGTCCTCGGCGCGCTCGCATGGCTCACGCCGGCCGTTGCCACGCAAGTCCAGGATCTCACGCATAACTTTCCGTCGATCGTCGCAAGCGCCCAACGGCAGATTGTCGATCCGACCGACTCGCCGGTTTTGGGTCGCCTGCCGGAAAGCGCCCGCACGACGATCGCGGCGAATGCCGGCAAGGCCGGAGCGATTGTCGGCGGTTTGGCCGGCAAATTCGGTTCGAATGCGCTAGGTATTCTCACCGGCACGAGTTCGGCCGTCATCGACGTCTTCTTGATGCTCGGCATCACGCTGCTCGTACTTGGCGATCTCGCCTCTATCCAGCGCTTTGGTTTGCGATTGGTTCCGGCGCGCCACCGCATGTCGACCGTCGCCTTTATGATCGATGTCGATAAGGTCATCGGCGGATTCGTGCGGGGCCAAGTGCTGCTGGCTTTGGGCGTCGGCGTCACCGGCACGCTGGTGTTGTTCTTTGTCGGTATTCCCTACGCAATTCTACTGGGATTGCTGGCCGGCGTCGTGAGTATCGTGCCGTTAGTCGGTCCGATCATCGCGCTCGTGCCGGTCGTGCTCATCGCATTTTTTACCGTGTCGCTGGTCAAGGTCATCATCGTCGGCGTGCTGTTCGCGTTGATCCTCGTCGTGCAGCAAAATATCTTCACCCCGCTGATGTCGAAGTCGGTCGGGGTTTCGCCGTTGGTCGTGTTCGTTGCGTTGCTATTGGGCAGCGAAGCGTTCGGTATCCTCGGCGCGCTCTTATCCATACCGCTGGCCGGCATCGCGCGCGTAGTTGCCGAACGTGTTTTCCCGCCCGATCCGACGACTGATGCAACTCTGATCGTGGCGCGCGGGATCACCGGTGAACCGGCCGGACCGACGCGCAGCGCGACCGGCCTGCCGGACCGCTGATACCGCGTTAGCGCTTCGCTTCGGCGACCCGCCGGGTCGACAGCGCGGGCGCGGTTGCCGGTGGAGCGGGTCGCTGCCGGCCGGAGTCGCTGCCACTACGTAGACATGCGCACGGGCGGAGGCGCGGGATGCCGCGACATCCGCCGCTCGGATCGTGCAATTCCAACGCATGTCCGCAAGCGCATATCTCTGAATACATCATGCCCGAATCAACTTTCCAAATCGTATCTGCCGGCGTGGCTGCGAGCGCCACGATCCGTCCCGCTAACGGTAGCTCATCGAACTGTTCGAATCAACAGTCGAACAAGTAAGCTCCAGGCCGCCTAACACTCTCTTTAGCTCACGAAGTGCACGGTTTTACTCGCTCGGTGCGAGCCGCCGGTCGACCGCTTCAAGCGCGTGAAACGTACGCGAAACAATGCTTCCGGTCAATCGCGCTTGTATGAAGCGCGACGCAGCGCGCACGCGTGCAAGATCGATGCCGGTATCGATGCCTAAGCCTTGCAGCAAGTACAGCAAATCTTCAGTTGCCACATTGCCGGTCGCTCCTGGAGCAAAGGGGCAACCCCCAAGTCCACCGGCCGACGAATCGTAAATTGCAACGCCGGTTTGTAGGGCCGCTAAAACGTTGGCAAGCGCGGTGCCGCGCGTATCATGAAAGTGCAAACCAATGCGCTCGAGCGGTACGTACGGTACGAGAGCTGCGATGATCTCGAAGACCTCATTGGGTGTTCCGACGCCGATCGTGTCGGCGATTGAAAGTTCGTCGACACCCATTTCCCATAAGCGAGCCGCGACATCGACCACTGCTGCAACCGCGACGCGACCCTCGAACGGACACCCGAATGCGGTTGAAATCGACGCCCGAACGAACATGTTTTCGGCTTTGGCGCGGCGCACGAGCGGACGAAAAACGGCCAGTGATTCAGCGATCGTCATTCCGATGTTGCGCGTCGTGAACGCATTCGTCGCCGCGGTAAAAATGCCGATCGCCGGCATGTTCGCGGCCAACGCTCGATCTAAGCCGCGTTCATTTGGAACCAGTGCGATGTAGTGCCGTCCCGCAACGCGCTTGAATCGAGCGCACACCTCGGCCGCGTCGGCAAGTTGCGGCACGGCTTTAGGCGACACGAACGACGTTATCTCGATATCCTGAAATCCGGCCGCGACGAGCAGATCAATATACGCGATCTTGTCGCTCGTCGTCACGATCGCCGCTTCGTTTTGCAACCCGTCGCGTGGGCCAACTTCACAAATCTTCACCGCGCCGGGGACGTGCGCCGGACCGAGTTGTATGGGTGTCACGGGCCGATCGAGACCAAGGTCGTGCCGGCCGCCACGAGGTCGCCCGCTTTAATATTCACGCTGGCAATTGTCCCCGCCAGCGGCGCTTCGATGCGATGTTCCATTTTCATCGCTTCGAGCACGACCAACAGCGCATTGATTTCCACGACGTCGCCGCGCGTCACGCCCACGCTGACGATTTTCCCCGGCATCGGCGCGGTCACGGTGCCGGAGGACGCGGTCGCAGCCGTCTGGCGGCGCGGATCGGCGTCGGGTGGCGGCGCGAAAACGAACAGATAGGGCCGGCCGTTGTGAACGATGCGGCCGCCTTCGGCGTCGAGCCGAACGTCGCCGACGATCGTGCGATCGGGCAGGCCGACCACCACATCGTTGCCGCGCGTTTCCGCCGTGAACGGCGACGTCAGACCGTTGTTGGCCAGCCACTGCTTGCCGTGCCGCTCAAGCGTCGTGCGTAGCGGGACACCGTCAACGATGAGGTCGACCGGAATGCCGACACTCGCGATGCGCCAGGCGCGCTCGCCCGCCGCCAGCGAAGCCACGGCAAGATATTGCACGTCGAGCGGGACGCCGGATGATTCGAGGGTCAGAAACGAATCCCGGTCGTCGAGAAAGCGGGTGGTGGTGTCACCCGAGCGATAGGCGTCGTCGGAAACGATCGCGCGCAGCAGCGGCAAATTCGTTTTGACGCCCGTTACCCGCGTGTCGCGCAAGGTCGCTTCCATGCGCGCGATCGCCGCCGGACGATCCGCGCCCCAGACGATGATTTTGGCGATCATCGAATCGTAGTACATCGAGATCTCGCTGCCGTCGCGAACGCCCGTATCGACGCGCACGCCGGGCGACGCCGGCACCTCGAAGCGATGGATCGTCCCGGTTGACGGCATGAAGTTGTGGGCGGGATCCTCGGCGTTGAGGCGGGCCTCGATCGCCCAGCCGCGCGGCACGAGGTCGCTCTGGGCGAAGCGCAGTTGCTCGCCGCGCGCGATCCGTAGCTGCTGTTGCACCAGATCGATGCCATACACGAGTTCCGTCACCGGATGCTCGACTTGCAGCCGCGCGTTCATCTCGAGAAAATAAAATTGTCCGTTCTCGTCCAACATGAACTCGGCCGTGCCGGCGTTTTCATACGCGACCGAGCGGGCTGCCGTGACGGCCGCTTCACCCATCGTGGCACGCAGCGCCGGATCGAGCGCTACCGAAGGCGCTTCTTCGAGCACTTTCTGATGCCGTCGCTGGATCGAGCATTCGCGTTCGCCTAAGTAGAGCGTGGTGCCCCACGAATCGGCCAGAATCTGAAATTCGATATGTCGCGGGCGCCGTAAATAGCGTTCGAGCAACACGCTGTCGTCACCGAATGCCGCCATCGATTCCCGCTTGGCGGCGGCCAGCGCCTCATCAAAGTTCGCTAAATCATCGACCAAACGCATTCCGCGTCCGCCGCCGCCGGCGCTGGCTTTGATGAGCACCGGCGTCCCGATCGCCGCGGCTTCGGCCCGTAGCCGGTGCGCCGATTGGTCGTCGCCCTCGTAACCGGGAATTACCGGCACACCGTACTCGCGCACGCGGCGCTTGGCGTCAATTTTACTGCCCATCGCCGCGATCGCCGAAGGCGTCGGCCCAACGAAGATCAACCCCGCATCGATGACGGCCTGGGCGAAATGCGCGCGTTCGGAGAGAAACCCATAGCCGGGATGAACGGCATCAGCACGCAGCGAGCGCGCGGCGGCGAGGATGTTGTCGCTCGAAAGATACGACTCCGCGGCTGGGGCCGGACCGATGCGCACGCTGGCGTCCATGACGCTGCGGAACAGCGCGTTCTCATCGGCGTCGGAATAGACGCCGACGGGAGAGATGCCCAACTCGCGCGCGCCGCGCGCGATCCGGACGGCGATTTCGCCGCGATTCGCAATCAGCAGCCGGTCGATCACTTCGCGACCCAGCCGGCCACGCGCCGTTCCAAGAACGCCCGCAAGCCTTCTTGGCCTTCCGGCGAGGTCCGCGCCCGCGCGATTGCGCGGGTCGTTATCGTCTTCGTTTCGGCGGGCGAAGCGGAGGCGACTTCGCCGATTAGCCGCTTGGCGGCGGCGATCGCGGCCGGTCCGGCCGTCGCGAACTCGATGGTAACCGCTTCGATGCGCGCATCGAGCTCCGCCGCTGCGACCACATGATGCACCAAGCCGATGCGCTGCGCATGAACGGCGTCAAAGCGCTCGCCGCTCAAAAACAGCGCGCGCGCCGCTGATACGCCGATCTTGGCTAAGACGAACGGTGAAATAACGGCCGGGATGATACCGAGCTTCGTTTCCGTAAAGCCGAACGTGGTATCGGCCGCCGCGACGACGATGTCGCAGCATGCCGCAAGGCCGGCACCGCCGCCGAGCGCCGCGCCGTGGATTCGCCCGATGACCGGCTTGGCACACGTATCGATGGCGCGGAACATATCCGCCATGCGCTCCGCGTCGCGCACGTTCTCGTCGATCGACAGCGCGAGCGAGTCGCGCATCCAATTGATGTCGGCGCCGCCGCAAAAGCTCGGGCCCTCGCCGGATAACACTACGGCACGCACCGTGTCGTCGCTGCTCAACGCAACGAACATAGCGCGTAATTCCGCGATGAGTTGCGCGTTGAACGCATTGCGGACATTGGGGCGGTCGAGCCTGACCGCTACGATGCCGCCGCCGCGGCGCTCGGTTTGTAAAACCATCTGCGACACGATGGCAGACGTTCCGTAAGCAAGCTTACCGGCCCCGCTACCAAATGGCGGCATAGTGTGTTTATGAGAAGATGGAGCCTTCGTTGACCGGCAAACGCGTCTACCGCCATTCCATCGCCGCGCGATTGAGCCACTGGGTCTGGACGCTGGCGATGTTGGTGCTCGTCATGTCGGGACTGCAAATTTTTAACGCGGCGCCATATTTAGATGCTTCGGACAAGAGCAACCCGGCGAAGCGGGTGTTGTCGATCGGCGCGCGTCAGACGGCATCCGACGGCCAGAGTGTCGCCGGAGTTACGCAAGTCTTCGGCCACGCCTTCACGACCACGGGTGTGCTCGGCTTTACCGACGACGGCGCGGGGGCCAAAACCGAGCGCGCATTTCCCGGCTGGGTCACCTTACCGGGCGAGCAAGATCTCGCCGACGGGCGCCGCTGGCATCTCTTCTTCGGCTGGTTTCTTACGCTTTCGATCGTCGTCTATTTGATCGCCGGCGCGATCCGCAAGGATTTGCGCGAGCTCATTCTGCGGCCATCCGACCTTCCCAAGCTGCTGCCGATGCAACTTTACTATTTTCACTTACGCAAGGAACCGCCGCCGCACGGAACCTACAATCCGCTGCAAAAGGCGGCGTATACCGTCGTGCTGTTCGTCTTCATTCCACTCATCATACTGACCGGACTGGCGCTTTCGCCCGGCGTCGACGCGGTCGCCGGACCGATCACGGCCGTCTTCGGCGGACGGCAGTTCGCGCGGCTGTGGCACTTTACAATCATGGGGCTGTTGATCGGTTATTTCATTACGCACATGGTGCTGGTGTTTGCCACCGGAGCCTGGAACAACGTGCGCTCGATGATTACCGGCTGGTATACGCTCAAGGAACACGACGGCGTCGGTCTATGAAGCGCCGCTTATTCGTTGCATCCTCACTCGCCGCGGCCGGTCTTGCCGGTTGCAGTTCGAGCCTCAAAAATTCGCTGACGCAGGGTCCGTTCCATAACGTCCTCACCGCGGCGGAGAGTTGGAACCATAAGATTATCGGTACGCGCGGCATGGCCCGGCTGTACACCGACGCCGACGTCGATCGCGTGTTTCGAACCAACGGCCTCGCTACGCCGAGCGACTCAGCCTATAGCGATCTCGCCAAAGGCGGCTGGAGCCGGTACAAACTCGTCGTCGACGGGCTCGCCGAACGGCCGGCCGCGTTTTCACTGGCGGAACTCCGCGCGATGACGTTACAAACGCAAACCACGCGTCACGACTGCGTTGAGGGCTGGAGTGCGATCGGCAAGTGGCGCGGGGTGCGGCTGGCGGACGTGCTGAGTGCGGCGCGCCCCAAACCCTCGGCTCGCTACGCAATTTTTTCGTGCTTCGATGTCGATACGCAAGGCTCGCACTATTACGAATCGCTCGATCTAGCCCAAGCTGCGCATCCGCAAACGGTGCTTGCGCTCGACTTGAACGACAAGCCGCTGGACCAGGACCATGGCGCGCCGGTCCGGCTGCGCATTCCAACCCAGCTCGGATATAAAAGCGCCAAGTGGGTGTACCGGATCGAGCTTGCGGCGACGTTTAGCGGCCAGGGTGACGGTAAGGGTGGATATTGGGAAGACCAGGGCTACGAATGGTACGCCGGCATCTAATCACGCTGCGGGCTGTCTGGGCCATCGGTGCCGCCGGCTTCGTACTCGCAACGGCATCGATTGGGGCGGCGGCGACGTATAGCGGGACCCTCGCGCAAGCCGGCGTCGTTTGGATCAGCGATGAGTCGAAGCCGGCGCCTGTGCCCGAGGCGCAGATGCGCAACGTTAACAAGGCGTTCGTTCCCGATCTCATCGTGATCACGGCCGGAAGCTCGGTCCGCTTCCCCAACGACGACGCGTTCTTTCACAGTATCTTTAGCCAGGGCGCGCCCGACCCGTTCGACATCGGTTTTTACGACAACGGCCCCGGCAAAACGGTAGCCTTTCCCAATGCCGGCGTCGCGACGGTGCGCTGCCACATTCACGGTACGATGCACGGCACGATCGTTATCGTCGATGGCCCGTGGGTAAAGACCGACGCTGCCAATCAGAAGTACACCCTCGATAACGTCCGGCCCGGCCTGCACGTCTTGCACGAGTGGACGCTCGACGGCGGCGAACGAAAATTGAGTGTTCGGGTTTAAGCCGCGTTGACCGGCGTTGCTTGAGCCGGCGTGGGCACATCGGGCGCGCCGAGTGCTTCGAGGTCGGCAAGCGACGGCGGTGGAACGATTTCGCCACGAGCGACCAATTCGGAAAACGCACGGACGAGGCGTTCGTCAAGCTGCGTGCCTGAGACACGAGCCAGTTCGGCGATCGCGCTTTGAGCCGAAAGCGCGCGCCGATACGGTCGATCGGTCGTCATCGCATCGAAGGTGTCGGCAACGGCGATCACGCGCGCGCCGATCGGAATGGCCTCGCCGCTGAGATGGTCGGGATAGCCCTTACCGTCGAGCCGTTCGTGATGGTGCAGGACGCACGGAACCACGTCCTGCATTGCTGAAATGCCGCCCAGTAGCCGGGCGCCGACGGTTGGATGAATCGAAATGGTCTTGCGCTCTTGCGGATCGAGCGGCCCGGGCTTGAAGAGCACCGCATCCGGCACGCCGATTTTGCCGATATCGTGCAGCAGCGCACCGCTTTCGATCACGTCGACTTCGCGCGCGGCAAGACCGATGGCGATTGCGAGTTTGCGACTATAGGCGCCGACGCGTTTGGAGTGGCCGGCCGTATACGGATCGCGCAGATCGATGACTTCGGCCATGATTGAAAGCGTACCAACGAAGGTTGATTGCGCTTCGCGCCGTCGCCGTTCGAGTTCACGTGAGGCGCCGAGCGCGAGCGTGAGTAACGAGATGAAGCTGATCAGGGTAACGACGCCGACGACGGTGAGCACTTGGGTCCGCTCGCGCGCATATGCCGCGCCGAGTTGGCCCGATGCGAAGTCGATGCCGATAACGAAAACCTGTTCGTTTTGTGTGTAGTAGGGCGTGAACGCCGTAATCTGGTCACCGCGATCGATGCGCACGAAATTATCTTTGGCGAGTGCCGTGTGGACGTCGTCGAGAGCGTCCAGCGCGTCGGGCGGGTACAGTGGCTTGCCGTTCGGCCGGTACACGCGCATCCCGCTAACGTATTCGAACAGCTTTGCGTCGTTGCTTATTTTTTCAAAGGCAAGTTGCAGCGGCCGCGTCATTCGGCCGGTTGCCGCGATCCCATCGAGTGGAAGCGTGAGTTCGGCACTCAAGCGACTGATCGCACTCACTTCAATATCGGTTTCAATCGCTTTGCGATGCGACTGCTCCATGCTCGCCGCGAGCACGAACGCCGATCCGACGGAGACCGCCAAGGTAACGAGCATGAAGCGCCACAAAAAGGTGAGCCGAATGGTGGGCCGGCGCATCACGGGGAAGCGCATGGTTCGGGTTAGCTAACGAAGTGCGATGGAAAGACCCGCTTGCCCAAGGCATTCGAGAGCACCGAAACGTGCGTCGTCTCAACGCCCAGAATCGATGCGGCCACCCCGGCGAGGTCACGATTTTTTAAGTCGGGTACAACGGATAGATACGTCGCTGCCGCTTTATGTTCGACGACGAGCGCGAACTCGAGGATATCGGCTTGCGTGTGAAAGGCGGGATACTCGATTGCGTATGTCTTCGTCGTCGGCGTTCCGCGGCCGGCAATGACCGCGGCGATCAACGCATCACGATGCGCGGTATGATCGGCGATAAATCCCTTTGCAATCTCCACGACGGCCGGAGAAAGAAGTCCGGTACCGGCCGCGTCCATATACGCTTTTATGCCGGCACGTTCGAGTTCGATCGCCGTATTGAGCGTATCGAGGTCGGCGGGGTCCGCACCGTTCTCGGCTGCGGCAACGAGCCGTGTCATCAGCGGCATACCGACAAGAGCCAAAGCGCTCGTTGCGCCTAGCAGGGCCGAACGTGACAGAGATTTCATCGCTGATCGTACCTTCCGTCGGACGGCGAACAAAGCAGAGTCGCCTCCTCTATCTTCGGCCGGCGGTACGAGATACTGAGCGCGTTATCGAGGTCGAGAGTGCGGCGGATGGTAAAAGAAAGCGCAGCACATCCCGGCGCCTTTGCTCAGCACTAAGCCGGTAGTGAAGCGTCTGAGCTACATCGACCGCCTTGGCGGCGCCGCCGAAGTCGAACGTCCCGCGCGGGAGCTAACGAGCGATTATTGCCAGGATGTGAGGCTGTTGAACGGGACGTTATAGCCCCGGAAATTGAGCACGCCGTTCGTGTCGACCGAACGCAAGCCGGTAATCCAAGCACCGTCGCCCGCGACGGACGACTGCAGGCCGTACCAGTAGGGTGAACGTGAATAATTGAAATAGCTGATCGCGCGCAGATGCGGATACGCCGCCGGCAGTTCTGAGAATAACGTCGAAAACCACTGGCTCTTGAGCATTCCGTCGTCGCCCCACTCGTTGGACGCAAGTTCGGCAATCATGACCGGACGGTTGGCACTAATGGAAACGGCCTTGGCATACGATGCGCCGACCAACTGGTCGAAGGTCAGCCACGGTAATTGTAAGGCTTGATTTCCGCGATTAAAGGCATCGAACGCGACCCAATCGACGTACTGATCGCCCGGATACGCATTGGCCGGATCGTTCCACGTGTTCTTTACGGGGTTTGGTGAGCCGTTATTCGCAAAACACCACACCCAGCGAACGTTCGTGACGCCCTGCTGACGAAAGATCCACACCATCCGCCGCCAGGCTGCGATGAAGTGCTTGTCGGCCGCAGCGTCGGCGCCTTGATTTACCAGTCCGTACGAGAACCACTTGCCATTGAATTCATGGAACGGGCGCAAGAAAATCGTACCGTTGTAGGCTTTGACCGCTTGCGCCGACGCGATTAAATAGGCGTCCCATTTACCGCTGGCGAGATCGGTATATTTGACCCCGTTCGGAACCCAGGTAATGAGCGGAGAAACATTTTGCGCCGGCCACGCGACCATGTAGTCTTGCTTGATGAACGACTCTAAACTCGTCGTCCAGTCGGAGAAGGCGACGAAGTACGACAAGCTGTGTCGAAAGCTCAATGGAAACGTTCGCAGGCAGTGATAATCGGTTTGCGGCGTGGTGCAGCCGACGCTGCCCACGAAAATGCCGGTCGTCGCCGGATTGGTATCGACGATGATCGGCGACCGCGTCGGCGGTGTGGGACCGGAGGCCGGAGCGAGCGCCTGTGACATGAGCGTCGGGCGAAACATCGCGGACGGCGCGACCGCTCCGGATTCATGCGGTACTGACGCGAACGTCGCACTCGTCGTGCTTGTCGTACTCGCGAAAATAATATTCGTCGCGGGCTTCGCGGCTTGAACCGCTGCCGAATCGGTAGCGGTCGCGCCGCCGTCGGTGCCGCCGCATCCGGTGAGCGCTACTGCGAAAGCAACAAAAATTAACCGAGCGAAAGCGGGCGCCATGCCCGGTTGTTCGCTTGCCTTAGTCTGCTTCCTCGGTATGAGACCGGATGTAACCGGCGACACCGCTATGCGTCCGTTACGCTAATACCCCAGCGTGAGCGAATCGGCTCGCGGATCTCCGCCACCGGCGAAGGTGCCGGCCCGGCGATCGATCGCGATTGCGTGCGCGTGACCCATTTCATTGCGGTACGGACCCAACTCGCTGAGCCGATGGCCGCGTTCGCGCAAATACGCCGCCAGCCGCGGATCGAAGCGCGACTCGATGAGCACGCCCTCGGCGTCGGCGGCGCCGGACGGCCCGGCGCCCGGATGGCGGCCAAAGATCCAGCGCGGCATATCGAGCGCCTGCTGCACGTTCAGGCCGCGCTCGTAAATATAGTGCAGCAACTGCACCTGAATTTGCGGCTGGCCGTCGCCACCCATCGTGCCGAAAACGAGTTCGGGCTCGCCGTCGCGCAACACCATCGGTGGTGAAAGGGTGTGCAGCGGCCGTTTGCCGCCGGCGTAGACATTGGGGTGGCCGGGTTGCAACGAAAAATAGGCGCCGCGATTGTGCAACAGAACGCCCGTATCGCGGGCGACGATGCCGCTACCGAAACTCATATACAAACTTTGGATCAGCGACACGGCGCCACCGTACGCGTCGACCGCACACAGAAAAATCGTATCGCCCGCATCGCCGGCGCTCACGCTGGGCAGCGCGCGCGCCGGATCGAGCGTCGCGCGCCACGCCGCGAGGGCCTGCGGTTCGAGTTTGGCCGCAACGCCGGATTCCGAAAATACCGGATCGGCAAAGTGTGCGTTGCGTTCGCGAATGGCAACTTTTACGGCTTCGATCGCCAAGTGATGCCACAGCGGTTCGGCGGCGTTGCCGTCGGCCGCGAGCATTCCCATTACCAGCAGCATCGCCGCGCCTTGAGAGTTTGGTGGATGCGCGAGCAACTCGCGCCCGTGCCACGCGATCCGCAATGGGACGGTTCGCTCGGTCCGATGCCCGGCGAGATCGTCGAGCGACATGCTGTTGCCCTGCGCATTGAGGGTGCGCACGATGCGTTCGGCGATCCGGTCGCAATAAAACGCATCGGGGCCGCCGGCGCGAATGGCCGCCAAGGTCGCAGCGAGATCGGCGTTGCGGACGATTTCGCCCGCGCGCGGAAGACCGTGGCCGAGAAAGACCC
Organism: Candidatus Velthaea sp.; assembly: GCA_965214335.1. Lineage (GTDB taxonomy): Bacteria > Vulcanimicrobiota > Vulcanimicrobiia > Vulcanimicrobiales > Vulcanimicrobiaceae > Velthaea. The sequence continues at coordinate 450,912 of CBDCBO010000008.1, read as the reverse complement.
GTTCCGCTTCGCGGTCGCTTTCGAGTAACTCGGCATTGGCCGCGAAATACTCGGCGCAAATATCGCTCACCACGTAGCCGTCGCGCGCGCAGCGTTCGGCTGGTGCGAGCAGTTCGTCGAGGTCGCGCGTGCCGTGCGCCCGGCCGACATCCGCCCACGACCGGACCGCTCCCGGCACGGTCACGCTGAGCGCGCCGCGCTGCGGCAAGACCGGTCCGTTGGGACCGCGGAGACGGTCCAGCGACGCCGCCTTGGGCGTACGACCGGAGCCGTTATAACCGACCACGTTTCGTCCCTTGGGATCGTACACGAGCCAGAAAGCGTCGCCGCCGAGTCCGCACATCGCGCCGTAGACCACGGCCAGCACCGCATTCGCCGCGATCGCCGCGTCGACGGCGTTGCCGCCCCGGCGCAGGACGTCGATTCCGGCCAGCGTGGCTTGTGGATGCGGCGTTGCTATCATGCCGTTCGCCGCCCGTGCGACGGCCCGCGACGGGTGGGCGGCGCCGGCGTGCACGATCATCTCGCAGCCACTTTGAGTCGGCGTCGCTGCCCGAACCTGCTACATGCGAAAGATCCCGTTGTGTGTGGGGCGGGCCGGGCGATAGCGCGCGGCACGTAAACCAATGGACAGCACGCGCCGCGTGTCGACCGGATCGATGATGCCGTCGTCCCACAGGCGCGCCGTGCTGTAATATGGCTGGCCTTCGGCTTCGTACTTAGCGAGAATGGGTGCGCTGAACGCCGCTTGCTCGAGCGCGGAAAGCGGTTCACCTTTAGCGCTATCGGCTTGCATCCGGATTGTGAGCAACACCGATGCCGCCTGCGCGCCGCCCATGACCGAGATGCGCGCATTGGGCCACATCCACAGTTGACGCGGGCCGAACGCGCGACCGCACATGCCGTAATTTCCGGCACCGAAACTGCCGCCGATGACCACCGTGAACTTCGGCACTTGTGCGCACGCGACGGCCATGACGAGTTTGGCGCCGTCCTTGGCAATACCGCCGTTTTCGTATTCGCGACCAACCATGAAACCGGTGATGTTCTGCAAAAAGATCAGCGGCGTATTGCGCTGCGTGCACAACTCGATGAAGTGCGCGCCCTTGAGCGCGCTCTGCGAAAATAAAATACCGTTATTTGCCACGATGCCCACCGGATGGCCGTCGAGGTGCGCGAAACCGCACACCAGCGTGGTGCCGTAACGTGCCTTGAATTCATGGAACTCCGATGCATCGACGATGCGCGCGATGATCTCGCGGACATCGTAGGCTTGACGGGCGTCGCTCGGAACGATGCCGTACAACTCTTCGGTCGCCAGCGCCGGCGCCCGGGCGGCGCGCAGCGGCCAAGGATCGCACGGCCGCCGATTGGTGTTGGCGACGATCGAGCGCACGATGCCCAGCGCCTGTTCGTCGTCGACGGCAAAATGATCCGCGACGCCCGAGATGCGCGTATGGACGTCGGCGCCGCCCAGATCTTCGGCGGTGACGATTTCGCCCGTTGCGGCCTGCACGAGCGGCGGGCCGCCCAAGAAAATCGTCCCGCTGTCTTTGACGATGACGGCTTCGTCGGCCATCGCCGGCACGTAAGCGCCGCCGGCCGTGCACGAACCCATCACCGCGGCAATCTGCGGAATTCCCTGGGCCGACAACGTCGCTTGATTGTAAAAGATGCGGCCGAAATGCTCGCGATCGGGAAACACCTCATCCTGCAGCGGCAGAAACGCGCCGCCCGAGTCCACCAGGTACACGCAGGCCAAGCCGTTTTGCTCGGCCACCTCCTGCGCCCGCAGATGTTTCTTCACGGTCGCCGGATAGTACGTTCCGCCTTTGACGGTCGCGTCGTTGGCGACGATGACGCAGTCGATACCGTTGATCGTGCCGATGCCGGTGATGATGCCGGCGCCGGGTGCGGCGCCACCGTACATGCCGTTCGCCGCCAGTGCCGAAAATTCGAGAAAGGGGCTAGCCGGATCGATCAGCCGGTCGACCCGCTCGCGCGCGGTAAGCTTGCCGCGTTTGCGGTGGCGCTCGACCGCTGCCGGACCGCCGCCGGCGCGCGCGCGCGCCAACTGCTCGCGCAAATCGTCGACCAAAACGGCCATCGCCGCAGCGTTCGTCTCAAAGAGGTTGGAGCGTTCGTCGATGCGGCTGGCCAGGACACTCATGCCCGGGCGCACTTACGCGTGCCGCGAAGCAAAACCGCTTCCGTCCGGCGCGCGGCCATCGACCGAAGGTTCGGCCGGTGGCGCGGCGACAATACAGCAGCATGGAGCATTTGCGGCCGCATCACATTTGCGGCATCGATGAATTGGGAGCCGCCCCGCTAACAACGGCCCGGCGGGTGGTCTCCATTCTCGACTCGGCGGCACCCCTGCCGGCCGCGCTCGCGGGCTTACACGCCGACCTGCTGACTTTGCGTTTCGACGATGTGCTCGCGCCGGCTGGAGATTACCGGCCGCCGGCGGTCAGCGATATCCAACGGCTGTTGGCGTTCGACCGCGATCATGAACCGCACGACGCGCTCGTCATCCACTGCACGGCCGGTATTTCGCGCTCGACCGCCGCCTTCGCGATTTTGCTCGCCCAGCGGCAGCCGCACACCGAAGCCGAGATTTTCGCGCAGCTGCGCACCGTACGGCCCAAAGCGTGGCCGAATTCGTTGATGATCGCGCTTGCCGACGATCTGCTCGACGCCGGCGGCGAATTAGTGCGCGAACTGCGCGAGCACTATAAAGTGCAATTACGCAAACATCCCGAGATCGGCCGCATGATGATCGCGCTGGGCCGCGAGCGCGAGATTCCATTCGACCGTCTCACGCCGCGTCCCAATTAGCCGGCGGCGGCCTCAAGTGCGGCGCTTAGCGCTTCGACGGTCGGCTCGTCCTCGAACGGTGACCCGTTGATGAAGAACATGGGCGTTCCTTCGACTCCGCTGGCTTGTGCGCGCTGCACGGCTGCAGCGATCGTCGCGGCGTACGTCTCAGCGGCGACTTCGCGGTCGAACCGCTCGATATCGGCGACGCCCGCGGCCTGCGCGTAGCCCCGGAGATGGCCGGCATCCAGATCGGCGTGAGTGAAAAGCTGGTCGTGCATCTGCCAGAAGCGGTCTTGGGCACCGGCCGCCTCACAAGCTTCGGCCGCGGCCTGGGCATGCTCGTGAATGCCGGTCAGCGGAAACTGACGAAAAACGAAGCGCAGTTTGCCGGCAAAACGCCGTTCGACGTGCTGCACGATCGGATAGGCTTCGCGGCAATACGGACACTCGAAATCGGCATACTCGATGAGGGTGAGCGGTGCGTCGGCCGGACCGCGCACATGGTCGCCGGCGTCGACCGGTGAAAGTTCAACATCTGTCATACGCTCGCGTGCGTTCCACCGCAATGCCGCCGACTCCGTCGACGTACCCGGCGTGCGAAACGGCCGTTTTCGCCTTGCGACGGATGACCGTGTCGATCCGCGGCGCGTCAAATGCTCGTGCGGTCGCTTCTCACCGGCGGGAGTCGCGCGGCTAGATGCGAATCGCCGCTAGCCAAACATGAAGACGCCGTCCGCGAACGGGCTGCCGCCGCGCGCGACGCCCAAGAACTATTTGGTGGCTTGGCTGCTGGTCATGCTCAAACGTTCGAATCTGCACGGCTATGAGATCATGAAAGAATTGCGCCAAGAGTTCGGCCTGTCATGCGATCCGGGAACGCTCTACCGCACGCTACGGCAGCTCGAGGCAAACCTGCTCATCGTTTCGCACTGGGATGCGCACGATGCCGGTCCGGCTCGGCGCGTGTATGCGCTAACCGATCGCGGCCACGACGCGCTCGGGCGCTGGAACGACGCGCTGCACGGATACCGTGCCAACCTCGATGCATTCTTTCGCGTGTATGGCGCCGAAGGGCGACTGCCGTGATTTCGATACGATTTTTGGGCACCGGCGGCGCGCGCTTCGTGGTGGCGAAACAAATCCGCGCGTCGGGCGGAATGTGGATGCACTTCGGAGCGACGCAAATTCACGTTGACCCCGGGCCGGGGGCGCTCGTCCGGGCGCTATCGTCGATTCCGCCGTGCGAACCGCCGCGGCTCGACGCCATCGTGCTGTCGCACAAGCATCTCGATCACTCGAACGACGTGAACGTCATGATCGAAGCGATGTGTCAAGGCGGCTGGAAGCCGCGCGGAGCGGTGCTGGCGCCCAGCGACGCGTTCGACTTCGAGCCGGTGGTGCTGCCCTACGTGCGTTCGTTCGTTCCGCGCGAGGAGCGTTTGGGCGAATGCGGCGGCCCATTTGTCATCAACGACGTCGAAATTCGCACGTCGATTCGCCATCGGCATGCGGTCGAAACCTACGGTCTGCACTTTCGCCATGCCGGCAAAACCGTGTCGTATCTACCGTGCACGCGGTTCTTTCCCGAACTCATCGACGACTATCGCGCGCATCAGCCGGACGTGCTGATCATCAACGTGCTGCGTTTCCGCGATGCAATGGACGTCGATCACCTCACGTTTGACGACGCCCGTGCGCTCGTTGCCGGCATCGCGCCCAAGGCCGTCATCATGACCCATTTCGGCACGAAAATGCTCGAGCAGAACCCGCACGCCTTGGCGCGCGAACTCGAAGCCGAGTTCGGCATCCGGTCCTACGCAGCCGACGACAACTGGACGTACGATGCCCTTGGCTGAAGCATCGCCGTTGCGGGTCGAAACGGCGAAGCCCGGCGCAACCGATGCATTCTGGCAGACCCATGACCGCGATTGGCGCTCGGAGCTCTGGTGCTTCCGGGTTGTTTGGCACGAACAAACCCACGATCTCGTCATCCGCGACGGCGACACCGTGGTCGCGGCGTTGCGGGCGCGGATTGCCGCATCGCTCGTTACGATCGAAGCGCTCTACGTGCTGCCGGGTTATCGCCGCCAGGGTCTCGGCCGCCAACTCGTCGGGCGCTGCGAAGAACGCGCGAATTATTATAACTGCCACAAGAGCTGTGTCGCGGTGTTCGCCGGCCACGCCGCGCAAACGTTCTTCGAGTGTTGCGGCTACAAGCTCGAGGCGACGCTTGCCCAGCACACGTTCAAATTAGATGTCGCGCTGCTGCGCAAGTTCTTACTTTAGCGCCGGTCGCGCACGTTGACGGCATCGCGGCGCGGCTGCGCGCGCCAGCGCCGGGGCCGCGCGGTGGCGTTGCGCGGCGCCGGGCCAAGCCCTTGGGCGGCGCGGCCGGCCGCCGGAAAGCGACCGCTGCGATTGGCCACCAGCAGGTCGACCATCGGGTGCCATTGCGCGTCGAAGCCGGCCGGATGCCGGTCGGTCAGCGAACCGTCATACAGAAACACGTTCCCGTGCAGGCTGGCAGCATTGACCAGCGGTCCGCCGCTGCCCACCACGCGAACCGTGTCGCCGGCAACGATGCCCAAGAGCGGCGGCGCCGGCGGAGCGGCGGGCAGCGCGCTGAGCACGTGGCCGTTTTGCGCTTGAGCGCTAATTTGCGCGCCGCCGTTCACGCCGAGTGCGATCGAGCCGCGGTCTGATTCAAACCGGGCGAGCCCCGGATCGAAGCCGCCGTTATCGAAAATGATGTTGCCGGTGAGCGTCGTCGCTTCGATCTGTTTTACCCGGCAGGCGTCGAAGACTTGATCGGCATGGTTGCTGCGAATCCGCAGCCGGTCGAAGTTCGAGCCGACGGCATAAAAGTGGCCGTTGAGCGGTTGCACGAACGCGTCGCCGCCGACGTTGTTGAACACCACGCGGCCGCGCCCGACCGACGCGATCGTGGTGCCGCGGTAATCGTTAAGGGTAACGGAACCCTTACCGGAACGGACGTTGAGCAGACCCGTTGACTGCGGGATCGTAATCGTCAGCTCGACGTCCGGCGGCGCCTTCGCGACATCGGCCGGGCGTTCGACTTCCTGCACCCGCACGACGTCGTGGGCTATTCCCGTTGCCACATGCGGTACCGGAAAATCTTCGGGCAACAGCGTCGCCATGACCGGGCCGCTCGCCGAGCGGTACTCTTCGACCAAGATCGTGGGGATCAGATAGCTGGCCCGCGTTTGTTGCGTCCCCTTCGAGACGGTAAACTCCTCGCCGTCCGGATAGTCGATCGCCACGCTGTTGCGGTTCCAGGTGCGGACCGTAATCGCGGCAACCCGGCCGATGATCTGCACGATTGCTTGATCGTTGACATCGTACGACGTCGTCGTGGCTGCCGCCGGACGCGGCCAGCCGAAGACCGCATTAAAAACGAGCACACCGGCGGCGATACATTGCCGGGCGCCGGAGCGGGAAGCGGGCACGTTGGTATGGTACGCGCGCTCGACCAGCCACGTCATTAGTTTCGGATGACAGTCGCGCCGGACTCGGGTAAATCGACGCGAAAAACGGTGCCGCCGCCGGCGCGCGGCACCGCCGTTACGGCCCCGCCGTGAATGCGCGCGATGCTGCGCACGATCGCGAGGCCCAACCCCGTTCCTTCGATGATGCGCGAGTGCGAAGCGTCGGAGCGGAAGAAGCGGTCGAAGAGCCGCTCGGCAGCCTCGGGTTCGATGCCGATCCCGGTGTCGGCCACCACAATCTGGGCTCGGCCCTCATGCGTGGTCAAGGTGACGTCGATGCGGCCCGCATCGGTGAACTTTATCGCGTTGTCGATAAGGTTGTTGAGTAGCTGCCGCAACAGCGACTCATCGCCGACGACGATCGCTTCGGCCGGCGGAAGATGGGCTTCGAGGAGCAGCGCTTTGCGTTCGGCGCGCGGCCGCGCGTGGGCGACCACGTCGCCGACGAGGCGGTCCAGCTGGAGCGGCTCTTTGGGTATTTGATCGCCCGAATCGGCCTTGGCCAAAGTCAACATGCCGCTGACCATCCCGGCGAGTTGTCCGGATTCGGTGATGATGGCGTCGATCGATTCGGCTCGCACGTCGGGCTCGTCGTCGCCCCAGCGCTTGAGTAATTGCGCGTTGGCGTTGATGACGGTCAGCGGTGTTTTGAGTTCGTGCGAGGCATCGGCGATGAATTGGCGCTCGCGCGCGAACGCTTCTTCGAGTCGGGCCAACATCGCGTTGAACGCGGCGGCTAACTTACCCACTTCGTCGGTGCGCGTCGTGGCGATTCGCCGGTCGAGCTGATCGGAGCCGATTTCCGTCATCGCCGTGGTGAGGCGTCCGATCGGATCGATCGCGGTGCCGGCGATGAAAAACGACGCGGCGCCGACCAGCAGCGCGCCGCCGACGGTCGACCACAAAAGAATCCCTTGCGCTTGATGCAGCACGAGGTGCACGTTGTCCAGCCGCTCCGCAACGTGGGCGATCGCGATCGGCTGGCCTTCGCGCCGCACCAGCCGGTCGAGGACGAGCAGCTCGCCGCCGTCGTCGGTGCGCACGATCTCGGTGCGTTCGTCGCCGCCCCGGTAGTCTTGTTGCGGCGCGATTTGCAGCGAGCCCATATTGGTGCTCTTGCCGATCGGCTCGCCGTTAAGATTATCGATTTGGACGTAGGTTGCGGGGCCGGCCCAATGGTCGAGGTTTGCCCGTTCGGTAAGCGCCGTAAGGGGCGCCACGGGCTCGAAAACGTTGAGCGCGACATCGACGGTTTGTACGATTTGATCGCTCGTCGCGCCGATGCGCAGCTTTGCCTGATCGAGTAAAATTTGCCAGAAACTAAAATTGAGCGCCACCGCAGCGAGCATGATCACCGAGACGATCAGCGCCGCATACCACATCGCGATGCGGGTGCGTAGCGAGTTCAGCGGCGCGACTCGGCGCCGCGGCGCTCAATCCTTGAGTGCGTAGCCGACGCCACGAACGGTTTGAATGAGCTTGTCGTCGTAGCCATCGTCGATCTTGCCGCGCAAATACCGAATGTAGACGTCGATGAGGTTGGAGTCGCCCAAAAAATCGCTGCCCCATACGCCGTTGAAAAGTTCATCCCGCGTGTGGACCTTGTTGCGGTGCAGCAGCAAATACTCGAGCAAACCATACTCTTTGGCGGTCAGCGCGATGTTTTTGCCGGCGCGACGCACTTCGTGCCGGTCGCGGTCCATCGTCAAATCTTTTACCGCCAAAACGTTACTGGCCGGATTTTTATCGCGCAACCGGGCCCGCACGCGCGCCAGCAATTCTTCAATCGAGAACGGCTTGGACAAATAGTCATCGGCGCCGGCATCGAGACCGGCAACTCGATCGGGAATGCGGTCCTTGGCGGTCAGCATGATGATCGGAACCGTACTCTTGGCCCGCAACCGGCTGGCAACTTCCAAACCGTCGAGCTTGGGCAGCATTAGGTCGAGAATTACGAGGTCGGGTTCTTTGAGCGCGCGCTCGAGGCCGGTCAGGCCGTCGCGCGCGGTCTCGACGTCGTAGCCCTCGTGCCGCAATTCGAGTTCGAGCACCCGTAGAATCTGGGCATCGTCCTCGACCACGAGGATCTTGAACTTGCGGTCCACGACGCCTTAGGTTCCGGCTTTAACGGTTTGCGACCCGGCGGCGCGGCTGTGGCAACGAGAGTTGCGAGATCCAAACCACAAACGAAATGCCCAGCGCCGTCCACATCAGCGTCGTGACCGAGAAGGTCGCGGCCAACCGGTCGAGACCCAGGCTCAACGTGCGGCTCACCGCGCCGCCGATGTCGGGCACGGACGTCCCGACCAGAAACGTCAACCAGACCATAAAGGCAAAGACGGTGCCGACGAGCCAGATCTCCCAGGCCGCGAAGGTCAAGCGCGGACGAGCGATCGTGGCCGCCAGTACCCGAGCGTGCAAATCCGGCGGCGGCTCTTCCAGCGGAAGAGCGAAGAGGGCTCGCTCCAGCTCGTCGTCAGTCATGATTCGCTCTTTTCTGCTCGAGGCCGCGCACTCATTCGATCGTGCCGGGGCCGGGATTCTTGGGATTGCTCGAGTGCTTTCCGTAACAGGTCCTTGGCCCGAAAGAGATGCGTCTTTACCGTACCCATCGGCAGATCGAGCACCTGCGCGATTTCCTCATATTGTTTGTTCTGCAAATGGAACAGCGTGATCACCGTGCGGTACTTCTCGGGAAGCTCGCCGATGGCGGCACGCAAACGCCGGGCTTCGTCGGCGCGCTCGGCTTGTTCTTGGGGTCCGGCGCCGGGGTCGGCGCGGTCGGGCATCTCGTCACCCGAATAGCGTTTGCGGCGGGCCAGCCGATCGCAGCAAGCGTGGTAGGTAATGGTGAAAATCCAGGTCGAAAATTTCGCGCCCGGCCGGAACGTTCGCAACGCCCGAAACGCTTTGAAGAAGGCTTCTTGGGTCGCGTCTTTGGCTTCTTCGGCATCCCGCAGCGTCCGGAACGCGAGATGATACACGGCGCGTTCGTAGCGCTCGACGAGTACGCCGAATGCGGCGCCCTGACCGCCCAGTGCGGCAACGATCAAGTCGTCGTCGCTAACCTGCGGCGGCGCGGGGATCACGGCCGCCGCCCGCGGTTCGACCAAGAGCGCTGCTCCCACGATGCCGCATGTACGGAGTTCACCTCGTGATGTTTCGACGGGCGGCTCGAAACATCAATGTGCACCGGCCGTACATGGGTCAGTTCCATCGTCACCTGAGGATAACCACCATGCTTACCAAGCCGCAACCCTTTGCTCCGCCGTTTTCCGATCGCCGGCTGCCGCCGGTCGGGCCGCGCCCCGGGACGACGTTTCCCGGCTGGGGCCCCAAGATCTAACCCGGTGAAGAATCGCCGTTTGGCACTCATCGCGGGTCTCGGAGTCGTCGAGTTGTGGATCGTCGGCATGATGATCCACTCGGTTCACGGCAACAGTCGCGGACGCGGTTTAACGCTACCCGCGACACACCTTTCCGCCGGTTCGCCGGCGGAAGCTGCGACGTCGGGGAACCGGACCGAGAAGACCCTTGAAACGGGTCCGGTCCCGCACGTCGTGATCGATGACGACGATGCAACGCTCAACGTGAGCGTACGCGCCGGCACGACCGTTGCGGTGAGCGAAGAAACGCTAACGGGTGGCTGGATGCAGGCCAACGGGCATCGCCTGTCCGTTGAGAAAACGGCTGACGGTGTTCGAATTGCGCGGCCCGACGCGGGCTTCGTGGTGTTCATGGGCGAGATGCGGCGCCGGCTCGACGTGGTCGTTCCGCCGGGGACGCGCCTGGACGTCGACAATGCGGGGGCGTCCACGATATCGGGCCTGCGCGCCGCTGCGACGGTGCATACCGATGAGGGCTCGATCGCACTAAGCGATCTGCGCGGAACCGTCGAAGCGAAAACCGACAACGGGCGAATCGAGCTTACTGATGTCGAGGCTCCGTCGCTCGATCTAACATCCGATAACGGTCATATCGTGCTCGATCGTGTACGCGCCGATAGCGTTGCAATCGAAACCGATAACGGCCGCATCGAGGTCGGACGGTCGGTGCTGCGCGGCGGTACGGTAAAGAGCGATAGCGGCCGGATTCGTCTCGGTCTCGACGGCCAAAGCAACGTCACGATCAGCGCCCATACGTCGTCGGGCAAAGTAACGGCTCAGGCACCGCTGAGCGCCGTTCGCGGCGACGGCGACGATGCACCGTCGGCCATCCGCGTCGGTAGCGGCGCGGGCAAGCTCGATGTCGGCAGCGACGATGGGTCTATCACGGTACTTGGAGGAGATAAAAACGTATTATGAGCGACAATGCCGTAGCTGCGCTCGCCGTCTTTTGCATCTTCGGCGCGCCGATCGCGGCGTTCATCGTGATGCGCGTTCTCGCACATCGCGAACGCATCGAAATGATTCGCCGCGGGATGCTGCCGCCGCAGCACATGTACCGCAATAATAAAGAGTGGCGCAACGCGCCGAACGCGGGGATGGGCATGCCGCCGCCGGCCCCGCCGCCGCAGCCGTGGGTTGCGACATCGGCTGAAACTGAGGCGCCCGATCGCAGTTTGCGTAAAGGGATAACCTTGACTCTGGTGGGTCTGGCGATTCTCATCGGTCTATCATTTATTGGTTACGACAACAACGGTCCGTTCAACTCGCCCGAGTTCCACCCGGGCCCGTGGCTGTTGGGCGGCTTGATACCGATGTTCGTCGGCATCGCGCAGATCATCGTTGCATTACTTTCCGGCGCTCGCTTAGGGCCGCCCCCGCCACCGTATACCGGGCCGGTTCCGCCGCCGTACCCGGGAGCTGCCGGGACACCGCCGTATCCCGGTGCGGCGCCGCCGTCCGCGGCCCGGACGTACGGGCCCGAGCCACGGACGCACTCGGGCTACGAGGAACTCAAACGCCCGACTCCGCCGCCCGACCGGCGCTAACCGGCGCTAAAAAGAAAGACGCGGACCGCCTGAGCGATCCGCGTCTTTGCTACAAGGAACGGTTGCTTCTCGCTACCGACAGCTCACGATCGCCATCGCCCAACCGGCGGACGTTCGAGTGCGGACGAGATATCCGTGTTCCGTGCGGTCATAAACATGGTAGCCCGCTCGTAGCGCGTCAGCTAATGTTTTGAAGACCATGACTCCGGCCATCTCGAATCTCCTTCCTCGATGATCGAGGCGTAGTAATCATAGAACGCTTTATCGCGTAATATGGTTCACTCTCGTATAACCTATATCGGTTTGACGCCTTAAATGTTGATTATATGGCCGTTTCTTACGAAGTATTTACAGCTTCGGAAATGCGTTGCAACGCGCGAGTGGCGCCGGCGCGATGGAATTGCCGGTTACCGTCTAACCTGAGCCGCCATGGTACCGCGGCTCGTTATTGCAATCGATGTTCCCGATTTTGCGCGCGCGGCGGAACTTATCCGGCTTCTCAATCCGTTGGGCGTGCTGTTCAAAATCGGTTATGAGGCCGTGTATGGCTACGGCGATCCGATTCGCGAGCTGTTGGATTCGCTCGGTGCGTCGTACATGCTCGACGTAAAACTGCACGACATCCCGCGCACGGTACATGCGGCGGTACGAGCACTGGTGCGGCCCGGTGTCCGGTTACTCACCGTACATGCTTTGGGCGGCAATGCGATGCTGGCCGCCGCGGTCGAGGCCGCGACCGAACGCGCGGGCGAATTAGGGATCGCTCCGCCCGACATTCTGGCAATTACGATTCTGACGAGCATTGCGCCCGAGGATCTCAACGAGCTGGGTTTGGGGGGCGGTCCGGGCGAGAACGCCATCCGTTTAGCGGCCCTCGCGCGCGACGCGCGCTGTTCAGGCGTCGTGTGCAGCGTGCGTGAAGTGGCCGATCTCAAGGCCTTTTTCGGCCACACGTTTCTGGCGCTTACTCCCGGAATTCGACCCAGCGCTAGCTCGCACGGCGATCAAGCGCGGGTTGGAACGCCGCGCGAAGCGCGGGCCGCCGGCGCCGATTACGTGGTCGTCGGCCGGCCTATTGTCGCCGATGCCGATCCGTACACCGCCGCACGCTTCATTCTCGACGAACTCGGCGCCGCGGGATGACCATCGCGGCAGCCGAGCTGCAGGCGGCGCTGCTGGAGCGGGGCGCGATCCTCGACGGCCACTTCAAGCTGTCGTCCGGGCGGCACTCGGCGCGCTTCATTCAAAAATTCCGGATTCTCGAGGACCCCGTGCTGGTGACGCAGGTCGCGCTCGGCCTGGCCGACCAAGCGCGAGCGTTCGCACCCACGATCGTCGTTAGTGCCGCCGTCGGCGGCATCGTCGTAGGTTACGAGTGCGCCCGTCAGCTCGGCACGCTGGCGATCTTCGTTGAGAAAGACGCCGGCGTGGCCGCGCTACGCCGGGGTTTCGCGCTCAGCGCGGCGGATCGCGTGCTGGTCGTCGAGGACGTGGTGACCACCGGCCTGTCGGTGCGCGAGATATTTACTGTCGTGCGCGCACATGGTGCGAGCGTCGTCGCGGCGGCGGTGATCGTGCGCCGAGCCGCCGTCGACTTCGGCGTTCCGACCATCACGTTGCTGGACGTGCCGACCGAATCGTATGCCGCGGCCGAGTGCCCGTTGTGCGCCGCGGGGGTGCCGATCGCCGAACCCGGATCGCGCTTCTTGCGCTAATCGGCGGCGCCGCCGGCACAAGAGGAGCCCGTGACGCAAGGCGAATCCAAAACCGGCATGCGTTACGCAGAACTGGTGCGGCCGGCGGTCCGGCTGATGAAGCCGTATACCGCCGGAACGACCGTCGGCCAAGCCAAAGCCCGCTTCGGCCTCAAGAACGTCATCAAACTCAGTTCGAATGAGAATCCACTGGGACCATCGCCGCGCGCGATGGCTGCCTTATCCGACATTCCCAACGCGCACATTTACGTCGACGACGACCATACCGAATTGCGCGCGCGGCTCGGCGAACGCTACGGCTTAAGTAAAGATCATGTCATCGTCGGCCATGGCAGCAACGATATCTTTATGACGATCTTCGCGACGTTCGTCGAGCCCGGTGACGAAGTGGTGCTGGCCGACCCGACGTTTTCGCTGTTTCCCAAAGATACGCTGCTGTTCGATGCGACGCCGGTGCGCGTGCCGTTACGCGACGGCGTGCACGATTTAGAGGCGATGCTGCGGGCCGTGACGGCGAAAACCAAACTCGTGGTGATCTGCGATCCAAATAATCCCACCGGCACCTGCGTCGAAGCGGCGGCCTTCGCGCGCTTCGTGAGCGCGCTCCCGCCGTCGGTCGTGCTGGTAATCGATCAAGCCTACCGCGAATATATGCCGCCCGGCAGCGTCGAGGGGATCGACTTCGTCGGCGCGCGCCCGGCGACGATCGTCACGCGAACGATGTCCAAATTATATGGTCTCGCCTCGCTGCGATTCGGTTACGGATTAGCCGATCCCGAACTCATCGGCTATTTGCAGCGCGTGCGATTGCCCTTCAACGTGTCGCGGCCGGCGGCGATCGCGGCCCTCGCGGCGCTCGACGATGATGATTTCGTCCACCGTACGCTGGAGACGAATGCCGCCGGCAAAGCGTTTCTCGAACGCGAATTTACGCGCTTGGAATTGTCCTACTTTCCGCCCGCGGCAAACTTTTTTGCCGTGCGGATGCCGGTCGGCGCGGCCTTCGCCTACGAAGCGTTGCTCGAACGGGGCATCGTCGTCCGGTCCGGTGACGGGTTAGGCTTAGCGGGGTACCTGCGCATCACGATCGGCACCAAAAACGAAAATACGGTATTGATCGGCGCGCTCGATTCGCTCGTCGCGCAGTGGACGGCGGCGGCCGAGCCGGCCCGCCGGCCGGCATGAACCCGCCGGTTTCAATTCGGCTGGGCGATCAACGCGATCGCGGTTTCGTGCTCGATTTGGGACGCCGCGTCGCAGCATCGAGCATCTCGCAAATTCGGCCCGCGCCGTTAGCACTCGTAGAACTGGCGTACGACCGGCTCATCGCCTACATTTTTACGCACCAATACGATCTGCTCATCGCAATGGATGCCGAGCAGCGGCGCGGTTTCCTCGTGTTGCTGCGTGATCTGCCGGACGAAGTAACGTCGACGGAACAAGTCTTCGTCGCCTACATGGCGGTCGAGCCGGAGATGCGCCGGCGCGGGATCGGCGCCGCATTATTAGCCGCGGCCGAAGATATCGCGCGGGCCGAAGGGATCGGCTTCCTCTCGTTGATGGTGACCGATGATAACGTCGACGCGGTCAAGCTCTACGAACGTTGCGGCTTGCGCACCGAGCGCCGCATGATGACCAAGGCCATCGGATGAATGGGCGGTTGGTCCGGCGTGGGCTGATCGCGCTGGCAGCGGCCGCGCTGATCGTGGCGCTGGGCGTGTTCTTCGCCCACATTCCGCGCACCATCTCGGTGTTTTTGATCGCGGCGTTCATCGCGTTCGGTGCCGCGCCGATCGTGCGCGGGCTGGCCGCGCACATGCCGCGTTCGGCCGCGATCAGTCTCGTCTATCTGGGATTACTCGGGGCGCTCGTCGTGATTGCCGTCGTGGTCATTCCCGTCACCTACGCTCAAGTCGCATCGCTGCTGTTTCACGCGCCGGATTATGTGACGGCCTCGCAGGATCTCGTCGCGCGCGCGGAACGCGTCTTGCAAGCGCGGCTGGGCAGTCGCGTCGCGTTGCCCAGCGTCGCGGCGGTTCAAGCTGACGTCGGTAGCCGAGTTGCAGGCGTGCTCAGCACTGCCCTCGATTCGGTCGGCGCGATCGTGTTCGGCACCGTGAACGCTTTGTTCATCGGCGTTTCAGCGCTCATTCTCTCCGTCTTTTTCGTTTCGCGGGGCGGGCTGTTCGGCGCAAGTCTGCTCGAGTTCGTGCCGCCCCGCAAGCGCGAAGAAGTCGCGGCCCTCTTTAGCGAGATCGCATCGATCTTCGGCCACTTCGTCGCCGGTCAGGCCTTTCTGTGCGCCATTGTGGGCGTGGTGGTCTGGCTCGTGCTGCTGCCGCTGCACTTTAGCTTCGCGTTGCTCGTGGCGGTCATTTGCGCGCTCGGTTACGCCGTTCCGTTTGTCGGCATGATCGTGGCGCAAGTGTTTGCCGCGCTGCTGGCCATCCCGCAGGGCGGCGGGATGGTAGCCTCCGTAACGCTTGAAATTTTCTTCATTTCGCGCA
Organism: Candidatus Velthaea sp.; assembly: GCA_965214335.1. GTDB lineage: Bacteria > Vulcanimicrobiota > Vulcanimicrobiia > Vulcanimicrobiales > Vulcanimicrobiaceae > Velthaea. The sequence continues at coordinate 435,431 of CBDCBO010000008.1, read as the reverse complement.
TCGCCGATAATCTGCTGGTGCCCAAGGTGATGTCAAACAGCGTCGGCGTTTCGCCGATCGGGGTGATGTTCGCGGTGTTTGCCGGCGGCGAGCTCTTCGGCATCCCCGGCTTGCTGCTCGGCATTCCCGCCGCCGCGCTGATCAAAGTGCTCTTCAAGTATTTCGTGCAACCGTATATCGCACGCATGCAGATGGCCGAAGGGCCGCACCTCGATCTGCTGGTGCAACCGGTCGCGGCCGGCGTCGAAGTCGATGTCGCCGCGGCCGGGCCGGCCGAGGCGGCAGCGCCCGTCGTCGTTAGAATTCGCTGATAACGGCTTGCGCCCGCTGCATGCGTTCGGGCGCCGATACACCGCATAACGCGAGCGTCGAGGCGAGAACCGTTTGCGTTGCCATCGCGAGTGCGAGCCGCGCGGTGGCCAAGTCGGGGTCGACGGCGACGACCGGCAACACCGGCGACGTATCGTAAAACGTGTGAAAGTCCGCCGCGATATCGCGCGCGTATTTTGTCAACCGGTGCGGTGCGCGAGCTCGTGCGGCGTTTGCCACGACACTGCCGAATTCGGCCAGCCGCCGCAGCAAGCTCAGCTCCGCCGGTGCGCTCAAACGCTCCAGCCGCGGCGCGCCGCGCGCCGCTTCGACGATGCCGGCATCGTGCTCGCCGACGCGCCGAACCAGCGACGCGATCCGGGCGTGACCGTATTGCACGTAATACACGGGGTTTTCGCTGGACTGCTCTTTGGCCAGTGCGAGATCGAACGTGAGCGGTTGATCCGTCGAGAGCATGACGAAGAAGAAGCGCGCGGCGTCGACGCCGACGTCATCGATGATTTCTTCGAGCGTGACGATATTGCCGGCGCGTTTCGACATTGAAAGAATGTCGGCGCCGCGTTTTAGCGTAATTTGTTGCGCCAAAATAACTTCGATCGCGCCGCTGCGGCCGTACGCTTCGGCCAGCGCGTTGAGCCGCGCGATGTAGCCGTGGTGATCGGGACCCAGAATATCGATCACGCGGTCGGCGCGTTCGAGCTTGTCGTAATGATAGGCCACGTCGGCGGCATAATATGCCGGGCGGCCGTTGCTGCGCACGACGACGCGGTCTTCATCATCGCCGCTGGCCGTCGTACGGGCCCACACGGCGCCGTCTTTTTCGTAGGTCATTCCAAGCTTGGCGAGCCGGTCCAAGCCGCGGTCGACGGCACCCGAGTCGTGCAAGCTTTGCTCGCTTTGCCAGCGGTCGAAGCGCACCCCGAAACGCGCCGCGACCGCCTGCTGCTCGCGCACGTTCCAATCGCGGCCGTAGGTCGAAAAATACGGCAGCCACTCGGTTTGCGCGGCGCCGCGCCAACGCTCGCCGTCGGCGTCCCGCACGCTGTGCGCGATGCTTTCCAAGTACGTCCCCGCATAGCCGTCTTGCGGAAACGGAAAGTCCGGTTCCCACAGCTGGCGATAGCGCGCGTACAGCGAATGGCCGAGCTTTTCGAGTTGCGCGCCCGCATCGTTGATGATCCATTCGGTATAGACGTCGTAACCGGCGAAGCGCAGCGCGTTCGCGAGCGTGTCGCCGACCGATAGCGTGCGGCCTTGCACGACCACCAGCGGGCCGGTCGGATTGGCGCTGCCGAATTCGAGCGAGATGCGTTCGGTTTGCGCGGCCCCGCGACCGTAGGCGGCCCCTTCGCGCAAAATGCGGGCGGCGGTCTGTTGCCAAAATTCGGGCACGAGTCGCAAGTTGATGAAGCCCGCGCTGGGCGTCGCCTGCGCGACCGTCGCTTGCGCGCGCGCGTCGGCCAGCGCGGCGCTGGTGACGGCTTGGGCGATCGCCGGCGGCGCAAGCCGTGCGTTCTTGGCTAAACTGAAGGCCACGCTGGTGGAAATGTCACCGTATTGAGCGTGGCGCGGTGCCTCGAACGTGACCACCGGTGCAACTGCAAGGTCGTAGAGCTTGGCGGCGGTACGCCCGAAATGCGCGGCGAGTTCATCGAGCGTCAGAAGATCAGTGATGATAGGGCTCATTTCTGGCAATCTTCGTCGCCCGGTACAATTGCTCCAGTACGAGCGCGCGCGCCCATTCGTGCAGCAGCGTAAGCCGGGATAGCGACCAGGTCCGGTCGGCGCGCGCGATGAGTTCGGGCGCCGCACCGTACGTTCCGGCGATCGCGAACGTCACCCGCGACGTGCCGTCGACGGCCAGCCGTTCGAGCCGGCGCGAAAACTCGATGCTGCTGAGCTCGTCGCCGGTGCGTTCGAGCAGCCACAGGTGCTCGTGCGGTTCCACCAAGCGTAAGATCGACGCTGCTTCAAGCGTCATCGCGGCGTCGGGTCGTTCGCCGTCGGCGGCGCGAACCTCGATCTCCTCGAGCCGATGATACGGTGTCAGCCGGCGGCGAAAATCGGCGGCCGCCGCGGCGAGATACGGCTCCCGCAGCCGGCCTACCGCGATGATGCGAAACTGCACGCCTGCGTGTTCGCCCGGGAGCGGCAAAATCGTGTGTTGACTGCGGCAAAAGCTGCGTGGCATGGGCTTGCATCGGCGCCGGACGTTCCTTTGCGCCGGGATCGAGCGCGTTGCTAACGCCGATGTAGCCGGATCTGGTTCGTGTCGGCTTCGGCGATGATGCCCATCTGCAGTAACTCACCGATACAGGCCAGCAGTTCGGCCGTCGAGCCGGCATCGTCGATGAACGCATCGATTGCGAGCGGTCCGTCCGCCAGCCGGCTCACGATCCGGCGACCGAGTACGCTTCCGCCGTCGGGCACGACCGTCGCGCGGGGTGAATAGCCGGCCGGGTGACCCAGTTGCGCGAGCACATCGGCGGCATCGCGAACGAGCAGCGCGCCATCGCGGATGAGCGCGAGACAGCCCGCGACCTTCGGCCGGTCGACGTCACCCGGCACGGCCATCACCGGAATGCCGCGATCGGCCGCCCAGGACGCCGTGTTGAGCGCTCCGCTGCGCGCGGCGGCTTCGACGACTACGACGCCGTCGACGAGGGCTGCGACCACCCCGTTGCGCGCCAGAAACTGATGCGGGCGGGCCGGAACCTCGGGTGCATAGGGCGAGACGACCGCGCCGCCGCCCGCGACGATGCGCGCCGCGAGCTCGCGATTGCGGGCCGGGAAGAAATGCTCGTGGCCGCCGCCGAGCACGCCGACCGTCGGCGCTTGCGCCGCCAGGCTGCCTTCGTGTGCCGCCCCGTCGATGCCCAGCGCCAAGCCCGAAACGACGCAAACGCCCGTCGCGCCGAGGTCTGCCGCCAACTGGCGCGCGAAGCGGCGACCCGCATCGCTCGGCGCCCGCGTACCGACGATGGCCACGCTGGGAGCGGCCAGGCACTCGTAGCTGCCGGCCACGTAGAGGCCCGCGAGGCGGCTCGACTCGAGCCGCCGGCCGCAAATTGCATCGAGTTCGGCCCGCGGCACAAAGCGGCGGTTTGCGATATTCACGTCGGCTAGTCACGCGGCGATCCCTCGTGGCAAGCACCAGGAAAGGCGCTCCCGCCTGGGAATACGGGGTGGCGATTGCGGCCGCCGCCTTCGGCGTACCCAGGCGGTCCAAAGGGAGAACGAGACGAATGGCAGCCCCCCAAGCGTACTGTGTCAAATGTAAGACCAAGCGCGAGATGAAAGACGCGACGCAGATCACCATGAAAAACGGCCGGCCGGCGACCGAAGGTAAGTGCCCCGAGTGCGGAACGAAGATGTTCAAGATCGGCGCCTCGTCATAACCGATCGCATGCCAACCCGTTGAAGAGCTCGCCCGTGACGGCGGGCTTTTTGTTTTTGGCCTAGTGGCCTATACTCGGTAGGTGCCACTAGATATTGTGGATCGCCGGCCGGCGCGGCAGCCGGTATGATGTGTCCGACCTGCCGTAAGAGCGAGACGCGCGTCGTCGATAGCCGCGACGATGAGAGCGTCGTGCGCCGGCGCCGTGAGTGCTTGGCGTGTAAACACCGTTTCACGACCTACGAACGCATCGAAGCGCCGCGGCTGTTCGTGGTCAAGAAAGATGGCCGGCGCGAGCAGTATACGCGCGATAAGATCCTCACCGGACTGCGGCGGGCGTGCGAAAAGCGCCCGGTCTCCGACGCGCAGATGGAGGACATTATCGCCGCGATCGAGCGCGAGCTTTTCGCCCGGGGCGAAAGCGAAGTTCCGGCCTCGCTCGTTGGTGAAAAGCTGATGGAAGCGCTCAAACGCCTCGATCCGGTGGCGTACATTCGCTTCGCGAGCGTCTATCGGTCGTTTCGCGACGTGGAGAGCTTCCAGGCCGAGCTGGCCGAATTGCTGGCGAAGTGAACCCGCCGGCGCCGGTCTGCGTTAGGTTACGCCGGCTGGCGGGCGCGGCGGATATGCTGCTGCCGCAGTATATGACGGCGGGCGCGGCCGGAGCCGATGTGTGCGCGGCGGTCGACACCGAGATCGTGCTGTTGCCGGGCGAACGCGCGCTGGTGCCGACCGGTTTTGCGCTCGAGGTTCCTTCCGGCTATGAAGTCCAAATACGACCGCGCAGCGGGCTCGCACTCAAACACGGCGTCACGCTGCTCAACACGCCGGGGACGATCGATAGCGATTATCGCGGGCCCGTCGGCGTGCTTTTGATCAACCTCGGACGCGAACCGTTCGCCGTCAAGCGCCACGACCGCGTGGCGCAAATGATCGTAGCTCCGGTTGCGCGGGCGGCGTTCAGCGAGCTTGTCGAATTGGCCACGAGCGAACGCGGAAGTGGCGGCTTCGGCTCGACGGGAGTACGCGAAACGTGAACGTTTACGTCGTCGGTGCGGGCGCGGTGGGAACGTATCTGGGCGAGGAGTTGCGCCGGATCGGCAACGTCGTTACCTACGCGCCGCGGGACAGCGCCGGCGTGGAGCCGGTCGACATCGATCTTGCGATTATCGCGGTCAAGTCGTATCAGACGGATGCCGCGATTCAGACGCTGCGACGCGCGCTTCGACCGGGCAGCGCGACGACGATCGTGACGCCGCAAAACGGCGTCGGCAACGAGGAGAAGCTGGCCGCCGCCTTCGGTGCCGACAACGTCGTCGCGGCCGCGCTGACGGTCGCGGTTGGTGTCGATAAGGCCGGCCGGGGCAGCGCGGCCAGCGGCGGCGGCATCGTGTTCGCCCCGGTCGGGACGAGCGCGCATAATTGGCTGTTGGCAGCCTTCGGCGCGACCGGCATTCCGGTTTCGGCCACCGCCGATTATCGGGCCCTCAAGTGGTCGAAATTGGCGCTCAACGTGATTGCCAATGCATCGTGCGCGATCCTTAACGTGTTGCCCGAGCGGCTGGTACACTTTGAAGACGTGTTCGCGCTGGAGATTCGCGCGATTCGCGAAGTCCGGGCGGTGATGAAGGCGCTCGGCGTCGCGCCGATCGACTTGCCGCGTTACCCGGTTCGCGCGCTGCAAGGCGTGGCGAGCTTGCCGGCGCCGATCGCGCGCCTGGTATTGTCCAATCGCATCGCGGGGGCGCGCGGGCGCAAGCCGCCGTCGCTGCTGCTTGATTTGCGCGCCGCCAAGAACCGGACGGAAGTCGACGTACTCAATGGCGCGGTGGCGGCGGCGGCGCGTACCGCCGGCATCAGCGCGCCGGTGAATACGGTGCTTGCTCGGGTCGTTAGCGACATCGCGCACATGCCGCAGTTGTGGGCGAAATATCGCGAGCGTCCGGAGGCGCTCGAAGCCGAAGTTGCGGCCGAGATCGCGCGCACGACCCGGGCGCCGGCGCCGGTTTAGCACCGGCGACTGTCGAAACGGCTTTTCATGCGTCACCCCAACGTTCCTGAATCGCTCGACAGCTGGATGATTTTGCACCGGATGTTTCGCTTCGACCGCCGCCGCTATGATGCGCTCGATGCCCGGCGGAAGGCCGACATCGAGTCGGAAGCGATGGATGCGTTCGCGGCGCTGGCCGGCGAACCAACGGGCGATTTTGGTCTGGCGCAGATTCTCGGTCATAAAGCCGACTTGATGCTCACGCACTATGCCAGAACGTTCGACGAACTCGGGGCGCTGCAAACGCGCGTCGATAAACTTGCGTTGCGCGACTATCTCGAACCGCTCAGCTCGTATGTATCGGTGCTCGAACTCGGGCTGTACGAGGCGACGGGCAAGATCCATGCCGAGTTGCGCGACCGGGGTTTGAAGCCACACTCCGACGATTGGACGGCGGCCTTCGATGCGGCGCTCGCCGCGCAAGCGCAGAACCCGCGCAACGCCGGCCGGCTGTGGGCGCCGATCCCGCAGCGCCGCTATGTCTGCTTTTATCCGATGGACAAAAAACGCGGCGAAGCCGTTAATTGGTACATGCTGCCCTACGACGAGCGCGCGGCACTCATGCTCGATCACGGCAAGATCGGGCGGTCTTTTCATGGCCTCGTGACGCAAGTGATATCGGGCTCGATCGGGTTCGATGATTGGGAGTGGGGCGTCGATCTCTACGCCGACGATCCGCTGGTATTCAAGAAGCTGATCTACGAAATGCGCTTCGACGAGGCCAGCGCGCGCTATGCGGCGTTCGGACCGTTTTATACCGGGCTGCAGTTTTCGATCGCCCAATTACCCGAGTTCTTGCTCGGCGCGCGCGTCCCGGAGCTGCGCGGCGCGGAGGCTCCGCAACCGGCGCTGCGGTGACGTCATCACCGTAACTGCGCCCAAAAGCGCCTCGCTACTCGCCGGCTGCGTGCTGGCGCGGCCGGCGGCCGGCGGCTGCAGCTGGTGCGGCGCGGTGCTCCCCCCGCGGCGACGAACCTGGTGCAGCGACCGCTGCGCCACCACGTTCTGGACCAATCATTGGTGGACCCTGGCGCGCAGCGCGGCCAAGCGGCGTGATAAATATCGCTGTCGGGCGTGCGGAGCCGCGGCGCCCAAACGGCCGAGCAAAGCGGCTGCCGGCACCGCGACGGCATACCGGAACGCGATGCGGAGTTGGCGACTCGCCAAGAAGACCCAGCGCGTCGAAGTCAATCATCGGGTCGCGTGCCGCGGAAAACACGGCACGCTCGCCTGCGACCATCATCTCGACAACCTCGAAACGTTGTGCCTGACCTGCCATCGTGCGTATACGTCCAACGACCGCAAAGCGTCGGCGGCTCGAAACGCAGGTCTGGCCGCTTCGCCGGCCGGCGCCTAACGTCGCCGCCGGCGTCGGACGTGAGCCCCGTAAAGCACTAGCTGCACGCTCCGTGCGTGCACAGATCGATAACGTTGGCTCCATGGCCGCCGCCGGCACGCTGCGTCGACAGATGCAATTCGAGCGTTCCATCGGCGCGACGGGTCAGTACGGTTCCCGCTCGCGCCCGGCCGTTCGCGAGCATCATATCAGCCGGCGCTTGAGGGAAGATCAGCGTCACGCGATCCCCGCCGTTGAAGTGGTGCAATCCGACCCGAACGTGCGCGGGAAAATGCTGCCGAAAATACACGCTGTACGTTTGGTTGGCGCGAACGTTGGTTTGGAAGATCGCGTCGACGGTGCGATCCGGATTGCCGAAGAGCAGCATCGAGTGGAGCGGGTCGATCGGCGGCTTGCGCGTTAGATTCGCGTTGAGCGCGACGAGCGAAACCCGAACCGGACCGGGCGTTCGCGCGCCCATTCCAACGCCGATCACAAACACGCTGCCGAACGGCGCTCCGCACACCATTGCGTTCCAACTCGCATGGGAGGTACACTCGCCCGATGCCAGCAGCGGGGTGTCGACGGCAACCGACGTGCCCGCCGCTCCGGTAACCGATCCGTCGAGGTCGCGAAAGACCGAACCGCGATAACCGTCGGCGCCTAATTTATCGCGTCGCGCAGCCTGTGGTTCAAAATAGACGGCTTGCGCGTTATCGAACGTCAGCGCTCGCGCGTAATTCGTGGGATCGGTAAAGAACGGTGAAAAGCGCAGAGCACTGAGCGCGCTCGCATGCCGTGCCGCGTTGCCGACAAAATTCACGAAGCCGGTGCGCTCGACACCGACTTGGCCGTCGTAGAACTCGAAACCGCGGATCGGAAAAGCGCTGTCGTCGAGCTTGGGCGGGCCGGTTTCATTCTGAGTCGTGCCGACAATGCGTGAATCGCGTAAGATCGCATTGGCACCGGCGAACGTCACACCGATGCTGTTGTCGGCAATCACTGCGTTGCTCAAGCGCAGATTCGTGCCGCGCAGCCAAGCGCCGCGCTTGCGATTTTTATAGGCGGTGAACGCGGTAAAGTCGGCGGTGACGGCGGGATCGTAATTTGGTGCTTCGGTAATCGCCCGGCGGGTTGCGTAAGATGTCGACGAACAGACCGTTGCCGGCATTGCTATGGGCAACATTGCCGCTGAACTGGCCCAGTGCCGTTTTGCGGGGCCAGATGCCGGCATCGGCTGACGGACCCGTCGGATGCGGCGAGAGGTTATACCAAAAGCCGTTACCGTCGCTACCGGCGGCAACGTTATCGACCACCGTATTTGCCGGATTCGCGATCCAAAACTCGCGGGGTTGATGTCGCTTTCGAGGATCGCGCCGGCGAGCTTTGCCCCGCCGGTCGCAAGCGCGAGATTGCCGGCGATGACGTTGCCGGTCTCGATGCCGTCCTCGAGAAAGAAACAATGGCCGCTCGTCGCGTACGCCACGTTGTCGCGGACCGTGACATTGCTCGTGCCGTGGATGGTGAGGCAGCGGTTGAAGCTGTGCACGATGCTCGATGCGGCGATCGTCGACGAGCGCGCATCACCGGCAAGATGAAAGTGCAGCGGATAGCGCCCCAGCTTTCCGCGCTGTCCGAGGGCATCGAATTCGACGCCGTTGATATCGAGCCGGCCGCCTTGCATCGCCATCACCTGTCCGCCGATGCCTTGCCGCGCCGCAGCGGGCTCGCTCGTAACGACGATGTTGTGCGTGATCAGGCCGACTTCCGCGCGTTCGTCGACGGCGTTCGTGACCGTGCCCCAATGCCGGAAACGCACCGGCGCGGCGAGCCGTATGCGGGCGCCGGAAGTGGCGCCGACGATCGCTTCCTCCGCCTCGTTGGCGTCGAAACCGCTAGGCGCGAGCACGATCCGATCGCCGGATTGCCAATCGACGCTTTGGCTCAGCTCGACGTCGCGTGTGTTGCGCTCGATCGTCCGTGTCAGGCGAGTCCACGAGCGCCGTTCCGCGCCCCATAGCGATACGCTCCCGCCGTTCGCGACGAGCAGCACGCCGGCGCCGTCGGCCGACGCGTCCAGCACGATCCGGGCCCGATGCGCGAAACGCCCGTGCGCGGTGCCGATCGAAAACGCGCCGTGTACGACGATGTTCTTTGCTTCGAGCCGGAGGTCGCGCTCGGCGGCGATCAGCCGCCCCTCAATGGTCAACGATCCGAGCCGCGGCGGATCGACGTCGAGCACGATCGTTCGGCCGGCTGCGATCGTGACGTCGCTCCCGGCCCGGGGCAGGGTGCCGCCCCAGGTGGCTGGATCCGACCAGCGCGCCGGTGCCGACGTGAAACGCCCGAAGATACATGCACAGCCGAGTGCCAAAGCTGATGGTGCCGGCGACGAGGAGGAGGCGACGCGTCATGCTGCGCTCATTTTCCTTGGTCACGGGGATGCGGGTCGATCCGCGATAGACCGCTGCTCATCTTTTCTACGCAGCGCCGCGAACGTTCGTTCGGCCGATGCAGCTTCCGGAACTGCATCGGCTCAGGCGCGAACGTTGCGCTGCGGCTCGGGCGAATCTCAGCGACTCGTCGAGCGCCGCTTATCGCGTGAGTTTCAAGATTAGTGCGGCGTGTTGCGGATAGGCGGCGATGAGCACCGAACGCGAGGGCAGAAAAAAATCGGAAAACTCGAAGCCCGGCGCGACGTCGCAGCCGACGAGCGCGTAGCCGATTGGATTTTCAACGTGCGAGGCGAAGTACGCGCCGCCCGGGACCGCCGTTTGCCATGGCCCGTCCGAGCCGAGGACCCGGCGTTCGTGGCGCCCGGCCGGATCGATGATTTCGACGGTCAGTTCGTCACCCCGATAGAAGTGCCACGTTTCATCCGATGCCAGGCGATGGAAGGCAGAGAACGTTTCGCCGGTGAGCAGGAAGAGAATCGTCGTGAGCGCGCTACGCGATAAACCGCGTCCGGTGTGGACGCGTTCGGCGCTGCGAAACGTTTCGCGAAAATAACCGCCTTCGGGGTGCGCCGTCAGACGGAGATCGGCGATGAGACGTTCCGCGCTTGCATTCATCTCGCCGTAGCTTAGCCGACGCGATCGTTCATGATCGGCACCTGCGCGAGTTCGTCCATCATGCGGCCGAAATCGTTGAACGTCAGCGCTTGTTCGGAGTCGCTGAGCGCTTCGGCCGGATTCGGGTGCACTTCGACGAGCAAGCCGTGTGCGCCGACGGCTTTAGCCGCGCGGCAGAGCGGAACGATCCAGCGTCGTACGCCGACGCCATGCGACGGATCGACCATGATCGGCAAGTGGGTGCGTTCGCGCAACACCGGTATCGCCGACAGGTCGAGCGTGTTGCGGGTCGCCGTTTCGAACGTCCGGATGCCGCGTTCGCACAGCACGACATTGGGGTTGCCTTCCGACAAAATATATTCGGCCGCCGAGAGCAGATCGTCGACGCTGGCGGCCATGCCGCGTTTGAGCAGCACCGGCCGGTCCGTTTTTCCGACGGCTTTGAGCAAGTCGAAGTTTTGCATGTTGCGCGCGCCGATCTGCAACATATCGACCGACGCCGACATGCGCTCGACTTGATCGATCGTCATCACTTCGCTGACGACCGGAACTCCGACCGCCCGGCCGGCTTCCGCTAACAGATCCATGCCTTCCCAGCCCAGACCCTGGAACGAATACGGCGAGGTGCGCGGTTTGAACACGCCGCCGCGCAGCATGACCGCACCATACGACGTCACGGCCTCGGCCGTTGCGAGAATCTGTTCGCGTGACTCGACGCTGCAGGGGCCGCCGACAACCACGAAGTGGCCGTCGCCGATGACGACGTTGCCGACGCGAACGCGGGCCGTGGTCGCCGGATCGCGGCGGGTGACTTTCCAACTATTTTTTGCCGGTGCGGGCGTCGCGGCGGGCGCGACGTCGATCGTGACCGAGGTGGTCACGTGGCGGCGCGCGGGAGCCGTTGTCGCATCGTAGCTGCCGATCACGTGCAGGCTCGACGTCAGCCCACGCAGCGCTTGCAGCGCGGCCGCGAAGCGTTCCTCGCGAATATCGCCGTCGACGTCGGCGTAGAACGCAAATTGATGCTCGGCGCCCAAGCGCGACTTCGAGTCAAGTTTTGAAACGTTGAGGCCGTGTTCGCCCAGCACGCTCAAGCAGCGGCCGAGCGCTCCCGGCTGATCGGCGACCGCGAACACCAGCGACGTCTTACGGACCCGGTAATCGGTGGCCGGCTCGAACTCGGCGGCCAGCCCGCGCGCATTCGGTGCGCGGAACATCAGGAATCGGCTGTAGTTATCGGGATGATCCGAGATCGTGGTGGCGAGTTCGACCAGGCCATAGCGGCGACCGGCATCGCTCGAAGCGATCGCGGCCCGGGCCGGGTCGCCGGCCGCGGCGACGTCGCGGGCCGCGACACCGGTATCGGGCACCGGGACGGCCCGAACGTCGCGTAAGGTGGCCAGAAAGCGGCCGCACTCGGCCAGCACGACCGGGTGCGAATCGACCATCTTGATGCCGGCCAGCGTCGCGCCCGGGACGCCCAACAGGCGGTGCTCCATGTGCCAGGTGATTTCCGCCAGCGGATCCAGTTCGTACTCGGCGAGCACGTCGTAGCCTTCGCGAATCGTGCCGGCGATCGCGTTGTCGACCGGCAGCAGCCCGATGTCGGCGCGGCCCGACAGCACCGAGTGCACCACGGCGCGATACGTTTGACAGCCGAGCGGCCGAAATGCGACCCCGCGCCGGACGGCGTAGGCATCCAAAACGGCGTGCGAATACGAGCCTTCAATGCCCTCGAAGGCGGCGGTCAACGTGAGGGTCGGCGAAGGGATGGGCTGCGCGTCGATCTGGTTGCTCATAGCCTCGTTCACTTATAAAAAAAGAGCCCCACGCGCTTGCGGCGAGCGGGGCTCTTGCAGTTCGTCCGGTCTCTCTGGGGAGACCGTTACGGCAATCGCCTACCGCGCCGAAGCGCTTTGCTGCCGGCAAAATAGAAATATGGGTAGCGGTACGACGGTGCCGAGTGGGACATGTCTCATGCATGTACCATGTTTTGACGCCGGACGTCAACCCGATGCATCTTCCTGCAGGACCAAAGCAGAAATGTCCGGTCCTTAGCAAAGCAGAGATGTCCGGAGCAGCCAAGGGGGCCCCCTATGGAGCTCCTGACCATGGGCCGAACTGGAACGCCTCCGCATCCTCCAGCAGAGAGGCTTTCGACGTCCGGATGCTCGGAGTCAGAGCGCCAGCTGCGGCGCTTGCTGCGCGGATTGGAAGCTCGAGGCGCCGTCCGTTCCACGGCGTGGGAAGCCGCCCAACAACCGCGTCGCCGTAAGTCTTAGAACGCTGCCGCGGCGAAGCGGCTTCGGGCCGACCTTCTTAGCTGCGGCTCGCGCAACGTGAGCGCGGATGGTTGCGCGCCTTGCTCATCGAGAATGATCTGTGGAAGGCCAAGCGGCGCAAGCGAAACGTGCATCCCTTGCGGAACGCCGGCCGCGTTTTGGCGAACGAAATGGACGGTGCACGATTGGTTCGAGGAGCGCTGCACCTTGCTTTTAGCCATCGATGATGCTACAAGCCGCATCACCTCGGCTCGCTTTGACACCGAAACCACCGACGGCTACTTACTGCTTTCGCAAGCACCTGAAACGCCCGCTTTCGACGATAAACACAGCATCTTTCGCTATTCGGGCATCAACAACGATATCGACGCCGCAAGCTAAAGGCCGTGTCCGCGTAATCGGACGTTCCAAGCCGCCTGATCAAGCCATGTCGTGCCCGACGCCAACGCTTTCCTTCCGCAGACCGCACACAACGCGCGCGGAACGCCGCAGTCAGCTGAAGATGCCCACCGCGAAGTCCGACGGACCTCAAGCAGTGCCGGCGTGAAGAACGCGTGGTGACAAAGAATCTCATGTCGACGACATCGCCTTCACTCTGGTGGATCCCTAGCGGCTCAAGCTCTGCGCGGGCTCGCGGCTGCAAGTGGACCGACGGTCCACCACGGAACTCAGCCTCGAAAGCCAACAAGTCGCTACGCCGTCCGATCCGCGCCGATCGTCGGGGCCAAGGACCTCAACGCCTATCTCAATCGGCGCAGCCAGGCTCATACGATCAACCACCCCTGGCGCCGCAGTTAAATCCGCCCTCGAAGCGGACATTTCTGCTTTGTCGGTGCTTACACCCGATGCACTTCCTTGCAAAGCAGAAATGTCCGGTCCTTAGCAAAGCAGAGATGTCCGGTCCAGCCAAGGGCCTACCGGCAGGGCGAGCCCGGCTCGAGTCGCGGCGTCGGCTTAGCTGGTAACGGCGCGCTAGCCAAGTAGGCTGGCTGAAAAACGGCGACGAGATGAGAAAGTCGGCCGAACTGCGGTTGCACGCGATCGGCACGTTGTGCAATACCGCCAGACGCAGCAGCATCTTTACATCGACGTCATGCGGCTGCGTCGTGAGCGGATCCCAGAAGAAGATCACCAGATCGAGCCGATTTTCAGCGATCATGCCGCCTACCTGCGCGTCGCCGCCGAGTGGGCCTGACAGCAGCAGTTCGATCGGTAATCCGACGAGGTCGGATACGCGTCTGCCGGTCGTCGCCGTCGCATAGAGTTCGCACCGCAACAAACTTCCACGATTAAATGTCGCCCATTGCGCCATTGCGTCTTTACACGCATCATGCGCGATCAGCGCAACGCGTGGGCGAGCCTCGTCACGCGGCTTGAGCATCGTTACATTCGAGTTCATAGTCGTACTACGTCTGGTGAAAAGCATGCGTTACGGATACGAGTCGAGTTTGCAGTAATCTAATCTTCGGCGTTAGCATCGTTTACAGCTTACGGAAGTGATTTCCACGCGCGGTCACGCGCAGTCACGCGCATCTTGATGCGAGCGAGTAGGTCTTGCAGCACGCCCAACAAACGATTTCGCTGAGAGATCGTTAGGCTCCGCAAGCCGCTTAAGCAAGTGTACAATCGAGAATGGAAAGAACGCATTAACGTCTGCGACGGCAAAGATTCTTGAGCCGCGGCAAAATCGGTAGAGCGAATTTAACCGCGATGAGTATGCCGTGGTGACCCACGGGGCGTCCTCGATATTTTCGCCGAGACTGCCTTTGATGGTCGGCGGTGCGACGTTGACGGTGGTGATATCTGTGATATCGAGTCGGGCCGCGAGCACGATCGCGAGCGCGATCGGAGTCCGGTGCAGACCGTGCTCAAGCAAAAGCAGGCTACGCTGAGAGACCGTATCGTCTTTTAGCGGTCGCCAAAAACTTGCGAGGCCGGCGAGTTATTCGTCCGTTGGGAGCGAGCCGTTGAGCCGCTTCGAATCGTCGCGCGATTTCGACGCGGGAACCGCTCCTACGCGGGAACGATCTTTCGTCGAGCCGTGTCGACACGGATGGTTACAAATCAATCGCAACTTGAGGTACTATGTCGAATATCGTTCAAACCGCCGATCAAGCCGGCACATTCAAGACCCTTCTCGCGGCTGTAAAAGCGGCCGGACTTGACTCTACGCTCGAGGGCAAAGGACCGTTCACCGTTTTCGCGCCGAACGATGCCGCATTTGCAAAACTGCCGGCCGGGACGGTCGACTCTCTATTGGCCGACATTCCGAAACTCAAAAAAATCCTGACGTATCATGTGGTTTCCGGAGACGTGCGCTCGGCCGACGTCGCGAAGCTTCATAATGTCAAGACCGTTGAAGGCGGCGACATTCACGTGCACGTGAACGGCGGCGTGAAGATCAACGAATCCAACGTCATCTCAGCCGACATCGTCAGCGACAACGGCGTCATTCACGTTATTGACGCGGTCCTGCTACCCGCAAATTAACCGCTCTGCGGAGTAGTCCCACGAGCTGTCGTGGCATGTCCTCGCGTGAGATATCGCACTCGGGAACATGCCCCGATTCGCCCATCACCACAGCCTTTTTTTTGCCGCGCAACCGCCGATTTTAGCAACTCGCCGCATCTCGCGATCCGTAACGCCGTACGAATCGCTCCGCGCTCTTCGGGCGCCTGCACGACGCCGGCCGCAGCGAACGTGCCTCAACGATCGTCCGAATTTTCGACTGAAATTTGAAGCGTGTCTGACGTAAATTACGAACGGACTGCGCTGCACGTCTTGCGTTCGGGCTACGGCCGATCCGCCCGTCACCCATCGAGTAAGCGGCGATCGCCTACGTAAATCGCTCGATCAGCCGCTTGAGCCGTTTGCGCAAAAGGTCGACGGACGGCAGGTCGGCGAGAAGTCCGTCGGCCGACATCACAAACACCTGCGCGAGTTCGCGGTCGGCGAGGATTGCAAGCGTGTAGCGTAAGCGGCGCTTCTCGTACGCCGCCGCAGCCGCCGGAATGATCTGCTCGCACGTCGCAAGGAATTCTTCGGAAGCGGCACCGCCGGTCACTTCGGCCCACGGTTCGATGAGTAACTGCTCGTAGATGCCGGTGAGCTTTGCCGCTGGTGTCATGTTCGCCGCGAGAGTTCGTTCCACGGCCGGATAGCGCTCTTCGAAAACGGTGGTGAACACTGCCCCGAGCAGTTCGTCCTTGCCCTTAAAATGTAAATAGATGAGTGGGCGCGAGATGCCCGCGGCTTGCGCGACGTCCGCGAAGGACGTCTTCGCATAGCCGAAGCGAAGGAAACATTCGCGCGCTGCCGCAACGATCGTTTCGCGTCTGGGAGAATCTGCTTTGGCGCGCGTCATCGATCTGAAAGTATCTTGACACGCATGTCAAATAATGTCAATCTGTCAAACATGCAGACAGCACAAATGCCGGTCGCGATCGTCACCGGCGCGTCCTCGGGTATCGGAAAGTCGGTCGCACGAAAGTTGCTCGCAAAGGGCTACCGCGTTCACGCCGCGGCGCGCCGAACGGACGCGATGGCCGATCTTGCGACGCTCGGCGCGCGCATCCATCATCTGGACCTAACCCAGTCGGAGAGCATCGAAGCATTTGCGGCGGCCGTGCTCGCCGAAGGCGATCGCATCGACGTGCTCGTCAACAATGCCGGTTACGGCTTCTATGGCTCGGTCGAAGAAGTCCCGATGGCCGATGCGCGCGCGCAAATGGACGTCAATGTGTTCGGGCTCGCACATGCCATTCAACTCGTGCTGCCGGCGATGCGCCGCCGTCGCTCCGGGCGCATCATCAATATCACGTCGATCGGCGGAAAGATCTGGTCTCCGCTCGGCGCGTGGTATCACGCCTCGAAGTTTGCCGTTGAGGGGTTCTCCGACTGTCTGCGCAACGAATTGCGGCCGTTTGGGATCGACGTCGTCGTGATCGAGCCGGCGGGTACCGTCACGGAGTGGACCGGCGTTGCACTCGACAACGCGCGCAAGGTATCCGGCGCGGGCCCCTACGCAACGATTCTCGATCGCGCCGTAGCAATGTTCACACGCGAGCAAGGCCAGCAGACGGCGGACGACTGCGCAGACGTTATCGTGCATGCCGCCACGGTCGCAAAGCCAAAAGCTCGCTATGCCACCTCGCCGGCCGCGCGCATCATTCTTTTTTTGCGCTGGTTGCTGCCGGATCCGGCATTCGACGGACTGCTCGGTCGCGTGTTCAACATGCCGAAGCAGTTGCCGATGTAGTCTCCGCGAGCCTCGGCAACGGTGTTGCTCGTGTTTGCGCCGCTGCACGGATCTGAAACCTGCACTTCGCGCTTGAGTAGGGTGAGGCATGATCTTGTTGCGGCGACTGCCGGGCCTGCGAAGAACACTCGCGCGTGCGCTTCATGCGTTAGTCGACGGCCGAGTGCCGGGCCGGCTTAAGCTCATCGCAGTCGGAGCGGCACTCTTCGTCATCTCGCCGCTCAATTTCTTGGGCGACATTCCGTTGCTCGGCATCCTTGATGACGCCGGTCTGCTCGGCCTCGTTTTGATGTGGTTTACGCGAGCGAGCCGGCCGTATCAGAATACATTCGAGGCCGGTAGCCTTCGGCGGTAAGCCGCCTTAGTGTGACTCACCTTCGTCGTGTTGGTGCTCGTGTGTATGGACGTTGAGCGTCGAGCGCAAGGCGCGCATCGCGGCCCGGCCGCGGTCGCTGCCGAAGTCACCGGCTAACTGCGCGGCGATCGTGGCCACCGTCGATAGCTCGATGCCTATTGCGCTCAAATGGATGAAGGTCGCGGATTCGCCGCGCGCGTCGAGCCCGGAGCACGCGTCGACGGCAACGATCACGTGATAGCCTTCCCGGTGTGCGGCGAGGGCCGTTAAGCGTACCGCTACTTCCGTCGCGACGCCGCCGATGACGATCACATGCCGGCCGGCCGATGCGAGCGCCGCGCGGAACGGCGCGTCGTCCATTGCGTTTGCCGTCGTTCGCACGAGCGCTTTCGCGTCTTCGAGCCGGCTTGTTATTTCTACCAGCAACGGAGCAACGGTGCCGCCGGTCGTCGGGACACTCGAAATAACGACCGGTAGCGCGAACGTCTGTGCGAGATCCGCTAGTGCTCCCGCGCTGTTTCGCACGCGTTGCGCATCGTTCGTCGCACCGACGTTGAGGATGCCTTCCTGCAGATCGGTAAAGACGATGACGATATCCGTCGCCGAGAGTTGTTGATCGTTCATACCGGGCGGGTTTGCTTGGGTGCGCCCGTTGTCCCGGTCAGCTGGTACGCTTAATGCAATTTCCAGTCGTCGGCCAGGACCGTTCGCAGAAGTCCGTCGACGCCGGGACGGGCTTCGCGCCGGTCGCGGTGCCGCCGTTCGACGCTGACTGTGGCCATCCGGCGCCGGCGTGGTCCGCTGCGACGTTGAGGAACCGGCATATCTGCGAACGTGCGGAGCCGAAACGCCGCTACGGCTAAGGGTGACGGGCTATCGCTGCGCCGGTCGTCGTTCTGGTTTTCTACTGGCACGGTGAGCTCCAAGATCGCGGATGCGGCGTTGATGCCGCCTTGTCGTTATAGCTTGCCCCGTCCCGCTGGTCTTGTATGCGACTGATGGCAGGTCTGGCCGAGCCAAATGACCGTCGCTGCGGGCGCGCGGCCCGCAGGCGGACTTGACCGTAGCTGCCGTCGAACGCGCCCATGCATGGCAAAGCGGAAGAACCGGTACGTCGCGGTTGCTCTCGTCGCGGTGTGCCTGGCGGCGCACAAGGCTGATGTGGCAAGGGCTGCGCCCGTGGCCGTGCGCATGGCGCACTCCGGGATCGCCGTGATGGCGGCACGACCGAGCGCGCGTGTGTTCGTAGGTTCGGGCCCGCGCGCGTTCCAGCCCGTGTTTCGCACGGCCGCCGCGGCCGCGCCGATCGCGGCACTGCCGCTCGGTGCGTTTCAGCGGCCGGCGAAGATGCAGCCGCTGGTGTGGCTATCGTCGGCACTTGCCGCTGCAACGACCCCGGTCGACGCGACTCGCTGCGGCGTCCCGGATCACCCGGTGCTCATCTCGCGCTTGCCGCTGACCGTGTTCGGCCCCCGTTCCTGCGCGAGCGCCGACGAACGGGATGTCGCGCGTTCCTTCGAACCCGGCCGCAACAAAAACGCGTTATCCGCGCGCAAGTATTCATCGTTTGCAGAGGCTTCGTCTGAAGAGGCTTCGCCGTAACGCTTCGAGCCCAGAGTGCGGGGCGATTTCTCGCGCCGCCGAGATTCCACTGCACGGCACGTAGCGCCGGTTGGCACACCTGACGGCATGCCGGTGAACGACGCGCCGACAGCTGACGTCATCAGCGCCCACGAGCCGGCGTCGCAACCGCTTTCAGCCGGCCTGATCGTTGTTTTCGCAGTGGCTTGCGGGCTGGCCGTCGCGAGTCTCTATTACGCACAACCGTTGCTCGAAACGATCGGCGCTGATTTTCATGTCGACGAATCGATCGCGGGCTTGATCGTCACGATCACCCAGCTCGGTTACGCGGCGGGTCTACTGCTGGTGGCCCCATTGGGCGATCTGCTCGAGAATCGGCGGTTGATCGCGATCGTTATGGGCGCTGCGGTGCTGGCGCTCGTAGCCGCCGCGTTCGCCGGTTCGTTCGGCGCATTCATCGCAGCGTCGCTTGCGATCGGCGTCACGTCGGTGGTGGCTCAAATATTGGTGCCGCTGGCAGCGCACTTAGCACCGCCCGAAACACGCGGACGGGTCGTCGGCCAAGTGATGAGCGGACTGCTGGCCGGAATTCTTCTCGCGCGGGCGGCGTCGGGCGTTTTATCCGGCGCGCTGGGCTGGCGCGCCGTTTATGGTATCGCCGCGCTGCTCTCGGTAGCCACGGTCGGCGTCTTGTGGCGAGTGCTGCCGGACCGCCGGCCCAGCTTTGCGCTCGGGTATCGGGCTCTGCTGGGTTCGCTCGCGGGCATTTACCGCGGCGAGCCGATTCTGCGCCGGCGCGCGGCCTATCAGTCGGCGATGTTCGGTACGTTCAGTTTATTTTGGACCGGCAGTACGTTTCTGCTTTCCAATGCGCCGTTTCACTATTCGCAAACGGCAATCGGCATCTTCGCACTCGCCGGCGCCATGGGCGCATTTTTTGCGCCGATCGCGGGCCGGTTAGGCGATAGCGGTCACGACCGCATGGCCACCGGCGCGGCGTTCCTCGTCGCCGCAGCCGGCTTCGGATTGACATTCCTGCATACCCAAATCGTGGCACTCGTCGCCGGCGCGATTTGTCTCGATTGTGCGGTGCAAGCGACGTTAGTGCTCGGTCAACGTGCCGTGTACGCGCTCAATCCGGCCGAACGCAGCCGCATCAATACACTTTATATCGCGACATTCTTTGTCGGCGGCGCCGCCGGCTCCGCGCTGGCGGGGTTGCTCTATGGCCGGGCCGGCTGGGCGGGCATCGCTGCTCTGGGTGTGGCGCTGCCGCTGGCGGCATTCGTGTATTGGCTGACTGAGCCGGCTTCGGCGCGCGCAATCGAACGCTGATACGTGCGCAGCATGTCGGCTAAGGTCGCGTCGCGTACCTTCTCGACGATGAATATCACAATTTTTGGTGCCTCGCGCGGCGTCGGCTTTGCGGCCGCGCAGGATGCTGCCAAGCGCGGCCACCGGGTGACGACGGTCGCGCGTAGCGCCGGCGCGAACGCCCGCCAATCTGGCGAGGCGATCGTGGGCAACGTGCTCGACGGCGGTGTTATCGCGCAGGCTTTGACCGGTGCCGATGCCGTACTCGTTGCGCTCGGAACCGGACCGTCCACGCGTGGTGAGGTCGATATCTGCTCGCGCGGGACGCGCTTGATTCTCGCTGCGATGAACGCCGCCGGCCTGCGGCGCATCGCCGTCGTGTCGTCGTACGGTATCGGTCCAACCCGCGACCGGCGGCCGTTCCCGTTCAACGTGGTGGCCGCAACACTGCTCAAAGGCGTGATGGCCGATAAGGAAATTCAGGAACGCGAGGTGCGTGCATCGAGCACCGAGTGGACGATCGCACAACCGCTCGGTCTCACCGACGGTCCCGCCTCAGGTAAAGCGTTCGTCGACGCCGCTGGTTCACGGAAGCTAACCCGCGTAGCGCGCGCGGATGTTGCCGCCGTGTGCATCGATGCGCTCGAGCGGGGCCTGTACGTGCACCAGACCATCGCGATTTCCACGTCTCCCTAACGCCGCCGTCACGGCATGCCGGTACTATGCTGCGTTGCGCGGTACGCGGTCGATCGAACGATAGAGCAGCGCTTCGGCCACGTGCGAGCGGCGAATGCTGATGTCACCGGCCAGATCGGCGATGGTGCGGGCGACGCGGGCGATCCGATCGAACGCGCGGGCACTGACCGATCCACGTGCCATCGCGGCTTGCAGCAACGTCATCGATTCGCCGTCAAGCGCGCAGACCGCACGCACGTCGGCCGCTGAGATTTCCGCGTTGCACGCGATACCGTTTCCGGCCAGGCGCTCGCGCTGTCGGTCGCGCGCCCGCTCGACCCGCGACCGAATCGTCTGCGACGACTCCACCGGCTCGCCGTCGACGAGTTCCTCGAACGAGATGCGGCCCACGCCGACGTGCAGATCGATCCGGTCGAGCAGCGGTCCTGAGAGTTTTGCTACGTATTTCGCAACCGTTGCGTCATCGCAGCGGCAGTCGTTGGTGCGCGAGCCGCGGTAACCGCACGGACAGGGGTTCATCGACGCGACGAGCATGAAGCGCGCCGGATAGGTTACGGTGCCGGCCGCGCGCGAAATGGTGATCGCGCCTTCTTCGAGCGGTTGACGCATCACCTCGAGTGCGTTGCGTGAAAACTCGGCTAGCTCGTCGAGGTACAGAACGCCGTGCTGCGCGAGTGAGATTTCGCCCGGCTTGGGCCGAGCGCCACCGCCGACGAGCGCGATGTGCGAAATCGTGTGATGCGGCGAGCGGAATGGTCGGGTCCCGACAATGTGCGGACGGCTGCCTAACGCGCCGGCCACGCTATAAATCTTCGTTACGTCGAGTGACTCCGCGAGTGACATCGGTGGCAGAATCGACGGTACCCGCCGGGCGAGCATTGTTTTGCCGCAGCCGGGCGGACCAACAAGCACCGCGTTATGACCGCCGGCAGCCGCGATCTCCAATGCGCGCTTCGCGACCCGCTGACCGCGGACTTCGCAGAAATCGCCGCTGACCGACGCTGCCGGAGGTGCGGCGGCGGCGCGAGCGGCTCGATGGCGAAATTTGGCGCCATGACCGAGAACCACCGCGACGGCATCCGCCAGCGTCGGCACGGCATAGATGTCGAGCCCGTCGATGAGCGCGGCTTCGTCGGCGTTGGCGGTCGGCACAATGACGCGGACGAACCCGGCCGACTTCGCGGCAATCATCATCGCAAGCAAACCCGGAACACTTTGCACGCTGCCGTCGAGCGCAAGTTCACCTAACGTCAGATAGTCGCGTAATGATTGGGCCTCGACTTGTTCGTCGGTTGCGAGCAGCGCGAGCGCGATCGGCAGATCGAAGCCCGGGCCTTCTTTGCGAATATCGGCCGGAGCTAAATTAACGAGCAGCCGGCCCGGCGGAAAGCCGAATCCGGAATTGATGATCGCCGCGCGTACGCGTTCGCGCGACTCGTTGAGCGCGCGGTCGGGCAAGCCGATGATGGCAAACGCCGGAACGCCGGGTGACGAGTCGGTCTCGACGCGCACGACATAGCCGTCGATGCCCAGCATCGCCGAAGAGAATGCACAAGACAGCACATTGCTGCGATCACGCCGCTTTGCGCGCAGGCAAGTGGAAACGAACGCAATGATTCGGTGCGGCCAATATCGCAAAGACGAGGCACGCGCCGAACGCGCAGCACTGCCCATCGCTCTTGTTGCAGCTATAATTCCGCGCCTGCACGAGCTCAAGCTGCTACCGGATCGGCCGGACGATCGTTAGGGCGTTAACTCGAAAATCGTGCCACATCCACTACGTCCGCTGCGTCCGCACTTAGCAACGCCGTCGTTGGCCGTCCCACCGAAGATGTTGCCGGCCGCATCGATGGTCAGCTGGTTCAGCCGCACCGGAGTGGGGAAACGGTAAGCAACGCTTAGCATGTAGCCGGTGTGCCCCGGCGTGAGTTTCTCAACGAGGCTTCCGTTGCCGAAGTACAGTGCTCCGGAACTTGTCATGATAGGCGTGCCCGTACCCTTGCCGACGCTATTGTCCGGATAGGTTAAATCGTATCCCGTAGGGCCCGGCAGTGCTTTGAGAATGTCGCCGACGCCGGCGGCGCCGGGATAGAATTCCATTGTGTAGATTGCCCCGTTGCCGTCAATCAGCGGTCCGTAAAATGTTCCGCTATAGAAAAGATTCGCGAAGTGATAGCGCGAGCCGGACCGGGTGAGTTCGTACATCGGACCCGCATTCGCGCAACAACCTGCGCCTGAACCCCATGATGTGCCGAACACGTCGCCGTTATTATCGACAATCAGTCCGCCGTTGGGGTACAGGTTAGAGTTTGCCCCGAATCGGTGCAGCGTGGTTTCGTGGAACGCGCTGCCGGCGCGCGTTAGTTTTACGAGCTCCCCGCTGTAAGCGCACGCGCCGTAGACGGCTCCGCCCGCGAGCGTTAACGGCATCCCGAACGTGCTACATGCAACGATCAGTTTTGCATGCCAAGCGCCACCGGTCTCGTGCGTAAGTTCAAAAATGCCCTTCCTCGTCATGCCCCATAGGTTGCCTGCCGCATCAATCGATAAGGGGCCCGGTTCAATGCCCACTTCACCGGAACCGCTAAAGCTATAGAGGATAGTTTCGGAAAATCCGCGCGCGTTTGGCGTCAGCTCAAAGACCACACCGGCTCCCGCCGGCCCGCCCTTATGAGTTGCGCCATAAATGTTTCCCTGCGCGTCCCGGGCGAACGGCGACTGAGGATCCTCTCCGTGCGCCGCGTCGGGGAATGCAAAAAGTGTTGACTCGTGAAGGGCCGCTACCTGATCTACCGTGCCGCTCGACGCGGGAATAGCTGTAAACGCAATCACGCAACAAGTAAGTGCGAATGTTAAGACGCGCAACGAGCAGCTGGCAGTCACCATGGCACCTCCGTAGGGTGACCCGGATTTTACCTATCAATCAAGGCTGCCCTGCGTGCGTTATACTGTACGGAGATCGAGACGCCGTGATCGCCGATCCTCGTGAGTAACAAAGTCGTGATGCGCAGAGCGTTTGCGCTGAGCGGCGAGGTGCAGATCGAATGGAACCGGAGATACATGGTCGCGCGCCGACATGGTGCGGACGGCTACCTAACGCGCCCGCCTCGCTATACATTTCCGTCTCGTCGAGTGACTCCGCGAATGACATCGGCGGCAGTATCAAGGCTAGCCGCAGGGCGAGCATCGTTTTGCCGCAGCCGAGCGGATCAACGAGCACCGCGTTATGACCGCCGGCAGCCGCGATCTGCAAGGCACGCTTGGCGACCGCTGACCGCGGATTGCGCAGAAATCACCGCTGACCAGCGACGTTGCCCGAGGTGCGGCTGCGGCGCGAGCAGCCCGATGTTAAAACTTGGCACCCTGACCGAGAATCACCGCGACGGGATCCGCCAGCGTCGGCACGGCATAGACGTTGAGCCCGTCGATGAGTGCGGCTTCGTCGAGTTGTCGGTCGGCACGATAACGCGGACGAACGCGGCGGTTTTCGCTGCAATCATCATCGGTAGCAAACCGGGAACACTCTGCACGCTGGCGGCTAGCGCAAGTCACCTAAGGTCAAATAGTCGCGCAAGGTTTGTACCTCGACTTGTTCGTCCGTTGCAAGCTACGCGAGCGCAATCTTACGGTATTCGCGCGACGACTAAATGGTAGACCATGAAACCCTGTCATATCGTACTTTTGCTCGTACGCTAGAAGTGCTGTTGCGTTGATCGGTTGCACCTGCCGGAGGTGAATTTGCAAGTAGCCGGCCCGGCAAAAGCCAAACCCGGAATTGACGTTCGCCACGCGTACGTACGCGTTCGCGCGACTCTTTGAGCGCGCGGTCGGGCAAGCCGATAATGGCAAACGCCGGAACGCCGGGCGACGAGTCGGTCTCGACGCGCACGACATAGCCGTCGATGCCGAGCATCGCCGAAGAGAAGGCACAAGACAGCATACCGGTGCAAGCACGGCGTGAGCGCAGGCAAGGAGGAACGAACGGCACAGTCCGTCGTGTGCAGCGTGCAGCAGTGACGAGGTAGGTTTGCCCTTACGAGTAACGACCCGCACGAGTACTCTTGCGTCGCCGAGCGGGACATCGACCAAATTGGTCGTCGCCGGGCGAACCGCTCGGGTGCGCTCGTTCGGCGCGCTTTGCGCGCTATTCTTGAAATCTAGAAATCGCTCGAGGTTCCTGAAAGCAGAAGATCTGTGACGCAACGTCCACGCGCCGGTTTGCCGATTCGTAGCATCGTGATACTGCTCTTAGCGACATTACTCGTTTCAACGATCGCCCATCAGTCGAACTCCGCGGTCCTGCCGTTCGCTCATATGGCGACGATCCAGTCTCGTGCCGGGATCGCGGCAAGCGGAACGCCGGCGCTCTTCGCCGCGCAGATCGTGAAGAACGAAGTCATCATCCTTGACGCCAAAGGCTCGCAGATCGGTTCGTTCAAGCCGGTCATCGGGCCGCTTGGGAATCTCGGTCCGCTGGCGACGGATATGGCGGGCAACGTCTACGTCGTTCCGCTCAACGGTTACGGAAACACGATCGACATCTATGCGCCGCCGTACAGCGGTAAACCGACCATCGTTCGCATCAACGCGGCGAACCAAATCGTCATCGGCGTTGCCGTTGACGCGCGCACCGGAGTGTTTGCCATTATGTCCGTCGGGTGCCTACCCGGTGCTTGCGGCGACGATCGCGTAACGTTTTTTCGACATGGCGAGACGAAGCCGTGTAATTTCTTGTTTGAGCCGCGACGAGCGAACGGCCTTGACACGGTTGGATCGTTCGATCGGTCAGGGACGCTTTTCGTCATGACGTCGCTGCTGTATTCGCAACGATCGGCGATCGCTTCGTTTAGCGGTGAATGCGCGGGCGGCCAGTCGCAGCTCGAGAGATTCCCAGATAGCCCGGGCCAATTCGGCACCGAAGTCGCGTTCAATGCGGACGATAACCTTGTCGTACAGGCACGCACCAACGGAGCCGGCCCAGTCTATACCTACGCGCACCCCAAGGGCGGATTTTTCGGTCCTCCGATTGCCGTCACGAAGCTGCTCGTCCGCAGCGCGTACGGGCCGATCTTTCAGGCGCTGTCGAGCGACGGCCGGCATCTGTGGGCGAGCGCCATCACACCCAAGCTGGGCCTCTACAATTATCCCGCCGGTGGAGCGTCGATCCAGCACGATCCGGTGAATAATGCGGTTGGCGTGGCCGTATTCCCGCCGCTGGTACCGTAGCACGGCCGCGCAGCGCACGCGCGTTCGGGTCGGGTGATGCGAAATTAGCGGACCTTCCGGTTCAGCGGACTCGTTCGTCGATCTGCATTGGCCGTTTATCGACGACGTGCGCCCGGGTCCCGCCCCCGACTTTGGGTATGACCCGTTTTGGACGGTCTGCATAGGCCGGACTTTGGGTCTCTGCTTCGAGCCCAAGCCATTCGCCTCGCAACTTCGCTTGACGCGTCGGAACGCAAGAAAACTTTCGTGACGCAATGTTCGCGCGCCGGTTGGCAATTCGCACCATCGTACTACTGTTGTCGGCATTGCTCGTCTCAACCATCGGCAACCAATCGAACTCTGCGGTATTGCCGTTTTCACAACTGCAGCCAGTAGGTCTGGTGTTGGTTTTGTTCCGAGTGAAACGCCTGCGCTCTACGCCGCGCAAAGTATAAAGAACGAAGTGACCATCCTCGACGCCAAACGGATTGCAAATTAATTCGTTGAGGCCCGTGATGGGGCCGCTTGCCAATCGAGGTTCACTCGCGACGGATACTCGTAGTGCTCAGCGCACCGGCGTCTTTACCGTCCTGCCCCAGGGTGGCTTACCCGGTACGTGCGGCGACGATCGCGTAACGTCTATCCGGTCTGACGAAACGGTGCCGTGTAAGTCTTACCGGCGCTGCGAGGTCAACAACGGGCTGGCACGCTTGAAGCGTTCGGTCGGGGCCGCTGTTTGTTATGACGCCGCTGCGAAGCTTGCGCGTTCGCGACGATGGTCTGTGGAGCGCAGCGGGGCGCATCGACGTCCTGTACCGGCTGTACGCGCTCGAGCACCTCGCGCTCGACGGTCCGGCGGCGCGCATCTTCGAGTTCGTTCGGACCGGCCGGCTGCGTCTGCTCAACCCGGCCAGCGCACTCGTGAGCCAGTCCAAAATGTTGGGCGTCCTGATCTGGGGCCTCGCGGCCCGCGACGACATTCTCACGCCGGCGCAACGGGAAACGGTCCGTGACGTTTTTTTGCCGACGTTTGCCGATCCGCCCGACGATGGTCAGACCTATGTGCGCAAGAGCGTGCTTGGCCGCGAAGGTGCGTCGGTCGCGATTGTCTGCGCCGACGGCACGACGCGCGAAAGCGCCAGCGGCCGCTACGATCGGCAGCCGCAGGTCTTTGCGCGCTATGTTGAGATGCCACGCTGCACGGCCCGGACGCCCAGTGGCAACGTCGTACTCGGTCATGTCCTCACCACGTGCTTCATCGTCGCGGGCCGGCCCGGAGCCGTCGGCATCCGCATCGGCGGAGAGATTACCGACGGGCGCGCGCATTTCGCCCCCGTCGGCTACAGTTCATGACATGGTGCTCGGCTCGGCCGGCGTTTCGGCTCGATCCGCCGTCGTTGCGTTTAACCCGTGTCATGACGCCGAGAATTTCGGCGGCTGGCTACTTCAGTCGAGGTTGAAATGCATACGCGCCGGTACATCGCGGGCCGCATTCGACTCGAAAGTGGTCGCTGATCCTCTTGAGTAAGCGAAGTCGCGGTGCGCCGTACGTTTGAGATGATCGGCGAGCCGGATCGCCAGTGCGACGATCGTGAGGGTGCTGTTGGCATAGCCCGCCGGCGGAAAGATCGATGAACCCGCGATGTACAGTCCGGCGACGCCGTGCACGTTTCCATCGGCATCGACGACGCCCTGACGCGGACTGGCCGCCATTCGCGTGGTGCCCAGGTGATGGTAGCCGTCGACGAGCTGATCCTGCCAGCGGCGGGTGTCGCTCAGCCACGATTCGGGCTCGATCGACCCCAGCCCCAGCCGCGCGAACTCTGCTGCCGCGGCGGTGGTCATGGTCTCGATCGTGCGCCGTTCGATATCATCGGTTCGCCAATCGACGCACGGCTGCGGCAACCCAAACCGGTCGCGCTCGCGCGCGAGCGTGACGCGGCTGCCGGCATTCGGCGACTGTTCGCTGATGCATTCGAGGCGCAGCTCTAAAGCGCCGTCGGCGGGATGGCGGCCGCGAAGGTATCGGTCGACCGCCATCTTGGCCAAAATGAACGGGTCGCGCGCAACACGCCGAATCGAACGGCGCAGATTATCGGGTTTGCGTCGAAAGCGCACCGCTTTGCGCAATTCCATGGCCGCTGCGAACGCGCCGTCTTCACGATAATCGAAATGTACTTGAGCCATGCAATTCAGGACGCCCGCTCGGGCCGCGAGCTCGGGCGCTAACGCGAGCCGCGGTCGCACGCTGGCACCGTTGCGGCGCAAACTGCGAAACATCGGCTGCAGCGCCAGGCCCGCTGCCGGTACGATACGGCCGCTACAACTCAAGGAATGATCGGTGAGATGCCGGCCGACTAAATCGTATCCGTTGCCCAGACCGGTGCGGTGCGCGCTGCGGGAAAGCAGCAATAAGCGCGCGTTCTCAATGCCTCCGCAACACAGAATGAACGTACGCGCCCGTAGGTGTCCGCGCTTGCCCTCGACCGACTGCAGCTCGACGCTTTGCATGGCGGTCCCCGTGGCATTCGTCAGCAGCTCGGTGACGGTCGCGTGCACGATGAGCGTAACATTTGGTGCGGCGTGCAACTCGCGGCGCAACGCTTTGCCGAGGTCGGAAACCGGTGTCGTCGCGGCGATTGAATAGCGCACGCGGGCGGGATCGAAAGCCGGCACGTGTTGCCCGAGATCACGCCAGTCGCTCGTTAAACGATCCTGAGCCTGCAACGCTAACAGCGACCTTGCCCGCGCGTAAAACGGGCTTACTTCCGCCTTGGTGAAGGGCCAGCCCGATCCGGCAATCCACGAACGGTAAGCAAAGTCGGAGTCGTCGAGCTCGACGCACACGCCGCCCCAAATGTTTGTGGCGCCGCCGACTTGCCGGCGCCGGCCGGCGGTCAGGCCGTTGAAATGCAGCCCGATGCTTTGACCGGCGTTAAGCGCATCGGCAGCTCTTTCAAACCCGTGCCCGCCGCTTTCAATCACGGTGACCCGGGTCGCCGTTCCGAAGAATTCACGGGCGACCGTCAGGCCTGCCGCACCGCTGCCGATGATGCAAATCTCGGTTTCAAAGGTGGCTTGAGGCGTAAGCCGGTTAAAGTCGACAAACATACGTCGCGATGCAATCACAAGATGCGGCTCGACGCGGCAACGATGCAGCGCGAACCGACGAACGTGGCGTTACGCACACTAATTTGAACGCGCGGCATAAGTTGCAGCGCGACGCGTTTTGCAATTGTAATTACGATTGCGATCGGGCGGAAGATGCCTGGGACGTTAGGTGGTGAGGCACAACGGCCCTAATGTCGAGGCGAGTCGTTCGTCCCGTGTAGCGGCGCGCCGCGCAGCAACGCATCTTCGGCGGCGCGGCGTTCTATATCCTGACGCGCATTGCGCAAGTGCACGGCAACACGTGCCAAACGCGCAGCGTTTGAAGATTATCTTCATTACAATAGTACTGGTTAGAGTCTGCGATACGATTTGACGCCGGCGCTCAGCGTTGCTTTCGGCGTATGTGTTGCGCATCGCGGTAAGCGCAACGCGATACCGCTGCGTTCAGCATTGCCCGCGACGTAGCCGGATGTCGCAGTTCGTTCCAATTCAACATGGCAGCGGCCCGAGACTTTTTCAGGCCCGCAAGCGTGTGCCATAGCGTCGGTTGAGAATGCCGCAGTGAAGCGCAATTGTGAGGCTATTTGGCCGGCAGTCGGGCGGGAAAGTCGTGTTGATTCCACCAGGGAAGCGCTTTTTAATAGGTTCCCCGCAGCAAGCGCAGGATTCTGTTTGCCTGGTGAAAAGCTTTACCCAAGTCCGCCGATCAGGCAAGAAGATTCCGACTGGTAGCGTACCAGCCCCGTTGCCCGCTCCACCCGCTCCGTTTTAAGGGGATTGCATGTTCAATTCACGACGCGACTTCATCCGCACCGTCACGGCTTCCAGCGCGGGCGCAGCCGCGTTTTTGGGCGGGCTGGGCGTCAATCCAGCCGAGGCGGCCGACATGATGTCGGTCACGACTCGCTCGTCAAAGCCGCTGAAAGCGGCGTTTTCCAACGCCGGACTTCAGGCGACGTGGTGCGCTCAAGGGAAACAGGCCGCCGAGGCGTGGGGCAAACTCTATAATGTCGAGGTCACCTGGTTCGACGGCCAACTCAGCGCGACGAGCCAGCGCACGGCCATCGACAATATGGCTTCGCAGAAGTGGGATTTCGTCGCCATCCAAGCGTTCGGCATCGGTACGCTGACCGCGCCGGTGAACAAGATGATCGCGGCCGGTACGCCGGTGATCGATATGGATACGCTCATCGCGCCGCTCGACTCGATTCAAGTTCACAGCTTCCTCGCACCGGATAACGAATTCATGGGCGCCGCGGTCACCCAGGCGCTCATCGATGCGATCGGCGGCAAAGGTACGATCACGATGACGCAAGGCGCGCTCGGCCACACCGGCGCGCAGGGCCGGGCCCGCGGTTTTCAGTCGATCGTGGCGAAATACCCGAATGTCAAAGTGCTCGACACGACGCCCGGCGACTGGGACGTTACCAAGACGGCGCGGATCTGGGAAACGCTGCTCACAAAATATCCGAAGATCGATGCGGCGTACTTCCATAACGACGATATGGCGCTCGCAGCGCTCAACGTTATGAAGAGCCACGGCAAGACCGCGATCCTCGTCGGCGGCTGCGATGCGATGCCGCCGGCGTTAGCCGCCGTCTCGGCCGGCCGGATGCACGCCACGGTGCGCAATCCGTCATGCCGGATTCACGGCGGGGCGATCGTCGCCGGTGTAGCGGCGGTCATGAACGGCCAAAAGACGGGACCGGGCGGCATTCCCAAACACGTCATTACCGACGGGCCGGTCGTAACCAAAGCCAACGCCCCCGGCATGGCGTGGATGGAACAGAACTTCCTCATCTAGGAGCCGTCAGCCGGAGAAGAAATCGCGTGATACCGCAAGCGCCACCGAACGTGCTCGAAATGACCGGCATCGGCAAGACGTTCGGTGGCGTTATGGCGTTGCGCGATGTCGACTTCACCCTGCGCTCGGGCGAAATTCATGGCCTCGTCGGCGAAAACGGCGCGGGCAAGAGCACGCTCATGAAAATCATCGCGGGCGTGCATGCCGAGCACGACGGTACGATGCGGGTCAACGGCCGCGACGTTGTTTTTCGGTCAGCCGCCGATGCGCTGGCCGCCGGGATCGGCATGGTGCATCAAGAGCTCAGCGTCGTTTCGGAATTGAGCGTTGCTGAAAACGTCTTTTTGGGCGTTCAACCCGTGAACCGGTTGGGGTTGGTGGATTGGGCGCTGATGTTTCGCGAAGCGCGCGAACAGCTTGCGCGGCTCGGCATCGACGTCGATGTACGTGCGACGATGGGCAGCTTGCCGCTGGGCGTTCAGCAACTCATCGAGCTTGGCCGGGTGCTTTTTTCCGGCGCCGAGATTTTGATTCTGGACGAACCGACATCGGCGCTATCGCCGCCCGAGATCGAACGGCTTTTCGAGACGTTGCGCCGGCTGCGGGCGGCGGGCAAGAGCATCATCTTCATCTCGCACTTTCTCGACGACGTGTTGGCTATCTGCGATAGCGTCACGGTGTTTCGCAACGGTCGTAAAATCGCGACGACGGCATCGAACGCGGTCGACAAGTTGTGGATCATCGAGCGCATGATCGGCAGCGGTCACGAGGAGCTTGAAGAAAGTTATCTCAACGATCGGATGCTCGAACCGCGCAGCAGCGCCCGCGTCGTATTGGAGTCCGATGCGCTGAGCAAACTCGGGGCGTTCCAAAACGTCTCGCTTAATGTCCACGCCGGCGAGGTGCTGGGCATCTACGGCTTCATGGGATCGGGTCAGCTCGAATTCGCGCGCGCGCTGTTCGGCAAGATCGTTCCCGATACGGGCTCGCTACGCATCGAGGGCAAGCCGTTACGGCCGCGTAACACGGCGGCGGCGAAACGTGCCGGAATAGCGCTGGTGCCGGAAAGCCGGCGCAGCATGTTATTCGCACTCGAACCGGTGTTCAAGAATATCTCGATCAGTATTTTGGAACGGCTGTCGGCAATTTCGTGCGGCCCGGCGCCGAACGCCGAGTCGCGCAAGAACACGTTACCCAACTCCACATTCGGCCACCGCGGGTCGACCTCGCGCTGGGTTCGCTATCGGGCGGTAACCAGCAGAAAGTCGCGCTCGCACGCTGGCTTGCCTATTTGCCCAAAGTGCTGGTTCTGTGCGAGCCAACACGCGGCATGGACGTCGGCGCAAAAGACGATGTGGTAAAAATCGTACGCGGCTTGCGCGACGCCGGCATTGGGATCATCGTCGTGTCGACCGAACCCGAAACCGTGCTCTCCTTAGCCGACCGGATCGTGGTCATGAAGAAAGGCTCCGTCGTGCGCGAATTTGCCCATGAAGCGGTAAGCAAAGACCGCCTGCTGGCGGCGGCGTAAGAGCAGTCCGGCAATGAGCGCCGCCGACGCCGTCAAACCGCCCGCGCGTAGCGGCGCCGCCGATTGGGTGCGCGGCCGATTGCGCAATATCGCACCGTTCGCGACCTTACTATTTCTCGTCGTGTTTTTTTCGTTCTCGAGTCCGTCGTTCGCGACGTTCGATAATCTGGGCAACATTTTGACCCAAATCTCGGTCACGGGCATCATCGCCGTCGGCCTGACATTCGTCATCTTGTGCGCCGAAATCGATCTCTCGGTCGCCAGTATCGCGAATACCACGGGTGTCGTGCTGGCGTTTTTCACCTTGCAAGACGCAAGCACGAATATCGCTAATAAACCGCTGCCGGCACTCGCGGCGATCGTGCTTTCCATTGTCGCGTGTTTCGTTTTGGGCGCCGTCAATGCGTTCGGCGTGACGCGCATTGGTATTCCGTCGTTCATCATGACGCTGGCGATGTTGCAGATCGGCAACGGCATCACGGCGTTGCTCGTGCGCGGGCAGATCGCGTACAACGTTCCGCCGATTGTCGCTACGTTGGGCAACGGAAGTTTAGGTCCGGTGCCGTGGATCGTGATTTGCGCTGCGCTCACGCTGCTCGTGGGCCACTTGGTGCTCACCTACACGCGCTTCGGCCGGTACGTCTACATGGTCGGCGGTAACCGTGAGGCGGCCGAGTATTCCGGCGTGAATGTGAAGCGCATCGTCGGCTCGGTGATGATCATTTCGGCCGTCTGCTCCGGTTTGGCCGGAATGCTCGGCGTCGCTCATCTGGGCAGTGGCCAACAGAATGAGTTCGACAATTACCTGTTGGATTCGATCTCCGCAGTCGTGGTCGGCGGGACGAGCTTGTTCGGCGGACAAGGTTCGATCGGCAACACGATCGTCGGTTTATTCGTGCTCGGTGTACTCAATAATGGGCTCGATCATATCTCGATCGACAGCTTTCTCAAGGTCCTCATCCGGGGAATCATTCTGCTCGCCGCGTTGATCATCAATGTCTACGCGCAGCGATTACGCTCGACGCAGGTCGCGTCTTCGGCGGCCTGAGGCCGGCCGTCCGGGCGCCGGCGGCGCGGACCTGCGACAACCCGGACCGCGCGGCAGCGGCCGGCATTCGCTCTATCCGGGCCGGCAAAGCGTGGAGCTCGGGTAAATCCCTGTCCACACTGCGCACAGCTAAAAGCCTTTGAGCTGTGGATAACGCGGCGCGTGCGTGCGCCGCTCCGGCGAGCGGCTACAAATTCAGCGAGCGCTGCGACGCGTTACCGGCCGGATGCGAGCCGCCGCAGGATACGTGTTCCGGTTGCGGCGACCCGTGCGCCCGGCACGGACGCGCCGGCGTGTGCTTCGGTCGGCTGCCGGAAAGTTTTCCTTGTCCGGCAGGGGCATGGTAAGCTGGGCCTTACTTCTTTCGGTCGCCGGCATGATCCGCGCAGCTGCCTTGTTTACGGCTCATTGAACTCCTAAGTAAGCTGAACCATGAACCGCCGGTGTCGTTGGGTTGGGCGACCATCGGTGCCCAGCGCAAGTTGCGAGTGATTCGCAAGTAGAACGGAGGCGGCTCAAGCAATGATGCGGCCCCCGTCCCAATCGAAGCGGCGTAAGCGCAGCGCCGTCGCCCCGCACCATACGAGCCAAGCGACGATCCATGCTAACGGCACGGCGAACAGCCCGGCATGTAAAACGTGGACCGCGAACCAGGTTCCCGGAATATCGACGGCGCTCGCGAGGGCGCCGACGAGCATCGAGAAGCGGGTGTCACCCGCTGCGCGAACACGCGCGATGCCGAGCATCGCGTAGCCTTTGAGCGGTAAGGTCAGCATGTGCAGCGCCAGCGGCGCGGCCGCGAGCGAGGCTAGCCGAGCGTCGAGCGTGCAGGCGAAGCTTATCGGCCACGCAACGCACGCGACCAAGAGCCCACTCCCAGTCGATAAGCCGATACCGTAACGCACCGCCCGACGCTCGAAGCGCCGCGCACCTGCGCTATCGGCGGCGCCGAAGCGTTGCCCGATGACCGTCTGCGCCGCGCTGCCCAAACTGCCCGGAACGGCCCACGTGATGTCCGATACGAGCGTCAGCACGCGGAATGCCGCGACCGTCTCCGCGCCCAGCGGAGCCAGAATGGCAACGATCGCGATCTCTGGGGCGACGACGAAGACGAGGTAGACCGCCTCGGGCAGACTGAGCCAGAAGATTCGAATCGCCAGCCGTACATCGATCGACCATGTCGCGAAAATGCGGTACGCCGGCCGTCGCCACACGGCGTAGACGGCATACAGCGCGCCACCCACCTCCGCGCACAACGATGATGTGCCGGCGCCGACGATGCCGAACGGGTGATGGGTGCCCCAGCCGAGCGCGAGGACGCCGAGCAGCGGCAAATGAATCGCGTTGATGACGACGAGGACGTTGAAACCGAACCGCGTGTCGCCGGCTGCGCCGAAAATGGTATACGCGACGCCGGAAACGATGACCGGTACGAGCGCGAAGCAGCGTAGCGTCAGGTACATCGCGCCGGCGTGTACCGTCGGCAGCGGTCCGATCAGCAGCCGGATCGCGGGGGCCGCGAACCACACGGCCGCCAAGCTCGTCGCGACCCCAAGTGCGACCGGCACGAGCAACGATGCCCGCGCGATGCTGCCGAACCGATCGTACTCCGCAGCCCCGATCGCCTGTGCGCCGAGAATGCCGGCGCCTTGGGTGAGTCCATATACCGCGAACGCGAGGACGACGAAGATCGCCGTGGCGCCGGTTATCGCGGCCAATGCGGCCGGACCGAGGGTTCCGACGACGATCGTGTCGGCGATTCCCAGCAACTGATCGCCGACGATCGCCGCGAACGTCGGCACCGCTAACTGCGCGAGCGTGCGTCCCACGTCGCGGTGGTCGAGGTTCATGCTGCGGGCGCGGCAGTTACCACGGAAAGTCGGCGCCGGTAAGCCCGACGTCGGTTTGCATGTCGGTGACGTTCTCGCTCTTCACCAGATCCGGGCCCGCGAAGCGTTCGCGCCGAACCGGCAAGTGGGTGACGTTCGAGAGATACAGGATTTCGCGGGTCAACCCGTGGTTGGTAGCGGGGGTGGCCACGTCGAGGGTCAGGGCGACCGATGCCGCACCGTTGATCGACGGTCCGGACGCCGCGGAGATCGTGCCTTTGATATTCGTGAAATCGGCGAGCATCGACGGGATCGTGGCCGTATCGACCGAGTCGCCGCGCAAGGTCGTCACCTGGCTATTGTGGATGTCGAAAACCAGCCGAATGCCGCTCAAGATGCCGCCGCGGTGGCCCTTGACTTTGTCGCCGCCGAGCCACACGATGCCGCCCCCCCGGCCGGGACCGGCGACCACGTCGATGCGTTCCATCGTCGGCTTTTTGAACAGCACCCGATACGTGCGTTCCTCGACCCGGCTGCCATCCGTTTCGTGCACCGCGATCGTCATGCGGTAATCGTCGATCTTGGCGAAGGCGGCGCTCGCGGCGCCCAACGCTTCCGGCTCGTCGAGCGCGGTTGCCGGTGCACTCGCCGCCAGGGCGAACAGCAGCGCGCCGGCGAGCGCCCTCGTGCCGATCAACGCCGTTCCGCCGGAACGTTCGGTTCGGCGCTGAGCAGCGTTCCGAGTTGGCCCGGAACGCCGATGAGCACGTCGCATTTCGCGTGCGTCGCGATCGATTCAATCGCCCGTCCGAGCGGTGCGCCGGTATATTTTCCTTCGCGGTATGAACCCATGACGATGAGATGTGCTCCTTCTCGCTTGGCCAGTTCTAAGACCGCGGCGCTTATTTGGCGCGCGTGAATGATTTCGCTCCGGATCGGTACCCCATTATTGCGCGCGATCGCTTCGGCCGTTGCCAGCACGCCCAGCGCCAGCCGGTCTTCGTCGGGCGTCGATGCGCTTTCCGGTAAGATCATCGGAACTTCGATGATGTACACGGCCAACAATTCGGCGTTTTCGCGGCGTGCCAAGCGCGCTGCGAGAACCATCATGTGTTCGGAGCGGATATCTTCAGCGAACACCACGATGATACTGCCGACCATCTCCTGCAGCGCGGCTTCGGCTTGTTCGGCGGCCACTTCGGCGTTCGAACTCGGCGGATGCAGCATCCAGTAGATGGTCGCGCCGATTGCGCCGGCGACCGACAACGCGATGAGCGCGCCGACCGGGTGGACGCTAATGACGCCGTTCACGGGTCGCCGGCCGTTCGCGCCGAGCGGGCCGCGAGGTATTGTACGACGCGCACCACGCCGAGCGCGATCGCGACGAGCGCGAATGCGAAGCCCGCGATTTTGCTCTGCGGCGGCCCGGGACGCCGGACGAGTTCGGTCGCAATGACGGCCCCGAGCAGACTGAAGATGATTCCGCTGATCATCCGATAGCGAAACCATCCGAGCGTGCCGCGCTTCATCGCAGACCGACGCTTTGCGGCGGAACCGGCGGCGTTGTGCCGCGCCGTTGGGCGATACTTGCGACCAGCTCGTCCATGAGTTCGAGTTCACCCGCATCGCGCAAGATCGAAATCTGCTGCGTCGTCCAGTCGTACGTGCGCGAGCCCCAGACCGGCAAACCCTTGCGCCGGCGATACATGAGGTAGCCGATGATGCCGAAAAATAGCCAGGCGGGGCCGGCCACGCGGCCGATCTCATGCGTGATCATGGTAAAGATCAAGATCGAAAAAATACCAAAGAAACCGATCACGGCGACGACTGGAAACTTGACCCGTTCGCCGCGGAACATCATCGGTATGTTGAATGGGATGGTAAACTTGCGCGGGCTCAAGGGGTCTTTGAGCCGCAGTGCGATGAGCGCGATGAAGACGAACGAATAGCTCGTCGCCGCGCCGAAGGCATACAGATCGGCGAGCACGTCGATCCCGGCTTCGCCGCGAAAGAACCGCACGTAAATCGATTTCGCGGCCGGATCGAGACTTGGCAAAGCGGCGAAAATCAGCACGACGCACGCGAGGCCGCAAAACGTGAGAATCGAGACCGCCGGCGTGCGGTACTTCGCATTGACTCGCTCGAAAATAGACGGCAGAATGCGCGATTTGCTCATCGCGTATGCGATGCGTGAGGCGCCGAACACCCCCGAGTTGCTCGAGATGAGCAACAGAATCGCGCCTAAAATCGGCACGTAGAATCCGGCGATCCGGCCGAAGTAGGGAACGTTCGCGGCCAGAACGGCAACCGCGCTGCCGCTATTTTCACTCGACCCTAAAAATGCGAAGAAGGTTTGCGTGTGGCCCGCCGGATCGAGCGGGACCGGGTGCGCCGGCGTCATGCCGAGCGCCAGATTCGAATACGCCAGCGCGTAGACGAGGATGGTGAGAATCAGGCTGATCGACGTGCGCGGGATGACCGACGCCGGCCGCTGTGTTTCTTGGGCCGCTTGTGAGATCGATTCGAGTCCGACGAACGAAATGATCGCAAGCGATGTACCCAGCAGCAAATGATCGGTGCCCGGCCAAAAAGCCGTCATCGCATGAACGAGCAGATCCGGACTAAAGGCAAACAGAAAGCCGAAGAAGAGGATCGACGTTTCGCTGACCACGTCGAGTGCGCTGACGACGCCGTTGAGCGTCGTCGATTCGCGCACGCCGACGATGTTGAGTAAACATAATCCGGCGATCAATCCGAAGGTGAGCAAGAAGTGCAGCCACGGATGCTGAGTGACCGTGAGCACCGGAATGAGTTGCCCGAGATAATCGACGCACGACCACGCGAAGAGCGTGATGTCGATGGTGAAGTCCAGCAGTACGGTCCAGCCGGCGATGAAGCCGAAAATATCGCCCAGGCCCCGCATGACGAAATATTGACCGCCGCCGGCGACCGGATACGTTGCGGCGAGTTCGGTGTACGCAAGGCCGATGCAGACGTACACGATGCCGGCGAACAGAAACGCGATATTGGAGCCGCCGCCGGCAGCACCCAGCACGAGCCCGAGGCCAACGAAGATGTCGGCGCCGACGTCGGAGTAGCCCCAGGAGAACGATCCCCACGGAGTAACGGCGCGGCGTAGCGTTGGTTGGGTTGTTGTTGCCATGATTAACGCAGCCGCAAGCCAAGCCGCTGCAAGGCGTAGAGGGCGCGTTCGCCTTCTTCGAGCTCTTTGAACATCCGTTGGCCGCGAATCACGGGCAGCGCCCCGCGGAGCAATTCGATGGCATCTTCGACTTCGCGTCGCGCCGGACGTTCCGTCTCGCTATTTTTTTGCAGGATCATCGCACAGAACTTCAATGCCGTCTTGGCATGTTCGAGGTCGTTCTTTCCTTGAGCAAAGCCTTGTAGGGCAAGGGTATAGGTGCGGATGGCCTCGGGATAGTCGCGTTTGCGCGCCGCCAGCATGCCCGCGAGCGTGTTCGAGTATCCGGCATTGAGCGCAGTTGAATTTCCGAACGTGCGATCGAGCGCGTTGCGCACCGTATCTCGGCTCGGTACCGCCGGCGCACCGCGCGCGGACGCAGCAGCGCTGCGGTCGGGCGCGGCCGCCGGCGCCGGTGCGGTAACTGAACCGACGGCCGGACCACCGATGAGCGCGTGTAATTCAGCCGCCAGTTCGCGCGCAGTTTGAAAGCGCAGATCGGCGTTCTTTTCCAACAGTTTGAGCACGATTGCGTCGACTTGCGGGGGCACTCCACGATTGATCGTGCGAAGCGATGGCGGCACGTCGTTCACATGTGAAAAAATGACCGCCACCAGGTCGTCGGAAGCGCTTTTGAACGGCACGGCCCCGGCGAATAATTCGTACATCATGACGCCCACCGAATACAGGTCGCTGCGCGCGTCCGCGGGCTTACCGAGAAAGCGCTCGGGGGCGAGATAGGCGATCGTGCCGACAATTTCGCCGGCATTGGTTTCACTCGACATCTCGGTCGTTCGCCGCGACAGCCCAAAGTCCATGACTTTCACCGTACCGTCGTCGGTGACCATGACGTTGGCCGGCTTGATGTCGCGATGGACGACGTTTTGATCGTGCGCGTACGCGAGTGCCGCCAGCAGATCGATGAAATAGCGAATAGCGACGTGCATGGTGAGCGCGTCGTTCGGTATCTGCGCGAGCGTCCGGCCGGCGATGAGCTCCATGATGATATACGATAGGCCGTCCGTCTGGCCCGCGTCGTAGACGGCAACGATATTGCGATGGTTGAGGCGCGCCATCGATTGGGCCTCGCGCAAAAAACGCCGCAGCACGGTGTCGGAACGATCGGTTAGAATTTTTATCGCGACCGGACGTTCGAGCATGATGTCGCCGCCGGCATAGACGTCGGCCATGCCGCCGCGCCCGATGAGCGAGTCAATCTGATAGCGGCCCGCGATTTTGCGGCCGACCAGATCGCTCATGCGAACGCTCCGCGGTGCAGCTCGGCGCGCGCGCCGTCGATGGTCACGATGTCGAAGCGCGCCCGGGCTTGTGGCGCTGCGAGCTGCAGCCAATCGGCGGCGAGGGCACGCAGCGTGCGGCGTTTGCGGGCGTCGACAGCCGCGAGCGCCGTGCCGAATCGCGCGCTCGCCCGTGCCTTGACTTCGATGAACGCGATCACGTCGCCATCGAGTGCGATAATATCGATCTCGCCGTCGGGCAAGCGAACGTTGCGGCCGAGGATACGATAGCCGTACGTTTCGATCAGCCGGACTGCCGTCGCTTCGCCGCGCCGGCCCAGCGTACCGTTTCGGTTCACGATGCGGGCGAGAAGCCGGGACGAAGCAGTGCGTCCCGGACGCGCCAAAAGCCGCGCCGGTGGTGTTCGCAAGGGCCGTGCGTTGCGAGTGCGTCGATGTGCTGCTGCGTCGCGTAGCCTTTGTGGTCGGCAAAACCATACTGCGGAAATTGCTGACCGAGCTCGACGAGTAAGCCGTCGCGGTAAACTTTGGCGACGATCGAAGCGGCGGCGACCGTCGCGCACTTCGCGTCACCTTTAATAACGGGAAGCTGCGGGCCGGCATACGACTTGATGCGCACGGCGTCGGTCAGCAGATAGTGCGGAGCGATCGGCAAACCCGCCAGCGCCCGTTCCATCGCCAACACCGAGGCCCAATAGATGTTGAGGCGCTCGATCTCCGCAACGGACGCTTCACCAATCGCCCAAGCCGCCGAGCGTTGCTGAATTTCGAGCGCGAGTTCGGCTCGCCGCTCGCGGCTGACTTGCTTCGAGTCGTTGAGCCCGCGCAGCATGAGCGGTCCGTCAGTGACCACGCAGGCTGCGACGACCGGCCCCGCCAGCGGTCCGCGGCCCACTTCGTCGACGCCGCCGATGAGCAAAAAGCCCTGTTCCCAGGCGGCGTCCTCGAACCGGTGCAGGCGCTGCAGCCGGCGCCGCTCGCATTGAGCAGCGTTGCGGCGTTTTCGAGCGGCGTCAGTCATACGGCTGCTGCCGCGTCTTGGACGGGCGGTGTTTCAAACGTGATGCGGCCAAACTTCGCTAGGTTGAAATCTTTGACGTACGCGCCGGCCGCGTTGTGCAAGTCGACCGCATTACCGCGGCGGAGAAAACCGCGCTGGCGCGCATATGTTTCGAGGTCGGGTGCCGGCCGGCGGTGTTCGGCCGCCCAATGGGTGAAACGGGCCACGACTTCTTGCGCATCGTAGCGTTCACGCGGTAGAGCGTTACAAAGCGCAAGTTGCCACTGCGCATCGTGCGTCTCGATCTTCGGTACCAGAATACCGGGCGTGTCCATGATCTCCAGCGTGGGCGAGACGCGGAACCAATTCAACGATCGCGTAACGCCGGCTTTATCTTCGGCTTTGGCGGCTAGGCGCTTGGCAAGCCCATTGATGACGGTCGATTTGCCGGTATTCGGAATGCCGACGACCATGGCCCGCGTCGTTTTTCGGTTACCCGTCAGGTGAGCCAAAAGCGGTAACGCGTTGCGCACGCTACCTTGCTGCTTGCCGTTGATCGCTAGCGCTCGCCGGCCCAGCCGCTGCTCGTATGCGATCCATTTCCCCGTTAGCTGCGGGTCGGCAAGGTCTTCACGGCCCAACAAGACCAGCCGCGGCTTGTCGCCGGTGAGTTCGGCCAGAAACGGATTTGCCGAAATCGTGGGCAATCGGGCGTCGACCACTTCGATCACGACGTCGACGAGTTCCAGACGTTCGCGCATCAGCCGCATCGACTGCGCCATGTGGCCGGGAAACCAGCCGATTTCGTCGATCGAACTCACTGCGCGCCCAGGGCTTTGGGTGGCCACACCGACACGAGCGCTTTACCGATGATTTCACGCGCCGGCAGCGTACCCCACGTCCGTGAGTCGTCACTATGCGCGCGATTGTCACCCATGACGTAGACGCCGTCGTTCGGAATGAACACGGGGGCGCACGTCGTCCGGTCACGATACCGCACGTACGGTTCGTCGAGCAGCTTGCCGTCGATGAGCACGCTGCCGCGCTCGACCGAGACGCGGTCGCCCGGCAACCCGATCACGCGCTTGAGGTAGGTTTGCGGCGTTGGCGCATCATGGCGAAACGCCACGATGTCGCCGCGATGAATCGGGCCGATCCGGTATGCCAGCGTGTTGATAAGAACGAATTCGCCCGAGTGGATGCGCGGCTCCATCGATAATCCTAACACCTGCGGCACTCGCAGAAAGAATGCCGCGCCGATGAGTCCGAGTACGAGCAGTTGGGTGCCAACGCGTGCAATCGTTCGGATGCGCATTGTCACTACAGCGCTCGTTCGGCGCTGCGCGAAGCTGCCCATGCCGGGCCGGGATCGTGCTTACTTGAGAATCCGGATCCGATTCAGCGGCCAAAAGAGTAAGAACGCGTGTCCGGTAAAACCGGCTTTGAGGCCCTTGTTTGGACCGGCAATGAAGGTGCCCTTGGGTTGCGCGAAGCCCCAGATATGCGAATCTTCCGAATTGTTGCGGTTATCGCCCATCATGAAATAGCAGCCGTTCGGAATGCGATCGGGGGCTTGCCACTGTTCTTTCGGTGGAATATTCGCGCTTTGGGCATCGAGCGGAGTGCCGTCGACATAGACGCCGTAATTTTTTATTTCCAATTCATAATTCGGACTCTGCGCGATGTACGGCTCGGCGAGCGCTGTCCCATTACGATAAACGGTGCCGGCATGAATGCGCAGCTGATCGCCGGGTGCGCCGACGACCCGCTTGATGAAATCATTACTCGACGGAATCGGCGGCGGAAATACGACGATATCGCCCCGATGTGGTTTGGAAAAGCGATATTCGAATTCGTTGACGAGCAGCACGTCGTGAATCTGCAACGTTGGTTCCATCGAACCGCTTGGAATGTAAAACGTTCGAACCACGAACGTGATCAGAAACAGCGCGACAAGTCCGGCGACGATGAACGCGTCGAGATATTCGCGGATAACGGTGCGCGTCGAGGGCACCGCCGACGTGTCGCCGGCGGTCATTCCTGATGCCGGAACCGTCTGCGGACGAAGACTGATGGCGACGCGCACGATGCCGAAGAAGCAAATGAGCGCGAGTAATTCGAGCGGGGTCACAATAGAGCAGCGGAACCCGCGTTAGCGGACGGCTTTCTTCTCCTTGATGCGTGCCGCTTTACCGACTTTGTCCGACAGATAATACAAGCGGCTGCGACGGACGATACCACGTTTCGAAACTTCGACTTTATCGACGCGCGGGCTGTGCAGTAAGAACGACTTCTCGACGCCGACGCCGTGCGACATCCGGCGGACCGTGATCGTTTCCGCCGATCCGCCGCCGCGGCGAACCGTGACGACGCCCTCGAACATCTGAATGCGCTCCTTGCCGCCTTCAACGACCTTGGAATACACTTTGACGGTGTCGCCGGGCCGAAAGACGGGGACCGATGGCTTCTCCTGTTCCTTTTGGATCAGGTCGATGACGTTCATGAATTCTCTCGTTACGGCAAGTGCACGGTTGGGCGCGGCGCTGCGGGCATGCACGGGAATCCCGCCGGACGGGCGGACAACCAATAGAGTCTATCACGGGAGGCGTACTCGCGCAATGTTAGCCGGTTTCGCCGGGCGCTGGAGCGTCGCCCCGGCGCTCGTTCCGCGCCGCTGCCCGCCGGCGCGACTGCTCGCGCCGCCAAGCGGCGATCGCCGCGTGGTCGCCCGATAATAGGACCGCCGGTACGTCGACGCCGCGAAACACGGGTGGGCGGGTATACGCGGGATAATCGAGTTCCTCGGTCATGAACGACTCTGCCGCGCGCGACGCCGGGGCGATCGCGCCGTCGAGGAGCCGGACCGCGGCGTCGAGGAATGCCATCGCCGGAATTTCGCCGCCGGTCAGCACGAAGTCGCCTAGCGACAGTTCGTCGAGTGCGTACAGGCGGTTCAACCGCTCGTCGATGCCCTCGTAATGGCCACAAATGAGGATCAACCGGTCGGCCGCGGCCAGCTCGCGCGCATCGGCCTGCGCGAAACGGCGCCCGCTGGCCGCGGTCAAGACGATACGGCGCCGCTCCCCGGCCGGTGCGCCGGCCAGAATCGTGTCGATGATGCGCGCCAAAGGTTCGATCCGCAACACCATGCCGGGACCGCCGCCGAAGGGCCGCTCGTCGGCCCGCGCCCCGGGCTCGCACGCGGCCACGATGTCATGAATGCGAATCGTCGCCAAGCCCCGTTCGATGGCCCGGCCGACGATCGACAGTCCGATGACGGGTGCGAACATTTCCGGGAAAAGCGTGAGAACGTCGACGTGCAACATAACCGTGGTGACCTTCTTCGCGCGTGTACTCGAACTCGCTTGGACCCGCGGCCCCAAACCGCCGCTCGCGGCCGGAACGGCGGCGCTCGAAGCCGGCCGCCTCGATGACGCGCTGGGTCATCTTTGCGCAGCGTTGACGTTGGCCGCCACTTCCGCGGAGCGCGCGATCGTCCACAATAAACGCGGGGTCGTTCACATTCGGCGCGGCGACCGCTGCGCGGCAATCGCCGCGTTCGTCGATGCGCTGACCGCCGACCCGCACTGCGTTGCCGCGATCGTCAACGTCGGCAACCTGTTGCTTGAAGACGGCGCCGTCGCCGATGCCGTCGAGCATTACGAGGCTGCGCTGCGAATCGACGACGCGCATGCCGCCGCCCATCTAAATCTCGGCATCGCCTACAAGCGGCTGGGCCGGCGCGGC
This sequence comes from Candidatus Velthaea sp., assembly GCA_965214335.1. Classification (GTDB taxonomy): domain Bacteria; phylum Vulcanimicrobiota; class Vulcanimicrobiia; order Vulcanimicrobiales; family Vulcanimicrobiaceae; genus Velthaea. Next base: position 391,025 of record CBDCBO010000008.1, on the reverse strand, counting down.
GATGCCGTGCGTGAATTTCGGCGCGCGAACCGGATCGACGCCCGACTGCTCCGCCGGCGTTAGGTGTTAGTGCGTTTTAGTGCCGACGAGCGTGATGTCTTCGAGATACTCGAAGAGCTGCGGCAAGGTGATCTTCTCGAGCGCGCTGCGGGCGTTCATCGTGTCACCGTCCTCGCCCTCATCCCGCAGGTAACAGCGCGATTCAACGCCGCCGGCGCCTTCGCTCAGGAAAGACACCGCGAATCCTTTGCCCATCGTGTCGTCATAAATGCGCATCGCCGCGGGATTGAGAATCTCGATCGAGTGTGAGGCGTTGTTGGCATCGAAGATGGTGATGGTGAGGTAGTCGCGATTCACGATCTCGATCGACCCCACGACGAACGTATTTTTGGCCGAAAAGAACTCATGCCCGCGTTTGTTACGCGAGCTCACTTCGTAAAAGACGCGATGCGCGACGAACCGGTTCAGGATCTTGCGGAGGGTGGCGATCGAGGCCAGCGTCTCCGTGCGGTTCCCGCGGGTATAGATGATCTTCAAGAGAAGCGGTCGACCGAAGCTTTCGTCTGTATTTCCGGGACGGGTACCGTTAAGGGGCTTCGGGAAGAAAACCTTCGCATGTTCTCTATCGCCGATATGGCCGTTGCCGGAGCGGTTGCCTTGCTGCTGTTCGGCCCCGATCAGTTGCCGAAGGTTGCCCGGCGTGCCGGGCAGCTCGTCCGCGACGTCCAAAACACGTCGCAGTCGTTCATTCGGGAAATGGAACGCGCCGCCGATCCACCGGAGCATATGGTTCAACCGCTCGATCCCGGGCCGGTGACAACGGTGTCGTCGGCGCCGGCGTATCATGAAACGCCCGAACCCGCAGATCACGAGCTGGTGGCTCGCGAAGCGGCCGTTGACCCGCGGGCCGTTGCCGGCGGCAAGCCGGCCGGCGACTTGCCCTCGCAGCGGCCCTCAACGTCCGGCCAACCGGCGCCATAGCCCGATCACCCGCCTGACATAGGTCTGCGTTTCGGGATACGGCGGAACGCCGGCATAGCGATCGACGGCTCCGCCGCCGGCGTTATAGGCCGCGATCGCGCGCTCGAAGCGCTCTTGCGCGGGTAGCCGGCCGTAGCGGTCAAGCAGTCCGCGCAGATGCCGGATCGTACCGTCGAGGTTCGCTTGGGCGTCGTCCGGATCGACGCCGAGTCCGGCCGCGGTCGACGGCATGAGTTGGCCCAGCCCACGCGCCCCGACCGGTGACAGCGCACCGGGCTTCCAACTCGACTCGACCGCGACGAGCGCAACAACGAGCCGGGCGTCGAGCCCGTAACTCGAGGCCTCGCCGACGGTACGCAGCGCGAGGCGCAGCGCGTCCGCGTCAGCGAGTTGCGCATCGAAGTGCTGCAGCGTCGCGGCATACTGACGAACCAGGGTTTGCGCGTCGGCCCGCGCAGCGGTGGGCGTTCCGAGCAGCAGAAGGATGCTCAGGTAAACCGGACAGCAGCGGCGCACGGGGCTGGCAGTACCCGGCGTTCCGTTCCTTGAGTTGCGCACGGCGTCAGCGGCCGTGTGTGAACCCGAATGTGACCGGCATCTAGCGGCCCGAAAAAAAACGCGCCTGTGACGGCGCGTGTTCGGCGTTACCTTGATGCGCGACGTCGGCGCGCTTGCACGACCGAAGTCTAAATGTTGAAGTTCTGCCGAATCTCGTTGAGCCGCGACTCGACCAGCCCGCGCACCTGCCGATGCAGCCGGTCGCGTTGATCGTCGGGAAGGCGTTGGTAAACGAGATATCCGGCCGCGGAAATGATGCCGCCCAGGACACCGACGAGCACCGTTCGTCCGGCGTCGCCTGGTGGTGCGGCATTGGGAGTTTTCGATGGCTGAAGCGTGCTGTTCATATCGGTCATGTGCGGCCTCCGTTCGACCCAGAGTTACCCAAAAACTCCATCCTGACGCGACGACTTCAACGAAGTCAAACGTGTTACGTTGGGCGTCGCCCCAAGCCGTCCGTCCGCATTTGTTCGCAACACCACGGTGCGCCCGGAAGTCAAGCGCGTTGAACGTGTTGCGCTCGGGCTGCGGCCAAAGGCTTTGTCATCTTCGTTTCGGCGTGCGGCGTTCGTTCGGTTTATGACCGCGCCGATTTCGGGTTCGCGCCCGTTTAGGCCGATGCATCAGGCGCGGTTGCACTTGCCGAATTCGCGCTCGAACTGCGCTCCGATGATGCGTCGGCGCACGCCGGCTGAGTCGACGCGTCGTTCGCACCTTCGGTTTCCGCTTCGCGGACGATGCGAACGTTGCGCGGAAATTGCCAGGCGAGTTGAGCGATTGCCAATTCGGCGGTGGCAGCGATCGCTTTCACATCGTCACGTGCGCGCGTCGCTTCGGGAATTGCAAACTCCATCCGGCCTTCCGAGCGCGTAGCGACGGCCGGTATCCGCGCGTACGAAGTCAAGCCCAGTTCCGCAGCTTGCAGAATTGCCGATGCCGCGGCACACACGACATCGTCCCCGGCAACGCCGGCTTCGGCATGTCCGGCGGCCAAAATAGAAGACAGCCGTTGCCGGCTGTCTCTGCGAAAACGGACCTCGAGCATATCGAATTACGGCAGTTCGATCTTCTCGATTCGAATCTCGGCGAAGCGCTGCCGATGGCCGACGAGCTTTCGCACACGCTTCTTCGGCTTGTACTTGAATACCATGATTTTCTTGTCTTTGGCTTGGCGCAAAACTTTCCCCGACACGCTTGCTCCGGCCACCGCCGGCGTGCCGACCGCGACGCTGCCGGCCCCATTTGAACCCAAGATCACGCGATCGAACGTCACCGTTTCGCCGACCTGAGCTTCGAGCAGGTCCGTCCGGATGATGTCACCCTCGGCAACGCGCAGTTGCTTGCCGCCGGTCTCGATAATCGCGTACATAACTTTGGGAAGATACCAGAAAGATGAGTTCCGCGTCAACCTACGGGTTCCGGATGTCGGAGCAAAGCAGAAATGTCCGGTTCTTGAAAAGCTGAGATGTCCGGTCCAGCCAAGGGGGCCCTTTATGGGACTCGCGGCCATGACGACAGCCGAACGCGCACGTCTTTGGATGGCGTTACATAGGAAAATCGGCGGGCTTCCACCCTCCTCGGCGACGACCTGGCCGACCACGGGCCGGCGGTTAAAAGAAAAACGGCCGCGCGAGCACCCGCGGGAACTCGCATGGCCGCTCGTCAGAGGCGACTGCCGCTGCGTAGAAGAGCGGCGTTACGCCGTGGCGGCGGCGATTCCAATCGCCGGACCATCGTCAAGTTTGAGCGTCAGGCAACGTGCACTGCCGCCGGCTTTGTGAAATTCAGTAAGCTCGGTTTGGAACACGCGGTAGCCCGCGTAGTTAAGCCGTTCGCGCAGTTTGCGCGTACAGGAATGCATCACGACGGCGTCTTCCAACTCGATGCTGTTGCACGCGAACGCAAGCGCATCGTCGATGTCGATCTCGATGAGATAACCCGGATCGATCGTCCGCCGCAGCTGCGTTTGCGCGTGCGGGCTAAAGGCGTCCATGTAGACCATGACATGCCCTGATGACAGCGAGCACAAGGCCATATCCAGATGGTAGAAGCGCTCGTCGACAAGCAGTAGCGGCATAACGCGACAGCCGACGAGCTCTTGCAGCTGCAGGGTGGCATTGCGTTCGCTGCGCCAGCCGTAACCGGCGTACATGATCGGCCGGACGCGGTCGAAAATCGCGTCGCCCGCGCCCTCGAAGTACGTCTGGGCAAGATACGTCGTGGCGAAACCGGCCTTGGCCAGCTGGACGCGATAAGCGCCCTGTTCGCGGCGACGCTCCGGATACCGGAAACTCGAGAGAATCGCAAGATTCCCGCAGATCAACGCCGCGTTCGAGGTAAACACTAGATCGGGAACGTGTTCGCCGGGATCCATGGTTACGAGCGTCACATCACCCGCCACGCCGAGCGTTTCCATGAGGCGTTCCCACTGCCGTTGCGCATCGGGCGCCGAATAGCCGACGTTTCGCGACATCCACGGATTGATATCGTAGTTGACCGAGAAATGCGTCGGAGGGCAGACCATGATGCGTGTCGCCATGACTGCTAGTGTAACGCGCCGCGCGCGAGCGACGCATTCGACAATCGGTAAAGCCGCCTTCGGGTTCATAATCCGCGTGCTACGGGTACGAGCGGTGTCTATGACAACCGATGGCGATTACAAGAATGCCTTGCCCGGCGAGGTCGACGATTTTCCTGATTCCGGAATGCCGCGTCAGCTGCGAACTCGCGCCGACGCGGTACCGCCACTGTCGCGCCGCGAGGCCGATGTCGCCGGGATGACCGTCACGCCCGAGGTCGTCTACGGTGAAAGCGACGCCGATCCGAACCGCGACGATCAGATCGACGAGCATCGCGGGGCCGAGACACAGTAACCCGACACTCTCCAGCGAACGCAAAGCCGGCGCGGCCGGTCGGCCCGTGTTGCCAGCAAGGGAGATCGCATGCGCGAGCGTTGCACCGGCGGACGAAGCCCCGGCTTGGCCCGCATCGCCGGTACCGTGATATTCGGGGGCCTAATGGCCGCCGTCGAGGCGGCGCCGCTGCAAGCGCTGCCGACCGCGCACGTGCCGCTGCAAGCGCTGCCGACCGCGCACGTGCCGCCGGCCGTTTCGAACCATAGGGCGACGCTGGTGGGCCGGCCGCCGGCCGCGCGGCGGATGGAGCTGGCCATTTCCTTGCCTCTGCGAGACCAGGCCGGGCTCACGGCGCTGCTGGGCGCGCTGTACGACCCGGCCAGCCCGCAGTACCGGCACTATCTGTCGGTAGCCCAGTTCGCGGCTCGCTTTGCGCCGTCGCCGGCCGCCTATGCCGCGGTCGAAGCCTTCGCCGCCGCAAACGGCTTCACGCTACGCGAAGCGAACGCCGACCGGCTGGTGGTCGATGTCGCCGGCACGGTTGACGCCGTTGAACGTGCGTTTCACGTGCGGCTCGGCGTGTACCGCCGGCCGGGCGCGGCCGGTTTATTCTTAGCCCCTGACCGCGAGCCGCTCATCGGCCTGAGCACTCCGGTTTTGCACGTTAGCGGACTGGACGATTTTACGCCCCCGCAGTCACGGCTCTTCCGCAACGGCGCCGGTGGGATCGAACATCGGGCAACGGGGTCGGGGCCGAACGGCAATTTCCTGGGCAGCGACGTGCGCGCCGCATACTATGGCGGCTCGGCGCTGCGCGGACGGGGCGAATCGGTAGCGCTGCTCGAGTTCGGCGGCTACAATCCGGGCGACGTTTTGAAATATTTCGCGGCGGTGCATCAGCCCCTGACCGTCCCGCTGCGCAACGTCGGCCTCAACGGTGTGAGTCCCATCCTAACGTGCACGGCGATCGGCGGCGGCTGCGACGACTCCGAACAGGCACTCGACATCGAGGAGGCTGCGTCGATGGCGCCCGGGCTAGCGGCCGTCACGGTCTACGCCGGCGCCAACGCCGTTTCGATTCTCGCGCGGATGGCGTCGGATAATTCAAGCCGGCAAATTAGCTCGTCCTGGGGCTGGTCGCCCAACCTCAAAGTCGACGAGCCGCTTTTTGAAGAGTATGCGGCGCAGGGCCAGAGCTTTGTCGATGCGACCGGCGACTATGGCTTCCATTTGCGCGAAGGCGTGGTCTGGCCGGCCGACGATCCGTACGTGACCGGCGTCGGTGGAACCGATCTGGTGACGGCCGGCCCCGGCGGCGCGTGGGCGGCCGAGACGGGCTGGCGCTTTAGCGGCGGCGGCCCGTCGCCGACGGGCATCCCAATACCGGCGTACCAGATTCCGTTCGTCACTCCGGCCAACGGCGGCTCGACCGTTTTCCGCAATGCTCCCGATATCGCCGGCGACGCGAACACCGATAACTTCAGCTGTTATGACGGCGGATGTTTCACCGGCAACGGCGGCACGAGCTACGCGGCGCCGCTGTGGGCCGGCTTCATTGCGCTCGCCAACGAAGCGGCGGCAACGCGCGGGTTGCCGCCGGTCGGCTTTCTCAATCCGCTGGTATATACGCTCGGCGGCGGCAACCGCTACGCCACTGCGTTTCACGATCAAACGCAGGGCTTCAACGGGAAGTATGCGGCCGTCCCAAATTACGATCTGGTCACCGGCTTCGGCTCGCCTACGGGTCAGCTAACGATCGAAGCGTTGATCGCCGGCGGTCGCTAACGGCGCCGGTGGCGGCGCTTTATTTGACAGCGGCGTCGTGAACGGAAAAAGAGCCATCGCTCCTGCGAGAGCGAAAGCGCACGCATGAGACAATGCTGCTTCGCGCTGTGCGCTGTTCTTGCGCTGCTGCTTCCCACCGGCGCGTGGGCTGCACCGGCATCGCCCAAACCGGCGGCCAAGCCGGCGGGCGCCATGAGCGCGAAGAGCATCGTCACCAAGAGCGGGCTCCGCTACGTCGACATGGTGATCGGCAAAGGCGCGATGCCCAAAGTCGGTCAAACGATTAGCGTGCTGTATACCGGTAAGTTGACCAACGGTACGGTCTTCGACAGCACGGCCACGCGCAATAACGCGCCATTCGAAACGCCGATCGGTGTCGGCCAGGTGATCAAAGGCTGGGACGAGGGCATGCTCACGATGCGAGTCGGTGGCAAGCGGCGGCTTACGATTCCGCCGAGTTTAGGGTACGGGCCGAGCGGCGAAGGGCCGATTCCGCCCAATGCCACGTTGATCTTCGACGTCCAGTTATTGAGCGTCAAATAACGGCGTTCGTCCGTAGCGCATGGCGCTTGCCGTACCGCCTGAAACGAGGGCGACCCAGCCCGCTACGAGTCGATGAAGACGTCGTCGCCGTCGACCCGCACCGTGTAGGTCGGTAACGGCAGAATGGCCGGCAAGGTCAGTGCTTGACCGGTCGTCACGTCGAAGTACGCGCCGTGCCGCGGACACATGATACGGCAGCCTTCAAGCTCGCCGGCATCGAGCGCACCGCCGTCGTGCGTGCACACGTCTTCAACGGCATACATCGTGCCGTCGACGTTACAGAGCAAGACGTCGCGAGCATCGACCGTAACACGGAACGTCGAACCGGTGGGAATGTCGGAAACTCGAGCGACCGGCGTCGTCGTGCTCATCGCGCGTTACTCATCGCTCCGCTCTTCGCGTGCCGTTAGTTGCATTCCGCGTTGAGCGGCGGCGACTCCCAACCGGCAACGCGGTCCTGAGCGTCAATGGTGATGTGCAGCTGTCCGACGAGCGAACGGCATTGCGCCGACGCCGCCAGTTCGCGCAACACGGTTATCACGATATCGCCACCCGTGGAGTCGATGTGTGCTCCGGCGAAGCGCAGTTGCTTCACCGCCGTGCCGCGCGACTCACCATTGACGAGCAGCGCTTCATAGTGCGTGATTTCGTGCCTGACGCCGGATCGCGCCGCCGAGTAGTCGGCGAGCGACCGGCGTTGGAATAGCGTGCCGCCGATGGCAAAAGCAACGATGAGTGCGATGCCGATGACGAACGCGGCACGCCGGCCGCGCGCGCGATTCGAGACTAGCCGACTGACCCTTCCATCTCCATTTTAATGAGACGGTTGAGCTCAACGGCGTATTCCATCGGCAACTCCTTGACGAAGAAGTCGAAGAACCCGTTGACGATCATCGCCGTCGCATCGGCTTCGCTCAAGCCGCGGCTCATCGCGTAGAACAACTGCTCCTCGCCGATTTTGGAAACCGACGCTTCGTGTTCGACGGTCGACCGTTGCTCGTTGACCTTCATCGTCGGCTTCGTGTCGCTGGCGGACAACTCATCCATGATCAGCGCGTCGCACTTGACGCGCGTCTTCGCGCCGACGGCGCCTGGAAAGATCTCGACGAGGCCGCGGTACGTCGTCTTTCCGCCATGCGCCGAGACCGACTTATTGGTGACGACGGACGTGGTATTGGGAGCCGCGTGGATGATCTTCGCGCCGGCGTCCTGATGCTGACCTTCGCCGGCAAACGCGGCCGACAGCACTTCGCCGCGCGCGCCTTCGCCCATGAGATAGATGGCCGGATATTTCATCGTCAAGCGCGAGCCGATATTGCCGTCGACCCACTCGACGGTGGCGTTCTTATACGCGACAGCTCGCTTGGTGACGAGGTTGAAAATGTTCCGGTACCAATTCTGAATCGTGGTATAGCGGACCGACGCACCTTCCATCGCGATGATTTCCACCACCGCGCTATGCAGCGACGACGTCGAAAACTTCGGCGCCGTGCAGCCCTCGATATAGTGTACCTTGGAGCCTTCGTCGGCGATGATGAGCGTGCGCTCGAACTGGCCCATGTTTTCGGTATTGATGCGGAAGTACGCTTGCAGCGGCATCGCGACCGTCACGCCCTTGGGCACGTACACGAACGAACCGCCCGACCATACCGCACTGTTGAGCGCGGCGAACTTATTGTCGCCGGGCGGAATGATCGTGGCGAAATACTTCTTGAGAATATCCGGATACTGCTTGAGCGCGGTATCCATGTCGCAAAACAGAACGCCGTCTTTTTCGAGCGCCTCGACGACGGAGTGATACACCACTTCCGACTCATACTGCGCGGACACGCCGCTCAGAAACTTTCGCTCGGCTTCGGGGATACCGAGCCGGTCGAACGTCTTCTTGATGTCGTCGGGCACATCGTCCCACGAGCGCTCGGTGCCTTCGGTCGACTTCACGTAATAGTGAATGTTATCGAAGTCGATCTCTTCGAGTAGCGCGGTGTCGCCCCACGTCGGCATCGGTTTACTCTTGAAAATATCGAACGCCTTGAGCCGGAAGCTGCGCATCCACTCCGGCTCACCCTTCATCGCCGAAATGCGCTCGACGATTTCACGCGTGAGCCCCTTATCGGATTTGAATTTGTAATTTGCTTCGGAGTCGTGCTGACCGTGACGGTAGTCTTCGATCAGGTCCGCCGGTACCGGCGGAGTGGCGACGTTCATTTCGATTGCCATAAACCTCATAAGGCTACTGCTGGAGGTAAGCGAAGTCAAGATAGTGCAGAGCTATCTTTGTTTTCCTGGTTCGTCGGCGCGCCGCGCCACTTGATAGGACGTCGCCTGAGCGATCGGTCGCACGACGAGGTAGTCAACGTTGACGTGCGGCGGCCGGGCAACGGCAAAGCCGACGCAGTCCGCGATGTCCGCGGCCGTCAGTGGCGTTACGCCGGAATAGACGGCGGCGGCCTTGTCGGCGTCGCCCTTATTGCGCACCACTGAGAATTCCGTCTCGGTCATGCCGGGGGCCACTTCGGTTACCCGGATCGGCTCGCCGTTGAGTTCCACCCGCAACGTTTGGGTGATCGCCCGCAAGGCATGCTTGCTGGCCGTGTAACCGCCTCCGCCGGCATAGGCCTCGAAACCGGCGGTCGAACCGATATTAACGATGTGGGCGTGTGCCGGCACGCGCAGCAGCGGCAGCAGTGCGCGCGTCATCCGGGCGACGCCCAGCACGTTGGTTTCCAGCATCGTCACCCAGTCGCCGTCGGCGGTCGCGCCGAGCGGCTCGCGCCCCAGCGCCAGCCCGGCGTTATTTACCAGCAGGTCGACCCGGCCATGGGTCGCCGCCAGCGTGCCGGCGAACGCTTCGATCGCCGCCGGGTCACGCATGTCGAAGACATGCGGCTCGGCCGCGCATTCATCGACCAACGTTTGTAAGCGCTCGCGGCGCCGGCCGGTAACGACAAGCCGAAACCCTTGCCGCCCGAGTTGGCGGGCGGTCGCAGCGCCGATACCCGATGACGCGCCCGTGATTACCGCGATTCGATCAGTTGTCATAGCACTACCGATGAGCCTCACCGGAACAGGCTTCCTCCGATCGCTTCGGCGGTCAGCGCAACCGGTGGGCCGCGCGGCGGCTCCTGCTCGGCGCGCCGCGGCCGATGGCCGGCTTGGCGTAAATTGCACCACCTAAGCCATTTACAGGGGGGCGTGTAGGGGGTATGATCTTAGACGGACTCGGAACGAACCCCGGTTTATGAGCCAGGGTTCGATTCTACGTCCCAAGATGGGGGACGGCGCGCCCAACGCGCCATCGCGGCGAAACGTTCGCGTGTTGAAAAGGACACGTCAACAAGAGTTTGCCGATAGGTCACAACCGAGACGGTGTACCGCACGCGGTTGATGACGCGCCTGGAGGTGGGATTTTCCCAGCCAAGCCCAAGGAGACACGGAAAAGTGAAAGCACTCGGGACGCACATTGTTTGCGAGCTATCCGGTTGTGACCCACGGTCACTTACTGACGTTACCGCCGTCGAGTCTATGATGGTCGGAGCGGCCAAAGAAGCCAACGCAACGATCGTGGAAACGGCATTTCACCGTTTTCAACCGCACGGCGTGTCCGGCGTCGTCGTGATCCAGGAATCGCATTTGTCGATTCATACCTGGCCCGAAACCGGTTATGCCGCAATGGATTTTTACACGTGCGGCGATCACACCGATCCTTGGGCGGCCTGCGAATTCGCAGCCGAAGCCCTCGGCGCGCAAAGCATGCTGACGACCGAAGTCAAGCGTGGTATCGAATCGCGTAAAGGCGAGTTTACGCATCTCGTCACCACCGATCACGAAGAAAAGTCGTTTAAGAAAAAAACCGCGTAACACGCGGCGCGATACGCTCGACGGCCGGCAGCGATGCCGGCCGTTTGCGTGTCCCGCCGCGACTTGCCGGCGTCGAGTGCCGGAGGAGAATCCCGTTGCCCAAGACCGAACATTTCCAGTGGTATGTCGAGGAGTTCGCGCCGACGGAATACCACCACCACGCCATCGAAGAAGTGTATTATTCGGGCCGCACGCCGTTTCAAAGTATTGCCGTGCTGCGTACGGCAACGTTCGGCAAGATGCTCGTGCTCGACGGCGATACGCAGAGCTCGCAGCACGATGAGAAGATCTACCACGAGTCGCTCGTGCATCCGGCGCTGGCCGCGATCGCGGATCGGTCCGAAGTGCTTATTTTAGGCGGTGGCGAGGGCGCGACATTGCGCGAAGTGCTGCGCCATCCGGCGGTCCGCCGCTGCACGATGGTCGATATCGACGGCGATGTGGTCGACGTATCGAAGAAGTACTTGCCGGAGTGGTCGGACGGTGCCTTCGACGACCCGCGCGCGCGCTTGATCGTCGGTGACGCGCTGGCGTTCCTCAAAACGGATCGCGGCATCTATGGTGCGGTGATCTCCGATTTGACCGAGCCGCTCGCCGATTCACCATCGTTTCCGCTCTTCAACGGCGAGGTGTTCGCCGGCATTGCCGCGCGCCTGGCGCCGGGCGGCGTCTACGTGCTTCAGGCCAGCACCGCCGGTTTCCACAATATGGCGTTGCACGCGAAGATGGTCCGTTCGCTGCGGGCGCATTTCACGCACGTTGCGAGCTTTTACACGCACGTGCCGGCCTTCGACAACGACTGGGCGTTCATCGCCTGCAGTGACGGCGTTAACGTCGCGACGCTCGATCCGCGAACGGTCGATGCGTACGTCGCGCAACTGCGTGGCGAGAATTACTTTTACGACGGCGAAACGCATCGGCGTATTTTCAGCCTGCCGCTGTATTTGCGCCGCGAGCTCGCGCGCACCGGCGACGTGTTCGTTTAAGCGCCGTAAAGGCCTAGCTGCGTGCGGCGGCGGAACGGATCGTGCATGCCCGAAACGATTCGCCGGACCTCGTTATTTGAAGCGCACCGCGCGCTGGGCGCCAAGCTCGTACCGTTCGGCGGGTTCGAGATGCCCGTTTCCTACACGAGTATCTTAGGCGAACATGCGGCCGTACGGCAGCGAGCCGGCTTGTTCGATCTCTCGCACATGGCGCAGTTCGGCTTGCACGGTCCCGGCGTCGGCGCCTGGGCCGAAGCGCTAACCGTGAATCTGGTGGCCAACATGAAGCCGGGCCAAGCGCGTTACAACGTGTTCACCAACGATCGCGGCGGCGCGCTCGACGACGTTATTTTCTATCGGCTCGATGCCGAGCGCTGGCTGCTCGTCGTAAATGCGGCCAATGCCGAAAAAATGTGGGACGTCGTGAATGCCGCTTCCGCACCAGGTGTGACGCTGGTGAACGAACACGGCGAGCGCGGACTGATCGCGCTTCAAGGACCGCGCTCGGTCGCGCTGTTGCAGCCGTTCGTTCCGATCGACCTCGCGCCGATGAAGTACTACTCATGTGTGGAGACCAAACTGGGCGGTGTCGACATTCTGCTGGCGCGCACCGGTTACACCGGCGAGGACGGTTTCGAGCTGTTTTGTGCCGCCGAATTTGCCACTGATATCTGGGACGCGCTGCTCGCGGCCGGCCGGCCGGTGGGACTCGAACCCGCCGGTCTCGGAGCGCGCGACGTCCTGCGGCTCGAAGCCGGAATGCCGCTGTACGGACACGAGCTCACGGCCGAGATCACGCCGCTGCAAGCGGGGCTCGGCTGGGCGGTGAAATTTGCCAAGCCGGCGTTCACGGGCCGGGCGGCGCTCGAAGCTCAGCAGGCGGCCGCGACCTACGATCGCATCGCGGGTCTGATTCTGGACGGCCGCATTCCGGCCCGCAGCGGTTATCCGGTGTATAGCGGCGACCAACGCGTGGGCGAGGTGCGCAGCGGATCGCTGGCGCCGTCGGTGGACAATAAGAACGTCGCGACCGCGCTGCTGGCGCCGGCGGCGGTGCCGGCCGGAACGCGTCTCGACGTCGAGATTCGCGGCTCGCGCTACCCCGCCACGGTGGCCCCGCTCCCGTTCTACCGCCGGCCCACGTAGCGCAACTGCCGCACGGCGATCAGCGTCAAAGCAAAAGTCGTCGCGACCGCTTGGCGACGTACCCTTTCCAGGTTGACGAAACAGGAGATTGATGTGTCCCAGCCGGCCGGCTTGCTGTACAGCAAAGAACACGAATGGGTCAAGATGGATGGCGAAACTGCGACCATCGGCATAACCGACTACGCGCAAAACTCGCTCGGTGATATCGTTTATGTCGAGCTGCCGCGCGTCGGCGCGACGTTGTCCCAGTTCGGCAATATCGGCGTGGTCGAATCCGTCAAGGCGGTGTCGGACATTTACACCCCAATCGGGGGCGAAGTGCTCGAAGTCAATCCCGCGCTCGAAGGCGATCCCGCACTGCTCAACCGGGAGCCGTTCGGCGAGGGCTGGATGTTCAAGCTGCGCGTGACCGACCAATCGGAAACCGGGAACCTGTTGTCGCCCGAACATTACGACGCGCTGACCGTCGAGTGAGTCGGTCATTCAAGCAGCGATAAAAACGGTTCCGGTCCGCCTCCGGTCTAAACTACGGTTACGGTTCGGTCGAGCCACGACCGCTCCGTTCGCCGTCTAGCTGGAGTTCGCTATTTATACGCCTCACACCGCAAGTGATATTGCCGCGATGCTGCACGTCATCGGCGCAGAATCGCTCGACGAACTCGTCGCCGTCCCCGACGCGGTTGCTTTGCGCGACGCCGTTTCGGTGGCGCCGGCTCGCGCTGAGTCCGAGATTGCCGCAACCTTCGACGCGTTTGCCGCGCGCACACCGGCCGCGACGTTTACGTCGTTCCTGGGCGCCGGGGCGTACCGGCACTACACGCCCCCGATCGTCGGCGCGCTGGCGATGCGCGGCGAATTTTTGACCGCGTACACCCCGTACCAAGCCGAAGTGTCGCAAGGGTATCTGCAAGCAATTTACGAGTGGCAGACGTACATCGCGTTGCTCACCGGTTTAGATGTCGCGAACGCGTCCGTTTATGACGGCGCCACGGCACTCGCCGAAGGCGCGATCATGGCGGTCAACGCAACCGACCGTAAGGCGCTGCTCGTCTCGGCGGCCGTTCACCCAAATTACCGCACCGTGTTACGCACCTACGCCGAAGGTCTAGATCTCACCGTCGATGAGTTGCCGTACGCGAGCGACGGAACGACCGATGCGAGCACGCTCGAAGCACGGCTGGCCGATCAGCGCTACGCCGCGGTCGTCGTGCAATCACCGAATTTCTTCGGCGCCGTCGACATGCTCGGCGCCGATGCCAAACGGGTGGCGACGTCGACCGGCACGTTAGTCATCGGCGTCGTCGCCGAAGCGATGTCGCTCGGCGCGCTGCGCGCACCGGGTGAGTGGGGCGTCGATATCGCCGTGGGTGAAGGCCAGTCATTCGGCGTGGCGATGGCCTATGGCGGGCCGCACGTTGGTTTTATCGCCACGCGCAGCGAGCAGCTGCGCCGCATTCCCGGTCGCCTGGTCGGGAAGACGGTGGATAAAAACGGCCGGCCGGCCTTCACCCTGACGTTGCAAGCGCGCGAGCAACATATCCGGCGCGAAAAAGCAACGTCGAACATTTGCACCAATCAGGCACATTGCGCGTTATGCGCGACGATTTACCTCGCCGCGATGGGCGCGACGGGACTACGTGACTGCGCGGCGCACAATCTGGCCCGCACGCACGAACTGCTGACCAAGCTTACCGCGCTGCCGGGCGTTCGGCGGCGCTTTAGCGCTCCGGTGTTCAATGAATGTGTCGTCGCTTTGCCGGGCCGGGCCGGCGACGTGCTGGCCGCGTTGCGCGAGAAGCGTATTCTGGGCGGGTTGGATCTGGGCCGGTTCTATCCCGAACTTGCGGATTGCGTCCTGGTAACGGCCACCGAGTTGACGACGAGTGCGGAGATCGATTCGCTCGTCAGCGCGCTAGCGGAGGTTTCGCATGCAACAACTCGCATTTGATACGCCGCTCATTTTCGACTTAGGCCAAGCCGGACGCGCCAACCGTTACGTGCCGCCGGGGCCGCCGTTGGATAATTTTCTGCCGGCTGAGCTGCTGCGCGAGACGCTGCCGCTGCCGGATAATACCGAGCTTGACGTCAACCGCCATTTCACGCGCTTGTCGCACAAGACGTTTGCCATCGACCTCGGCTTTTATCCGCTGGGCTCGTGTACGATGAAATACAATCCGCGCATCAACGACGCGATGGCGAACCTGCCGGCGCTGCGCGACCTGCATCCGTTCGCGCCCGATGAGTTGGCCCAAGGGGCGCTGGCCATCATGTGGGAGCTCGAACGCAGCCTGGCGTCGCTCTTCGGGATGGCTGCTTTCTCGCTCAATCCCGCCGCCGGCGCGCATGCCGAGCTGACCGCGCTGCTGATCGCAAAGGCGTATTTCAAGCGGATCGGCGCCGCGGCGACCCGGCGGACCGTCATTGTTCCGGACACCGCGCACGGCACCAACCCGGCCTCGGCGGCGATGGTGGGCTATCGGGTCGTGTCGCTCAAATCCGACGCGCGCGGCCGGGTTTCGCTCGCTGAGATCAAGGCGGCGATCGGCCCCGATACGGCCGTCTGCATGATGACCAATCCCAACACGCTGGGCTTGTTCGAGGATCAGATCAAGGAGATCGCCGATGCCGTTCATGCGGCGGGCGGGTTGATGTACTACGACGGCGCCAACGCCAACGCGCTCATGGGCAACGCGCGGCCGGGCGACATGGGCTTCGACCTCATGCACCTCAACCTGCACAAAACGTTTTCGATTCCGCACGGCGGCGGCGGCGCCGGCGCGGGTCCCGTCGGCGTGGCGCAGCACTTGGTTCCGTTTCTTCCCGCGCCCGTCGTGGTGTGCAACGAGTCGACCGGCGCCGGCGGCTGGGAACCGTCAGCCGGAAAAACGTTCCGGCTGGAGTTTACGCGACCGCTCTCGATCGGTTCGATGCGCTCGTTCTGGTCGAATTTCGCGCATATGGTGCGCGCGTTGGCGTACGTCTACGCCAACGGCTTTGCCGGGCTCACCGGCGTCTCGAAGTTAGCGGTGCTCAACGCGAACTACGTGCGGGCGTCGATCAAGGACATCATCGAAACACCGTACGACGAATACTGCCGCCACGAGTTCGTCGCTTCGGCCCAGGGGCTCAAACGCGCGACCGGCGTACGGGCGCTCGACATCGGTAAGGCGCTGCTGGACCGCGGCTTCCATGCGCCGACCGTTTACTTCCCCTTGCTCGTCGCCGAGTGCTTGATGATCGAGCCGACCGAAACGGAATCGAAAGAAACGCTCGACGCGTTCATCGCGGCGTTCCGCGACATCATCGCGACGGCGCAATCCGACCCGGCGGTGGTCCTCGCCGCGCCGGTCAACACCGTCGTTGCCCGGATCGATGAAACGCGCGCGGCCCGGCAACCGGATCTACGCTGGCGCGCCCCGGAAGTTACGGCCGGCAGCACGGTCTGATTCGGCAACTTCATCCTGAGATCGCCGCCGGCCGCGGTGTGAGGTAAAGCCAACGCTGCCGAAGGCCGGTATCCGTGCGACCGGCGAAACCGAGCGGCTGGGTGGTGGCATGTCAAAGCAGGTAATCAAGCGAGCCGCGCCGGCCGGCCGTTCGGAAGCGATGTTCTCGGCGGAAATCGGGCCCGCCCGGCGCGCCGCCTTCTTGGGGCTGGGTGCTAGAATCAGAACAACTCCCGAGCGTATCGCACCTCGGGCTTATTTGTCGGAAAGCGATCCATGCGCATCAAGTACGAGGTGTCGGCCGGAGGCTTGGTCCTACGGCGGAACGGAGTGGATCTCGAAGCCCTCTTGATTGGGCGCGGGATGCCGCGCGTTTGGTCGTTGCCCAAAGGTCATGTCGAAGCGCGTGAGACGCACGAGCAAGCCGCTTTGCGCGAAGTGCGCGAGGAAACCGGTTGCTGGGCGGAGATTTTAATCAAGCTGTCCGATATTTCGTACTGGTTTTACTTGAACCGGACCAAGCACAAGAAGTCCGTCCACTTTTATCTGATGAATTACTTGTCCGGCGATACCGCCAACCACGACCATGAAGTCGACGAGGCTCGCTGGTTCGAGATCAAACTTGCCAAGCGGTCGCTCAAATACGTGAACGAAAAGCGATTGGTCGATCTCGCGCTCGAGTGGATCGAGCACGATCGTTCCAATCTGTTCGGCGGCGAACCGGTGGCCCCGGTTGAATCGGTGAGGGATTCGAGCGCCGGTTGACTTCGCTCGCATCACCACCACGCACGCTGCGTGTCTCACTCGACGTTTTCGATGGGCCGCTCGATCTGCTGCTCAACTTGGTACGCGAGCAGCAATTGGATATCGCCACCGTGCCGCTGGCGACGATGGCCGACCAGTATTTCACGTTCATCGCCGCGATGCACGATATCGATGTCGAGTTGGCGGCCGACTATTTGGTCATTGCCGCGACCCTGGTTTTCATCAAGTCGAAAGCGCTGCTGCCGCCGATTCCACTCGAATTCGAGGACGCCGAAGAGTCCGCCCAGGTCGTTGAAGCGCGGCTGCGCGAACGGCTCATCGCCTATTCCAAATATCGTGATGCGGGCCTCGATCTGCGCACGCGCGCGCTCGACGCCGCCGCGTATTACGTGCGGCCCGAAGGCGGTGACTCGACGACCGAGCTCGTGCAACGCTATCGCGTCGATCCGGCCAAGCTGGCGGCGGCGCTCGGCGCGGCCTTGCGGGCGGCCAAGCCGGAAAAGCGAACCATCGTGCGCGAGCGCATTTCACTCATCGAACAGATGGAAAGTGTGATGCGAACGGTGCGGACGAACGGCAGCGCCGGCTTCTTCGCGCTCGTTGCCGAACTCGACCGGCCGGCCATCATCGTGACCTTCTTGGCCGTACTCGAACTGGTGCGGCGCGGCCGGCTGCGGTTCAATCAACCCGCGGCGTTCGACGATATCGAATTGCTGCCGGCGGTCGCATGATGCAGGCGGAGTTGCTGGAGACCGGCAGTCTGACGCGTGCCATCGAAGCGGTCTTGTTTGTCGCCTCCGAGGCCCTGTCGATCAAAACGCTGGCCCGCTTGACGGGCGCCGAGGAAGCTGACGTTTCGGTGGCTTTGCAGCAGATCGACGCCGAGTACGCGCAGCGCGGCATCGTTTTGCGCGAGCTGGCCGGCGGCTATCGCTTCACGAGTTCGCCGGCGGCGCGCACGGCCGTGGAAGCGTACTTGATGCCGCCTAAGACGAATCTGTCGCCGGCGGCGCTCGAGACGCTGGCCATCGTCGCGTACATGCAGCCGGTGACCAAGGGCGACATCGAGGGCATTCGCGGCGTGAGCGCGGATTCGGTGCTCTCGACGTTGGTCGACCGCCGGTTCTTGTCGGAAGCGGGGCGCAAAGACGTTGCCGGCCGCCCGATCTTATATAAGACCACCGCCGAGTTTCTCGAGGCGTTCGGGCTGCGTTCGCTCGAGGAGTTGCCGCCGGTCGACATCGACGCTAGCGGACCGGCGGAGCTGGCCTTTCCGATCGGCCTGCGCGCAGCCGGCGCCGGCGCGACCGAAGCGACCGGCGAAAACACCGGCGAGCCGGAAAGCGCCGCAGCGGCCGGTGCCGAAGAGGAACCGGGCCCCAGCTCCGGTGAGCCGCCCGGTCGTGATGAGAGCGAGAACGTATTACTATCCTAGAAGACGAGATTTGGTCGACGATCGACCGCAACGCGCAGACGGTCGCGGTCGCCCACGAACTCATTCGCCCTGGTGAAGCCTTCACGCTTACCGGCGACCAGCAAACCGCGATCGATACGATCTGTAACGCACTCGATAACGATGTATTCGAGTTTTTGCTCAAAGCGCCGACCGGCTCGGGAAAAACCGAAGTCATGCTGCGCGTGGCCGTGGATACGGTGCTCAAAGAAGAAAATTACGTCTGCTTGATCGCGCCGACGCGCGACCTGGTGCGCCAGCACGTCGCCTATTTTAACGAACGCCTGGCCGGGACGCCGCTCGGCGTTGCGCAGGTGCACGGCGGTATGTCGCCCGGCGAACGCCGAACCGCCGATGCGGGCATCGCCGACGGCTCGATTCGCGTGGTGTGCGGGTCGGCGATGATGCTGTCGAGCAAGCATTGGTGGGACGTCATCGACCGCAGTTCGCTGCTCGTGATCGACGACGTCAACGCCTTTGACGAACGCGAGCACTTGCGGCTGCTCGAAGAACTTGACTGCCCGATGCTCTTCGCCACCGCGACACCCAGCGAATTGCGACCGTTCCTCACGCGGATCGGCGCGATGAATAATGTGGTCTCGATGAAGAAGATGCCGTTCGACGTTATTCCGACAACGGTGCATCGGCCCGAAGGCGTCTGGGGCGAGCCGCCGGCCGAACAATTACTGCACGCCGACGCGCTCATTCGCGACCACCTCGAACGCAAATCGCGGATCTTCGTCATCAGCCGCACGCGCGGCGACGTGCCGAAACTCGCCGAACGGCTGGAAGCGACGTACGGAATCAGCGTACAACAGTTGCGCGGCGATATGGCCGACACCACCGAACACGGCAAACGTCACCGGCGCAACGGCGTCAAGGTTCACGGCAGCGTCACCCGGGTGGAAATGATGACGGCCTTTCGGGACGGCGCGCCGGCCATTCTTGCCGCCACCAACTTAGTCGGCAGCGGCTTGGATATTCCGGCCGCCGATCTGATCGTGCTCACCGACGCCGACGCTTTCGGCGAGGCGGAAGTCGAGCAACTCATTGGTCGTGTCGGCCGGCGCGAGCGTCCATCGGACGCCGTGCTTGTCAGCAAAACGACGTTTGAAAAGAATCCGTCACGCGGCATGGGCTCGGGTGGCCCGCGCCGCACGTTCATGCCGGCCGGCATGCGTTCCAACCAGCTGCGTTTCACGCGCCGAAAATAACCGCCGATATTTTAAAGCAATGATCCAGCAACATGCGCAGGCCGGTAATTTCGATGGGCTGGTTTCCGAGTACGATCGCTATCGGATCGGGTATTCAACCGAGCTCTACGACGCGGTGGAACGGCTTGGTATCGCGCCCCGCTCAACCATCATCGACATCGGCTGCGGTACCGGACTTGCCACCGAGCCGTTCGTTGCCCGCGGGATACGCGTGGTCGGACTCGACCCCTCGGCGGAAATGTTGGCCGTGGCTAAAGCGCGCGTGCCGGCGGCAACATTTGTAACTGCGGCAGCCGAGCACATTCCGTATGGCGTTGCCAGCTTCGACGGTGCGGTAAGCGCGCAAGCCTTCCACTGGTTTGACGCCGACCGCGCCTATGCCGAATTGTTGCGCGTCGTGAAGCCGGGCGGAACGATCGCCGTGTGGTGGAAAGTTTTGGGTTCCGACGATCCGCTGCGCGCAATGCGAGCGGCGGCGTGCGAGCACGTCGGTGTGGCGGTGGGTGCGGATCCGCTGCGCGGCGGCTTTGGCGCATTTTACCGCGCGCCGTTCGCGCGCCGGACGTTGCGCGTGCTGCCCTTCACGGCGCGCTTTCGCGTCGATGATTGGATCGGCTACGAGCGGTCGCGTGCGACCGCGCGAAATGCCTACGGTGACAAGCGGGAGGCCTATATCGCAGCGCTTAGCGCGGCATTGACGGCTCGTTATGGATCCGGCGACGCGTGGCTCGACGTCCGATACACGCAATATCTGTACGCCGGAACGGCACCTTGATTCGCTCCGCGGCAGCACCGGCGCGGCCGTAAGAATGCGCTTCGGTTTACATGTGCCTGTCGGCGGCGGCTACGATGAAGCGGTCGCCTATGCGAGTCGCATGCAGTGCTCGGCAGTGCAATTTTTTAGCGGTAATCCGAAAACGTACCGGGTCGGACCGATCGATCGTCCGGCGCTCGAAAACTTTGCCGCCAAACGGGCCGCCGCCGGCATCGATGCGGCCGTCATTCATACCTCGTATTTGATTAATCTAGCGAGCGAGGACGAGAAGATCGTCACGAACTCGCTGCGCTTACTGGTCAACGACTTAGCGGTCGCCGCCGTCGGCTCAGTCGCATATGTCAACACGCATCTCGGTTCGTACGGCAAGCGCCGGCGAAGTGAAGGCTTCGGCGCCGTCCTGCGTGCGCTCGAAACCGCACTTGCCGATATTCGTCCGGGCGTGTTTTTAGTTATGGAAAATAGCGCCGGAGCCGGTCAGCTATGCGGCGGCACCCTCGAAGAACTCGGCGCGATCGTTCAAGCCATCGATCATCCGCAGCTCGCCGTGTGCCTCGATACGGCGCATTCTTGGGCGGCCGGCTACGCTATCGATACGGACGCGGGCGTCGAGCGCTTCCTCGCTCAGGCCGACGAGCACATCGGGTTACAGCGCATCCCAATGTTCCATTTCAACGATACGCAGATACCGCTGGGTGGGCATAAAGACCGCCATTGGCATATCGGCGAAGGGCTCATCGGCTTCAGCGGCTTTCGCGCACTCGCCGCGCACCCGGCGTTGGCCGGCAAAACGGCGATACTCGAGACGCCGGGCGAAGAAGCCGACGACGAGCGCAACATGCGCACCATCCGCACGATTTTTACGCGCGCCGCGGTTTAATCGTTGTGCCGTGATTCTGCATTTTGACCTTGATGCGTTTTACGCGTCGGTCGCACAACGCGATGACCCGTCGCTGCGAGGTAAGCCGCTTGCAATTGCCGGCAACAGCCGCCGGTCGGTCGTGCTTACCGCTTCGTATGAAGCCCGGCCGTACGGCGTTCGGTCGGCGATGCCGCTGTATCGGGCGCGCCAGGCCTGCCCGCAGCTCGTCGTCGTGCCGCCCGACTTCACCACCTACCAAAGCGCCTCGCGCGCCGTCTTCGAGATTTTCCACGACGGCGCCCTGGCCGTCGAGGGACTATCGCTCGATGAAGCGTTCGTGGCGATCGATACGAGCGACGTTGAGGCGGCCTCGGCCTGGGCCGAACGCGTTCGCGAGCGCGTTCGCAGCGAGGTGGGTTTGACGATCAGCGCCGGCGTTGCGGCCGGCAAGATGGTCGCAAAAATCGCTTCCGACGCCGGCAAGCCCAACGGCTTGACGGTCGTCGCGCCCGGCACGGAGGCGACCTATCTTGCGCCGTTGCCGGTCGCGCGCTTATGGGGCATCGGCCCGAAGACGCAAGCGCGGCTGGAAGCCGCCGGGATCGTCACGATCGGCGACGTCGCGGCGCTCGACGATGCCGTGGCGTTTGGATTGTTTGGACGCGGTGGCCGCGAACTGCGCGCGCTGGCGTGCGGTATCGATGACCGGCCCGTCGACGGTTCACGCGAACGCAAGTCGATCTCCACTGAGGAAACGTTCGAGTATGACGTGCGCGACGAAGTGCAGATTATCGCCCTGTTGCGCGTGCAAGCCGAAGAATTAGCGGCCGGCCTGCGGGCGCGCGGCTTGCGCGCCGGGACGATCGGCATCAAGGTCAAGCGTGCCGATTTCACCGTCGTCGGCCGCCAGACCAGCGTGACCGTGCCGACCGATGCGGCCGACGATGTCTTTGCCGCAGCCGTGCATTGCTGGCAACGTAGCGCCTTGACCGCGCAGCCGATTCGCCTGCTGGGCACTCGCGTCGCCGCGCTCAGCGAGGAAGCGGTGCGTGAACTATCACTCTTCGCGCCGCCGCCTCACGCAGCCGTTCGTAGCTTCGATCGCGCCGCTCGCACGGAAGCGCCTCACATACCATAGACGGCTCGCGAATTGCCGGGGGCGTGTCGCTAGGGTCAAAGTACGCGCGTCGAACGAAATAGGCTCGTGAGCTCTCGCTGTTGGAAAGCGGCGATCAAGAAGCAACCAGAAAAGGCGATAGCGAAACTGCCAAGGGTCAAAAAAGTCGGATTGAACGTGATCACGAAGGCGGCGAGCGCGCTTGCACATCCGATCAGTGATACGCCGAACGACACTCGAAGCCAACGCTGAGCGGCGTTCGATCGAGCCAGAGAATACGAAAGGCACATCAAGAGAAAAACCTCTGTGCAGCCCGCGATCGCGTGAACGACACTATTAGTCATTAATTCTCCCATAAAAAGGGGACCAAGATAGTTTGATTATCGTACCACCCAAAGAAGCCCAGGTTGCACCTGCGCCGGAAGCCGATCAAGACGCTGGTGAAGCCGCCCGACGGCGACGCCGAGGCCTTACGTCGGCGTCCGCGTTAAATGTGGTCGGTGCTCCAGCAGCGGTCGGCGTCGTCGGCCAGAACGGCTGCACCATGTCGCCGCCAGCCTTCGCGAGCCGGCTGCGATAATAGCGCGATCATCGCAACGGCAGTTTTGCGTTTTTTTACCGCCCCGCGTGGCAGCGCCGTCCGCGCGACGTCGGGCGGAAGCCACCCCGTGACCCGGCGCAGATCGCCGGCGGCGCTGCGAATCAAGGGCGCCACCGCGTCGAAGCCGTCGTCGCCGGTGTAACCGTATTCGTCGATGACGAGTGCGTCGAGCCGGGGTAAACGGCGACCGAAAAGATATGCGCCGGCACTGCGCGCGTTGTTGACGATGAGCGCGACACGTTGGCCGCTGTTGCCGTCCGTGCGCGTCGAGGTCCGTAGCCATTCCCAGACGAGCGGCGTCCGCCGGAATGAGAACGTGCGCCGGCCGTCGAGGGCGTCGAACCAGCGCCGGATGGTGGTCCAGTCGCTATCGGCGACAGCGGCAATGGCCAAACGCTTCGCCGGTAATGTATCGGCGCGCAGGCTGAACGTGCGCGACGGTAAGGTGATAAAACCAAGCCGTTCGTAAAAGGCGGGATGAATGTCGCTAAACAGATACGCGACATCCGTACCGGCGCTGCGTTCTTGGTCGAGCAGGGCCCCGATCATCGCGGACGCAAAGCCGCGCCCGCGCAGCTGCCGAGGTGTGAAAACGGCGCCGATTCCGGCGGCCCGCAGCAGGTGCTCGCCGCAGCGGATCTCGCGTTCGTACCGTTTGCACGAAACGACGATCGCTCCATCGACCCGCAGTCCGAGCGTGCGAAAGCGGCGCTTGCCGAATGAGGACGACGCAACGGCGATAAAGTCATCGCTATATTGATCGAGCGTTCTTCCGGCGGCCCAAAGCGAACGCGATTCCGGCAATATCTGGCGGACGTATTCGGCTGCGGGGATCGTTGTAAGTTCCACCCGCCATTGGTACCCGCAGGGAGTGCGAGCGAGTTGGGCGATGCAGGTCGCGACGACCCGCGCTAATTACAGAAGGGTCGCGTTCTCCAAATCGCAGCTCAGACACGAACTCACGAGCGCCGCACGGCTCGACACACCGAACGCGCGAAAGACGTGTTTGCTCAACATATTTTTAATGGTTTGTTCGCGGACCTTACGGAGTTGAGCGATTTCACGATTCGATTTTCCGGCACACACGAGCGATACCACTTCGCGTTGCGCGCGCGGCAACGTCGCGACGACGGGATGACGTTCGACCGAACGCATTCGCCCATCCCAGCGCCGAAGTTCGGCGGTGATATGATTCTGCGTGCCGGCGGTATGTTTAAGGATGTATTGTCGGGCGGCTTCGTCTTCGCCCAGCCGAACTAGCCCGCAAGCCGCTGCCGCGGCCCGCCGCACGTACCCAATCGGGCTGAAAATTTCAAACGCTTTGCGATAACATGCGCGCGCGCCGTCGCGGTCGCCACGTGCTTCACTCACGACTCCGGCCACATACGTTTCTTCACCCGCTAAGCGCGGATCGCCGGTTAACGCGAGCATCTGATCGGCCGGCGTCAAGCCCCAGTATTGTGCCAGCAATTCGGTCGCCGTATCGACATCGAAGGCGGCACAATTCTCAGCCACAACGAGCATCGAGAAGCGTTCTTCGCCGACGAAGGCGTGTGTATCGAGAGTGGCCAGCAATTTTTGCCCGCGCTTCGCATACACCACCGCGGCGTTGGCTTCGCCGGCATTGCGCGAGAGCGCGGCGCACAGGCTCCAGCCGAACACCTCGAACGAAGCGCTGGGCGCCATCTCGCGTGCTTGCAACGCGAATTCCATAGCGGCAACCGTGTTGCCGGCGAACTCGTGATACTGGGCTTGATGCGCGAGCGTGAGATACTGTTGCGCGGCGAGCCCCGACGACCAATCCATGCGCGACGCCCGGGCTTCGACGACGCGCGCCATCTCGGGATCGAATAATTCGGCGGAATAAATGGAGAGCGAACAGATGGCCGTCGCGGCGATCGCACGATCTTGCGCGTTGCACGTGTCGAGCCGAAACAACGCCGACAGAAACAGATTCGCTGCCTGCCGGTGATCGCCGCGCGCATCATGACACCAGGCCTGCAAATCGAGCGCGCGCGCATGGATGATGTCCGCGCGCGGATCGACCTGCGCTAAGTACGCCTCCGCCATGGCGATGTCGCGCTTCGCCCAATACCCCAACGCGGTTGAAAAAGCGATTTCGGCGCGAATTGCGAAGTGCGCGTTTTCCGAACGGGAAGCAGCATCCTCGAGCGTGCTGATTCCGGTGTCGCAATCGCCCTGCCGAATTCGCGCGGCGCCCAACAACATTTGCGCCGTGAGCGATGCATCGAGCGACACGTGCGTCGCGGTGGAATCACGTAGGACGACTTCGGCTTCGCGGGCTCGGCCGGTTCGCAAATACGCGCGCGCCGAAAGAAGAGCGACTTCGGACGCGGTAGCGAGGGAGCGAACGCGTATTCCCGCGCACACGTCAAGACAACGATCGAAATCGCCCTCGAAGTACGCAAGCTTGGCCTCGGATACGGTTGCTTGCGTTCCGACCGTGATCGGCTTTGGTGCCACGTCCATGCGGTGCCGATATTCTATGAAATTGAGAAAACCTTTACCAAACGCACTCCCGAAATGAAAAAAAAATGAGGCTAGTCAAGCGAGTTTTAGGATGGTCCGCCCATATGGATAAGCTGCAAAACCCACGATACGGCGGAAATAATGGAGACGGCGAGCATGGTCATTCCGATCTGCCGGGAGCCGGCGGTAGTAACGGTACAAAAGTACCCCTACTCAGAATGAGCGTACGCGCTTGAAGAATCCCTCGCCTCGGGCCACTTTGCTAAACTTCTGTCTAGAAGTTGCTTGCTAGGCGTCTCGATGTTCGGTACAGAGTGGGATGAAAGTCCCTGAGACAATAGACTTAAAAGCGTTTACGATCACGCTCACGCCAACGGCTTGCGGCCCGTTGTAGATGCCATCCGCTCCTTCAAAAAAGAATTCGTCCTGCACGATCCGAGCGCCGACGCCGGTTATGGCCAGCGCCGCCGCAGCGACCTCCGGTCGTGCCACGCCGGCGTACAACCGGCCGGCATGACGCACCAGCGCCGGCACGCTCCCGAAGACGACCGTGTCCGCGAGTGGAAATGCGAACGTGACATCGCGCTCTTCGACCTGCCGATCGCCGTCACGAACCCGCCGGGCGAGTAGCGTCGTCGACGCATCGACGACCGCGGCGATCGTTCGGCGCGGCGCGCAACGCACACAGTGCAGCATTTCGACCAGGCGTTCGGCTGCCATGCTGGCCGGCAATCGCGGCACTGCGGCTTCGGGCTCGACGGCGTCAGGCGCAGCGGGTAATGCCGGTGCCGGCGAAGCCGCCGGCAGCGGCGCGGCGACGTTCGGCACCGGCGCGAGCGCCGCTCCGAGCGCTTGTAGCTCGACGAACAGTTCGGGTGCTGCAACGCCGCGCGTCGCCGTTCCCGAGACGCTGACGGTGGCGCTCGCGTCGGCCCGCGCCAGCGCTACGGTTAGCGCGCGCCGATCTTCACGCGAATAGTTCTCGCGTAACTTCGCCTGGTGCGCGTACCAGGTGAACTTGGCGGTCCGCGCCGTGACGGCTTCGCCCACGCTGTCTTTCGGGATCATCCCGTAGGTCGGGCTAAAAAGGAACGCATCGGGAACGTAATATGGCGGGAATGAGCCGGCCCGGACGTCGACCACGAAGATATGCTCGAAGCGCCGCGCTTTCACCGCGTCGATCGACGCAACGGCGACCGCCTCGCCGCCGCCGCGCAGAAGCGGTCCGGTTTCGCTGCGCGCGATGCGTTCGCAGTAGGCCAGCGCGTCGGCTAACGCATCGCCCGGCTTACGAACCGCATAACCCTCGATGGTGGCCAGCAGGGCATCGACAAGCACCCGGCGCCGAGCCGCCCGGGCGGCGGTCTCGCCGGGCCGCGCAAGGTACATGCCACCGTCGGTGACGATCGCTGCCGCGGCTGCTCCGGCGCCCGCCGTGCGGGCTACGCGCTGCCACGCTGCGCGACGCGCGCGAAATGCCGTGAGCCGTTCGCGGACGTCGGAATCGAGATCGAGGTCGCGGTCGCCGCGCACGACGTTGGTTCCCAGCCGTAGATCGCGCCGCCGGTCCCAGCGCCGGCCGCCCTCGCCGTCCGGTTGCGGCGGCAGATCGAAGAGCAGCGCCTGCGGGTTGGCCGGTTCGCCGCACAGCATCGCGAGTGCGGCGTCGGGTAAGCTCAGCGGCGGCATCTGCAAGACGCGCAGCAGCCAGGCGTGCGCGAACGGATCGACGGTCGACCACAGCAGCGCCAAGGCGTCGAGCGTTTCATGCCGCGCGAACAAGCCTCCATCGCCCAGCAACGCGATTGCGATATTTCGATCGACCAGCGCGTCTTCGTACCCACCGAGCGTGCGCAACGAGCGGTGGACGACCGCGATCCGCGCGGGCGGTGTACCGGCAGCGATATGGCTCGCGACGCTGTCGGCCACGAACGCCGCCTCAGCCTGTTGGGTCAACGCGCGATGCAGCCGAATTGCGTCGCCGATCGGTAGCGGCTCCGCCGGCGCGGTCGCCAGCAGCGCCGTAACGGCCACTGCGATTTGCGCCGGTACGCGGTAATTCACTTGCAGCCGGATCGTCGTAGCGGCGGCGGCGAAAATACGGTCCGGGCGCGCGCCCGCGAAAACCGCGGTGGCGGCGTCCGGATCACCGGCGCACGTGACGCCCCGCAGCGGCTGACCGAATATCGCCTGCAGTAAGCGGAATTCGCCCGGCGCGAGATCGTGGACGTCGTCGACCACCGCCAGCCGGAAGCGTTTGCGGTAACTGCGCGCGATGGCCGGGTGCTCGTCCAATAAGCGCGTTGCTTCGCTGATCGCGTCGGCCGCGGTAAGACAGCCGTGAGCGACGAGCGAATCGACATATAGCCGGTACACCTTGGCAATGATCTTCGCTAAGTCGAGCTCGCGCCGGCGCTGCCGCTCGAGTTCGGCCGGTCCGACGGCAAGTGCGCCGCGATGTTCGTCTTTGGTCGCGAACAAGAGCGCGGGAGCGGTCAGGTTCGGTGGGTTGGCATAAAACGCCGTCGCTCCGCGCTGCGCCGACCGGAAGAACTCGTCGGGTGGTATTTGCGCTGCGCGCAACTTACGAATCAAGCGCAGCACGGCGACGGCGAACCGGTCGGGCGCACGCAGTCCGGGAATCTCGGGGTCGATCTCGGGACCGAGAAATTCATTCCAGTCGGCGGAAAATAACGGGGCGATCGCGCGCTCGAAAATCTCTTCGGCATCGTACGCGTCGATTGCATCGAGGTCGTATGCCAGACCGCTCTGCGTCGCATGTTCGGCCAGCATATCGAACGCCAGCCGGTCGAGTGTCACTCCGAAATAGCGGCCGTCTTGCCGGCACTCGCGTTTGCGGCCCGGCGGTAGCAGCGCTTCGATCCGCGCCCCGAGCCGCTCGGCGGAGTCGGTTTGGGGACCGGTCACAATCGTCGCGCTCACGCTGACGCTCGAATCGCCGCCCAGCAGGGCGGCGTAGCGGCGCGCGAGCGTTTCGGTCTTTCCGCTCGCCGCACGGCCCGTTATCAGCAGCAGCGGCGCATCGGCCGGCGCGTCGATTGCGCGTCGCGCGTTCACGTCCGGAATATCGATATTCTGCATCAGCGGCCGAAGCGTTCCTGGGCTGCGGCCGGCCGGTCGCGACAGGCGTCGCGATACGCACAGTAGCGGCACGCGTCGGCATCATCGGTTGCGGGATATGCCGTAAGCGCTGAACTCGACAGCAGTTGCGCGTACTCGATCATCTTCGTGCGCGCCCGCTCGAGTTGGCCGACGCCGATCGTGCCGGTGGGACTGTCGTTCCAACGGCTAACCGCGGCGGGGCGTTCGACCGCGGTTATCTCCAGTTCGATCGGCTCGACGTCAAGCAAAGCATCCTTGAGCGGAATGAGCGCAAGTTTGGTCACGCGATCGCCGGCCGCGCTGCGGGCCCAATAGTAAAATGGTAATTGAAACTCGGCGAACGCGGCGACGTCATCACGATATTGCGCCGCCGTCGTGGCGATACTCCCGGTTTTGTAATCGATCACGGTGACGGCGCCGGTGCGCAGGTCGCGGTCGAGCCGATCGATGTAACCGACGAACGCGTGCCCGGCGAGATCGAGTTCGGTCGCAACTTCGCACCCGATCACCTCGAACGGCGCCCGGCGCGCGCGTTCGACGAGCCAGGTCACATAGCGCGTCGCGGTGCGGCGCGCGCGCCGACGTTGCAGCTCGAATTCAACCGGCGCGTCGAAGCGATTACGATAGCGCTCGAATGCGGTCGTGACGCACACATCGAGGTAAGCGGCGAGCTCGCCCGGGTCGACCGACTCAACGCGACCGTAGCGCAGATGAAAGTCTTCGAGCGCTGCGTGAAATGCGGTCCCGTAAAACGACGCCGACGACCCGCGGTCTTCAACCGCGGCGCACACGTAGCGAAAATACCATTTGCGCGCGCACTCGGCGTAGGCGTTGAGCGACGACGCGCTAAAGTGCATCGGTCGAACGGTTACCGGCGTCGCTGCCGGGGCCGGCGGTACCGGCGCCGGCCGCGCAACGAACGGCGGCGCGACCGGCTGCTGCACTAGGGCGAACTCGGCCGCAAATTCCGCGCTCAGCTCCGCGGCATGCCAATGCGGAGCAATCGTGCGCGCCCGGTCGAAATCGCGCGCCACGCGCACGAGCGCCGCCACGGTCGGATCGTGATCGAGCACGAAAGCCGCACCGATGGCCGCCAGGACCGTCGAGGCGCCGGCATCGGGTGCCGCGTATGCGCGGGCAAGCGCCCGCAAGCCGCGTGCGAACAGTGCCGCACTCGAGCGGGCTTGGCTGCCCAGCGCGATTTTTGCAGCGTCGATGTTTTCGAGCAGTGCCGTCGTGAGCGGACTTGCGGTGAGCAGCGCCTGGGCATCGTCCCAAGCCACGCCGGAGATGCGGTGGAGAATCGCTCGCCGAGCGTCGCGTTCGCTGCCGCTTGCCGCATAGCGGAGTAACTCGTCCACGCCTTCGACGATGGCCGAATCGAGAACCGGAAGCAGTACCGGACCGAGGTCGACCGTTTCGAGCCGAATTCCCAGCGCGGCGCACAGCCGGCGCCAGGCAAATGCACGGTCGGCATCGCCCGCTAACAGCGCGCTATCAATGCGTAACGCCGATAGCGCCAGCGCATGCCGTTCGCCGGCCAGCGCGCGGTGCAGCGCGTCCGGGACGTCGAGAACGTTGGCAAACGCCAGCAGCGTACGGTAGTGCTCGACGATCGCGTCGAACGGTGCACGTTCGCCGGTGTCGTCGATGGCGGCGCCCACGCGCGCGGCGAACGATGTACTCGCGCGCACGTGCGGCGCGATGCCGATATCGTCGCGGGTGGCCGCGATGCGGCGGATGATGGCCCGGCGTTCGGCGTCGCCGATCACGCGAACATCGGTGATTCGTTCCAATAACGCGGCCGGTGTGATGACTTCGCACGCGGCTTGCGCAGCCAATCGCACGAGCGCCGAGTCGAGACCGGCTGCCAATCGCCGCTCGTCGACGAGAATCGGAATCACGAGTTGGCTCATTCGACCGGCGTCGATACAAATCCGCGCCGGGCCGGAACTGCGCTCGCACCGTGGAAGTCAGTGCTGTATGCGCAAGCTGATCGTCGGAGTGTCCGGAGCGAGCGGCAGCGTTTATGCGCTGGCGGCTCTAGAAGCGTTACGGGCCAGCGGTACGGTCGAGATTCATCTCGTCCTCTCGCACCAAGCCCGCCAGACCATCGAATTGGAAACAGCGTTTACCGCGGCGCATTTCGAGGCACTCGCGCACGTCGTCCATCGTGACAGTGACCTTGCCGCGACGATTTCGAGCGGCTCGTTCATTACCGACGGCATGCTGGTGGTCCCGTGCTCGATGAAAACGGCCTCAGCCGTTGCGCACTCGCTGAACGGCAACTTGTTGGTACGCGCAGCCGACGTGTGTTTGAAGGAGCGGCGCAAGCTCGTTATGGTGGTGCGTGAAACGCCGCTGCATCTCGGCCATTTGCGCACGCTAACGGCTCTCGCCGAGATCGGGGCCGTTATTTTGCCGCCGGTTCCCGGCATGTATGCCCGGCCACAGTCCGTGCAAGATATCATCAATCACACCGTCGGCAAGGCGCTCGATCAGTTCGGCATCGAGAACGCGCTCTTCGCGCGCTGGAACGGAAGCTAGGCGCCCTACTGGGCGCCTGTCTTGAGCGGGCTGTCGCCGCCGATGTGCTGGGTCAGATCGACGGCGAGTTGCAGGTGCGATTGGATCGTGGGCAGCCATTGCCGAACCGTTCGTTTGAGTGCGGTGTCGGCACCATTGTCGGACTCGGCTTGAAAGACACCCAGCGTTACGAGATGTCCGGCGACTTGGGTCAGGACGTATGTTTGATCGAAGTCGACGTCCGCTACATGCTCTAACCGGTAATACGTCAAGGCATCGGCCGGCGCGAGTTCGTGCGGCGGCATTCTGCCTAGAACATGCTGCACGTGCGGCATCAACGCTTTCATCAAGCCGATATGCTCCGAAATCATCGTCCGCGCATACGACTTGACCTCGTCGGTACGGCCGCGCTGCAAGGCTAATTGGGCAAACGTTATTTCCGCGTTGGAGCTGGCGTTGGCGGCGACGGCGAAGAGCCGATCGACGCGCGGCGACGGCGCGGCGAACGGGTTGGGCGCGGGATTTGCCCGGACGGGGGCGCGATTTTGGGTGAGTGGATCCTGCTGCGCCGGAATAGCGACGACTTGGGCCAGTAGGGCGATACTGCAAAGTATGGAAATCATGCCGGCAGCGCCCGCAGATCCGGGAAGTCGTGTTGTTTGCGGCCCTCGGCATCATCGAACAGTTTGGTCGATTTGTAGGTTTCTAACCGGCCGTCGCCGGCGATCTCGGCAACGCGTGCTTCCAACACCTGCATCTCGGCGACCGACATCGGTGCGAAATTCTCCGCGATGCGCAAGTTCTGTTCGAACACATCATAGGAATCAATGCCACTTACCGTCGTCATGATACCGGGCACGCTCATCGCGTAGCGCAAGAGCTCCTGCGGCGTTGCGACACCGCGCTTAATTGGATCGCCGCCGCCGGACATCGACTTCATGCCGATCGGCGTGATGCCTTGCCGCACGGCTTCCGGAATGACCCGGGTTTGGAAACTGCGGTAATTCTTGTCGAATGGGTTGAGCGGTAGCTGCACCGTGTCGAACGGGTACCGGTGAGACAGCATTTTCAGGTGAATATCCGGGTCTTTGTGGCCGGTGAAGCCGACATAGCGAACTTTGCCCTGCTGCTTGGCTTGGGTCAACGCCTCGACCGCGCCATCGGGCGCAAAGTGAAGGTCGGGATCGTTATCGTAGACGACTTCATGAATTTGCCATAAGTCGAGATGATCGGTTTGTAAGCGGCGCAGCGAATCCTCGAGCATCTTCATGGCAACGTCTTTTTTGCGGCCGTGCGTACACACTTTGGTCATCAGAAAAACCGCGTCGCGCTTTCCCCGCAGGGCTCGCCCAACGCGTTCCTCGCTCATGCCGTCGTGATACTCCCACGCATTGTCGAAGAAGTTTATGCCCGCCGCCAGCGCCGCTTCGACAACGCGTCCGGCTTCTGATTCATCCTTTATGTCGCCCAGCGACGACCCGCCGATCCCGATGATCGAGATCGAGTTGCCTTTGAAGTTTCGATGTGGAACGGCCACGCTACCTTACTCCTTACGCCTGCGCGCCGTTTAACGGCATCTCATGCATCTGTCGCGTCACGATGTCATCTGAACTGAGTGAGGTTTTATAAAGTTCGAACCGGCCGTCGCCGGCCCACGGCGAAACGGCGGCCACCACCTGCTGCATATCGGCGCCGCTATACGGCTTGAAGCCCCGCGCGATAGCCAGATTTTGGCGTAGAACCGGCAGCGACTCCATGCCGGTGATCGTCGTCGTGACGCCCGGAACGCTCATGGCATACCGTAGCGCTTGTTCGGGCGTGAGCGTGACGTCTCCATGATGAAACGGTGCGCCCGATCCTTGAAACGGCTTCATACCTAAAACCGCCATTCCGCGATTGACCGCATCCGGTAGCACGAGCGATGCAAAGCTGCGAAATTGGGCGTCGAACGCATTGATCGGAAATTGAATCGAGTCGAACGGGTAGCCCATGTCGAGCATGCGTTTGTGCAGCCGCGGATCTTTGTGGCCGGTGAATCCGACGTACTTGACTTTGCCTTGCGCTTTGGCTTTAGTCAGGGCCTCGAGCACTCCGCCTTTGCGGTACGCGAGATCGGGATCGTTATCGTACGTTATCGCGTGAACTTGCCACAGATCCAGATGATCCGTCTGTAACCGGCGCAGCGATTCTTCGAGCATCGTCATCGCGAGCGTCGCGTCGCGTCCGTGCGTGCAGACCTTGGTCATGACGAAGGCGCGTGAACGCCAGCCGCCGCGCAGTCCGGCGCCCAGAAACTCCTCCGAGCGGTGATTATTGTATTCCCAAGCGTTATCGAAAAACGTAATGCCGCCGTCGATTGCGGTGTGCACGATGTCGACGGCGTCGTTCACCGTCGCGGCGTTGCCGAGGTGGTGGCCGCCGACGCCGAGGATTGAGACCATGTCGCCATGGCGTCCAAACGCGCGCTTTGGAATGACATCGGTGGCCGGTGCTTGCGCAGCGGCCGGTTCGCGCAGCGCACCGGTGGTTGCGATACCGGCCGAAACCCCGGCCAGCCGGGAAAGAAAATCACGCCGCCGTTGCGTTCGATCCATTGCGCTCGCTTTCCATATTCGCCCGGTCCGTAGCAACCGGCGCGTTTGGGTGATGAAACTTAGAAGAGGGCGACGCGCCGTTCCGAACGCGCGACGGCGACGGATCCGCCGAACCGTACACATCGAGCAGCGACAGTCCGCCACTTTGCGTCCTGCGCGTTCCCGCTCGGGTACGATACGGATGTCGCCCCGTTCGCCGTGCGCGCTTTCGCAAAGTGACGTACGACAATGCCGGCGCGGGCGACGAGAGTTCCGCTCGCAGCGGCGACAATCGCTCGTTGGGGTCGCGGGTCCATAGCGAGTATGTGCCCAGAACCGCCCGAGCAAAGCTCGATGATTATAGCAGTTCTTCGCGTCGTTCGTTTGGCGCGGACGCTGATGCGGTGCGTCGTCGCAGCCGAATGGCCAAGACCGCGCGCGCGTGACTGCCACCGCCGTCGCCACGTGGAATCACGCTGACGTCGCGGGCGAGCATCGCGGCGATATATAGTCCGCGGCCGGACTCGCTAAGTGTGTCTTTGGGCAAGCGCGCGAAGAACGTGAAGCCGGGTCCGCGATCGAGAACGTGCAAAACGGGTGCGTCGCCCGTTAAATCCAGCGCCGCTTCAACGGTTCCGCCGGTATGCCGCAGAACGTTGCCCAGAAGTTCGCCGAAGATGAGTTCCGCGTCGGCCGCTTCAACCGTCGACGCGCCGAGGGCTTGCAGCACGTCGCTAATTTGCCGGCGCGTCGTCATGCCGGTGCCTGCGTCGGAAGCCGGAAACGACCAGCGCGGATGCGTCAGCGAGCCTTCGGCGTCGGCGACTCGAACGGCCAGGATCGCAACATCATCCGTCGCAGCTTGGAGCAACGCCCCTCGAATCGCCGCTGCCGGGTCGACCGCGTCGAATACTTCGGGCGCATCTAAAATGGCGCGCAGCCGGCGTTCGCCGGTGACCGCATCGCGGGTCGACTCCGTTAAACCGTCCGTGTACAATACGACGAGCGAGCGATCGCATAACATGACGCTACCGCTTACGCCGCGCTCGCGCTGTTCCTCATCACGCAGGCCGAGTGGAAGGTCGACGGCGCTCAATTCAGCGATCGTGCCATCGGGGAAGCGGACGAGCGGTGCGGGATGACCCGCTGATGCGAACGTGAGCATCAGCGTGAGCGGATCGAGCACGCCGACGAAGGCGGTGACGATTCGGTCCGGCTGCTCGGAACGCAACGCGTGATCGGCCGCGTCTAGAACGGCTGCCGGATCGGCGTACACATGGGCTGCACCGCGAATCGCTTGGCGCACCGCCCCCATCGTGACGGCGGCGGTGAGGCCGCTGCCCATGACGTCGCCGACCGACAACACGACTCGTCCATCCGGTAGCCGAAACGCGTCGAACCAGTCGCCGCCGACGAGCGCATCGGCACCGGCGGGCTCGTATACCGCGCTGAGGTCGAGCCCCGGAATGTTCGGTAGAATCTGCGGTAGGGCGGCGTGTTGAAAGGCGCGTGACGCTTGGTGCTCGCGTGCCAATTGCGCGCGCAAGGCTTCGGCGGCAACCCGGCTGTCGTGGATGTCGGTCGCACTGCCCGCCCATTGTACGATGGTTTCATCCGTCGCGCGCATCGGCACGGCGCGCAACAGGAACCAGCGGTAATCGTCATCAGGGTTGCCGTCAGGCTTGAAACGGACTTGCGTTTCGTACGCTTCGCCGGTCGCGAAGGCGTGTGCGAGGACCGACAAGAGCAAGTGGTAATCTTCGGGCGGCATGACGCGCGTCCAGCCCTCGGGCCTGAGTGCGATCGCCGGCGCTAAGCGGCTGTAATCGTACCAGCGCGTGTTGGCCCATTGCACCGTCCCGTCGGGCGCGTGCGTATAAATGACGTTGGCGATCGTATCGGCCATCATGCGAAAATCGCGTTCGCGTAACACGGTTTTGGTGGTCTCGGTGACGGCGCTCAACACACCGCACGCGCCGTCGTTATCGCCGATGCGGCTATAGGAAAACGTAAAATACGTCTCCTCGATGAAGCCGTTGCGATGCAGCAAGAAGTGCATGTCCTCCGCTGAAAACGGTTCACCGGTTTCGCGTGTATGGGTGATAAGCGGCCCGATTTCGGCCCACACTTCAGGCCAACACTCGGCGCCGCGCTGGCCGAGCGCCGCCGGATGCCGCTGTCCTAGAATGCCTACGAAGGCGTCGTTATAGATTTGAATTGCCTCGGGTCCCCACCAGATGAGCATAGGGAAGCCGGAACCTTGGCAGAGTGAAACGGCGTACCGCAATGCCGCGGGCCACGCACTCGGCGGCCCGAGCGGCGTACCGTTCCAATTGAAACCGTCAACCAATTCTGCCACCGGTCCTCGAACGCAGTGCTTGAAGGCGGTTTGATGGGACATCGGCGTACGTGTTCGCTGCGCTGCCGGATGCTGCTGCCGCACGTGTTGATCCGGCGGCGTTTCTTTACCGTCAGCTGTCTCCGCGAGAGAACCTTATCGGTCGGCCGTTGACTCGTCGACGAAAGAAACGAAGCATTGCGATACTGCTGGGTTTATGTATCCTCAAGTTGACCTTGAACTCGCTTAGCGCTCGCTTTTATGCCGAACGGTTAGTCGTTAGGACCCCAGGTTAACTCGGTAGAAGTTTATTGCAAAACGGCGTCGCGCCGGTTTAGCCGACCGGTGGACGGGAACGTAATTTCTATGCGAATATTTTTAATGGCGGTTCTTGCGGGCGGTTTACAACTTGGCGCTTTGGCCGGCGTTGATGCTCAAGGCACCATGAACGGCGTGAGCCACGGTCAGGGCGCCGCGAAGGCCCGCTGCTCGCCCGGCGATCCAAACGTGATGGTCGATCAAAAGACGAAGATGTACACCATGGATTCGAGCGCTCCGGCACCGAAAAAGGGCGCCGGCGGCGCACCGCCGCCGTCCAGTATGACGGGAAGCA
This sequence comes from Candidatus Velthaea sp., assembly GCA_965214335.1. Taxonomy (GTDB): domain Bacteria; phylum Vulcanimicrobiota; class Vulcanimicrobiia; order Vulcanimicrobiales; family Vulcanimicrobiaceae; genus Velthaea. The sequence continues at coordinate 354,414 of CBDCBO010000008.1, read as the reverse complement.
TGAGCGGCATGAGCTCGGCCGGCAAATCGGGGATGGTCTCGATGTGCAAATCCGAAGCGATGAGCATGGGCGCGAAAATGGCGGCGAAATCGAAATAGTTTAGGCGGCGTACGTACCGCCCATCAGCACTGCCGTCGCTTGGGCGACATCGCCCGGCTCATCGACGTTGATGGCGATTTCCGGGTGCGTGCAGCGAATGGCGGCAGCCGGCGCGGCAAGAATGCGACTGGCTCGCGCTTCGGCTTCCTCAATCGACAAGCGGCCGATCGCGAACCGCGCGAGGAGATCCCACCCGAACACCGCGGCGAGGCGCAGCGGACTCTTGCGCGCCGCACCCAGTGTGTCGAGAAAAAGTTCGAGTTGCGGGAGCAGCCGCGGTTTGAGCGCACTGAGGCCCCCGCCACAGTACGCGCCGTCGCGCATCCGGGCCCAGGTATGACGGATATGCGGGTAGCGCGCATCGTGATGTGCGCGCGCTAGACAAGTGTAAGCGAGGTCGACGTCGCGCATCGCCGGCGCGTCGAGTACTTCGCGGATCGCCGCGCGCGTCAAGGCTGGTAAATCGGAAGCCGCAACGAGTACCATGACGTCGGGCGGAAAGCCCGCCAGGCCACTGCGCAAGCTTTCGATCATGCGCGGGCCGTCGTCGCGACATTCGTCGGACAGCGCCAGCGCGGCCTCGCCGTGCATCGTCCGCGGCGCGACCGTTACGATCCGGTCGATTCCCGGCGTGTCGCGCAACGCACGCAGCGTTCGCTCGACGAGCGTGATCCCGGCAATCGGAACGAAGGCTTTGTTGACCGCGCCCGGGTGTAGCGCCGACACGGCGTCCGGCGCACCGCCGGCTAGAATAACTGCATTCATACCGGCGCCGGCGTGCGCCACGACGCCGTCGGAGCGAACGGGACAACGTGAAGCGATGCCGCCGGCATGGGCGCGAGTCGAGCCGCGATCTCACGCGCCGTCGTTTCATCGCGGCACAAACTAAAACACGCGCCGCCGGAGCCGGACAGCATCGCGTGACCGGCCCCCGTTGCGCGTAAGGCTGCCAGCGCCGCCGCCACCTCCGGAAACATTGCCGCTATCAGCGGCTCGAAATCGTTGTGAGCGGCGCTGACGGCGGACGCGTAGTCACCGCGTTGGAGGGCGATGAGCGCGCGCAAACTGCACGACTCGCTGCGCGCGCGCGTCATTTGCGGCTCGCTCCTTCGCGACTGCGCGAGGCGCGCGAAAGCGGCCGGCGTCGCGACGTGAACGTCCGGTACGAGCAGCACGATCCACCACGGCGGTAGGGCGCCGGCCGCGGTGACTCGTTCGCCCGTGCCTTCAACGAGCGCCCCGCCGTCGATGAGGAAAAATGGAACGTCCGAACCGAGCGCGCGGGCGTCGGCGAGCCAGTCGCGGGCCGGCACGGCACCGAACGCGCCGGCCATCGCAGCCCGCAGAATTGCTCCGGCGTCGCTCGAACCGCCGCCCAAGCCGGCTCCAACGGGAATGTGCTTGCGCAGGGTAACGGCGACCCCGGCCCCCGCACACCCGATGCGTTCGAGCGCGCGCATGACGAGATTATCACTCGTCAGTTCGGCCGGTTCGCAGGTAAAGGCAAATGCGGCAGCCGGCACGATGCTGATGTCGTCGGCTAGGCCGATCGGGAGCATCACGCTCCGCAATCCATGGTAACCGTCGTCGCGCCGGGCCAGAATCTCCAACGTCAGATTGATTTTACCGTAAGCGAGCACGATTCGAAGCTCTTACGCGGGATGAGGAAGGATTCATTCGCTGCCGCAGCGCGAATGGTTTGCCCATGGGTCCCAGCTACGACGCGCAGCACAACGAATACAGTGCGTATGTCTTGTCCGAGGAGCAAACGCCGTTCGGGCTCACACTGGGAAACTTCAAGACCTTCGTCACCTCGACGCCCAAAGGCGGCATTCGCGGACTGTGGGACGCCGACACCGATCAGATCATCTTCGGGTCGCACCAAATCGCCTACCGCATCGGCGACCGGCCGACGTTGCTACCGCATCAAATAACGCGCGATTTCACATTTCTGCCCTACGCGCAAATTAGTGAGTTCACGCTGTACGATACCGTTAGCGTTACTGAGACGTTTTACGTTCCGCATGGACCCCGGCACGACCGCGTCGTGAGCTTCGTCATCGACATCAATCTGTATAACGGTGACGCGCAAACGCAATACGTTCGGGTGTTTCCCTGGGCGCTGCTGATCGGTCAGCGGTTTTACGGTGAGCCGGAGAAAGAAGTGCGGGCCTCCGTCGCCGGTCCGTATATCCGCTCGTTCGGCGAAGAATCGGGTTATTCACGCTGGTGGGGCGGCTCGCGCGCTCCGAGCGCCGTCGTGGTCGCGTTGCGCGAGCAGACACTGGTAAAAGCGATTGAAGATGGGCAGCTCCTGGCCGATGCGAACCTCGATGAAGTCACGCCGCGGCTGGCCGAATTCGTAAACCGGAGAATTTTCGGCGCGCTCGAGTACCGCATCGCGATTGCGTCGGGCGCGCGCGAGCGTTTGCGCATCGCGGTCGTGTTCCACAAAGACGGTGACGCCCGCTCGAAGCCCGCGTTCGAGCAACTGCTGCACGACGAAACGGCGCTGCACGAAACACATCGGTATTATGCCGGACGCCTCAACGACGCCCGGCTCATGACGCCTTCGCCGGTTATCAACCGCGGCGTCGTCTGGGCCAAGTGCAACATGTTGCGGGTCATCAAAGAATACCCGCAGGGTTGGGGTTCCACCAACTCGCCGCCGTCCGACATCCTGGTGTCGCGTGATACGTCGTGGTTCGTTCACGGATACGACTACTTGTTGCCGCAGTTCAGCCGTGACGCAATCGATTTATTCAATCGTTTCGTCGAGCCGAGCGGTCAGATCGTCGAGTACGTACGGGGCGTCAACGGATTCAAGACCAGCTACGAACTCAATATCAATGACGACACGCCCTTGCACATCATTGCGATCTTGCATCACTATAACGCCACGCTCGATGATGAATGGCTCAAGAGCGTATTTCCACTGGTTTGCAAGATCACCGACTATTTGTTGTCGCAGCGCGACGCCAACGGTCTGGTCTTTTGTAAGGCGGCCGGCGTCGACATGTTCGGCATCACCTCATGGCGCAACATCATACCGTACTACACACTCGACGGCGCGGTCACCGAGATCAACGCTGAAGCGTACTTCGCGATCGAAGCGGCAGCGATGCTCGCCGCACTCGTCGACGATCGAGTCGCGTGGGAGCGCTATTCACGTCAAGCAACGGCGCTGCGCGAAGCGATGATGGCCAAGCTGTTCAACCATGACAGCGCGGCCTTCGTGCTCAATTACGACAACGAGCAAAATTACCAGGATAACTTCACCGCCGACGAAGTGTTTCCGGTGCTCTTCAACGTGGCGGCGCCCGAGCAGCGGCAAGCGATTCTGCGCCGGCTGCTCGGCGCGGACTTCACCACGCCCGTCGGCTTGCGCACGATTTCCACGGCCGACTCGTGGTATTTCCCGTCGCATGGATTCGGCTTGCTGGGCGGCGTGTGGCCCGATCTCACGTTGTGGTTTGTGGTCGCGCTGGCCCGTAACGGTTTTGTAAGCGATGCCGCGCAGTGGCTGGAAACCGTGTACGCGACGATGGAAGCCGGTGCGCCGCGCAACACCGTTCCCGGGCAATTCGGCGAATGGTTCGACGGTGGTTCGCTCACCAATCGCGGCATGTATCTATCGCCTTGGACCGGCGCGAAATACTTGTGGGCCGTGGCCGAAACGGTGTGCGGACTCGACGGTTACCGGACCGCCGGCCGGCTGCACCTGGCGCCCTTGTTACCGCCGCACTGGCAATGGACGGCGGCGGTCCGCGTGCACTGGGGCGGCCGGCGCCACAGCTACGTCATCGATGCCGCCGCACACCGGATCGTCGGCGACATGGTCCTGGCATCCGCCGACGAACCGTATCGCGTTTTTTTTGCCGGAAACGACGTCAGCGATGAGGTGACGACCTCACCGGTCGACGTCGGCGCGGTTGCCTTTGAGGATCCCCATGGCGTGCGCGCGTTTCTCTGTAATATGGAGGATCGAACGCGCCATGTCTCGCTTGAATTTCGCGGCAAGACCGTGCGCCGGACGCTGGCGCCCGGTGCGCTGACCGAAGTCGTGCTGGCCGGCGAGCCGCAACTCGTCGATGCGATGCCGGCGCCGGCCGATGCGCCGGTTGCCGCGCCGGCATGACCGGTGATGAGTGTATTCGCACCGACCCCGTTCGGGGCACGTATTCGCTCTACGGTCCGAGTCGAGCACATCGCCCAAGCGACAGCGGCGGCGCGGTTATTCAGTGCCCGTTTTGCCCTGGAAACGAACGCCTCACCGGCGCGCTACTGACCGCCGATCCCGGTATGCACTGGGAAAGCCGGGTCGTTGCCAATCTGTATCCGGCGGTCGTGGAGCCGGCCGGCCGGCATGAAGTCATCATCGACATGCGCGACCACGATGCGGATTGGAGCACACTCGACGCGACGGTGATCGAACGTGTGCTGCAGGTGTACCGCGCCCGCGAACGCGCCGGCTATGCCGACGGCTACGCGTTCGTTTCGATCTTCAAGAATTCGGGCGCGCCGGCGGGCGCGTCACTGCGCCATCCGCACACTCAAGTGCTGACGCTGCGGACGCTTCCGGACGCGCTGGCCGCGCGCGTCGGCCGGTTAACCGGCGCGTGCCCGATCTGCGCGACCGTGGCCGCGGCACCCGAGCGCGTCGTTCTGCGCACCGCTGAGATTGCCGCATACGTTCCGGACGGGTCGCGCACGGCGTTCGAGGTCCATCTCGCTCCGGTGCGGCATGCCTCGCGCTTGAGCGACGGCAGCGACCTGTTCCTGCGCGAGCTGGCGCAGGCGTTGAGGCAGATCATGAAGCGGCTTGCGGCGGTACTCGGCGAACGGTTCCCGTTCAACATCGTCGTGCAATCGGCGCCGCAAGACGCGCGCGCCCGGACGCTCATGCATTGGGAGATCGAAGTTGTCCCTCGGCGCGAAAATTTTGGCGGATTCGAATTGAGCAGCGGAGGCTACTTGGTGAGCCGCACGCCCGAGGCGGCCGCCGCGGTGCTACGGGCCGGAACCGCCGCGCATGCATAGCCGCCGGCCGCGGACGTCGCTGTTGCTCATCGGCGGGGCGCTGCTGCTGTTGGTGGCAATCGCCGTCGGCCAGCGGCTCGGCGACAGCGTCTTACGCCAGGCCACCGAGCAGCGCAGCACGGTCGCCGGACCAATCCTGACCCCGGTCCCGCAAGCCAGCGACGATACGGGCGAAGCGCGAAATTGGAAGCGCGAACAGGTTGTCAGCGTCGCGACCGATCCGGCATTTCCCGACCCGCGCGCCACGCCCAAACCGACGCCACGGCCCGTGCCGACGGCAAATCCGACCGTCGCTCCGCCGACGGCGGAACCGGTTCGCGCGACCGCCGTGCCGGGGCCGGCTTACACGTCGCCACCGTTGCCGCTGCCGATCGCTTCGCACGCGCCTGAGGAAATCGACACCGAGCCGCCCGATACCAACGGCTATCCACAAGGCATTCCGCCGGTGACCCCTGAGCCGACTCCGGCACCGGCGCAAACGCGTTGAGCCCGTATTGTGTCTAATGTTCGCATAGCCGAACGGGGTATGATAGGAACGTCGGCAACTCCCCGGTGCTGCGCCGCTCGGATCGTGGGGCGCAGCGACCGATACAAGCGAGGATGAACGTGGAAAAGCAGCTCGGAACCGTGACCGTCAAGCGTGGTCTTGCGCAAATGCTCAAGGGCGGCGTCATCATGGACGTGGTCACTCCGGAGCAAGCGGTGGTTGCCCAAGAGGCTGGTGCGGTCGCGGTCATGGCGCTCGAGAAAATTCCGGCTGATATCCGGCGTGAGGGCGGCGTGGCCCGGATGAGCCATCCGGCGTTGATCAAGCGCGTTATGGACGCCGTGACCATTCCGGTGATGGCGAAGGTGCGCATCGGACATATGGGCGAGGCGCGCCAGCTCGAGGCGCTCGGCGTCGATTATATCGACGAGTCTGAAGTGTTGACTCCGGCCGACGACAAGTACCATCTCGACAAACTCGCCTACGCCGTGCCGTATGTGTGCGGCGCCAAGGATCTGGGCGAAGCGTTGCGGCGGATCGCCGAAGGCGCCGCGATGATCCGCAGCAAGGGCGAAGCGGGCAGCGGAAACATCGTCGAGGCGGTGCGGCATATGCGCGCGATCCGCGACGCGATCGCCGAATTGTCGGCCGTTCCTAAAGAAGAACTGGTGACGCGGGCGCGCGACCTGGGCGCGCCGCTCGATCTCGTCCAGTACGTCGCCGAACACAAAAAGCTGCCGGTGGTCCTATTTTGCGCCGGCGGTGTCGCAACCCCGGCCGATGCGGCGCTGATGATGGCGATGGGCGCGGAAGGCGTATTCGTCGGCAGCGGCATCTTTAAGTCGACCGATCCGAAAGCGTTCGCCAAAGCGATCGTTGATGCTACGACCCACTGGAACGACCCGGCCGTCGTGCTGGCCGCCCATAGTTCGATTCCCGAGGAAGCCAAGGCGATGGATGGACTCGATATCCGTCAACTCGCCGAGCACCAGCTGCTGGCACAGCGCGGCCGTTAGCCAAACCGGCGTGGCCGCCCCGGTGGTCGGCGTCCTGGGCTTACAGGGCGACGTCATCGAGCACGTGCATGCCCTCGAAGCCGGGGGCACTCGGGCGCTCGAAGTAAAAACCGCAGCCCAACTTGCAACGGTCGATGCGCTCATCATCCCGGGCGGCGAATCGACCACCGTGATCCGGCTCTTGAATCGCTTCGGTCTCGTCGCGCCGATTCAAGCCCGGGTGCGGGCCGGTATGCCGCTGTGGGGCACCTGCATGGGCATGATCGTTGCCGCCCGGGATGTTGCGGGGCTCGAACAAGAAACGCTCGATCTCATCGACATCACGGTTCGGCGTAATGCGTTTGGCCGTCAGATCGCCTCCGAAGAAGTCGCGCTCGACATTCCGGTGCTCGGCGCCACGCCGTTTCCCGCGATCTTCATCCGCGCGCCGTGGATCGAGCGCGCCGGTCCGGCCGTCGAGATTTTAGCAACGCATGCCGGCCATGGTGTGTTTGTGCGCGAGGGCAACGTGATGGCAACCGCGTTTCACCCGGAGCTAACGGCGGACCCACGCGTTCACGCCTATTTTGCAGCGATGGTCGCGGAGTCGAGAGACGCGCCGACTGCCGAAGTATCCGCTCTTGAAGCTTAGTTCTTGCGGAAGCTCGCCGGCACGTCCAGCGCCGGATCTCCGATCGCGACGGGCCGCACGTGCAGGCGTATGATGATGCCAAGCTGCCGGCCTGGAAATGCCAAATCGTAAACCGTTTGCGACGGTACAGCGGCTGGGCTGGCAGCAAGATGTTCGTCGACCTTGGCATTCAACGCTTGGAACATTGCCCGTATAGCGCTTGTGGCCGCCTCCGGTCGACCTTCGAAAAAATCGCTTTCGATCGGACAACTGCTTTGAGCGATCGGAACGGCGTAAGAATAATGGTACATATCGACCGCCGCCTTAGCGGCAGGGGTACCGCTGAAAGCCGATCCTAAGTAGGTGATTGCGAGCCGATAGCTGCCGTCGGAGTCGGCCGTGCCGGTGAAGATTGCAGCGCCCGAGGCAGGCCGGTCATTGGACGGCGTGACCGTGATCCTCAAACCTAGCGCATACGCCAGTGCTACGGGATTGAGCTTTGCAGCTGTGAATGTGTGTCGGGCGAGATCGAGCGCGTAGTCGAAGCCGGTGTCGCATTGCTGCAACGTGGACATGCTGGTGTTGAGCTCGTCGATACGAAACCGTTTGCCGGCATAGGTGATATGACGCGCGATTCCGCTACTGAGTAGCGACGTGCCGTCGGCCTGACGCTTGGGATCGTCGCTTGCCGCATTGGCGCGGGCGGAGCTGACGTCCTAATGGTGAGCAGCGGCCTGCGCGAACGCGGCGTCCACGTTCGCCGGTGGAACGGTTGCGAATGGCAGCTCGAGCTCGTCGTACGATTTGACCCGCCGCCGGCATACGAGTCGGCGCTGACGACGGGACGGGCAACGGCGCCGGATCCGGCGATACCTGCGCTGCAAGGGCTATCGCGCATAACGCCAGTAGCGCTTTCAACACTCAAACACGATCGGCGGTTCGCATCGAGATCTCAAAGAAGCGGCGCATGCCGTCAACGAATTGCTGAGCCGGCCGTTAACCGAGCCAACTCGGGTTCTGCAACGTACCGTCGAAAAAGTGCGAAGTCTTGTAGCGCTCGTAGGAACCGTCGCGGGCGAGGTCGGCGCTTTTGGCCAGAATCGCGCTAACTTTTTCGGCACTCAGCGGTTGGTACGTGGTAGCTGCGGTAACGGCTTGATCGAGAATCTTCGGACTATCGATTCCGGTGATCACGACGCTCGTCGGTAAGTTTAAGCCGTAGTGCAGCATATCGATCGGATCCACAACCCCGGCTTCGAGCAAGTTCGCATCACCGAAGGTCTTCATCGCGAGAATGCCCATATCGAGCTTCACCGCAACCGGAATTACAAGCTTCTCGAAGCTGTTGAAGTGCGCGTCGAACACGTTGAGCGGCATCTGCACGGTGTCGAACGTAAAGCCGGCCTTGGTTGCAAGCTCGATCATGTGCAAATGATACTGCGGATCCTTATGCCCCGTGAATCCGATGAACCGCACTTTGCCGGCTTGCTTCGCGGCCATCGCCGCTTCGAACGCGCCGCCGGGAGCGAAAATCCGATCCGCATCGTCAGGCCGAATATTTTCGTGAAATTGAACTAAGTCGAGCCGATCGGTCAGCAGCCGGGCCAGTGACTCTTCGAGTTGTTCGCTGAATGCAGCTTTGGTGCGGCCGTCGAGTTTCGTCATGAGAAACACGCGGTCGCGATAGCCGCCAACCGACAACGCGCGCCCCATGCGCAGTTCGCTCATGCCGGAGTTGTAATCCCAACAGTTATCGAGGAACGTGATGCCCCGATCCACCGCCGCGTGAATGAGCTTGATCATGTCGCTATCGGGCAGATGCGGCGATCCGATGTGAAAGCCGCCCAGGCCAATGCTGGAAACCTTTTCGTCCGTGCGTCCGAGGCGGCGTTTTGGAATTTCGGCGGTCTGCGCCGGTGCAGCAGTTGTCATGCGTCGACCTATTCCCGCTTCGCGCCGAAGTATCGTGCTGCGCACCGGACTTGCGGCTACGCGGCGTCGAACGGGGCGCCATGACGATCTCGCGGCTGGCGCCGCCGCCCGGCCCGCGGGGCTTCGCTGTCGTCCGATTCTTCGGCGGCGGCTCGTTCGCCGGAACGCTGGCGTACTTTGAGGCGGTGGCCCGCGAATATGGGCCGATCGCTTCGTTCCGCATCTTGGGCCGGCGCCTGCATCTGGTAACGGGGCCTGAACTCGTGCGCACGGTTCTGGTGTCGCGCCAACACGCATTCACGCGCGCCAACGGTGCGGCGATCTTGCGCGATCTGCTCGGCCGCAGCATGCTGACCGTTGATGAACCGCAGCATCGCCGGCAGCGTCGCATGGTGCAGCCCGCGTTTCACCGCGAACGCATCGCGTCGTACGCGGATGCCATGATCGATGAAACGCTACGGACGGTCGAGCCGTGGCGCGAGGGTGCGGATATCGATATCAGCACGGCGATGACGCGCCTAGCGTTAGCGATCGTCGGCCGCGCGCTCTTTGGGTCGGAACTGCGAGCGTCACTGGCGCTCGAAGCGGCGCTGGCCGAGGCAATGCGCACGGTATCGTGGCTGGGACCGATTCTCGAAGCCGTGCCGACCTGGGCAAACGCCGTGCGGCTCGCATTGCCGCTACCAGCCAATGCGCGGCTGGCGCGCGCGCGCCGCGCGATGACCACCGTCATCGGCGAGGTCATCCAACGGCAGGCCACCGCCGGAAGGGACGCTGATACGCTGCTCGCTGTGTTGGTCGCCGCTCGCACGTCGGATGGAACGCGGCTTGACGCCCAGACGGTTGCCGATGAACTCGTGACCCTGTTGCTCGCGGGGCATGAAACGACTGCGAACGCGCTGGCATGGGCGTGGTACGAACTCGCTCGTCAGCCGGCGTTGCAGGCGCGTGTCGCGGCGGAAGTGCTGGGCGCCACGGCAACGCACGGCCGTCTGAGCGCAGCGCTGTTACCGCACTTGCCGCTAACGGCGAACGTCTTTGCCGAAGCGTTGCGGCTCTATCCGCCGGCGTCGGCGTTCGGCCGGCGCGCGCTCGACGATTGCGAGCTTGGTGGATACGCGATCGGCGCCGGCGACGGAATTTTGCTCAGTCCGTATGTCAACCAACGCGATCCGGCGAACTTCGCCGATCCGTTACGCTTCGATCCCGACCGCTGGACGACGAGCGCACCGCCGCCGTTCGCCTATTTTCCGTTCGGTGGCGGCGCACGGTTGTGCATCGGCGAAGCATTTGCGCGGATGGAAGGCACGCTCGTGCTCGCCACGATCGCCGGCCGATATGCACTCGACGCACACGATCCGGCGCCGATCGGCATTGCCGGCCACGCGACGTTGCGTCCGGCCCGGGCCATTGTGCTGCGCGCTCGGGCGCTCTAAAAAAGCGAGCCCAGAAGGCAGCCGGCGTTAAAGTACGCCGGCTGCAATGAGTTAAGCTAGCGTCCGGTATGCAGCCGGATTTGCACGCGCAGGGTGCGCGGCGGTGCCGGCACGAGAATCGGAACGAAAGCGGCTTGACCGCCGGTCGCGGTCTGCGCGACGAGCGGCGTGCCGGCGTTCGGCGACGCGAGATTCGATGCATTGGAGAACACGTTGGTATTGAGCAGATTTTCGACTCCAACGAGCATCTCGACCGAACGCGTCACCGGTTTGCGGAAGGTAAAATCGACCAGCGCGAAAGGCGGTTGGAAGAAGCTGTTGTTCTTGCCTTCGTACTCCACGCCTAGACCCACGAACGCGCCGCCGTGCGCGCGGTAATTGAGTTGTCCGTAACCTTTGAGATAGGGCACGCAGGTGGCGATACCGATGACGACGCCGTTGCCGCAAATTTGCGTTCCGTTCGTCGGCGGCCCGGTGAAGCCGAGCGGCAGGCCGTCGATGATCGACCGATTCGCCGCGATCGCCGCGTTCACGCCCAGGCCAACGCGCGGCGCGTACGCATATCGCACCGTCGCGAGTTCGGCGTGCAGCCGGGCTACGTTGACTACCGAAAAAATGCCCTCTAAGCCGCCGTTGAGCGGTACGCTCGTGGTGAGCTGTTCGAACACGTTATGAACGATGGTGTCGGAAAGATCGAAGCTGAGCACCGATGCATTGCCGAACCGTTTGTCGACACCGAGGTTATAGGCGATGCTCACTTCGGGATCGAGCGTCGGATTTTTCTCCGTCAGCGTGCCGCCGAGTTGGAACGGCGGGCCCAGTGATGCAGCCGGCTGTTCGTAGGTCGCAAGACCGCTGACTTGGCCAACGAACGGGAACGTTGCCGACGTACCGAACGCGGCCCGATACGAGACATCGCCCGTGGGCCGGAACGTGAAAGCGACGTGCGGATCGAAGCGTGAGACGCCGCGGCCGAGACCGGTGAGTACGGTGCTTCCGCTTGCATCGACAACGGGCTGACCGGTCGCGCCGAGCAACGGCTGCACGCCGCTCACCGTCCAGCGCGTATCGTAAAGTCCCAGGTTTAGGTTGACGTTCTTGACGACGCCGAAGCTGCCGGTGAGCGAGAACGTCGAGTAGCGATCGGTTGAAAATGGTACCGAAACGTTGGCCGGTGAGTTGATGTACGCGAACGTGCTTTGCCCATGAAAATCATAGTTGAGGCCGATGACGTTATTGCCCATCGGGTGCAGAAAAGAAATCGTCGTACCATACAGTTTATCTTGTTCGTACGTTTGGTAGGCCGATCCAAAACATTCTTGCTGCCCGTTAGCCGAGACGACCGAGGTCCCGGCGACGCTGGCAACGTTGCTGAAATTGTTGGCGCAGCTTTGCTCGAAGGGCGTGCCGTTTTTACTGAAGTTAAACGTCGATGGAATCGTCGCACCGGGAGCAAAGGTTGGTGCCGCGTAATTCGGCGACCCCGGCAGCGGCCCAAAGAACGACGGATACGAAGCCTGTATATCGCCGCCGGTGATAACTTCGGGTTGAATCTCACCGATGTATGGACGCACGAGAATGGTGTTGTTTCCCAGCGTCGTGCGCAATTGGGCGTCGTACAGCCACTGGTTGTTATAGACCGACGATCCGGTGTACCAGCCGTACGCATCGATGGTATGGCCGACCAGCGACGCATTGGCCGGATTCGTGCAGCGGTTGGGGTCGCTCTTCAAGCACGATTCGATTGTCGTCGCGCCGAGATACGTGCCCCACGCGGTACCCTGCGGCTGGTAGCCGCCCCACGCGCCGGTAAAGCCGACATCAAACGATGTCGCCGACGAAAAATTGTAACGCAGTTTGCCGAGCTCGCCTTTGCTGAAAAACGAGCCGCTGGCGTCACCGCAATATTGAATGACGCCGGTGTTGCCGGTTCGATTATCGAGCGCGCCGCCGTTGTCGGGGCTGACCACGCATTTATTGGTTTCGTAGTAGGGGCCGTTGATGCCGCTGACGCCGGTGCCCGCGACATACTGTAATTTTCCGACCGCGCCGGTGGCCAGAAAGTTTGAATACTGCGACGAGTAATTGTCGGAGCCGTAGACGATTTCGGCGGTCGGCCGGGTGGTGAAGCCAGGCGTCAACAGATTGACCGTGCCGCCGACGGCGATGTTGGCGAAGGGTGTCGTGTTCCCCGGGCCTGACTGCGTTTCCACGCCGCCGATCAGGTACGATGGAAAATACTGGCTGTTCCAGACGCCGAACTGTCCCAGCGCGAGCGGGTGGCCGTCGATGAGCACTTGGGTTTCGTACGGCTGCACGCCGCCCAAGACGATCGAAACGTCGGGCTGACTCCCCATGTGCTGCAAGGTAACGTCGGGCACGCGTTGGAGCACGTCGTTAATCTGCGGGTTGGCGACATTGGCGAACGCTTGGGCCGGCACGAATGACGACGACGCGGCGCCGGTATTAATGGTGCTGCCGCGCGACGTCGTGCTGACGCTGCCGATCGTGCGCAGTGACGACAAGTCTTCCTGGTTCATCGTCACGTTGAGCGGCAGCGACGTTCCACCCACGGCAACGACGTTCGAGAGCAGGGCGGCATTGTAGCCGCCTTTGCGGACCGAAATCGAGTAGATGCCCTGCGGGACCGTTAGCGTGAAGGCTCCGCCGGCATCGGTGGTGGCGGTGGAAGTGGTGGGCCCGCTGACCGACACATTGGCTCCCGCAACCGGCAAGCCGGTGCCGCTGCGCACGACTCCTTGAAGCACCGTCGAGCCGGCGCTCACGGGCGCGGGAGCGGGCGAGCTTTCCGCCGGCGCGGTCGCCGGCGCGGGAACAGCTTGAGCTTGGGCCGCACCGGCCGCCGTTAAGGCGAAAATGGCGGTAATCACGGCGGTTGTACCGCCGCGCAAAAAGAACTGTAGAGGCAAAGCTACTCCTACTCGTGATGCGCCGGCGCTCTGTTGCGTCCCGGCGCTGTGGCGTACATTAAGCGTCCGTTATCCGCCTTCTTTGGCCAAGTGGCGAAGCCGCTGACCTGCGGCTTTCGCGGCAGGCAACCGCCGTCACAATGTAGTGGGTGAACGCTCGACCCGTTACGAAGAACGACTGCATGTCGACGAGTCCGGATCAACTCGCCGCCCCGCCGATCGAGGCCGTGCTGGGCGAGACGGTCGCAACACTGCTGTATGCCGCGCGCGCGTATCTAGAACCGCGCGAACCGGGCGCCGAGCCCGATATCGCGTCCGCGCAGTTAGCGATCGATGTGGCCGGAATGACGTTCGAGCGAATAGCTCCGCGCTTAAGGCCCGATGCGCATGGCGCCCTATCGGTGATGCTCACCGAAGCGCGCTTGGCGATCGTAAAACTGCGAGGCTGAGTGCCTCGCTTTTTCTTCCCCCCACGTATCCGCAGCCGGCCACCGTAACAGAGAGGGAAACGTGTCTGACGTCCTCGTTCTGAATTTCACCTATGAAGCGTTGAACATTACCAGTTTTCAACGCGCGGTCAAGCTCATTTTCTCGGGCAAGGCGGAGGTCGTGCACGGTCGCGAGCACATGCTGACGTCGGCGCGCTTCGAGATGCGGATGCCGTCGATCATTCGGATGCTGTATTACATCCGCCGGCCGATGCAAAAAGTCGCGCTTACCAAGAAGAACATTTTATTGCGTGATGATTACGTGTGCCAATATTGCGGTCTCAAAGGCGAACGCATGATGACCGTCGATCACGTGCATCCGCGCAGTAAAGGCGGTCCGTCGACGTGGGAAAACCTCGTCTGTGCGTGCATGCGGTGCAATAACCGTAAAAACAACCGGACACCCGAACATGCCAACATGCCGCTCAAGCGCAAGCCCAAGACGCCAAAATACATCCCCTGGATTCGAGTGAAGCGCAACACGCTGCCGGGCGAGTGGCATAAATTTCTGTTCTTATACAATGTGAGCATCGAGGAACAGCTGGAGATCGTCTAGGACGCCTCCAGCCTTATCTCCGGCGCCTGACGCTGGCACGCGGAATTGACGCTCGCGTTCAGCCTATACCAGCCGTTGCTCCGCGCTGAGCTTGCTTGGTTAAATTACCGACGCGGCCTTTACCTAAACCACATACTTGCCGATAACACAAGCATGGGCGCGTTTATCACGGTATCTGATGCTGCCGGGCGAGTGCTATTCCGGCGACCGGCGACGGAGGCGGAAATTTTGGGCGCCTTGCACGCGGCCGAAGTGGCCGAAGCCGAGGCCCAAGCCATGATGGAGCGCATTGCCCATGAGCGCCGTGAAGCCGCCGCGCCACGCGAGGGCGATCCACGATGATGCCGCGGATCGAGCGGCAGCCCGGTGACCCAAAACGCGTCGCGCCGACGCGCCGCGCGCGCTCGCCGTTCGCCGCGCCGGACGACGGTCGCAACCCGGAACTGGCCCTGGCCTACTCGAACGGCTACGTGACCGTCGAGGTCTCGCATGAAGCGCTCGATGCATATATCGCGGCCAACGGCGACGTGCCGCTGCCCGTCGCTGACGATCCGCAGACCCGCGCTCGGCGGGCGTACGACGCGCGCAATCGCGTTCGGGTGGTTTACGACGAGGAGGCCAAATTACGCGAAGTGGCAACCCGAAGCGCCGATGGGCTCTTCGTCCGCATCAATTTTACCGATCCGGCGCGCGACCGCACGCGCTAAGCGCTAGGAACCTCGCGCTCGATTAAAGCCCGAGTTTCGCCGCCACTCGCGGCCACGCCGGCGCCAACGCGGCCGCCAACCCGCACTTGATGAAGTCGCCGACGATGAACGGAACGACTCCCACGGCGATCGCCCCGCCAATGGATAACCCGTAGAACGCAACGAGCCACGCAACGCCGCCGACAAACACCAAACTCGTCCCGGCAAAAACTGCGGCGAAGCGGAGCCCGACGTTCCGGTCGAGCCCGCGCTCGTACAGCGTGCCGATCGCAAAGGCCGCGACGGGAAACGCCAGGAGATAACCGCCGGTTGCACTCATCAACGCGCCGGCCGCGAACACCGGCAAGCCCAGTGCGCCTTCGAGCAAATACGCCAGGATCGCAAACGTTGCTTGGTTGCGCCCGAGCAGCGCCACGAGCAGTGGAATCGCCAAGGTTTGGCCGGTAATCGGTATCGGAAGCATGGGAACGCTCAACTTCGCGCTCAACGCCATGAGCATCGACCCCGCCACGACGAGCAGCACCCGGATGCCCAAAGAGCGCGGCGCCGCCGCCGAACGTACGTCAATCATCAGTGCGGAGGCTTCCGGTTTTTGGCCTCATCCCCTTCGCGCTGATCCGTGCTATAATTCCGGCCGTTGTGATCGTTCGCGAACCGGTAATCGTCCCGGGCTATAAGCTCGATCAAACCCGCGCGCCGTACTTTCAAGTACTGCTCGATTACGTCGATGCGGGCGTCATTCCGTTCCATACGCCCGGTCACAAGCAAGGCATCGGCATGGAGCGGGCTTTCCGCGACTTTGTCGGCGACAACGTGCTCGCGATCGACTTGACCCAAATCCGCGGGCTCGACGACCTGTTGCAGCCCGAGGGGCCGCTCGTTGAAGCTCAGGAGCTGGCCGCCGAATGTTTCGGCGCGGAGCATTCGTTCTTTTTGATCAACGGCTCGACCAGCGGCAACCAGTGCATGATGATGACGGCGCTCAATCCGGGCGAGCGCATCTTGTTACCGCGTAATTCGCACAAGTCGGCCATGGGCGGGCTGATCATGAGCGGCGCCTTTCCGGTCTGGATGCAGCCTGAGGTCGACGAGACGCTGCACATGGATCACGCTGTTACGCCGGCAACGGTCCGCGCCGCGCTCGAACACAATCGCGACATCGCTTGCGTGTATATCGTATCGCCGACGTATTACGGCGTCGCCGCCGACATCGCCGGAATCGCCGCGGTGGCACACGAATACGGCATTCCGCTACTCGTCGACGAAGCTTGGGGACCGCACTTCCACTTCCATCCGGCGCTGCCGCCGTCCGCAATGCAAGCCGGCGCGGACATGTGCATCAACTCGACGCACAAAATGCTCGGTTCGCTATCGCAAACCGCGATGCTGCACGTGCGGGGCGACCGGATCAAGCTCGACCGGCTCAAGGCGGTCTACAAATTATTTCTGTCGACGTCACCCAATCTCGTGCTGGTCGCGTCGCTCGACGTCGCGCGTCGTCAGATGGCGCTCGAAGGTCCGGCGCTCTTATCGCGGACGATCGAAATTGCGAATGACACGCGGCGCCGGCTCAACGACATTCCGGGCATCTATTGCTTCGGCGACGAACTCGAAGGCCGCCCGGGCGTGTACGATCTCGATCCAACCAAAGTCACCATAACGGTCAAAAAGCTCGGCTACACCGGTTACGAAGCAGAAGAGATCTTACGCCGGCGCTACAACGTGCAGTGCGAACTCGCCGATCTGTTTAATTGCCTGGCGCTGTTCACCATCGGCACGACGGTCGACGCCGCCGACGAGTTAGTCTACGGCGTGCGTGAACTCGCGCGCGAAGACCGTCCGGTCGACATTTTTTCGCCGTCAGGCGTGCTCGAACGGCGAGTCAAGACGGGCACCTATCAGCTGCCGAAGATTCCGCCGATTCGCTTGTTGCCGCGCGAAGCGTTTCTGGCGCCGACCGAATTCGTGGCGTTCAAGAAAAGTGCCGGCCGTATTTGCGCTGAGGTGATCACGCCGTATCCGCCCGGTATTCCGGTGATTTCGCCGGGTGAAGAAATAACCGCCGAAATCATCGATTACCTCGATCTTGAAAAAAAGGCCGGCGTCAAGATGCAAGGCCCATACGACAGCGATCTCCGCACCATCCGCGTTGTGGCCTGAAAAAAAAATTGCTCCGGTCCGCCGAGGCCGACCGGAGCAAATCGTTAACTAGGCAGACTCATTGAGGCCGGCGGGATTAGAGCCGGGTTTCGGCCGCCGGGCGAACGCCGTTGGGCGTGGTGAGAATCAATGGCATCGGATCGATGCCGTGGATCGCCAGATCGCCGCCCTCCACGTCACCCTCGCTCGCGCGCAGCGGCACAATAAACGAGGTAATCTTGAGGACAACATAGGTGCCGACGGCATTGTAGATGATGATGAACGCCGCAGCTTCGATCTGATGGAGAAGCTGCGTTAGTCCGCCACCGTAGAACAAGCCGGATGCCGAAACCACCGAGCCTTTGGGATCGTGCGTGTAGTATTCGACCATCGCCGGGTTGCCGAAGATGCCGACCATCAGGCCGCCGAAGAGTCCGGCCACACCGTGCGTGTGCAGCACGCCGAACGTGTCGTCGACGCGTTTGAGCATCGGCATATTGCCGATGCGGTTGAGGCTGAACCACGCGATGCCTCCGACGATCAAACCGATGAACAGTGCGCCGTAGCCGTCGACGTAACCGGCGGCCGGCGTGATCGCGACGAGGCCGACGATCATCCCGTTAATCATCGAAACCGCGTTCGGTTTCTTGGTCGCGAACATGTCGAGAATCAGCCACACGAGCAGCGATGTCGCCGTGCACAGGTTGGTATTGAAGACGGCCGCACCGGCGTCCATGTTGGACGTATACGGGTCGCCGCCGTTAAAGCCGTTCCAGCCGAGCCACAGAATACCGGCGCCGGCAAACGCCATGATCAAATTATTGGGCTCGAAATCTTTGCGGTCTTGGAGCGAACGCGCGCCAACCATGGCGGCGGCAACGAAACCCGAAACGCCGGCCGCCAAATGAATGACGTAACCGCCCGAATAGTCGAGCGCGCCGAGCTGCGAGAGCCAGCCGCCGCCCCAGATCGAAAATGCACCGACGGTGTAGACGAACGTGCTCCACAATGGCACGAAGATCATCCACGCTTTGAAGTTCATGCGCCCGAGCACGGAGCCGGCGATCAGCAGCGGCGTGATCGCCGCGAACACGAACTGGAAGTAGATCATCGCGGAGCCCGGCATGCGCAGCGGCGGCAAGCCCGCCGCGGCATCGGGAATATTGGCTTGACCAATCAACGCTTCAGGCGACAGCGACGGGTGCGGTATACCCAGGAACCACTGGCCGGCAATTCCTAGCCAATGGTTGCCGAAGGACATGCTGTAGCCCCACAACGACCAGCACAGCAACACGATGGAGAACGCGTAGAAGCACATTACCGCTGAGTTGAGCGCCCATTTTTTCTTGACGAGACCGCCGTACAGAATAGCCAAGCCCGGCAGGCTCATCAAGCCGACCAGCGTCGCCGACGTCAGCTGCCATGCCGTGTCGCCGGAGTTGAGCCAATCCGGCGCTGCATATAACGGATTCGCGTCCGCCAGAAAAAACAATACTCGCCCCTCGCTAAGTGTCGTGAGGCCCATAGGATAGCCCGTGCCAAGTTACCATGCATTCGACAAGCGCGTAACAGATGGTTCGTTCGCCGCTCTTAATGTATATATTACATATTGGCGATGTGGGCGTGAGCCTCCGGCGACATGCTGGTGGCCGATTCAAGAGTTGGTGCCTTTCGCTGGTGCGCGTTGCGTCATGGAGATCGACGCCGACGAGCCGCCGCTCCGGCAGCCGAGGCTGAAAAGGGCTGCCTGGAAGCCCCCCGAAGCCGTCTTTGTCGCAGCGCCGCGCGACGGTGGCTGCGAACATCAGTCGAATGAGGATGGAAGTTGGCTGTTAACGCCGAGTCCTTCGCGCCGAACCGGGAGCTGACGCAGCTCCTCGATATCTTCCCTCTCCCCCTCCGCCAGGCGCTCGTCCGCCTTCCCAACATTGAAAACGTGATCGAAGTGGTGCTCGATCTGGGGCGGCCGCCCGAAGCCCGTTTTGAAGACGACTTCGTCTTCCTGTCAGATCACTTCGTGACAGCGGAAGACATCGCGCACGTGGTATCCCGGCTGTCGCCCTTCGGCGCCGACAACCGTGCCGGTATCGAAAAGACGCTGCACCGGATCAGCGCGATCAAGAATCGGACGGGTAAAATCGTCGGCCTGACCTGCCGCGTGGGTCGCGCGGTGTATGGCACCATCGACATTATCCTCGATGTGATCCGCAGCGGCAAGTCGATTTGTTTGCTCGGCCGGCCGGGCGTCGGCAAAACCACGATGCTGCGTGAATGCGCGCGCGTACTAAGCGAAGATCGCAAGCGCGTCGTCATTGTCGACACGTCGAATGAAATCGCCGGCGACGGCGATATTCCGCATGCCGGCATCGGTCACGCGCGGCGCATGCCGGTTGCCGATCCGGCGTTGCAGCATAACGTGATGATCGAAGCGGTCGAAAACCATATGCCGCAAGTGATTGTGATCGATGAGATCGGCACCGAGGCGGAGTCGCTCGCGGCGCGCACGATTGCCGAGCGCGGCGTGCAACTCATCGGTACCGCGCACGGGCAGACGTTGGAAAACTTACTCATGAATCCGACGTTGTCGGATTTGATGGGCGGCATCAGCGCCGTTACGTTGTCGGATGAAGAAGCCCGCCGGCGCGGCACGCGCAAGACGGTGCTCGAGCGCAAAGCTCCGCCGACATTCGACGTGCTCATTGAAATTCAGGACCGGGATCGGCTGGCGATTCACACCAACGTCAGCGATGTCGTCGATGCGCTGCTGCGCGGCTATACACCGCAACCCGAAGTTCGTCAACGCTTACCGGGAGGCGCCGTGTCGGTGCTGCAAGAGGCGGTCGCCGAAGCCGTCGGCAAGCCGCGCGATCCGCGCCCGCAGCAACAGCGCGAAGATGAATTGTTCTTGGGTTCGACCGGCGGCGTTGCGACCGACGAGCAAGATAAACCGCTTCTGATCTTTCCGTATGGTGTGTCGCGCAACAAAATCGAGCGCGCGGTACACAACTTGCGCGTCAATGCGTCGATCGCGCGCAAGTGGGATGACGCCGACGTCGTGCTGACGCTCAAAACACTCGAACGCAAAGAATCCGACCGGCTCAAAACCATCGCTGCGGAAAACATTCCGATCTATTCGATCAAGACGAACACGACAACGCAGATCCAGACCGCGCTCAAGGACGTTTTCGACCTGCCGACGATCGACAACGAGGAGATCGCCATGCGCGAAGCCGAGGAAGCGGTGTATCAGGTGCTGCTCGACAGCCGGGCGATCGAATTGACGCCGCAGTCATCGTATATCCGGCGCATGCAACATCAAGTCGCCGAGAAATACCGGCTGCAATCGCGCAGTACCGGCCTGGAACCAAATCGGCGCGTGCAAATCTATCGCGGCACCGAACTGTAGGGATTCCGCTTCGTCGAAGTCTACCGTTGGGCTGCTCCCGAAATTGCCCGTACTCAGCGTCGATCACGGCGGGTTTCTCTAAACGTTCCGCAGGCTGCACCGGAAAGGCGACGCCCGATGGACGTGCCAATAGAAACACGTGTTCATCTCGTTCGAGGGCATAGAGGCGGCCGGCAAATCGACGTTGATTGCCGGCCTCGCGACGGTGCTGCGTTCGGGCGGTACCGACGTCATCGTGATGCGCGAGCCGGGCGGCACGCCCTTCGGTGACGCCATCCGTGCGATTTTCGTCGATCCGGGCGCGCGGATTGATCCGTTGGCCGAAGCGTTTTTGATGAACGCGTCGCGCGCGCAACTCGTGGCCGAACATCTTGCACCGGCCCTCAAGACCGGCGCGGTCATTTTGTGCGATCGTTTCTTTGATGCGACGATTGCCTATCAAGGCTACGGTCGCGGGCTCGATATCGAGATGCTGATTCGGTTGTCGCTCGTCGCGACACAATCAATCGCACCCGACGTGACGTTCCTGCTCGACGTCCCGGCCGCCGTTTCACGCGAGCGCGTGCGGCAGCGCGGCGTCCCGGACCGGTTGGAACGCGAGGACGATGGTTTCCACGAACGCGTGCGGGCCGGCTATCTTGAGCTGGCTCAACGGTTCGACCGGATCATCACGCTCGACGGGTGCGAAGACCCCGCTGTCTTGATCGCCACGGCAGTGCAGATCGTCACCCGCCGGCTAGCGGTCGCACCGCTATGATCGACGGTCAGTTCGCTGTCGTCGGAGCCGCTGGGCCGCTGCAATTCTTTTCCGGACTGCGTGCCGAAACGCTCTCGCACGGCTATTTATTTTCGGGTCCCGCCGGAGTTGGCAAGAAGCATTTCGCCGCCCGGCTCGCGCAGTCGCTATTATGCGTAACGCCGAAGTCAACGCTGCTGGGCTATTGCGGCCAGTGCACCGGCTGCGTCCGGGTCGTGGCTAAGACACATCCCGATCTCTACATCGCCGAGGGTCAGCTCAAGATCGGCGACCGCGACGGTGCCGGCGGCTTTCACGAAAGTGAAGCGGCCACGGCGCGCGATCTGGTCCGTCAGCTGTCGTTACACTCGTATGCCGGCGGCAAGCGAGTTTTTATTTTAGGCGATGCCGACTTCACCCGCGAAGCGGGCAACGCGCTGCTGAAATTCTTCGAGGAACCGCCCACCGAGGTGCTGCTCATCGTAACGAGCGCGCAGCCCGGCCGCTTGCTCGCGACGATTCGTTCACGCTTGGTAGATGTTACGTTTGGCCGGCTCGCGGGCGCCGAGATCGCCGCCGTTTTGCGCCAAGATGGCGCGACCGCTGATGATGCGCAACGCGCGGCCGAGATCGGCAACGGCAGCATCACGCGCGCCAAAGCGTATCTCGACGCCGGCGAGGGCGAAACACGCGATGCGGCCGTGGCGTGGTTTTACGCGGCGGTTGCCGGCCGGGAGGCCGATCATTCCGGCTGGGCGACGCGCGGTACGCTCGAGGACGGACTCGACACGATTAAGACCTTGACGCGCGATTGGCTCGTGTTAGGACTCGCGGGAGCTGACGCCCCGCTCCTTGCACGCGATCAAACGGGCGAGCTGGAACGCTTGCCGGCTCGCGATCCGGCGGCGTTGAGTCGAGCGCTGGTGTCGATCGGCGATGCCGAGCGCATCGCGCGCACCAACGTCACCCCCGCGCTCGTCGCCGGACTCGTTCGGATGGCCTTGGCACCGTTACGTTAAAGGAGTTCCGGACGCGCCCTCCGCCGCTTACCTTTGAGCGCGTTTTTTCTAGGTCAAAGTGGAACGCGAAGTCGAATAATGTGGAGAAGTGAAGGCTTCCTGCTTGTAAATATTCGAGCGATATCGCGACAATGTGTTGTAACAAATACGGCCGGGAAACTCTCCTGTTACGACTGATGTTGAGATTCTTGATGCGCGCTCTGGTGCATTTTCGTCAATCGATGATCAGTTGAAAAGAGATGGGAATGCACGGATAGTTTGTGTTACAGATCAGATCGCCTTAGCTGCCGTAACGGGCGATTGCGGCGAAGTTCGAACGAACAAAATCGACGTAACGACAGTCGAAATCTGCCTTATCAGGGGCGACGTATCCAAATTACGACTCTATAAAGCAGAGCCTAATCGCTACTCTGCCGGCACGACGGTTCCAACTGATATCGTCGCCACACCGTCAGAGCTCGTATTTACTCTTAACGATACGGTCGATGATATGATCGAAGGACAGTTGCGAGAAATTAAAGGAGACAGAGTCGTCGGAGAAGTGCAAGTTGGAGACTTCGTATTGTACCGGACGACGTCGCCCCTGGTACGCGGATGTTTGGAAGTGATCAGGCGTGGAATACCGGCGCATCTGAAGGGTAGCGATGGCTTTGCGACTCCCTAATCAAGCTCGTTAAGAACGTTGTCAGGACTGGCGCTGGAAACTTCAGTGTGGCGGTGTTGAACGCATATCGGGATCGACGGCTTGCTGAGCTGCAAAACGATCAGGATGGGAGTCAAGAATTACAGGACAAGGTTCGAGCATTAAGGCAGGCTGGGACGGATGGGAGGCGCGGATCGACGTTGCGGCTTTTTGTGCGATATAAAGGCGCTTTTAGCGAGCAGAGTGCTGACGTTACGTTCAGTTCAATACATCGTGCGAAAAGGTTAGAAGATAATCGTGTGTTCATCCTCGAACATGATAATCTGCCGTGGGACTTCCTGGCAAAGACGAAGTGGCAAATTGCGCAAGAGCGCAATTTGGTTTACGTAACTTACACGCGACCGAAAGTAGAATTGGTCCTTGCGTTGCGACGT
The DNA here is from genome assembly GCA_965214335.1 of Candidatus Velthaea sp. Taxonomy (GTDB): domain Bacteria; phylum Vulcanimicrobiota; class Vulcanimicrobiia; order Vulcanimicrobiales; family Vulcanimicrobiaceae; genus Velthaea. The sequence continues at coordinate 330,736 of CBDCBO010000008.1, read as the reverse complement.
AGCTGATAGAAGGCGGCATACGCCGCTCTACTGATTGACTGCTCCCTCGATACGGCTTCATTAAAGCACCAACGGCCGCCGGGTCAGCTTCCTGCGGCGCCGTTCGCCGGTTCGCCGTCGCGTAGTCGGTAGCCGATTCCTGAAATAGTTTCGATGACGTTCGCGCGCTCGGCGAGCTTCTTGCGCAGCGAACGGACGATCACGTCGACAACGTTACTGGCCACATCGGCGTCGTCGCCCCAAACGTCCGCGATGATCTCTTCGCGCTCGACGACGTTCCCCGCGCGTTGCACCAAGTAATAAAACGTATCAAATTCCCGGCGCGTCAGCGGCGCGCGACGCGAACCGACGACGAGTTCCCGAGCTCCGACGTCGAGCAAGCTGCTCGTCGCGATCCCGAACTCGGCGGCGACGAGCTTGGCAAACCAACCGTCGACGGAACCCGGACCGAATTCGAGCATCGCCGTGTCGTACGGCACGTCGGCGATGGTGATCCGGCATGCGTCGAGTACGACGAAGCCAAGTTGCGCCGCCGCTGCTGCATACGGTGTGAGGTCGCGGACCGCAAGGTAGACACGTCGCAGATGGGTGCGATATTCCATGTACGCGCGTTTGATATCGAGCCAACACGTCGCTTGAACCGCGCCGGGAGTTTCGCCGTCGGCGCGCGACAGCCAGCGGCGCAAGAACAGGACACGCTCGCCGGCGGCAACCGGGTTGGCGGCAAGATGAGCCAACCATTGCGCGAGCACCGGATCATCGCTCGCTTGGGTCGGCCCGAAGCACGCAGCCTCTGCTAGAATATAGTAGCCGGCCACCTCGCCGTTGCGTTCACGGACAACGTGAAAGGCGTCCGGTATGTGTTTCCACCACCCGGCGAGTGCGGCGAGCGCAGCTGGCTGTTCATGTAGCGCGGCTATATCGAAGATCGCGGGTTTATCGGCGGCGCGGGCCGGCTCGACCGCATAGCGCTGTGCTCCCGATGGAAAGAACGCTTCGCGGACCACGGAATTTTCGAGCAGATACAGCAGGTCCGCGGTAGCCCGCCAAAGTTCGGACGGTGGCGCCGTGCGCAAATCGCGGGTCAAGCGGCTCCAGCATGCACGGCGCAGGCTGGTGTAGCGCTGCGGGTCGGAGCTGCGCAATTCGCGTGCGATCGCCACGCGCACCGTGTCGTGAAGTTGCAATCCGTCTCGGCTTAGTCGCATGATCGGCAGCCGGCGCAGGCGCTCGTACGCGTCGCCCGGCGCCACGTCGGGCAACATCGCGCCGAGCAAAGGCGCCGTCACCGATCGAAGTACGGCCGCTGCCTCAACCGCGCGTCGCGTGACCGGGTCATTGATGTCGGCTAAATGCCGGCGCGCGAGTTCCTCGACGATGCGGTGGAAGGCCAGCTCCTCGAGCGCCGGGTCGTCAACGACGCGTTGAAGCGTTATCGCCGCTAGCGTCAGGGCGAGTGGATGACCGCGAGCGATTCGGTTGACTCGCGCGGCTTGCGCTGCCTCGACCCCACCGGCCGCCAGTAGCGCGAAGGCCGCGAAGTCCGTAAGCGGCGCGAGTTCAAGCGTCCGGAACGCACCGCGCCAGGGCATCTGCACCCACGCCGATAGCGGAGCATCGCGACCGCTGGCGACGACGTGCACGTTCGGTGGCAGCGCCGGGATAAAGGTGCGGCGCAACCACGTGTCCAGCAGACGCAGCACGTCGATGTCGTCGAGGACGAGCATCACGCTGCCGAGTTCGCCCAGCCTTCGAGCCGCGTCCTCGCACGAGCTGATGTCGCCGCCCGCCGCGCATCGCAGTTCTCGAAAGAAACCGGCGTCCGTTGGTTCTACCAAGCGGCAATCGATGCGTACGACAACGGCACCCGCGGCCCGCCGACGCTGCGTAAAAGCGTCGAGCAGGCTCGACTTCCCAATGCCGCCGATCCCGTTGACGAAGGTGATCGATGGCAACGGCGCCGTCGTCAGGCGGTCGAGAAACTCGAGTTCCTCGTCGCGACCGACGAAGGGGAGTTCCCGGTCACGCCCGACGAACGGCGGCGCGATCATCCGGCGGCTACCGGCGTTTTTCCGGCGGCCAACGAAAGGACAGCCTCGGTCGTCAGCGCTTGTCCGCCGATCCCCCAATCACCGCTCTCGATTTCATCGATCTTTACCCACGTGACGGCACGCATGTTCTCGCCCTCCACGGACACCATCGCGTCGGTCAACCGCGATATCATCTGGTTCTTTTGCTCTCCGGAAAATACACCCTTGACCACGCTGACTTGAATTAACGGCATTTCTTTCTCCTTGCGCTGCTGTCCGGTCGGATTACCGGTACTGTTTGAGCATACACGCTCGCGGCGGCGGCGTCATGATGGAGTTATGATGCTTGGGGCCTCACCGGCGGGGCATGCGCCTCGGCACCGTAAGTTCCGGCAGTCTGTCATCGCTGCTTGGGCCACCGCGACTGGTCGCGCCGTGAATCGAACGCGGATGCCGGATGATTTTCTCGATGTCGTTCCCGCGACGTATCGCTTCAACGGGGCCGCGGCGTTTCGGACGCGGTTGCATTAGAAGAAATGTAGTGTTAGCTGCCTAGCCAGCAACGCGGCGCGCGGGCTTTGTCGATGCGCCAAGCTTCCACCACCGCAGAGCGCCTTCCACAAATACCAGTTATTCGGATGAAACCCGAATGCGTGCGCAGTTGCGACTAACGACGAGCCCTCAAGCAGCGTCGGTTTAACGATTCGACGCTTCTCCTCCGGCGGCCAACTGCGGCGCGGTGTGCGATATATTGATGCAGGCTTTGCTGCCATGAACTCCTCACGATGATTGATGAAATGTTCTTTCCATCATCGTGGACGATGGGACAGTAAGCAAGACGGTCACTAAACGACGCTTACGATGATACGGCCTATTTTTACCAGAGGGAACAGAGATCGCCCGTTGAGTCACCAATTGCACTGCGCACCATGGGTTGTCCTTAATAAGTGCTCAAGCCGATGATGCGCAACGCGCCGCCGAGATCGGCAACGGCAGCATCACGCGCGCCAAAGCGTATCTCGACGCCGGCGAGGGCGAAACACGCGATGCGGCCGTGGCGTGGTTCTATGCGGCGGTTGCCGGCCGGGAAGCCGATCATTCCGGCTGGGCGACGCGCGGTACGCTTGAGACGGACTCGATACGATCAAGACCTTGACCCGCGATTGGCTCGTGCTCAGACTCGCGGGAGCTCATCAAACGGGCGAGCTGGAACGCTTGCCGGCGCGCGATCCGGCGGCGTTGAGTCGAGCGCTGGTGTCGATCGGCGATGCCGAGCGCATCGCGCGCACCAACGTCACCCCCGCGCTCGTCGCCGGACTCGTTCGGATGGCCCTAGCTCCGGCGCGGTAATCCGCATTTCCGCGCTTTGCCGATCAAGCCAGGCGGCTACCCTTGCATCGCGCTGACAAACACGAACCGCTTCCCGGCTTTGGCCGGAGCAATGACGTGTCTAACGTCATTATATTTGAACATTTTCCGCGATTGTATCGTGCATGTTGATCGAACGCCGTCCGAGAAGTCGCTCGAGCGTCGGATTGGTTGATGCGAATTCACCTCGGCGGCTGGCGATGTAAAGCCCTACTGCGACGTCTACTGCGCGGGGCCTCGGTCCGCGCGTCACCATTTGAATCCGTGCTTCGTCATCGGAAAGAATGCGGCGCACGATCGAGCGGCCTAACACGTTTGACGCGATCGCTGCCAAGTCCTCAAAGTCGAGTGCTTCAGAACCCGTTAGGGACGGTGTAGGCCCGGCGTACTGTCCCTCGTTTGTGAGAATAAGCGCCGCCGCCTCAGCGAGATCCCGGCGAGCGAAGCTTCGGATCGAGACCGTGCGCGTATCGCGGTCGAGTCAATTAAGCCAGTAATGTGTTGATGGGGTAGCGCAGTATCTGCGAATCCCGTGTAACAAGGATCAACTTTTCAATACTCGCCTGTGCAATCAGCAACCGATCGAATGGATCAGCGTGGAAGTCCGGGAGTGACCCGACGGCAAGCGCGTGATCAATAGACAGCGGGAGAGCGCGAAACCCAAGTGAGCGCAATCGTCATGGAAGGAAGAGTGCGGGCTCGACCGGTAGCAGCAACTTTCCCTTGAAATTAATAGCGATTTCACAAGCGGCGATTACGGACACAAAAACGTCATTGCTTGCATCTTCAATGGCGTCGCGAGCGCCATCTGAAAGTGTCTCGGGCAATCTGCGGCCCAAGGGAACACTTGTGTGTTAATAAGGAGTCGCAAATGTCATGAGTCTTGAGGAAAGACGGCGCCGCTAGAAAAGATATGCTCAAACTCTTTATCAGGTGTGTCGAAATCGGCCGCGATGAGCCCGCGATCAATTTTAAGGACGCGCTTCTTTGGCGCATCGTACGGTATGAGTCACACGGCTTGCCGGAGACCGCAATGATTCTCACGCTTTGCCCATCGCGCAAATCTTGCAAGACGTGGCGGGTCGGCCTCGAGCTTTGCCCGGTTCATTGCCCAGTGAACAATGCCGCAGTACCCGCCGGAGTCAAGAGCAAGGGCTTGAAGCCGGACGCAGTCCAGAAGAGCTCGCTGCGGCCCAAGTTACGATCCGGAACTGGGTCAAGCAGTCGCAGCTTGATAGCGGAAGCCGCAAAGACGGCCTGACCAGCGATGAATAAGGAGTCGCTCAAATGTCATGAGTCTGGTTCGCACGGGAAAACACGGAAAGACTTCGCGTGAAAGCTTACGGCCCAATATCCGACGATGATATGCGGTTACTCAAACTTTCGCCGTATCAGGTGATGTCGCGTTCGATCGGCCGTCCGAAGGCGCCAAGCGCGTTGCACGCCTGATGCGCAATCGGTCTATTCACGGGGCTTCGATGACGCACCGCGATCAATTCACACGATCTTGTTGACGGCGCTTCGTTTGGCGCCGATAACGTACGACGTGGATGAGTACGCCGCACACAGGCTCGACGGATGGGCAATGGCGCGAAAGAGCTGGTGCGCTCGATATGGCCGTCTATAAACCGCTCGCCGTTGTTCGACCAAGGGTCTCTCGATGCGTTCATGTAAAGCGCGCAAATCTTGCACGCGATGACTTCAACGCAACGCTGAGTTGCTCGTTAAGCATCGCTTCCGCTGGCAGTTTTGGCATCGAGGCGTGGTATAATCGCATGGCATCCGCAATCTCTCGCCTATCAACTTCGAACGCCGTCTTGCAAGCAGCGGCCTGAAATTCAAATCATAGACCGGGTCAACATCACTTCATAGACGTAGTCTATCACGCTTAGTCACTTCAGAAGAGCATGCTTCGCTAGCAAATTAAGCCACAGCGGCCGCTCGTCCAACCGACCCCTTCAATGCGATGGAAACGTGAGCTTCGAGAGCGCTGACCGCAGCCGCGGTTGGCGGCTACAGACGCCGGCCGAAGCTCAAATCGGCGTACGTTTTCGTGACGATCAGCGCGATATAGCCGACCGCGAGGGCTTGCACCATTGCGCCGAAGAGCGCCGCCAGTAACGAAAACGAAGCAAATGTTAGCGAACCCAGCACGAGTGCGAACAGCGGCGCGAGCAGAACGTCGAGATACAGAAATGCGGCAACGGAGACAACCGCGACGACGATCGTCGGCAGCGGGTTGGCACGTGCGCGTTCGATCGAGACTTGCAGCGCGGCACCACCGGGGACGCCGCCGATCGCGGCCGCCGGGATGGTGTAAATAAGAAAATAGAGCGCGACCGCGATGACGATCGGGGCAATCGGCCCGATCAGCGATCCGGCGAAACTCGCAATGTACAGCACGAACGTGAATCCCATCGAAGCCGTTAGAATCTCACCGCCCTTGCGGCGCGCTTCATTCCAGCCCTCATCAAAGGAACTGCGGCCACCGCGCCGCCAGGCCATATCGGCGATGATGCACGCCGTACCGAAAGCGAACATTTTCAGCAGTAAAATAAGCAGCGACATGATGCCGGCGGTGAGACCGCCGAACACGCCGCCGCCGGTCGGGTCGCCACCGATTTGGGCCACGAACACGCCGACGATTCCCATCAGCAACGGCACGACGATGATCGACGGATTGCGTGCCAGCAGACCGAACGCCCGCAGGTACAGCAGCAGATCGAGGTTGCGCAGTTGCTGCATGGCGCGGTCGCCTTAGCCGCGCGCGCCCGCAAGCGCGCTACCGCACGTGCAGGTTCGTTCGGTCGGCGTCTTTTCGATTATTGTGAAGATCGCATTCTTCACGCGCTCGTTGTTACTGGCGAAGATTTTCATGACCTCGGCGTGCGACACGGGTTCGATGCCGTGTTGGCCTTCCAAGCCCACATCGTAGTCGGTGATGAGCGAGATGTTGACGTAGCACATCTCGAGTTCGCGCGCCAAATACGATTCGGGATAATTGGTCATGTTGATGACTTCCCAACCCAGTGATGAGAACCACTTGGATTCGGCGCGGGTCGAAAAGCGCGGTCCTTGGATTACCACGATCGTGCCGGTGGGGTGAGTCGTAATTCCTAAACCTTGCAACGCGTCGACCGCGATCGGCCGCAGCTGCGCGCAGTAGGGATCGGCGAAACTCACATGCGTCGTGATCGGGCCGTCGTAGAAACTGTCGGCCCGGCCGGTGGTACGATCGACGATCTGATCGGCAACGACCATGTCGCCCGGCTTGACGTCGGCCTTAAGTGAACCACACGCGGTCGGCCCGATGATCCGCGTGACGCCCAGCTCTTTCATCGCCCACGCGTTGGCGCGATAGTTGATCGACTGCGGCGGAAAGCGATGGTCTTTGCCGTGACGTGGCAGGAACGCCACTTTTTTCCCGGCGATCTCACCCAGCGCCACTTTGTCCGACGGCGCGCCGTACGGCGTTTCGATCCACACTTCGCGCGGGTTTTCAATTAAACTGTAAAAACCCGATCCGCCGAAGACACCGATCTCCGCTTGTTCCTTAGCCAACGTTGGTCCACTCCCGTCGATTGTAAAAAAGGCAACGCCCGGCGTTCTCGCCACACGTTGTACTCCCTTGCCGCCGTCCGGTTTCAAGCAGAGCCGGCGAACGCGCCGGCGCGGACGTTATTCGGTGAAGTCGCTGGGTTTGAGTTCTTCGAGAAAGCGTTTGAATTTTTGCGATTCTTCGACTTCGGCTTTCTTATCAGGCACGGTTTCTTCCAGCGCGATCTTATCGGTGACGAAGATTGGAGCTTGCATGCGCAGCGCCAGCGCGATGCCGTCGGACGGCCGTGCATCGATCTCGGTCGTATCGCCGTTCTGGCGCACGACGAGTTTGGCGAAGAAGGTCGAGTCCTTGATGTCGTGGATGATGATTTGTTCGAGCTTGGCCGACATCGATTCCAAAATCGTGCGCATCAAATCGTGCGAAAGCGGGCGCGGCACGGCGGTTCCTTCGAGCGCTAGGGCAATAGCGGTAGCCTCGAAGGGACCGATGAGAATCGGCAGATAGCGCTTGCCTTCGAGGTCTTTGAGAATCACAACCGGGTCGTGCGTCAGTAAATCGATACCCAGTTTGTCGACCTTCATCTGCCGCATATTCGATAATCCTACGGTCCCAGGGCGAATCCTGTAGTGCGGCATAACCACGCCTCATGCTAACGCCGCCACCGTTTCGCGTCTTTTCCCGCCCGCCCGTTGTCCGCGCGTGTAACGTCGCCTGATCCGATGGCACTTTCATGCGGTATCGTCGGCTTACCAAACGTCGGCAAATCAACCATTTTCAACGCGCTGACACGCTCGGCCCAAGCACTCGCGGCAAACTATCCGTTCGCGACCATCGAGCCGAATATCGGTGAGGTGCCGGTTCCCGATCCTCGAATCAAGGTGCTCGCCGACATCAGTCACACCGAAAAACTGGTGTATGCGACGATGCGCTTTGTCGACATCGCGGGGCTCGTGCGCGGCGCTGCGAGCGGTCAGGGATTGGGCAATGCGTTTCTGTCACACATTCGCGAGACCGACGCCATCGCGATGGTGGTGCGCTGTTTCGAAGACGATAACGTTACTCACGTCGAAGGCGGCCCCGATCCGTTGCGCGACATCGAAATCATCAACATCGAGATGTCGCTGGCCGACCTCGCCACGCTGCAAAAGCGCAAGGACAAGCTCGCTCGCGAAGCGCGCTCGAATCCAAAGCTGGCACCGCAGGTGGAAGCCCTCGGCCGGCTCGTCGCCGCCCTTGAAGACGGCAAGCCGGCGCGCGGTTTCGCCGCTGACTCCTTAGAAGCCGAGCTCGCCCGTGAAGCGTTCCTGCTGACGGTCAAGCCGATGTTATACGTGGCCAACGTCGACGAAGCGCAGATCGGCAAGCCGGGCCCGCTGGCGCAAGCGGTGTTCGCGCATGCCGCCACGGAGAAGAGCCGGGCGATCGCTTTCTCGGGGAAGATCGAATCGGAGTTTGCCGGATTGTCCGACGCGGAAGCCGACGAATTTCGGGTCGACTACGGGATCACGACCGGCGGGCTCGACCAATTCATCGTGCAAGCCTACGATCTGCTCGGCCTCATGACGTTTCTGACGACGGGCGAGAAAGAAACGCGTGCTTGGCCGATCCCCAAGCAAAGCCGGGCTCCACAAGCGGCCGGCAAAATTCATTCCGATATCGAGCGCGGTTTCATTCGGGCGGAAATCTGCACCTATGGCGACTTCGTCGCTTACAAGAGTCGCGATGCGCTGCGAACCGCCGGCTTGCTGCGGTCCGAGGGCAAGGAGTACATCATGCAGGAAGGCGACATCGTGGAATTCCGCTTCAACGTGTAGGCTGTGAGCAGATCGGGTCAACCCGACGTCGCCCGCCAAACATCTTGGGCGCAGCCCGAGACATTACAAATTCAACCGCGTTGAATCGCTACCGGCGGAGTGCGTTAAGAGCCGCCCTTTATATTGGACATTTGTCCAAGAAGCGGATAAGATCGTTGTGGATTTCGTCGAAATCGACGATGTGTTTGGGGAGTCTCCATGACGACAGCGGTGCGGGAAGTTTCGGTGTTTGGCGATGCGATCACGTATTTCGATGAAGCGGCGGCGCTGGTAAACCTCGACCCCGGCATGCGGGCGATCCTCACGCACCCGTCGCGCCAGATCATCTTCGCGATCCCGTTCCAGCGCGATTCCGGCGCGCTCGAAGTCTATACCGGGTACCGCGTGCAGTATAACTTCGCGCGCGGGCCGGCCAAGGGCGGCATCCGGTTCCATCCCGGTGTGACGCTCGATGAAGTTACCGCGCTGGCCTTCTGGATGACCTGGAAATGCGCCGCCATCGACCTGCCGTTCGGCGGAGCGAAGGGCGGCGTCACCTGCGATCCAAGCTCGCTTTCGCAGAGCGAACTCGAGCGGATCACCCGCCGCTATGCCGCCGAACTCGTTGAGGTCGTGGGTCCCGACAAGGACGTGCCGGCCCCCGATGTCGGCACCACCCCGCAAACGATGGCCTGGTTCATGGACACCTACTCGATGCACATGCGGTGTTCGGTGCCGGGCGTGGTCACCGGCAAGCCGATCGAGATCGGCGGATCGCGCGGCCGGGTCGAGGCGACCGGTCGCGGCGTTTCGCTCTGCGCGCTCGATGAGATGGACCGGCTCGGCATGAACCCGGCACAAACGCGCGTGATCGTGCAGGGTTTCGGTAATGTCGGCGGCATCGCGGCGCAGATGTTCGCCGATGCCGGCTGTCGCATCGTCGGCATCTCGGACGTATCGGGCGCGTATTACAACCCCGGCGGCATCGACGTTCGGGCCGCCATAGCGTATGCCCAGGAGCATCACTGGCTGGCCGGTTTTCGCGGCGGCGACATGCTGCCCAACGCTGCCCTGCTCGAACAAGACTGCGACGTACTCGTTCCCGCCGCGCTCGAAAAGGTGCTCACGGCGGAGAACGCGGCGCGCGTCAAAGCGCGGCTCATCGTCGAGGGCGCGAACGGGCCCACCACTCCCGAAGCGGACCGTATATTCACCGCGATGGGCGTTACCGTCATCCCCGATATCATTGCCAACGCCGGCGGTGTGACGGTCTCGTATTTCGAGTGGGTCCAAGATCGTCAGGGCTTTTTCTGGAAGGAAGCCGAGGTCAACGAGCGGCTCAAGGAAATGCTGCTGACCAACTTCCACGTCGTGCGCGAACTGGCACTGCAGCGCCGGGTCACGCTTCGCACCGCAGCCTACATGGTCGCGATCGAACGCGTGGTGAAGTCGATGAAGATCCGCGGAGTGTACGCCTAAGGGCGACGGGTTACAGCCGCCGGTCCAGGGCGCCGACTTCGTCGGGCTTCGAAGGCGGGACCACTTGCTCGGTCGATGCTTCTTGCAGCGGCGCGTCGGCGGCTTCATACGCGGCGAAGCCACCGCTGAGGATGCGCACGTCCGGATAGCCGTTTGCCTGCAATTTCTCAGCGATTTGCGCGAGGTGATCGCCGCTTCCGCGCTCGTCGTACAGCACGACCGGCCGGTCGGTGGCGATCGGTAGCGCCAAGTGCGACGCGATCAGTAAGTCATCCGGGCGGTAGCGGATGGCGCCGCGAATTTCGCGCGAACCGGCCCGCTTGCCGGCATTGACGATCGTTGCCCCGTTGGGGCCGAGCGCGGCCAGCTCATCAGTCGTAATATCCATCGCCGCGTTGTTCCCTCTCCGCGCGCGTCATAAGCGGGCCTTCTCGCGCACGAACGCCAGCAACGCCGCAACACCGGCGTCCACGGGCCGTTCCGATGTATCAACGACCAAATCGGGTAGCTCCGGCTCTTCGTACGGCGATGAAATGCCGGTGAAGTCGGCGAGATCGCCGGTCCGCGCGCGCCGATAGTGCCCCTTGGGATCGCGCGCTTCGCACACCGCGAGGTCGGCCCGAACGTAAATCTCGAGGAACGCGTTGCCGGCCGCGACTCGGGCTCGGGCTCGGTCGGCACGCATCGGCGAAACTTGCGCGACCACGGCGATGCAGCCGGAATCCGCGAACAACGCCGCCACTTCGCCCGTTCGGCGGGTGTTTTCGTGCCGGTCCGGCAGCGAGAAGCCGAGGTCGCCGTTGAGGCCGCTGCGGAGATTGTCACCATCGAGCATGTACGTAATGCAACCGTCAGCGAACAGCGCCGCTTCAAGCCGCGCCGCGAGCGTTGATTTGCCGGCGCTCGGCAGACCGGTCAGCCACACGACGAGTCCGCGGTGGCGGTAGCGCTGGTTCCGGTCGGCCTGCCGGACGCCGTGAACCGTCGTGCCGACATCCGGCGACGATCGCCGCGCGTGGTCGCGTTCCGTGACGACGGCCCGCACGATTCCGCCGCCCGCGACCGCGTCGCCGCGATACAGCGCGAATTTTGCCAAGTCCGACGACTGCACGTCGACCACGATCGGCTGCAGTCCGCGCAAAACAACGCGAGCGACATCGTTGCGGCCGATCGCCGTGGCCGGAACGTCGGCGTAGGTGGCCAAATCGACAACGCCGTCGATCTGCTCGACGATCGCGGTGACGTCGCGCGTACCGCAGCGCAGGCGAAGGTGCTCGCCGATGCCCAGCGGCGCGCGATCGAGCCAGAAAATCGTCGCTTGGATTTGCTCGGCGACCAGCGGCGGATCGGCGACAGCACTGGCGACGTCGCCGGGGCTCACGAAGATCGGCGCATCGAGCGTGAAGCCGGTGGCCTCACCGGCAACGGCCGGCCGATCGGACTGCGGAAAGCGCACCATCCGTGCGATCCGGGCCTGGCCGCGGGTCGGCGAAAACAGCAACGTCATGCCGGCGCGCACCTGTCCCGCGCTCAGAGTGCCGACGATGATGCGTTCGCTGTCGCGCCGGTACACATCGTGCACCGGAAACCGCATCGGCTCGTCGGACGTGCGCTCGGCGAGCGACTCCAGCGTTCCCAGCAGTGAGGGGCCGGAAAACCACGGCATACGCGCCGACGCATGCACCACGTTGTCGCCGTCGCGGGCGACGGTGGGCACCGCGGCAATGAGTTCCAGACCGCCGGCCGCGAACAGCTCGCGTAGCGCGGCGGCCAGGCGCGTGTAGCGCGTTTCCGAAAACGCGACCGCGTCCATTTTATTGATCGCCACGATGGCTCGGGTAACGCCGACGAGCGGCAGCAGCAACGCGTGCAGCCGGGTTTGCTCGCCGATGCCCTCCGCCGCGTCGACCACCACGACAGCGGCGGCCGCGTCGGCAGCGCCGCTAACCATGTGGCGGACGAATTCGCGGTGACCCGGCGCGTCGATGACGGCATAGCGCCGAGTTGGGCCGGTGAACCAAATGCGCGTGGCATCGATCGTGACGGCTTGATCGCGTTCGACTTGTAAGGCGTCGAGGAGGAACGATAGTTCGAGCGGCACACCGCGCCGCTGCGCGGCGGCTTCGAGTTCGGCCAGTCTACCGTCGGGAAACGAGCCCGTGTCGTGCAGCAGGCGGGCGACCAAAGTCGATTTTCCGTGATCGACGTGACCGGTAAAGACGACGGGAAACGTCCTCACATGTACCCGCCGGCGCGCAGGCGCTCGAAGGCGTCTTCGGTTTCATGATCCATCGCGCGGCCGGCGCGTTCGGGTGCGCGCGTCGCCGCGAGTTCGGCGATAATCGCTTCGATCGTGGCGGCGTCGCTCGCGATCGGCTGCGTGATGTTTTTTTCGCCCAGCGAGCGATAGCGCCGGCCGTCGCGCGCCAGATATAACGAGCAGAACGGGATCTGCTCGCGCAAGGTGTAGCGCCAAATATCCAGTTCGGTCCAATGCAGCAACGGATGCACGCGCAGATGTGCACCGTCGGGCACGTCGGTTTGGTAGTAGTCCCAAAATTCGGGCGGCTGATCGGCGAAGTTCCAGCTGCCGTCGGCGGCGCGCGGGCTGAAGACGCGGTCCTTCGCGCGCGTTGCCTGTTCGTCGCGCCGAATGCCCAACACCACGCCGCGCCAGCGTTCGCGCGCGATCAGCGCTTTGAGGCCTTCCGTTTTACGGGCCGCGGCTCGGCCGGCCGGGGGAAGCGTTTGATCGACGGCGCTTTCCGGCGGACACGGGCTATTGATGTAGTCCAGCTTCCAGGCGGCGATAAGTTCGTCGCGGAACGCATACACTTCGCTAAATTCCATCCCGGTATCGAGCAGCGACACGGCGAACGGAATGCGCCCGATAAAGGCTTTGCGCGCGAGCCACAAGAGCGCCGTGCTATCTTTGCCGATCGACCACAACAGACCCAGCGGCCGGATGCGGCGGTACGCTTCGCGCAGAATAAAGATCGAGCGCGCTTCAAGCGCGTCGAGGTCGTCCATCGCTATGCTGCTTCGAGCGCACGCGAAGCACTCGACGTAAATAAGCGTATCGCGCTCACGCACATGCCGAGCAACGCGCAAGCGCAGGCCAGCCATAAGGTCAGCGGAACGGCCATTCGCACCACGGTCTCCAGATGCTCGTTGCCCGTCATCACCGCCGCGCCAACGGAACTAAAAATAATTGCGACAAGTGCGGCGCCCACCGTTTGTCCGGTCAGGCGAACCGACGCCAGTACGCCCGCGGCGCTGCCGGTTTTACTTGGTGGCGCGCTGCCGATCAGATCGCGATTGTTCGGCGATTGGAAAAAGCCGAAGCCTAACCCACAGATCGTTCCATGGAGCACCAGATCGAATAGCTTAGGCTGCGCGGGCAATGCCGCATACAGTCCGAGCCCCAACGCCATGATTGCTAAACCGACGGTGGATAGGATTGCCGCGGGATAGCGGTCCGACAGCCGGCCCGCGATCGGTCCAGCGGCCGCTACCGCCAGCGGCCATGAGGTTAAAAGAAGGCCCGATTCGAACGGCGTGCGGCCGAGCGCGGCTTGAAAGAAGAACGGCAGCGACACGAAGGCTAAACCTTGCGCCGTGTACGTTAAGGTCGAGGTGATACTTGCCAGCGCGAACCGTGGTTTGGTAAATAAGTCGAGCGCCAGCATCGGTGCCGCCAGCCCACGTTGCCGCCGCACGAAGACGTACCCGCACGCCAGGCCTAAGCCGATCTCGACTGCGATGAAGAGCCCCGGCTCATGGCGAGCGAAGCCGTCGATACCGTAAATGAGCGATCCGAAACCGGTGGCGCTCACCAGCACACTCGGGATGTCGAGGCGTTTGCCGTTGCCCGGTCTATTCGGTAAGGTCCGCAGCGAAAAGACCGCGTCGAAAATACCCAGCGGGACGTTGATCGCGAACAGCCAGGGCCAGGCCGCGATTGCGAGCAACGAACCGCCGAGTGTCGGACCAGCGGCCGCACTCGTCGCGACAATGACGGAGCTCAGGCCGAGCGCCGTTCCCAGCTTTTCCGGCGGGAATATTTGACGGTAGAGCGCCGGCCCGACCGCCAAGATCGCGGCCGCGCCCACGCCCTGTACCACGCGCGCGCCGATTAACAGCGGCAGACTGCGCGAGATCGCGCACAGCAGCGAGCCGACGGTGAAGATGATGATTCCGGTGCGATAGACGAAACTCGTCCCGCGCGCATCACCTAAACTCGCATAGGTGAGAACGGTCATCGTCACGGCCAATTGGAAGCCGTTCACCACCCAAATCGATTGGGCGGCGGTGGTATGTAATTCGCGCGCGATCGTCGGTAGCGCGGTATTGGCAATCGAACCGTCGAGCACGCTCATGATCGTGCCGACCGCCACAACGATCACGGCGAACCAGCGCCGCTCCGGAGGCAAGCCTACGCTGTCCGCTCTGCGCGCAGGCGCGCGCGCCACGCATCTTGGAGATTACGCAAAGGCCTGCTCCGCGTGATAGGAGCTACGCGATAGTGGGCTGGCGACGACTTGCCGAAATCCCTTACTTTCGCCGAGAATCCGCAGCCGGTCGAATTTTTCCGGCGTAACGAATTCCACGACGTTGAGATGCCGTTTGGTCGGTTGCAAATACTGACCCATCGTGAGAATGTCGACGCCGACCGCGCGCGCATCGTTCATCGCCACCTCTATTTCCGGTTCCGTTTCACCCAAACCCAACATCAGTGACGTTTTGGTGAAGCGCACCTTGTTGCTGCTCTTGGCGCGTTCTAAAATAGCGAGCGATTGGCGGTAATTGGCGCGACGGTCGCGCACGCGGGCTTGTAAGCGTTCCACCGTTTCAAGGTTGTGGGCCAGCACTTCGGGCCGCGCGGCAAGCACGATGTCGAGTGCCGCCAGATCGCCGGCGAAATCGCCGGTCAAGCACTCGACTTTCGCGCCCGGCGACTGTTGATGGATCATGCGCACGGTGTTGGCGAAGATCGTGGCGCCCCCGTCAGCCAGATCGTCGCGGTCAACCGCGGTCAGCACGAGATATTGCCAGCCGAGTTCAGCCACGGCGGCGGCGACGCGCTTGGGTTCGAGCCAGTCGACTTCGCCCTGCGGCGAACCGGTTTTTACGTTGCAGAAGTGGCAGCCGCGCGTACAGGTGTCGCCTAGGATCATGATCGTCGCCGTGCCGGCGCCCCAACACTCGCCGATATTGGGACACATTGCTTCTTGGCACACGGTGTGCAGATCGAGCCGCTTCACCTCGGCCCGAACGTGGTCGTACGCCGCGCCGCCGGGTAAGGCGACTTTGAGCCACGGCGGTTTGCGCAGCACCGGCTGCGGGTCGATCAAATCAATCGTGTCCATACGAGTCTTAAAGTACCGCGACGCTCATGCCAACGCTAAGACGCGCGAACCAGCCCGGCCGTTGCGCCGCCGGCGATGAACCGGAGATCGAAGGCGCGTTCGAGCGCCGCGAGCAGGGCGTCGCGGCCCTCGTTCCAGGCAACAGGGCGGCCGATCTGCCGGGCAATCGAGGTGATTCCGAACTCCGGCGTGCCGCACGGCGTGATGAGCCGATCGTACGCGAGGTCTGGATCGGCGTTGAGCGCGATTCCGTGCAGGGTCGTCATGCGCTGCACGGCTAGGCCGACGGCGCAGATCGCGGCATCGCCGACGTACACGCCACGATGTTCGGGCCGGCTCGCTGCCGCGATGCCGAAGCGGCGGAGCGCGTCGATTGCGGCGCCTTCGAGCGTCCCGACGAGCGGTACGATCTCGCGAAAGCGCGCCAGCTTGCGAATCGGGTACACCACCACTTGCCCCGGCCCGTGATACGTCACGTCGCCACCGCGCTCGACGGCGAACGTCGCAATGCCGCGGGCGGTCAGCAGATCGGATGACAGGCGTACGTTGGCGGCCTTGGCGTTACGGCCCAGCGTGATCACCGGATCGTGCTCCACGACGATCCACGTTTCAGGTTCACGGCCGTCGGCGACCGCCGCGTGTAGCGTTTGCTGCAAGCAGTGAATGGGACCGTACGGTGCGCGTCCGGCGTCGATCAAGCGCACCGCCAGCGGTTCGCTCACGCTTACACCGCGGCCGGCGTCTTCGGTTTGGGCTTGGGATTGATGACGTGAATCGCCTTGCCGTGAATGAGTTCCGCGGCGTCCATAATCGACTCGGTCAACGTCGGATGCGGATGGATGGAAAGCCCGATATCTTCGATCGTCGCGCCCATTTCGAGCGCGATCACGCCCTCGCCGATGAGTGATTCGGCCTGCGGCGCGACAATATGCATGCCCAACAGCAGGTCGGTTTTAGCGTCGCCGATGAGTTTGATCAGGCCGTCCGTTTCATTCATCGTGCGGGCTCGCCCCGACGCGATGAGCGGAAACTTGCCGATGGTAATCTCGTAGCCTTTGGCCTTGGCTTCTTCTTCGGACAGCCCAACCGTCGCGACCTCGGGATCGGTGTAGACGCAATTCGGCATCGCGACCGGATCGTAGGCCGACGCCTTGTCGCCGGCGATGACTTCAGCGGCGACCGTCCCTTGCTTCATGGCTCGATGGGCCAGCAGCGGCTGACCGGTGACGTCGCCGATGGCGAAGATGTGGCTGACTTTGGTCCGCATCTGGGCGTCGACGGCCAAGAAGCCTTTGTCGTCGGTGGCCAGGCCGGCCGCAGCGAGATCGAGCGTGTCGGTGACGGGCCGGCGGCCGACCGCCACGAGCACCATGTCGAACTCGCGGGTTTCCGGCTTGTTATTCGTATATTCGCCGTTGATCGTGGCTCTGACGTGGCGATCGGCGACCTTTTCGAGCGTCTCGACTTTGGTGTTGAGTGCGATCTCAACACCTTGTTTCTTGAGAATGCGAGCCAGCGTTTTGGAAATTTCCAGGTCGGTGCCGTTCAACACGTTCTGCAGCGCCTCGACGACGAGCACCTTAGCGCCCATGCGCGTGTACACGGTGGCGAACTCAAGGCCGATCACGCCGCCGCCGACGATTAGCAGCTTCTCCGGAATACGCTCGAGACCAACGGCGTCATCGGAGTTGATGATCGTGTCGCGGTCGCGCGGCCAGACCTTAACGTCGATCGGCGCCGAACCCGTGGCGATCACGATCGCCGGCGCGGTGTACTCGTCGGTCGTGCCGTCGCGCTTCTTGAGGCTGACGGTGTCCGCGCTGGTGAACGAGGCGTCGCCGTACGCAAAGGTGACTTTATTGGCCTTGAACAGCGACTGCACGCCGCCGACATTGGCTTTGACCACCGATGCGCGAAACTTCGCGACGCCGGCGCGGTCGATCTGCGCCTGCGGAACGGTGATGCCGATTTCCGCGGCATGGTTGATCTGCCGGGTTACTTCGCCGACGTGCAACAACGCTTTGGTCGGGATGCAGCCCCAGTTGAGGCACACGCCACCCACTTCATCGCGGTCGAAGCAGACCACGTTTTTGCCCAGCTGACCGAGCCGGATCGCGGCGTGGTAGCCGCCCGGACCGGCCCCGATGACGATCGCGTCGACGCTGATGGTTGCCAAGAGAGTTCCTTTCGAGCCGCGCCGCGCGTACGCACGGGGTAGCCGTACGGTGTGACGAGGGAGGCAGCGGTTTTGGTTTCGCCGCTCGGCCCGCAGGCGCTCCTTGCGGCAACGCCGGCGAGCAGGCTACGGCGGTCCGGCGCCGGCTGAACCGTTAGCGGCCGCGAATGCCGCGCGCTGTAGGGTCAAGGCGGTGCGCTCATCCGGTGTCGGCGCGGCCGGTGCACTTTGCGCCGACCGTTCGAGCTGGGCGAGCCGTTCGTCGATATCGGCGAGCCGAGCATTGTTGGGCTGACGCCGTGCGGCGCGCAGCACCTCGCCGCGCAAGCGGTCGACGTCGCGCGAAAACGCGAACTGTGCCGCAAGGTCGGCGGCCGATGCCGTTTCACGCGGATCGAGCACCACCCGCAGAAGCTGCTCGCTGGTCTTCCCGTCGACGGTGAGCAGAACGCGATAGCTGCCCGGTGCGGCCCAAAGTCCGGCGACGAAGAACGGATCATCTTGCTCGTCGCGTGATGCGGGAACGGTCGCGCCGTAATGCAGATTCCACACGAAGCGATGCAGGCCGGGCATGATGCCGGGGACCGCCGGCGGCGGGATCCAGAACGCCGGAAAATCGACCTTTGCCGGGTCGAGCGGCTGCGGCGGCGCGGCGCTCGACCAACGTTGCACCGACGTTCCGGTTGCATCGACCACCTCGAGTTCGACGCTGCCCGCGCCCGCCGGCCCGAGCCAATAGTCGATGAGCGCGCCTTGGGGCGCGTTTTCACCGGCCGGCGTTTCGGGCGGCAGCGGTGTCCCTTCGTCGCTTGCCAGGCGTACGCGATACGCCGTTTGTGGGCTGAAGAGCCAATTGCGCGCGGTCGCGATGCCGCTATTCCATTGACGCAGCGGCGTCACGTCGTCGAGGATCCAGAACGACCGCCCGTGCGTCGCGATGACGAGTGCATCGTCGCGGATCGTCAGATCGCGCACCGACGCGGTCGGAAGATTTTGCTGCAGCGGCTGCCAGCGTTCGCCGTCATCCAACGAGACGAAAACGCCGGTCTCGGTGCCGGCGTATAACAAGCCACGGCGTTGCGGATCTTCGCGCACCACGTTGACGAAGCTGTCGGCGGGAAGGCCGCGGGCGACGTTGCGCCACGTGCGTCCGCCGTCGCGCGTGCGGTAGATGTACGGCCTCGCATCGTCGAGCCGATGCCGGTCGACCGCCGCGTACGCCGTGTCCGGATCGAAGTGCGACGCTTCGATGACGCCGATTTTGCTCCACGCACTTAGGCCCGCGGGCGTGACGTTGCTCCAAGTGGTACCGCGGTCGCGCGTGAGTTGTATGACGCCGTCGTCCGTACCGGCCCAAATCAGCGCGCTGCGGAGCGGTGACGGCGCGATCGCGTAAATCACACCCCGCGGCGGGGTTTTGGGATCCTCGACGTCGGCCGCCGCCGGTCCATCGAGAGTCGCCGGAATACCGGGGTTGTCGCGCGTAAGATCCGGGCTGATCGTTTGCCAACTGGACCCGCCGTCGACGGTGCGAAACAGCACCTGCCGGCTGAAATACAACGCGTGCGGATCGCTAGCCGAAAACACCAGCGGCAAGGTCCACGTTTCGCGCCAATCGGCTGGATTGGCCAAGGTCGGCGAAACGCTGCGGACCGTGTGGGTAGCCAGGTCTTCGCGCACGACGCGGCCGCCGAAAAGCACGCCGGGATGCAACGGGTCGGGCGCGATCATGTCGCTTTCGCCGCCGACGTCGAGCGATAACGTGTCGGCCGGTCCGATGCCGCGGCGGCCACTGCGGCTGACGACGGCAATCGCACCGCTATCTTGTTGCGCGCCGTAGACCCAAAATGGGAACTGCGTGTCGGCGGCAACGTGATAGAGTTGCGCCGTCGGCTGGTTGTACCACGAGCTCCAACTGCGCGCGCCGTCGACGCTGACGATGACGCCTTGGTCGCTGGCCAAGATCATGCGCTCGGGCGCCGTCGGATCGATCCACAGCATGTGATAATCATCGCCGCCCGGCGCGCCTTTGATTGCCCGAAACGACGAACCGGCATCGGTCGACCGGTACAGCGAGGTGTTGGATACATACACGGTGTCGGCGTTGCGCGGATCGACGGCGACTTCTTCAAAGTACCAGCCGCGCGTCCAAAGCCGCCGGTCGGCCGCGACGCGTTTCCAACTCAAACCAGCATCGTCCGAACGATAGACACCGCCTTCGGCAGCGTCGACGACGGCGTATACGCGTCGCGAATCGCTCGGCGCGACGGCGATGCCGATGCGGCCCAACTCTTTGACCGGCAGGCCGGAGCCGCGCACCGGCGTCCAATGCTCGCCGCTGTCGATCGAGCGGTACAGGCCGCTGGTCGGACCTTTCGACGGCGCATACACATTCCACGGCGGGCGGCGTGTTTGAAGCATCGCGCCGAACAGAACGGCCGGATGTTGCGGATCGCGTGCGACGCCGATCGCGCCGGTATTTTCATCGAGATACAATGTTTTGCGCCAGGTCGTTCCGCCGTCGGTCGAGCGAAAAATGCCGCGTTCGGCATTCGGGCCGTAGGGATGCCCCAGTGCGGCCACGACCACGTCATTGGCATTGGTCGGATCGATGCTGATGCGGCCGATGGCGCGCGTGTCGGTCAAGCCGATGGCGTGCCACGTGCGACCGGCGTCAACCGATTTATACATGCCGCGGCCCTGTTGCAAGTCGGAGCGAAAATCGGCCTCGCCGGTGCCCGCATAGATGATATTCGGATCGCTAGGTGCGACGGCGAGCGCGCCGATCGACGCAACGGCTTGATCGTCGAAAATCGGCTGCCAGGTGCGACCCGCGTTATCGGTACGCCAAATACCGCCGCCGACGCTGCCGAAATAAAACAGATTCGGATTTCCGGCGACGCCGCTCACCGCGACCGACCGGCCGCCGCGAAATGGGCCGATGCAGCGCCAATGCAATCCGGTGAAGTTTGCGCCCGCGTTGGGCGCAGCGGGGCTGGCGGCCAACGCGTTTGCGGCGCCGGCAAGCAGAATGATGATTGCACTGAACAACGAGCGGCGGCGCATGTGGCGTCTTTCTTAACTCTACTCGCTGCGGCCTCGAAACTGCCGAGCTTCGCTCGTTCGATGTCAGCGAGTGGTGCGGAAGCTGGCCAGAACCGTCGCGCGATCCCGCAATTCGAGGGTCGAGCAACAAATATGAAACGTCCGCGTTCGTTCGAGTGCCGCGAGCAAACGCGCTTGGAGTTGCGCATAGCGCGTCGCGCATCGCGGATGCGACGCTGCGAGCGAAAATAGGGTAAGCCGCGTTCCCTGGTGTGCGAATCGGCCGCTGATGCCATCGCAGCCGGTCGTTGCTATTGCAAGCTTGACGGTCGAGTCGAAACGAAGCATTGGCGCCTTATTTTGGCGACCCGTTGCGACACGCGTAGCGCCTAAGTTTCGAGCGTGGCTGAAATCTGGACTTACATAGCCGTATCATCGCTTGACAGTTGGCGTACCTCCTGGGGTTACGATATCTACGAGTTACGCCGGCGCCTTCTTGATCATCATAGGAAACTGCGTCCTGGATTTCGCCACTCAAGTGCCAACGAATCCCGATAGCTTGGCAGCCGGGACTACCGAACGTGTCAACGCGTGACGAACAATAGCTTTTTGCAAGGTACGCAGGAATTTTACGATGTGCGCAAGAAGAAACTAGTCGGTGCTTTGATTCGTGCCGCCAGACGCGACGATTGTTAGAAGCATGGCGTATCTAAGCTACGCAGTACTGTTACTATTTTTTGCATGACGATTTAACTATTGAGGTAAAATGAGCCGCCATCGCGCACGATCGTCAATCATCTCAGCACTAGTTGCGATCAGTGTTGCGGCGTGCAGTTTTGATGGGGGGGGGGGTAGCAGGAAGATCCTTTGAAGCGGCTAGACCGCAGATATTGACGTCAGCGGCTGGTCTATCACGTGGCTCAACCGACAGAATAGTGATCGTCGTCGGCATCAATAATCACCCTCGCAACCCGCAAGCATTAAATTTCGAAACTCGTCAAATCGCTGCGCACAAAGCTGGGCGGTGGTTAACCGATGAGCTTAACCTTTACGCCGAAACTAGTCAAAGCGGCACGCACAATTTCCAGTGCCCCAATGGATGTCACCCGCCTCCGCCAACGCCACCTCCAGCTAGTTATCACTACGGTCCAGGAACCTACAAGTACGTTGCTGTTCGAGGAACGCTGTCTCAAACCTCACCATGGGATTTTGAGGATGATTATCCAGACGGTACAAGTTCGCTGACGGGGTCTTACTCAAATGGAGCGAATGATGTCACTATGGTATTTGAGCCAAATGGTACTGCCGACGGTTATTCATGGAATAACAGCGCAACGCCCGCGCCCAATCCAACTGACCCAAACTCCTACCTTGATGACTGGAGCATTTCAGACAGCGGCTGCACATTTGGTGGGAATGGCATCAACTGCGCGGGAAATCTGTTTACGCATAAGATCTTTTGGTGCAGCATGCTTGTTGGCAGCGGGGGGTTCGGTGCTAAGTACGCGGCTTTACTACTTCTTAAGTCAGGAAAGGCGGGCGCAGACGCTGCATCCGTACTCGTAGGCGCCTCGTTAGCTGTATTGTGTAAGTAGCATGTATGCCAAATCTATTGTTTGCAGCAGCGTTGATATTGTTGGTCTTCATTGTTTTGTGGCATCGCCCGCACGGGGCAATATATCTTGCGATAATTTTGCCGCTCGTTATAGGCGACATCAAGCCGTGGTGGATCAAGCGCGGCAAGGTTTCGTACAAGATTGTGTTCTTCTGCATTGGCGTGCTCAGTCCGCTGGTCGCAATTGCCGCTTCATCTTCGGTCGTCATAATCTGCACTAGCTATTTTTTCGCTGTTGCCGCAATGTGTGCTCAATTTGCAATGCGTCATAACATTGCCAGTTCGCGAGGCGTTGAGCAAAGCGCCGGCTCGAAACTTTAGCTAACTCATAAAAACGAGGGGAACAGTAGTTCAATTCCTTATGTGCCAACACTAGCAGATTTGATCTAGGTACGATGTTGTTTGTCAGTTTGTGAAGAATTTGCCGCGCCTTCGGGCGCGTTTGCCGAATTTCACCACAATCGGCGGCGGCCGATCGGCCGATCGCGCTCCGTGTCGGCTTGTGAAGCACTCCCTCATACTGTGCACGCCCGCAAGTGTGAGCAGCTTGCGCATCGCGGCGCCAACGATGGTCATCTTGGTTTTACCACGCGAAGCTAAGCGCTGGGCGAATTCGCGAATCGATGGGTTGTGGCGTATCGCGGTAATTGCCGGAAAATAGAGCGCTCGTCGCAAGTGGGAGTTGCCGGTCTCCGCTAGCCGGCTCCGACACTCGACGGCGCGTACACGTTCCACGGCGGCCGGGGTGTTTGCAGCATGGCGCCGAAGAGCACCGTTGGCTGTTGCGGATCGCGCGCGACGCTGATCGCGCCCGTGTTCTCATCGACGAACAGCGTTTTGCGCCACGTCGTTCCGCCGTCGGTGGAGCGGAAGATGCCGCGTTTGTTATTCGGCCCGTAGGGATGCCCGAGCGCGGCGACGACAACGTCGTTCGGATTGGCCGGATCGATGCTGATGCGGCCAATCGCGCGCGTATCGGAAGCCGATAGCGTGCCACGTGCGCCCGGCATCTACGGATTTATACATGCCGCGGCCCTGCTGCAGGTCGAAGCGAAAACCGGCTTCGCCGGTTCCCACGTAGATGACGTTGGCATCGCAGGGTGCGACGGCGAGCGCACCGATCGACGCAACGGCTTGATCGTCGAAGATCGGCTGCCACGTTCGGCCCGCGTTATCGGTACGCCAAATACCGCCCCCCACGCTGCCGAAAAAAAACAGATTGGGATTTCCCGCAACTCCGCTCACCGCGACCGACCGGCCACCCGAAACGGGCCGATTCAGCGCCAATGCAAGGCCCCGAAATTCTGGCCGCCGTTCGGCGGAATGGGCCCGGCGGCAAGCGCGTGTTCCACGCCGGTACACAAGATGATGATTGCAAGGAGCAACGAGTAGCGGCGCATGCGGCGTCTTTATAGTGCTGCTCACCGCGGCCTCGAAGTTGCCGAAGTTCGCTCCTTCGGTGTTAGCGAGTGGTGCGAAAGCTGGCCAGAACCGTCGTGCGATTCAGCAATTCGAGCGTCGAGCAACACATGCGGAAAGCGTTCGTTTGGTGGAGAGCGATGAGAAAACGCGCTTCGAATCGCGAGGACTGCACCCGACATCGCGCACCCACCCGCGCAAGCGAAAACAGGGACAATTGGGTTCCGTGATTCGCAAACCGGCCGCTGATGCGCCCGCATCGGGTTGCAACTGCGACGCGCCTAGCGGCCGGATCGAAAATAAGGGTCGGCGCCGTTACTCTCGCCTTTGTATCAAGTCGCGTTGCGCCCAAAGTTTCAAGCGTCCAGACGTCGGAGAAGAGCGTTACATTTTTCATCTCTCCGGGAAAGTCCACCATTTGTTTTGGCGCGACAAGCGTACCACGCAATTCGCCCGAACCGGCTGGCCGGTCGCATCAAGTTGCTCGAGCGACTCTGAGTTTACGATCCGGTAATATGCAGGCCGGGACGACACCGAATCCGTCACGACCAACGTATGCGGCGGTTGAAAGTGCCACGTTCCGGAATCCTCGAATTGTTCGCGACCATGCTTGATGATGCGCGCGACGTAAACCCCGGTTTTTCGCAAGGTGAGCGTATTATCCGCAAAGCACCAGTGCGCTCCATCGTTAGCGCTTTCAAAAGTAACGGGAACGGGGAACGGAACCGTCGCGCCAGGCGCTACATCCGGCGTAAGCAGAAGGAACGCTACGCATACCAGCGATACGACCGCCCGAACGTTCTGCGTCAACGAGAAATCACATCAAGCACTGCGCAACACCGGATGATCGCTTTGCCGGGCGGGGTGCTCGAGCGCCGCGGTTCTGTCGCCGGCCTCAAGGACGGTGAGATTCTCCAGAATTTCCTCTCGCTGGCGCCGGCAGCAAGTAATTCCAAGCCGTCCTTGACGCGGATGCGCAAGTCACGCAAACTCGGGCGCCCTCAAAATCAGCCCCTTATCGCTGAGAGCGTTCTCGTTAGGACTTACTTCCGGCGTTACGACGGCACCTTTCGCCTATTTACAATGTTTGGTCGACGATTCGATCGTATTTATGACGGTGTCACCACCATAAATAATTGTAGAATCACATCGCTCAACTGCCTCTGTAGCGAACCTACGTTCGCTTGCGGGGGAAGCCCGCTTTCTTTTACGGTAAACACAGCTGGAATGAGCGCGGAGCGGATTTGCTACGTCCACGTCGGTACGCACAAGACCGGGACCACTTCGATTCAAGCGTTCTTGCGCAACAATCGCGAGCTGTTTGCCGCGCACGGGTTGCTTATTCCGCGCTCGGGCCGCAGTGAAAACGACGCCGGACATCATAACCTCACCCAAGAGCTCATGGCAGCACCGGATTTCGTGCCCGAACGCGGCGGTCTGGCCGAACTTTCCGCCGAGCTGGCGAGCACTTCGCAGCGTCTGGCGTGTATTAGCTGCGAAGATTTTTCGCTGCTGTCGCGCGACCGTGTCGCGCTCGAACGCTTGCGCGACGGTATTGCCGGGGCCGGTTTCACGCCGGTAATCTTGGCGTACCTCCGGCCGCAAGTGTCCTATCTCGTTTCGATCTACGCCGAGATCGTCAAGAACGGGAACTACAAACCGTTTCCGACCTATGTCCGCGAGCTGCGCGAGCATGGGTCTTTCTTATGGCACGGTATTGCCGGGCCGCCGTTTCGCTATGACCGGATGCTCGACGATTTTGCCGCCGTCTTCGGCCGGCCGGCGATCGTCGCGCGCCGGTATCGCAGCGCGGCGCCCGATCGGGCTTTGCTGATGTCGTTCGCCGCGACGTTGCTGGGGCCGGCGGCGCATGCGTTGACCTTCAGCTATCCGCGCATCCGTACGAATCCGTCGCTGACGTTCGGCGGCGTGCTGCGTACATTCGGCTATGACGTCGGTACCGAAGACATGCGCTTCGCACCGCTGGGGCTGCGCGAGGCGATCGCGGTAGCATGGTCGTTTTTACCGGCAAACCTCGATCTGTGGCGTCGTTACGGCGTGAGGATTCCGCCGTGTGAGGTGCGCGATCTCGTGCTGGCGTTGCCGTGGCGCAAAAATTATCGCTGGACGCGCGCGATCAATTCCGGCCGTCGCATCTTAGCCGGCGTCGGCGAAACGCCGCTTGAAGCGGCCGATCCGGGGCCGGGCCAACTCGAGAAAGCGCGCTCCAACGCGGCCGACGCGATGACATAACGGCTCGGACCGCCGATCAAGCGTTCAACGTGTGGTGCGCCGGCGCAGCCCGCGCGGATGACCTTGTCGATTTCGCGATGGAACGCGGCGTGGACGCGGGCGGCTCGGGTGTAGGCGGCATCGCGCCGGCGGACCGGCGCCAGATCGTCGTGAAGCCACAGTCCGATCGGACACCGCGCTTCGTCGAGATATGGTGCCAGCGCGTCGATCGTTCCGCGCAGCAGCGCCGAATAAATCTGTATTTTTAGCGCCCGATGCGCTCGCAGCACGAGGCCGATCTCGGCGTCGAATGAGTCGGCCGCGATGCGTGCTCCGGAGAGCAGCTCGAATTCGGGTAAGACGTTGCCGACGGCGCCCAGCTCTTCGAAGGCCAGCGTAAAAAAATACGCCCGTTCGATAGCGCTCAACGCGAAGATGTCGGCCAGCCGGCTCACCAGCGCGGGCGAGACCGTGATCGGCGCGCCCGACTCGAGCTGCGTGTACCAGGCGACGCTGATCCCGGCGAGCAGCGCCACCTCCTCGCGGCGCAGCCCGGCGACACGCCGCCGCCGAAACAGCGGCAAGTCGAAGCGTTCGGGCGTCAGCGTCGCGCGTTTGGCGCGCAGAAACGTTGCCAGTCGCGTCCGGCGCGCCGGGTCGTCCACGGTATCGGGAGTGATTGTCACGATGGCCAACTCTTCGCGCGATTCTCCGCCATTGGATGTATGAGTAGCAGTAGATGAAGTACGACTCGGCTTCTTAGGCTGGTCCGGGGCCGTTAGTATCGGAGAAACTCCGTGTCGTACTAGAGTCTGCTCCAATTCAAACGCTGTCACGGGCCATTCGGAACCGGTGGCCACGGTCGCGGTAGCCGTTTGTTGGAGGAGGCTCGTTGCAAAGGTTGGTCTGCATGCCCGTCGTCGAACATCCGGCCCATAAGAGCGGCGATTTCTTCGTTGATTACGAGAATAAGGTCTTCGAGGACGTCAAAGCCGAGCCGGGTGAAAAAGCGCTCGTTACGTTTCATACCGTTGCCTTCGAAGGCTCGATCGGATTCGTCAACCTTTTACAAGCGACGCGCCTGTTGCGCAAAGGCTTCGAGACCTCCATTCTGCTGTATGGGCCGGGCGTCACGCTGGGCGTGCAACGCGGCTTTCCAACCCTGGGTGACGAGGCGTTTCCCGGCCACCAAAACTTCAATAAGCAATTAACGACGTTCATGAAAGAAGGCGGCAAAATTTACGCCTGCCGCTTCGCGTTGCAGGCGCTCTACGGTCACGGCGAACCATCATTGATCGAAGGCATCGTTCCGATCAGCCCGCTCGACGTGCTCGACGTCATCTTGCTGCATCGTAGAGATAACGCGTTTATTCTCGATACCTGGACCGTATGATCGTCCGCGCGGCAGCCGTGCAACTCTCACCCGATTTGCACAGTCGCGCGGCAACCATGGAAAAGGTCTTGGCGGCCATCGATGATGCCGCCGGCCGCGGCGCGTCGTTGGTCGTTTTTCCGGAAACGGTCGTGCCGTATTATCCGTACTTTTCGTTCGTGACGCCGGCGGCCCAGATGGGTGCCGAGCATCTACGGTTGTACGCCGAATCGGTCGTCGTGCCGGGCCCGGAAACAGCCGCGGTTGCGGCGCTCGCGCGTGCGCACGGAATCGTCGTCGTTTTGGGCGTGAACGAACGCGATCACGGAACGCTGTACAACGCGCAACTCATCTTCGACGCTGATGGTGAACTCGTCCTCAAGCGGCGCAAGATTACGCCGACGTATCACGAGCGTATGGTCTGGGGCATGGGCGACGGCAGCGGCTTACGCGTCGTGCCTACAGCCGTCGGCCGGCTCGGCGCGTTGGCGTGCTGGGAACATTACAATCCGCTCGCGCGCTACGCGCTTATGGCGCAACACGAACAAATCCACTGCAGCCAATTTCCGGGGTCGCTCGTGGGACAAATCTTCGCCGATCAAATGGAAGTCGCGTTGCGCCAACACGCGCTCGAAGCGGGTTGCTTCGTCATCAACGCGACGGCTTGGCTGACCGACACGCAGATCGCGTCGATCGTACTCGCCGGCCCGCTGCAAAATGCCTTGCGCGGCGGCTGCTTCACCGCGATCGTTTCGCCCGACGGCAAACATCTCGTCGAACCGCTCGTCGACGGCGCGGGCCTCATTGTCGCCGATCTGGATTTTGCGCTCATCGATAAGCGTAAGCGGATGTTGGACAGCGTCGGGCATTATGCGCGGCCCGAACTCTTGAGCTTAGTTTTAGATACGCGTCCGAAGCCGGTGCTTCACACAACGGGCGATGGGAGAAACGATGACGGTAACGCAGATTGGCCCGGCACCCTCCTCGATGTTGATCAGCGAACTTCAGTCGCTGGGTTTGCGGCTGGATGACCCCACCGCCGGCGCTCCCAGCCGGCGCGGCGGGGCCGGGCCCTCCGACCACAAAGCCGTCACGATCGACGGTCAGACGGTGATGGTTCCGGTGCATACGGGCGGCGCCGCACGCTCGCCCTACCTCGCGCGCCGGCCGACGACCAACGGGGTAACCGTACTCGAACGCGATGGCGTCGAAGTTGCCCGCATCGCCTTTCCGCGGCCGCCGCGCTTTTATGCGCTCTCGACCTTCGACGGTATTCCATATTGGAAAATCGCCACGTTGCACGCGCGCGACGTTCTGGCCACCACCGTGTTGCAGGAGTGCATCCGGTATGGAAACCGGCGGACGCAATGTCAGTTCTGCGCGATTGGCGAATCGCTCGCCGCCGGTCGCACGATCGCGCGCAAAACGCCCGATCAATTAGCCCAAGTCGCACGCGCCGCGGTGCTGCTCGATGGCGTGAAACACGCCGTGCTGACGACCGGAACGCCGAACGGGACCGACCGTGGCGCGGCGGTCTTGTGCGAAAGCGCGGCGGCGATCAAAGCCGCCGTCGCCCTACCGCTGCAAGGCCAGTGCGAGCCGCCGACGACTTCGTTTGGTTCGAGCGACTACGCGCGGCCGGTATCGATACGCTGGGCATGCATCTCGAAGCGGTTGAAGACGACGTCCGGGCGCGCGCGATGCCGGGGAAAGCCAAAGTCCCGCTAAGCTATTATCTCGCCGCGTTCGCCGCCGCGGTCGCGGTGTTCGGCCGCGGTCAGGTGAGCACGTATATCTTGGCCGGCTTAGGCGATTCGGCCGAAGCGATCTTAGCGATGTGCCGGACGCTCATCGGTTTGGGCGTCTATCCGTTCGTCGTGCCGCTGGTTCCCAATAGCGGCACACCGCTGGCCGACGCGCCGCCGCCGTCAGCCGAGTTCATGCGCAGCATTCTCGCGCCGCTAGGGACGCTGCTGCGCGACGCGCGGCTACTCTCAACACAGAGTAAAGCCGGCTGCGGCAAATGCGGCGCCTGCTCGTCGCTGTCGGCCTTCGAGCGCGCCTGAATGGACGCGGCCGATGATGCTCCGTTTGTGCCGCCGCACTTTGGTATCAAGCTCGCGACCGAGCCGTGGGAACGAGCGGCCGCGGCCGAGTT
The DNA here is from genome assembly GCA_965214335.1 of Candidatus Velthaea sp. Lineage (GTDB taxonomy): Bacteria > Vulcanimicrobiota > Vulcanimicrobiia > Vulcanimicrobiales > Vulcanimicrobiaceae > Velthaea. The sequence goes on along the minus strand of CBDCBO010000008.1, from coordinate 301,118 downwards.
ACGGCAGCGCGTGTTTTGCGTGGAGCAAGGCTTATTTGAAACCAGCGATCGTGACGCGCTCGATGCGTCGGCGCAGACGATCGTCGCGGTGAACTACGTGATGAACATGCCGTATCGCGTCGTCGGAACGGTGCGGATTCATGAAGATGCACCCGGCAGCTGGTCCGGTTCGCGGCTGGCGATCGCGCTTGCCTATCGGGGCGTGTACGGCCTGGGGCGCGGACTCGTGCATCGCGCGGTAAGTACGGCAAATGCGCGCGGCTGTGATGTCTTTCGCGCGGCCGTTCAGCTTCAGAACGTACCGTTCTTCCGGCGCTTGGCGTGGGTTGCGCTGAGCGACGTCACGCTGCACGGGCATCCGCACATGCTCATGCAAGCCGACCTCACGGCGTATCCCGCAACCCCCGACGATGCGGCGGTTGCGCTGCTTCGGGTGCGGCGCGCCTCATGAAAACACTCGACTTGGCCGCGTTATGCGCTCGGCTGCGATCGGCGGCCGGCCTGCGACACAAAACCGACATCGCGCTCGCCTATCACGGCCTGCAAGATTCGCCGGTCGCGTGTCGAGTCGGCGATGATTGCGCCGCCATTCCCGACGGCGACGGCTACCTGCTGTTCGCCATCGAAGGCCTGCTCGATGAGTTCGTGCGGCGCGAACCCTGGTTTGCCGGCTACTGCGGCGTGATGGTCAATCTCAGCGACGTCGCGGCGATGGGCGGCCGTCCGACCGCCGTCGTCGACGCGCTGTGGACGGCCGGTCACGAACGCGGTGCCGCGATCTTCGCCGGGATGCGCGCCGCCGCCGTCAAGTACGGCGTGCCGATCGTCGGCGGCCACACCAACGCGCGCAGCGATGCGGATCGGCTGGCCGTCGCCGTACTCGGCCGGGCGCACCGGTTGCTCACCAGTTTTGACGCCCGGCCCAGCGATACGCTGCTGGCGGCGATCGATCTGCGCGGTTCGTATTTCGAGCCCTACCCGTATTGGAATTGCAGCACCAACGCGGCGCCCGAACGTCTGCGCGCCGATCTCGACATCTTACCGGGATTGGCCGGCGATGGTCTGTGCGCGGCGGCGAAAGATATCAGCATGGGCGGCATCTTGGGCACCCTGCTCATGCTGCTGGAATGTTCGGGCATCGGGGCGACGGTCGCGCTCGAGCGCATTCCGAAGCCGCCGCACGCGGAGTTGGAACGCTGGCTGGTGAGCTTCCCGAGTTACGGCTATGTACTGAGCGTGGCACCGGCGAACGTCGAAGCCGTGCGGGCGCGTTTTCTGCGCCGCGGTATCGCGTGCGAAGTCATCGGTTCCGCCGCCCACGGGAGCGCGCTCAGCGTCGAACTCGACGGCCGGCGCGAGATCTTCTGGGACGTCGGTCGCGACGCGTTCACGGGCGTGCCGGCGTATGCCGTTACATGACCGCCTGCGCATCGCACTCTACACCTACGCGACCCAACCGCGCGGCGGCGTGCTGCACGTCCTCGCGCTGGCCGAGGCGCTGCATGCGCTCGGCCATGACGTCATGCTGCACGCACTCGACGACGGCCGGGGCTTCATCCGCGCGCCGCGTTGTCCGCATCGGCTCGTCAACGTCGGCGGGCCGCGCACGGACATCGGTGCGTATGTCGCAGCGTCGATCGCGGCCTACGTGCGCGCCTTGGATCAGCCGGCGCCGGCGTACGACGTGCATCACGCGCATGACGGCATTTCGGGCAACGCGCTCGCGACGCTGGTCGAACGCGGCCGGATCGCGCGCTTCGTCCGCACGATTCACCATCTCGACGACTATGGCCGGTCGCCGCTGGCCGCACTTCAAGATCGCTCGATCCGTAGCGCGTACCGGTGCCTGGTGGTAAGCGACGTCTGGCGCCGGCGCGTCGCGCGCAGCTATGGAATAACCGCGACCGTGGTGCCCAACGGGGTCGATACCGGCCGGTTCAGTCCCCTGCCGCCGGCGCACCGCGAACGCTTGCGGGCGGCGCTCGGCTATGGGCCGGGTCCGCTGTTCGTCACCATCGGCGGCATCGAGCCGCGCAAAAACTCGCTACGCATACTCGAAGCATTCGCCCTGGTGCGCGCGGACTATCCGGCGGCGCGCCTAATCGTTGCCGGCGGGGCAAGTATTTTCGAACACGCGGCGTATCGGCGCGCGTTCGATGCGCGGCTGGCCGAACTCGGGCCGGCCGCCGGTCAAAGCGTCGTTCGGACCGGCGTGCTGTCGGACGTCGACATCGTCGCGTTGATCCGCGCGGCGCACGCGGTGGTGTTTCCGTCGCTCGTCGAAGGTTTCGGTTTGGTCGTGCTCGAGGCGCTGGCATGCGCGACGCCGGTCATCACGTCGGCGTTGGCCCCGTTTACCGAATACCTAAGCCCCGGCGACGCCTTGCTCGTCGATCCCGAAAGCCCGGCTGCCATCGCCGGCGCGATGCTGCGAGCGCTCGACCCGGCGGCGGTTGCCGCGGCCGCGGCGCGCGGACCGGCGCTGGCGGCGCGTTATTCGTGGCCTGCCGCGGCGAACGCGCACCTCGCCGCATATCGCGCGCCGGCGGAAAGCGCCGTATGGGTCCATGCCTGAAATGAGCTTTGCGGTGCGCTGGCCCGACGATGCGCGCGTCACCTATTATTCACCGTCGCTCGTCGTGCGCGAGTATCTCGCCGCGGGCGCGGAGTATCCGCTGCACGACTTCGTGCAACGCAGCCGGACCGCATTGACGATCGCCGCCGAACGGGTCCGCGTGAAGTACGGCTTTGCCTGTCCGCGCGCTGCCGCGGCACTGGCCGCGATCGAAGCCAAAGCGCGCGAGTTCGCCGCCGTTCCCAACGTCGCCGTGCGCGTGGAAGCGTGCGGCGACGCGCTCGCGTCGTAAGGCCCGCGCGGATGCAAACGGACTATCCTGTTATCATCGTCGGCGCGGGCCAAGCCGGCTTAGCGATGAGTTATTGCCTGACCGAACGCGGCATCGATCACCTCGTGCTCGAGCGCGATCGCGTGGCCAGTGCCTGGCGATCGAGCCGCTGGGATTCGTTCTGTTTAGTGACGCCGAATTGGCAGTGCCGCCTACCCGGCTTTCCCTACCGCGGCGGCGATCCGTACGGCTTCATGGTCAAAGACGACATCGTGCGCTATATCAACGACTACGTGGCTTTTTTCAACCCCCCGCTGCGCGAAGGCGTGGAAGTCCGGCGACTCGCACGCGACGACGACGCTGGTTTCACCCTCGATACCTCGGCCGGAACGCTACGGGCTCAAAATGTCGTTGTCGCGATCGGCGGCTATCATACGGTCTCGTTGCCGCGCATAGCCGAACGTTTCGCGCCCGCGATCGTGCAAGTCCACTCCTCGCAATATAAGAATGCGGCGGCCCTGCCGCCGGGTGACGTGCTCGTTGTCGGAACCGGGCAATCCGGCTGCCAGATTGCCGAAGACCTGCACCTCGCGGGCCGGCGCGTGCATCTGTGCGTCGGCGGCGCGCCGCGCGTTGCCCGCCGGTATCGCGGCCGCGACGTTGTCGAATGGCTCGACGAGCTGGGCTACTACGATTTGCCCGTCGATGAGCATCCGCTCAAAGAGGCCATCCGCCGGCGGCCCAACCACTACGTTACGGGTCGCGACGGCGGCCGCGATATCGATCTGCGCCAGCGCGCCCGTGAAGGCATGCGGCTCTATGGCCGGCTGACTGACATTCGCGACGGCCGACTCGAGTTCGCGGCCGACCTCAAGCAGAATTTGGACAGCGCCGACCAGGTGGCCGACTCGATCAAAACGACGATCGACACCCATATCGCAGCGACCGGCGTCGATGCTCCGGCCGAAGCTCGCTATGTGCCGGTATGGGAACCGCCTACGGAAGCGCGCGAACTCGATTACCGCGCCGCTGGTATCAGTGCCGTTATTTGGTCGACCGGCTTCGTCGCGAATTTTCGCTGGATCGACGTGCCGGCGTTCGACGGTATGGGCTATCCGACGCATCGGCGCGGCGTGAGCGCCGTGGCGGGGTTGTTCTTTTTGGGGCTACCGTGGCTGTATACGTGGGGCTCGGGCCGCTTCAGCGGCGTCGCGCGGGATGCCGAGTTCTTGGCCGCCCGCATCAACGAACGCCGCCCGGCCGTGGCCGCATCGCAATTTGCCTAGCGCCGCTTCACCGGAAGGATCGCGCAAGCTTCGCTGCCCGCAGTGGCGGCATCGCCGAGCGTGAATTCGCGGGCGAGTGCCTTGACGATGAAGAGCCCGCGACCGGATTCCGCGAACGGATCGGCCGGCAGGCGCACCGTCGGGGCGACAAAGTGCTGCTCGTCGCACACGCACAAGCGCGGGAAGTCGTCGTTCCAGTCGAGCCGGACCGACACTTTGCCGCGCGCGTGCCGGATCACGTTACTGATCAATTCGCCGTAGATGAGTTCGGCCGAGCCGAAGTCGCTGTCCGGCGCGCCCCGGTCGTGTAAGAGCGCCATGATGTCGCCGCGCAGCGAACTGGGATAGATCTGCTCGGCCGATTCGAATCGCCACTCCACTGCGCCACCCCCGTCCCGCTCATACCCAAAGCGACGGCCGGCCGCCGGAGCGGCCGAAGTACGGACCCGTAGGGAGAACGCAACAGTAGAAGTTTCGGACGTTCCGGAAGGTCGCGCCATGCGCGTTTGCCTGCAATTCCGGTTATGAACATCTGCGTCGTCGGCTCGACGATGGTCGATCTGGTAACCCGCGTGCCGCGCTTACCGGCGCCCGGCGAGACGCTGGCCGGCCGGTCGTTCGTCGTCGGCGACGGCGGGAAAGGCGGCAATCAGGCCGTGATGGCCGCCCGGCTGGGCGCGGCGGTAACGATCGTTACGCGCGTCGGGATCGACGCGTTTGGGGATCGGGCGGTGGCGAACTATGCGTCGCGCGGCCTCGATGGCCGCTTCGTCTTCCGCGACGCACAGCTCGCAACGGGGGTCGCTTCGATTTTCGTCGACGATGCGGCGCAGAATTGCATCGCGATCGTGCCGGGCGCGAACGCGGCGCTGGGTGAGGCCGACATCGCCGCCGCGAGTGCGGCGATTACCGGCGCGGACATTCTGGTGTGCCAACTCGAGGTTCCGGTCGCCGCGGTGGTGGCGGCGTTTCGCATCGCCCGCGGCGCCGGCGTTCGCACCATTTTCAATCCGGCGCCCGCGGCGGCGGTACCCGCGGAGGTGTGGCAACTCACCGACGTCGCGGTTCCCAATGAGACCGAAGTGGAGCTGCTGACCGGAATTGCGGTCACCGACGACGATCGAGCGCTGGCCGCGGCGCAGGCGTTACTGGCCCGCGGCGCGCGCGCCGTCATTTTGACCTTAGGCCGGCGCGGATCGCTGGTCGTAACGACGGACGACGTGCAGCGCATCGCGCCGCTATCGGTCGACGCGGTCGACTCGACGGGTGCCGGCGACGCCTATGTGGGCACGCTGGCGGCATGTCTGGCGGCCGGGCAATCGCTGGCGGACGCTGCCCGGCGCGCCAACCTCATCGCCGCGCTTTCGGTAACGAGCGCCGGCACGCAAACGTCGTTTCCGGAGCGTACCGCCGCGGCGGCGTTCAGCGAGCGACACGACGTCACGCTCTTTGCGTGAGAGTGCCGCAACGTCGCGACGTTGTGACGATTCGGCGACCGTTATCGGGCGCTCACTTCGCTCCTTGAGGCAGGCTAATGCTACGGCCGGCCCCAATTTGATGCTCTCGCCGTCTGACGCTCGGCGATGTGGCACTACACGTAGATCGTTGTCGCTCTTACGGGTGGCGGCGTCTACCCGTTCGAGCATCTCAAGGTGCTGTAGCGTCCGTTGTTTGCCGTTTGGCAACGCCTGTACATCTGATTTGCAATTTCGTCGGCCTCCGGCAAGCACGTCCGCTAACGCGAACTTCCCATAGGAGACTCTAGGTGAATAATCGGCTCCTCGTATCTGCGGTTGTTATTGGTAGCGCGCTGCTTGCGGGGTGTGGCGGTGGCGGCGGAAGTGTGGCCGGCGGCGGAAGTGTTGCCGGCGGCTCGTTGCCGCTCGATTCGGCAACGCGCTCGGCTGCCGCCGATTCGCTGGCGGCTTCGCTTGCCGCCGGGAGCCCGCTACTCATTTATGTCGGCTTCAAGCACACCGCGATTACGTCGCCTAAATATGGCCCGGTGGCGTTCTACTCGAAGTTAGCGGCCGGTAAGGCGGCGATCGTGTTCGTAAAGTCAGGTTCGAAGGTACAGTTTCTCAATGACGACACGACCCGCCACACCGCCTCGGGTCTCGGCACCACTGGTTTTCCGCAATCGTACGATAATACCAGCGGCTTGAACGCCGTCGGAACGACGATTGCCAACAACTTAACGTGGTCGAGCGGTTCGCTCAATCCCAACGCGAAGTCGGCCGTCTTTACGGTCGGCCCGAAGGGTGCGTATTACTTCGGCTGTTATTATCATTACCGCGTATCTCCCGCGATGCGCGACGTTCTCGTTTCGCAGTAATTCCGGTGCGCATCGCTCGCTATCTGCCGGTGCTGGCGATCGCGCTCACGAGCTTCGTCTCGACTGCCGCGCAAGGCGGGACGCCCGGCGATCCGCGCGCGCTTCCGCTCATCGATCAGCGCGGCGTGATGTTCCGGTTGCGCGATCTCGGCGGCACTCCCACGATCGTAACCTTCGTCGCATCGCGTTGTACGGACGCCTGTCCGATCGCGAACGCCGCTTTCGCGCGTAGCTACCGTCAGCTCAAACACGACCATCTCCGAGCGCGCTTTCTCACCATTACGCTCGATCCGGGTTACGATACGCCGGCGGTCATGGCCGCGGTCGCGCGCCATTACGGCGCAGCCCCAGCCGGCTGGCGTTTCGCCAGCGGCAAGCCGCGTGACATTCACCAATTGATGCGCAGCTTGGGCGTTGCGGCCGAGCCGGATGCGCACGGCATTCCCGAAACGCACACGTCGTTCGTATATGTGCTCGACCGTGACGTGCGACTCAAGCGCACGCTGCTGTTATCGACCGCGTTGACGCACGATATTGAAGACGTGCTGGGCGGAAAATAGCGGCGCTAGGGATTCGACGTCGGGCACCCGCCACGTCCTTAGCGAACGGTGATCTTTTGCATCATTCCGCCATCCTCATGTTCGAGGATATGGCAATGAAATACAAACGTGCCTTTGACGATCGGATCGGTAAAATCCATCAATAGATGAACTTTGCCCGGAACGAGCGTGTTGTTTGGACCCGTCGTTTGATACGGCACCGTCACCGTGTCTTGAAAATCGAGCGGCGCATTGGCCGGCGACTGCGGAGCGAGCACCAAAAAGTGAATCTGGTGAATGTGGAACGCGTGTATTTCCTGCGTTTCGTTTACCACGGTCCACGACTCAACGGTTCCGGCTTTGGCAACATACGCAGCCGGCTTCGTCGGATCGTACAACTGGCCGTTGATATAGAATAAGCCGTTGGGCTTATCTTCCGTGAACACAATGGTGCGTTGCGCCGCGACCGGAAGCCGCCGAATGTCGACGGCCGGCTTATGTGTCGGCCGCAGGTTCGGCGCACCCGGTACGAGCGTCGGTACGTGCGCGAGCGCGGTTGGATCGATCGTCGCGAGCGTGCGCTCCGGATCGAAATCGCCGGCCAGCCCCGAATCGACGCAGAGCGAGCGAAATCTCGCTGCGCCGCGCGGGCCGGTAACGAAGAATTCGACGCGACCACCCGGCGGCAGCAGATAATGCCGGTACACGATTCCGCTCGCGAAACGATCGCGGTAAACGATCGGCTCGCCGTCACGCGCGATCACGCCTAACGTCGCACCGTCGAGTTCGATGTTGACGAAAGTGTTGGACGACGCGTTCGCGACGCGCCAGAATTGCGTTTCGCCCGGCTTGAGCCCAATCGATGGCTCGTGCACGCCGTTGAGCGAAAGATCCTTGGACGGCGGTCCACTGCAGACCGGTCCGGTGGTCGCGCCGAGAGCCCGTGGCGCGCGTGCCGGCGGCAGCGGAAAGCCCGGCGGGTACGCATCGCGCACGACGACGATCCGTTCGGGCACCGTTGCGGTCTGCGGATAGTACTTCTCGATGCCGTTGACGATGATCGCGCCGGACATGCCGCCCGCGACTTGGCGATTACTCTCGCCGTGCGGATGCGGGTGATACCAATACATCCCCGGCGACTCGTCGGCCGGAATCGCGACATCGTAATCGTACGACTCTCCGGGCATCAGCATCACGTCGAGCACATCGTCGCCCGGTTCGCGCGGCGCACTTTTCAGCCCGTGAAAATGCAAATTCGTCATGTTGAAAAAGGCCTGATGCACGGGCTTCGGCAGCAGATTCACATAGTGAATCTTGATGTGATCGCCCGGATTGACGCGGATCGTCGGCGGCGTCAATTTGCCGTTAAACGAAAAGGCCGGCAACCCGGTCTTCACGTTTTGCACGGCATCGAGCGTCAGTTGCGCGACGCCCTGAACGCTGAGCACTTCGGGCGGCTGCGGGAGCGCTGTCGCCTGCGCCGGCGTTACGCCAGTGACAACGGCGACGAGCGCCACACCCACAGCAATAGCCGCTCGACGGAAACCTACTCGCACCGCACCACTCCAAACGAAAAGAAACGCTGATCGCATGTCGTCACCAGATGCGCTCTATTCGGGAGCGGCCGCTTCGCTCCCACTAGAATTCAAAGTAGCGTTTGCCGGCCACACCTCAGCGATCGGCCGGCCAGTGGACGGCATCGGGATAGGTGCGCCAAACGGCGGTCGCATGGACGATACCGCTCGTGTCGGTCGTACCGAACACGATTACCGGCCGATTACGATAGATGGTGACGTTTCCGTGCGCGCCGCGCACGTCGACCGCGATCGTTTGTCCCCGCCGGCTCTTGATCACGAGCGTCGTGCCATTGAAGCTTTGCGCGAAGCCGTAGATCTTGTGGCGCGCGACGTTCGGCGCGGCCACGGCGGCTGTGGCAGCGCGCTCGCCGGTCATAGGCGCAATGAGCAGCGCGGCAAGCAGCGCTTGACCCGCGAGAAGTGCCTGATTCATGAGATTCTCCTAGCCAGTGTCGGCTTCGCCCACACCGGACGACGGGCGAATCGGCCATCGGCCGACCGCGACAAACGCGACGGAGTCGAGTACTTAGCGTTAGTCGCGCAGTGTACGACCATCTCAGTGGCCGAGCAATCCGAAGATCTGCAGCTGTTTATTACTCGCAACGTACACGTAGCCGTTGGCAACCGTGGGCGAAACATTCGCGTTACTATTCTGATTTGTCCAGCTGCCCGCGGCCGAAGAATACAGCTGCGTTGCGAGGTTCGAGGCATCGTAGGCGCGCAGGTTGAGCGTGTACGTACTCGTGTCGTTCGGCTTCTGCACGAACCACAAAATAGCGCTTTTCGCCGCCGTTCCGTTCGAGGAAATCGACGGAACCGCGCCGCCGTTATCCGGCTGACCGTTGGTGTTCCCGGCGCTTACCCGGCCTTCGAGCGCGATGCTGAAGCTCGCCCCGTCGGTAATCTTCCAGGTTGCGATTCCGCTGCCGCCGCCGGTAACGATGCGTGATACGCCGTCGGCCCCGACGAAGTACGCCGGTCCGCACCAGCAGCCGCCGTTGCTTAGTTCCGCAAGGTCTTTATTGGGCCCATTGGCGGTGTAGCCGCCGAGATTATCGCGGTTGAGAATGTACGCCCGGCCGTCTTTACCGCCCGCGACGATCAAGTGCGGATAGATACCGCCTTGGTCCGGCACGACCATCGTGCCGCCCGCGCCCAGGTCGCCGTCGCCTTGATCTTGCGAGAAATAATTGTACTGGGTAAAACTATCGAGGATCGTGCTCAAGTCGGCCGAGACGCGAAGCACGCTATCGGGATGGTTGTAGGTTCCGTACGACGGCGTGTTGGGATCGGAGTTTCCGGTCGAAAAATACAGACTGCCGGCGGAGTCGGCAGCGATGCCGAAGCCGGATTGCCAGACCGCCGACAGGTAATACGGATTGGAGACTTCCTTGGCGCGATCGGTGTAGAGGTTACTAGCGACCGGAGTCAGATTTGCCGCGCTGAAACCGGCGACGACACCGCGCGAGATCGTCGGTTGGGTGTCGCCGGTGCTGCCGAATGCGACGTAGATTGCTCCGCCCGATTCGAGCAGGCCCGGACGTTGCCGTTCGTGCTGCGCGGCAAAGGTGTACGCCGATCCGTCGCTCAGGGTCGTCGCGGGTGTGATGACCACCGAGGGCACCAGGTCGCTCAGGTTGTTGAGCGCGAGTTTATGGAGCCGGTAAACGTCGGGCGCGCCGGTGCCCTCGTTCGTATCGGTGACAACATAGATCGCGTTGTTGGCCGGATCGATGACCGGCGTACTCTGAATGCCATAGACCGGGTAAATGTTGTCGTCGTAGTCTTTATTGCTGTTGGGGATGCTGGTGCCGAGATTATGCGATTGCAATATCGCACCGGAGCTTGCGTCGACGGCGTAGACCGTGTCGTTTTCGGTCGCCACATAGACGACATCGTGCGTGCCCTGTCCGTCGATTGGCTGATTCGGCAGCACCAAGGGTTGTGCGTCGGCGCGTCCGTCGAGCGCCGCCGTATGCAGCAACCCGAAGGTCGATGCGTTGACGTTGGCGGTCGTAAGGGTTGTTTCGTTCATGTTCCAACCCGTCCGGTTTACGTCGTCATGGTAGGTCAGCACGCCGATTTTTCCCGCTGTCGCAACGACGCCGGTAACGCTGACATTGGTGATCTGATGCCGCGTGTTGGCGCCGCCGCCGGCAGCGATGAAGCCGAAGAAGACGTTGGCCGGCAGCGCCGGCTGACCGCTGAGCCCAACGACTTGCGTCGGCGGAATGTAGTTGAGCGAACCGTTTCCGTCGTGGCGGTCGATCGCGACGCTGAGCAATCCCGTCGCCGATAGGGTGACGGTAACCGCGAGACCCGCTCCGCGGGTTTGGGCGCTGGGTGTGTCGAGCGGGAACGGTAAGGCCGCCGGTTGACCGCCGGAGTTTTTCGCGCTCAACAAATATTGGGCGTTCGTTGCGGCGGCGCCGCGGACGGTTATGGTGTTTGGCAGCAATCCCGAAAGGCCGCCGGTTTTGCCTTCGTTGGCGGCGCTAAAGTAGCCGGTCTCGTCCAGCCCAACGCCGATGTACCCGTTCGCCAGCGGCAAAGCTCCGTTGTATTGTGCGTAGCCCAGCGAGCCGCAACAGCCGCCGATACCGGTCGGCAGCGGCTTACCAGCGTCGGTGAGGACCACGGCGAGGCCGTCGCCCGCGGTTCCCGAGCTGCCGAATGAAAAATAGTTAAAGGAAACCACGACGCCGCCGCTGGTCGCGATCGGCGTCCGGTCGAATACGAAGCCGTCGTTATTGTTCAGTGGCGGCGTAAGCTGCAGCGCCCCGCTGCCGGCCGGATCGACGGGTGCGTTCGTGCCGCACGCCGGCACCGAGGTCGTTGGGGTCGAGCTGGTTCCGGCCGTCAAACACGCGTTGTCGCCGTAGGACCAGGCTGAGGGCGTCGTGGCGCTACCGGTGAACGATTCCGACGTCACGCCGGGCGCCGCGGCGACCGTCGCGACCGACACGTTGCTGATTTGATGGCGCGCATTGGCGCCGCCGCCGGCCGCGATGAAGCCCAGATACACCGTCGCCGGCAGCGCCGGCTGACCGTTGACGCCCGCCACTTGCGTCGGCGCGATATACGTAACGAGACCGTTGCCGTCGTGCCGGTCGATCGCGACGCTGAGAAGTCCGGCGGCCGTCAGCGTCACGTTGAACGTTAATCCGGCTCCGCGTGTCGTTGCGGTCGGGGTTGAAAGCGCGAAGGGCAGTGAGCTCGCCTGACCGGCCGAATTTTTGTAACCGAACAAGTATTGTGCTTTGGTTGCCGCCGCGCCGCGCACGCTCAGCGTGTTGGCCACGAGGCTCGACAAGCCGCCGACTTTATTTTCATTAGCGGCGCTATAATAGCCGGTTTCGTCAAAGCCGACACCCAGATAGCCGTTGGCGAGTTGTGCCACGCTATTGTGTTGGGCGTAGCCCAGCGATCCGCAGCAGCCGCCGATCGCCGTCGGCAGCGGTTTGCTCGCATCGGTCAGGACGAGCGCCAGACCGTCGCCGACGGTTCCGGATGTATTGAACGAATAATAGTTAAAGCTGATCGAAAGGCCGTAGCCGGACGAAAGTTGCGTTTTATTGAAGACGAAGCCGTCGTTATTGTTCTTCGGCGGCGTAAGTTGCAAGGCTCCGCTGCCGACCGGATCCTGCGGGGCATTCGCGCCGCAGGCCGGCACTGAGGTAGGCGGCGTGGTTTGCGCGGTGCCGGCGGTGATGCACGCATCGTCGCCCGAAGCCCACGCGTTCGCCGTGGTTGCCGAGCCGGTAAAGGACTCCGAGATGAGCGTCGTCGCTGCCGCGCGACGGGCTGCGGCTCGTGCACCGGGGCGCCCGGCCGGCATTCGCAAGCCGGCCGCCGATGCGGGCGATAGGCGAATACCGCGCGCGTACCCGTTGGGAGCATAGCGCCGAAACGACGGCGTTGCGACTGCGTACGGAGCACGAGCCGGAGGCAGCACATTCAACGGCTTGACGAAGGTAGACGGCGGGACGGCGGCCGTCGCGGTGCGCGGCAAGGTGGACGGCGGCGATGAAACGGCGCGCGGCGCTGTTAGCGGCGGCAAAACGTTGGGCGTTTGGGCTGGTGCCGCTTGCGGCGCGATTGCTTCAAATAAAAAAATTAGCGCAAGTATATACTGCGGAAAAGATCGCATGGAGGCACCTTTTTTATCGCTAGACGCGCGTTCGCGCCTACAGCGGCGCGCATGGCTATGATGTCACGGTTAGTACCTATGCGAAGGAGGCAAACGTCCTAGTGAACCGTCCGCGATTTAATATAGGCGGCTAAAATGTTCCGGTGGCCGCTAGTGCTTTGCGGTGAGAATCAGTCGGATACCGAACGGTTCGATGTGTTGGGCGTCCGTTGCGAGCGGGCCGTACACCGGACCGCCGGCAGCGTCCGCGCCGACGATCCCGCGATACGGAACGCCGCCGCCGAAAACGGTGAAGCGGCCGGCGCCGGCGTTGAAAAGGTTGCGAGCGGCCAGCGCAAGGTCGAGACCGCTGGAGAGGTGCTTGCCCACGAGCGCGTTCAGCAGCGTAAACGGCGGCAGGTTTAACTCGTTATTGTTGCCGCGAAAAACACTCGCAGCCGCGCCGTGCCAGCCTCGATCGGCCCAATCGACTTCGAGCGAACCCTGCTGTTGCGGAATGCCTAAGAACTGGGCATCGTCGACGAGATTACCGCCGGACGTCGGATTCGAAAACTGCGCGTTGAGGTCTTTAGGGAACGCGCTGTTAAGGCCATAACGCGCGCTCATGAAGAGCTGCTGTCGCGGGAAGCGTTGCACGAAACGCACTTCCGCGCCCGTGTAGACGGCGTTCCCGACGTTACTCTGAAACGATACACAGTTCGCGAGCGGCTGAGCATACGCGTTCGCTTTACAGCTTCCGGCCGCGACCGCGGCCAGTGGATAAAAGATCTCGATCGGATTGCGCAGATTCGTGCGATAGAGCGACACATCGAGCGTCGAGCGCTTGGAAAACTCGTGCGAAGCGCCCAATTCGTATTCCGTAGCATGCTCGGGATGTTCGGTGACGCTGCCTTGACCGACGAAAACGCCGTTACCGTCGAGCGACAATTGGGCGTACGGAAATTGGTAGCGTTCGGCCAGCAGCGGCGGCCGAAAGCCGGTGCCGACCGAGAAGCGCAGCGCGGTTTGCGGATCGGCCGTGTAGATCGCCCCCAGGCGACCGTCGAGGTTCGAGCCGAACGTCGTGTAGTGGGCTTGAAAGATTCCGGCGTCGAGGCGTAACTTTGGGCTGGGTGTAAGGCCGCCGCGGACGAAGAGGGCGGCGATATTCTGGCCCAGCGACGGCTGCGCCAGCGCCGCCGATAGGACGCTGCCGTCGCCGGCCGGCGGCGCGAAAAACGCGAGCGATTCGTAACGCGAATAACCGCCGAACGCGAATTGCGACGTAGCGGTTGTGCGTTGCCAGGTGAGCGCGCCGGTATAGCGGTGGTCGGTATGCACGAGGTCGTAGGGCGAGATACTTCCGCCCGCCACGTCGACGCTGTTATCGCTCAGCGACAGCTCGCCGGAAAGTTCGCCCGCGCCCAGCGGTGCGCGACCACGCAATTGATAACCGCGAATGACTTGGGCGAAGGTTTGATTTCCGGGTCCGGTCAGCTGGCCGAATCGCGGCGTGCCGGCGTCACCGTTATTGCCGTCGATGCCGTTGATCGCGCCGCTGCCGTCGCGCGTGTCGCCCAAGATGAAGATGCGCGCGGTCAGGTCTTCGTTCTGCGCGAACGACCAGCTCAATGTTCCCAACCCCAAATGCGAAGCAACTCCGGAGCCCAAGCGGGTGGCGCACGGCGCACATGCCGGATCGGTGGTCGAGTACAGCGGCGCGGTGGTATTGACGTAACCGGTTTCGTTTTGTGTATCGAAGGCCGCGGCGTAGCCCAGCCGGCCGCGCGTTCCGGTCGCGTTGAGCCAGGTTTCGCTTTGGCCGAACGAACCGCCCGATACGGAGGCGGCGTAGTGCGCTTGGGCCGTCGGTCGCAACGAGACGAAATTAATGGCACCGCCGAAAGTGTTGCTGCCGTTGGCATCTTGCGGACCGAGCCCTTCAGTAACGTCGATTGCCGAAAAGGCGGCGGCCGGCAAACGCGATAGATCGAGATCGCCGGTGTTGCCGTCGTTGAGCAGTTGGCCGTCGAGCGCGATCAGCGATTCCGATGGATCCGGACCGCGCAGCGCGACGACCGTGACGGCGCTGGCGGCACCGCCGTCGGGCCGGGCGAACGTCGCGCCGGGAAGCATCTGCAAACCGTCGATGACGCGATCGTCGCCGAGCCGATCCAAATCGGCGCGCGTGATGGTTGCCGACGGAATCGTTCCGACGAGCGGTGCCAATCGCCCGTCAACACTGATCTCGCCGATCTGGCGCAGCTTGGGCGAATCGAGCGGCTCGAGCGCAACTTGAACCGGTAGGTCGCGATCGGCGTCGATCGCCGCGGTCAGCGGCGCGTAACCGGGTGCCGATACCCGCAGTTGATACGTGCCGGGATTTGCTTGGAAGGCGAAATTGCCAAACCGGTCGGTCGATGCTCGCGCGTTGCCGGCGCCGTGCAATTCGACGCGCACACCGGCCAATGGTCCGCCTGAAGGCGCATGAACGTTGCCGCTAATGAGGCAGCACATAGCAAGGAGAATGGCGTGCATTGCGGCCTCATTCTCCAGAGAATATGCGAAAGCTGCCGGGCGTTTCAACCGCGTGCACGCCCCGCGATTCGGGGTAACGGTGCGGTGAGCGCCTCGTTATCGCCGCCACGCCTACATCTAACGCGACATGCGACCGAAGCGTCGACACCCATGTACCGGCCCGATGCGTGGTTCACACACCATCCCCCGCTTCACCGGATTGCCGTGCCCGCCTTATTCGCCGCCCGTTGCCGTGCCGGCCGTCGACTGCTAAAGCTGCTGGCCCAGCCCGCCGATACAACTTGAAGCGCGGGTTAAGCCCACGTAAACTTGCGGGAGTTATCAGCAGTGCGTGATCCTTTGAATCGTCCGCTTATCGCGGGTCTCGTCGCCGTCGCGCTCGGGACTGGGATGAGTGCCTGCGGCGGCGGAAGCGGCTCGATGACGCCGTCCGTTACGCCGGCTCAGGTCGCGGCGACGCCGGCAACGGCAGCTCACGCCGTCGCGTCGCCGGCGGCGGGACGGCCACAAGCCTTCTCACTCGGGCTCGTCAAGGCGTCGGCGGCCGCGATCGCACGCTTAGCGCATTTTCGGCACGTTCAAAGTCTTGGAGCGTCTTTGCCGGCGGCCGTCGATCTCTCGCCGAAAATGCCGCCCGTCGGCAATCAAGGACAAGAGGGTTCGTGCGTCGCTTGGGCCGTCGCTTACGCGATGCGCGGCTATGAGGCGCGGACCGACGTTTGGTCGAACATTGCGCTGCAAACCACGGATCCGACACACAATTTTAGTCCGGCGTTCGTATATAACCAAATTAACGGCGGTCAAGACGGCGGTTCGACGATCCCCGGCGCGTTACAACTCTTACAGAACACCGGCGTTGCAACGCTCGGCGACATGCCGTACGTGGCCGGGCAATATACGACGCAGCCGTCGTCCGCCGCGCTCGCTGATGCGGCCAACTACAAGCTGAGTTTCTTTGGTTATCTATCGCCGTCTGATGCGACATCGATGAAGTATGAATTAGCGGCCGGCATCCCCGTCGTTTGGGGAATTGCCGTCTATCAGAATTTCTTCTCGCTGGGTGCCAATCAGATTTACACCGGTATCTCCGGCCCGTACGAAGGTGGACACGCCATTACCATCGTCGGTTATGACGACAACAAAGGCGCATTCGAGTTCATCAATTCGTGGGGCACCGGTTGGGGCACCGCCGGTTACGGCTGGATGAGTTATAGTGCCATGGCGCAGGTGGTGTTTGAAGCGTACGCGGCGACCGACGATCACTATGTGCCGCCGACACCGGCGCCCGGCAGCGTGACGCCTGGCCCGTCGCCGGCTCCCAGCGTCGCACCACAGCCTTCCGCAACTCCCAGCCCGCTGCCGACGGCGACGGTGCGGCCGGTGCCGACTCCGGTGCCGACTCCGGTGCCGACCGTCCGGCCGGCGCCGACCGCGCCGCCAACCGCGCCGCCGACGCTGCGACCGACGCCGGCGCCGGCTCCGAAACCGAGTGCGAAGCCAACGGCTGCGCCGGCCCACACGCCCGAACCGAGACCCACCGCTGCGCCAACGCACAAGCCGGCACCGGCGCCGACGCACAAACCGTCACCGGCGCCGACGCACAAGCCGGCACCGAAACCGATCCCCAAACCGAGCCATCAGCCCGTTACAGAACCGACCCCGAAACCAACGCCGACCGCCACGCCGTAAGCCGGCAGCGAACCGGCGCGTACGTTATGCGCGGGGGGCGCGGGTCGCGTGATACGGCCCGCGCATCGCGTGTTACGGCGGCGCGAGAACCGAGGCGGCGTACGGCGTACTTAACGTGAACCGTAAACCGGTCGCTTGCGAAAATTAAAGTAGCGTCTTACGCATGTCGGCCAGGACACCCGCCAAATGGGTGATGAAGCGAGCCGCTAGGGCGCCGTCGATGACGCGGTGATCGTACGAGAGCGAGAGCGGCAGGATCAAGCGCGGCATGAAAGTCGTGCCGTTCCAGACGGGTTTGGTCGTTGTTCGTGAAACGCCGAGAATCGCGACTTCGGGCGCGTTGATGATCGGCGTGAATGCCGTGCCGCCGATCCCGCCCAAGCTCGAGATCGTAAAACCGGCGCCGCTCATGTCGGCTGGACTAAGCTTCCCGTCGCGGGCTTTTTTGGCCAGTGCCGACGACTCGCCGGCAAGTTCGAGCACGCCTTTCGTATCGACGTTGCGGATCACCGGAACCACCAGCCCGTTAGGCGTATCGGCGGCAAAGCCGAGGTTGTAATAACGTTTGAGGATCAAGTCGTCGCCGTCGAGCGAGCTGTTGAATTGTGGATACTGGCGCAGTGACGCGATGAGCGCTTTCATCAACAGCGCGAGCATCGTTACTTTGACGTCTTTGTGTTCGGCGTTGATCGTTTTACGAAATGCTTCAAGCTCCGTGACGTCGGCATCTTCGTACTGCGTCACGTGCGGAATCAAGACCCAGTTGCGGGCGAGATTCTGACCGGAGAGTTTGGCGATGCGCGATAGCGGCTGACGTTCGACCGGCCCGAATTTCTCGAAGTCAATCTTCGGCCACGGCAGCAATGTGAGACCGGCGCCGGCCGGTGCTGCTGCTTGGGCCGGCGGCGGATTCGCCGGCGCTGCTAACGCGCGCTTGACGTGTTGCTGCACATCATCCCGAGTGATGCGGCCGTTCGGTCCGCTGCCCGAAACGCTGCCCAGCGTGACGCCGAGTTCGCGCGCGAAACGACGGATGGCGGGACTCGCGTGGACGGGTCCGTTTGCGACGCCGTTACTCGCGCCGTTGCTCGCCGCACTGCTTGCGCCGTTGGCTGAACCGTTGTGCGACGGCGGTGCCGGTGCCACGATGGCCGCCAACGCGGGAGCAGGGCTAACGGGCGCCGGCGGCGTGGCCGGTGCCGGTGACGCGGCCGATGTGGTCGGCGCGGCCGGCGCTGGTGGTGCGGCCGCAACCGGTGGTGCCGTCGCGACCGGCGGCGCCGGGGCGCTGGTGGTTACCGGTGTGCCGACCGTCGCCAGGACGGTGCCCGGCGATACGCGATCGCCGACGCTCACCCGGATTTCCCGAACGAGGCCGCCGACGAGCGCGGGCACTTCCATCGTCGCTTTATCTGACTCGAGTTCGACGAGCGCCGCGTCTTTGGCAATCGTGTCGCCGGCTTTGATAAAGATTGAGATCACCGGCACGTCGTCGAAGCCGCCTAAATCCGGCACGATGAGTTCCGTCGTGACGTCGGTCGCCGCTGACGGCAACGAGGCCGTATCGGTGATTTCTCCGGCGTCCGGCTTAGGCGCTGCAGCCGCAGGCGCAGGCGCTGGCGCTGGTGCGGCCGACGTTTGTGCCGGTGCAGCCGCTGCGGGCGCGCTGGACGCTGGTGCATCGTCGGCGACCTCGACATCGGCCAGGATCGTGCCGGGTGACACGCGGTCGCCCAGCTTGACTTTGATCTCGCGAATGATGCCGGCGAAGGTGGCCGGCACCTCCATCGTCGCCTTGTCCGATTCGAGCGTCACCAGCGGCGCGTCTTTCCCGATCGTGTCGCCGCTCGCGATCATTATCTCGATGATCGGCACGTCCTCGAAGCCGCCGAGGTCCGGGACGGTAAGTTCGATCGTTTTGGGCATGGCGGTGTATCCTTAGACCGTAAGCGGATTCGGCTTGGCGGGATCGATGCCGTATTTTTCGATTGCTTGGGCGACGTGTTGCGGTGCGACTTTGCCTTCGGCGGCAAGTTCGCGCAACGCTGCAACGACGATCCAGCGGCGATCGACCTCGAAGAACGCGCGCAGCTTCGCCCGTGCGTCGCTGCGCCCGAAGCCGTCGGTGCCCAGCGCGTGAAAGCGGCGATCGATGAACGGCCGGACTTGTTCGGCGAACATCTTCACATAGTCGCTGGCGGCAATCACCGGACCGGCATGATCCGCAAGCTGTCGGGCGACGAACGGCATGCGTTGTTCGTCGAGCGGATGCAGCATATTCCAGCGCTCGGTATCGAGTCCGTCGCGTCCGAGCAAAGTGAAACTCGTGGCGCTCCAGACGTCCGCCGCGACGCCGAAATCATCGCGCAGTAAATCGGCCGCAGCTTCGACTTCGCGTAAGATCGTGCCCGAACCCATGAGTTGCACGCGCGGCGCGTCGGCCGCGGTCGCCGCGCCTTCGCGCAACAAATACATGCCGCGCAGAATGTCGGCTTCGGCCCCCGCGGGCATCGCGGGATGATGGTAATTTTCGTTCATCACCGTTAAGTAATAATAAATGTCTTCTTGATCGCCGAGCATCCGCCGTAAGCCGTCCTGGATGATCACGGCGACTTCATACGCGTAGGTCGGATCGTACGGCACGCAGTTTGGAATGGCAGCGGCGAAGAGGTGACTGTGACCGTCTTCGTGCTGCAGGCCTTCGCCGTTGAGGGTAGTGCGGCCGGCCGTGCCGCCGATGAGAAAGCCGCGCGAACGCATATCGGCCGCGGCCCACGCGAAGTCGCCGATGCGCTGAAAGCCGAACATCGAATAGAAGATAAAGAACGGAATCGTCTGCACGCCGTGCGTCGAGTAACTCGTCGCCGCCGCGATCCACGACGACATCCCGCCGGCTTCGGTGATGCCTTCTTGCAGGATTTGACCCGACTGGTCTTCGCGATACCACATGAGTTGGTCCGCGTCGTGTGGGCGGTACAGTTGACCCTGCGGCGCGTACATACCGAGTTGCCTAAACATGCCTTCCATACCGAAGGTGCGGGTTTCGTCCGAGACGATCGGCACGATACGCGGCCCAATCGTCTTATCGCGCACGAGCACGCCCAACGTGCGCACGTAGGCCATCGTCGTTGAAATCTCGCGTTCGCCGCTATCTTCGAGCAGTGCGCTAAAAGCCGACAGCGGCGGCACCGCCAGCGGTTGCTCGACGTTGCGCCGGCGTTGCGGAACGCTGCCGAGTTCAGCCGTGCGCTCGCGCAGGTACTTCATCTCCGGCGAATTTTCGGGCGGCCGGATGAACGGCACGTCGTCGACGAGTTGCGCGTCGGACACCGGAATCGCGAAGCGATCGCGGAACGCGCGCACCTGCTCCGACACCATCTTTTTGGTGTTATGGGCGACGTTCATGCCTTCGCCCGCCGTTCCCAACCCGTAGCCTTTAATGGTTTTCGCTAAAATAACGGTCGGACCGCCGGTGGACTCGGCGGCGGCTTTGTACGCCGCGTACACTTTATACGGATCGTGGCCGCCGCGGTTGAGCCGCCAGACATCGTCGTCGGACATGTGTTCGACGAGCTTGCGCGTTTCGGGATAGCGGCCGAAGAAATTCTCGCGCACGTAGGCGCCGTTGCGCGACTTGTACGTTTGGTAGTCGCCGTCGATGGTTTCGCCCATCAGCTTGACGAGCATACCGCTGGTGTCGGTGTGTAAGAGTGTGTCCCAGCGCCGGCCCCAAATAACTTTGAGGACGTTCCAGCCGGCGCCGCGGAAGACGCCTTCAAGTTCTTGAATGATCTTGCCATTGCCGCGCACTGGACCATCGAGCCGCTGCAAATTACAATTGACGACGAAGATGAGGTTATCGAGGCCCTCGCGTGCGGCGAGCGCTAGGCCGGCCAACGATTCGGGTTCGTCGATCTCACCGTCGCCGAGAAAGCCCCACACTTTGCGGTTCGACGTGTCGGCTAGTCCGCGGTGATGCAAATATTTCATGTAGCGCGCGGCGTACACGGCTTGCAGCGGCCCAAGGCCCATCGAGACGGTTGCGAATTGCCAGAAATCGGGCATCAGCCAGGGATGCGGATACGATGACAAACCTTGCCCGTCAACTTCTTGGCGGAAGTTTGTCAACTGGGCTTCGTCGATCCGGCCTTCGAGGAACGCCCGGGCGTAGACGCCGGGCGACGAGTGGCCTTGGAAGTACACCAGATCGCCGCCATGGGTCGCCGACGGTGCGTGCCAAAAATGATTGAAACCGACATCGATCAGCGTCGCGGCCGACGAAAATGTGGCGACGTGGCCGCCTAAGTCGGTGCCGAGTTTGTTGGCCTTGATGACGGTCGCCATCGCGTTCCAGCGGACGTAGTGGCGCAAGCGTTCTTCGATATCGTGATCGCCCGGGAACGGCGCCTGGCGGTCAACCGGAATCGTATTGACGTACGGCGTCGTGAGCGCGAGCGGAATCTCGACGCCGCGAATACGCGCGCGCTGCGAGAGCGCGGCGAGGATTTCGCGGGCCCGTTCATGGCCTTCAGCGGCGATGAGCCCGTCGAGTGCGTCGATCCATTCGCTGGTTTCTTGCGGATCGGCTTGCGGCGCAGCAGCAGCCCCGTTGACGGCGCTCGTAGGGCGTTGCGTATCGATCATGAAAACTCCGATTGAAGTCGACTCGGCGGGCGTGGACTTATAGGGTTTGCAGGCGTGACTTCAACTTTCCGCCTGCCCTCGTTCACGGGAAACCGTCTCCTTGCACGAGGGGTACGGCCGCAAACGAATCGCGTCCACGTCGCGGCGGCGGATTAGTGAGAAGCAGGCTTAGGCTCGCTGAAGAGCCGCAGCGGCGATTCGTTGCCGGATCGGCTTTGGGCGATGCGATGCGTTACGGATCGGCGCGCGGCGTCACGACAAGGCCCGCTGGTCCGGCGACTTTTGGGCCGCTGATCAGTCCCACCAGAACGTCGTGTTTGTAGTTGAACCGTCGAGTAAAAATCACCGTGCGCATCGAACGCGCCGAAATAGACGTTGGCGAAGTTGACATTGTGCAGCGTAAGGCATGCCGTCGTTCCTTTGGCATAGAACGTTACGTTGCCCGAATAGTAACCGCCGGCCCGAGCGATATTCGTCACGCCGACGGTGCGAAGGTCGTTTGCGCGCTGGAACGAGTCGCGCCAAATGAAGCAAGCGCAAAACCGATCCTTCGTAAAAAAAGTCGGAGAGCAATCGTCTTGCGCAGGCTCGATCCGATGCCTGCTCGGCCAGCTTCGGGCGGCTTGCGCCGGTTACGTCGAGCCGCTTGCCGCAAGTTCGCGACGGGGCGCCAAGATGCGGGCCGCGAGAACGGCCGCCGCAACAAGCAATAGGCCGCCGAACAACCACGAAACGCCGGTCAGCGGATAGCCGGCATGCGTGCTGACATACGTGAACACCAGCAGAAAGAACGGCGGCCCAACGATCATCGAGATGCTGCGCATACTGCCGATGGCACCCTGCAACTCGCCTTGCTCCGTTTCGCTGACGCGTTGTGACATTGCGGCTTGGATTGGCGGTCCGGCGATGGCCCAGATGCCGGTGAGCGGCAGCGCACACGCGAAAACCACGCCGCTCGGCGCGAACATATAAATGATGAAGCCGGCCGCACCCAAGGCGAAGCCGGTGACGACGACCGGTGCGGCGCCGAAACGGGTGACGAGCCGGCCGGTAAAGATCGACGCAACGACCGAGAGCGCGCCGAAGAGCGCCAAACCAAAGCCGTTCTCGCGTTCGCCCCAACCAAACCGGTAGATCGTGTAGAGCACGAAAACGCTGAACGATTGCACGGCGAGGTTACTGCAAAAGAGGCTCGTGATCAAGCCGAATAATTCGCGATGCCGGCGTAAGAGCCGGAGCGAGCCCAGCGGATTCGCCCGTCGCCATTGTAACGCCGAGTGCCGCTTCTCAACCGGCAGCGACTCCGGCAGAATGAACGTGCCGTAGGCCGTGTTGGCGATCATGAGAGCCGCCGCTGCGAAGAACGGGATGCGCGGGCCGATGCCGCCCAGAATGCCGCCGATCGCCGGTCCCAGCGTAAAGCCCACGCCGAATGCCGCGCCCGCCATGCCGAACGCGGCTGCGCGCTTTTCCGGCGGCGTCACATCGGCGATATATGCCGCGCATGCCGCCGGACTTGCAGCGGTTATACTCGATAGTAGCCGCCCTACAATGAGCCACCACAAATTTGGCGCCAGAGCCAGAATCAGGCAATCAATTGCCGAACCAAGACTCGAAAGCAGAATGACCGGCCGCCGCCCGACGCGATCCGACAGCAAACCCAAGAACGGCGAAGCGAAAAAGAGCACGAGTGCGAAGAGAAAAGCGAAGCCGCCGGAAACGGCCGACGCTCGGGCAATATCGCCGGCACACAGATCGAGAATGAGTTTGGGCAGAACGGGTCCGAGCATGCCGACGACGAGCCAGTCGAAAAGCATCGTCACGAAGACGAACCGTGCGGCGTTCACTGCCACGATTCGCTCCAGATTTCAACCGCGCGATTGACGCGTGCATCGTCGTTCGTCGCGCACACGTCCAAGAGCAAACCGCGAAAGGTTGCCAGCCCCACCGTCGCGTGAGCCCGCGCGTCCGCCAGGCTCATCCCGCCCTGGACGAATGACTTCGCCAAGAGTTGCAACCAGTTCTCGACCGCGGCTGGAAAAAATCCCGGAACCCGCGCCGGATCGACTAACGCAAGACCGTACAACTCGAAGAAGAGCCGGAACAGCGGCCGGGCCTCAGGTGCGCCGATGGCATTCCATAGGGCGCGGCACATATCGCGGGGCTCTGCCGCATCGGGCGTTTGTAACGCCCCGAATAGCCGGCGCTGTCGCTCGCCGACAACTTTCAGAATTTCCACCGTCAGCTCTTCCTTAGAATGAAAGTGATAGAGCAGCGAACCTGCGCTAACGTCGAGGTCTTTGGCCAGCGCGCGTAGCGAAAGAGACCCAATGCCGTTGCCCAGCGCGTACGCAACGATCCGATCGAGCAAGAGGGGCCGCGTCGTTTCGTCGACCCGCCGCGTCACAGCACCGACACTATCATATTCTGAACGACTGTTCAAGATATGATTTTGCGTCTCGTTAACTCCGTCGCGAGGCGTTCTCGAGACGGCTATGCCGAATGCTGAGCGCTGGTCGGTGGATCGGGAACGGCCCGCGAAGCCTAGGTGATGACCGCCGTCGAAGCTTTATTAGCGTGGTATGGGCGCTTCGGCCGCAAACACTTGCCGTGGCGCGGCACGCGCGATCCATATAAGATCGTCGTCGCAGAATTCATGTTGCAGCAAACGCAAGTCGACCGCGTGCAGCCGCTCTATGAGGCGTTCATCGCGCGTTTTCCAACTTTTGCGACGCTCGCCGCCGCCGAGACCGGCGACGTGCTGCGCGCGTGGCGCGGGCTGGGCTATAATTCGCGTGCGCTACGCCTGCGTGCGCTGGCGAAATCCGTTCAGGAAAAGTACGCCGGAGTTCTCCCGCGCGAGCGCCTACAGCTCTTAGCGTTACCGGGTATCGGCTCATATACCGCTGCGGCCGTGCGGGCCTTTGCTTTCGGTCACGATGACGTGGCGCTCGATACGAACGTTCGGCGCGTCGTGCAACGCGTATATTTTGGGATCGAATATCCGACGCGTGCGGCCGATCGCGAGATCGACGCGGTCGCAGCCGAGATGGTTCCGGCCGGCCACGGGCACGATTACAATTCGGCGATCATGGATCTTGGTGCGTCGGTGTGTACGTCGCGCGCGCCTAAATGTTTATTGTGCCCGCTACAAACGTACTGCGCCGCGGCGCCGATCGATCCGGCGCGACTCGCGCAATACGCGCGATCCGTAGCGCGGCGCGGTCCGCAAGAAACGTTGCCGTTCGTGCAGACGACGCGGTTTTTACGCGGCCGCATCGTCGACCGTCTGCGCGATCTGCCGCAACACGGCATGCTGACAATTGAAGAACTGCAAGCTGAGTTGCGCACGCGTGTGCCGGCTGAACGGAGCACAGACATTCCGGATGTTGTCGCGCGGCTTGTCGATGAGGGAATTCTAGAAAGCGTGGGTTTGGGTTTACGGCTAAGCCGCAGCTAAATACGGCCGCACGCTGGTCGCCTGGTTAGCCGGGTTACCGACGGCACATCGTTCACCGCCTGAAAAACCCTGCGCCCGATCGACTCACCTCAACGTAATTTTGTAAAAAGGCGGAAAGGTTTCGGACAGTTTTCGGAGCAAGCACCCACCAAGGTTCGTCGCGCTTCGAATGCGGCGTCCTGTCTGTTGCTGCCTAAGTTAATGTTTTGAAGAAAGGTCTCTTCCCATGAAGAAGTTCCTTGCGACTGCGTGTGCCGCGGTCGCGGGCGTAACGATGACGGCCAACGCCGCATTTGCTACGTCGATCGCCGATCTTAATCACTGGAAACCGTTTTTTGCGCTGCCGACGCGCGTGATGCCGGTCGACCCGGCGCAACTTGCTCTCGACGCAGCGAAGGGAAACGCTCTGCCGACGTGGAGCTCCTCGATCACGTCGCCGCTCGACGGCAAATCGTATAAGTTTACGATTATGGGTGCGAATCCGCAGACGAGCCACGGCACGACGACGATCAACTATCTGCCGATCGTCGTAATCTTCAAATTCCCGGGCGGCGTAACGCTCGATCCGACGAAGCCCGGATGCGGCGACACCGTCTCGGTTTCCGACCGCTTCTTCAAAGGCCCCAACTTCGTCCCGGTACCGTTGAAGTCGAACGGCATCAGCGTCGGACCGGCTCAGGTTGTCGACGGATTTCAGCGTTCCGAATTCTGGAAATACGCAGCCGGCACGCAGTATCATACTGTCTTGAAGGCCGCAGCCGCAGTTCGCGTCGTTACGGCGACCGCACCGTCGGGCTCGGTTACCCAGGCCGGCGTGTGCAGCGGCAGCAGTCACGACATCGGCGAGATCGATATCAATTCGTACGATAGTCTCGTTCAAGCTATCGATAAGAAATATGCCAAACCGAATCAGTTTCCGCTCATTTTAACCTACAATGTTTTCCAAACTCAGGGCGGCCAGTGCTGTATTCTGGGATACCACAACACCTATGCCGCAGTTGGCGGCGGTACACAAGTGTACGCAGTCGGCGCATACAACGATCCTGGGATCTTCAGCGTGCCGATCGAGGACATCCACGCTTGGACACATGAGATTGGCGAAGCCTATAACGACCCGTACATTAACAATGCAACGCCGTTATGGGGCCACACCGGACAGGTTAGCGGTTGCCAAAATAACTTCGAGGTCGGCGACCCGTTGACCGGAACGCCGTTCGCGCTGACGTATAACGGCTTCGCGTATCACCCGCAAGAACTTGTCGACTTTTCATGGTTCTACCGCCAGAAGCCGTCACTCGGCACCGCCGGTAAATACTCGTTCGAGGGAACCTTCACTTCCGCCCAAGGTAAATGTAACTAGGCCTCGACTATAAATCAAGCGTTGGCGATTTCGGGCTCTGGTTTTGGACCGGGCCCGGAATCGCTTTACGTAAAGAGTAGCCCGGCCCCCGTTGGCGTGGCGTCGTGCTAGGCGTTATTTGCAAAATTCATCAGGCCGATTAGCGAACAGTACGTCTAACTTTTTCTCAACAAGGCCTAATATGCCTACATTTGCCTCATGTGACCGGAGTAAAGTTCTATGAAAAAGCTCGCGTCCTGGACGTCGGAAACGCAAGCGCGGCTTGCTCGCCTGCGGCAAAGCAACGTTCGCCGCCATCCTTTTGTTGCTGGGATTTGCTGAGGTTGGTTGCGGTAGTTGAACTGCAAATTCCGTTGGCCCGCCTAACGTTCTTTCACCACTTGTCGACAAGATGAACAGTACGAAGCGCACCTCGATCGTACAAGCGTCAGTTACGCGCCTTATTATTCAGCCACCGCTTGGCGGCGCATACTTAGGTGCCGCGGTCAATCCGTCGGACGGCTCGACCGCTTCGCCGCAGCAGTTAGAGGCTGAAACTGAAGATCTTGAAAGCACATCGAAGATGAATCGACATCTCGCCATGCATCTACAGTATCGTAACTGGACCGCCATGGCAAAGCTTGCGAGCGACACTGGAATTCTGGCCGACCTTGCCCGCAATCGCTTGCCAGTAATCGCATGGACATGCGCTGATGACCTTGGTGTTAATGAGCAACCATCAAGAAAATATAATTTGATGGATATTGCTGCCGGATTTGCAGATGCTGATTTGGCTAAAATTCGCCAACAGCTGCTAGCCCTTCCAAAAACGGGCGATGGTAGTGCTGCACAAGCGATGCTACGCTGGTTTTGGGAGTTCAACATCAATGCGTCGCATCCGCCCGGTTACCTCAATACTCAAAATGTGGATGTTATGAATGCGCCCGGAATCAATGGCAACGGTGGCTGCTTTGTGCAACCGGGACTGCAGATGCAAGTTCCAGGGGAGCCGCTTTACGCGCCGGCTCTCGACGTACAGTTTCGAGATGCTTGGAGCCATATTCATGACCAACTAGTAGGTAGTAGCCCAGCGGCGCCCGTGACATTTGTTTGGAATCCAAATGTTGCCGGAGTAAACAATGAAAATATCGATGCGGCCAAGTATTATCCGCTTGACCCGTCGTACGTCGATTGGATTGCTGCAGACGGCTATGATAAGGAAGATCCATCGTCAAACATACCAGTTGGCTTCAAATCTGTCTTTACTGCTTGGTATAATGAGTTTTCAGGCAACGGTAAACCGATGATGATTGGGGAAACAGGAGCCTGCGATTTCTACGAGTACCCGAATGACCAGGGTTCCTACATTTTGTCCCTTAGCACCGAAACGCAGAATGGGCCACATGACGACTTCCCACATATCAACGCTATCAATTATTTTGATGTGCCTGGTTCTTATTTACCTCCTGGCGGTGGTACATGTCAATTTTCCCTAAGCCCAATACCTAAGGGAGGGCAGCTCTCCGGCTTAGCGTCTTTTATTGCAGTCGGTCGGCAATACTACTTTGAACAGAATGCGCTTTAAGTTTAGATGAGGATTGCGTCAGTGAAGGTTCTACATTCTCTTTTGGTATCATTGTGCGTTTGTTGCTTAATGCTTTCGGCTGATTATCGGCATGCTGATGCCTCGACGAGAAAAGTTGGCTCGCTCGTGACTATGCACAATTTCCTCCAACCAGTTCCGCAGGGAAAATCGGGCTTGATTAATCCTGCCGCCCTATTTGCGGTCGAGCTGGGGAGGCGCAGGATTGCAATATTCGATGCTCACGGAAATCGAATTGGTTCAATTCAAACTGCGATTGGACTTATGGCAACGGACCCACAGGGCAACCTCTACCTTTCTGTTGTTAACGAATACGCTGAAGATATAAAGATTTACACGCCGCCGTATGGTGGCAAACCAGAACTTGTTAATCTTCCTGGGCAACTGGTTGGAGGAATCGCCGTTGATCAAAAGACGGAAGTGTTTGCAGTGATGTCCCGTGATGCAAAGCAAGGCGGTGGTGCAAGTGAGATTAGTTTCTTTAGGCATGGAGAAACGAAGGTGTGCAACATCATTCGTGAACCCGCTGGAATTACCGCATTTGGAAACTTTCTTGCATTTGATCGTGAAGGAAATCTATTTTTCTCAATAAGTGAGGCTTCGGGTTATCAACGTATCGCATCGATCGAAGGCCAATGCACGGCCAAGGCGGTCAGAACCTACGCCCCCCACAAAGTCAGCCTCTTTAATCTAGCTTTTAATGCTCAAGATCAATTAGTAGTGCAGGAATCGCTTCAGAACAATTCGTATCCAGTACTGACGTATGCGCATCCGGCGCGAGGTTCGCTAGGCTCACCAATGAGCACGACGGTATTGCCCGCCGTCAATGGCTTCGTTCCTCGCTTTGAAACGTTAACAAATGACGGAAAACGTTTGCTCGCCAACTACGCTAGCGAGAGCATCGGTGTTTATGACTACCCGCGCGGAGGTCCGCCAACGCGTCATATTGAGGCGTTCCGCCCAATCTATTCTACGGTGTTCCCTGAGCTTATTCCATAATTTGCTATCGGTAACGTAAACGGCCGCGGCCTGCGGTAAAGAACGCGTCCGCACCCATAGCACGGGTTGAACTTTTCAAGCCGCCATCTATATCGGCGACTTGGGGAGAAGCTGGTCATTTCAGTGATGCGCCGGAAAATTAGCGGAGAGTCGATGGTGAGAATCCATCGACCCATACTGGCTCATCGCCGTGCGAGGCTGTTCGTGAGGACGGTCGCTAAGCGTCGGCTGGGGTACCCGCGGGCCCAGTATTGAACCTCGAAAAATCACATCTTTCCGGTGCCGGCGCGTTCACAGTTGCGGACGGCAAAAAATGTCTGTGTGCGATCTCGCATGTGCACGACGACCCGGCGTGTTCAGAGACCTGGGCAAGCATGAAAAACCCTTTGCAGGAACCGGGAGAGCTGTGCGACGTCCGCATTTAGTGGTTCTGGCGGAAAGGCCTCAATACGGCCGAAGCCGGTGATGCACGTTGCGTTAATCCTTAATTGTGATGCAGCAGTTAGAACGCGACGTCGTAGTGATGAAGTCGGTTGTCAGCGTCGCGATAAGATGAACCCAGTTCCGCCGCGCTAAGACGAACCCGCCCGCTGCGCTGGTTTGCCTCGAGTCGGCGTCGTCCCTCGGTTCCGTGACCTCATCCGGTAGCTCTCGCCCTTGACGTTGAGCACGTGGCAGTGATGCAGGAAGCGGTCGAGCATCGCGGCGGCGATGACGTCGTCACCGAATTTCTCACCCCATTCCGCGAAAGCTTTGTTTCTCGTGATGATCGTTGATCGGTGCTCATATCGTTTACACAGTAGCTGGAACATCCAAGTCGCCGCCGCTTTATCGAACTGCACGTATCCAAGTTCGTCGATAACAAGCAACGGCACGTTACCAAGATGACGTTGCTTATGACCTGGAATACCTTCGAGTTGCGCCGCGTGAATTTGGTCGAGTAATTCCTGCGCTAACAAATAGTAACGCGAATTCCGGCTTGCAGCGCGCGCACGGCGAGTCCGATCGCCAAGTGCGTTTTTCCAACCCCTGGTGGCCCGAGTAAAGCAACACATTCGCTTCGCTCGATGAACGCAACCGTCTGCAAGTCGTTGATTAGGTGTCGGTCAAGAGAGGTTGAGCATCAAAGTCAAATGAATCAAGAGTCCGCAACACGGGAAAATGCACAAGTTTTGTCCGAACGATGATACTGCGCTCTTTTCTCGCCGCCAACTCGTCCGCGAGTAAGGCATCAAGAACCGACAGTACCGATAGTTCGCGTTCTTGAGCATCGCGGATATGTCGATCAAGATTCGCTTTCGCAGTGCTCAAGCGCAAGGCATCCAACGCTTCAATGACACGTGACCTCAGAAGTTCGCTCGTGCTGCCGCCTCATCGTACGCCGCAAGGTCTGGACGTTCGACAAGTACGTCGGGAAGGGCGTTGATTGCAGCGACTTTAAGCTGTGGAACCGTACCGAACCGATAACAGAGTTTCGCGAGTGCTCCACGTTTAACGACATTAAACTGCAAGAGACTATCAATTGCGGCGCCCACAATTGGACGTCCAAATTCGGATTCTCGCTCGAAGACTTCTCGCAGTAACGCCAGCGGTGCGTGGGGTGCGTGGCGCTCGATCTCGTCGACGTACTGCCGCCCGATTGGCCGAACATCTCCGCGACTTGATCACCGAGCTCGCAGAATCGGTCGTGCCGTGGTTGCGGCTTCGGCGGCAAATGCGACGGATCTTGAACCAAGCAAATTCCCGGTTTTGCCCAGCAATGACGGGCTATTACGCTTTGGTCCGCGGTAATCGTTATGCCACCGGTCGGCATTGAATCACGACCGTCTGACGTGCAAAGTTCGACGGCACTGAATAGCGAACACCGTCGACGCTTACTAGGGCGTAGGCGTCGGCAACTCGTGTTCTTTGAGCACACGTCGAAGTCGGCGATCGCGGCGAGTTTCGCTCACTCTATCGTCAGGCGATCACACGGGCGTTGTGCGGTCACACGATGAACACGAGCATTCGCACGGCGTTCGAGCCACGCAAGCGCATAGTCGTTAAGCTGACCCATGCTATAAATATCACGGCCGGCGAAGAACCGCCCGCGAGCAAAACTCACCATACGTTCGACTCGGCCTTTTGTTTTCGGCCGTCGTGGGAAGTGCGCCAGTGGAGTGAACCCGTAGGCGACGGAAAGCTCTTGGTACTTCGAGTTCCAGCGGATGGTGCGTCCCGCTCTGGAGTCAACACCCGTTTTAAGATTGTCGATAAGGACTTCGCGTGGAACGCCGCCAAAGAATTCAAATGCGTGTCGATGGCAGTCGAGCCACGTTAGCAATTGCATGTCGGTTGTTAATCGCACAAACAAGGTGCGCGACCATGCAAGTACGGCGATGAACGCATAGACCTTTGTCATGACGCCATCGATCGATACCGATCCCATTTCGCCCCAATCGATCTGCACTTGTTGACCGGGTGCCACGTGAAATCGCGCTTCAGCCTGATTGACGGGTTTCGGTCGAACGCGATTCAAGTATTGCATCAGCACTGTTCGACCGCCCTCGTATTCGCGGTCTTGCAGTTCGTCGAGGATGCGCGCGCCCGACCAATGCGATTTAATCGGATCTTGTTGCCACGATGTGATTAACTGATGAAACGGTGCTAATTTATCGGCCTGAGATCGCCGTCGTTTTCCTGACGGCGGAGTTGATGACCGAAGTGCTCTACGTACGGCGTTACGGCTAATACCGAGACTCGTGGCGATGCTGCGGATACTCATGCCTTCTCGATGCATGATATGAATCGTCATCCAACGCTCCGAACGTTCGATGCGGGCCCCTCCTTGTGGAATTGATGGGGTCGTTGCCAACCAATTCGCGGGGAGGGGCTCGCTAAAGTTACCGGGCGCCTGCCCGGTTCGGAGGTGGGTCTGCGTTATCCCGACGCTACTGGGTCCGCCTTATCGCGGCGTCGACAACCCCGTCATGGGGTCATACCGGCGAGGTCGCAAGTTGTCAGAACAACCTTGAGGTCGGCGATCCGCTAACCGGAACGCAATACGCGATCACCTCGAAGGGCTTCACGTATCATCCGCAAGAGTTAGTGTTCTTTTCGTGGTCTATCGCGTTCCACCAACCGGAACCGGCGACAAGTTTTCGTTCCTCGGAACGTTCTCTTCGGCCCAGAAATCGTGCTTCTAAAGCCGGTCGGTTAATCTCGCGGCGCAGTCGATCCAGACAAAAGCGAAGCCACTCTTTCCCAGGGCTTCGCTTCTGTCATTTCCTTGAAACGTGGCGCGGCAAGGTCAACTCTCTTACCCAAACCACGCCGGTAGATCGGCGTAGCGCTCTTCTTTCCACGGATCGGCGTCATTGTTGTAGCCACGCATTTCCCAGAAGCCCTTAACGTCGTGATCGAGAAACTCGAATCGTTGCACCCACTTCGCGCTCTTCCAAAAATAGAGTTTGGGCACCAGCGTGCGGACGGGACCGCCGTGAATTGGCTCGAGATTTTGGCCGTCGAATTCATAAGCGATCAGGCAATCGTCGCCAAGCATCGCTTCGAGCGGCAGATTCGTCGTATAGCCGTTGGCGGCGTGCTGGATGACGTGCGTTACCGCCGCAGCCGGTTTTGCCCGAGCGACGAGATCGCGAAAGCGTACACCGCGCCATTGCGTATCTTTCTTCGACCAGCGCGTCACGCAGTGGATGTCGCCGCGCCACTCCGTCGACGGCAGCGCCCGTAGTTCATCGAAATTCAATTCGAATGGCTGCTCGACTAGACCCGAGAATGAGAGCCGCCAAGTGGCGGTGTTAAAGCCCGGCACGTCGCCGACGTGCAGCACCGGGAAGCCGGTCGTGACGCTTTGTCCGGGCGGAACGGTGGCATCTTTTTGCTTGAAGAACGGCATGCCGGTTTCGACGTCGAGCGTACGCGCATTGGTTGCGCCCGCTCGCACGCCGCAGCGACGAAGGCGTGGCTGTTCCAGCCGCTAACAAACGCTAAGGTGGCGATACCGTTTCCCAAGCGCCGGGTGACTCGGGCCGTCGCCGGCGCCGAGCTGGCGATGCTCGAAGCCGCCTATCCCGTCGCCGTCACCGCGCTGCACTATCGTAACCCTTTCGAGCTGCTCGTAGCCGTCATTCTCTCCGCGCAGTGTACCGACGCCCGGGTGAACCTGACGACGCCCGCGTTGTTCAACACATATCCGGATGCCGCGGCGCTGGCCGGCGCGCAAAACGAAGACGTCCAAACCATCATCAAATCGTGCGGCTTTTTTCGGATGAAGGCCAAGAACATCATCAATGCGGCGCGCGCGCTGGTGGAAACGTTCGGCGGCGAGGTGCCGCGCGAGCGCGAGCAACTCGAAGCGCTGCCGGGGGTCGGGCGGAAGACCGCAGCCGTCGTGCTGTCGGTCGCGTTCGAGGGCCATGCGTTCGCCGTCGACACGCATGTCTTCCGCGTCGCCCACCGGCTGGGCCTGACGCTGGGTGCGACGCCGCGCGCGGTCGAGGACGACGTCACCAAACTCGTGCCGCCGGAGAAGTGGCGTCACGCCCACCATTGGCTGATCTTGCACGGCCGCGAAGTGTGTAAGGCACCGACGCCGCGCTGTGAAGTTTGCCCGGTGACGATGTGTCCCTCGCGGCCGCTTGTCGCGAAAGCTAAAAGCGCATCGGTCCGGGCGCGTCAAGGTGCGGCGGCCGGGGCAGCTCGGCGTCCTGCGCGATCGCTTTGAGTATTCCCGCCGCGGTGAGGACCTCGCCATAACCCGCTTCGGTTGAGAGCTTGGACAGGTTGATCAGTGCCGGCACCGCGGCGCCGGTTTCGAATTGATATTCGCCGTCCAGATCGAGACCGGCGATCACAACGAGCTGCCTGGCGCGATCCAGGTCGAGCGCGATGCGCCGGCCGCGGAAGCGTAAGCGTAGCCGGAGCGGCCGCTCCAGGCGGATGAAGGTAACCCCGTCCTTACCCAGGATGGAGTTGAGCCGCTTCGTTCCCAGCGCAAGCGTATCGCCGAGCGCGGCGAACGACGTTTGCGCATCGTCGGTCGCTGGGACCGGCACGGTGCCGGTGGCGGAATCGATCGCCGCGCCGAGGTCGCGCCGGGCGCGCAATTTGAGCGCCATCGCCACGATCGGATTTTGCGCTTCGTCGTCGTTCATCATCGTATTGCCGTCGGAAGACGTTTCACCAGAACCGGAGATTTCGTTTGCACTTGCGCTGGGCCCGCCCGTTTCATCTGTTGCTCGCTTGTGGTTTGCTGGGCGCCAACGCTCCGGCGGCCAAAGCTCCGGCGGCCGGCCCGGCGCAGCTGCAGATCGACGAGATTTTTGCCCGTGAACCGCTGACGGGTCGCGTTCCCGCGTCGATCACCTGGTCGCCCGACGGCCGGCGCTTCCTCTATACGTTGCCGGGCGGTGAGAGCGGTCCGCTCGACACGCATGTCTACGATGCGCGCGCGCACCGCGACCGGATCTTCTTTCGGGCCGCCGCCAACGGCAAGGGCGCGCGACCGGCCCCGGAGTTCGTTTGGTCGCCCGATAGCCGCCAGCTCGCGTTTCTCGATGCCGGCGACTTGTGGGTGGTGGCCTCCGACGGCGGCAACCGCCGGCGCATCGCCGCCGACGCCGACGATCCGCAGTGGTCCCCCGACTCGGCCAGAGTCGCGTACGTTCACGCTAGCGACCTCTACGCCGTTGCCGCTCGCGGCGGGACAGCCGTTCGCTATTCGCGCGACGGTGCGCCGGATGCCATCAACGGTGACCCGGATTGGGTGTATTCCGAAGAACTCGATATGCACCACGCGTACCGTTGGGCCCCCGACGGCCGGCGCATCGCGTATTTGCACTTCGACGAGCGGCCGATCGCGCAATTTCCGATCGTCGATTTTCTGGCGCCGCAGAATAGCGTCGAGCAACAGCGCTATCCGCTCGCGGGCCAAGCCAACGGCATCGTGAGCCTGCGCGTCGGCACGCCCGGCGGTGCGAGCCGGACGCTCTACTCCACCAAAGCCGCCGACGACTACATCGCTTCGGTCGGCTGGACGCCGGCCGGCGCCGTCGCGGCGAACCTGCTCGACCGCGCGCAGAAACGCTTGCGCTATGTCAGCTTCGGTAGCGGCACCAGCACCAGCGGAGGCCGTAGCGGCAGCGCTCCGATCGCGCTGATCACCGAACGCGACGCCAAATGGGTCGACTTCCACGGCGCACCCATGTGGCTCCACGCCACGCCGCGCTGCTTGTTTCTCAGCGACCGCGACGGGCAGACGGCGCTCTACATCGCCGATACCAAAGCCCAAACGGTGCAGCGCCTCACCCACGGATATGCCGTTACAAACATAGCCGGCGTCGACGAAAAGCTGCACGTGGCTTTCGTGACCGCCGCCTACCCCACGCGTCGCGACTCGACGGTATTAATGATTCCGCTGGGTGGGGGCCGACCGCGCCCGCTGGCGGGCGGTCACGGCGCCCACGACTTCTTCATGGCGCCCAACGCACGCGACTTCGTGCGCGCCGATTCGACCTTCGGCACGCCGCCGGTGTACTCGGTCGGCTCGACACTCGGCGGCGGACTCGTTCCGCTGGCGGCAGCGCACCTGCCCGCCGGCCGCGTCTTCGGCTCGTACACCTTGAGCCAAGTCGACACCCAGTTCGGCAAGCTCGACGCGTGGATGATCCAGCCCCCGAATTTCAACCCCGCCAAGCAGTATCCGGTGATCATGTACGTCTACGGCGGCCCGGCGGCACCGACGACGCAAGACCGCTGGGGCGGCTCAACCTACTTGTATCATCAAGCGCTGGCACAACGCGGATTCGTCGTCTTTAGCATCGACGGGCCGGGC
Organism: Candidatus Velthaea sp.; assembly: GCA_965214335.1. Classification (GTDB taxonomy): domain Bacteria; phylum Vulcanimicrobiota; class Vulcanimicrobiia; order Vulcanimicrobiales; family Vulcanimicrobiaceae; genus Velthaea. Next base: position 265,302 of record CBDCBO010000008.1, on the reverse strand, counting down.
TCGCAGATCGATTCGGCCGCCGCTGTCCGCCGGCTCTACCATCGCTTGGGTCCCGCGTCGCTGGCCGGACAACTCGCAGGCGTGCAGTATTTGCAAAGCTTGCCGTATATCGATCCGGACCGCATCGGTATCTGGGGCTGGAGCTTCGGCGGCTACGAAACGACCTACGCGCTCACCCATTCCCCCGGCACCTGGAAAGTCGGCGTGGCCGTCGCGCCGGTCACCGACTGGCTGTATTACGATTCGATCTACACCGAGCGCTACATGGGCACGTCGCTGCAAGATCCGGCGGCCTATCGCGCCAGCTCCTCGATCGACGGGGCCGCGAATTTTACCGGCCGGCTCTTGATCTCGCATGGGACCAGCGATGATAACGTGCACATCGCCAACAGCGTCTCATTCTTGCAAGCCTTGTTGCTGAAGGGAAAGCAAGTCGACTTCATGGTCTATCCACGCAAGACGCACGGGATCTCCGGATTGCCGCAGCGCCGCCACTTGTTCAATCACATGCTCGACTACTGGCAGGAGCACTTGTAATGCGCGAGTACGTTGAGCGCGCCGTGCAGGGCGGCGGCCGTCCGCGCATGCCCGATACCCCCGAGCGCAAGCGGCTTGAAAGCGAACGCAACATTCGCGAGGTCATCTTCGGCATGCAGGACGGCGTCCTCACGACCTTGGGCATCGTGACAGGCGTCGGGGCCGCGCAGCCGGAGCGGACGACGATCTTGTTGACCGGGATCGTGGCGCTCATCGTCGGCACCATCTCGATGGGCGTGGGCGAATATCTGGGCGGCAAGTCGGAGCGCGAAGTGGTGCGCAACGCGATCCGTATGGAGCAGCGCGAGATGCTCGAGAAGCCCGACGACGAGTTCCACGAACAGGTGGCGTACTATCGGCTCAAAGGCTTCACGCCCGACGAAGCCACGATGATCGTCAAGCGGCTGGCCACCAATCCCGAAGTCTGGCTGCACGAAATGATGCGCGACGAATTCGGCATCGACCCGCGCATCGCCGAAGGCGGCGGCACCCGGCCGGCGCTGGCCATGGGCGCATCGTTCGCGGCCGGAGCGGTCGTGCCGCTGATCGGCTATCTGTTTCCGCTCGCGTATGGCGTCTCGCTCACGATCGGCATCGTGCTGGCCGCGCTGGGCTTGTTCGCCATCGGTGCGTTCGCCGGGCGGCTCTCGAACCGCAATCCATTCCGCAAAGGCGCCGAATTGCTGGTGTACGGCACGCTCGTCTTCGGCATCGCCTTTGGCGCCGGCCATGTCATTCCGGCACTTTTCGGCCATCCGCCGGTTAGCGCGGGATGACCTGGAGCGCCGCAGCTTCGGCCGTCTCGGCGGCATCGCCGCAAGCGGTCTGGGCGGTGTTGCTCGACGGCCGGCGCTGGAGTCTCTGGAATCCGGGGGTCGAGTGGCTGTGGCTCGAGGGTGATCCGGCCCCCGGCACGCTGGCGACACTCAAATTACGCGGCGTGCGCCAAACGGCGCTCGTGCTCGAGGCTGCCGCCGCGCCGCAGCGCTTCGCGCTTCGGCTGACCGTTGGTCCCGTCGCGCGTTTGGCGATGAGCTGGACGCTATCGCCGCTCGCCGGCGGGACGCGTATCGACGCCGAAGTGCACACAACTGGTATCGCCGAGCAACTGCTGCTGCGCCGCCCGGCGCGGCGCGTCGGCGCGGCGTTGCCGGCGCATCTCGAACGGTTGGCCGCATACGCATCGGCCGCGACGCTTCAAGACTTGAGTTAAGAAAAAACACGCGGCTCGATTGAGCCGCGTGTGATGATTATTGCTAAATGTATCGTGAGTCGATTCGCGGGATTACTTCTTGCCCTTCTTCGTCGCTTTCTTTGCCTTTTTCTTTGCAGCCATTGGTAATCACCCCCAGATCTTTTCGAATTTACAACCGGCGTTGCTACGACCGTTGTACCGTATGAACGCAAGCCGAATTGGGCCAGTTCCGCGTCGCGAGGTGCAAACCTGCGAATCAGATGAGAATTTGCCCGGGTCAACGCCGGCGTTGTGGGGAATCGACGAACGAATGCCGATTATCGAGACGCGCGAGCTGCGGAAAGTCTTCCGGTCGCTCAAGCGGGAGTCAGGCGTACGAGGCACGCTTGCAACGCTGTTCTCCCGGACATTTGAAGAAAAAGTCGCGGTCGAGAATGTCAATATGTCGCTTGCAGCGGGCGAACTCGTCGGCTACATCGGGCCGAACGGCGCGGGCAAGTCGACCACGATCAAGATGTTGACCGGCATCCTCGTGCCCAGTTCCGGAGTGATCCGCGTCGCAGGTTTGGTTCCCCATGAGAAGCGGCGTCAGAACGCGGCCAACATCGGCGTCGTCTTCGGTCAGCGCAGTCAGCTGTATTGGGATCTGCCGTTACGCGAATCATTCGAGTTGCTGCGCGCGATCTACGCGGTGCCGCGCGACCGCTATCGCCAGAACCTCGCGCATTTCGCGGAAATACTCGATCTCGACCGCTTCATGGCGACGCCCGTGCGGCAGCTGTCGCTGGGCGAACGCATGCGCGGCGACTTTGCCGCCGCGATGCTGCACGATCCGCAGATCGTGTATCTCGACGAACCGACGATCGGCCTCGATGTCGTCGCCAAAGAAGCCATCCGGAATTTCATTGCCGAAATAAATCGCGAGCGCGGCACGACCGTCATTCTCACGACTCACGATCTTGCCGATGTCGAACGGCTCTGTCAGCGCATCATTCTCATCGACACCGGAACGATAATCTACGACGGTTCGGTCGAGCGGCTGCGCACCGAGTACGGCACGCATCGCACGCTCGTGGTCACGTTTGCCGAAGCCTATGGTGACATCGAAGTCGAGGGCACGCAAGCCGACGGACGTGAAGGCAATACGGTGCGCTTACGCTTCGACCGCCGGACGCTGACCGCCGAAGCACTCATTCGCCGCGTCACCGAGCGCTACGCGATTACCGACGTCTCGATCATCGAACCGGATATCGAAACGATCGTGCGCCGCATCTACGTTGAGGGCTACGTCCAGCAGGTGCCTGCGATCGGACCGACGTGATCGTCGCGTCGGAGAACCGCCCGCGCATCGAGCCGTATATCGAGTTCGCCAAAAAAGCGTTCTTGCGTGAGGCGACCTACCGATTCGATGTGTTCACGAGTATCGGTTCCTTTGCCGTGCGCGTGTATCTCCTACGCATGGTGTGGACGGCGCTCTACACGCACAATGCGGCGCCGCGCAATCTGCCGTTGCACGCGATCATCACCTATTCAACGATCGCGCTGTTGATGGGCCTGGTGCTCGACATCGACCAGACCCGCTTGCTGCACGATAAGCTGCATGACGGCAGCATCGCTACCGATTTCATGAAGCCCATCAGCGTACCGTTCTATTTTTTTAGCGACGGCACGGGCGAAGTGTTGTTTCATGCCTTCTTGATCGTGCCGGCGCTATTGCTCTCGCTGCTGCTCGTTCATATCGATGTGCCGGCGCCCGGCGTGTGCGCGGCGTTCGCGCTCAGCTTCGTGCTGGGCTACTTCGTCGGCTTTTTCATTAACTTCATCTTGAACTGCATTGCGTTCTGGACGCTGGAAATATCGGCGATGCAGCTGATCCTCACCTGGGTCACCGATCTGCTGGGCGGCGGCATCATTCCGCTAATTCTGTTTCCGCTGGCGCTCCAAAAGGTGATCTTCGTGTTGCCGTTCGCCGCCATGTTTTCAACGCCGCTGCTCATTTACGTCGGTGACATTCCGCCCGCGCGGTATGCGGCGGCATTCGGGCTGCAGCTTTTTTGGCTCGTGCTGTTGGCGCTTAGCTCGGCCGTCATTTGGCGCGCCGGGGCGCGGCGCGTGGTCGTACAGGGCGGCTGATGCGCACGATGCTCGATGTCTACGGCCAATACTGGCGTATCAATATCTTGACGACGTTGGAATATCGCGCGAATTTCTTCATCTGGTTTGCTTTCACGTTCGTTTATCACGGCTCCGCAATCGCCGCGCTGTACGTGATCTTGCATACGTTCCCGACGATGAACGGCTGGTCGTTTCGCGATATGGCGTTCCTCTACGGGTTATGGATGGTCGGTCACGCGCTCAACAATACGTTCTTTTCCGCCATCGGCGATATCCCCGAACACATTCGCGACGGCGAGTTCGACCGCTTCTTGGTGCGCCCGCTCGACACGCTGTTTCAGGCGATCACCCTACCCGGCCAAATCTTTCCCGACGAATTGATTTTGGCGCTGGTCTATTTTAGTGCGACGGTCTGGTATAGCCACGTGCGCGTCGATCTGCTCTTCGTGCTGTTCGTACCGCTGATCGCCATCGGCGGGGCGTTCATCGATCTGGCGCTGAGTTTGATCATCTCGACGGTCGCTTTTTGGTTCATTCGCGTCGATGCGTTACGCTGGATCGTGTTGCAGCTCGAACAGGAATTCACGCGTTATCCGCTGGCGATCTATTCGCGCGGCGTGCGCCTGCTCTTAGCGTTCGTGTTCCCGTTTGCGTTCATGAACTATTTTCCGGCGACGTTTTTTTTGCACAAAGTGGAGAACGGATTGCAGTTGCCGCCGGCCGTTGGGCTGCTCACGCCGCTCATCGGTATTGTATTTGTCGTCGCCGCGTACGGTTTCTGGCGCTTGGGACTCAATCGCTACCAAGGCGTGGGGCACTAGCCGGACGGCCGAGACCCGCGCGTGAGCGGCCAGTCGTGCGCTGCCAGGGCGGCCGGCCGCCGGTCGACAGCCACGAACCGGCCAACACGAGCAGCAGTCCGGCGATGACGCTCACGTTCATCGATTCACCCAGAACCGCAACGCCCAGCAGCGTCGCAACGGCCGGATTCAGATACGTCACCACCGATGCGCGGGTCGCGCCGACCGTCGCGATGAGTTTGAAGTACAACAGGTACGCGCCGGCCGTACACGCGATCCCTAAAATCACAACGGCGCCGCTCGATGCGATACCCGGCACGTGCGCCGGCCGATGGAGCAGTGCGGCGGGCCCGAGCAGGACCGCGGCAACGACGAGCATCGCGGTAGTTGTCGCGAGCATCGGCAAATCGTCGAGCCAGCGTTTGATGAGGATAACGCCGACGCTATAAGAGATCGTCGCGCCGGTAATGAGGGCGCAGCCCAGCAGCGCGCTGCGTTCGTGGCCGGTATCGAAGCCTAACAGCGTTGCGACACCGCTCACGCCGAGCGCGAGGCCGATGGCCTGATTGCGGGTCAGACGCTCGTGCCGGTCAAGTGCGAACGCCAGCAACGCAACGCAAATCGGCATCGCCGACAGCAGCAAGCCGGTCAGCGACGAACTGATGAAACGTTCGCCGTTGGCAATCAAGTAAAAGGGCAGCGCAATGTCTGTTAATGCCACCGCGATGATTGCCCAAGCATGCGGGCGCAGTGCGGCCCAGTCGCGCCGGGGAACGAACGGCAGTAAGGCAACGACGCCGCAGACGACGCGGGCAAACGCCACCCACGCCGGCGTGAGGTCGTACAACGCGATCTTGGTGAAGAAATATGGGACGCCCCAGATGATCGAAAGCGCCGCGAAGGCAAACCAGGCGCGGCGCGGCATCGAAGGGCGATCGGTGTGGGCCATCTCGACCCGCTCAAACCAGCCCGGCCCACGACCGTTTCGCTCGGCGCCTCTGTAAACTTCGTCAGTCAGCTTTCGGCGCAATGACTTTGAAGTTGCAGCCGGCCTCGCTAAGCCGGCGCGTACTGCCCTGTGACGTCCGCCGCGCGGCGCCAGGTTTGCCGGAGCTCCGAGTTACTGATACGCGCTTGTGCGATATCCCATTCACGCCGTCGGGCGCTGAGCGGTGACTCAACCGATACCGCGCAAGCGCAGACCCGCAGGATACGATTACGTCGTCTTCGCCTACGATGGCGATAGAGCTGGGATTGGCGCAGTTTCCCTGACTAGAAAAACCGGCGCCGCGATCGGTTATTGCAAACAGCAACGAATTCGCCGACACGTAGGCGGCGGTGCGCGAAAGCGCAACCAAATGCCGTTGTTCGCTCCAGTCGATTATCACGCGCCGGCCGGAGTATGCGTGCGGACTTGTCGGAACGTAAATCGTTGCAAAGAATGGACTTGCGAAGAGCGGGCTTTCGCCGATCACCGCAATGAGTGAGCCTGAAATGCCGTATCGGTTGATGATTTGCTCACTCGGCGGTGCATCGCGGTCGTATCGATTGAGCCGGTTGCCGCTCGCGATGAAGACGTATTGCCTCGAGAGTTGTACTTCAGCGGGCTTGCCGGCGGATGGCGAAGAGTATCGATATGCTTCGAGTCGTCGCCCATCAGAGTAACAGCGCAAAAAAACGATGGCCCCGTCGCTAGTATTTGTTGAGGTTGATCTCAACCAAAGCTGATGACCATAAGCTCCTTCGTAACGGGCACGATGAAAGCGCCGTAAGCTCGCACCCGTTGCGCGATCGAGCAGTTCCACTTCGCCAAATGAGGGTTCGTCGAACGCGCTAAAGCTCGCGACGATGCTCGTCCCAAGAAAAGAGAAGTGGCGTGTACCAGGAAAAGCTAGGTCGGTCTGATGAGTCCACAACGTTGCGCCGGTCTTGGCGCAAAGCTCGGAGATCGTCGAGCTATGACGTCGCCGAGCGTAATCTCCGGGATCGATTGCGACGATGATGTACTTTCCGGCAACGTCGAAGCTCAAGATTGACGCTGGGCGCCACGCGGTTTTCCAGAGTGTCTTTCCGGTCTCGACTGAGAGGCCGACAATGCCCCTCTCGCCGTCTTTTGCAATGATGAGATTGGCTTGCGCGAGCGCAGGCATCGCAAATCCGCTACGCTGCCATAGCGTCCGCCCGTCAATGGTTCTAATTGCCGTGATCTGTTTATCTTTGGTCACGATCGCAATTCGCTTGTCCGCCGTCACCGCAACGACGAGCCAGTCGGCCGCCATTTGATTTACGATCTTCCAGCGAGCTTCCAATGGCGGAAGGGTAGAACCAGTAGGCTCTTTCATCGTTGGTCGTGGCACGGGGCTGGGTGACATCCAGGGGCCGGGCGTTGCTAAACCCGCATCACCCGGAATTCCGTAAGAGTTGCCGGTTTCACCGGGTTCGTAATACTCATTGTCGGCGCCGTTAAGCACATGATAAGCCGCCGGAGTATCGCTGCACGGGTCAACATCAGAGTTCCCGGGCGCGTCATATATGATAAAACGTTGACCGTTTTCGCTTTCGAGAAAAGAAAAGCGCAGTGTTTCCGCGTCGAAGTATCTTTTTATTTTTGGCTAACGCTCTTTGTTGATCGGTCAAGAGTGGGACGCCGGGCTTGCCGATATCTGCAATAAGGTAGCTCGGCGGTCCAAGACCGCCGGAAAAAAGACGGCACGATATGCCGTAGTCACCGATCCGTACCTTGACTCCAGTCAAGACGATCGGATCCGCGAATGCCGCTCCGAGTGAAGCGATGACGACTAGCAAAAAGCTTATCGCGACGGCAGGGAGCACGCGACTCCTTTCTTTTGAAGTTTGCTGGATCGAGGGTCCACGGCAGTAGTTCAATATAAAAAGCGGCTTAAGAGCGCAGGTATAGTCCGTCGCATAAACGCATCGAACAGCGGAACGGTGAATGCTGTATCGCCATGTTGAGGACTGTAGATCATTCCTTTCTTTATCAAGCCGTTGCGCAACGGACTCAGCGTTTCGACTTTCACTTTCATGATCGAGGCGATATCACCGGACCGGTGTGGCCCCGGACCGAGCTCAGCCATCGCACGAAGGTACGTTTTTTCTCGCGGAGTGAGGCGATCGTATCGCACGCGGAAGAAACTCTCGTCGAGTCGCGCAAGAACGATGTGCTCGACCCGATTGACATCGTTCAACGTTATCGGTGACTGCGTCGCGCCATTCCAGACACTGTACGCCCACTCTTGAATGAAATATGGATAGCCTTTTGTTATCTCAAACAGCCTTTCGAGCGCCGCGATCTCAATGTCCACGCCTCCGTTCTGCGCCGGTAAGCGGACTGCTTCAAATGCTTCGGCACGTGAAAGCGCCGCAACATTCGGAAATTCAAATAATCGCTCAGCATATGATTTAGCGTTGCCGGCAAGCGCCGGAAGCTGCGGCAACCCTGTTCCGACAACGAGCAATGGTAACGCAAGCTGCGTGACTCGATGCACCGCCACAATGATCGAAGCGAGCTGATCCTCGCTAAGATATTGCAATTCATCGATTGCGACGAGTACAGCCGTTTTTTCTTCGCGAGCGGCCTCGCCGACAGCCACGAAGAGCGCCGTTAAATCCGAACTTAGTACACCGGAGTCGCCCACGCCGACTTGAGGATCGACGCCGAGCCGAATAGACAAATCGGTCATTCCGAAGGTAAGCGTAAAACTTTTTAGCACTCCCAGCGCCTTTGAGACAGCGGTCTTGATCTTGGCTTTGGCGCTTAGTTCAAAGAGCGCGCGGCGAATTTCGCCGGCTAACGTCTCAATGAGCGTTTCCGACTCCGCGGCCTCGATCTGGGCAACGACGTAACCTAGCGCTTTGGCTTCATCGACAAAACGATTGAGAAGAACAGTTTTACCAACGCCTCTCAATCCTGTCGGCAGCAGACTTTTCTGGCTCCGGCCAACTTGAACTCGCTTGAGTGCCAACGCAAATGCCGCGAGTAGCCAATGGGGAGTAGGGATTTTCAACTGGATCCATCTATAAAGAGTTTACCAAACCTTACCAACCTATACAACGTTTACTGGACTATCGGGGGAAAATGGATAAGGTCTAAATATTGCCGCTCAAAGTGCAGTCGCCGAGCTTGTCGGCGGCCTAAGAGTTTCGATCGCTGCTGAAGTCTTCGCTGCATGGCTACGAAGCGGTGTCCACCATCGAAGCACCAAGTCGGCCGAAATGCTGAGCTGTTTCTCACCCAGCGCTTTCGGCGGCGACCCTACTACCCGCCGAGCGTTCGAGGGTGACGATGACGAACTTCGATGTCGGCGTGTTGCTGATGTCAGCGGTGCTATCGAGTGGCACGAGCGGATTGGCTTCGGGATAATAGGCGGCCGTGCAACGGCGCGGAATATCGAACGGCACAACGCTGAATTGCGTGACTTGGCGCCGCTGGCCGGCGAAGTGGCTGGTAATGTCGACCCGATCGCCTTGGACCAGCGCGGCGGCGGCGGCGTCCTCGGCATTCATGAGAATCACCCGCCGGCCGCCGATCACTCCGCGATAGCGGTCGTCGGCGCCGTAGATGACGGTATTGAATTGATCGTGCGTGCGGATTGTCATGAGCACGTACTGGTCGGGTGCGAGTTTGAAGCTCGGCACCACGTTTACACAAAATTCCGCTTTGCCGCTGGGCGTATTGAAGATACGTTCCTTGGCCGGAACCGGAGCATAAAACAGTTCGTTGCTGCTGACGCGCGCGTTGAAATCGGTGAAGCCCGCTACGACGCGCGAGATGCGATCGCGAATGCGATCGTAGTCGGCGACGAGCCCTTCCCAATCCAAGGGATAGCGGCGGCCCAGCGTCGCTTGCGCGATTCCGGCGACGATCGCGGGTTCGCTTCTAAGGTGCGGGCCGGCCGGAGCCTGTTGCCCTTTGGAACGGCTGACGACGCTGACGGTGTTTTCCACGGTAAGGAACTGTTGGCCGGTGGCCTGCATGTCGCGTTCCAAACGCGTGAGGCAAGGCAAGAGCAGCGCGCTGCGTCCGGTAACGAGGTGACCGCGATTGAGCTTAGTTGAAATACAGACCGTAAGGTTGACGTTGCGCAAGCCGCGCGCCACCTGCTCCGTATCCGGGCTTGCCGATAAGAAGTTACCGCCCAGACTCATGAATAAGCGCACGCGTTTGGCCAGCATGGCGCGAATCGCGTCCACGACGTCGTAGCCGTGTTCGCGCGGCGGTGTAAATGCGAACTCGGCGCCCAGCCGATCCAAGAACGCATCGTCCATTTTGCCCCAGACGCCCATCGTTCGGTCGCCTTGGACGTTGCTGTGTCCGCGCACCGGAAATACGCCCGAATCCGGCCGGCCGATATGGCCACCCACGAGCAGAATGTTGATGAGTTCGCGGATGACGGCAACCGAATTTTTATGTTGGGTCAGCCCCATCGCCCAACAGGCAACGACGCTTTTCGAGCGCGCGATAATTCCGGCGATCTCCTCGATTCGCGCGCGACCGATGCCGCTCTGCGACTCGATCTCGGGCCACTCGGCAGTTGCGATACCGGCCGCGAATTCGTCAAAGCCGCTGGTATGCTCGCGGATGAACGCAGCGTCAAACACGGTTCCCGGCGCGCCGGCTTCGCACGCGAAGAGCGACTTGAGGATGCCTTTGAAAAGCGCTGCATCACCGTTGATACGCACTTGCAAGAAGTGATCGCTAATCTCCGTACCGGAACCGATGATGCCGCCGACTTCTTGCGGGTTTTTAAATCGCCGCAGTCCAACTTCGTGCAGCGGATTCACCGCGATGATGGTTGCGCCGTTGCGTCGCGCGGCCTGCAGTGACGTGAGCATGCGCGGATGATTGGTTCCCGGGTTTTGCCCGATGACCAAAATGCACTCGGCGTGTTCGAGATCGTGTAAGGTTACCGTCGCTTTGCCGACGCCTAACGATGCACGGATCGCGGCGCCGCTCGACTCGTGGCACATGTTCGAACAATCCGGCAGATTATTCGTACCGTACATGCGGGCAAACAGCTGATACAGGAAAGCCGCCTCATTCGAGGCTTTACCGGACGTATAGAAGACCGCCTCGTCGGCGCTTTGCCCGGCGTTCAGTTCGCGCGCGATGAACGAAAAGGCGGAGTTCCACGACAGCGGCGTATAGTGCGTCGCGCCGGGCAGCAGAACCATGGGCGCCACCAGACGGCCTTGGGCGTTGAGCCATTGATCGGACTGCGCGCTGAGTTCGGCAACGCTGTGGCGCGCGAAAAAGGCGGCGTCGACAATCTTCGTGCTGGCGGCATCAGCCAGGGCTTTGGCGCCGTTTTCGCAGAATTCCGCGAACGACCGGCGGTCTTCGGGATCGGCCCACGCGCAACTCGGACAATCAAACCCGTCGCGTTGATTGATGCTGAGCAGCGATCTCAGGCCGCGCGTACCGGCGCTCGAGAGCGTCTGTCCGACGGAGTGCCGAACCGCTGTCAGACCAACAGCCGCCGTTGGAATGGGCCGCAGCAGCACGCGCAAATCGAGCGGCGGTTGGATAGCGACCTGGCCATGATCGCCGACGTCGCCTCCGGCATGATTCTCGTCGTGATCTTCGATGGTTCTATCCTCACCGGCGCCGCACATCGCTACGGACGTCGGTGTACGTATAGCTGGTATCGGCAAGGCCACGGTCCGGCAGTAGAACGCGCGTTTTTGTTAATTTTTATAATGGCGGCGCCGATACGGTAAAGATGCACTCGGCTAGCCGTATTTTGCATCCGACCAGCTGGCAGCGCGCCGGATTGGTCCGGACGTTCGTCGAGCTGTTGGCAAGCCAGGCTCCGATCGTCGATGTTTGGCCGATGTGCTGCCGCGAGTTGGCGCTGCTCATGCGTGCGTCGCACGTCGCCATCGCCGTTCGAACCGCGGCCGGCGACCGGATTGTCTGCCGGCTTATCGACGGTGTCGCAAGTGTCCCTAGCGAAGCCGTTCTGGCCGCAGATTCGCTCTTGTACGGGGTGTTCGCGTCCGATGCCACCATGCGTACCGACGACGCCGCGTTCGGCCGGTCGTCGATCGCGGTGCCGATCCGGTTCGGCGCCACGCTGCTCGGCGCTATCTGCGTGGAGGGCGCCGCACCGCCCGACGGTGAGCTCGTGACGCTCCTGGAATCGTGTGCGCTGTCGGCCGGCTCGCGGCTCAATACCGATGCGATGATCGACAACACGGACCGCTACGAACGGCTGGCGTTCACCGATGCGCTGACCGGTATCGCGAATCGCCGCCGGTTCGACGAAACGTTTACCGTCGAATGGTCGCGCGCGGCGCGCAGCGGTTTGCCGCTGACGATGCTCATGATGGACGTCGATCACTTCAAGATCTTCAACGATACCTACGGTCACCCGGCCGGCGACGCGTGCCTGCAGCAGGTCGCGCACGCGATTAAAGATGGGATTGGCCGCGCATCCGATTTGTTCGCGCGGTATGGCGGCGAAGAGTTCGTCGCGCTCTTGCCCGGGATCGACGTGGCCAGCGGAATTCGCTTAGCCGAGGGGCTCAAAGGCAACGTCGATCGGCTGCACATTGCGCATTGCGGGTCGTCGCTCGAGCGCGTCTCGCTCAGTATCGGGGTCGCATCGCTCGTTCCGAACTTCGAGATCAAGCCCGATACGCTGTTGTTCGCGGCCGATGCGGCGCTATACGAAGCGAAGCACGCCGGGCGCAATCGCGTGTACGCGGCCGGGCATACGTCGGGTGTCGCGCCCGAGCCGGCTTTGGTGCGGCGGCGCGTACCGCAAAACAATTTGCCGCCGCAGCACACGCGGCTCATTGGGCGCATCGCTGAGCTGCGCGATATCGCGCAGCTGCTCGAACACGAACCACTCGTCACGCTGACGGCGTGCGGCGGCGCCGGGAAAACCCGCACGAGCATCGCGGTAGCCGGCGAGATCGCAGCCGATTTTCCGGACGGAACGTGGTTTGCCGATCTGGCCGGCGTTAGCGATTCGGGCGCGATCGCGGCAACGATCGGGGCGTTCTTTTCGCTCGACATTCCGCCCGGAGTCGAAGGCCGGCACGTCTTGGCGCGCGCGCTCGCGCACCGCAGCACGCTGCTCGTCTTCGACAACTGCGAACACGTTGTCGGCGAAGTCGCGGCGATTGCCGCCGCGCTGGTCAGCACCGCCGGCGGCGTGCGCATTCTTGCCACGAGTCGCGAGCCGCTGGGCATTTGCGGTGAGACCGTCTATCGCTTGCCGCTGCTGGCGGTGCCGTCCGCGGCGCTGCCGCTCGACGTCGGGCGCGCCGCCGAGTACGATGCCGTCGCGCTGTTCGTCGAACGTGCGCGCGCCGTCAAGCGCGACTTCCGCATGACGGCGGACAATGTGGGTGCGATCGCCGCGATCTGCCGCCAGCTCGACGGCATTCCGCTGGCGATCGAGCTGGCGGCGGCGCGCGTCGGTGTGATCAGCGTGGGCGAAATATCCGAGCGCGTCGGCGAGCGGTTCCGGCTGCTGCGCGGCGGCCACCGGGCGGGCTCGCCGCGCCAACAGACGCTGCGCGCGCTCATCGACTGGAGCTACGACTTGCTCTCGGCGCGCGAGCAACTCATTTTTCGCCGGCTATCGGTGTTTGCCGGCGGCTGGACGCTGGCGGCGATGACGGCGGTCTGCGCCGGTCGCGATATCGATGCCGACGATGTACTCGACGTGCTCGCCGGCCTCGTGCGCAAGTCGCTCGTCGTCGATACGATCGACGACACCGCGAGCCGCTACCGGCTGCTCGAATCGGTGCGCGAATACGCCCGCGAGAAGTGTCGCGCCGCGAGCGACAGCGGCGACCTGGAGCGCCGTCACGCGGTCTACTATTTCGACGTGGCGACCGCCGCCAAGGCGACGCATTACACGACACCCTCGCGCGAATGGCTGCTCGCGCTCGAACCCGAAGCGGACAATTTTCGCTCGGCACTGCACTGGTCGCTCAGCGGCGCGAATGATGTAGCGCTGGGTGCGGCGCTGGCCGGCGCACTCGTTCCTTTTCTGCTGCAGGTGTCGCCCAACGAAACGCTGCGCTGGACGCGCAAGGCGCTCGCGCTGCTGCCGCCCGATACGCAACCCGCGATCGAGGCCGCGCTGTGGTACGGCGTCGGCCGCTCGGGTGAGAGTCTACCGGCGGGTGAGCTGCGGACGGCGGCCGAGCGGGCGGTGTCGCTCGCGCGTCGCGTCGGCGACCCGCAGCTACTGGCCGAATCGCTGCGCCAGCTCATTTTGGTGCAGGGTTGGTATTATCCGGCGGAGCTCGCCGCAACCCGGGCGTTGGCGCACGAAGGGATACACCGAGCACTCGATATCGGCGAGCCGGTTGCCATCGCGCTTGCGTTGCGCAGCCTGAGCGTCACCATCGACAACGACGACGTCGAGGCCAAGGTGGCGATCCTCGAAGAAAGTCTGAGCTTGCTCGTCGCGCACGGTAACGATCTGCAAACCGCGATTGCGCTGATGTGGCTCGCCGAGTACGACTTCTGCTTCGGCGGAGCGGCAAAAGCGTTGACCTATGCGCGCAAAGCACGGCGCCTGGCCGAACAATCCGGCTCGGCCAGCATGCTCGCGCAGATGAACGCGAACCTCGCGCAATACGCGGCCGGACAAGCCGATTGGGACGCTGCCCGCCGGGCCGCCGTCGATGCCGCCTACGCCGCGGCGGCACTCGGAATGGACGATCAAGTTACCTGGGCTGTCGGGGCGCTGGCGGTCGTTACCGCCGGCACCGGCGACTATTCGACAGCCGCGCGACTGGCCGGTTTTTGCGACGGCCGAGCCGGTAGGTTGCACAGCCAGCGTCAAGCCAACGGTGCCGAGGACGTGCTCTACGGCCGATTGTTCGCGACCTTACAGGCGCACTTGAGTCCCGCCACACTCGAAGCGGCATTAGCATCCGGTGCCGGCCTCGACCTGAGCGCAGCCCTCGAAGCCGCCCAAACCGCACCACTGTTCGATGCCGCTTTACACTGCCCGGACTTCGTGCGCGACCGGTAGCTCGAAGGCGTCGCCGGCCTGGTAGCGCGCGAGTTCGATCGCGCTCAACGCGATTGAAGCATGCGCGACGACGCGCACGAGCTGTTCGCGTTCTTCGGGATCGAGGTCGAGGCCGCTCACATTATGGCCGTACATCACGATGCCCAGCACCGACCGGTTGAAATAGATCGGCGCGGCGAAGGTCAGCCGTTCGCCCGGAAACGCCCGTGCCACCAAGGCCGTATCTTTGCCCGAAAACGTCAACGCGCCGCGCGTGCGCGTTAACTTGCGTGCTAATTCGTCGCCCGAGCGCAAGCGCGTGATGCAGTCCGTGGGCCAATCGTGCTGGTAGGCTAATTCAAAAGCGCCGTCGGGCAGGCGAACGAGAAAGCCGCCGAAGGAGAGCTGCAGGGCGTGCGCCGCGTCAGCCAGCAGCGCCCGGTACACGTCGTCGAGCGTTTCGGCGTCGAGGATATAGCCGCCGATGAGTTCGAGGGCCTTGCGCTGGTCGCGCCGGTCGCGAAAGATGAACCGGTCGACGAGATGGTCGAGCAACGGCTTCACTTTGCCGGTCGCGGCACCGATGCCGATCGAAAGTAAAATAATAAGCCGTACGCAAAGTCGGTGTTATTGTAAAAAAGATAGGTGCCGAGTTCTTCGACGACCGTGATGGTACCGAAGGCGGCCGCCGTGAGCGCCACATAGACGATTGCTCGGCTTACGACGAAGTCGACGTTGAAGAAGCGCTGGCGAATGACGGCGATCCAAACGCCGGCGATCGGCACGATCGTGGTTGAAAGTAAAATACCGTTGAGCCACGACGGAATGAGCCGCGGGAACAGCGCGTCCGATGCCAAGCGCGCCGCAGCGGCGAACAGAAACGCGGCGACGATCCAAACGATGCGCTGGCGTTCGACGCCGCGTGCGCGCATGAAAGCGACAACGAACGTGATCGCCGTCAAGGCCGTGACGGCATCGGATGCGTCGATCGTGAAGCGATCGACGCGTTCGGCCGGTCGCGCGGCATACGTGAGAAGCCACGCCCCGTAAGCGTTGATGGTCCCTAAGATAGCCGCCAGAACGCCCGCGATCATGGCGAAAATGCGTTCGCGCGGTGCGTCGGTGTCGCCGTCGATCAAACACAGCGCGAAGAGGAACAGCGCCGGGCGGGCCGCGCCATGCAACATATTGCCGAGCCACTCGGGAATTTGGCGCCACGGGTTGGGCGTGACCAGATCGAGATACGTGGTCGGCGCATCTCCGCCCAGGCAGAAGACGAAGAAGGCGCCGGTGGCGATGCCGGGTTTGATCAAAAACAGGATCGCCCCGAGGCCGACCGAGAGCGCGAAGAGTGCGATGCGCAGGATCGCGAAGAACCGGCTCGCTCCCGACTCGGGCCGGCCCTGCAAATGGAAATCGCGGATGTGGTGCGCGCGCTCGACCGGTATCGTCCGATCGGGATTGTCATACGTGAAGGCGACGCCGGCGAGACCGGGTTTGCGGTCGAACGGCTTGATGCGACCGATAACAATCCGGTCGCCGAGCGCCAACGTATCGGTTTTCGGCGCGGTTTTCGATGCGGCCGCGACCGGCTTCGAGCGACCCGAGCGGGTGGGTTTGGGCGTCGCGCTCGGCGCCGCTGCCGGCGCTTGCGCGGGAGCCGTCGGCAGCGCTTGGGCCTCATTGGTGAGCCGGCTGATGACCACGCCGTCGCCGTCGGTGGCATAGTCGAAGATATTGAGCGGGTAGATCGTGCGCACCAGGTCGGGCACGACTCGGGCGAGTGCGAAGACGACGAACAAGCCGACGATGGCGAGGCGAATCCACTGCGTGCGATTGAGCGAGACATGCGGCAGATCGGCTTCGGAAGTAGTCACGCCGTGGGCGTCTTACCCACCTGTCCCGGCTTCCACTTGCCGACCATCGAGCGGGCGATGACGACCCGCTGGATCTGCTGCGTGCCTTCGTAAATTTGCGTAATTTTGGCATCGCGCATCATGCGCTCGACCGGGTATTCCGTCGAGTAACCAAAGCCGCCCAGCAGCTGCACCGCGTCGGTCGTTACCGACATCGCGACGTCGCCGCATTTCAGTTTACACATCGCCGCCCAGACGGTGATGTCGGCTGCTCCCGCATCGCATTTGCGGGCCGCTTCGTACAGCAGCAAACGGGCCGCTTCAACCTCGGTCTTCATGTCGGCCAGCATGAATTGCAAGCCTTGCTGCTGCGAGAGCGGCTTGCCGAACGCGACGCGTTCGGTCAAATAGTTGGTCGCGTACTCGAGCGCGCCGGTCGCGATGCCCAGCGCTTGGGCGGCGATGCCCGGTCGCGATTTGTCGAGCACTTGCATGGCGATCTTAAAGCCGTCGCCTTCAGGTCCGATCCGGTTCGCCGCCGGAATGCGGCAGTTCTCGAAGATTAATTCAACGGTCGGCGACCCCCGGATGCCCATCTTTTTTTCGAGCTTACCAACCTGAAAACCGGGCGTGTCTTTCTCGACGATGAAGGCTGAGATGCCGCCTGGTCCGGCAGTCGGATCGGTAACGGCGAACACCGTCACGATATCCGCGACGCTGCCTTGCGTGATCCAAATTTTATTGCCGTGCAAAATGTACGCGTCGCCGTCTTTGCGCGCGGTGGCGCGCATCGAGCCGGCGGCGTCCGATCCGCTGCCGGCCTCAGTCAGCGCGTAGGCCGCGAGCCACTCTCCGCTGGCCAGCTTGGGTAAATAGCGCCGCTTCTGTTCGTCGGTGCCGCCGATCATGATCGGCAGCGCGCCCAGCTCTTGCACGGCGACGATCAAGGCGCTCGATGCGCACGCCTTGGCAATTTCTTCAACGACTTTCACATAGGTCGAAAACGTGCCGCCCAGACCGCCGTACTCAACGGGAATCGGAATGCCCAAGAGGTCGCTCTGGGCGAACAGATCTTTGATATCGACCGGGAATTCGGCGCTCGCGTCGATCTCGGCGGCGCGCGGCGCCACATGGTCTTTGACGAGTTGGCGGACGGCTTCGAGGATCAACGCTTCATCGTCGGCGCTGGGTGAAGCGGGGGCGGCGGCAACGGTCATGACGGGTCTCCAGGCGGCAGCATCGCTGGGCCGGGACGTTCGCGGAGAAGCCCCGTGGTCCCGGGCCGCGAACGCAGGCAGGCATGAGTACGCTGCCCACGGCCATCGAACGCTGGACGCCTTCGCTCGAGCAGATCGAAGCGGCCAATCTGACGGCGTTCCTGCGCGCCGCCGGAGTGCGCGATTACCCCGCGCTGCTGGAGTCGGTCAGAGCCGACCTGCCGGGGTTTTACGAACGCATCGTGCGGACGCTCGATCTGCGCTGGGATCGCGTTCCCGATACCATTGTCGAGACGGCTCGCGGCAAGGCGTTCGCACAGTGGTTTCCGGGCGCGCAATTCAACGCCGCGGCAAATTGTCTGGAGCGCCACATCGACGCCGGCCGGGGTGCCGAAACAGCGCTGATCTGGGAAGGCGAAGACGGCGCGGTCGAAATGTTTTCCTTTAGCGAACTGCGTGCCGCGGTCGCGCAGTTGGCCGGCGCGCTGCGCGAATTGGGTGTCGGCCCCGGCGACCGGGTCGGCATCTTCATGCCGTTGCTCGCCCAAACCGCAATCGGTTTGCTCGCCATCGCGTATCTGGGCGCGATCGCCGTGCCGGCGTTTTCGGGCTATGGTCCCGACGCGCTGGCCGCGCGACTGGCCGACGCGCGCGCGACCGTGCTCTTGACCGTGGATGGCGTGAGCCGGCGCGGGAAAGCCGTTGCGACCAAATCGATCGTCGACGATGCGCTGGCGAACGCCCCGAGCGTGACGGCCGTGCTGGTGTTCGACCGGATGGGCATCGACGTTCCGATGCGGAGCGGCCGCGATTATCACTGGCGCGAGCGGATCGCGGCCGCGACGCCGCTCGCAACGTATGCGCGAACAGCGGCCAACGATGCGGTGATGCTGTTGTATACGTCCGGGTCGACGGGCAAACCCAAAGGCGCCAATCACGTCCACGCCGGCTTCCCGCTCAAATGCATGATCGACCAGCATCTGTGCATGGACGTCAAGCCCGGTGACCGGATGTTGTGGTTTACCGACATGGGCTGGATGATGGGGCCGTTTCTGGTGTTCGGGGCGTTGGGTTTAGGCGCGTCGATCGTGCTCTACGAAGGAACGCCGGATTACCCGGCGCCCGACCGGCTGTGGCGGATGTGCGCCGCGCATCGCGTGACGCACCTGGGCATCGCACCGACGGCGATCCGTTCGCTCATGACGCACGGTGATGAATATCCGCACCGCCACGACCTGTCGCAGCTGCGCATCCTAGCCAGCTCCGGCGAACCCTGGAATACCGAACCGTGGAAGTGGTTTGCAACGCACGTCGGCCGCGGCATCGCGCCGATCATTAATTACTCCGGCGGTACGGAGATCGGCGGCGGCATCATCGGCGCGTTTCCCACCATGCCGCTGGTGCCCAACAGCTTTCATGGACCGATTCCGGGGATGGTTGCCGACGTCTATGACGCCGGTGGCCAGCCGATCCGCGGCGCGGTGGGCGAACTCGTGATCACCCAAGCGTGGCCCGGCATGACGCAAAGTTTTTGGAGCGGCGATCCGCACACGCGCGACGACGCGCGCTTTCTAGCGACGTATTGGCAGCGCTTTGACGATACGTGGGTCCACGGCGATTGGTGCAGCATCGAGCCGGCTGACGGCATCGACTACTGGTTCATTCGCGGTCGCAGCGACGACACGATCAACGTCGCCGGCAAGCGGGTTGGTCCGGCCGAATTCGAGAGTGCCGTCGGCGCGCATCCGAAAGTCAAAGAAGCCGTGGCAATCGCGGTGCCCGACGCGGTCAAGGGCGACGTGGTCGTCATCTTGGCGGTGTTGCGCGACCCGGCGGAGGAGAGTGAAGAAGTGCGCGCGCAAATGCTGGCCTGCATCGACCGGGCGATGGGTAAATCGCTGCGACCCAAGGGTATATATTTTGTCGATGATGTGCCCAAGACGCGCAATCTCAAGGTGATGCGGCGGGTCGCGCGCGCGCGCTTCTTAAGCATCCCGGAGCTAGGCGACCTTTCGGCGCTTGATAACCCTCCTGCCTTGAATGCTATTGACTGCCGCCGCTGAATATAGAGGAAGGGGATTTGGAGCAGGATTTGAGATTGGTCGGTCGTGATTCCGAAATCGAACCGCGAAACTCAGCGGCGCGCGTTCGCGGTGGTGTCGCCTCACGCATTGTCGGCGACCTCGTCACGCGCCTCGCCGGTGGCGAAAGCTGGGAATTCGCGGCGTTCAACGGCGACGACACGGTCGTCGTAGCTGGTGCGTCGAGCCACGTGCCGGCCGACGTTTCCGCCTTACGAGCCGAGGTGCGCTTGCAGCGCTTCGGTGGTGCGATTTTGCCCCATGTGGGCGTCTCGCTGGCAACCGAACAACGGCGATCGCTCTCCGTTGTCTTCGGCGAATTCGGCCACAGCATCGCCATCCTGCGGGTGGTACGGCAGGCCGGCGCCAAGCCGTTCGCCAGTCGCGAATTCACCGGCATCGAGCGCTTCTTCCGCCGGCATGCCGACGCGGTTGCCGGCGCAATTTTCGATAGCGACGCCGATGAGTCGCAGCGCATAGCAGACCGCCGGGCGGCGCCGATTGCCTTCACCATCAACACAAGCGGGGCGCTGCTTTCGTCAGCAAACGAGATCGACGAAGCGCCGGGTTCGTTGCGCACCCACCTCACGCCGCGCAACGGCGAAATACCGGCGGTGCTGCGGCCCGTCATCGGTGAATTGCTCGAGCGCCACGCCGATGGCGTTTCGGCCGATAAGCTGGTGTGTATTCTGCCGTTCGCGCTCGTGCGGCTTACCGCACTACACTCGCAATTTATGCCGTCGGCCCTGCTTGTTACGGTCGAATGGCTACGCAGCCGGGCATCGCTCGAAGTGACGGCGGCGCATTACTCGATCAGCAAGCGCGAGTTGCAAGTGCTGAGCGCGATGCTGCGTGGAGCGCCGGTGATGGAAATCGCCGCCGAACTCTCGATTTCCGAATCCACGGTCGTGTTTCACCTCAAGCGCATGCTCAAAAAGACATCGTCGAAAAACCGCACCGAGTTGGCGGCGCGTATGCTGGGCTGGAAAACGTCGGTCGCGAATTAACTAACCGGCGACCGCGATTGCGTCCTGGTTTTGATCGCGGAATTGCTTGAAGTAGAGTTCGGCGTAGACGGCGTTGCGCGCTAAGAGCGCGCTATGCGTTCCGGACTCTACGATCTTGCCGTGTTCCACGACGAAGATGATGTCGGCGGAAAGAATCGTCGATAGCCGATGCGCGATCACAAGGCTCGTGCGGCCGGTCATCAACGGCACGAGCGCCGCCTGAATAAGCGCCTCATTGTTTGAATCGAGCGCGCTTGTTGCTTCATCGAGGATCAGGATTCGCGGGTTCTTGAGTAGCACGCGGGCGATCGCGAGTCGCTGACGCTCGCCGCCCGAGAGCTTGTGACCGCGCTCGCCGACGATCGTGGCGTACCCATCCGGTAAGCCCGCGATGAATTCATGAATGTTGGCAGCGCGCGCCGCGGCGTGGACTTCGGCATCGGTCGCGTCCATTTTGGCATACCGGAGATTCGCTGCGATCGTGTCGTGAAATAGATACGTTTCTTGGGTGACGATGCCGACGTTCTCGCGCAATGACGCCAGGGTCAGATCGCGCACGTCGTGGCCGTCAATGCGCACCACGCCGGTCGTCGGATCGTAGAAGCGCGGCACGAGTTGCGTGATGGTGGTCTTGCCGGCGCCCGAGGGTCCCACGAATGCCGCCATTTGCCCCGGTTCGATGCGAAACGTGATGCCGTTGAGCGCGCTGCGTTCGGGCGAATAGCTAAAGTGCACGTCGTCGAATGCAACTTCGCCACGCACGGTGGTCAAGGCGAGTGCGGCCGGCTTTTCGGCACCCTCCGGTTCCATGTCCAGGTATTCGAAGATGCGCTCGAACACCGCGAGCGCGCTGATGATCTGCACTTGAATTCCGGCCAGCGACGATGCCGGACCGTACAGACGCGATAAGAATGCGACGAACGCGACGATCGTTCCGACCGACAGGCCGGCGCTGATGGCAAAGTAACCGCCGGCGAGCCAAACCAGTGCCGGGCCGACGATGACCATCGCGCTAATCGCGGCGATAAACCAGCGGCCGACCATCGCCAAGCGAATCTCGAGCGCCATCAAGTCGGTGCCGACGTCGAAGAAGCGCTTCTTTTCAAAGCCTTCGCGGACAAATGTCTTGATCAGCGTGATGCCCGAAATCGAGAGCGTTTCTTGGGTGATCGACTCGATTTCGTCGCGTTTCACCCGCGTTTGCTTGCGAATGTCGTACATGCGCCGGCCGACCGGCCCGAGCGGGAGAATCATGAGCGGCACGACCGCGATCGCCACCAGCGCCAGCCGCCAATCGAGCACGAAGATGGTGACGAGGGTGGTGAGGATCATCGCGACGTTGGTGACGATCGAGACGAGCGTTCCGGTGACGACGTTATCGACGTTATCGACATCGGAACTCACCCGGTTCATGATCTCGCCCGTCTTCGTATTGGTAAAAAACGAGAGCGACATGCGGTGCAAATGCGCGACCAGACTGGTGCGAATATCGCGCATGATGCCTTCGCCCACGAACGAATTCAAGTAGCCCTGATAGACGCCCAGAATACCGGCGGCAATCGCGCTGACCACCATGCCGGCCACGTTGAAGGCAACGCCGCCCAGCGCGTGCTGCGGCAACGCATCGTCGATGAGCCACTTTGTAAAAAGGGGCGGCAGCAAGCCGAGCAGCGAGCCGATCAAAATGCATACCAGGACCAGCGCTTCTTCGCGCCAGTACGGCCGGAAAAAGTCGCCGATCCGGCGCCATTGCGCCTTACGGTTGATCTTGGGCTTGTCGGGGCTGAACATGTTGGTCCACATCAAGTGGGTCGGTGGGCCGCCTAGCATCGTTCCCTACGACACAGGTGCCGGTGCTGAGGTTCCCGGCTACTCGGCCGCGCTTTCCGCGGCATATTGCCAGCCCAGCACGCGGGCCACCAATTCGGTCCGATTCCGGCTTTCGGTTTTTTCCACCATGCTGCGAATGTGGTCTTGGACGGTCGACGAGGTGATGTGGAGGCGACGACCGATCTCATCGAGATGTGCGCCGTCGAGCAACAGCGCCAGCACTTGCAGTTCGCGCGGCGAGATATGGAAGCGCGACGCCGCGCCGCTCAACGAGTTCGGCGGCTGGAAGCGGTCGATGCGCACGCCGATGAATAGTCCCGTCGGCCCCGACATCGGTTGCGTTCTCACGACGAGAAACGGGACCGGACGCGCCACGCCGGCGTCTTGGGTTAGCGGTTCGATGCCCCAGGCCGCGGTCAAGTCGCGCACCGTTTCTTCGAGTACGGCCGGTAACCGGTCCGCAATCCGCGTGCGTAATCCCGTTAACGCGATGCGCCGCTGGTCCTCGGAACTCCAGGCTAAAACGATCTCCAAGTCGCGATCCAGCACGTAGAACGCGCTGTCCGCCGCCTCGGCCGGCCGCTTCGCTCGTGGATCGCGCAGGGCCCGGGCGGCCGGCGTTTCTTCCGCTGGTTGCAAACGCAAGGCCGAGAGTTGGTCCGAGGCCGACGACAACGCGAACGTCAGCATACTAATTTCGCTCGACGTAAACGGACCGAGTATCGCCGTGCGCAGCAAGGTCAGGATGCCGAATGTGGCTCGGGCGTCGGCGAAGAGCAGGGTGATGCCGCTCGCGAACTCATCGAGTGGGCCGAGTGCCGCCGCGATGCGCGGACCGGTCTTGACCTTGGAGCGCTGCCGCTTGAGCTCGCTCTGCAGTTGCACAAGATCGTCGGCCGCGGCGTCGGAAGCGAGCAGATCGTTGAGGTCGCCGTCCGGGGCAATGCGCGCAAAGGCCCAATGCGAAGCCGGCACGACCCGCAGGATCTCGGTGACGAGCGCGTACGCCGGATCGCTGACGGGAAGGCCGTTGACCATGACTTCGTGCTGATCGGCGGGACCGCGCTCATCCGCTACGGTTCGTGCGGCTCGCCGGTTTCTCGCAGGATCGCGATCGCGATCGGCTTTTTTCACGATGGTGCGTGCTCGATCCAAGTGGTACGGTGAAGTTGGCTTCCGCCGGTCGAGCCGCCGCACCCCTTTTCAACAGCGGCCGCTGCGTACATCCGCGGTCGGGCTCGACATCGTCTTCGCAAGCTTCATGAAAGCGTCAACGCCATGGCCCGGATCTCGTGTTTAGCCGGCATCGACTCCGGAATGCTGGCGACCTTCGATGCGGTTCTGCGCAGCGCCGATGTTCCGACGCCGGCGGTCCGCGCGCGTTTGGCCATAACAGACGTGAGCAAGCTGCGCCCGGCGTTGCTCGTCTGCGATCTCGATGGCCTCGCCGTCGACGCGCTCGAACTACTGCGGCAACTGCGCTTCGTGCTGCCGGCCTGTATCATCGCCGTGTATTCGGGTGCGACCCGGAGCGGCTGGAGTTTGGATTGTCATTTGGCCGGCGCCAACGGTCTGCTGGCGAAACAGTCGACTCGAGCCGAGCTGGTGACCGGTGTGCGCGATACGTGGCGCAGCGGCTGCTTCACCGATCCGCGGTTCGCCGCGGTGTGACGCTGCGTGCCGGGTCGCGTACGTTTCGGGGTAAGCACACACGCAAGCACCGTCACTACTGTTGGAGGATACAATGAAGCAGTATGAATTCTCGTTGGCCTTCCTCGACCGCCTCGAATTGCGCACTGAGGCCGGAGCGTTTGTAAAACTCAACGAACTCGGCGCCGCCGGCTGGCGCGTCGTAAGCGTCCGCGACGATCCGCAACACAATCGCGATTTGATTTTCATCATGGAGCGCGAGAAGCCGTAGCGGCGGAAGCGGCGGAAGCGGCGGAAGCGGCGGAAGCGGCGGAAACGGCGGAAACGGCGGAAACGGTTTGCTCCGGCGCGGAGGCCGGACGCACGTGATGTGCACGGGTGTCCGCTCCGCCGTTCTCAGCGTTGGTATCGCGATTTCCACGATGGTCGCTACGCTGCCGCAATGCTACAGTCAATGTGTGCCGAGGCGGTCGCGACGTGAATCTCGGGACATGCTGTCGGAATTCGCGTCGGCCAAAGGCCCCGCGGTTCCGATTTAGCCCGCTGTAAGGGAGTCGTCATGCGAGCCGCTATTCATGAAATGCGCAATCATCTGTGTGTTGCCATGGCGGGCATCGAAGCATTTCTCGACGGCAAACTCGAACCGAATGGAGACCGGTTGAACGCGGTCTTCCAAGCCTTACGCGACGTTGATCTGTTGATCGATGATTTGCCGTGTGATGTTGCGGTCCGGCTGCCCACCCGCGTCGTTCCGCTTGACGTGTGCGCGTTGCTTGCCACCCGAGTGACGGCAATGGAAGGCGTTGCCGCGGAGCACGGCGTTCGGCTGAACCTCGTCCGTTGCACGCTCGCGCACGGCGATCGGTCTGATTTTTTGGGCGACCCGATCCGGATCGCGCAAATCGTGACCAACATCGTGATCAACGCGATCCGCCACAGTCCGCCGGGCGGAGTCGTCGACGTTGCAATCCGACGTGACGCGGCCGGCGTTCGCTGCGGCGTTTCGGACCAAGGTCCGGGGATCGCGGTCCCCGAGCGGGCGCGTATTTTCGAGCGCGGCTACCGCGGCCCCGCGCGCGGGTTCGCGCCGGGTAGCGGACTCGGTCTAGCGCTCGTCAAGCAATTCGTCGAACATGCCGGTGGAACGATTCGGGTGGGGGACGCTCCCGGCCACGGCGCGACCTTCGTCATTACGTTGCCGTGCCGGATGAAATCCGCGAACGCGGTAGTCGGCCCGGCGGTGCGAAGCCGTCCCTTCGTCCGGGGCCGGTCAAGCCGGCACCGTTGCCTACCGGTCAGCTAAAGCGGATTGGCCTTGCCGTTGCGCAAACCGGCGAGTTCGCGAAACAGCTTATTTTCTTTCTCGCTGAGTTCGGTGGGCAGCTGTCCGACAAGCCGCACGTATTCGTCGCCGAATCCGGCGTTCTTGATCTTCGGCATGCCTTTGCCGGACAAACGTAAGACGCGATTATTTTGCGTCCCGGCCGGAATGGTCATCGTCACATCGCCCGTCATGGTCGGTACGACGACCTCGGCACCCAAAATTAATTCATAAATCGAGACCGGCAAGTCGACGTATAGATCGTCACCTCTGCGTTCGTAGCGCTTATCGCCGGCGAACTTCACGATCAAGAGCAGATCGCCGCTGGGTCCACCGTTGGTCCCCGACCCACCCTGGCCGGTCAGCCGAATGCGCTGACCTTCGCGTACCCCTTTCGGAATGCCGACGTCGAAACGTTTGGTCTCGATGGTGCGGCCGGTTCCATGGCATTGCGGACAAATGCCTTTGCCGGTGGTACCGCTGCCGTTGCAGCGCGAACACCGATCCTGAAGTTGTAGCGAAACCGACTTTTGCCCACCGGCGTAGGCTTCAGTCAATGTCAAGTCGATCGTGGTTTCGAGATCTTCGCCGCGCTCCCCGAATGATGCCGGACCGCTGGCCGGACGTTTGCCGATTCCGGAGAAGAACATGTCGAAGAAGTCGGAAAAACCGCTGGCGCCGCCGGGGCCGGACGCGTCGGTGAATGTTTGCGAGCTGGCATCTTGCTGCGCACGTCGATAGGTTCGTTGCTGCTCGGCTTCGCGAGCGGCGCGCTGCCAATCGCTGCCCAGCACATCGTATTTCTTGCGCTTCTCAGAATCGCCGAGAACTTCGTACGCCTCTTGAATATCTTTAAATTTTTCTTCGGCTTGGCGGGCGTTCGTTGGGTTCGCATCCGGATGCCACTTGCGCGCCAATTTCCGGTAGGCCGATTTTATGTCTTTTTCGGCGACCGTTTTATCAACGCCTAAAATATCGTAATAATTCTTATAGTTCATCGTATCGGGCATATGCGTCCTATGCGAGCGCGCGTGCGCCGGGCGGCGCGCTTGAAGCGAACCGCCCGCGCACGTGGCACACTATTCGCTTTTTGCGACAATAACGTGGGCCACACGCAGCACATCGTCGCCGTGGACATAGGCTTTGGTGGCTTCCTCGAGCACGGTTTCATCGGCTACGCCGGCGGGCGCCGGTTGCGTTCCGATGGCTTCGGCTAAGCGCGGGTCGAACGGCTGGCCTTTGAGCGAAACCGCCTTGACGCCTTCGCCGGCAAGCACGTTTTCGAAGCCGCGCAACGTCGCTTGCAGGCCACCCTTGAGGCCTTCGTTTTCGGTTCCATAGGCCAGCGCGCGTTCGAGATTATCGATCACGGGCAAGAACTTCGCGATGAGCGATTTGCGGCCGGCCAGCGAAATCTCGCCCAGCTGCCGTTCCATTCGCTTTTTGTAATTCTCGAAATCGGCCATCGCGTACAGGAACTTCTGGTAGTTGTCTTCCGCCTTCGCGTTAGCCGAGGCGAGTTGCGCGCCGAGGTCGGATTCCACCGTCGCCGTCGCGCTTGTATGATTGGTCGAGTCCGCCGAACCTTCCGCGGACGCGTTCGTTGCGTTGTCGTCGATCATGACGCTCTTTCTCTTACGAACGGACGCATACGCGAGGCGCGCTCGATAGAGCGCACCTCGGAGTTGCATCACGCGGGTGTTACTTTGCTTCTTTGAATTCGGCGTCGATGACGTCGTCGTCGTGCGGTGCGGCGCCCGTCGAGCCGTTGCCCGAAGGATCGTGACCGGCCGTTGGGCCGTCGGTCGAACCATTCGTCGATGCACCGGTCTTGGCGTACAGTGCTTCAGCAAGTTTGTAGCTCGACGCTTGCAGCTTTTCGGTCGCCGCTTTGATCTCGTCGGCGGTGCCGTTCTCCGACACGCGCTTGAGTTCGGTCAATGCCGCTTCGACATCGGTGCGAATCGTCGCGTCGGCCTTGTCGCCGACTTCCTTGAGTGACTTTTCCGTCGAGTAGACCAGCGAGTTCGCGGTGTTGCGGACTTCGGCTTCCTCTTTTTTACGCTGATCTTCAACGCGCGCGGCTTCGGCGTCGCGCACCATCTTGTCGATTTCGTCTTTGTTGAGATTGGTCGACGCGGTGATGGTGATCTGCTGTTCCTTGCCGGTACCGAGATCCTTGGCGCCGACATTCACGATGCCGTTGGCATCGATATTGAAGGTCACTTCGACTTGCGGTACGCCGCGCGGTGCGGCCGGGATGCCTTCGAGCCGGAAACGTGCCAGCGTCTTGTTGTCGCCGGCCATCTCGCGCTCGCCTTGCAGCACGTGAATGTCGACCGACGTTTGGCCGTCTTCGGCCGTGGTGAAGACCTGAGTCTTGCGCGTTGGAATGGTCGTGTTGCGTTCGATCAGCTTGGTGTTGACGCCGCCGAGCGTTTCGAGGCCCAGCGACAGCGGGGTCACGTCGAGCAGCACGACATCGCGCACTTCACCGGCCAAGACGCCGGCTTGAATCGCTGCGCCGATCGCGACGACTTCGTCCGGGTTGACGGACTGATTGAGCTCTTTGCCGGTCAGCTTTTTGACCAGCTCTTGGATCACCGGCATGCGGGTCGAACCGCCGACCATGACGACTTCATCGATTTTGGACACATCGAGCTTGGCATCGGCCAGCGCGTTCTGGAACGGCTTGACGCAGCGGTCGGTCAGCGATGCCGTCAGCTCTTCGAATTTGGCCCGGGTGAGGGTTAAGTCGAGGTGCTTGGGACCATTCTGATCGGCCGTGATGAACGGCAGGTTGATGTTCGTGGTAACAACGCCCGACAATTCGATTTTGGCTTTTTCGGCCGCTTCGGTGAGGCGCTGCATGGCTTGCTTATCGCCGGCTAGATCGATGCCTTGCTCTTTACGGAACTCGGTAACGAGAAAGTCGACGATCTTGGCGTCGTAATCGTCGCCGCCCAGACGCGTATCGCCGTTGGTCGATTTCACCTCGAACACACCGTCGCCGACTTCGAGGATCGAAACGTCGAACGTACCGCCGCCCAGATCCCAAACCAGGATCGTCTCGTTGCCTTTTTTATCGAGGCCGTACGCCAGCGCCGCCGCCGTCGGTTCGTTGATGATGCGCAACACATCGAGTCCGGCGATCTTGCCGGCATCTTTGGTCGCTTGCCGCTGCGCATCATTAAAGTACGCCGGGACCGTCACGACGGCTTTGGTGACGCGTTCGCCAAGATAGGTCGACGCGTCGTTCACCAGCTTCTGCAAGATCATCGAGCTGATTTCTTGCGGCGAGTAATCTTTGCCGTCGATCTTCGTCTTATGATCCGTGCCCATTTGGCGCTTGATCGAGCTGATCGTGCGCTCCGGGTTGGTTACGGCCTGGCGTTTGGCCAGCTGGCCGACCAAACGTTCGCCGGTCTTGGTGAAGGCAACGACCGAGGGGGTCGTGCGGTTGCCTTCGGAGTTCGCGATAACGGTAGGGCTCTGGCCCTCCATGACGGCGACGACGGAGTTCGTCGTGCCGAGGTCGATGCCGACCACTTTAGCCATATAGAGTTGATTCTCGCTTTCCGAGTGCCGTGGACCAACCCTAGGTGGCGTACCACCGGGAAACCGTTGCCGGTTTCCGCTGTGTCGGGCCTTGCCGCTTATCGACGCTCAAGGAGTGGCGGCTGCACAAGTGTCAGACCGCATTAGGTGTTACGCGCCGCTGCGCGACGTGCCGCAGTATTGTACGCCATGCGGACGGCATTGTTCCACCCCCTATGACATAAATTCTGGCACTCTGGTTGCAATCTTAGCGAATCGAGATGCTTCGGCGCCGCCGGTCGTTCGTTCGAACGATGCTCTTGATCGGACTTGCACTGTCGCTGCTGGGAATTAGCCTTGGTTCGCCCGCGGCCGAACTGCGAACGACGTATGGTGACCCGTTGCTGGTCGAGCGCACTTCGGATCTTTCGCGAACGGGTGACTACCTGCGCGCCGACGATCCATCGGCGGTGCTCCGTATAACGGAACGTGAGGGCGTGGTCTTCGCCGTCGAACTCGAGCGCGAGCGTCCGGAGCCGGCGCTGGGTTTGGCCGACGGCTATGGCGTCGCGCTCGGAATGTCGCGAGCCGCGGTTGCGGCCAAGCGCGGTAAAGCGGCGCTCGAGACGATGAACACGCTCATCTATCCGGAGAACGCAAAACAGGACGCCTCGCTGATCTACCGCTTCGACGGCGACGTCGTGGAAGCAATCAAGCTGGTCGGTTCGGGCGTCACCGCACCGGGCAACTCGAAGCTGGCCCCGCTCACTGAAGCTGCCGGAGATGCCTACGTCACGGCGATCGAAGATTTGTCACCGTCGGTTCTCACGAGCGACCACTTTCGCGACCGGTACCTGACCGTGCATGGTTGCGATGCGGGCGGCCGTACCTCGACAGTCGACCACCGCGACGGGCGCACGTATGCGATTCTTACGGCGACGTGCCGCGACACGAAGCGCAGATTTTATTTCGACATCTCGCGCGCGCGGCGCTAAGCCCGCAACGCTACCGTCGCGATTACACCGACGTTGGGAATTGCATCGGAGCGTGGGCTGACGAAGCGACCTCGCTGTCGGGCCAGCGGCTCGTGACCACCTTGCCACGGGTGTAGAATTTGACCCCTTCGGGTCCGTGGATGTGGTGGTCGCCGAAGAGCGACGCTTTCCAACCGCCGAACGAATAAAACGCCATCGGCACTGGTATCGGAACGTTGATGCCGATCATGCCGACCTCGATATCGCGCTGGAAACTGCGCGCCGCGCTGCCACTCGACGTAAAGATCGCAGTGCCGTTGCCGTAGGGATTCGCGTTGACGAGCGCGATCGCAGCGTTTAGCGTTTCGACGCGCAACACCGACAGCACCGGTCCGAAGATTTCGTCGGTGTAGATTTCCATCGAGGTGTGCACGTTGTCAAAGAGCGTCGGGCCGACGAAGTATCCGTCCGGCGATGACGCGACACGGCAGTCTCGGCCGTCGACCACGGCGGTCGCACCGGCGCCGGCGCCGCGCGCGATATACCCTACGATACGCTCGCGCGCTTGGGCGCTTACCACGGGACCCATGTCGGCGGTGTCATCGGAACCCGGCCCGACCTTGATCTCGAGCGCCTTTTGTTTGAGCCGCGCGACGAGCGGGTCCGCTGCGTCACCGACGGCGACGACGGCCGAGATCGCCATACAGCGTTCGCCGGCCGAGCCGTAGGCCGCGGCTGTGATCTGCTCGGCTGCGAATTCGAGATTCGCATCGGGCATCACCACGGCATGATTCTTGGCGCCGCCCAAGGCTTGAACGCGTTTGCCGTTACGGCTCGCGCGCTCGTGAACGTAGCGCGCGATCGGCGTTGAGCCGACGAACGACACCGCCGCAACGTGAGGATGATCGAGAAGCGCATCGACGGCCACTTTGTCGCCGTGCACGACGTTGAACACGCCGTCCGGCAAACCGGCTTCGGCGTACAGTTCAGCGACGAAATTTGACGCCGACGGATCGCGCTCCGACGGCTTGAGTACGAACGTGTTGCCGCACGCGATCGCCACCGGATGCATCCACATCGGGACCATGACCGGGAAGTTGAACGGCGTGATGCCGGCGCACACGCCGAGTGGCTGGCGAAATGAGAACGAATCGATGTCGCTCGATACCTGATCGGAATACTCGCCTTTGAGTAACTGCGGAATGCCGCACGCGAACTCCGCGACTTCCATACCGCGAGTGATCTCGCCGGCCGCATCTGCGACGACTTTACCGTGTTCGCGCGATACGATGTGCGCTAATTCGCGGGTATGCTTGAGCACCAAGTTGCGAAACGCAAACATAACGCGGGCGCGGCGCGTCGTCGAGGCGTTGCGCCATTCGCCGAACGCCCGTTGCGCCGCCGCAACCGCCGCGTCGACGTCGGCCGCCTCGGCCAGCAGCACCTCGGCCTGCTGAGCACCGGTCGCCGGATTCCAGACCGGGGCGGTTCGCTGCGACACGCCGTTGGTATCGCGGCCGCCGATTCGATGCGTGATAGTAGTCACCAGAGTATTCATGCGTTCACTTTCGATTCGGCGTGCGGTGCGTTGGACACCCTGCATGTGGCGCGATCGACGTTGCGTCCGCTCGACCCGGCGGCACCCATTGAGGCGCAGCCCGGGACATGCAACGGCTGCTTAGAGATAGGTGCTCTGCCGCTCTTTGCTCGCGGCGTATTCTTCGCGCGCCTGCTGCGTCGTTTGCAAGCGTGATACTTCCGCCACCGGTACATCCCACCATGCCTCGGAGCTTGGGCTTGGTATTAGCGGATCGGTTTCAACGTAGACGACGGTGGTGCGCCGGGACGCCTTCGCCGTTTCGAGCGCGGTGCGAAACGCGTCCGTCGTGGTGGCGCGCAGAACATCGCAACCGAGACTGGCCGCGTTAGCGGCAAGGTCGACCGGCAGCGTGTCGCCGTCGAGCTGCCCCGTGGCCGGATTACGGTAGCGGTACGCCGTTCCAAAACGCTGCGAGCCCACCGATTCCGACAGCGCACCGATCGATTGAAAGCCGTGATTTTGAATCAAAATAACGATTATTTTTACATCTTCTTGCAGCGCCGTCACAAGTTCGCTATTCATCATCAGATACGAACCGTCACCGACCATCACGAAGACGTCGCGTTCCGGTGCGGCTAACTTGACGCCCAGTCCGCCGGCGATTTCATAGCCCATGCACGAAAAACCGTACTCGACGTGATAGCCCTTGGGATCGCGCGTGCGCCACAACTTGTGCAAATCGCCGGGCAGACTTCCGGCCGCGCACACAACGACGTCGCGTGGACCGCTCACGGCGTTAACGACGCCGACGATCTCGGCTTGCGCCGGCAGCGGCGTGTTGCGTTGCGAGTAGGCGTGCTCGACCGTGGCGTCCCATGCTGCCGCGAGATCGGTGGTTCGCGCGCGATACTCGGGCGACACCGCCCACGGGGCGAGAATGGCGTGCAGCGCCGTCAGGCCGGCGCGCGCATCGGCTACGAGTGGAATGCCGGCGTGTTTTCCGGCATCGAGCGCAACGACGTTGAGATTGATGAAGCGTACGCCGGGCCGGGCGAACAGACTCCGCGACGCCGTCGTAAAATCGCTCCAGCGCGTGCCGATGCCCAGCACGACGTCGGCGTCGCGCGCGACGGTGTTGGCGGCCGCGCTGCCGGTAGCGCCGATCGCGCCGAGCGCGCACGGATGGTCGTACGGCAGTGCGCCTTTGCCGGCTTGTGTCTCGGCCACCGGGATGCCCGTCGCTTGCGCCAACGCCGCCAGCGCCACGGTGGCGTCGCTGTAGAGGACGCCGCCGCCGGCAACGATGAGGGGACGCTGCGCGGCCCGCAGCAGCGCGGCAGCTTCGCGCAGCGTCACGTCTTCGGGCGGCGGGCGGCGCACGCGCCAGACGCGCTTGGCGAAGAATTCCGGCGGCCAATCGTAAGCTTCGGCTTGAACGTCTTCGGGCAGTGCGATCGTGACGGCACCCGTTTCGGCGGGATCGGTCAACACGCGCATCGCCGCGACCGCCGAGCTGAGCAATTGCGCCGGCCGTTCGATGCGATCCCAAAATCGCGAGACCGGACGGAAACAATCATTGACCGAGACGGCGAGCGACGTGGGGTCTTCGAGTTCTTGCAGCAGCGTGCCGGCGCTACGGGTCGCGAACGTGTCGCTGGGCAGCAGCAATACGGGGAGCCGATTGATCGTCGCAAGCGCCGCACCGGTCACCATATTGGTCGCGCCGGGACCCACCGAGCTCGTACACGCGAAGGTTGCCAGGCGGTTTTTCATGCGCGCGTACGCAACCGCGGTATGCACCATCGCCTGCTCGTTGCGCGCCTGATAATAGCGAAGTTCGTCGGGCGCTTGGAGCAATGCTTGGCCGACTCCGGCAACATTACCGTGGCCGAAAATACCGAAGCAGCCGGCGATCGAGCGTTGCTCGACGCCGTCGCGTTCGGTGAACTGGGCGGCCAAAAACTTCACCAGTGCCTGCGCGACGGTAAGGCGCTGCCGCTTCCCGTTCACAGAGTGCATCGCAGCGTCCGGCGTTTTGGCGGCACCTCAAAGCGATTCGCACGAGCATCTTGCGGCCCTGCACGCGCCGCGGTGCACCGTTCGGTCTCCGGTTTACGCGCTGACCGAGCGCAACAACGCTTCGACCTGCGCGGTGTCGGGCATCGCGTCGGCACATGCCAGCCGCGAGGCCACCAGCGCCCCGGCGGCGTTGCCGAAGCGCATGACGCGTTCCAAATCCCAGCCCGCGAGCAAACCGTGGCAGACGGCGCCGCCGAAGGCGTCACCGGCGCCTAACCCGTTGACGACGGTCACCGGAACGGGTGGCACCTCGACCCAAACGCGGCCATCCGTGGCGAGAACCCCCTTGGGCCCTTGCTTAACGACGGCCAGGTCGACGCCGCAATCGCGGAGTGCCGCGGCCGCGGCCCGCGGCTCGGTAATGCCGACGGCGGTATCGCATTCGTCGAGATTGCCGACCGCGACCGTCACGTGCTCGAGCGCCCGCTGCACCCACGCCCGGGCGGCTTCGCGCGATTCCCAAAACATCGGCCGGTAATCCAAATCGAGCACCGTGATTCCCGACTTCGCGCGCGCTTCGAGTGCGGTCAGCGTCGCGCTGCGGCTCGGTTCCTGACACAAGCCGGTCACGGTAACCCAGAACACGCGCGCCGCGCGAATGGCGTCAAGGTCGAGCTCGCGCGGATATATTTCGAGATCGGGCGCTTTCGGCAACCGGTAGAAATAAATGGGGAAATGATCGGGCGGAAATATCTCGCAGAAGGTCACCGGCGTCGGCAGACTATCGACCGCGCTCACAAAACGATCGTCAACGCCAAAGCCGCGTAGCGCAGCGTGAATGAACGCGCCGAAGGGATCGCTACCGGTGCGCGTGATAATCGCCGACCGCCGGCCATAACGAGCCGCGGCCACCGCAACATTCGTCGGGCTACCGCCCAAAAATTTGCCGAACGTCTCGACGTCGCGCAGCGAGACGCCGATCTGTTGCGGATAGATGTCGACGCCGACCCGACCCATGGTCAGGACATCGAACGGCGCGTCCGGTACGTCGATCGCGGTTGCGCGAACTTCAATTGCGGCTAGAATTGGCTCTCGGCGTGGCACGGTGATCTACACGTTTACGTCGTAGCCATGCAAATACTGCAGCGCCGGCCGCCGCGCGCTACGCGCCATGGTCAGGGCGATCGGCAGTCGTCGGGCACCGAAAGCCGAAGGAAACCGCGTGCTTGCTGCCGTTGCGAAAAGTTCGATCGTTGCCGCAATGCTGTGTTTCGCCCTAACGAGCGCCGGGCGGCTCGATGGGCGTCGCGCGACAACCGCGCCGCCGGCGCCGGCAAGCAGTCCGCACCTCGCCGCCGCTGCGCCGTGTTCGCGCTGTATTCGCATCCGCGTTGGATTGCCGCGCATCGTGCGCGGGCCGTCGCCCGCTATCGCCGACAACCGCTTTTCCGAAATTCGGCTCCCCGACGGACGTTTTCGCGGGTTCGACGCCCACGGTGAGACGCGCGCGATCGATGGTAGCCGGCCGTGGGACATGGGCGGCCCGGCGCGCGTTGTTCTCAGCCCCGGCAAGCCCGGCTCGAACGATAGCTGCGGACAGTGGCTGCAGCATGTCGAGCGCGCCGGCAATAGCGTGCTGGGTTTCGTCCACGACGAAACCGCTTGCCGTTACGACGTTGGACAAACCCATAAATCAATGTCGCTCGCCATCTCGAACGACGATGGGCTTACGTGGCTGAGCCGGGGTCAGGTCATCACCGGTTCGGATACGCCGGCTCCAAACCGCAACACGGGTGAGGGTGATTGCACGTTTCTCAACGGTCAAGACGGTTTCTATTATGCCTATTGCGGACGACCCAGAGACGGCGCCGTCATTGCCGCCCGGGCTCCGGTCGGGAATCCCGATCCGGGGAATTGGCGCAAGTTCTTCGCCGGCACATGGGATCAGCCGGGCCTCGGCGGCGATGCGACGAGCCTCGGCAACGGGCTCGGCACGAGCGCGGCGCGCTGGACCCTGAACGGCGAAACGGTGCTGTTGGGCTGGCAAGCCGGCGGAATGGGCATTTTCTTGTCGACCGACCGGACGACGTTCGCGGCCTTGCACGAGCCGCTACTTCCGCTCGATCGCGGCGTTTGGAAGCGGCCCGACCCCTCGGAAGTGCTGGGATACCCCGTCATGCTCGACGCGCGGACCGGCGGCAATCAACTCTCCGAGGCTTGGATGCTGGTGTATGCGTATTGGCCGCCGTACGCGCCGCGCGAGGAAAAATACCTCGTGTTCCGCGATGTCCAGGTTTCGGTCGCGACGTCTCCCGTCAACCCGCAAATCGGCGTCCTTCTGGCGCGATGGTATAATCCGGCGCTGCACGATCGCTGGTCAACGACGGCCGCGGTCCCGGGTAATTACGCCGCCTACGGGCTCGATGCCCAATCCGGTTATCTCATGTCGAGCGCCGATGTCGGCGCGGCGTCGGTGGAACTCGAGGATTGCGTCAGCCAACGGCCCGGCCATCCCGATCATTTGCTCGCGGAGAAAGGGTTCTGTGAAGCACATACCTATCGGCGGCTGCGGACGGCCGGCTGGGTGTACGCAACGGCCCAGCCGGATACGGTCGCGCTGTATCGATGCTACGATCGAACAGAGCAGTCGCACTTTGCATCGAATGCGGCCGATTGCGAACGCCTTGGTGCGATGGAGCGACTTCTCGGCTACGCGCTTGCGAAATAAGGCCAAGCCGCGGCATAGCGCGCTAAACTGACAACACCGCGATCGATGTTCGGGCAGTGATGCAGCCATTGCATCGATCGTGTCGTAGCCACGCGATACACGTTGTGCTTTATACCGTACCATTTTGGCCGCTGAGCCGAACGAAGAGACGTTGCCTAAAATTGCCGATACCTATATAAATGTCTACATCGACCGTAAAAGGTTCGGCACCTTGCGGCTGGCAAACCGAACGATTGACGCGCACAGCACTAATTTGGATCATCGCATCGGCGACGGTTTCGATTGCTGCGGCGCTGTTCAGTTACCGCGAAGCGTCGCTAGGCATCGAACGGGTCGTCGCACTGAGCGATGCACGCAAAGTTACTCGGCAGACGCTGGTCAGTTTGCTCGACCAAGACGCGGCCTTGACATTCTACATGGTGACGGGTAGCGTCTATCCGCTGCTGTCGTATCAAGACGCGTTGATGCGCGAAACTGCGTTGCAGGCGCCGTTAAAGCGTTCCGTGATCCACTTACTGGTACCGGGCACCCGAGTAGCTTTCGAGGCGTTCGAGCGCCACACCAAGGCGTTTCACGCAGATGCGGGCCGTCAACTCCGGCGAAGCCGGTCAGGGTCGGAAGTCAGTCGGGCGTACCTCGGAGAAGCTCGAACGGATCTGAACGCGCTCATCAAAGACTTTGATGTCGCGGGCACGGCGACCGTCGTCGCCACGAAGTCGCGTCTCATCGGCGTTGGGGTTCTGTCCGTATGCTTTACCTGTTTTCTGGGCATCGCGGCGCTTTTAACCGAGACATTACGCCGTCGCGCCGCTCGACGGCGCGCAGTGGACCTCGCCACGAAAACGCAGCAATTGCAGACGGCTCATATCCAGCTCGCGCGCACGAGCGCATTAGAAGCCGGTAAGGCTGCTCTCGAACGGGAAGTCGAGGTGCGGATCGAGGCGGAGAAGCGACTGGCCCATGCCGCTTATCATGACGCCCTTACCGGATTGCCGAATCGCGCGTACTTTATCGAGCGCATTAACGCGCTTCGCGCCGACGAACATTCGACTCCGGCGCTGTGGGCTATCTTGTTCCTCGATCTGGACGGCTTTAAGCTCGTTAACGATAGTCTGGGGCATGCCGCCGGCGATCGCTTACTCGTGGCTGTTGCACGGCGCCTCGAACGATGTTTACGTGCTGGAGATGTCTTGGCGCGTCTCGGAGGCGACGAGTTTACCATCTTGCTCAACGACATCGATAGTGTCGCGAGGGCCAGCTCCATTGCCGACCGGATGTTGGCGGCCTTAACCGAGCACTTTTCGATCTGCGAACGTGACGTGTTTGTAACGGCGAGCATCGGGATCGCGGCGGGACCGGACATAAGTAAGGACGCGGCGCTGCAACCCGAAGACGTTCTGCGCAACGCGGACATTGCGATGTTTCGCGCCAAGAAGCTCGGAAAAAAACGGCACGAAGAATTTTCGCCTGAACTGCATGCACACGCCATTGCCTTACTGGAACTGCGGACCGATCTCGCTCAGGCCATCGAGCGCAACGAATTCGAGCTCTACTACCAGCCGATCGTCAACTTGCACGACGGCGATCTGAGCGGATTCGAGGCACTCGTACGATGGCAGCACCCGCATCGGGGCCTCGTCTATCCGGACGAGTTCATCGGTCTGGCTGAGGAAGACGGCAGCATCATCGTTCTCGGTGAGTGGATTCTCGTGGAGGCCTGCCGGCAGATGCAGGAATGGTGTGTCGCACTACCAGACATTGGCGCGCCGCGCGTTAGCGTCAATGTTTCCGCCAAACAATTAGCGAGTCCGAATTTTTTGCGGTCGGTCGAACGCGCGCTATCGCTATCCGGGCTGAACCCGGCGCGGTTGAATGTCGAAATCACGGAAAGTGCCATCATGGAGAACGCGCAAGCCGCGCGGTCCGCTTTGCTGCGCCTCCGTGAGGTCGGCGTTCGGGTCCACTTGGACGATTTTGGCACCGGCTACTCGTCGCTTGCGTATTTACACGAGTTTCCGATCGATACGCTCAAGATCGATCGTTCCTTCGTCAGCCGTCTGGGAGCGGCGGTTAGCGATCCCGAAATCGTGCGGGCCGTCATTGCTCTGGCGCGCAGTCTCGACATCAAGGTTACCGCAGAGGGCGTTGAAACGGAGCGACAATACCGCCAACTGCAAGAGATGGGATGTTCGAACGGCCAGGGCTACTATTGGTCGCGCCCGGTCCCCGGCGCGATGGCCGGCCAGCTGTTGAGGACCGGTATGCGCGATGCGCCCCAACCGCCTCGTGAAGCATACCGCGTCGCGTAATTAATGGGCAGCCGGTAAGGACATAAGAAACACGGCTCCGCCTGAGGAGCCGTGCTTCGCTAACGTGCCGGACGGCGAACTTCGCCCGTTAGGGTGTGCCGCCGTTGGGATCTTGCGGCTGCTGTTGCTGTTGTTGTCCGAAGCCCGGCGGGGCTTCGCCGATCTTCACGCTCACGAGCTTTTTCACGCCCGCGCTGAAGACTTGCATGCCGACCGTTTGACCCGGCTTGAGCGCGCGAATCGCCTTTGTCAGTTCGTCCGGCGTCGTGACGGTCTTACCGTCGATCGACGTGATGACATCGCCCGCTTGCAACCCGGCTTGATCGGCCGGCGTGCCTTGATACACGCCGCTGACCACGACGCCGGTCTTCCCTTGATAATTAATCTGCGCGCGAACGTTATTATCGAGCCCCTGCAGGGCGACGCCGATATACGCGACGCCCGTGCCGGTCGAGTTCGCCTCGAGCGTTTGGCCCGGGTTCTTTTCCAGCATCGATACCTGCTGGCGCATGATGTTCACCGGAATGGCGAATCCGATGCCTTGGGCTCCGGCTTGCGGATTGGCCGTTGACTGGTTGACGCCGATGAGCCGCCCCTGTACGTCGACGAGTGGTCCACCCGAATTACCGGGGTTGATCGGTGCCGACGTCTGCAGCAGACCCTTGAAGACCCGGGCTTGCTCGCCTTCGCCGCCGATCGTCTCTTCGCGGTTAAAACCCGACACGACGCCGACCGATACCGACTGCTTGAGCTCGAACGGTTCGCCGATCGCGATGGCCCACTGGCCCGCCGCCAGCCGGTCGCTGTCGCCGAGTTCGATCGGTGCGGGCAGCTTCGCGTAGTTGCTCACTTTAATGAGTGCGAGGTCGGCCGCCGGATTGCGTGAGTAGACCTTGGCTTTTTGACGGTCGCCGTTCGCGAACACGACCTCGACGTCGGTCGTACCATTGGGCACGACGTGCGCGTTGGTCACGATCAGGCCGGCCCGGTTATAGACGAAGCCCGAACCCGAGGCTTGAGCGTGGAACCGCTGCACGCGACCGGCCGACGGCGCGCCGCCGCCGAAGAATTGCGAGAACGGATCCGACGGAACGACCCGCGTCCCGTTGATCGTCACATCGATCGCCACGACGGCCGGTTGCACGTGTTTAACGGCATTGACGATACGGTCTTGATCGCTTCCGCCGCCGGCCGGTAAGGGAGCGGCGCTGACCGCCGGCGGCGTATTCCCCACGCCGGCGATGCCGGTGAAGTGCGTGCTTGCGTAGAGCATCATCGAAAAGCTGCCGACGATCGCTCCAACGAGGCCGACGACCGCCGTCCCGAAAAATCGAGACTTCATTAGATATTTTTCTCCATCATTGTTGCAGAATAGGGACGTTCGCTACCGGCTACCGGGCTCCGTGAACGGGAGTAACGTTTTTGACCGCGTTTTGTTCGGATTCTAATTAGCTCGCCGTTCATCGGCTACGATGAGGCCGTCGCGTACCCGGATGACGCGCTTGGCGTGGATCGCCACCTCTTCGTCGTGGGTGACCATGATAATCGTGCGGCCGGCCAGGTTGAGCTCACCGAAGAGCGCCATGATCTCCTCGCTGGTCTGACTATCCAGATTCCCCGTCGGTTCATCGGCTAACAGGACTGCCGGATCGTTGACGAGGGCCCGCGCGATCGCCACCCGTTGCTGCTGACCCCCCGATAGCTCGCTTGGTTTGTGGTCGAGCCGGTCGCCCAGACCCACCTCGCGTAATCGATCCGCGGCGGCCGCGTTGCGAGCGCGCAGTGAAAGGCCGGCATAGAACAGCGGCAGAGCGACGTTCTTGACGGCCGACGTGCGGGCCAGCAAGTTGAATCCCTGAAAGACGAAGCCCAGCTTTCTCAACCGGATCGCCGCCAGTGCGTTGTCGCCGAGCGACCCGACATTCACGCCGTCGAGTTCATACGCGCCGTTTGTCGGCCGATCGAGGCAGCCCAACGTATTCATCAGGGTCGATTTGCCCGAACCTGAGGGTCCCATGATCGCAACGTATTCGCCGGGCGCGATCGTGAACGTTACCCCCCGCAACGCGTGCACGCTAATGTCGCCGAGCGCGTACGTCTTCGTCACGTCGCGCAACGCGATAACCGGCCGCGCGGCCTCACTCATAGCGCAGCGCTTCGATCGGATCGAGCGTGGCGGCGCGGAAGGCCGGATACGTTCCGAACGCAAGGGTAACGAGCGTGGCGAAGCCGGTCGCGATGACGACCGAACGCACCCACGGAATCGGCGCGACGACTCCCGATATTTTCACCAGCGCGAATTCGTTGACCGCGCCGCCGACCGCCAGTCCCAGCACGAGCCCAATGGCGCACCCGATCGACGATAACAACAGCGCCTCGATGAAAAATTGGGCCAGCACTTGAAAGCGCGTCGCCCCGATCGCTTTTCGCAGCCCGATTTCACGCGTTCGTTCCGCCACCGAAACCAGCATGATATTTAAAATACCGATGCCCGCCACCAACAGCGACACGCCACCGATCAGCGTAATGATAAAAGTGAGCCCGGCGAAAATTCCATCGATCGCCGACGAAAATGTCTTGCGATCGACCGTCTGATAAAGTGCCCGCCCGTTCTTGAGTCGCGCGAAGTAGGCTAAGGTCGCCGTTTCCGTTTCGGCGAGCCGGGTTGGGTCGGCGACTAAAAAGCGGGCGCCCAGCAGCGGCCGCCCGCGCGCATAATCGCGTTCGTACGCCGGATACGGTATGAGAATATCGGACTGCACGATGTTGGGCGCAATGCCGCTCGTCGGCTTGGCCAACACCCCGACGATCGTGTATCGGCGCTCGCCGGCGCGCAACGAGCGGCCGACCGGATCGCCCGCGACACGTAGGGTCGTATATGCGCTGTCGAGTAAAATGCAAACGTGCGCCGCGCCGGCGATATGATCGTGCGTGAAGCCGCTACCATAGCGCAGCGGCGTCGTGATGAAACGGCGATCCGAATCCGCCGCCACCCGCAATTTCGATTGCGTTGACCCCAGGCGTACCTGCAGCGTCGTTTCGCCGAGCGGGATGCCCTCAGCCACATTCGGTACGCTGCGCTTGGCCCGATCGATGTCGGCAACGCTAATTGCAGCGCGCGTAAAGTCGGCTTGGCGCGCGTTGGGAAACATCGCGAACGACGTATCGTTGATGGCCCCGAGTACGCCGCTGACCGCCCCCGCCATGCCCGACCCCAGAATCTGAATCGCGATAACGGCCATGACTCCGATGATGAGGCCTAACGTGGTCAGGAGCGAGCGCGTCTTGTTGGCCCACAGCACGGCGAATGCTTCCAGGAAATATTGTGCCACTAGGCGCCGCGCACGCGGAACGCATCGGCTGTCGCCGGCGCGTGACCATGCCCGGCTCGGGCGTAGCCCAACGGTGGATTCGTCGAGCGCAGCCGGGACGAAGCGATCACGTGCGCCGGAGTGGAAATTCTAGGACCGCAACGCGGCGATCGGATCGAGGCGGCTGGCACGCAAGGCCGGATACGTTCCAAAAACGGTCCCCACCAGCGTCGAGAAGCCGACCGCGACCGACATGATGAGGACGTACGGGATCGGCGCCGGACCGACGAACGACGCGATCGTTCCGTACGCCGCGATCACCCCCAAAAACCCGAGCGCCGTGCCGATTCCGCCGCCGATGAGCGATAGCAGCACCGCTTCGAGCAAGAACTGCAACGCGATATCACCATTGCGGGCGCCGATCGACTTGCGCAACCCAATCTCGCGCGTGCGTTCGGTGACCGATACGAGCATGATATTCATGATGCCGATTCCGGCGACGACGAGCGCGACGCCGCCGATCGCCGTCAGGCCGTTGGTGATCACGCCGAGCACGGTGTTAAAGGTCTGGAGACTGGCGGTATTATCTTGCAGCGCGTACTTGGCGTCCGGACCGTGGAGCCGGCGCAAGATCGTCGTCACGGCCGCGCCGGCGTCGTCCACGCTGACGCCGTCGGCGGCGTACACGGTGAGGCCATCCACCGGCCCGGCGGCGAGTTCGTGAAACATCGGATAGGGGATGTTGAGAAAATCGCTCGCGCCGGCAGAGTTGAAAATACCGCCCTTGATTTCGGCGTAAATACCGATGACCGTGCAGCGCGAACCGCCGATGCGCAGGGCCTCGCCCAATCCGTCGGCGGGGCTGAACATCCGGTCGGCGAGTTCGCGCGTCAGGGTGCAGACGTGGGTTCCGGTTGCGAGATCCGCTGCGTTGATGCGCCGCCCGGAAAGCATTTTGATCGAATCCGGATGGTAGCTGCTGTCCGACAGGCCGACGGTCGTATAGGTGCGATTTCCGGCGCGCAAGGTGAAGCTACGCTGATAGGCCGGCTCGATGTCTTTGAGCTTCGCCCCAATTTGGGCATCGATGATGCGCGCATCGCGATACGCGATCGCCGCGGCCTGTGGATTCGCTTGATCGGGGTCGACGCTGACCGATATGCCCGGATCGCCGAAGGAATCCAACGTGCCGGTAATGCCGCCCGACGCGGCTTTGCTGATGCCGAGCACCGCGATGATCGACGATGTGCCGATGATCATCCCGAGCATCGTCAAGAGCGAGCGCGTGCGGTTGCGCCAGATCGCCTCGAACGCCTCCGCCGTGTAGGCCAGCAGCCGCGTCATGCCGCGCCGCCGCTCGCTGACGGTTGGGGCGACGGCGCCGGCGCCGGCTTGACCGCCATGTTATCGACGATCGCGGGGTTGCGATCTTCGACCACGGTGTCGCCCGGCTTGATTCCGGAGGTGACGATCGTTTGCGTATCGTTCGCCGCGCCTAAGCGCACGAACGTACGGCTGACGCGTCCGTCGGCAGGCCGGACCACGAACACGTACGCCCGATCGTTGTCGTGCCGGATCGCTTCGTTCGATACGGCGAGTACGTGCGGGCGGTCGACGGTAACGATGTCCACATCGACGTTCATCCCGTCGCGCAGATACGGCAGCGAGCCGTCGAGTTTGACCGTCGTAACGATCTGTCGCGCGGTGTTCGCGGGATCGTCGCTTTTTTGCGCGACCGCGCCGACCGCGACGATTCGGCCGCTCAACGTTTTGTCGGCGAGATCTTCGCCGCTCACCCGCGCCGTTTCGCCCGTGTGAACGTGCGAGATGTCTTGCTCGTCGACGCGCGCCCGCACGATAAAGCCGGCGTCGGCCGCGATGGTAACGATGGCCTGGCCGGCAGCAACGTTGTCGCCCGGTTCGAGCGGCCGCAGCGCATCGGAACTTTGGCTCACGATCGTCTGCACGATGCCGGAATACGGCGCGCGGAGCGTGAGCCGCGCCACTTGGTCTTGGGCGTAGCGCCAATCATTGAGCCGAGCCGCGGCATCACCGCGTGCCGCGCGCACGTCGCCGGCTTTGCTTTGCGCCGCGCCGACCTTCGCGGCGGCAAGGGCGGCCTCGGCCTGGCGAACGGCGTCGCGACTGGCCTGAACCCGGTCGCCGAGCACCGAAACGTTTTGAGCCAGCTGTGCATAGGTGTCCTGGCGCTGGTGCG
Organism: Candidatus Velthaea sp.; assembly: GCA_965214335.1. Lineage (GTDB taxonomy): Bacteria > Vulcanimicrobiota > Vulcanimicrobiia > Vulcanimicrobiales > Vulcanimicrobiaceae > Velthaea. The sequence goes on along the minus strand of CBDCBO010000008.1, from coordinate 221,056 downwards.
AGGCTTGATCGGCGGCGATTTTGGCTTGCGCGAGCCGCGCGGCTTGTTGGCTGAGCGCATCGCGCGAAACGGCTTTATTCGCGTACAAATCTTTGTCCGCATCGTAAATGCGCTGCGCTTCGCTCAAACTCGTTTGCGCGTTGGCGACGTTGGCGTCGGCGGCGACGCGTTGGGATTGCGCGGTCGACCCGCCGTAACCCAGGCCCGACTGCGCGCCGTTTTTTTGGTCCGTTATCGCGCTGCTCAAGTTTGATTTTGCTTGTTCGAGATTGAATTCGGCTTGTACCACGTTGGACTGATTCTGCGCCGGTAGCACAGCGTTGGTTTCGACGGCCGATGATGCGCGGCCGGTGGCCGCCTCGTACGCGGCGCGGGCGCCCGTTTCGGCCGACACCACTTGCGGGTTGGAAAGCTCGACGAGGCTCTGGCCGGCGGCAACCCGATCGCCGGGCTTGACCCGGATCGCTGCGATGTCGCCCGATACCAGCGCTGTGAGCGTCTGCGTTTGGGGTCGTTGGATCACACCGGTTTCGGGCAGCCGGGTGATGAAACGGGTGTATTCGATGTGCTTGAGTTGCGCTTCAATGGCATCGTTCTTGGGCCGGCCCAAGGCAACCGCGCAAACGGCGACGATCAGCACCACTGCCGCTGCGACGAGAATTTGGTTGCGCCGGCTTCTCACGGGGTCCTCATATCGACGATCGTCAGCGGGTCCGTGTTGCCCAGCGCCACGCGCAGCCGCACGATCGCATCGATGTACGTTACGCGTGCATTCACCAAGTCGTTTTGGGCCGATAGGTTGTCGCGTTCGGCTTGCGTCGCGTCGGTCAGCGAAATAAGTCCGTTGCGGTATTGCAACTGCGCGATGCGCGCCGATTCGGCGCCCAGCGCCGCAGCTTGTTTCGCGGTCACGAGATTCGCCGCCGCCGTTTGGCCGCCGCGCAGCGCTTGGCGAACGTCGGTTTCGACCGCATAGCGCGTTGTATCCAAGGTCGCTTGCGCGGATTCGATGCCGTAGCGCGCCGCTCGATGCTGCGCCCGCCGCGCGCCGTAATCGATGAAGCCGATCTGCAGAGTTTCGCTGGCGCCGATTTGCCAGAAGCCCGGATTGCCGCGCGTCAGCGGGAGCGCCTGGCCGGTCAGCGGGTTGATCGAAGCTGTCTGGGTCGGAGAATATTGGTTACCGAACGCGGCGTTGACCGCGATAACGGGAAAGCGATCGGTATCGACGATCGAGTCGGCCAGCCGCGCATTGCGCACGGCAGCTTGGGCGCCGGCGATATCCGAGCGGTTGTTTTCCGCAATTTGAATCAGTTCGGCGAGCGGGACGGCCGTCAGTGCGGGTTCGGGCAACACATCGGTTAACGCAAATGCTTGATCGGGCGGTGCGCCGATTGACTGGGCCAAGGTTTCGCGCGCGGTGACTTCGTCGGACTCCGCGGTGGCAAGCGTCGATTGCGATCGCAACGCATTGACTTCCGAGCGCAGTACGTCGACGCCGGCGGCGCGTCCCACCCGCTCGTTATTGCGCGCCACATCGAGCAAACCGGCTTGATACGAACGGTCGGCTCGATCCAAGCGGACCGTTTCACGCCGCACGAAAACGGTGTAATAGGCGTTACTGACATCCTGGGCGAGTTGCTGTTCCGCGCGTTGCAGATCGGCGCGGTCCGATTCGACTTGGCGCTTGGCACGCTGGGCCAGAATTTGATTGTACGAGCCGTTATAGATCGTCCATTGCGACCCGATCTGGGCGGTATTTTGCGAGAACGTGCTCGACGGACTGAGATTGAACTGGGCCAGCGTTCCCGACGCGTTTGATTGCCGGTTGAGTTGATTCTGCAGCAATCCGGTGACCGGCGGGTACTCGGTCTGGTGGTCTTTCGCATATTGCGCTTCATCGTTAGCGAGCGTCGCGCGCCGTTGCGCGATGCCGGTGCTGCGATCCAGCGCGTAGATCACCGCTTGCCGCAAATCGAGCGGCTGCCCGTTGGCGGGGATGGGCGGTTGCTCTGCGGCGCGAGCAAACGTACTAGCGAGTAACGCGCAAACGGCAAGGCCGGCTGCGACGATCGCACGCGGCACGCTACAGCGACGGTACGGGCAACAGGCCAAGCCCGATACTTGAATCAGAAAGGCCTCCGTCGTAGGAGCGGTCGCGCGTAGCGCACGTGGCAACGCCAACGGTTCGGCATGGGTAGGCGTTCGCTCTTTGCTACGGAGAGCGCTGCGGTAGCGGCGGATGGGTGCGTAAAACGTCGGTCTTGGCCGCCGGCGCCGGTTCGGTGAACAGGTCGTCGATGCTCAACCGGCGTTCGATCGCGGCACGCGCGCGGTCGAGCCCCGCTTCGTGCAGTTCGAGCAGCTTGAGCCGCAGATAATTGATGGTCGAGCGCCTCACGCGCGGTGAATAGGTGCTGAGGCGGTCGGCGGTCGAGGCGTGGACGGGCGGCTTTCGCGGCGCTTCCCCGCTTGAGTAGGCAGGCTCCGGCCGAGCCAGAAGAGTCATTAGCACGAACATAGCGGGCAGCGTCCGGGCGAGAGTCAAAGTCATACACCTCGATCACGCCGACTCAGCTCACATACAAGGTTGTCATATTGCAAGCTAGCGGTCAGTCGTATCCCGATACCCTCATCGTCCCGCCGCCGCCCCTCGAACCCTACCTCCGGATCATTCCGCTCGGCGGATGTGGCGAGATCGGTCGTAATATGACCGTCATCGAAACCAACGACGACCTCGTCGTCGTTGACTGCGGGCTGATGTTTCCCGATGACGAGATGTTCGGCGTCGACATCGTCATCAATGATTTTTCGTATCTGCGCGAGCGGGCGGCCAAATTTCGCGCGCTGCTCGTAACGCACGGTCACGAAGATCATATCGGCGGCATCCCCTATCTGCTGCGCGAATTCGGTGTTCCGGTCGTCGGCACGCCGCTGACGCTGGCGCTCATTCGGGCCAAGCTACGCGAACATAAGCCGGCCGAACTGAACTTAATTAGCGTCAACCCGGGTGACAAAGTTTCGTATGGCTGCATCGAAACCGAATTCATTCACATCAATCACAGCCTGGCCGGTGCGTGCGCGCTGGCAATCCGCACGCCGCTCGGGACCATCTTTCATACCGGCGATTTCAAATTCGATCAAACCCCGATCGACGGCAAGCCGGCCGATTTTGCCGCGATCGCGCGCGTCGGCCAAGAGGGCGTGCTGTGCATGCTGGCCGACTCGACCAACGCCGAACGCCCGGGCCATACGCTGTCGGAACGCATCGTCGGCGAGGCGTTCGCGAACATCTTCGCGCGCGCCAAGGGCCGGATCATCGTAACGTCGTTTGCTTCCAACGTTCCGCGCATCCAGCAAGTCGTCGATCAGGCGCAACGGTTCGGCCGCAAGGTCGCGTTTCTCGGCCGCTCGCTCTCAAACGTCGTGCACTTCTCGACCGAGCTCGGCTATCTCGACATTCCGGCCGGCATGGTGATCCGGCTCGAATCGGTCGACGACTATCCCGCCGAGCAAGTGGTGGTAATGACGACCGGCTCGCAGGGCGAACCGATGTCGGCCTTGACCCGGCTTTCGGTGCGCGATCATAAGAAGTTGCGCATCGTGCCGGGCGACACCGTCGTGATCAGCGCGACGCCGATCCCGGGCAACGAGAAGAGCGTCTCGAAGACGATCAACAATTTATACCGGCTCGGTGCGACCGTCATTCACGGTTCGACCGGCATGGCTCACGTGTCGGGTCACGCGTCGCAAGAAGAGCTGCTGTTGATGCTCAACTTGGTGCGCCCGGATTACTTCATTCCGGTACACGGTGAATACCGGATGCTCGTCACGCACGGCGGCTTGGCCCGCCAAACCGGCGTTCCGGGCGACAATGTGTTCGTGATTGAAAACGGCGACGTGATTCAATTCACCAAGGACACCGTCGATAAAGTCGGTCGCACCTACGGCGGCAATGTCATGGTCGACGGCTCGGGCGTCGGCGATGTCGGCGATGCGATCCTTCGCGACCGCAAGCACTTAGCGGGTGACGGCATCATGATGGTCGTCGTCACCGTGGACGCGGAAGAAGCGCGCGTCGTCGCCGGGCCGGATCTCGTTTCACGCGGTGTGTTCTATTTGCCGGAAGCGGGCGGCGTGATGGACGAGCTCAAAGCCAAGCTCACGCAGATCCTCGACGACTGTTCGGTCGAAGGCATCCGCGACGTCGGCACCGTGAAAGAACACATTCGCAACGGGCTCTCGAAAGCGATTTTCGAGCGGTCGCGCCGCAAGCCGATCGTTATCCCGGTGGTCATGGAAGTGTAACTTCGCCGAACCGGCGATGACGAGGGCGCGACATGGAACTCGCTAGTCGCGACGGCAACGCAGTCACCGAAACTCGCTTTACCTTCGCCGAGCCGGTCTCTAACGCTGCGTTTGCGGCATTCGCGGTCGCGTTGAGATCAGCGGTGCGGTTCCGGCCCGAAAATATCTATGACGCCTGATGCTATTGGAACGTGAGTTCGAGCAAATAGCTAAACGGCTGCGGTGCACACGAGCTGTCACGTAAGAAGTTATATTGGCCGGTGCGCGCAAGCCGCAGCGCTTCCGCGTCGAGTACCGGCGAGCCGGTGCTTTTGCGCAAGGCGGGCTCGGCTGTTCGCGTGCCAGCGGCGTCCAGCTCGATGGCGACTAGCGCGGTGCCGGTGCGTTTGCGGTCGCGCGCAATCGGCGTCAGAAATGCCGTAACGAACGGCGTGCAGTTCGTATTGAGCTTGGCGGGTGCGGCCGGCGGCGTTGCCGCCGCATCCAGCGGCAGCTCGTAGCTCAGCCGCAATCCGCCGCTGTACGCGACGCAGCCGGCCTGCGGCGGTTCGTACGATGCGCTTTGCAGCGTTTGGCGCACGAGCAGATCGACCGCGCCGTCGCCCGAACTTTGCACCATTTGCAATCCGCGTACGTGCCCGTCGCTGGCGACATCGATCTCGAACGCGATCGCTTTTGAACTGATCTTGGTTTCCGGCGGCAGCGTTAGTTTCGGTGTCTCGGCCGGCCGCGCCGGAGTTGACGGACATGCGCTCGTCGCCGCTTGCGCGCGTGCGGGTAGCGCCGGCGGCACCAGGCAGCAGATGAAGACGATCGCCCAAACACGCATCGGGCCAGCGTTTCGGAGGAACGGCACCGCGCTCCGCCAAGTCGCGCGCGATGAAGAACCGACGCGGATTTCTTACCGCGCTGACCGCCGTTTCGGGCACCGCTCTTGCATTCACCGTCGCCGCCCAGGCCGATTTGCGGCCGGCCGGAGCAGCGCCGTCCGATGCGGCAGCCGCGCCGTCCGAATCGGGACGCCCCAACTCCGCGCCGCCGTCTTCACCACCCAAGCCGCGCGCCGTACCCAGCTCCGAAGCATTAGCGATCGCTGCTACGTTCCGGCGATTCGATGCGAAGTTGACCGATGCGGACATCGAGCGCATCGCCGGCAAAATCGATGACTCGCGCGCGGGCGCGGTGCTCAATCCGAAGAAAAAGCCATTGCGCAATTCGGACGAAATGGTCGCGCGCTTCACCGCCGGCGAGCGGCTCGTTTGACGCCGCACGAGATCGCGCTCGCCGACGTCTCTACCTTGCAGCGGATGCTGACGGCGAAGACCATCTCATCGCTCGAACTCACCAAGCTCTACCTGCAACGACTGGAAACCTACGGCCACGTGTACGGGGCGGTCGTCACGGTTCTGCACGAGCGCGGATTGCGCGAAGCGCGCCGAGCCGATCGGGAACGCAGCCGGGGCACCATCCGCGGCCCGCTGCACGGCATTCCGTACGGCGTCAAGGATTTAATTGCCACGCCCGACGCGCCCACCACCTGGGGCGCTACGCCGTACCGCAACCAGCATTTCGATTTCGATGCGACGATCGTGCAAAAGCTCAGCGCCGCCGGCGCCGTTCTGATTGCGAAGCTCGCGATGGTGGAGCTGGCCGGTGGTTTTGGCTACAACGATGCCGATGCGTCGTTTACCGGACCGGGCCGCACGCCGTGGAACTGGCGCTATTGGAGCGGCGGTTCGTCGAGCGGATCGGGCGCGGCGGTGAGTGCCGGACTCGTCGGCTTTGCCGTCGGTTCGGAAACGTCGGGCTCGATTCTGAACCCGTCGGCTTCGTGCGGGATCACCGGGTTGCGGCCGACCTATGGCCGGATCAGCCGTCACGGAGCGATGGCGCTGTGCTGGACGCTTGACAAACTCGGTCCGATGGCGCGGAGCGCGCGCGATGCCGAGACGGTGCTGCGGACGATCGCCGGGGCCGACCCGCGCGACCCGACGGCGGTCGATCGGCCGCTCGTGGCCACGTCGCGGCGGCCGCGGATCGCGGTTGTCAAAAACGCGACGGCGAAAACGATGCCCGGCGTCGTAAAGAATTTTAACGCGTCGGTGGCCGTACTGCGCGAATTTTGCGACATCGAAACCGGTGTCGAACTTCCCGCTCATCCGTACGGGGCGGCGATCGGGACCATCGTGAACGGTGAAGGCGCGGCCGCGTTTCGCGGGCTGATCGAAAGCGGCAAGTCAAGAATGCTGCAGCAGTCGGATGACCGGCTCGGCGGTTATGCTGCCTACGCGACGCTGGCGGTCGACTACATCGATGCCATGCGCCAGCGGGTCTTTATGATCGAGGATATGCGGACCGCGTTCGGGAGCTACGATGCGGTGATCGCACCGACGTTGCCGACGGTCGCGCTGCCGGTCGGCGTGCCGTTCGACACGGCGTATCCAAGCTACGACGGCGGCCCGGACCTCATCTCATCGGGCAATGCGGCCGGCTTGCCGGCGCTGACGGTCCCCAACGGATTAGCCGAAAACGGCTTGCCGTCGGGCCTGGCTTTCCTCGGGGTCGCCTTCGGCGAAGCGAAGCTCTTGCAGATCGGCAAGCGGTTCCAACAGCGTACCGCTCATCATCTGCAGCATCCGACGCTACTGGAGCGCGCGCCGCAATAACGCGCGTTTCGGCAAACGGCGCCACAACGAATATCCTTTACGATGAACACCGGCTAGGCGGTACAATTTCGTCGCGGGTGCCGCGTGGATTGTTTGTAGACATCGGGCACAGGTGCCTCGGGCGAACGTTGCACGGGGAAGACGGTTTCTTCGCTAGCCTGTGGCATCTGCCGGCGATCGCGCGAATGTCGAGCGGCCGCGGCTGATCAGTCGTCGGCCGGCGACTACGCGATCCGCGCCCGTGGCGCGGCGAGGGTTGCAACGATGGTGGCCGCAGCCAGCATGAAGCCGGCGAGCAGCACACCGCCGAGCAAATCGCTGGGGTAATGCGCACCCAGTGCCAAGCGCGACCAGATTACGCCGGCGCCCCAAAGGCCTAAGAGTATCGCCGCAGTGACGCGTATGGCCGCCGGCAACGTGCTGCGCGCGATATACACCGCCCACAGCCAGTACACGAGCACCGCGAACATCGCATGCCCGCTCGAATATGCGTACGTTGTCTCGTGATACACGATCCAATAGCTCGGGCGCGGCCGCTCAAACACATCTTTGAGCACGTTACTCAGTTGCCACGTGACGATCGTGGTGAGAATCGAAAACACGATTCGCGCACGCCAGGCCGGAACGAATCCGGCGATGACGCAGCCCGCGATGCCGTACAGGGTCAACACGGGCCACAAACACGATGCCGTGAACATGCTCGCGATGCCCGGCGCCTCGCCGGTAACGGCACGTGCAGCGGCGTCGATACCCGCCGGCGGTACGGCCGAGACCGCCCGGCCTAGAAGTACGTAGGCGCTCAGAAAGACAACACACAGAAGGGCGGCCGGCCCGAGCGTTCGGCGGCGCGCGGCGATCAAAACAGTTCCGGCTGTTTGTCGGATTTGCCCAGCCGCGGCGCGATAATCTCGAGGTCCATGAGCCCGAGTAAAATCTTGCGTGGTTTGGTGCCCTCGTGCGCGCCGACCACTTTAAAATCTTCGAGTTGTTTCATCAGCCGCACGGCGCGCGGATGACCGATCGAAAATTGCGATTGTAATTGAGCCGTCGACGCGTAGTTGGTGGCAATGATGAATTTGGCGGCGTCGTAGCACAGCGGATCGGCGTTGGAACGCGCTTCGTCGTCGGCTTCGATCGGCACGACATCCACGTCGAGCAGGTTCTCCGGACGGCCCTGGCGCGCCCAGAACTCGACGAGGCGCGAGATCTCGGCGCTCGTTACAAGCGCGCCTTGCGAACGTACCGGCTTGGGCGCGTCGATTGGTAGATACAGCATGTCGCCGCGGCCGAGCAGCCGTTCCGCGCCGCCCATATCGAGAATGGTGCGCGAGTCGACCTGCGAGCTGACCGCGAACGCGATCCGCGACGGAATGTTGGCTTTGATGATGCCGGTGATCACGTCGACCGATGGCCGCTGCGTCGCGACGATGAGATGAATGCCGGTTGCCCGTGCGAGCTGCGCGATCCGGCAGATCGTCGTTTCTACCCGGGCCGGTGCGATCAGCATGAGATCGGCCAACTCGTCGATGATGATTACGACGTAGGGCAATTTTTCGTCGGGGTATTTCGCGTTGAACTCTTCGATTTTGCGCACGCCGGCTTTGGCGAAGCGTTCGTACCGCGAATCCATTTCCTTGGTCATCTCGAACAGGGCTCCGGCGGCGAGCTTGGCGTCGGTGATGACCTCTTTGATAAGGTGCGGAATGCCGTTATACACCGTGAGTTCAACGCGCTTGGGGTCGATCATGAGCATCTGCACTTGATCGGGCGTTGCATTCACGAGCAACGTCGCGATGATGCAGTTAAGGCATACCGATTTGCCCGAACCGGTCGCGCCCGCGACGAGCAAATGCGGCATCTTGCCGAGGTCGCCGAAGACGACGCGACCGGTGATATCTTTGCCCAGCGCCATATTGAGCGGCGGCACCGTGCCGCGCTGCGGCAGCGCTTCGAGAATCTCGCGGATGGCCACGATCGATACGGTCGCGTTGGGCACCTCGATGCCGACCGCCGATTTCCCGGGAATCGGGGCTTCGATGCGGACCGACGTGGCCGCTAGCGCGAGCGCCAGATCGTCGGTCAGCGCCGAGATGCGCGAAATTTTGACCCCGCGCTCGGGCTTGAGCTCGTAACGCGTGATCGACGGGCCCCGCTCGATGTGCGTAACTTTCGCGCCGACGCCGAACGACGCCAGCGTATCTTCCAGCACCGTGGCGCGGTTCGATTCATCGACGTGCTGCTTGGCCGGTACGTCGAATAGCGCTAAATCGGGCAGTCGGTACGCGCGGCGCACTCCGGCCGGCTCGTAATCGCCGGCGAGCGCCACACGCGGCCGCGCGAACGCGCCGTCATCAGCCACGAGCTCGGCGTTGCCGGTGTCGTCGCGATCGGCCTCGCTTACCGATGTCGCGCCAGCGCCGGCATCGTCGGCAAGCATTACGCCGTCATCAGCGTCAGCCTCGTCCTCGTCGTCGAAGGCTTCGTCCTCGAAATCCTCGTCGTCGGGATCTTCGACGTATTCGGTTTCGTCCGCATCGCGTCGTATACGACAGCGGCGGGTTGCGCCGGTCGGATCAGCGTAGCTGGCCCGGCACCGCCGCGCAGGTCGGCAGTCGACGCCGGTGCCGCAACGGTAGCCACCGCATTGCGAGCCGGCTTGGGCCCCAGCGCCGGAAGATGGAACGCTTCGCGTAACGTGCGCGGCCCCGCCGCCGGCGCGGGTCGCGCCGATGCCTCGGAGGCATGGCCGTTGCGGCGTTGCGGCGGACGCAGCGCCATCACCCGGGCGATGCACCAGCCGATGACTTTTTTGAGCGAAACGTTGGTAATCCAGACCGCGATCGACAACGCAACGACGACGAGCACGATCTTTTCGCCGATGTCGCCGACGAGCGCCGCTACGCCGCTGTCGAGCGCGCGACCCAGCGCGCCGCCGCGCATGCCCAGCGCCGTGTCGATGATAATGAAGAAACCGACCGCCGCCGCGCCCAGAGTCGCAATCATTTTCGGCACGTTGATCTCGAGAAAGACGATCGCACCGACAAGCGCGATGAGGGCCGGAAACCAACCCGCCGCGGCACCGAACACTGCGTGCAGCGCAGACGCCGTGGCGCTGCCGGCCGCGCCCGAGCGGCCCGGGGGTAAAACGAGTGCGAGCGCGAGCAGCAACGCCAAGCCGAGCGCCGCAATGCCCGCGAGCTCGAAATTGAACCGAGTTGCCGCCGCGGCTTTGCGCCGTACGCGTGCCATTAACGACAGAGATTACTTCGTTCACCTACCGGACTCCGCCAGTACCCGCGCGAAGCGTCACGAACCGGCCTCGCGTCGGCGCTTTTTTAAGGAAACATTACGTGCCCAAGCCTTCTATCGTCGTCCTCGGCGGCGATCAGACCGGTCAAGAGCTGCTCGACGAATCGCTGCGCGTACTGGCTCCCGACGTGATTGGTCTGGACATCGAGTTCGTGCATTTCGATCTGTCGCTCGAACAGCGGCGCTCGACGAACAACGGCGTGGTGCACGCAGCGGCGGTCGCGATGAAGCAAGCCAAGCTCGGGCTAAAGGCCGCCACGATTACGCCCGAAACGCGCGACGACGTCGGATCGCCGAATGCTATTCTGCGCAAGGAAATCGACGGTAAGGTGATCGTGCGGACCGGCCGGCGCATTCCCGGAGTTCGGCCGGTCGCGGGCATCCACGCGCCGATTTCCGTGGTCCGGATGGCGGTCGGCGACGCGTACGGCGCCAAGGAATGGCGGGAAGGTAGCGGCGACGACGAGGTTGCCTTTAGAACCGAACGGATCGAGCGCTCGGTGTGCCGTAATGTCGCGGAGTATGCCTTCTTTCACGCTCGCCGAACCAGCGCCAAAGTGTTCGGCGGTCCGAAATACACGGTGAGCCCGGTGTACGAAGGCATGCTCAAAGAAGAAATGGACGCCGCCGCCGGACGTTATCCCGACGTTACCTACGAACCGCAACTCATCGACGCAACCTACGCGCTGCTGATCGCGACGGCCGGCGATGCGATGGTCATTCCATCGCTCAATCGCGACGGCGATTGTCTGTCGGATCTGGTCATGCAATTATTCGGGTCGATCGCGGGCGCTGAATCGGTGTTGATGTCGTTCGGAGCGGACCTGCGGCCGAACGTGGTGATGGCCGAGGCGCCGCACGGCACCGCGCCACGGCTGTTCGGCAAAAACGTCGCGAACCCGATGGCCATGATTCTGGCCGGTGCCGCACTGCTCGGCTACATCGACGACCGGCGCGCCACCAACGCTTCGCGGGCATTGTATGAAGCGGTGCTCGAAAGCGTACGCGAAGGGACGTCGACGAGCGATCTCGGCGGCCAATCATCCACAACGGAATTTACCGACGCTGTTATTTCGAAAGTGAAAACCAAACTCGACGTCTGGGCCACGCTCTAGCAAGCCGGTCCGGCTGCGCCGAACGCTCACCGTCCGGCCGTAATACAGCCGATGCCGGCTAACGCCAGCGCGACGCCGGCCCATTGCAGCGGCCGCAAACGCTCGTGCAAGAAGATGGCCGCAAGCGCCACGGTCGAGGCGGGATAAAGCGACGCGAGTACCGCCACGATGGCGAGCGAGCCGCCGTGAACCGCGAGCACGTAGAGCACGTTTGCGCCCATGTCGAACGCGCCCGCGATTACGATCATGCCGAGCGCATCGCGAGCCGGGCGAAACGGAATGCGCAGCCCTAGCCCCGCGACTACTAAGAGCAAGAACGAGGCGACGCGCGCGCCGACGAGCGGGTACAGTCCAGCCTCGCTGCGCGTCTGCGCGAGGCTGACGAAGAACCCGCCGAAAAGCACACCCGCGCCCAGTGCCTCGAGCAAACCCCGGCGCGCGCGTGCCGATGATTCCGGCGCCGCCGACGAGATGGCCGCGACCGCCACGAGTGACAATGCGATGCCGAGCGCGGCGAGCGGCGACGGCCACGCATGATGCAATGCGGCGTAGCCGACCGGCAGCAGCGCGGCAAGAACGGCGGTGATCGGCGAAACGACGCCCATGGCTCCGATCGCCAGCCCCCGATACAGCAGTCCGACGGCACCCGCGCCGAAGACGCCGCACAGGGCGCCCCAGCCGAAGTCGGCCGGATGCGGCGTTGCCGGCAGCAAGAGCACTGCGAAGATGAGCACGAAAAATCCGGCCGCTTGGGACCACACGACGACGGCGAGTATCGACGTCCGGCGGCTTGCGAGACCGCCGCAAAAATCGGCCGCACCATAAATGAGCGCCGTCGCCAACGCTAACGTAATGTTCCCGATGGAGCGGTCCTTCGGCCCCATCCCTGCGTAGTGCTGCCGCACCGGGCCGGCGACACTTATCGAAGTCCTTGCATAACACACCGGGCTTCGCACCGGCGCGCTGCCAATGCATAGCCTCGATATGAGGGCTATTGCATGAGCGAACGCGGCGTCCGAACGCAACGCGGTGATGTCGGCGCGAACACGCCGCAGACGGCGGCAAGCGGGGCCGGGCCGGTCGCGACGATGACGTCTGAGGTGACGCGTAAGCCGGTGGGCGAGCGCGCATCGACCGGAATTGCGGGGCTCGATGAGGTGCTGCACGGTGGGCTCATCCGCGGACGCACGTATTTGTTAACGGGTCCGCCCGGAACCGGCAAAACGACGCTCGGCTGGCATTATCTGATGGCCGGGGTCGCAGCCGGAGAGCCGGTGCTCTTCATTAGCTTCGGCGAGTCCGAAGCGACATTGCGCACGAACGCCGCGCTGAGCGGATTTGATTTGCGCGGTGTCAGCTTCGTCGATCTGAGCCCGTCATCGAAGCATTTTTCGGAAGTCAAAAGCTACGACTTGTTTTCCGCCTCGGAAGTCGAGCGCGAACCCACGACGCAAAAAATCGTTGAGGCAGTCGAGGCGATCGAACCACGACGGGTGTTCATCGATTCGATTACGCATCTGCGGTATTTCGCCGCCGACCCGTTTGAGTTTCGGCGGCAAACGCTGTCATTCGTTCGCTATCTCGTCGATTGTGGTGCCGATGTCCTTACGACGTCGGAAGCGACGAAAAACTTACCGGATGACGATCTGCGCTTCCTGAGCGACGGCGTCATCGAGCTGGCACCCTGGATTCCCGTAAAATCGCTCACCGTCACGAAATTTCGCGGCTCGGAATTCGAACAGGGGCGTCACGCCTTACGCTTGAGCGACAGCGGCGCGACGGTCTTCCCGCGCTTGATTCCCGAGCGCTACCGCAAGCGCGAGTTCGACACGGAAGTTTTGCCGTCGGGTTTGCCCGGGCTCGATGAAATGTTGCACGGCGGCATCGAACGCGGCACCGTCACGCTCCTGACCGGACCCAGCGGCGTCGGCAAGACGACCGTCGGCGTGCAATTCATGAAAGAGGCGGCCGGCCGGGGCGACCGCTCGACGGTGTACACGTTCGACGAACCGGCTGCGACGCTGCGTAAACGCTGTCAGAGCATCAATATTCCCGTTGCGCAGATGATCGAACGCGGCACGCTCTCGATCGTGGAAGTCGAAGCCTTGCGCTTCGGCCCGGACGAATTCGCAAACATGGTCCGTACGGACGTCGAACACAACGGTACCCGGATCGTTATGATCGACAGCATCAGCGGCTATAGTCTTTCGATCTCGGGCGAAGATCTCGTCGAACGGCTGCACGCGCTGTGCCGCTATTTACAAAATGTCGGCGTTACGGTGCTGCTGGTCAACGAACTGCAGGAGCTGGGCGATTTTCGGGTGACGGAGATCGGCATCACGTATCTTGCCGATAACGTGCTGTTCATGCGCTATCTGGAGTGGCGTGACGAACGTGCAGCGGAATTGCACCGGGTGGTCGGCGTGCTCAAGAAGCGGCTCAGCGACTTCGACAAAAAGGTGCGCGAGTTTAGCTTGACGGCGTACGGAATTCAGATCGGTGAACCGATACCCCACCTCAACGGTTTATTGGGTGAATCACATATCGGCCGTGGATGATGCCGGCCGCCGTTGAGCGCGGCGATGGACGTTAAAGAATCGGTTCTCGTCCTGCTCGCAAATCGCGAGAACCGCGCGCTGCTCAGCGAAATCCTCAGCCCGCAATACACCGTTACGCATCAGTTCCCGCGGCTCACGCGGCCGGCGCTCGACCACGCACCGGGTATCGATCTGTGCATCGTCGATGGTCCGTCACTCCACGAGTACTGGGACGACTTACACGCCGCGCGCAGCGCCCAAGAGCCGGTACTATTGCCCGTGCTGTTGTTAACGGATCGCCAGGACGTCGGCCTTTTGACGCGCGATTTGTGGCGCATCGTCGACGACGTGCTGCAGCGTCCGGTGCAAAAACTCGCTTTGCGCGCCCGCATTGAAACGCTCGTGCGCGGACGCCGGCTCTCGCTTCAGGTTCGGCGCCTATCCGGTCTCTACGAACAGGAGCGCCGCGTCGCCCAACGTTTTCAAGAAGCGGCGATGCCACGCGCTTTACCGCAGGTGCCGGGCGTCTCGTTTAGCGCCTTCTACCGCGCCGGCACGGACGAAGCCCAGATCGGCGGCGATTGGTACGACGCGCTGCGGCTGCCCGACGGTCGCGTCATCCTTTCGATCGGCGATGTGTGCGGTTCAGGACTCGATGCGGCCGTGGCGATGGCGAATATCCGGCAGATCGTGCGTGGGGTAGCGCAAATTCATCCCGATCCGGCGATGATGCTCGACGCTGCGGACCGGACGTTGCATGCTGAAGACCCGGAACGCATCGTGACGGCGTTCGTGGGTGTGTTCGATCCGGTGACATCGTTACTGCAGTATGCGTGCGCGGGCCATCCGCGGCCGCTGCTGCGCCACTCGGACGGAACCGTGACGGAGTTCGTCGCCTTTGGCTTGCCGCTGGGTCTGCCGGTGCGCATGGAACGCAGCAGCGAGACGGTCGAGATTCCGCCGGACGCGCTTTTGCTGCTCTACACCGACGGGGTCACGGAGGCGACGCAGAATGTTTTAGACGGCGAAGCGCGTCTGCGGTCGGTGCTGGCGCACAACCACCTTATGCGAGCGCCGAATGTCGCGCACGCCATTTACACCGCTGCGGTGCCGGTGCAATCGCGCGACGATGTCGCGATTCTCACAATGAGCACCGTCCCGCAAGCCGGCGGTACCGGTAAGCGGCTGGTGCGCTGGACCTTCGACACGTCGGATGTTCGAGCGGCACAGACTGCCCGTGAGGCCTGCGTCGGCGAGTTGAATCGGCACGCGCTGTCGGCCGCGGACCGCTCGTCGGCCGAGCTCGTGTTCGGCGAACTCATCGGCAACGTCGTGCGCCACGCGCCCGGCCCGGTCGAGGCGGCGCTGGATTGGAGCGGTCCGGCGCCGGTGCTGCACGTGCTCGATCGCGGACCAGGCTTCACGCACATGTCGCGTCTGCCGGCCGATCCACTGAGCGAGCAGGGCCGCGGGCTGTTCATCATATCCGCGCTCACTGAAGATTTCGAGGTAACCCGGCGCGCTTGCGGCGGAAGTCATGCGCGGGCCGTTCTCTCGATCTCGGGCGGAGCGCGGCGGTTCACGACGCGGTCGGAGCCGGCGCCGCCAGTCCGCGTTACGCACTATGACAGCACCCGGGGCGGCAACATCGAAGCCTTTAGCGAAGCGGAGTAGCGCTGCGGCACAACGCGAAATACCGCGTGACGAGTTGGGTGGTCATTGCCGACCCGGGCTAGCTAACGGCCCTTGGGATCGAGCGCGTCGCGCAGGCCGTCACCCAGCAAATTGAAGCCCAGCACGAGAATGGTGATGGAAACGCCGGGGAAGATCAACGCCCAGGGCGCGCTCAGCCAGTAGTCGCGCGCGTCGTTGAGCATGGCGCCCCACTCGGGCATCGGCGGTCGCGCGCCCAGCCCGAGATACGATAGCCCGGCCGCTTCGAGTTCGGCGGTGGCCACACCGAGGGTGGCTTGCACTAATAGCGGGGTGAGAATGTTGGGCAGAATGTGGCGCGCGAGAATGACCGGCGTCATCGCGCCGATCGCGCGCGCGGCTTCGACGAACTCCGTCTCCCGGATGTTGAGCACCGACGACCGGGCCAGCCGCGCGTATTGCGGCACGTACACGATGCCGACGGCAATCATGAGATTGGTGATGCTGGGTCCCAAAATCGTCGTGATACCGATGGCTAAAATGATCGACGGAAACGCCAGCATGATGTCCATACAGCCCATGAGCAACGTATCGGTGCGGCCGCCGGCGTAGCCGGCGATCAAGCCGATGAGCGTGCCGGCCGTAATGGCTAAACCAACTGCGACGAAGCCGATGCGAACCGAAATGCGCGCGCCATAGACGATGCGCGCGAACAAGTCGCGTCCCAGCTTATCGGTACCGAACCAGTGCGCGGCGCTTGGCGCTTGCGTCTGTTGGGCCAGATTTTGCGCCAGCGGATCGGACCCGGCGAGCAAGGGAGCGCACAGCGCAACGAGGATGACGAGTGCAACGATGACTGCGCCGACGAGGGCGCCGGGCGAGCGGCGGAAACGCCGCCACGTGTCGTTGAGGAACGAGCGGGCAGGCGGGTCCGCCACGGGATCGGCGAGCCGAAGCGGCGTTGCGATAGGCAAGCACCGCACGTTCAAAACCGGGCGCGTCCAGTCCCCCGTTGCGAAGTGGCGCGATGCGTCGTTGCCGCGTGGGGCATCGAGACAGGCGTGCTCTCCGGACCGATCCAATCAACTGCCCATGGCCGGACTGCTCTCGATCCTGTTGTTTCATGCCGACCCGACCCGCCCGCCGGTTCCCGCCGCGCCGCCGGTTGTTACAGCGGCCTCGCCGCCGGCCGCCTCGCCGTATCCGTTCATCGGACGCACTCGTTCGAAGCGCTATTGCGCGCTCGAGACCGACCGGGCGAACGGCGCGATCACGGTAACGTTGACCAACGACAAGATCATCTCAGCCGGTATCTCGCGGTTGCGCTCCGCCGATCTCGACAAGCCCGATCTCACGATCATCGAGCGCGAGAAGTCGATGCGCGATTTGCGCGCCATCGCCGCGGCAATCCAAACGAATCTGCGCGCCGGCGATGCTCAGGTCAGCGATCTGCGAACGCTATCCGTGAAGGAACCCGACGCCGTTCGCTCGCCCGAACTCAAGCTGTTCGCCGAGCACATCGATGACGCACTAGGCCGTCAGCGAACCGTCGGCTCGGATCTTGCCAAGATGCTCACTATCGTCGATGGCCGCTATGCCCGGGCACAAGGCATGGCGCTGGCCGGCACGGTGGTGCCGGAGCCGCAACAAGATCACGTACGAAACGGCATCGAGTCGATCGATCAGCGGGCAACGCACGAACAACTCGACGCGCTCTTTACTGAGGTCGCCGACGATTTTACCGACCGCACGCTGGAAATCGGTCAATCCGAAGACGTGGCCGCTAAGCATGCAACCAAGGCCCTCGCCGGCTGCGACGACGGCACAAAGTAGCAGCGAATTTTAGCAGTCGTTCAGGGGAGCGAGGCGAGCGGCGGGCGTGTGCGGTAACTTTTCGTCGTCTGAGAACGGCCTTAAAAGGTCCTTAAGGCGATCTTGACCAAAAAAGATGCGCCTGCAGCCACGGCGGGCGGCGCATCTGTTTGATATTTGAGAAAATAGGCGATGTTGTCGTCCGGCTATGCTCGGCTGATTTTTCCAATCTTCGTTCATGCGAAAGGTTCTGCATGGCCCTACCATTCCGAACGTTCGGGAGTTTCGTCCGCGTCTTCGCGGCATGCGTCGCTCTCTTCGGTTTTCTCGTTTCGTCGATCGCGCCCGCATTTGCGGCCGGCGGTCAAGTCGGCTCACTGCAAGGCGTCGTCACCGATGCCGGCAGCAAAGCTCCGATCGCCAATGTGACCGTTACCGCGGCCTCGCCGAGCAGCCGGTATTCGGCCAAAACGGATGCTCGCGGTACGTTCAACATCATTGGACTGACCGTCGACACCTATACGGTGACGTTCAATGTGCCGGGTTACGAGCCGCTCGCGGTCAACGGCGTGAACATCATCGGCGACAGCTCGGTCAGCCTTACCGAAGCCCTGCAAAAGTCGCTGCAAACCATCGGTAAAACGACAGCCCGTTCGCGCAGCTCGGCCTATCAGCCCGCGCAGACGATCGACTCGGTTAGCGTCAGCGGCGCACGAGCCGTGACGGCTCTCGGCAAGGCCGAAAATACGAGCGAAAATCAACTCGCATTATCGGTTCCGGGCGTGCAGCTCACGAACGGCAACCGGCTCACGATTCGCGGCGGTTTGTCGACCGAGGTCGGCTATCAGCTCGACGGTATCGATTTCACCGAGCCATTCTTGTTCGGTAATGCCAACAACGGCGTTTCGGTTGGAGCCGGTTCGCTGCAGGTTGTCGAAGGCGCCGGCGACGCGAGCCAAGGCGGCATCGGCGGCGGCGTTGTCAATACCGTGCTCAAGCGCGGCACGCATCCGCCGTTCGGCCTTTTCGACGTCGAACTCGGCGCACCGAACTACAATCACCAAGTCGGTCTCGAGTACGGAATCGCCTCGGCCGACGGCCGGTACTCCGACTACATCACGTATGTCGGACAGCGCTATAACCCATATTACGGCCCTTTTGGAACCGATCAAATCAGCGTCGGTAATATCGATGCGATCAGCTACCAAGTTACCGATGACTTCGTGAACAACGCCGTCTTTCGCTTCGGCAAGAGCAACAACCAGTCGTTCCAAGTTGCCTATCTGAATCACGACCTTCAGCAATACGGTGGTCTCGGTGGTCCGGGCGGCCGCGTTGCAAACCTCGTCAACCCATACAATATCGGCAGCCTTCCCATCGGGGGGTCGAACGATCCTTATTTCAACGCCGGGTTCTACGCAGCGCGTTACGGAATTCCGCCACAATTTCTGAATTCGTCGCTAACCACAACGGGTCCGGAAGAGATCGGCTACAACCCAACCCGTTATCTTAAGTTTGAGTACACGAACAGTCTGACGCCGACGACGTACCTCGATATTTCGGCCGCTAACGTCAATCAAATTCGAGGTACATCGAACTGGTACGATTATACGAGTGATGCTCAGCTAAACGAAACGGGCGGCTCGAACGCCGTTTTCAAAGCCGAGCTGACGCATCAGTTTGGTGAAAAAAACACGACGACGTTGGGTTTTAATCTAGATAATAAGCATCCGGTTTGGAACGCCTATGAGCCGTATCTCTCCGATCTCATACTTGAAGCGTATCAAGGCGCGCCGGGTTTTCCACAGATCGGCGACTTTGCGTTGCCGGCGAACACCAGCTTGCCGGTGTCCGCGACAAATCCGTGCCCTTCCACGAACCCGGCATATGCGAATTCTGCAGTGGCGGTTTCGGCAAATCCGTGTTACGTCTATAACCGCACAGGTTATACCGGCCGGCTGCCGCTGTTCGGCATCAACTACAATGGCACGGACAATCAAGAGTATGGCTTCTACGTGCGCGATCAATACAATCCGGTAACCAAGCTACATCTCGATCTCGGCTTGCGCTACGACGGTTTGAATTGGAAGCAAGGCGCGAACCCGTTCAATACGCAGCCCGGCTCGCTTTCCAACCCTGACGACGTCGCCGTTGGAATCGGCCCGGGTAACCCGCCGAACTTTCTGCGCGATAATGTCGTTCATCCGAAGTTCCTCGAGCCGCGCCTGGCGGCGGCGTATCAGCTTTCGAACAACGATTCGGTACGCTTCGGTTACGGCCGGTCGGTCATCTTCCCGAATGCGCAATCGTTAGGCACACCGATGTACATCACCGGCCTACCCGCATCGGTACTCAATCTGCCGCCAATCGGCAACACCGCTAATCCGCAAACGTGGACCTGCGGTAGCGGCTTCAATCCTCAGTGGGCGACGAGCACGACGGCGGGTAATTTTAACGCCGCCAAGGGCGGCTCGTTCTTCCGCTGCGCCAATTACGGGCAGCAACTCTACTGGCAGAACGACCAGAACTTCGATGCTCCCGACGTCGGTAACAATCAGCCGCAGACGACGAGCAACACCGATTTGACGTTGCAACATCAGTTCCGCAGCGGTCTATCGATGAAGCTGACCGGCTACTATAAGCGCGAGTTTGCCGTCCCGGCGTTTTCCCTCATTAGTCAGGTGCTTAATTCGCAAGGCGCGCCGACGAGTCAGGTCTTCGCCGTCGACAACGTCGGAATCAACAAGACCTCCGGTATAGAGTTCGGGCTGCAGACCGCCGATCGCCCGAGCGGGTTCACCGGTTATCTATCGGCAACGTATACAAACGTTATCGACAGCGTTCCGCCACTGGTGGGCAGTGAAGACCAGTTGCCGCTGATTCCGGCCGCATCGCTGGTTCTTGGCGACACCTACCGGGCCGGTTACGTTTCGCCGTTCGTGGTCAACCTCGGCGTTCAGTATAAAACGCGTAACGGATTCCGGGTCAACCCGATCGTATCGTACGATCGCGGCTTCCCGATCGGTGTCGGCAACATCATCGCCTCGAATAATCCGTTCGGCGGCTATGCGAACTTGCCGCAATCGAATATCAATACACCGATTCTCTCCGGATTTGCCGGCATCGTCGGCGCGTTCAACGCCACCAACTACGTCGATCCCGTCAATCCCGGCACGGTCACGCATCCGAACATCGCGGCAACCCGTGGAACCGCCGAAACGGCCGCTCCGGGCGGGGTTCTCTCGCGACCGCGGATCAACACGGACGTTTCTTTCGAGTACACGCATTCGCGTAGCACGTTCGGTATTCTCGTACAAAACGTGTTTGCGAATCCGTACGGCGAACCGATTCCAAATCCGTACTATCAACCGGTCGCAACAGGTCTTGCCGGGGCGCAAACGGGCCAGACGAATGCGGCGATTCCTGGGACCGTGCCGTATCAGTATGGCGGCTTCCGCAATATTCCGACCCAGATCTACGGATCGAACGCGTATATACTCCCGTTCGGCTTCGTCGGTTCGAACACCAGTAGACCGCTCACGTTGCGTGTTTACTACCAACTTGGCCTATAGGGAATATCATTGAAAAATAAGCACGTTAAGTTGGCCGTGAGCATTGGTGCCGCGGTCAGTATCTCCGCCTGCACGGCGGGCCAGACGGGCCCGCCGACGCAGGCCACGGTTAACCCGACCCAAAACGGAAATGGTGTCTTGAAGATCGCCGTCGGAACGGCTAATATTGCCGGGCACGCGGGCCTGAGCCTAAATGTCGTCGCACTTTACCGCCAATCGACCGGCGCAAGCGCGGCTTTGGTCAACATTCCGCGCTTAACCGGTCCGTTCGGCTTTCCGGCTCCGGCGGGGAAGCCGGATAGCCCGAGCGGTCAATATGACGTGAACGCGACGGCCGACCTCGGCCCGTCGGGTGTCGAAGTTGCCGGTAAATACATCGGCGGTTCACCGCAGCCGACCCAAATCGGCGCACCCTCTACCACCAACACGACGTTCGGCGTCAACGGCGGTGTCTTCGGCAATGGTTTCGCGCCGGCGAATTACGGAACCAGCGGTCTGCCGGCGAGTTTTACGCCGTACTACCAGCCGTTCTACGCGGGCGTAGCTTCCGGGCCCGGAGCGACCACGAATAATACGTTTCTTCCGGTCGGTGGCCCGCCGGCATTCGACCCGGCCGGCAACGGCCACGGCGCCACCGGTCCAAACTACCCGCAAGGTGGCCCATCGCTCGGAATCGACGTCTTTCAAGGCGTTATCCCTAACGCCGGCGCGTACACGCTCAACGTGGCTTTGCCGACGTCCGCAGGTATTCTCAACGCGACGCCGGCGACGGCGACGCTGGGTAATGCCGGCCTCGCTCTACCGATCGCAACGGCCGGCGGAGCGGCGCCGGCGGTCACCTTTAACGGTGACGGCAGTCTTGTCGTTACGAATGTCGCCTTGACTGCGCCGACGCTGGGGGCGTACGTTCAAGTCGTCGATTACGGCGCGACCGATGTCACCGCCAAAGGCGGCGCGGCGGGCTGCAACGGAGCGACGGCCGGCGCTCCGATATTCTACACGCATTGGGTCACGGCGAGTGGCGCGGTAACATTTTCAAATGCGAACGCGTCGTACGGAAACACCGTCGCTGTCTGCACCGCCGCTCAGAACGCGGGTCTCGTTTCGGGCGATACCCTCACGGGCGACAATATTCAGGTTGTGGTCGTCGGCTTCGATTACAACGAATATAGCTTACAGTATAACGGTCTCACCGGCGCCGCTTATGGGCAGTCTCCGGCGCTTCCGGCGCAGGCCGACACGTCGATTTCGCTGTCGACTTACGTTGCTTCGCCGTAGCGATTCGCTGATATTCGTACAAAGAAGGGCCCGCTTCGGCGGGTCCCTTTTTGTCTGTGGTACCTGGTGTCGCTGCATCAACGCTTTGGCAGTGGCGCAGATAGAATGAAGCATTTGAGCGTCGACAGATGTCCCAATTCGTCCGCTGTTTGGCTTGCCGCCCGATAGCCTGCCCCGACGCCTCTCGGCTTTGTGCGCCTTCATCCAACGCCGCGCTCTTTGTCTTTAAGGCGCAACGTGCGGCGTTACAGGATGTCGGCTAAGCTCGGTAGCACCAATCGTGCGTGAGATACGCGGCTTTTTGCATAACTTTCCTTGTCTCGCTGGGAGCATCGGCACATGTCGCGCAAGCGCAGGCCGTTCCGGCTGCCAGTGCGACGCGGGCCGGCGCGCTTTTGACCGAAACGGACCAACCGGCGATCTACGACGTATTCTCAAATGTCCTTTCCGAGCCGCAACGCAAGTTGCTCGATCGCGATTCCCGCTGCAGCGATGCCCGGACGAAGACCGATACGTTCGCGAACTCCGAAGGCAAAGAACTGCAGACCGGCGTCGATGCGATGGCCGCGCTGGAGAAATGCGCGACGTTGAACCGCATTGGCGGCGACTGGACCGATTACCGCGATTATGTGATTACCGCGGCTGCGGCCATCGCGTATCGCGTCGGTGTTTCAGCCAAGGAACGCGTCCTGCTGCAGCGCGCCATCGGTGACGCTTCGCATGTAAGTGGATATGACGCGTCCGCTGCCACGGTTGCTTCCTACGCCCGCACGTCAACGTCGATCATCCCCAATACGCCGGGCGACAATTCGGGTCATAAAATGGGTGAAGGACCGGCCCAAGCGACGCTGGGCAACGTTCGCGATACGCGCCGCGTATCGGCTGACAATGGCTCTTACGGCGCCATTGCGACCAAAATCAGTTCCGCGGCGGCGGCGACCTTGGCGGCGTTGCCGGCGGCGCCCAAGTAGCCGGAGCGAACCGACTGGCGTAGTTCTTAACCGGCTAACGGCATCGGTTACGGCAAAAGTGCAAGAAACACGCCGGCCGATGCGATAGTCTACCGGTAGTATGGCCATGCACGCGGCGCTGAGCGCAATCGAACACAAGCTTGACGAAGGTATCCCGCTCTCGCGCGATGATGGAATGACGCTTTTCCGTACGCCCGACATTCACACCCTGGGACGCCTGGCCAAGACGGTCAAAGAGCGCAAAAGCGGCAAGAACGTCTATTACGTGCTCAACCGATACATCAATTCGACCAACGTCTGCTATGCGAACTGCCGCTTCTGCTCGTTTGCCAAAGGCGAAAAGGACGCGGGCGCCGTGCGGATGTCGGCCGATGAAGTGGTCGCTAAAGCCCTCGAAACCGGCACGAATTTCAACCAAATCCATATTGTCGGCGGGCACGACCCGCGCCAGCTATCGCTCGACTATTGGCTGCCGTTGATGCGCCGGTTCAAAGAACTCGTCCCGCACGCACAACTTTCTTTCTTCACCTCGGCGGAGATCGACTACCTCGCTCGCCGCCATCGGCTGAGCTACGATCAAATCATGGGCCAGTTACGCGAAGCCGGCTTAGACAACATCAATGGTGGCGGCGCGGAGATCTTCGCACCCCGGTTTCGCGCGCTGGTCTGTCCGAATAAAGTCGACGCGGCGCACTGGCTCGACGTACACGAAGTCGCGCACCGGCATGGCGTCGCCTCGAATGCGACAATGTTGTACGGCACGATCGAAACACTTGAAGAACGGGTCGAACATCTCATCATGCTGCGCGAATCGCAACAGCGTTCACCCGGCTTCAACGCGTTCATACCGCTCGCGTTTCATCCCGATGGAAACGAATTAAGTCACCACGGTTGGACGTCGGGACTCGATGATATCCGCATGTTCGCCGTCTCGCGATTGATGCTCAATAACTTCGACCATATCAAAGCGTACTGGATGATTCAGGGCCTCAAAGTCTGCCAGTTGGCGCTTGAATTCGGCGCCGACGATATGGACGGGACGCACGGCTCAACCGATGAGGAACGGATTTACCATAGCGCCGGAACCCAATCGGGACAGTATGTGGACGATCGCGAATTCCGGCGGTTGATCGAGGAAGCCGGCTATGTCCCGGTGCGCCGCAATTCGACGTACGATACATTCGCGCACGATTGGGCGCCGCCGAGCGCGTTGCCGGAATACGCCGGCGCCGGTGCCTGAGGCGCTGCGCGTCGGCCGCATCAGCTATACGAACGTTGCGCCGATTGAAACCGCGTTCGACGCCGGAGCGGTCCTTCGCGATGCGATCGTGACAAGCGCTGCTCCGACGGTGCTCAACGCGATGCTGTCCGGCGGCGAACTTGATGTCAGCCCGGTCAGCGCGGCGCACTATCTGCGCAATACCGCTACGCTGGAAATCTTCGGCGATTGCGCCATTGCGGCGCGCGGCAGCGTTATTTCGGTACTGCTCGTTTCAGCCCGCCCGCCGTCGTTGCTCGACCGGGCCTCGATTGCGGCGACGGCTGATTCCGCCAGCGGGCGCGTCCTGCTCGAAGCGCTGCTGCGCGGGCGGTATGCGGTGCGGGCGACGTTCGAGCGCGTGGACGATGCGACGGCCGAAGCGGTTCGCGGCCGGCCGACTTTGCTCATCGGTGACGCCGCCGTGGCGATCTACGACCGGGTTCCCGCGAATTGGATCTACGATCTGGGCAGCGCTTGGCTCGACTGGACGGCGTTGCCGATGGTGTACGCCGTGTGGGCCGTGCGACGTGACGTGCTGCACCGCTCGGGTGAACTCGACCAACTCGCGCAGGCCTACGCACACGCGCGGACCTGGGGCCGGCAGCACCGCGATGCCGTTATTGATGCGGCAATGCTCGCGCGACCGCGCAGTCATGATTTTTACGCTCGGTATTACACGACGTTACAGTATGAGCTCGACGCCCCGTTGCGCGCGGGGCTCATGCGATTCGGCAGCGAGATCGCTCACCTGGAGGCCGCGCATGTCACTCGCTGATGCACTCGACCGCGCCGCCGGCGGCGGACGAATCACGCCGGACGAAGGCGTGCGTTTGTATCGCGAGGCGCCCTTACACGAACTCGGCGCCGCGGCGCACGCGCGCCGCATGCAGCTCTACCCGACGACCGATGTTACGTACGTTATCGATACGACGATAAATTACACCAATGTCTGCAACGTGCACTGCACGTTCTGCGCGTTCTTCCGGCCCGAGCAGCACGGCGAAGGCTACACGATGTCGCACGACGCCGTGCTCGAACGCGTGCGCTTCGCCGCCGACCAAGGTGCGACGCAGATCATGATCCAAGGCGGCGTCAATCCGGAACTGCGCCTCGAGTGGTTCGAGCGCTTATTCGGGCGGGTCCGAAACGAATTTCCGGCCGTCGACATTCATTCATTATCCGTTTCGGAAATAACCGGCCTGGCCGCCATCGAGGGTCTCACGCCGCGCGAAGTGCTGACGCGGCTGCAAGCGGCGGGTCTCAAGTCGTTGCCCGGCGCCGGGGCCGAAATTTTGGTCGAGCGCGTTCGTAAGCGCATCAGCGCGCGCAAAGTTAAACCGGACGAATGGCTGGGCGTCATGCGCGATGCCCAGCAACTCGGTATGCCGACCACCGCGACGATGATGTTCGGCTCGATTGAAACGGATGCCGAACGAGTCGAACATCTGAGCGTGCTGCGCGATCTGCAGGATGAAACGGCGGGCTTCACCGCGTTTATTCCGTGGTACTACGTACCGTTCAAAACGCCGTTGCGCGGGCGCGAAGCCAGCTCGTTATCGTATATGCGGGTGCTGGCGATCTCGCGGTTGTTCCTCGACAACTTTCCGCATCTGCAAGCGTCCTGGCTAACGCCGGGTTTGAAGCTTGGGCAACTCGCGCTCTTTTACGGCTGCGACGATATGGGGGGTACGATCCTCGAAGAGCGGGTCGTGCATGACGCCGGTTCGACCAACGAAGCAACGCGCGCGCAAATCGAGCGCCTCGTTATCGACGCGGGCTTCCGGCCGGTCATTCGCGACACGTATTGGAACCTGCGCCCGGATATGGCACTCGCGACGACGACGTAGCGCCGGCTTCGTTAACCGAGCGGAATGCGATACGTTGCAAGGTCGGAGCGGGTCGCGATCCGGTCGTAGGTTTCGCCAAATCCCAAATCGTTCGTGCCCATCCAGGTTACTTCGCTCCAACCGCGTTTACGCGCGGTGCCGCACACGCTCTCGATGAGCCGGCCTAATAATTCGGTATCACGGTAGACCGGCGCTACGTAAATGTCATCGAGCCAGCAGCCTTCGGTTCCGTTTAACGTATTTGGATACGGACGGTAGTGTGCGAAGCCCACGACTTCTTTGCGACCGTCGACCGCGATCACGCCCGCAACGCGGTAGGTTCCATCGAGGAGCCAGCGCCACAGCACGCCGCCGGTACGCCGGTCCGGCCGTGCACCGCGATCGCTCGCGTACTGTTCGTAGAGAGCGAACCACGCATCGAACATGCCGGCATGCGGTCCGATCAGTGAGACATTGGTCGACGTTTCTAGCATCGTATCCACTCCAATCACGCCTTAGGTCACATACCGGACATCGCGGGACAACATCGGACGACTACCGTCGGTCGTACACTTTCCGCGCTTTTTCTGGAGCGTCCTATGAATACAAGCGTCGCCGCTTCCACCACTTCGCAACCGCCGGTCCGAACGCAAACCCAAGCGACCCTCTCAACGGCTTTGACGCCGGCTGCAACGGCAAGCGCTGCAAGTACCGGCGCTGTGCCCGATCGCATTACGTCGCATACGCCCGTCGCGCCGCTGTTGACCATTGGAGCCGCGGCGCTGGTCCAGCTCATTCCCGGTGCAGTTGAAGCCGAAGGGGCGGTCGGCGTCGCGACCGCCGTTCGAATCGGCGTCGAAGCCGCGCTCACAAATCCGGTCGTACGTTGCGCGGCCGGTGCGGCAACGCTTGCCGTCGGCAACTACGCACGATCGCTTGCCGGCGATGCGCTCAACGGGCAATCGGCGCTCAAACCGCTCCTCGATGCCGGAAAGAGCCTCGACGCGAGCATTCACGCCGGATTGGGCATTCCGCAAAGCAGTCAGCGTTGAAGCTGCATCGATTCCGCAACGTTACCAGCTTTTGCGACATCCGCAGCCTGAGCGATTTTCTGATCTACCAGCTGAAGTACACGCCGGTGTCGTTCCTGTCGGCCTACGCGTTGGCGCTCGCGACGAACGACCGCGTGACTGGAGCCGGTGCGATTTGGATCGCGTCGACCCTCGTTTTCTCGATCGTCGAAACCATCGCATACGTGTCTCGCCGGCGCGCGTGTAAAACGGGGCAGAGGGCGCGCTAGCCGGTCGTGCCGGCTCGGCTGCGAATCATGCGCAACACTTTTTCCAAGTACGCGATGTACTCTTGCGCGTGGGTGAATTTCCACATCGCGAGGAGCTTGGGATCGACGTCGTTGGCCCGTGCCCAGGCCACTTCATCGCCGCTCATCGCGGCCCCGAAGAGCACCGCCACGACTTGCTCCACGGTCGGCTCGTCAGCGCCGCTGCCGGGCGCCCCGGGCCCGTTCAGCGGACCGCTCCGATCGTCGCGGCGCCCAGCACTTCATCGGAGGTTTCATCAAAAAGGGCGACGAGTTGTCCGGGCGTGACCGCCAGTTGCGGCTCCGCGAAGGCCAGCTCGAGCGTGCCGCCGGACACGACGGTGGCGGCGGCCATGAACGGGCGCGAACGATAGCGTGTCATGGCGCGCACCGGCGTCGGGCCGACGGCGAACCGCTCGGGTCGAACCAAGTTCAGCTCGTCGGCCGTCAACCCGCGCACCGCTAGTTCTTCGAGCCCGCCGATAACGATGGTGTTCGTCGCGGCGTCGATGCGCGTCACGTAACGCGGTCCGTGAAGGCTGGGCGGCAAGCCGCGGCGCTGGCCGACGGTAAAGTTCGTCACGCCGGCGTGGCTGCCGACACGTGCGCCGGCGCTGGTTTGGATCGCGCCGTCGCGCGCGCCGCCGGGCGTCAGCCGCGCTAAGACATCGCGGTAATCGCCGCCCTCGACGAAGCAAATGTCTTGCGACTCGGCTTTCGCGGCGACCGGCAAACCCAGCCGTTGCGCATGCGTGCGGGTCGCATCCTTGTCGAGCGTTCCGAGCGGAAGCAGCAAGCTTCCCAGCTGACGCGGCGTGAGCTGCGCGAGGGCATAGGCTTGATCTTTGGCCGGGGTGCCGCGATACAAGCGTGGTCCGCTCGCCGTATGTTCGAGCCGGGCGTAGTGGCCGGTTGCAACATACGCGGCCCCAAGCCGGTCGGCATATTTCTGCAGGGTCCCAAGCTTAACGAAATTATTACAGGCGACGCACGGATTTGGTGTGCGACCGTTGGCATACTCGCGGGCGAAGCGATCGATGACGTTGACGCGAAACGATTCTTCGAAATCCAGCACGTAATGCGGGATGCCTAAGATCGCCGCGCTGCGTCGCGCATCGTCGAAATCGTCCGCGCCGCAGCATGATTTCGCATGCGCCGGTTTAGTCGGCGCGTACATCTTGAGCGTTACGCCGATAACCTCGTAGCCGGCTTCGGCCAACAAACCGGCGGCAACGGCCGAATCGACCCCTCCACTCATTGCCGCCACGACGCGGGTTTTCTGCGCAGCCATATCAGATGCGTTAACTCCGTGAAGGGGAGAACCGGATGCAGCGGCCAAGGTCCTCGTCATGTCTGCGGTCGGAGAGACACTGCGCGCCGCGCGGGAGTCGCAAGGCCTCACGCTGGCCGAAGTTGCGGAGAGCATCCACATTCGGTCCGTGTATCTCGCGGCGATCGAAGCCGAAGATTGGCGCGCGATCGGACCGCCGGTCTATGCGCGCGGTTTCTTACGAACGTACGCCCGGTACCTGCGGCTCGACGCCGATGCGTTGTCGGCCGGTATGACCAATATCTCCGCGGGTGCGCCCCGTGGGCCGGTCGCGGTCCCGGCCGCTGTGCTCCCGCCGCTTGTCACGCCAAAGCCGCAGTCGCCGAAGCCGCCGCGTACACCGCCGTCGCGTTCGGGCCTTTCAAGCCCCGAGCGCAAGCCCGGCTTGTCGGTGGCCGCGCTCGGCAGCGTGTTGCTCGCCGTCGCCCTGGTCGTCTTCGTGGTCTATGAGTATGTCGAATTCAAGCGCGGTGGAAATACCGGCGCGATGCGTAAAGGCGTTGCCGCCGCGCGGCCGCAGCAGCAGGCGGCCGCCGGTTCCGCCGAACCGGCCACGGCGGTCGTACCGGACATTCGTCCGCGGGCCAAGAATGAGGGTCCGTCGAGCGGCTTTGCCCTGCGGCTCAAAGACGGATCGTGGTTACGCGTCGTCGTCGACGGGAAAGTCGCGATGGAAGGTGTGTATCCCAAGGGCACCGACCGGACGTTTTCAGGCCGGTCGGCAACGGTTCGCGCCGGTAACGCCGGTGGCGTCGATTTGTGGGTCGGCGGTAAGGATCTGGGACCGATGGGCGGCCTGGGCGACGTCGCGGAACGCTCATTTCAACTGTAGCCCGCGCGCGAGCGCGTGCGGCACATAAGGATACTCGTGGCTAGCGAAAATTCATTTGATGTCGTCTCGAAAGTCGACGCTCAGGAACTCGAAAACGCGTTGAATCAGGCCCGTAAAGAAATAGCCGGGCGCTTCGACTTCAAGAATTCGGTTGCGTCGATTGAGAACACCGAAACAGACATCACGTTGCTGGCCGACGACGAGCTCAAGTTGCGCAACGTGATCGACATCATCCAATCCAAGGCCGTCAAGCGCGGGATCGATATCAAAGCGTTCGATTACGAAAAAGCCGAAGCCGCGACGCACGGGGCCATCCGGCAAAAAATCGTTCTGCGCTCGGGCATACCCAAAGACAAGAGCAAGCCGCTCATAGAAGCGATCAAAGCTTCAAAACTCAAGGTGAGCGCGCAGTACCAAGACGAGCAAATCCGGATTACCAGCAAATCGAAGGACGATCTGCAAAAAGTTCAGCGCTTGCTCGCCGACATGGATTACGAACTGCCGCTTCAGTTCAAGAATTACCGCTGATGGCACCCGTTGCAACGCGCGCACAGCGCGTTTCGTTTGTCTCTCTGGGCTGCGCGAAGAATCTCGTCGATTCCGAAGTGATGATCGGTAAATTGGGGGCGGCGGGCTGGGAACTCGTGGCCGATGCCGCCCAAGCCGACGCGGTCGTTATCAATACGTGTGCGTTCATCGACCCGGCCAAGGCCGAGTCCACCGACATGATCTTGGAGCATGCGGCGCAGAAAAAGCCGGGGCAGCAACTCATCGTCGCGGGCTGTCTTTCGCAGCGCTTCGGCGATCAGCTGCAATCGCTGATTCCCGAAATCGACGGCGTGATCGGCACCGGTGCCTATGCCGGCATCGTCGAGCTGCTCGATGACGCGCAAGCCGGTCATCATCCGATCCGCTTGCAATTCGATGCCGAGCCGGAACACGATTTTTTACCGCGCCTCATCACCACGCCATCCGCGACCGCCTACCTCAAAGTTGCCGAAGGCTGCGATCATCCGTGCACGTTCTGCATCATCCCGGCGCTGCGTGGGAAGTTTCGCTCGCGGAGCGAGGAGTCGATCCTCAAGGAAGCGCGCGCACTGGCGGCGGGCGGCACCAAAGAACTCATCCTGATCGCGCAAGATACGTCGATGTATGGCCGCGACCGCGGTGCCCGGCGGGGTGGCCTCGCCCAACTCCTGCGCAGCCTGCACGCGATCGACGGCATCGAGTGGATCCGGCTGCTGTACTTGTATCCCGCGACGGTCGACAGCGAACTCATCGAAGCGATGGCAACGCTTCCCAAGGTCTGCAAATACATGGACATGCCGCTGCAGCATGCCCATCCGGATGTGCTGCGCGCGATGTTGCGGCCATCGAACGGCGAGCGCTATCTGGAGATCATCGACGAGTTCCGGCGCCGCGTTCCGGGCGTGACGATGCGCTCGACGTTCATCGTCGGTTTTCCGGGCGAAACACCCGAGCACGTCGAGTATCTCGAAGCCTGGATCGGCCGCGCCGAGCTCGACCGGGTCGGCTTTTTCTCCTACTCGCGTGAAGACGGTACGCCCGGCGCGACGTTGCCGGGCCAAGTACCCGAACGCGAGAAGCGCCGGCGGTTGGTCCGTCTGCGCGAAGCGCAGCGTCTGGCATCGGAAAAAGCCCGGGCGCGACGGATTGGCGAAACGGTACGGGTGCTCGTCGAGGCGCGCCGGACCCTGCGCCGCACCGATCCGATTGCGGCTGCGCTCGCCTCGACGGATGTCTATGTCGGGCGTTCGCCGGGTGAAGCGCCCGGCGTCGACGGCGGCATCTTTTTTACCGCCGGTGCGCCGATCGGCTCCTTCGTCGATGTCCGCCTGGACGGTTACGGCGCATTCGACTTCTACGGAACCGCGGTGCCTGCGGCGGTCGTTGCTTGACGCCGGGTCGTCGCTGGTTTCCGTATGCATTCTTAGCCGTCATGCTAGCCGTTTCGGCGGCGTGCGGGCTACTCGCGACGCGCATGGTGCAAACCGGAAATTCGAACCCGGTAACGACTGCCGTCACGTTTTTCGTCCCCTCGCCACAATCGGTATTCGGCCGCGACCGGCTCTATGTACTGTTGCTCGGCATCGACTATAATTACGATAGTAAAGATCAGGAGTACTCGACGCAGGCGCGCAGCGATACGATCATGGTCGCCGGTCTTGATTTTCCAACGAAAACGGTCAAGCTCATTTCGGTTCCGCGCGACATGGACGCGGTGATTCACGGTACGGAAGACAAAATCAACGGCGCCTTCGCGGCCGGCGGCGAGCCGTATGCCGACGAGGTCATCGGCGCCTGGCTTGGTTTGAACAAGACCGATCGTAACCGGTATTTCGACCGCTTCATCGTCTTGAAAATTAATGCGACTAAGGAACTCGTCGATGCGATTGGCGGCATCGATGTAGCGGTAGCCGAGCAGATGGATTACGACGACAGTTGGGGCCATTTGCACATCCACTTCAAGCCCGGTCTCATGCATATGAACGGCGAGCAAGCTGTTTCGTACAGCCGCTTCCGGCACGACGCCTGTAGCGATCCGTGCCGCATCAAACGTCAACAACAAGTGCTGCAAATTACGGTGGCGAAACTTAAGGCCGACAAATTCAACGACCTCGCGCATATCGGCGCGCTCATCGGCGTCATCAACCGCAACGTCACCACGAACCTGACGGACGATGAGAAGAAGAGCCTCGCGTGGCATTACCGCGATATCAATCTCGCCGATTTCAAAGCCGACCAGATTCGGTATGTGGATACCAAACAAGCGGCGTCGGGCGAAGTGCTGCTGCCCGACATCAAGCAGCGGGCGGCGGAAGTTGCCGTTTTGACCGGCCCCTACGCGCGCGAAACGCCGCCGCCTGCGCCCGGCCCGGCGGCCTCCGTTCCGCCGTCGCACGTGCACATCGCGGTGCAAAACGGTAGCGGCCAAAGCGGCCTCGGGGTCAAGATGGCGGACCGGTTGCGCGAACGCGGTTTCGTCGTCGACAGCGTCGCCAACGCCGACGCCTTCACCTATGAAACGACAGTCATTCGCGAGCACTCCAAGACTACCGGCGTCGGCGAACTCGTACGCGATAAACTGGCCTTGAAAACGGCTGCCGTCACGCCGTTGCCCAGCCCAAGTGCCAGCGCCGGCGCGGCGCCGGAACCGACCGATGTCACGGTGATCGTCGGCCGCGACTTCTCGCAAGCGTTGGCGCCGCCGAAGACGCCGCAATAACGGCGCGCATTCGGGCTCTGGCCCTTTGCGCGGCCATTTTGGCCGTCGTCGTGTACGGTGGCTATCGCCTGTATCGACGGACCGACGCTTTGGGCGCACCGGCGATCGTGACTCCGCAGATGGACGTGCACCGGCTGCTCTCGCCGTCGCTGGCGGTGCGCTGGGAGCGGCTCATCCATGGTAACGCTCCGCCGGCGGGTCCGCGCCCAAAACTCGTGGCGCTGACGTTCGACGACGGCCCGTATCCGGTCGACACCCCGTTGCTCCTCGACGTACTCGACGATCTGCACGTTCCGGCGACGTTTTTTCTCATCGGCCGCGACGGCCAGCAATACCCCGAACTCGTGCGCCGGATCGCCGCCGACGGCTACGAGATCGCCGACCACACCCTCACCCATCCCGATCTGGACCGGCTCGACGACACCGCCGTGCGGCAAGAAATCGACGCCGGCGCAGCGCAGCTCGGCAAGGTGGTGGCCGATCCCGCGTTGCGCACGCTGATGCGCCCACCGCACGGCCGCTATCGCGAAGCGACCTTACGCGTCGCGCAAACCGCAGGTTACGACGTCGTTTTGTGGACCGACGATCCGGGCGACTGGCGTCAAGTTTCGGCCGGCGCATTGCAGCAACACATCTTCGCGCACGCGACCGCGCCGGAAATATTGCTGCTGCACAGCGGGCGACCGGCGACCGTCGAAATGCTGCCCGCGGTCGTCGGCCGCTTTCGAGCGGCCGGCTACACCTTCGTTACGGTCGGCAATCTGCTGCACGCGGTCAGCCCCGACCAGCTCAATCATCCGCGGAAGCTTCGCCTGGATGCACCGCCGTGACGCTGCCTTGCGAGGAACACGCGGCGACGAACGCGCAGACAGCGGTGTTCGCAGAAAGGTAAAGCACGATGAACAATTCGGTTCGCAATGAAGCCCAAAAAGTCGGCATTTTGGCCATCGTCGTGGCCCTGGCCGTGCTCGTGGTTTTCTTCTTCCTGAGCAAGAGCGGCCTCGGCTCGGCGGGTCCGGCCGCGGATGCGTCCGGCGCCTCGACCATGCAGTCAGCGGGCGCCGCGCCGAGTCCGGCGGCTACCTAGCTCGGTCCGGCGCGCATTTGTTCTTAGCCGGGGAACCGGATTGCGCGCCGAACGGTTATAGCTCGTATGGCTTTCCTCAAGACCCTGTTCGATGGTAACGAACGCGAAGTCACGCGCTTACGCCGGACCGCCGTGCGCGTCAATGCTCTTGAATCCGATATCGCGGCATTGTCCGACGCCGAGCTCGCGGCTAAGACGGTGGAATTCAAGGAACGGGTCGGTGCGGCGGCAGCGCCCGAAGAAACGCGCCAGCTGCTCGACGACCTGCTGCCCGAGGCGTTCGCCGTGGTCCGCGAGGCCGGCAAGCGGGTCATGCAGATGCGGCACTTCGACGTTCAAATCATGGGCGGCCAAGTGCTGCACGAAGGCAAGGTTGCCGAAATGCGCACCGGCGAGGGCAAGACGCTCGTCGCCACATTGCCGGTCTATCTCAACGCGCTCGCCGGTAACGGCGTCCACGTCGTCACCGTCAACGACTATCTGGCCAAACGTGATGCCGAATGGATGGCGCCGCTCTATAATTTCCTGGGCTTGTCCGTCGGCGTCATTCAGCACGACCTGGACTCGGCCGGACGCCGTGCGGCCTACGAGTCGGATATCACCTACGTCACGAACAACGAAATCGGCTTCGACTACTTGCGCGATAATATGGCGTGGCGACTCGAAGACATGGTGCAGCGTCCGCTGCACTACGCCATCGTCGACGAGGTCGATTCGATTCTTATCGACGAAGCGCGCACGCCGCTCATCATCAGCGGCCAAGGCCACGACGCGACCGAACTGTACGGCAAATTCGCCCAAGTCATTCCGCGGCTCGTCAAAGACGAAGATTTCACGGTCGATGAAAAGGCGCACGCGGTGCCGATCACCGAGACCGGCGTCGCCAAAGTCGAGAAGATGCTCGGTGTCAGTAATCTCTACGACCAGCGTAACTTAGAATTAACGCATCAACTCAATGCGGCGCTCAAAGCCTGGAATCTGTTTCATCGCGATCAACAGTACATCGTCAAAGATGGTGAAGTGGTCATCGTCGATGAATTTACCGGCCGGCTGATGTACGGCCGGCGGTACTCCGACGGCATCCATCAAGCGATCGAAGCCAAGGAAGGCTTGACCGTCCGCAGCGAGGATCAAACGCTCGCGACGATCACGTTCCAAAATTACTTCCGGCTGTACGACAAGCTGGCCGGGATGACGGGTACGGCCAAGACCGAGGAGCGCGAGTTCCGCGAAATCTACGGCCTCGACGTCGTGGTCATGCCGACGAACCGGTCGGTGGCGCGTAAAGACGCGCCCGATATCGTGTATCGCACCGAAAACGCGAAATTCGACGCGGTGGTCGAGGAAATCATCAAAGAGCACGACACCGGCCGGCCGGTGCTCGTCGGCACGCGCTCGATCGAGAAGTCCGAGCGGCTGGCCATGCTGCTGCGCCGGCGCGGCGTCGAGTGCAACGTGCTCAACGCAAAGTATCACGAGCAAGAAGCGCAGATCATCAAAGACGCCGGCGTGTGGGGCGCGGTGACGATCGCGACCAACATGGCCGGCCGCGGTGTCGACATCAAACTCGGTGCCGGGGTGGCCGACGTCGGCGGCCTGCACATCATCGGTACCGAGCGCCATGAATCGCGCCGGATCGACAATCAGTTGCGCGGTCGCGCGGGGCGTCAAGGCGACCTCGGTTCGACGCGCTTTTACATCGCGCTCGACGATGAACTCATGCGCCTCTTCGGCGCGGAGCGCATTCAAAAGATGATGGACTTCGTGAAGTTCACCGACGAGACGCCGATCGAAGCCGGCATTCTTTCGAAATCGATCGAGAACGCGCAGTCCAAAGTCGAGAACCACAATTACGAAATTCGTAAACAAGTTCTCGAGTACGACGACGTCATGAACAAGCAACGCGAAATCATCTACGCCGAGCGCCGGCGCGTATTGCAGGGCGAATCGATGCGTGATTTCATGCTGCAAACACTCAAGTCCAAAGTCGACTACGCGGTCGACAGTGGTGCGCCGCCGGACGAACATCCCAGCGAATGGGATTTGGAAGCGATTCTGTCCGAAGTCGAGTTGGTTTTTCCGGTGCGTGAAGCGGTCGCCGTCGAAGATCTCGAAAAGCTCGACCGCGACGGCATGAAAGAACGGCTGTACGCGGCCGGCGCCGGAGCGTATGCGGCCAAGGAAACCGAAGTTTCGCCCGAGATCATGCGCATGATCGAATCCCAGTACATCATGCTGCCGATCATCGACCGGATGTGGGTCGATCATCTGTACGTGATGGATGCGCTCAAAGCCGGCATCGGCTTGCGCGGCTACGGTCAGAAAGACCCGCGCGTCGAGTACGAAAAAGAAGCGTACGAAATTTTCGAGGATCTCAAGAACAATATCGCCGACGAAGCGATCAAGGCTGTGTTCGCGGTCCGGATCGAGCGGACCGAAGAGCCGCCGCCCGAAGACCTTGAACTTCCCCCGTCACCCGAGCAGCTCGCGGACGGGCGCAACGCTATTCCGACGAGCACGCTACCCGATCTGGCGTTTGAAACCGTTCCGGCCGGCGCCATGGTGCCGCAGGCCGCGGCAAGTCCGCGGCTCGACACGTCGGTCGCGGAGCGGCGCTTGGGACCGGCGCCGCGCAACGGTGCCGCCACCATGCACACCAATTTAGGCGGGGCAGCCCCCGCCGCGCCGAAGCCCGGCGCCGAGAAGGTCGGCCGCAACGATCTGTGTCCGTGCGGGTCGGGCAAGAAGTACAAGCGCTGTCACGGCGCGGCCGCCTAATGCCTGCGCGCCAGCCACGGTGAACCCCGGGCTCAACGTCGCGCTTTTCTACGTTAGCGTCGCCGCGCTCGCCGTTGGACTCATGCGTACGGCGCGCGCGGCGGTCGAACGCAAAGTCGGGGATCGCGCCGGCCTGGCGATCGCGGCCTGCGGCGTGCTGGGACTGCTGGGCGCGGTCGTCGCATTCGTTACCGGACCCCGGACGGTGCTTCCCTTTTAGACCGCGGCCCTGACGCCTGACCGGTAGCGGGCAGTGAACGCGATTGCCGATACCTTCTGCATGACGCGTTTTGCGGTCGAATCGCCGGGAGCTGCACCGCTGCCTACCGGCGCATCGGCTCGCGGCACCGTCAGTGCGGAAATCCAAGCCGAGCTCGTCGCGACGCTCTACGCTGAACGCTGGGCTCTATCCGCGGGCGGCGGCACGCTGGCGGCGGCTGCCTGCGTTGGCTGGATGCTCACCCGCCAACCCTGGTTTCTCGTCTGGAGCATCGCGGTCATCGTTGTTACGGCCGGCCGGATCGCGAACGGTAATGCATTCGGCCGGCAGCGCGCCCAAGATCGCAACATCCGCCTTTGGCGCCGCCGCTTCATGATCGGCACCGGTGCCCTGGGGATGCTGCTGGGCGTCGCCGCGGGTGTGATGCTCGAGCCGGTCGAGCCGACGTTACGGCTCTTGATCGTGTCGGTTCATCTCTTCGTCGTCATGGGCGCCGTCACGCGCAATGCCAGTTGTCCCGCGGCGGCCAAAGGGATGGTCTTTTTCGGCTTTACGCCTCTTATCGTGGCCGGTGCGCTCAGCGGCGATGGCGGCAAGATCATTTACGCGATGTTCGCCCTGGTCGAAATGCTCGGGTCGCTCGCCACGATTCGGTATTTGTATCACCAAAAGCTCGCGTTGCTGCAGGCAAATGAAGCCAATCGCATCCTCGCCGGTGAGGCGCAGTTGGCGAATGTCAATCTGGCGGCCGCGAATTCGCAGTTGGAAGAAGCCGCTACGACCGACGCGCTCACCGGGATCGGCAATCGCCGCCGTTTCGATCGCGTATTGGCCGATGAACTGCGGCGCGCTCAGCGGGACGGCAGCCTGCTATCCTTACTCATGCTCGACATCGATAACTTTAAAGGCTTCAACGACTTGTACGGTCACCAAGCCGGCGACGACTGTCTCAAGCAAGTCGTCACGGCGATGTCGTCCGCGTTGCGCCGGCCGAGCGACGAAGTCGCACGCTACGGCGGCGAGGAATTCTCGGCAATCTTGCCGGCGACGAATGCAGCCGCTGCCGCCGCCTTAGCCGAAGGTATCCGGCTCGGCATCGAGTCGTTAGCAATTGCAAATGCGCCCAGCAGCCGGGGCGTTGTTACCGTGAGCATCGGCGCTGTGACCGTTGCCGCATGCGCCGCCGACGCGCCGGCCGACGTGATTCGGGCGGCCGACGAAGCACTCTACGCAGCTAAAGCGGCCGGCCGCAATTGCGTGCGCATCGCGGCTGCCTCGCACCGGGCCGTTCGCGCGGCGAGCCCGTTTCTGCCTAGCGGCACCGCCGCTGCCACAGCAGGCTCGCATTTAGGACAACCGAAGAAATCGAACTGCTATGAGTGAAGCCCAGATTGCGGTCATCGGAAAAGCTCGGGAGCGCCTCGAAACGCTTAAGGTGCGGCTTTGACTACGCTGCCAAACGCCGCGGGGTAGCCGAACTCGACGAGCGTTCGCGCGCCGACGATTTCTGGACCGATGCCGCCCGCGCGCAAGCGGTAATGAAGCAGATCGCCGATCTACGAGCCGAAGTCGATCGGATCGAAGGCGTCGAGAAGTCGCTGAGCGATGCGCTCGAGCTACTCGAAGTGCTGGGTGACGAGCCGGGCGTCGAGGCGGATGTCGACACGGCAATCGCCGCCGCCGGCAGCACGCTAGACGCGCTGGAAATGGCCGCCAATTTCGACCGGCCGTACGATTCGCATGGTGCCATCGTCACCATTCGCGCCGGTGCCGGCGGGACCGACGCCGCGGATTGGGTGGCAATGTTGGCGCGCATGTATCTGGGCTGGGCCGAGACGCACGGCTTCACCACGCAAATTGCCGAAGAAGCTCCCGGCGATGAAGCGGGCTTGCGTTCGGTCACGTTTTTTCTGCGCGGGCGCAACGCGTACGGCATGCTCGAGAGCGAGCGCGGCGTGCACCGGCTGGTGCGGATTTCGCCCTTCGATCAAGCGCACCGCCGACAAACCTCATTTGCCGAGGTCGACGTGGTGCCCGAAACGGAAGCCGGCGATCCCGAAGATATCGAGATTCGCGCCGAAGACTTACGCATCGAAACCTTCAAAGCGGGCGGCGCCGGCGGCCAGTACGTCAACAAAACCGAATCCGCGATTCGCATCATTCATGTGCCGACCAACACCATCGTGGCGTCGCAACAAGAGCGCTCGCAAATGCAGAACCGCGATGTGGCGATGACGATTCTGCGCGCCAAACTCATCGCTCGCGAACGCGAAGAACGCGATGCGAAATTAGCCGAACTGCGGGGCGAGCGCAAGGCCAATGAGTGGGGGTCCCAAATTCGCTCGTATGTGCTCAACCCGTATCAGCTCGTGAAAGATCATCGAACGGGTGTCGAGACCGGCAACGTCGGGGCGGTCCTCGGCGGCGATATCGACGGGTTCGTGTGGCCGTATCTGCAGCGTCGAAACGAGTTCGGTGGAGCGGCCTGACGTGAACGGCACATCAACCCGAGTCGCGCCGCGCATCGACGTCGTGGTCGTGTGCTGGAATGACAAGGACAAGATCACCGTCGCGTTAGATTCGGTTTTTGCCTTGCCCGAGGTTCAGCGCGACCCGCCGCTTTACAACGTGGTCATTTCCGACAACGGCTCAACCGACGGCAGCCGTGCTTTTCTGCGCGAGCGTTACGGCGAGCGGGTGCAGATCGTCGAGAACGGCGAGAATCTCGGCTTCGCGGCCGCCTGTAACCGGGCATTCGCGGCGACGGGCGCCGCATACGTGTTCTTGCTCAACCCTGATGCCGAGCTCAAGCCCGGTGCGCTGGCATCGATGATCGCGTTCATGGACGCGCATCCGCGCTGCGGTCTCGCCGGCTCGCGCATCTATAATTACGACGGCAGCGTACAAGCGTCGGTAGGCGAGTTCGACACCTGGGCCGGCGCTTATTTACGGTCGAGTGCGTGGGGCGAATGGCCGGTGTTCGCCCGCTATGCCAACGGCGCGTCGCTCCGCGATTGGCGCTATGACACCGAACGGCGCGTCGACCTGGCGATCGGTGCGGCGTTAGCGATCCGGCGAACGACGATCGCGGCGATCGGCCCGTTCGACGAGCGCTTTTTTCTGTATCACGAAGAAGTCGACTTCGCCAAACGGGCGGCCGCAGCGGGCTGGGAAACGTGGTTTGTACCCGCTAGTGAAGCGGTGCACGAGGGGCAGGGCAGCGCGAAAGGTCAGTACAGCGTCGAAGCGCGCAAGCAGCGTTCGCGCCGCAAATATTGGCTCAAGCATCACGGGCGGCTCTGGCTGTATGCGCTCAACGTCGCGCTGCTCGGACGCTACGTCCTCTATGCCGGCGTTCTGGGCGCGGCGGTTGTCGCCGGCCGGCGGCTGTTGCGGCGTTGATGCCGATCCTGCCGGAAGCTGTCGTGACCTTCGAGCAGATCGACGGGTATCGGATCATCCGCTCCTTCGGCTTCGCGTACGGTCACGCCAGCCGCCCGCGTAACGTCCTGCGCGCGACCTTTCGCAGCATCGGCGCCTTTATCGGGCTCGCGCCAATCGAGTATCTGACCGAAGCCGAGCGCGCGCGCACCGAATCGCTCAGTGCCTTGATCGAAAAAGCGGAGGGGCTCGGCGCCAACGGTATCGTCGGCTTACAATTTGAGGCCTCCGAAGCGGCCGACGGTTCGACGCGCGTATTGGCGTTCGGTCAGGCTGTCTGGCTCGAGCCCACGCCCCAATGAGCCTTGCACAACGTGCGCGCAACGCCCGCGCGCTCGAGGCCGGAGCCGCGGTCGTCGAAGCGTGCCGGAAGTGCACCATCGGTACAACTCGCACGCACAGTGTCTACGGCGAAGGCGATCCGTGCGCGGCGTTGCTCGTCGTCGGCGAAGGGCCGGGCGAAACCGAAGACAAACTCGGCCGGCCGTTCGTCGGCCGAGCCGGCGAATTGCTCGAGAAAATGCTCGCCGCGATCAAGTTGCCGCGCGAAGATGTGTATATCTGCAACACGGTCAAATGCCGGCCGACCTTGGACGATGGGAAACGCTTGCGCAATCGCGCGCCCGACCCGCAAGAAATGGCAAATTGCCGGCCGTATTTAAACGTGCAGATCGACATCATCCGACCGCGGATCATTCTCGCGCTCGGCGCGCCGGCCGCGAAGTCGTTCATGGGAGACAAATTTTCGATCACGCGACAACGCGGTCAGTGGTTCGAAGGCCCGGCCGGCATTCCGACAATTGCGACCTTTCATCCGGCCTATATTTTGCGACAAACCGGCGGCGAACTCAACGCGATGAAGCGTTTGGTCTTCGCCGACCTCAACGCGATCCGGGCCAAGCTCGACGAGCCGGTGCCCGTCGTCGATCCGCCGGTGGTGCAAGATACGCTGTTCTAAGGCCGATCCGCCGCCGGACGCCGCCGGCGCGGGGCGCTACCTGGTCGCCTTTCGGATTGTGGTATACTAAGGCGTTATGGCTGGCCGGACCGCTCAAGATATTTGGATCGACGATGCCGCGCGCCGCGCCGGTCACGCCGGCGGCGCTGAGCTCGCGGCGGCTCACGGCCTCAAGAACTACCGGTTAGCCCAAATTTATCGCGCCGCAACCAAAGAATTGGTTGCCACGCTCGATGAAGTGACGACGCTGCCCAAGGAACTGCGCGCGGCGCTGATTGCCGAGAATTTCGGGTTTGACAGCGTCGAGCCGGTCGTCGTGCAGCATTCCCAGGACCGCCAAACGATCAAAGGCTTGTTTCGGCTGGCCGACGGCAATGAGGTCGAAGCGGTGCTCATGCAGCACCACGGTGAACGCAACACCGTCTGCATTTCAAGCCAATCCGGCTGCGCGTACGCGTGTGCGTTTTGTGCGACCGGACAAGCCGGCTTTACGCGTCACTTGGCACCGGCGGAGATCTTCGATCAAGCCCGCTACTTTGCGCGCCTGCTGCACGCCCAGGGTCGAAAAATCACCAATATCGTGTTCATGGGCATGGGCGAGCCGTTTCATAATTACGCCGCCGTCATGGATGCCGTGCGGTTACTCAACGATGCGCACGGATTCGGCTTGGGACATCGGCATATTACGATCTCCACCGTCGGCGTCGTGCCGCAGATCGATGCGTTCGCCGACGAAGGCATCCAAGTAAATCTCGCCATCTCGTTGCACGCTGCCACCGACGACGTGCGCTCCTCGATCATGCCGGTCAACCGCAAGTGGAATATCGCTGAACTACTGGCAGCCTGCCGGCGCTATATCGCTAAAACAAATCGC
Source organism: Candidatus Velthaea sp. (assembly GCA_965214335.1). Lineage (GTDB taxonomy): Bacteria > Vulcanimicrobiota > Vulcanimicrobiia > Vulcanimicrobiales > Vulcanimicrobiaceae > Velthaea. The sequence goes on along the minus strand of CBDCBO010000008.1, from coordinate 178,663 downwards.
AAGATCTTCTTCGAGTACGTCATGCTCGACGGCGTGAACGATCGGCCGCAGGATGCGCAAGCGCTCGCGGCGCTCATGCACGGGCCGCTCTATCACGTGAATATCATTCCGTACAACAGCACGCCTGACGGCCGGCTCGGGGCGACCGCCGACGAACGGATTCGAGCGTTCGCGGCGATCTTGGAAGCCAAAGGCGTGCCGTGCACGGTGCGCACGCCGATGGGTCGCGACATTGCGGCGGCTTGCGGGCAACTGCGCGCCGAAACGCAACCGCGCGCGAAAATCGGCTAAATTCGCGTGAAAGCGGGAACCATCGGGACGCACTTTTGCGCCGGCGTCGCGCTGCTGTATGCGTGGCGCTCGGCCCGCTTCGGCCGGACGTGGCTGCGCATCCCGGTGGTTGCCACGGTCGCACAGGCGCCGCCGGTCTCGGTGGTCGTGCCGGCGCGCAACGAGGAACGGTCGATCGAACGCTGCGTCCGCTCGCTCCTCGCGCAGACGGCTCCCGACTTCGAGGTCATCGTCGTCGATGACGATTCAACCGACGGAACGCGCGCGATTCTCGACCGGTTGGCGCGCGAAGACGCACGGCTGCGCCTCGTCGCCGGCGGTCCACTGCCGGCCGGTTGGATCGGTAAGCCGTGGGCGCTTCACCAAGGCGCCCTGCTCGCACGCGGCGCGTATCTGCTCTTTACCGATGCCGACAGCGTCCATGCGCCGTTTTCCGTCACCTCAGCGCTGGCGTTCGTCCAGGCGCAACATGTCGACGCCGTATCGACCGTGACGCATCAGGAATTGGGCACGCCGGCGGAGCGCGCGATCTTGCCGTCGATCTTGGGCCTGGTGTTTCTGTCGCAAGGAACGTTCGCCCAAGTAAACGATCCGGCCCAACTGCAACGGGCGCTCGCCAACGGCCAGTATATTTTTATCTCGCGGCGCGCGTACGATGGGCTCGGCGGTCATGCGGCGCTGCGCAACGAGATCGTCGAGGATATCGAATTGGCGCGCCGATTCAAGGCCGACGGCCGATTCCGGCTATTGTTCGCGGCCGGCGAAGAACTAGCCAGCGTGCGGATGTATCATTCGCTGTCCGAAATCTGGGACGGCTTCTCGAAAAATGTCTACTACGGTCCGCGCGGCAATCTGTGGGCGCTGGCGGGCGGCTTGGCATTCATCGCAACGATCTCCGTATTGCCACCGATGCTCGCTCTGCATGCGCTGGTGCGCAAACGGCCGCTCGAGGCGCTCGAGGCCGGGTTTACCAGTGTCGCGCTCATGGCGACCGCCGGGTGGGCGATGGCCAGCGTGCGAATCGACCGCCGTAACGGCGTTTTCGCACCGTTGGGAACAGCGATGCTCGCCGCGATTGCAATCAATTCAACTTGGCTCGTCCGCAGCGGTCGCGGTGTCGAATGGCGCGGCAGGCGGTATGGTGGGGAAAATGGCGACGTCACAACAGACGCAAGTCGAACTTAGCCATGAAGAAGTGGCGCAGGCGGAAAAACGCTCGATGCCGCGCGCCGCGGTCGTTTTCGAGGCCATCCGGCTCGAAGGTGAAGGCGAACTGCAGCGGACCGTCTCCGCCCTGACGTTCTCGTCGATCGCGGCCGGCTTATCGATGGGCTTCTCGTTCTTCTCCACGAGCGTGCTCAGCGCGTATTTGCCCGACTCGCCGTGGCGAACGCTCGTGTCGAGCCTGGGCTACACGGTCGGTTTCCTGCTTGCCATTCTGGGCCGCCAGCAGCTCTTCACCGAAAATACGCTAACGCCGATTCTGGTGCTGCTTCACCGCTTCGAGCTGCCGATTCTGGGGCGCGTCGCGCGGCTATGGGCAATCGTCTTAGCCGGCAATATCGTCGGCGCACTTGGTTTTGCGACGTTGCTCGCTCATGCGACCGTTTTCGAGCCCGAGATGCAGCGCGCGTTCGCCGAGGTCGCCCACCACGCGTCGTCCGGCGAGGCGCTTCCAAATTTCGTGCGGGCGATTTATGCGGGCTGGATCATTGCGCTCATGGTGTGGTTGTTGCCCGCAGCCGAAGGCGCGGCCATGTTCGTCATCATGCTCTTGACATACGTTGTCGCGGCCGCGTCACTTACCCACATCGTGGCCGGCTCGGTCGAAGCGTTCTACGCCGTCCTTACCGGTGCGTCGAGCTGGAGCGACTGTGTCTTCGCGTATATCTTACCGGTGTTCGCGGGCAACACGCTCGGCGGCGTCACGTTCGTAGCGCTGCTCAACTTCGGTCAAGTCGCGGGGGATGCGGGTCCCGAAAAGCGTGAAAGCAGCGAATCAACCGACAACGGGAACGACGGCGCCAAGTAATGCCGCAAGTGCAGCTGCCGGTTGTGGGCGACCTAATAAATAGCCTTGAAATTCATTGCAGCCGCGCTCGAGTAGATGTTCGAGCTGCGGCGACGTCTCGACGCCTTCGGCTAACAGCGTGAGGTTGAGCGATCGGCCCAGCGCGATCACCGCATCGACAATCGCGCAGTCGTCGGCATCTTCGGGCGTATTACCAATGAACGAGCGATCGATCTTGAGCGTGTCGATCGGCAATTGCTTGAGTGAGGACAGCGAACTATAGCCGGTGCCGAAATCGTCGACGCTCATCCGAAAACCCAGGGCTTTGAATTGCGTGAGCATGGCGATGGCTGAATCCACGTCGGCCATGATGACGCTTTCGGTCAGTTCGAGCGTGAAGCGCGAATACGGCAGCCCGCTCGCCGCGACGGCGTTGATGAGCGTATCGAGCAAGTCGGGGCTTTCGAGCTGCCGGCCCGAAAGATTAACTGCCATTTGCAGATCGCTGCCGTACGTTTGCGACCAATGCGCCAATTGCGCGCAGGCGGTGCGGATGACCCAAGCGCCGATCGGCACGATGAGTCCCGTTTCTTCGGCGATGCCGATGAAATTGTCCGGAAAGACTAACCCTTGCGTCGGATGTTGCCAGCGAATGAGCGCCTCGACGCCGGTCATTCGGACGTGCTGGTCGAACGTCGGCTGATAGTACAAGACGAACTCTTCGCGTTCGATTGCCCGCCGCAGATCGTTTTCCAATGTTAGCCGGCGGGCAACGCGCTGGTGCATTTCGGCGTCGAAGAAGCGCACGGCGTTGCGACCCGCCGCCTTCGCGGCATACATCGCCGTATCGGCATTGCGCAGCAGTTCTTCGGCGTCGGAACCGTCGTCCGGAGCGCGCGTCACGCCGATACTGATCGTACAATACAGACTCTGCGCTCCAATGACGAACGGCTCTGAGAACGCGTGCATCGTTCGATCCAGTAGCCGGGTGACGCTTTGCCGGCTGCCCGATGTCAAGATGATAAATTCATCGCCGCCGGTGCGAGCGACGATGTCGGTTGGGCCGGTCGCTTCACTCAAGCGCTGTGCCGCTTCGCGCAACAGCCGGTCGCCGCTGATATGCCCCAGCGTGTCGTTGACGGCCTTGAAGTGATCGATGTCGATAAAGAGCACGTACGTCAGCTCTCCGCCGCACCGGGGATGCGTCAATTCAGCCGCGAGCTGCTCGATGAAACGCGTGCGGTTGCAGAGCCCAGTGAGCGTATCTTCATGCGCAAGACGTTTGAGACGTTCTTCGGCAATCTTCCGGTCGGTGATATCGAGCGACGTTCCCGTCGCGTGCGTGGCGACGCCGCTGTCGTCATAGTGAAAGATCCCGCGCTCTTGCAGCCAGCGAACGCTGCCGTCGGCCAGTTCGATGCGGTAGTCGATACCGTAGGCTTCCTTGAGCCGTTTCGCGCGCTCGATCGCGGCTGCCGTGCCGGTGACGTCTTGCGGTAATTGCCGCGCCCGCAATGCCGCAAGCGACGTACAGCCGTCGCGCGGTGTGATATCGTACAAACGGTAAAGCTCGTGCGAGCCGACTGCCACGCCGGATCGCAGATCGATTTCCCAACTGCCGAGCTGCGCCGTGCTTTGGGCCAGCAGCAATTTGGATTCGGTGGTCACGAGCGCGTCGCGATCGCGCTGGTGATCGGTAACGTCGAGCGCGATTCCGATAACGCCGACGATCGCCCCGGTTGCGTTACGATGTGGCTCGAGAAACGTCCGGTAATTACGGCTGCGCGTCGCATGTTCGAACGCCCGCGCTTTGCCGCCGAGTACCGCCCGATGCGCATCGAGGATTTCGCCGGCTCGGGGATCGGCGGCGTAGAAGTCTTGCAAGAACGTTCCGACGATCTGGCCGGGCAGTAGATTGAGTGCCCGCAAACCCGCCCCAACCGACGCCGTGAAGCGCAAGTCGCAATCAACGATCGACAAGATCGCGGGAATTTGCTCGATAAGCCCGCCCGATTTGAGTGCCTCGGCGGCGGCCTGCTCGGCCGATCTGCGCTCGCTAAGGTCGCGCAAGACCGCAACCCAGAGGGCCTTCGAACTCGATCGATCGGTTCCGACCGGCGAGAGATTCATCTCAACCGATACGCGCGAACCATCTTTGCGCCGCAGTTCGGCTTCCGTTCGTAGCGGCGTGAAATCGCGATACGCGCGCTGAATCGCCGTCAGGGTGCTTTCAGTATAGTTGCCGTCGAAGATCGTACGAGGATTGTGACCGAGAATTTCTGCAACGGTGTAACCCGTCATTTGCGAAAAGGCGGCGTTTATAAAGCGAATCCCCAGCGGGACCAGATCGGTGCGATCCACTTCGTAGATGGTCACCGCGTCGGAGGTCTGGCTCACCGCCGATTCCAGCAAACGCAGATTAAGATTCGCGGCGTTTAGCTCCGCGACGGTCAGCCGACTTTCGAGGCCGCGCATGACGCTACGGGCGAGTGCCAGAAGCGCCTCTTCTTGAGCTGCGGTCAGGCTGCGCGGTTCGCGGTCAGCGATGCACAGCGTGCCGATGCAATGCCCTTCGGGCGTCCGCAATTGAGCGCCGGCGTAGAAACGGATGTATGGTTCCCCGGTGACGAGCGGGTTATCAAAGAACCGTTCATCTTCACGCGCATCGTCAATTACGAACAGCGGCGCCTCTTGAGCGACGGCATGGCCACAAAACGAGATGTTGCGCGGCGTCTCCGAAGCGCTCAGGCCGCAGCTCGACTTGAACCATTGCCGGTCCGCCTCGACGAGACTTACCAGCGCGATTGGCGCGGCACAAATCGACGCGGCCAGCCGGGTGATATCGTCGTACTCGGCTTCCGGCAGCGTATCCATCACGCCGTAGCGCGCGAGGGAAGCGAGGCGTTGCGCTTCTGCGAGCGGCGTTGGTGGTGCTATCATTGTCTCTAGCACTATCATCGGCCGTTGGGCTGTCCACTTTATCGGGCGACCCGTGGGTCGCTGCCGCACCGGTCCGCGACGCGCACGGCGCTGACGAGGCGCCGGACGCGATGTGGGGCAGCCGTGCGCCGCGCACTAGGGGTCGCGCAGATAGCGTACCGGTGCCTCGATCCCGAAACGTGCTTCAAGGGCTGAGCTCGGAAGCAATTTGAGTTGCTCGAACTCGATGCTGATGTGCGGTGAGGAACCGCCAATCGTGAGCGGATCAGCCAAATGCACCTCGGTCACAAACGTTGCGCCTTCACGCCGTTCGAAGGTGACGTGCCAACGCGCGCGATCGAACGGTGCCCGGTCTCCGACGCCCGCGACGATCGCCTCGCGCGCGTACGCCGTTTTCGTATCGAGCCAAAGCTCGCGCAGTCGATTGTGGTACGGGTCGCGTAGCGGCGTGAGTTCGAGGTGCGCTACGGCGCCGTCGGTATCGAGCAGTGCGACGCGATAGCGCGGAGCCGCTGTGCCGGTTCGACCGATCAGCGTTAGCTCGTCGGCACCGGCGGCGATCGTCCGTTCGTCGTTCGCGACGCGATACGCTCGCGGTCGTGTAAGTCCGAAATTTTGATCGACCGCCAGCGCGACCGGACCGACTAGGTCGCCGGTGCGGCCGGGGTTGACCGGTTTGGATTTCAACGTAAGGTTTGGCGCGTCGACGCTGGGGTCGAGATTGCGCGGGGCCGAAAGTTGAATCCGGCGACGCGCGACAATATTGCTACCGTGCGGCGTGGTGGGGTTGGCTTGCTCTTGTTCGGAGAACGAGCTCGCGAGCACGATCGCATGCCTTACGTCCTCAGTCGTTTGCCACGAACTGACAACGCGACGGTCGTCCGTCGTGATGGTAACGACAACGGTGTAGGTCGCATAGGCGCTTCGGGCGTCGTTCTCAATAACGCTGACGGCCCGCGCGAAGAGTACATCGACGGCTGACGGCAGCGTCGGGGACGCCGGTGCCTGATCGACAACCGCCGGCCCGGCGACCGCGCCCAGGCAACGTAGCGCCAAAGACACCGATGCAAGCACTTCGAAGATCACGTCGTCTCCCCGCTGGTGCATGTATTCGTCGGACCAGTCGGACGTTTCCCGGGGCGAAATGTCGTCGTCTTGGTTAGCGGAGCCACGAGCTGACGGCTTCCGGGCGCAAACGGTGTCAGTGCGGCAACGCGAAAACCACGAGCGTGTCGCCCTGCGGATAGCCGACGAGCGCGTTACCGCCGGCGGCGACCGCGACGTATTCGGTGCCGTCTTGCTGATACGCAATCGGCGGCGCGTTCACACCCGCACCACATGCCGCGCTCCAAAGTTTCTTACCGCTGGTCGCATCGAACGCGTCGAAATCGCCGTCGCCCTCGCCGGTAAAAACCAGCCCGCCCGCCGTCGCCAATACGCCGCCGATGAGCGGTTGCGCCGTCGTGGTCTGCCAACGAATCTTACCGCTTCGCGTATCGATGGCAGTCAGCGTTCCCGACCGGTCGGCGGCCGGTCCGGCGACACCTTCGGTGTACGGTTCCCCGGCGGCAGCACCCACCCGATCGGACGTGCGCAACCGGTATGTCATCGGTGCGTTGATCCCGGCAACATACGCTAAGCTGCTGGCGGCGTCGTACGCGACCGGCGACCACGACGCCCCGCCGAACGCGCCCGGCGAAATCGAGACGCCCGCGGTCGTCGGCTGCGCGAAGAGATTATGCTGCGCTACGAACGCTTGCGATCGTACCAACAGCTGACCGGTTCGCCGGTCGTGCACGTAGAGCCAGCCGGTCTTGCCCGCTTGAGCGACGGCCGGAACGGTCCGGCCGTCGACGGTCGTGTCGAAGAGCACCGGTGGGCTGGCGACATCATAACCCCACAGATCGTGAGGAACTTGCTGGTACGCCCAACGTTCTTTTCCGGTCGCGGCGTCGAGTGCTACGAGCGAAACGCTGTCGAGGTTATCGCCCGGCCGCGTGCTGTCGGCGAACTGCGGTGAGGGATTGCCGACGCCAAGATAGAGCGCACCTAATTTTGGATCGAACGCGGGCGTCGTCCAGGCCGAGCCGCCGCCGGTTTTCCAGGCGTTGGGAAACGTGCCGGCAGCGGCTTTTTCGCTCGCCGGGTCGCGGCCGGGTAACGGCGCGCCGTCGGGCGTCGCGGTACGGTACTGGCCTTCCCAGCCGGCGGCGCGGATCGTATACCAGCGCCAATCGAGCCGGCCGGTGGCGGCATCGAAGGCCGCATAATAGCCGCGGTGCCCGTAGTCGCCCGCGAAGCCGACGACGGCCGAAGTGTGCGCATCGCCCGTCGCTCGCGAACCGAGATGCAGTCCGTAACCAACTCCGGTGACGCCGACGAGCACCCGGCCGCCGTAGACCAGCGGCGCCATGTTGGCGAAGATGCCGGTTTCACCCGTAACTTCTTGGCCGCGCAACGTATCGCTTTGCGTGAGGTGTTCGCGCGTTTCGATCTTTCCGGCCGGTTCATCGGACAGCGGAATATCCCACTCGATCGCACCGGTCGTTTGATCGAGCGCGATGAGCCGGGCGTCGACCGTCGCGATATACACGCGACCGTAGCCTACCGCGGCGCCGCGATTCGCCGGACCACAGCACGGTTTGTGTTGCAGCACATGATGGTAGCGCCAGCGAACCGCGCCGGTTGCCGCGTCGAGCGCGACGACGTCGTCGAACGGGGTCGTCAAATACATAACGCCGTCGACAACGAGCGGCGTTGTTTCGAAACCACCGCGCAAGCCGCTGTGGAATGTCCAGCGCGGCACCAGTCTTGCAACGGTGTTGCCGTTGATCTGCGCTAACGCCGAATAGTGGGTATTCGCGTAGGTGCCGCCGGCAGTGATCCAATTCGCCGGGTCGGTTGGCGCGCCGAGCAGCCGCGCGTCATCGACCACGCCGGCTGCCGCCGCGGTTGCCCCGTTGCTTTCGCCCGGCAGCGCTAACGCGCAGACGACAGCCAGTAACGCACGGGGCACAACGAATTTCATCCCGGTGCTCGTACCCGTATTAGCAGTAACACAACAGCGAACGCAGCGCACGCGACGACGGCAATACCGCATTGCGGGCCGGCGCCCATGCTACGCCTAGCATCGACGTTCGCAGGACGGCCGGCCGGGAAGTTTCAGCTACCGGTCGAGACTGCGGTCGCAAACGGCCAGGCACGTGCGCGCGCGGCCCAAACGAGGTAGGCGGCGAGCCCCGCAAGCAACGTAGCGAGTCCGTAGATAATTGCCGCCGTGCCGGATTGTTCGAAGACGTACAACCAGCCGACGAGCGCAATGAGAGCCGGTGCCGGAAACAGCCACATGCGGTATGGTGCGCGGATGCCGCGCCGGCGAATCGCCACGACCGCCGCGATCTGGGCGATCGATCCGATCAACACGATGCCGGTGGTGAGCGCATTGATGATTTGATCCAGCGGAAACAAACACGCCGGCAGCGCCAGCAAACCGATGGCAACGAGCGACACGTCGGGGAAACGGCCGCTGCGATGAACGTGGGCGAATGCCGGGAGAAACATTCCGTCGTCGGCCGCGGCGAACGGGATGCGTGAGTAACCCAACAGGTTGCCGTATACCGATGCGAAGGCCGTTACGAGCACGAGGACCGTTACCGCAACGGCCGCACCGACGCCGAACGCGCGCTCGACGATCGCCGAGGCAAGATGTTGACCCAGCGGCGGCAACGATCCGTCGGCGAGCGGCACGATCGCCTCCCACTTGACCGCGCCGAGAATACCGAACTGCATCGTGATATAGAGCAGCGCCACGAGCACGATCGAGATGAGAATCGAACGTGGTAACGTGCGCGCCGGGTCACGCACCTCGCCGCCGACGCAGCTGGACTGGCCGTACCCAAGATAGTCGTACATCGCGATGATGAGCGCTTGCCCGAGTCCCGCCCGCAGGCCGGTCCAAAACGAATCGCCGGCCGGAAGCGCGAGTGCTTGCCCCGCTGAAAAGTGTGTGTAGGACGCCGCGATGATGAAAACGAGCGTTACGATTGAAGCGATCGCGAGCCAAATGCTGATGCGCGAGACCGCCGTAATCGCCCGGTAGAGCGCAACGAGTGTTACGACGCCGACCGTGATGGCGAGCGCTTTGATCGCCCACGCCGAGGCTGCCAGCGCCGGAAACAGATAGCCGGCATAATTTGCAAAGCCGATATAGCCCGTGGCTTGAATGAGCGGCGCGACGAAGATCGTCTGCCAGACAAAGAGAAACGCGAGCAAGCGGCCGAGCCCGGCGCGACCGAACGCCTCGCGCAGAAAGCCGTAGGTACCGCCCGAGCCCGGAAACACCGAACCGAGTTCGGCCCACACGAGTCCGTCGCACAGTGCGAGCAACGCGCCGGCGATCCAGCCGGCCAGCGACAGCGGCCCGTGCAACGCTCCCAGCACCAGTGGAATCGTAATGAGCGGTCCGATGCCGATCATCGAAATGACGTTGATCGCAATCGCGCCGCGCAAATTTACGCCCCGGATGAGCCGTTCGTCGATCACGGCGTGCCGCCGACGAGCGCTTTGCTCAGGCCGCGCGGCGCGTCGCTATCGATATACCGCGCGCGAGCCGCGTGCAGCGCGATAAGTTGCGCGCATACCAGCCATCCCAGCGTGTTGTACGGTTCGTCGACAACGGGTCCCAGCAGCGGCACGTCGTCGATCGGCGACGTCCCGATCACATAGCGTAGCGCTTCCGCGGCCGCAACTCTCGCGCAGCGGCCGCGCGACGACCGGCAATGCGTCACGGTCGACGATGCCGATCACGGCGCACGTCGCGTCGACCATGGCGACGCTGCCGTGGCGAAATTCGCCACCGGCGAAACCCTCGGCGTGTAAGTACGCCGCCTCTTTGAGTTTGAGTGCGGTCTCCAAGGCGATCGGCAGGCCGTAATCGGAGCCGAGCACGATGACGCTTTGGCGGCGGGCGATCCGCTGCGCCGCCGTCACCACCGCGGCGTATCCCGGCGTATCGAACCACGCGCGAATGGCCGCCGCCGTATCGGAGAGTACCGCGGCGCGGCGCGAGGTGCTGCCGGCCAGCAGCGACGCCGTCCAGAGCAAGATCGCGACCGTTGCCGTAACACTGCCCGTCGCCGGAATCGCAAGTTCGCTGCCCGCGCCGACGTCGATGGTTAGGTCAGCCCGGGCCGCCAGCGGTGAACCGGCGCTATTGGTGAGCGCCACCAGGCGCCGCGGGGCGAGCAGGTCGAGTGCGTCGTGCAAGTCCGTCGAACGTCCGCTCTGCGAGACCGCGACGACGGTCTTGCCGGCGTAGGCGTTGTGGTCGAGCCGGACTTCCGTCGCCGGCACCGCCTGCGCACGAATGCGCCGCCGGCGTAAAGCGAGCGCGCCGAGTTGTGCGACGAAGAGCGAGCTTCCGCTGCCGACGAGCACGACGTCGTCATCGAGTTCCCGCGCGAGCCGGGCCGCGGCGTCGCCGCGCGCAATTCCGTCCCACACGTCGGGTTGAGCGCAGATCTCGCGTTCGAATTGGCGTCCTAAAGCAACCCGCTCCATTGCTCGCGCGCTTTCGGCGTGCCGGCGGATGTTCGCTCTTTGGCGCGGACCGGCGTGCGGTAAGGCGGAAAAGGCTCGGCGCGCGGGCAAAACCGGGCGGTATGTCGGAAGCCCAAGCGCCGGATGTGCGCGTTACCATGGACGAAATTACGGCGCTTGCCAAGCGGCGCGGCTTTATTTTCGGATCGAGCGAAATCTACGGCGGTATCGGCGGCTTCTTCGATTACGGTCCGCTCGGCGCGATCCTCAAACGCAACGTGAAAGACGCCTGGTGGCGCGAGATGGTTGAGTTGCGCGACGACGTTGTGGCGTTCGATTCCTCGATCGTCATGCACCCCAATACCTGGGTCGCCTCGGGCCACGTCGCCGCCTTCCACGACAAGCTCGTCGATTGCCGCAATTGCAAACATCGCTTCCGCGCCGATCATCTGCCGTCGACAAGCATCTGTCCCGACTGCGGTATGCGTGACACCCTTACCGAGCCGCGTAATTTTAATTTGATGATGAAGACGGCGATCGGCCCGGTCGAGGATTCGGCTTCGGGAGCCTATCTGCGGCCCGAAACGGCTCAGGGCATATTCGTCAACTTCAAAAATATTTATCAAAGCGCGCGCAAGCGGCCGCCGTTCGGCGTCGCCCAAATCGGCAAATCCTTTCGCAACGAAATTACGCCTGGGAATTTCACGTTTCGCTCGCGCGAATTCGAGCAGGCCGAACTGGAGTATTTCGTGCCCGCCGACGGCAACGATATGCAGCGCTATGAAGAGTGGGTCGCGGCGCGTAAACAGTGGTACAGCGATTACGGCGTGCGGCCGGATCGGCTGCGCTTCTATGAATTGAGCGCGAACGAGCGCCCGCACTATGCCAAAGCCGGTACCGATGTCGAATACTTGTTTCCCTGGGGCTGGGGCGAACTCGAATCGATCGCACATCGCGGCACCTACGATCTCGATGCGCACATGCAGTTGTCGGGCAAAGACTTGACGTTCTTCGACGAAGCCGCCAAGGCGAAATATACGCCGATCCTCATCGAAAGTTCGGCCGGCATGGACCGCACGACGCTTACGATGCTCATCGATGCGTATGCGAGCGAGACCATCACAGCCGACGACGGCAAGCAGACCAAACGCGTGGTGCTGCGTTTTCATCCCCAGATCGCGCCGGTGCAAGTCGCGGTTTTTCCGTTAGCCCGCAATAAACCCGATTTGGTACAGCGGGCGCAAGGGCTCGAACGTCAGTTGCGGCGGCCGTTCCGCACGCAATACGACGAAGGCAATGTCGGCCAGCTCTACCGGCGCCAAGATGAAATCGGTACGCCGTACTGCATCATGGTCGACTTCGCGTCGCTCGATGACCGGATGGTCACCGTACGCGACCGCGATTCGATGCGCCAAGACCGGGTGAGCGAAGATCGCCTCGAGCCGTATTTGCGCGAGCGGCTCGCCCTGCGCTAACGTTCCGACGGTCGAGCGAGAGCCGGCGCGCGGCGTTCGAGCCGAAGCGCAAGGGCCGGCGCAGCGGTGGCTACGTTCCACATTGCCGAACAACGCAAAGCTGGAGCGGGAGTACGCGTCAAGCCGGAGCTGACCGAAGTCGCCAAAGTCGAACCGTTTCTAGACAAAATTCTTCCAAAAGCGGGTACGATGCGGTATCGCACAAGCATCGGGAGCGCTATCGAGCGCCTAACCGATATGTCCGGTGCCCCGTAACCGAGGAGAATTGCGTGAGTCAAGACGCAGGCCGGCGTAGCGCCGCGAAGAGCGGCGTTTCCGCCGTGGACCCCATCGACTCGCCGTCGACCGCGCCCGAGTCGCCCGGGCCGCAAGCGAGCTCGCCCGCGACGGTTTTAATTCTTTCTTCGATTGCCGCGCTCGGCGGCTTCCTGTTCGGGTACGACAGCGCGGTCATCAACGGCGCCGTCAGCGCCATCGGCGACCGCTTCGCGACGAGCCCTGGGGCCCTCGGACTCGCCGTCTCATCGGCGCTCATCGGCGCGGCAGCCGGCGCACTTATCGCGGGCCGCGTGGCCGATGCCTATGGCCGGCTGCTCGCCATGCGGTTAGCGGCTGTCCTCTTTGTCGTGAGCGCCATTGGCACCGGTCTAGCCGGCTCGCTTGCCATCCTCTCGATTTTTCGCGTCATCGGCGGCGTCGCCGTCGGTATTGCTTCGGTCATCGCACCCGCGTACATCGCAGAAATCGCGCCCGCCAGTATTCGCGGACGATTAGGCTCGTTGCAGCAGTTGGCAATCGTATCGGGCATTTTTCTGTCGTTACTGGTCGACTACGCGATCGCGGCGTCGGCCGGCGGCTCGCGCGCTACGTGGTATCTCGGAATCGATGCTTGGCGCTGGATGTTCATCGCGATGACGATTCCGGCCGTCGTGTACGGTGTGCTTTCGCTAGCGATTCCGGAGTCGCCGCGGTATTTGATTGCCAAGGGTCGCATCGACGAAGCACGCAAGGTGTTCGCGCGAGTGATGGGCAGCGACCAAGGCTTGTCGATCAAAATCGCACAGATCCGCAGCTCGCTGGTGCGCGATCACGCTCCCACCTGGTCCGATTTGCGCGGTCCAGCCTTTGGATTGCTGCCGATCGTTTGGGTCGGCATCGGATTGTCGGTATTTCAGCAATTCGTCGGCATCAATGTTATTTTTTACTATTCGAGCGTCTTGTGGGAAGCCGTCGGGTTCTCGGAAAAGAACTCGCTGCTCATTACCGTTATTACCAGCGTCGTCAACATCGTCACGACGCTCGTTGCGATCTCGCTCATCGACCGGCTGGGACGCCGGCCGTTGCTGCTCATCGGCTCAGCGGGCATGGCGGTAACGCTGGCGATTCTCGCATTCGTCTTCGGCCACGCGGTGCTTGATGCGCAAGGTCAGCCGCATCTGAGCGGCGCTGCCGGACCGCTCGCGCTCGTAGCGGCGAATCTGTACGTGTTCGCGTTCGGCATGTCGTGGGGACCCGTCGTTTGGGTTTTGCTCGGCGAAAAGTTCCCGAATCACATTCGCGCCGCCGCACTGTCGGTAGCGGCGTGCGCGCAGTGGGTTGCGAACTGGGTCATCTCAACTTCGTTTCCGGTACTTAAAAATCAAGGCCTCGGTTTAGCCTACGGACTGTATACCGCGTTCGCCGTGCTCTCGTTCATTTTCGTGTGGCGCTTCGTCAAAGAAAGTAAGGGCCGCGAACTCGAAGACATGACCGGCTGAGCGGCGCTCAGCTCAGTGTCGCGGCGATCGCTTTGCGCAAGAGGCCCATCGCCGCGCCGACTTCGTCCACGGTGATGATGAGCGGTGGAACGAAGCGCAGGGTGTTGCGGCCGGCGGCGTTGATCAACAATCCCAGCTCGCGTGCCGGCGCGACAAATGCTGAGGCTACGTGTGGCTCGTACACCGGCAGCCCGAGCATTAATCCGTGTCCGCGCGGTTCAGCGAAGACGGCCGGCCATTCGCGCGCGATGGCCGCAAGCTCGCCGCGCAAGAACGCCCCAACGCTCGCCACATGTGCATCGAGGCCGCTATCGTCGCGGATGCGCAGGTGCTCGAGTGCCGCGGCTGCCGGCACGGGTGAGCCGCCGAAAGTACTTCCATGATCGCCGGGTTGCAGTGCGCCGGCCGCCGCTCCCCGGATCAGCAGCGCACCGATCGGCAAGCCGTTAGCAAGCGATTTAGCTAACGTGAACGCGTCCGGACGCACGCCGTAGAATTGCGACGCAAACAGCGTGCCGAGCCGGCCCATTCCGCATTGCACTTCATCGAAGATGAGCAGCGCGCCACGTTCGTCGCACAGACGCCGGGCGGCTTGTAAAAATTCACGCGTCGCCGGAACAACGCCGCTCTCGCCTTGCACGGGCTCGACGAGGAAACAGGCTGTGGTCGCGTCGATCGCCGCGTCGAGCGCGCTAATGTTGTTGAACGGCGTCCAGGCGAAACCGGCGGGCAGCGGCTCGAAGCCTTCTTTGTATTTTGGATTATCGGTGGCGGCGAGCGCGCCGAAGGTCCGGCCGTGAAACGAACCGTGCGCGGCCAAAATCTTCGTGCGCTGTTTTTCGCCGCGCCGAAAGGCGTGTTTGCGTGCCAGCTTGATCGCCGCTTCGTTTGCTTCGGAACCGGAATTGCAGAAGAAGACCGAATCAAAGCCGGCCCGGGCCGCCAATTCGTCAGCTAACGTTCCGGCCGGTTCGTGATGATACAGATTGCTGACGTGGACGAGCGTCGCGGCTTGCTCGGCAACGACGCGCGCAATGCGCGGATGCGCGTGGCCCAGCGCGCAGACCGCGATTCCGGCGACCAGGTCGATGTAGCGATCGCCGTTTTCGTCGAACAGATAAACGCCCTGACCGCGCACGAAATTTACGTCCGCGCGAGCATAGTTTGCCAACAGATGCGGATGCTGCGTGCGGCCGCGGTTGGTGTTGCTAACAAATGCCATACTGCTCGAACTCCTCAACGACGGCGCGGCGACGCGCGTCCGTCAGGTCCGGTAGTGCGCGTTGATGCGCACGTAATCGCTGCTCAGATCGCAGCCCCAGCCGGTCGCCGTCGCCGTCCCAATGCCTAAATCCAAGCGAATATCGATCGTCGCTTCTTCGAGTAAGGTGTGGGCCTCGGCTTCGCTGAGCGCTTCGATCGCGCCGCGTTCCACCCACGACTGCCCAGCCAGGAACAGCGACCATTTCTCGGGATCGATGCCGACCCGCGCGGCGCCCGCGGCGGCAACGATGCGGCCCCAGTTCGGATCTTCACCGTACAGCGCGGTCTTGACCAGCGAGCTATTGATCGCGGCCCGCGCGACGGCCCGCGCTTGCGCTTCATCGCGCGCTCCGCTGACGTTGAAGACCAGTGTCTTGGAGGCGCCTTCACCGTCGCGGACCATGGCTACGGCCAGATCGCGGCAGACGGCGGTTAACGCTTCCCGAAAGCCGGCCGGTGCAGCGCCCTTGCCGGGCTTGGCGAATGTGTAGCACGAATCGTTGGTCGACATATCGCCGTCGACGGAGATCATGTTGAAGGTACCGTCGACGGCGGCGCACAGCGCGTCGCCCAATGCGCCGCGCGACATCGGCGCATCGGTCGCGATGAACGACAGCATCGTCGCCATGTTGGGCGCGATCATGCCCGAGCCTTTGGCAATGCCGCCGACGACGTAGCGTTTATTGCCGTCGTGCCACGCGTACGAAGCCAGCTTGGGCAGATGGTCGGTCGTCATGATTGCTTCGGCCGCCGCGTACGCGGCCTCGTGCCCCTCGGATAGATCTTTGAATGCGCGTTCGATGCCTTTGGAGAGCCGGTCCATCGGCAAATGGACGCCGATCACGCCGGTCGAGGCCACGATCACTTGCGTCGGTCGCACTTTGAGTAGTGTCGCCGCTTGGCGGGCGGTCGCGCGCGCATCGCGCAAACCGCGTTCTCCCGTACACGCATTGGCGCAACCGGCGTTAATTACGATTGCGGCCATCGCCTCGCCGTCGAAGTCCAAGTGCGATCCACTCACGAGCAACGGCGCCGCTTTGATGTCGTTGGTCGTGATGACTTGCGCGCACACGTGCGGACCGCCGAGCGCCACGAGCGCAAGGTCGCTCTTGCGTTTCTTGATCCCGGCATGTACGCCGGACATCTTGAGACCGGGCACCGCGCCTAAACCGCCACGAATGGCGATCAGGCGGACGGTCTCAGCCGACGGCAATGCTGCGAGCGACAAGTCCACGTTCCTCCGGAATTCCAAGCATAATATTCATATTCTGGACGGCTTGCCCGGCGGCACCTTTACCGAGATTATCGAGCCCGCAGATAATCTGCACGATTCCATTGCGCTGGGCAATGGCCAATTGCGCATCGTTAGTCATTTCCAGCGCGGGCAAGTGCGGCACGCGTTCGCCGGTAAGCACCGTAACGAACGGGCTGTCGTGGTAATAGCGCGTCAGGGTTGCGGCAATCTGATCGCGATCGAGCGGCGCGGCCGGAACGAGATAGACGTCAGCTAAAATTCCGCGCCGCAGCGGGACGACGTGCGGCGAGAAGATTAACGGAGCTGCGAGACCGGCGGCAGCCGCTTCTTGCACGATTTCGGGCCCGTGCCGGTGGCCCGCCAGGCCGTAGGCGCGGACGTCGGCGTCGACTTCGGCAAACAGCGATTCGACTCGCGGCGTTCGGCCGGCGCCGGTGATCCCGCTCTTGGCATCGACGATGATGCTGCCGATTCGATCGCGCAGGCCGCCGAGTGGAATGAGTGCGAGCAGCGCGGCCGTGACGTAACAGCCCGGATTGGCGACGAAACGCGAGGTCGCGATCGCCGCCCGGTAGCGTTCGGGCAAACCGTAGACCGCGCCGTGCGTTCGATCGGTCAGCCGAAACGCATCCGACAAGTCGATGACACGGACGTCGCGCGCAAGTAATTGCGGCGCGTGCGCGTGCGCCAGTTCGTGATTGCCGGCCAGAAACACGATGTCGCCGGCGACAGCGCGTGCCAGCGTCGTTCCTTCCGACTCGCACGTCAACGTGATGCGCGCGAGCGCCGGAAACAGATCGCACACGCGAGCGCCCGGTGAACTGCGGCTTTCCAGCGTCCCGATCCGGACATCCGGATGGGCGCTCAACAGCCGGATGAGTTCGGCCGCAGCGTAGCCGCCGGCGCCGATGATGTGAGCCGTCGTCACGTCGCCGGCTGCTCCAGCAACGCGATGTCGGCCAGCGTTCGCGCGATCGACTCACGAACCGCCGCGGTACGCGTTGAACCAGCGGTGCGTTTGCCGTCGACGGAGCCGCGCGCCGTGACCGGCGCGGCGGGAACGCCGAGGGCCTGGGTATCGCGCGCATCGAGCGGGCGCCCCTCGAGCTCCGCGCGCAGCACGCGTTCGCCTACCAATCGATGCGCTTCACGCGCCGTTTTTCCGCTCAGAATCACCGCGTCCGCCACGTCCGTCGCGACGGTGTAGCCGTCGCCGGCGTGCGCCGTCATCGCGCTTTCGTCGAAGCTGAGTTGGCCGAACGCGCGCCCGAAGGCGTCGAGCGCGGCCAGCGCGTGCTCGGTGCCGCGAATGACGAGAGCCTTGGTTTCCTGTAAGTCTTTATGATACGAAAGCCCGATGCCCGTGGTCGTCGCCAGCGCTCCGCTATACGCGCCGTTGATGCGGCCGGCGGCCGCGCGCACCAACTCGAAGGGATCCGGATTGCGTTTCTGCGGCATCAAGCTCGAGCCGGTCGACGCGGCGTCGCCCAATCGAGCGTAGCCGAATGCCGGCGTCGTCCACATGACGAATTCTTCGCTTGCGCGGGAGGCGGCACCAACGGCGCGCGCGGCGGCGTGCAAGAGGTCCAGCGCGATATCCCGTTCGCCGATGCTGTCGAGCGCGTTGCGCGACGGCTCCGCGAAGCCGAGCTCGCGCGCCGCGGCCACCCGGTCGAGCGGTAACGACGAACCGGCGACGGCTCCCGAGCCGAGCGGACACGCTGCCCGAGCCGACTGCTCGACGCGGGCAAACCGCTGCGCCGCGCGCACGAACGGTTGGGCGCACGCATCGAGCCAAAAGGCCAATAACACGGGCTGGGCCGGCTGCCAATGGGTTGTGGCAGCCAGTAGTGCTCCGGTCTGCAGTGCCGCCGTCGCGCGCACTTCGAGCGCCTGTGCGATACCGGCGGTAATGCCGCGCCCGCGATACGCCCGGTCGGCGGCGTACAGCAACAGCGTCGTGGCAACCTGGTCGTTGCGGCTGCGGCCGGCGTGCAGCGATTCGCCCGCTTCGGGTGGGGCGAGTTCCCGCACGCGCGCATCGATCGCGCCGTGCACGTCCTCGAAGGACCCGGCGCGCGCGAACTGCGCGAACGTCCCGGCCGCGACTTCGGCGGCAACGCTATCGAGTGCCGTACGCAACGCCGCGGCTTGGCCATCGGACAGCAGCCCGCCGCCGTGTAAGCTCGCGATATGCCCGCGCGAGCAACGCACGTCGAATTCGGCCAGCACCAGATCGTCGTTCAGCGACGAACCAAACGCCAGCAGTGCGGCATCCGGGGCGGACGCGAAGCGGCCACCCCATTGCAGTGGTGATTCGGTGCTTGCCATTACACCAATGTCGGGGTGGAACGCTCGCGGGCTTGCGCGGCGCGGGCCGCACCCGCGGCGACCGGTAAGCCCCAAATTTCGATAAAGCCGCCGGCGGCGTCGTGCCGGAAGCGGTCGCCTTGGCCGTAGGTGGCGAGCGACTCATCGTAGAGCGCGAACGGCGAGCGCGATCCGGTGACGACCGCGCGGCCGCGGATGAGCTGCAGGCGGATCTCGCCCGTCATCCGCAGCGCAACGTGATCGTTGAAGGCGTCGAGCGCGCCGCGCAACGGCGCCGACCATTGTCCGTCGTAAATGAGCTCGGTGTATTTCTGATCGAGCGCCGCTTTGGTGCGCAGTTCGTCGCGTGTGAGGACGAGCCGTTCGAGTGCAACGTGCGCTTCGATGAGCGTGACGCTGCCGGGACATTCGTAAACCTCACGCGACTTGAGCCCGACGACCCGATCTTCGATCATATCGATACGGCCGACGCCGTTGGCACCGGCGACTTTGTTAAGCGCGAAAATAAATTCGGCACCCGCCGTGCCGTCCATCGACGGCCGGCCGCGTTCAAATGCGATCACGATCTCGGTTCCGGCGGCGGGCTCGGTGCCGGGCGTCGCGGTCCAATCGTAGGCATCTTCGGGCGGCGCGTTCCAGGGATCTTCGAGCACCCCCGCTTCAATCGAGCGGCCCCACAGATTCGCGTCGACTGAATACGGCTTGGCCGCCGTCTGCGAGACCGGGACGCCGTGAGCTTGGGCATAGGCGAGCGCATCGGGCCGCGACAACGGCGTGTCGCGCAACGGAGCCAGCGTTTTAAGATGCGGAGCCGCGGCGCGTACACCGACCTCGATCCGAACCTGATCGTTGCCTTTGCCCGTGCAGCCGTGCGCGACCGCGTCGTATCCGTAGGCGTCGGCGGTTTCGACCAGCAGTTGCGCGATGAGCGGACGTGACAGCGCGGCTGAGAGCGGATACACACCTTGATAGCGGGCGTTCGCGGCCAGTGCGCGATAGGCGTAGTCGCTGATGAAACGTTCGCGCGCATCGATGAGCACGGCGTCGGCGGCCCCAAGCTGCAACGCTTTGCGGCGCACCGCTTCGAGCGCATCTTGCGAGCCGTCGCCGGAAACCATATCGGACTCGCCGAGATTCGCCGTCATGGCCACGACTTCGTGACCGGCGCTCACGTATTGCTTGAGCAAGACCGACGTATCGAGTCCGCCCGAATAGGCGAGTACGATCTTCATGTTGCGTGCGTCCTCTTCATTCGCTCGCGGCGCGCATATCTTCAAAACGCTGCATCACCATCGGCATCGTTTCGGTACGTTCGCAAATCACGAGAACCGTGTCGTCGCCGCCGAGCGTACCGATAACTTCGCTCCAGCCCGCAGAATCAATCGCCGATGCCAGCATCATCGCGCCGCCGGGCGGCGTGCGCAGCACGATTTGATTCACGCTGCCGCGAATCGAAACGACGAGTTCGGCCACGATGCGGTGCAGGCGCGACGTGAATGAGGGACCGGCACTCGGCTCGACATACTTGAATTGACCGCCCGCACCGCCTTTGAGCGGCACCTTCATGAGCCCAAGCTCCTTGATATCGCGCGAGATCGTTGCTTGCGTCACTTCGTAGCCTTGCACTTCGAGCAGCGTCGCGAGCTCGTCTTGCGACCGCACCGGGCGGGCCGCGATGAGCGAGAGAATCGCGCGTTGGCGCTTGGTCTTGGGTGCGTTGAGGACCACGCTTTGAACGGTCATTATTCACCTAATCCGCGGAGATCGGTCATCAGGGCAAGCAACAGCGCTTTTTGCGCGTGCAGCCGGTTTTCGGCCTGATCGAAAACCACACTGTGCGGACCGTCGATAACGGCGGCGCTGACTTCTTCGCCGCGATGAGCGGGCAAACAGTGCATGAACAGCGCGTGCGGCGCCGCGGCCCCCAGTAGCGCCGAATCGACGCGATAGGGTGCCAGCGCGGCGGCGTTGCGCTCGACGAGTGCCTCGTCGCCCATCGACGTCCAAACGTCGGTATAGATGACATCGACGTCGCGCACGGCGCGAATGGGGCTGGTGAAGGCGCGCGCCGTGACGTGATGTGGTTTGCCGAGTTCGACGAGCCGGGCCAAAAAGGCGTCGGGCGGACGATGCGTGATCGGCGAAGCGAATGTTACCGACATGCCCGACATGGCGGCCGCTTCGCCAACAGAATGCGCCACGTTGTTGCGGCCGTCGCCGACGTAGGCGATGCGCAAACCGGCGAGCGTGCCGAATCGCTCTTTGATGGTGAGCATGTCCGCCAGCGCCTGGCAGGGGTGCGCGGCAGCGGAGAGTCCGTTGATGGTCGGCACGGTGGCGGAGGCCGCAAAGCGTTGCAACGGTTCGTGAGCATGCGTGCGGACCACGATCGCGTCGACAAAGCGCGACAGGACGCGCGCCGCGTCTTCAGGCGTCTCGCGCGAACCGACCAGAAAGTCGTTGCCCGTCGCCGCGATCGCATGGCCGCCAAGTTGGGTCATGCCGACCTCGAACGATACCCGGGTGCGCAGCGACGGCTTTTCGAATAACATCGCGAGCGTCTTGCCGCGCAGCAACTCGAGTTGCGCGCGCCCGGCGGCCTTGAGTTGCTGTGCGATACCAACCAAGCTAAGCAATTCGTCGGGCGCAAGGTCGACAATGGAGAGCAGATTGCGGCCCCGCAAGCGGGAAGCCGCCGGCAACGTCATCATGGCTATGGATAATTATACATTGGTCTGTATAACTATGCAAGAGCGACCGATTTCCGGCTCAGAGCACCGTGCGGGCGCGCTGCCGGTGGTCAGAAGGGAATGCCACACGCACCGTTGCACGCTGACATTCATCCTTTCCGGAAAGCTTGCCGAAAGAGCACGCTTTTCCCAAAGGGAGCCATTCTGTGGCCGGTTCTGCTAGAATCATATGTCACAATGTTCTAACTACTGCAATCGGAAGTAAGTGAAATGTTAGGGGATTCGCTACTCGTCAACAGTGCGCCGGGAACGACGATTGCGGCACCCAATTTTGCAATATATAGGAGTTCTTTCTTGGGGATTACCTCGCCCACCTTGGCTAAGTAGAAGCACCGTCATCCCGCGCCAGGCGCTTATTCGGCCAAATTTCTTTTCGTACGAAATCTGAAAGAGCGCAAATTTTGGAATTTCTCTTTGGGCGTATTCCGTTCAGGAAAGCAATCGTCTTAGGTTTTTTCCTGGCAATGTTCCTAGCCTTTTGCGTCGAAGAGCCATCAATCGCCAAAACTGTTGTCGCTTTAAATGATTTAAATAGCAGTGCCGGTACAAGCAAACTCAAAGAAACATCACTTGTTGTGTCAACGACGAGCGGCACCTTTACTTATCCGCCGGAGGTCATTTTTGAACGGCCAAGTCGAGGTGTACGAGAAGAAAGCCTCACAATCCATGGCAAACATTACGAAGCTACGTGGGCCCGCCGCGTAATTCGAAGTATCGCAGCTGTTAACGCGTTTCAATCTCTCGCGATTAATTTAAATCAAATTCCGCACGACCAGCTCTTGCTTCCAAACGCGCAGTCGACACGTGGTTCGATTCCATTCCAGTATTGTGGGCCTCCAATTTGCAACGGAGGCGGTCAATTAGCTTGGTTTAGTACCAGTGGGGATCCAGCTTACTATGAGAACTCGTGGGGTCTGCCAGCGGGCTTCTACGACCCTTCTATCGGCGGCGGATGTTTCTTCAATTTTTTATGCGGTAACATTACCGGAACTTTTCTAGTCGTCTTTCCGGATGCAACGTGTGACGAAAACTTAAATACTGGATTCTTCAGTTGTAATTGGAATCAGATAGCTTACAGCCCGCCGCCCAATCCTAAAAATCTATTCTTAACTGGTCAACATAATCGATATATGATGTTGACCCGGTTCCGTGGAGGGTTACTGATTTGAATTTCAGGCCGCTGCTTGCGATCGGCGTTCGAAGTTGATAGGCGAGAGATAGCCGAGCGCGGAGTGGCGCCGATGCGGATTATACCACGCCTCGATGAAGTCGAAGACTGCAGCTTCAGCTTCGCGTTGCGTACGGAAGCGATGCTTAACGAGCAACTCACATTCGAGCGTTGCGTTGAAGCTCTCGCACATCGCGTTGTCGTAGCAGTCGCCCCGCGACCCCATCGACGGTCGAATACCGGCTGCTTTACAGCGGAGCCCGAACGCTATCGACGTGTACTGGGACCCTTGGTCGGAGTGGTGAACAACGGCGAGCGGTTTGCGGCGATAGACGGCCATATCGAGCGCATCGATCACCAGCTCTTTGCGCATATGATCCGCCATTGCCCATCCGACGACGCGTCTGCTAAAGACGTCGAGCACAACGGCGAGGTACAGAAAGCCGCTCCACGTCGGGATGTACGTTATGTCGGCGACCCACAGTTGATTGGGTGCATCGGCGACGAAGCGCCGTTCAACAAGATCGGGTGCCGGCCGGGCGTCGCGATCGCGAATGGTGGTGATCGTCGTCTTGCGTCGCGAAGCCCCGTGAATAGACCGATTGCGCATCAGGCGTGCAACGCGCTTGGCGCCTACGCGAACACCATCTTCAAGCAGCTCCGCGTGAATGCGTGGACGGCCATAGGTCGAACGCGAGCGGTGAAAGATCGCCTCAATACGATCACCGAGAAACTGATCTTGTTGTATATGCTTCGACGGCGATCGCGAAGCCCACGCGTAGTAACCGCTGGTGGAAACTTCGAGAACTCGACACATCGTCGCGACCGGATATTGGGCCTGGTAAGCTTTCACGAATCCGAAGACCGTTTCGGAAGATCCGTGTTTTCCCGTGCGAACCAGGCCGCTGCTTTTGAGAGGATTTCACGTTCCAACTCAAGCTGCTTAACGCGTTTGCGCAACCGCGCCATCTCGGCGTGGTCATCGCTGGTCAGGCCGTCTTTGCGGCTTCCGCTATCAAGCTGCGACTGCTTGACCCAGTTGCGGATCGTAACGTTGGAGGGCTCAAACTCATTAGCGAGCTCTTCTGGGCTGCGTCCGGCTAATACAAGCGCGACGAGCTTGCTCTTGAACTCCGGCGGGTATGCGTCGCGGTGTCTCTGCGGCATTGTGGACCTCTTTCGCCCTCACTGGGCAAGTGTCCACGGAACCGGGTCAACATCAATATGCGAACTTTTTTTGAGCAATGTAAAGCTATAAGCCAAGACTCGGGGGCTATATTACGATATAGTGATCCCGGTTCCGGCTATGCTTGGGACGGACTTGGAAACTACCCGCCAAACTCTGTCATCAAATGGTCTAATCCTGGAAATTTAATAGGGCTCGATAAAGCTATGCCGGCCCCTTCGTCATCAGTCATCAGCATTTGGGTAAACGCGTATTACGGCCTTCCTGTCAACTACTCAGGTTATTGTAATTTCTCCCAATAATTGCCGCGCTTATAGCACAGTCGCCGAGATACCAACCACTCTGTGGCACTTATAGCGTGGAGCGGACATGCGATTTCATTCGGGCGCGAAAAAGCAAGCGTCAACAAAGCGGCTGTTTCCAAATTCGTTGACGTGGCAAACGTCTAGATATGGGCCCGGAAATCATTGCAAAAGGCGACAACATCACGTACCGCATCTTCTGGGCGGTAATTTTGAACCGCAAAAGCGAAGCCGCACAGCAAAATTTCATCAACTGCGGAGGTGAGTGAAAAGCGAGCCACCTGCGGCTCACCTAAGCTACTAGTATCGTTAAGCATAAGCAGTTTACCGTCCAAATCGATGACGGCAACAGAGTCTGCACTTTGCTTCAACTTGTTTAAACAACGCATTTCACGCCAGAACGCTAATTTCCAGTGCGCATAGTCGAGAACACGTACTGCGTTGGAAACTTCCTGATGCCGAGGTTCGGAAAGATCGTGGCTCGAACATAGCGCGATGAGAAACCAATTATCCATCGCCGGGTCGCCGATTGCCCAACACAATCGGCGACCTGCATCTTCACGGGCATTGCAATGCCAAATCAGCCAGTATCGCCTGCCAGCAATAGGCGTCTCCGGAACATTGGACGTCAGCGGGCCAGTGGTTTCAAAGCCGAATGCAACTGAAAAATCATAAAACTCGGGTTGGTTTCTTTCGATCCAAGGTTCTCGTAAAATAGCTTCCAATTCGGCTCGGCAGTAGGAACGCGAAGTGTCGAGAGTCATGATGATGATTCGATGATTCGACCCCATGACGTTAAGTTACCTGGTGCAAGTGTTGGGAGACTTCTGCAGAGAGATGTAAACGCGGGCGCTCTGCTGCGCCGCGCACGTTTCGAAATTGGCCCTCCACAAATCGCTTGAAAGGCTGCCACAGTTCGAGCGGCCGCTACAGATCGTCACGATTTGATTGAGTTCCGCAGAGATAATTACCGGTGGACACGAAGTACACCCCATGCAACACCCAGCCCGCAGGGGCCGTCGTTATGAATACGTCGATGGCCGCGCCATCGCGATGGGGACGTTGAGCGATGAGCATCAAGATATCGCGCTGGTCTTGGGAAGTAATCTACGCGAACACTTGCGTTAACAGAATTGCAAAGTGCGGCTCGCCGCTGCAATATGGACGCGCTGCCGCATTGAAGGGCAGGAGCGCTACCCGGACGTTACGGTCACATGCGATCCGGCCGACCTCACTCAAGGCGCTCGCCTAAAGAGACGTCCGAATCTCGTTCTCGAAATCTTAGCCCGAATGAAGGCGATGACTTAGGCAAATTTTGACGAATGCGAAGCAATCGAGACGGTTGAAGAGTACATTGTCATCGACTCGACAAAGCGTTTTGTACGCCGGTGGTAAGGGGCAGCGAACGGCAAGTTCAAATTTATCCCACACTATATCTCGGGCCTTGTGCGGTTCGCATCGATAAGTATGCGCTCAATATCGATGAATTATACGACGAGGTCGAAATTGCATAGCGGGCCCACTACTTTCATGGGCTGTTGCAGTGCGCACGGCACGGCTGCCGAGTGCCTACGTTTTGCGAACGCGCGCCGGCGCAAATATCGACAAAATATGCCGTGGGAGGTCGGGACTTATGCTTCGACTTTCACGCGATCGCCTGTAACGAGCTGTTCGAGTGACGCCAGATTTGCCGATCCGATCGCTTCCATGCGGACTTGGCTTGCCCGCGATGCGGCCATTAGCGCGTTCGTCGAGCAAGACGTCTTTGAGATAACCACTGGTAAACGAAGCGTAAGCGTCTTTTAAACACCGTCTTGCCGATGAGGTCGACGTTAATGATGATGGAGGGAACACGCATCTAATCGTGAGGTTTTCATGGCAGAAACAAACGTACCAAGAAGCGGGCGCCGTGTCGAAGCTGGGCGCCGGCGGAAAAGCGCCGAACCGTAGCGCTCACGCTGCAACCGGGCGCCTCAATCGCCGCGATTGCAAATAAACGTCGTAGCCGTACGCGTTCGCGGTTTCGATTAGCAGTTGCGCGATGAGCGGGCGCGACAGCGCGGCCGACAGCTGATACACACCTTGATAGCGGGCTTTCACGGCCAGCGCGCGATAGGGGTACTCGCTGATGAACCGTTTCGCGCGCGTCGATGAGCACGGCGTCCGTAGCCTTGGCGTTCGAGCAGCATCGCGAGCTCGTCTTGCGACCGCACGGGGCGAGCCGCGATGAGCGAGAGAATCGCGCGTTGGCGCTTGGTCTTGGGTGCGTTGAGAACGGCGTTTTGAACGGTCATTATTCACCTAATCCGCGGAGATCGGTCATCAGGGCAAGCAACAGCGCTTTTTGCGCGTGCAATCGGTTTTCGGCCTGATCGAAAACCACACTGTGCGGACCGTCGATAACGGCGGCGCTGACTTCTTCGCCGCGATGAGCGGGCAAACAGTGCATGAACAGCGCGTGCGGCGCCGCGGCCCCCAGTAGCGCCGAATCGACGCGATAGGGTGCCAGCGCGGCGGCGTTGCGCTCGACGAGCGCCTCTTCGCCCATCGACGTCCAGAGGTCGGTATAGATGACGTCGAGTCGCGGACGGCGCGAATTGGGCTCGTGAAGGCGCGCGCCGTGACGTGGTGCGGTTTGCCGAGTTCGACCAGCCGGGCTAGGAACGCATCGGGCGGACGGTGCGTGGTCGGCGAAGCGAACGTTACCGACATGCCCGACATGGCGGCCGCTTCGCCAACGGAATGGGCCACGTTGTTGCGGCCGTCGCCGACGTAGGCGATGCGCAAACCGGCTAGCGTGCCAAAGCGCTCTTTGATCGTGAGCATGTCCGCCAGCGCCTGGCACGGGTGGGCGGCAGCGGACAGTCCGTTGATGGTCGGCACGGTAGCGGAGGCCGCAAAGCGTTGCAACGGTTCGTGCGCATGCGTGCGGACCACGATCGCGTCGACGAAGCGCGACAGCACGCAAGCCGCGTCTTCGGGCGTTTCGCGCGATCCGACGAGAAAGTCGTTGCCGGTAGCGGCGATCGCATGGCCGCCAAGTTGGGTCATGCCAACCTCGAACGAAACGCGGGTCCGCAGCGACGGCTTTTCGAATAACATCGCGAGCGTCTTGCCGCGTAGCAACTCGAGTTGCGCGCGCCCGGCGGCCTTGAGCTGCTGCGCGATACCGACCAGGCTAGGCAATTCGTCGGGCGCGAGGTCGACGATGGAGAGCAGATTGCGGCCCCTCAAACGGGACGCCGCCGGCAAACGTCATCATGGCTAAGCACGACGCGCGCACCATCTACTGGCACGGCTCGATCCGCGCACCAGTGCGTCTCATGCGCACTACTCCTCGCCGTCAAAGTAGTCGAGATTTTCGGTCGTACCGTGGCGGACGAGCATTTGGCCACCGGGGAACAGAAGGTGCGCTTTGCCCGAGTCGGGGTAGACGCTCGGATCGATGAATGGGTTGTCTGCGATGAGAAGGTAGCGGAGTTCACTCGTTCCCGTATTGCGAACCTGGTGCGCCTCACCCGGCGGGCGCATAATGGCGTCGCCCGCCCTGACTGCAAAACTGTCGCCGTCGCGGCGCACCGTGCCCTCACCGGAAAGGATGTAAAAGAACTCCCATTGTGCGGCATGCGCGTGATACGGGCAACATGTTTCGCCGGCGCGAGCACTTCGAGGGCGACATCGAACGGGTTACCGCCGTCGGACGGCCCGGCGGCTTTCTTGGCGCCGAGCGCGAGCGATATCTCTCGATAGCGCCCGCGGAAGGCACCCTTCGGTGAAACGAATTTAATCCAAAGGAATGGCTTCGACGTTGATGCTTGGGATGTACGTCACGGTTCTGCGGGCAGCTCGACTATTCCACGAGTCGGTGCGGTGCGAGTTTGTCAACGGCGCTTGGAAAGCGGACGTCGTACGCGTCAATTCCGCGACTGCGGGGACAGTCGGAGATTACTGGCAAAGCTGATGTGAATGCGCCCGAGTGCGCCATCGTACTGGAGGCTTCTCAATGCATCGATCCGTCGCGCTCTTCGCTAGAATGCTGGGCGCACCGTGCGCGGCGCTGGCGATCCTACTCGCCGTTGGTGGCATCGCCGGCGCGGCGACGGCTCCGCCGGCGTACGGGCTACTCCACAGTTTTACGCTGGGCGGTTCGGGCGGCTGGGATTATCTTACCTATGACGCTGCCGGGCGGCGGCTGTTCCTCTCGCGCGCCGACCGGGTCATGGTGGTTGATCCGGCGACCGGGACCGTGCAAGCCGAGATACCGGATACTCCGGGCGTCCACGGCATCGCGCTCGCACCCGAACTGGGCAAAGGCTTCACCAGCAACGGACGTGATAACAGCGTAACCGTTTTCGATCTAACGACGCTGGCAACGCTAACGAAGATCGCGATCGCGGGTCGAAATCCGGATGCGATCTTGTACGACGCGGCAACACAGCGCGTCTTTACGTTCAACGGGCAAAGCAACGACGTAACGGCGATCGATGCCCGGACCAACGTCGTGCTCGGCTCGATCGCTTTGCCCGGCAGGCCGGAATTCGCGGCTGCCGGCGGCGATGGAACGATCTACGCGAACATCGAAGACAAGAGTCAGCTCGTTTCGATTGACGCCCGTGCTAGTGTCGTCTTGCACGCCTGGCCGCTGGCGCCGTGTGAGAATCCGTCGGGCTTATCGATCGACGTCGCACATGAGATTTTGTTCGCGGGCTGCCATAACAACCTCATGGCCGTGGTCGATGCGCGCACCGGTGCCGTCATCACAACGTTGCCGATCGGCATGGGCGTCGATGCGACGGCGTTCGACCCCGGTGCGGGCCTCGCGTTTAGTTCCAATGGCGACGGTACGTTAACGATCGTTCGCGAAGATTCGCCGCAAACGTTTGGCGTTGCGCAGAACGTGACGACGCAGCAATATGCACGCACCATGGCCATCGATCCCGAAACGCATACCGCGTATTTGGTCACTGCGAAGATCGAGCTTGGCTTACCGGCACCCGGCGAGCAACGCCCGAAGCGGACAATTGTTCCCGGAACGTTCGCGCTGCTCGTCGTCGGCCCGGCAGCGGCCGGCGCAGCGCCGGTGATGCGGCGCTTACGAACTGCTTTGGCACCAGGAGCCGTGCCCGGTAGCTGATAACGTCACGCTGATGCGCGAGCGCCATGATGCAGCGATGATCTTCGATCTCGACGGCACCTTGGCCGACAGCGTCTACCAGCATGTGACGGCGTGGGATACGTCGCTGCGCGCGAACGGCTTCGATCTCGCGGTGTGGCGCATTCACCGGCGGATCGGCATGAGCGGCGGTCTGTTCGTGCGGGCGCTGCGCCGCGAACTCGGGCGTGACCTTACCACCGAGCAAGTCGAAACGTTGCAACGCGGGCACAGCGCGGCCTACGAGCGGCTCGTTGAGGGCGTCCGGCCGTTGCCGGGCGCGCGTGAGTTACTTGCGACATTGTCGCGCGAAGGCGTGCCGTGGGCGATCGCGACGAGCGGTTCGCGCGAGGTCGCTGCGCGTACGTTGCGCATACTCGAAGTACCGGATGACGTTCCGGTCGTTACCCGGACCGACGTGGCACACGCCAAGCCCAATCCGGATTTGTTCCTGGAAGCCGCGCGCCGTTTGGACATCGAGCCGCGCAGCGCTTTTGTGGTCGGGGATTCGATTTGGGATCTGCTGGCCGCCCAACGCGCCGGATCGCTCGGTATCGGCGTGCTCAGCGGCGGCTACGGCCGGGCCGAACTGCAGAGCGCGGGCGCCTATCGCATCTACGACGATCCGGCCGATCTGCTGGCGCACCTCGACGAGTTGGGCATTCGCATCGCCGGCGATCCGCCGCCGCCTCCCGGCGGCTAGAACGGTGTCGAAACTCGATACTGATGCGTAAGCGTCGGCGGCGTCCATGTCGCGCCGGGTGCGCAGCGGGGCATCGTGGCGCAAGGAATGACCGACGGGCGGCAGGGAGTCGGCCAGCATGACTTCTCAACCGGCAGCGCAGCCGCGCATTGCCTCGCTGCTCGTCAAATTCGGCGGATCGGTTGCGGCGGGCGGCTCAGGCGACCCGGTTTTGGCCGACCTGGTGCGCTTGACACACGATGGAACGGCGGTCGTGCTCGTGCATGGCGGCGGTCCCGCCGTCGATGCGGAGTTGCGCGAGCGCCACATGCCGACCCGCCGCATTGCGGGCTTACGCGTGACCGACGCGGCGACGCTCGCGGTGGTGACCGAAATCCTCGGCCGCCGAGTGAATGCCGCGATTGTTGCCGCGCTCAACGCCGCCGGCGGCCGGGCCGAGCGCGTCGCCGGTGATGAGGGCGTGTTTCTCGCGACACGGCGAGAACGGCCGGCCGGGCTCGCGTATGTTGGCGAGATTGCGGCGGTGGACGTCGAGCCGGTTCGCGCGGTGCTCGCGCGCGGCAACATTCCGGTGGTCTCGCCGATCGGCGCCGACCGGGACGGCCAGCGCTACAATATCAATGCCGACACCGCCGCCGGCGCGCTCGCGGCGGCGCTCGGGGTCGACGCGTACTTCGTCGTGACCGACGTCGCGCGCGTGCGGTTCGATCGCAACGACCCGGCTTCCGGGATCGCGCGCATGACGGTCGCGGACGCAGAAGCGTACGCCCGGCGTGGCATTTTTACCGACGGCATGCTGCCGAAGATTGAAGCGGCGCTCGTTGCGGTGCGCGGCGGAGTCGGCCGCGCCTTGATCGGCGGAGGCGGAGCAGGTGCCGTGGTCGCGGCGCTGGCCGGCGCCGGGACCGAAATCGTGCGCTAAGAGCGGCCCGGCCCCGCTTCAAACTCGTGCGCGTTGCGGCAGGCGGGCAAGAGACAAAAATCCTTGCCAATTGATCGTCGTTCGCGGAAACTATGTTTTACCCGCGCCGCGCTCGCCAAAGGAGCCTCGGATTGTCTGACGTTTTGGTTCCCATTCCGTCGCGACCGCCGGCCGGCGATGCGCTCTATTTCTTCGACCGCGGCAATGCCGGGATGCGCGACCTGCTCGGCGGCAAAGGTGCTGGCCTCGCGGAGATGACCCAAGCCGGCCTGCCGGTTCCGGCGGGTTTTACGATTACCACCGAACAGTGTCTGGCATACTACGCTGCCGGCCGGCGCCTACCGCCCGGCCTGGACGGCACAATTCGAGCGGCGATGATCGAACTCGAAGCGCGCACCGGAAAGCGCTTCGGCGAGGCAGCCGATCCGCTACTGGTGTCGGTTCGCTCGGGCGCCCGTATCTCGATGCCCGGCATGATGGACACCATTCTCAATCTGGGGCTCAACGACACGACCGTCAGCGGGTTAGCGAAGCTTACCGCTAACGAGCGCTTTGCCTGGGACGCGTACCGGCGGTTCATCGCGATGTTCGGCCACGTGGTGCTGGGCATCGACAAAGAGCGCTTCGATCGGATCGTCGATGACGCAAAGGTAAAGCTCGGAGTAGCGACCGACCCGGAGATCGACGCGCCGGGCTGGCAGGCCGTCGTAGCCGACTTTCAAGCCGTCGTGCTGGCCGAAACACAGCGCCCGTTTCCGCAAGATGTTACCGAGCAATTAGAATTAGCAATTAGCGCCGTGTTCGATTCTTGGCATTCGCGCCGCGCGGCCGATTATCGACGCTTCAATAAAATTCCGGACAACTGGGGGACCGCGGTCAGCGTGGTAGCCATGGTGTTCGGCAACATGGGCGACGATTCGGGAACCGGGGTCGCCTTTACCCGCGATCCGAATACCGGCGAGAAGCGTCTGTTCGGTGAATATTTGCGTAACGCGCAAGGCGAAGATGTGGTTGCGGGCACGCGTACGCCCGAGCATATCGAAGATCTCCAAACGTCGCAGCCCGACGTGTACGCGCAATTCGTCGCGATCGCCGACCAGCTCGAACGGCATTATACCGATATGCAGGATCTCGAGTTTACCGTCGAGCGCGGCAAATTATTTATGTTGCAAACGCGTAGCGGCAAACGCAGCGCCGAAGCAGCGGTGAAGATTGCGCTGGCGCTCGTCGCCGAAGGCGTTATCGATTCGCGCGAAGCGGTCCGCCGCGTCGACGCGGCATCGCTCGATCAGCTATTTCACGCCCGGATCGATCCGGCGCAGGCATTCACTGCCGTTGCCCACGGACTCAACGCTTCACCGGGCGCCGCCAGCGGCGTCGTCGTGTTCGATCCCGACACTGCCGTCGCGCGCGCGGCGGCCGGCGAAGCCGTGATTCTGGTGCGGGCGGAAACGACGCCCGATGACGTTCACGGTATGATCGCCGCTAAAGGCACGCTGACGTCGAAGGGTGGGGCGACATCGCACGCCGCGGTCGTTGCGCGTGGCATGGGTAAACCGTGCGTATGCGGCTGCGAGGCGCTCAAAGTCGACCGCCGCACGAAAATGGCGACGCTCGCCGGACAACCGATTCACGAAGGCGACGCGATCACGATCGACGGCTCGACCGGCGAAATAATGTTGGGCCGGCTCGAACTCATCGCCCCGCCCTCGAAACCGCCGGCTTGGCTGGCCGAATTTCTGACGCTCACCGATGCCTTGAAGCGCATGGAAGTGTGGGCCAACGCCGATACGCCCGACGATGCACAACGGGCGCGCGACCTGGGCGCTACCGGCATCGGCTTGTGCCGCACGGAGCACATGTTCATGGAGCGCGAACGGCTACCGATCGTGCAGCAGATGATCGTGAGCGATACGCCCGAAGCGCGCGCCGAGGCACTCGCTAAATTGTTGCCGTTTCAACGGGCCGACTTTACCGGCATCCTCACGGCCATGGCCGGTTATCCGGTGACGATCCGGCTGCTCGACCCGCCGCTGCATGAGTTTTTACCGTCGCTCGAGCAGTTGCTCGTCGAGACGACGGAACTGCGCGTCCGCGAAGGCGAAGCGTCGCCGGCGTTCGTTGAGAAGGCGAAAATATTGGCGCGCGTGCGAATTTTGCACGAAGCCAATCCAATGCTCGGCTTACGTGTCTGCCGGCTCGGCATCGTGTATCCGGAGATCTACGCGATGCAGGTGCGGGCGATCTTCGAGGCTGCCTGTGCGCTGCGCAAAGCCGGCGTCGACGCGCGACCGGACGTGATGATCCCCGGCGTCGGAACGCCCGAGGAAATGCAATTCACGTACGATGCGGTAAAGTCGGTGGCCGACGCCGTGATTGCCGAGAGCGGTGTCGAGGTCGCGTATCTCATCGGAACGATGGTGGAATTGCCGCGGGCCTGCGTCGTCGCCGACGAGTTGGCGAAGACGGCCCAATTCTTCTCGTTCGGCACCAACGATCTTACGCAGACGGTGTATGGGTACAGCCGCGACGACGCCGAGAATTCGTTTATTCCCAAGTATCTCGAACTCAAGATTCTCAAGGACGATCCGTTCCAAGTGCTCGACCGCATCGGTGTCGGCGAATTCATGCGCATCGGCGTTGCCAAAGGCCGCGCGACGCGCCCGAAACTCAAGATCGGTATTTGCGGCGAACACGGCGGCGAACCGTCGTCGGTCGCGTTCTGCAACGAGATCGGTCTCGACTATGTGTCATGCTCGCCCTATCGCGTCCCGATCGCACGCCTAGCCGCCGCACAGGCGATGTTGTGACGGGTTTTGCACCGGCGGCCACGCCGGATGCGAGCGCTGCACTTAAAAAATAAACATAACGTCTACTTACTGCCCGGCTTGCGAGCCAGCTGGGCATCCTCGCTGCTTTTGTTTCGGTCGGACGAACAGCTGTGACACGCCTTTACGAAGAATGCGCTGCCGACATGGCCGCCGTACACACTGTCGGTGAGCGATGTGCCGTCCGGACAATATTTCGACGATCTCCACGTCGGCCAAACATTCAGCTCGCCGTCGTATACCGTCGAGGCTGATGAGATTGTCAGCTTCGCGCGCCAGTATGACCCCCAGCCGTTCCACACCGATCCGGAAGCTGGGCCGGCCAGCATGTTCGGCCGCCATGTCGCCAGCGGATGGCATACCGCAGCGATAACGATGCGGCTGTTCGTGGAAAGCGGCTATCGCCCCGCGGGGGGTTCGGTCGGCGCCGGCGTCGATGCGCTGCGTTGGCTCAAGCCGGTCGTTCCGGGCGATGTCTTACACCTGCGCATTAAAGTTACCGACCTGCGCGCGTCGCGTTCACGCCCCGACCGCGGCATCGTGAAATTATTCATCGAGACGCTCAACGCCGCCGACGAGGTCGTGCAGGATATGACGGTCAACGGCATCATGCAGCGTCGACCGCCGTCCGGTACTTGACCGGCGCGTGTACGGTATGGTAATTAACGGACAGATGTTAACGCAGCGCCGCCCCCGCCGACCCTACATACCGCCCAGGCGATTCGCTTAGGGTCTATGCCGTCATGCGGTAGCGGCCGAAGCGAAACGTTCATGGGCGCACGGGAAACCGGGCGCCTTTTTTGTTGCAATCGACATACCGGTTCGATTCGGGAGGACGATGATGTTGTATTTACGCCCGGCCGATTGGCGCGATGCGCCCGCGCTAGCTCGGCTGCGCGCGGCCAGTCTGCTTGAACTCGAACTCCTCGATCCGGCGCACGCACCGGCCTTTACCGCGCAAGCGACGGCCGCGTTCGCGCGGTTGTTTGCCGCCGAGTGCATCGCGGCGTGGATTGCTTGCGACGGTGTGGCCGCGGTCGCGTCGAGCTGCGCGGTCTTCTACGATCGGTTACCCTATCCGGAAGGTTCGCGGCATGCTGAAATTTGCGGCGTCTATGTTTTACCGGCTCATCGCAACTGCGGTATTGGAACGGAGCTGGTGCGCGAAGTGGTCGCGGCCGCCGCGGGCGCGGGCGCGCGTAAAGTGTTCTTACGGCCGTCACCTTCGTCGAAGGCACTCTACGGACGGCTGGGCTTTGTCACAACCGATCTGATGACGCTCGGCGCGCGGCGTAGCTCCGGCCAAGAACGGGTACGCTTGCCGATATGAGTACGGAGATTACCCATAGCGACATCACGCCGCCACCGGCGCCGCAGCACCAATGCATCAACGCTTCATGTGGCTGCAACGATTTGGTGTCGGCCGGAACGTGCGCCGAATGGTGCATGGCGAACACGGTCGAGCTGGCCGACGTTGAACGCGGCAAGGCGCAAATCGGGGCGTGCGAATGTGGCCACCCCACGTGCGTTGCGAATCGGGGCGGACGCGCCGCCGGAACGCCGGAACGCGGGATGGCGTAGCGTTCGATTCGGACCGGCATGCGCTTTGATGCGGTGATCGTACCGCGCGGCGCCGAAGCGCAGGCCGTGGTGGGCGGCTGGCCCGCTGCCCGCCCGAAATTGTCGACGGTCGCGGCCGGCAGCGCCGCCGGCGAAACGGTAGCCGGCATGTCTGGGACGACCGCGCTGGTCCTCGGCTTGTGCGGCGCCGTCGATCCCAAATTACGCGTTGGCGATGTTGTCGTCTACGCTCGCATCCGTAACGGCCCCGACGTCATCACGCTCGATCCACGGCTCGCCGCGGACTGCGTCGCCGGCTTGGACAGCGTGCTTGTCGACGCCGCGGCGGTGACTGCGGTTGTCGGCGCCGTCGCGGCCAAGCGCGCGCTGTGGGTTGAGACCGGCGTCGCGGTCGTCGATATGGAAGCCGCGCCGCTTGCGCGCGCGTTGCACGGCCGTGGTGTCCGGGTCGCGATGGTGCGCGTCGTCAGCGACGACGCCGGCGCGGAATTGCCCGATCTAGCGCGTGTCTTCGACGGTGCCGGCCGGTTGCGTCCGCTGCCGCTCGCATTAACGTTCGCGCGTACACCGCTACGTAGCGCGCGTTTTATCGCCGGTGCGATCGCGGCTCTGCGCGCGTTGCACGCCGTCGCGCGCCGCTTGGCGCTTAGTGCGGAGTAAGTTCGCCCGCTTGCGCCGGCGCGTCGGCCGCAACGGCCGTACCGGAGTAGACGCGTCCCTTCCAAGCGCCGCCGCGACCGCGCCAGTGGCGTAGCGCCGAATCGATCGTCATGCCGGTATACAACAGCGCCGCTAGCGGTAAGGCGGGTGCGGCCGCGCGCGACTGTCCGTAGCGGCGCAAGATCGGCATGTAGGCCGCCGACAGCATCGACCACGCCGCGACGCCGCCCAAGCCGAGCACCGCGTCGCGTCGCACGGCGCCGGCCACCGTCAGGACCGGCGGGACGAGATACAACAAGACCATGCCGCCGACGGTGGCCGCCAGGATGGTAGGGGATAAGGACAACTGCGTGTACGCGCTGCGTCGGATCATCTCCCAGATCGACTCTAACGAGTCGTAGCTGCGAACGCTTCGCGCGTGCGATGAGAGTTCGAGCCGCAGCCGGCCCCCGGCTTCCTTCACCGCCGTCGCCAGCGAGCAATCATCGATCAGCGCGCCGGCGATGCGCTCGACGCCGCCGATGGCGCGCAACATCGTATCCGAAATGAGCACGCAGCCGCCGGCTGCGGCAGCCGTTTTGCGCCGGTCGTCGGCGACCCATGCGAACGGATACAGCTTCGCGAAGAAGAACACGAAAGCCGGGATCAACAGCCGCTCCCAACCGCTCGCGCAGTGCAATTGCACCATCAGCGATACCAGATCGCGCCGGTCGGCGCGAGCCGTGGCAACGAGTCGAGCAACGACCGTCGAATCGTGCGCGATGTCGGCGTCGGTGAAAAGCCAATACTCCGGTTGTGCACCGGTGCGGCGCGCGGCCGCGACGCCCGATGCTAAAGCCCACACCTTGCCCGCCCAGCCGGGCGGCCGCGCTGATACCGACGTTACCGAAAACGGAATCGCAACGGCACCGGCCTCAGTCGCCAACCAATGTGCGCGAGCCGCGGTGCCGTCGCTGCTGTGGTCGTCGGCCAGGGTAATGGCCAATGGTCCGGCATACCGCTGGGCAAGCAGCGTCGGTAATGTTTCGGGGAGTATTTCGGCTTCGTTGCGGGCCGGCACGATAACGTGCACCGCCGGCGCGGTGCCGTGGGCCGGCTCGCACAGGCGGTCGAGTGGCGGATCCCAAAATCGTCCGCGTGCCACGAGTAAACCGGTCCAGCCACCGACGATGAGCAGCGAGATGATTCGCACGAGCTTCGAGGACATTCCGGCCGCTTCGGACCGCGCGTCGATGCAACCCCTCGCCGATGCGATCGAGCGTGCCGTCGACGCGTTATTCACCCAACAGCACCCGGCCGGCTACTGGTGGGCCGAACTGCAATCGAACGTCACGATCACCGCCGAGGTCGTGCTGCTGCACGTTATCTGGGGCACGTTCGACCGCGTTCCGCGGGCTGCCGCCGAGCGGTATTTTCGGGCCGAACAACGTCTGCACGGCGGCTGGGAATTGAGCTACGGCGACGGCGGTGAACTCAGCGTGAGCGTCGAGGCATACATGGCGCTGCGCTTACTCGGCGTCGCGGCTGACGATCCGGCGCTGGCGCGTGCGCGCGCGTTCATCGTGCAGCGCGGCGGAATCTCAAAGACGCGAATATTTACCAAGCTGCATCTGGCGCTCATCGGCGCCTACGCCTGGGACGGCCTGCCGGCTTTGCCGCCGGCCATGATGCTGCTGCCCGAACGCGGCCCCTTCTCGATCTACGATCTGTCGAGTTGGGCACGCGGCAGCACGGTGCCGCTCATCATCGTGTTCGACCGCAAACCGGTCTATGAGCCGCCTTTGGCACTCGACGAGTTATACGTCGAAGGGGCGGGCAACGTGCGGTACCGGCTGCCGAAGACGGCCGACCCGGTCGAGGCGGCATTCAACGGCTTAGACCGGTTGCTTAAACTTGGCGAGCGCAACGGTATCGTTCCGGGCCGCAAACGCGGCCTCGCGGCGGCCCGGCGCTGGGTCCTCGAACGCCAGGAAGCAACCGGCGATTGGGGCGGTATCATTCCCGCCATGCTCAACTCGATGCTGGCGTTGCGGGCGCTCGACTATCGCGTCGACGATCCGGAGGTCGTGCGCGGTTTCGCTGCCATCGACACGTTCACGATCGATGCCGACGGCGCGTATCGCGTGCAGCCCTGCGTGTCACCGGTTTGGGATACCGGTCTGGTCGTTCGCGCGTTGGCCGACGCGGGGGTGGCGGCGAACGACCCACGCCTCGTCCGGGCTGCCGATTGGCTGATGGATAAACAGATTCTCGATTATGGTGACTGGGTGGTGAAGAACCGGGCCGGGCCGCCGGGCGGCTGGGCGTTCGAGTTCGATAATCGCTGGTATCCTGACGTCGACGATACCGCGGTGATTGCGATGGCGCTGCAGGTGGTCGATCACCCGCGGCCGGCCCGCCTCCGGGGTGCCATCGAACGTTCCGCGCAGTGGGTCGCGAGCATGCAGTGCCGGGGCGGCGGCTGGGGTGCGTTCGACATAAATAACGATAAAGCGTGGATCAATCGGATCGCCTACAGCGACCTCAAAGCGAGCATCGATCCGCCGACCGCCGACGTGAGCGCGCGCGTTCTCGAAATGTTCGCGCGCTGCGCGCTGCCGTGGGACGGCGAGCGCTTTCCGCGTGCGCTAGCGTATCTGCTTGCCGAGCAAGAATCGGATGGCGCCTGGTTCGGGCGCTGGGGCGTGAACTATATCTACGGGACGAGCGGCGCGCTCGCCGCGCTGGCGCAGCTGGGCGGCGGGGCCGCGCTCGAAGCGGCGATCGTGCGCGGCGCGGTGTGGTTACGCCGGGTGCAAAACGCTGACGGCGGTTGGGGTGAAACGACTGCGAGTTACGCCGATCCGGCTCAGCGCGGCCGCGGCCCCACCACCCCGACCCAAACCGCATGGGCACTCATCGGGCTGTTGGCGGCCGTCGAAGCGATCCCTGAATTAGCCGGCGAATTCCAGGCGACGCTCGCAGGCGGCGTCGCGTGGCTGCTGGCCGACCAGCGCCCCGATGGAAGCTGGGACGAAGCCGAATTTACCGGCACCGGTTTTCCCCAGCACTTCTATCTCCGCTACCATTTGTACTGTCAACATTTTCCGCTGACGGCACTCGGGCGTTATGCGGCTTTCTTGCGTGTCCGCGACGAGTAGTGTGACGCGTTGAACTCCCCCGCGAGCGCACCCCGCGCGTAGGTGATGAGGTGATGGCCGACGATGCCGATGTGCAGTAAGGGCTCGATGCGGCCTTGGCGCAGCAGCGGCCCGCACAGTTTCCAAAACGTTTTGCGGTAACTCGAAAACACGCCGACGATCGTCAAGACCTTGAACAAGATCGTGAGCCCGCGGCGAATGTTGTGCGGGTTGACCCGCGCGCCGCTATTGGGCGGCGTTATCCGTTGACGGAACGTATAGTCCGCGAAGTGACGAAAGCGTTCGTACAGGGCGTCCGGATCGTATGACGCCGCAATCGTTTTGCGCCACATTGCCATGACGTCGTCGTAGGGCAGGACGTATTCGATGTTGGTTTCGCGGTCGTCGCCGAAATAGAGCCGGCCGGCTTTTTCCAGCCGCCGCCAGAGCGGCGTCCGCGGCAGCGCCTGCAGCAAGTTGATCGTCAGCAGCGGAATTTTGGATTGCTCGACAAACTCGATGATTCGATCCGGCGTCTCCGGCGTGTCGGTATCAAAGCCGACGATGATACCGCTGACGACTTCAAGGCCATAGGAATTGAGCGTCTCGACCGCGTCGAGTAAGCCGATCTGGCGATTCTGATCCTTGGCAATGGCGCGCAACGTCTCGGGTTCGGGCGTCTCGATTCCGCAAAAAATAGTGGTGAAGTACGCTTCACGCATCATTTCGAGTAAATCCGGGCTCTTGACGATGTTGAGCGTGGCTTCACACGCAAACTCGACGGGGTACCCACGATCCTTTTGCCAGGCTACGAGTTTGGGCAATAGCTCTTTGGCAAATTTGCGGTTACCCACAAAATTGTCATCGACGAAATAGATCGAACCGGGATTTCCTCGAGCGAGCATCGCATCGAGTTCGCGCACGATCTGGTCTGCCGTTTTCAGGCGCGGATTCTGGCCGTAGAGCTCGGGAATATCGCAAAACTCGCACCGGTACGGGCAGCCGCTCGTCGCCTGAACGCTGCCTAACAAATAGTGGTTGAGATTGATGAGCTCGTAGGCCGGGGTCGGAAACGCTTCGAGCGGCAGCTTCTCAACGGTAATGAATTGCAGCTGCGCGTCCGGCCGCCGGATGTCGGTTTCGAGGTGTGCATAGAGCGCCGTTGTGGCATCGCCTAATTCGCCGATGTGCAAGATGTCGATATCAGGGTAATTTTCGGGTGCCGCGGAAACCGAGGGTCCACCAAGCACGACGACGCGACCGGCAGCATGGGCGCGCCGCGTGATGTCTTGAATCTGCGCGCGCTGGATGTGCATCCCGCTGACGAACACGACGTCCGCCCAGGCGAAATCGGCCGCACTCGCACGCCGGATATTCTCGTCGGTGAAGCGCACGTTCCAGTACTTGGGCATCGAAGCCGCGATCACGAGTAACCCTTGCGGAGGCATGAAGCCGCGCACGCCGGCGATTGGATAGGCGTACTCAAAGGTGCCGAAGGACGGGCTGTAACGCGGGAACACGCACAGAACCTTGCGCGGCGTTAATGGCATGAAACGCCTACGCCGCGACGCTGCGATCGAGCGCGATCGGTGTCGCAAGCGAACGCGAGTCGGCTGCCGGTCGACGCGGCGGCAGCGCGCGTAGCACCGTCAACGCGGCGAGCGCGAGGGTCGGCAGCAGCGCCGGTTTGATGAGACGTTGATCCAGCCGGTTCAAAAACTGCCGATTCTGGGCCAGCGCCGCTTCGAGAAACATCATCGGCGTCATCCCTTCGACGATCTCGCCGGCCGTGGCGGCCGCGAATCCGGTCGTTTCCTCGCCGCTGAACGAACGCACGAGCTGCTTGATGGAGCGCATGTAGTTCTTAGCCGCTGCGATGTGGCGCGCGATCATGCCGTCGCGCCCGGCGCGGGCTTCTTCATAGCGAAACCAGTTGACGAAGAACGTGACGTGCCGCGCCTCCTCAAATAAGACGTTCTCGAAGATCGACACCAGGCTGACCGGAAACATGTCAAGCTCGGTTGCGAGCCGGAACAGACCGGCGCCCATGAAAAAGTCGACGCACTCTTCGTAGCCGAATACGACGAATTCATCACGGCTGGGGGGCTCGACGACAACCTCGGAGTCGCGCGCGGTGAGGCCGTACCGCTCGATGAGTTGCGCGATCAACCGGGCGTGGCGGGTTTCCTCGAACCCTTGCAGCGCGACCGCCTCGCGAATGACCGGATCGGAGAGCGTATCGGCAAATGCGCTCACCATCATGCCCGCCTTCCGCTCCATTGCTTTTGCAATACCCCAAAAGGGAATGCCGCGCAGCCGTTCGAGATACTTGGGCTCTAATTGCGGCCACGGTAACTGTTCGGGCTCAAAGGTGCGATGCCCGTCGATAAAGGTTTTGCAGAAAAGGTCGCGGTGTTCGGGTGTACCGACTTTCATGGCGCAATACTCGGCGATTCCAAGCTTTTGCTCCTGCGACCGTTTCGTGATAAACGGCAGGTCGTGGGGATAAACCGACAAAACCGGCAGGGTGGTGGAAACGGTCGTCAATGAAAATCGATTTTGTGCTGCGATGTTGCCGCGTGTCTCGCGCACCTTCGCACTCGGGATCCGGCTTCTGCCGCGCTCGCTCGAAGATCCTATAACCGTCGGCTATTTACTGTGCCGGATCGCCGACACCGTCGAGGACGACCGGGGCTTGGCGCCCGACCGCAAACTCGCACTGTTGAACCAGTTTCTCGTCTGTTTCGCGAGCATCGATGCAGCCGAACGGTATGCCGTCGATGCCGGCGCGGCGGGTATGAGTGAGGCCGATCGCGAGCTCGTTGCGGGGGCGCCGCTGGTCTTTCGCGCCTATCGTGCGCTCGACCCGGCGTCACGCGGAATTATCGCCGAATGGGTTTCGGAGATGACACGCGGGATGCAGGAATTCGTTCGTCGTTATCCCGCCGGAATCCGTATCCAGAGCCTGGCCGAATTTCGCCGCTATTGCTATTTCGTGGCCGGCACGGTCGGACATTTACTCACCGATCTGTGGCACGCACATTCACCGTTCGTGCGCGCCCGAACCTACGCCAAGCTTTTGACGAATTGTGAAGCGTTCGGCGAAGCGCTGCAGACGGTTAATATTTTAAAGGACATTCCCTGGGACATCGAACGTGAGAACGCGGTCTTCATTCCGCGCGAGCTGCTCGAGTCCGCCGGCAGCGGACACGAGTCGCTGCTCGATCCGGCGCTGCGGCTCAATAACCGGCGGGCGCTCGAGACGCTCGTTGCACTGGCCGAAGCGGATCTGAACGAAGCACTCGACTACGTTAGTGAGATACCCGCCGCCGCGATGCGTATCCGGCTGTTCTGTGTGCTTCCGACGGTCTTCGCGGCGGCGACGTTGCGCGAACTCAAGGCGAGCGATCAAATGCTCGTGCCGGGCGGCGGCGTGAAGATCACACGCAGCGAGGTCAACTCGCTGATCCTAGCCGGGTCGACGACGACGTTGAGCAATACTTCGCTACGCTGGTTGATGCAACGCGTGCGCCACCGTCCGTTCGTTGTTGTCGGCCAGCCTTGACTTGATCCGCTCGTGGCAGGCTTCGCTCGGCTCAGCACGTTGGCGTTGCGCCCAAGCTGTCCGTCGTCGGGTGTCGGCTAAGCCGACACCTTTTTAAGGTGCGCTCGAAATTCAATATCTCGCGCATCGCGATCCGATTCGCGTTCGTTACGGCTGCCGTTTGGCTGGCCATCGTGGTCGCCGGCATCGTTGCCTTTAGTTCCTTAAAATACACGCTGCTGCCCGACTTTTCGATTCCGCTCATCGTCGTCGACGCGCACCTCGGCGGTGCACTCGATGCGCGGGCGACCGAAGCGCGATTGACGATTCCGCTCGAACGCCTTTTCGCTCCGGTCGGCTCGACATTGGTGCGTTCGACGACGAAGCCGGGCCGAACGTCGATCGCCCTATCGTTCGATGTCGGCGGCACCCTCGAAGCGCGGCGTGCCGCGGTCGACGCCTTGCTGGCGCGCGGTCCGACTCCCGCCGGCGCGGTAATCACAGCGACGTCGATCGATATCAACGCGAATCCGGTTGCCACCTATGCCGACTCCAGTGATAACGCGACGCGGCTGCTCGTCGATGCCGGCATCCTCTATCGCGACGCGGTTCCGGCGTTCGCAGCGGTGCCCGGCGTCCTGCGCGCCGATCTGATCGGTGCCGATAAGACCACCGCCGTACGGCTCAACGGACGCCGGGCAACGATGATCCGGATCGTTAAAAGAGGCGGCGCCAATACGCTCGAAGTGGCGGCTGCGGTCGACATCGTCGCAGCGCGGGTGCGCACGCTGCTCGGCATTCCGATCGAGATTGCTGAGACGCAAGCCCCGTATATCCGCGAAGCGTCGCACGCGACGACCGATGCGCTCGGCATCGCGATGGCGCTCTCGATTTTCGTCGTGTTTCCGTTTCTGCGCGACATGCGCGCGACGTTCATCTCGGCGATCGCCATTCCGGTCTCGCTGGCCGGGACGGCGATCGCGATGGCGGCGTTTCATTTGAATCTCGAATCGATCACGTTGCTGGCGCTAACGTTGGTAACGGGCGTGATCGTCGACGATGCGATCGTCGACGTTGAAAACATCAAGCGCCACATGCAAAGTGGCGAAACGCCGCGCGTCGCAGCCGAACGGGCGACCGACGAAATCGGCCTTACCG
This sequence comes from Candidatus Velthaea sp., assembly GCA_965214335.1. Lineage (GTDB taxonomy): Bacteria > Vulcanimicrobiota > Vulcanimicrobiia > Vulcanimicrobiales > Vulcanimicrobiaceae > Velthaea. The sequence continues at coordinate 134,729 of CBDCBO010000008.1, read as the reverse complement.
TAACGGCCGCGACATTGACCATCGTTGCCGTTTTTTTGCCGATCGCGTTCATGACCGGCACGCTGGGCCAGTTCTTCCGGCCGTTCGGCTTGACCGCATCGGTGGCGGTATTGACGTCGCTCGCCGTCGCCCGGACGCTATCGCCGATGCTTGCGGCGTCGCTGTTGCAGCCGGCGCGTTCGGCGGAGCGCACCGGCGACGCACCGCGGCTGTACGCCGCCGCGCTACGTTGGTCGCTGCGCCATCGCACGTTCATCATCGGCGGCGCGGTGGTCAGTTTCTTGATCGGACTTGCGATCATTCCGCTTATTCCCAAGGGCTTCATCCCGCATCTGGACCGGGGCCAGTTCGAGGTGACGATCCGGCTCAACAACCCCGGCTCGACGCCGGTCCACGATGCGATCGCGGCAGCGCAAACGATCGACGCCATCATCCGCCGCGATCCGGATGTGGCAACGGTCCTAGCCGCTGTCGGCGACCGCGGCGATCCAGCCGTTGCCACGCTCGCGGTGACGTTGCGTCGCGCGCGTAGCGCTCCAACGATAACGGTGGAAAACCGCGTCCGCGCGGCCTTGCCGCCGCTGGTTAACGCAACGACGAGCGTCGAGGATGTGCCGTTCGTCGAGAACGGCGTGACGAAGCCGCTACGCGTGACCGTATCGGATTCACAACTGCCGGTGTTGGAACGCGCTTCGCAGCTGTTGGCGCGCCGAATGGCGACGCAAAAAGGTTTCGTCGACGTTAGTGCGAGCGGATTGTCGTTCGCAAGCGGAGTGCCGGCCCTGATCACGCGCGAGGACGGTAAGCGCGTCGTTGACGTTGATACCGATCTCGTCGGCGTGAATATTGGTGATGCGACGGCCCGCGTCGACACGCTGGCCCGATCGATTTTGCCGAAAACGGCGACCTATGTTTTCGCCGGCGAGGCCGGCGATACGATCACCACCTTTGGGAGTTTCGGTATTACGCTCGGGCTTTCGACCGTGAGTATCATCGTCGTCTTAGGGCTGTTATTTCGTGGTTGGCGCGCTCCGCTCGTCATCGTCGTCGCCTTACCGCTGTCGGTCGTGGGCGCACTTTTCGCGCTCTTCGTCGTGCGGGCCGATTTCGGTCTAATCTCGCTCATGGGCGTCATATTCTTGTTTGGTCTGGTCAATAAAAACGCAATTCTCTTAGTCGACGCGATCGTCCAACGCCGGCGCTCGGGAATGGAACGGGCGGCTGCGATTCTCGAGGCCGCGTCGCGCCGCTTCCGGCCGATCGTGATGACGACGTTTGCCACCATTCTCGGCATGTTGCCGATTGCCGTCGGTTTCGGCGCCGGCTCCGAGTTGCGCGCGCCGATGGCGATCGCAATCATCGGCGGCTTGATCTCGTCGACCGTTTTGAGCCTGGTGGTTATCCCGGTCGCTTACACGTTCGTGGACCGCGGCCGATGAATGCATTCGTTACCGGTGCAGCGGGCTTCGTCGGCGCGAACGTGGTGCGCGACCTATTGGCCCATGGTTGGCGGGTGCGCGTGCTGTTGCGCACGCCCGATCCTCCGGCGCTCGCCGGCTTAGCCGTCGAGCCGATCGCGGGCGATCTGTTCGCCCCCGGACTCAGTGCCGCGATGCGTGGCTGCGACGCGGTTTTTAACGTTGCCGCGCTGTATAGTTTGTGGCGCCGCGACCGCGCCGCGGTCATGCGCACGAACGTCGAGGGCACGCGCAATATCTTACGGGCGGCGCGCGCGGCGGGAGTAGGGCGGGTCGTGCATACGAGCTCGGTCGCCGCCATCGGCGTACGGGGCGGTGCGAGTGCCGATGAAACATATCAAAGCTCGTACGGCCGGCTCATCGGCGTCTATAAGAAATCGAAATATCTCGGCGAGCAAGTCGCGCGCGAGGCTGCGGCGGCGGGTCAAGACGTCGTGATCGTCAATCCCAGCACGCCGATCGGTCCGTGGGACGTGAAGCCGACGCCCACCGGCGAGATCGTCGTGCGCTTCGCGCGCGGCGCGATGCCGGCATACGTGGACACCGGACTCAATCTCATCGACGTGCGCGATTGCGCGGCAGGCCACCGCTTGGCCTTCGAACGCGGCATTGCCGGCCAGCGCTACATCTTAGGAAACGAAAATGTCAGCCTGCGTGAGCTTTTCACTCGACTGGCCCTGCTTACGGGGCGCCCGGTTCCTCGTTGGCGGGTGCCGCGCATACTACCGCTAGTGTACGCGGCGCTGGGAGAATATATCTTTGCGCCGCTCGGCGGTTCGCCCGACGTGCCGCTCGAAAGCGTCCGCATGGCAAAGGGGCGGATGTACTATGACGCGCGAAAAGCGGTTACTGAGCTTGGGCTTCCGCAAAGCGATGTAACTCATGCGCTGCGTGATGCGGTCCAATGGTTTTCAGAACACGGATATCTCGACATGCCCCGAAAGGACTCCCGGTAACTTCGCATGGCCATCTCTCTTCAGCAAGCATTCGGCGTCGGATCGTATCTCATCGGACAGCGGTTGCGCGGAAAAAAACGCTTCCCGCTCGTGCTGATGCTCGAGCCGCTCTTCCGGTGCAACCTCGCCTGCGGCGGTTGCGGCAAAATTCAACATCCGGTCGAGGTGTTGCGCAAACATCTCTCGCCCGAGGATTGCTTTCGGGCGGCCGAAGAATGCGGCGCGCCGGTGGTGGCAATTCCGGGCGGCGAGCCGTTGCTGCATCCCCAGATTGACGAAATCGTGCGCGGCCTCGTCGCCCGCAAAAAGTTTGTCTACCTTTGTACCAACGCTATTCGGCTCGAAGCAAGTCTCGACAAATTTACGCCGTCATCGTATTTCTCGTTTAGCGTTCACCTCGACGGCTTGCAGACCGAACACGATAAAGCCGTCGATCGCGGCGGTATTTTCGATATCGCGGTAAAGGCCATCAAAGCCGCTAAAGCGCGGGGCTTCCGGGTTACGACCAATACGACGATCTTCGCGGGCGCGGATCCCAAGCGGGTCCAAGAGTTCTTCGACTTCGCAACCAACGAGCTCAAGGTCGACGGGATGATGATTTCCCCCGGCTATCCCTACGAAAAAGCGCCCGATCAAGAGCACTTCCTGCAGCGCGAACAGACCAAGAATCTGTTTCGCGAAATCATGCTGCCGTATAATTCGGGCAAGAAAAAGTGGGAATTCAACGCGAGCCCGTTTTTCATGGAATTCCTCGTCGGTGACAAAGACTACGACTGCACGCCGTGGGGCATGCCTTCGTACTCGCTCTTCGGTTGGCAGAAACCGTGCTATCTGCTCGGCGAAGGCTATGCTGCGACCTGGCAAGAGTATCTCGACACGACCGATTGGTCGAATTACGGCCAAAAGAGCGGCAATCCGAAGTGCACCGACTGCATGGTCCACTCGGGTTATGAAATGACCGCCGCACTCGATGCGATGCGTCCGCAGAACATCGTTACCGCCTTTAAGTCCGTGCTGTCGAAATAAAGTGACGCTCGCACCGGATGCGTTAGCGGCGTTCGAGGACCGTCTCGAAGACTGGATCCTGTGTTGCCAGAGCGACGCTCCGGTGGCCCAGATGGTGCGGGCGCATTTCGGCTACGGAGACGCTTCGCGGCGGCGCGGCAAGCGTTTGCGGCCGCACATTCTGCTGATGGTGGCGCAAACCGAGGGCTCGCGCCCGGGGGACGCCGACGGTCCGGCAATCGCGATCGAATTGTTGCACAACTATTCGCTCATCCACGACGACATCGAAGATCGCGATGAAATCCGGCACGGCCGGCCGACGCTGTGGGTTCGCTTCGGCGTTCCCAGTGCCATCGTCGCTGGCAACGCGATGTGTGCGATGAGCTACCTATCGCTGTTTTCCGGTGCGCCCGATATTCCAGCCGACCGGCGAGTCGCGATGGAGCGCTGTCTACAACGCGCGAATTTTCACATGTGCGAGGGCCAAGGACTCGATATCGGTTTCGAGACGGCGCAGTTCGTCACGTTTACCGATTATCTGCATATGATCGCGGGCAAGACGGCGGCACTCTTTTCGGCCGCCTGCGAACTTGGTGCCCGCTCCGCGGGCGTCGGTGATGAACGGGCGTTAGCGTATGCCGCGTTCGGCCGTGCCTATGGCCGGGCGTTTCAGATTCGCGACGATATATTGGGCACGTGGGGCACGACGTCGGAAACCGGCAAGCCTAGCGGCGCCGACATCCGGCGCCGTAAATGGTCGTTTCCGGTCGTCTGGGCTCTCGATGGAAAACCGTCGCCGGACCGCAGCATCGTCGAACGCGCCTACAACCGCGTCGGCGAATTGGGCGACGCGGACGCCGATGCGGTCATTGCGGCGCTGAATCGACTGGGCGCGCAAGCGGCGGCGGATGAAGCCTGCGACGTCGCCATCGCCCAAGCCGACGATTTGGCCTTGCGCTACGATCTCGACCGCGACCGACTCTTACGCACGCTGTTCACGGCCACATCACGCCGCCGAGCGTAAGCGCTCACGAGGCGCGTAAGGTGGCTTCGAGGTCGCGCGCCGCTGCAGCGTGACGGCGGTTTCCCGTTAGCGTCGCCGACAGCGTCAATGCACGGGCCAGCGTAACCGGATGTCCACTTTGGCGTAAGCGCTCGAGCGCTTGCGCGATGCGCTGGATCGCGGCGGAGCGTTGGCCGGACGCGGCTAAAGCTTCGGCCTCCACCCGCCACGCCGAACCCAAAAAGCGCGCGTTGCCGGCCTGTTCGATCGATGTCCCCGCCCGGCGCACCAGTTCGAGCGCGCGGACCGGATCGCCGCCGCGCAAATGCACCTCGGCGTCGGCGATCGTCAGCACGTCGGCCAAAATGCCGCGCGCGTACGGGCGTGCCGAATGGACGATCTTGGCGGCGCCGGCAACGTCATCGCGCATAAAGGCAACGGCGATGAGATCGAGGCCCGTTCCCACGCGTTCGTTGGCGGTTAATGTTTGGCGGCCGATCGTTAGCGCCGCGCGCGTGAAGGCGACCGTTCGAGCCCCATCGCCGCGCAGCGCGCAGAAGATCGCCGTGCTGGCGGCGATCGTGGCGATATCCCGGCTTCGCCCGAGTTCAATGGCGCGCGCGTACGCAAGGTCGAGGTCCGCGGCCGCGCGGACGGCGGAACCGGTGGCAAAGAAACGAGCTTGCGCGACCGCAACGAGCGCGTCGATCTCGCCGCCCGGCGCAGCGTCGGCGGCGTCGCGGAAGCGCTCGCGTCCTTCGAGAGCCAAAGCCAAGCCGTCCGCATACGCGCCGAGCATGACTTGGCTATCGGAGAGCGCCGTATACGTCGAGCCGATAGCCGCAGCGACCCGATTGCGGTCGGGATGACCGGCCAGCGGTGTCAAGCGCTGCGCGACCGCCCGCGTTCGCGTTTTCGCTTCATGAATACGTCCGACGGCGACGTCGGCGCGGATGCCCAGGAGTTCGAGTTCGCAAGCCGCCAGCGTCGTATCGGCCGCCGAGTCGCTGCGGTCTTTGAAATGCCGGCTGCTTATTTGCGCCCAGCGCGCAACATCGGCCCGATCGCCTTTATCGGCCGCCAAACGCGCGAGCTCCAAGGCAATCTCGGCGCGAATATGCGCTGAGGCGTCGTCGCGATACGCCGCTGCGAGCATTGCCGCTGATTCACGTGTTCGGCCGGCGTTCCGAAATGCGGCGGCGGTGCCTAGCAGCGCGGACATCGGTTCACTTTGCACTCGCCGGGCAACCGGCGTCGCCCGCGCCGTCAGCAGTTGCTGCGCCAACTCCAAGAGCGCGCGCCGCCGCTCGCGATAGAAATAGCGTTCGCCGATACCAAGGTCGGCCGCGACGGTGCGATGCGTTTCGCGCGCAATATCACACCGAACGACGATCGTGCGCGCGCGGGCATCCAGTGCTTCGAGTGCGGCATCGACACCGGCGCGTAAGAGCGCCGGAACATCGCTCGTTGCCGGATCGGCATGCAGCGATGCGAGAACATCGGCAACGAAGCCGATGCCTTGCAAACGTTCGGCGTTGGCCGGCGAGGCCAATATCGCGCGCAGGCCGGCAATCCGGTCGGCTTCCGAGAGCGGCATCGCCCACTACTTTCGCGTCGGCGAAACACGCCCTCGGCGTATTGCGACCCGAATATCGACGGCCGCCGACTGACGCTCTCGCGAGCCGGCGATGGCGACGGTTGAGCCCGGCTTTGGCCGGCGCTAGCGTCCGGTGGTGATATCTTCTAAGTTGACACCATTGATCGAACCGATCGGCGTGCTGCCGTTGGGCGCATAGATTGGATTCGTCTGAGTGCTCAGGTTGGCGACATACAGTTTGCCCGAAGCTCCTACATGTACGGCGTAAGGCTCATGCATGCCGTTGGTGATCACACGCGATGGCGAGGTGGCTTTCGGAGCAAAAACCGGAACCTGATTGTTCAACTCGTCGGCCACATACAAATTACCCTCGGCGTCCACTGCGACGCCGGTAGCGTATTGCAGCCCGGTGAGACCGAGCAGCACACTCGTTTTGGTGCTCGGATTGTACTCTAAGACGTCGTTACCGCACGCGACAAAGACGTTGTTTGACTTGTCGACCGTGAGATGTTGAACGTTGTACGTGTTGTTGCAGCTGAAAGCACCGGCGGGCTTCGACTTTCCGGGCTCAAAGATTTCGACCGCACCCGCACCTTGATCGCTAACATAGACCGTGCCCAGATGGTCGACGGCAACGCCGAACGGATTCGAGACGGACAAAAAGGCCTTGGGCTTATGCGTTCCGGCTGCGAGTTCGGTAACGACGTGAGTTCCATAATTCGCGGTGTAAATGTCGCCGGCGTCGTCCAGGGCCACACCGCTCGGATGAATCACGCCTTGAGCGATCGTCGCCGTTCGCGTTGGATGCGGGAGCGCCGTGTTGTAGACGTCTACTTCACTGCAATTACATTCTTGCACCGTATAAATTGTCGTTTCGGCGGTCGACAAGCCGGCCGCCGAAACGGCGACCGCCGTGGGGAACGTCAGATTTTTAGAGAAGGTGATCGGCGACGCTGTGACGCTCGTATACGCCGTGGCATCGGGCGCGCCGGAGTTCGCGACGAACAACTCGGCATCCGCAAACGTGTTGCCGATCGGCCCGGCAACGCCGTTATAAATGAATGTTTGGGTGTACGATCCCGGAGCGTAGATGTAGATGCCGTTGGTGCTGAAGTTGCTGGCGTATACGTATCCCGCCGGGTCATACGAAAGGCCCTCGAGTAAGCCGCCGTTCGCACCGGCGACTTGCAAGGGTGCCTTGGTGATGCCGTTCGGATACACGTCGATGGTACCGTTACTGTTCGCATCGTTGACGCTTACCGTTACCACGTTGGTTGGACGAACCGCGATGCCGCCGATAACCTCATCGTTTGGCGAACCAACGGTGTACGGTTTACCGCTCGCCGGAAACACCTCGATGAGGTTGGTGTTAGCGGTCTCCCCGCCGACATACAGCGCCCCGTCCGGACCGAGCGCCATCGCGAGCGGAAAGATGGTGGAAAAGCTTTTCGATGCGACGGTTCGACCGGGAGCGTAGACGGTGACCGTTGAGTTGCCCTCATTTGCGACGTACAGATTGTCGTTGCTGTCGACGGCGAGTGCGGTGGGATAGGTTACGCCGTCAGAGATGAATCCGAGCGGCGCCGGATTCGCCGTCGATGCTGCGTCGAACACGAAGATGACGCTTAAATTATAGTCTGCTACATACAGATACTTACCGCTCGTCGCAGGCGCCAGTATGCCGCGGTTGCCAACATGCGTGATAAACCCATGCCGCAGCATATAGTTCTTGCGCCATGCCGGCGATAGTGGAATGAGATTTTTCGCCGCTGCGGCCGCCGGACGGTTGGCGCCATGCACGACGCTGTTGCCGGCTCGAGCGGCGATCGCGCCGCCGCTTACGAACGCAACGCCAAGCGCCGCCGTGGCCATCTGACGAATCGGGAACGTTCCAAACATGCGTACGGGTTCTCCATTGCGAGGCAACGTTCGTACGGCCGATCATGCGAATCGGCGCGGGAACGCGTGCCTCTGACTTTAAGCTTTAGCTGCGGCAAGGTTCTGCGTTCTGGCGGCAGGGCGCTTGCGTGCACGCGGCCTCGACCTGGCCAATACCTGGTCAATGGGCGCCCTCTATTGGTCGATCGGGTCGAACAGCGATGGCATGACGCCGGCGCCGATGATGTCGCGGCAGATCGCTCGTGCGCGTTCGATGTCGACGGTGTCCTTGCGGACGAAGAGTTTGCGCCAATAGGCTTTGCCCGATAGTTTTCCGATCAGATCCGAGGCCTTGCGCGCGTCGACGATTCGCCCGGTCACGCGCACGTGCACCGTCGGTTTCCCGTCGCCGCCCAGCGGGAGCCGGTGCAGCAGTTGTTCTTGCGAGTCGCTCCATACCGCTGCGCCGAATGCGGCGAAGAGCGCGGATTCGCACGCGGCGTAGGTTGCCAAGTCGTGTTCGGCGTTGAATTCCGCAGCGAGCCCATAGATCGTCGTGCGGTCGCGCAATGCGCGGGCCATTGCATCGGTATCGTCACGGATCGTATCGAGAATACGGAAATCATCCCAGCCAAGATATTCCTCGATCGTATCGAGCTTTCGCGGATCGGGCCAAATGCGAGCCAGCACCTGGCCGAGAATCCGCTCGAAGGCCCGCGTCGTATGGTGAAAATAGACACTGGCAAACATCATGTAACGGGCTAAAACAAAGGACTCGAGCGCGACGACGCCGCGCCCATCGACGCCTAATTCGGCGCGGCCGTTGAGGTTGAGCACGCGCAGCGAAGCAATGAGTTGTTCGCTATCGTATCCGCCACTGGCGACGCCGGTGAAATAGGCATCGCGCAACAGATAATCCATGCGGTCGGCATCGAGATTCGGGCCGCTCACGAGTTCGCGCAGAACCGGGTATTTCGTCGACGTTCCAACGATGAGCTCCAAAACGTCGGCCCGGTTTACGTCGAGCGCATCGAGCGGCGCGGCGATCTGTGGCAGCGCCAAAATCTCCGCGGTCCGCGTTTCGTGCCGCACGCCCAGCGTCGCTTCGGACGCATGACTGAACGGACCGTGACCGACGTCGTGCAGCAGCAAACTCGCGCGCAGCAGCCGGCGCATCGCCGCAAAGTCCGCAGCGGAATCGAACGCTTCGGGAGAATGCAGCCGTAGCGCATCGAGCGCCCGCGACCCGATGGCGAGCGCCCCCAGCGCGTGCGAGAAGCGCGAGTGCTCGGCTGACGGATAGGCCAAATACGCCAATCCAAGCTGGCGTAACCGGCGCATTCGCTGCAGGGCCGGTGCTTCGAGCAGCGCAACTTCTCCGGCGTCGAGTTCGATGAACCGGTGAATCGGATCGAAAATCCGCTTCGCGTGCGCCACCCTTGGCTCATTCGTCTCCCGGGTGCCGTTGTCATCGGCTCACGCTCGCTCCGCGTCCGATCCGCAAGGCGGCGTATAACCGCGGCCGGTGTCGAGTACGTCCGGCGAATCCCACGATAGACGGCTGCTCCGGCTCTAATTGGCATCGCATGTGAGGATTGTCTATGTCGACAATGCAACGGGTGGTATTCGTCGTCGCGATCGTTGTAGCGGCCGGACTGGCCGATGCGGCGCGCGCCGCAACAGCACCGGTCGGCGTCCTGACGTACCATAACGACAACTTTCGCACCGGCTGGTATCCGGCCGAAACGCGGTTGACCACGGCTAACGTCAATCCAACCCAATTTGGATTGAAGTTCAGCGTGAAGCTGAGCGGCGTCGCGTTTGCCCAGCCGCTGTACGTGCCGCAACGGTGGGTTGGCGGGCGGCGCCACGACCTCATCATCGTCGCGACCGAGAACGCCGTCGTCTACGGAATCGATGCGCAGACCGGCGCGATATTGTGGACTCACGGCTTTGCGCGGCCGCCGCGCATTCGTGCCTCACACGGCTGTCACTGCAGCCAAGCCGCACCCCAAGGACTTACCGGCACGCCGACGATCGACGTGGCGCGCGACTCGATCTACGTCGTCGTGCGCACCGATGAAACGGTTTCGGGTGAAACCGTGACGCGCTACCGGTTGCACGCGCTGCTGACCGAAAACGGCAACGATCGGCTGGCCCCGCGCATCATTACGCTTTCGGCGCCCGTGTCGGGTGGGACGGTCGAACTCAGTCCAACGTGGAATCTGCAGCGGCCCGGATTAGCCGAAGCGAACGGCCTGGTTTACGTTGCTTTTGGTTCGCAGGGCGATCGTGAGCCTGCGACAACCACCGGCTGGCTCGCGGCATTCGACGCAGCGACGCTTGCGCCCGCGGGAGCGGTGCCGACCGGCGCGACGCTCGCCGGCGGCGCGCCGCAGAATCAACGCATCGTGGGCGGCGGCTACGGACCGGTGCGGTTGGCGTCGGTGTGGATGTCGGGCGCCGCGCCGGCAATCGATGCGGGTGGAAATCTCTACGTGCAAACCGGAAACGGCGCGTTCGATGCGCATCGCGACTGGGGTCAAAGTCTCTTAAAGATTACGCCGACGCTATCGGCCGTCAGCGACTTCTTCACGCCCTCGACGTATCAATACGACAACGATCACGACCAAGATCTCGGCTCGGCGGGGGTCGTACTGTTGCCGCAGGCGGCCGGCACATATCAGGTCGCCGTGGGCGGCGGTAAACGCGGCATCACCTACTTACTCGATCAACAGCATCTGGGCGGCGTGCAGCCGCCGGGCGATCCGAACGTCCTGTTTGCCGCAACGACCAATGACGGTTTGTGGGGCACGCCGGCGAGCTATATCGGCGCGGACGCCCAAACGTATGTCGTCGTGCCGGGCAGCGGTCCGATGACGTTATGGCGCGTCACCACGGCATCACCGCCGGCGCTCGTAAAGGTCGGACAGACACCGGACGAATTCGGTCATGGTGACGGCGGCGGAACAATCCCGGTCATCTCGTCCAACGGACAAACGCCGGGTACCGCGATCGTGTGGGCGTACTCGCGTAGCGCCGGAGCCAGCGAAATCATGCTGCGAGCGTACGACCTGACGAATCTGTCGCACGAGTTGCTCGACATTGCCTTTACACGCTGGACCGGCCCCGCTTCGCTGATCAGCCCGACGGTGGCGAACGGCATGGTGTACGCGGCCGGCCCCGATATACTCAACGCGTACGGATTAATATAACGGCGCTGCCCGCGCGTCCGGCGCGTTCGTCCATCGCGGCTGCGTCTTTCGTTTAGAAACGATTTTCGTGCAACCCGCTTTCGTTGCGATGTGGCATCCAAGCTATTGCGCACGGGCGTGTCAAGGGGTGCCGAAGACCGCCGTGCAATCTGATGGCGCCCCTCGACCGCCGGAGTTTTTCTACGCACCCGATGATGCAGCGCATGCTTCCCGCGCCCGGAATGCTGCGGCGGCCGGTTGGCTTTGGCCTGGCCGACGTGGCCGTAATTTTTGGCGCGTTGCTGCTGCTGGCACTCGTGGCGCGCGTGGGCGCGGGTGCTTTTGTCGCCTTTGTTCCGCCTCGCAACGTTCCCGCGATCAGCCTCGACCCGCACAACCTGCCGTATTACGCCGCGCGCTCGACGTTGCGCATGTTCATCGCACTTGCCGCGTCGTTTTTGTTCACGTTCGCGTACGGCTATCTTGCCGCACGCAGCCGCTACGCCGAGCGCGTGTTGATACCGCTGCTCGATATTCTGCAATCGGTGCCGGTGCTCGGGTTTTTGTCAATTACGGTAACGGGCTTCATCGCGCTGTTTCCCGGCAGTCTCTTCGGCCTCGAAGCGGCGTCGATCTTCGCTATCTTCACGAGTCAAGCGTGGAATATGGCGTTCTCGTTTTATCAGTCGTTACGCACGCTGCCGACCGATCTGTCCGAAGCAACCGACGCTTACGGTCTGCCGATCTGGCAGCGTTTCATCCGGCTCGAAGTTCCGGCCGGCATGATCGGCTTGATCTGGAACGCGATGATGAGTTTCGGCGGCGGCTGGTTTTTTCTCGCCGCGAGTGAAGCGATCAGTGTTTTAAATGCACAGTATACTCTGCCTGGGATCGGTTCGTACGTAGCGGCCGCCGTCACGGCCCAAAACATGCCGGCGCTCGGGTACGCCGTTTTGACCATGGCTGTCGTCATTGCGGCGGTCGATCAACTCTTTTGGCGTCCGGTCGTCGCCTGGGCGGATAAATTTCGGCTCGAACAAAGTGCCGCGGCGGAGTCACCGCAGTCGTGGGTGTACGATATCATCCGGCAATCGCGGCTGACGCCGCTGATCGGCCGAATCGTCACGCCGGGCTTCGATGCGATCAATGGGCTGTTATCTCACGCTTTCGCGATCGGCGTTGCGCGACCGCGCAGCGAGCGCAGCGTGCGGACGATCGAGTTTGCCTATAATAGCGCCCTGATCGTTTTCGTCGTCGCTGTTGCGGCGCTAGCCGTCCACTTTATCTTTACGACCGTCGGCGTGGCCGAAGTCGTGCACGTGGTCGGGCTGGGTGCCCAGACGCTGCTTCGGGTTATGATTTTGCTGGTGTTTGCTTCGGCGGTGTGGACGCCGATCGGGGTGGCGATCGGATTCAATCCGCGGCTGGCCCGTATCTCACAGCCGATCGCGCTGTTTCTCGCATCGTTTCCGGCCAACTTTATCTTTCCGTTCGCCACGCTGGCCTTCATTCGGCTGCACGTGTCGATTGACTACGGCAGCGTCTTGCTCATGGCGCTGGGCGCGCAGTGGTATATCCTCTTTAATTCAATCGCCGGCGCGTCGAGCATTCCAACCGACTTGCGCGAGATGGCGGACGATGTCGGCCTGCACGGCTGGCAGCGCTGGCGGCGGCTGATCGTCCCGGGCATCTTTTCATCGTGGGTCACCGGCGGCATCACGGCCAGCGGCGGTGCGTGGAATGCCAGCATCGTCTCAGAAGTGGTAACCTGGGGAACGTCGACACTGACGGCCTCCGGTCTGGGCGCGTACATCGCTCAAGCCACGAGCAAGGGTGATTGGCCGCGCATCACGCTGGGCGTCGTGATGATGAGTATCTACGTCGTCGGCGTCAATCGCATGCTATGGCGGCGCCTGTATGCGCTCGCGGAGAAGAAGTACCACCTATGACCGTCGGCGCGACCCAGACCCTGATCGATATCGGCAGCTGTTCGAAAGCCTTTCCCTTGCCCGACGGTAAGGGCGAGTTCACCGTGTTGCGCGACGTGAGCGTCAAAGTCAATCGCGGCGAGGTCGTTGCGCTGCTCGGGCGCAGCGGCAGCGGAAAAAGCACGTTGCTGCGCATTATGGCCGGGCTCATCCCGGCTTCGACCGGCACGATCGTCAGCAACGGAATTCCGTTGACCGGACCCAACCCGGACGTCGGGATGGTCTTTCAATCCTTTGCGCTCTTACCGTGGCTCACGGTCATCGAAAACGTCGAGCTGGGTTTGGAGGCGCGCGGGGTCGGCCGAACCGAACGCACGAAGCGCGCGCTCAAAGCAATCGATCTCGTTGGGCTCGACGGGTTCGAAAGCGCGTATCCAAAAGAACTTTCGGGCGGCATGAAGCAGCGCGTTGGGTTCGCGCGTGCGCTCGTCGTCGAGCCCAAAGTGTTATTCTTAGACGAACCATTTAGCGCACTCGACGTGCTTACGGCCGAAAACTTGCGCGGTGAAATCGACGACTTGTGGAACGCCGGAACGTTTCCGGCCAAGAGCATTTTGATTGTTACGCACAATATCGAAGAAGCCGTGTTTTTGGCCGATCGCGTGATCGTACTCGGGGCCAACCCCGGCCGCGTGCGAGGCGAAGTGGTCATCGATTTAATCCGGCCGCATCACCGCGCCGACGAACGGTTCAAGGTGCTCGTCGAATATCTCTACACGGTGATGACAAATCCCGATATGGAGGTCGCCGCCGGGCCGTCGCTCGTCGTGCACGAAGCGCCGCGCCGGCAACCGGCGGCGAAAGTGTCGCCGTACGCGCGCGGCTTGCCGCACGTCCGCGTCGGTACGATCAGCGGCTTGCTCGAACTCATCGTCGAGAGCGGCGAGACGAGCGTCGAACTCGCGCGGTTGGCCGAACGATTGGCGCTGCCGATGGACGATCTGCTCGGCATTCTCGACGCCGCGGCGTTGCTCGAATTCGCGACCATCGCCGACGGCGACGTGACGCTCACCGCACTCGGTCAAGACTACGCCACGACGACGATCTTGCGCAGCAAGGATCTGTTTCGCCAGCAAGTGCTCGTCCATGCGCCGATCATCGCCACGATCGCTAAAACGCTGGCCGAGAAATCAAACAAGACGATGCGGGCCGATTTCTTTCTCGACATTCTTGACGAACACTACCCGGCGCAAGAAGCGCAGCGGCAGTTTTCCACCGCGGTGGAATGGGCCCGCTATGCCGAGCTTTTCGAGTACGACGCCGACGAAGAACTGCTTTCGATCGGCTGACCTTGCAACGAGGTGCCGTCGCAGTCGTTTCGCGCGGCACGTCGAAGAAGCACCACGTGCGTATCGACGATTCGGTGAAACGCGAGGTGCTGACGCGAACGGATATCGCGGAGTACGTCGGGCAGTTCGTAACGTTGCGCAAACGCGGAAATAGTCTGGTCGGCCTTTGCCCCTTTCACACCGAAAAGACGCCCTCGTTCCACGTCAACGCGGAACGGGCGTCCTTCAAATGTTTCGGGTGTGACGCGCACGGCGACGTCATCGATTTTTTACGACGTTCCGAGAACCTGACGTTTCCGGACGCGTTGCGCGTGCTGGCTAAACGGGCCGGCATTGAAGTCGAGGCCGAGAACCCCGCGGCCGCCCGGGTACGCAGCGAAAAAGAAGCGATCTATGCAGCGAACGCTGCCGCGGCGGGCTACTTCCACCAGATGCTGGTGCTCGAAGCGGGCGGCGCGCCGGCTCGCGCGTACTGTGAGCGGCGCGGCCTCGACCGCGCCGCCATCGATACGTTCAAATTGGGCTACGCGCCCGAGCGCTGGGAAGGTCTCGTCAACGCACTCAAAGCCGGCGCCGTCGACTTACCGCTTGCGGTCAAAGCGGGGTTGATCAAACCCGGTCAAAACGGTGGCTACTACGACGTTTACCGGGGCCGGCTCATGATTCCGACCTACGCGCAAACAGGCGAAGTGATCGCGTTCGGCGGCCGCGCCTTGGGCGCCGAAGAGCCCAAGTACATCAATACCGCGACGACGCCCGTGTATACCAAAGGCCGTCACCTCTACGCCCTCAACATCGCCCGGCGTTCGGCCGGCAAAGCCGACGCGATGATCGTCGTCGAAGGATATCTCGACTGCATCGCCTTGCATGTGGCGGGGTTTCCTAACACGGTGGCGGCATTGGGCACGGCCTTCACCGCCGAACAGGCGCGCGAACTGCACAAGGTCACCGCCAACGTCTTTGTCTGCTTCGATGCCGATGGAGCCGGACAGACCGCAACCGCCAAGTCGATCGACCTGCTGCGGGAGGCCGGGTGCAACGCACGCATCGTGGGCTTACCGCCGGGCGACGATCCTGATTCATTCATCCGGCTGCACGGCGCCGAGCGGTTCCGCGAGCTGCTGGCAAGTGCGGTGCCTTGGGTCGAATTCCAGATCGACCGCGAAGTTGCCGCCATCAAGGCCGGATTCACGAGCGCGGCGGACGTTGCCCAGCGAGCCGAAGCGTTGGTCCGCAACCTGCCCACGCAAGAGTGGGATCGCTGGCGTGTGTATATTGCCGGGCGGCTGAACATCAGCGTCGATGATTTGCGCAAAAGCCGTCTGGTGCTCAATACGATGCATTTCGCGCCACGTTCACTCACGGCAAAACCGCCGCCCGCGCGCGCCGGCCACCACGTCATTCCGGGAGCGGTCGACCGACCGTCGTTCGAGCGTGAAGTGCTCGCGATCGTGCTCGAGGAGCCGCCGTTGCTCGCCGAGTATGCCGAACGGATTCCACCCGAACGCTTCGAGCATCAAGCGCTACGCAGAGTGTATTCAATCCTGGTTGAAAGTCGGGAGGAGCTCCTGCAACCTTCCGACGTGCGAGTTCTGTTTACGGGTGACGACGAAGCGTCGGCGATCGTTGACGCCATTGGAAGTGCGCAGCGTTCGATCATCGTGCGCTTCGCCGGTAGCGATGAGCGTCGTGCCTACCTCGATCGGGTGGTCGCGCGCTTTGGCGTTGACGATTTGAAACGACGATACGCCGAACTGGATTCTCATATGAACGGGCTCGTTGAAGCGAACCAGGCCGTTCCCCGCGACGTGCGCGACGAACATAGCGCGCTGGCCGCAAAACTGAAAGGATAACCTCAGCGTCGAATAACGTAGAACGTGTAACATTTCCGGCACGAATTGCCGACCAAACCAAATGTAAAGGGGGTGAACAACAGCATGGCACGTAAAAAATCAGCGACCGCAACCGTCGACGCACCGCAGATTCCGCTCGAAGAGCTTATTAAAAAGCTTATCGAGAAGGGCAAGAAGCGCGGCTCGCTCACGTACGAAGAGATCAACGCGGTCTTCGATAACATCGACGACGTCGGGCCCGAACGCATCGACGACCTTTTTGAAGAGATCGCTTCGATGGGCATTGAGATCGTCGAAGAGCAGGCCAAAGACGAGAAGCCCGAAGCGGAGCCCGAGGAACAGGTCGAAGCCGCGATCCCCGCCGGGATGGCGCTGGACGATCCGGTCCGCATGTATCTCAAGGAGATCGGTCGCGTTCCGCTCTTATCGATGGACGACGAGAAGCGGCTTGCAATGGCGATCGAAGCCGGTGAAAAAGAAGCGTTAAAGAACGGCACTGCCGACAACGCGGTCATCTATCACGGCGAAGATGCGAAACGCCGGCTGACGGAAGCCAACTTGCGCTTGGTCGTATCCATCGCCAAAAAGTACGTTGGCCGCGGCATGCTGTTTTTGGACCTCATTCAAGAAGGCAATCTGGGGCTGATTCGCGCCGTCGAAAAGTTCGACTATCGCAAAGGCTACAAATTTTCGACCTACGCGACGTGGTGGATTCGGCAAGCGATCACGCGAGCGCTTGCCGACCAGGCGCGGACCATTCGAATTCCGGTCCACATGGTCGAAACGATCAACCGCTTGATCAAGATTTCACGCCAGCTGCTGCAAGAGCTGGGGCGCGATCCAACGGTTGAAGAGATCGCCGGCGAGATGGGTCTCACGCCTGAAAAAGTTCGTGAGGTCATCAAGATCTCGCAAGAACCGATTTCGCTCGAGACGCCGATCGGCGAAGAAGAAGACTCGCATCTGGGCGATTTCATCGAAGATCAAGAAGCCGTCGCGCCGGCCGAAGCGGCGTCCGTCATGTTACTCAAAGAGAAGATGCAGGACGTTCTCAAGAATCTGACCGAGCGCGAGCGCAAGGTGCTGGTGTTGCGGTTCGGACTCGAAGACGGCCATCAGCGGACGCTCGAAGAAGTCGGCCAAGAATTCGGCGTTACGCGCGAACGTATTCGGCAGATCGAAGCCAAGGCGTTGCGAAAGCTGCGCCATCCCAGCCGCGGCAAAGCGCTCAAGGACTACTGGTCGAACGAGTAAGCGGTGTAACGCGCTACCGGCGAACTAGCGATCCTGCTTTGCCGGCCGTAGCACCACTTCGTTAACGGCAACGTGGGCCGGTTGGCTCAGCGCGTACGCGACGGCTGAGGCGACGTCGTCGGGCGTCAGCGGGTCGAGCGTTGCGGCGAAGGCCGCAAACGTGGCCCGCGCCGCCGGATTGGCAATCTTCTCGAGCAATTCCGTATCGACGACGCCGGGTGCGACGACGGTGACCTTGATGTTGTCGACGTAGACTTCTTTGCGGAGCGCCTCGGAGAAGACGTTGACGCCCCACTTGGTAACATTATACACGCCGTTGCCGACGGTGATGATGCGTCCCGCGACCGACGAGATGTTGATGATGTGGCCGGCGCCCGCGGCTTGCATGTGAGGCAGAACGGCATGCGTCATGAGCATTAAGCCCAGCAGGTTGACCTCGATCATCGCCTGCCATTCGGCGACGTCGGCGCCGCCGATCTTGCCATTGTGCATTACGCCGGCATTGTTGACGAGCACGTCGATACGGCCGAATTCTTGCATGGTGTGAGCTACGCAGGTTGCGATTTGCTCGGGTTGGGTCAGATCGCACGTGAGCGGAATCGCGCCGCCGCCGCGCGTTCGAATATCTTGGGCCACGCGTTCGAGCGCGTCTTTGCGGCGGGCGGCAAGGGCGAGGTGGTACCTGCGCTGGGCCAGATCGCGCGCGATTGCCGCACCGATTCCCGATGAAGCACCGGTGATCAGCGCGACGCGATGCAGCGATGCCAACGCTTAATTCATATCCGATTTACTCGGTGCTTTCGACGGCTTGACGTTGGGGTTGGCATTCGCGAATGCACCGCTCGGGTTCGGAACGACCCAGACCGTCACGTCCCAAATATGCGGGAAGAGAAATACCGTGCTGACCGCATCGGTCGAACCGACCGCGCCGACTTTGACCAGACCCGCGGCGCTGGGATGCTCGGGGTCGAGTCCGGCCGCCGCGTATTTCGCCGCACCAACCGCGCGGCTATAGGTTAGCGATCCGTCGGCGTTTTTTACGACGTAGTGAATGTGCGCGTTCTCTTCGCCGAACCGGGCGGGAGCGATGCCAAAGAGCGCCGGCGCCGTTGGATGTTGCGAAACGAGTACCGAGTAGTCGGCGCCCAGCAGCCGGCCCTTGACGTCGTACCAAAGTTGCGATGGTCGATCCTCGGCGGTCGACTCCCACTCGCGACCGGCATAGCTGATCGCGCCGGTGTCATCTTCATTCGTGTACCGGACGTAGCCGGCTTTTTCGGCCGCGGCCGGCGTGGGATAGCGCTTATTCAACGCAGCCGATATGGTGGTTACAAAACGGGTTTCCGCGGCCGATAGCGTGGCCGGCGTTGCGGCGGCCGCCGGGTCGTCGGCGCGACTCACGGTGGGCGTGCAGAAGAGGGCGGCGAGCGCGAAGAGCGCGATGCGACGGTGCATGAAAAAGCAGCTTCGTAGCCCGTGAAGCGCGGCCTCCGCGAATTAGTTCGACGCGGGTGAAGCGACGGCGGGCGGCGTGGGTGAGGCGACCAGCGTCGGCGCCGAAGTCGGAACCGGGGATGCGGGCGTTGTCGGCGAGGCGACTGGTGAGGGAGAAGCGGACGGCTTGCGTCGATTCACGATCGGCGCCGCGGTGCGCAACGGTGTCGGTGTATACGCGCCGATCGGCGGGTCGTTGGAAAGCTTGAACGGCAGCGGAATTGCGACCCGAATCTTGCCCGCTTCATAGCCGATCGATGCTAACGTCGTCGCCGCGATGTCCATCCCGGTAACGATCCGCTCGACCGTCGTCATCACCGGCTTGACCGGCAGCGTACCGGCCAAACCTAAATGCAAACCGATGATGGCGATGTGATAGCGCGGCGTTCCGTCTTTGCCCGTTTCCTTGGCGGTGACGACGAGCCGCGCGGGTGTTCCGGCAGTTGCGACCAGCGTGCCGCCCAATGTCAG
This sequence comes from Candidatus Velthaea sp., assembly GCA_965214335.1. Classification (GTDB taxonomy): domain Bacteria; phylum Vulcanimicrobiota; class Vulcanimicrobiia; order Vulcanimicrobiales; family Vulcanimicrobiaceae; genus Velthaea. Next base: position 115,269 of record CBDCBO010000008.1, on the reverse strand, counting down.
CGGGTCGCGCAAATGTGCCCGAAACTCCGAACCCGGCCGGACGCGCGGGTCGACTGTTTCGTCGGCGACGATCGTGACCGGAGATCCGATGGCGACCGGAGACGACACCGCTGCGGGGCTTTGCGCCCACGCAGCGGTACTCGTGACAACCATGGCCGTCGCGGCCAGCGCGGCGGCAATCCGGACAGCTAGGATGCCTTCTTCTCGGCGGCCGCTGCGGCATCGGCTGCAGCGCGTTTGCCCTGTTCGATCAATGCTTTCACCTTTTGGCCGCCCTTCTGTCCGATTTCTTCGTAAAACGCCGGGCCGTAGCGGTCACGAGTTGCTTCGCCGCCTTTTTTGCCGCCCTTTTTTCCGATCTGTTCGTAAAATGTATGACCGTGCGCGGCCTTCGTGGCCTGGCCGCCTTTGCGCCCGATCGCCTCGTAAAATTCGGGCCCGTATTTTTTCTTGACGGTCTCGCCGCCTTTTTGTCCCGCTTCGCGGACGCTCATCCCGCCGCCGGGTTTCTTTTCGTTGTCAGGAGTCGACATTGTTCTTGTGTGTCCTTAAGGAGTGCCGGAACGCCGGCCCGGACCGACGGCACCGAATGGGATCGCAAGTACTTTTATAAGATTAGCGCATAAATGATCGTTGAAACGAAGTTCGTCAAGAAATCTGTGATCGCGGGCTGTTTGTTCCTAGTCCTGACGACCGTCGTGACCGCGAATACGCACTACGACGTTTCCGGTAAACGTCGTGGTATCGAACTGGAATTTTCGCGCACTTTTTCCTCCGCGTTTGTCCGTGATTTACAATCACCTGACAGTGTTCGCGCTGCACGTGCGGCACTCGCGCTGGGCCGGACAAAAAGTAAACGCGCCTTGCAGCCACTAATTTTCAGCGCGGCGCGCGCGCGGAATTCGGGCGTGCGTGCGATGGCGATCTACGGCCTGGGACTGCTCGCCGATTCCATGCCGCTCTCCGTCGCTCCCATCGTGGCGGCGCTCGGCGATCCGGCCGCGATCGTGCGTGCGGCGGCCGTTGATGCCGCGCAGCGCGCGATCGCTGCGCGACAGCGCACTGCCGTTTTGCTCCGCGTGCCGCTCGTTGCCCGGATGCGGCGCGACACGGATGCGATCGTACGCGCGCGCAGCGCGGTCGCACTCGCGGCATACGCGCCGCTTCCGCCGACTAGCGCGCTCCCGGCGGTGGCCGTTGCGGCCGGTGCGGCCATAGCCGCGGCGTTCGCACGTGAGCCCGATCGCCGGGTACGCGAACACGAAGCGTGGGCGCTTGGCCGAGCGTTTCCGGCAGCCGCGCCGCTGGCTCGAGTGCGAGCCGCGCTGCACGATCGCGATGAGCTCGTGCGTATGGCCTTCATCGATGTCGTCATTAGGCGGCACGATCGCCGGCTCGCCGCGTTGATCGTACCGTTGCGTGACGATCGCGCATGGCGCGTTGCCGAGGAGGCTCGCGAAGGTGTACGCCGGCTTGCGGGCAGCCCGCGCACCGAACACCTCCGCGCGATTCCCAACGGCATCGTTACGCCGCCTCCGCCGCCGCCGCAGCTGACGCCGGCTTTACCGCGAAGGCGCTTCGATGGACCGGTCCGGCGGCCGACCGCGGCTGACGCCGATCTCCGCATCGCCTTACAGCTGCGAACCGCGGCATCGCTTGACGGTCCGGCTCCCGGCCCGCATCCGCGCGTGCGCATCGGCACCACGAAGGGCCCGATTGTCGTGCGGCTCTATCCGGAGTGGGCGCCGATCACGGTGGCAAACTTTCTCGACCTCGCAAATCGCGGCTACTACGATGGTCTGCGCTGGTTTCGGATCGTGCCGAATTTCGTCGTGCAGACGGGCGATCCGACGAACACCGGCGATGGCGACGGCGGCTACACGATCCCGGCTGAAGAGAATCCGCTCGAGCAGCGAGCCGGCGTCATCTCGATGGGCTTGAACTACACCGGCAACACGCCGATCCGGGATTCGGCCGGAACGCAGTTCTACCTCACGCTGTCGCCGCAGTACCATTTGAATCGCTCGTTCACCGTGTTCGGTGAGATTCAGAGCGGCTTTAACGTCTTGGGCCGGCTGATCGAGTCCGACCGCATGACGCGCGTGGAAGAACTTCCGCCCGGCTAGCCGGTTATCGGCGCTGAGCGAACATGTGACGACGAACGAACCGGCCTTACTTCTTGAGCAGTGAGCCCAGGACGAAAAGTGCGTTCTCGCGGCGCTCCATGATGCGCCGGTAGAAATAGCCGGCCCAATGGGTGCCGTAGGGCACGTACACGCGGACTCGAAAACCGGCGCGCACGAGTTGCCGCTGGACTTCGGGCCGGATGCCGTACAACATCTGGAATTCGAAGGCGTCGCTGGCGATGCCGCGCTCGGCGACGAACATGCGCACCGCGCGCACGATGCGCTCGTCGTGCGTCGCGATGCCCGGATATGTACCGCGTGTCAGAAGCGCCTCGGCGAGCCGCACGTACGCGTTGCGGATCACCGGCATGGCTTTGTGCGCGATCGTTGCGGGCTCGTTATAGGCACCTTTGCACAGCCGCACGCGCGCACCCAGGCCAATGATGCGTTCGAGATCGCCCGGGGTGCGTTTGAGATACGCCTGCAATACCGGACCGACGTTCGGCTGCTCGGCGTAGACGCGCTCGAACACGCGCAGCGTGGCATCGACGACCGCCGAGCCTTCCATATCGATGCGCACGAACGAGTCGGCATTACGGGCCGCCTCACGTGCGACGGCGGCGGCGTTTTCCACCGCGAAATCCTCGCTCGCCAACAAACCCATCGCCGTCAGCTTGAGCGACACGTTCGATGCAACACCACGAGTCCGGATCGCCTCGAGCAGCACACAATATTCGTCGCGTGCCCGCAGCGCTTCATCGCGGCCAGCGACGTCTTCGCCCAGGAAATCGAGGGTGGCCGTCATCCCGGCGGCGTTGAGCGTTTCGATGGCGTCCATCGCCGCGCGCGCCGACTCACCCGCCACGAAGCGCTTCGCCAAGAAAAAGAATCGTCGTCCCAGAGTCGAGCTGGGCGGCGCGAGTGATTCGATAGCCATGCCTGGGCAGCGCGTTTCGCGCCGTTTAGGGCGGCTGCCTCCGAACCAGAGCGTGGGCGACGATCAGGCACGCGGCCAGCGCCGCGAAGATGTAGGCGATGGCCAATGCCCGCTCCAAGCCGTCGGTGGTGAGCGCCACGTAAAGCGCGATCGGCAGTGAGGTGGGATGATACGCGATGACCGCTGTCGATCCATATTCGCCCAGTGCGCGCAGCAGTGCCAGTAATGCGCCGGCGCTGATGCCGCGCGCCGCCAGCGGCAGGGAAACCCGCGCGAAGACGCCCCAGACGCCGGCGCCCAGCGTGCGCGCGGCCTCTTCGAGCCGAACATCGACCTCGCTGAAGGCGGTCGCGGCGGCAATCACCACGAACGGCGCACAGGAGAAGAATTCGGCTGTGACCACGCCGGGAAATCGGTCGACGATCGGCCAGCCATGCGCCGCAAGCCACGCGCCGGCGGGCTGCCGATTGCCCACGACCGCTAAGATCATCACGCCGGCGGCGACCGGCGGAAACGCCAACGGCAACGCCAACGCCAGCAGCAGCGGCGTTCGCCAACCGGCCGGACTGTGCGCCACGAGGTAGCCCGCGGGAACACCGAGCAGGAGCGCCACGAGCACAGCGACGAGCGCGGCTTCGACCGAAACTTCCGCCGCTGCGCTAATTTCAGGCGCCCGCAGCACGGCAAGCGCGGCGCCTGGGCTGACGGTCAGCAGGAGTGTCGCGATCGGCGCACCGAGCGCCAGCAACAGGACTGCCGCCGGGATCGCGAACGGCCAGCGATAGTCACGCATCGCCGGCCGCCGGGATGCGTTTTCCGCACGGCGGCCGCCGCGAGCGGAACCCGGCGGTCCCGAGCGAAGTTTCCACGATGGCCCAACCTTGGCGCGTGCTGGTCGCCGACGATGACATTGAGATCTGTTCGCTCATTCAGACAATCTTGCGGCGTGGACCGTACGCGCTGACCGTTTGCAACGACGCCGAGAGCGCACTCGTCCGGATCCAACGCGAAGAGCCGTTCGACATCATCATTTGCGATTTCATGTTGCCCGGTATCTCCGGCATCGAGCTCATCACGCAGGTGCGTGCCGATCCCGCAGCCGCGCCGATCCCCATCGTCATGATCAGCGGCCATAATAACTACGCGATGGACGCGCGCGCGAGAACTGCCGGCGCAGATGCATTTTTAACCAAGCCATTTACCCTCAAGCAACTGCGTTCGACGGTCGAAACGCTGCTCGAAGGCCGGCTCTCCATCGCGTCGACGTCCTAGGAGTTCAACTTCGTTGAACGTGTTACGTTTGGGCGTTTGGGCTGCGCCCAAGCCGTTGAACGTGTTGCGTCGTCGCGCGTCGGATATATCCGACGCACTCCTAGCTACGCCCAAGCGCTGCACCGTTTGCTGAGTTCGGGCCGTTGATCGCGCTGGCGGCCGCACTAAAGATCGCGTTCGTCGCCGGGTCGCTCGGGCTCGATGTGTTCGCCGTTTGCATCGGTGTCGGCATGCGCGGCGCCGATCGCGCACTTAAATTACGCATCGGCATCGCGTTCGCCGTTTCTGAAGTGTCGATGACCCTCATCGGAGCCGCTTTGGGCGCCACGGCCGGAAAGTATTTCGGCGACGTGGCCGGCTATTTGGGCTTCGGCGCACTCATCTGCGTCGGCGCCTACATGGTGTACGAAGCGCTGCGCGGCGGTAACGAAGGCGGTTTCGATCTGTCACGCGGCTGGGGACTGCTGCTCGGCGCGTTATCGATCAGTTTGGATTCGTTGGGTATCGGCTTCTCGATTATTTTCATCGGTGTCCCGCTGGCGGTCTCGATCGGCTGTATCGCCGCGGCATCGGTGCTGTCGACCACGTTGGGGCTCACCGTCGGTAAGGCGTTGGGCGCGCGGATGGAAGAAGCGGCCGCGCTGTGGGCCGGGATCATATTGGTTGGAACGGGGATCGTTTTCGCGGTACTCAAGAACCTGCACTACGCATGAACGAGCTGCTGCTGGACGCGGCGCTCGCCGGCGGGACGCGAACGATCGTCGTTGTCGGAACGGGCAAAAACGCCGGTAAGACGACGGCATTCAACGCCTTACGGGCGGTCGCGTTCCGGCGCGGCATCGTTGGTGCCATCACCTCGATCGGGCGCGACGGGGAAGCGGCTGACGCCCTCGATGGCGCGCCGAAACCACGCATCGTCGTCATGCCGGGAACGATCGTCGCGCTGCCGCGCGCGCTGATGCCGCGTTCGCCGGCGCTCGAAATTTTGGATTTGGGCGAACCCAGCGCCTTGGGGCCGATGGTGTTCGCGCGCGCGCACGCAAGCGGATTGTGCGAGATTGGTGGCCCACCGACGGCACGCGGAGTGCGCGCGACGATCGATCGGCTGCGCGAATTGACGCCCGAACCGACGTTCGTCGATGGCGCGATCGATCGCATCGCGCCGTTGGCCGGCGGTGACGACGCCATCGTCGTGGCAACCGGCGCTGCCGGCGCTGCGAGCGTTGCGGCAATCGCCGAGCTTGCCCGCTCAACCATCATTCGCCTGAGCGTTCCGGGGCGGGCGCACCCGTGCGACCGGCGGCCGACCGTTCGTATCGCCGGCGCGCTCGATGCGCGCGACGCACACGAATTGCTGGCCGGCGCCCACGGGGCGACCGTGCTCGTCGCCGATCCGACGCGCATCGCGATTCGCGGCAAGTTGCTCGACACGCTCATGACCGCGTTCGACCTGCGCTGCGAACGGCCGCTGCGCATCGTTGCCTGCGTGACCTCATCAGTTGCGGCCGGTCGCTGTTTCGATCCGGGTGAGGTCGTACGCGCCGTCGCGGCGACGACCGGATTGCCGACCTTTGACGTCGTGGCGAACATCGCGGCGTGAACTGCGATCCGCTGACCGCGGACCGGATCGGGCTTGGCTGGTTGCGCGCGGCGATCGCGCCGGCGGGCGACTTTGGCCGGCGGTCCGAGGACGGCGCGTCACTGTTTGGGCCGGGCGATGAAGCGGCGGCGACGGCGCGCTGCGCGCAGATCGTCGAGCTGGCCGCGACGCTCGACCCGGACGGCGTGGCGCACGTGCGCGCCAACCTGCGCCGGGCGCCCGATCCGGTCGACATCATCTCGCGCGCGACGGTCGGCGACCCGCTGACCGACGTTGACTTTTTCGAGCTCGGCCGTTTCGTTGATGCGCTCGACGCCACCGCGCGGGCCTGGGATGCCGCCGGCGGGGGGGTCGCCGGACGGCCGCCGATGGTCGCGGAGATCGGCGAACTGCTCGCGCCCGGCCGGTCGGCTGGGACCTTCTATCTCGCCGATGCCTTCGGTGCGCGATTGGCCGCCGCGCGCCGTGATTTTGCGACGGCCGATGATGCGTACCGGACGAACCGGCAGCGGCTGGCGGCGGCGGTGGCGGACCCGCTCGGCATGCTGCCCGACGCCGAAGAATTCATCGTAATGCGCGATGCGCTCCCCAACGTGCCGCCCGGCGTGCGCGTCGTGCGCGAGACCCCCGCCTACCGGATGCTGGCGCTCGAACTCGATCCGCCGGCGCTGACGGCCGTCGCGCGGCGCGATGCGGCCGTGGGCCGCGTGGCGCACGAAGAAGAGCTGGTGCGCCGCGATTTGGCCGCAGCCGTTGCCCGGACCGGACCGGCCGTGCTGGCCGCCGTGAACACCGTGGGCGAGCTGGATCGGACACTGGCTCGCGTCTCCTTCACCCAGACCTGGGGCGGCTGCGTTCCGGTGCTAGGGCCGAGCGAGTTTCGCGTCCGCGCCGCTTCGTTCGGGCCGCTGCGCGCCGCGCTCGCCACGGCCGGCCTCCGGTACACGCCGATCGCGCTCGACGTACGCGGGGTAGCGGTGTTGACCGGACCAAATATGGGCGGCAAGAGTGCCGCGCTCGCAACCTGCGGTTTTTTGGTCGCGTGCGTCGCGCTCGGTGTGCCGCCGCCGGCCGCCGCTGCGGCGTTGCCGCTGGTTGGTACCGTAGCCTGGATCGGCGGTGAATCTGAAGCCGACCGGGCGCGCTTGCTGTCGGCGTTTGCCGGCGAAGTCGTGCGCACCCGGGAGGCGCTTGCACATGCCGACGGCTCAGCCTTGCTGCTGGTGGACGAGTTTGCCCGGACGACGGGGCCGCGCGAGGGGCGCGCGCTGCTCATTGCTCTCGTTGAAGCGCTGGTGCGGCGTGGCGCCTGGGCCTTGGTGGCGACCCACTTCGACGATGTCGCACGCGACGCCGGCGTGCAGCACCTCAGCATCGCCGGATTGGGTACCCGGTCGCTCGACGCAGCGGCGGCCGCGGATCTGCACGCAGCGCTCGATGCCGTAGCGCACGCCATGGACTACCGGATCATTGAAGTTCACGGAGATACCCGGTCTGACTCTGACGCACTCGCGCTGGCGGGATTGCTGGGTCTCGAGCCGGCGCTGATCGAGCGCGCCGTCGCGCTGTACGCCGGCGCGCCGCCGGCCGGACCGGCCCAGCGAGTCACCGAATGAGCGATCGATGGAACCGCTCATCATTACCGTCGCGCCGGTCGGGGCCGAACTGACGCGCGAACAAACACCGCACCTGCCGTTGACGCCGGCGGAACTCGGTCGCGTGGCGGCCGGCGTCCGGGCGGCCGGAGCGGCGATGATTCACGTGCATTGCCGCAATGACGACGGCAGCAACACGCATGACGCCGCGCGCTTCGCCGCAGCATACGCGGCGATTCAAAGTAGCAGCGATCTGATCGTTCAATTTTCGACCGGCGGCGCGCTCGGCATGACACCGCTCGAGCGTGCGGCGCCGCTTGCATTGCAGCCGGAAATGGCAACGCTCACCTGCGGCACCGTGAATTTCGGCGATGGTATATTTGAGAATTCGTTTCCGATCATGCGCGGCATTCTGGCCCAGATGCAGCGTTTCGGCGTCATGCCCGAACTTGAAATATTCGATCGCGGACATATCTCGAACGCCCGCTTACTTGCAAAAGAAGGGAGCCTGACGCTGCCGCAGCACGTCGACTTCGTGCTGGGCGTCCCGGGCGGGCTGGATGCCAGCGTGGCCAATCTCGTCGACTGCGTGAGCGCGCTGCCGCCCGACTGCACGTGGTCGGTCGCGGGTATCGGTCGCATGCAATTGCCGTTGGCGGTTACCGCGATCGCCATGGGTGGCCATGTCCGCGTTGGTTTGGAAGACAATATCTATTATAGCCGCGGCCGTTTGGCGACGAATGAAGAACTCGTCGCGCGGGTGGTGCGCGTAGCCGCCGAGCTCGGTCGCCCGGTGGCGACGCCCGATGAAGCCCGCCGCATCCTGCGTCTGCCGCCGGCCAGAAATCCAAAGGAAGCGCTCTTCGCACCCCTGAATGGGGTCGGCTCTTCAATGCAGGACCCGGAGGTCAGCCCCTGCTAACGTATATCGCTCGCCGTACGTTGCAAAACGTTCCGCTGCTGCTGCTCATTTCGATCATCCTGTATGCGATCTTGAGTCAGGCTCCCGGCGGACCGCTGACGCCATATCTGCAGAATCCGCACATTACCGAGGCCGACATCGCGCGGCTCAAGCACAATCTGGGTCTCGACCAGCCGGTCTACATTCAATATCTGCACTGGCTGGGGATGGTCGTGCGGGGCGACTTCGGATACTCGACATCGAATTCGATGACCGTGGCGGACGCGATCCTCGACCGCATGCCGGCCACGCTGTCGCTGATGGGCGCCGCGCTCGCCGTTTCGCTCACCGTCGGCGTTTCGCTCGGCATTTATTCCGCACTCAAGCCGTACTCAGTGGCCGATTATGCCGTCACGACGCTGGCCTTTTTCGGCCAGTCGATGCCGGTCTTCTGGTTTGCCTTAATGCTGCAGTTAGCGTTTTCCGTCAACGGCTTCACCGGCTTCGGTTACCATGTCGCGTTACCATCGGCGGGCATCGCCGATAGCGATACGTTCGACCTCGGCGATCGCATCAAACACCTTATTCTACCCACCGTCGTATTGAGTCTGCTGTACGTGGCGGGCTGGAGCCGCTTCATGCGCTCGTCGATGCTCGAAGTGGTCAAGACGGATTACATTCGCACGGCTTCGGCCAAGGGGCTCGCGCAGCGCGTGATCGTGCTCAAACACGCGTTGAAGAACGCGCTCATTCCGCTCGTAACGGTGATCGCATTGTCGCTGCCGGATCTCGTCGGCGGCGCCGTCGTCACCGAAAGCATCTTCGCCTGGCCGGGCATGGGCCGTCTGTTCTACAACGGCTTGCAGCAATTTGATTTCGCGCTTCTTATGGGCTACCTGATGCTCACGTCGTTGCTGGTCGTCTTTTTCAACCTGGTCGCGGACGTTGCGTACGCGTGGCTCGATCCGCGAGTGAAATATTCGTGATGGGTAGGAACGTCTGATGGCCGCGATACTGCCGCTGCAAAACCAGTCCGCGACCCTTGGCCCAGCGGAGTTCCAGGAGAGCCGGAACCGGACGTGGCGCCGTTTTCGCAAACATCGCATCGCGCCGATCGGTGCCGCGGTTTTGATCCTGATGTGCTTGGTCGCGCTGTTTGCGAATGTGATCGCGCCGGCCGATCCGAACTTTATCGATCAAGCGCATTGGAACGGCTATCCGCTCGCGCCGGGCGTCGCCGGGCATCTGCTGGGAACCGATGAGAACGGTCGCGACCTGCTCTCGCGGCTCATTTTCGGCGCCCGCATCTCGCTCACGGTGGCGGTCGTCGCGGTGATGCTGCAGATTGCCATCGGCACGGTGCTCGGTGCGATTTCGGGCTACTACGGCGGCTGGATTGATTTTACGATCATGCGGCTGACCGATGTCGTGCTCTCGATCCCGCTTTTGCCGTTGCTGCTCGTGCTTACCGCGATCGTCGCGGCTACCTCGAATAAAGCATCGCTCAACTTTCTCTCGATCGTGCTCATTATCGGCTTACTGTCTTGGCCGGCGGTCGCGCGTATCGTGCGCGCGTCGTTTTTAAGTTTACGCGAGCGCGAATTCGCCGAAGCGGCGCGGGCGCTCGGCAATAACGACGGGCGCATCATTTTCCGCCATTTGCTCCCCAATGCCGTCGCCCCGATTATCGTTCAGGCGACGCTGGCGGTAGCTAACGTGATCATCCTCGAATCGACGCTCTCATTTCTGGGTTTCGGCATTCAACCGCCGACGGCGTCGTGGGGCAACATGCTGGCCAACGCGAGCTCGAATATGACGATCGCACCATGGGTGGCGATCTTTCCGGGTTTGTGTATTCTCGTTACCGTGCTTGCCATCAACTATCTGGGCGACGGTTTGCGCGACGCGCTCGACCCCAACATGCGTTAGCTGTTTTCATGCGCGGCAGTCGGGTCGTTCGAGCCGGTTCCACGGCCCGCATGGCGGCTCGCGCTTGCGGCCGCGTGGCTCGCCTGGCGTCACTCGCTTTTTTCGTGATTGCCGTTGGCCGGGCCGGGTCCGCATCGGAGTTGGCGCAGCCGCCGACGAGCTATCCGCTGTGTACCGCGGCGTCGCTGGCCGGTTTTCCCTGGACCCATCCGGCGTTCGGCAAGCAGCTGCCGGGGATTGCGCTGCGGAATATGACGCTATCGACCTGCCGCGTGGTTGGATTTCCCGAGCTGCGCGCGTACGACATGGCCGGGAAACGCGTGCCGATCCGGTTCGAGCGCCGACCGTTCATCGATACGAAAGAATACGCCTACCGCGTGACGCCGGGCGCCGCGGTATTCTTCGCGCTGTACGGTCATCCGCCACACGGTGAATTCGATCGCGATTGTGTCGGCATCACGCAAATCGATGTCGTGTTAGCCGCCGATACCCACGCGATCGACGTAACGATGAGCAGCGGAACGTGCGGCGGACGAATGTCGTACTCACAAATTTTTCCGGTCGCCGAACTGAGCCCGTAGGCGCGGCCAAGCTCGTCTTGCGTTCGCAATCGATCGAGCATGGCGCCGCGTTGATGTACCTCCTCACATGAGTTGGCTCAAGATGTATCACGCTTTGACGGTTCAGCCGGCTCGTTGCGTCGCGAGGCATTTTTCGCAGCGGCCCGCGAAGGACGTCGCCGCTGCGGCAATCTGCACGCCCAACTGTTTTGCGAGCCGCGCCAAGTCGGCTTCCGCGAAACAATACTCGATATCGCGAATGTCGCCGCAGCCACTACAGCGGAAATGGGCGTGCGACGTATCGGCATGTTCGTATACGGCTGCCGTTGCGCCCGGAATTTCAACCTTTTCAATATAGCCGAGTTCGCTCAGGCGCGTGAGTCCACGATGGACGGTCGCGAAACCAATCCTGGGCGCCGCTAACCGCGCTCGCGCGTGCACGTCCTGCGCCGTCAAATGCGTTCCGGGCTCGACGCTGCGCACGACGGCGAGAATCGTTCCATGATTGCGCGATAGCCTGTCTGCCAGGCGGCTCCGACCGTTGTCGCTTGACATGGTAGCTGCTACGAACTAGGCTGAAGGTCGAAATAAATGATATTGAATATCATTTCCAAGTTATAGCGCAGAGTGCGCAAATTTGCAACAATCCCGGAGGACCCCCGTGTTAGCTAAGGTTGGGCAAGCTGCCCCCGCATTCGATCTTGCCAGTACGAAAGGCGCTACCAGCGCGAAAAATCTCGGCGCGCCGATTACGCTTTCGGACTACGCAGGCAAATGGCTGATTTTCTTTTTCTATCCGCTCGATTTCACGTTCGTCTGCCCAACGGAAATTTTGGCACTCTCGGACCGGTATGACGAGATCACCGATCTTGGCGCTGAAGTGCTCGGTGCTTCAACCGACTCCGTCTTTAGCCACTTTGCTTGGATCAGCACGGCGCGCGACAAGAACGGCATCGCGGGTCTCAAGTTTCCGCTAGTCGCCGATTTCACCAAAGAAACGGCTCGCGCATATGGTGTGCTCAACGAGGAAAGCGGCGCCGCTCAGCGCGGACTGTTCATCATCGATCCGGACGGCGTGCTCAAATACGCGACGGTTACCGATGACAACGTCGGGCGTTCGGTCGAAGAGACATTGCGGGTGTTGCAGGCGTTGCAAACCGGCGGCCTTTGCCCCGCTGAGTGGACGCCCGGCAAAGAGCTGCTCGCGGTTTAAGCATGCCCTTACGGATGAGAACGCCCCTGCCGTCGCTCGCGGGCGCGACGACTTGGGTCAACGGCACACTGCCGACGCCGGCCGAGCTCGAAGATCATGCCGTGCTCGTGCACTTTTGGTCGATCAGCTGCTATATCTGCCACGATGTCGTCGAGAAAGTAAATGCCTGGCGCGATACGTACGGGCCGGCCGGACTCAAGGTCATCGCCATTCATCAGCCGCGCGGCCCTGAGGAACTCGACATCGCGAAGGTTACAGCCGATGCGCTCGGCGCGATGGGACTAACGCAAGCATTGGCGATCGACAACGATCACGCCATCGTCGGACGCTTCAGCAACCAGTTCGTGCCGGCGTACTACGTGTTCAATCGCAATCACGAACTGCGCCATTTCCAAGCCGGTGACAAAGGCTACGATCGGATCGAAGCGGCGATCGCGCGGGTTCTCAGCGACGAGGAAGCCGCCGCTTAGACCGCTGGCCGGCTCGAGCCCGCACGTTCGCGGGCCCGGCCGGTATGATCGAGCGCTCCGCAAGGGTCGCGCCGGCGCGGCTTGCGCTGGGGTGCCCCTTCGGATACACTACGTTGGTTGCCTCATGATGCGCGAGTGGCGGAATTGGTAGACGCACTAGCTTGAGGTGCTAGCGCTCGCAAGGGCGTGCTGGTTCAAATCCAGTCTTGCGCACCAGTACAGAGCCCCATAATGCGGGACTTTTTCCACGGGGATCCTTAGCTTCAGACTGCGGTGCGTCGGTGGTGCTGCGTGGCAAAGCCGGCCGCCGTACCGGCTGCTGCGGCGCTCGCAGCCCGTTCACTTTGCGCGGGCAAGGAGATTCCTTCAATTTGCAATGAGCTCGTAAGGTGGCTCAACCGGATGCTTCCCGTGTCGTCGGCGGCTTGAACTTGCCACGACTTTGCGCGGCCGTTACGTGACCGACATGAACGTGCGCTCGAATCGCGATATCATAAGTCGACGCACGGTCGTGCCCTAAAGATACCAACGGCAGCCGGGTTACCGAGATTGAAACCTTCGTACGTTTCAAAACTCCAGGGGTCAGTATGGTCGCTGTAATAGGGGTCACGACCACACAAAACCGTCGTGTTCTCGTCCGGAGGGTTCCTATCGGCGAAGGCCTTTCTCGTACTGACATCGTTTAACCGATGCGTCGGACCTTGGGCGAGAAAACCAGAATAGCCAAATTGCGGAGCGGCGAGATTCGGACCGTTGCGCTGCGCATTCGGCGCGAATCCGAACCATGTCCCGTCGGTCGGCGTACCATTTCCCCGCTGAGCCAGGCACGTGCAACGACCAATAACCCAGTTTTTCCCAGCACCATCGAAGTTCTTTTTGAGAACGTCGCTCAACAGCGTAATCTCAACCGATTTGCTGCCACCGTAGTACGTATCCGACAGCACAAACGTGTTGAACGGCGTGTTTGGATTTTTGAAGTTTACCTGGAGCGACATTTCGATTTTATATTCGCCACCGCACGGTAACGTGCCGAAGTGTCCACGAATCGCTCCGATCGGTCCGGCGAAAAACGCGTTATAACCACCGTTAGGAGCTCCCGGCCGGTTGGCGTTCGTATACTGCAGACCCGCGTACACGGCCGCAGTCGTATCCCTGGTAAATGCGGTACCGGCGACATAGATAGCGTCGCCGACGGAAGTCGAATGAGGTGCGGGCGTCGCGTATTGCCCGATCGTGCACCTACCGGGATCGAAGTCCTGAAATAGAATTCTTCGGCCGTATATCCGCTGCACGCGATCGTAACCCGCCGATACTCACCGCTAAAGCCCGGAAGGGTTGGAATACGGCATGACGGCGTCATTTTCGCTCGGGCGCGGACGCCCAAACGGACTGCACCTGCGACGGTGCCGAGACGGGTGGCTGCAAATCCCGCCCACGATCGACGGAGAAGCTCTTTAAAAGCTCCAGATTATTGACATGAAGCCTTCCGTCGGCGGTCAAGTATACGACATTGGCCCGACTCGATGGAGGCAGCCGAAGTAATGTGTTACGCATGAAGAGGCGCTCGCCCACCGGTAGGCGGCTATCGATCGCCCGATCAACGTACGCATCCGGAATTTGCAACAGCGGAGCTCGAACTCGAGTACCGCTATTGTTCAACAAGATCGGCGCGAAAACGTTAACCAACGGGACAGCATCGACACGCACGGCACCAAATCCGGCGACGACGCTTGCGGCTACGATAAAGACAGCGAGCAATATTTGAAGCGACCGAGACATTACGGTATGCTCCGGGCGTTTGAGTCGCGCTCGATAAAAGTAATACGAGAGGCAGCTAATTCGGGTCGATGCTGCACGATTGAAGCCCGATCGGAAACGTTCGCCAAAACGGCGTTCCATCAGGTTCAGCGGCTTAGCCCAGCCTCCTTGGCCATGAAAGCCGTATCAGCGTTCTACGGCGGCTACGGCTGTTCTGAGTCCGGCGTCCTGCGGCGCGCCGGCTTCGATACGCCCTTTAAGGTTACAACCGGAGTTGAGAGCCGCGTGTGCCGCGGCGCCGAAGAGCCCGTAACCCGTGTTGTACCGCATCTGAATCTTTGGCGTCGAAGTGCGTCGCCCGCAACTCCCGATACTGAGTCCGGCCGTCGTCGAGCCAGCCGACGGCGCGCAACGCGAGTACTGCGTCTCCTCGTAATGCGGGTCATCGGTCGCCCGCTTAGAGTGTTCGCCAGAAGCCGGCACGCCAACGAACCGGTACGTAAAGTTCGGACCGCGGAAAACCGGCCGGCTTGAAACATCCGCGCCGGCGAAGCGTAAAGTGAACGCGACTTCCGCTGTTGGAACTCGCCTGTCCGGAGCCTCCTACATCGCATGTGGCTGACGCGCTTCTCTATCCAGCGACCGATCATCGTTGCGATGTTTTTCGTCGGCTTGGCGATCTTCGGCCTTATCTCGTACGGCAAACTCGGTCGCAGCGAAGATCCTAACGTCAATTTTCCGATTGTAATCGTTGAAGCAACTTATCCCGGCGCGTCGCCGACCGAGATGGAGAAGCTCGTCATCAAGCCGATCGAAGATCAGATCGACGGCATCGAGCATCTCGACCAGTTACATGCGACAGCGCAGGAAGGGACGGCGACCGTTGTCGTCCAGTTCGCGCTCGACACCGATCTGAACTACGCGGCGAACGACGTACAACAGCGTGTAAATACCGCGCGCGCCTTTATGCCGGCTGACCTCGATCCGCCCGTCGTCTATAAGAACGGGGCCGACAACTCGATGTTGACGTATGCCATCAGCTCAACGTCGATGTCGGGGCCGGCGCTGGCGGACTTAGTGAACGATCGCATCATTCAACAGATCAAAGCGTTCGATACCGTTTCCGGCGTCGATGTTTACGGCGAACCGGTGCGCGAAATTCAAATCGAGGCCGACCCCTTACGGCTGTTCGGCAGCGGCGCCACGATGGCCGACGTGTATAGTGCGGTCTCCCAAAATAACGCGAATCTGCCTGGTGGCCGGATGGATTCGTCGACCCAAGAAACGAGCGTTTCAGTGCATGCCGACATCGTGCACGCTGAAGACCTGCTGCGCATTCCGGTGCCGGTATTTGGTGCTTCGCTCGCTTTCGGCGGTTCGTTCGCGACAACCGGTGGCAACAACATGCTGCTCGGCGATCTGGCGCGCGTCATCGATGGCCACGCCGAGCAACGGCAGATCGCGCACTTCAACGCCGCTCCCGCCGTGCTCATCGACATCAACCGTACCGTAACGTCGGACGAAATCAGCTCGACGGCCGGTGTGCGCGAGCAAATGAAAAAGATCTTCAAGACCTATCCACAGATTACGTTCAAGGAGGTGTACGCGCCGGCCGATTACACCCAAGCGTCGCTCAATGGCGTCTTTCAAAGCCTGCTCGAGGGCATTGTCCTGACCGCTATCGTCTTGATGCTTTTTCTGCACGCCTGGCGCAACGCGGTCGTCGTCATGATTGCGATTCCGAGTTCACTGCTCGCGACGTTCATCGTTATGCGGCAACTGAATTTTACGCTCGACAGTATTTCGCTCATGGCGCTTTCGCTCATCATTGGTATTCTCGTCGATGATTCGATCGTGGTGCTCGAAAACGTGACGCGCCATCGGGATATGGGTCAATCGCCGGATGAAGCGGCCATCAGCGGTCGCACCGAGATCGGCGGAGCCGCGATCGCCATCACGCTCGTCGATGTCGTCGTTTTCTTCCCACTCGCGTTTTTGTCGGGCTACGTCGGCAAGTATTTTGTCGAGTTTGGCGTGGTCGTAACGGTCGCCACCCTCTTTTCGCTCTTCGTTTCGTTTACGTTGACGCCGATGCTGGCGGCGAAATGGTCGGTAAAGCGGCGCAGCGTCACCCCACCGCCCTATCTTGCGTGGTTCCAAATCGGCTTCGACCGGCTAACGCGCTGGTATCGCGATGTCGCGTTGCAGGCCGCGTTTCGTCACCGGTGGCTGGTATTTTTAAGCTGCTTTCTGCTCGTTTGCAACGCGGTGTCGCTCGTCGCGGGGACGTCGGCGATGACTACCGTGGCGATCTTCGATGGTGCGCTCGCCATGCTGAGCGTTCTGTGGTTAGCGTTCGGGCGTTTCGCTCGGCGCGGACACGTCCACGTGCGAGCATCAGTCTGTGCCATCGCGAGCTGCGCCGGCATCGGGGCCGTGGTCGGCGCGATGGCCGTGTTGAACTGGTACGTACCCTTCGAGTTCATTCCCGCGGCGCAAATGGGCCAAATCTCGGGCACGATTACGTTCCCGACCGGGACACCGCTCGCGACCACCGCCGCGGCCCTGGGCCGAATGGAAAACGCGGCGTTGAAATTGCCGTACGTCGATTCGGTCCGGACAACCGCCGGCACCAAGCCGGCGGGGTATAATGCGACGACCGGTGGTTTCGTCGGCCGCTTCAACGTCACGCTCGACAAGACGCATCGCCGTCAAACGGACGCGACCATCGAACAATTGCGCCGGCTCTTCCCGCCGCTCGCCGCCGGTGCGACGGTTACGGTGTCCGAGCGTGGCGGCCAGGGCGCGATCGACTACACGCTGGCCGGACCAGACGATAAGATCGATGCGGCTGCCGACAAGCTCGCTGCCGCCATCCGGGCGCTACGCGGAACCACCAACGTGCAAACCGGCGCTGAACTCGAAGAACCGCGGCTCAATATTGCAATCGATCCGCGCAAATGCGCCGTGCTCGGGGTGGCGCCCGGAACCGCCGCGACCGCGGCTCGTACCGCGGTGGGCGGAGTCGTCGCCACCCGTGTCCGCACCGAGTCGGGCCTGGTCGACGTGCGGTTACAGTATCCGCCGGAATTCCGTAACTCGATCGACCAAGTGCGGCGGATCGCGGTGCGTTCCAACGATGGAACGACGCTCGTGCCGCTGTCGCGTGTCGCCGAATTCAGCTTCGCTAAAGCGCCGACCAAGATCGACCGTGAAAACCGCGAGCGGATCGCCCAAGTGACGGCCGATATCGACCATTCGACCAATATCACGCTGGGCGATATTACCAGCGCCATCAACGCCAAGATCGAGCAACCCGGATTTCTGCCGCCGGGCGTCACGTTAGGCAGCGACGGCGACACCAAATACTTCACCGAATTTTTGTCGAGCATGGGGCTTTCCGCCATCGCGTCGTTCGCGCTGGTGTATATGCTCATGGTCGTCTTGTACGGTAATTTCGGCACGCCGTTCGTCATCATGTTCGCGATTCCGGTAGCGCTGGTCGGTGCGTTTTTCGGCCTTAAAATCTTCGGTCAGTCGATGAATTTATTTTCCGTCATCGGTCTGATCATGCTCTTTGGCTTGGTCGCGAAGAACGGCATTCTGCTGGCCGATTACGCGAACACACTGCGCCGGCGCAGCCATATGCGCGCTCTCGAAGCGATGACCACGGCGGCCGGGACGCGGTTACGCCCGATCGTCATGACGACCGCCGCGATGGTATTCGGTATGTTACCGCTGGCGCTGGGCTTAGCGGAAGGCGGTGAAATACGCCGTTCGATGGGCGTCGTGCTCATCGGCGGTTTATGCAGCTCGTTGGTGCTGACGCTGTTTTTGGTTCCGATCGCCTACACGGCATATATGCATTGGATCGAGCGTCGCGCCGACCGGCGGGCGACGCGTGAAGAGCAGGCGCCGCGAGCGATGCCGGCCGGGGTGAGATCGCGCAGCACCTGACGTTCGTCGTGTAGAGCTTGCCGACTCGGGGTAGCTGTAAGCCATGCTCCGAACTTTATTACGCGCACCGCTCGCGGCGCTGACGGCGGCCGGATTCGTCGTTGCCGGCGTACAAACAACGCCCGCGCAAGCTGTGAGCGTGACGCTCAACGGCACGCCGCTGACTTTGACTCCCGGACCGCAAGAACGCGCCGGACGCATCTTTGTGCCGCTGCGCGGCATCTTCGAACAACTCGGCGCATCGGTCGTCTATGCCAACGGCGTCATCAACGCGCAAGGCAACGGCCGGGCCGTTTCGCTGCACATCGGCTCGACGCAGGCGACGGTCAACGGACAACCGCAGACGCTCGATGTCGCGCCGTTCGTGGTTGGTGCGAGCACCTACGTCCCGCTACGATTCGTCTCCCAGGCGCTCGGCGCCGGGGTGAATTACGATGGTGCGAACAAGATCGTGGCGCTCTCCGGCGCCGGACGAGCGGCTGCCGCCGCGCCGCCGGTACCGGTGCCGGTTGCATCGCGGTTGCGCTTGGGTCCGGTGCGCCCGATGCGCGATGCCAGCGTTCCGGCGCAGCGTCCGACGGTCGAGGGTCAATTCGCGGGGGCACCGGCCGATCCGAACTCGTTGCGCATCACGCTCGACGATCTGGACGTCACCGCGGCCACCACCCGGACGCCGTCCGGCTTCGTGTACTCGCCGCCTTCGGATCTGCAGTCGATGCGGCACGTCGTGCGCGTCGTCGGGCACGATACTTCCGGCGCTCCGTTCGATATGCGCTGGTCGTTCACGTCGGGAACGTCGGCGGTGGTAAATGAACTCAGTGGCATCGCGCCCCAGAACGGCGCTCAGGTCGGTAGCCAATTTACCGTTAGCGGCCGAACCTTGCCGGGCGCGCTCGTCGTCGTCCAAGTCGGCGCCGCGGCCGGTAACCCGTCGAGCGTCGCCGGTGCTGTAGGCTCGATTTTGGGTCTGGGCGGCGGTGCGAACGTCCGTAATGAGGTTACCGCTAACGCCGACGGCAGTTTTTCGACGGTCGTCGCGATCAATGCGCTGCCGGGAACGACGCTTCAAGTCGTGATCAATTCGACCGATCCGCGTACCAAAGCTGCGGCGCGGCCGGTCGCCCGGACGTTGACGGTTCAGTAGCCGGCGGCGGCGCGCTTCCTTCGGAGCAGGTTGCGGCGCATCGATTGCCGGACACGTCGAGCGTGGGTGCCCGATCCGAGAGTGCGCCGCGAGTGGCGCGTGTCGCACTGGTAACCGGTGCGGCGAGCGGCTTAGCGCAAGGCATCTGCGTGGCGTTGGCGCGGGCCGGTTACCGGATCGCGTTCACCTTTCGCTCCGGCGGCACACCGCCCGATGCAACGTTGGCCCTGGTGGAGCCCTTCGACGCCGGCGTGCAGGCGGTCGAGCGAGATGTCACCACGGCGGCCGGCGCGCTGGCGGCGGTCGAAGACGTCCAGCGCAGCCGGGGTCCGGTCGAGGTGCTCGTGCACGCGCTCGGACCGATCGTCGTCCTACCGTTCGCGCGTTCGGCATTCGATGACTACACCCGGATGATCGGGGGTAACTTGGGTTCAGCGGTCGCGCTTGCGTTCGCTACTCTTCCGGGGATGCGTGCGCGCGGCTTCGGCCGGCTCGTCTTTTTTGGTATGAACGGTTCACATGTCACGCAACCCGCACCATCGATGTCACTGTATGGCGCGGCCAAGGCCGCAGTCGTCACCTTCGCCCGCACCTTGGCGCTCGAGGAAGCGCGCCATGGCATCACCGTGAACGTCATCGAGCCGGGCGACATCCGCGATAAAACCGCCGATCGGGCGACGGTGCGGACGCGCCCGGCCAACAATCCGACCGGCCACCCCGGTTCATGGCAAGATGTCGCCGCTGCCGTCGAGTTCGCCATCGCTGACGACGCCGCATATTTCAACGGCATGGTGCTCGGGGTGAACGGCGGGCGCATTGAACCGCATGAGTAGGTCGCTCGCCGCCGCCCCGGCACGCCGCGTCGATGCGGCGGCGTACGCGCGCGGTCCGCGCGCTGTGCCGTGGGGCGCCCGAGCCGTCATAACGGTGTGGGCGATCGTCGCGGCGGTGACGTTCATGCGCGCGATCGCCGATTTCAAGGTCCCGCTCACCGGCGACGAAGCGTATTATTGGGAGTGGTCGCGGCACTTGGCCTTCGGCTACGTCGACCACCCGCCGGCCGTTGCGTGGACCATTCGGGCCTTTGCCTGGCTTGGAACCGTACCCGGCGTCGTGCGGACCGGTTTTGTCGTATGTGGCGTGGTGGCAACGCTCGCCGGCGCCGCCGCCGCAACACGTTTGGCCGGCGGCGACCGGCGCGCCGGTGCCGTCACGGCCGTCGCTTTTGCGTTGACGCCGCTGTTTTCGATGGCGTTCGGCAGTGCCTCACCGGATGGGCCGTACTTGGCGTTCTGGATGGTGTCGCTGTGGCTCGCGCTGCGTGCCTTCGACGAACGGCGGCCGATCGATTTCATCCTGCTGGGCTTGGCGCTGGGCTTGGCGCTGCTGTCGCGAATGTTCGCGTTCGCGCTCGTATTCGGTGTTGCGATGTACGCGTCGGCGCCGCAGCGGCGCGAGCTGTGGCGCAACGGCTTGGGCTGGTCGTTCGCGATCGCGGCGGCCGTGTATGCGCCGTTCGTGTGGTGGAACGCGACGCATGATTGGCTGACGTTCGACTTCACATTCGTCGGGCGGCATGTCTCGCAATTCAAATTACTGCGCCCCTTGTCGCTGTATGCAGTTGAAGCCGCGGCCTATTCGCCGGGCTTGTTGATCGCCGCGTTCGTCATCGCGTTCGCGCCCGGCGTCAACGCGCTCCTAAAATGGTCGGCGCTGCCGTTGATCGGCTTACTGAGTCTGTTGGCGCTGGTCGAACCGGTGGAAATTCATTGGATTCTCGGACCCTACTCATCGCTGTGCGTCGGCTTGGGCGTGGCGTACGTCGCGCTCGCGCACCGCGCCCGGATCATTTGGGCCAACGCCGCTGTCGTGCCGGCCTTGATCTTTCTGCCGCTGGTGTTTTATGCCGCCGTCGCTCCCGGCTCGGCCTACCAGCTATTTCGCAACACGGGGTCGACGTTGCGCAATACCGGGCCGTTCGAGATCTTTACGTACTGGCCGCTGGCGCAAGACGTGCGGCGTTTAGCGGACGCGAGCGGAGCCGTCGTCATGACCGATGGCTACGGACTTTCTTCGGTTGTTGATTTTTACGCCGGTGTGACGCCGGTCGTGATCGGCTACGATTGGCAGGGCCGGGAAGCACGCAATTGGTACCGCGATGCGGAGCACCCCAAGCGCGCCATCTTTCTAGACAAAGAAGAACTCGATCCCGTGCGGCCGACCGCCGACAATCGCGGCCGTCCGGACTTTAAAGCGCGCTTGAGTCAAGCCTGTGGCCGGGTTCGCAACGGTCCGGTGCTCGAGTACTCGTATGCCGGCGTGCCGCCGCGGAAGTACTACACGACGTTCTGCGATAACATGGTCGCCGGCGGCATCGCCATCTTGCGTTGGGAACGCGAAGGCACGCCGCACTAACGAGCGCGAATGTGGTGGGTCGTGTCCCTCGACTACATCCCGCTTACGGCGGCTGCGGGCAAGAAACGCACGACGGCGGAATTGCGCCAGCTCGCACTCGAGCGCATGCGCCGGTTGGGCTACCCACATGTCGCGGGTGAGTTTTCGCCGGCCGGCTCCGCCTGCCGGTTCGATGTGATCGGCCTTGGGCGTTATACACGCCAGGTGCGAATTTATGAGATCAAGTCATCGCGTACCGACTATTTGAGTGACGCTAAGTGGGAACGCTATCTGCCCTATTGCACTCACTTCGCGTTTGTGGCGCCGGCCGGCGCGATCGCGCCATGGGAACTGGATCGCGACATCGGGCTCATTGAATACGGTCATCCGCGCTTCGAACGTATGGCGGCCAATCGCCGCTTCGGCTTCACGATCGCGCGCGACGATGTGTTGCGAGCGTCGCGGCCGTCGCGCCGCTTGCGTGACGCGGTAGCCGATCCGCAATGGATCGCGCTGGTCGAAGCGATAGCCTTCGGCCGGATCGAACGCCCGCACACGGATAGTGCCTATACGGACGGAGCTGGTATTTGAGCGATCATCGTTCCTTTGCATTAGCGGGCGCGCGCCCGCACTACGGGCCGGACAAAGTCGTCAACGTCGTTGCGATCGATCTCCACTTGCAGCCGGATCTGGCCACCAAGACCTTACACGGCGTGTGCACGCAAACGGTCGAGGCGATCGAAGACGGCGTCACAGCGGTGCAGCTCAACGCCGTCGATCTCGAGATTCTTTCCGTCAGCGTCGGCGCAACGTCGCTGGCGTACCGCACAACGAGCACGTCGCTGGCAATCGATTTTGCCGGGCCGTTGACGGCGGGCGAACGCGTGACCTTCGCGATCGCGTACCGCGCCATTGCGCCGCGGCGCGGGTTGTACTTCATCGCCGGTCGCGACGCGCTCTGGACGCAGAGTCAAGATCAGGACGCGCGGTTTTGGTTTCCGTGTTTCGACCATCCGGCCGAAAAGCAGCCGACATCGGCAACCATCGTCGTTCCGGCCGGCTTCTTCGCCTTATCGAACGGCGCCTTGACGGCGCGTGAGGAAACGGCGGAAACGACGACCTTCCGCTACGAACAGCGCGTGCCGCACTCGACGTATCTCGTCACCATGGTCGTCGGCAGATATGCCGAAATACGCCAAGAGCACGCGCGGTTACCGGTGTGGTATTACGTCGAGCCGGGCCGCGAAGCCGATGGTGAACGCGCGTTCGGCAACACGCCGCGCATGATCGACTGCTTCGAGCGAACCATTGGTGTGCCGTACGCATACGAACGCTACGGTCAGATCGCGGTGGCCGAGTTTATTTTCGGCGGAATGGAAAATACCGCGGCGACGACTCAAACCGACCGCACCCTGCACGACGCGCGGGCGCACTTGGATTTTTCGAGCGACCCGCTGGTGTCGCACGAACTCGCGCACCAATGGTTCGGCGATTTGGTAACCTGTCGTGACTGGTCGCAAGCTTGGCTCAACGAAGGGTTCGCGACCTATTTCGAGACCGTTTGGCGCGAAGCGGATCTCGGTTGGGATGAGTATGTGTACGACGTCTTCACGCTCGTGGGCGAATACTTGGATGAAGATCGCGATCGCTACCGCCGGCCGATCGTGTGCAATATTTACCGCGACCCGATCGAGCTGTTCGATGCCCACCTGTATCAGAAAGCGGGCGCGGTGCTGCACATGCTGCGCGGCGAACTGGGCTGGGAGCGCATGCAACGCGCGCTACGCCGCTATGTTGCCGATAACGCGCAGCGCAATGTCGAAACGATCGATCTCATTCGAGCCATTGAAACCGCGACCGGTCGCAACATGCGCAGCTTTTTCGCCCAATGGATCGAGCGTGGCGGTCATCCCGAACTCAGTGTCGGCGCGACGTGGGATGCCGACCGCAAAACGGCATTGCTGTCAATCGACCAGCTGCAGCCCGTCGACGATGCACACCCGGCGTATGCCTTCGATCTCGACGTCGGCTTTCTGGCAGCGCTGCCCGCGGCGCCGGCTCAGAATTTCGGCGACGGTCCGCTGCCGGGTGAGACGCGCTTACGGCTACGCGTCGAACGGGCGCACGAGCGCTTCGCGATTCCGCTCGACGCGGCGTTCACGCTCGTGCGGGTCGACCCCGGCGCGTACGTGCTGTGCTCGCTGACGTATGCGTTCGACGCCGATCGCAACGCCGCGATTTTAGCTGCCGAACCCAGCGTTGTGGGCCGCATCCGCGCGGCTAAGGCGCTCGGTAAAGACGGTTCGCGCGTAGCGCGCGAAGCGCTGGTGAGCGCACTGGGCGCCGATCCGTTTTGGGCCGTGGCGGCCGGCGTCGCGGGTGTCTTGGGCGAACTGCGTTCGGCCGCCGGGCGCGATGCGTTGCTCGCCAACATCGGCCACCCGCACCCCAAAGTACGCCGCGCCATCGCCGAAGCGCTCGGTAATTACCGCACCGCCGCTGTCGCCGGCGCGCTTCTGGGGATGCGCGACGACGTGTCGTATCAGGTAGTCGCGGCTGCCTACGAGGCGTTGGGAAAAACGCGCGACGAGCGCGCACTCGCGGCGCTGGTCGGCGGCATCGGCGCCCGGTCCTGGAATCAGACGATCGAAGCCGGCGCCGCCCGCGGTTTAGCCGAGCTCGCCGACGAGCGCGCGTTTCCGGCGCTTCTGGCGGCGCTCGAACCGGCCAACGGCGAAGGTCTGCGCCGAGCGGCGGTGCGCGCGATCGGCCGGCTGGGTAAGCTCGTGGATAGCGTTCGCACGGCGGCCGTCGACGCGTTGGAGAAGACGTTCGACGATCCGGCGTATATCGTGCGCGTCAGCGCGTACGCGGCTTGTGAAACAATTGCCGATCCGCGCTTACTCGAATCACTCGATCGGCTCGCGATAAGTGAGAGCGACGGCCGGCTGCGGCGCGACGCGACGGAAGCCGCGATGCGGATTCGTGAGGCGCAGAAAGTCCCGCCTGAGCTTGCCGGGCTGCGCGAAGAACTCGATGCGCTGCGCGTCGAGGCGCGCGCCTTACGCGAGCGGGTCGATCAACTGCAGGCGCCGGCCTAGGTGCGCGGGCGGGTGCCGCTTCTGGCCGGTCTGCTGATGTGCCTGAACGCTTGCAGCGAAAGCACGCGCCAGGCGGTGAGCACCGCGAATGCCGCTGCGATGCCGCGGCCGGCGGCGCTCGCGGCGGCCCCCAAAGCCCCGCCCTGGAGCGCCGCTGCACTTCACGATCTGCAGTCGCGCCTGGCCACGGCGTTGGCCGACCCAACCTTACAATCCAGCGGCATCGCGATCGTCGATGCGAACGCCCGCCCACTCTTCGTGCGGCGCGAACATCAGCCGTACGTTCCGGCGTCGACGTTTAAAGTGCTCGCCGCGATCAGTGCGCTGGAAACTTTCGGCCCGCAGTTCCGCTTCGTGACCACGCTCAAATCGCTCGACGATCCGGCCGACGGGGTCGTGAACGGCAATCTGTGGCTCGTCGGCAGCGGCGATCCGACGTTGACCTCCGACGATCTGCGCGCCGCCACCGGCGCCGTCTACCGCAGCGGGGCCCGTCGCGTCGACGGTGCGCTCGTCGCCGACGCGAGTGCCTTTGCCGGTCCCGAAGTGAATCCGGCTTGGGAACCCGACGACTTGCAATACGACTATGCCGCCGGAACCAGCGCGCTTTCCGTCGATGGCGGCACGGTTGAGTTTCACGTGGTTCCCACGACGTCGGGAGCGGCGGCGCACATCGAAGTGCGGCCACCGGGTGATGCCGTCCATATCGGCGGCTCGGTCGTGACATCGTACGCAACGGAGCTGTCGATCCAGCGTGCGCCGGCCCAGAACCAATTTACTTTCGACGGCCGGGTCGCCGTTGGTGCCGAACAGTCATTCTATCGTCCGGTAACGGACCTGCCGATGTATGCCGGGCGGGTCGAACGCGCATTATTAACGCAGCGCGGGATCGCGGTGCGCGACGGCGTGCGAACCGGGGTCGCGCCGCTGGGCGGACACGTTTTGTGGGAGCACCGCTCGGCGCCGCTGGCCGTTATTTTACGCGAGATGTTGTTCGTGTCCAACAATCACTACGCCGAACAATTGCTGCGCGCCGTCGGGGCCGAACGCGGCATCGGCACGGAAGCCTCCGGCGGTGCGGTCGAACGCTCCTTGCTGGCGCGCGACGGCGTGCCGCAGGCCGGACTGCGCATCGTCGACGGCAGCGGTCTTGCGCCCAGCGATCGAATCGCGCCGATCTCGATCGCGACGTTTCTGGCGCGCACGGCGGCGCAACCGATTGGGGCGACGCTCTTTAGCGCGCTGCCGCGCGTCGGCATCGAAGGAACGGTTCGCCGGCGTCAGCTTACGGCCGGTCTCGGCCGCACGCGCGCGAAGAGCGGGCATATCGAAAATGTCAACGCGCTCGTCGGCTACGTGCAGACGCGCCGTCACGGCCGCATCGCCTTCGCGTTCATGGTGAACGATCCGCGCGCCGACGACGGATCGGTCGACACCGGCATCGATCGGGCGCTCGACGTGCTCGCCGCGCAATGACGCGCTCCGGCGCAGGGGCGCGGTAACGCGGCTGACAACTCAAGCCGTCATGCGACGTGCTTCACTGGCGACACTCTTTGTATTGCTGCTCGGCGCCGCGGCTAGCGCGATGACGTTCGACAATCGCGTGGCGCAAATAAACACCGATAGCGGCGCGGCAGCGTACTGCACGGGCAGCGGTGGCACGGTACAAACGCGGATCGCCGAATACAATACCAACGGCGGAAAGCGTCTGGTCTTGGGCGGCGTGCGCAATTTCTGCGAGTACACCGATAAGAGCGGCGCGACGATCAACCTGCTGCTCGACACGCTGTATACGACGCAGCCGACGCTCGCGGCGCTGGCCTATTATGCGAAAGTAAAACCCGGCACGTGTCAGGGCAATCCGGCATCGTGTTACTGCTCGCTCTTGGGCGGCACCGATCTATTCGGCGGGATCAACGCGGCCGGCGGCGGTTGGGTATTGCAAGGTCATCCGGCCGACGTTCTGGACACGTGCATTTTTCCCGACGAATCGTCGATCGATGCGTTCGGGTTGTTCTATCATTCAGCGGGGATCATTCGCGGCAAAAACCTCGCCTTGGTCTTGCGTTACCAAAAATAATGTAGCCGGCGCGTACGCGCCGGCGCGCGGCAAATCCGCCACGCTGTCAGGCGAGGCCAACGCCGGGAAGCCGAAAGTCGAGCGAGTAAAGCGACGGCGATGAGATTCCAGCTGCGTATACCGCGCTTTGCGTCCTCGACGATCCAAGCCGGTCCGCTCGCCGGACGGCCGGTGCTCGACGGCAGTGATGTGGTGGTGCCGAACCGCTGGAACCTAGCGCCGCACACCGTAGCACTCATCGGCCGTCCCGCAGTCTGGTTCGCGCTCGACGTCCGAATTCCGAAGATCGCGTTCGCCGGCTTGACGATCCCGTCCAAGCGGCTGGTGTGGGAACAAGATTTCGGCGGTCATTTGTTTGTTGCGATCACCGGCGCCGACGCAACCAACGTTAGCGTCATCGAGGCCGGACCGGCGAATCTCAACGGTACCGGCGCACTCGTCCCGTTCGCGTATCCTGAAGATCAATTCGCCGAACGCGGTGTGCTGGATTTCGCGCCGATCGCCATAACGCCGCCGGCTGGTTTGAGCGAAGAGTTCTTCGCCCGGCTCGTGCGCGAAACGCAGCGCGCGTACGATGGCGATCAGCGGTACCTGGCCGTTGAGATCCCGTTTTTACGCGTTGGTCGCGACTCGAATTCGTATGCCGTCGGCGTGCTCATCTGCTGCGGCGTCGACCCGCGCGAGATCCCGAAACCACGTCAAGCGATGCGCTTCGAGTGGCTCGGGTATCCGGGCGTTGAAGATCCGGTGCACCGCGGCAATTTCGGCTCGTATATGGGAGCGCCGAGTCACCTCGGCGAGGGCATCGTCGATGTCGCGTATCACGACGAGCGTGGCGCCGTGAGTTACGTTGTGGTCGGCGGCGAGCCTAACGGCCGCGCGCGATTGCCCGACGGGACGGAGGTGGGTCTGGACGACGAAGGCCGCATGACGCTCGCACCGCACGATGCCCTCGCCCATGGCTTACCGACGAATCACACCGATCCGCCCGAACAGATTCGCCACCGGCGCCGATTCCCGCGTTCGCCCGCTGCGGCAGGCGCCGAAATTACGCTCATTGTCGACGGTCGCTCGCTGCCGCTCGCGCCCGGCATGCAATTTCGCGGCACGATCGTGGGTCGGCACGACGGACTCGGGTTAGCGCGCTTAAAAACACCGACTCACGACGTCGTGCTGCCGCTGGCTGAACTGGGGGTGGAATTGCGCGACCCCAAACGCGTCGACCGGCTGTTGCGCATCGGTACCGAAGTGACCGTCGGGTTGCGCCGTGACCGGCATCCGCGGCTGGTCGCACACGGCACGGAGGGCGTGCGCGACCGGCTCGGGTGGCGCCGCTTTCATCTGCCGCGGGCAAAGGTTGTGGCGGCAACGGCGGTTGTCATTGCGCTCGTCGCGGCCGGCGGCGTGTGGCTGATCGGCGAAAGCTAACGATGCAGCATCTTACACCGGCGGTGTAAGGTCGTTGATGCGTAATTCCGCTAAGCCCAGCCACGCGCGCAGCGCGTCGAGGGCGGTTCGC
The DNA here is from genome assembly GCA_965214335.1 of Candidatus Velthaea sp. Classification (GTDB taxonomy): domain Bacteria; phylum Vulcanimicrobiota; class Vulcanimicrobiia; order Vulcanimicrobiales; family Vulcanimicrobiaceae; genus Velthaea. The sequence continues at coordinate 86,713 of CBDCBO010000008.1, read as the reverse complement.
AGACCGTCGCGCACCCCGATTGCCGGACGGGCGTCTTCGTAATGGATCGCCAGGACGTCGAGAACACCGTCGGCCCGCCGCGCCTTGGCATCGACCCGCGCCGCGAGCCGGTCGCCGTGCAGAAACGGTAAGACGTAGTAGCCGTGGACGCGCCGCTGGGCCGGCGTATAAATCTCGATGCGATAGTCGAAGTTGAAGATGCGCCGGTCGCGGTTGCGCTCCCACACCAGCGAGTCGAACGGCGACAACAGCGTGCAGGCGTCGATCCGGCGCGGAATCACGGTGCCGGGTGCGATATGTGCGGTCTGTTTCCAACCCTCAACCGCGATGGGTTGCAGGTCGCCGTGTTCGACGAGTTCGTCGATGCGCTCGTTGGCCTCCACCCCCAGCCGGAAATAATCGCGTAAATCGGCGCGGGTAGCAACGCCCAGCGCGGCGGCTGCCAGCCGTAGAAGTTCGCGCTGCGCGGTAGCTTCGTCGGGAGTCGGTTGGGCCAGCACCGCGGCTGGGAAGACGCGCTCGGGTAGATCGTAGAGCCGCTCGAAATTTCGGCGTTTGGCCGTCGTGATCGCGCCGGCCCAAAACAGGTATTCCAGCGCCGTCTTGACGTCGCTCCAGCCCCACCAGCCGCCGCCGGTGCTGCGGTGCTCGGCGATGTCGCCGCTGGCCAGCGGCCCGCGCTGTTCCACTTCACGCAAGATTGCCGCGACGAAGGCCGGCTTGTCGCGCGCGATCGCGGCGACGCGGCCCCACGTTCCGGCACCGCGTGCGGCGCGGGCCATCCGCCAGCGAAAGAGCGCGTGCGAGGTCAGCGGGATCAATGACGCTTCGTGGCCCCAGTATTCGAACAGCGTCCGGCCGCGTTTCTGCCACACCAGCCGTTCGAGCAATCCGGTGTCGTATGCGCCCAGCCGCGAAAAGATCGGAAAGTAATGCGAACGGACGATGACGTTGACGGAATCGATCTGAATCAAACCGACTCGATCGAAGATACGCGCGATGGCGCGTCCGTCGACCTGCGCCGGCGGCGGGCTGCCGAAGCCTTGGGCGCGTAGCGCAACCCGGCGCGCTTGCGCGCCGCTAAGGTCGGCTCCGTGCGAGCGATTAGTGCGCGGCGGCCGTATCGATCGCGTCGGCTTGAGCATCGAGCAGTTGGCGGCTGCGCACGTGATATACCGCGCGCTCCATACCGCGGGCAAGTTCGGGCGCCGCTTCCGGCGGTGCGTGCGCTTTGATCCACGCGCCGACTTGCGCGACGGGTGCGGCGTCCCAGTAAATTTGCGGAATTTCCTGCGCTAAAAATACACTATCTTCGACCGATTTGTCGGCCAGCAAGCGCGCGCCGTTGGCTTGCAGAAAACGGAACGACAGCGCCGGATGCGCCTCGGCCACGGCATAGACGATTTCGAGCCGCTCGGCCTGAGCTTGAGCCGGGATTTCGTTCGACAGCGCAAGTGCCAAGACGCGCCGCGCCAACTCCGGATTGCGAACGGCCGCCATGGCGGTCGCGAACCGGCGGAACTCCGTCTCATCGCGCGCCGAGCGTACCAGCGCGTGCAGTTGATCGAAAGTCGTGGCGTCGGCGAACTCGCCGACGAGCCGCAGCGCGACGGCCGCATCACCTGCCGCGACGCTGTCGCGATTGGCTTCCAGCCGCGCAAACTGCAATTGCGCCCAGGCCAGCGCTTGCGGGTCGCCAAGCACACCGAGATCGCGAATCACCACGTGGCGCAGTTGCACCGTTGGAGGCGAATCGCCCGGCCGAGCGTCGAAGCCCAAGGTCGCGGCTAACGGCGCGAGCACGCTACGCGCATAGGTGGTGAACGCGGCGGCGCCGCGCGTTCCGCGCTCGTCGCGCTCGATCGCGGCAAGTGCGCCGGCAATTTGTTCCCAAGCGCGCGGGTTGGTATCGCTGCCCATCGCCGACACCAGCGCAAGGTACGCACTGAGCTGCGATTTGCCCGCGCCGGTGAGCGCCCACCGATCGTCGAGCATCTCGATTTTATCATCGTCGGGCACTGTCGCGAACGCCGTGCGATTCGCCGCCAGCAGCGCGTCATCGTAAGCCACGCGATAGAAACCGACGTTGCCCGCATTGGCGCGCAGCGGCTCGTCGCAGCGGCCGGCGGCAATGTCGGACAGATCGTCGGAGCCGAGCAGCGTATAGGCCGGCGGATCGGAGCCGATCGCAATGCCGACCGGAATCGTCCAGCGCGTGCGATCGGCCGCCGTTCCGTCGAGGAAGAAACGCTCCTGGTGCAAGCCGATGGTGCGCAACCCCGCCGGGCTGCAAGCCGATGTCACCGTGACGAGGGGGAAACCCGGCCGGAAGATCCAGTCGGCGGCGAGCGCCGCGACCGGCCGGCCCGAAGCAGCGCCCAGCGCGTTCCACAAGTCGGCTCCGGTCGCATTCGAGTATTTGCGGCGTGCGATATAGCTGCGGATGCCGGTGCGAAAAACGTCGGGACCCAGATACGCTTCGAGCATGCGCAGAAAGGCTTGCCCTTTGGCGTAGGTAATTTCGCCGTCGAAAGCGGCTTCGGCGTCCGTGTCGTCGGCGACGGGCTGTTGAATCGGATGCGTGTGCCGCCGGGCGTCGGCGTTCATCGCGCTTTCTTTATCGGCGTCCTGATTCTGCCACCAGTGCCAATCCGGATGGGCGCGATCGGTTTGTTTGGCCGCCATCCACGAGGCGAAACTTTCATTGAGCCACAGATTGTCCCACCACGCCATCGTCACCAGATCGCCGAACCATTGATGCGCCATCTCGTGCGCCTGCACCGCATAGATTTCTTGCCGTTGTTCGGGCGTGGCGTTGCGGGCCAAGAGCAAGATTTGATCGTTGTAGGTAATCGCGCCCCAATTTTCCATCGCGCCGGCAAAGCCGCCCGGAACGGCGATCGACGCCAGCCGCGGCAGCGGAAAGCGAATACCGAAATAGTCGTCGTACGCTTCGAGAATGTGCTCGGAGTTCGCCAGTGCATACGTGCCCTGGGCTTGCTGTCCGCGCACGGCCCACACTTCGTGTCGCGTTCCGCGCCGGTCGTGGGCGCCGACCGACGCGATGTCGCCGGCCGTAACTTCGAGTAGATACGACGGCATACGCGGCGTGCGGCCGAAGCTGACGGTGGCCAGCGGCCCACGTGTCGTGCGCGCGACGGCCGGCATGTTCGAGACGGCTTGCCAGGCCGCCGGAATGACGACGCTCAAGCTGAACGTGGCCCGGAATGCGGGCTCGTCCCAGCACGCGAACATACGCCGGGCGTCGGTCGATTCGAATTGCGTCGTCAGCAGTGTGCGCGGCGGTCGGCCGGGCACGGCGTAGCGTTGCCGGAACAGACCCTGACCTTCGGTTTCGAGCCGACCGGCGAAGACGAGATCGAGCGAGTGGCGGCCGCTCGCGAGCGGTGCGTTCAGCCGCACCGTCGTGCGCTGCGTGTGGTCGTTGACGATCACCGCATGCGCCGGCCGGCCGTCGACCCATACGCGGCTGAAGTGCAGGTTGAGCGCGTTGAAGACGATCGTGGATGCCGGCCGCCGAACGGCGAGTGCCACCGTCTCGCTGCCGTCGAACGTGAGGCGCTCGGCGTGTGGAGCGATGCGGATCGTGTACGCCTGGGGCACGACGTCTTTGGGCAAACGTCCGGGTGTCGTGGCGAAGGCAAACGGCGCATCGGCGGCGCGCGCGCTCGCTATGACCGAAACGCAGAACGCTAAGCCGAAAACGCAGCGGGCGATCGACGCGCGGGTGGCGTTGCGGGCGGCGGCCGGCACGTTACAGATCAACGGCGCGATTGAAACGCGCTCGGCGTGTAACTTCGTCTTGCAATGCGTTGAGAAACGCCGCCAGCAACGCGGCCGAATCGGGCCCGCTTTTCATGATCAGCGCGCGCTCGCCGGACCGTTCTTCGACCACGAGTCGAACGCGCGAGTCGGCATCGATAACGATGCCGCGGACGGCGTCGAGCCAATCATCGAGATCGCGCATCGATGAGGTGGCGAGGACGATCTGACCCGGACTCGAGCGCACCTCGAGATACACGCGCGAGTTGCCCTTGCCGAGCGCCTCGAGATACAGCGACGTCGCGCCGGGCCGTGTTTCATACGCATCATCGTCGAGAGCCGGTAGATACTCGGTCGTCAAGCCCGCAACGTCGTCGACGGTCGGCGTTCCGCGCATGATGACGACAACGCTGAGCGCGACCGCGCGAACGTCTTCAGGCGGCAAGCCGGCGATCGCCGCGGCGAGTTCGCCGCCTAGGGCGACGATGGCGGTCCGCGTGTGTTTGATCGCTTCGAGAATTTCACGTTGGCCGGCGGCGGCCGCGCGCAGCGCGGCGGCTAGATCGGAGGCCGGCACCATCATCTGCGGCAAGCCGTGCCGAAGCCGGCGGCGGCTACGGTACGGTGCCGGCCGGTATGCCGGTTGGAAAAGCTTGCCGGTCGTCTTCTTCGAGGACGTCCAGAACGAGGGTCAAGTCGGGGCGCTCAACCAGCCACGGGTAAAACGTCAGGGCCTCCGCGCGGTTCCCGCCACGCGGCTCACGCGTGACGACCGACGCGTTCCAGGCAGCGCAGGCTTGTGTTGTAGCGCGCGCGTGCACGAAAGCTGCAACGTCGTCATCGCTGGTTGCCGCGTGGACGGCCTGGGTGAAATCGTCCAGCGTGATCCCCAAGCGATCGAGCAGCGCCTGCGTGAGACCTTCGATCCGGTATTCGCCCGGTTCGCCACCCGGCAATGTCGCGCGCACTTTATCGATCGAACGCGGAAGAAAGATCAGGCCGGCGAGTTCGGCGCGCGGTGCACGAGGCGGTTGCGTCGTTAATCGAAGCGGGGTCATTCGCCTAGGCGTTCCGGATGGTGCGCCGGCGAACCTGGAAGCGTGCGGGCCGAGCGTCGCGGGGGACGCCCGCGCCGGCCGCGCGAATCGACGCGCGTGCAGACCGGACTCGACCACGATCTTCTCGCAACAGTGCTGACGCGCGCGCTGCGGCGCGGCGGCGATTACGCGGACGTGTTCTTCGAGCATCGGACCGCGCAAACGTTTCGCTTGCAGGACGGCCGAATTCACGAAGCCGGATTAAGCGTCGTGCGCGGTGCCGGTATTCGCGTGGTCGCCGGCGAGCGCGCGGGTTACGCGTACTCCGACGACCTTTCCCCTGCGGCGCTGGCGCATGCTGCCGACGTGGCCGCCTTGATCGCTCACGACGGCGCGCGCGGCGAACCCATCGCGGATCTCACCGTTCGCCAAGCGGCGCCACTCTATCGTCCGGCCGCACATGACTCGCCCGCGAGCCGCTTCGTCGATTTACTGGCGCGCGCCGATGTCGCGGCGCGGGCGTACGATCCGCGTATATCGGCGGTCAACGCTTTCGTCAGCGATGAAACGCAGTTCGTGCAAATTGCGACGAGTGACGGTGAGGTCGTTACCGACGTACGGCCGCTCGTTGCGTTGGGCGTCCAAAGCGTAGCCAAGGCCGGATCACGCCGCGCGAACGGTTATTACGCCGACGGCGGGCGCACCGCGCTGTCCATCTACGAAACGAAAACGCCGGAGTCGATCGCGGTTGAATCGGCACGCATCGCGGCAACGAATCTGGATGCGCGCGAAACACCGGCGGGCGAAATGCCCGTCGTCGTCGGAGCGGGCGGCGGCGGCGTGCTGCTCCACGAAGCGGTCGGCCATGGACTCGAAAGCGACTTCAACCGCCAAGGTACGTCGCTGTATAGCGGGCGCGTCGGCGAACGCGTCGCAAGCGAGCTGGTAACGATTTTCGATGACGGCAATCTCGCCGACGAGCGCGGCTCGGTCGCGGTCGACGATGAAGGTACGCCGGGCGCGCACAAGGTGCTCGTGGAAGATGGAATCTTGCGCGGCTACATGCAAGACCGGCTCAACGCCAAGCTCATGGGCGTCGCGTCGACCGGTAGCGGACGGCGCCAATCGTTTCGGGTGATGCCGCAACCGCGGATGTGCAACACGTATATGCCCAGCGGCACATCGACGTTCGAGGAGATTATCGCATCGGTCGAGCGCGGCATGTATGCGACGTCGTTTGCGGGCGGCCAAGTCGAGATTAGCAAAGGCGACTTTGTGTTCATGGTCGCCGAGGGCTATCTCATCGAGGGCGGCAAAATCACGGCGCCCGTGCGTGGTGCCACGCTTATCGGTAACGGCCCCGATGCGATGACCAAAGTGGTCGCGGTCGGCAACGACGGACGGCTCGCGAATCGCAGTTACACCTGCGGAAAAGGCGGCCAACTGGTGCCGGTCGGCGTCGGTATGCCGACGGTTAAATTAGCCAGTTGCACCGTCGGCGGCAGCTCCGTCGGCGCCGGAGCGTAGCGCATGGCGCCCGATGCTCGCGACGAAGCGCTGGGCTTTGCCGCGTTTGCCGTAAACGCCGCACTGGAGCACGGCGCGACGAGCGCCGAAGCGACCGTGGCGATCAACGACCGGTTCGCGGCTGAAGCTCGCGGTACCGAGCTGACCAAACTCGAACAATCGCGCGGGCGTTCGCTCGCGATGCGCACGTTCGTGGGGCGCCGGCGCGCATCGCTTTCGACCACCGATTTAACGTACGACGGAATTCGCGCGCTGGCTGGACGGATCGTCGCGGCAGCCGCGTTCGTGGGCGAAGATCCGCACGCGGGTTTGCCGGATTCGGTTACGCCGTCGGGCGACGATGCGGCGCTCGAGATGGTCGCAGCCGACGTTGCAGCGCGCGACGCCGAGACGAAAATCGCCGACGTGCTCGAGCTCGAGCGCGCGGTGCGCCGGGCCGACCCGCGAATCGATAATTCGCGCGGCTCGCATGCCGGCGATGCGCAAGGTACCATTGCGCTGGTGAATTCGCTGGGCTTTCGCGGCGCGTATCAGACGACGAGCACATCGCGTAGCACGAGCCCGGTCGCCCGTGACGGCGACGACTTGCGCGTCGGTTCGTATGGTTCGGCCGCGCGCGGGTACGGCGGACTTGAAAGCGTCGCGAGCGTGGCCCGTCAAGCCGCCCGGCGGGCACTCGATCTGTGCGGCGCGCGGCGGCCGGGCACGCTGCGCGTTCCGGTGATCTTCGACCGCGACGTCGCGGCGGCAGTGCTCGGCGATCTGTTCAACGCCGTGAACGCCGCCAATGTCGCGGTCGGCAATTCCTATTTGACCGATGCCGTGGGTGAAACGATCGGCTCGCCAAACGTGACGATCGTCGACGACGGACGGTTACCGGGAGGCTTGGGCACCTCGCCGTTCGATGCCGAGGGAACGCCGACCACAATGACGGCGGTATTCGAACGCGGCGTGCTCAAATCGTTCTTGTTCGACACGTATTATGCGCGGCGGCTCGGCGCGCGGTCGACCGGCAACGCAGCCGGCGGGGGCATCGGCGTGAATAACTTTTATTTGTACGGCGGCACGCGCACGGTCGACGATATTATCGCCTCGACCGCGCGCGGCGTGCTGGTGTACGATACGATCGGCTTCGCCACCGAATACGCGAGCGGAACGTATAGCCGCGGCGCGCGCGGGATGTGGATCGAGAACGGCGAGATCGCGTACCCGGTCGACAACTTCACGATCGCCTCGGATTTCCGGGCGATGCTGGCCGGCATCGATGCCGTCGCCGACGATCTGCGCTTCGACAGCGGCATCGTTTCGCCGTCGTTCCGCGTAGCGGAAATGACGATCAGCGGAAATTAATCGAAGTCGGGCAATCGCGACGGGTCGTCGAAGTGCGCGAACATTAGAGCTAATTGCGCAGCGGTCACGCGCAGGGTTGACAGTGGCGGCAGCGCATCGCGGGCAAAAAACGCCACGCCGTCCGTCTCGATGCTTTCCGCCGCGGCGCCGCCGGTCAGTTCGCAGCGCAGAAACACTTTCCAAACGTGAAACAGCTGCGGTGGATGCGGATGACGGTTGCGGTCGAACACGGCGAGCACCTTGGTCGTGCGCGTCTCATAACCGGACTCTTCGCGGATTTCGCGTTCGACGGCGGAACTGGGGCTATCGAGCACGTCGGCCCAGCCGCCGGGCAAGGTCCAGCCGCCGTCGGAGCGCTCGCGAACCAACAGCAGCTCGCCGGCCGCGAAGACCACGCCCCGAACGTCGATTTTCGGCGTGGCGTAGCCGGCTTCTTGACTCAGGTACGCGTCGATGTCGTCCGCCGCGCGGCCGGTGCGCTCGGCTACGACTTCGGCGGCAATCTTTCGCAGCGCTTCGTAGCGTTCGATGTCGAAGGGGTCGCGCGCATAAGCTAAGCCGCTTTGCGCGATCGCCGCGACGCGCTGCGTCCATTCAATCCAGCTCATGACCCGTCACCGGATTCTGCCGTCTCGTGCGCCGCCCCGTTGCTTCCGTCGCGTGGCCAAAAGCCGAAGCGTTCGCGACCGGGCTCGAGATCGACGAATCGACCCGCGTTGTCACCAACACCATACACGATGCTAAAGGCCGCCTCATGGCCGAGTACGGCGCGCACGAGCCGGGCAAAGTCGGCGTGCGAAAACCATTTCGCCGCTAAACGTGCGCGCCGTTCGGCGGCCGGCAGGTCGCGCAGCCGGGCCGCGGCGGTTTCGTCCGGCACGTCGGGCCGGTCGGCCTCGGTCATCGATCCGATCCGCACGCAGGTGACGCGCAACCCGTGAACGTCGCTATAATAGCGCGCGATGATTTCGCCGCACGCTTTGGTCACGGCATACGGGTTGCCCGGTCGCAGCGGAATTTCGGTGCCGAGAACGTGCGTTTTTCCGGCCGCGTAAATATCGGGCCGGCCTTCCTCTTCGTAGCGGCCGATAACGTGCAGCGAGCTGGCGTAAAGAACCTGGCGGCAGCCGGCGCGCAGCGCGGCTTCGAAGACGTTGCGCAGGCCCAGGAGATTGACGTTCCACACTTCGTCCCAGCTGCCGTCGCGCAGCACGCCGCCGGCCAAGTGCACGACCGCGTCGCAACCCGCGAACGCGCGTTCCAAGGCGGCCGCGTCGAACACATCGGCGCGCGTTCGGTCGACGTTTACGACATCATAGTCGGCCGCTATATTCACGGCTAAACGCGATCCGATCAGGCCGCCGGTTCCGGTGATCGCCACCCGCATGCGTTACTTTGATTCCAGCAGTTCGAGCAGCACCGGGTAGACCAGCGTCGCCGCGGCGGGATACGTGGTCGGCTCGATAATATCGTGCCGCGCGTCCAAATTTTCGAAGATGTATTCGACCACGCGAGCACCGCGCGCGCGCCAGAGCGTTGCGATCTCAGCCGCCGCGGGGTTGTCGATGGCGGGATCCTTGGCATTGAGTACGAGCATCGGCGTGTCGGCTGCCGGTGGCGCCGCCCGGGCCGCCGCGCGCACGCGTTCGCCGAGTTGCAGGCACTGCGCTAACGCGTGCGTCGGGAAGCGCGGATAGCCGTGCACCGGCAATGCGCGCTCTTTGACGCGCGGGTCCCACCAGACTTCGATGTCCGGCGCATGAGCCAGCGTTTGCGCTAAAACCGGTTCGAGCAACGCGGGCACGTGGACGACTGAGAAAAATGGCGACACGACGATCGCGCTGCCCAGCGGCTGCGTCTGCGCCAGCCACGCGGCCAGCGTCGCACCGACCGATAGGCCCAGCACATCAACGCGTCGCCCCAGTTGCTGTCCGACGACAAACGCGCCGTTCGCGCATGCCGTCAATTCCTCAACGGTTAAGCCGGCGAGTTCCGTGGTGAGTTTGTCGCGCAAACCGTGCCGCGGTAAGCGCGGCACGTAAACGTTGTAGCCGCGCGCGAAGATAAGATCGGCCAGAGCCGTGAATTGCCGCGGGCAGTTGGTGAACCCGTGAAACAAGATGACGGCGCGACCGGTCGGCGCGCCATGATGCAGCACGAACGACCGGCAGCGCGGGTCGATCCGCGGATCGTCGCGTTCCGCCGCGGCGATTGCCGCGACGGCGTCCAGTGCGGCATCAAACTGATTTGCGCTCATGTGCCGCTGGGGCTTTCGGCGTGATCGCTACTTAACTTGCAGGCCAAGGATAGCGAGCCGGCCCGATCGCTTACGTGCAAATTAAGCGTCGCACTATATCGTCACGCTCCAGCGTGTTATTCCGTTGCACCGGCATGGCTTTAGCGTGTGCCGGTAGGAGAACCTGGAAGCATGCGAGGACCAACCGCGTCGATAGAAAAAGAGGGCCGTATGATTCGGCCAGTTATTTGATCGATGTGAAAAGCGGACGCCAATCGCGGGCCGGCCGTTTACTGTCCGGTGCGGTTATTTTTGGAAGCCTGTAACGCCGTTGTTCGCGCAAGCGGGTAAGCCGTTTATTGCTCAGCACGTTTGTTCCGGGGCGAACGTATTTCGCTGTTTCTAGACAAGAGCGCGGGCGGCACGCCGCGAGTGCTTGGTTTCGGGCCGATGATCGTCGCTCACCGCAGCTAAAGAGATCGTAGGGGTGCATGTCCGATCGCGTACTGATAATCGAAGATGATCCCGAGGTTGCGTTGTTCGAGCGAACGCTGCTCGAACGTTCCGGCTTCGAGATCAAAGTCGCGCACACGGGTGCCGCGGGCTTGGAACTCGAGCCGCAATTCCGGCCGGCCGTCGTTCTGCTCGATGTCGAATTACCGGATATTTCGGGGCTGGACGTGTGTACGTCGCTGGCCAATTCAAGCGACGCGTTCATCCTCATGGTGAGCGCCCATTCGAGTGAAGGCGATGTGCTCAAAGGTTTGGGACTGGGCGCGGACGATTATATCGCGAAGCCCTTTTCAGGCAGCGAGCTGGTGGCGCGCGTACAGTCGTTCTTACGCCGGCGGGAACGCTCGCGCAAGAGTGACAACGATGGCCGGCTCGGCATCGGTACCGCCGCGCTGGTGCGCGACTTCCATACCCTGGAAAACGGCGGCAAAGGCGTGACCTTGACGGCGCTCGAGTTTCGCCTGCTATGGTTTTTAGGTGAAGCCGAAGGCAAGCTGTTGACGCGGGCCCAGATTCTCGAACGTGTTTGGAATGACGTGTCAGGGGTTCCGACGCGAGTTGTCGACGTTCACGTTGCTGCGCTGCGCAAGAAGTTAGCTGAAGTTGACGCCGCGCTCCAGATTTCGAGCGTACGCGGTATCGGCTACCGACTCGACACGAAGTGATTCCGCCGATCGCGCTGGATCCGCGCGATCGGCGTCCGCTCTACGTGCAGATTGCCGACGTGCTGGTGGCCGGCATCGAGCACGGGTCGCTCAAACCCAACGAACGCTTACCGGCGATACGGGCGCTGGCGCGCGATCTCGGATGTGCCCTCATCACGGTGTCGCAAGCGTACGACATGCTGGCCGCGCGCGGGCGAATCGTGTCGCGGGTCGGCCGCGGTACGTTTGTTGCGCTACCTCAAGAGCCGCGGGCATCGCCCTTCGCGCGCAAATGGGAGCCGGACCTCGGGCGTTTAGCGCGTGCCGAGCGCATGGAGGGTGTTCTCGATCAACTTGCGCGTGCCGGGGTTCCGGGAGCGATTTCACTCGCTACCGGGCATCCGGCACCGGAAACCTTTCCGCTCGCGGAATTTAGTCGGGCGATGCAACGCACACTCGCGGACGACCCGCCGGGCCAGATGCAATATCGGGCCCAAACCGGCGACGCCGACCTCTGCGCCGCGCTGGCCGCCGGGTTACGCGCGCGCGGTTGTCCGGCCCAAGCGGACGATATTATCGTTACGTCCGGAGCGCAGCAGGCCGCCGACCTCATTGCCAGCGTGTTCCTGACCGATCGTGCGGTCGTGGCTGCCGAGGCACCAACGTATCCGGGCACGCTGGGCGTCTTTGACGCGCGCGGTGCGACCTACGTTGAAATTCAGAGTGATGCCGAAGGCGTGCGCGTCGACGACGTCGAGCGGGTTTTCGCTCAATACCGCCCGCAATTATTTTATATCGCGCCGATCGCCCTAAATCCGACCGGCGCGGTGTTGCCCGCGCGGCGCGCGAAGTCGATCGTCGCGCTGGCCCGGCGCTACGATGTCGTGCTGCTCGAAGATCAAACCAATTGGAACTTCACCTACGACGGGCCGGCTCCGCCGCCGCTGGCCGCCTACGACGACGACGGCCGAGTGGTGCTCATGGAGAGCCTCTCCAAGTCGATTTTTCCGGCGTTGCGGATCGGCTATTTGCGCGTCAAAGGCGGGATGCGTGCTTCGATCGAGGCCGCGAAAGTGCGTACCGATGGATTTACCTCAACACTGACCCAACGCGCGCTCTGGCGTTTCATCGAATCGCCCGGTTACGCGCGGCATATCAAAGCGGCGCGCGCGTTCTATCGTGCGCGCCGCGACCTTTTCGTTGACGAACTGTCGGCGGCGTTACCGTGGGCCGCAATCCGGCCGCCGCAGGCCGGCACCAATGTTTGGCTGCCGCTGCCGGCGCGCATCTCGACGCAGGCGGCCTTCGATGCGTGCGCGCGCGAAGGCGTGCTCGTTATGCCGGCCGAGCCGTATTATCCCTCGCGTCACGGACCGGCCGCGTTGCGGCTGTCGTTCGGCGATCTCGATGAGCGCGCGATGAAGACCGGCGTGGAGCGACTGGCGAAAGCGCTCGAATCGCTGCGCGCGGCGCCGGTTCCCGCCGGCGTTCATTGAAGTCGCTCACGCCTCGCGGGTGCCGTCATTACCCTAAGATACTTCAAGTCATTACCTTAAGATACTTCAAGTGCAGATCGCACTCATGGGTCCCAAGGGATCCATGAGTGAGTAAGCCGGGTCTGGAGCTTACTGCTTAAGCTAATTGTTGCATGAGGCTCGCCATATCCGCGAGGGACCACTGCTCCGCTATTTTTGCATTCGTTATCCGGTCGATCCGAATTGTAGCGAGCGAGATGTTCCCAGGCACCGAACTCTCGTCTCCACAACGATGCGCTCCGATCGAAAAACGCAAGTCGTTTGCGATAGCGATCGAAGTGCCGGTCAGACGGACTGCAGACCCTAGCACACCGCGTGCGATTGCCTTGACGATGACGCGGTTCGCGGGCCGCTGCGGGCTCTTCACACGACCTTGGGCCTGGCCGAAAACTACAGCCATTGCAGCGCAATCGGAAACAAAGTACGCGAACCGTCTAGCGCGAAAGAAGGCCAAGTACGCGGCTTTTCGGGAGAAAAACCAAAGTCGCTAGTGCGACCGTGCCGGCCCGAACGAAACCTTCGCCGAACAAGGAAGAAAACGGCTCAACTTCCGCCCAGCCCGCTCTTGCCCGTAACGCGAAGCTGCGTCGTGCTTTTGCGTTTGCAACGATGGCGCCGGATGACGATTGCTAGGATGGCGAAAGCACGCGTCGCTCGTCGGATACGCGACGAATGATGCGCGTGATTTGCCACGCACTACACTGTTAATTACGCGATCGATCCCTCGCGAACGAGCTCGGAAGTGACTTTTCATCCTCAGCGGCATAGGCGACGGTTTCAATTCGCGGATCATCAATTATTTCGACGTTTCATGATTTCACCATCACTTGATTATCCGGGCCATCTTTTTTGGTCGCCCATACGAAGCAGTATTCACTGAAGTGTGTAGGAGGCGGGTATGATTGAAAAGCACTTTTGAGGGATGCAAGTTCGGCCAAGCTCCGTCTGTGTCAGACTGTGTCGAATCGGCTCTTCCTCAAGTTTGATTAAGCCGTAGTACGGACTCTGAATTAGCGCGGTAGCTGCGATCCGTGAGGAAGGAACAGCGAAAGCCCGGCGTCGTGCCGCTGTATCGCTTTACCGACCGTTGATGCAGCGAGCGGACCCCAAACGTCGGCGCAACCGGAACCTGCACCGAAACGCCGAAACCAACGGTATACTCTCTCGCAGGTCCCGTACCGCAGGTCCGAATGGAAGCCGTGACGTCGAAACCTTTGCAAGCTCCCTTTGCCTCTCATGACGCCGGCGTTCTCGCCGGCGCCGTCGTGCTGCGGCCATCGACGTCGATCGATCGGCTGCCGCCGATTCAGGCCGAGCCGAGCGCGATCGGCGAACGCGCCATCGAACAGCACGGCATCCTGGTGCGGACCTTGCGCGACCGGGGCGTTACGGTCACGGTGCTCGATCCCGTTTTGGGGACGCCGGCCGAATCGCTCATCGCCGACCTTGCCGTCGTGCTGCCGCAGGGCGCCGTCATCACCCGGCCCTCGGCCGTCGAACGCCGGGCCGAAGCGGCCGCGGTCGAGGCTGCGCTCGACCAGCTGGGCATTCCGATTCTGGGTCGGATCGTCGCACCCGGCTTGCTTGACGGCAACGATGTGACGCTGGGGGGCGAAACCGTGTATGTCGGCGTGCCGCGCGCCGGAGCCGGTTTGCGCGCGCGCTCGAACGCGTTGGGCCGGGCTCAACTCGAGTCGTACGTTCGCGCGCAAGGGCTCAAGGTCGTCGAGCTAGCGTTGGCGCCCGACGTTTTGCGCTTGCGCAACGTGCTTAGCCTCGTCGCCGTCGATACGGCGCTCGTGGCGACGCAGCGCGTCGATACCACGGCGCTCACCGGAATGCGACTCATCGACGTGCCGCTGGGCGAAGAATACGCCTGCGGCGTGCTAGCGCTGGGTGAGCGCCGTGTCTTGGCAAATTTGCGTTTTCGCGAAAGCCTCAAACAACTGCGCGCCGCGAAGATTTCCGTCGAAGCGATCGATCTGTGGGAATTCGGTAAGATCGGCGCCGGACCGTGTTCGCTCGTGCTGGCCGTCAAACGCCGGTAGCGGAAGCGACAACACCCTCTTGCGGATTGCAATCTGCTCCGATATTCACGGAAATATCGTAGGTTTGAACGCGTGCCTCGACGATCTCGCGGGTCAGGGCGGCGCCGACCAGATCGTGGCGGCGGGCGACCTGTGCATGGACGGTCCCAAACCCAAGGCCGTCCTCGAGCGGTTGCGCGAGGTCGGCGCGGCGTGCGTGCGCGGCAATACGGACCGCGCCATCGCCGCCGGCGACGACGATCCCGACGATGCGCCGATGCTTCGTTGGCAGCGCGAACGCATCGGACCCGATTGGACGAAGTGGCTGGGCAGTTTGCCCGAGCAGTTACGGTTCGGACCGGCCGATAACGCGCTGCTCGTTACGCATGCCAATCCCAAGAACGACGACGAGCACGTATGGCCCGACGCCGACGAACGGCAACTCGAACGGCTCTTCGGTGATGCCGACGCGCGCGCATTCGCTTTCGGGCACCTGCATTTGCCGTACGTCCGGGTGTGGCGCGATAAAATTCTGACCTGCGTTGCGTCGGCCGGTTTGCCCAAGGACGGCGACCCGCGGGCCCACTATGCGATTCTTACGTTGCGCGCGGGCGGTTGGGAAGTGAAGTCGCGCCGCGTGGCCTTCGATGTCGAGCGGGTTGCGCGGCAACTGGTCAAGAGCGGCGTTCCCGATGTCGAACGCGCCTTGACCGTGCTGCGCCGGCACCGGTACAAAACGCTGGCGCGGATCGTTCCGTGAACGTCCCGGCAATTCGCATCAACGAACTGGTCAAGCGTTACGGCAACCTGACCGCAGTCGACGGCATTTCCTTTGAAGTCGAGGACGGCGCGTTCTTCGGGTTACTTGGGCCCAACGGCGCCGGAAAGACAACGACCATCAACGCGACGGTCGGTTTGAGTTCGATAACGAGCGGGTCGATCGAACTGTTCGGTCACGATGTCGTGCGCGATTGGCGCGCCGCGCGGGTGACCGTTGGGCTGGCGCCCCAAGAGTATAATTTCGATCGCTATCTGAACATTCGCGATGTACTGATCTACCAAGCCGGCTACTACGGGCTTCGCGGGCCGGCGGTGCAACGCCGGGCCGACGAATTGCTGGCGCGCTTCGATCTTACGTCGAAAGCGAAAGACGTGTATACGCGGCTGTCGGGCGGCATGAAGCGCCGCTTGACGCTCGCGCGCGCACTCATTCACCAGCCGCGTTTGCTCATTCTCGATGAACCGACGGCGGGCGTCGACGTTGAGTTGCGTTTGGAATTATGGGCTTTTCTGCGCGAGCTCAACGCCGCCGGGACGACGATCGTGCTCACGACGCACTACTTAGAGGAAGCCCAAGAATTGTGTAACCGGATCGGGATCATCGAAGCGGGCAAACTCGTCGCGCTCGAGTCGACCGCGACGCTCATCGGCGACCGCAGCTTGCAAGACGTGTTCCTCGAATTGACGCGGCGTTGAACGGCATTGGACTGCAGACGCTTATCAAGCGCGAGCTCGTGCGGACCTTCGGCATCATCAACCAAGTCATCTGGCCGCCGGTTATCACGACGCTGTTATACGTGTTCGTTTTCGGGCTCGCTTTAGGCAGCCGCATCAAACAAGTGCAAGGCGTGTCGTACGCGACGTTTCTCATTCCCGGATTGATCATGCTGCAGGTCATCGACGGCACCTACGGTGAGAGTTCCAGCTCGGTGTTTCAGGGCCGGTTCATGCTTTCGATTCAAGAGTTGCTCATCGCGCCGCTGTCGGCCATCGAACTCGTTGCGGGATACGTCATTTCCGGTATTTTGCGGGCGCTCTTCATCGCCGCCCTCATTACCATGCTCGGCGTCGTATTCGTGCACACCGCGCCAATCGACTGGGGCCTATATCTGCTCGTCATCGTACTCGTGGCGACACTATTCTCAGCACTCGGTGTCATCTTCGGTTTGATGGCGGAAAAGTTTGACCACATCGCGACGCTGACAACGTTCGCGATCACGCCGCTGGTCTTCGTCGGCGGCGTGTTCACGTCAATTCAGTTTTTGCCGCCGCTCGTGCAGCGCATCTCCCTATTCAATCCGATGTTTCACATGATCGATGCCTTCCGTTACAGCTACACCGGACGGGGCGACGTGCCGCTGGCGGTATCGCTCAGCGTCGTCGCCGCCCTCGCCGCGGCGGCGCTCGGCGTGGCCCTCCTCATGACCTGGCGCGGCTATAAGTTACGGACCTGAGCGGCGCTTACTTTAGGCCGAACTCGGCGACCCCGGTGCCGGCGCCCGGCACAAACACGTGGCCGCCGGCAATCGTCGGCGTGAGAAACGCGTCACCGTGCGCGAGCCACGGACCGACCGCGCCGGAGTAGAGCGTCCGGGCCACGTTAAGGGCGTCGTACGCATACAACAGAATCGTGCCGCCGGTTCCCGGCCGGGTGGTGGCCCAAACGACGGCGCTGCCGGGCGCGGTCGCATTCGACGAAACAGCCGCAATTTCGCCACCCTCGCCGGGAAAGCTATTCTGCGTCTGGGCGACCGGCGTTACTTTGGGCACCGGCGAACGCGTTAACGAAAACGCTTGCAGCGGTTGCGCTGAGGCGCCCCAGTAGACGTAACCCGGGTAGTAGGTGGGGCCCCCGTAAAGGGAGTTTTGCGCATTCTCCAGCGTGTATTCTTGAAGTACCCGGTCGCCTGACGGTGTGTATCCGCCCAGCCGGTTACGATCGAGCAGATACATCACGCCGTTCTTGACTCCGGCGATCGCGAGCGGCGTCGCCGCCCCCGCGTCGGGCACCAGCATCACGCCGGTCGAACCGACGTCCTGATCGTTATCGTTTAACTGCAAATCGTTGTGCGGCGCGAAATAATCGGCGACGGTTAGACTCGGCGTGAGCCGCAATACGCTGTCACCATAGTCGCGTCCGCCCGCAGCGGCATTGAACGAACCGTTGCCGGTGTTGAGATAGATGTTTCCGGCGGCGTCGGCGGCGGGCGCGAACGTCGACTGCCAAACCGATCCAAGCCAACTATTCGCCGACGACGCGGTCGTGACGAACTGCGCTGTTTTGTGCAACGATGATTTGTCGTAGCCGAAGACCCAGCCGTTGACGGCGCCTGGAACGGCGTCGCAACTGCTGCCGAAGCCCACGTACACCGTATTATTCGCCAGTAACAATCCCGGCCGGTTCTGTTGATGCTGGTCGACGAAGGTGTCGACGGTCCCATCCGTGCGCATGATCGAACCGCCGATCGCGGCCGGCGCGATCCGGTTGTTTCCGGTACCGATATCGAGCGCGTGAATCGAATTACTGTACGTCGTCGCGCCGCCTTTGGTCGCCTGAACCTTATCCACGACATAGAGCGTGCGCGTCGGCAGATCGATGACCGGCGTCGAGGAGATGCCGATCGTCGGTGAGATGGCGTTACAATCAGCGACCGACGTTCGCGCGACGGCCGTAATTCCGGCGGCCGGATTGATGAACGTCCGGCGCCACACCAAATCGCCCGTGTCGGCGTCATAGGCGAACACGTTATCGTTTTCCGAGGCGATGAACACGAGATTGCGGTTACCGGCCGGCGTTGCGACGGACGGAACGTAGAGCGGTTGGGCGTACACGACGCTGTCGGCGGCTAATGTTCGAAGACGGCCGAATCGCGACGAACCGACGGTAGCGACCGTGAGTTGTTTTTCGGTCGGATTCCAGCCGGTTCGAGCGTTATCGTAATGATACGTCGTGTAGGCGCTACCGGCCACGCTCGGCTGTGCGTTCACATTCGGCGTCAACGAGGCAAAAGCAAATATTGCGCCGGCTGCGATACGCGCGGATTGAAGGGGTGGAAACACGTGCTCCTCCAGGGGCATGAAGTGATACCCGATGCCGCCCCCCACCACAGCGGCGTCATCGAGCGAGGTTCCCTATTTTCGTCGCAGCGCATCCCGCTTGGCCGGTGTAAGGCTTGGCAAGGTCTGAGCGCAACTGCGCGATGGTCGCGGTTGCCGCCCGGGGATGCTGCGTGCCGCGCCGTGCAACTTCGGCGCGTGGCAGCGCGTCGGAACGTCTCATGACCCTGCTCGCTCGTTCGGTTACGTTCGCATTGGTGATGGTTGCCGCGGCTCTAACGCCGGTGTCCGCGCAGCCGCAGCTCGGCCATACCGCCCCGCCTTTTCGGTTGCGTACGCTCGACGGTCGAGTCGTGAACAACGCCTCCTTCGCGGGTCGCGTGCTGGTCATCAACGTATGGGGCTCGTGGTGTCCGCCATGCCGGATTGAAACGCCCGATCTCGCTGCGCAGGCCCGCAGCGATACGGGCCGGGTCGCATTCTTGGGCGTCGATACGACCGAAACGGTGCCGGTCGTCCGCGCGTTTGCCGCCGCGAAAGGCGTTCCGTACCTGCAAGCCGTCGTCGCCGGCAATTCGGCCTTTGCCGCGGCGTACGATATCCGTAATTACCCAACGACGTTTGTGATCGACGCGCATGGCGTGTTGCGGGCTCGCCATGCTGATAACGTGCTGCCGCGCGTCCAATTGCGCGCCTATATCGCGGCAGCCCAACGCGGCGCGAGCGCGCCGCTCGTCAGTGCCGAACAAGCGAAGCTCGATGCCATGCTGGCGCCCAAGCGCTATCCGTTTGACGGTGGCGCGGCGGCCGTCCGTGCCCATGTTCGCGCGGCAGCCGACGCGATTGCCGGCGTCGAGTCGGAAATGGATGACGCCATGACCGACCCCGCTCGCGATCATGACCTGGTGGCCACGCAGGCGCGCGAGCAAACATTGCGCGACGCGGCGATCGGCGCGCTGACGCCGATTGCCGTAGCGCGGCCGGACCGCGCGCTGCTCGCCCGCCTGCGCGCCGACGCCGCCGCCGCTCGCGGCAACTGGCCCGCCGCGCAGGCGGCCTATGCCGCTGCGCTGGCGCTCGATCCGAACGACCGTGGTGCGCTGGCGGGTGCTGCCTACGCCGCCGCGGAGCGCGGCGATCTTGCCGGCGTGGCCCGGCTCGACCGGCGTTTGGCGCTTGCGGCGCCGTCATATTCCAGCGAGATGGGCGTCGCGCGCTCGCAAGCCAAACTCGGCCACCGTGCACCGGCGCTGGCGGCACTCGCCCGCGCGATCGCACTCGCGCGGGCGAGCGGAAAACCCACCCAACTTGCCTGGACCCACCTCTACGGTGGCCGCACGGCGGTCGACATCGGCGACAGCGCTCGCGCACGCGCCGAGTTTGCCGCCGCCGCCCGGGCGGCAGCGGCCATCCCGCACACCAATCCGCGCTACGAGATGTACCTCGAGCAAGCCCAAGAAGGCAGTGTTGCCCTGAGTTTGGGCACGGCTGCCCGGGCCGGTGTGTCGCTCGTGCCGTGGACCGGGCCCGAACTCCCCGGTTCGATCGCCAGTACGTTCAAATACCGGTTGGCCGTAACGGCGAAGCCCGATCAAACGCTCGATCTGCACGCGCTGGGCTTACCAAAAGGCTGGATCGCCTCGTTTTGCAGCGACCGGGTGTGCGCGCCGTTCAGCACGTCGATCGTCGTGCCGGCTGCCGGCGTAAAAATCGTTGAGTTTCAAGTGATTCCGAACGATACGCGGAGCGCTCGCGGTAGCGTTATTGTCGAAGCCGCACGTCAAGGTCACGTTTTGGCTCAGGCCTCAGCGACCGTTAATCAGTAACGGCGCGACGCTCGCCGAAGTGCGTCCGCTTGGTCGACCCGACCGCTTACGATTACTGCAACCAACTTTTCCTGGAGAGCGACGACGGCGCAACTAAATTACATTTTGCGTAAATACCGCGCAGTCGTTAATTTTGCCAAGGCGATTTCACCGGCAGGGCTAAATAGTGACTGCGTGCCGAGTATAGAACGAATCGCCGCTGAAATAGAAAAATTCGAAGGTTTCGCCGTCCGCATTCGCCCGGCTGCGAAATCGCAACCGGTGAAATCGAACTTGCGCAGTTACGCGCGCAGCCACGAGCGGATTGCGCGCGCTTCCTTTAGTGTCGCTGATTGGCGGCGCCGCCGCTTCGATGACGTCTACCCCGATCATGATGTCGAGGTTCTCTTCGGCGACGGGCGCACGGCCGGTCCGCGAACGCTGCTGTCAAAAATACGCGCCTCGTACGAGTGATCCGCGCGTCAGTCGAATGACCCGACGAAGAATGGGTTGTGCGCTTTTTCTTCGCGGATCGTCGACGGCGGCCCGTGGCCCGGCATCACCACCGTCGCATCGTCAAGGGAAAAAAGTTTAAATTTGACACTGGTGAGAATGTCATCGTACGTCGATGTCTCGCCAAACGCTCCGCCAACACTGCCGGCGAAGAGCGTGTCGCCGGTAAATACGGTCGAGCGAAATAAGAAACACGAGCTTCCGTCGGTGTGACCCGGCGTGTGGAGCATGCGGATAGCGGCACGATCGCCGAACGGTAATTCCTCACCGTCGTTGATCGGCAACGCCCGGCCGGCGAGATCGCCGATCGCAGCGGCATCCGAGCGGTGCATCACGATCTGGGCGTCGGGAAAGGCGCGAGCTACATCCGCGGTTGCGTCGCAATGGTCGGCATGTTTGTGGGTGATGAGAATATAGCGCAAGCGGTACGGACCCGCATTGACCGCGCGCATCAAGGTGTCGGGTAAGCCGGCCGGGTCGATCAACGCTGCAGTCTTACCGTCGTCAAGAAAAAATAAATAACCGTTCGAGGGGTGCGGGTCATGCGGATGATGCCGAACGTTGGCCGGCATGTCGACGTGCGGTTCCCAACCGCCGGCCGCGCGCACGGCCAGTTTGCCCGGATCGAGGTGCAACGGAACGGCCAACGCGCGCGCTTGAGCGGCCGACGGAACGCCGTTTCCGGCAATCCAGTCGGCGATCGCATCGGCCGCAATCCCGGTTTTGTGCGCCAGCGTCGGAGTGTCGGTACCGACGCCGCGCCGCGCTTTGCGCAGCACATCGGAGAAATCGTCTTCGAGCATGCTTGCGCATTCACCGATCGCCGGCCGGCGTCCCGGTCCGGTGGGCGACACGCCGGGGCCAGCCCAGAAACGTCTGCATGCCGACGACGAAGACGGTGATATTCGCAAGCGCGCACAAGCGCACGAGTACCGGAGCGAACTCTTTGGTATTGATGCCCGCCGGCCGATCGGACTCGATCCACATATAGGTCATCGCGTACTCGAGGTTGAGCCACTGCGTTAGCGTCAACACCAAGGCTGCCCACAGATACCGCCGGTCCAGCGGTGCGAGCGCGGGCGCGAACGCTAACGCGTACATGAGATACCGTTCGTGCATCTCGGTCAGTACGAGAAAGAATGCCAGCAGCACGAAAAAACAAGCCTGCACCAACGTGCGGTCGTCGCGCCGGCGTGCGTAGACAATAAAGATGACCGCGGCAATGCTGATGAATGCCGCATCGGCCCAATACTTTAGCGCGATGAAGGCGATGGGTTGCGTGTCGGGCGCGAAGAAGTCGCCGAAGAGCGCATATACATTGAAGCCGTTGGCCGAGGTAAACGGATACAGCGACGATCCGACTTGATACCAACCCAGCATGCGCGCGTAGACGCCGAACAGCGAGCGATCCGTGTAAAACGGCAGAGCGCATAGATAGCCGCAGGCGACGGCGCCGATGAGTCCGGCCGCGGTTTCGAGCAGCGCCGTGCGCCGCCGGCTGCGCTCGCACAGCACGGCTTCAAGCAAAAAGAGCGGCGCTATGACGATGACCGGCGGCTTGTTCAACACCGCGAACGTCAGGACGATCCAGGCCAGCGTGCGCCATCGCGAGATCAGGCACCAGACCGCCAGCAGCGTCGAAACCGTCGTAATCGAATCGTTTTGGCCCCACAGACTCGAATCGTAGATGATCGCCGGGTTACCCGCGTACAACGCGGCCGCCAGTAACGCCGCCCGGCGATCGACGAACTTTGCCGCGATTGCGAAAACGACGAGCCCGCCCAGACAATCGAAGAGCACATTGGGGAGCTTGAGCGCGATCCGTAAGCTCAAGGAGTCGTTCAAACCGAGCGCGCGATACGCGCGGCCGATCAGTTCGAACACGAGCAGGGCGGCCGGCGGATAATTCGCGTTGGTAGCTTCGTAGCCGCGGTCCCAGGGATTGTCGGCGGCGTTGAGCGCCCACTGCCCGAATGTGGTGAGGTCGACGACGTGACCCGGATCGCCGATGAACAAGAGACGCAGGCCGAGGCCAACGACCGTGATCAACGCAAGGTCACGCGGAACATGAAGGCGCACGCTCGCGGCTCTACGACGGCCCCGAACCCGGAACCGCTTGGCGGGTGTTAGAGAGGGTGCAATGCTCGCGCCTCACGCCAAAGTCATCATCATCGGTTCCGGACCGGCGGGTTTAACCGCGGCCATTTATGCCGCGCGCGGCAACCTCGCGCCGATCGTTTTCGCCGGGCACATGTATGGCGGCCAGCTCATGTTCACGACGGAAGTTGAAAATTTTCCGGGTTTTCCGGCCGGCATCATGGGTCCCGACTTGATGGAAAACTTTCGCGGCCAAGCCGAGCGCTTTGGCGCCGTTTTGCACAACGTCGATGTCACCGACGTTGATTTCGCGCAGCGCCCCTTTCGCGTGCGCGGCTCAGAACACGACTATACGGCAGATGCCGTGATTTTGGCGACCGGCGCCAGCGCGCGTTGGCTTGAGATTCCGGGTGAAGCGCGGCTACGCGGACGCGGCGTTTCGACCTGCGCCACGTGCGACGGCGCGTTCTTTCGTGACAAGTCGATCGTCGTCGTCGGCGGCGGCGACTCGGCTATGGAAGAAGCGACGTTTCTGACGCGCTTTGCTCGCCGCGTCACCATCATTCATCGTAAAGCGAATTTTCGGGCCAGTAAGATCATGGCTGCGCGGGCGTTGAACCACCCGAAGATCGACGTTCTCTGGAATACGGCCGTACAAGATGTCATCGGTGACGAGCACGTCACCGGCTTGACGCTGCGCGATGTCGTGACCGGTGCCACCTCGGTGTTCGGAACCGATGCGCTGTTCATCGCGATCGGTCACGATCCCAATACGTCAATTTTCCGCGGTCAAATCGATTTGGACGCAGCGGGCTATATTCGGTCAGCCGACGGGGTGTCGACCAACGTCCCGGGCGTGTATGTGGCCGGCGACGTCTTCGATATTCGTTATAAGCAGGCGATCACCGCAGCCGGGTCCGGCTGCCGGGCCGCGCTCGAAGCGGAGCGCTATCTCGAAGATCTCGAGGCCGGTGAACTGGGCCGGCCGGATCGCGCGGATGCGATTCCGGCCTGAGCCGTAAGCCGGCGCCGCCCGGCGCCGCGTTCGTTAAATCGTTGGCGACGGCTGTGGATAGGGCTGCTGCGGTGCGGGTTGGGTGTACGACGGCGGGGGGCCGGCGTTACCGCCCGGCGCCGGCGGCAGCATTGCCGGGTTGGGTTCGACCGTGCCGGCTTGGCGGCGCCCGGTAACGACGGCTGCCTGGGTCGTCTTGAACTGTACCGTCGAGCCTTGTGGCAGCGTCACGTTGGTGCCGAGACTTGCGCCGTACGCCGCGCCGCCGATGATGCCGACCGCGCCGCCGACATCCGATCCGATATGTTTACCGATGTAGTTTCCGATGATCTGACCGACGACGCCGCCGACGATCGCGCGGCCCGCGGTACTGCCGCCCTGCTGGCCCTGCGTCGAGAGCATTTGACCGCTGACCGATGCTTCGGTACCGTCGGCGAGCATGAGTCGATCGAAGGCCAGCGTCACCGAACCCTTTCTGCTGCCGGCGGCCCGATCGACCGCGGCGACGTGGCCAATGACGCGCGCACCATTGAGCCGCTGGTCGTCAGCCGGATATGGCGGCTGAATGTCGAGTACGAATTGATCGGTGGTTTGCGCCGCCTTGGTGCTGATCGGATGTTCGAGGGTGCCGGTTAGAACCGTTTGCGACGGCACGATCGGCTGACCGATGCTAACTTGAGCGAGGACGCCGGCCGGTACGGCCACAATGGCAGCCGCGGCAACAGCTGTCGCGAATCGATGATACATGTTTCTCCTCCGCGAGATCGTTGCCGTTGGAACGTAGCCGAGCGCCGGATCGTTCACCGGCCCGACACGGTGCGAACCCGCTCACGCGACGATCGCCGCCAGGGCCGCATCGATGGCGGAATAGCGAAACTGATACCCGCTTGCGAGGGTGGCTTCGGGCAGCACGCGTTGGCCCTGCGTCACGACCGTCGCGCCCGCGCCGAGCAGGAGCGAGATGGCGAAGGCCGGCGTCGGAAAAAACGCCGGCCGGTGCACCGCGGTCGCCAGCGCCGTGGTGAAATCTTTATTTGTGACCGGCGCCGGCGCGGTGGCGTTGAGAACGCCGTCGAACGCTTCGAGCGCGCGCATGTAAATGCCGACAACGTCATCGATGTGAATCCACGAATACCACTGCTGGCCGCCGGCTACATTGCCGCCCAAGCCCAAGCGAAAAATCGGCAGTAATTTAGCGAGTGCGCCGCCGTCCGCGCCGAGCACGATTCCGGTCCGCACGATTGCGACTCGCAGGCCGAGGCTCCGCGCGCGCAGCGCCTGCGCTTCCCAGCCGGTGCACACGCGGGCCAGAAAGTCGGCTCCGGCCGGGCTTGCTTCCGTGAAAGTCGCTGTTTCACTGGTGCCGTAATAGCCGACGGCCGAAGCCGAGATATACGTCTGCGGTTTGGGCTCCAGTTGCGCCAGCGCGTCGATGAAAGCGTGTGGCAGATCGACTCGCGAACGCTCGATCTCGCGCATGTGCGCCGGAGTCCAGCGCGCGCTGACGGAGGCGCCGGCAAGGTTGATCACCGCCGCGCTGCCGGCGCAGGCCGTTGCCGCACGCGCGGGGTCGTACAATGACGCGGTGACTACCTCATCGCCGCGGGCGCGCAGCGCCGCACTGAGATGCCGGCCGATAAAGCCGGATGCCCCCAAAATCGTAATCCGCATGGGCGCTTAGACGCCCGGCGACCGCCGATCGTGGCAGCTGCCGTTCGAATCGATCGTTGGCGCGAGTGTGAATGCGGCGATCTCGGCGCTGACCGCGGCTACTTCGAGCCGGAGATCAACGAGCGCCGGCGAGCTCGGCGATAGTGCCGAGCCGCGCGCGGCAGCTTCCAGCCGCGTCGCTAGCTCGATGAGGTGCTGTGCGCCGATGCTGCTGCTCGTGCCCTTGAGGCGGTGCGCCGCTTCGCACATGATTGCGAACTCGGCGCGGGCTGCCGCGTGCTCGATTGCGGCGGAATTTGCCTCGATCGCCGTGCGAGCCGCTGCCAGCAATTCCGCGACCGATCGGCGGTCGCCGTCAAAGAGTTCGAGCAGCGTGGCGATGCCGAGCGACATGCGAGCCGGCGCACCCGGTTGCGGGGCGCGCCGCCGGCCGGCGAGCCGGCGATAGGACAGCTTCACCTCCTGCTTATCGGCAAAGCGAGCGGCGGGCCCGGCGCCGGCGGCCGCTCGGGCCGGATTTATGATTAAGTTCGTGTGTGCGTTACCCGCGTCCCCGAAAATCGTTTGCCGCGGGTAGACGGTTTAGCCGATGGTTTCCAAGAATTTGCTTTGCTTTTCGACGTCGAGCATGAGCGCATCGACGGCTTCGCGCAATTCTTCGAGTAACGCTGCGTCGAGTGTTGCGTCTGCCGCGGCCATGCGCTCGATCGCGGTGCCGATCTGCGCCAGCCGCGGGGCGCGAATGCTCGCACTCGTGCCTTTCAGCCGATGCGCGGCTTCGGTCAAGCCCGTCGCGTCGTTGGCTACGGCGCAATTTTCGATTCGTGCAAAGTCGGTCTTGATCGAACCGGCCGCCGCACCGAGCAGGGTGATCACCGCGGCTCGATCGCCGTCGAAGAGTTCGAGCAATTCGCTCACGCCGAACCGTGCGGCCGGCCCACTCAGCGCTCCTCCGTTGCGGCTGTTCTGGCGGCGGTCGGGCGTCGGCAACCAGCGGTCCAGCACGTTGCGTAAGCTTTCGAGGCTCGTCGGTTTGGAAATATAATCATCCATTCCGGCGAGCAGGCAATTTTGATGATCTTCGGTGCGCGCATCGGCCGTCATCGCGACGATCGGCAAGTGGCTTTCGCTGCCCGTTTCGGAACCGCGAATCGCGCGCGTTGCCGCGAAGCCATCCATTTCCGGCATATGGCAGTCCATGAGCACGAGATCGAAACGTTCGTGGGCAACCGCTTCAACCGCCTGCTGCCCGTTGTGGACCGCGTTGACGATAAAGCCTAAGCGCTGCAATTGTTTGAGTGCCAGAAACGTATTGATTTCGTTATCTTCGACGAGCAATATGCGCTCGGCGCGCATGATCACGGGTTTCGCGCGTTCGGGCTCGCGCTTGCGCGCCGCGTGCGCTTCGGGTGATGGGCGCACCGGACGCAACGGTATCGCAAACCAGAACGCCGAGCCGACGCCGACGAGGCTGTTCACACCGATCGTGCCGTTCATGAGCGCGACGAGTTGAGCGCAAATTGAAAGCCCTAGTCCGGTTCCGCCGTATTTACGGGTCGTCGACTCGTCGCCTTGCGAAAACGGTTGAAACAGCCGCGCCACGACCGGCGGCGGAATGCCGATCCCCGTATCTTGGACGGTGAAGTGAATCGGAACGGCGTCGCCGTCCGCGGGGGTCGCTGAAATGGTAATCGTTACACTGCCGCCGGCCGGCGTGAACTTTAACGCATTACCGGCCAGATTGAGCAATATCTGGCGCAGCCGGCCGGGATCGCCACACACGACGGGCGGCACACCGGCGGAGATATACGTTCGCAGCTGCACGCCTTTGATGTGATACTGCGCGCGCAGCAGCTCGACGACCGATTCCATTTGGCCGCCCAAATCGAAATCGACATTTTCGAGTTCGAGTTTGCCGGCTTCGATCTTCGAATAATCTAAAATGTCGTTGAGCACGCGCAGCAGCGATTGGCCCGAGTCGCGGACAATTTCAATATATTCGCGCTGCTCGCCACTGAGTTGGGTGAGCAAAAGCAACTCGGTCATCCCGATGACGGCGTTCATCGGGGTCCGAATTTCGTGACTCATGGTCGCCAAAAAACGTGATTTTGCTTGCGTCGCGGCAAGTGCCGCATCGTGAACGCCGGTCATGAGCGCATCGGCCGATTTTCGTTCTTCGATGTCGGTCGCGGTGACTAAGAACTTTCCGGCATCGCCGGCCGAATCCGCAAACGGTACGCTGCGCACGAGATGCCAGCGGTGGGCGCCATCGGCGCGGCGCAACGGCACTTCGCAATCGTGTTCGTGCGGCGGATCGCCGCCCCAGTGCGCCCGGATGCAAGCCAGTTGCGCCGCGTCGTAGCTGCCGGCATAGCCGAGCGTTCGGCTCGCTTCGAGCGTCAAGCCGGTGTAGTCGGTCCAGCGGGCGTTGACGTACTCGAAATTGCCCGCGGCGTCGATCACCCAGACCATTTGCGGAATCGCTTCGGTCAACGCCCGATACGGGGTTTCGCCGGCGGTAACGCATTCGCGCCGGAGGCTCGCTTCGAGCGCGGCTCCGATCAGCTCGCCGGCGACGGTCAGAAAGTCGATGTGCATTTGCGAAAACGGTTGCGGCCGCACGTCGCGTGAAAGAAAGCCGAGCGCAGCGTATTTCGCGCCGCCGACGCAGACCGGCACGGCGATATACGACCGGCCCGGATACGCGAACGGCATGCCGCTTAGGGTGACGTCGCGGAAGGCCACCACGTCGGTCGCGTCCGGGCCGCCGAGCAGCGTGTGGGCCAATGGTGCCCGGCGAACCGGTCGTAACGCGCGCTCGTTGGTCCGAGTCGCGGTCTGTTGCACGACGAGCTCCTGTGCCGCCGAATCGATAATACCGAAGAACGCCCAATCGAGGTCGAGCTGCTCTAAACCGAGCCGCAACGCCGCTTCGATGCGGCTCGTCGATTGGTGCGCCGGCTTGGCGGCGATTGCGCGCAGTGCGCGCAGGTCGAACGCCGGCTGAGCGGCGGTGTGCGGCGGGAAACTCCGGCCGGCGCCTAACTCGATTTCTTCACTGGTCGAGACGGGCTCGTTCGGCCGAGCTGTCCGGTGATGTTGCCGATCCGACTTCACCGCGCAATTATGCTGGGCGCCGGCGCGGATTGGAAAGCGCGACACGCCGACTTTACACAACGCTTACGCACCGGCGCCGCGCAGCGCACGTGGCTAACGCGCGAACGTATCGGCGCTGCGGTCGATGCGAGCGGCAGCCTGAGCGAGCGCCGCGCCGGTGTCGCGCGCATCGGGGAGCGCCAGCGCGGCATCGAGTTCGCGATCGAGACGCACGCTCGTGCTGCCGCCGTAAACGAGCGCATCGAGGGCGCGCACCGCGCGCCGCTCGCGCGGCCACAGGTCGTCGGGCGCTTGCGCGATCGTTGCATCCAAACGCGCGCTCAGCCGGGCTAAGCGTTCGACGGCTCGCGCTACACCCGCGCGGTGTCGGGCCGGTAAGCGCGCAGCGCTCGTCCGCAGCAGCGGAGTATACCCGGCGAGCGTATAGGGCACGGTCTGCGCATCGGCCAGGCGTAGTGCCGCTAAGCCGTAGAGTTGGGCCGCGGCCCGGTCGCGCGCGAAGTCGGGGTCGCTCATCGTTGTCGCGTAGCGCAGGGTATCGTAACTGGAGTGGTAGACGCCGAACGGCCCGCGAAAGCCGAACTCGGCGGTGGGCGTGCCGCTGCCGTCGCGAAACGCTTCGTCGTCGCCGCCGCCGGGTTCCGTCACGACCGGCGCGACGGCCGGCGTCTGCGCAAACCAGCGGTCGTAGACGGCCGTGGCGGGCGCGTCCGGATCGGGAACCGCATGGCTGACATCGACCAGCAGCGGCGCGATTGCCGGCGCGGCTCCGGCGCCGAACGCGGAGCCGGTCGTCGGCTCGTCGGCGTCCAGGTAGCCGACGCCGCCGCGCTCGAGCTCGAAGCGATGCTCGGCGACATATGCCCGCGAGCCGGCCAAGCCGATTTCTTCGCCGTCCCAGCCGGCAATGACGATCGTGCGCTGCGGTTGCCAGCCCCCGTCGCGCAGAAAGGCGAAGCCGCGCGCGACTTCGAGCAGGACCGCGATGCCGGCGCCGTCATCGCCCGCGCCAAACACCCAGGCGTCGCGATGCGCTCCCAAAACGATGCGTTGATCGTCGTGGACGCCCCGAACGATCGCCACGGTGTTCCATAAGGTGGTCGGCTTGCGATTGAGCTTGACGATGAGGTGGACGCGCCCGGGCCCGCGGGCCAGCGGGTAGTCGACCGGCAACGCTCCGCTCCAGCCGGCCGGGCCCGGATCGCCGCGCAGCGAGGCCAGCAGCAGTTGAGCATTGGCGGCCGAGATCGGCAGGGTCGGAATCGTTATGCCGTTGCCGACCCAGCCGCGCTGGACCGCGGTGGCGGGCCGCCAGGGACCGGCGGGGTAGGCCGGGCCGCGCGCGCTGCCGTCATCTTGCGGGTCGTCATAAAAAACGACGCCGGCCGCGCCGCGCGCTTGCGCCCGCTGCGCCAGGAGACCGCGGAATTGCGCGCCGTAACGCACCAGCACGACCGCGCCGCGCACATCGACGTTCGCGCCGGCCAGGGTCGCGTAATCGGTATCCCGGCCGCGGCCGGCATACACGAGCGGCGCGCGCACGTCACCGTCGGCGCAGCCGGCGTTGAACGGCAGGCCGATCGCGCGGATCGCCGTTGCGGGGTCGGCCGGTTCGGGCGCTTCGGCCAACTGCAGCGCGACCGGAAACTCTTTGACTCCGGCATGGCGTCCGGAACGTTCCGCGGTCGCTGCCAGATCCGCCGGCGGCGCGAGTTCGAGCACGAGTTCGCGCGGCGTGTCGACGCGCGCGGTGAGCGCTTCGAGTCGCGCGTCGAGGCCGAAGCTCCGCAGTTCGTCGCGCATCCAGCTCGCCAGTGCGTAGTCGGCGGGCGTTCCGGCGTAGTGCGGCCGTGCGGAGATCACCGTCGCTTGGGCGAGCGCGCTCGCCGCGGTCGGAATATCGCTAAACTGCGACTCGATCGTCCGTTCGCGGGCGCTGCCGACGGACGTAAAGCCGCGCAGGATCGAGCGCGCGGGAGCGAGTCCCAGCGACCCCGCGAGCAGAAGCAGCAGTAGCGCCGCCATGAACGCTCTCATGTTGGGCGGCCGCTTTCGCGGCGTCGCGCGACCCAACCCCGCCGTTTGGGCGGCTTTCGCCAACGCCTTACACTGCGAGCCGGCCGTACACCGGCGCGCGGATATCGGGCGCCGCACTCGAATGGCCCGGCAATGCGGGTAGTGGTCGTAGGAGCCGGACCAGCGGGCGCTGCCGCCGCGATCGAATTGGCGCGCGGCGGCGCGACGGTCCACCTGCTCGAACGCAGCCGCTGGCCCCGGCCCAAGACGTGCGGCGATGGGCTATCGCCCGATGCCGTGCAGATCGCGACATCCCTGGGCATCAATCTGAGCGACCGTTTCCCGCTGACGACGGGAACGATGAGTGCGCCGAGCCGGGCGGTCATTACCAGCGGCTGGCCGGCACAGACCCCGTTCGGGGCGATCGTCGAACGCATCGATTTCGATGCGCGGCTGGTGCAAGCGGCCGTCGCCGCGGGCGCGACTTTCGAACCGCAAACCACGGTCCGCGCCGTTGAAGCGCGCGGCCGCGGAACGGTGGTGCGGGCGCGCCGGGCCGGCGGCGCGGAACTGGCGCACGACGCCGACGCGGTGCTGTTGGCCGAGGGCGCGACCGGCGGCCTCGGCGCGACCTTGGGGTTCGGTTCGCACCACTCACGACTCGTGGCGCTGCGCGGCTACGTCCACAGCCATCGCGACCTCGATCCGGCCTTCGGCTTGCACTTCGATGCGGCGGTGTTACCGGGCTATGCGTGGATCTTTCCGACGACCGCGCGCGATGCCAACGTCGGGATTCTGGTCGACGAACGATTCGCACGCACGCAAGACCTGCGCGGAGTCCTCGGGCGCTGGCTGCGCGAGAGCCCGTTCGCGCTGACGGGGCTCGGGCCCGAGCCGGTCGTCGAACGCCTCTCGGGCGGTGTCATCCCGACCGGCCGCAAGCGGCGCGTGGCCGGTTCGGTTTTCGCAGTCGGCGACGCGGCCGGCGTAGCCGACCCGTTTTCAGCCGAGGGGATCGCACAGGCGCTCGGGACGGGGCGCGCCGCCGCCCACGCACTTCTCGCGGCGGGAGGCGATGTCGATGCCGCCGGCCGCGCCTACCGGCGTTCGTTGCGCGCATTCGACGCCAAAGCGCGCGCGTCACGCCGCATGCGGCTCGTCTTTCCGTACGTTGTCGACCCGTTGACCAAACGCGGGGCGCTGCGACCGAAGCTGGCGTTCCATCTTTCCAGCGAAGGCTTCTTTCGCAAACAATCGGTGGCGGCGTTTTTATGGGGCATCGTGCGCGCCTGGTGACCGCCCTCACGGTAAGCGGCCCGGCGGGGTTCGATACTGGCAATACCAAGCGTAGAGGCGAGGGAATACATGGCGCTCAAGAACCGGCTCGCGAAGCTGTTGATCGATCCGGCGTTTCGAAATCCGGGCTTGCTCAAGTTTATTTTCTCGATCGACGACGTGACCGGCATCGACTTCATGAAGACGCTCGCGCCGTTCAAGCTGATGCCGGCTTCACGCAGCCTGTTCACGCGCTGCTTCGCCCACTTCGTGTCGGGTGAGGAAATTTCACTGGCCGCTTCGCAGGGCTTGTCGGGACTAGCTCCCGATCGCGCGGCTCACGATTATTTGTTGCTCCAGGCCGATGAGGAACACACGCACCTCGAACATTTTCGCGATAAACTGCTCCAGTTTGGTTTGGAAGATCGCGAGCTAAACCGCTTTTTAGCGCCGAGCTTCGCGGCCTTCGGGCGGGCCATATCCGAGCGCGTTGCGCACGGCGACTATGCGGCCGGCATCATCGGCAATAACATCGTGGTCGAAGGGCTGGCGATCTGTTTGCTCGAGTTGGGGTGCGGTGAAATGCGGGCCAACTCGGACGAGATCGCGGCCTTCATGGATTTCGTGCTCGAAGACGAGCGGCACCATGTCCGCTTTGGCGAGCGCATGCTCAAACGGCTCAACGAACGAAACCAACTCGACCATGCGGCCGTCGAAGATTTTTACGGAACGATGTGGACGCTGGCGCGCAGTGCGATCCATGAAATCCCCGACGTCCTCGACGCCATGAGTCTGACTCCGGCGCAACTCGAAACCGACCTCAAAGCGTATTACGACCGGCGCTTGGCGGCGGCCGGTCTCACCTTCGCCGTTTAGCAATGCAAGGGCGCTGCAGTTACTCGCCCGCCGGCCGATACTCACGATATGATTGGACCTGCAGTTAACGCTTATGTTTTTTGTTTCTTCTTCGCGGCAAGTTTCTTGATCGCCGGAAAGCGGCCGATCCTGACGCTCTCCACCCGCGCGTTGCTCGTGCTGCTGCTGGGCTTCGCGTTCGGCTACGTGCTGAGCGATCATTCGCGCTGGCACGCCACGCTGGGCGCCGGCGCGCTCATTCTCAACGTCGTGTTCATCGGCTTCGCACTCATCGACTATGTCAACTGGCATAAGGCGAAGGACCGGCGCTAAGTCGCTCGCGGTAGCTCCGGCGAGCGGTTAGAGCGCGGCCAGCACTGCCGCGCTTTCCGAATGCAGCTGTTGTTCGAACACTTTGGGATGCGTTAGATAAAACAAACACATCGCGCGCAGCACGAAGCCATGCCACTCGCCGTGCTGCAGCGTCTGCAGGCGATCGGCGGTCTGCGTCACCAGACGTTTGACGCGCATCACCGCTTCGGCGCTCGAAGCATAGCACGCGACAAAGTTTAGTTCGCGATGTTCGCGGTCTTCGGCTTGATCGATAAAATAGTCGAGCAAGATGTGGACGGCGGAAAGGTTCGGAAAGTACGCGCCGGCCGTCGCTGCGACGTCGGTGTGCGTCAACGCCGGCTGCGATGCCAGAAAGAGCAGCGCGAAGACCGGCATCGACGATCCGCAGGCAGCCGCAAATTCCCACCAGTACAAGCCCGGAAAGCGGGCCCGGTTGCGTTCGTACCAAGCGCTACACGCGGCTTCGCGCATTCCCGGCGGGCCGTGCTTATTGGTCTGTAGCTCGGCGTAAAAGCCGGCGATCTCCGCGAGTCGATCGCGCACGGCGAGATAGTGCGGCAATGCCGCGACACCCTGGCGCACCCGTTGCACGAGTCCGGTCAAATACCCGCCATCATCGCGCAGCGGACCGCAGCGGTAGTAGTTCGCGATCAGGCGGCGGTCGTCGAGTGCGTCGAGCAAAGCCTCGTGCAATACGGGGTAGGCTGTTGCCGGGACGTTCGGGAGCCGGTCGCACAGGTTATCGAGATAGTCGTAGATGGTTTCGAGCGCAGCGACGATGTCGATGTACGCGCGCGCCGCGGCGCTGGGCAAGAAGGTCGCGAGGATGCAGCCGCCTTGGACGTGATATGATTTTTCGGCGATCGAACTGAGCGCTTGCATCCGCAGGGCGTCGTCGGGAATTGCGCTCGCCGCACGTTCGATCGAGCGCAACACGCGCGAGGCGCGCGGAACGACGCCGGTGAGAAAGCGCACCATCGAGGTCAAGCCGCGGGGGCCCAGCGCCATGAGCCGCACGAAGCGGGCCGGCGTGCGCAATACGGTCCGTACCACGGTCGTCACATCGCGCACGAGCGAAGGTTCAGAGGCCGCCGACATACCGACCGGGAGCGAGCGTGCCGCTGGGATCGAAGCGCTGCTTGATCGTGCGTAACGTTTCGAGCGTCGCCGGCGGCGAACCCCAGGCGTCGACCTGCGCGCGCAGCGTCGGCTCGCCGGCTAAAATCGCGAGCGCCGGAAACGCCGTCCGCAGCCGCGCATCGATCTCCGCTAAGCGCTGTGCGGTTTCGCGCAGTGTCGCCGCGGCAATCCGCACGATGACGTCACCGGTGCGGATATCGGCGATGAAATCGCAACCGGCCCCGGCGGCGCGCACGATGTCGAAAGCCTCGGTGGCACGCGCCCAAAGTGTCGAAGGCAATCCGGTTCCGCGGTACGTGATCGAACGATCGTCGAGCGGTTCGATGTACGCATCGACGGCAGCCTGAAAGACGTTCGCCGCCGCCGGGCCATCGTGCAAGATCGTGTCGGCGATACCGCATTTCCCGAGCGCCGAACGCACGTCGCGCGTCGCGCGGTCGATCGCCGGGCCGGAACCCTCGAAGAGCACCAGCAACCGTGAATCCTCATCGCCGATGCGCGGGATGTGCTCGAAGAATCCATCGACGATGAGCGCCGCCGTCGGTTCGATCGCAAGGTGCTCGAGTGCGGCGAGCATCCGTTCGCGCACGTCGTCGGTTAACGGCGCGATCGCCAAGCGCATCGCCGCCGGCCGTGGCAACGCCTTGAAGTTGGCCCGGACGATGGTTCCCAGCGTCCCTAACGACCCAACGTAGACCTTGCTCATATCGTAGCCGGTGACGTTCTTGACCACCATGCCGCCGGCGCTGGCCAGCGTTCCGTCGGTGAGTGCGACGGTCGACCCAATGAGCAGATCGCGCAAGTGGCCGTAGACGGCGCGCCGCGGTCCGGCCCACCCGGCGGCCAGCGTCCCGCCGACCGTCGCCCGTTGCGGCTGGGGCGCATCGAACGGGATGAATTGGTGCGCTTGCGCCAGCGCGCGATCGACGTTGGCCAACGTCGTGCCGGCTTCGATGCCGATCGTGAGATCGCGCGGATCGTATTGCACGATGCGGTCGAGCCGGCGCAGCGACAGTGCGATATCGTAGCGGCGCGGCGCGTTTCCGAGCGACTGTAGCGTTGCGCCGCCGAAGGCAACGACGGCAGCGCCCGCTTCCGCCGCGGCGGCCAGGGAGTTTGCGACGCCGGCCGCATCGGCGGGTTCCTCGACGCGTGCCGGCGGGCGGCCGTTGAGCGCGTAGGGATTGGACGCGATCATGCGGCGTGGGCGGCGGCGGTCACTTCGCCGCACACCGCGCCGGCCGGAAAGATCTTATCGGGATTGAAGGCCCGCATCGGGTCGAACACATCGCGCACGCGGCCCATCGCCGCTAAATCGTCGGTCGAAAACACCAACGACAGCGACGTGCGCTTCTCGTAGCCGATGCCGTGCTCGCCGCTGATCGTGCCGCCCATGGCGATGCAGATCTTCAAGATCTCGCTGCCCGCGGCGATCATCGCCTGCACTTGACGCGGATCGCGGCGATCGAAGATGAGCAGCGGATGGAGGTTGCCGTCGCCGGCGTGGAAGACGTTGCCGATCGGCAGCCGGTACTCGCGTGAGATGCGTTCGACCTCGTGCATCACCGCCGGCAGCTTCGTGCGCGGTACACAGGCGTCTTGAATGTAGTAGTTCGGCGCGATCCGGCCGATCGCGCCGGCGGCGCCTTTGCGCGCCGCCCACAACAGCGCGCGTTCGGCCGCATCGCGGGCCGCGCGCCACGAGAGTGCGCCATGATCGCGCGCGATGCGCTCGATGAGCCGTTCGCCGGCATCCATGTCGTCGAGCGCGCCGGCCGTTTCAACCAACAGCACTGCGCCGGCCGTGGCCGGAAAACCGGCATGGTAGTGCGCCTCGACGGCTTGGGTGATCAGCCGGTCCATGATTTCGAGTGCGACCGGCACGATGCCGGCGCCGATGATCGCCGATACCGCTTCCGAGGCCGACTCGACGTCGCCGAAGGCGGCAACGTAGACCCGCACGGCCTCGGGGATGCGCATGAGCCGGACCTCGACCTCGCTGATGATCCCAAGTGTGCCTTCGCTGCCGACCAGTAAGCCCGTCACGTCGTAGCCGGCGTCGGCGAGCGAGGTGCGGTGAATCGCGCCGGTCGCATCGACGTACTGTAAGCCCAGAATATGATTCGTCGTCGTGCCGTACGAGAGGCAGTGCGGCCCCCCGGCGTTCGTTCCGACGTTGCCGCCGATAGTCGATATTTTCTGACTTGACGGATCAGGGGCAAAGAAGACGCCCTGCGCGGCGATGGCGTTCGACAGTTCGAGGTTGATCAGTCCGGGCTGCACCCGGGCGCGCCGGTTGCGAACGTCGAGTTCGAGCAGCCGGTTCATGCGCGAAAACGAAACCACGAGGCCGCCCTGGACCGGGACGGCACCGCCGCACAGCCCGGTGCCGGCGCCGCGCGGAACGATCGGTTCGTCGCATTCGCGCGCGATCCGCACCGCGATCGCGATCTCGCGCACGTCACGCGGAATTATCGCCGCGCTCGGGTTACCGTGTTCTTTGTAGGCATCGTAGCCGTACGCCGCGAGGTCGGCCGGCTCGGTGCGCGCGACATCGGCCCCGAGCGCCTCAACGAGGCGCCGCCCAAACATGGTCGTCATCGGCAGGGCGTACGCAGACGGGAGCAGTTGTTCCTGGGCTGGGGTACGCGGACGTCGCGGATTCAGCGCGGCGATCAATACAACAGAAACGCATCCCGTAACGCCAGGAACGGCGGTACCCCGGCTTGCCAAGCGCCGACGATGGCATCGGGGGTTGCGCCCGCCAGGAGCGCCTTTCGAACGCGATCGGTGCCCCAGTCGATGTCCATTGCCCGCGTGGTGTGAAAGCGGATGGAGTGGCCTAAATCGCGCGCCGCGCACATCAACTCGACCGCTGTCCGGACGCTTGGAAACGTATGCGGATCGTCGATATCGATCTCAACGCCCGACAGCGTCTTGCCCTTCCAGAAGCCGGCGCGCGGCGTCCACGCGGTGGGCGTGAAGTGCACGCCCGGGATATGGCGTGCGTTCAGAGCCGTGGCGTATGCCGCACCGTCCATCCCGTAGACGCCGGCGCGCTCGAACGGCTTATCGCTGCCGACGCCGTTGTTAATGCCGGATTCATCGATGAGGCCCGTCGCGAGATACACGAGCGTCGTTTTGGCATACGGAATATTGGGCGACGTCGGTGTCCACGGCAAACCGGTTTCGGACCAGATCGTGTCGCGTTGCCAGCCGGTCATGCGAATGACTTTGAGTTTCGCCCCGATGTGAAAATGATTGTTGAAGAGCCCGGCGAGTTCACCGACGGTCATGCCGTGGCGTTCAGGTATCGGATACAGTCCGACAAACGAGGCAAATTTGGGGTCGAGCACCGGGCCCTCAACGAGCGTCCCGCCGATCGGATTCGGCCGGTCGAGCACCCAGATGTCCTTGCCCGTTTCGGCGGCGGTTTGCATCACGTACGCCATCGTCGAAACGTACGTATAGGGCCGGGCGCCGACGTCTTGGATATCAAAGACCAATACATCGACGCCGTCGAGCATCGTCGCCGACGGATGGCGCGTCGCTCCGTACAAGCTATAGACCGGTAAGCCGGAGCGTTCATCGGTATACGATGCGACGTAAGCGCCGGCCGGACGGTCACCGCGCAATCCGTGTTCGGGTGCGAATAATGCGCGGACGCAGATATGCGGATTGCGGCGTACCGCATCAACAAAATTCTCGCCGCTCGAGGTGACGCCGCTCGCGTTTGTGACGATCCCGATGCAGCGGCCGTTCAAAGCTTTCCAGCCGCTGGCTAAGAACGTATCGTCGCCCAGCACGACCGTCGGGGTCGCCGCCGCCCCCGCGGCAACGCCGCGGTACGTACCTAGAACGGTTAACACCAGCAGTGCCGCGACAGCGACGTATTTTCGCAACTGCATACGGACTGGCAAACGGCGGATCGGCACCGAACGTCGCGGAGCAAGCAGCGTGCCGTACCATGCAGCCGGCAACTTCTGCTGCCGATACGAAGATATATGCGGCGGCCGAAAACGAAAGCCGATGTTCCGGTGAGCGCGATCGCCACCGCTGAGGTAAGCGAAGCGGTCGACTGGCGGCTCCTCGAATGCGTCTTTGACCAACGGGCGATCCTTCTTATCGGCGGCCTTTTGCCGGCGATCGTCGCGGCGTTTAGCTTCGTGCGCAACAGCGATCCGTGGTACGTCTGGTGGGGCACATCGGCCATCGCCGTGCTTCTTTTCCGCTACATCCTCAACGAGGCGTTCGCCCGACGCACCCCAGCCGCCGGACGGCCGACGCTGTGGCGACGCGGCTTCCTGATCGGGACGTGGTTGAACGGGGCGATTTACGGCATCGGCGCGGCGGCTTCAGTGCTGCGTTCGGATGCCTTCACCCAGATGCTGGCGATCACGCTGATGACGGCGTTCGTCATGGGGTCGGCGGCCCGCAACGGCGTGTATCCGAAGGCTGCGATCGGCTCGATTCTGCTGGCTGAAATTCCGTTGATGCTGGCGTGCGTCGCGATGCGCGACATCTACTACATCCTTTACGGAGGTATCGCGCTGCTCTTTACGGCTTCCGCGACGAACGTCGCGCGGCATCTCTACACCCAGACCGTGTGTTTTCTTACCACCGACGAAGAAAAAATCGCATTGTTCAACGCGGTCAGCCGCTCCAACGACGAATTGGCCGCAGCCAATGCGAAGCTGGCAGCGATGGCCGACACCGATGGGCTCACCGGTGTTCCCAATCGCCGGCGTTTCGATACGACGTTCGTCGCCGAACAACGATCGGTGCGGCGCGACGATTCCGATCTTTCGGTGCTGATGTTCGATATCGATTCGTTCAAAGGGTATAACGATCGTTACGGTCATCAAGGCGGCGATGAATGCTTGCGCCAAGTGGCACGCGCGCTCGCATCGAGTCTGCGCCGGCCACGCGACTTGCTCGCGCGGTATGGCGGCGAAGAATTCGTCGCCGTCCTGCCCGCAACGGGTCTCGATGAAGCCGCTGCGCTCGCCGAATCGCTGCGTGAAACCGTCGAGTCGCTCGGCTTGGAGAATGCCGGATCGACGCATGCCGTGGTGACGGTGAGTATCGGCGTGGCCACGGCTGCGGGATCCGACGAAGCATCGGTGGCGAGCCTGGTACAGCGCGCTGATGAAGCGCTGTATGCCGCCAAACACGCCGGCCGAAACTGTGTCGGCTGCGCACCGGCCCAACGGTTGCGCCTGCCGGCCTTGGCCGCCGCGCCGGCCCGCGTGTAGCCCGATCGGCGGCGGCGGGCGTTTGGTCGTGCCGGCGGCTAGATGAACGCGGGGCTCGACGTCGGCGGAATGAGCCCGCTTGCCGCGGCGCGGCTGAAGAAGTCGGTTACCGCCGCGATTCCCGCTGCGCCAAGATCGGTACTATAGTCGTTGACGTACAGCGCGATATGCGCGCGCATCACAGCGTCATCCATCTCGAAGGCGTGCGCGCGCACGTAGTCGATGATCTCCGCTTCGCGGGTGCGCGCGAAAGTTAAGCTGGCTCGGATCGCCGCGTCGATCTCGCGCGCGGCGCCATCGCCGATATCGCGCCGGACTAAAATTGCGCCGAGCGGAATCGGATTGCCGGTTGTCGATTCCCACCAATCGCCCAAGTCGAGCACGCGCGCCAAACCCGCGCGCATGTAGGTAAAGCGCGACTCATGAATGATCAATCCGGCGTCGACGTCACCGGCCGCGACCGCGTCGACGATTGCGTCGAAGCGCAGCTCGCGCACCTTGGGTTCACGTCCCAAAGCTAAGCGCAGCAGCACGTACGCCGTGGTCATTCGGCCGGGAATGGCGAACACGGCATCGGCGCTAAACGCGGTCAGATCGCGCGCGGTTTTCGCGATGACGAGTGGACCGCAACCGCGGCCGAGCGCGCCGCCCGAGCGTAAAATTCGGTAATCTCCGAGCAGATAAGGAATCGCACCGTACGAGACTTTGGTCAGTTCGTAGCGGCCGTGGCGCGCGGCGACGTTGAGGGCTTCGACGTCATCGAGCACCACGTTGACCTGCGGTGCATCCGGCAGCAGTCCGTTGGTCAGGGCTGCGAAAATATAGGTGTCGTTCGGGCACGGCGAGTACGCCAGCGAATACGTCATGCGTTTGCTTCGACGACGCCCAATAGTATTTCCAGCGCTCGCACCGCGGCCGCCGCACCGGCGCGGAAATTCCAGCCGCTCGTCTCGCGATTGCCGACGATATTCGAGATGCCGCGCACTTCGAGCGCCGGCACACCCGTTAATTGCGCCGCGCGCAACACCGCGAAGCCTTCCATCGATTCGGCCGCCGGAGCGTAGGCCGCCGCGAGCGCCGCGGCGCGCGCGTCGCTCGTTGTGATCGTGGCGGACGTAACGCCCGAACCCGCGATCAGCGCCGCCGGCGGGCTGCCCCGCAGGCAGCGCTCCAGCAAATGCGCGTCCGCCCGTACCGACGTGGCGAGTTCCAAGCCGCCCGGCAGCGATACGGCGGCGCCGTCCTCGCGACCGATTTCGACGTAGCGTTCGGTGCCGACGGCGACCGCGTCGCCGACCGCCGCACGCCCGCGAAAACCGCCGCCGATGCCGGCATTGATCACCAGCGTGTAGGGTCGAGCGACAAGCGCGCGAGCGGTCCCGATTGCCGCTTCGACCGGCCCCACCCCCACGGCCACGACGTCGACCCCGGCGCCCGCGAACCCGCGCAGCTCAGCGGCCACCGCGCAGATGACCAAGATCATCGGACGCCGATGAATTTATGTGTTTGCAGCGAGAGTCGCAAACGCGCCGGCCGGCGTTTTACGGCGTCCAGCGCGAGCGCGATATTGGCCGGCTTGTTGCCTTCGGGCTGGAGCGCGATCGGTGTCCCGGGCGGAAAGGCGGCGAACCATTCCTCCGGGATGCGGCCGTCGACGATGAGCTTGGCTTCGTCGGCGCGCGCCGCCATCGCCGGATGCAGCCGTTCCTTCGGCGAGACCGTCACCCATACGCCGGCGGGTACGTCGACGTCGATCGTGCCGTTGGTCTCGACGTGCACCCGCCGGCCGTCCGCGCGCAGCGCCGCGATGAGTGCCGGCGTTTGGGTCTGGGCTAGTGGTTCGCCGCCGGTCAGGATCACCATCGGACACGCTCCGCCGGCCGCGCCGACGCGCGTGACGATCTCGGGAATTCCGGCCATGAAGCGCAGCGCGTAATCCGTATCGCAAAACGTGCAAGCAAGATTGCATCCGGCCAGCCGGACGAACACCGCCGGTGTGCCGGTCCACGCGCCCTCGCCTTGTACGCTGTAGAAGATTTCCGCTAAACCGAGCATGTTTACGTGCCCGCGAGCGGCCGCGCCAGCGCGTCGCCCCGGCGCAGAATCGCGCAGGCGGTTGCGGTTTCCCAGAGCACGAGTTCGGCGAGCTGCGGAAACTCGGGCTCGAGCCGCCGCCAAATCCAAACGATCACATTCTCGCACGTCGGATTGGGCACGACTTCGTTGAGCGACCGATGGTCGAGTTCGCCGATAACGCCGTTTCTCACGACGCGCGAAACGACGTCGAAGTCGACGATCATGCCGGCCGCCGGGCCGTCGAGTTGCAGCGGGCCCTCAAGCGCGACGTCGAGCCGGTACGAGTGGCCGTGCAAGCGCGAACATTTGCCGGGGTGATGCGGCAGCACGTGCGCCGCCTCGAAGCTGAACTGTTTGCGGATCTGCACGGCCCGTGGAATTTCACCATTCCGCGGCCGAGGGCATCTTTTACCCGGTCGGCTCCGCGATGCACTTTGGGGGGCTCCCGGCAACGGTGTTGAACGCGGCGAGCCAATGCTTACCACCAACCGCCTCAATCTCGTCGCCATGCACGTTCAGGGCGAGATTGCCTCCGCGTCGATTCCCGCGTCGCTGTACGACGTCGGCGCTGACGGCCGGGCGCGCATCTTGCCGTCGGTCGGCGGGATTTGCCTCAACGTGCGCGTCGGCGATAACGCATTTACGCCGGTGGGCGATCATATCGAACCGGCGGTCAGCGTGCGGGCCAAGGACGATCGGGCCAACGTCGGCTTTTGCGTACTGGCCTGCGTCGGCAACCATGCCACGGTGCTCAGCGGCGAAGCCAAGGGCGAGAAGGGCATCGTCACCGGCAAACACGGCGGCATCGAACACGTGATGGTCGATTTCAACGAGCGCGTGATGGCGAAGATGACGATCGGCGATAAGATCGGAATTCGCGCCGTCGGCGTCGGGCTGGAGCTGGCGAGCTACGACAACGTCGCGGTTTTCAATTGCGATCCCGACTTCTTCGAGCGGCTGGCGATCGAGGAACGCGATGGAGTACTGCACGTACCGGTCGCCAAGATCGTCCCGGCGGCCATCATGGGCTCGGGCCTGGGGCGCTCGACGGTGGCCCGAGGCGACTATGACATTCAGACCTTCGATCCGCAGGTCGTCGCCGAGTTTGGTCTTGCCGAGTTGCGTTTCGGCGACATCGTGGCAATTGCCGATGCCGACCACCGATTCGGCCGCGTTTATCGGCGCGGCGCGACGAGCATCGGCATCGTGGCTCACGGGCGATCGTTTATAGCCGGGCATGGGCCGGGCGTTACGACGCTCATGACCTCGGCGCAAGGCGCCATCGTTCCGCACCTCGACCCGGCGGCGAACATCTCGAGCATCTTGAATCTGCGCTGACGGATCGAATGTAGGGACTCTAGTCCTGCATGGACTAGGCCGAAACGACTGCCGGCATTCGCGTGTTCCCCCTACTTTTGTCGGCGTTCGCGCCGATGACTGTTTCATGGATATCTTCGTGGTTACCGAACCGCTTTACGATATTTGTGAATCGTGGGCCGAAGAACCGGATGCGGAAGCCTGGGATGCCGCCTACGCGGACATTGCGGGCTGGCTCGTGCGGGCAAATTAGCACGCCCGTTGTTTCGCCCGGGTTGCTTCACGGCCGGCTGAGATGCCGGCAATACACCGTATTCGAGCGGTAATCAAAGTAAATATCGTAATCACGCATGCGGTCGCTCCCGAGCAGACCGTCGATGTCCTCGAAGCCTAAATCCGCGGCTGACACGTCGACGAAAAATTCGCCGATCGTGGCACCGGCAAATTCGAGGTTTCGCAGGCGCACCGTGTCGGCCGTTCCGATTCCGCCGATCGCGTGAATGCGGGCCGGCGCCGGCGACTCGCGTTCGCCGCCCGACTCGAGCCGGTCGGCAAACGAGGTGGCCAACACGCTGCGGTTCGCGCCGGTATCGAGAATGACACGCGCGGCCACCGGTCCGATTTTGACGCGGACAGCGGGCTGCTTATCATCGAGTTCGAGGCCGACGGCGGAAAAATCCGGCGGATTGCGAAATGCGGCCGGCGTTAGCGCTTCGGCGGTACCGCGTTCGGCATCGATATGAACGACGATCTCGGCAAAAAAATCAAAGCCCAGCAAACCCGCGATGCGCGTGCGGTCGTCAGCGCTGAACGGAATCGGTACGACGCGCGAAACGACGTTGCGCATCCGCAGGCCGCCGATCGTTAGCGCCGGGACGATCGCCGTCGTTTCGGGATACGGGCCGAGGGTGGCACCGACGCGTTCGCCGTAGCGTTCGAGACCCAGCGTCTCCGCCACGATTGGATCGATCACGATACCGGCCGCCCCGGAGTCGAGTAAGAAGTCGAACGGCCGCCCGTTCACCGCTACCCGCACGACGAATAAGCCGTTCGTGAAGCGCACCGGGAGTCGCACCGCGGAAAGACCCGGCGGAAATTCGACGAGCGCGCGCCGCGTCGGAGCGATGGCGACATCAGCCGGATCGGGCGTGGTATCGAGCGAGCGGGTCACCAGCGTTTGCTCGCGCTCGTTGCCGAGCGAGTCGACGGTTCGAATATGACCGGCCAGCAGTTCGCCGTCGAACGGCCGGAATTCATCATAGATCGTGACGAAGCGCCGGCTGTGTTCGAGCACGTCGCGCCGCACGATTTGGCCGCCCGCCTTGGTAATGTACAGCCACTCGTGCCGGCCGCCGGGCGGATCGAGCTCCACCACGTAGGCATTGAGCGCGAGTGATTCGCCGATCAAGCGAACGTTGCGATCGTCTTTGGATTCCCACGTGCGTTCGGTAACGGCATCCCGCGTGTGAAAACCGGAATACGTAAAGGTAATACCATTGCGGTTCTGTTGCCAGCGTACTCCGGCGTGCTGTCCGTTTTCGTAGATCAGC
Source organism: Candidatus Velthaea sp. (assembly GCA_965214335.1). GTDB lineage: Bacteria > Vulcanimicrobiota > Vulcanimicrobiia > Vulcanimicrobiales > Vulcanimicrobiaceae > Velthaea. The sequence continues at coordinate 42,168 of CBDCBO010000008.1, read as the reverse complement.
GGGCCCAGTGTCGTTGTTTCGCGGTAGTCTTTGCCCAGCCGGCGCACGCGAAAGCTGCCGGTTTGCCCATCTTGAATGAGGCGCCAATCTTCGATGAGCGTTGCGTTCTTGGTGCGCCCGCCAGGATGCACCAGGCGGTATTGTGCGCGCACGTGGGCGAGCGTGGTACTCGACGGTATGAGTCCGTGCGGCGGTTCGTCGTACGCGGCGTTCGCCGCGCCGGTGCACGCGAACACGCAGGCCAGGACGAGCGCCGCGAACCGGCGCCGACTCAGGTTAAGAATAGTGTTGAATGCAGCGTCCGGTTCAGTCGAGCTACAGTGAACCGGACGGGCCCATCGCTTCGAGGCGCCGCTTGAGATCGGCTAGAAAGCCCGAGGCCACCGCCCCGTCAACGACGCGGTGATCCAGCGAGAGACAGACGTTCATCATCGAGCGAATCGCAATCGCATCGTCGGCGCGAACCACGGCCCGTTTCACGACGGCTTCCATCGTTACGATGCCGGCTTGGCCGCTCACTAAGATCGGCGCCGAAAGAACCGAACCGTTAGCGCCGGTATTGTTCACCGTAAACGTCCCGCCGCTGAGTTGATCGGGACCGAGCTTGCCGCGCCGCGCGCGGTCGATGATGTCGCCCGCGGCAAGTGCGATGCCTTTGATCGACAAGCCGTCCGCACCGCGAATCACCGGCACGAGTAAGTTGCCGTCGACGGCGACCGCCATCCCGATGTTGACCTCGCGATGGAGGCGAATGCCGTCGGGCGTAAACGACGCGTTCATGAGCGGAAACGCCGCCAGCGATTCGACGGCGGCGCGGATGAAGAAGGGCAGCAATGTGAGCTTGACCCCGTGCGCCTGCTCGAAGCTGTCCTTGTCGCGGGCGCGCCACTTCCAAACATTGGTGACGTCGACTTCAACCATCGTCCAGGCGTGCGGCGCCGTATGTTTGGATTCGACCATCCGCTCGGCGATGATCCGGCGCGCTTGGGTCAAGGGCACCAGTTCGCCCGGCTGTGCGCTCGTGTACGCCGGCCGCGGCGCGGCCTTCGCTCCATTCGGCGATGGTAGTACGCTGTCCGCGCTGGCCGACTCAGGTTTGGCCGGCGTTGGCGGTGCCGTTTGAGCCGCGGCCGCCGACACGACGTCGCGCGCCGTAACGCGGCCGTTGGTTCCGGTGCCCGCGATAGCCGCGACGTCCACGGCATGTTCGCGCGCTAATCGTCGCACGGCCGGTGACGCTCCACGTAGCGAGCCATTGCCGGCGGCGGCGACCTTGCCGTTGCCGTTGGCGGAATGCACGAGTGCGGGGGTCGCGCCGGATGCAACGGCCGCAGCGACCGTTGCTGCGGCGTGCGCGGCCGGCGGCGCTGCGACTTGGGCGTTGCCCGCCGGCGGCGCTACGGCAACTTCATCGATAATCGCGATCGGCGCGCCGGTCGGCACGGTCTGGCCTTCGCTCACGATGAGTTCGCGAATCGTCCCGCTGACCGGTGAAGGTACTTCGGCGTTGACTTTATCGGTTGAGACTTCGACGAACGCCTCGTATTTTTCAACGACATCGCCGACGGCTTTGAGCCACTGGGCGACGGTGCCTTCGGTAACGGTCTCGCCCAATTGCGGCATCGTGATGGTGGTCGGCATCAGCTAAAACAACGCTAACTCGCGCATTGCGCGGATCATCCGTTCGGTCGAGATCATGAATTCATCTTCGAGTGAGATCGCGTATCCCATCGCCGGGACGTCGGGACCGCACAAGCGGCGGATCGGCGCATCGAGATCGAAGAGCGCTTCCTCGGCGACCATCGCCGCTATTTCCGCGCCCACGCCGCCGAATTTATTATCTTCATGAATGATGAGCAGCTTGCGCGTCTTGCGCACGCTCTCGAGAATCGTACTTTTATCCATCGGCCGAATCGAACGCAGATCGATGATCTCGGCGGATATGCCGTCGCCCTCGAGCCGGCCGGCGGCATCGAGCGCCTGATGTACGTTATAGCCGTACGACACAACGGTAACGTCGCTACCGGATTTTTTTATATCGGCTTTGCCGATCGGCAGAACGTAGCGGCCGTCGGGCACCTCGCCCTTGATCGAGCGATACGTTTTCTTGTGTTCGAGAAAGAGTACCGGATCGGGGTCCTCGATCGCAGCCGTCAACAGCCCTTTGATATCGGCCGGCGACGACGGAGCGAGAATCTTGAGGCCCGGAACATGGTAAAATAAGGCTTCGACGGAGACCGAGTGTGAGAGCGCGCCGCGTACGCCGCCGCCGTACGGCGTGCGGATCACGAGCGGACACGTATAGTCGCCGTTCGAGCGATAGCGCGTCTTCGCGGCTTCACCGACGATTTGGTTGAACGCCGGATAAATAAAATCCGCGAATTGAATCTCGGCGATCGGCCGTAAACCCTCCATCGCCATGCCGATCGCGACGCCCACGATCGATGCTTCGGCTAGCGGCGTATCGATGATACGCTCGGGGCCGAATTCTTCAAGAAAGCCTTTGGTGATCAAGAAAACGTTGCCGCGCGCGCCGACGTCTTCGCCTAAGATCAACGTTCGCTCGTCGTTTTGCAACGCATCGTGCAGCGTCGCCCGAACGGCATCGACGTTATTCATCACAGCCACGGTTCGTACGCTCCGGCATAGACGTTGGTGTAGAGGTCGCGCGCGGCGGGATACGGCAATGCTTCAGCGGCGTCGGTTGCTTCGTTGGTCTCGCGCAAGACGTCGGCTTTGAGTGCCGCGACCGCGGCCGCGTCGATCGCGCCGGCTTCGATGAGGACGCGCTCGAAAGCCGGCAGCGGGTCGTGCGTGCGGGCTTCGGCGACATCGGCCCGGTCGCGGTACGAGCGATCGTCGTCGTCGGTGGAATGGGAGAGAAACCGAAAGCATTTCGCTTCCACGAGTGACGGACCGCCGCCCGAGCGCGCGCGGTCGAGCGCCGTCTTTACCGCCGCATAGCTTGCGATGGGATCCATGCCGTCGCAGACACTGCCCGGTATGCCGTAGCCGGCGGCTTTGTCGGCTACATCGGTGATCGCCATTTGTGCGGACTGCGGCGTCGAGATCGCATACGCGTTATTCTCGACGAGAAATACGATCGGCAGCTTGTGCACGGCGGCAAAATTTACCGACTCGTGCCACTCGCCTTCGCTCGTCGCGCCTTCGCCCGTGGTCGCAAGCACGGCGCGACCGGCTTCGCGGCGATACGTGAAGGCGTAAGCGACGCCGACGGCATGCGTGCAGTGCGCCGCGATGATCGAACTGATCGAGAGGACGCCCCGCTCGCGGCTGGTATAGTGATTGGGAAATTGGCGCCCGCCCGACGCATCGGTCGCCCGGGCAAACATCGCGGTCAGCATTTCAAGCGGGGCCACGCCCACGCCCAATACCAGACCCAGGTCACGATAGTAGGGCGCTAAAACGTCTTTGCCGCGAACGAACGCCATGGCCGCTCCGGCCTGCAGCGCTTCGTGGCCTTCGGAGCCCAGCGCGAATGGAATCTTGCCTTGGCGGTTGAGCTGAAAGCCGCGGTTATCGATTTGACGCTGCAAGAGCATGTTGCGAAGCATTGCGACGAGTTGCCCGTCATCGAGCCCGTGCCGCTCGAGCGATCCCGCCCCAAGAGTCACCATTTTCGGCATGCGCGAACCTTCACTCTGAAAAAGGAGACAACCGCGGATACTCCGCGAGCGCTCACCCGAGTCCTGCGCCGGCCTGCGGCCAACCGGTAAATGCGGCGTCACGCATATCAGCGCAGCGGCCGCCCGCGCCGCTTCGTCTTCGGATTGACGTCGTGGCGCCGCTTCGGAAGCGCCGCCCGGCCGCGGCCTGATTCGCCCGTGAGCCTGGGCACCATGAGCCGGACCATTGACACCGGCCGCAAGATCGTTGCCCTCACGGACCGCAATAGCGGTGCATCCTAGTCGCGGTCGGCGGCCACCAGCGCGTCGAATAGCGCGTCGCATATAGATCGAAGGTCCTAACGTGGCGCATCAAAGGGTGCAAGCCGCCCCGTTGCTTGGCCGCTACACTAAGGGCGCCGGACATCGGGAAGGGACCACACAGCACCTTGGACTTGCGCCTTTATTTCGATCTTCTCAGCGTCGCGGGCGCGGCTGTCGCCGCCGTCGCGGCGATCGCCTTCGCTCGCCGCTCGCGGGCCGACCGCGGCACGATTGCGGGCCTCGAGCGCGCGTTCACCGGCCATCGGCTGGAGTTGCCCGGCATCGCCTTTAGTTCGACGATGCAATCGGCAACGACCGGCGCTCGGGTCGGCGGAGACCTCGTCGACGTGTTCGGGCTCGACGCCCGGTATGCCATGATCCTGGTGGCCGACGTGAGCGGTAAGGGCGTCGACGCTGCGGCGCAGACCGCGTTCATCAAATATACGATTCGCACGCTGGCCCTCGAGAGCGACGGCGACCCGGCGGTCATTGTTGCAAAATTCAATGCGATGTACCGCCATACCGTGACCGCCGACGAGGCTTTCGTCGTCTTGATTTTAGGTATCATCGATTCACAAACCGGCGACGTGCGCTATGCGAGCGCCGGACACGAGCCTGCTTTCGTGCGGCGGGCATCGGGTGCGATTCGACAATTAGCGCCGACCGGACCGGTCGTCGGCGTATCACCCTTTAGCGCCTATCGCACCGATTGTGTTTCACTCACCGCCGGCGACGTGCTGGTCTGGACTACCGATGGCCTAACGGAAAGCCGCGACCGTCAGCGGCGCCTGCTTGGGGTCGATGGGCTCGCCGCGTGGATTGCCGCGGCGCCGCGCGACGTCGTCGACATCGCAGCGTCGCTCGATCTGGCGTTGCACGAGCGCTGCGGTTCGCGCATCAACGATGATGCAGCCGTTCTCGCCGTTGCTTATTGCGGGCCGCCCGCGGCAAGCGCCACCCGAGCGAGTGTGGCCGAGCGCTACGAAGCAATGCTTGTCGAACTACGCCATCGGCGCGCGCGGCAACAGCACGAGTAACCATCGCCGGGCTCCGGTTCACGCGTCGAGCGTGCGGCGTTCGGCGCTACTGCGCTCGGCAAGTTCGATGACCGTTATGACGTCGCGCGCTTCAGCGGCGGCAACCGGTACGGGGCCGCCGCCGGTAATTGCGGCCGCCATGCGGATATAAAAATCAATATATGCTCCCGGCAGCGTCGCGATGGTCTGACGGCTGCCTTCAGCGCTGACAAGCGTTCCGTCAAAGGCCGGGTCCGCCGAACCGAAGCCGGGTGCGCCGGGCACCTGGCCGGCTTTCAAAGACGCTTCTTGGGTGTCCATTCCGTATTTTATGAAGCTGCCGCCGTCGCCATGAACGGCAAAATGCGGTCCCGGCTCGCAAACGAGCGTCGAAGCATGTACGATCGCGCGCCGCTCGCCATAACCGAGCACGATGTGAAAATAGTCGACAACCTTGGCACCGGCGCGTTGCGTCTGCAGATCGGCAGTCACCGTTTGCGGACTGCCGAAGAGCAGCAGCGCCTGATCGATGAGATGCGACCCGAGATCGAACAGGATACCCGAGCCGGGTTCCGGTTCTTCGCGCCAGCCGGCTTTTATGTTGGGCCGGAAGCGATCGTAATGGGCTTGGTACGAGTAGACGCGGCCGAGGCGCCCCGTCTCGATGAGCTGCCGGAGCGTGAGAAAGTCGCCGTCCCAGCGGCGATTCTGATAGACGCACAGCAGCCGGCGATTGCGCGCGGCCAAGGCGATGAGCGCATCGGCGTCCGCGCGCGATGTCGTCATCGGCTTATCGATGACGACATGTTTCCCAGCCGCTAACGCTTGACGCGCCAAATCCGCATGAGTCGGATTCGGCGTCGCGATCACGACGAGTTCAATCGCCGGATCGTCGAATATTTCGGCGGCGCCGGCAACTGCTTTGGCCCCGGGCAAGGCGCGTGCGACAGCCGCAGTGCGGCTCGTCATCACGTGCGTGATGGCGAAGTCCGGTACGGCGGCAATCAGCGGCGCGTGAAAGGTCGAGCCGGCGAGGCCAAAGCCGAGCAGTCCGACCGGTACCGTGCGCACGCTCACGCCGTCACCACGCTCGCCGCCAAACGCAACCCGAGCAACTCGATCGAACGCTCCCGCATCTTGTATTAACGCCGTCACCACGCTCGCCGCCAAACGCAACCCGAGCAACTCGATCGAACGCTCCCGCATCTTTGCACCTTGCCGGTCACCGTTAACGGGACTCGTCGACGAAGAGAATGTAGTGCGGTATTTTATAGTGCGCGATGTGGCCGGCGCAAAACGCCTGGATCGCCTCTGCGGTAAGCTGACCCGCCGCATGGGGAATCACCCACGCGCACAGCAAGCGCGGCGAGCCACCGCGCTCCAAACCTGATCAGTTAGCCCTTGCCTGCCGTATGTTAGCCTGGAAACTCGCGGCTCGACACTGGCACTATTCGCGTTTTTATCAAGATACCTTGACAGCTACAATACGTGATGCGACAATCGAGTTTCTTTCCCCATGACCAGAGATTGGAGTTTCTCAAATACAGCTCGTAGTGATTTGCTTAATGGACTGGCCGGCGCTGGTGATTCCATACCACTTTTAGGTGCGTCATCTACGTTAGCTGACCGCTCTATAATTTCAGGTAGGTCGATCGATTACTCCCGAGACCTTCCGCCGTATGTTCGTACGTCTCTTTCGTTTTCAAGTCTATCTAAATCGAAACAGCATTCGCCGGTCTGCGAGATTACTGATTTACAATTTGCCGTCGAATGATTGCCGTTAAAGTTTCTGGGTTCGAAGGCAATGACGAGATTTTCGTGCCAACGCCACGAGCTGGAAGTTACACGGCGCCTTGGGCCTGCCCCACCCTTTGGTTGACTCTAACTACTGCCCTCCAGATGTTCGCGGCGATCCCAACTCATGGGACGAAACTTTGATGTTCATGACTAACACGCAGCCATACCAGGGCAAAGCCGGAAATGCCACAACGAGTAACTCATGGAATGGCATCGACATCTCGGGCTTTCCAAGCTTTAATCTCTATGGAAATCCTGGTCCTGCTCCGCATGGAATGGGTCTTCTTACCCAGTGTACAGCGAAGATATCTGGTACCGTAGGGTTTGCGCTTGGCGCCGCGGCGCAAGTGATCGGCAATGTGCAAAAGTTCGGACCGGCTGCGGCTGCGATTGCAAGCAAGTATGTCGGCGGTAGTGCCGCCTGGGGCAATTTTTTTGCTGGAAGTTGCAACCGCGATGACGCCTGCCGCGTGGCTTGTCCTAGTTTCGTTCCTCGCGGTGTCCGTATCAACTTGGTGGCTCATTCAAAAATGCATGCAGGATGGGAGTTTTGAGCGGAATGGCGCTGCCTATAGCCGCATTAGCGATAAGCGCGATCGGGGTGATTGCCGGTTACGGCTGGTGTATCGTCAAGAATCCGGTGGCTGGGCCGTCGCGAAAAGACGGAATTGTCGGCCTGTTCGCTTTCACAGTTTTTATGGGCTCACTAGGAACGATAGTGTTCATAAGAGTGTCGCCGCTGATTTTAGAGGCACTGATCATCTTGAGTATCATTTCGTTCATAATCCTTGTGACAGTACCAATATTAAGCGGCTATCGCAATCTTCAACGAAAGCAAAGAAGAAAAAATAGTTAGTGAAAACGCTAGCAAATTCGGCCATCGCCCTTCTGTTCCATCCGGAGAACTCGTGTAGGTAGCTTGATCGTGGCGGGAGTACGTCGCTTCGATCAAACTTGTAAACCTACATTGCAGTCTCGCATCGATCTGCATCAGCAATGCTGTCAAGTTTATCATATCAGTAGTCGTCAGTGTATGTGGCGCGACGAACAGCATCAGAACGATGGTTTAACTCTTCCCAGATCTGAGCGAACACCAAAAGAAGGGGCAATAGACTATGATTACGCCGTCGGGACGTTCGCCGCGGCGTGTAGATCGAGCAACTCGATCGAACGTTCTCGCATTTTATATTTTTGCACCTTGCCGGTCACCGTTAACGGGAACTCGTCGACGAAGAGAATGTAGTGCGGTATTTTATAGTGCGCGATGTGGCCGGCGCAAAACGCCTGGATCGCCTCTGCGGTAAGCTGACCCGCCGCATGGGGAATCACCCACGCGCACAGCACTTCACCGAACCGTTCGTCCGGGACGCCGATCACGGCCACGTCTTTAATTGCCGGAAGGGTGAATAAGAACTCTTCGACTTCGCGCGGATAGATGTTCTCGCCGCCGCGGATGACCATATCTTTGATCCGGCCGCTGATGTTGACGTAGCCGTCGTCGTCCATGATTGCGATGTCTCCGGTATGCATGTAGCGCGCCGCGTCGATCACCGTTGCCGTCTGCTCCGGGTCGTCCCAATACCCCAGCATGACGCTGTAACCGCGCGTGCACAGTTCGCCGGGCGTGCCGCGCGGTACGATGCGTCCGCCGTCATCGACGATTTTAATCTCAATGTGCGGATGCACCCGGCCGACCGTGCCGCTCCGCTTCGCGAGCGGATCGTCGACGCTCGTCTGGATCGAGACAGGCGAGGTCTCGGTCATGCCGTAGCAGATGGTCACTTCGGGCATGTGCATCTCGGTCTGCACGCGCTTCATCACTTCGACCGGACACGGCGAACCGGCCATGATGCCGGTGCGCAACGTCGATAGGTCGTAGGCGGCGAATGCCGGTTCGGCGAGTTCGGCGATGAACATGGTCGGCACGCCGTACAGCGCCGTGCAACGCTCGCGTTCGACCGCGCGCAACGTCGCGGTAGCGGAGAACGTTGGGGCGGGAATGACCATCGTCGCACCGTGCGTGATGCACGCGAGATTGCCCAGCACCATGCCGAAGCAGTGATAGAAAGGCACGGGCAGGCACACGCGATCGCGCTCCGTATACCGGCAGCCTTCGCCGATGAAGAAGCCGTTATTGAGGATGTTGTGGTGCGACAGCGTGGCGCCCTTGGGATGTCCGGTCGTGCCCGACGTGTACTGGATGTTGATCGGCTCGTCGCTCTGCGTGCGGGCCATGCGGGCGCGCAGATCGGCGGCGGAAAAGCGTTCGGCCTCGCCGAGTGCGGCCGCCCATGAACGTTCGTCGCCGTTGAGCGCTACCTCGTCGCCGACGACGAGGACATGCTTTAATTGCGGCAGTCCGGCGCGCAGCGGCCGGATCATCGCGAGGTAGTCGCTGGTCTTATAACGATCCTGCGTGATGAGCACGCGCGCGCCACATTGGCGCAACACGAACTCGACTTCACTTGACCGAAAGGCCGGATTTACCGTCACGAGTATCGCGCCGATCTTCGGTGTGGCGAATTGAGCGACGACCCACTCGACGGTATTGGGCGACCAGATCGCAACCCGGTCGCCGTGATCGACACCGAGCGCGGCGAGCGCGCGCGCGCAGCGATCGGTCAGCTCTTGCATGCCGGCATAGGTGAGTCGGACATTTTGGGCGATGGAGACAACGCAGTCATTCTGCGGATATCGCGCCGCGGTCGCATCGAACGCGGCGCCAATCGTTGCATTGGATAAATGAATGGCCGACGCGCCGTGCGCGTAACTGTCGTTTGCAAATGACATCAACGTGCTGAGCCGGCGCCGGCGTGCGGCTTGGGCGCGCCGGAAGACGCCGTAACAACGCTTGAGCCCGTTCCGCCGGGTGGCGCTTCGCCGGCTGTCGGCTGACCGTCAAGCGCTGCGGCAAAAAGCGACATTAACAAAGCGCGGTCCACCGGGCACGGGGCATTATCGAGCAGCCGCCGCTGTTGGAGCGTAGCGGCGACGAGTGATTCAATGTCCGCCGGAGCGTAACCGACAGCGCGCAGTCCGGCCGGCATCCCGGTTTGCCGCATGAGCGTGGCGAGGTGCGTCGCTAACAGGTCACCCGGCTTATCGAGCTCGCCGTCCGCGGGTAAGGCGCCCAGCCGACGCGCGGCGTCGTGATGACGCTGTGGATTTGCGGCTGCCGTCGCCGCGAACGCCGCCGGCGCATTGAGCATGACCGCCATCCCGTGCGGCACGAGTGGCTCGACGCCCGGGTAACCGGCCGGATGAAAAGCGCGCACCCCTCCGGCGACGGCATAGGCCATTGCATGCGGAATGTGAACGCCGGAATTTCCGAAGCCGATGCCGGCCAGCGTAGCGGCGAACATCATGCGCTCGCGCGCTTCCCGGTCGCCTGCGTCGGTAACGGCACGCACGAAGAAGCGGCCGATGATGGTGAGTGCTTCGATGCAAGCCATATCGCTAAATGGATTCGCGCCTTGGGACAACGGCCGGGCGCCGGGCGCCGGTGCCCGACGCGCCGTGTACGGTCGCGCCGTATACGATTCGAGCGCGTGCGCGAGAACGTCGAAACCGGCGCATGCCACGACCATCGACGGCAACGTCGCCGTCCAGTCGGGATCGATAAGTGCCAGGCTGGGGCGCAGATGGCGCGACGCGATTCCGGTTTTCGCCGCGATCGGCAAATGGTCGAAGATCGCGATCCCGGTGCATTCGCTACCGGTACCGGCGGTGGTCGGGCACGCGATATGCGGCCGCAGCGATCCCGGCACCGCGCGACCGGCGCCGACCGGTGCGTTCACGTACGTCAAAAACTCGGCCGGATGCGAAGCGTACAAGTTCGCCGCTTTGGCCGTATCGATCGTCGAGCCGCCGCCGATCGAAATGTAGCCGTCGGGTTGCACGTGGAGCGCGAAAGCAATCGCTTCGGCCAGCGATACATTCGTCGGCTCGACGTGGACGCGGTTAAATACGTGCACCTCGCAGCCGGCGTTCCGGAGAGCCGCCGCGGCAGCCGCGAACGGCGCGAGTTCCGCTACGAGCGGATCGGTGAATAACGCGACGCGCCGAAGGTCCAGCTGTCGCGCACGCGCGCTCAACTCCGTCATTACGCCGCTGCCATACGCGATGCGGGCCGTCTCAACTTCGAAGACGCGTTCGCCGCCGTCAACGAACGGATAGCCGTGACAACACACCATCCTGCTAGATGTACTGACGGCGAAGCGCCGAACCTGCGCGCGGTGGCGATAGCGACGCAAACGACTCCGCACGATGATATGGTGGCCACTCGGCGCCATCTGCACGAGCATCCGGAACTCTCGATGGTCGAGCATGCGACCGCCGCGATGGTCGCCGAAGCACTGGGCCGGCTCGAACTCGACGCGATTCGCACGGGAGTCGGCGAAACCGGCGTTGTCGGCACGCTCGTGGGCGGGAAACCCGGCCCCGTGACGTTATTGCGGGCTGATATGGACGCATTGCCGATCCGTGAATTAAATACCGTCGCGTACGCGTCGCGTAATGCGGGGGTGATGCACGCTTGCGGTCACGATGGTCACGTGGCAATCCTGTTGGCTGCGGCAAAGACGCTGGCTGCCGGGCGCGCTGATGTGCCCGGTACGTTGGTGTTCTGTTTTCAGCCGGGCGAAGAAGGCAAAGCCGGCGCGCTCAAGATGATCAAAGACGGCGTGCTCGAGAATCCCCACGTCGACCGTACCTTCGCCTTGCATCTCTATAGCGGGCTCGATGTCGGTTTGATCGGCGTACGCGACGGTCCGTATTTTGCCTCCGCTGATGAGTTCGAGCTTATTATCTCCGGTAAAGGCGGCCACGGCGCGATGCCGCAAAATTCATTCGATCCGATCATCGCCGGCGCGCACATGGTGACGATGCTGCAGACGGTAATCAGCCGCGAGATCGCGCCGAAAGATCCGGCGGTCGTCACCGTCGGCTCGTTCAGCAGTGGAACGACGTTCAACGTCATTCCGGATCGCGCGCATTTGCAAGGCACCGTGCGCGCATTCGACGAGACGGTGCGGCGTGAAATGCCCGAGCGCATGGAACGCATCATCAAAGGTGTGGCGCAAGCGCTGCGGGTCGACTACGAGTTCAACTACAACTGGTCGTATCCGCCGACGGTCAACGACAAGACGATCAACGACATCGTGCGCGCCGTCGGCACAGCCGAACTTGGCGCCGAAAGCGTCGTGGAACACGATATCGTGATGTGGGCCGAGGACATGTCGTTCATGCAGAACGAGCGGCCGGGAGCGTATTTCATCGTTGGTTCGCGCGGCGGCGAGGCGACCGGCGTGCCGCACCACAACGCACGTTTCGATCTCGACGAGCGCGCCTTGGACATCGGCTACCGCATGATGGTCGCGCTAGGCCGTGCGGGATAGCTTCGGCGCTAACTGCTGACGGCACTTAATGCCGGTCTCATGGAATTCTAAGCGCGTTGTCATGCCCGGCTAAGATTTGCCGCGTATCCTCGGGACACCATCGAATCCGAGGAGCTTCACATGATTCTTGCCCCGGTTATTTCCGCTGCTGGTCAAACGCTCGATACGCCGGTCACGGTCCGGCTCATCGGAATTTTGGATCGCGTGCTCGTGGAGAGCCTCGCCAACGCGTGCGCCGGCTTGACCGTATCGGGCCGTCGGACCCTCGTCATCCTCGTCCGCGATCTCGAAGCGGCTCGCGACGAGAACCTCGATCGGTTACTCGCGACGTTACAAGCGTATCGTTCAGCCGGACATCGCGTCTTTATCGAAGCGACGCCGGCATGGCGCAAGATGGTGCGCGGCCGCGGTGGAAATATCGACGAGAGCACCGACTTTGATGGCCGTGCTTCGCGGCGTCAGATCATCATTTGCCACAGTTCCGACAAGCGCGGCGCGGCTTAGGATGCGGTTCGCTCAGCTCACCGATGACCGCGAAGGGCTCGCGCAAACTCGATACGTCGTAACTCCAACACATTGAGCGCTATCGGCCGCTGATGCCGCAACCTTCGAGGCCGGTCCACGGCCGCTGCATCGGCTTTCGCTGCGTCGGTCGCCGCTGTCTGGCCGCCATTGCCTCAACCGCCGCCACTGGGGGCCGTTACCTCAACCGCCGCGGCCAATCGCAGCCGCTGCTTTAGCGCAAGGGCTAAACCGTCGCAGCCATCGCAGGCACGTCCGTGGTTCTCGTTTGCAACCTAATAACGACATTTTGAAATCCCGTACCGGAAGCCGAAAGGATCAGCGGCTTACGCATTATCCATTTGGATAACGGCCCGAGCAGACAGATCGACTAATCTACAGCCTCTTATGAATTCAGCGAATTCCGGCCGGATTTCAGACGGGCACGATGACCAACGGGAACATGACGCCTGCGGTATCGGCTTTCTCGCTGACCTTACACACAAGGCGTCGCACGACATCGTGCGGCTCGCGCTGGATGCCGTCGGCGCGATGGTGCATCGCGGCGCCCGCGCCGCCGACGGCCGCACCGGCGATGGCGCCGGCATGCTCGTTGAAACACCCCGCGCGCTCTATCTGCGCGAACTCGCCGCGTCGCACATTCGCGTTCCCGAGCGCCATTTAGCCGCGATCTGCCTGTATCTGCCACGCGACGGCGACGAAGCCGCCGCAACACGGGCGCAAGTCGAAGCCGCCGTCCGCGCCAACGATGTCGCGCCCCTGCGCTGGCGCACACCGGGCGTCGAGCCGGCCGTGTTAGGCGCGTTTGCGCGCGAGGCGGCCCCGTCGTACGAGCAGCTGCTCGTCGATATGGGCCCCGGCAACGTGCGCGAACGCATGCGCGTCGTGCGGCGCGCCGTGATGCGCGTGCTGCGTGAGAACGGTGACGTCGCGACGCTCGTGAGCGCCTCGCCGAACACCGTGGTGTATAAAGCGTTACTGTCTTCGAACGAACTCGGCGCTTATTATAATGATTTACGCGATCCGGCGTTCACCTCGCGTTTCGCGGTTTTTCACCAGCGCTTCAGCACGAATACCGCGCCGCAGTGGCGACTCGTTCAGCCGTTCAACTACATTGCCCACAACGGTGAAATCAACACGATTACCGGCAATCGCGCTTGGATGAAGGCGCGCGGGATCGTTGCTCCGCGTTGGGCCAGCGACTCGCACGACTTCGACACCAACGTCGATGCGATGGTCGGCGCGGGTTATCGGATCGACTCGGCGATCGACATGATGCTCTCGCCGTCGGTGAGCGACGAGCGGTTGCGGGCCTATTACGACGCCCACATTCCCACCGTCGAACCGTGGGATGGACCCGCCGCGATGTGTTTCACCGACGGCGACGTTGTCGGTGCCGCACTCGACCGCAGCGGATTTCGGCCGCTGCGGTGGTGCCGCACCGCCTCGGATAAGGTGCTGTGCGCGTCGGAAACCGGCGTGATCGACTTTGCCAACGATCCGATCGTCAAACGTGGCCGGTTGGGCCCCGGCGGCCGGATCGTCGTGCGCTTCGCCTCGGGCGAACTGGTCGAACCGGCGGCGTTTTCGGCCGAACGGCGCGACCGCGCCGATTTTCAGCCGGTCGTGCGCTCGTGGCGCTTCGAGATGCCCGAAACGGCGGCGCCGCCGTACGATGCGGCGTTACTCGACCGCGAACTCGTGCGCTTCGGTTTTACCAAAGATGAAGTTAAAGACGTGGTCGGCGTCATCGCGTCGGGCGCGGGCGAACCGGTGCTGTCGATGGGCGATGATGCGTCGGTGGCGTTCCTCGAACGTCGCATGCCGGTCGCGGCGTTTCTGCGTCAACGCTTCGCGCAGGTGACCAATCCGCCGATCGATTCGCTGCGCGAAGGCTTCGTGTTCGACATGCGCGGCTGGGTCGGTTCGGGCGACACCAACGGCGACGTACCCGCGCCCGGTTCGATCGTGATGCTCGAAACCGCGGTGCTCGATGAAACGGCATTTGATTCGTTGCGCTTCGATACGCGTTTGATCCAGCATACGATCGCGCTCGATTTCGCCGGCAAGAAACTCTCGGCGCGCATCGCCGCCATGTGTGACGACGCGGAGAACGCGGTCAAGGCCGGCAAATCGTTTATCGTCCTCGACGATCGCCACGCCGAACTGCCGATCCCGGCGGTTCTGGCGGCCGGCGCGATTCACCAACGCTTGACCGCCTCGGGCCTGCGCATGGCAGCGTCGATCGCGGCGGCCGATGGTTTCGCCCGCGATGCCCACTCGCTGGCAACCGTTATCGCGGCCGGCGCCAACGTCGTAACGCCCTGGCTGGCGCTGCGGGCGGCCGAAAAGAACGGCACCCGCGCTGCGTTCTTAGGCACGGTCCGGACCGGCCTGGTCAAAATTCTCGCCAAGCTGGGCATCTGCACGTTGCGCTCATATGTCGGCGCGCAGACCTTCGAGTCACTCGGGCTCGGCCGCGACGTGATGCAAACGTGTTTTCCCGGGATGCGCTCGCACGTTCCGGCCGTTGGCTTTGACGAACTCGAAGCCGATATTAGAGCCTGGAGCGGACTGGCCGCCGACGGCGAGGCACCGCCCGAACGCGGGCTATTCCGGTTCCGGCGCGACGGCGTCCGGCACGCCTTCGATCCCAACGTCATCAAGACGCTGCGGGCGGCGGCGATGCGTGGTGATTACGAAGCCTTCGAGACGTTGTCCGACACGATGCAGGCGCGTCCGCCGATCGCCTTACGCGATTTGGTCGAAGCGTTGCCGCTGGGCGAAGCCGCGGCACTCGACGCGATCGAGCCGGCCGCCGAAATCGTCAAGCACTTCGTGACCGCTGCCATGTCGATCGGCGCCCTGTCGCCCGAAGCGCACGAAACGATCGCGATCGGCGCCGCTCGGTTAGGCGCGCTCAGTAATTCGGGTGAGGGCGGCGAGCAAGTCCGCCGTTACGCGCGCACGCCCGATTCCGGCCGCAGCACGATCAAGCAGATCGCTTCGGGGCGTTTCGGGGTCGGCGCAACCTATCTCGCCAGTGCCGACGAGATTGAAATTAAAATGGCGCAAGGCTCGAAGCCGGGTGAAGGCGGGCAGATCCCGGGCTTCAAGGTGTCGCCCGAAATCGCGCTGCTGCGCGGCGCCACGCCCGGCCAAGCGCTGATCTCGCCGCCGCCGCACCACGACATCTATTCGATCGAAGATCTGGCCGAGCTGATCTTCGATCTGCGCCGGGCGGCGCCCCAAGCGCGCATCGCCGTAAAACTCGTCAGCCAAGCGGGCATCGGCTACGTCGCCAGCGGCGTTGCCAAAGCGCGCGCCGATGTGATTCACATCAGCGGACACGACGGCGGCACCGGCGCGTCACCGCTGGCGTCGATCAAGAATGCCGGTCTGCCATGGGAACTGGGCTTGGTCGAGACGCACCACGCGCTGATCACCAACGGCTTGCGGTCGCGCGTGAAGCTGCGCGTCGACGGCGGCTTCAAAACCGGCCGCGACGTCGTCTTAGCCGCCATGCTGGGTGCCGACGACATGGCCTTCGGCAGCGCGCTGTTGGTAGCGCTGGGCTGCATCTACGCGCGCCAGTGCCATAAGAATACCTGTCCGGTCGGGATTGCCACGCAAGACCCCGAGCTGCGTAAGAAGTTCAAGGGCACGCCCGAAGAGGCGCAAACGTTCCTGATGTTCATCGCGCGTGACGTGCGGCGCCGCTTGGCGCGGCTGGGAGCGCGCAGCCTCGACGACGTACGGGGCCGCTCGGATCTGCTGCGCGCGCGCTCCGATCTCGGCGGCTGGGAGCGCAGCATCGATCTCAGCGCGATCTTGCGGCTGCCCGAACGCATGGAAATCTTGCCGCCGCCGGCGGTCGACGAACGCCACATCGACGATTATCCCGTTACCGGCCGGATCACCACGATTGGGCCGGCCGACCGCGCCGTCGGCGCACGCATCGCGCATAATATCGTGCAGCAGCGTATTCGCGGCGAAGCCATCGCCGGGGTAACGCGGCGGTATGCCGGCAGCGCCGGCCAAAGTTTTGGCGCGTTTCTCACCGGCGGACTCACGCTCGAGCTCGACGGCGATGCCAACGATTATGTCGGCAAGGGTATGGAAGGCGGAAAGATCATCGTGCGCGCACCGGGCAATCCGGGTGAGCCGGCAATCGGCAACGCGTGCTTTTACGGCGCCCGCGGGGGCGAGGCGTTCGTATCGGGCGGAGCCGGTGAACGGCTCGCGGTGCGCAATAGCGGTGCGACGATCGTGGTCGAAGGCGCCGGCGATCATGCCTGCGAGTACATGACGGCCGGCAGCGTCGTTATCTTGGGTGCGACCGGCCGCAATTTTGCCAGCGGTATGTCGGGCGGGGAAGCGTTCGTGCTCGATGGCGGCGCGGGCGGCATGCGCGTCGGACCGACTGAAATGGTCGAAACGGCGCCCGCGCCGGGCGGCGCCGACGCTCTGCGATTACGCGATATCGTGGAGCGCCATCTGCGCGCGACCGGCTCGGAACGCGTCCGTGCCCTGCTCGGCGATTGGGATAGCGCGCTGCGCCGCTTCCGCCGCTACGCCCCGGCCGATGCGCGCGTTATGGTTGAGGCCGGCCTTCCGGCGGGGGAGCCGCGTCCGCAGTTTTCTTCTCCATAGCGGCAGTGGCGGAGTCGAGCGAGCTGATCAGATGCTCCGCGAGCGGATGGAGTTGCTCGTGCGCCTTGGCAACGCCGGTCTCGAGTGCGCTTTTCCCGTACGAGATGAATTCGGTAAGGTGGCCAACCGCGCGATCGATGTGCGGTTTGGCGCCTTCGGTCGCGGCCGCCGCGTTCTGGGTGAGCGCGTCCTTGAGGTCGCTGGCCTTGCCGACCGCTTCGTCGAAAAACGGCGTCGCGCGTTCGGCGCCCGCGCTTACCGCATCGCCCAGCGTTTTCTGCAGCCCTTTGGCTTGGTCGAGAACTCGGTTGACATAATCGTTATTCATCGCGTATCTCCGGCGGAAGCGAGTTATTCAGCTGCGTCCTGCTGCGTTACGGTCATGACCCAGCGCATGGCGCGGGCATATTGATCGAGTTCGCGAACCGACCGTTTGAGCGCCCGGAACGACGCCGCCGAGCGTTCCGTACGACGCGTGTCTAACTCGACCCGTTTCACATAGTCGACAATCGTGTGCAACTGGTCTTCGATGCGGTCCCAGTGCTCGCGCAACGTTCGTTCCGAGGCGTCGGGAAGCCGGTCCAAAACGGGCGGCGCCGGCGTCAATGGGAAGGTCAAAGCAAACTCGAGACGGGCCAGCGCGTACGCGCTCGTGCCGCCGATGAAGGAAGCAAGCAGGTTAACGAGTCGGGGATTCATCGGTGTGCACTCCGCGCCGCGCGTCCAACGCGTGAAACCGATTCCGCGCCGGCGCGTCGAAATACTATCACCAGCGGAAGGACGTTCTTGAACACCGAGCAGCGCAAGTACATCATCATCGGCAACGGATTTGCCGGCACGACGGCGGCCGAACACCTTCGCAAACTCGATCCGGCCGGCTCGATCACGATGTTTGCCGACGAACCGTATCCGCTGTATAACCGGATCGCGTTGCCGCCGCTGTTGCGTGGTCAAGTAACCGAAGCCAAAGTCATCATCCGTGATATGGCTTGGCACGAGAAGCATACGATCGACTTGCGGCTTGGAACGCGCGTCGAGCGCATCAGCGCAGCGGAGAAGACGGTGTTCGCCGCGGGACGCGAGTGGGCGTTTGACGCGTTACTCGTCGCGACGGGCGGCAAGCCGAATCCGTGTGCGACGCCGGGCGCCGACGGTGCCCACAATGTGTTTAATTTTCAATACATGGACGACACCAAAGCGATTTCGCACCAGCTCGAAACGGCGAAGACGGCGGTGTCGGTCGGCGGATCGTTCATTGCTTACGAACTTGCCGAAGCGTTTGTCGCGCGGGGGGTTGAAACGCATTGGCTGGTGCGCGGACCGCGCTTTCTCCGCCGCATGCTCGATGAATTTGCCGGCGCGCTGCTCGATGAAGCCGCCGCCAGCGACGGCTGCCACATTCATTACAACGAAGAACTGCGCGAACTCGTACGTTCCAACGGCGTCGTCACCAAAGTCATAACGACGAGCGGACTCGAGATCGCCGCCGACTGCATCGGCGTTGGGCTCGGGCTGACCATCAACACCGAACTGCTCGAAGGCACCGGTGTAACGATCAGTGCCAACGGCATTCGCTGCGACGACCGGCTCGAAACCGGAGTTACCGGTATTTTCGCGGCCGGCGATGCGGCCGAGTTCTTCGATCCGATCGCGGAAATGCATTACCGCATGGGCACCTGGAACAATGCCGGCGCACACGGTAAAGTGGCGGCGGCGAACATGGCCGGCGGCGACGTGCGCTACCACGACGTGCCCGAATACTCGTCGAAGATTTTTACCGATCAAACCATCACGCAGTTCGGACTATCACCCGAATACCGCAACGATCTCGAGCTCGTGCGCAAGATCGACAAAGAGCTCAAACACTATCGGGCGTTATACTTTCATGAAGACCGGCTCGTCGGCGGCGTGCTCATCGGCAAAGGCAACCGCGCCGGTAAGCGTAAGTATCTCGAAGCGATCAAGAACAAAGCCCGCTATCCCAAAGCCGAGTGGCAATCGATCTTGAGCTGGACGGCGTAATCTGTTTCGGCCGGGCCTAGCGCGAGCGGTGCCCTTTCGATATACCGGCGCCGGCGAACCAGACTTGAGAAAACACGAAGCAGCTGACGTCGGGTGGTGTCGGCAAGAGCGACGAGGCAAGAATGGTCCGTCGCAGAAGGTATCTCAGGGAAGATGTCTGTGCAGCAAGAGTTCGCAGCGATCGTCGGCGACCGCAATACCATAACCGCACCGAACGAGTTGCGCACCTATGAGTGCGACGGCCTCACCGGCTTTCGCATCCGGCCGGCGGTCGTGGTGCTGCCGCAGACCACCGAGGAAGTAGCGGCGGCCGTTATACTGGCGCGCGCGATGGGGCTGCCGATTGTGCCGCGCGGCGCCGGCACCGGTTTGTCGGGTGGTTCGCTGCCGACGGAAGGCTGCATCGTGATCGGCCTGTCGCGCATGCGCAAAATTCTCGCAGTGGATCTGGAGAACCGGCGCATGCGGGTACAACCCGGCGTCATCAATCTCGACATATCCAAACATTTGGCGCCGCTGGGATATTATTACGCGCCCGATCCGTCGTCGCAAAGCGTTTGCACGATCGGCGGGAACGTTGCGGAGAACTCGGGCGGCGCGCACTGTTTAAAATATGGGTTCACCGTCAATCATGCCGTCGGCGCGACGATCGTCACGGCCGCCGGCGACGTCATAACGATTGGCGAGGACTCGGGTGAACCCAACGTGCTCGGCTACGACCTCATGGGCGTCATGGTCGGCAGCGAAGGGCTGCTGGGTATCGTCACCGAGGTCCTGGTAAAGATACTGCGCCGGCCGCAAGCGACGCGTACGATCTTCGCCACGTTCCCGGGCACCGACGAGGCGAGCCACGCGGTTTCGGCGATCATTTCTTCGGGCATCGTGCCGGCCGCCATCGAGATGATGGATCAGCTGGCCATCGAGGCGATCGTCGCCGCAACCCACGTCGATTGGCCGCTCGATGTGGGCGCGGCGCTGCTCATGGACGTCGATGGCGTGAGCGCTGAAGTCGAACAAACCGCCGACGCCGCGTGCGCGATGATGCAAGCGGCCGGCGCGATCGAGATGCGCACGCCGGATACCGAAGCGCAGCGGTTGCTGATGTGGAAAGGTCGCAAAGCGGCCTTCGCCGCGATGGGTCGGATCTCGCCCGATTATTACGTGCAAGACGGGGTCATTCCGCGCAAGGACATCGCGCCGGTGCTGCGCGAGATCGCGCGCTTGGGCAGCGAGTCCGGTTTGCGCGTGGCCAACGTGTTTCATGCCGGTGACGGCAACTTGCATCCGCTGGTGTTATACGATGCGCGTATCCCGGGCGAAGAAGCCAAGGCCGAACATGTCGGCGGTGAAATCTTGCGCGTCTGTTTACGTTATGGCGGTTCGGTAACGGGCGAACATGGCGTTGGGCGCGATAAAGCATGCTATCTCGGCGAACAATTTTCAGCCGCTGATTTCGCCACCATGCATTTGGTGCGCACGGCGTTCGATCCGGACGGCGTGCTCAATCCGGATAAAGTTTTTCCGACGCCGCGTTTGTGTGGCGACAAGCCCGGAGTCTACACCGCACACGCAAGCGAAGTGTCGGGCCAAGCGGGGCGCGGATGACGGTTGCCGGGTTCACGCCGCGTGCCCTTGCCCAGCCGGCATCGATCGAAGAATTTGCCGACTGTCTCGCGGCGCTGTATGCGCACGACACGCCGTATGCGTTTGCCGGCGGCGAGACGGAACTCGACCTCGGCAATGCGCCGCACGCGCTCGATACGCTCGTGCGCACGACCGGCTGCGACCGGGTCATCGATTACGCACCCGAGGATCAAACGATTACGGTCGAAGCCGGAATGACGCTCGCAGCGGTGGGGCAGCTGCTCGCGCGCGAGCGTCAGTTTCTGGCCATCGACGCGCCCGAACCGAGCCGAACGACGATCGGCGGTGCCATTGCGACAAATCTCTATGGTCGCCGGCGTTTGCGCTACGGCAGCATCAAAGACACGATCGTGGGCGTCGAGATCGTGCGACCCGACGGCGTTCGGGCGCGCGGCGGCGGAAAGGTCGTCAAGAACGTTGCCGGCTTCGACATGCCCAAGCTCATGGTCGGCTCACTTGGATCGCTCGGCGCCATCGTCAGCGCGACGTTTCGCGTCCATCCGATCGAAGAGCGGCGAGCGGCACTCGTGTACATCGGGCTCGACATCGCCGGCGTGATGCGACTCAGCGGCGAACTTGTTTCCGGAGCGTTGGTTCCGGCCTCGGTCGTCGCGCTCGCCGCCGGTGCCGAACGCTACGATTGCGAAGTTGCCTTCGAAGGCTTCGCGCGCGGCGTCGACCAGCAGCTGGCAGCAGCGCGCGCGATCGCCACGCGCTTGGTCTGTGAGGTGCGGGAAGGGGCCGACGGCGCGGTGGCGGATGTCGATCGGCGCGAACGCGCGGCGCGGCGCGGCGCGGCCTGGCATGTAACGATTTCCGCGCGCCCGACGGCGCTGGCAAGTTTTTTGGCCGCGACGTCGTTTGGTGCCGCGCGGCTGGCAGTCTATCCAATGCTGGGGGTCGCCTTCGTTGGTTCCGACACGTTAGATGCAGCGACGGTCGCGCAGTGGCGCACGGCGCTGAACGGCGGCTCCGTCGTCGTCAACGCGCTGCCGCCCGACGCGCGCGGCAGCGTTGATACGTGGGGCACGCCGTCGACTTCAGCGCTAAGCATCATGCGCCGGCTCAAGCACAACTTCGATCCTAAGGGTCTGTGTAATGCAGGCCGATTCGTCGGCGGGCTCTAGTATGGCTCACGCCGCGGAAGATAGAGCATCTGACGTGTCCACCACGCGTAGTTTCGACGACCTGACCAGCGACTGCGTGCATTGCGGATTTTGTCTGCCGGCATGCCCGACGTACACGTCGTGGGGCAACGAGATGGACTCGCCGCGCGGCCGCATCGACTTGATGAAAGGTTTGAGCGACGGCGTCCTCGTGCTCGACGATACCGTTGTCGCGCACTTCGATAAATGCCTCGGCTGTATGGCGTGCGTGACCGCCTGTCCGTCGGGCGTGCGGTACGACTTACTCATTGAAGCGCAGCGCGCCAAATTAGAAGTGGCCGCGCCGCGTTCGGTCGCGGATCGCGCATTTCGCGAAATGATCTTTGCACTGTTTCCGTATCCGGCGCGGCTCAAGGCACTCGCCGTCCCGCTGCTGGTGTACGCGAAGAGCGGCTTGCAATCATTGGTGCGGCGAACGGGACTGCTGACGCGCCTGCCGGCCCGCTTGGCGGGACTCGAGGCGCTCATGCCCGACATCGGGATCAGCGATTTGCAAATGCCGTTGCCGGAATTTACGCGGGCCGCGACGCCGCGCGCGCGCGGCCGTGTCGCACTCGTTGCCGGCTGCGTGCAGCGCACGTTTTTCCCCAACGTGAACGCCGCGACCATTCGCGTTCTGGCTGCTGAAGGTTACGATGTTCTGGTTCCGCGCGGCCAAGGCTGTTGCGGCGCATTGTCGCTGCATTCCGGCCGGGCCGCTGAGGCCAAGCGCTTCGCGCGGGCGCTCATCGAGCGCTTCGCCCGCGAGCATGTCGATGCGATCTTGATCAACGCGGCGGGCTGCGGTTCGACGCTTAAAGAATACGGTGAACTCTTCGCCGACGAGCCCGCCGTGCGCGATCGCGCGCAGGCGTTCGCGTCGAGCGTCAAAGATATCAACGAGTTCTTGGCAGCGATCGAGCCGACCGCGGTCCGGCATCCCATCGTCAAGCGCGTCGCGTACCACGATGCGTGCCACTTAGCGCATGCGCAGCGTATCCGCGCGCAGCCGCGTACGCTCTTGAAGGGCATTCCCGGGCTCGAGCTGCTCGAAATCCCCGACGGGGAAATGTGCTGCGGCAGTGCGGGAACGTATAATTTATTCGAGCCCGCGGCGGCGCACGAAATCGGCGATCGTAAGGTCGACAACGTCGTCAGTGTCAAGCCGGATTTGCTAGCCAGTGCGAATCCGGGCTGTACCTTACAGATTCAGTCGATCCTGCGCCAGCGCGGCGCAACGCTGGCGGCGGCGCATCCAATTGAGATTCTCGACGCGTCGATTGCGGGCCGCGCGCTCTGATCTATCGTTTTCGAGCGCGGATGACGGCGATGACGGCCGCTTGAAGTGGGCAATTCCCGAATCGGCTGTGCCATTCTTAGCGCGCAAGCCGCGTTAAGAATCGTGGCGCCGGCGACCCTACGATTCCCAGCCGATCACGACTGAAGCCACGAGCTAGCTGATGATCGCTAGCATGATTGAATGACGTTTTGGGCGCCAGGCATTCGCCGCAAGCTGATCGCCGGCGCAGGCCTGTGCTGGGCTCTTGCTCGAGCGGCCACGGTAGTCGGCTGGAACATCAGTAACCGCCGTGGTAGTATGCGAGCGCAGAACTAAAAACTGCCGGGCTACCGCACTTTGCGTTCCGCAGGAGTCGCCAGAATGCTTGATCCGCGACCGGGGCCGCTTACGCTCGACGAGTACGATCGGCTTATGCCGCCGGAGGGCGAGCATTATGAATTGATCGACGGCTACGTCTATGCGTTTTCGACCGGAACCGGCACGCATGGAATTCTGTGCACTCGGATCGCCACCGCCCTCGATTCGCACGTCAAACCGCCGTGCCGCGTTTTCGGCGCTTCGACGATCGGCGTGCGCCGCCGGGAACGCTCGACCAACCTTGTGCCCGACGGTGCGGTGACCTGCGAAGATACCGACTTTTCGAAGACGTTCATCGTTGCGCCGAAGCTCGTCGTTGAAGTTATTTCGCCCAAATCAGTCAAGCGTGATCGCGTTGACAAGCTCGACGCATACCGCGAAATTCCGTCGATACTTGAATACCTCTTGGTCGACTCGCGGCGTATCTGGGCGAGCGTGTCGCGGCGCGGCCCCGGCGATGTGTGGCTCGACTTTACGTATCGCTCGCTCGATGATCGGATCGACCTGCTCTCGATAGACGTGCGCCTGCGGCTGGCGGATCTCTATCGAGGCATCGAGCCGCGCGCGCGTCAGTAACGCCGTGGTCGCATTGTTTTCGTGCAAAGCGACGGCCACGCCGGCTAACGTCATAGGGGAAGATGCGCGGTTGCGCATACGACAGTGTACCGTTGCGGCGCGCGGGGGTTCCGAGGCTCGGGTGGGTTCAGCGGGCCATCCGGAATGAGCCGGCGGTGCACCGATACGCCGAGCGTGCGTGATGCGCACATCGACTGGATGCAACTTACGCTATTTGTACGATGGTGCCCTCGATTACGCGACGTGCAGAGATTGTTGCGGCAGCTCGAAGCGTCAGTTTTCGATAAACTTGGCGGGCAAGATCCGGCAGCTACGATTGCTGTACGCGACTCCGCCGGAGCAGCACGATTGGGTCGTGTTTGTAGATCGGCCGCGCGACCTCAAGAAATAAATTAGCAGCAGCCAGGCGGAGCGAAGGCTCGTTCTCGGGGCTAATAAGGCAAACCGTATGTTCGTGCACCAGATGCGCATCAGCCCACGTTAATGCCGCGGCGAGTGCTTCACTTGCATACCGTCGGCCTTGCATTGCGGTCGCGATGACCCAGCCGGCTTCGGGCACGTTGTCGATCGGCGGTTCGAGGCCGCGCTTGAAATCCGCGAAGCCGACTTCGCCGACGAACCGGCCCGTCGCCGTTTCTTCAATCGCCCAATAGCCATAGCCGAGTAGCGCCCACAAGCCGGCGTAGCGCAACATGCGGCTCCAGGTTTGCTCGCACGTCGACGGCCGGCCGCCGATATAGCGCGCGATATAGGTGTCGGCCCACATCGCCGTGCACGCCGGTAGATCGGTTGCAACGTGAGCGCGCAACGTAAGACGCGCAGTCGCAATAACCGGAATCGAGTCGCCCACGATCGCCATCAAAGCGTCGGTTCGACAGCCGTTTGCACGGAACGCGTCGCAATGAGCATCAACGAACCACAGGTCGTTTAACGTACCGCCGGAGTTTGGGAGCGAATCGCCGCCGCAATTGCCGCGCCAACCTCGCTCGTGCTCGCGGTTCCCCCGATATCCGGCGTGCGCGGGCCGCTTTCGAGCACGGCTTCGATCGCCCGCATCACCGCCGCCGCGGCTCCCGGCTGGCCAAGATGCTCGAGCATCATCGCGCCGGACCAAATTTGCCCGATCGGGTTGGCGATGCCGCGTCCGGCGATGTCGGGTGCCGAACCATGGACCGGCTCGAACATCGACGGAAAGTCACGTTCGGGATTGAGGTTCGCCGATGGCGCGATTCCGATGGTGCCGGTTGCCGCCGGACCCAGATCGGATAGAATGTCGCCGAACAAATTAGAGCCTACGACTACATCGAACCAATCGGGATGGGCTACGAAATGCGCGGCGAGAATGTCGATATGAAATTGATCGGTACGCACTTCGGGATAGCGTTCGGCCATCGCTTTAACGCGCTCGTCCCAATAGGGCATCGTGATCGCGATGCCGTTGGATTTGGTGGCCGAGGTTAGGTGCCGCTTGGGCCGGCTGTTCGCCAATTCGAAAGCGTAACGCAACGCCCGGTCGACGCCGCGGCGCGTGAAGATCGATTCCTGAATAACGATCTCATCGTCGGTTCCCTCGTTGAACCGGCCGCCGACCGAAGAGTATTCGCCTTCGTTGTTCTCGCGTACGATCCAAAAGTCAATGTCGCCGGGCCGGCGGCCCACCAGCGGCGACGCGATGCCCGGCATCAGGCGCACCGGCCGCAAATTGATATACTGCCGGAATTGCCGGCGTATCGGAATGAGCAACCCCCACAGCGACACGTGGTCGGGCACGCCGGGAAAGCCGACGGCGCCCAGAAAAATAGCGTCATGACCGCGAATCTGATCGAGTCCGTCGGCCGGCATCATGGCGCCCGTTTGCGCGTACCGGCGGCAGCTCCAATCGAAGTGATCCCACCGGAACTGCAGCCCGCACGCCGCGGCTGCCGCGTCGAGCACACGGATGCCCTCCGGCACCACTTCGGCGCCGATGCCGTCGCCCGGAATGACCGCGATACGATAGGTCTGCATGGGCCGCTAGCATTCACCGTAAACGGTGCCGCTCCGGCTGCAACCGGCCGTTATCGTCGGAGCGACGGCGAATGACGAGCTCGCACGTTCGCCCGCCCTACGATGAACTCGTAGCCGCCTGGAAAGGCATTCGTCGCACGCACGGTCTGCGCGTCCGAGAAGTCGCCTGCGTTGGTCAACCCCGGACGCTCCTCGTGGTCGAACGCGGCGGCGACAACGTGCCGACAATTGCGATTTCGTCGGGTACGCACGGCGACGAACCGGCCGCGCCTTGGGCGCTGCTTTCCCTCGTCGAACATCGCTTGCTCGACGATCGCTTCGCCTACCGCATCTGGCCGTGTATTAATCCCAGCGGCTATCGCGCTGGTACGCGGGTCAACGCCGAAGGCCACGATGTCAACCGCAGCTTCAGCCGCGGTGGAACGACACCCGAATCACGCGCGATCATCACGGCCAACCGCGATCGGCGGTTCGCCATGGCGATCGATTTGCACGAAGATTTCGAGGCCGATGGATTTTATGGGTTCGAGCCGCTTGCGCCCGAAGCGCCGCCGCGTTTCGCCGCTGCCGCCGTTGCCGCCGTCGAAGCCGCGGGATTACCGATTCAGGATTTAGCCGATATTAGTTTCGATCTCGGTTCACCGCCCGAAGCACGCGTCTGTCAAACCATCGGGCATGGAACCGTCGTCGTCGACGCGCGCGAAGAAAGCCGGTATTTTCCAGCCGGCCTGCCGATGTCACTGTTCTTGTTGCGGGGCACGACGCCGGTCGCGCTGACGTTCGAAACGCCCAAGCGGCGCGGCTGGAACGAACGCCTGGCGATGCACCGCATCGCGGTGACCACGGTGATCGCGCAAGCCGGATGAATTTACCGCCGGCGCGAAGTCCAAACATCATGGCAGAGCGCGATTCTCTCGATGTCGACGTCCTCTTCGTCGGCGGCGGCCCGGCAAGCTTAGCCGGAGCGATCCGCTTACGCCAGCTGGCGGCGGCCGCCGGCAGCGAGCTCAGTGTCATGGTCATCGAGAAAGGCGGCGACATCGGCAATCACGGCTTGTCGGGCGCCGTCGTCGATCCCAAGACGTTGCACGAACTTTTTCCCGCTGAAGATATTACGGGCGGTCTGGATGCGCCCGTCGCCCACGATGCGATGTGGTACCTCACGCCCGGCGGCAAGATCGCGGCGCCGCTCGTGCCGCCGGTGCTCGATAATCGCGGCAAGTACGTGGCCTCGCTCAATCGGCTCACCAAGTGGCTCGGCGCGAAAGCGGAAGCCGCCGGTGCCGACGTCTTCGCGGCGTTCCCGGGCCAAAGTTTGTTATGGGACGGCGACCGGGTCATCGGCGTGCGGGTCGGCGATAAGGGTATCGGCCACGACGGGCGGCCCAAGGCGAACTTCGAGCCCGGGCCGGACATCATGGCCAAAGTCGTGGTGCTGGGCGAAGGCCCGCGCGGCACGCTGGCCAAGACGGCGATCGCCAAGCTGGGCCTCGACCGCGACAGCGACCCGCAAGTCTACGCCGTCGGTATCAAGGAGTTATGGCAGGTGCCTCCCGGCCGCTTGAACCCGGGCGATGTCATTCATACGCTCGGTGCGCCCTTGCCGGCCGACACGTTCGGCGGCGGCTGGCTCTACGGCATGAACGACGGCATCATCGACATTGGCCTAGTGACCGGCTTAGACTACGCCGACCCGAGCACCGATCCGCACCAGCTCTTTCAACGCATGAAGTTGTTGCCCGCGATCAAACCGCTGCTTGAAGGCGGCACACTGCTGCGCTACGGAGCAAAAGCCATCCCCGAAGGCGGTTTGCACGCGATGCCGCGGCTGTATGCCGACGGCTTGTGCCTCATCGGCGACACCGCCGGCTTCTTGAACGGCATGCGGCTCAAGGGCATTCATCTGGCCATGAAGTCGGGCATGCTGGCCGCCGAAGCGATCTTCGAGGCGCTCGCCACGGATGATGTGAGCGCCACGGCGCTCGCGGCGTTCGAAACCAAATTCCGCGCGTCCTGGGCATTCACCGAATTACACGCGGCGCGCAATTTTCACGCCGGTTTCAAGAACGGCTTGTTCGGCGGCATGATCAATGCCGCTATCGGCATGGTTACCGGCGGCCGTGGGTTCGGCCTCATCGATAAACTCAGCGGTCACGAAGGCTACGCGCGGATGGTGAAGATCACCCAGCGCGAACCGGTGCAGCGCGATCGGCGCATCAATCCGGATAATGTCTTGACGTTCGACAAACTCACCGATGTTTTTAATAGCGGTACGCAGCACGACGAAGATCAACCGGCGCATCTGCACGTCGCCGATACCTCGATTTGCGCCGACCGCTGCACCGTCGAATTCGGCAATCCGTGCCAATACTTTTGTCCCGCTAAAGTGTACGAGCCGCAATTTACCCAAACCGGTAACGGCATCGAAGGCAAATTACAAATTAATTTTTCGAATTGCGTGCATTGCAAGACGTGCGACATCATGGACCCGTACCAAATCATCACGTGGGTGCCGCCGCAAGGCGGTGAGGGCCCGGTGTACACGAACTGTTGAGCGCGGGTCCCGTTGCAATCGTCGGTGGCGGGCTCATCGGCACGGCGATCGCGTACGAACTGGCCAAGCGCGGAGCGGACGTCACGGTGTTCGATCGCGCCGAGCCCGCTCGCGCGGCATCGTGGGCGGGTGCCGGTATGCTTGCGCCGTTCTCCGAAGGGCTGCCCGACCCGGCGCTACTCGCGCTTTGCCGAGCTTCGCACGCGGCGTATCCGGCGTTTATCGAGGAATTGCGCGCATGCACGGGTCTCGACAGCCGGCTCTTACGATACGGAACGTTGCACGTCGCGCTCGACGATGCCGAACTCGCGGAGCTGGTGAAGCTGGCTCCGGTGTACGCGCGCAACGGCGGCGATGTTGTGGTGCTCGACCGGGCGCAGACGCTCGAACGGGAAGCGGCTGCTGCGCGCACGGTGACCGGTTCGCTGTTCATCGCCAACGAAGCGCAAGTCGATAACCGGCGGCTCGGCCGGGCGCTGGTCGCTGCCTGCACGACGCTGGGCGTTCGCTTCGAACGAACGGACGAGCTGGCGTTGCAGACCGATGCGCGGCGCGTTCGCGGCCTGCACAGCAAGCATGGTTTTGTTCCGGCAACCGTTGTCGTCAACGCAGCCGGCGCGTGGGCCGGGAGCATCGAGGGCGTGCCGCGCGAAGCGCGCGTCCCGGTTTTTCCGGTCGCCGGCGAAATGCTCGCCATTGCGGTCCCCCACGCGTTTGCGCGCGCGCTCATTTGGCATCGCCACACCTACCTCGTGCCGCGCGACGACGGCCGGCTGCTCGTTGGAGCCACCGTCGTCGAGCGCGGCTTCGACAGCCGGGTAACCGCTGCCGGGCTACAGGCCTTGTTAGCCGCGGCGCTGCGCGCCGCGCCGTCGCTGGGCGACTTCGCGGTAGTGGAAAGTTGGGCCGGCCTGCGACCGGGGTCGCCCGATAAGCGGCCGTTTCTGGGCGCAACGCCCGTCGAGGGCTACTATGTGGCCGCCGGCCATTTCCGCAACGGGATACTGCTCGCGCCGATCACAGCGCGCATCCTCGCCGACCTGGTGCTGACCGGCACCACGGCGCTCGCCGCGACCCTCGCCTTGGATGCCTTTGCCGTTACGCGAGCCCTACCCGATCGAGCCGTCGCTTGACCTGGGCTGCCGTTCGTGCCGTCGGACCGGAGAGGCGCAGTGCGGGCGCGAATGTGTCGCATCTGTATGACCGTGAAGGTAAATGGGCAAGCCCGCGAAGTCGCCGAGGGCACGACACTCGGCCAGCTCGTAGCTGCACTCGGCGTGCGGCGCGAAGGTGTGGCCGTGGCGCGTAACGACGATGTGGTCGCCCGCAGCGCGTTGGATCTGACGCCGCTGGGTTCCGGCGATACGATCGAGATCATTGCGGCCGTTGCGGGCGGCTAACGAGGTGAACGCATGAGCGACCAGCTTCAAATCGGCAATTACACGTTTTCATCGCGGCTTTTTGTCGGCACCGGAAAATACCCGAGCATTCCGGTCATGCAGGCGGCGCACGCGGCGAGCGGCGCCGAAGTGCTCACCATTGCCATCCGCCGGATTCACCTTGACGATCCCAGCGGGAAGACGATGATCGACTATCTCGATCGCACGCGCTATACGCTGCTGCCGAACACGGCCGGATGTTACACGGCGAAGGAAGCCGTGTTGACGGCCAAACTGGCGCGCGAAGCACTTGGCACCGATCTGATCAAAGTCGAAGTTATCGGCGACGCCGATACGCTCTATCCCGACACGCGCGAAACGATCGCGGCGGCGCAAGAACTGGTGCGCGCCGGCTTTACCGTGCTGCCGTATATCGTCGACGATCCGGTTGCCTGTAAGCAGCTTGAAGACGTCGGTTGCGCTGCGGTCATGCCGCTCGCTGCGCCGATCGGCAGCGGTTTAGGCATCTGCAATCCGTATTCGATTTCGATCATCAAAGAACGCGCCGGCATCCCGGTCATCGTCGACGCCGGCGTCGGCACGGCATCGGACGCGGCGCTGGCGATGGAACTCGGGGTGGACGCCTTGCTCATGAACACCGGGATCGCGGCGGCCCGCGACCCCGTCGCGATGGCGCAGGCCATGAACTTGGCGACGCAAGCCGGCCGGCTGGCTTTTCTCGCCGGGCGAATGGAGAAGAAGCGTTATGCGAACGCGTCGAGCCCGACAAGTGGTCTCATCGCGACGCGCGAAGTTGGCAGCTCATGACGGAAATAACGGTAGCGGAACTCAAAGCGCGGCAAGACGCCGGCGACGCATTGATTGTGCTCGACGTTCGCGAACCCGATGAGATCGCGACTGCAGCCTTCGCCGGCGCCACCACGATTCGCATGGCCGACGTTCCGCTGCACCTCGCGCAGCTTCCGACGGACCGGCCGATCGTGGTGATGTGCCATCACGGCGGGCGCAGTGCCGCCGTTACGAACTTCCTCAATGCCAATGGATTCGCAAATGCCGTTAACTTGGACGGCGGTATCGACGCGTGGGCGGCGCACGTCGACCAGACCATCGCGCGCTACTAACCTAGCGCGGCGGCGGGAGGTTGTCGTTGCGGTGGGCTACGACAAACCAATGCCACATCTCGCTGGGTGATTCGTGCGCGAAGCGACCGACGATGCTGTCGACGTTACGTTCGTCGAGCGTTTCGGCGATAAATGCCGGTGTAAGCACATCGAGGACGCCGTCGCGATCGAAGTATGAATGTGGTATGCCGGCTTCGTCGCCGTCGCCCGGCGCGAACGTCGTTGCATCGAAGGGCTCACCGAGCCCAAAGCGTGCGTCTTTGATCGAGCCCAGCGTGAAATAGACCGGCGCCCCAGGACGTAAGACCCGGCGTAACTCGGCAAAGCCGGCCCGGAGCTTTGCGACGGTCCCGTGCAAGTAGCCGTGGGTCGATAGTGCGGCGGCATACAGATTGCGCCCACCGGGCAATTGGGTGTAGCTCTCGTCGTCGCGTGTCGAAACAATCGGGACGCCGGAATCGACGAAATAGCGGGTATTTCGGCCCGACCCGGCGGCAATCTCGATAATCGGGCCGCTCAAACCGTCGTCACGGTAGCGACGACCGAGATCGAGCGCAAGCGGATGAGCGGTTTGCGGAGAAGGGGCACTCATGAGCGGGCTCCTTTAGTACGTCCGGTCACACCTATTGCCATAATTTTTGCCGCGGGTGTTTAGCGCTACGAAGCATTGCGGCACACTCATTCGTATATCGGAGGTCATGTTTATGCTCGACATCGGAGCGAAGCTTCCCGCCCTTTCCGTGCCGGACGATGCCGGCAATACCGTCGCAATCGGCGCCCTTGGGCAGCCGGCAGTAATTTACTTTTACCCGAAAGCCGATACGCCGGGATGTACCAATGAATCGATGCAGTTCCGCGACCACTATGCGCAGTTCCAGCAGCATGGCGTAGCGGTCATCGGCGTGAGCCGCGATTCGGTTTCGTCCCAAGCGAAATTCAAGGCCAAGTACGAGCTGCCGTTTCCGCTGTTGGCCGATACGGAATCAACGGTCTGCGACGCGTTCGGCGTGCTCGCCGAGAAAAATATGTACGGGAAGAAGAGCATCGGCATCGTACGCTCGACGTTTCTTGTCGACGCCGCTGGTACGATCACCAAAGTTTGGCCCAAAGTCTCCGTTGAAGGGCACGCGCAAGAGGTTTTGCAATCGCTATAGATTCCGGTTTGCGAGTAACGGTTGTGGGTTCGAGTTCGTCGATTCCACGACCCGGCCGCGCCTGCAGTTCCTATCTCGTGCAAGACGATGCCGCATCGATCGTGCTCGACCTTGGATCGGGGGCCTTCGCGAATTTGCGGCGTCACGTCGACTACGACCGCCTCGACGCCGTCGTAATCACGCACATGCACGCCGACCATTTTCTCGATCTCATTCCGTTGCGCTATGCGTTGTGTTACGGCAGCTTTCGTCGCAAACGCAAGCTGCCGCTCTATCTTCCGCCGGAGGGCGAAGGCATGCTGCGCCAACTCGTGAGTTCCTTCGCCGACGAAGGCGGTGGCGATTTCATCGCCGAGGTGTTCGATGTGCAGACCTACGACCCGGCCGGGACATTGGCAATCGGCGGCGGTGAGCTGCGCTTTGCTTTGACGTCGCATTACATCCCGGCGTATGCCGTTCGCTACGAGCGCGGTGGGCTGGGCCTCACGTACTCTTCGGATACGGCTCCCGAGCCGCGCGTTAGCGAACTGGCCCGCGACTGCGATACGTTCGTCTGCGAATCGACGCTACTGGCCGACGATATCGAGCGCGGTATGCGCGGACATAGTTCCGCGGGAGAAGCCGGCCAAATGGCGCACGCGGCCCGCGTCCGCCACCTCGTGTTGACGCACTATAGCGAAGCGGCAACGGCCCGCGATCTCGACGAAAGCGCACGTGAGTTTTTTAGCGGCGACGTGAGTGTCGCGGACGACCACTCGGTATTTGAAGTCGCTCGCGGATCGGCTAATTATCCGTCTTTGGACCACTCCGCGGCAGTGAGAACGCGATAAGGGAGTGTACCGGCGCAAGTCCTCGGCTGATCACGGCGTAAACGGTTACCTTCAAGTTGAGTTCCTCGAGCCGCGCTTTGGCGGCCAGAACCTCGCGCCCGCTGGTAACGACGTCTTCGAGTAAGAGAACTTTCTGATCCGCGCTGAAGGGACCGCCTTCAACATACTCGTCAGCGAACGCGCCGTATTCCTTGGGCGCTTTGCGCACGATGAGCATCGGAATATTCGTCATTTGCGATACGGCTGTAGCGAGGATGACGCCGCCTAATTCGGTTCCGGCGATAAGATCGGGATTGAGATCGGAAACAATCGGCGCGAACAAGCGAGCAATGCGACGTAAAATTTGGGGATCGGCGAACAGCCGAAACTTGTCGATATAATAATCGCTGCGCGCGCCGCCGGATAGCAAATAATCACCACGCGTCAGCGCGCGTTCCATGATTACTTGTTGCAGCCAGCGCAACTCCGGAATGCGCGCTATCGACGAGTGCGGCTCATCACGCATGTGCTTTTACATCTCCCATTGATACGCGTTCCACGCTTCATTAACCGGGTTCGGCGCGAAGCCTTTGAAGTCGGGATTGGTGGCTTGTGGAAAGCGCGCATACCAGACGATCAATTCCGGAACATCGCGCGCGATCAGTTCTTGAATCGTGCCGTACGCTTTTTTGCGCGGTCCATCCTCATAGCTGCTCAACGCCGCCGTTTGGGCGGCGTCCATCTCGCGCGAACAGTAGCGATCGTAGTTCACGCCGGCCGGCGGCAGCTGGTTGCAGGCATAGAGCGAATGGTCATCGGGATCGATGCCGGCCACCCAGCCGGAAATAGCCACATCGAATTTTCCGGTTGTCAGTATCCCACCTTGACCGTAGGTGGCGAAGAACAGGTTCCCGGGATAATTTTTGACTTGGGCGTCGATCCCGATCGTGCGCAGCATGGCTTGGACTTGGGTCTGCACGAGCCGGCGCGTCGCATTCGAGCTGTTGGTCGACAACTCCAAGACGAGCGGCTGCCCGTTTTTCCTGCGAATGCCGTCGGAACCGGGCACGTAGCCGGCTTGTTCGAGCAAGGCTCTGGCTCGGTTGAGATCCGGCCCGTACGTCATGACATGCGGCTGATAGGCCCACGAGAACGGCGGCTGATCGGCGCCCGCGACGCGTGCCGAGCCGCCGGTCAAGCGCTCGACGAGCGCCTCCTTGTCGACGGCGAAAGCGATCGCCCGGCGAACGCGGATATCTTTGAGTGCCGGCCGCGTCATGTTCATGAGGATGCGTAGCGTTTGCGGCTGTTCACCTAAATGAATGACCGTGTCGGGCAGGGCTTTGAGAACGTTATAGAGATTCGGCGACGGCTGAAAGATCCAGTCGATATCATGGGTGCGCAATTCATTAATCGACGTGTTTTCGTCTGGAATCGTTCGGACGATGATCGTCTTGAGCTTCGGAGCTCCGCGGAAATACGAGGTATTCGCCGCTAATTCGACATGGTCGCCGCGCACCCAGCGCACCACCCGGAAAGGTCCCGTTCCGATCGGCAATTCGTTGAACGGCACCCGGTTGACGTCTTTATACTTGCCTAAGATGTGTTCGGGTACGATGCAAACCGGGTCGTCGCTTTCGGAGAATACCGTGTTGACGAACGGAGCAAACTTCTGCTTCAAGTGAAAGACAACCGTCGTTGCATCGGGTGTGTCGACTTGCCGAACATCTTCGTAGCCGATGCGCGCGTTGACGTTGTTGTTGTTGTTCATCATCGCTTGCCACGAGAATTTAACATCTTTGCTCGTAAACGCGACGCCGTCTTGCCATTTGATTCCGGTTCGTAGAACGTACGAAATCGTCAAACCGTCGGCCGTGATGCCGCCGTTTGCGACGGACGGCACTTTGGCTGCCAGTATTGGGACGAGCGTTTTCCCGTCGGCGGCAACCGAGACGAGCGTATCGAACGACAGCCGATTGAGTAGGCCTTCGGTGGTGTTCGCCGATAAGAGCGGGTTGAGCGTGACGGGATCGTTTTGAATGCCGATGCGCAACTCGCCGGGATGAGTCCAGGCGTGCCGGGCGGCGGACGCGTCAGCGCTCGGCGCTCCGGCCGGAGCGTTGCTTACTTTCGTGCAGGCCGTCACGAGCAGCGCACACGCTACCGACTGCAGCGTCGCTCGTAGCAGTGCGGACTTCAGCGGCGTTTCTGCGCTGGTTTTTTTGCAGCGGTCTTTTTTGCGGTCGCCTTTTTCGCGACGCTCGGCCGAGTCGCTGGGACGCGCGCGGCAGCCTTTTTCGGCGCCGCTTTTTTGGCGGGTGCCTTTTTTGGCGGCGCCTTTTTCACTACAGCTTTTTTCATCGCAGTCTTTTTCGCCGTTGACTTTTTCATCGCGGTACGCTGGGCGGTCGACGTCGCCGCCGGCCGCGCCGCCTTTTTCGCCGCCGACTTAGCTTTGACCGGCACCGGTTTCGGCTTGATCGTCACTTCGGCCGCCTTCATCGCGACCGGCGTACGTTTGGGTCGGGATGTATGAACGACGCCGTTGCGCTCGACGACAGGTATTCCGGAAGTATCTTCGCGCGGCTCGGCGTCCGGTGACCGTAACGCGGCGCGCGAGTCGCCGGCGGGCCCGGGCGCCGCGCCGAATCCGTCGCCACTGCCGGCGGGCTTGGCGGTGTCGGCCGGAGGCGCCGCCCCGGTCGAACGTGGACGCTGCGTGCCGGTTGACTTTCGCTTACGAGCAACGGCTGAACCGGCATCGGCGGTGTGCTCAACGAGCGGGTCCGCATCGGACGCATGAACCGCGGCCGCCGGGGCTTCGGTATCGGCGAAAGCGCTGGCAGCAGCCTCGGCAGCGAACGACGCCGCCGGCGGGCGGCCATCGGGTGTAGCCGGCACGGCCTCCGCTACGCCGGGAACCGCAGCGACGGCCTCGACGCCCGTCGCAGCTTGCGCGGTGTCGGAGGATACCGGAGGAGCGTCGGGCGCGATGGCGGTATGCGGAACGGCCGGCTCGCGCGTTTCCGCCGCATCCGCGTCCGCTGCCGTGGCCGTAGCGCGCGAATCGTCCGGCGCCGTCACGGATTCGGTGACCGTATCGGGCTCGGCGGTCCGGTCGTCGGCGCCGACGGCACGCGAGCTTGCTTCCGGCTTCGCGGAAGCTACGTCGGGGGATGCCTCAGCCGCGTCGCCGGCCGCCGGCGACGCTGCGACCGGCGTGGCGGCAGCGTCCCACTCCGCGGAACGCGAAGCCGCCGGTTCGCTTTCCGGCACGCGTGCGTCGATAGCCGTTTCGGCATGGCTTATCGGCGGCGGCGTCGCACGATCGTCACCGCTGTCCGCGATCGCCGCGACATCCTTGGTCTTGGCGCGGCTGCGTTTGGCCCGCGCTTTGCTCGCCGTGGCCGCCGGCGCCGTGTCCCCGGCCGCCGGTGCATCCGCAAGCGTCGGCAGATCGTCCGCGCGCGCCGGAGATTCGCTCGGCCGCGCCTTACGCGGCTTGCGTTCTTCGGCAGCGGGCGCAACCGGCTCAGGTACGGCGTCGACTTTGCGTTCGATGCGCAGCGCCACCCGCGCCAAACGTCCCGCGATGGGGAAGATCAGCTCGTTAATTTCGCATTCGTCGAGTAGCGCTAATACGCTGGCGAACGCGCGGCCCTGGTCTTTAGGACTGTGCGCGTCGGAGCCGACGGCGATGCCGACATTCTTCGCTTTACACTTTGTCAGAAGCCGCCGATTTGCGGCCAAGAATTTTGCGCGCTCGTCCTCGGGATGATCGCGATACAAAAAGCGGGTGTTGAATTCGATCGCGATGCCGCGCGCTTCGCACGCAGCGACGATTTGATCCTCGTACGCTTCGAGCGTCGCATCGTCGGGCCAATGTCCGGCAATCGCCGGGACGTAGAAATGACCGAGGATATTCCCCGGCAACCGCTCGACGGCGTCGAGCAACGTTGCCATATAGAGCTCCCACGTTTTAGCCGTTCCGACAATGTCGAAAACGTCGGCGAACTCGGGGTTATCGAACGGCCAGCTCCAGTTCGGACCGTGCGTTGGATGATCGATGGTCAAGAAGTGGACGGAACGAATCATGCCGTCGGGCTTCATGGCTTCAACGATGTTTTGGGCGTCCGGTCGGGACCGCGGATCGTTATCGACCTCGGCTCCGATCGAGTAACGCATGCCGCGTCGCAAACCCTCGGATACGACGGCCGCGTGACCGACTTCGACGCTGGCGGTCTCAGCAGCCCCATATAAATCGCCGGCTTGGGCGAGTTTGAGCGCGCGCCGCACCAGACTGATGGCCGCCGGATCCTCGAACGTCAAATAGTTCATGTGATCCGTCACCATCAAGAACCGCGGCCAACCGCGCCGGCAGGCGTGATAAAACCACAGGAACAGCATCCGCGCCGAGAGCGGGATCGGCCGTTCATCACCAAAGGCTTTGTGCTCGCCCTTGGCGTGCCCGTGGATATCGGGAATCGCGTACAATCGCGGATCGTTGTCGGCGTTATCGTTCAAGTTGTCGTATTCCGCGGAAATTCTGCAACGCGCCGGCAGCGGCCGGCACGGCGGGACGGGTGAGTACGGGCGGCAAGCGCGTGCCGTTCAAGGTCAGAGACGCGGGCTCCAAGCCGCGAGCCGGTACGGAGCATACAGTATGTCGCCGAAGCAGACACGAACGTGCGGCACGGGTTCATAGCGAACCGTTCAAGCCCGTCGGAACGACGCGCTCAGACACAACCGGGATCTTTAGGCGCGACCGGCGCAGAAGCCTTTGGCCCGATGGAAGTCGTTTTACAACAAATTAAAAAAAAGCCGGCCTCGGCGGCCGGCGGACAAGAACTCTGGTTCGCTATTAGTGATGCACAGACTTACGTCTGCGCACCTCCAATCATCGATTTCTGGCTTCGTTGGGAACTATCGCAAGTAACGATGATCACCTCCTCTTGTCCGTCTGTTAACCGCCGATTGTCTCTATCTGGCGGAGCCGCGGACGTCGTATGGCTTCTTCTTTCGCGACCGCTTCCGGGCTAAACCTGCTGCGCCGAGCGGGTCTTCGCGGCAACGTTTCCGACGAAGCCTTCGAGTGCGAGAATGCGCACTTTGACATCGATGCCGTAACCGTAACTATGCAAATGACCGGCGGCGTCGACGACGCGGTGGCAAGGATACAGCATCCGGACCGGATTACGCGCCATCACCCGGCCGACGGCGCTGGCGGCGTTGGGCGCCCCGATCTGAGCCGCGATCCAGCCGTAGGAGCGAACCTCGCCGGGCGGAATCTGGGCCGCCGCCCGCAGCGCAGATTGCTCGAATGGACTCAGATCCGAAATATCGATGCGATCGTAGTTCGGCGCATGGGTACGGAAGAAGGCGGCTAGCGTATCGCTGACCCAGGCGGGCGCCTGCGCTGCGACGACGCCGCGGCGCAACCGGTGTGCTATGCGGTCCTGGGCCCGCTCGTCCCCGTCGCCGCGATCGAGTTCGACGGCCGTGATGCCGGTCGAACGAAAGGCCACGTAAAGCTGACCGACGGGAGAATCGACTTTGCCGACACAGTCGGGTTTGCGCGCCGAACGAATCGTCGCCTCGATATGTTCGATGATTCGCGGGACCAAATTCTGCGGCGGATCGACGACCGGCAGACAGGTCAGGCAATACGCGATGCCTTCATATTGCTCGTAGAGGCGCTGACACGGCGGACAGGTGCGCAAGTGAACGAGCACGTGTTCGCGGTTGACTTCACCGCCGTCGCGCAGATCGTCCCAGAGAGCTTCAACATCACAGCACCGCATCGGTGGACTCCTTGGAATCATCGATCTCGGCCGAAACAATGCGACCGACTTGTGGACCGAGGATTCGGCGTAGGATGCGCACGGCTCGATGCACGTGCGACTTGACGGTTCCGATCGGCTGATTCAAAATCTCCGCAATTTCCGGGTGACTGCGGCCTTCGATAAAGCGCAACGTCGCCGCCGCGCGTAAGTGCATCGGCAGCGAGAGCAGTGCTTGTTCGACGAGGACCATATCCGCGGCGCGGTCGACGATGTGTTCGGGCTGATCGGGGCCTTCTTGCGTTTCATTGAGCAATGCGTCCGGATCCGCAAGCGAATCGAGCGCAACGTTGGTGGGACGTTTCGAGCGCAGCCGGTTTCGCGTCACGTTAAGCGTGATCGTATACAGCCATGGCTGCAGCCGCAACTCGGCGCGTTGCTGGGCGTCCATCTTCATGAGCGCGCGATATGCGCGCACGAACGCGTCTTGCACGATCTCTTCGGCGTCTTCGCGATTGCCGGTCATGCGCAACGCGAAGCCGTAAAGCCGCCGTTGGTAATCATCGACGACTCGTTCGAAGTTGGCGGGGGCCGGCGTACCTTTGGCTAAGCGCGCCGGCGCCGGCGTCGTCGCCGGAGCGGTCAAACGGTAATCCCCAAGATTTGGTGCGAGCGCACTCATCACAGGCCCATGACAGGTCTGAAGGAGCG
The DNA here is from genome assembly GCA_965214335.1 of Candidatus Velthaea sp. Lineage (GTDB taxonomy): Bacteria > Vulcanimicrobiota > Vulcanimicrobiia > Vulcanimicrobiales > Vulcanimicrobiaceae > Velthaea. The sequence goes on along the minus strand of CBDCBO010000008.1, from coordinate 2,254 downwards.
ACGGTTTCGCGTTTCGTCCCCGGCCGCGCTTATCCCGGGCGCGAGGTTGGCTTCGGCCCGGCCGGCATGGGATCGCCGGATTTGCGCGGCGCGGGGTCGGGCACCGCCTTGATCGAGCGCTTGTAGACGATTTCAACGTGATCCCGCCGGGCATCGTCGACCACGTTACCGGTAATCGAAAGCGTCGCATCGAGCGCCAAGAGCAGGGCTCCGGCATCGGTATAGAACGCCGTTCCGCTCATGTGGATGCGGCCCGACAGCGCGAGGTTGGGATGATCGGGCAGCGCGCCGTGCAGCGCTCCGGCCGCATCGAAGGCAACGCCGAGCACGCGCCGTCCGTTGATCCGGGCAGTGCCGACATGCCGCAACGTCCCATGCAGCGGGGCACCCGTCATGGGTGAAGGAAAGTCGAAGGGAACCGAGCCGCTGAGATGTGCGAGATCGTGCAGGGTTGCCGAATCGAGCGCGACGGCAAAGGGTTGGTTGAGCACTGTGAGATAATCCGGATCGTTATTTGGCCCGTCCCGTTGCTCGCCACTCGGTAAAACCGTCGACTCGAAGGAGGCCGTTACTCGCGCATGCGTGCCCTGATCGTTCCGCAGATAGTCCGCCCGCGCGAGGTAGTGCCGCGAATCGCCGATTTGTTTGATCGTCAGCTGCTGGGTGCCGCTGTACGCGATCTCGCTGCGAACATCCCGTCCGCCGATTTGATACACGTCGCTGCCGTCAACGGTATAGCTTTGGTCGGCTTGGGCAACCGCCGCGGCACAGATCACGACGAGCAGTGCAATGGAGCCGGCTACTGCACGGCGACGGACCTTCATCGGTTGCCTCGGAGAGTGACGAACGGAAACCCCGTTGCCCGATCATGATACTACGAAAACTTGCCGATAGATACGGTAAGATCGTGAAGCGTCTACTAAGTCTTTTTATCGCGCTGCTCGTCGCGACGTGCGCCGTCGTCGCTCCCGCACACGCGGGTGAAACGCTTTCAGCCGCGGTCACCGCTACACTCGATCGCCTGTATTTGACGGCATTCGATGAAGCGATACGCCGCCACGCGACACAGCAGCTCGACGGCACGACGTACGTTTCAACCGGCGATATCGATGCTGATTGGTTGCGCGACTCGAGTGCCATCGTGCGCCCGTATATCGACTTTCCACGCGCGACGCCGAGGTGGCGGCCAAATTGCGCGGCGTCGTCGCGCGTCAAGCAAAATACATTTTGATCGATCCGTATGCAAACGCGTTCACGGCCCATTACACCGTCGCCGAGCGCAAGTTTGAGATCGATTCGTTGCTGTATCCGATCTGGTTTGCCGCGGCCTATTACCGCCAAACGCACGACAGCTCGATCTTTACTCCCGAAGTGCGTCGGGCGTTCGTGCGCGTCGTGGCCGTGTTGCGCGACGAACAGCATCATGAAACACGTTCGACCTATCGCCACGACCAGCTGGCCAACGGCGGTCGCGGTAGCGCCGTTCGGTATACCGGGATGGTGTGGACCGGATTCCGGCCGTCTGACGATCCCGCGCGCTACCAGTTCAACGTTCCCGAAAATATGTTCGCCGTCGTCGTGATGCACGATCTAACCAACATTGCTCGCGATGTCTGGAACGATCCGAAAATGGCCGAGAATGCGTGGGGCTTATCGGTCGAGATTCAGCGCGGCATCGAGCAAAACGGCACGTTGGAACTCAAAGGCGTCGGCCGCATTTACGCGTACGAAGTCGACGGTCTCGGACACGCCAATGTGATGGACGACGCCAACGTACCATCGTTGTTGTCGATTCCCTACTTCGGTTATTTGCCGGCGCAAAATTCGCTTTACAAAACTACGCGCGCGTTTGTGTTATCGGACCGCAATCCGTATTATTTTCACGGTCGCTACGCTTCAGGGGTCGGCAGTCCGCATACACCGCACGGCTATGTTTGGCCGTTGGCGTTGTGCGTTCAGGCGCTAACGGCAAGCGACGACAACGAAGTGCAGCGCGTTCTGGGATTTATTGCGGCCTCCGATATCGGCGACCATCGCTTGCACGAGTCGTTCGACGCGAACTGGCCCGAACAGTATACGCGAGCCGACTTCGCGTGGCCCAACGCGCTGTACGCCGAACTCGTCGCGGTCCGTAAAGCTCAAGCTACGCCGGGCATCGGCCGCTAATGCAAAGGCGCTCGGCTCGGATTCGCTGGGGCGATCGAGCGCGCCCGGCTCGATACGTTCGAGTTAGGAGCGGCTGCCGGGCCGTGGC